>CBDFJF010000002.1:0-4141828 GCA_965248265.1 Candidatus Latescibacterota bacterium
CTCAAGTTCGGGTGCTCGGTGCTGGAAGAGGCTCAAGCGGCGGCCAAGCCTGAAGACAGTGGATACGGATTCTTCAACGAGAAGGGCGAGTGGGTGCCGCTCACGAGTGAGGTGGAGAAGATTCCGGTCAGGCATAAGGACGTGGTGAAGGAATACACGGAACTGTACGGCCAAGCGTGGTGTGAGTGGATCGGTAAGCTACCACTATGGAAGCTGTTCCTGTTGGCCAAAGCACCCAGCCACATCGATCGCATGGCCGATGTCATCTTCGAAGGGGCGGCCCGGTACCGGCAGCCACAACGCAAGGGAGCGACTGAGGGAAACTGATCGAGCACCTGAGGGACTGCGTCCATCTGGTGATGGATGAAGACACCTTATGGTGCTCGAGTTGTCCCATGATCGAGCAAGTAGAGCATGCAGCCATTGAACAGACCTGTAGAGATTGCCGCGCCAGCGACCAAAACAAGGACGTCGCCTTTCAGGACCCGTACTTCCGGCGCATCTGGAAAGCGGCCCATCTCAAGGTGGCAGGCGTGCCGGTGATGGACCTGGCAACGACCCTGGACGATGTGTTGGCCATTCACACAGTGGAATCCGAGATGAAGCGCATAGCCCAAGATCAGGCCGAAGCCCAGGCGCGCAACGACCACGACGATGGTGGAGAGTATGAGGACGAGTAAAGTCGTCTTAGAGGCCGAATACGAGGACAATGCGTCGGACAACTTCGAGCGCAGTTTCCGTGGTATGCGTGGTGACATCTCTTCGACGGAAAAGACGGTTGCTCGCATGGAGAAGTCGTTCGTCTCCCTCAAGCGGGTCGTCATCGGTGCGTTCTCAATCGAAGTCGCACGTCGTCTGGCTGCCTTCGAGTTGGACATCGTCAAGCTCAACGATCAGGTCAACATCGCCTCGTCCTCGTTCGAGCGCCTGGCTCGCAAAGCGGGTACCGACGCGACGACTGAGCTGGCCAAGCTGAGCAAAGCGACGCAAGGCACGATCTCGGATCTGGAGTTGATGCAGCGCGTGGGCGCGGCGGTCGATGCGGGTCTCACCTTCGAGCAGGCCCGTACTGCCATGCAGTTTCTGCGCGCCTACTCGTTGGCTTTTGGCAAGGATTTCAACCAACTCGTGCAGACGATCTTCACCGGACTGCAGCGCGGCTCGGTGCTGTTTTTGGACGACGCCGGCATCATCCTTTCTGCGACGGACAAGATGTTCGCTGGGCTGGGTGACCTGGAGAAGAAAACGGCGCTGGTGAATGAAGCCGTTCGGTTGATGGGCGAGAAGCTGAAGAACCTGGAGGTTCCCGCCAACAGTGCCAGTCTTGAAATCGACCGCGTCGCTGTGGCCTGGACGAATTTGAAGATCGCCCTGGGTGATCAGGACAGTGCGGCGGGTGGACTCCGACTGGTGACGGATCTTCTTAGCGCAGCCGAAGGCAACGTGCGTGCGTTCTGGGAACTGAACCGGCAGATGAACCTGATGGACATCAGCGCCAAAAACTTCCTGGGCATCGAGCTGAACGAGCGCCAGCGGCGCATCGAAGAGCAGCACTCACCTCAGATGAGCGAGCCGATGGGGTTGACCCCCGAGCGACCTCGGCGCTATGAGACGCAGCGACGCTACCGCACTGGCATGTTGCCAGGCATAACGGTTCACCCTGGGCGCGAAGAGGAGGAGCGAACTCCTCTGGGCGGCGGAATGCCCAGTCGCAACCTTGATGTCGAGGTGACGATCGGGCGCAAGAAGCGGGAGTTGGAACTCCAGGCGATCCAAGATCTGGACGCTCGTGCTCAAGCTGAGCTGCGGCGAGCACAGGCAGCCGAGTCCGCTCAGCTGCTGATGGACGGCGCGAACGATTTGCAGCTCAAGGCGCTGGGCAAACTCCATCTGCAAGAAAGACAGCGACTGACTACTGAGCAGGAGATCATCATTGCCCAGGCCGAGGTGAACAAACGACGTCAGCAAGAGCTTCAGGTCGTTGATGGGCTGGTCGGGGTGATGTCGCGATTGCAGCCGCAGCTGCAGGGGTTCTTCTCGGCCGCCTCCAACCTGGCCCGTGGGGACATGATTGGAGCAGGTGTGAGCGCTGTGCACGGTGTTCTCGATGTCTTTGGTGTGGCTCGTGATCCCATCGATCGCTTTGCGGATCAAATTCGCAGTGTCGCTGAAGCAGCACGCGAAACCAACCGCTCAGTCCACGGCTTGTTGGAGGAGTACTCAGGCACTTCAGCGGAAATCAAGGCTCTTCAGGAAAACACGTTCGAGCCGCTACGACGATCCATGGAACTACTCCAAGAGGGCTCCAAGGAGCAGAGTCACACGGAGTTTCTTCTAAGCTTCTTCGAAATGCTTCGACTTGCGGAGGGGTCAGCAACACAGAGCGGAAAGATTATTCCAAAGTTTCAGCAGGCACTTGACGAGTCTGGGTTGCACATCGATCAATTCCGAGACATGATCGACCTTGCCTTTGGTAAAGACAGTACGATCGTCGACGCGGCCAAGCGCATGTTCGAGGTCGCTGATGCCGCGAACACAGCAGCTGAGGCCATGCTGCCGCTAGAGCGCGCCTTGCGCTCCGAGTTCTTTGTTCGTGAGACCCAGCTTAGGGAGCAGGCATCGATCCAGGCGCGTGCGGCCGGCGCCGACCCCCTCGCTCAACGTCGCATTTTTATGGAGTTGTCCAAGCGCATCGAAGACAGCCGCCGCACCGAAGAGGTGCGACGCCGTCATCTCTCCGGCACGGCGACGACAAGCGCAGCCAAACCGGCGATCACGACGGGTGGCGGCACGTCGGGTACATCCGATCCCTTCCAGTTGAATCTGACCCCTACGCAAAAGCCCTGGCACGAGACCGTGGAGATGTATGTGGACGAGGCGGGTCGCCATGAGCCCACGCACTGGAGCAATCTGGTGGATATCCCTGTGGGTCTTAAGGAGTATGAGCGTCGTTGGTGGCAGACGCTGGAGATGGTCGAGGATCTACGCTACCGTCACCGCCCCACGCACTGGAGCAATCTGGCCTACATCCCGCACGATCTGACCAAGTTCCGCAGGCACTGGAGCGACACGGTTGACATGTACTTTGACGCCAACCGCCACGAGCCCAGGCACTGGGGCAATCTGGCCTACATCCCGCACGATCTGGCCAAGTTCCGCAGGCACTGGAGTGACGTTATTGAGTTGGATCTGACCCCAATCTGGTTGGACCCGTCGCAGCTGATCAGGCTTACCGCGAACCGCACTCGCCTCCCGATCACGTCGTTGATCGACTTCGGTTCCTTGCAGTCGGCCGTGCTCGGCATCGTGTCCCGGGCACAGAGAGACCGTCAGAGCGCATCATCAGAGAGACGGCGCCTGATGGAGGCACAGCATGTGTCGCGAGGCTACCAGCCGCTGTAGTGGCCGATGGCGACGATCAAATTGGACACGGGCGCGGCCTCGATCACGATCCAGGCCCCCAAGTTTCCCTACATCCCTGGCGAGGATCAGCCCGTGATCGTGAATCGCACCATGAACGGGGGCGCCAAGATCGCCGACATGGGCGACGGCACCGACTTCGAGGATCCCCAGCTACACTTTCGCCAGCAGTCGGACGCCGACTTTGTTGCCATGCGCGATTACATCCAGGACACGCTTTCGATGAGTAAGACGGCCTTCACCTACACGGATCCGTTTGGGACCAACCACACCAACATGCACTACCTGGATGGCCTGCGGGAGTTCGAGCAGATCAACGGCAAGTGGAACGGCATCATCCAGCTGTTCAAGGACGTGAGTGCGTGATGTTATGGCCCCTAATTTTTCTGGCGAGTTTTTCAATGGCTAAGGACCTGACGGGCACGACGGCCCTGACTGAAAAGGACAACGCCTGGTACCGCATCGCCTGGTTGGCCGAGATCGACGCGGACGCGCCGGGCGTTCCGGTCACGACCAAGCGCCACGGCTCGCGCAAGATCACGGTGGGCGCCAACACGTATGGGGACAATCTGGCTGTGGGTGGTCTGGAGATGGAGTGGACGCGCATTCGCGTGGGGGGCGGCCTGGCCTCGGTGGGCAAGGCCCGGCTGGTGCTGGTCAATCTGGAGAAGGTTTCGAACGACGTCGACACGTTCTTTTTCGAGAACGACGAGATGCGCATCTACCTGCTGTTCGTCACCGGGGCGGAGACGGCCTCGGACCCCATCGAGATGATGCGGCTGGTGATCGAGGACTATCCCTACTCGCCCACCCAGATGACGTTCGACGCCATCGACGGCTCGGACAAAGATTTCCGTGAAATCCCGGCCGAGCGGGTCAACCTCATCGACTACGTCCAGCCGCCGATGGATTCGGTGGGCAAGGTGATCCCCGTGGCCTTTGGGGTGCTCAACACGGGACCCTTCGACGGGGCGGGCGGCTTCTCCGTGCTGGCCCCATGCCGCTGCGTGGATCGCTCCAACTACACCTTTACCAGCTGCGTGCAAAACGACGTCAACGGCAAGCCCTTCCAGTACTACCCGCAGGCCAAGCGGCGCGGCGAGGTCCTCAACTACACGCAGACGGGCGGCTTTTTTACCATCAACGACCAGACGCGCGAGATGTGGGTCGCCCCCATCCTGCCGCGTGGTACCAACGACGTGACGGATTGGTTCGATACGGGCGATGGGGACCACACGGTCGGCTCCGCCATCGTCCTCAACTCCAATTTGGACGTGGACATGGGCGGTGTGCCCAAGCTGGGCACGCTGACGGCCATCACGCTGGAGATCAAGGCTTCGGGTAGCTACGACTACGAGGTCTTCTACAACGCCGTCTCCAAGGCTTCTGGCTCGGCCACAAACGATAAGAGCATTACCCTCACCGCCGCCGACCACACGGACGATTGGGCCTTCGAGCTGTATCACGTCGAGATCGACGGCACGGGCGCGGCCACCATCAACGAGATCTACCTGAAGCTGTCGTATGACGACCAGCAGACGCTGGATCGCCAGAGCCTGACCATCTACCAGGCGATCACCGGGTTTGAGGATCTGACGGCCTACTACAACAGCGACGGTGCGTCGAATCCGGTGATCACCTCGTCGGGCGCACCGCTGGAGAATCCGGCTCACGTCATCGAGGCGGTGATGCGGGCCAAGGTGCTGATGAACTTGAGCACGGACGTGGTGGATTTGACGGCCCTGGACACGGCGGCCACGGACCGTACGGGGTGGAAGTTCGCGTTCTCGTTGGATCAACCCGTGCATATCGCCTGGCTCAACGAGTTTTGCTTTGAGTCGGGCATGCACGTGTTCAAAAGTTTTGAGGGCAAGTGGAAGGTGGTGGCCCAGGAGAAGAGCCGGGTGCCGGCGCACACCTTCCTGGGTGACGTCAACATGGCCGTCCTCAACCCGCTGGATAAGCCGTCGAAGTGGGAGTATGACTTCACGGTGGCGCGCACGCCCAACCGCGACCTGATCAACGAGGTCATCCTGCGCTACGGACTGGACCGGGCCACGGGCGAGTACACGAAGATCAAGGTGGCCTCGGGCCGGCACCGGGTGAAGGGCACCTGCACGGTGACCGGCTCCACGAAGCTGCTCGATGATGCTTCGGCGACCTTCGTTACAGACGGCATCAAGGACGACGAGGGCGTCTACGTCGAGGGCGATCAGGACTATCTGGTCGACAACGTCAACTCCGAGACGCAGCTGCTGATAAAGCACGCCTCGGCCGGCCAGGTCAACGACTCCTCTGCGGGCACCAACTACTATGTCGGTCCGAATTTGGACGGGCGCATGAAGCGCTCGCAGCTGCGCTACAAGACGGAGAACAGCCTGGGCCGGGAGCAGACGGAGGATGTGTCGGTGGCCGGTGGCTACACATCTGACCTGATTCAGGACGACACCACGGCGACGAATTTCGTCGATCACATCGCCGAGTGGCGTTCGCAGCGCCGGCTGCTGCCTGAGTTCGCCACCTTCTTCAACGCGGTGGATGTGGAGCTGGGGGATGCGGCCTGGATCGATCACCCCTGGTTGCCACCCAGCAAACGTCCCATAGCGATTGGTACGCTGAGCGCAACGCAGACGGCCGGGGCCGGCACGGCGCAGTCGACGAACAACGGGCTGCTGCGAGTCAACGATTACGTCCTCATCGGCAGCGAGGTGGAGAAGGTCACGGCGGTCACCTACGCCACCAATGCGTTCACGACGACGCGGGCGCAAGCGAACACGAGTGCGGCCGAGCATGCATCAGGGACGACGTTTTACCGACTCAACCGCACGGCTTTCGAGATCACCGGCCTGCAGCCGGACGTGGAGCTGGCGCAGCTGCGCATCGAGGCGCAGGAGATGCCGCCCAGCTACAAGCCGATCGGCCGGGTGTCGGCTGCGGGGTACGACGTGTATGGGGTAGCGGACGCTGATGAGCGCACGCAGTCGGGCTGGGTGACGTTGACCAGCGAGCGGGTTCAGGAAGAGGACGAGTACTCGAACATCTCCTACGTGGGGCCGAGTTCATGAACGAGCCCAATCAATACGCCTACAGCGCCCTGGGTGAGCGCTTCGCGGTCGAGGATCCAACTGACGTCGACCGCATGAACAACTCGCGCATCAAGAACGACCATCTCTATGAGGCGCTGAACACGTCGGGGTTCATGAGCACGACGAACCCGGTGAGCACGGCGATGGTGCTCTCGCGCAAGAGTCTGGTTCGCTTTCCAGATACGATTGAGACGGGCACCGACGAAAACGCGCAGCGGGTGATTTTCGTTGACCTCGACGACCCCGACCAGATGTGGGACCTCGACGAGTTTATGCAACTGGCTCAGGCGACGTCGTGGTATGCCGAGCTTGGAGCACCGCCGATTCACGGCGCGATGTGGATTACAGAGGACCAACAAAGTCTGATCTGGTGGGACCGTGAAGCCGGGTCAATTTACATGCAATTTGACACTGGCGGGACGGATGGGACAGACGCAAATTTCATCGCCGGAACTACCGGATGGCACGAGGATGTTCATTTTCTCGATGGTGTTATCCGAACGGTTAACGACGGGTGGGCCGCGATTGAAATAGATTTGCTTTTAGACCGCGCACACGACCACACAACTGTTGGAATTCGCGAGCACTTTGGCGACATTTCGGACCGCAACGCCGGGACTGGATATTACACGCTCGTGGCGAGCGTCGCGGTCGGGCATAACAACATTTATTCGGTTGGGGCCTGTCGCGACCCCGAAAAAACGGACTCCTTAGGCCGCCCTCGCCATTGGTGGGCGTGCGGTCACAGCGCCGGAACCTCAGTTTACAATCCCACCGACGAGGACTGGTACGACACTTCGAGCGTCAGCGACTTTGCCGACCTCGTGTTATCTCCTGGGGGTGAATTGGTTTTCATCCAAAGCACCGGGACGCGTGACTCTGTGTTTTTGCGCCGCAGTGTCTTCACGATTACTGCCGACGCGTGGGGGAGCGATGAAGCCATCGACAACAACGCGAGCGATGGGAGCGACATCGATTGGACAAATGCTGCCGTTTTTGAACGCCCCGCAGTTTTGCCGTCGCGCTCTTGGAACGGCGATGGCTCTTCGCAAATCTTCATACCGAGTGACCAAGGGATGTATATCGCACACCTAAACGCCGCCGACCAAGACGCCAAGGGTGGCCTGATTCGATTCACAGACTCAGAGGCAACGCCGTATATGAAAGGCGACGTGCGGGCCGCGTGGCCACTGGCGAACGTCAACGACCTGACGCCAGCCTCGCACAACCTGACCAACAACAACACCGTGACATTTGCGTCCGGCGGACCTACCGGCAGTTACGCCGACTTCGTTTCAGCTTCGAGTATGTCGCTGCAATTGGCCGACCATGCCGACTTTGACGGCGTGACGGCCTTTTCCGCGATGCTTTGGTTTAAACTGGACATTGCATCGGGGGCCGTTCGAGGAGTCGCCACCAAATGGGATCTAAGCCTCGGCTCTAATCAGTCTTGGCAGTTCAAACTCAATTCGGACGAAACGCTTTCGATCTCGCTCGAAAATAGCTCGTCAACCACAATAACCCAGACGTCCGTGGCGCTCTCTACGGGGAAGTGGTATCACTGTGCGGTTTCATGGGACGGCACGACCATGACGGCTTACTTGAACGGGCAAGCTTTCGGGTCGGGCGCGTTTTCGGGAACGATGGACAACTCTACGGCGGCTGTATTTTTGGGAGCGTTCGACTCAGACGGGGCGGGCACTCCGAGTAGTTTTATCGACGGCCAGATCGGCGGTGTTGTCATTAGCGCTACAGCCATTACAGCGGCAGAAGTCTACGCCGAGTTCGCGCGCGGGAAGCAACGCCTGACCTCGACGATCGACCCGCAAGACTCAATCCCCGACCTCGACGTTGCCGCGACGGCCGCCGATCCGAGCGGGCGATACGTGATCGTCGCCTACGACAACAAGACGGTCCACATTTTCAACGAGTTGGGGGTGCCGGTGATCTCCGACACCTATCCGGGGACCACGTTGCGGGATGTGGCGGTGAAGTCGTATCCAGGGCAGGACACACCTTCGTATATCATGGCGGGCTCGGACCAAATTGAATTTGTGCAACCAGACAGGAGACTACTCGGGTGACGATCGCCGTGCCACATGCAGTGACGCGCGAGATACGCGGCGCGATGCCGTTCTCGGCGATCGTCGACATCGACGGCGTTCACAACCCGAAGACGGGCGGCTTCCACCAGATCGACGACGCCATCGACGCCGGGCACAAGTCGATTTTCGTCAGGGACGGAACCTACAAGTCCTTCACTGCCGACGTCGCCAACCTCACAATCATGGGCGAGTCGATTGATGCGATTGTTGACGGTAGCCTGACGACGGCGCACGGCTGTACGCTCTCGGCGGCGCATGTAAAGCTTATTGGCCTGACCTTCAAGACGACGTCTGGCGGCGGCGACACGATCTCGGGCATCGACTGTTCCGACGCGGCAGGGGACTATTTCCTTGTTGATCGGTGCCACTTCCCCGGTTCGGATCACAACGGGATAGACGTCGCCGTCGCTATGAACGCGCCGGTTATCCAAAGCTGCACATTCACCGGCACCTTCGATTCCAGTTGTGTCACGTTTGGCAATAACACACAGCATGGGAAGCTTTTGTTCTGTCAGTTTACATCAGTCACCACCGGGAACGCGATTCACGTTGGGCCATCTTGGGGAACGGTTATTCAGGGATGTGGCTTCTACCTGTGCTCTTCAAAGGCCATCAACATCTGCAACTCGGCGACGGTGTTTGGCCCATGCATCGTTGGTAATGTATTCAGGGACAATACCGGATACGCCGTCGATGTCGGGGCGCTCGCGGAGGACGGCATTATCACCAACAATATTTTCCACGGCGACACACTGAACGGAACGGGCACAAGTTTCACGATCGCTAACAACGAGACCTTCTAATGACGCTACTGACTGAGGCTACGATTGACGAGATTAACGCCGAACTGGCGATGCGCACGGCGTCTGCGAATGCGGCCGAAGCTCAGCTCACAGCAGACGCGGTGCAAGCCTTCGTTGACGCTGATGCCAAGCTGAGTGCGGCCGCGATCACAGCGACAGCGGACAGTATTGATCCGGTGTGGGTTGTTCTGAGCTTCCCTGCCGATACGCCAGGACAGCCGCTGTTTTGGGCGGGTGTGGTGCAGCAGTTTGGCGGCACTGTGCTGGGATCGTACCAGCTGCGGTGCAATGTAGGAACTGCCAAGGCGTCGTTGTCACAGGTTTCAGCGCTTCTGCCGTAGTCTGAAGGCGTGCAATAATTGCATCAACTGCGTTCGGCTGTGCCGAACGCAGTTTTTTTATCCATTATCGCGATTTTGGCGAAAAATTATCGCAAGCGGCAATACCTGACCGGTGACGAAACGGGCTTCGTCCGAAGCGAGGTAGATCGCCAGGTAAGCGATATCAACGGGCTCGCCGACCATCTCCAGGGGTTGGAAGCTCCAATGGACGATCCGGCTCTCGTCACCGAAGCGTTCAATGAATTCCGCTCGCGCTTCGGGTTTCAGCCTGCGAGGCACCAGGTCGCGATCGCCACCCAAATAGATGGCGCCAGGGCTGACGACGTTGACGCGGATGCGTGAGGGCGCCAGCTCCGCAGCCAGCGCCCGAGTACCACCGATGATGCCGCCTTTCGTAGTGGCATATACGGTATTGCCTGGGCTGCCTTCAATTCCATGGACTGAAGCCATGTTGATTATGGAGCCCTTACCTCGCTCCTTCATCAGTGGGACGGCCAGCTGGCAACCCAGGTGCATGCCGCGCAAGTTGGCGTCCATCTGTCGGTTGTAATCCTCGTCCGTCACCCGGTCGACGGGAACATCCGAGCCGACGCCGGCGTTGTTGACGAGGATATCGAGGCCGCCGAAGTGCTCTACCGTGGTCGCGAACAGTGCCTCCATCTGCTCCCGCACACCCACGTCGGTAGGAAAAGCCAATACCTCGCCGCCCAACTCTTCGACTTCGGACTTCACCCGCTCGAGCTTGTCGGCGGAGCGCGCGGCAATGACGATCTTTGCTCCGTGCTGGGCGAAGAGCAAGGCGATGCCGCGGCCGATGCCCTGGCCGCCCCCGGTGATGATGGCGATCCTGTCTTTGAGTCTCATTCCTCTTCCTCCCCGTTCAGTGCACGGGCATACTCTTCCCGCTTCACGGTATCGGCAAACAGTAAATCCGCGCTGTCTTCCAGCACATCCGCGACCAGTCCCTGATCCCCCAGCCGGAACATGGCCCGTGTGGCCAGCTCGGTGTCGATGTCGCTGACCAGCAGCTCTTCGCGCATGAGTTCCGTCTGTGCGTGGATGCGGCCATCCGGCGCCACGATCATGCTCCGGCTGTTCTGGTGCGGAGGAAGGCAGGCGTTGCACGAGGCGAACCACACCGTGTTCTCGGCGGCGCGAGTGACGATCATGGCGTGGTGAACGGGAATTTTCCAGTCATTCGGACGCGTGGTGTTGTTTTGCGGGTGGAAGATGATCTTCGCGCCACCACGCACGCACTCAGCTGTGGTCTGGGCGAAACGCAGTCCCTCGAAACAGATAACCACGCCCACGGTCACGCCGAACAGATCGAACGTGTGTTGCCCGATGCCCGGTTCGTAGGCCACCGCATCCAGCGGCGTGAGCATGGTCTTGTGGTGCACTCCCAGGAAGCTACCATCTTGGTCAATGACCAGCGCGCTGTTGTAGGGTTTGCCGCCATCCGACTTCACTTCAGTACCCAGGATGCAGGCCATACCCAGCTGTGCGCAGCGCGCCGATACTTCGGCGTGCACCTCACCCAGCCAATCCATGGGAACTGGGTCTTCGGTCGAGGCAATGTCAACTCGATACCCGAAGGTCTGCGTCTCAGGGAAGCACAGGATCTGCACATCCTGAACCCCCGCGCTGTCGACGGCCTCCATGATGGACCGGCGATTGTCCTGCCGGTTTGCTGTCTGTCGCGTCTGCGCCAGAGCGATGCGTAGTTGAGTCATGATCTGTCTTCTCCAGCTATGCCCGGCCGTAGGCCACCGGGATCGGCCTGGTTTGTAGGAGCACTACTGGTCCTTGTCGGTAGTTGACGATGTGGGTCCGAGTGCCCGCGCAACGAATCCAGCGAAGTCTCCGGAGGCCCTCACGGCTACGTACAGGGCTATCACATAAAACAGGCCGCTCGCCGCGAAAAAGACGATCTCCCAAATGGCTTTCCAGGTTTCCACGTTTTCGTCTCTCTTTGAGAAATCTATTCCATGTCGTTGAAATCGAGTGGCCGGGCCGGGTGCGACCGCTGGGTCAGCCATGCACCCACCACCATGCCGAGTCCCCCCAGAATCAAGCTGAGCAAGGCGGGGAGACTGGAACTTTCGACCAATGGGATCAAAAAATCAGGTACCGATTCCGGAAACAGGTTCATGATGAGGAAGTTGATCGGAGCCAGCGCGCCAAGGATGAGGGCGCAGTAGGCACCGGGTGTGTTGGCGCGTTTCCAATACAGTCCGAGGGCAACCGTGCCCACGGTGCCGGCCATGTACAGGGTTCCCGTAATGAACATGAACTTGAAGGCGGTCTCAGGCATCCTATCTATGTAGTAGATGCCGAATATTCCCAGGAAGGCGGCCAGCAAGACGACGACGATTCGCGTCCACAGGACCTGCTGAGTGCTGGAGAGTCCGCCCCAGGTATCGTCGTCCTCTTCACGGCCGCTGAGGTCGCCTTTGACGATGGCTCTGAGTGGGGAGATGACATCACGAACGATGACACCGCTCCAGGCAAGCAGATAGCTGTCGTGCGTTGACATGAAGGCGGCGAACATGCCCGCTAGCAGGATGCCGGCCAAGCCTACGGGCAGCAGCGCGCCCATCATTTCCGGCATGGCAGATTGACCGTCGCGACCAGGGTCGTTGAAGTAGGCCAGCGCGGCCGCACCCCAGAGCATGGGAATGACGGCCCGGCCCACCGCGGTGCCGCTTTGGACCCAGAGCACGCGGCGGGCAACGCGGGAGTTCTGCGCGCTCAAAGCGCGGGTCAGCTCCGGTTGCCAGAGAATGACGAAGAAGGAAATGCAGATGAAATAGGAAATGAAGGTCCATCCGAAGGCGTCGTTGTGGAGGGGATCGAACCCGGACAAGCCGTGGTGACGCTCAACCGCGTCGACGATGCGGTCCCACCCCAATTCGGGTGCGGTTAAAATAAAGTAGGTGCCGAACAGGAAACCGATCGACAGCAGGATGTACTGTGCAAAATCGGTGAGGACGACGGATACCATGCCCCCCATCAGGGTATAGAGGACGACGACGACGAGCATGGCGATCATGACATAGTTGACGGATTCCTGGGGAAGGCCGGTGAAACCGACGACGAATTTGCTGCCGAGGATGGGAAACAGGCCCATGTTGATGGTGCCGGCGATGGCGAGAATGCAGCCACCAAGCAGTCGTACTCCACGTGAGTACTTGATCTCATAGAATTCGGGCACTGTCATGACCCGCAAGTGTCGGAGCCGGGAAATGATAAAGCCGGTGCGGCCGACGACCATCTGGGTGATGGCGGCGATGACACCGATGAGGAATGGGGCGAACCCGTTGCGGAAGCCCTCCTCGGCGAAATACATGACCGTGACCAGGCCGAGACCGGTGGAGATCATACTGGCGGCTCCCATGTGGGTGCCCAGTGACCGTCCGGCCACCAGAAAATCGGCGATGCCACGGATGGATCGCCTGGCCAGAACACCGGCGAGAATGGTGGCGGCGACGTAGCCAACGACGATGGTCAGATCGATCCAGCTAAGTCTCATTCGCGGTCCAGATGGAAGGGTGGCCGGGGTGGTTTTCATTGACCGTCCCCGGGGCTTCCATTATTATCAAAAGTTCCAATTCAATCAATAGGTTAGCGCACCCCGGCAGGGCCGTTTGGAGCTCTTCAAGAGACACCAGGCACAGGAGACACGGCGAGAATGAACGGTCTCAGCGAGACTCAGGCGGACCAGTACGCCAGGAAGGGATTCGTCATGGTCCCCGACGTGTTTGATCCCGCCGATCTACAACCTCTGCGAGATGAGTTGACGGACGTCATTCACTCCTGTGCCATCGAGCTAAAGGCCGCGGGCAAGATCAGTAGTCTTTACGAGGACGAGCCGTTCGAGCGTCGCCTCACCAGGATCATGGCTGAATCAGAGGAGGTCATGCACGCCCTAACCGGCAAGGGGGGAGGCGGCCACAGCGGCAAGGCGTTTTTCGAACTCATCACCCACGAAAAGTTGCTAACCAGGATAGAATCGTTGGTCGGCCCCGAGATCGTGGGCTCCTCGGTCTATCGCATTCGCGCCAAGGTCCCCGGTTATGACAGGGGGGTGGTACCATGGCATCAGGACTCGGGGTACTTCAACCCGTTCTGCGATGACAAGCTGATCGTCACTTGCTGGATTCCCCTCGTCGACACGACACCGGAGAACGGCTGCCTGCAGGTGTTGCCGTACTGCCGGTCCGACGGAGTAGTCGAGCACCATCGTGGCGGCCCCAACGGGTACCTGGCTATCAAGGATGAGAATCTGCCGGCCGGAGAAGCCGTCACCGTGCCGATGCCTGCAGGCGGGGTGTTGTTCATGACCAACTGCACTCCGCACATGTCGACGGCGCACCAGGTTGATATGGTGCGCTGGGCCATCGACGTGCGTTATCAATCCGCACAGCTGCCGAACAATGTAGACGAACCTCCGGAACGCTACGACGCCACCTTGCCACTGAGCGAGATGGCCTGCTACCCTCCAGAGGCGGATTTCGTGATCAAGAGTCCCGAGAATCCGGATTCTGAGATCTCGAATTGGGAAAAATTCCAGGAGATTCGCCAGAGTTATCAGGACCAACGACCGAGTTTCAAGGGCAGAGGTTGGGAAACCTGGGAAGCGCTTGACGGCGTGGCCGGGTAAACTCACAGACACCACATGGCAATCAAAGAGGAGCGTTTTTCGATGATACGGAGAGCTATTCTGTTGGCGCTGGCATGCTCATTGGCCGTATTGGTTGGCGTCGCTGGTTGTTCCGGAGACGGCACCACCCTGGGCCCATCCGGGACACCAGATACCGCGATGAACGGCGACAACGGTGACAATGGGGAAAACGGTGACAATGGCGACAATGGTGACAACGGTGACCCCACGGTGACCCTGGCGACGTTGAGCGCGGAGATATTCACCCCCAACTGTGCCGTCAGCGGCTGCCACGCAGGGCCCAACGCCTCCAATGGGATGTCGCTGGAGGCCAGTGTGATCGCAGATGAGATTATCGGCATAACCAGCACACGGGATGGATCTACCCTGCGCATCGCCCCCGGCGATCCGGATAACTCGCTCATTGTACAGAAGGTGCGTGGTGAAGCAGGGAGTCGGATGCCGCTGAGCGCACCGGCACTGTCGGCGGAAGCGATCGCCAAGCTTGTCGAATGGATCGAAGCCGGTGCCAATCCCTAGCCACCACGAAGACCACCACAGAATCAGCAGTACCAGGAGAATACGATGACGACGACAGTCGAGTCCGCCGTGCGCGAACGCTACAGTGAGGCGGCAAAGGCACCGGAAGCAGCACTGTGCTGCCCCGTCCAGTACAATCCGCAATATCTGAAGATCATCCCGGAAGAGATCATCGAGAAGGATTACGGTTGCGGCGATCCTTCCCAGCATGTGGGCTCCGGAGAGGTCGTCGTAGACCTGGGCTCGGGTGGCGGTAAGAGCTGTTTCATCGCCTCGCAGATCGTCGGTGCCGAGGGCAAGGTCATTGGCGTGGACATGAACGATGAGATGCTCGCATTGGCCCGCAAGTACCAACCGGAGATCATCGCACAAGTCGGCTATGACAACGTCGAGTTCCGGAAGGGACGCATCCAGGACTTGAGTCTGGATCGCGATCTCTTAGATGTCTGGCTGCGGGACAATCCGGTCACGGACGAGTCATCGCTGCGGCTGATGGAAGAAACGGTTTCCAGATTTAGGCAGGATCAGCCGCTGGTGGCCGATGACTCGGTTGACGTCGTCATCAGCAACTGTGTCCTCAACCTGGTTTCTGATGACGAGAAAAAGGAATTGTTCGGCGAGGTGTTCCGGGTGCTGCGGCGCGGTGGCCGGGCGGCTATCAGCGACATCGTCGCCGACGAGCCCGTCCCGCAGGAACTCAAGGACGATCCTGAACTGTGGAGTGGCTGCGTCTCTGGCGCCATGCAGGAAGAGGAGTTTCTCAAGGCCTTCGAGAGCGCCGGCTTTTATGGCATCGAAATAACGAAGCGGGATGAGCAACCCTGGCGCGTGGTTGGGGGCATCGAGTTCCGCGCCGTCACCGTTGTCGCCTACAAGGGCAAGGAAGGCGCGTGCTGGGATCACAACGAAGCCCTCATCTATCGTGGCCCCTTCAAGTCGGTGAGCGATGACGATGGACACACCTTCGTGCGCGGTCAGCGTGTCGCCGTGTGCCGGAAGACGAGGGCAATCTTCTCCCGCGCCCCGTACAGCGACTACTTCGAGGTCGTGGAGCCTCTAAACGCGGTTACCGAGCCGGAGCCGTTCCCCTGCGACAGCGGCACTCTGCTGCGCCATCCGCGGCAGACGAAGGGGGAGGATTACGGTCTGACGACGGAAGCGGGTGCGTGTTGCGAACCGGAAGAGGGAGCGTGTTGCTAGCCACAAGGGGTTTTCGAAATCCACTCCGATTTGCGAGTCGTCCTCATCGAAGGCGGCTTCGGTTGGCTGCCACCGCTGATGTGGCGGCTGGACAAGAATTACAAGGGACTGCGCAGCGAGGTGCCCTGGTTCAAGAAACTGCCGAGCGAGTACATCCGTGAGAACATGCGGTCGACGACGCAGCCGATGGAAGAGCCTGACGATCCCCGGCATTTGATGTCGATCCTGGAAATGATCGGAAGTGACGATTTTCTGATGTTCGCAACCGATTACCCACACTGGGATTTCGACGCACCGGATCGCGCGCTTCCCGCCACGATCACCGCAGATCTGCGTGAACGCATCACGGTGACGAATGCGACGGAGCTGTATGAGTTCGCGTAACGGGGAGGTCGACGTCGGTCCAATAGAGGAGTTCACGGCGGGTCAGCCGAAGCGAGTCGAGGTCGGCAAACGCGCTCTGGTCGTGGTTCGTCGTGATGCCGATGTGTTCGCACTCCGCGACATCTGCCCCCACATGGGAGCACCGCTGTCGAGTGGACGTGTCGGCGGCACCACGCTACCCTGCAAACCCGGCGATGAGATCGAGTACGGACGCCAGGACGAGATTCTTACCTGTCCATGGCACGGCTGGGAGTTTGAGCTGACCACGGGTAAGACCCTGTGCAATCCAGAACGGGCAAGAGTGCGCCGATACGACGCCAGAATCAGGGACGGCCGCGTTTTCGTCGATATGGGAGCCTGAGGGTTGCCAGAGACGACTTCGCCATTGATGAGGGCAACTCCTGCCGAGGCTGGCATGTCGGAGGAACAGCTCGAGGTGGCGTCTCAGATACTGAACACGGAGATCGATCGCGGTGGCATCAGCGCCGCCACCCTCCTGGTTGCCAGAGGTAATGAGGTCGTCTTCGATGCCGGGTTCGGCCGGTTGCGTCCCGAGGATGGGCCGGCAGTTGCTCCCGACTCCATATTTCTGGTGGCTTCGATCACCAAGCCGGTGACGGCGATCGCGCTGATGCTGCTGGTCGACCGCGGCCTGGTCTGCCTGGACGATCCGGTATCCCTATACATCCCAGAATTCAACGGCAGTGATCGCGTGCACATGACGGTGCGGCAGCTGCTCACGCATACCTCGGGCATGCCGGACATGCTGCCGGAAAACGAGGATCTGCGGCGGGCCCACGAGCCTGTTTCCACTTTCGTGGAAAGGGCGATCACGACACCGTTGCTGTTTGCGCCGGGCACAGCCTTCCGCTACCAGAGTAAGGGCATCCTGCTGGCAGCCGAGATCGTGCAACGGGTTTCGGATCAGGCCCTGCGTGACTTCGAGGCAGAGCAGATCTTCACGCCGCTGGGCATGAACCGGACCGTATTGGGTCTGGGGTCACTGGAGGTGTCTGAAACGGTCTGGTGCTCGACGACGATGGAGGAGTCGAAGGACGACCGCTCGTGGGGGTGGAACACACCATACTGGCGCGACTTCGGCGCGCCATGGGGAGGCATGCACACGACGACGAACGATCTGGCCATGCTGTTGCAGATGGTGCTGAACGGGGGTCAACTAAGGGGCCGCCGGATTCTGAGCAAAGCAAGCGCAGAGGCCATGTTGACGAATCAGAACGAGGGACTCGGGGCACCGTGGGGGATCGGTTGGGCGCTGTCACGAGCGCAGCAGTGGGATTTTTTCGGAACACTGGTCTCACCAAGCACTTTCGGCCACGCCGGCGCCACCGGCACGGTCGCCTGGGCGGATCCGGAGCGCTCTCTCTCGTGCGTCTGCCTGACCAACAACAACGTCAATGAAGGCAGCTTGTTGCGCCGCGTCTCGAATGCGGTCGTGGCCGCCGTCGAAGACTGAGTCGAAACGGGCAATCATGACCGCCGATGCCGATCTTCAACGCCAGGTGATGGGGCGCTTTGCCACGGGCGTCACCGTGGTCACCACCCGCCATGGGGAGGAGATCAGCGGTATGACCGCCAACGCCGTCATCTCCCTATCCCTCGATCCGCCGTTGATTCTGGTGTGTGTCGATCTCGAAGGCTCCATGCACGGATTGCTGAAGGCGGGCGGATGCTTCGCCGTCAATGTACTAAAGGCCGGTCAGCAGGAGCTTTCCACGCGGTTTGCCAAGCCCGGACCCAAGGATTTTTCCGGTATTGAGCTGAGTGCGGCACAGACGGGGGCACCCATCTTCGCCAGCGCTCTGGCCTACGCCGATTGCAAAGTCGTCGACATTGTTCGGGGTGGCGACCACGATATGTTCATTGGAGAGATGCTGACGGGAGAAACTCATGAGGGCGAGCCGCTGATATTCTACAGCGGGCAATACTCCAACCTGGTAGCAAGCGAAAATCAAGGGAGCTGAAGTGACTGAACAACGAGGATTGCGCAGCAGCATCACAACACAGGGACACCGCATGGCAGGCCCAGCCGGGTGAACGCGGGGTAGGTACTACTGCGCGAAGTCGATCCGCACCGTATCGATCATCACCAATCCCTTGGGAAGCCGATCCTCATCGACCAGGTAGTCGGCCCCGGCCCGCAACAGATGCAGATCCTCGACGCCCGCGCCGGCAGCTGCGATCTGCAGTGGGAACAGGATCAGCAGGATGTTGACGTTCACATCTGCGAGGACCTCCTCGATATCTGCACAGCCGCGAGTATCCAGCAAGTCGTGGCGTCCACCCAGACACGTCCACATGTCAGGATCCGGAGTCAACGTCACGGACTGTTCGCTCCAATCCTCACGGACTCGGAACGGCTGATCGTGAAGAGCCTGATTCACCATCTTGCCGCGGATCTGGGAAATAACCAGCAGCAACAGTCGAGATCCCTTCAGATCCAGCTGTCCTCTCAAACGCAGGGTTAGCCGGGCATCGGTGAAATCGGTCGGATGTCCCTCGTCCAGAAACCTGTTGCCGACGTAGGGAAGCGGGGGGCGGTCCTCGAGCTCATACCACCTCTTGTGCGTGTAGAGCCACATCAGCATGTGCAGGTAACCGGCACCCGGCGGCGCGTGATTGGCGTCCAGGAACCAGGGACTGTGGCAATAGGCTACACCATCCCATACCGGGAGGGCATACCGGCGATCGGCGTACCACCCACCGGGCCCCTCGTCGAAGGTTTCGATGTAGCTGTCTTTCACGTTCATGCGCATTCGGAGGGCAAATGCCTTCCCACAATCTCCAGCGCGGCCTCATGAAGCAGTCCATTGGAAGCTAGCAGGCTCGTCTTCTTCAGGGGTAGATCGCCATCGTTACAAGATGTCACACGGCCGCCAGCTTCTTCGACGAACAAGCGTCCAGCGCCGAAATCCCACGGTTGCAGCTGGTACTCAAAAAACAGACCGAACATCCCCATGCCGACCTGGCACAGATCCAGCGAGGCCGTGCCCATGCGACGAATGCCATGGATGTTGCGCCCGAACAGCTCGCCAATGGCCGCCAGCGTCGCTTCCATGATCTTGCCACGATCGTAGTAGAAACCGACGCCGACCAGGACCTGGTCGAGCCCCATCTCCTCGCCGACGTGAACGCGGGTGCCGTTGTGGAAGGCGCCCTGGCCTTTGACGGCCTCGTAACAATCGTCGCGCACCGGGTTGGTGACGACGCCACACATCGGCTGGCCATCGTGGTAGTAGGCGACGGACACGGCGAAGTGGGGCACTCGGTGGGCGAAGTTGTTGGTACCGTCGACCGGGTCGATGACCCACAAGTGTTCGACATCGGTATCGGAGCCCGCGTGCACTTCCTCTCCCAGTACGGAGTGGTCAGGGAAGTTGTGATGGATCACCTCGACGATGCGCTTCTCGGCATTGACGTCGGCGTCGGAGACCAGATTGTAGGGCTCCTTGCTGCGCATCTCCACGCCGTCGCGGAAGTAGCCGGCGACAATCTGGCTGCCGGCGCTGACCGCCTCTCTGCAGACCTGCATTTCCTTCATCAAGTGTTGACATCCTCCATGGCGGCTTTTGGGTCTCTTGCCAGCGGCCCCTGTTACCATCAGTCCAGTTGCACGATCTGAGCCAAGCAACAGACCTAAACCAAACAGTAACACTATGGAGGGCCTCACGATATCACGAGTGGCCAGTTTCTGGAGCAGCAGACCCGAATTCAGACTCGAATCAGACGAATTCAGGCCTCCAACAAGGCGGCTGGGGCCAAGGTGATGGGTCTGGCGTACGAGGAGGCGAGGAGGTACAGGCATACATATGTCGGACAGGAACATATCCTGCTGGCACTTGCCCAACTTGGGGAGTCAGCTGCAGCAGCACTGGAGGCATGCGGCGGTTGGGAATTTCAGGGGGCAATTGGCCGCTCTCAGGGAATACTCTGATGATCGCGGTCCCGCACTCGATACCAACAAAGCAGCTCATCGACTGAGGGTAACTCACGCCCGCTCCCCTCGGGAGTATCTACATACAGAAACGCCGTTGACGAATGGGCGAAGGGCTTGGCCTCCTTCTTGTTCGGCACATTGAACTCCATCCTAAAGCGCTTCTGAAACCGCACGGCATCAGCTTCATGTACTCGGTACATGGCAACCATTGAATTCAAGGCATCCTTTACCGGCAGGCCGTGCAGTGGACCTTGGAAGCAGCCGTCGCGGAAGTACCATCCTCCCATGAAGTAGTCCTCCAGGCCGGTGCCGACGATGCGGGCGGTATCCCAATCGTCATCGATATAGATGTACTCCGGGGCTTCAAGGTAACCCAGATAGTTGTGTGCCTCAGCCTGTATGGAGAGGGTGCAGCCGGCGTAGTGTCCGTGACCGGTGGCCTCAGCCAAGTGCAAGGGCTCGGGGCCGGCGTTGCGTCCGGTGTTGAACTGGGCGTGGAAGTAGCCGAACTCATTCGGCAGGTCGTCGGTGAGTTGATACAGAAAATTGGCGTAGACTTCGGTGTCCGTATCGCGATCCCGGTTCTCTACTTCGATACGAAAGCTGGAGGTGAATCCCATCGGAAAGCTGCAATAGAAGCCGCCGCTGGACATGCCCAAGTATTTGGAGGTGAAGTTGGCGGTTTCGCACAGTCCGATGCCAAAGAAGTCGCCGATCGGTGACTCCACTGCCGGTCTCTCGGCGCCGTCCCAGTAGATCCGGATGATCAGGGTTTTCAGAATTGACGGGCATACCGGAGCCTCAGTCCGCCAGTTACGCCAGAACCATCCCGGAAAAGTCAACCACAGCTGTGCGATGTAGCCGCGGCCTTGCACGTCGGCGAGAGTCGTCGTCTGACCGCGCGCAACGTTGAAGGTCTTGTCGAGGTCGCCGTCGAAGGTGTTGGACTGGTGAGTCTCCTCAGTCCTCAGTTCCATCATGCTGGTAAAGTTCATGGTTGACTTCATCCTTCGGCTTTGTGTTACCAGGGGGAAACAAGAATGGCCCTTTTTCGGGGCCATTCCATTTGAACGAGCTGTGCGAGCGGAGAATCAGCGATTCGCGATCAGCGACTCGACGACGCTGGGATCTGCCAGGGTCGAGGTGTCGCCGATCTGATCCATTTCATTGGTGGCGATCTTTCGCAGGATTCGGCGCATGATTTTACCCGAACGCGTCTTCGGCAATCCCGGCGCCCAGTGGATGACGTCGGGTGTGGCGATGGGGCCGATGACGGTGCGCACCTGCTGCTTGAGCTCGCCGCGCAGCTCCTCCGTGTACTCCACTCCTACGTTTAGAGTTACATACGCGTAGATGCCCTGGCCCTTCACCTCATGTGGAAAGCCGACGACGGCGGCTTCAGCTACGTTGGCGTGGGCGACCAGGGCGCTTTCGACTTCAGCGGTACCCATGCGGTGCCCGGAGATGTTGATGACGTCGTCGACACGACCGGTGATCCAGTAGTAGCCATCTTCGTCACGGCGGCAGCCGTCGCCGGTGAAGTAGTAGCCCTTGTACTGCTGGAAATAGGTCTCCTCGAAACGCTTGTGATCCCCGTAGATTGTGCGCATTTGGCCTGGCCAGGGAGCCTTCATGGCGAGGACGCCACTGACGTCGTTGCCCTCCAGCACTTTGCCGCCCTCGGCCTCGAGGATCACCGGTTCAATGCCGAAGAAGGGTAGCGTCGCCGAGCCTGGTTTGGTCGGGATGGCACCTGGAATCGGCGTGATCAGGATGCCGCCGGTCTCCGTCTGCCACCAGGTGTCGACGATGGGACAACGTTCCTTGCCGGCATTGCGGTGGTACCACATCCAGGCTTCCGGATTGATCGGTTCACCGACGGTGCCCAGTACCCTCAGCGAGGGCATGTCGTACTTAGCCGGCCATTCCTCACCCTCGCGGGCGATGGCTCTGATGGCGGTCGGGGCGGTGTAGAACTGGTTGACCTTCCACTTCTCGATCACGGCCCAGTAACGGCCCGGATCGGGGTAGGTCGGGATGCTCTCGAACATGACGGTTGTAGCGCCATTGGCGAGGGGCCCGTAGACGATGTAGGAGTGACCGGTTACCCAACCGATGTCGGCGGCGCAGAAGTAGATGTCGCCGTCGTGGTAATCGAAGACGTACTTGTGCGTCGTCGCGGTGTAGACCATGTAGCCGCCGACGGTGTGCTGGACGCCTTTGGGTTTGCCCGTGGATCCAGAAGTATAGAGGATGAACAGCGGGTCCTCTGCATTCATCTCCTCACAGGGACAATCGGGGCTGGCATCCTCGACCAGGTCGTGCCACCAGAAATCGCGGCCTTCGACCATTTCGCAGGGGATGTCGGGGTTGTCTTTGACGCGCTCGACGACGACGCAGGTCGTCACCGGCAGGCCCATCTCCTTTTCGGCATCCGTCATGGCCTTGTCGGCGACCGGCTTCATCGGCAAGGGTTTGTCGGCGCGATGGGTGCCGTTGCAGGTGATCAGGGTCTGACAGGTGGAGTCGACGATACGGTCCGAGAGGGAGTCGGCCGAAAATCCACCGAAGACGATGGAATGGACGGCACCAATACGAGCGCATGCCAGCATGGCAATGGCGAGTTCGGGAACCATGGGCAGGTAGATGGAGACGCGATCCCCTTTCTGCACTCCACGCGATTTGAGCACGTTGGCGAATCGGCAAACCTGCTCGTGTAGCTGCTTGTAGGTCAGGGTGCCGTCTTCGCCGGGCTCGTTGCCCTCCCAGATAATGGCCACCTGGTCGCCGCGGTCACCCAAATGCCGGTCCAGGCAATTGTAGGTGATGTTGGTTTTGCCTCCGGTGAACCACTTGATCTTTATCGGGGCCTTGTCCATGTCGTAGTTGTAGGCCCGCACCGTCTCCCACTTTTTGAACCAATGGAATCCTGATGCCTTTTCGGCCCAGAAGCTTTCAGGATCGGCGATGGAGCGGTCATACTCGGATTGGTATTCCTCCAGACTCTTGAAATGGGCTTTCTGGCTGAACAATTCCGACGGGGGAAACACGTCACTCATGGGGAAATCTCTCCTGTAGTGGTGCGTTCAGCATCCACACGTAATAGCACACGCCCGTTTGCAGTAGAGTAATATGTGCAGACGGTCGGGTCAGGCAAAGGCGGTTCACTGGGGTACTGCCACGGCCTGCGTCGTCGTCGCCGGCGAGGCGTGGTGATTCCAGCCGCGTAACACCAGATTCTCGCAAAACCGGTGAACGTCTTCCTTGCGGTCCTTCCCTGAAAACACGCGAACGAACACGACCTTGCGAGGCTTGTCGGATTGATTGGAAACCGAGCCGTGCACGGTAAGATAGTGGAAGAAGATCACATCTCCGGGCCCGGCCTCGATCGGCGTGGCCTCTTCGAATGGAAACTGCCGGTGGAAGGCGTCGTCGTTCGCCGATGACTTCTCCAGGCGACCGCGCTTGTGTGAACCCGGGTAGACTCTCAGGCAGCCCATCTCCTCCGTTGACTCGCTGACGTGAATCATGCAGCCGATCATGGTATCGCTCACGGTCGGCAGGTAGCTCCAGTCCTGGTGCATGCGAAAGGGCCCCACGGCTTCGGTGCGCTGCTTCTGAAACAGTGTCGTGTGGTTCAGCACGATGTCGGGCCCGACGAGCTGTTCCACCAGGTCGAGAAGCCTGCTGTCGAGGATGAGCGACATCCACAGGCCCGAGTACTGGTGCACGTTCCGCGTCATGATGATGCCGTCGTCGTTGACCGGGCCGCATTGCTGCACGACTCGATCGAACTCTTCTTCCAGCCTAACCATCTCTTGCGGTGGAATAACCCCCCGGGCCACGCAATAGCCATTCTCATCGAAGAAACTCGCAAGGTCGCTCATAGTCAGATTATGCTTTCTGATGACTGCCGCCGCATCCCACTAGTGCAACGGCACGATGTCATCCTTCAAATGACACCTTCCGGGTGCTTGTTTGATACTGGTAAGGCGCCGTCGATCGGTTACTCGGTTGCAAGCAGCTCCTTCAGAACTCGATCTATGTACGGTCCCAAGACGTGCAGACGCGAGAATTCAGCGACGATGGTGGCGGCCATGTCTTCAGGTCCGAACTTGATCTCACCCTTGATGGGTTTGGCTCGACCGGCTTTATAGCCAGGCCACGATGAGATCAGCTCAGCAGGCTCCGACAGAGTATGCCAGATCTTCGTAAAGTCTGATCCTTTCTTGTGGCTGCCTGGAAAGGTTGGCTGGTGCAGTATGTGCAGGACGAAGGGCAACTTTGACTTCATGAGCTCTTTGTCACTGACCCAGGTCTCGATGTGAATGCCCATGCCATCGTCGTTGAACCAACCCTTCTTGGAGAGCTGAAGTCCGGACCATGCAGCGCCGCCATCATCCGGGCCGGTATGCCGCAATGTCCAGTTGTCCCCATACCAGCTCAGCTGGCGGATCTGGTGCTCTGCGGTCTTCAGCCGGACTTCAACATCGCTGGACATGGTTGCCTCGGCTCTCCCTCATGTGGCAGCCCTGGACGGAATCCGTTCAAAGCCAAGTTCGGCTTGAGCCCTGCGGTACTCCTCCAGCACACCGTCTTCGGAGACAAACGGCTTGTAGACGAGTCGGAGGTTGAAGGTGTATCTCCTGCCCACTTGGTAGTCTTCTTCCGGTATTACCCACTCGAAGTCCCAGGCCGGGCATGCTTGGCCCTCGATCAGACTGGCGCCGCCGCCCGTTGGTGAACAGAAGAACCTGAGCCATTTCGGCGTGTCGAAGACGAGGATCATCGCCATGTTCCCCAGTCGCCCGAAGTAGAACGGCTCATCGAAGGTCTGATCGTGCCGGTCCCAGTGAAAGGGGCGGTCGTCCGCCCGGCGCTCGCGCCAGTCACTCCTGACGGGCCAGCTCTCAAGTTGCGCGTCCCGAATGTACGATGGGGCGATGTTTCCCTTGACGCCGTGCTGTGGGGATATGTATCGATGCCATTCGCCACTGGAAAGGAAATGCAGCCGTGGGTCCTCAGGGCAGTTCATGTAGCAGCACCAGGAAACCTCCCTGAAACTGCACCCCGGCCGCCGAAGGTCTGATTGGTCGGTGAAGGTCAGGACATGGTCGACGTAGTACGGCGCGCGGACCCTGTATTCGGCGCGTACGTCGACCGGATATGATTCGTCCGCGGCCCGCACGAGCGCGGCTGTCGTATCATCCACGACCTCGAGCGTAGGCGACTTTCCCCTGATCTCTCCGGGAATGAGACCGGCAAAGGAATTCCCGAAGGCATTGAACTGTCGGTGCTTCGATGTCAGGGACCAGAGACCGCAATACTTCTGTCCGCCTACTCCGTTTCGAGACGCATCACCGACAACGGCTTGAATCTCGTCAGTTTGCAGCAACGCACAATGGAGCATCTGTTTTCTCTTCGGATAACGCCGGGCATCAGCGATGGCGATTAGTCGTCCGCCTGCGTGCCCTTGTTTGGCGATTGCAGCACTTTACGTAAGCCACCAGTGGTAAATGTTGGTCTTGTTCTTTTCGTATGCGTGAGATGCCTGAACCAGCAGTCGCTCGGGCACTCGCCCATCCGGGTCGTGGACAAGCACGTTGTTCGAGTACGCTCCGGCGCCCGCGCTCTGCATCCGCAGGTAACGCCCTTCATCCCAGTGGATGCCGTCGCGCGAGGTGTAGAGAACGAAGTGTCCGTGAATTTCGTCTTCTCCCTTGCTGCCGCTGCGTCCGTGCAATACGAAGCCGTCCTTGAACGCGGCCATTTGCGGATTGCGGATCTGCTTGGCGAAATACGCCGTTTGCGGTTCGCCCCAAGTCTGTCCGGCATCAGTGCTGATCATATAGTCGAGGTGCTTTTCGTCGTTCTGGTTGTAGACAAAGGCACTCAGTCCGGTGTCCGGGAGAAAAGCCAGTGCACCATATCCGCGCTGCAGGCTCTCGAACGGCAGCACGCTACGACGGGTAAAAGTGCAGCCCTGGTCTTCGCTGACGTAGAGCGAATAGTGGTGCTCAGGAAGATTGCCGTACCAAGCTATCCTGCTGTCGTTATATAGCTCGAGCACGTAAATGACATCTTGGTGATACAGGACGTCCCAGATACGCCCGGGTTCGTCGCCCATGGGTTTCGCATCCTCCCAGGTGCTGCCGCCGTCCGTGCTGCGCAGGACGGTCGGTACCGCCAGCGGCTGCCAGGTGAAGTTGTTCTCCGCGATATTCGCGCACTCCAGGCAAAACAGAAGAATGGCGCCATCGTTCGTGCTTACGGCTTTCTCGCACATCACGGAGCGGCCCCTGCCGGCCTCGTACACCCGCTTGGAGTACTCAAGCGGAGCTGGATTGCTCCAAGTGCGACCGCCGTCCTCGGAGCCCTTGTATTCCATCCACCCGTCTCCTGTATGGCCGTCGTTGGCGTCCGAGCAGTTCGAGTAGAAGGCCAGTATCTTGCCTGGTGCATGTTCGACAAGGGCATGCCCCAAATGCCCACTGCGACCCTCCTTCGAGTGATCCACGAACAGCATGCCGTCGTTTGGTGGGCTCGGCGGATCAATTTCGAAGGGATAGTTGTCGGTGTTCCTGGTATTCATCGCGTGCTCGCTTTGCCTCCACTATCAGCGTCTTGGCCGACGTTGCCACCGTGGCCAGTCGATGGTATTGCGATCCGGTGCACCCTTGGTGCTGTACGGCAGCTCATAGAGATGCACGGCGAGTGGCGCGAAGGCGTCTTCGAGGACGCCGTTGTCAACGTCGATCAGACGATTCTCGGAACGGACCGCGGCTTGCGGTGCGAATCCGACTTCGGGAACCGGAACAGTAAATCGGGCTTTGATTAGTGACGTGGCGCCGTTGACCGCGATCAGGAAGTAGCCGGTCGGGGTCTTGCGTAGTGACACATAAAGCGATCCCCCGTCGCCCTCCATCATTTCTGTCTTGAGCTCGCCCGGCGCCTGCGGCGACACCAGATACGGCGTTAGAAGTTTTAACTCCGCCGTCAGGTCCGCCCACTGTGCGCACTCCGCGGGATTATCGGTCACCCACCATGTCCAGCCCTCGCCCATATAGTGAAAGCTGAAATAGGTGACGCCGCTGATGCCGTGCGCTATTGCCATGTAGGTCATGCAGCGGACCTCGGTGATCGTCGGGTGACGGTTGTGGGGCGGATCCCGCAGCGGTGCCATTTGTATCCACTGCCAGCTCGGCTTGCCCGAGCCCTTGATAGTGTTTTCGGAGTAAGAAGCGACCGCGGTCACCGAGGCGACGGGAACGGGATACGTGTCGTCCGAGTGGATGTCGGCGACATGGGCGTAGTCCTGATGATCCTTGAGCCGGCCGACAGCCAGGTTGATCCATACCGGATGTAGAGGATCGAGCCGTTTGATCAGGTCGTAGACCGGCTCGAAATCCTCAGGCGGATACCGGTACGGATTGTTGGGGTGGTTCGGCTCATCCTCGAGCTCCCATACCAGCAGTCCGGGGTGGTCGCGACAGTCGAGAACGATCTGCTCGAGCAACTCCAGATCCTTCCACACACCGTTGCCGACGGAAGCAGCCGCGTACATGCCGTTGGCGTACGCATCGTCGATGTCCGCACGAAACGACTGCGGATCCGTCTTCAATCCATGGGTCGCAACCAGATTGAAGCCCATCGCGCTGGCCTCCGGCAGTGAATGATGCCAGTGTGCTGCCCAGCCGATTCCGACCGGAAAGAACGGCTTGCCGTTTACATAGAGACCTTCGGCCCGTAGCTCGACCTGCTCTACGGGTGGCAGTGCTCCGGCGCGCGCCGATATCGCACAGAGCGCCAGAGTTCCGATGAAACACGACGCTTTCTTCATATTGCATTCTCCCTATCAGAACTTGCCGTTGTCATTCTTCCAATCTGTCCGGGGAGGAACTGCTTCCGTCGTATCCCAGTGCTCCACAATCTTCCCTTCTGAGAGCCGAAAGAGGTCATAGAATGAAGTGTGGATGCCGTCAAGCGCTCCCTCATTGACCGAGAGAACAAAGTTCCCTTCTGCCAAAAGACGATGGTTTCTCCTGTATTGGATGACACTGCTCCCGTTGGCATTGCGTTCGGCCAGCGCCACTCGGAGCAGCGATAGATCGTCGCCGATACCCGGGTTGTGCTCGGTGTAGCAAGATCCATTTAAGTAGTTCTCAAGCCTGTCAATCTTGCCGCTGATGAGGACCTCATCCACAAAATCACGAACGCAATCCTGGTTGGATGCTGTGCTGTCCAGGTCTTCTGCGGTTGTAGGCCCATCGATCATGGAGTGACCGGAAGGATTGGGCCCTTCTTTCTCCTGAATGTTGTCCCAGTGCTCAACGGTCTGGTCACCCTCAAACCGAAAGATCTCGAATCCGACTCTCAGGCTACTAAAGTCATACTCTGTGTGTGCAAACACGTAGTCACCATCTGAAAAGACACGCACGACATCGACGCGTGGAGATGTCTTGGCGATCCGCTTGAACAGCACGGCCAAGCCTTCACCTCCCTCGAGGGTCTCAGGATTGTGCTGGATGTATTTGTGCGGATTGACTACAGCTACAGCCTCCTCCTCGCCGGTCTCGATGCCCTTGAGGAGAGCTCGTATTAGTTCCTTTCTTCTTCTCGACATGAAGCCTCCTGCTTCCGTGCCGCCAACGAAATGATGAGCTGCGCTGTTTACGCCCGGGCCGTCACTGACCTCGATTACCGCCGGGACACAGCAAGCAGCTTCTGGTCACCAATGATTCGGTCCGCTCGATCATGCGTTACGCATGATCATCCCTCTATTCTGCCAAATCGTTGTAGCGTCAACAGCTTCTCAATGGTTATGACACCCGACCACTCAGTCTTGGCCTTCTTCCATTCATCTGGATAGGCATCATCCCACGACCAGGTTGGGCTCCATGACCCATCTGCGTTCTGAGTAGAAATCTCGTAGTCGAGATTTGCGGCAACTGCTTCCTCAAGCCCGCAATAAATGGAGATTCAGGGGTGCTAACCACCTGCAATGGTCTTAAGCTGTATCCTTTCCAGGCTTCCGGATCGCAAGCAACAGTGTCCACTATGAGTTGCCGGATCCGACCTGCCACCTGCTGTCGATAGTCGACTGGGAGCGACGCAGTCTGGAGCATGCGCAAGCAGCAAAGCAAGTCGTGCATTTCGATCTTGTCGAGTTCCTGCAACTCAAACAGAACCCTAGCGGACACAGGCGTGAGGATCTCCGTCGGCGCATGTTGCCGGCAGTCGTGGAGATATCCGAGGATCTCCGCAGTTGGATTGAGAGAGAACTCCTCAAACTTCTCCATACGTCCAGCCTGATACCACCAGGGAGCCCGAGGGCTCATCTCGGCTTCTTCAGGGATGCTTCTCCAGCTTTGCTGAGCTTCATCAAATGTCTTCACAAGGAAGTGCACTGCGCGAGATAGCATCCAGTGCTTCGTGGGCAGGCTGAGCTCTCTGAATATCTGAAAGGCGATAGAAGTGCAGAGCGCAGAGCTCTCAGGCGCACGCAAGTCAGGCTCAAGAGCATTGCCGAACCCTCCGTCTTCATTCTGAAACTTGGCAAGAGCGTCCAAGACATCGCTCTGTGGTGCATCACCGAATGCGTGGTCGTACCGCGTCATCTCGAGTGGACGTCCCTGAGCCTGTAAAAACCGCCCCGCAGCTTTCAGGGCATCTTTGCCTAACATTTCCATATCATTCTCTCTTGCACAACGCCCTGCAGGGCGGCACAGACCGTATCTCATCTCGCCGGTTGGACGATCTTCGCGAACTCCTCCTTGATGAAACCAACGATCGATTTCCGTTCGCTGTTGCCGATGGTCTGGCCACCAGCAATGACGTGACACGTCTTGGGCAGCCGATCGAGTTCGTCCATCGAAATGCCGTGCAACAGGGGGAGATCTGTGCGCGCGACGTTCATCCTTCTCGACGAGCATCGTTGCAATCTTTCAGACAGGCGCCTGCACCTTCGCACCGAGCTCGACCAGGCCTTCGACCATTCCCCTGATTCGCGCGCTGTCGCTGTTGAGAAAAGCTTCGTGGGGCCGGAATATTCTACCGTCTGGCTTGTAGCGCATCAGTGCGGCTATGTCGTCACCGTTCCTGATTCTGGCCCCGAACTTGAAAGCGATGTAGCGGCGCTCGTTTTTGAGACTGCCAAACACAGAGTGAAACAGACACTGGTCGAAGAATATGACGTCGCCAGGATGGGACTCGAAAGGGTAACATGGAATGGACGGTTCATCTGCGCCGTAGAGTTTGGATTTGTCCTTTTCATGGTGTAGCGGTTTGAGCATCTCGTGAAATGGGGATCGGTGGGAACCGGGGATCACACGCAGGGCGCAGGATTCCTTCCTCGTCGGATCGAGATACACGTGAACCTTGATGGTCGCATAATCGAGTTCGCCCTGTCTGTCGGAATGCCAAGTGGCCTGACTGCGTCCGCAGACCCACTCGGACCCGGTCCAGATGAACCCTCGCCCAAGCAGTTGTTCGACCGTCTCGTAGATCCGGTCATCCTCAACCAGTTTGGCCAGCTCGGGATCTCTTTCGATCACGTAGTCGATGACCTTGGAGGCGTCGCTCCCTTTCTTGATCTGCTCGATCCTGGGTGAATCTCTCATATGCTCGAAGCGGCTCGTGATCCTCCCCGTCTCTTCTGGCGAGAATGCCTGCCGCAAGACGAGAAACCCGAATGTCTCGAAGTGCGCTACCTGCTCTTTCGTGATCATGGCCTTGCTTCCTCCAACGGCGTCGGGGTTTCTATACGTCGACCCACAGCCGGTGCGGTCGCTTGTTCCTCCTTCAGAGTTTGTCCCGTGAGGAAAACGGTTGCACCTGCCTCGCCCAATCCCAGCGCTAGCCCTTGCCCACACCGCGGCTTGCGCCGGTAACGAGCGCGACCTTTCCCGTGAGAGAGCCACCAGTTGTTTCACTGGATTTCATTTGCATGTTATCATTTCATCCAAGTAATGGTTTGTCTCAAAGAGAGTCAGCACAGGGCGGTTTGCCCTTCCAGGAGATAAGGTCGATAGACATCATTGCGTCCCATGCCGTTTCCTGACTCGGTAATGGTTTGTCATGATAACGAAATGATGACCTGCGCGGATCACGCAGTCACTTTCGTTGGCCTGCGTTCGCCTCGTAGACCCGCCCCGAGGCGTCAGACTCACTGAGTTCGGTCAGGTCGATCATATGTTATGTAGACGTCTTCTCCTCTGCACCGAGAAAGTGCCCGAGGATCACTGTGTCCGCATAGCTTCCATCTTCGAACTTCATGTCGCGGACCCCTCGACCCTCACAGACGAATCCGTGCTTCTTGTACAGGGAGATGGCCGCCTCGCTCGTGGAGAATGCGAAGAGCCCCAGCTTCTCTATCTGCTCGGAAGCGTGCGCCCAGTTGACCAGGGCCCGCATCAGGCCGTCGGCGACTCCCAGACATCGGCGCGTACGATGAACCCAGACGGAGTGCACATCAGCGAAGTGGGCCGTTCGCCGGTACGCACCCCCCTCGGCCCTAGCCGTCCCAATGACGCGAGAGTCGTCGCAAGCCACCAGATACACGGAGCCCGTGTGGCCGTTGAGTCGATCTATCTCCTTCGCTTCGCCCGCAGCTGTGAGTTTTTTTTCGTCCCCCTCAGCCAGGGTCCAAGGACCTTCCGCCGCCACCTCCCGGCAGAGCGCAACCAGATCCTCTGCATCCTCCTCGCGTGCCGCTCGAATGACGGCAGTAGTACCATCCCGCAGTCTCACATCCCGTGGCTCGATCATCGACATTCCAGCGCACTGTCCTCGCGAGTCTGACAATCAACCCCGGAGTAACCCATTCGTGTTGGTCCTACTGCATGCCCTTGTTAGGTGGCACCCGACTTGATCCAATCAACGGCCGTTGAACGTTGACCAAAATATCCAGTGGGAAAGCTCGCCGGGCCCTCTCGCACTGGTTCGGCTCCAATAAGCGGCATACCTGCTGGCATAACAAACGCGAATCTCGCAACTCCAACAGCGTTGTACCTTGGGATGATGTTCTCGTCACGCCAGCCCGAGTTCATTCTGTCCATCGGCATCTTGAACTGAACGGAGTCCACGAGACACCCGGGGCGGCGCTTTGTCTCTACACAACCTGCAAACGTACTCAGCCAATTGTTGAATTCGTCTCCGGTCATTTCTGCTGTAGTGTCATACCATCGAATTTCGACTATCTCCAAGAGCGGCCGGTCGATAATTTCACCCCACTTATCCTCATACAGGATCTCGCTTGTCATGGTTCCTCTCTATAGGTTGCGTTTGTTATAAGTTATCATTTCGACCTCCAAGGCCCACTTGCCACCTAACGAAGAAATCAGCGGCGCCTGGTGAGCGCCTTTGGCACATTGCCAACCGAAAGTTCCGAGGAACGCTGATTCACATGCACTGTACCTGTTGTCCGCTGCAATTCATGTTAGCGAGACTCTATCCAACAGCAAGGCTCATTCGGTTGGCCTACGACGAGCAGGGTCAATTGCAAATCCGAAAAACACCAGCATTTCGCAGCGGATCGTTCTTGCTGCTCCTTCCGAAAAGATCATCACTGATAATCACGCAGTATGCGTTCAAGATCCTCGATGTAGGCGCATGTTCGAGGTGGCAAGACTCGGGCAGCAGTCCAAAACCACGAAATACCTGCTGCCTGCATCGCGTGTCTGATTGCCACGTAGGTATCGTCTGGTGTCACTCGAGTACCGCCGTGCCGTTCATAGCTGTCCCAGAACTCATCCCGGAACTCGGTTGTCCCGTAGATTTCGCGTGGTTGTCGGACATCGAACTCTGATTCAATGTGGAGTTGATCTTCGAGAAGATCGCCATGGCATGCGTTCTCGAAGTCGATGACACCTGTGACATGACCACTACCATCGACCAATAGGTTGTGTAGGACGGCATCTCCCCAAACGAATGACTGGACCGGCGGGGGAACCACGGCAGTTGTTGTTGCAAGGAGTTCCCTGATGACGGGGATGCGGTCACGGGCGGTCGGGGGAAGCGTGGAAATCAAGTCGTTGTCATCGAGCAACTGACTGGTAAGCCTTTCGCGCCAATCAGATAGACCTCGCCGCGGCAAATTGCTGCCATCGTGGTCAATCCGGTTGAGCGTCGCCGCAATTCGTCCATACTCCTGAAGTATCTGGTGTTGGACGGCCAACTCCGAGTTTTCGAACATCTCGCGGGCCGGTTTCCCAGGCAGCTCATCGCAAATCAGATACGGATGACCAAACGGCCCGTCGTCCTCGTCGCATATGCTGATAGCACCGACCGGCAGGTTTGTAGCCGACCTGATTATCTTGAGTGCGTAATCCTGAACCCGTAAAGAGAAGCCTTCTCTGAATTTGATCTTCACGAAGTACGTCTTTTGCGGTGTATTAGCCTTGTACACCGCGTTTACCATGTTGGCTTCTTGTGCTTCCCATAGCTCCAGGGGCCCAAAGCCGTGTTTGTCGAACGCAAGCGCCGCCTGACGCTTGCTGAACACCGGCTTCTCGGTGACGGCTCGCTTGAAGGCTGCCCGATCGACCTCTTGGATCTCTTGGGTCACCATTTCTCAATCAACGTGTCTCGCTAACACAGGGATGACCTGCGAGCGGAATTACCCTCAGCTCAGATGCGCCATGCGAAGTGCCGATTCGATTGGCTGAAACACTGTTGAAACGTCTAATGAGATCCCATGTTAGAAGCACACGAGCAACCAACTCTCAGGCTCCTTCGGCCCTCTCCTTTGGAGGGGCAAGGTTGTCTTGTGGATCAGTCTTCCTTGAGAAGCTCATCGAATTGGATGCCAGAACCAAGATTGTGGACGTCTGCTCTCAGGATGCCTTGTCGGTCCACAACGAAATTCCTGGGAAATCCGGTGATGGTCGCAACGACACGCCATGCATCTCTCACGTCATCGTCGTCAGGTCATGCGGGCGCGGGCGTCCTCTTGACTCACAAGCTGACCGCCGTTCGCCTGACTGATGCCTCTCTCTATCTTGTGGATCAGATAGAGCCGCTCGATCCCGTCCTCAACACTAGCGTCGTCCGGTAACTCCTCAATTGCTCTTAGCATCTGCTGTTTCAGTTCCACGCCCTGGACCTCCGATAGGATTTGCAGCACCCGGCTATCTTGCGGGCGCCAGTCTTGTTTGAACCGAATAGTTGTATTGTACTGTTCCAGCGATTCCGATGCTGCAATTTGTGCCCAACTTCGACAGTGTCAGTGAGATCATCTCCCATTTGCGCGCTCAAGCCTCGGCCGACCTGGGTGGCTATGCGGTCGAAAGTGGCTCTATCCGAGCCAATTCTTTTTGATATTGTTGTTCCAACTCCCACAGGTCCCTGGTGTGTTGGGCATTCATCCAAAACTCAGGTGAGTTTCTAAATAGACGAGCCAGCTTCAGAGCCATTATCGGTGAGACAGCGCGCCGTTCGCGTAGGAGTTCGTTGATGCTCTGACGAGAGACTCCCACGGCAGTAGCCAAGGAAGTTGTCGTCAGTCCGTAATCGGGGAGAAAATCCTCGCGAAGCATTTCACCAGGGTGTGTGGGAGGTATGGTTCGCCTCCGCGTGTTAGCTATGGCCATGGTCGTAACTCCCTCAATGATAGTCTGTGATTTCCACATCGTAGGCGTCTCCATCGACGAATCGAAAACAGATGCGCCATTGGTTGTTGATCGAAATAGAATGTTGTCCTTTGCGGTCCCCCCTCAAGGGATGCAGGCGGTTACTGGTCGGAGTTCGCAGATCCCTCAAGCTCTGAGCGAGGTCGATGTACTCCAATCATGACCTGTAATGTCACGCGTCACGTGACACTTGGCAATCGCCCGTTCACTTTCCTCGGCCGTGTCGGTACCGCAGCAACCCAACCAGCGTCTTCGCATCCACAATCTCCCCCGCATCCAGTGCCCGCCAGATCTCCGCCTCCTCTATCTCCACCACCTCGATATCCTCCCCCTCCACCTCGAGACCACCGCCCCTGTCCACCCGATCGACATCCTCAACCTCGGCGAAGAACAGGAAGATCCGCTCCGATGATCCACCAGGTGTCAGATAGAACGAGCCGACGAACTCGAGCTCCCTGGCTCGGTACCCCGCTTCCTCCAGCAACTCCCGCCGTGCCACCTCCTCCGGCTCCTGCCCTGGTTCAATCACTCCCGCTACTGTCTCGAGCAACCAGCCCGGCCCCTTCTCATGCGTGGAATAGCGGAACTGCCGCACGAACACAAAGCACCCTCGCCCTGCATTGTGCACGATTACTGCAGCTCCATCCCCTCGTTCCAGGTGCAGCCGCCGCAAAACCGGGCTCATACTCCCGTTCCTGCGCTGGTGGCGAAACTGGACTTCCTCTATTTTGAAAAAGCCCTCGAAGACACAATTCCTCGAGTGGATTTCTACCTTTTCCGTCATCGCTGCTCTCTCTGAAGTTTTCCGGATTGACAGATTCAACCAACAAATAGCACACGTGGACTCCCCTGTCCAAGGCCACGCGGCCACCAGGAAACGGGGTTCGAAGTAGATAAAATAGGAGACACCCAATATCATGAATTACGGTCAGGCAGGCTGGGGCAAGACCAATCGGATGGCCCAGGTATTTAGACCCGACAACAAAGGCAACGTGCACACGGTCATGCTGGCCGTTGATCATCCGTACTTTTACGGCCCCACTACGGGACTGGAAGATCCCCGTGAAACCATCCGGCCGCTGGTGCCCTATGCCGACGCCATCTCACCGGCCAAGGGCAGTCTGGTGTTTTCGCTGGACCCGCTGGTGCCGACGCCCGTTATCCTGCGCGTCACCGGCGGCAACAGCATGACGCGGCGGGAAGAGCTCTCAAACGAGCACATCATTACATCCGTAGAAGAAGCCGTCAAACTGAATGCCGTTGGCGTCTCGGTGTCCGTCTACATCGACACCGAGCACCAGTCGCAGACCCTGCGCAGCCTGGGCGCCCTGGCCAATGAAGCCAGCAAGTACGACCTGCTCGTTCTCGGTATCACCGCCGTCGGCGCCAAACTGGAGCCGATGGTCAAGGGGGAAGGGGAGGGGAGCGCCGATTTCGATGCGGCCCGCTACTTCGCCCACGCCGGCCGCATCATCCAGGAGAACGGCGCCGACATCGTCAAGACCTATTTCGTCGACGGCTGGGACGAAGTCCGCAATGGCATTCAGGCGCCAATCGTCATTGCCGGTGGCAAGAAGGTGCCCGAAAAAGAAGCCCTCGAGTTCACGTCGCAGGCCATCCAGGCCGGTGCCGACGGGGTCGACATGGGTCGCAATATCTTCCAGTCAGAGAATCCGGTGGCCATGATTCAGGCCGTGCGCTCGGTTGTGCACCAGGGCAATACACCGGAGCAAGGACTCGAGTTGTTCGAGAGCTTGCGGAGTTAACCTGCGTGAAAGTCGGCGTCTACCATAACAACAGCGACGTACGCCTGGAGGAGCGAGCCACTCCCGAAGTAGGTCCTGGCGATCTGTTGATGGAAGTGAAGGCGAGCGGAATCTGCGGCAGCGACATCATGGAGTGGTACCGCATAAAGCGCGCCCCCCTCATCCTCGGCCACGAAGTAACCGGCGACATCGTCGAGGTCGGGGAGGGAGTGGAGGGATTCTCGGTCGGCGATCGCATCTTCTCCACGCATCATGTACCCTGCTACGAGTGCCGCGATTGCCTCAATGGGTATCACACCGCTTGCGAGGTTTTCCACGGCGAGAACAATTTCGACCCGGGTGGCTTCGCCCAGTTCCTGCGCATCAGCGGGCGATCTGTTCCCATGGGCACGATGCGGCTGCCGGACGAGGTGTCGTACGACGCCGGCTCCTTCATCGAGCCGCTGGGCACGGTCGTGCGCGGTCAGCGTGAGATTGGCATCACCCCCGGAGAGACCGTGCTGTTATTGGGCAGTGGTCTGATCGGCCTGCTGCAGATCAAGCTGATGCGTGCCCTCGGTGTCGGCCGCATAATCGCTACCGACATCCAGGACTACCGACTACAACAAGCCACCCGCGTCGGCGCCGACCATGTCTGCAATGCAGCTGGGGATGTGGCCGCGTTCGTGCGCGAAGTCAACGGCGGCCGCCTGGCCGACAAGGTCATCGTCAGCACGGGAGCGTTATCGGCTGCACAGACGGGGCTGCAGTGCGTGGAAAAAGGAGGCACCGTCCTGTTCTTCGCCGTACCCAAACCGGACGAAGAGCTCAACATCGACATCAACGCCTTCTGGCGGGACTCCAAGAGCGTCAAAGTCAGCTACGGCGCTGCGCCCATCGACAATCAACAGGCCCTTGATCTGATTCGTACCGGCCGGGTCGAGGTCGAGGACATGATTACACACCGCCTGCCTCTGGACGACATCGGCGAGGGCTTTCGCCTTACCTGCGACGGGACGAACAGTCTCAAGGTCATCATCGAGCCGAATCGATAGCACCTGACGATCCGCTTCGGCCAGTGAGTTTCCATGACACCGGGTACGAGTCTGCTGGCACATTGTCATTGACCAAACCAAGTCCCGACTAAAGCTCGACCGCTCGCGCGACCCTCCCATCGACCACTTTAAGTCTTGTCCCGCATGGCGCATGCTGCAGCTCCGAATCCGACCCGAGTACATCCGCACCAAAATTTTCACCGCACACCGGGCATGAATACTGTCTCGCGGTCAGCCGCTCGAAGAAGACCTTGGTAACGAACACGCATGCAAGCGCACTGGCGATTGCAGTCACGTACATGTCTGAGTGATTGAACGATGATCTGGTGAGCAGGAAGGCACTACCTTCGCCAACCAGCCAGGCCAGCGGACCAAGAAAAGCCCACCTCAGGTTGAGGTGCTTTCTCTTCAGCGTGGCTCGCAGGAGTGCATAGGCGCCTGACAGGCCAATGATTTCAAGCAACATTCCGTGCTCCAGGCGTCAACTGAACACAGCTTCAGTTCGGGCAAGGGACGTCTACGATGGAAGGCGCACTCTCAAGCTCGAAATACGTCTCCGATGATCTGTACACCAACCTCATCACCCGCCTCCGCTCGCTGTCCCGGCTCAAGCACGACCACTCCGTTGGCCCCAAGCATGGAAGTCAGGATATGCGAGCCCTGAGCCCGGTAAGCGGTGTCCGCCATCAACTGATCGCCATCCCAATCAAGGCGGGCGCGCTGGTACTCCCGGCGATCACCGCCGTTGCCGACCGGGTGACGCATACGAGCGCGCGCTGTCGGCAACAGCCAGTCGCTCTCCGCAAACCCGGAGGCCTTGCGCACGGCCGGTCGTACGAACTGAAGGAACGACATCAGGCTTGAGACGGGATTTCCCGGCAGGCCGAAGAATGGCTTGCCGCGCAGCAGGCAGAAGAACAGGGGTTTGCCCGGTTTCATGGCGACCCGCCACAGCACCTGCTCGGCTTCCATCTCTTTGAGGATGTCTTTGATGAAGTCGTACTCGCCGACGGAGACGCCGCCGGAAGAAAGGACGAAATCGCTGCCCAATGCCATTTCGATGGTGCGACGGATCTGGTCCTCGTTGTCTGGGGCGGTGGGCAGCATGACCGGTACTCCGCCGTGCGCCAGCACCATGGCAGCCAGGCTGGCGGTGTTGCTGTTGACGATCTTGCCCGGCTCCAGGGGCTCATCGATTTCTACCAGTTCATCGCCCGTCGAGAGAATAGCGACGGTCGGTTGGCGGTACACGGGCACAAAGGTTCGTTGTAGCGAGGCCAGGACACCGACTTCGCCAGCAGTCAAAACGGTGCCGGCAGGCATCAGGACTTCCCCCGTGCGCATATCCTCGCCGCTACGGCGTATATGGGTGCCCTTTTCTTCAGGCACCATGATGTCGACACTCGACTTCTCTGTGGCCTTGGTGTCCTCGACCTTGATAACCGTGTCGATGCCGGCAGGTATGGGCGCGCCGGTCATGACGCGACTGGCCTGCCCCGGTCCGACCTCTTTCTTTCCGATGTAGCCAGCGGGGATTTCTTCGATGACCTCAAGGCTCACCGGATTCTCCGCCGACGCGCCGGCAATGTCGTCGAAACGGACGGCATAGCCATCCATGGCGGAGTTGTCGTGCGGCGGGTTGTCGTAGGTCGCCTTTTCGTCGCGGGCGAGCACACGGTTCAGGGCGTCCAGTAGGGACACCCGCTCGACACCGAGGACGTTGATCCGCGCCAGTACCAGTTGCTGCGCTCGTTCCGGAGTGGTCACTGCATTCGAGTCAGTCATGGATATGAAAATACCGAGTGATCGAGGCCAGACAAGGCGGCGGGGACGCCTGATGCTCATCCTGCCAGCATCAACCTACAATACGATTGAGTTCATGACCGCGGCTGGGAAGTTGGATGTTGATATCGTCGTCGGTTCGGATCGGGGGCAGGTGTTGGAGTCGCAATTGCCGGCCGGATTGCTGCAATTGGACTTCGACGCGCCCGATCACGCGACCCAACAGATTCGCGACTATGCAGCGCAATGGCCCCTGGATGCGGTGATTGGCGTTGACGACCACACGGCGCTGCTGGCCTCTGTGGCCAGTGAGGCGCTCGGGATTCCGCACAACGCGGCCGACGCCGTGCGCGCTGCCGGCAACAAGCTGCTGATGCGCCGGAAACTGGCTCAGTCGGAATTGCCCAAGCCGGGGTTCGAGGTCGCGGACTTGAGTGCGGATGTCGCTGAGATCGCCGCCCGCGTGTCGTATCCGTGCGTGCTCAAGCCGTTGTTTTTGGCGGCCAGTCGCGGGGTCATTCGGGTCGATGACGCGGTGCAGTTCGATGCTGCCTTCCAGCGCATTCGCAGTCTGCTTACCCAGCCGAAGATCACCCGCAGGGGCGGCGAGGCAGCGCAGTTCATTCTGATCGAAGATTTCGTGCCCGGAATCGAGGTAGCCGTTGAGGGTTTGCTCACTGATGGCCGGCTGCGGGTTCTGGCTGTGTTCGACAAGCCGGATCCACTGGAAGGGCCTTATTTTGCAGAAACTATTTACGTGACTCCTTCCAGGCTCGACGACCAGGTACAATCTCGGGTGGCGGCGCATGTCGAAAAGGCAGCTGCGGCCCTCGGCCTTCGCGAGGGCCCGGTCCATGCCGAGTTGCGGCTGGGCAGTCGTTCTGAATCGGATGATATCTTTGTCATCGAGATTGCCGCGCGCTCCATCGGCGGCTTGTGCTCGCGGGTTCTCGAATTCGGCGCCGGTATATCGCTGGAAGAGCTGGTCCTGCGCCACGCACTGGGGTTGCCCGTGGACGCGCTCGAGCGCACGGGTGTTGCAGGCGGGGTGATGATGCTGCCGGTCCCGGTGCGTGGGCGGTTGTGTGGGGTGGATGGGATTGACGCCGCCGGCATGGTCCCCGGTATCGAGGAGATCCTCATTACTATTCCAGCTGGGAAAGAGGTTTTCCCATTGCCCGAGGGGGATCGCTACCTGGGATTTCTCTTCGCCAAAGGGGATTCTCCTGCTGGCGTCGAGGCCTCGCTACGGGAGGCGTACGGGAAGCTGCACGTCGTGATAGAAGCTGAGGAGGAGATGGAGTGAACGAGGGTCAACCGAAAGCAGTCGGCGCCACCCTGACGGAGGGTCCTGTCGCGCGCGTGCTGGCCGGGCTGGCGGGGCCGATGGTCATCGGCATGTTTTCCGTCGTCGCCTTTAACCTGACGGACACCTACTTCGTGGCTAGGCTCGGTACCCGTGAGCTGGCCGCCATCAGTTTCACGTTTCCAGTCGTCTCCGTCATGTTCGGTATTGCCATGGGCCTGGGTACCGGGACGATTTCGGTGGTGTCGCGGGCCATCGGCAGCGGCGACCAGGACAGGGTGCGGCGGATCTCCTCTGACAGTCTGATGCTCTCATTGCTGACTGTGCTGGCGGCAGCGGCCATCGGTATGCTGACGATCGATCCATTGTTCCGGGCATTGGGCGCCGGCGACGACGTGCTGCCTCTGATACGTCAGTACATGACCATCTGGTATCCGGGTATGGTGTTCCTGGTCATGCCGATGGTGGCCAATGCATCGATCAGGGCTTCCGGCGACACCAAACTGCCGGCGTTCATCATGACGTCCGGCACCCTCGTCAACATGGTGCTGGATCCGCTGTTGATCTTCGGCCTGTGGGGCTTTCCCCGATGGGAGTTGAAGGGGGCGGCTGTCGCTACCGTGATAGCTCGCGTGCTGATTTTGATAGCGTCGTTGACGATCCTCCACTTCCACAAGAGGATGCTTGACTTCAGGCCGCCGGGCCTGCGTCAACTGCTGGATTCGTGGCGCCAGATTACCACCCTGGCCATCGCCGCCTCAGCCACCAACATGATGCCTTCGGTTGCCGTGGCCTTCGTAACCAGGCTCATCGCCGAATTCGGTGCCGGCGCCGTGGCCGCCTGGGGCGCCGGTTCCCGGGTGTCGCACTTCGTGCTGATTCCGGTGTACGCTCTGGGCTCGGGTCTGGTGCCGTTCGTGGGTCAGAACTGGGGAGCTGAGCGCTACGACCGGGTGCGCCTGGCACGGCGTTACGCTTACCGCTTCGTCTTTCTGTGGGGAGCCGCCATGGTCGTCCTCCTGCACCTGGGTGCGGAGTCGATCGCCGTGCATTTCAGTACTGACGCCGAGGTGGTCAACAACATCGTGCGGTACTTGTGGATCGTCCCCCTCGGGTTCGGCATGATGGGGGTCTTCTTCATGACCGAGGAAACCCTCAATGCGATCGGACGGCCGGCTGTCGCCACGCTCACGACAGCCATTCACATGTTCCTCCTCTACGCACCCCTGGCCTACATGGGGACCCGGTGGTGGCAGATGACCGGGCTGTTCTTCGGCGTCGCTGGCGCCGACATCCTCGCCGGATTCGTCGGTGTCATCACCGTGCACCGGCTGTGTCGCGAGCGGGAGGCGACCTGCATCTGAACTCACACCTCGCAGTTCATACAATGTTGGCAAGAGCAAACTGCTCTTCAGTGGGTTCCGCTCAGCAGTACCACGGTTCCGTCAGGTAGGGAATCGTCGCAGGCACCGGTACATCGTCGATGTAGCGCGGCGTTTGCAGTCCGAGGGCCTCGTGTGCCAGGGTCCAGATGGCACCGAAGACCTGGCGCCGTGTTGCTGGAGTTCCCTGGTCCTGACAGACGGCTACGCAGACGCGTTCGAAGAGGGTGTCCACGTGCGGGTCGGGATGCATCCACGGATAGCCGAGCTCTTCCGCCTCGAACGGTTGGAGGAAGGCGCGGACATGCTCCAGCTCGAGCAGGCGTGACCCTTGTGGAACCAGCAGCCGGATGGCCAGCTGCACCGGGGCGACCTGGTCGACGAGGTCCAGCTCGGCCAGCAACTGCAGCAGCTCCAGGTAGGATGATGGAGTCGTCCACGGCGTAAAGGAGATGAAGGTCGGGTTCAGTACCAAACCCGTGTCCCTGCACAACTGCGCCACGCGGACGAAGTCCTCGCGCGTATGTCCCTTGTCAAGGATTCGCAGGACCTCGTCGTCGACGGACTCGACCGCAGAGGTGACGAAGGCGCAGCCGGTTTCGTGCAGCGCTGACAGGCGGTCATGGTGTTTCAACAAATGCTCGATCTTGATGGTGACGTCGTAGGAGACATCAGGAAATTCGGCATGGAGCTGCTCGACGAGGGCGAGTCCATGCCCGACGCCATTGAAGAAGTCCGGGTCCCCGAATGTCACGTGGCGTGCCCCAGCCTCGATTTGTTGACGTATATCATCGAGGACGACGTCGCGCTGGACGACGCGAAAACGGCCGTCATAGACGGGCACGACCGGACAATGCCGGCACCGGTGCTTGCAACCGCGACTGGCCTCGACGTAACCGACGGTCCGGGTTTTGTCTCCGACGACCAGTTGAGCGTACTCGTGCAGTTGGGGCAGGTCGCTACGGTCGGGGAGCAGAAACTGCTGCTTCTCAATCCAGGTTGAGGTGATGCCGGCGTGCTCGGCAGTGGCAGGAGACGCCAACCGTTGGCACAGCGCCAGCAGCTCGGTTTCGAATTCGCCTGCCAACAGCGTCTCCACACCCAATGCCCTCAAATGACTCGTGTTGACGACCGCGTAGAGACCGAAGGCGCAGATGTGGGCCGTCGGATTGAGCTCGCGGACTTGCCTGATGAGTGGTAGAGCCAGTCGCGTGGCCGTGTGCATGGGCAGATAGAAACCGATTACGTCGGCGTCCGCGGCCGTGTGCTCTGGCAGTTCGCCTACGGCAAGGTCGACGCAGTTGACCTGATGATGCGCGCGGCGCAACCAGGCCGCCGGAGAAGCGAGCCCGAAGGGCTGCCGACCGAGCTCGTAAGTGGAGATCAGGAGGACGTGGAGAGGTCGATGGACCTCGAAGGGCAAGGCGATGCTGCTACGGAGACTTGGACTGCTGGTAGTAGGGATTGTCCCCATCGGCATGGTCCGTGACATCGTAGATCTCTTCGATTTCCGGTACCGCTTCCTTGATCATCACCTCGATGCCCTGCTTGAGAGTGACGTCGGCCATGCCGCAACCCTGGCATCCTCCGCCCAGCTGCAGGTAGACGGCATTGTCCTTGACATCGATCAGGGACACATGGCCCCCGTGCGAGGCCACGGCCGGGTTGATGCGCTCTTCGATAACCTGCCGGATCTTGTCGACGACGGGTCCGGAGATATTGGGTGGGGTCACGCCCGGGCGTTCGACCTTGAAACCGCTACCCATGAGGCCGTCAACGTAATCGACGTTGGCTTCCTCCGCGTTCGGCAGGCTGTCCGCATCGATATAGACGTTGAAGCCCTCGAACTCGATAACGGTGTCATCGCTGGTGTCCTGATCGTGGGCGATAAAGGCCATCTTGAAGTCGACCTTTAGAGGCGACACGGCCGTGGCACCCAGGCGAAGCCCCTTGACCTTGGTCTCACTCGAGTCGATCAACTCGATGATCTTTTCGCGGGCTGCTTCCGTTATCGTGACCATACCGGTATCCTAGGGAATGCTGAGGACGACGACGCGGCTCCGCCGAGTCGTTTCCAGAATGTAGATGTCCCGCACCGTAAGTCAATCAGGACGCTCAATAACAACTCGATAACAACTCAATAACAACAGGCTATGTAGCGCATTGGAAAGACGACAGATCACTATCCGTTTGGCCCTGGCAGCATCAGGACTGTTGCTGGCAATTGGTGCGGCCGAATTCGCGCTCAGACTCATGGCCGGGTCTGCGGTCGTCCCAGGTGATGCTGCGGTTGAGGCGGCGGTCCCCACGGATGCCGGTGCTGGCATCATGCATCGGGAAGGGCTGGATGGCACCGGTCTGGGGTGGGTTCCAAGGCCGGGAATCGTGCGCCAGAAATCCGCACCCGACGGCGATCTCTTCACGATGCGGATCAACTCCAGAGGTATGCGGGGTCCCGAACTGGAGCAGCGACGATCCGGTCATCGGCGGATCCTTTTTCTGGGTGACTCCTTCACCATGGCCGGGCAATTGCCGGAAGAGGATACCTTCGTCCATCGGGTCGGCGACCTGCTGCGCATGGATCCTGGGGTCGATGTCGAAGTCGTCAACGCCGGCATCAATGGCTACAGCACCTACCAGGAAATGGCCCTCTACAAGCGTCACCGGCGAGCACTGCTCCCGGATACTGTTGTCCTGTGTTTCTTCCTGGGCAACGATTTCCGCGACAACATGGTGCATACTTCCGAAGCGCGTCGTCTGCGAAGAGAGCTTTTGCCTCGAGGGATGCGCTACTTCGACCGCCATCGGGACCGGTTTCTCTACGGCATCGATGGGGTTCGTCTCACCGATCCACTGTCCGGTCAGCTGCTGCGGGAGCCTTCGCGGTCGTGGCTGGTCTCCCTGACGCAGCATTCCTCGCTGGCTCGTCTCCTGATCGCGCGGGTTGCTCTGATTCAGGGACGAATGAGTTCCGACCTGGATCTGCTCGACTCAAATCATCGGTATTATTTCTATGAAATCGGTCTGTATCAACAGAAACAAGACGGGCTGTACCAGACGGCGACCGAGATTACCCTGGATTGCATTGACGAACTGGACGTGGCCGTGAGGGCGGATGGTGGAGAGCTGCTGGTGGCGTTGATCCCCTCACAAAGCCAGGTGGTTCCCGACTACTGGCGCCACACGCTGGATCAACTCGGGCTGGAGGAGTCGGATTTGGGTTCAGTCGATATGCGTTTCCCCAATCGCCTGCTCACTGAGTTTCTGGATAAGCGGTCGATTCCCGTCGTCGATATGACCGATGACTTCGTCAATGCGACCGGTCCCAAAACACTATTTCTAGCAAACGAGGGGGATCGCCATTTCAGCGCCCAGGGACACCGGGTGGCGGCAACGGCGATCGCGACGTTGGTGCGCGATCACAGTGCCCGACTGCGGGATCCTGCCGTGGACATGCGCAATCAGGCCAACGCCCTTGTCGCGGCTGGAGATTTTGAGGCCGGCGAAGAGCTTCTGAAAAACGCGATCGAAGTTTCGCAGGGTTGGCACGCGCCGTACCAGGATCTTGCCGCCGTCTATAGCCGGCTGGGTGCATTGGAAAGAAGCGTCGCCATGCTGACTGCGGCCGACCGGCTGTCGCCACTGGATCCCGAGTGGTTGCGGAACCTGGCACGTCTGCATCTGGCCATAGGCGACACGGCTCAGGCCATGGCCCGGTACGATCGCGTGCTGGAACGTGATCCGTCTCATTCGGTGCGTGGCGAGCTCAAACACCTATACAGGGCACTGCGGCAACCGCAAAAGGCTCGGTTGCTGGATGAAGAGCACGCAAGACTGCAGGCACGAGAGGTCAATCTGCGCCGCAGCCAGGTCGAGCGCACCGCACGAGATCCAATGGCCCACTTCGCGCACGGCAATTCCCTCGAGACCGCTGGCGACCTGCCCGGTGCTCGCCAGGCTTACGAAAGAGCGCTGGCATTGCGACCGGATTTCGCCGAGGCCGGCGTCAACCTTGGAGCACTATATGTAGGCGAAGGCCGCCTGGATGAGGCCGCTACGGCGTTCCAGAACGCACTGGAGGCAGACCCGAGCCGGGTGGAAGCGATGAACAACCTCGGACTCATCTATCGTGAATGGGGCCGTCTTGAGGAGGCTCGCGAGCTCTACCTGAAGGTGCTAGGACTGCGGCCCAATCTGGCTCAAGCCCACTTCAACCTGGCTCTCGTCTACCGTGGGTTGGGGCTCAAGGACAAGGCCATCGAGCATTTGACCAAGGCGGTCCGCCTGGATCCGGGGATCAAGGAGCTGTATGACTTCTCGGCGAAGCCCGCGGGCCGGGACTAGGCCCGTTCACTCGAACTTCACTCGATGTCCTGCCCGAAGACGACGTCCACGCCGTTGGGATCGCGAACGCTGAAGTCCCTGATTCCATAGGGCCGGTCGCCGATCTCAACCGCGATTGCGCCGCCAGCTTCCTTCACTTCGTCGTGCATCGCGTCGGCATTCTTGACCCATTGAAACAGATGGACCCCGGCGGGCTGTGTGTCACCTTTGACAAAATGGATGGCGGAATTGTCCCGCCATACGACGCAATAGTCGTCGTCCCCGTAGTCCCACGTAAACCCGAGGATATCACGGTAGAAGGTGGCCGTCGCCTGAACATCGGCCACGTGCAGGACGGGTGTCCCCTGGATGAATTGGGCCGGTGACGCTGTCGGAGGATTTGGCATAGTATGGCTCCTGGTTGATTGGTCGTCTAGAAATCACAGTCATCCGGTAGGGGTTGCTGCGTCGCCAGGTTTGCCGCGAATCCCGTTGCAGGACTCTCGGCTGTGAAGCCGTCGCTGACCGAACCGTGCAGCGTCTGACCTCCGTACCCGGACGTGTTCATGTGGGCGCGCACCCACACGGTCTGCTGCGCCTGGATGTCCACGCCGCCGCCGCTACGCTTGAACGGTTGCTCGGTGACGTGGGAATGCAGGAGTACGCGCCGGTAAACGAGTTCACCCTCTTCGCTGACGACTTCCCACCAATCGGCGTACTGATCGCATCCGGTATCCGGACTGGCCACGGTGACGGAGAATATGAAGCTCCCCGGTTCTCCGGAGGCGCTCACTTCGATGACATCGGCGGGCGTGGCCGCGGGAGTATCCCCGGTGTCATCAGGGCCGGTCGTGCCTGGTGTGCTCGTGGACGATCCGCACGAGCAGGTGACCAGCAAGGCCCCCAATACCGAGCACAGCATGCGCCGACCTCGGGGCGATAGTGGCTCGAGTGGGGGAGAGTCGAGCACGTGGGTGTTCGTGCACATGGTCTCAAATGAAAGGCATGAGTCGCCGGGGGCAAGTGGACACACGCAGGGCCATGCGTTTCCTTTTTCGGCTGTTCACTGATGGGACGGTTTCTTCGGAGGGACTAGAATCTTGAAAGCAGCACAACTGACGGCACCAAAAAAGTGGGATCTCGTCGAGGTCGAGAAACCGCAGGCACGTGAAGGCTACATCCTGGTGCGGATGGAATACGTCGGTTTGTGCGGGTCGGACAGGCCGTTCTTCGAGGGGGTGGCGTCGGCCTATCCGCTCGATCCCGGGGACACCGGTCACGAGGCCCTGGGAATTGTCGAATCCTGTCCGTCGGGTCGCTTTCAACCGGGACAACGGGTCCTGATCTGGGGACACGATCGCGGTCTCTTCCAGGAGTTTGTACTAGCTCAGGAGGGTTTGTGTGTGGGCATGCCCGCAGAAGGTGAGCCGGAAATCATGCTGATGAGTCAGCTCCTCGGCACGGTCATCCACTGCATGCTCAAGCTCGGTAATGTTATCGGCAAGAAGGTCGTGGTCATGGGGCAGGGTGCCGTGGGCCAGCTGTTCGATGCCACGCTGCGCAACCTGGGAGCACAACAGATCATCGCCATCGATCCGCAGGCGCACCGGCTGGAAACAGCGCGGTTGATGGGCGCAACTCATACCATCGACGCCAATCATGAGGATGTGAAGTCCGTCGTCGCCGAGATCACGGACGGTGATCTCGCCGAGATCGTGACCTCGGTCGGACCCAACCCGCACCACGACTTCGTCATCGCCCACCAATGGATTCGTGAGGGACGGATCGACGTGCGTCCGATCGTCACCCACGTCATGCCGTTCAAGCAGATCCAGCAAGGCTTCGAGACCGCCTACGAGTGTCCGGAAGAACACGCAGCGGTGAAGGTCGTGCTCAAATTCTGAAGAGGCAGCAGATGGATACGCTGGGTCGCGGTCAGCTGGCATGGACGGGAGAGCACTGGATCAACTACTTGCGGTTGCCCGGAGCCGCCGAGGACAGCGGCAAGGTCAGTCTCTATTGCGCTCATCACACGCCTGCCGGCCGCGGTCACGTGGCTACCGTAGAGATCAGTGGAGACCGGGGTTTTAGCGGACTATGCACGGATAACCCTGATCTGGCATCCTTCATCAATGCCACGATGCTGTCTGGCGAATGCTCATTGCCTCTGGTGGAGGCTTCTTTCGAGCGAGAGGGCGACATCCGGAAAGAGCCGGTATGGACGATCACAACGGCTGACCGTCAGATCCGCGCCGGCTGGAGCCAGATCGCCTCGCCCTACGTCGGGCCGCCGACGCTCAACCCCAAGATCATCTTCACGGTCCTGTTCTTCGCGTCCTGGGGCTCGTTGTCCCTGGATGGCACTCCCGTGCCTGGCGAGCCCTACCAGCGAGAGGTGTGGGCGAGGAATCTTCGTCAACCGCACAGCTCATGTTGCTTCGCGCTGGCGGAAACCATGGTGACTGGACAGGAGTCATGACATGTCAATCGGCCATGCCCCGGAACAAGTCTGAGACCCCGGTCACCGCGGACTCGACATCGATGTCGCAGACCTGTCCGATCGTGCGCACGATGGGCGCGATCTGCTTTTCTATGTAATGCTCGTAGTCCAGGCGGGCGTTGATGTGGCCGACCGGTTGCGGCCCTTCCACCGTCATCACGTAGTGGATGGTGCCCGATGGATTGGACATCTGCCGCGCCGCCACCACATGGGGTGGATTGGATTTCGTGTAGCTGGATAGAGGCTTGCGCAGGCTCTTGCGGTAGACGAGTTCACCATCGTGCTCACCGCCGCGGACCGAGTCAATCCAACGCAACACCCGGGATTCGATTTCCATCGCAGGGATATCGCGGAACAGCTTTTCGAGCAGGTCTCTCTGCAGCTGATGCGCCAGGTCCGTCCAGTCCCGTCGCACGGCCTCCATGCCGATTATCTCCAGCTGCGAGCTGGTCGGTGAATCGCAGAGCAGGCCGGCATAGCCCTTGGCGCGGCCCCGATCTTCACTGCCTCGCGTCGGCGGAAGAAAAAAGCGGGTGTAGTACTTCTCGAACTCGAGCTCGAGGTAGGACGGCAGTCTAAAACACTCACGCACGTGGGTCGTCAACTCGTCGTTCACCCATCGGCACAACTCCCGTCCACGCGTCAGGGCTTCTTCGACCGAGATGTCATCCGCCAGATGCATGTCGATGAAAAGGGAATCGGTGTCGCCGTAGAGGACGTCAGCTCCCTTCGCCTCCTCCAGCCGCTGACGGACCCACTTGAGGACGTAGTGTCCGAAGCCTGTGATGGCCCCGGCGAGTTGCTCCTCGGCAAAGCGGCATGAGCCAGTAGCCAGAACGCCATAGAACGAATTCATGACGATCTTGTAGGCATAGGAAGCAAGCTGGTCGCCCTCCGACTTGGCCTGGTCGCGGCTGCTGAAGAAGCGCTCCAGCAGACCGGGTAGAATGCCCTTGTCGCGATCGAAGGCTGCTCCATTGGGGGCGATGATGGCCTCCTGACTACCGCCCATTACTCTGGCCCGGATATGAGACAGCGGGTCGATGTTGAAGGTGTGAATGATCGAGGGATAAAGGCTCTTGAAGTCGAAGACGAAAACGTGGTGGTAGAGCCCCACCTTGGAAGGCATGACGAGCCCGCCGGGAGCACTTCCAAGGTGTACGCGATCGACGTCGTTGGTCGGCGCCACCATACCGCGTCGGTGCAGTTCGCCGATGTAGAGAAAATCAAAGGCGGCAACGCTGCCCCAGGCGCGTTCGAGAGGAAGGCCGGTGAGCAGGCTGCGGCGCAGACTCAGCTCGATCAGACCTTCGTGGCGCAGGATGTCTCGCACCAGGCGTGAGTCTTCAAGGCAGTACTCACAGAATCCGGCGCGGTCTTCGCGGAAGGCCTCCATAATGCGCTCGGGCATGCTCTCGTCGGAGTTGGCTTCCACGGTCTTGCCCCGTCCGACAACGACACGAGCAACCGTACCCAGGCGATAGTCGTCGAAGCGCTGCGGCGTGGTACGGATCAGGTGCAACGCATCGAGAACCTCGCGGCCGTAGACGACCATGCGGCTGGCGCCCCAGACCTCACCCTCTCGGTACCAAGAAGCGTCGTTGCTGCGGCCGAGGTTGAACGGCAATCCGAGTTCCCGGCAGCGGCGCTGCAAAACGGGTAGATCGAAATCGACGAGGTTCCAACCGCTGAGGATATCCGGGTCCACGTCGCGAATGCGGGCCGCGGTGGCTTTCAGCAACTGGCGCTCGTCGGCATGGCATTGCAACTCGGGCGGGTCGTCGGGTCCGGGCTCACCGACGATGTGGATCTCTGCGATATCTCCAATCTGATCAACTGATACGTCATTTTGAACGCTATCATCCCGAACAATGCTACTCTGAATGTCCGCGCCTTCCCGCGGACTGACAGCCCCAGTGGAAACACCGCTGCCGGAGGGAGACGGCACTGCCATACCCACGAACGAGATGGCCAGCACCTGGGAAGCGTCAGGCAGGGTCTCGATGTCGAGGACGAGGACGGAGAGCGCCGGTTGCCAGTCACCCGGTTCCATTACCGGATCGGTGTAGACGCGGTCGACTCCGGTGCCGGGGCGCCAGGAGCCGGAAATGCGAACACTGCCCCGAATGCCCCGATCCATCAGGTACTGTCGGGCAAAGACGACATCCGCTTCGTAGGTGCGGATCTCGTCTTCACGCAGCTTTTCTGCGATCGACCGCAAGCGCTGGACGCGTTTGGCCGCGACTCGGACGACGGTTTCCCCGTCCATGGTCGTCCAGTCCGTTTGCTCGAGAGCGAGATCGTTACCCGCGCCGGCCGTCTGCCGGACAGCATCGGCATCGCTGTCACGGACGTAGAAGGATGGGCGCTGCTGGTGATCGGCCAGAGCGAAGGTCTCTCCCGACTCCAACCGCCCCACCGCGAACACGATAGTGCGATCGCCCCGGTTGCGCTGGAACACGTGCAGGAGAAATCCGTTTTCGGGCTGGTCGAATGGCTCCGACATCAGCGCGCCTTCCTGTCGATCAGGGAGCAGGGGTCCTTCACGGATCGCCGAACGGCGACCTCCACCATAAAGATCTCAATCGGAGAACACCGGTTCAAGCAAAATGAGGGAAGGGGCCGGCGACTTGGGCCAGGTTCAGTCTCGGAGGATCTCCACGTACACGGTGTCCGGGATAGCAGAGCCGAAGTAGCCAATGCCGTCGCCCTCAATCGAGAACACGGGCTCGTGGAAGTTGCCGTCCTCCTCCTGTACCTCGTCAAAGGTCTGCAGGAAGCTGGCGTAGTTGGCATCCGCGGCGTAGACGGTGATCTCGTGTCGACCATAGAACCAGACGTCCCACCAGAAAATCTGCATCGACGACTCACCGGGTCCAAGCGGGGTATTCTGGATCCATTCGAATTCGTAGATGAAATCGCTCAAATCGAGATCATCTGCAGACTCGTCGGTGAAGGGGTTGTCGTAGATGAAGGATTCAGGTGAGGGAGTCAGCGGCACCGCCGTCATCAGGTAGAAGTCGATACCGGGTGAACGCTGGATCGTGATCTCGGGCACGATCACCTCGTCGTTCGCATTGCGCTCGCGGTAGCGGTACCGGTCGTGACTCAAATTGGTGATCCGGAAGCCGGGGTCGGGCACCGTCGTCGTGACGTGGGCGAACAGCTCCTCTCCCTCTATCTCGGCGCTTACTTCCAGGCGATAGCTGGCGCCGTGCCGGATGGTCAGGTCCTCCTCTCCCTGATAGGCGTAGTAGCTGTTGTCGAAATCGATAAAGGGTCCGAAGGGTGATTCGACGGGTGCGAAGGTGAGGGGAAACTGCTGCGCAGTTTCTTGGTCGATGATGACGGCAACCGCCTCCGGCAACAATAGCGACGTTTCCCTCAAATTGTCATCCAGGCGGAAGTTGCGGGCAATGTGGATTTCGTTCACCGGGTGATCCGGCATCAGCAAACCCGATATGACGATGCGCGGTTCGTAACTGGTGTTGGTCACCTGCACTTGCGGGTCGCCACATGCCAAACAGAAAAATGACACCGCGAGGCTGAGAGAGACCCCTCCGGTGTGGCAACGATCGTGCTGGTGCTCCCATCGTCGCATTGAATTTCTCATCAGAAGGTGAAGTCGACGCCCAGCGTCGGCAGCAGCGGCATCATGCCCTGGGTATCCACAGCGGGTAGGCCGTTGAAATACTTGTAATCCATGAACCAGATGTTCTTGCGATTACCGGCGTTGAACAGCTGCACGTAGGGCGCCATCGACCAGCTGCCGAAGTCGCGGAAATAGGTGAGGCTGATATCCAGCCGTGTATAGGCCGGCAACCGCACATTGTTAATACGGGTCGGAGCCAATTCCAGACTGTTCCCCGGATGAGACGGGCTTGCCGCGATGATGTACCCGGACCCCGGCTCGGTGATGGGTTGGCCAGTACCGTAGACGTAGGTGGCTCCGATCGACCACTTGCCAGCGTCGGCCTTCTTCCGGCGCCCGCGCAGTTTGCGCCAGCCATTCTTCAGGTCCAGGCCGCTGATGAAGTTAACGGTGGATGTACGGTCGTGACGTGGGGAGAAGGAGCGGTCCTGGTTGGTGTCGTCGAACTTAAAAGTCGTGCGCGCCAGCGAATAGGCGAGCCAACCCGTGAGCGCCCCCGAGTCTTTACGTAGCAGAATCTCAAGTCCGACCGAGTCGCCATCACCCCGGTCGAACAGGCCCTTGGTGTTAGTAAAAATGGGATCGTCGTTGGCGTCATGTCCGGTCTCCTCCAGTTCGGGAAGGAAGGCCTGGTCGAACTGGTAGATGTTGTGGTAATCCTTGAAGAAGGCCTCGACCTCAAAGGCAAACCGGCGTTTGAACTCCTGTTGCCAGCCGACGATGGCATGGATGGAGCGGGATTCGTCCTGGTGATCGTTTGAGACGGTGAAGATGTCGGTGAAGGCGAAACGGGGAATCCGATGCAGGTACTGGTAGTAGACACCCGTGGCGGCTCTGATGTTGGCCGTGTCCGTGATCCTGTGCTTGACGGACAGGCGCGGTCCGAGGTTATGAAAATCCTTTTTTGAGTCGAAGAAGTTATAGCGCAGTCCCGCTTCGATCTCCCACAGCGGATCCGGCCGCCATTGGCCAATCCCGTATGCGACGTAATGGTGGGGACGATGGCGCACGTCGACGAGTCCCTCTGGGAAGACCTGGGAGTAGCGGACATTCAGATTCTTCTGCTCGAAACCAAAGCGGGTCTGAAACTGCTGTGACCGATGATGCTCAAGGGTCCCCTTGAAGGTCAGGTCCGAGACAAAATTGCGTTCGCGCACGTCAGCAATTTCGAGCACGAAGTCGGACGAGAACCGACTGCTCGTGACCCAGAAGGTGGAGAACAGTTTCGGCGTGAAGACCCGCGTCCAACGGGCGCTGGCCGTCTTGTTGCCCCAGTCCGTCGTAAAGCCGGTCTGCTCGGTGGCATCCGGGTTGAAGACGAGATCGAGGAAGTCGCGTCCACCATACCCGCTGATGGTCAGGTTGTCGCGGCCCAGGTCGAAGAACGCCTTGAAGTTGCCATCGTAGAAGTAGTAGTCGGGGATCTCGTCGAGGGCGCGTGCGACGGTCTGGTCGAAGTAGGTGCGCCGGAAAGACCCCGATAGAGATCCGGTATCACCAAGAGGTCCCTGCAGCGTCGTCTTCGCCGACAGCAGGCTCAAAGCGGCCGAACCCTCGAACTCCTCACGGTTGCCGTCGAGGTTGGTGACGTCGAGGACGGACGACAACCGGCCTCCGTGCTCCGCCCCGAATCCCCCTTTTGAAAGCTCCACTTGTTTTATCGCATCAGTATTGAAGGTCGAGAAAATGCCGAAGGTGTGCTCCGGGTTGTAGACGTCGGTGCCGTCGATCAGATAAAGATTCTGATCGGGTGTGCCTCCGCGCACGTAGAGGGCGGAGGAGAAATCGGACAGCGGCAGGATGCCTGGCAGGGTCTGCAGCGAACGCAGCAGGTCGGCCTCGGCCACCTGCGGGATTGCCCGGACTTGCTTGGGTGTCAGTCTGATTTCGGAGATCGGCTTCTCGAAGAGGCGATCGACCGTCCGCATCGAGTCGGCGCGGATGACGACTCCCTCTGCCTCGATGCTCTCGGGTAGGAGATGGAGATCCAGTACCAGGCTCTCGGATCCGTCGATGATGATCTCGCGGGTGGATGACTTGTAACCGATGTAGGTGCACACCAGCGTGTAACGACCGGCGTCTATCTCGAGGAGGACGTAGTAGCCGCTGAGGTTGGAGACCGCACCGATCTGATGATCACGCAGGAAGACGGTGGCACTGATGAGGGACTCGCCATCCTCGGCGTCGTAGACGAACCCGCTGATCGAAGCCCTGTCGCCGGTGGCGTCAAGGCGTGCAACGAAACAGCACAAGATGCAAAGGATGACGAGCAGCGGATGCAGTCTACACACGTAGATCAGGATTTCGGCCTTTTCGGCGGTACCGCCGAGACCCCGGTCAGACCGCCGCTGACGCGCAGCACCTCTGCCGTGATCCACGAGGCCGCCGGGCTGCACAGGAAGGCCACACCCTCGGCGATGTCCATGGGCTCCCCCCAGCGGCCCAGGGGGACTGCCTTGCGCACCCGCTCGATGATCTCCTCTTCGGAGATACCGAGGGAGGCACTGCGCTGTGCCATGTTGGATTGGTTGAAGGCCGTGTACACGGGACCCGGGCAGACGGCGTTGACGCGAATGCCGTAGGCGGCCAGCTCCACGGCCAGGGTTTCGGTCAGGCTGATGATGCCGGCCTTGGCGACGTTGTAGGCGCCGACGAGGGCTGCCGGACTCTGGCCGTTGATGGAGGAAATGTTGACGATGCAGCCCGACTCCTGGCGCTCCATGATGGCGCCTCCTGCACGGCAGCAATAGAAGGTACCGGTGAGGATGACGTTGAGAACCCGGTCCCACTCCTCGTCCGTGGTCTCGGTCACGGAGGCCACTTTCTGGTTGAGGCCGGCGTTGTTGACGAGGATGTCGAGGCGGCCGTTCTCCCCGAGATCCTCGAAGAAGCTCGCCACCTGAGCGCTGTCGGCGACATTCAGCAACGCACTTGATACCTGCAGGCCATCCGCCTGCAGGCGCTTTGCCTCGGCAGCCGCCTTTTCCTCTTGAACATCGCCGATGATGACATGGGCGCCGTCGCTGGCAAGCCGTTCGACCATGGCCAGGCCGAGTCCCTGGGCGGCACCGGTAACTACGGCGGTCGAGCCCTCCAACGGGTAGGATGATGCTGGTTTTTCTGTCATGCCATTTTCCCTCTCACGTAGCGGGCGTCGCCGATCAGTACCCCAGTCGCTTGTCGATAACTCCAACCAGGGGTTCGCCGGCAAGGTCGCGGCGCAGGTTTTCGCAGACCAATTCAACGCAGCGCTGCATCCGCAACGGCGAGGCGCCGGCCGTGTGCGGGGTGAGAACGACGTTGTCGTAGTTCCACAGTGGATGATCGTCAGGTAGCGGCTCGGTCGGCGTCACGTCGAGGCCGGCTCCGCCGATGTAACCCTTGTCCAGCGCCTCCAGCAGTGCCGCTTCGTCGACGATATTGCCGCGGGTGACGTTGATGAGGATGGCGTGGTCCGGCATCTGCTTGAAGGCCTTACCATCGAACATGTTTTCGGTCTCCGGCGTCAATGGCGCGCAGACGGCGACGACGTCGGACTGGGCCAGCAGCTCGAAGAACCGATCCATCTTCCAACAGTCTTCGACGTACTCTGGTAGCTGGACATCCACCGGGTCCACGGCGAGGATGCGCATGTCGAAACTGGCGGCCCGCCTGGCCAGTTCGCGACCCGTGCCGCCGAACCCGACGATGCCGAGTGTGAGCCCGGTGAGTTCCCACGAGGCATCGCGGATCGGCCACTTCTTCTCCCAGGTGCGGTGGCGGACCGCCACGCCGATGCCACGGGTCACGGCCAGTAGCAGGGCGAGGGCATGCTCAGCAAGATGAGTACCCACATGGCCCTTGGCGCTGACGAAGGTGACCTCACTTTCGACCAACTCGGGGAACAGGTGACGGTCGATGCCTGCCCCGGCGCTGATCAGCCAGCGCAGCCGCGCGGTTCGGGCGAACTGGTCAGGCAGCAGCGTTCCCAACACCACTTCGGCTTGTGGCAGTGCCTCGTCCAGCTGCAGGTCATTCTCAGGCACGATGAGCTCCACCTGGTCGCCGAGTGCCCGTACTTGGTCGGCCAACTCTCCCAGGTCCATGTTCACGTCCAGGACTTTCATTTCCGTATCCTCGGGTGTTCAATCAGTGTCTCATGTCACCGAATGCGGCAGTGACCAGGGCACGAGTGTAGTCGGTCTGAGGAGCGGCGAAAAGGTCGTGAGCGGCCCCGTGCTCGACGATGACGCCGGACCGCATCACCATGACGTAATGGGCCAGCGCGCGCATCACTCTAAGGTCGTGACTGATAAACATGTATGAGAGGCCGTGACGGGCCTGCAAATCTCGCAGAAGCTGGACGATCTGAACCTGGACCGTGCGATCGAGGGCACTCGTCGGCTCATCCAGTATGACCAGTCGGGTCTTTAGCACCACCACGCGGGCTAGAGCCACGCGCTGGCGTTGGCCACCGGAGAATTCGTGAGGGTAGCGATCCATTGTTTGTGGATCGAGTCCTACTTCTTGCATGACAGCCGCCACTCGCTCGCGGCGTTGGGTCCTCGTCATCTCCGATTCATGCACACGCAGACCCTCCTCGATGATCTGCAATGCCGACAATCGCGGGCTGAGGGAACCGTAGGGATCCTGGAAGACGATTTGCAGCTGGCGTCGCAGTGGCCGCATCTGCTTGACACTCAAGGCTTGCAACGGCGTTTCGCCGAACTGGATCGAGCCTTCACTGGCAATCAACCGCAGAGCGGCCAATGCCAGGGTGCTTTTGCCCGATCCGGACTCACCGGCGATGCCCAGGGTCTGGCCTGGCGCGATATCGAAGTTGACACCATCCACGGCTTTCACGTGTCCACGTGTACGCCGCAACAAACCGCCCCGGATCGGGAACCACACGCGCAGATCTCGGGCTGCCATCAATGGCGCGGCTGACTTGGAGACCGGCGGAGGAGGAGGCAATTCAGTTTGTAACAGGCTGCGGGTGTAGGGGTGTTCCGCGGCTGTCGTGAACAACGTCTCGGTCGGGGCTGATTCCACCGTCCGACCCTGGTGCATGACGAACACCCGCGAGGCGATCGTACGCACCAGCCCCAGGTCGTGTGTGATCAGCAGAATCGCCAGGCCGGAATCGTTCTGGAGCTTTTTCAGTAATATTAGAATTTCGCTCTGTGTAGTAACGTCGAGGGCCGTCGTCGGCTCATCAGCGATCAACAAGTCAGGGGCATTGGCCAGGGCCATGGCGATCATGACGCGCTGCCGCTCGCCGCCGGACAGTTCGTGGGGCCAGGCATCGATCTGCGTCGCCGGGTTCGCGAGCTGAACCTCGGATAGCAACTCCAACGTGCGTGAGCGCGCCTCCGGCTTGGCCAGGCCCCGATGGAGGATGAGGGCTTCGGCGATCTGCTTGCCCACCGAGTGCAACGGGTTCAGCGACGACATCGGCTCCTGAAAGATCATGGCGATGCGATCGCCACGGATGGCCCGCAACCGGTCCTCGCCGGCGCCCAACAATTCCTCTCCCTCGAAGCGGATGCTGCCATGCGGGTGATGGGCTGTGGGGTATGGAAGCAACTGCAATACGGACAAGCCGGTGACGCTCTTGCCGGATCCCGATTCACCCACCAGGGCAACCGTTTCGCCTCTGGCGATATCCAGACTGGCTTCGACAACGGCTTCAACGTCAGCGGCCTCAGCGTCCGCCCCTTGTCCCTGGCGAAAACTCACTGCCAGTTTGTCGATCGTCAGCAGACTCACGATCCCGGCTCCGGGGATGAATCCGTGAACGTCCTGCGCGGGTCGAAGGCGTCACGCAGGGCTTCACCGATGAAGACGAGCAGCGATAACAACAGCGCAAGCACCGCGAACGCCGTGATGCCGAGCCAGGGCGCGTGCAGGTTGCGTTTGCCCTGGCTGAGCAACTCCCCCAGTGACGGCGACCCCGGGGGCAGGCCGAACCCGAGGAAGTCCAATGACGTCAGCACGGTCACCGAGCCGGTAAGGATGAACGGCAGGAAGGTCAGGGTCGAGACCAGGGCATTGGGCAGGACGTGGCGGAACATGATGGTGATGTCGCCGACACCGAGAGCTCGTGCAGCGCGTACGAAATCGAAGTTGCGGGCCCTGAGGAACTCCGCCCGCACCACGCCCACAAGGCTCATCCAGCTGAAAAGCAGCATCAGTCCTAGCAGCCACCAAAAACTCGGCTCCACCAGGCTGGCCAGGATAATCAGTAAATAAAGTGTCGGCAGACCTGACCAGATTTCGACGAAGCGCTGAAACAGCAGGTCGACGAGGCCGCCGAAGTACCCCTGTACGGCGCCGGCAACGATGCCGATGACGCAGCTGCACAGGGTCAGGGTCAGGCCGAACAACACGGAGATGCGGAAGCCGTAAATCAGCCGGGCAAACACGTCGCGCGCCTGGTCATCGGTGCCCATCAGGTTGTCGGTGCTGGGTGGCGAGGGCACCGCTTGCCGCAGCTCGTAGTTGATGGTGCGGTAACTGTAACGGATCGGCGGCCACAGCATCCAGCCGTCGGCCTCGATCAGTTCGCGCACGAAGGGATCGCGATAGTCGGCCTCCGTTTCGAACTCGCCGCCGTAGGCGGTCTCAGGATAGCTGACGAACACGGGGAAGTAGGTGCTGCCGGCATGGCGCACGATCAACGGGTGATCGTTGGCGAGGAACTCGGCGGGCAGGGTCAGCAGCAACAAAACCAGCAGGATTCGCAGGCTCCACCAACCCCGACGGTTGGCGCGGAAATTCTGCAGACGCCGTCGATTGAGTGAATTCAATCTCATACCTGGCGATCCTCGAAGTCGATGCGTCGATCCACGACCATGTAGGTGAGATCACCGATCAATTGGACGACCAGACCCAGCAACGTAAACAGGTAGAGGGTCGCGAACACGACCGGATAGTCGCGCTCGACGGCGGACTCGAAACCGAGAAGGCCGAGTCCATCCAGCGAGAAAATGATCTCCGTCAGCAATGCGCCTGTGAACAGGATTCCCACGAAGGCAGCCGGGAACCCGGCGATGACGATGAGCATGCCATTGCGGAACACGTGTCCGTAGAGGACCCGTCGTTCGCTGACCCCTTTGGCGCGTGCAGTGATTACGTATTGCTTGCCGATTTCCTCCAGGAAGGAGTTTCTCGTCAACAGCGTCAGACCGGCGAAGCCACCGATGACGAGCGAGAGGATCGGCAGACACAGGTGCCACAAGTAATCCAGGATCTTTGCCCCGAGAGACAGCTCTGCCCAGTCAGCGGAAGTCAGACCCCGCAACGGGAACCACTGCGCGTACTCCCCGCCGGCAAACAGGACGATCAGCAGAATGGCAAAGAGGAATCCGGGAATGGCGTTACCGATGACGACGGCGGCCGATGTCCACACGTCGAAGCGCTCGCCCTGGCGCACCGCCTTGGCTACTCCCAAGGGAATGGAGATGCCGTAGATGAGCAGCGTTGTCCACAGGCCAAGGGAAAGGGAGACCGGAATTTTGTCCAGAACGAGATCGATCACCGAGCGATCACGGTAGAAGCTGTCGCCGAAGTCGAAGGTCAGGTAGCTGCCCAGCATCTTCAGGAAACGCAGGTGCGCCGGTTGGTCGAAGCCATACAGGCGTTCGAGTTCGGCGAGCAGCTCTGGGTCCACCCCGCGCGCCCCTCGGTACCTCGATTGTGCCGTGCCCTCGGACCAGGGCAACTCCTCACCTCCGAGTGCATCGTCTCCGGCGACGCGGGCAGTCGCCGCCACATCGTGACCCTGCATGCGGGCGATCAGGCGCTCGACGGGTCCTCCCGGAGCAGCCTGCACGATGACGAAATTGATTGCCATGATCCCAAACAGCGTAGGAATCATCAGCAGCAGGCGACGAAGGATGTAAGCAGTCATCGGACCCACCAGGTGCGAATGATCCCCAGATCCTTGCCGGGCAGCGTGTCTGGTCGCCCGAACTTATCCCAGGTAATCAAGCGGTCGTCGACGGCGTGCCACAGCGGGATGACGTAGTGGCCCCATTGCAGGGCCCGGTCCAAGGCGCGGGCGATGGCGACCTGGTGATCTCGGTCCGATGCCGCGATCAGCAGCTCGACTAGCTGATCAACTGCGGGATCGGCGATGCCGGCGTAGTTGCGAGAGCCGGGAGAATGAGCCGCTTTCGATGTCCAGTAGTTTCGTTGCTCGTTGCCGGGGCTGTCGTACTGTCGCCATGAGCGGACGATGACATCGTAATCGAACTCCTGCAGCCGGTTCCAGTACTGAGAGGTGTCGACGGTGCGGATCCGCGATTGGATGCCCAGTCGTTGCAGGTTCTGTTGAACGGGGCCGAGTACGCGCTCATAGGAGGAGCGGGAGAGCAGGAACTCGATCGTCATCGTCCTTCCGCTGGGATCCACCAGCACTTCATCAGTGACCTGCCACCCGGCTGCCGCGAGCAGACGGCGAGCCTTGCGCAGGTTGGAGCGCAGACCGTGGCCATCGGTACTGGGTGGTTGGTAGACGGCGGTGAACGCTCTCTTCGGCAGGAGGTCGCGGTACGGCTCCATGATCTGAAGCTCCAGTGCGTCCGGTGTAGCGGTAGCCGCCATTTCCGAATTGCCAAAGTAACTGCTGCTGCGCAGATAGACTCCGTGGAGCTGGGTCGCGTTCGTCCACTCGAAGTCGAAGGCGTAGGCGAGGGCTTCGCGCACGCGGGGGTCCCGGAACTTGTGCCGCCGGGTGTTGAAGACGACACCGTGCATTCCCTTTACCCGTCGATGCGGCAAGCGCTCCTGCACCAGCCGTCCTTCCAGCAACGCCGGCGTGCTGCGATAGGCGGTTGCCCACTCCCGCGCGCTGCCCACCGAACGAAGATCGTACTCTCCCGCCTTGAGGGCCTCGACCGCTACGGTCTCGTCGCGGTAGTAGTCGTAGCGAATGCGGTCGAAGTTGTACTTCCCCACCCGTACCGGAAGATCCTCGTCCCAGTTGTCCTCGACGCGTCGATAGGTGATCGAATGACCAGGATCGACTGACTCGATCCTGTAGGGGCCGCTTCCCAGCGGCGGTTCCAGGGTCGTGCGATCGAAGGATCGCCCGCTCCAGTAGTGCTTGGGGAGCACCCGCAGCTGTCCCAGGATCAGGGGCAGTTCGCGGTTGTCCGTAGCGGACAAGGTGAACTTGACGACGTGCCGGGAGACGGCCTCCACCCGCTCGACGTCGGAGTAGAAACTGCGATAGAACGGGGTGCCTTCCCGGATCAGGGTCTCGAAGGTGAAGACGACGTCGTCGGCCGTGATCGGCACGCCATCGTGCCAACGCGCCTCCTGGCGTAAATGGAACGTCACCGAGGAGCGGTCATCAGGGCACTCGATGGTGTGCGCGAGCTCTCCGTACTGGGACAGTGGCTCGTCAAGTGACTGGGTAGTGAGGCGGCTGTAGATGAGGAAGGAACCGCGTGCCGACACCCCCTTGAGGATGAACGGGTTGAGACTGTCGAAGGTGCCCACGGCCGCCAGCCGCAACTCGCCGCCCTTGGGCGCGCGCGGATTGACGTAGTCGAAGTGCTCGAAGTCGGGGTCGTACTTTACGGTGCCGTGAATACCCAGTGCATGGCCGCGATAGACTTCCCCCGCGTGGCAGGGGAGGCCGCCGAAGAGGAGCGGCGCGAAGGTGAGGAAAACGATGTATGGGATTCGGTGACGCAAGGTCAACGTCGGCACAGAGGCGATAGACATCGAGAGGCCGCAAACCTAACTTAGCGCCAACCATCCTGTCAAAGAGGTGCCCCGAGAAGCTAACGCTTGACGCCGCCCTGGTAGAGGAGGAACAACACAGTAGCCATGCAGATTAATTCGACGATCGCAATGATGCTCTTGCTCGCCACGTGGATGGGATCCTCGTCCTGCGACATGATACCCTTTCTCGGTGACGATTCGGAACCGGTAGCGCAGGGGGTTATGAGGCAAGCGGATCAACTGGCGACGCAGGCCGAAGACATGGCTGCCGTCGCCCTGCAGATGCAGGAGAAGGCCAAGACTCTAAAGGTTGAGTACACGCTGCTTCAGAAGGAAGCCGACGCAGCGAAGGTGAAGTGGGAAACGATGGATGAGCAGGCCAAGGGTATGAAGCAACAGGCTGCCGATATGAAATTACGAGCCACCCAAATGAAAAAACAGGCAGAGAAGCTCAGTAGTGGGAAATAGTCCGTTGCGAGGTCGGTTATTCCAGGAACTGATGCCGCACGCCCAACAGATTAGCCGCCGCGGAAACGAACCCGGCGACGACTAGCCACTTGAGCCGGCTGCCGTGCTGGTGCCGGATTCCCCTCGCGTACAGGTAGATGGCATAGAGCAGCCAGGTAGGTAGTGCCATCCAGATTTTGGGATCGCGCCCTCCCAGGAATTCACCCGGCGTATCGAACAGCCACATTACCCCCATCGCCAATCCGACGGTGAAGAATGAGAAACCGGCGCCGGCAGCGTAGAAGGTCGCGGCGCCGGCTGTGTCGAGAGCTGGCAGGAAGCGGTGCAACTGGCCCTGTTTCAGCATCCGCATCTGGATCAGGTAGATCACGGCGGCGCAAAACGCGAGTGCGAAGCCCACATATCCCAACAGGGTGACGAGCACGTGCACGCCCAGCCATGGAAACTGCAACAACACCGATTGGGCACTCTCGAATCGTACCGGCATTAACAACGGGTAGAGCAAGCTGAGGAACGCCAGGGGGGCTACGACCATGCCCACATTCGGAACGCGACTCCAGCGTTCGGCGACTAATCCGATGATGACGAAGACGACGACGAGGAGTGAGATGAGGGGCAGCATGTTGGAGAGTGGTGATCGTTCCGAGAAAAAGAAATGCAGGCCGAGACCGATGGCGCTCACGATGGCCCCGAGGAGGAGCGCCCGGCGCCCCCACACGTGCAGGTCGGTCTTATTCAGCAACAGGAATTGCACTTGAAACAAGAGGGTCGCGATCAGGTAGAGGAGCAACGAAAAGCAGAGAAACACGATACAGGCCGTGGTCACGTGCGTTCACTCCCGTCCAGGTTGAAAATGCGGCGAATCATGTCCAGTCCCAGGTAGCCATCGTCAGCGCTGGCCAGCTCTTTTATCTGTACTGATGGTTCGTGCAGTAGTTTATTGGCATATCCCCGCAACACCGCTTCGACTGTGGCTCGATCTTCCTCCGACAAGTGGGCCAGCCGGCCCGTCCAGCGCCGTAGCTCTTCCCGGCGAAACTGCTCTGCCTGGTCCCGCATGGCTTTGATGAGCGGACCGGCATCCAGAGCGTTCAACCAGTGGGTGAATTCGGCACGCTCCTCCTGGACGAGAACTTCCACCTTACTGATTTCTTGCTCTCGTTCCTCTCGGTTCGATCGGACCACCTGTTCCAGGTCATCGATATCGAATAGGAAGACATTGTCGAGTTCACGGACTCCCGGGTCGATGTCCCGCGGCACGGCAATGTCGATCATGAACAATGGTTGACCGCGGCGCCGCCCCATGGCGTCACGCACCATGTCTGCCTGAATGACGAAGTCAGGCGCGGCGGTTGAGGCGATGACGATATCGACGGCGTGCAGTTGATGTGGGAATTCATCCAGCGAGATGGCCTCGCCAGCGAAGGCACCGGCCAGCTCGGTGGCGCGTTCCAGGGTGCGGTTGGCGACGATCATACGACCGATGCCACTGTCGACGAGGTATTGGGCCGTCAGCGTCATCATTTCCCCCGCACCCAGCAACAGTGCGCTCTTCCCGTCCAGGCGATCGAAGATGCGGCCGGCCAGTTCCACGGCCGCCGTGCTGACGGACAGATGGCCGCGTCCAATGTCTGTTTCGGTTCGGGCTCGCTTGCCAACTTTCAGGGCTCGCTGGAACAATTCGTTGAGCAGCAGGCGAGCCGACTTGCTCTGCTGAGCGGCTTCGAGGGAGTCGCGCACCTGGCCCAGAATCTGGGACTCTCCGATGACGAGAGAGTCGATGCCACAGGCGACGCGAAACAAATGGATGGCCGCGTCGGCGCCTGTGAATTCATACAGACACGGGCGCAGACGCTCGATATCGAGGTCGCGCTCCGTTGCCAGGAAGCGGCGTATGCGGTCGCTGCCGTCGTCGCCGTCGCAGACCGCGTAAATCTCTGAACGGTTGCAGGTAGACAGGATCGTCGCCTCGCCAAGCTCGAATGGGCCCACGAGCGACTGCAGACAGGCCTCGAGCCTTGAATCCGCGAAAGCGAGTTGCTCCCGGATTTCGACCGGAGCCGAGTTGTGATTGAGGCCGACCGTGATGAGCTGCAAGAGCGAGTATTATGTCCAGTTTTTTCCCGTGGCGGGAATAGTGAAGTGGTTCAGGCAGTCTCTCACGCATCCTGCAGGGGGGATAGTGCATCCAAAAGGCAGATGCACTCACTACACCCTACACCCAGTAATTAAGTCAAAACACAGATGACAATACAGTTCCTTCCCGAGACCAGCTGCAGTGGTGAAAAATTCACGACTTTTTGGTTGCAGAGTCTCGATATTCTGAGCAATAAGACATCCTTACATGAGAGAACCCATTATGAAGTCGCTCCGAAAGTCGCTCCGAAAGTCTCACTCAGCATTCCTCGGTCTCTTGACCGTCACGGCAATTCTCCACGGGCTGAGCCCGACCATCATCCATGCGGGCGCCTGGGCGCTGCCGCAGGGACGTTTCTGGGGAAAGGTGACCTACTTCCAGCAAGCCACCGATGAGTGGTACATCTCGGCCAAGCAGTTCAATGGGGTATGGTTCGATGCCGGCACCAGGCGTCCCTATAACTTTGAAGGCAGCTATGAGTCAAAAGCAGTCTTCATCGAGGGGTTCTACGGTGTCACGGATCGGCTGGATGTCGGGGCTCAAATCCCCTATTTCGACCAGACGTTTCAGGATGCGACCCGTTCGGAACCGCCGACGGACAGCGGTTTCAGTGATCTGCGCATGATGGCGAAATTTCGCCTGCTGGAGCGCCCGCTGGTGCTGACACTCAAGGGTGCGGTGAAGTTTCCCACCGGTGACTTTGTCAACGAAGACGGTCTAATTCCGGTAGGTGAAGGCCAGTGGGATTTCGATTTTGGGGTCCAGGCAGGCCGCTCCTTCTGGCCCCTACCAGCCTACGTCGCTGTCGAGTACGCCTACCGAATTCGCCGAGAGAACGAGGAAATACTCCGCGATCCAGGTGAGGAGACCCTCATCAATGGAGAGGTCGGTTACAACCTCACTCCCAAGCTGATGCTGGCGACCAAGGTGGAGCTGCTTCGAGGCGGCGCCGGGACGGACTTCGGTATCCGGTCGAGTTCATCGATAAAGCGCATCACTTACCTGGCGCCCACGGTTTCGTACGCCGTTCACGGGAGCACGGTGGCCGAAGTCGCCATGCGCTTCAGTCTCAACGGCCGCAATTTTCCAGCCGGAAAACAGATTACCCTCGGCATGTCAACGGATTTCGATCTGAACCGGTTGGTCGCCAATACACTCCGGCGGCGTTGATGGCCATCATTCGTCCTCAACGGGCCGTGGTGTATCGGTGCATGCTTCTTCTTAACTAATTGTTTTACAGTTATTTAGCAAGATTCACCCGGCCAGATCTGAGCGGGTGGAATTTTTGTTGACGCGATTTCAGGCAGGCATGTATATTACGAGAAGCTGGTCGACAAGCGGCCAGCCCCGGGCGATTACGCCAATCGGCTGACTTTCGTCTCAGAAGGCGTCCGCAGGACGCTTTTCGCTGCGTCGGCCTTACCATTGTGCACGAGCAAGCCTCCTGGTACGCCGACCCGAGGGTCGGTGAGGAGGCATTCTGGCTCGATGCTTGAAAGAAAGGAGGTGGTCTGTGAGCAGTAGTATACCATTAAGGGGGTCGGCCACCTGACCTGAGCTTCGACCAGCACCCTGTTATTCTCTGACTATGACTACAGCGCTGGATTCAACAACATCCTCACCTGCCTACAGGGACACCCTGCCCCCAAAGCTCAGGCTCGAGCTGTGGAAGCGGATCGATCGGCGCTTGAGCCGCGGTGACATACTGATAACGAACGAGCAGTTCGTCCGCGCCATGGTGCGGGATTTTCGCAAGATTCTGCAGGTCAAGCCAGATCGGTACGCCATCGAAGAGATCGTGGAGATGGTGCAGATGGTGAATGAAACCAGACCTGAGACTTACCTCACCATGGGGATCAAAAACGCGATCACCAAGTTTTTCAAGGACACCGAAGAGCGCACACAGGGGCAGGCGGACGCGCAGGAGGAAATGCACGCCCGCATCAAGGAGATGATCAAGGAAGGCCACACCGCTCTGTTCCTGGAGAGCATAGGGGTCGAGGTCGATGACGCCGCGCTCAACCCGCGTATCGAAACCGCCATTGTTCGCATAATAGACGGCAAAAAATTGAAAGCGGCGCCTCGCCGAGCAAGCAGCGGGCCCCGCCGCCGCAAGGCGCCCTCTGAGATGGTATCCGTGCGCTCTGCGGTAGAGGAGGTCGCGGCCAACGACGGCAGCGAACGCCCGGCCGTGGCGCCACCTCCCACCGATGAGGAACAGGCACAATACCTCACCGAAGAGAAAAAACGTGTCGAGGTCACGGCCAACGCCGAGCTGGAGCGTGCCCCTCGCTATCTCGATTCATACGTCAAACAGGACATGCTCAGCGAAAAGGAAGCCGTTGATCTGCGCACGCTGTACGGTATTGACGAGCGCCTGGCCAAGGGGGAGATCGACGAAGCGGAGGCCAATCGGCTACGCAATGAGCTGTCGGAAGGCGTGCGCGACAAGCTGCAGGAGCGACTGCGAGCCGCGGTCGATCACTCCGTCCATTACCTGAACGTTTTCGAGGCGCTGGGCAGGCTGCCACAGGAGCGGGATGGGGCACTGCAGTTCCTGATCGATTTCGCCGACCTGGTAGCCATGGAAGACAAGGATGTGGAGTTGGCCGACGTCACCAAGGCTCTCGAAGAGGACGATGAGTTGGTCGAGAATCTGGGAGTCTTGATGGAGCGCAAGGACCATGGGATTCGCATGTTGGTGGCCAACATGCCTCCATTTCGTCACGTGTTCGGTCCTGGTGAAAAGATCGGCACGTGGGTAATCGAGGCAAAGTTCGTTGCCGATCTCAGGAACCTGAGACTGGACGAGGTCTCGGAGCAGCTCAATGCAGACGACACCGCCGTCCGCGTCCGCGCGGCGGCCGACATAAAGTGTATGGTGGCCTTGTTGAATCTTCTCATGCGCCCGACGGCAATGCATGCCGAGATAAGGCGTCTGCGGATCCACCTGCGCATCCGCCGGACCCTTGAGGGAGGCGCGGATGAGCGCGATGGCCGCAACAAGGTGCAGCAATTCCTCAAGCGGCGTTTGCACAATTTGTACCCGGATCTCACCAGGGAAGAGCGTGCCGGCATCGAAGAATGGTCCAACAAGCTGCTCGCCGGTCGGGGGGAAGAAGAAGAAGAAGGTGAAGACCGCTCGAAGCGCGTCTACCGGGTGTAGACATTTTTCGGGGATCTAACAAGCACGTAGAAGCGTTTCACACGCATGAGTCAGGCGAAGGAGCAGGTGCGATGAAATCAAAGTACACATTCAAGTTCCCATTCAGCCATTCAATGGTCATCGCTGTTGCCGCCTTCCTCTGCTCTGGAGCGGTCGAGGCAGAAACCGATCGCGTGCCGGCCGACCGATCAGAAACCGGTCGGCTTCTGGGCGACGCAAGTCAGACTGACTTTGACATGCGGGCTTTCCGTGCGCGTTTGCACAATGCGCTGGAGCTGTCGGAAGAACAGATTACACAACTCAGAGACTTGAGGGCACAACTGCAGGTACGGCTCGGGGATACTCGGGAGGAGGTACGGGAAGGCAATCTCAGCCGAACAGAGCGTCGGGCCATGGTGCGGCGAATCATGAACGCACACCGTCAATCGAGGGATGCGATCTTGAATCCCGATCAGATTGCCCTGCTCGACAGAGCCCACGACTACCTGGCAGAGCGTCGGTTGGAGAGGCGGTTGGATAGACCTCATCGTCGCCACCGCTTTGACCGGTTGGCCGACGCCTTGGAGTTGAACCCTGAACAACGTCATGAATGGCGCGCCCTGTTGGAGAGGCAGCGGGCTGCCATACACAATCTGCGTGAGTCCGATGAAGCGCCAACGCGCGACGACGTTCGCCAACTCCGGCTGCAGCACAAAGAGGCCTTCGAGGCCATTCTAACGCCTGAGCAGCTGAGGCTATTCCGCGACATCGAGGATCGCCGCCACCGGAGGGGTGATGCTGGCGATGCAGACGAATTTCCTTCGACCTTGGACGATGATCCGGCGACTTCGGTTGGAACGATGAGCTGGGGAGAAATCAAAGAGGGGTCGCGGTAGGCCCGCAGCAAGCGTCGCTACTAAGTGCTCACCGCCTCTTCGATAGCGGCGCGTGACTGGGAACAGTAGTCGGGGACTGTTTCGAAGCCCACGAAATCGATGGCTCCCAGTTGCACGCAGGCGACTGCACTGTTGCCGATGCCCAGGAAGGGGTCGACTACCAGGTCGGCGCGCCCGGTGCCGTGAAGCTGCACGCACATCTTCGGAATTTTCACCGGAAAAGAAGCTGGATGCGGTCGCTGCCTGGCGCGGTTCTGGATCGTCCGATACGGCACGAACCAGGTGTTGCCCCGGCACCGCACATCCTCGCCAGCGCCCCCGCTCCAACGGCGGACGTTGGATTTGTCCTGGTACTCGACGCCCAGCGCAAGACGGTCCAGTTCGACATTTCCCTGCTTAGTCAGATGGAAGATGTATTCGTGGCAGTCGTTTATGTAGCGCGGGCTGTTGATCGGTTTGTAGTGTCCTACTGAGACGTTGGCATTTATTCCCGGATATCGCCCCACGTCCTCTTTCTGGATGGCGATCGATTTGATCCAGTGAATGACGTTCTGTAGCTCAAAGTGTTCTCGCAACGCGTGCAGGACCTCGAACGGTCCCCACGGCTGAGACGGTTTGCCTCCGATGTTGAGAAAGAGGGAACCCCGATCGCTGAGGATCTCACGCACGACGGCTCCCCACTGCCCCATGAAGGACAGGTATTCGCCACGCGCCATGGTGTCGTCGTAGCCGGTGTAGTCCGTGCCCAAATTGTACGGTGGTGAGGTCACGACGACGTCTACGGACCCAACGCGCAGACGATCGCGCATGCCTTCGATGCAGTCGAGGTTGACGACCTCTATACGGGAGCCGCGCGACTCGATCTCGAAGTGGGTTGAGGAGTAGGACTCGCTCATGAGCGAGTCCGGGCCGCAGGGGCAACGTTACCAGCCCAGGGCATAACCGTCGCGCCGTGGGTCGGCGCCCCCCACGAAGGTCGAAGTGTCGGCGTCGACGTAAATTCCCTGACCGCCACCGACGCTCGGCGTCCAGTCGCCGCCCTCGAGGAGCAAGCGGTGCCCCCGTCGCTCCAACTCGGCGAGGACGTCGCCGTCGATTCGGGTCTCCGCCGTCACCTCGAGTCCGTCCATCGAACGCACCCGTGGCGCCTCTATGGCAGCCTGGATGCTCATCCGGTGGTCGATGACGTTCATGATCATCTGAGGCGTCGTCTGCATGATGCCGTAGCTGCCAGGTGTGCCAATCAGGAACCGGAGTCCGGCCTCATCGAACACCTGAACGGGGGACATGCACATCTCATTCTTCTTTGCCGGTCCGATGGCGTTGGGGCTCTGTGGTTCCATGTCGAACCATCTCATGAAGTTGTTCAACGCCAGGCCCGTGCCGGGCACGACCATTCCGGACCCGAAGGTACTGCCCAGACTCTGCGTCACGCTGACGGCATTGCCCCGGTCGTCGATTGCATCGAAATGGGTCGTGCACTCTGTTTTCATCCACGCGTAGGGATCCCCAGCATGCACCTCTGCTTCGGATCCGGCGGGCACGAAGCGCTCGCTTCTGGGTTGCGCGCGATCACTGATCTGGGCCCGTCGCTGAGCCGCGTAGGCCTTCGACAACAGACCCGCCGTCGGCGGTTCGGCGATAGCTGCGTATTCAACCCGGTCGGCGATGGCGAGCTTGGCGGCTTCGAGGAAGGTGTGCAGGGTTTGCGCACTGTTGTGCCCCATCTCAGTGACATCGAACCCTTCCATGATGTTGAGCGTTTCCAGGTACTGCACGGCCTGGCAGGGTGGCGGTGGTACGCAAACGCGAAAGCCACGGTAGTCGACGTCCACGGGGTCTAGCCATGCCGGGGTGAAACCGGCGAGGTCTTCTGCCGTGATAAGCCCACCATTGTTCGATAGGAAGGCGACGATCTTGTCGGCGATGGCGCCACGGTAGAAGGCATCGGGTCCGTCCGCGGCGATCATGCGGTAGGTCTCGGCCAGGTCCGCCTGCACCAAGACCTCGCCCGGCCGCGGCGCCCGTCCGTCAACCAGGTAGGTGGCGGCGCTGGTCTCATGCAACCCCGAGGCCCCACCACCAAAGAAGCGGCTACCCGTGGCGGTCATTCCGATACCCTGTTCAGCGTATTCGATCGCCGGCTCGAACACCGTGGCCGCGTCCATGGTGCCGTAGCGCTCGAGCGCCGCCAACCAACCGCCGCAGGCTCCTGGAACGATCGGTGACAACGGACCCCTGTCGATCTGGTCGACGTTGTCGAAGAGCGACAACTCGGCTGCAAGTGGCGTCAAGCCGACATAATCTAGAATCTGGTGCTCGTTCCGGGACGCGCACGAAATGTTCATGTAGCCGATTCCGCCCAAACCGGACATGAACGGTTCAGCGACATTGAGCGCGGCTGCCGTGGCCACCGCCGCGTCGACGGCATTACCGCCAGCCATCAGGATGCGCAAACCCGCCACCGAGGCCAGCGGATGGGCGGAGGCGATCATCCCCCGCCTGCCCGTCACCGTCGGGCGGTGACACGTTCCTCTTGAAGGGAAAGCCATTAGACAGACACCTGTGCCAAGGTTAATTTTCAGGCATTGTAGACGCGCCGGAACATACTGCGGACGAGACTCATTGTACACAGACTCAAATCCGCGAGTCAATGGCGTCGACTACGTTATTAACTGAACGAACAACACCCTGTTTAACGAGTACCAGGTGCACATGTCCAGGACGATCATAGATCGAACGATAGATCTGCGCAGCGATACGGTCACCCAGCCCACGGAAGCGATGCGGGAGGCCATGCGCCACGCCGAGGTTGGCGACGACGTCAAATCCGAAGACCCGACCGTCAATCGCCTCCAGCAACTGGCGGCCGAGACCGTGGGTACCGAGGCGGCTCTGTTTGTCGCCAGCGGCACGATGGGCAATACCTGCGCGCTACTGGCCCACTCGCGTCATGGAGAGGAAGTCCTCTTCGAAGCCCAGTCTCACATGTATAACTGGGAGGCCGGCGGGTATGCCGTGCTTGCCGGACTGGCGGCAAAGGCCGTTCCGGGCAAGGATGGAGTGATGCTGCCACAGCAGGTCGCCGAATTCGTGCGTGCGGAGAATCCACACCTGCCCCGTGCCCGTCTCGTCTGTATCGAAAACACGCACAACATGGCGGGCGGCCACGCCCTCACGCCTGCAGAAATCGAAGCCGTTGCGGCGGCGGCACAGGAACATGGATTCAAGCTGCACATCGACGGAGCCCGCATTTTCAATGCGGCAGTCGCCCTCGGTGTCGACGTGCGCGAGCTCGTTCGCCCGGCCGATTCGGTCATGTTCTGTCTCTCGAAAGGCCTCAGCGCTCCAGTTGGATCACTCCTGTGCGGCACCCGTGCCTTCATCGACGAGGCATACCGTGCTCGCAAACGGTTGGGCGGTGCCATGCGGCAGGTTGGCGTCATCGCCGCCGCCGGTATTGTCGCGTTGGAGGAGAGTTCCATCCAACGCCTGGCCGAAGACCACGACAACGCGCGCCGGTTGCATGCTGGACTCAACGCCATCGAGGGCTTCCGCGCCGAGCAACCGCCTCGCCCCACCAACTTCGCGATCGCCAATGTGACTGATCTGGGGTGGGACCAGGCGCAGCTGCTGGCGGCCTGGAATAAACGTGGCATATTGGCCAGTCCGCGACCCGGAGCCAGAGCTCGTCTGGTCACCCATCGTCACATATCCAGTTCGGACATCGACTACGTAATCGAGGCCACGGCCGAGATGGTGAACCAACCGGCGACGGCCACGGCAGCGACCTGAGACTCGCCGAGCACAGGGTGTCGCTGCCTGCGATTGATGCATGCCGCCGGGCGCTGCTGACAGCCGCCGTCGTCGTCATCAGCGCCACGTCGGGATGCGCGACCTCCGAGCCGGAGCTCATAGCGGAGGAAGTCGACGAGGACGGCGCTTCGGAGTCGATCCCGGTGACGCACGCAGGCCCTGCCAACCGCCTGCAGCACGAAACCAGCCCATACCTGCTCCTGCACGCTCACAACCCCGTCGACTGGTACCCCTGGGGAGCCGAGGCCTTCGAGCGTGCCCGTCGTGAGGACAAGCCGATCTTCCTGTCGGTGGGATACTCGACCTGCTACTGGTGTCACGTGATGGAGCGAAGGGTGTTCGCCGACCCCGAGATCGCTGCTGTCATGAACCGCTGGTACATCAACATCAAGGTGGATCGTGAAGAGCGGCCCGACATCGATCAGATCTACATGACGGCGACCCATCTGATGAATCGACATGGCGGCTGGCCCATGTCCGTATTCCTAACTCCCGACCTGCTGCCGTTTTTCGCCGGTACCTATTTCCCGCCCCAGGATGCGCACGGACGTCCGGGTTTCGTGCGGGTGTTGAACTCGCTGAACGAATACTGGACCCAGAGGCGTGCGGAGGTCGACGAAGTGGCCCAGCAGGTCACCGCTCAAATCCGTCAGATCCACTCAGAGGATGCTGCGTTGGCCGCCGTCGATCCCGACTCCACCATGATCAAGCGCGCGGTTGACACGATCAAGCAACAGTATGACTCGGCCAACGGTGGGTTCGGCGGAGCGCCGAAGTTTCCGCCGACGATGCGTCTCGAGCTGCTGCTGGACGCCTGGGAATCGTGGAATGACGAGCAGGCATTACACATCGTCACGCACACCCTCGACGCCATGGCCGCCGGCGGTATCCACGACCAGATCGGCGGCGGTTTTCATCGCTATTCAACAGACGCTCAGTGGCTGGTTCCGCACTTCGAGAAAATGCTCTACAACCAGGCTCAGCAGGCGCGTACCTATCTGCGCGCCTATGAACTGGTCGGCACGTTGCGCTGGCGACGGGTTGCCGAGGACGTCCTGCAGTACGTGGCCCGGGAAATGACTGCTCCTGAAGGCGGCTTTTACTCCGCGCTCGATGCGGAGACCGATGCGGTCGAGGGTAAGTATTACGTGTGGACGGAGTCGGAGATCCGGCAACAGCTGGGTCAGCAGGCCGGTCGCTTTTTTGAATTGTTTCGGTTGGCACCCGTTCCGGAGGTCGAGGGGGCGGGCGTCATCCACATCGCCGGCAGCTACGCCCAGGCGGCCGCCACCCTCGATCTTGATGACAACTTCGAAGAGGCGCGCCGGGTGCTCTACCGCAGCCGCTCCGAACGCCGTTACCCACTGCTGGACGACAAGATCATCACCGCATGGAACGGCATGATGATCGCCACCTGCGCCGAGGCCTTTCGCATTCTCGGGCACGAGCCTTACCGCCAGGCTGCCGAACGCGCGGCGAGTTTCGCGGCAGAACACCTGGTCACAGACCAGGGAGCGCTCAAACGCGTCTATCGGGCGGGCGCCGCCAAACACGACGGCTATCTCGAGGACTACGCGCACTTTGCCGACGGCCTTCTGGTTCTGTACGCGGCCACCGGCACGCGGCGATGGCTGGATCTGGCCACCGTCGTCGTCGATCAAATGGTCACCCGTTTCTGGGACCCTGAAGTGGGAGGGTTCTATTATTCACAAGAAGGTGGGGATGATCTGATTGTCCGTGTCAAGAAGGCGACCGATTCTGCTCTGCCCTCGGCCAACGCCGTAGCCACGCGCTGTCTCATCACTATGGCAAGGGCGAGTCATTCGGGCCGTGAGGATTTACGCTCAAAGGCTTTCCAGACTCTGCGTGCGTTCGGCGGAGTCATGGCTCGGCAACCGTCTGCCTACACCTCCATGATCGGTGCAGCATGGGACCTTCTGGATCCCTCACAGGCTCGCGCGCTCGCTCCGGCGAGACAATCCAGGGCAGAGCTCCCGTCCCCGGGGATGGCTCAGACAGTGGCTCCCCCGGACTCCATCGTCCGGGCTGCCGCGGTACTGAGCATGGATCAGGTCGCTCCTGGCGAAACCTTCCAGGCCTCCGTCGATGTCCGTATAAGTGAGGGGTGGCATATCAACGCCAATCCCGCGTCCGAACATTGGCTGATTCCGACGTCGCTAACGGTGAACAGCCTCGACCTGCCACTGGAAGTGCAAGATGTGCGGTACCCGGAACCCAGGCGTCTGCATGTTGCCGGCACGGAGGACTCGTTGGACGTGTACGACGGCACGGTCCGCCTCGTCAGTACCATGCAGCTCTCGTCAAAGGCACCAGTCGGTCAGGACGGTATCGTACGGTTGATAATCCAGTACCAGGCGTGCGACGATGGAGGGATTTGCCTGCAGCCGGCAGAATGGGTGGGCGTGGTTTCAGTCAGGGTCACGGCCAGCGCTTCGGCGGCGGCCGCTAACTAAGCTGACCGCCACAGGAACTGCCGGCGCCCGCCGTGCAACCAAAGCAGTGGTCGGCGACGGCGATCGATCCCTGGCAGAATTCCTCGAGTGATTCGATTTCCCAGATGGTCCTGTGCGCTCCGGGCACCGGTATCTCCAGCATCTGATTGAAGTCGCAATCGAATAGCTCGCCTTCCCATCCGATGGAGATCAAATCGCGACACATGACATCTTCGGTGGTGTCGGGGTTGAAGCTGTCGACGAGCAAGTGCATGTATTCGTCCAACTGAGCTGCGTGCTTCAAATCGTACAAAAAACGTTTGATCGGCATGTTGGTGATGGTGTACAGGCCGTTGAAGACGATGCCGAAGTCTTCGCCCAGACGCTCTTTGTAATCCGCTTCAAGCTCAGATTGGGAAGGCGGCAGAGAGGGGCCGACGGGGTTGTATACCAGGTCCAGGGACAACCCTGATCCCGGTTGGCCATATCCGAAATCGTTGAGAATTTGCAGCGCCTTGATGCTCTTCGCGAACACGCCCCGACCGCGCTGCTTCTCCACGTTCTCCCGTGAATAACACGGCATCGAAGCGACGATATCGACCTGGTTGTCGCGCAGGAACCGAGCCGTGTCCTCCTGTCCCCGCTCGAACAACACGGTGAGGTTGCAGCGGTCGATGACGCGTAGTCCCCGAGTGCGAGCGGCCTCGACCAGGAACCTGAAGTTGGGATTGAGTTCGGGAGCGCCGCCGGTGATATCCAGGAGCGACAGGTCCTCGCTCCCTGACAATTCCATTAACTCGACGACGCGAGCTGCTGTTGCTCGCGTCATCTGCTCCGGCCGCCGGGGGCCAGCTTCCACGTGACAATGACGGCAGGTCTGGTTGCACAACTTGCCGACATTGACTTGCAGCGTGGTCAAGCGACGGCGCAACAGAGGTGCCGCGCGTTCGGCGACCGTGCGTTCGAACGAAGGCCAGCTGCCCACCAATTCGTCGCGTAGCACGGCGCGAGCAGTGCGCGAATCGTCACCAGCTCCAGGGCCGGTTTCGGGGCAGACCTCGGCACTCTTTTGAAGCGGTCTTATCTGGTGCAAAGCGGTCGTCATAGGTCACAAAGTATGCCGATCGGTGCCGGCATTTGCAAATCGTTTTCTGCGGATCGCCGGTCAGGGATAGCGCAGCTCCAGTGAGTCTTCATCGACTCCAACTCCGGCACTTGCGGTTCGCGTAGATCCTGCAGTTCATCAATGGCCCAGTCTGTTCCACGGGTTGGCATCGGGATACTCCATAAACTTGGTGTCAGGGTGGAGCTCGTGCCATTCGCGCCACGACGCTCTCGTCGACGGCAGCGCCGGCAGGAACCGATCCTGCAACGGGCCGGCGATTCCCGTGAGCCCGTCGGTATCAGGCAACGGGTACCACAGAGTACCGGTCTCCTTGTCGTACAGCACGAACGTGCGGTTATAGGTCCATCCACTGGCGGCAAGGGTGAGGTGCTGACCGTCTAATTCGCGGCTGTACACGGCAGCCAGATCGACCAGGGGTCAGTAGGCGACCGCGGCCTCCGTCGCCCCGACGCTTTCATTGACGACTTCGTGACGCACCAGCTGGTCCACTGGATAACTGCGAGCCTCCCCCTCGATGACGGCACCGATAACGTCTGGGCCGCGATTCCACCCCGATCCGTATGCGGGGTAGCCTCGATCCCCTTCCGTCAGCATGCCAGGCTGATTCAGCGGCCGTATCGTGTTCTTGCCGATGCCGAACTCGAAGCCGCGCCGGTGCATGTGGTAGCGCTCTATGGCGTGGGTTATGTCGAAGCGCTCGCCGTAGCGATCGGTGATGTGGACGCGCCGCTGCGGCTCCTCTCCGTGGACATCAGGGCTGTACTGCGTAGTCGGCACCGTACATGAGAAGATCACCATGCCGGTCAGCGCGAGTTCGGCCGCGCGGAGACCGGCGTGAACGAGAGCACGAGAATTCATGGGTTTGCGCTCTCCATACCCGCTCCGCTGATGGTGGTCGATTTGATGCTTCCCCAGCTGTCGTCCTCGATGGCCGTGGGCGGTTCGATATTTGATCCGTCCCAGATCTGTGTCAGGGGCCAAAAGCTGGCCCAACCGAACCAGTAGGCGCTGTAGGTGCCAATCTGGACAAGGCGCTGGCCAACCAGTGGGCCCGCTGTCGCCTCACCTTTCACATTCCAGGTGGACCCGGTTTCAGTGTCCTCGAACAGCGACAGGCCGCTGCTTTCGTCGAGGCCGGAGTAGAAAAAATGCAGCAATTGATCTCCGGACTCGCGCACGAAGCCCTGGGCAAGATGTCCTTGTGGTTCGTAGAAAACGACGATGTCATTACCGTCGAAGACCTGGTTGGCGACTCGGCCCTGTTCCAAATCGCTGTACATGAAAGCGATCGAGATCCCGTCACCCCGGGCCAGGCCGAAGACCATCTCCTTGGGATGTCGCCTCTGATCGATGGGCGGGGTTTGGGGGAAGAAGATCCGTGTGTCCTGGGTGTAGCCGAAGTTGACGAACACGTTGGACAGGTAGTTACGGCCACTGTATCCGGTCGCCTCCGACAACACCCGGGTACCCGGAAACAGCTGCTTCCAGACGCCCAGCGTCGTCTGCGCGACCGGCAATGGGGTCAGGTGTTCGCCGGCGCGGTCGCCGAAGATGCTGCCCAGAGCCATCTGTGACCAGGTACTGAAGGTCTCCCTGTCGTACATGACGACGTTGTTGTTAAAGAGTGCTCCGGTATTTCCAAAGTCGATGTCGGCCGCTTCGAAGAGGGCAGCCGAGTTTGTCAACGGACAGTAGGTCGCGACCATGCGGTGGCCGGCAATATCATGTTCGACGAGTTCGTGGAAGTTCATGATGCTGAACGGGTAGGCGAAAGCCTCGCCCTCGATGGCTACGCCGACGACCATTTCATCGTCGCCGTAGCTGGATTCGTCTACAGCTACGAAGAGCGGATCGAACAGCGGTGGGATCCCGTCCAAGGGCACATCCGGGATGATCTCATCGGCTGGCACCGGGCCGTCCAGGAATGAGATGATGCCCACCAGGAAGCTCGGAAACGGGGAAGCGGATGCAGCCCCACCTATTATCATGGCCGCGACCGAGAGCAGGGCGGCTACGCGTACACGAGCGCGACGCTTACCAACGAGATTTTCGTTCGATTCCTGCACTTTTCACATCCTGGTTCATGCGGCAGAGCGGATTGAACGCTACAACAAAAAAATAGGCAATACCGAGATCAGACTACGTGAACTTTTCACCGCACAAGCACTTCGTACGACCTTTGTTCTCCTTCAGACTGCCTCCTGAAGCCTCCATGAGCGCCCTGTTTTTTCGGGCGTTTTTTCTTTATTTTCAATGACTTGGCAAAATAGCACAGAGATATCACAAACATCACTGAAGCAACCGTATAAGAGACCCTATGGCGCTCAAAGTCACCGCTTCTCTGCTCATCGTCGGTCTGCTGGCCACCCAGGAGGGCATCCTGGCCCAGGAATCGACAGTCGAACAACTCCAGGAGCTGCAGGAACTGCGCAACGAGGTCGAGAGGCGGCGCGGTGATATGCGCAGGGAGCTCAGGCTGCTGCAACAGGTACTGGGAGAAGACGAGCGCTCCGGTCAGCTCAACGAATATGAACGCTCGTTGCAGTCGATGACCTCCGACGAGCTGGCTGCGGAGTTGAGAATACTGCGGGAAGACCTCGAGCGTCTGCGTCAGGACATGGAGCAGCGCAACAAAGTCGGGGAGCAACCCCGGTTCACGGTGACGGGTCAGATTCGCAATCGAATGGAGTGGTCGGATCTGGATTTCACCAGCGGTGATGGCGATGTGGTTGAACTGCTGCGCTCCCGGTTGCGCGTGACCGCACGACCTCAAAAGGAGACCACCATCGTGGTCGAGGTACAGGATGCGCGGCAGTGGGGCGAAGAAGCCAATACCCTGGATGGCAGCGCCGGCCAGTTGGATTTCCACCAGGCCTACCTGAAGCTCGAGAGCATGTTCGGACAACCGTTCAGTTTCACCGTCGGCCGACAGGAACTGGTCTATGGCAGTGAGCGACTGGTAGGGGCTGTCGGCTGGAGCAACACGGGACGCGCCTTTGACGCCCTGCGACTGCATTTCGGCGAGGAGTCTCATGGTGAGCTATTCGTCGCCAAATTGGATGAAAAGGGTATCCGCGGAGAGAGCACTCGAGATCGCAACCTTTGGGGGATCGAGGGACATCTCCAACGTGATCACCATGCCGCGGAACCGTATGCGCTGTTCGAGCATGACAAGAACACAGGGGCGAATCGTCTGCGGCGCGCCACGGCGGGTCTGCGCGGCGCCGGCCAGCTCGTGACGGCGGCAGGCCATATTTTCGGTTACGAGCTGGAGGGAGCCGGTCAGTTGGGCGACGTCGGTGCTGACGAAGTCAAGGCGTTCATGGCAAGCGGACGCCTCAGTTACGAAGGGCCAGGCTGGAACAGACCATATGTAACCGCGGGTCTGGATTACCTCTCCGGCGACAGCACGCCGGCCGACGATCAGGTCAAGGTGTTCGACACCCTGTTTGCCACCAACCACGAGTTTTACGGGCTGATGGACCAGTTCACCGACATTCCCAACGACACCAATGGGCAGGGTCTGTCAGATTTCTACCTCAAGGGCGAGTTGTCGGCGTCCGAGTCTACGCGCCTGGCTCTCCATATTCACCACTTCACTTTCGCCAAGAGCACGGGTAGCGGGAAGAATCTGGGCCAGGAAGCCGATGTGCTTCTCACCCATACCCTCAATTCCGCGACGTCTGTCCAGTGGGGCGGTCTCATCTTCGTACCCGGCGACGCGACCAAGGCTTCATCGGGTGGCGAGGATCCGGCATTCAAGATGTACCTGCAGACAACAGCCAGGTTCTGAGGACCCAATGGCACGTCAGAAAGTCAGAGATCGGCGGCCCCGCAAGCGGGTGGATGACGTGGTCACGCTCGACAAGGAGTACGTCGAGCAAATGAAGGCAGCGGAAAAGGCGGAGAGCAGTGAGGCCGCGCCAAAGGAGTCACCCGCTGCCGAGGACGAGGCGGCAGAGTCCACACAGCAAGAGGTGTCCCATCCCGATCCCGATGAAGGGTCCCATGTCTTTGGCGAACAGGGCAAAGCCTGGATGGCGGTGGAAATCGCAGAAGATCATCAACAGGCGACGCTGACGGCATTGAGTTTTGCCGGTCAAAAAATGAAGGGACAAACCGTCGTTGATGCGCTGAAGGAGATTTATCACATCAAGCGCGGCTTCAAGAAAAAGACGTTGAAGGAGGCGATAAAGAAGGCCAAGAAGGAAGGGGAGGCCCGCGGGACATTCGTCATCGCCAAGAGCAAGCAGCCGGAGCCGGGAACAGACGGTGAGGTGGAGCTCCTTTTTCAGAAAAAGACGGATGCCGATGTCGTTCTCCCGTACCAGGCTGTGAAGGACGCTCTGGCCAAGGAGGATCTGGATGCCGTGCTGGAAAAGGAACTGGTAAGCGTTCTGGTCGCGCCTGGCGAGACGCTGGCTCGGATTACCTCTCCGACTCCCGGCAATCCCGGCAAGGATATCTTCGGCAAACTGATCGAACAGCCCGGCAAGGAAGCACAGCTCAATGCCGGCGCCAACGTGATCTCGAAGGACGGAGAATTCGCCGCACAGTCTTACGGGTACGTCTGTCTGATCAAGGACGAAATCTCCGTGGTTTCACCCATTTGGGTTGCTCCTGAGTTTCAGGAGGCCCATTTCGTCCACTTTCCTCAGGTTCGCAAGGCACCGTTGCCACAGCGGGACTGGATAGAAAGTGCTGCTCAACAGGCTGGGGTCACCAGTGGTCTCGACGACACGGCGGTGGAGAAGCTTTGCGCTGAAAGGGTATCGGCGACAGAGAAAGCGGCCATACAGATCGCCAGTGGCAGAGCCCCCGTCGCCGGCGCTGATGCCCACGTCGATTACTCCTTCGATCCAACCAAACGAGCCGGCAATGTGTTGGAAGACGGGACCATCGATTTTCGTGAGCGCAATGCTGCCGTTGGCGTGGCCGCAGGAGACTTGATCGGCGAACTGGTGGCTGCTACCCCCGGCGAAAGCGGCGTTAACGTCAAAGGCGAAGAAACGCCGGCAACCCCAGGCGAAGACCGAGCGTTCACGGCAGGCCAGAACGTGCGCACTGAAGCCAAGGACGGGGGCACCGCCTTCGTCGCCGAGATCGACGGTGCCGTCAATGTTGCCGGCGACAGTATCGAGGTGCAGCCTGTGTTCGCCGTCAACGGTGACGTCGACTACGACTCAGGCAACATCGATCTGCCGACGAACGTCGACATCGGGGGGTCAGTGGTTTCCGGGTTCAGCGTCAAGTCGGGTGGCAGCGTGACGATCGGCGGTACCATCGAGAACGGGGCCAGCGTACAGGCCAAGGGAGATGTCATCGTTGCCAAGGGCATTTTCGGGGCGGATACAAAGGTGGTGGCGCTAGGCAACGTGGAGACGAAGTTCATTCAGAACAGCACGGTCATGGCGCACGAGAACGTGACCGCCGGGGCGTACATAATCAACGGCATCGTGCGCGCGGGAGGCGAGGTCAAGGTTGAGGACGGCGGCGGTAGCAGTGGCGGCAGTATCGTCAGCGGGGAAGTCGTCGCCGGCAAGCGCGTCGAGGCCAAGCGGCTGGGTTCGCACGATACCGACCGCACCGTCGTCGGCATCAGCGGCAGCGCCGAGCAGCTCGAGCGCCTCGCACAACTCACGCGCACGATCACGGCTGCTGAAGCGCAAATACCGCAGCTGGTCAAGAGCCTAGGACTGTCACGCGCGGACATCGGCGAGATCGAGGCTCAACTGGATCGCGCCACCGAGCGCAGGCGGCACGATCTCGAAGAACCATCGCGAAAACTGGCGGAGTTGATTCGCTCCCATGAGCAGTCCCTGGAGGAGCAGGTGCAGCTTGAGGGCCAGATTGCCACCAGCGTTGCTCAGGGCACTGTCGCGGCGACCGATACGGTCTATGCTGATGTGTACGTCCAATTCGGCTCGGAGACCAGCCGTGTCAGCGATGACATCAAGGCGGTCGAGTTTCACTACAAGGACGGTGTGCACTGGCGTCCGCTCGACCCCGGTTCGAGTGAGGAAACCGGGTCCAACTCCACCGATGAAGGGCAAGCTATATGACCAACGCGGCCGCAGAAGATCAGGAATTCGCCATCATTATCCGCGAACACGGCAAAGCCCAGCAGGTACTGCTGAAGTACACCGTGATGATCCTGAATTTCGCCTACGGAATGCAGGTGGCGGTTTGCGACAATCTCAAGGAGGGCGTCACGCTGCTGCGTCGACGAGCCACAGCCGTCAAGGCCGTGTTCATCATCCACAACGACCGCATCCAGAGCAAGATGTTTCTGCAGGGATTCACGATGCAAGGAAAAGTCCCCCTCTTCATTCTGTGCCCGACGTCGATGCTGAGCCAACAGCTTCGCAGTTCTCGCGGGGTCGCGAAGGTCACACTCTGTGCCTGGGAGAAGGCGTTCGGCCAACGAGGACCCTCACTGGGCACCCTGGTGGACAAGGCCTTCAAGGAGACGAAGGTCGACGGGCTGGTCCAGGAGGGCGTCCCTCTTGACCAGATGCAGTCCCGGGTCGAGGTGCGCGTCCGCAACATGCGAACGTTGCCGGCGATGCCGGAGATCGTCCTCAGGATCATGAAGCTGGTCGGGGACCCCAACTCCAGCGCTCAGGATATGGAGGACCTGCTGCTCAGCGATGCCGCCATCGTCGAAAAATTGCTACAGGTGATCAACGCGCCCTTTTTCGGCGGCGCCGGCCACACGGGTGGCTGGACGCTGAAGGACGCCATTGTCCGCATGGGTTTGCAGAAGGTCGGGGCTGTGGCCCAGCAAGTGAAGATGATGAACTCCTTCGCCAAACCCGAAGACAGCAAGTTTGATCTGCGGCGTTTCTGGGAACACTCGGTGGGCAGTTCCATGCTCGCCGACAAGATCATCGAAAGCGAATTGGTCGAATTCGAAGGCACCATCGAGTTTGACGACTACTGGATTGGTGCCATCCTGCATGACGTCGGCAAGTTGATTTTGGGACTGTTCTTCTGGGATTTCTTCGAGATGGTCCTGAATAACATGCAAGGCACCGGCGCCGGCGCGGCCGAGGCAAAGCAAGCGGTGGAGGGCGCGGAGAAGGAAGTCAAGGAAGGTGAGGAAGCCGCCAAGCAAGATGAGGTTACACCAGCGACCGGGATGCTATCCTTCCGTGATGCCGAAAACAAGTTGGCCGACACGCCCAATCACGAGCTGGTGGGTCAGCTGATGTTGATGAAATCGAACATCAAGGAAGAGCTCGTCCAGGTGGTGCAATCGCATCACGAAATCACCGCCTCGTCGCCAACCCTCGTCCGCCTGGTCCATCTCGTCGACAATATCAGCAAGGATCTGGGCATGGGTTACATTGAGGGTGAGCCTTCCAAGTACGACGAACAGGTGCTGGAAACGTTTGGACTCGATGAAGCCAAACTGACCAAGCTCAAGGAAACGCTGAACGAGTTTATCGTGCCGGAAATCAAGGCGATGGTCGGCAAGTGTCTGTGAAGCGCCGGCGTGCCCCACGCCAGCGTGCCATTGAAGAGTCTTTGGGGAGCCGTCCCCTACAGCCTCGGCAACAACTAACCGCGAACCTATGAACAAAGAACCAGAGCAGGAGTACGGCCTCATCATCCAGCAGGCCGGCAAAGCCCAGTACGTCCTGGCGAAGTTCGCAGTGCTGCTGCTCAACTACCAATACGGCATTCATACCAAGATAGTTCAAGACTTCGTCGAGGCGGCCACGGCCTTTCGCGAACTGGGCGAACAGATCCGCTGCACGTTCGTCATCCAGAACGAACCCATACGCAATCCAGCTGTCCTGATGGGCATGACTCGCCGTGACACCGTGCCGATGTTCCTTCTCGTTCCGGAGAAACTGATTGCCGAGCATCGCAAAATGGCAGTGAACCTGAACAAGGTCGAATTGTGCGCCTGGGAGGGGTTCTCCGGAAAGAAAGGCACCTCCTTACGTGAGCAAGTCGCCAAGGCGTTCAAGACCTTCGGCGTCACTGGCATGCTGGAGGGGTCGGAAGGCAAATCCTACGAGGAGCTGCAGCAGCTTGTCGAGATTAGGATTCGCGAGCTCAAGAGTCTGCCATCGCTACCTGAGGTCGTGATGCGGATCATGAAGATCGTCAACGATCCGGAGGGGTCGGTGAAGGATCTGGAGCAAGTCCTGTTCAGCGATCCGTCCATCGTACAGAAACTGTTGCAGGTTTTCAATTCCGCGGCGCTGTCGGGGGCAGCCCGCCAGAAGAAGTGGACCTTCAAGGAAGGAATCATGCGGCTTGGTATGCGCAAGGTCGGGGCCATCGCGGCGCAAGTGAAAATGATGAACAGCTTTTCCCGGCCCGAGGACAGCAAGTTTGATCTGCGCGGGTTCTGGGAACATTCGGTGGGTTGCGCCATGGTGGCCGATGCCCTGTGCACCAAACGTCTGGTGACCTTAAAACGGGAAATCGAGTTCAACGACTATTGGGTGGCGGCCATCCTGCACGATGTTGGCAAGTTGATTCTCGGCTTTTATTTTTGGGACCAATTTGAACAGGTGCTCAACCACATGGGCAACGACGATTGCTCCTACCGGACGGCTGAGGAGAAGATCGAAGACATGCCAACACACGAGTACGTGGGCAGTCTGGTGATGCTCAAATCGAACGCCGGGGAAGAGCTTGTGGACGTGGTCGGTGGGCATCACAGTTTCGGGCCGACGCCGCGCCCGTTAGCCTGCCTGGTTCACCTCTCCAACAATTTGATCAAGGACATGGGCCGCGGCTACGTTCCCGGTGAACCGGCGGAGTACGATCCTAAGGTTCTCAGCACACTCGGCCTCAACCAGGCCAAGGTGGAGCAAATCCGCGACCAGCTTGACGAAGAGCTCGAGGATCAGATCAATGAAATCGTCGAGCAGTGCATGGGCTGAGCCTGGGGGTCAATCCGCAATGACAGACAGCCTCGACGGCCTGTTCGATCCTGACGAGTCTAAATCCGTACTCATCGTCGACGACTCGGCGATGATGCGCACGGTGGTGCATGAGATTCTGGCGCCGCTTGGACACATGGTGCTGAAGGCTTCAAACGGTGAGGAGGCTGTCGACCTTGCCCGGCTTCGGCGACCCGATCTCATCCTTCTCGACTGGTTCATGCCCGGGTTGGACGGTCTTGGAGTGCTGAAGGAACTTCGCTCGATTCCAGAAACCCGGAGTATCCCAGTCTGTCTGCTCACCGTTTCGAAGGATCCGCAGGAGCTCAAGGGGGCAGTCGAGTATGGCGTAACCGACTATCTTTCGAAACCAACGAATCCCACCAGGCTGCGGGAGAAGGTGCGCAAGTACCTGGGCTGATCCAGCGGCCAGAATCAGGTCAATGACCTGGTCTGCTTTCCCGATCAGTAGCGGAGTGTGTCCGTGTTCTAATATCGGATGACATACTCGAGCCCTATGCCAACACTGGTTTCCTCGCCCTGGCGAAACGCGTTGTAACGCTGTTCACCGACCAAGTGGAGGTGGTCAACGAGACGCACTCCAAGCTGAGTCTCTTCAACCCAATTGTGCTTCGTCCCGCCTTCCGGATCGATATTGTGGTCGGCGAATCCAGCGACATAGACCCGGTTCGGCGAAAGGACCCACCTGAATACATGCTCAATCTGCCACTGACGACCGTCCACATGGTCGAACTGGACCGCATGAATATCAATCCAATACACGACACGCGCGGCCTTGAGGAGTCTATGCAGCCGCGGTGTACTGTGAATCTTCCATCTCAACCCCAGTCGCAGCGCGTCGTTGCCTCTACCCGAGCGCACCAATGCCTGCACCGTGAGTTGCAGTAAGTTGAGCGGCATGTCGCCGGGGATATTCCACCGCAGATTTTGTTCGGTGAGAAAATTGTCAGATTCCTTCAGTGCTGCGCGCTCTGAGTCGCGGCCGAAATTCGTCAGGCTAAAATACTGCAGTCCATGCCGGAGGTTGCCAAGCGCGTTGACGGTGACGGCATTGTCGGCGTCTACTTTGGTGTACGGATAGAGATTGAAATCCAGGAACCCCGTGTTCTCGTGAATCGTCTCTGCCCGGGCCTGCAGGGACAGAAGGACTATCGAGATCGCTAAGCATGGTAACAGAAAGCGGATAGTCATGTTTCGCATGGGCTCTCCATGGGTATTGTCAAGCGGATCAATCGTAGTCATCCGCGGCCTTCGCTTTTGCGTGTCGATTTGCGTCGCCATGTTGTTGCGTGGGGTGGATGGCAGCTCCCCAATATAATCGTTGGTTGCACCCCAATAAAAATGATGCGACGCAGTCTGAGCTGTCAGGCGCTTCGGTCACAGTGCCCCTCGGATGGCCTCCACGCGCTGACGAATCCCAGGCGCCACGGTGCGCGCCAGCTCAACGACATCGCTGGTGGCAACCCCTGCCGCTGCCAGTACCGCGTCGGGCACAAAGCGTTCGATTCCCTCCGCCGTGTCGCCGGTCTCGCCGCCGTGCAGCAGGCGGGTCAGCGGGAACGCGGCTTCCTCCGGGAAGGGTGCTATGCCACCGCCGATCAGGTCGGCCAGTGCAACCAGCTGTTCCAGAGGATGGTCGGGTGTGGGCTCATGATGATGCTCGACGACCCGGGACACATCCTCCCCGAGCTTCCAGCTTTCTGCCAGCAGCCGGCCGACAAGACAGTGGTTGGCCCCTCCGGCACAGGTCTCTTCAGCATATGACATCGGATACAGCCAGGTACCCGTCCGCAGTTCTTCAAGAATGAGGCGATACAGTCCGGGGTAGCTCTGAATCAAGGCTACCTTGCCGATGTCGTGCATCATGCCGGCGATGAAGGGATCCTGTCCCGGGTCAAGGGTGAAATACTCGCAGAGCTTCAGTCTCTCCAGCACCTCCACAGCCTGTTCGCTCAACTCGAAACTCTGCCAATCCTTCTGTTGTTCCGGTGTGCGTTCGTCCTCCTCAACGGGTAGGGTCAGCAGGCGCGCGGTCAGGGCCACCGTCACGCTATGCGCCCAGTACTCATCTACAGAGAACTCCTGCTCTTGAACGCCCTGGAAGGATCGCATCACTGCCTCCGAGACGATCAGATCCTTCACGGCATCCTTGCCAAGCAGGATTACCGCCTTGCCCGTCTCATCGATTTCTCCCTGGAATCCGTAGATGGGGGAGCGCGCGCGTTTGATCACCACTGCACGGCTGAGGGGGTCGGTTTCGATCGCATCGATCCATTGTTGCATCTCGCTGTCGGGATCTCTGGAGAGTTTGACGATGTGGTCGAACACCTGCGGCATCACCGGCAGGACCACGGTCATGCGGATGTCGATTTCGAGACGTTGTCGAATCTGTTCCGGCGAGGGCAGTTCGGAAGGGGGACCTTCATAAACTTTGGCGACAACATGCTCGGCGACGACCTGCTCCATGGCATTTGCATCGAGTCTGTCTCGCTCATAGAGCTCTACTCCCAATCGTTTCAGTCCAGCTCGCACCTTGTCGGGTATTTCCTCAGGATGTTCATGTACCAGCAAAACGCTCAAGTCGTCGCGTTTGTTGATGCTGGCCAGACGGGCGAGGGTAACGCCGCCGCCCGGTAGCATGGTTGTGACCACGAGCGCCTTCACGCGCTTGCCCAGGGCATTGAGTTTCCTGCTGAGCGTGCCCGAATCGTCGTCCAGCCCTACTCCTACGGCGAAGTCAGGCGAGCCGGCATTGATGGCGCGCACAGCGTCGACGGTGTGGGCCATGGTATCGACGACACGAGCGTGTTCCGGCCGCATCAGTTGACCGGCCGCCGCCGCGTCTCCGACCAGCATCAAGGCGTGGTCCTCCTCCCGATCAAGGGGATCCAGGCCGTCGACAATTTGGGTCACGCGTCGTTGGGTTATCCGCTCCAGGATGCCCGACAGCTGTTCCTGCAATTGCGACGAGGTGAACGGCTTGGCCAGGTAGCCGTCCACTCCAACCTCCAGGGCTTCAACCACGTCCTTGCGAGCTGCGCGTGACGAGAACAGGATAACCGGGATGTGTGCGTACTTTGGACTGGCGCGAACCTGTTTAATGAGCTGCAACCCATCCATGACGGGCATGTTCCAGTTCGTCAGCAGCAGGTCGAATCGCTGTGCCTGCAGCAATTGCAGCGCCTGCATCCCGTCATTGGCCGTGACCACGTCTTCATAGCCCAACCTTCGCAGCAGAGAGGCCACGATTTTGCGCATGCCGACGGCGTCTTCGACCAGGAGAATTCTCAGGGGCGAACTCTGGGTCAAACTCATAGTCGGGAACATACGGACACGGTCGCGGCCGACAACAGGCAATGCCTCTCGACTGCTACAGATTCTCGGGCGTTGACCTGCCGCAACCAGCGCGTCTTATTGTTGCGTATCGAGCCCCGCGACTCGTTTGCCATCTCACGCTACGGTCTCATCATGGGACAGCCGGCCGAGGAGCCTATCATCAGATTGACCGAGATGAAGGAACCACTAACTCATAGCCAGTTCCACCAGGGTCGCGGGTAAATGGTCGTGAGGCTCTGGCTTCGCATTGTAGCAGTGTCGGCAGTGGTACTGCCGTTCACGACCATCGATTCGGGCGCTGTACCTGGTACGTCCCAACAACTGCAAGTGGGCGGTAGTCTGCGGCTGCGGGGTGAGCTGAAAGAGGGCTTCGACTTCAGTGGCGGCGGCACGCAGGATTATTTCCTCACCCAACTGCGGGTAAACCTGCGCTGGGAACCGGTCCACTGGATCTCCGTGTTCATCGAAGGGCAAGATGCCCGCGTGCTGGGGGAGTCCAGGTTGGCGACGCCGGCGATCAATCAGGAAGCCGTTCCCAATGTGTTCTCTGACCAGTTCGACTTGCATCAGGGGTATGCCGATATCCGCCACCGAGTTGCGGGCCAGCCGCTGACCTTTCGTCTCGGTCGACAGAAGTTCAACCTGGGAGCCAAGCGTCTTGTCGCCTCGCTGGAGTGGGTGAACACGGCCAGGGTCTGGGATGGGGTGAGAGTTACTCTTGGCCAACCAAACCACAAGACCCTCGATTTGATTGCCTCACGGTTGGTGCCAGTCGATCCGGAGCATTTCAATGACTATGACAACACCCCAAGTAGGCTTTTCAACAGTCGCTTCTTCGCGGGCTATTACATCGACGAGGCCTCGATCCCCGAGGTGCGGTTCGAGGGTTACGTGCTGTTACGTGCGGAGGATCGCATTAACGACCAAGTATGGACCCTGGGGACTCGCTGGCAAACAGGAAGGGATCCCTGGGGCGCGGAGCTCGAAGCCGCCCTGCAGGGCGGAGAATACGGTGGTGTGGATCATCGCGGGTTGGCGTTGCATGCATGCGTTTCGCATCAAGCCTTGCGCCTCAACCGCAGCCGTTTCAGTCTGGCGTACAACTACGGTACCGGTGATGGCGATCCTGGTGATGACGAGCACTGGACCTTCGACAATCAGTACCCTCTCAGCCATGCCTACTACGGTTACATGGATCTGTTTTCTCTGCAGAACTTGCACAATATCGAAACGACGGCGCAGACGTTGTGGCACGGAACTCGCTTGAGGCTGGCTTACCAGGCGTTCTGGATCGACGAGCCGGAAGCCGACGCGTGGTACAACGCGGGGGCAGACGTCGTGCGGTCCGCTTTTCCTGCGGATCCGCGCTCCTTCGTCGGCAGCGAAGTGGATTTCACCGCCAGCAGGACATTTGGCAAAGTGGTCTTTGAAGTCGGCATCAGTCATCTGTTCCCGGGAGGATACCTGGAGGACACGGGATCATCCGGCGCCGCGAACTTCGCCTACATCATGCAAAAAGTGAAGATCTGACTGAACAGGAATCCATCGGGTCCAGAAACGGAGAAAGCGATTGAGACGGTGTGATGTCAAATGGGTCACCTACGGGATACTCCTTGTTGCTCTCGGCGTGCTCAGTTGTGACCGCGAAGAGGAAGGAGAGGGACGGCGTGGCGGTGGCAGGGGCGGAGGTTGGATGGGGCGTGGAGGCACTTCGGAAGGTCCAGCAGGAGCCTCAGTCCCCGTAAAGACTGAACTCGTCAGGCGCGAGACTATTACTAGCCACATCCAGGCCCATACTCGTCTGGAAGCCGAGACCTGGGTCAGCGTCGTGGCCCGGGGCGAGGGCCTGGTGCAGGATCTGTTGAAGGAAGAGGGGGACGCGGTGCGCAAGGGGGATGTCCTCCTGCGACTGGAGAAGGATCAGTTGCGCCTGGTGGAGCGCCAGAGTGAGGTCGCCCTGGAACAGGCGCGAGCGGCCGAGGCACGAGTCAAGGCGCTCTACGAGAGGCAGCTCGTCAGCGACGAAGAGCGTGAGGGGGCTTCGCATCACTTGGAGACAGCGCGGGTGGCTCTCGAACAGGCGCGGCTGAATCTCAAATTCGCCGACATCCGCGCACCGCTTTCCGGCGTCGTCATGATACGCCGGGTCGAGCTCGCCGACATGGTGAGGTCCGGGGATGAAGTGTTCGCCGTCGCCGATCTGGACCCGCTCCTGGCCAGGGTGCGTGTGCCTGAAAAGGGGATGGGTCTGCTGCGATTGGGACAGATGGCGCAGATCCGTGTCGACGCGCTGGCCGGCAGGACTTTTCCGGCGCAGGTGCAGATGATCAATCCCGGGGTCGATCCCCAAAGCGGCACAGTGAAGGTGACCCTGGAGCTACTGTCCAGCGATCCGGTTTTGAAGCCCGGCATGTTCGTCAACGTCCGGATCATCACGGATGAACACGTGGACGCGCTCATTGTACCCAAAAAGGCCCTGGTCTTGGAAACGGACGAGGACGACGTCTACGTGGTCAATGAAGGCAAGGCCGAACGTCGCGTCTTGCAGCTTGGTTACGTCGACGACGAGCGAGTCGAGGTCGTGGATGGCCTCGCGTTTGGAGAGGCCGTCATCACCATCGGGCACGAAGGGCTCAAGGATGGAACGTCCGTACGTGTGGTCGGCGCCAGCGAGCGAAGTGCTCAAAGTCGATGAAACTCGTCGAGTTCTCGACTCACCGGCGGGTTACCGTGGCCATGCTCATGGTCGCCGTCATTGCTTTCGGTCTGGTCGGTTTTGAGCGACTAGCGCTCAATCTACTCCCTGACATAACCTATCCCACCATTACCATCCGCACCGAGTACGAAGGTGCGGCGCCGCAGGAAGTGGAGCGTCTTCTTTCAGAGCCGATCGAGGGCCTGGTCGGCGTCGTCAACAACGTCCTGCGCGTCAGTTCAATCTCGCGGCCCGGATTATCCGACGTGATCGTCGAGTTCGCCTGGGGCACCGATATGAACTTTGCGTCGCTGGACATCCGTGAGAAACTCGACATCGCCCAGCTTCCGCACGACGCCGGACGACCGGTGCTGCTGCGCTTCGATCCCTCACTCGATCCCGTCATGCGGGTGGCCCTGCACGGCGGCAAGAGCTTGATGGAATTGCGGCACATCGCCGAGGAGCGTCTACGTTTCGATCTGGAGAGTCTGGCGGGAGTGGCTGCCGTGAAGGTTGAGGGTGGTCATGAAGAGGAAATTCAGGTTGAAGTAGAGACCAAGAAGCTGGCGGATCTGGGTGTTCCGATCAACCAGGTCGTCGCTCGATTGGCGGCGGAAAACGTCAACATGACCGGTGGCCTCCTCATAGACGGCGAAGCCGAATTCATGGTCCGCACGCTCAATGAGTTTGAGGACATCGATGACATCGGTGAGATCGTCGTCGCCAGCCTCGACGGTGCCGTCATCAAACTGAGCGATGTCGGCCGGGTACGACGCGGACACCGCGAGCTCGACGTGATCACGAGGGTCGACGGCCGTGAAGCCGTGGAACTGGCCATCTTCAAGGAAGGGGATGCCAACACGGTTCGCGTTCATGAGGTCGTCGTCGAGCGGTTGGATGCCTTCCGTGAAGATTACGGCGATCTGATGAGTAGCGGTACGGCGCTCGAAGTCATCGTCGACCAGGCTACCTTCATCCAGCAGGCTGTAAACGAGGTGCTGAAGACGGCTCTCGTCGGAGGCGTTCTGGCGGTTCTCCTGCTCTACCTCTTTCTGCGCAACTTGAAGAGCACGGCGATCATCAGCCTTTCGATACCGATTTCCGTGGTCGCGACGTTCTTTCTCATGTACGCCACGGATGTGAGTCTCAACATCATGTCGCTGGGTGGATTGGCTCTAGGTGTAGGCATGCTGGTGGACAGTTCCATCGTCGTTCTCGAGAGTGTCGAGCGCCGGCGGGCGGCGGGTCTGTCGGTGCTGGAAGCAGCGCGCACGGGAGCTGGCGAGGTGGGGCGGGCCGTGGTCGCGGCGACGGTCACGACCGTCTGCGTGTTCCTGCCGATCGTTTTCGTGGAGGGCGTCGCAGGACAGCTGTTTCGAGACCAGGCACTCACCGTCACCTATTCCCTCACCGCGTCGCTATTCGTCGCACTGATGCTGATTCCGATGCTGTCGTCATGGAGTCTTCCCCGCGTCAGAGATGAAGGTGGGGTATCTGAGAGCACGGGCGTGCGGGCACCGGCACTGGCGCTTCGGGGCTTCATCAAGCTGCTTTCCGCGCCCCTGATTGTCCTCGGTCTGATCATCAGGCCGCTCGCCTGGGTATTCGACGCCGTGTACGCACGCTGCTCCCGACTGTACCCGCTGTGGTTGCAACATTGTCTGCACCGGCGGGTGTACACGCTGGGCGGATTCGCGCTGTTGTCGGCGCTGATCCTTCACCAATCGCGCGACCTGGGGCTGGAACTGATACCGGAGATGAGTCAGGGCGAGTTTCTGGTGAACCTGGAATGGCCGTCCGGCCAGCCCGTGGAGCAGACCGCCACCACCGTCGCCGGTCTCGAGGCCGACATCCTCGGCCTGCCCGCGGTAGAAACCGTTTTCAGTCTGGTCGGCGCGACCGGAGAGACCGGTGGTTACGCCGACGAGCAGCGCGAGAACCTGGCCCAGTTGTTCGTCCGGCTCAAAGCGGATGACCAGCGAGCTGGGATGACGGAGACTGAAGTCATAGAGCACGTAAGAGAATCCTTGTCATCAGTGCCCGACCTGAAGTTCGAATTCTCCCGACTCTCATACTTCTCATTTCGCACTCCGATCGAAGTTGAGGTTGCCGGCTACGATCTGGCGACCCTGCGCCAGCTGACCGCGTCGCTGGTCTTGCGCATGGAGCAGATTCCAGGACTCGTCGACGTGAAGTCGTCTGCTGGGAGTGGTCAGCCAGAAGTACAGGTTCTCTTTGACCGCAACCGGGTCGCTGAGCTGGGCACAAGTATTCAGGCTATCGGGGATCTGTTGCGGCAGAAGCTTCAGGGCGAGGTGTCGACTGAACTCAAGCGCAAGGATCGACGGATAGACATTCGGGTCCGTGCTGTTGAGGAAGAGCGACGGGATCTGGCCGACCTGAAGGCTCTCATCGTCAGTCCCCCACAATTCCCCACCCCCGTGCCGCTCGATGCCATCGCCGACATTGCCATCGTCGAAGGGCCTGCCGAGATCCGCCGTTTAGACCAGGAGCGTGTAGCCCTGGTGACCGCCCACCTCGCCGGCCGTGATCTGGGAAGCGCCGTAGTCGAGATCGAGGCAACAGCCGCCCGCATGCCTTTGCCGGAAGGTTTCAGGATTTCAGTGGGAGGTCAGAATGAGGAGATGGTGCGTTCCTTCGACAGCATGAAATTTGCCATCGCCCTGGCTGTCTTTCTGGTGTACCTGGTGATGGCCTCGCAGTTCGAATCCCTGCTCCATCCATTGGTAATCATGTTTACGATTCCCTTCGGACTCGTCGGCAGCGCGCTGTTTCTCACCCTCACGGGGCAGACGGTGAGTGTCGTCGTGCTGATAGGCGCTATCATGCTGGCTGGCATCGTCGTTAACAATGCGATTGTACTGATTGACCACATCAATCAACTACGACAGACCGGCATGTCCAAGCTCCAGGCTGTACAGGAGGGCGCGCAACACCGTTTCCGGCCGATTCTGATGACGACCTCGACGACGGCCCTGGCGCTGTTGCCGATGGCACTGGGGGCTGGCGACGGAGCGGAAATCAGGGCACCCATGGCCATAACCGTCGTCGGCGGCCTGCTGGTATCGACGGCGCTGACCCTCATCGTGGTGCCGGTCGTCTACGTCTCACTGGATCGTTCGAGATGATACTGGCAGAATTCGCCATCCGGCGTCCGGTGACCACGGCGATGGTTACCCTGAGCACGGTAGCGCTCGGTTTCATCGCCCTGCAGCGACTCCCCGTGGAAGAGCTGCCGAGCATCACATCCTCTTCGGTGACGGTCAGCGTCAACTATCCCTCTACTGCTCCGGGGGAGATCGAACGCGACGTCACGCTGCCGTTGGAGGAAGCCCTGGCGATTCTCCCGAACATCGAACGCATCAGCGCGACGTCCTCGGCCAACGGCTCCTCGGTCAGAGTGGAATTTGTCTCCGGCACCGACATGGATGCGGCTACGGTGCAGGTGCGCGACCGCGTCGACCAGGTTCGTGGTTCGTTACCAACCGAGATAGACCGGTTGCGGATTTTCCGCTGGCAAAGCGGCGAGCGCCCCATCGTCCACGCCAGCATCGCCTGGCGGGGGCTGGGGGATCGGCTGTCCGACGTCGTCGACAAGGTGGTGGTGCCGCGCTTATTGCGTCTGGACGGCGTCGTCGATGTATCCGTGGGGGGCGTGCGCGAGAAGCAGCTCATCGTCGAGCTGGATCAGGAGCGTCTGGAGAGCCTGGATGTGTCTGCTGCTGCCCTGAGGCGACAGGTTCGCGACAACAACGTGAACGTCTCACTCGGGCGTGTCGCCGAGGGTGGACGACGCTATCAGGTCCGAGCCGTCGGTGAATTCCAGGATGTCGACGAAATCGGCAAACTGCCCGTTGCCGGCGGTCTGCTGCGCCTCGAGGATGCAGGCAGAGTCTCTTACGACTATCCGGAAAAGACGAACTTCCGTCGTCTCAACGGCTCCGACGCGGTGACGGTCGAGGTCCACAAGTCATCGACCCAGAACGTCGTGGAGGTGGCTCGTCGTGTGCGGGAGGCGTTGAACGCCATCGAATCCGAGTACGACGGACGGCTCGACATCGAAATCATCCGTGACCGCTCACAGCGCGTGTTGACGCAGTTGAGCAATCTCACCGACACCGCCCTTATCGGTGGCATGCTCGCCATCGGCATCATCTTCCTGTTCTTGCGCAGCATCCGGAGCACGCTCGTTATCGCGGTGGCGATACCGGTTTCCGTGTTCGTCGTCTTCGTCGGGATGTACGTCGCGCGCGAGATGTTCGAGTCGTCGATCACCCTGAACATGGTGTCGATGATGGGGTTGATGCTCGCCGTGGGCATGCTGGTCGACCCGGCCGTGGTCACGCTGGAAAGCATATTTCGCCGCAGTCAGGAGCAGTCTCCAGGCAAAGAGGATCCGGTGCGAGCCGCTCTCGACGGCAGTCGCGAGATCGGCATGGCCGTGATCGCGTCGACGCTGACGACGATGTGCGTCTTCATTCCGTTTTTCTTTCTCTCCAGCGGTCGCATGGCGCAGTGGATGAGGGACGCGGGCTTGACCATTTGTCTGGCCGTGTTCGTGTCGATGGTCGTGTCACTGGCGCTCATCCCACTATCCTCCTCACGCCTTCTGGACCGGAGTTTCGACCGTTACGACCGCTGGATTGGAGGGCTTCTCATCGCCGCCGCTGGAGCCGTTCTCAGCTGGAAGCTCTACGGCATGGGCATAGCCCAGGCGCTGAAGGGTCTGTCTGTCTGGGGAGCGCGGGTGTCATCGGCCTTCACCGGCATGGAATGGAGGACGGCAACCGCACTCATCGCTGCCGCGGTCGTGATCGCCGTCCTCATCCGTCACATCCGGCGCTACGGGTTCAGGAAATCCTACGGCCGTTTGCTTGGCTGGACCCTGGCCCATCGTTTCTGGGTCATGCTCCTTACCGCCGCCACGCTCGGCCTGGCCTACTATCTATCCGAGCAGATCGAGCAACAGGGCACGCCCTGGCAACCCGAGCGCCGTGTCGATATTACCGTGGAAATAGAGCGCAGCTATGGACTGGATGAAGTACAGGCGATGTTCGAGCAGATGGAAGAGGCGCTGCTCAGTCAGCGGGATCGATTCGATATCGAGTCGCTGTCGTCACGCTTCAGCCGTGGGAATGGGCGGCTGACTGCCCGGTTGGTGGATGCGGACGAAGGCAATCTGACGTCGATGGAAGCGGGACGAAAGATCCGTGGCGTCCTGCCGTCGATCGTGGGTGTCAACTACAAACTCGGGCGTCAGCGCAGCTGGTCAGGTCCTCAGTTGGGTGTGGAAGTGCAGTTGAAGGGTCTTGATGTGTCCGTACTGGAGGTATTGGCAGAGGAGATCAGCATCAGCTTATCACGGTTGCCCGGCGTCCAGGATGTCGACACCAGTCTGGAGGACGGCGACGAAGAGATCCGGGTGCAGGTCAACGGTGAGCAGGCCTTGAGTCACGGTCTGTCCACCCGCGACGTGGCCACGTCGATCGCGGCCGCGTTGGGCACCAGGCGTGCCTCGACGTTCAAGGCGGCCGATCGAGAGATCGATGTGGTTCTGCAGCTGGAAGAGGAGGATCGTGTCAGTCTCGAGCAGCTAAAGAACACGCCATTCCAGGGCCAGGGTGGCACCAAAGTACCCCTGGCAACGCTGGCCGATTTTCAGGTTCGCGAAGGGCCGAGGAGTCTGCAGCGCGAAGATCGCCAGCACACCCTGACCGTATTCGCCAACACGGAAAGCCGTAAGCAGGCGATGCGGTTGATCCGGACCATCGAGGGCATGATGGAAGAGATTCCACTGCCGGCGGGATACACCTGGCAGATGGGCAGAGCCGCGCGTTGGATGCGGCAGGATGTACAGGAAGGCAACTTCACTTTGTTATTCGCGCTGCTGTTGATCTACCTGATCATGGCGTCTCTGTTCGAGTCGCTCGTTCATCCCTTCACCATCATGCTTTCCATTCCGTTTTCCCTGATCGGGGTGTATCTCGGGTTGTACGCGCTGGATGTGCCATTGGACAACAATGGAGTTACCGGACTGTTGATTCTGTTCGGTATCGTCGTCAACAACGGCATCGTCCTGGTCGACCACATCAACCAACACCGCCGACAAGGCATGTCCCGTGAGCTGGCGATAATCCAGGGCGGTCAGAATCGCCTCAGACCCATCGTCATGACGGCGGCGACGACGGTGCTGAACTTGATGCCCCTTGTGCTGCCTATGGTGTACGGCACCTCCGAAGGCTTTGCTCGTCGCTGGGGTCCGGTTGGCCTGGTTGTTTCCTGCGGGCTGGCCAGCTCAACTGTTTTGACGCTCATACTGGCACCCACGCTCTACTCTCTGATGGATGATCTGGCCGTGTGGATGCGGCGAGTCGCGAGCCGTAGCACACGCACGCACACCAACCACATGAATTGAGGATGCCATGTCGCGCCTCGGAGTCGTCCTATTCGCAGTTACTACCGGGTGGACGGTCATGCACCCATCACCGGTTTCATCAGAAACGCTGAGCCTGGCCGACTGCATCGAACGAGCCCTCGAACACAACACCCAGGTGCGCGTCTCCGAGGAAGGTGTGAGACGATCGCACGCTGAGGTGCGATCGGCGCGGGCTTCGCGGTTGCCGGCCTCCGCCACCGCGTTTGGCTTCAGCCGCTCGCGTACCGGGTCTTCGGTGCGGGTTCAGGAGAATCCCACGGGTGATGTGGATCCCGTGACTGGCCAGCGTATTCTGCGGGAGGAGGAGACGCTGATCCCCGGCATAGATCGCAATAGTTTTGCCCTCAGCACATCGATCAGCTACACGATTTTCGATGGCGGCAGCAGCCGTTTTACGCACAGAGCATCGAAACAAACTCTAGCGGGCGCGGAGATGGATCTGGAAGCAAGTCGCGCCGCGATACGCTTTGCCGTCAAGGAGCGATACTTCGCGCTGCTGCGGGCCGGACATTTGCTCGAGGTGGACGAAGAGGCGTTGAGGCTGAGCGAAAAACGTCTGGAGGAAGTGAAGGCCAAGCTGGAGGTCGGCGTGGGCACCAGGAGTGATGTGCTGCGTCTGAGTGTGGCCTCGGACAACGCCCAGGCGGATTTGATTGAGGGCGAGCAGGCCGTCGTTCTGGCACAAGCCAATCTCAATCACATCATCGGTGACGTGATTGCCGCACCGATCGAGATTGTTCCGCACCAAGGGGCTGCACCGGAAGCAGAGCAGGCGCTGGGGCTGTCCACCGAGTTGATTGCGCGAGCCCTGCAGCGCAATCCGGAGGTACTGCAACAGCGTCATGCTGTTCAAGCTGCCGAGAGTGATCTGCGTTCGGCGCGCGGCGCTCACTACCCTCGCCTGACCAGCAATCTCTCCTACAGCCGCACCAATGAGACCTTCGATCGAGTGTACGGCGAACTCGACAAGAACTACCGTCTCAACGGCGGCGTGTCGCTGACCCACGAGCTCTTCGACGGCGGCACCAGGAGGGCGCGTGTGGAGCGTTCGCAGGCAGCGCTGCAGATTGCACGTATGCAGCTGGACCAACGGAACCGGGACATCGAGCTGGCCGTGGAAACCGCCCATCTCAACGTCATCCGCTTGGCCAAGCTCTTGCGTCTGGCGGAGGGAACGGTGCAGCTGGCTCGAGAGGATCTACGACTCGCGGAAGAGCGCTACAACGTGGGCATGGGCAGGTTGCTCGAGGTGCTGGACGCCCAGGTCGGATTCACGCAGGCACGTAGCGATGAGGTGCGCATTCGCTATGATCTGACCATCGCTCTGGCGGACCTGGACAGGTTGACGGGAAGCGACCTCCAGAGTGATTGATGGATGAAAAAGAGGCCGAACGCGGGTCCCCCATCTACCCACACTCGGCCTCTCCGAGCTGGCTTGTGGCTTAAGGCTGGCCGCGCTGGTATCGGTACGTACCCGCTACATGTCGCTGGTATTCACGTCGACGAAGCGCACGGTGACCGAGCCGTCAGGCGATCCACCAATGGCCTGGATGTGATAGACGGTGCCGGGTCCGCCGTCGAGCATCAAGGCGTCGAACGCCTCTTTCCCCATCGAAGTATCCCAGATCACGCTGCCATCCATCGCAACGATCTGGAAATCGATGTGACCGCGGAGTGCCTCGATACCGAAACAGCCAGCACCGCGACCTTCCGGCAAGGTGATGGCGGCCATGTCAAAGCCTTCCATGTTGCAGATCGTGCGGAAGACGAGGTTACCATCTCGATCGCCGCAGGGAAAGCCCTCCTCCTGAGGATCCATTTCCTGCTCCTGAAGCTCAGCAGAGCATTCCGGCGGATGAGGAAGACCGGCCAACTCGGGATCCCCTTCGTGCAGTCCGCCCATCTCTTCGGGAGGCGGGCCTTCGCCCATAGGATCACCCATGTCCGGATCCATGTCCGGATCCATGTCGGGATCCATCGCAGGGTCCATGTCGGGATCCATCATTTCTTCAGGAGGAGGCATGTGGAAGTGCCGTACCCAGGCCATGAAATCCTCCTTGTCGACGACACCGTCAGGGCCGGCCAGGACGTCGAAGAACATGTCCAAGCCCTCTTCGGGAGTCGTCGGCATCGGCGTACCCTCGGGAGGCTCCACGCCTTCAGGTGGGCCGAGTACGACTTCCGGCCCGTGAGGACCATCACCCTCCATCATCTCCGGTGGGGGATCTCCTTGCGCCATGGCTGGTACAGCCATGAAAGCCGTGATACAGGCGAGCATGCACAGTCTGACTAGCATATCAACTCTCCGTTAATTGGTGCCAGCGCCTCTGGGGCGGACGACCTAGACAACCATACGTACTCAGTGCCCACAAACTGTGTGCAATATCACAGAGCGCCGGAACCGGTCCACGTGGCTGCATGAGCCTACATATATACGAAATCAGTCACCGGCAGGCCACGATTTTTCGGGTGGCCTCAACAGCCGCCTGTGATGGTCCCCTGAATGGGCGGTAACTGTATATCACACAATGTAGTTACGGCAAGAGACTGGAATTGCTACGCCAACTCGGGACCCTTACATTGTAGCAAGTTCGGTGCGTTTCGTTTACGCCTGACGGCAACCTTGATAGCACCAGATCGGGTGAAATTTTCTTTCCTGTAACTGGAGATTCAACCGTGGAAGCGCTAGGTGGGTCCATGTTCTCGGTCGCCGGGGCCGGAGAATCGCACGGGCCCGCAATCACGACGATCGTCTGTGGCTGTCCTCCGGGGTTGAAGCTGTCGCGAGAGCAGGTCCAGGCGTTTCTCGACCGACGCCGTCCCGGCAGCAACAAGCTGGGTACACCCAGGCGGGAGGCTGACAAGGTGGTCTTCCTCTCGGGGCTTTTCACGGAAGATCATGAGGTCCTGCTTGCCGCCTCTCGCATCACGACAACGGTAGATGGGGTGGACTCGGAAGCGACCACCTTTGAGCAGGGATACACCACTGGGGAACCAATCGCGGCCATCGTTCTATCCGCCGCCAAGCGTTCAACCGACTACGATCAGCTTGCAGGGCCTCAAGGCTCGGTGCGCCCGGGACATACTGACCTGGTCAAACATTACCAGTCGCGAGGATTCACGGATCCGCGGGGTGGGGGACGTTCCAGCTACCGCTCGACGACCACTGACGTCATCGGTGGCTCGATCGCGCGTTTGTTCCTGGCGGAGCATTTCGACACCGCGTTCCTGTCCTCCATTTGCCGTGTGGGTCCTCTTGAAGCTTCGGTTTCCCTGGCCGATCACGTCGAACAGGTGTCGTTGCAGCAAGCGGTCGGCGAAGACCGCCGCGTCCCGCTGGCTGAAATCGAAAAGCTGCAGCAGCGACTGTCAGCAGGTGAGCTGCACACCATCGACGAGGCCTTTGAGAGCGAAGCCGCTGCCCTGATCAGCGAAACCCGCAAGCAAGGGGATTCCATTGGAGCCGCCATCGAAGTTGTCGGTGTCAACGTTCCGTCCCTCATCGGAGAGCCGTTGTATCAGAGCCTGAAGCTGCGACTGATGGGCACCTTGGGAGGGCTACACGCCGTGCAATCGTGCGAGATGGGCTCCGGCCTGGATGTGGTGGCTCGCAAAGGCAGCGAGAACAACGATCCGATTCGCTCGAGTGGCTACAGCAGCAATCATCACGGCGGTCTCATCGGCGGAATCACGACGGGGATGCCGATCGCTTTCCGTGTCGGGTTCAAGCCGACGTCGACGATCAAGTTGCCGCAGAAGTCGATTCGCAAGGATCTCGAGGAGATCGACTTCGAGATCAAGCGTGGACGCCACGATCCGTGTCTGGGTGTCCGCGCCGGCGTGACACTGGAGTCGCGCATGGCGATCGAGGTCATGGATGCCGTATTGAGCCACCAAGCGAAGCGAGTGAATCCGGATCACTTCAGTTTGTTCTGAATCAATCACATGCACTTCAACCGGCCAGGTACACTAAGCTGAGCTTGAGAGTAGTGCTGCGTGTGCGCATGGGTGTGGACACAGCTACAGGTAGGTAGCCATGGAATTGACTTTCGACGAGGTCGCCCGCTTGCCAATGCCGGGTGACAACGTCGCCATAGCTTCCCGTCGCCTCGAAGAGGGCACTCGAATTCGAAGGCAGGACTCCGTGTTCGAGCTCGATTTTGCCGTTCTGCACGGACATCGCTTCGCCATCGAAATGATCCCTGCCGGAGACACTCTACTCTCTTGGGAGTTGCCGTTCGGGGTTGCCACTCGTGACATCGCTCCGGGTCATTACGTTTGCAACGACGGCATGTTGGAAGCGTTGAGGGGTCGAAGCGGCCTCGGTTTCGCATTGCCGGACCAAGCCAATTTCGCCGACCGTATCCAGCCGTTGACGATGAACGAGGCCGATTTTCAGCCCGGGCAGCAGGTCGATCTCGTCGACGCGGCATCGGAGACTCTTTTCTTCGAAGGCCATGATCGCGGCGCACGTGGCGTCGGCACGCGCAATTACATCGCCGTCCTCGGCACGTCCTCACGCACGGCCAGTTTTGCCCGCAATCTGGCAACTCGCCTGCATGCGGAAACGGCTGGCAAGCATGCGACCGTCGACGGCATCGTTGCCCTGGCGCATACCGAGGGCGGCGCTCATACAACCCCCAACAATCGAGAGTTGCTGCTGCGCACACTGGCCGGATTCTGTGTTCATCCAAATGTCGGTGCGGTGCTGGCCGTCGACTACGGCACCGAAGAGGTGTCGAACCACCACCTGCAGCAGTACATGCGGCAGCACGACTATCCGATCCAACAACTCCCACATGCTTATATGACCATAGACACTGCCCTCGGGGTTAGAGAGCGGGAGGCCGAAAGCCAGATCAGACAGTGGCTGGGGCAGATGGAGGGAGACACCCGCACGACCGTACCGGTAAGCAGGATGAAGCTCGCCCTCCAGTGCGGGGGGTCGGACGCGTTCTCAGGCATATCGGGCAACCCGCTGGCAGGGTGGGTGGCGCGTGAACTCATCCGCCACGGCGGCACCGCCAACCTGGCCGAGACCGACGAACTCATCGGCGCCGAGCCGTACGTCCTGGCCAACGTACGCGACTTCGAGACGGCGCAGCGATTCCTGGCCATGATCGAGCGCTTTCAGGAGCGCACCGGCCGTCACGGGGTATCCGCTGAGGGTAACCCATCGGGCGGCAACAAGCTTCGCGGACTCTACAACATCGTTCTCAAGTCAATCGGTGCGGCGCGCAAACGAGATCCAGCGATTCGGTTGGATGGCGCCATCGAGTACAGCGAGCCGATGGAGGAGCCCGGTTACTATTTCATGGACAGTCCGGGCAACGACCTGGAGAGCATCGCGGGCCAGGTGGCGTCCGGCTGCAACATGATTTTCTTCGTCACCGGCAACGGTTCGATCACCAACTTCCCGTTCGTGCCCACCATCAAGATCGTTACCACTTCAGAGCGCTTCGCTCTATTGGCCGACGACATGGACGTGAATGCTGGCGCTTATCAAGACGGCTGCGCTATGGACCAGCTGGGTGCCGAATTGATGGATCTGACGATCCGTGTCGCCTCGGGTAAGCGTTCGCAGGGCGAGCGCGCCGGGCACACGCAGCTGTCGATCTGGCGTAACTGGGAGCAGGAAGAGGGTTCTTCCAGTCTCGAGGACCTGTCACACGCACCTGAACCGACGAATAGACCCATCGAAGTCCGCGTTGAGCCCGGGCCACCCATGCTTTTCGAGGCGATGAACACGGAGCGTGGTCCCGTTACCGACCAGATCGGGTTGGTCCTGCCGACCAGTCTCTGCTCCGGTCAGATCGCGCGCATGGTGACAGAGCGTCTCAACACCACCGGGTTGGGTAGCGACCTGGGGTTGTCGCGTTTCGTCGCGCTCGTGCACACGGAGGGTTGCGGAGTGGGCATGGAGGGCAGGGATGTCGGCGTCGACACGCTCATGGGGTACCTGTTGCATCCGCTGGTCGGCAAGGGTCTACTGCTCGAACATGGCTGCGAAAAGACTCACAACGACTTTTTTCGTGAACGCCTCAACACGATGGGCACGGGGAGTGGGGGAGAGCGATTCGGCTGGGCCAGCGTTCAGATGGACGGTGGAATTGAACGCGCCATGGACAACGTGGAAGAGTGGTTCGCCAGCTGCAGGGATGGTTTCCGCGGGGTCGAGCGGGTAGAGGCAGGGATGGAGACGTTGCGATTGGGGATGACCAGCGATGGTCCGCTAACTGAGCCCGCCGCTTCTGCACTCGCACGATTGTGCCAATGGATGGTCGCGGCCGGTGGAACCATCGTGGTGCCGTACAACGCCAGCCTCCTGCGACATCCCGTCTTCTGCGATCGGCTGTTTGAAGGCTCCCTGCCGGAGGCCAACCTGGCGCACGGCCAGTCCCCGGCGGCAAGCGGGTTTTACCTGATGGAGGTTCCCGTAGACCACTGGGTGGAGACGATGACGGGATTGGGAGCGACGGGAGTTGAAATCATGCTCGCCCATGTCGGCGAACATCCGCTTCAGGGTCACCCCATGATTCCGTTGTTGCAGGTCGCGTCAGAAGCCGGTACAGTAACCGCGTACGGTAGCGACATCGACGCGGAAGTTGATTGCAGTGCGGGAATCGACGACGACGAGCGGGCGCACCAACTGCTGGCGCTTGTGATGGAAGTGGCCTCGCGAAAACGAGTACCGAGAGCGGTAGAGCAGCGCAACACAGACTTTCAATTGACGCGAGGCTTGCTCGGCGTGTCTCTGTAGGGCGACTGCGGCTGCGGACCGCTGCGATAGCGGTTCGATTCAGGCAGCTGCTTGTCCATCAATTCAGTGAAATAATCGAACAGATGAAAGCTGTCGTGCGGTCCTGGTGAAGCTTCGGGATGGCACTGAATCGAGAAGATCGGCAGACTCCGATGCTGCATCCCCTCAATGCAGCCGTCGTTCAAGTTCATCCGCGTGACCTCGAGTGAATCCGGCAAGCTATCCGCAGCGATACCCCATCCGTGGTTCTCAGAGGTGATCAGGATCCGTTTTGTGGCCTGCTCTATGATCGGTTGATTTGCGCCGCGGTGACCGAACTTGAGATGAAAGATCTCAGCGCCTAACGCCAAGCCCAGAATCTCGTGGCCCAGACAGATGCCGAAGATCGGTTTTTCCGATTCCACCAACTTCCTCGTCGTTTCAACAGCGTAGCCAACAGCGCGCGGGTCGCCCGGACCGTTGGACAGGAAGATTCCATCAGGTCCCAGGGCCAGCGCATCGTCAGCGGACATCGTCGCCGGCACCACCGTGACACGGCATCCGGCTTCCACCAGTTTGCGGACGATGTTGCGCTTGATGCCAAAGTCGTAGGCCACGACGTGGAACCGAGGTCGCTCGGGAGTGCACTCGTATGAGCTGCTCGTCGTCACCTCACGGACCAGGTCAATCCCTTCCAGGCCGCTCCACTCGCGAGCGCGACTGACGAGCTCATCCGGGTCTAAACACTCCGTGGACATGGCCGCATTCATGACACCGTGGATCCGAACTCGGCGGGTCAGCTCACGGGTATCGATTCCCTCTATGGCAAACACTTCATTCTCCACGAGATACTCTACCAGGCCTTGCGTCGACCGTCGATTGCTAGGACGACGACAGCACGTCCGCATGATGAACCCGCGTACATGCGGTCGATCGGACTCGTCGTCTTCGGGATTGACGCCGTAGTTACCGATATGCGGATAGGTCATCGAGACGATCTGACCGGCGTACGACGGGTCGGTGAGGATCTCCTGGTAACCGGTCATGCTCGTGTTGAACACGAGTTCACCGAGTTGATCTCCGCCTACCGAGACGTTGCGTCCCTCGAAGATCGTGCCATCGGACAGTGCCACGAGTGCTGGTTGGCCCCAATTCATGGTAACCAATATTAACGGTTACCGGAATCTGGGAAAGGGACTAGTGCCCTCCGTGCCAGGGCACTATAGGAAGAAACCAAATAAAAAGGAGGAGGTCCCGAGGCTGGGACTTCCTCCTTTTTTGCGGTGGGCGACGGGACTTTTGAAAGTCCCGCTACTTACTTCAGATGGCGATTCACCAATTTCGTCATCTCGAACATACTTACCTGCCTTTTCCCGCCGAATACGAGCTTGAGCTTGGCGTCAGCGTTGATCATTCGCTTGTTCCGCGAATCCTGCAGGCCATTACGCTTGATATAGGCCCAGATCTTCTTGACGACCTGCGTTCTCGGCAGGGCGGCATTACCGACGACAGCTCCGAGGCTTGCATCCGGCTGCAGGGGCCTCATGAAGGAGGGGTTAGGTTTGCGCTTTACCTTCTTCTTAGCGGCTTTTTTTTTTACCGCCTTTTTCTTGGTGGCCTTTTTCTTGGCAGCCTTCTTCTTCGTCTTCTTCTTGGCTACCTTTTTCTTGGCTTTCTTTTTAGTGGCCTTTCTCTTAGTGGCCTTCCTTTTGGCAGCCTTTTTCTTGGTGGCCTTCTTCTTAGTGGCCTTCTTCTTCGTCTTCTTCTTGGCTACCTTTTTCTTCGCCGCTTTTCTCTTGGTAGCCTTCTTCTTTGCTGCCTTCTTCTTTGCCATCTGCGTTCTCCTTTGTGAGCGCGTGCGGCATCAAGGTGATCCCTTTCGCGGTACTGAAAAAATCACCGGGTCAGCGTATCACCTCTTCCCCGATGTCATGCGCGTAAAGCTAAATCCCTCCCCTGTACTATGTACAGTTTCATTATTAGCTCGAAGATAGCAAGGTGCCGATAGGTTCGTCAAGCTGATTTTGTGTCTGTACACGACTGTAGAGCGCATCATACACATCATGTTGCGCACCGCTATCGCGTGCGTGGTTTGCATCGAGTGCGCGCTTTACCGGTTTGCGACTGCGCTAGCAGCTACGAAGACCAATCGAAGTCAGGGTTGATTGATCGCGCTTTTGTTTGACAGGATACGAGCGCGAACACTAACTTGCGAAAGCACCATCCTTCCTCGTGCAATCTTCATTTTTCAGTTCACCAAAGGCAATGCGACGGCGTGCTTGAAGAGCTAAAAATCGGCGTGATTGGTGTCGGCAATATGGGGTCGAGCTTGGTGCGCGGTTGGCTCGACGGCGGCAGAGTCAAGTCAGGTCTGGTGACCGCAGTTGATCCTCGCGAGGAAGTCCTCGCACCGCTGCGCAGTGTTGGTGTCACCGTCGGCAGTGATCCGTCGTTGGCGGTGAGTGGCAAGGACCTGGTGGTGCTGGGCATCAAACCACAGATCGCTGACGAGGTGATGAGGGACATTGCCCCGGCGCTTCAACCGGGCCAGGTACTGGTGTCGATCATGGCGGGGGTGAGCACGGATGGCATTGAGCGTGCTGCAGCCAAGTCGCAACCGGTGGTGCGAGTCATGCCGCAGATTCTCGTGTCCCTGCGCGCCGCCGCATCGGCTCTTGCCGCTGGGCGGTATGCAAGCGACGACGATGTTCGACTCGTCCAGGAACTGTTCGACGAAGTGGGCACGACGGTGATCGTAGAGGAGAAGCAAATGGATGCGGTCACCGGCCTGTCAGGCAGTGGGCCGGCATACGTGTATACTATTATAGAGGCCCTGGCTGATGGCGGTGTCCGCATGGGACTGCCCCCAGAGGCGGCATTGAAGCTGGCGGCACAGACAGTCTGTGGTGCAGGGCGGATGGTTCTGGAAAGCGGGGAGCATCCGGCCGAGTTGAAGGATCGCGTGACTTCTCCGGGTGGAACCACGATTGCCGGGCTGCACGAACTGGAAAAGGGCGGACTCCGCAAGGCGCTGATCGACGCGGTACAAGCGGCGACGAATCGGTCCATCGAATTGGGTAGATGATGATCGTCGTGGCTGATTACGGCATGGGCAATCTGCGCAGCGTCCAGAAGGCATTCGAGTTTCTCGGGCATCAAGCGGTCGTCACAGAGGATCCTGGCGCGGCCCAAGACGCGAGTCACCTGGTGCTGCCGGGCGATGCCGCCTTCGGAGATGCCATGCAGAATATCCAGCGTCTTGGATGGGAGGAGGCTATCCACGCACACGTGCAAACAGGCAAGCCGTTTCTGGGAATCTGCGTGGGTCTGCAACTGATGTTCGAGCAGAGCGAAGAGCGCGGGCAGCACCGTGGTTTGGGACTTTTGCCCGGCCGGGTATTACGGTTTCCCCCCGCAGAGCGGGTGCCACAGATCGGCTGGAACCAGATCGCCATCCAACGGCCCGCCCGGATCGTGGAGGGTGTACCCGAGGGCAGCTTTTTCTACTTCGTGCACTCCTTTTATGTGGCTGAGGCGCGGGGTGAGGACTGTGTGGCGACCACGGAATACGGCCTGCACTACACGTCCATCGCCGAGCGCGACAATGTGATCGGTGTCCAGTTCCATCCGGAAAAGAGTCAACAGGTCGGGCTGCACATGCTGCAGAATTTCGCGAGCATGAATTAGGATCGCGCTGCCCCGACCATGTATCCCCTGTTCTTTCGTATCCTGAACAGCCACGTGACTAGTAGCACCCGAGATCGTCGCCGATGTTAGCCAAGCGCATAATTCCCTGCCTGGATGTCAAAGAAGGGCGCAACGTCCGTGGGGTCAGGTTCTCCGCTGATCGCGACGCGGGCGATCCGGTCGAACTGGCCATGCGCTACGATCGTGAGGGTGCCGATGAGTTGGTGTTCTACGATATCACAGCTTCATCCGACGGGCGCGCCATCGTCATGGACCTGGTGCGCGCCGTCTCCGAGCAGGTGTTCATTCCGCTGACGGTCGGCGGCGGCATGCGGACATACGACGACATGCGGGAAATGCTCAAGGGTGGGGCAGATAAGGTCTCCATCAACTCCGGGGCAGTGGCTGATCCGGACATCATCCGGCAGGGAGCAGAGAGTTTCGGAAGTCAATGCATCGTCGGAGCCATCGACGCTCAACGACGTGAGGCAGAGCCGGGCACACCACCGTCGTGGGAGATCTACGTCAATGGTGGCCGCAAGAACACGGGCATCGACGCGTTGGAATGGGTTGAAGAACTCGTCGATCGCGGGGCTGGAGAGCTCGTCCTCAACAGCATTGATGCCGATGGCACACGTGAGGGCTACGATCTGGCCCTCAACCAGGCGGTGGCTGAACGCGTCGGAGTGCCGATCGTGGCTTCGGGCGGGTGTGGCACGATTGAGCATATCTACGAAGTCTTGACCGAGGGCCAGGCAAGCGCGGCGCTGGCGGCCTCGATCTTTCACTTCGAAGACTATGCCATCCCCGAGGTGAAGACCTATCTACGCGAACGCGGCGTCGTCGTCAGGGACTACGTCACAAGCGCTGGCGTCAAGGTCGCCGAGGAAGATTGATGGCGAAGCGGACCGTTACCGATCAGGTCGATCGAACCGACCGTGCCAGCCGGATGAACAAGGTCAAGCGCCTGGTCGTCAAGGTCGGCAGCCGCGTGGTGGCGGGGGGGAGCAACCAACTCGATCGCCGAGTGCTGCAGCGACTGGCGGATGACGTGGTAGCGCTGAAGGAGCGCGGGTTGGAGGTTGCGGTGGTGTCCTCCGGAGCGGTGGCCGCCGGCATGGGTCGTCTCCATCTGGAGAGTCGTCCCACGGCCATCACTGAATTGCAAGCCGTGGCGGCGGTAGGTCAGAATTTGCTGATGAGTACTTACGAGGGTTTGTTCAAGCGCCATGATGTGGCGGTCGGGCAGGTCCTGTTGACGGCCGAAGATATTCTCGAAGACCGACAGCGGTATCTCAACCTGCGCAACACGTTTCGACAACTGTTCGCCTACGGCGCCGTCCCCGTGATCAATGAGAATGACAGCGTCGCCGTGGCCGAGCTCAAGCGCACTTTCGGAGAGAACGACGCACTGGCGGCCTACGTGGCCAATCTCATACGGGCGGAGTTGCTCGTTATCTTCAGCGACGTGGACGGACTGTACCCCGCCTATGGCCCCGGCGGTCCAGAGGGCGAAATCATTGCCACCATCGATGGCGGCACGGATCTGGATACGCTGGTACTCGGACACGGGACCAGTCACGGTGGCAGCGGCGGCATGCAGACGAAGGTCAAGGCGGCGCGGTTGCTGATGGCATGCGGTGAGATGACTGTCATCGCCAACGGCAACCGTCACCGGCTGCTCGACATACTGAATGGCAAGCCGCTGGGCACCCTGTTCGAGCCGGCTCGAAAGCGCCTCGGCAGTCGCAAGCGCTGGATCGGTTTCGCCTCGCCGTGCAAGGGCAGCTTGACGGTGGATACTGGTGCGGAACGGGCCATCACCAAGCAGGGGCGCAGTTTGCTGCCCGCCGGGGTGCTGGGTCATGACGGCTGCTTTGCACCCGGTGACGTCGTGCGGGTTGAGAATATCAGGAATGCGGAGGTCGCCCGCGGGTTAACGCGCTACGCGTCGGAAGAGATCGAACGTATTCGCGGGAAGAGTTCGCCGGATGTCGAGCGGGAGCTGGGGCGTCCGGCATTGGAGGTCATTCACCGTGACGATCTGGTCTTGATATAGTGTCCTGTCTCAGAAATATGTCGACATTCTTCCGCCGATCCATCCCTGCTCGCTGCGTTACCTTCGCTCGCCGTACTCCACCAGTACGACTCGCTCAGGCGCCTTGCGAGCCGGGCGCCTCGGCGGCCGAATTTCGTCAACCTATTTCTGAGACAGGACACTCGTGCCACAGGTAGATAGACGGCGGATGGCGACCAGCATGGGACGGGAGGCCAACGGGCTGCTCATGACGCGCGCCTCTCGGCGCTGGAAAGCGATCCTGGCCGTCGGGATAGTCGCCGCCGGTCTTTTCCTGTTTCTGAGCGGCGAAGATGGCTACGTGCAGGTGCATGCGAAGAAGCAGGAGTTGGCACAACTGCGAGAACGAATCGAAGTATTGGAAGTTCAGAATGACAGCTTGAGGCATCAGCTGTGGCAACTCGACAACGACATCGACTATATCGAGAAAGTGGCGCGAGAAGAATTTGGCATGGCGCGTCCCGGCGAGAGTGTGTACCGAATCGAACGTTCCGATGATGCTCTGAACGAGCCATAGTCCTACATGCCGTGCACGCTGGCCAAGACTCAAGCGATCGTCCTGCGCGTCAGGCGCATGGGCGAGACCAGCAAGCTCGTCACGCTGTACACGGAGGATTTCGGCAAGGTCAAGGTGGTGGCCAAGGGGGCGCGCAAACCGAAAAGCAAGTTTGGCGCAGCCCTGGAACTGATGACGGAAATCCAGGTGGTCTTCTACCTGCGCGACGACCGCGAGCTGCAGACGCTCAGCGACTGCGACGTGACGTGTTCGCACCCGGGTCTACTCAGTGTCCTGCAACGGCTCTCCTACGGCAGCGCCGTCTGCGAGTTGATCGATCGACTGACGATAGAAGGCGAGGGGGGGAACCGGCGGCTTTATCGTTGCATTGCTGGAGTTCTCGTCGGTCTCGAGGAGGTCAGCGCACCGCAGACCGAAGCGCTGTTCTGGTATTTCCAGCTGCGCATGGCGGAGTCGTTGGGATACCGCCCCGAGCTCGGGCACTGTGTCGATTGTCTGTCCGCACTCGAGGGACGCTCGCTGTGGTTTAGTCCTGCGTTAGGGGGTGGGTTGTGCACGAGTTGCGGCAGATCAGCCGCAAGCGACGGTGATGGTAGTGGCTACGACGCCCAACCAACGCATGCCTTTCGTGTGGATGGAGACAACATTCGGTTTCTGGCCGGGCTTCAGAGCCTGGCCAAGTACGACAAGCACGCCATTCCCGCAGCCTTGCCCAGGCCGCGGGGAAGAGAAATCCGCAGCATGTTGCTGCGGTTCCTGGAATTTCACGCCGGCCAGAGCGGCCGTCTCAAGTCGCTGGAATTCCTGGAGTCGGTGAACGGGTGAACGAGCGCCCGACGGGCACTGAATAGGTCAAGGAAGTAGACGATGGCAGATGTGATGGACGACATAGTCTCCCTATGCAAGCGTCGGGGATTCGTATTTCAGAGTTCAGAGATATACGGTGGGTTGAATGGCTGTTGGGATTATGGTCCACTCGGAGTACAGGTGTTGCGCAACGTCAAGGATGCCTGGTGGCGGGCGATGACGTTCCGGGAAGATATCGAGGGGCTGGATGCGAGTATTCTCATGCATCCCCGGGTGTGGGAGGCCTCGGGTCACGTCGAAGGTTTTTCGGATCCCTTGGTCGAAGACAAGGTCACCCACGAACGATTCCGTCTGGATCACATTCTGGAGGACAACGGACTCGATCCCACCGGACTGGACATGAGTCAGATGACGGCGCTTTTGGCCGAGCACGGGATAAAGAGCACCAAGGGCAACGAACTGACCGAACCTCGGCAGTTCAACCTGATGTTCAAGACTCATGTCGGCCCCGTGGAGGACGCGGCCTCGGTGGCGTACCTGCGGCCGGAGACGGCTCAGGGCATCTTCGTCAATTTTCTGAATGTCCAGGCGGCGATGCGCAAGAAGCTACCGTTCGGCATCGCCCAGATCGGCAAGTCCTTTCGCAACGAGATAACGACGAAGAACTTCCTGTTTCGCACGCGTGAGTTCGAGCAGATGGAGATGCAGTACTTCGTGATGCCGGGTGAGGATGCCACCTGGTTCGACTACTGGCGCGAACAACGCTGGGCATGGTTTGGCAAGCTGGGAATTCCTGAGAGCCGCTTGCGTTGGCATGAGCACGTCGGTGCCGAATTGGCGCACTACGCCAGCGCCGCCTTCGACATTGAGTTCGAGTTTCCGTTTGGCTGGGGCGAGATCGAGGGCGTTCACAACCGTGGAGACTTCGATCTATCCCGTCACCAGGAGTATTCAGGCAAGTCGTTGCAATACTTTGACGAAGCGACGCGGGAGAAGGTCGTGCCCCGGGTTGTCGAGACGGCTATCGGGGCCTCACGGGCGGCGATGATGTGTCTGGTGGGTGCCTACCACGAGGAGGAAGTCAAGGGAGACCGCCGGGTGGTCATGAGGTTTCATCCTGAGATTGCCCCGATCAAGGCGGCGGTATTGCCACTGGTCAAACGCGACGGAATGCCCGATATCGCCCGCAAAATCACCGAGGATCTGCGGCCCCACATGCCGGTATTCTATGATGAAGGCGGTGCCATCGGCAGGCGCTACCGGCGCATGGATGAGGTCGGAACGCCGTTCTGTCTGACGGTAGATTCACAGACCCTGGAAGATGGCACAGTGACGCTCAGAGACCGGGATTCGATGGAACAGGAGCGTGTGGCGATGGATACCTTGAGACAGGAAATCGAGAGTCGTCTAGGGGCGTGGCAGGTGCCCGCTTAGGGAGGCTGCCTCGTCTTGACCCTCTCTGGGGGAAGGGGTATATTGATCGTTGCTCGTGGCGAAAGGTGGCATCCATTTTCACCACCGGTGATCGGGCGATAGGCGATCGGTGATCGCTGCGGCGAAAGGCGATCGTTCCGATCGCTGGAACTTTACCAATGCCAACGAATGCCAGCGCAGGGCGCTGCCATTAAGGCATTGGTAATTTCGTTTCCGCCGTGCCCGCGCTAGTGACCGTGACGAGCCCGTTACCGCAGGCGAAAGTGGCGGAACTGGCAGACGCGCCAGATTTAGGATCTGGTGCCCGAAAGGGCTTGGGGGTTCGAGTCCCCCCTTTCGCACCATGACTCAACTCCCTCCATCGATGGACGGTCGATCATCGCATCCCAACACAAGAAAAGGGACGGCCACGCATCCGGAGTCTGGAAATTGAAGACACAAGTAGTCGAGAAGGGTGAGTGGGAAAGAGACCTGGAGGTCGAGGTGCCGGCTGAGCGCATCGATGCCGAGGTCGACAGCGCCCTCAAGAACTACCGGAAGCGCCTGGAGATTCCCGGCTTCCGCAAGGGCAAGGTGCCTTTGAAAGTCATCGAGCAACGGTTTGGCGAGAGTATCCGCAGCAACGTCATTTCCGATTTGCTGCCGACGTTGATGCGGGAAGCGGCGAACGAGGCCGGCTTGGTGCCGGCGGCCACTCCGAAGATCACCAAGCTCGAGCACGAACCGGGGCAAGCCCTCAACTTCACAGCCAACCTGGATATCTGGCCTCAGGTGGAGGTCACGAACGAGGACGAACTCAAGGTCACACGAGTGACACACGAGGTCGGTGAGGACGAGATCTCCTCCCAATTGGAGGAGCTGCGCAACCGTCATGCCACCGAACGCTCCGTTGAGCGCCCGCTGGAAAAGGGGGATATCCTCATCGCCGATCTTCAACGACTGGATGAGGGTGGGTTGGCAATCGTCGGTGAGCGATTTGAAGAGCGTCACTTCATCATCGGAGCCGAAGATTCACCCAGCCCCGATTTCGAGGAGGCTCTGGTGGGAATCGAGGCGGGTGAGCAGAGAAAGGTCACCTTCTCCTACCGTGATGATCTGTCCAATCCGGAGCTGGCCGGCAAGACCGAGCACTTCGAGGTCACCGCACGCGAGGTCCACGAGCGCACCTTGCCTGAGATCGACGACGAGTTCGCCAAAGATCTGGGCGATCAGTTTGAGAGTCTTGAAGACCTTCGGACCCGAATCACCGAGCAGCTGGCTCAGCGCTGGGACTACATGTCGCGGCAGCGGGTACGCTCGGAACTGGTAGATGCCCTGATCAAGGCCAATGAATTCGATCTACCCAAGAGCCTGGTCGAGGAGTACCTGGAAGGCATGCGGAAAGAGCAACAGGAGCACGCCCACGAGCACCACGATCACGACCATGATCACGACCATGATCATGCGGAGGATGAACCGACAGAGGAGCAGCGCACCGCCGCCGTGCGCAGCCTCAAGACCTACCTGTTGTTGGAGACCGTGCGCAAGAAGGCAGAGATCGAAGTGAGCAGTGATGAGCTCGAGGCGCATCTCCAACAGCGTTCAGAGCAGCTGGGCATCAAATTGGAAGAATTGAAGCGTTCACCGAGGGCAGATGAGTTCCGCAAGGAGCTGGAAGAGGACAAAGTCTTCGAGTACCTTGCGGAAAAGGCCGATATTCAAGAAGAGTCTGTGTAGGGAGGGAAAATTCATGTCGTTGATACCGATGGTTATTGAGCAGACCGGCCGTGGTGAGCGTTCGTATGACATCTACTCACGGCTGCTCAAGGAGCGCATCGTTTTTATCGGAACCCCCATCAGTGACGGCATCGCCAACCTGGTCATCGCCCAGATGCTTTTTCTGGCCTCGGAGGATCCCAAGAGGGACATATCCCTCTACGTCAACACTCCGGGCGGCTCCGCCACCGCCGGAATGGCCATATACGACACCATGCAATACATCCAGGCTGATGTTGCCACCATCTGCATAGGGCAGGCTTCCAGCATGGGCGCGGTCCTGCTGGCTGGTGGCGCCAAGGGCAAGAGGCAGAGTTTGCCGAACGCCCGGGTACTCATACACCAGCCGATGGGAGGGATGGGTGGACAGGTCTCGGATATGGAGATCCATGCCCGGGAGATCATCAAGATCAGACAGCAGATCAACGACGTTCTGGTCGAGTGCACGGGCCAACCGCTGGAGCGAATCGAGCGGGACACCGAGCGCGACTTCTTCATGAGTCCGGAGGACGCCCAGGCATACGGCCTCATCGACGCGATCATCGAGCCCAACGAGGTCGACATGGCACAGACGGCAGAAGCTGCCGGCTGAGCTGCTCCGGCGGTGCGACAGCGACCGCGCAAACCCGGCGTACACCATTGTGAAAAGACGACCTTCCAAGAGCGACCCGAGATGCTCCTTCTGCGGACGCAGTGCCTCGCAGGTGGACAAGATCATCACCGGTCCCTCCGTACACATCTGCAACGAGTGCATCCGACTCTGCAACGAAGTTCTCGCCGAAGACAAGAAACAGGCCTTACCCTGGGAAACGGGTTCCGTCCCGAAGCCGCTCGATATCAAGACGGTGCTGGACGAGTACGTCATCGGCCAGGAACACGCCAAGAAAATTCTCTCGGTAGCGGTCTACAACCACTACAAGCGTATTCGCTCGAATGTGGCTCTCGACGGTGTCGAACTGGAGAAGAGCAACATTCTGTTGGTGGGTCCGACCGGGACCGGCAAGACGTTGCTGGCGCAAACGCTCGCCAAGGTGCTTCAGGTTCCGTTTTCGATCGCCGATGCGACGATTCTCACGGAAGCCGGGTACGTCGGCGAGGATGTTGAGAACATATTGGTCGGCCTTCTACAGGCCGCCGACTACGACGTGGCGCGCGCTGAAAAGGGGATCGTCTACCTGGATGAGATCGACAAGATTGCCCGCAAGAGCTCGACGCCGACGGTGAGCCGTGACGTTTCTGGTGAGGGAGTGCAGCAGGCGCTGTTGAAGATCCTCGAAGGAACCGTCGCCAATATCCCGCCCAAGGGAGGGCGTAAGCACCCCGAACAGCCGATGATACAGATCGACACCGGGAACATCCTGTTTATCTGCGGAGGCGCTTTCGAGGGGTTGGATAAGATGATCAGCCAGCGAGTCGGTCGCCGTACCATGGGGTTCGGCGCCGTGACGGAAGGCGAGGAAAAAGAGGACTTCGATTCCGTGGAAGTGCTTTCGGAAGTGCAGCCGGAGGATCTGCTGGCCTACGGGTTAATCCCTGAGTTTGTCGGTCGCGCGCCCGTGGTCACCACCCTGGATCCGCTGGCCGAGGAGGATCTGTACCGGATACTGACGGAACCGAAAAACGCCATCGTAAAACAGGTGAGTCGACTGTTCGAGATGGACGAGGTGACACTGAAGTTTACTGATGATGCGCTGCGTACGGTCGTCGACCTCACGGTGAAGAAGGGTACGGGAGCCCGAGGGCTGCGGTCGGTGTTGGAACAGGCCATGATGGACGTTATGTACGATACACCCTCCCACGATCAGGTCACGGAAGTGCTGGTCACCGCGGAAATGATACTGCAGGGGGTCGAGAGCAAGGACGACGACGAATTCCTGCGAAAGCGCGCATGACGGCGGGGACTCACCATGCGCATCCACAGCGCCGAGTTTGTCGTCGGCTCCGTCAGTCAGTCTGATCGACCTGCGGACGGACTTCCCGAAATTGCCTTTTCAGGACGCTCCAACGTGGGCAAATCCTCGCTCATCAATCGGTTGGTCCAACGCAAGAGGCTGGCCCGAACGAGCTCGACGCCGGGCAAAACCCAGCAACTCAACTACTATCGGGTAAACGGAGAGCTGTACCTCGTCGATCTTCCCGGGTACGGGTACGTCAGCGGCGGCAAACAGTTGCGGGGCCAACTCGGCAGACGAACGGAAGCCTATCTGCAGAGCAGCGAGCAGTTACGCGCTGTGGTACAGCTGGTGGATGCGCGGCACGGACCGAGCGATACGGATATGCAGATGATCGATTGGTTGCGATCCAATCAAAGCTCATTCTTACTGGTCTTCACCAAGGCTGATAAACTATCACGCGGCAAACTGGACAGAATGATCAAGCAGCTGTCGAGCCAGGATCGCCTGGCCGGATTATCGTACACCCCTTTCTCAGCTGTGACTGGCTCTGGGCGCGATGACGTCTGGGAGTGGGTCACTGCCGCGGCAACCAAGTGACGGGTACATGAAGGTATTGATCGCCGACAGGGTGGACCCGGGGTGCAAAGCCATACTGGAGAGGACTGGTGTCGTCGCCGATGAGAATACCGGACTTGCGCCGGAGGAGCTAGTGCAGATCATTGACGAATACGATGGTCTCATCGTACGCAGCAGTACCCAGGTTACCGAGCAAGTGATCGGAGCGGCCCGACGCTTGCGGGTCATAGGCCGAGCGGGAACCGGTGTGGACAACATAGATGTCGGTGCGGCGACCCGACGTGGCATCGTCGTCACCAACACACCCGGTGGCAATTCCGTGTCCGCGGCCGAGCTCGCCTTTGGCATGCTGATGTCGCTGGCTCGCAACATCCCGCAGGCCACTGCTTCGCTCAAGGAAGGGGAATGGAAGCGCAGCTCCTACACCGGTGTCGAGCTAGCAGGCAAGACGATCGGCGTGGTTGGGCTTGGAAAAATCGGACGCGAAGTCGTCCAGCGAAGTGTCGCATTCCGCATGAAGGTGTTGGGCTATGATCCATTCGTCACCGAGGAGGTTGCCAGCTCCTTCGGTGCCCAGCTGTCGAGCATGGATGACCTGCTCGCCAACTCGGACTTCATCACCGTGCACCTGCCTCTGACTTCACAGACCGAGCACTTCATTTCAGATGAGCAGCTGAGCCAGTGCAAGGATGGCGTGCTCCTGATCAATTGCGCGCGGGGTGGCATCATCGATGAAACGGCTGTGGTGCGTGCCCTCGAGTCAGGCAAGGTAGGTGGCGCTGCCTTCGATGTATTCGAGCAGGAGCCGCCGCAGGACTCAGACCTGGTGAATCATGAGCGCGTGATCTGCACGCCTCATCTGGGGGCTTCAACGCGAGAGGCGCAGGTCAACGTGGCGCTTCAGGTGGCTGAGCAAGTCGGCGAGATTCTGACGGACAGGGTCATCCGCAACGCCGTGAACGTGCCATCCGTGGAGCCCGAAGTGTACAACAAATTGCGGCCGTTCCTGGAGTTGGCCGAGCGGCTGGGACGCATCCATGCCCAATTGAGTGAAGGGCAACTCGAGCGCATAACCATTGAGTACCTGGGTGACGTGACGAGTCAGCCGACTTCGCCGCTGACGGCAGCCGTGTTAAAGGGCATCATGGAGGCGATTTCCGACGAGCCGGTCAATTTTGTCAACGCTCCGGTTTTCGCCCAGGAACGCGGCATAAGTGTCGACGAGCGTCGCAGCAGTGAGCACGAAGACTTCGCTTCGCTGGTGAGTGTTACCTACCATACTGACGTGTCGACCAGAATTTTGTCCGGCACCATTTTCGGCAAGAGCGATCCTCGGCTGGTACGGCTGGACGAGTACGACTTCGATGCCGTGCCAGTGGGTCACATGCTGTTCTACGAGAATGCCGACATACCCGGCGTCATCGGACAGGTCGGGACCATCATGGGCTCCCATCAGGTCAATATCGCTCAGATGACCTGCGGGCGTCACGAAGTCGGCGGCAGAGCCCTCACCATCTTGAACGTGGACAGCGCTATACCCGACCCGGTACTGGCGGATCTGAGATCCGAAGACTATATCACCTGGGCCAAACCCGTGAGCCTGGAGTGACAGGACACTAGGAGAGCATCGTTTTGCCAACGAAGATTATCCTTGGAGCCCAGTGGGGTGATGAGGGCAAAGCCAAGATTGTCGACTACCTGACGCAGGAGGCCGATGTGGTCGTGCGTTTTCAGGGAGGCGCGAACGCCGGTCACACCGTCAAAGTGGAAGACGACACCTTCGTCTTTCACGCCATACCCGCCGGGATTCTGCATCCGGACAAGACCTGCATCATCGGCAACGGGGTCGTTCTGGATCCGGCTGCCCTGCTGGCTGAAGTCGACGAACTGGCCGAGCGTGGCATGTCCGTCCAGGACAGGCTGTTCGTAGCCGGTAACGCGCATGTGGTCATGCCCTACCACACGGCGCTGGACAAGGCCGGGGAAGAGAGCAAAGGCAGCCAGCGCCTGGGTACCACCGGTCGCGGCATCGGTCCCTGCTACCGCGATAAGGTGGATCGCATGTACGGTCTCCGGGTGATGGATATTCTGCAACCGGAGGTACTCCGAGCCAAGCTGCAGGGGGCCATCGAAGCCAAGAATCAGCTACTGACGCGCATCTACGAGCGCGAACCCCTGGACGCAACGCCGATCATCGATGATTACAGCGCCTACGCAGAACGTCTGCGGCCTTTCGTCACCGACACATCGGTGTTGCTGAACCGACTGCTGGACGAGGGCAAGACCGTGTTGTTCGAGGGCGCACAGGGCACGCTGCTCGACATCGACCATGGCACCTACCCCTACGTGACCTCGTCGAACACGACAGCCGGGGCCGCCTGCACGGGGAGCGGTGTCGGCCCGACGCGCATCGATGCCGTCATCGGCGTGACCAAGACCTACACAACACGTGTCGGCAACGGTCCTTTCCCCACCGAACTGCTGGGAGAGCAGGGTGATGTACTGCGTGCACTCGGCCATGAGTTCGGTGCCACGACCGGACGTCCTCGCCGTTGCGGCTGGTTCGATGCCACGATTCTGCGCATGGCCGCCCGCGTCAACGGCTTGACCGGCCTGGCGTTGACCCGCTTGGACGTCCTCGACACCATGGAACAGTTGCGGTTGTGCACGGCTTACAGCTGCGATGGCGAGATCCTGGAAGAGTTTCCGGCAGATCCACACGTGCTGGAACGGTGCTCGCCGGTGTACGAAGATCTGCAGGGCTGGTGTGAGGCGACGACCCAGGCACGCCGCTTCGAAGATTTGCCCGAACGGGCCCAGCAGTACGTCAATCGTATCTGCGAACTGACGCGGGTTCCGGCCGCCCTGATCTCGGTGGGAGCGGAGCGCGATCGCACGATCGTGTGCGACTAACTATAGGTCGATGATGCTGCTGAGCTCAGATAAATCGAACGCGATGAAGGCTCGCCGTCTCCGGGAGCTCATCGACAAAGAGACAGTCGTCATGCCCGGCGCTTTCAATGCTCCTGTGGGCATGCTGGCGCAGCGGATCGGCTTTGAGGCCATCTACATATCCGGTGCGAGCCTGATAAACGGCACAGCCGGCTATCCGGATATAGGACTTCTCGGTATGGACGAGATGGTGCGCGAGGCCTCCTACATCGCCAACGCGGTGGAGGTACCGGCGATCTGCGACGCCGACACCGGCTTTGGGGACATTCTGCAGGTGATGAGGACGATCCAGGCGTTCGAACGCGCCGGACTGGCCGGGGTTCATCTGGAGGACCAGCAGGCTCCCAAGCGCTGCGGTCATCTCGATGGCAAGAGTCTTATCGAGACCGCCGAGATGGAACGCAAACTCGCCGTCGCCGCGGAGGCGCGTCAGAATCCGGATTTCCTCATCATAGCTCGCACCGATGCCCGCAGCGTTGAGGGCTTCGAGCAGAGCGTCGAACGCGGGCTGCGGTACATAGATGCAGGCGCGGATGCCATTTTCCCCGAGGCGCTGCAGTCAGAGGATGAATTCGGGCGCTACGCTGAGCAGGTCAAGGTGCCATTGATGGCCAACATGACCGAATTCGGCAAGACGCCCTACCTGTCGTCGAAACAATTTGCTGCGCTGGGCTATCGGATGGTTATCTTCCCGATGTCGGCTTTCCGCGTGATGATGCGAGCAGTCGAGGAGTTGCTACTGCAACTAAGAGAGGATGGCTCGGCAGAGTCGCTGCTTTCGCGCATGCAGACCCGGCAGGAGCTCTACGATTTATTGTGCTACGCTGAGTACCAGAGCAAGGACGCAGAGCTGGCTGAACGATATCCGACGCGAGGTGGGTGAATATCGACACGGAAACGGAGTGCTCGAAGGCATGACTGATCCGACGTACCGACCCGGTCTCGAAGGTGTGGTGGCCGGCGAATCCGCCATATCCCGCATCGACGTCGAGCGCAATCGCCTCATCATTCGAGGCTACGACCTGGTCGACCTCACCAGCAACACTTCCTTCGAAGAGGTCGCCTACCTCCTACTCAATGGTGAGCTTCCCGACAGCGATCAACTTGGCGGATTCCTGGATACCCTGCGGACAGAACGCTCGCTGCCAGAGCCTCTGATGGAGTACTTGCGACAGGCGCCGGACACGGTGCACCCGATGGGTTTGCTGCGTACTGCGGTTTCTGCGCTCTCCTTCTGGGATCCTGATGCGGGCGACAACTCGCCAGAGGCCAACGTCGCCAAGGCCACCCGCCTGCTGGCGAAGGCTCCAACGATCCTCACGGCAGGCTACCGGCTCTCGCAGGGTCTGGAGCCGGTGGGGCCGAATAATGATTTGAGTACAGCCGGCAATTTGCTTTACATGCTCCGCGGAGAGGAGCCGGCGCAACACGAGCAGGACGCCATCAACGTCTCGCTGATTCTGTATGCCGAGCACGGCTACAACGCCTCCGCCTTCGCCGCGCGGGTCGTGACCTCGACGTTGAGCGACCTGCATTCGGCGGTCACCGCCGGCATAGGCGCCCTGTCTGGGCCGCTTCACGGCGGTGCCAACGAAAAAGCCATGGAGATGTTGTTGGAGGTCGAGCAGCATGGGGATGCCGAAGGGTGGGTGATGGAGGCGCTGTCTCAGAAAAAGAAGATCATGGGCTTCGGTCACCGCGAGTACAAGGCGGGAGATTCTCGCGTGCCCTCGATGAAGGCGGTGGCAGAAGAGATTGCCAGGGCCGTCGACGATCATCACTGGGTCGATCTGGCCACCCGGGTGGAAGAGACGATGATCCGGGAAAAGGGGATTCATCCAAACGTCGATTTCCCGTGCTCCTACACCTATTACATGATGGGGATCCCGATCCCGCTGTACACGCCGATCTTCGTCTCCAGCCGTATTGCCGGCTGGTCAGCCCACGTGATCGAGCAACTCGCCGGCAATCGCCTCATTCGACCAGCGCACATCTACACCGGGGAGGAGGCAAGGCCGGTGCCGGCGATCGACGAGCGTTGAGGCTGCGTGCCTACGGTCGCTGTTGCAGTACGATGGCGCGAGTGCTCAACAGGAAATCCTGCACATCAGCACGCCGGTAATCGGGATACGTCCACTGCAGCGGGGCACACTCTCCCTGCTTCGTGAACAGCAGTGTGGTCTCGGCGTAAAGGCCGGGGGCGATGCAGATCCGGTGCCCGCTGTACTTCGTTGTAGCCAACACCAGCCCTTCCACTGAAACCAGGCCGGGGTCGATGTTCGCCTGGCGGCGTACCTCCCCGCTCTCTCCTCCGGCCATGGCTCGCTCCAGTGCCATCGTTTCCGCTTTGACCTGGCCAAGTTCATCGAGAGGCACGATGCGATCGAAGCGGACGAGTTGTTTGATCAAACCAGCGCCCATTTCGCTTTCGTAATAGGAAGTGTAGTCGAAGTCGTAGGGCTGGCTGCGCGCATCAACCGGTCCCAGTTTCTGTACCAGGGGCTTCAGCGCCTGATCGATGATCTCCAACGTCGGTGCCAGCACGGCACAGACCAACACGGCATGGGGGGTGGGGTGCAGGTCGACGGGCATCGGTTGGACTCTACTTCGCCGCCAACATGGTCGCTCCAAAGATACCCCAGACACACTCGGCCATGGTCATGAACCTGACTCCTCATCGGCGTCTAACATGGGCTCCTCGACAACGGAGGTCTCTTCGATGACACGCATCAGTTTCCATTTGCCGCCGCGAAAGCGAAGGTAGAAGGCAACACCGGAGACGATAATGAAGGCGCACAGGAACGACCACAACAAATAGACATCGGCGTCGAAGAACGCCGTGGCCACATAGGTTGGCAGGACCATCAGCGTCCAGGACATGGCGATTGAGGCGAGCATTACATAGCGGGTGTCGCCGGCACCCTTGAGCGCGGCCGTGAACAGTATGTACATGGCATCGAACAGCATGTAGATGGCGAGAAATCGCAGCAGCAGGAGAGCGATCTCACGGGCCGCGAGGAATTCGGCTGAGTCCGCACCAACCTCGTAGGGTTTCAGGAATATGTGCGGGAAGAAGCCATAGCCGATCATCATGACTACGGAATAGGCGAGCCCTAGGTGGACTCCGCTCCAGGTCACGTACTCGGCGGCATCCGGCCGGTCGCGGCCCAGTTGTTGACCCACCATCGTCGACACCGCGATGCCGCAGCCGAGCAGCGGCATGAAGGCCAGGCTGTTGATGTTGAAGGCCAGGTTGGTGGCCGTCATTTCAAGAGTTCCCAGGCGCCCCATGAGCAGGACGAAGACGGTGAAGGCCAGGATGTCGACCATGAAGTTGATCCCATTGGGTCCGCCGAATTTGAGCAATCGGCGGAACAGATCGGGGTCGTAGCGCCATCCGCTCATTGTCGCGTAACGGCGACGGTATTGAGGTTGGGCAACAAGAATCACGAAAGCGATGGCGGAGAACATGGTGGCCAGGTTGGTGGCCCAGCCCGCACCCTCGATGCCCATCTCCGGCAGCCCGAAGTTGCCGAAGATGAGGGCGTAGTCGAGGACGATGTTGATGAGGGTCGTGGTGGCGTTGACGGCCAGCAGCGGCCAGGTCTTTCCCCTGCCGCTGTAGAAACAGGAGAAGGCAGTCGCCAGCGTCAGCGGTGAAATCCCGTAGCAGAGAATGCGGAAATAGGATATTTCTCTCTCTCGAACGCCAGCTTCGTGTCCGACCAGCTCAAACAGTGGACCGGCTGCCACGGCAAGTCCGAGGCCGGCGATGCCGCTGATCACGGCCAGGTAGGCTCCCTGCCACAGCGATGGACCCACCCGCTCCAGGCGGCCGGCTCCCACGTACTGGGCCACGAAGGTATTGACGTACGAGGCGATGCCCATGAAGAGAGCCACGAAGACGAAGCTCGTCATGCCGGCTGGAAGGGCAGCGGCCAATGCGTCGGTGGAATACCAGGTCAGGAAGACGCGGTCCACGAAGTGCTGGATACTCCAGGTGGCCGTGCTCAGTATCAGGGGTATGGCCACGACCAGGAAGTCGCGGTATCCGCCTTCCTGTTGCCACCGGTCGCGCAGTCTGCGAATCACAATCGCCCCGCTCCAGTTGCCGACGCGAATCGAATAGTTACCTTCCTTCGGTCGTACACACCATCCCTCCGATCGTACGCACCCCAAACCATATCATAGGCAACGCATTTCGGAATAACATGGGCAAAAAGAAAAAGCAAAAGACAGACAAGCGGCAGGTGTACGGAATCACCATCCTGAAGCCGTCTCACAGCCGAATTCGAGCACTGAAAAAAGACCACGAGCCCGAGATCCATGGCCAAAAGTTTTGGAACTCGAGTTTCCTGATCATGGATTACCTGGAACAGCAGGGCCTGCCGCCTAACCCGAGTGTGATGGAGATTGGATGCGGCTGGGGTGCCGCCGGTATCTACTGCGCCAGGCAACATCAGGCCAGCGTTGTCGGCGTCGACGCCGACCCCCACGTTTTCCCCTACCTCCACCTGCACGCGGAAGTCAACGATGTCAGCATTCGCACACGCATGTCTCGCTTCGAAAAGCTCAAGAAAAAGCACCTCGCCTCACACGACCTCGTTCTGGGCGCTGACATCTGTTTCTGGGACGAACTGATCGATCCCGTTTACACCGTTATACGCAAAGCTATCAAGGCAGGGGTGAGGCAGGTTATCGTTGCCGATCCCGGACGCTCGCCTTTCGACGATGTGTGCGATCGCTGCAAGAAGAAGTTCGATGCAGAGGTAAAGGAGTGGGAGATCGACAACAAGAATGCCAAGGCCCATGGCTGGTTGTTGATCGTGGGTAGTCTGCCCACCGCTTGAGGCTGCATCAGAACCAGTTCGCCTTGTCCACGACATTGACCAGCTCGTCACCGGCAACAAACCGGCGGCAATTGTCGACAAGCAGATTCCGTCGTCTCTCCTCCAGGAAACCGCCCGCAGCGGCTACATGCGGCGTCATCATGAAATTGGGCGCGCTCCACAGCCGGTGACCGGACGGCAGTGGCTCCTGTTCGAAGACGTCGAGCGCTGCCCCACCGATGACACCCTCCTCCAGGGCTTGTGCCAGATCGTCGAGGACGACGTTGGCACCGCGTCCGATATTGATGAGTACGGCCGTGGATTTCATCTTGCGCAAGCGCGCCAGGTCCATCATGCGTTCCGTCTTCGGCGTCTGGGGGGCCGTCATGATGACGAAATCGGCGCGTCCGATGTGATCGTCGAGGGCCTCGGGTGAGTACATCTCGTTGACCCACTCCGGAGCCTCGGTGACCCGTGGATCGGTACCAATGACGTGCATCCCAAAGTAGGCGCAATGACGCGCCGTCTCCGCGCCGATGCCGCCCACGCCGATGATGAGAGCTGTCGCTTGCGGCAGGTGGATGGCCTCGCCCTGTTCGGAGCGCCCATTCCATTCACCGCGGAACTGGTCAGGCATGTAGACATGCAGGTTGCGGGCGAAGGCGAGGACGAAGGCCATGATGTGGACGGAAATATGATCGTTGTAAACGCCGCGAACATTCGTCACCGTGACATCGCTGGCGACCAGCTCGGGGAAGTAGAAGCTTGGCTGCGGTCCGGCCAGAGGACAGGCTAACCATTGTAGGTTAACGGCGCAGCCTAACAGCTCCGGATCGAGTGTGCCATAGGCGGCACGAGCCTGGGGCAGGGCTGCCAGTGCGGCCTCGCGTGTGTCGCAGACGGTGACGTCGATACCGTTCACGGTTTCCTCGAGCGCGGCCTTCCATTCGGCCACCGTCGAAAACGGAGGAGGCAGAAACACGAACCTTTTCGACATCGTCGTCTCGTTGGCTTGGCATGGCGGTTGGCATGGCTGGCACCCAGGTGCGGCAGGCCTTACTTCTTAAGGAACGCCAAGGCGATCTGTCAAACGGCGTGCGGAGTAGGAAGAGGGATATGAATCAGCAGGTGACCATCTATCACAACCCGGCATGCAGCAAAAGCCGGGAGACCCTCGAGCTCTTGAGAGGGCGCGTCGGGGAACCCGAAATCGTCGAGTACCTGCAGACCCCACCCGATGCCGAGCGAATCGGACACCTGCAGGACATGCTGTAGGAGTCGCAATGATGCTGGAGCTGGCCATCCTCGCCTCCGGGTCGGGGTCGAACATGCAGTCGATCGTCGATGCCTGTCGCGACGGCAGTCTGCAGGCTTCTGTCCGCCTTGTCATCGGCAACAACTCAAAATCAGGGGTACTCGACCGGGCCCGAGCTGCCGGCATTCCGACGATTCATATGAGTGGCAAAACCCACCCTGATGCCGCTGAGTTAGATCAGGCCATGGCCCGCGCCCTGGGTGAGTCAGGCGCACAGGTTGTCTGTCTGTCCGGTTACATGAAGCTGCTGGGTCCTCGCACGTTGGCGGCTTACGATGGTCGAATACTGAATATCCATCCAGGGTTGCTGCCAAAACATGGGGGGAAGGGGTTTTTCGGCAGGGCCGTGCACGAGGCGGTACTTGCTGCCGGAGACACGGAGAGCGGTCCCACCGTTCACCTTGTCGATGAGATCTATGACCACGGACAGGTTCTGGCGCAATCACGGGTGTCGGTATTATGCGATGACACACCCGATTCGCTGGCGGTGCGGGTTCTGGAGCAGGAGCATCTACTGTACGTGGACACTCTACGACGAATCGCGACTGGTGAGATCGAGTTGTCGGGGCTGTAGCAGCCTGCGTCTAGCTCGGAGGGCGCAGGCAAAAGCGCATGGGGTCGCCGAGCCGCTGGTCGATGGCGATCGGATCCAGACCTGAATGAGTCCGCACCCAATCGACCTCATCCGCCAGGACGGAGTCGAAGATCCCCGGATCATCAGCGCCGATGACGACGTCGACGCCGGATGCCAGCAGGCGATGCATCGAGTGCTGAGCCGGGTCAGTGACGCCACCGAGGACTCGATTGGATGTAGGGCAGATCTCGATCACGGTGCCGAGCTGTTCGAGGGCGTTGAGGGCGAAATCCTGGCGGCGACGAATTTCTGCGATGCGATCCGATGAGTAGGGACGTCGAATGGCGCCGCGTTTGTCTTTGGATCGAAGCTGTTCACGCTCCCGTTCGAGTTCGGCCTCATCGATCTTGACTCCGCGCGCGCTCAGAGCTTCGGCGTGGCGCAGGTCGTAATCGATCTGATCCAATCTTTCTGAGACCATCTCCGTCTCGTGTGCGCCCGGGCGCCTAGCCAGCGAGACTTCCGGATCGAGTCCCAGCGCGATGGCGTGACCGATGCGGCGTGCCCCGAGTTGTCCGGCTTCATGGCACCAACGAACAGCGCTCTCCAGAGATTTGTCGAAGTACATCTCGCCGACATGGTAGACGACGTCCAGATGTTGTTGAGGGTCGGCGTCGTTGTCGTTGCGTAGATGCTCGAAGACCGAACGCGCGCTCTTTGGAGGATGTCCCTCCTCGACGTTGCAGAAATCCAGTCCGACGATGGTGTCGCGCAGATCCGGGTTATCGGCCAGCAGCCGTCGTACCAGGCCGTAGCCGATCTGCGGCTCCCAGCGTGGCACGGAGATGATGTAGTTGGCGTTGAAGCCTGCCCCCGACGCGTTCCTGAGGATCTGAGCGTTGGCGCGGTGGAAGGAAGTGAAGCCGTTTGGATCGGCGCTGGCGCCGCCAGAGTACATGGCTCGGTACTCAACGTAGCGCAGCCCCTCGGCGCGGTGCCGGTCGACGACACGGCGAACCAGTTCGCTCTCTCGCTCGAGTACATCCCGCCAATGCCGGTAGAGGCAGATCATCAGGTTCATCTTGGTCATGAACCGTTCGAAGTCCGGACCGTCGGCTTCCCCATGTATGTAATGGCGGCGCAGCGGTTCCGGACTGCCTTGCCGCACGGCCGTGCGGAACAGATCTACCGGGTCAATGGGGGTATCGGGATAGACGAGGTCATGAGCTTCCTGGAAGAGAGCCCAATCCACGTCGCCATAGACCTCGCGGCCCATGTCGAACAGGTCTTCCAGGTGAAAGCAGCCACCGATGTGGACGTGTAATTCACATTCGTGCGGCAGGCATTCCTTCAATCGGATCTCCGCTGTCGGCGTTAGGCCTGGCCGGCATCCTCCTGCTGGTAGTGCTGGGCCAGGATCTCGGCGACTTCCGGGCGGGCGAATTCGGGCGGCAGTGCTTCGCCTCCGGCCAGCATGTCGCGGACCTTGGTTCCTGAGAGGAAGAGGAAATCCTCAGGGGTGTGGTCTGGCGCATCACGCAGCATGACGACCTTCTTCAACTTCTTAGACCAGGCGGTGTGGTCACCGCGATAGATCTCGATTTCCAGAGCGCCATCCGGGACATCGTCGAAAACCTCCTGGGCGTCGAAGGCTCCGTAGTAGTCGCCGACGCCGGCGTGGTCGCGGCCGACGATGAGGTGGGTGCAGCCGGCGTTCTGACGGAAGATGGCGTGCAGGACGGCTTCGCGCGGTCCGGCATAGAGCATGTCGAAGCCATACCCGGCCACCATGACGGTATCGGCGGGAAAATAGACCTCCACCATTTTACGGATCGCCGCATCACGAACGTCAGCAGGAATGTCGCCCGGTTTCAGTTTGCCGAGCAGCATGTGAATGAGGATGGCGTCGGCATTGACGTTCTGCTGAGCCATGCGGCACAGCTCCTCGTGTGCCCGATGCATGGGATTGCGTGTCTGGAAGGCGACGACCGTGTTCCAGCCTTTGTCTTCGAACTCCGACCGAATCTGGCCCGCTGTCCGAAACGTATCAGGAAAATCGGTCGGGAAGTATGAATAGCTCAGGACCTGAACCGGCCCCGAAATCAAGGTGTCGCCCATGGCGTTCAAGGCGGCGATTCCGGGATGCTCAGGGTCATCGGTCCGGAATACCTGCTCGATGACGAGCTTCCGGTCCTCGTCCGAGAGCTTCTCGATCTTGGATACTTCCTGAACGGCGAGGACGGGGTTGCCGTCCACGTTGGGGTCGCACAGGACGATGCGGCTGCCGGCCTCGACGCCCGCGGGTACCTGGTCGGCAGGTATGATGTTGACGACAGGCACGGGCCACAACAATCCCCCCGGCAGTTTCATGTCAGTCGCGACGCTGCGCAACTCTTCCAGGTTCATGTACCCGGACAGCGGCGTGAAGTACCCAGACGCCAGCATGACCGCTGAAGCCGCCGCGCCCGAGGCGATGGTGATGCGAGGCAGGTCTGCTGCCTGTTCGGTCAGGTCTGCACGTGCCTGGTCACCGGCGACGTAGAGTGGATTCAAGGCGTCCGCGCCGTGTGGCTTTATCATTTTGCTCTGCACTCCTGTATTTCAGTGAATGGGGATGCCGGCGTCGGCCAGGATGGTATGAACGTTGGCAGCCGCCTCGGGATACTGCTCGTCGGCCAGGTGTTCCAGCAGCATGTAGCCGTCGGGGAACTGCTCCTGCCAACGCCGCAGCGCCGTGACCATGTCGAGTTGGCCCTGCCCGGGCATTCTCTCGTTGAGGTGGAGGGTCAGGCCACTGTCCACCACCATGTCCTTGCAATGTCCGACACCCGAAACGGGTCCCATGACGTCGTAAATGTGATTGAGCCGATCGGTACTATTGAAAACCTGCTGCATGGTCTGGAAGTGGTTGACGTAATCCATGACTACGGTAAGGCGATTGGAGCCGACCTGTGCGAGGATGTCGCGATTGCTCTCGGGTGAATCCATGATCGTAAGCAGATGGGTCTCGATGACGACGGTCACACCCTCTGCTTCGGCTCTGGGGGCCACGCGGCCCAGGGTGTCGATCAGGCGTTTCCGAGCCTCGGGCGTATGGTTTGCCGGGTCCGGGGCGTAGGAACCGTCGGGGTTGAGACTGCCGGGCCTTATGAGGACGAAGTGAGCGTCCAGCGCCCCCCCCACTTCGATGCCCCGGCCGATCAACTCGACCACCTGATCACGCACCGCCGCATCCGGATCGAACAGACACTCTCCATAGCTGACAGCGAACTGAACCAGGTCCATTTCCGCCGCTCGCAACAAGGCCTTTAACTCGACGCAATCGGCCGCGGTGATGCCGGATAGCTCCCGTGCCGCGGCCCGGGAGCCAATGCCGGTCAGCTTCAGGTCGCGAACCGCACGCAGGTGTTGTTCGGTGATGTCACGTGGATCCGGGGGAAGCATTCCCACTATTCCCAGACGCATTTACCGTCTCCTGACACCGACGCGATGGCGTGACGCCATCGCGGACGCAAAAGCATTTCAACATAAGGGATTGGTAAGGGCTGGCAAGCCTGGCTCTTGCTGAGTGCCATGTAGTCTCATACTCTATAAGCCGATCGCCTCCCCGCAGTTACGCACGCCTTCCAGGCGCAGATCCCGGTCGCCGATGACGGCACAGCTTTCCGAGAATCGATGGAAATAGTCACCCTGTTGTGCATCAGTGCCGCATCCGGATTGTACACGTCTCTGTGGGGCGCCTTCAAGGACAGCCCGTATGAGGGTTTTAAGGCGGGCACCTTTCCGCGCAGCATCTACTTCAGCCTCGTTATCTGCCTGACGATGTACGCGGCGCCTCTTTTTCGAGATGCGCTGCTGTCCCTGGGCTGGTTTCAGGTGTTTTTCCTGGTCATGGGGTTGGAACGTTTTCTGGCCGAGCTCTACAAGGGGTTTTTCCGATCTGAAGAACAGGCCAAGTATTTCGTACCGTCCCGAATCACGTTCTTCGGCCATCATGTGCAAAGCGATCTGCTTCGCTATGCGGTCGGTGTCGTCCTGGTGGCCGTCGTTTTCGCCGCCCTGCTGGTGCGAGCGCCGGTGCAGGACTTCCTGTTCTTCGCCGCCGTCGCCTATGGCACGGGGCTGATCGTCTCTCTCGGGGGCGCCTACAAGGACGCACCGTTCGAAGGCTTCAAGCCGCTGAAGTTCCAGCGCTCTGGATTCGTGCTCGCGGCCTTGAGTCCCCTGCTGTACTGGATCAATGACGGTGGGAATCCGGTTACGGTGGGGTTTCTCGTATACATGAACGGGGGTCTGGAACGGTTCTCCGTCGAGTACTACAAAACTTATGTACAGCGCAACATGTCGGGGAAGTTCCGTCCGGATCTGCGCCGACAGGATGAGGCTGCCCGAAAACGCGAGAAATTTCACTACGGTGCTCTCGTCATCATCGCCGCTCTGGTGCTGGTCTATTTGATCGAATGCAAAGACCAGGGGGCAGCTGCACCAACCGACGTGACGCTCTCTTTGGCGTTCCCGCCTTCTTCTTGCGCTACGATGCCATCATAGTCGGCTCCGGCTTCGGAGCCGCCGCCACCGCCCTCCGCCTGATCGAGGCTGGGTTGAGTACGCTCATGCTGGAGCGTGGCCGTCCTGCGAAGAGAGATACTCTGGATTGGGACCAACGGCAGATCCTGGTCGACAAGCGGTATCGCAGCCCTTCACCGCTGCGGGTGCGCCAGTACGGCAAGCGAAAGTACGAGACCGAGTATCCGAACGAAGTCCTGGGTGGGATGTCCGTGTTCTACGGGGGAGCGTCGCTGCGATTGCGCGAACGTGATTTCAATCGGTGGCCCATCGACTATGCCGACATGGAGCCCTACTACTGTCAGGCTGAAGCGGCTCTGAGTGTTCATGGCATAGCCGGTCAGGACCTCTGCGAGCCGCCGCGCAGTCAACCCTATCCATACGAGCCGCCCGAGTTGGCGGTGCCGGCGCAGCGCATTCGTGATGCCGGTGAGAGGCTCGGGCTGCGGCCTTTCCCGATTCCGCTGGCGATTAATTTTAGTGACAGCAGGCGCCCGTTGTGTATACGATGTAACACGTGCGATGGCTTTCCCTGCAAGATCGAGGCTAAGAATGACGTCACTGCCACCCTGTTGCACCAGGCACAGACCCAGGGACTGGAGATCATCACCGGGGCCATCGTCGTGCGCCTGGAGTCGCGCGCCGATGCGGTGACGACGGCTGTCTGCATCGACGCTGAGTCAGGCCAGGAGCGCCGCTTCGAAGGCTCCGTGTTCGCGATGGCCGCCGGGGCTCTGAACAGTCCGGGCATACTGCAACGCTCTGGCATTCGTTCCACTGCCGAGCACGATCCGGTCGGTCGCTATCTCATGCGTCACTGCAACGCGGTGGTCACCGGCATCTTTCCCTTCCACACGAATCCAGAGCAGGTCTTCCACAAGCAGCTGTGTTTCACTGACTACTACGGCGATGGCGATGAGGCAGGGCCTGCAACCGGCATCATACAGGACATCTACACGCCCTCCGCTCCCGTCATCAGACACTTCGCGCCGTTCGGGGTCAGGTCTCTGGCCGGCCGCTTGACCCGGTACATGCAGAATTTGCTGTGCGTGGCCGAAGACGAGCCCCGGTACGAGAACCGTGTCGGTACCGGTGATGACCTCGATCGCTTCGGCATTCCCACGACGACGGTCGACCATGCCTACTCGGATGCTGACATCGACCGCCGGCAACGATTGGTCGAGCATGCCCGGCGAATTCTCAAGTCCGCCGGGGCCATGGTTACGAGGGTCTACGAAATTGACACTTTTTCCCACGCCATCGGTACGATCCGCTTCGGCGACTCGAAGGCAGACTCCGCGCTGGATGAGAACTGTCGCTTCCGCGGACTCGACAACCTGTTTGTCACGGACGGCAGCTTCATGGCGACATCAGCTGGCGTGAATCCGAGTCTGACGATCGCAGCCAATGCCTTTCGCGTCGCCGATCACATCGTCGACAACCGGGGTTCATGACGCGCGTCGGAATCATCGGCTGCGGCCGCATCGGGCAGGTTCATGCGGCCAATCTCGCGAAGCGGGCACCGCTCGTGTTCTGCAGCGAGTCAGGCATCAGCGCCCGGCGCCTCCAGAGCAAGTTCGGGGGGGCTGTCTGTGACGATATCGCACAGGTACTGCAAATGGAGGACGTGGACGCCGTCGTCATCGCCACACCGCCCCACATGCACGCGGCACAGGTCATCGAGTGCCTGGAGGTGGGTAAATCGGTGCTCGTAGAAAAGCCGTTGTGCACGAAGATGGCGGAAGTGGAGGCCATAGAGCGAGCAGCCAAGGCGGCACCGCCGGGTTGCACCGTGATGGTAGCGGAGAATTATTACTACAAACCCTCGCTGCTGGCGATGAAAGCGCTGATCGCCGATGGCCGTCTGGGGCGTCTACGCCGATTGCAGGTCAGTAAACTGACCCGGCAAGTGGATGATGGATGGAAAAGCAACTACGGGGCGCTGCTGGAAGGCGGGATTCACTTCGTGGCGCTGATTTCAGATCTCGTCGATACCGCGTTGGCAGCTGAATCGGGCGTCCCGGTTTCACCGATTTCCGTGGAGGCTGACTTCCCCCGCGCAGACACCGGAGTTGGACAGGCCGAGCGGCATTCGGTTACCAGACTGCGCTACGATGACGCCGCCGCCGGCGATATCACCGCGACCCTGCACTACGCCTGGGACGTGCCCTCGCTCTTGCGCGGTACCTTCCAGCACTCCCGGGTAGAGGGTGATGGGGGACGGATCGTGTTCGAGAGCAACGGACTCTATATGCGGTATAGGGGCGCGGGGGCTCGCACAAAGATTCGAGGCCCTCAGTTGGGCGACCTGATGGGGTACGGCGCCATGACCAGCGATTTTCTGGCCTGCGTTGCCGAGTCCGGGCGCCGGCCTTATTCCGACCTGGCCAGAGCAAAAAGGGATTTATCCATCGTTTTCGCCGCCTACGGAGAGGACCATTGAACCACACGGAAAGCTTTCTGAAACTCGCGGAAGCCGCCAGAAGCTACGTGCAAGAGACGACGATCGCGTACGTGAAGGAGCGTATAGCCCAACAGAAAGCTCCTGGTGATCTCAACCTCATCGACGTGCGTGAGGACAACGAATGGGAGGCGGGCCATCTCCCCCCGGCCTTACATTTGGGACGAGGTGTCATAGAGCGTGACATCGAGCAGCACTTCCCGGATTTCGACACCGAGCTCATCCTCTACTGCGGCGGCGGTTACCGCTCCGCCCTGACCGCTGAGAGTCTACAGAAAATGGGATACACCAATGTCATCTCCATGGATGGTGGATTTCGCGGTTGGTCAGAGGCCGGTTTGCCCGTGGTAGGCGAACCATGAAGAAGACCTTCTTCGGGCGAGTGCGGTACCTGCTGACGCTGATCCCGTACAAGCTGCTCGACCCATTCTACGTCTTTCTGGACCGGCAGTTCATTCGCCGCAGCAGGAACATCCGCCTGATTCCGGCAGAGAGTGATCGCCACGGAGGCAAGTACTCCTACGTCGAATGGGGCCACGTCGTCGGTGTTTTCCAGACGTTGATGATGGTTCATCTCGAACGCAAAGAGGGAAACACGATTCTGGATGTGGGCTCCGGAACCGGACTGCTGTCGATCGCCAGCGAGCCCTTCATCGGCAACGGTGGCCGCTATGTCGGCATCGATGTCATGGCTCGCGACGTCGCTTTCTGTCGCCGGCACTTCGACAGCAGCCAGTACCACTTCGAGCACCTGGAAGCTTTTAACGCCGAGTACTCGCCGGGGCAAAGCGATCGGTTGGCTTGGACGGCCGTTGACACCCAGGCCTTCGATCTGGTCATCTCGGTCTCGGTCTGGACGCATTTCAACGAGGATGATGGACGGTTTTATCTCAAGGAGGTGGCACGTGCCCTGAAGCCGGGGGGAAAGGCCATCATCTCATTTTTCGTTCTGGATGATGTCTACGAGAACAGTCTCACGCGGCGATCCGACAGCAAAGGCCGGTTCCACTCGACGGGACAGCAGGACTGGATTTTCGACACCCCGGCCTACGGGTCCGACGCCTGGTTCTGCACCAGCTGGTCCAAGGTACCCGAAGCGGCTATCGGCGTGACCAGTGCGGGCCTGGATCGGTTGCTCACCGATAGTGGCCTGCGTCTGCTACAGCATTATCAGGGTAACTGGAAGGAGATCCCCGGGGTCTACTTTCAGGATGTAGTGGTGTTCGAGAAACCTGAATAATACGGGACACTATGACTGACTGCGAGATGAGCGCAGCAGCACCATGAATTTCTCGCATAGTCACTGCTCGATCATCGAAGGTGTTCTTCCGTGTACATCGAAAGCTCCACCATTCGTTCCAGAAGCTCAGGCGCTGGCGTCCCGGGAAAATTCTGTAGAACCAGTTCCTTATTGAACAGCCGGCACACGTATCGCAGTTTGCGAGCCTTCTGACGCGACGCGTAGACGAAGTCTCTATGTCCGTTGTTGATGACCACGACATTCTGATCTGCATCGTATCGCGATCGCCAGGGTGCGCCAGGTGAGCGTTCGTATGTGTACCCGGGCAGCCCCTTCTTGGGCCCCCGGTCATCAGCCAGTTCCGGCACCAGCGACTCGGCTACCGTAACGATCGCCTCGGCTTCACACTCCCTTTCACCTTGGGTCGCAGTTACCTTCAGTACCGCCATCCCCGGCTCATCCGGCGCCTTGAAGACGGCTAACTCGCCGTCGGTGCTGTCAAGGGTCCCATTTCCCTCCACGATCTGCCAGTAGAACTTCAGGTCGGCCTCTACCAGCCGGCTGCCCCGGTCACGACAAATCGTCCGCAGTCCCCTCGTCTCACATACCGGCACGACACAGCTTTTTGGAGATATCACTACGCTGTGAAGGGGTCCAGGAAAATCGAAAAACTCCATGGTCGTGGGTTCACTCTGTTGATCCTGTGATCCGACCTCGACTTCCGTGCCCGCCTCGCCCCCGACCAGCCCCGCGCGCGCCTGGTCTGGAACGGCCAGCGGCCGCTCGAGCCGCTCCCTGCCGTTTCTCCCTGCTCCGGCTCGGATTCCGTACACGTCAAACCAGTCGTAGTCTTCCTCCGGAAGGGCCAGTAGAGCCTCGCGCAATGCCCGCTGCACGCTCCTGAGCACATCGCGCTGGGTGCGCTCTTCCTGCACACGTCGTTGTTCGACCAGGACCTCCATGAGCCTGGCCTCCACCGGCTCGAGAGCAGCACGTAGTCTTTCGAGGGCGTCGTCCCGTACAACACCCTGTCTGGTGCCGGGAGTGAGGTTGAGAAACGGCACGTCGATGAGACCCTGAAAGCAGCCACTCGTCCAGGGCTCGTGAGTGAATTCATCAATCTCGGCAATATCCTCCAGAACGCGCGTGCCGTAACGGCAGACACTGACCTTGTGGTCTTCGTTTGCTTCATTCAGGTATAACTCGAGATAGATGTCTCCGGCGTCCACGTCGCCTGCTGGTAAATCGTGAAGCAGCTGGCCCGAAAACTGACGGGGCTCCACTTTATACTCCGCCCGGGCGGTCCGGTCGACAACGCGGATCACGACTCCCGAACTGCGAATTCGGTCCCGCAGCTCTGCGGCCAGATAGCGTTGAATGCGGTCGCCTGTCAACTGGCGAATGCCGGAGAGCAACGGATAGATCCTGAGTTCCGTTCCGGGCATCGGCGCCAGAGTACGCCGCATCGACACCTCGTACTCTGGCGTTCCCTTTCTCATCCGCATCTGGTGGACGCGACCATCCGTACTCGTCGAGGCCACGGTCAGCTCTTCCCCAACCGTCCAGAAACTGAGCAGCCCTATGCCGAACTCGCCCTGGATACCGGTGACGCCCTCTTTCTTCAACCGTTTTTTGATGGAGTCGCAGATGTGTGTGGCGACGTACTTGAAGTCAGGATCACCTTCTATGTTACGCGGAATCCCGTCGCCGTCGTCGGCAATCCCGAGGTAGAATTTTCCGCGGTCCTTACCGCGGGTGATCACGATGTTGCTGGCCCGGGCATCGATGCTGTTCTCGACGAATTCCGCAACGGACTTTAGCGGATTGGCTTGTGACAATGCGATGATGTTGATCGCATTCCAGTCATCTCCAATACGCAGTTTCCCGGCGCCGAGCTGCTTGCGGGTCTGTTTCGGGGGCATCCCTCAACCTCGTTGGGGAAACGGGAGGTCCTTCCGCTGGCCACGGTGGCCCTTTCACTCCCCGAGCTACAAGTCGATGACTTTCAATCCCAGGTGAACCTGGAATGGTCCGAAGTCTCTATCCCTATGAAGCAAGGGAATACCTGTCTGTATGCAGAACGTGGCGATCAAGGAATCAATCGTACTGCGAACGGTGTATCCTCGAGACCGTAGCTCTCTGAAATTCTGCGCGGACTCGATGGCCAGATCGAGGTTGGTCTCAAATACGCTCAACTTCCTCAGTTCCCTCAGCAACAGGTCAGCTTCTCTGTCAGTCGAGGCGCCCTGCAGGCATTCACATATGATCAGATCCAGCGTTGCCAGTCGGTCCGTTTCGATCCGCTCGTCGAGCCAATTCGTCTGCGACGTTTCCTTGCCGCGGAAATAGTCGATCCAAACGGACGTATCGACCAGGGTCAAGTCCTGCTCTTCCGCATCTCGTCGAGGTCACCCACCCAGCTGACCTTCCCCTTCAACCGGCGAATGCTGCCCTGAGCGTGAATGTCCACCAGAGCTCTCAATCCTTCTTCAACCACCGCCCGTTTTGTTTTGAGCCCGGTGACCCTCATCGCCCTGTTCATGAGTTTGTCGTCGATTACGATATTCGTTCTCATTGCAGGCACCTGCTGGCATGTGTATCGATGTGCTCTTTTTGTGTATGAAGAAGTAGCTGAATTTCTCGACGACGGCAACCGCAGGAGTGGTCAAGCTCCACCTCTTGCCTGCCTTTTGCGCGTGCAGTTGTCCGCGGGGGCCAGGCACAACAACCGTCGCGTCAAAGCCCGACGGCCTCTATAGGCTTTTGGGGTGGGGATTTCACAACCCCCGTCGACGGATGTCGACAGGGGTTATGAGAGCGTGATGCGGACGCCAAAGGCGTCAGCCGATCACTTCTTCTTCTTGGCCTTACTCGATCGACCTGGGAAGGTCAGTTCAGCGACGCCGGATTTATCCAGCTCGCCTTTACCGATGTCGATCATCTTCTTGAACTGAGCCTTGGAAGCCCGCGCCAGCGGCAGGTTGAGGCCCGCTTCCTGCGCGAGCTTCAAGGCGATTCCCGAATCCTTGGCAGCGTGCGCGGATGAGAAGTAACACTCGTGGTCCCGCACCACCATGTCCTCGCCATCGGTTTCGAGCACTCGTGAGTTGGCCCCGGTCTGTGAGAACACCTCCATTAGCACGTTCAGATCCAGGCGCAATGCCTTGCCCAGACCCAAGCCCTCAGCGAGGCCGGCCGTGTTGATGTTCATGACCATGTTGACGAGCGCCTTGACCTGGGCAGCCTTACCGGTACCGCCGATATAGCGCAGCTTGACGCTCATCGCATCGAGGATCGGCTTGACCTTGTCGAAGACTCGACGTTTGCCACCGCACATCAGGTATAACGTGCCGTCGCGCGCCTGGGTGATGCTGCTGGCCATGCAGCCCTCGAGCGTCGCAGCCTTGACCTTGGCGGCGCGCTTCTCGACCTCGACATGGGTGGCCGGGCCTATCGTGGCGCAATTGATGAAGGTCTTGCCCTTGGCGCCCTTCAGGAGACTGTCCCCACGCCTGGCGAAGATCGAGAGCATGGCCTTGTCGTCGGTGACCACGGTGATGATGTAATCGGCCGTTGCCGTCACCTCTGCCAGAGTGGATGCTGCTGTCGCGCCAAGTTCCTTGGCCAGGCCCTTTGCCAGCGGCTTGTGGGCGTCATAGACGACTTTGACGGGGAAGCCGACATCCTTGAGATGACGTGCAATGTTGGCCCCCATGCGGCCGACTCCGACTACACCGATTTTGAAATCCCGCTTTGCCATGATCTCAATCCACCGCCTCAGCCCGTGATGGTCGCGTGCAGCTCGGACCAGTCTTCCAGGTTGTTGAGGTTGACGGCATCCAGGATAGAGCCATCGTCGGAGATGCCGGCACCTGAGAGGATCTCGCCACGGGTCTCGTCGTCGTGATTGTAACCACGAATCGCGGCGTTCGAGGCCTCGACTTCACTGGCGGGAATGCTGCCGCCACGCTGATCCAGGACCCACTGCTCGAACTGTGCATAGGTCGGCTTGCTCGACGTGATGAAGTCGACGGCGCCGTCGCGATCAACTCCCAATCCGTCCAGAACCATCTGGTCAAAACCCTGGCCACACTCGGCGTATCCGTCAGCCAGCTGACCTGAGGCACTGAGCAGCACTTTCGACCACAGGCGGGGCAGATGGATCGCACCGAGGGGTCCTGCAACTTCGGAGCTGATCAGGGGAATGAGTGCCATTTGTAGGTCCTCCTTCATAGTGTTGAAGCCGACCTCGTGATCGTCAGGGGAGGCTTCAGGTTGAAAGAAACCGGCCATCGTTGGTGATGGCCAGATCAGTGTTCAGGAGGAAAGGACGATAGGCAATTGATCGGTACCTGGCAAGCAGGGGGCGCGGAGGTGAGCGGAGTGGTACAGGGGGACAGCGGACTGTGCGTAGAATCCTCAGGCGACCCCTAGGCAACCATGGTCGCGTAACTGGACAATACGATATACCGACAGCCGACTATGGGCAATCCTTGCCGTACGACGAGAAGATGATTCCCTTCATACCCTTCGCGGATCTCCTCCACCCTACCGACTATCTCGTCTCGACTACTGGTAAACCTAACCGTATCCCCAGGCTGAAAGCGTTCCATGCTGGTACATCTCCTCAGTGGCACCGCAAGTGGATGTTACCGAGGATTTAGCAAGGCCTGTGCCTGGCGCTCATGAACGGGCGTAAAAAAGGAGGCCGGCACAACCCGCGCGCCAGCCTCCGGTAAACCTGGTTTCAGTTGTTCTGCGATAATCTATGCTGCGGCCACCGCCTCGAGGATGGCTCGCTTCGCGTACACGCGTGCCAATTGCCTGCGATAATCCTCTCCGGCGAAGGAGTCGCTGAGCATGTCTTGACCCTCAGCGGCCTTGTCTGCCGCCGCTGCTACGGAAGCCTCATCGACACTGCTCCCGCGCAGGGCGTTTTCGACGCCGTTGTCTCTGAATGCAGCATTGGCGAGGCCGGTGAAACCGATCCGCACGTCGCTGCATTTGCCGCCCTTAACCGTTACCGCTGCTGCACAGCCGCACACGGCGAACCGCGAGGCCGGGTGGGAAAACTTGAGGTAGCGCGCGCCGGTGTTGGCCTTGGGCGCTGGAATGTTGACGGCGACGATGAGCTCGTCTTCCTCGAGGCCGGTCATGAACAGATCGACGAAGAAGTCAGCTGCGGCGATGGTGCGTTCGCCTCCAGCACGGCGCACGACCAACTCGGCGTCGACGGCAAGCAGGGCTGCCGGGTAGTCAGCAGCCGGATCGGCGTGGGCCAGGCTGCCGCCGATGGTGCCGACGTTGCGCACCTGCATGTCGCCGATGGTGGCCGCGGCCTGGGACAGCAGCGGGGCTCTCTCCTGGATCAGTGCCGAGGACTCGATGCTGTGGTGGGTGGCTCCGGCGCCGACGCTGACGCCACCGGCGTGGTCGCCGATCTCGCCGAGTTCGGACAAACCGCCGATATCGATGAGCAGCGATGGCGATGAGAGCCGAAGTTTCATCGCTGGCAACAGGCTGTGACCGCCGGCCAGAATCTGCGCGTCACCGCTGTGTTGTTGCAGCAGGTCGAGGGCCTCATCCAGGGAGCCGGCCCGGCGATAGTCGAATGTTGATGGAATCATCTGGAAATCTCCTGTATAGCTCAGTTAGACGCGCTTTGGATAGCCTGCCACACGCGTTGGGGTGTCAGCGGCATCTGCAGATCCCGTACGCCAAGTGACCACAATGCATCGACAACGGCGTTGACGACGGCCGGGGTCGAACCGATGGTCCCGGTTTCGCCGGCACCCTTCACGCCCAGTGGATTATGTGGGCACGGGGTCACAGTGCGATCGGTTTCGAAGGCGGGCAAATCGTCAGCCCGCGGCAATGCGTAATCCATGTAGGATCCGTTGGTAAGCTGGCCATCTTCATCGTAAATGGCTCCCTCCATCAGCGCCTGGCCGATGCCGTGGGTGACGCCGCCGTGGACCTGACCGTCGACGATCATCGGATTGACGACGTTGCCGACATCATCGCAGGCAGCGTAACGGACCAGGGACACCTTTCCGGTTTCGATGTCGACTTCGACAACGGCTATGTGGGCGCCGAAGGGGAAGCAGAAGTTGGCTGGATCGTAGAAACTGGTGAACTCCAGACCTGGCTCCAGTCCCTCCGGATAGTTGTGCGGCACATACGCCGTGAGTGCGACATCACCGAAGCCGATCGACTTGTCCGTGCCCTTCACTGTCCATTGAGCGTCGGCATACTCGAGATCCTCGGCCGAGGCTTCCAGCAGATGCGCGGCGATCTTGGCACCTTTTTCTTTGATCTTGTCGAGGCTGTTGTTGATGGCGACTCCACCAACCGCCAGACTGCGCGAGCCGTAGGTGCCCATGCCGAACGGTACCAGGTCGGTGTCGCCATGGACGATCTCGATATCCTCCATGGGGATGCCAAGGCTGTCGGAGACCAGCTGTGAAAAGGTGGTGTCGTGCCCCTGGCCGTGCGAATGGCTGCCGGTGAGCACGGTGACCTTGCCCGTGGGCTGCACCCGGACGGCGCCGCTCTCGTAGAGGCCGGCGCGGGCGCCGAGGGATCCGACGACAGCTGAGGGGGCGATGCCGCAGGCTTCGATATAAGTAGACAGCCCGATACCGATGTAGCGTCCATCCTTGCGCGCGGCTTCTTGTTCCTTGCGCAAGTCATCGTAGCTGACCATCTCCAGGGCCCGGTCGAGGACCGGTTCATAGTTGCCGCTGTCGTAGACGAGGGCGACTTGAGTCTCGTACCCGGGCTGGTTCACACCGTCGAAAGGCGGGATAAGGTTCCGGCGCCGCAGAGCGGCCGGATCTTCATTCATCTCGTGGGCGGCCTGGTCAAACAACCGTTCCAGCATGTAGGTAGCCTCGGGACGTCCGGCTCCGCGCAAGGCGTCGACGGGGACCGTGTTCGTGAACACGGCCGTGACGTTCACATGGATCGCCGGGGTCGTGTACACACCCTGCAGCAGGGTACCATAGAGGTAGGTCGGCACGCACGGGCCAAACGTCGACAGGTACGCGCCCATGTTGGCGTGGGTGTCGACCCGCAAGGCCACGACATTGCCGTCCTTGTCGAAGCCCATTTCCGCCTTGGTGGTGTGATCGCGTCCATGGGCGTCGGTGATGAAGCTCTCGCTGCGTTCGGCGGTCCATTTGACCGGACGGCAAAGCTTCTTCGAGCTCCACATGGTGATGACCTCTTCGGCATAGTGGAAGATCTTGCTGCCGAAGCCGCCGCCCACATCCGGGGATACCACCCGAACCTTGTGTTCGGGAATGCCCATCACAAACGCGGACATGAGCAATCTGATTACGTGGGGGTTCTGTGAGGAAGTGTAGAGGGTATAGTGATCGTCAGCGTCATCGAAATCGCCGATGGCACAACGCGGCTCGATGGCGTTGGGAATCAATCGCTGATTGGAGTACTCCAATGTAGTAACGTGATCGGCTGCGGCCATCGCACTGTCTGTCTTTTCCTTGTCCCCCAGCTGCCAGTCGAACGGAATGTTGTTGGGCACATCTTCGAACAGCTGTGGGGCGCCGTCCACGGTGGCGGCGATGGCGTCGACGACGACATCGAGAACGTCGTAGTTGACCTTCACCAGTTCGAGGGCGTCCTTCGCTTGCGCCGCGGTTTCGGCGATGACGACGGCGACGGAATCGCCGACGTGGCGGACCTTGCCTACTGCCAGTGGCGGATGCGGCGGCTCCTTCATGGTGTCGCCGTTCTTGAAGTCGACCTGCCATCCCGCCGGCAGACCACCGACGCCATCGGCCTGCATCTGCTCGCCCGTGAAGACGGCGACGACGCCTTCAGCTGCGGCCGCCGCCTTGGTGTCGATGCTCTTGATGTTGGCGTGCGCGTAGGGGCTGCGCACGATCGCGGCAAAGGTCATTTTTGGTAGTACGATGTCGTCGGTGTAGCGACCCTTGCCGGTGATGAATTTCTTGTCTTCTACCCGTTTTACCGGTTGTCCCAATACACTGGCCATTGTTTCGCTCCTCTCCCTCTAGCCCATCTTGGCGGCTGCGTGCTTGACCGATCGCACGATGTTGTCATACCCGGTGCAGCGACAGTAGTTGCCCTCGAGACCATGGCGGATCTCGTCGTCTGTCGGATCGGGATTGCGCTCGAGCAGCTGCCACGCTGTCATAAGCATGCCGGGCGTGCAGAATCCGCATTGCAGCCCATGTTCCTCACGGAAACCTTCCTGCAGCGGGTGTAGCTCGCCGTTGGTAGCCAAGCCTTCGACCGTCGTGACTTGGCCGCCGTCGGCTTGTACCGCGAGTACGGTGCAGGCCTTGACGGCGCGTCCGTTGAGGACGACGGTGCAGGCGCCGCAGTTGCTGGTGTCACAGCCGATGTGGGTGCCAGTCAGGGTCAGCACCTCACGCAGGTACTGCACCAGCAACATCCTGGGTTCCACTTCGTGCTTGTGGGAATGGCCGTTAACGGTGATTTCGATGGGGATTCCCATGCCTTTCCTCCTGTTCCTGCTTATGAGCCAGTGGTAAAAGTCCATTTGGGCTGCGGCCGGACCTTGCGACCGACCTCTGCGTTGCACTCGATCGACGAATCTCTGATTCGTCTCACTCGCGCGCCTTGATCTCGGCCGCAATTGCTCGGCCTCGCCTGCAAAGCGACTCTCACCACGGGCTCCTATGTCAGTTCGCGTTCGAGAGCACTAAAAAACTGTTTCGTGAACATGCGGGCAACACCTGAGATTACTCGTTGACCCATGCGGGCCAGAACACCGTTCATGCGAGCATCGCCCGAAAAATTGACAACCGTGGATCCGTCCTGGCTCTGAAGATCGAAGCCGCCCTCAGCGGATACCGTGCCGATTTTGCCGTCGACGTTGATCAGCAACGTGTAGCGCTCGGGTGCCACCTTGTCCCTGACCTCGAGGGTGCCGTCGAAGGCACTCTTGATCGGGCCCATCTTGATATCGAAGATGGCCTGGTACTTGTCTTCCCCCATCGGCTCCAACGAGGTCACGCCTGGCGTGGCACGGCCCAATACCTGCGGGTCATTCAGGGCCGACCAGACCGTTTCGCGATCAGCCGTGAAGGTGTGTGTGCCTTCTAAATGCATGGACGAGTACTCGTGTCTGCAACAAGGTAAATGGCTAAGGACAATTACCTCTGCGAGGGCATCTATATAGATAAATGATCGAGGGCCTGTCAATCGAGTCGTCCAGCACAAGCGGCTGCCACGAGCGCACGGTAACACTTAATTGTGTTAATTAACAACGTGTTAAGGATAGTACGACCAACCTTGAGCGTTGAAGTCGATGCGGACTGCGCATATATTCCGTGATTCTTCCACGCTCAGCTACCTCCTCTGAACAGGCCTTCATGCGAGACATCTGGGACGAGCTGACTACATGGAGTGACAACGGCCGTGCCTTTGCACTGGCTCGTGTCGTGGAGACCTGGGGCTCCTCTCCACGAGCCGTCGGGTCGGCGATGATCATCTCCGATACCACACAGGTAGCCGGTTCGGTCAGCGGTGGTTGCATCGAGGGGGCCGTCATTGAGGCCGCTGGACAGGTACTGGCGTCAGGAGAACCACAGCACCTCAACTACGGGGTCGATGACGAAACAGCCTGGTCGGTCGGGCTGTCCTGCGGGGGCGAGGTTTCCGTGTTCGTGGAAAAGCATGAGGTCGAACCAGTCCCAACCTGGAGTGCCCTGCGCACAGCCATCGCCAACAACGAGCCGTGTGTTCTGCTCAGTGTGGTCGGCGAATCCGGCAAAGGAAATGAAAGACATCCTCCTCTGCTGGTTAGGGCCGACGGCTCGACTGTTGGGGAGTGGAACTCGACGTTGGCCGCCGCGGCCGTGGAGAATGGTCTGGCCGCACACGAACAGCGCCAGAGTAGCGTAATCGAAATCGGCGAGGTGCGTGTCTTCGTCCACTTTATCGCACGACGGGAGCAGGTCCTCATCATCGGCGCCGGTCACATCTGCGTGGCCCTGGTGCAATATGCCAGCTTACTCGATCTGGACACCGTCGTCATCGAACCGCGTCAGGTGTTTGCCAGACCGGAGCGGTTCCCCGTACCGCCCACACAACTGCTGCCACGTTGGCCCGAACAGGTGCTGGACACCTGGGACCTCAACGAAGAGACTTACGCTGTCCTGCTCACGCATGATCCCAAGATCGACGACCAGGCGTTGCACGCGCTGCTGCGCTCTCCGGTCGCCTACATCGGCGCCCTCGGGAGTCGCCGCACCCATGCCAAGCGCCGCGAACGGCTGCGCGAGGCGGGGTTCACCGATGCTGAGATCGACCGCATAGACGGCCCCATTGGTCTCGACATCGGTGCCGATACGCCTGCCGAAATCGCCATGAGTATCGCGGCCAAGCTCGTCGCGACTCGCCGGCAATCGCAGGTAACTTCATGACGGTTCCGCCCTCGCCAGAGATCTCCATCGCTGGTATCGTCGTTGCCGCCGGCCTGTCTTCACGGATGGGGGGAAAGAGCAAGTTGCTGCTTCCCTGGGCGGGAGAAGGCACGATCATCGAAACCACCGTCCAGGTCCTGCTCGCCAGTGTAGTCGATGAAGTGATCGTCGTCATCGGTCACGACCGTAAACGGATTCTCAGCAAGCTCGAGCATCTGCCAGTGCGGCTCGTAGTCAACGAGAATTTCCAAGCCGGTCTATCGACGTCGATCGTGCGCGGGGTTGAGGAGGCCGGCGCGACACCAAGGGGATACCTGGTCGCACTTGCGGACATGCCGACGATTGAGACCAACACCGTCGATGTTCTGTGCGGGCAGATTGGGCGGGCCGGCAGCGCGGCCATCGCCGTGCCGGTCATGGAGAAGCGTCGCGGCCATCCGGTCGTATTCGGGCCGCAACACCGCGAAGGGTTGTTGGCGTTGTCAGGGGACAAGGGCGCGCGCGGACTGATCGAGGCGAACGAGGACAACGTGCATGAGGTGCCCGTCGAGGACATCGGTATTTTCGCCGATATCGACACCCCCGAAGCCTACGCCGAGGCTCTGCGCAAGGCCTAGTGCCCTGCCGCACCTGTCTCAGCCTTTCCGCTCGCGAAAATCCTTGCGCCTCTGCAGTTGGCGCGCGGCCAGATCACGCAGGTTGGACGCTGTGGTCGGGCGTTCGGGTTGAGTCGCCACGGCCGCGTCCGTGGCCGTTGGTTCAAGCGTGGTCGTGTCAGACTTCATCCATGGCCGCGGACCACGCCGGGCACGGGGCATGCTCTTGCTGCCGCGCAGTTGCCCGACGATGCCGGCGAGGGCGCGCAAACTGGCGAGGTTGTGGGCGGGAGCAAACAGGTCTACATGCGAGAGCGCTGCCAGCATGCCTTTGGTCTCTGGTCGATAGTTCTCGTTTCCCAACAGCGGATTGAGCCAAATCAGACAGCGACAGCGCCCGCGGATGCCCTCCGTTGCCGAGGCGAGTCGCTCAGCCTCGCCCGTATCCCAACCATCGCTGAGGACGAAGACGACGGTATGTGGATCCAGCAGGCGGTTGCCGTGCTCTGCCAGAAAATGGTCCAGTGAGGCGCCGATCCTTGTGCCGCCCGACCAGCCCGGGGCGTGCTCGGGAAGGCGGGCCAGCACACCGTCCATATCCTCCGAACGAAACAGATCCGTGAGACGATACAGGCTGGTGCTGAAGGCGAAGGTCTCGATGCGTCGGTAGGCGCGTTGAAACGCGTAGATGAATTGGATTAGGAAGCGGCTATAGAGGTCCATGGACCGTGACACGTCACACAGCAGCACCAGCTTGAGGCGTCGCGGCCGCCGCCGTTTGAAACGCAGGTCGATGAGGTCGCCGCGCTTGCCCAAATTGCGTCGCAAGGTGCGCCTCAAGTCGAGTTGGCCGCCGCGCCGGTTGGAGAGCCGGTAACGCCGGTTGAGGCGCTTGGCCAGGCGCTTGGCGATCTGGACGACAACCCGGTTGATGTCTTCGAGCTCATCCGCCTGGAAGTGAGCGAAGTCGTGCTGCGCCAGTACTTCTATAGGGCTGAAGCCGGCCACCTCTTCTTCGTCTTCGGGCTCCTCTCCCTTGAACCAGTCTCTGACGTTGACGAACGAGCCGCTCTGCTGCCTGGGCGTGTCCTCTGAGGGCTCAACGGTCTCTTCGGTTTTTTGTTGCTGACGCAGCAGATCGGAGGCCCGATCCCAGACCATCCAATAGTCGTGGAAGAGTTCGTCGAACTGCGCCTGCTCACCCGGGCTCTTGGCCAGAGTCGTGCGCAATGCCATATAAAATTGTTCGGGCGAGGAGAGGTCGATCTCTCTCAATGTCTGCAGGGCCAGCGTGGCTTCGCCCGGACCGATCATCAAGCCTCGCTGGCGAAGAAGCCTGCAGAAGGCGACGGTGTTGGCGCTCAATTCGCCCCGCAGCGCCATCTCCGGACTGGAATCGTTGCTCGACACGTGTTCGTGGACGGGTTAGGGAAGTTACTGTGCGCCGGGCGCCGGCTTGGCCCTGACGCCGACGGCGGCCAGGAACTCCTCCAGGGACTGGCGCATGTGCGATACATCGCTCCAGTCCTTGAAGACGATCCCGAGGGTGTCCTCTACGGTCTGGGGATCCAGGTGCTCGCGGTGCAGGGCTACGAGGGCGCGAGCCCAGTCAAGGGTCTCGGCGATACCGGGCGTTTTCTCCAGCTTCTGCTGGCGGACCTTTTCCATGAAACGACAGATTTCGCTCGCCAACTCGGCATCGAGTCCATCCACCTTGCCGCGGACGATGGACAATTCCTTGTCGTAGTCGGGGTAGTCGATCCACAGATAAAAGCACCGTCGCCGGATGGCGTCGGAGAGCTCGCGAGTGCGGTTGCTGGTGATGATGACATGCGGGATGAAGGTGGCTTTGACGGTGCCCAGTTCGGGAATGGAGACCTGCCAGTCAGACAGCACTTCCAGTAGAAAGCTTTCGAACTCTTCGTCGGCACGGTCGAGCTCGTCGATGAGGAGGACGGGCGGGCAGTGATGGGTGATGGCGCGCAACAAGGGTCTCTTGAGCAGGAAGGCATCGCTGAAGATGGATGCCTCCTTGTCGGTCGTCGACATCTCCGTACGCTCGTCGATCTTCAACTGCAGCAGCTGTCGCTGGTAGTTCCACTCGTAGAGCGCAGTGCTGGTATCCAGTCCTTCGTAGCACTGCAGCCGGATCAACTCGGTGTCGAGTGCCTGCGACATCACCTTGGCGATCTCGGTCTTGCCGACTCCGGCGGGACCTTCGACGAGCAGAGGTTTCTTGAGTTGCCTGGCCAAGTGAACGGACATGGCCACTCCGGGTTCGGCCATGTAGTTCTGGCTCAGCAGCATCTCTTGAACTGCTGATACATCCGTATTGGTCATGGCGTTAGAATATGCTCGGGGGCCAATCGGGGGCAAGAATCCAGGCGGGATGTATATTAACACTCCTCAATCGCGTTCAAACTTCAATCGCGTTCAAACTTCCCGATTCCGGATTTCGACGATGGCCCATCCCGGGGCGCTTCCGAGCGCGGCGACAGACCAATGGCGCAGACCACTGAAGAGCCTGCGCATTTCCGTTATCGATCGCTGTGATCTGCGTTGCGCCTATTGCATGCCGGAAGAGGACTACGTCTGGCTTCCCAACCAGGACATCCTGACCTTCGATGAAATCAACCGGCTGGTCGATGCCTTTATAGTTGCCGGCGTTACCAAGGTTCGTCTGACCGGGGGTGAGCCGCTGCTGCGCGGCAGCCTGGTGGACCTGGTCTCCTCATTGGCACAAAAGGAAGATCTCGAGGACCTGGCGCTGACGACGAACGGGACGCAGCTGTTGAAGTGGGCCGGACCGCTCGCCGAAGCAGGGTTGAAACGGGTCACCGTCAGCCTGGATTCGCTCAATCCGGCACGACTTGAGACACTGACTCGCCGGGCGGTGCTGGATAGCGTGGTCGGCGGGATTCGCGAGGCGGGCAGGGTGGGGTTCTCCGAAGTAAAGCTGAACACCGTGGTCATGCGCCACTTCAACGACGATGAAATCATCGACTTCATCGAATTCGGCAAGGAGGTAGGAGCCGAGGTCCGTTTCATCGAGTACATGGACGTCGGCGGCGCCACCCTGTGGTCGATGGAGCGGGTGTTCTCGAAGGCTGACATGCTCGCCTGCATCGAAGATCACTTTGGTCCAGCCCAGCCGCAGAGCCAGCGCGGGGCGGCTCCGGCCGAGCGCTATCGTCTTGCGGATGGCACCGGGTTCGGCATCATCGCTTCGACGACCGAGCCTTTCTGCCGCACCTGCGACCGCAGCCGATTGACGGCCGACGGGATGTGGTACCTGTGCCTGTACGGTGCTGCCGGCATCAATCTGCGCGATCAGGTTCGCGACGGACTTACAGACGCCGATCTGGTCGCCATGATTCGCCGACTCTGGGGTGATCGCGATGATCTTGGTGCGGAAGAGCGCCATGCCGATCCGGCACGGGGCGTGCTCTACCAGGCGGATCAGCTCAGAGAGGACCCACACAAGGAAATGCACACCCGAGGGGGGTGAGGAGGGAGGAGGGTAGAATGGACTACAACGGCGCCAGACGCTTTCTGGACACCCTGCCGGATTGGGAAGCGGGCAATCCCCACCCGGGTGCCGTGGAAGACTATCTGCCGCGGACACGGGCACTGCTGGGCTGTCTCGGTGATCCACAACTCCGCTTTCGCACCCTCCTCGTCGGCGGCACCAACGGCAAGGGCACGGTCTGCAGTCTGGCCGCCGGCCTGCTGCAGGATGCAGGCTACCGAGCCGGGCTCTTCACCTCTCCCCATTTACACACACTGCGCGAGCGGATTCAGATAGACGGTCAGTTGTTGAGCAAGGATTTGTGGGCTGAGGGTGTCTCAACCCTGTTCGATCGCAGCCGCTCCCTTAGCTACACCAACGCCAAAGGCTCGTTCTCGAAATTTGAGGCCCTGACGGTGCTGGCGGCGCATCTATTCGCATCGCAGGAGGTGGAGATCGCCGTGTTCGAGGTCGGTTTGGGCGGACGCTACGATGCGACCAACGCGTGGGATGCCGATACCTCCGTACTCACCTCGATATCCCTCGACCACACCGCCATTCTCGGGAATGATCTGCCCTCCATCGCCGCGGAGAAGCTGTGCATAGCGCGTCCACATCGCACGCTGCTGACGACCTCGCAGCAGTCGCCGGAGGTAGCGGAGTTTCTACAGCGCGAGTGTGATCAACGGCAAATCTCACTGCTGGTCGCCGGCGACGACGGTGTCGAGGTCAATACGATAGATCGTACGAACGGGCGACGGCACAGGCCGTACCGGTGGAATCCGCTAAATACTGTAGCAAAACCGGCAGCAAAACAGGTCGCACGCCCACGCAGTTACTCCGACAACGCTCGCCTGGCCATAGCTGCTGTCGAAGAGATACTCCCGCATGAGCGTGTGCCCTCATCCGAACGGGTGAAGCAGCTTGTCGAGGATCATCGCTGGCCCGGTCGCTTCGAAGTGGCGGGGGAGGACGACGAGGAGCCGCTTGTCCTGGACGGCGCTCATAATCCGGCCGCTGCTGCCGCACTGACCGAGGATTTGAGAGCGCTCAAGCCAGGTGAGTGGATCTTGATCGTAGGTGTCAATGCAGGGCATGACGCACAAGGCATACTGAAGGCGTTGTCATCGTGTGCGCGCCGGTTAATCCTCACGGCATCCGATCATCCCAAGGCGATGTCGACGAAGAAGCTGCGCGACCTGGTCCCGGCCGGGGTGCCGGTCGGCGAGTCCGCCAACATCATCGACGCCATCGACTCAGTCGCCGAAGACGGCAGTCCCGTGTGCATAACCGGTTCGCTCAATCTGGTGGCACGAGCACGCGAGTACCTGAACCTGCGTTTCGAACGCGAAGGCATCTCAGAAGAGGTGGCGCTGGAGAGTCTGGTGTGCGTCGAGGCCGCGTGCCGCAACGTTGGACTCAAGAGTGAACGCGCCTCTGAAAACGGCAACGTGCTGCGCGTGCTGGCGCCGTGGGGTCCAGCCTATTTTCTGCGCAACAAGCATCCGTTTAACGACTATGTGTCGGCTCGTCTGGCCGAAGACAAGGGCTACCAGCACGAGCTGTTTGCTCAAGGCGGGGTGCCCGCGCCCCAGACACTGCAGCTGTTCAACCCTTACGCGGATGATCGCTTTAACCGTTATAAAACCCATCGGTCAATTAGCGCCATGGTCGACTATGTCGAGGAGCATCTAGATTATCAGGTGGTGGTCAAGAAGTACCGCAGCTCTGTTTCACAGGGGGTCTATCTCGAGCGCAACGGCGAGGCGTTGGCCAATCGTTTGCAGAGTCTGTTCGAGCACAGCAGCTTTCTGGACAACACGGTGATGATCCAGGAATACGTCAGCGGTCCTGAGCTTCGCATCGTCGCGAGTCAGGGTGAACTATTGCTGGCGTATGAGAAGCAGGGTGACGGTACGGATGCCGGTGACGATCTGAATCCGCTTCACGGCTCCACCGGGGTGGCTGTAAGGGTAGAAGACGACGGCATCCTGAATGAACTCTCAACGGTCTGTGAGCGCATCCACTCGGTATTGGCTCTGGGCTTTTACGCCGTCGATTTGATCTGGCGGCAGGGGCCGGTGGTGCTGGAACTGAACCCGAATCCGTTCTGCTACTTCTACAACCTCGCCAACGGGCGGGCAGAGTTCGTGCAGATCTATGAACGTCTGCTGAATCGCTTCCTCGGGGCATATAGTGGTTCTGAAGTTGGTCAAAAGGAGCACGCGCAACTAGTATATTATACAGGTGGTTATGATGCTTCATCAGCAAAATCTCAACCTTCGCTGAAAACTGCCGATGGTAAAAACGGATCTGGTGTGTAATCGGTGTGGGATGGATGCAAACACACCGGCTCCTACCTCCTAATCCTCCTTAGGGTAGCCCCCTGTCGTCACGCCTGACGACCGGGGGCAATTTTTTACAGGATACCGTAGCGATCGAAGACGACCCGGGGAGAATCGCCGGCCTCGAGATCTCGCCGGACGGTATTCTCGCCCTCCAGTTTTTCGAGAGAGCGGCGCAGGACCTCAGCGCCAATATCCTGCGGAATCGCCACGACCCCCTCGACGTCGGCGAGGATGAAATCACCCGGGCTGATGCTCACGCAACCGCACTCAATTGGTACGTTGACGGCCGACGGCAGGCAACGGCCGTGTGAGTCGAGTGGCGAATACCCCCGGCTGAAACAGGCGAAGCCCATGTCGTTCATCTCACGGACGTCTCGCACTAAACCATCGGTAACGACGGCATGGACGCCGCGAGCCTGGGCCGCCGTCGACAACAGTCCACCCCACAGACCCGACCTCCGCTCGCCGTTGGTGGCGATGACGACGACATCACCTGGTTGCATGTGATTCATAGGCCTCGTTAGCGTGGGCGTCGAGGGTGAGTGCGCGTCCGGCGACCTGCTGCCCTTCCTGGGCGGGACGCACGCCGCTGTCCATGGCCTGCTCGCGGTAGCCGATCTTGTCCATCATGATGTGCCTCTCGATCGTGCGGTGAAGGGTCAGGGGAGTTCTATGAATCCTGCTCGTGATGACGGGTCGACGGTAGAAACAGGGCGAGCAGACCGGTTGGAAGTGTCAGGCAGGCCACACCCGCCAGGGTCGGGACTATGCCGACCATATCGGCAACGTAGCCGATGGGACCGTAGGCCAGACTGGCCAGACTCCAGGAAAAGCCCAGAGTGAGACTGGAGGCGAGTCCGGAATTCTGCGGTGCGATCTCTTGGGCCATGGAAATGGTCAGGGGATTGGATGATAACACGAGAAAACCGCCAAACGCCAGCAGCAGGTAGTGCGAGAGTCCGTCGGCGTAGAGCGATGCCACGAGTACGGGGCCCGACAACAGAATGGAGCCCCAGATCAACGGTTTGGCGTGGTAGCGGTCGGCGAGGTAACCGGCGAGCAGGCTGCCGCACACACCGGCCAGGCTATAGACGCCCAGCGGGATGCCGACATAGGCGCTGCTGAGCCCGCGCTGGTCCGCCAGGATCGGCAAGAAGATGCCCATTCCCATGGCGGTGATCGTTCGCATGAAGGCGACGGCCGTCACCAGCATCAACGGCCGTACGCGACCGCGCAATACGTCGCGAATCGACTGCCCTCGAGTCGTGACCTGCGGGTTGTCAAGGGGGACGAAGCGCAGGAGCAACAGCGCGAAGACGACTCCAAACGGCATCAGGACGGGCAACCAGTGCAGTCCCAGGCGGTCGGCAAAGTAGGGTGCCCACCAGGGTGTGAGACCGATGCCGAGGGTGCCGCCGAACACGAAGACGGATATGCCAAAGGAGCGCCGCGGCTGGCTCAACTCTCCCACCAGGGAGAACACCTGGGGATGAAAGGCGGCGACGCCAATCCCACCCAGAAACAAGATCACCAGCAACATGGGGTAGGTGTTCGCCACGCCCATCAGCGGCATGACACTGGCCAGCACCAAACCACCGATGACCAGGCGGCGCCTCTTCATGCGGTCGCCCCAGACTCCCATGAAGGGCTGAGTGAAGCTGGTGATGCTGAAGAAGGAGGCGAGCAATCCCGCCGCCGCCAGGTTCAACCCCATCTTCGCCATCATCAGCGGCAGCAGGGGGGCCAGCAGGGTGGCGTAGGTGTCGACGCAGAAGTGCGACGCAGTTACGACGAGGAGTTTAGACTTCTGCATCGAGAGATCCTAGCGTTGTTTTGCGGCAGGCTCGCACATAAATGGGGTGTCCGCCCGATGACGGACACCCCAATTGTATGTACTGCCGTCCGTACTGTAGCTACTAGAGGGTGAGTCTACTTCTTGCTCTTGGCCAGCTTGTTGCGCAGCGTACCGATGCCGGAGATTTCGACCTCTACGACGTCACCCTTCTTCATGTAGGTGCCGGTCGTGGCGCCCACTCCAGAAATTGTCCCGGTGCTGATCATGTCGCCCGGCTCGAGGGTCAGGAATGCCGAGATGTAGGCGATGATGTTGGCGACCGGGGTCAGCATCTGGCCGGTGTTGTTGTGCTGTTTGCGCACACCGTTGATGTAGGTGCTGATGTCGAGGGTCTGCGGGTTGCGGATCTCATCGGTGGTGACGATCCAGGGACCCTGCGGCGCGAATGAATCCAGCCACTTGCCGTTGAGCCAGTCGAACCAGGAATCCTTGGGCCGGGGATCTGAACGCTTCTTCACCTGGAGCTTGCGCTCCGACACGTCATTCATGCAGGTATAGCCGGCCACGTACTTCAAGGCATCCTTAGCCTTCACGCCCTTGGCCTTACGGCCGATGATGACGGCCAGCTCACCTTCCCAGTCGACGGTGCGGGCGATGGGCGAGATCAGTATCGAGTCGCCAGGGCCGGTTACCGTCGTCGTCGGCGGTTTCATGAACACGTAGGGTGTCTCGTAGTCCTGGGCGACCATCTTGCGGCCACCCTCCTCGAGATGGTCCTGGTAGTTGCCGGCCAGACACAGCAGCTTGCGGGGATTGGGGTTGGGGGCGAGCAACCGCACACGACTGAGATTGTGGGTGGCCTTGCCGTCGGCCTTCGGCTTGGCGCCCAGTTTGCCCTCGGCGGCACGAACCGCCTTGCGGGCCGCGGCCATGCCCTTGTTGCCGGCCTCGAGCAGGGACAGCATGTCCGTGAAGAAATCGTGTGACTTGCGCTTCTCCTTGCGAGCCAGAGCGCGATCGGCACTGACGAGGTCGACGACGATCTTGTCACCGGCTATGACCGCACCAACCTGGGGATTGCCCTGCTTTACTTTGTAGGTGACCAATTTCATTGTCACGAACTCCTTCGAGATGTTGGGTTGGGGTGTTCCAGAAGACGAGCTTCCATCGATTGGCGACTGCCTGAATGAGCGCCTATCCTTCTATTTTGACAATTCGATTAACACCGATTAACACCGACCAACACCAAAGCCAGGTGGCAGCCACAGGGACCGAATGGTGAAGAGACTGAGTTGACGATGTCTGATAGCGATTATTTCGTTCATGAAAGTGCCCGCGTCGACACGCCCTGCGAGATCGGCTCCGGCACCAAGATCTGGCATTTCTCCCATGTCATGGCCGGTGTCAGCATCGGCCACAGCTGTAATCTGGGTCAAAATGTCTACATCGATGCCGATGTGGAAATCGGGAATCGCTGCAAGATCCAGAACAACGTCTCCGTATACAAGGGGGTCATTCTGGAGGACGGGGTGTTCTGCGGGCCTTCCGCCGTGTTCACGAATGTAATCAATCCGCGTGCCTTCATCGAACGCAAGGACGAATTCAAGCCGACGAGGGTCGGGCGGGGGGCCACGCTGGGGGCCAACTGCACAATCCTGTGTGGCAGCACGATCGGCAACTTCGCCATGATCGGCGCCGGAGCGGTAGTCACGACTGACGTACCAGACTTCGCACTGGTGTACGGGGTGCCGGCACGTCAGCGCGGATGGATCTGCGTCTGTGGGATCGGACTGCCGGCGGCATCGGGGGAGGCCGAATTGCAGTGTTCGGCGTGTCAGCGGCAGTACCGGCTCGCCACCGATGAGCTGCAGGCCCTGGCTGACGTCGAAATCTAGTAGCCGTCAGCCGGTCGGAAATGACAGCGGGAATGTCGGTTCCTGCGCTTGATGCCGGGTGCGCGGTTCGATCTTCATCTCGTGGTACTCCTCGACGAATTGCGCCAGGTTCCGTGACGCTTCCTCGAAGACCAGCTTGCCCTTCTCCGCCGTAGCTTTCTCCGCTTCGCCCATCACGCCCGTGTCAGTGTACTGACTGGTCCATTCGACCAGTCCCATCGGGCCGCAGCCGTACAGGTCCATCCAGAGGAACTTGGATCCCCGTTTGTTGGTCTTGGCGATCTCGCTCTTGATGCGGTCCTCTCTCACACTCTCGGGGGCCAAGTGCAACATCATCGAGGTCTCCAGCTCTCCCGCGTGGGCGACGCCGCCCGGGAAGACACTCTCCCGCCACTGCTTCTCGAAGTCGGGATTCACCGACAACAGCTGCCACCAGCTGCAGAACACGCAACTGGCATCGGTCTCGACGATCAAACGCCGGGAGACGGTCTCGACGAGATTGTGGTTGGAGCCGTGACCGTTGACGATGATGATTTTCTTGAAGCCGTGATAGGCCAGACTCTTGCAGATGTCCAAACAGTACTGAATGAAGTGTTCGTGATGGATGTTCAGGGATCCCGGGAAATCCATCACATGATGGACGTAACCATAACTCACCGGCGGCAGCACCAGGCTTAGCTCCGGGCTAAGCCTGGCGGCCTCCGAGGCGACGGCATTAGCGCACAGGTGGTCGACCTTCAAGGGCAGGTGGTGGCCGTGTTGTTCGACCGACCCGGTCGGCAGGATCGGGATCTTGCCCATGGCCACGGCCTCGTTGACTTCGGGCCAGGTGAGTTCGTCAAAGCGGTAGATCTTCTCAACGGATGACATGCGAAATCTTTCTCCCGAAATCAGGTGAGTTAGTCAGTTGAGTCATAGGCCAGCGGATCGTCGGCGTCGTTGGCCTTGAAGGCCGTCAGGCGTTCGACACAGGCATCACATTGCCCACAGGCAGGCCGCCGGCCGGCGTAGCAGGTGTGGGTGAGCTCATAGGGGACGCCCAGCTGCAAGCCGAGGGCGATCACTTCCGACTTCCATTTGTCGACGAACGGCGTGTGCAAGCGCACGGCTCTATCGTTGCATCCGCCAAGCTGCAGTGTGGTCTCGAGGGCATCGTAGAACTCGCGTCGACAATCGCGATAGGCCTCGTAGTCATCGCGCACCGGGGCGATGTAGATGTCGGCGATGTGATGAGTTTCGGCATAGGCGGCGGCGGCTGTGACGAACAGGAGATTGCGGAACGGCACTACCGTGGCGGCCTGTCGCCGGTCCGTGGCCGCGGGTACCTGAACCGTGGGGTCGGTGAGGGGGTTTCCGGCCAATAATGAGAGGTCCAACTGTAAGGTTTGGTGACTGTGCGCCGCGCAGCGGGTAGCCAGTTGCGCAGCGTAGTCGATCTCCACGCGATGACGTTGCCCGTAGTCGATGCTGACGGCGTGCACGTCCACATCCGGCTGCTGGTCGCGCAGCCACCAGAGGCAGGTAGCCGAATCCATGCCACCACTTAATAGTAGTACAGCGGACGGGATGCTCATGGAACTCTGCTGGTGCGGTCGGAGTTAAGGTATAGAGGCCTGTTGCGGAACTACGTGATCGAACTCTCCGGACACTAGCGGGAGGAGGCGGATGTGTCAACAATGCAGCGTTGGCGCGTCTTGCTTGACATGCTTTTGAGTGGACGGTTACGTTGACGAGTTGACCGCAGGCGGAGCAGAGCACGATGATAGAAACATGATAGAAACACGGCAATAGCCAATGGCAGAATCAGAGACTCAAGACGTCGTCCAGTCACCAGAGAAGCAGTCATCAGAGAGGAGCAGGCCGCGCTTAGGTCAACGACTGAGGCGGACCCTGCTGGCCGGTCTCACCGTGATCGCGCCGCTGTGGATTACGGGATTCGTTCTGCTCAAGCTGTTCGAGTGGGCGGCCGGCTTCTCCCGTCCCCTGATCAAGCCGTTCGCCGCGGTTCTGGGTGATCCTGATTTTTATCACCCAGCCGTGGGCTTTGTCATCACCATCCTGATCGTGCTGTTGGTTGGTGCCATGACGACGGTCGTGTTCGGGCGGCGACTGCTTCACAATGGTCGCGAGGCGCTGGAACGCTTGCCCATCGTGCGCACGATATACGCGCCCATACACCGGTTGATGGAGACGATGACGTCACCGGAGAAGGCCGGCTTTCAGAAGGTCATCCTCTTCGAATACCCCCGCAAAGGTCTGTGGACGCTCGGGTTTCTGGCCGGCAATGTGCCCTTCGAGGCCGGCGGGTCACACGCCCACTCCGTGTTCATCCCCACCGCTCCCAACCCGACCACCGGATTCATGCTCATCATCCCGCAGAGCGAAATGAAGCACACCAATCTGACGATCGAGGAAGCGTTTCAGATGATTGTCTCTGCCGGAGTGGCGGTGCCGCTGGCGTTGAAGCTGCCTTCGGAGGTCGGTGGGGAAGGGGGATCGAACGAGATTGGCCGTGATGTGATCGAGCGTGCCGCTGCCCAATCCCAAGCCATTGGCTCTCAACCTAGCTCTCAACCTAATGGTTAGGTAGTCGGAACTACGGCCGGCGCCACTGCGTTCAACTCAGGCGCCAGCGCCTCGTAGGCAGCGAAGTGCTCGTTGAAGCGTCGGGCGAGATCAGCAGCAGACTCGTCGTAGGCGGCCCCGTCCTTCCAGGTGGCCTTCGGATTCAGAATCTCAATCGGTACGCGTGGGCATTGTCGCGGTACCTGCAGGCCGAACCAGGGATCGGGGTCACACGGCGTGTCGTCGAGCAGTCCCTCTTGTATGGCCGTGACGATGGCTCGAGTGTGAGCGATCGAGATACGCTGGCCGACTCCATACCCGCCACCGCTCCATCCGGTGTTGACGAGCCAGCAGCGGCTGCCGTGCTGATGGATTTTTTCGCCCAGCATGCGCGCGTAAAAGGCGGGGGGCAGCACCAGGAAGGGTGCGCCGAAGCAGGGGGAAAACGTCGCCGTCGGTTCGCTGACGCCGCGCTCGGTGCCTGCAACCTTGGCGGTGTAACCGGAGATGAAGTGGTACATGGCCTGATCGGCCGAGAGTTGCGACACTGGAGGCAGGACGCCGAAGGCGTCGCACGTCAACATAATGATGTGCGCGGGATGATCTCCCAGGCCGTCGTCACCGGCATTTGGAATGAAGCTGAGAGGGTAACTGACGCGCGTGTTCTCGGTAAGCGAGTCGTCGTCGAAGTCGACGCGGCCGGCGTCGTCGCAGACGACATTTTCGAGAATGGAGCCAAACCGCCTGGAGGCAGCGTAGATCTCCGGTTCAGCCTCTGCGCTCAGGTGGATGGCCTTGGCATAGCAGCCGCCCTCAAAGTTGAAGACGCCTCGGTCGGTCCAGCCATGCTCGTCGTCGCCGATCAGGCAACACTCCGCGTTCGCCGACAGGGTCGTTTTTCCCGTACCTGAGAGTCCGAAGAACAGGGTGGTCTCGCCGGCCGCATTGATGTTGGCCGAACAGTGCATGCTGAGAACGCCCTGCTTGGGCAGCAGATAGTTGAGCAGTGTAAACACCGACTTCTTGAGCTCACCGGCGTAACAGGTGCCGCCGATCAGGATGAGCTTTCGGGCGAAGTTCAACAGCACGAAGGCTTCGGATCGGGTGTGGTCACGATCCGGCTCCGCCATGAAACCGGGGGCGTAGACGAGATGCCAGTCGGGTTCGAAGGTGCCTTTTTCCAGCGTCTGCGCGTCCGGGCAGATGAACATGTTGCGGGCGAACAGACTGTGCCAAGCGAACTCGTTGACGACGCGTACAGACAATTGCAACTGAGGATCAGCGCCGGCGTAGAGATCCTGGACGAAGACGTCGCGGCCTTCGAGGTAAGCAATGACCCGTTCGAACAGGGCATCGAAGTGGGCGCTCTCGAAGGGCTGGTTGACGTCGCCCCACCAGATGTCCTCTTCGGTCGAGGGCTCGCGAATGACGAACTTGTCCCGGGGAGAGCGGCCGGTGTACTTCCCGGTCTGCGCGACTACGGAACCATCTTCGGAGAATGAGGCCTCGCCGCGGTGGACGATCTCTTCACACAATCGCTCCGTGGCCAGATTCGTGAGCACGTTACCCGGACGTTCCAACCCCAACGCTGACAGTCCAGATTTCATGGCTGCACCAAGTCCCCCCGTGTCCCTTTTTGGAATGGTAACGCTCTGTTTTTGCAGCAGTTGTCTCACTTAGCAGGATACGAACCCCGGCTCGATATGTCAATCTGACTCGGTGTCTGGGCCTATCGAATCATCTCCGCAAAACTATATTAACTTCAACAGAATGGCAGCATTCTCATTAGCGATCAATGAGAACACGGGCCAAACGGCCAACACAGGAGGTTGCAGCATTGTTCTTTTGGGATCCCACATTCGCTTTATTGATTCCGTGTATTCTTCTGGCACTTTATGCCCAGTCCAAGGTGAAACGGACGTACGCCAAATTCAGACAGATCGGCTCAGCCGCTGGCCTTTCGGGAGCGGAGACTGCTCGCCGACTGTTGCGTGAGAACGGGATTGTCGATGTCGCCGTGGAGGAAGTCGGTGGAGAGCTTTCCGATCACTATGACCCGCGCGACAAGGTGGTCAGGCTTTCATCGGACATCTACCGAGGCAATCACCTGGCGGGCCTTGCCGTGGCCGCACACGAAGTCGGTCACGCCACGCAACACGCAACGGGCTATTTCGCCCTGAATCTGCGCCACAGTTTTTTGCCCGTGGCCAACATCGGTACATGGGCAGCGTTTCCGCTGTTCATGGTCGGTTTCTTCTTCAACACGCCTCAATTGATGGATCTGGGCATCCTGTTCTACGCGGTCGTACTGGCTTTTCAGGTCATCACGCTTCCGGTTGAGTTCAATGCCAGTTCTCGTGCCATGGTCCAGTTGGTGGACGGTCGTTATCTGGCCCCCGAGGAAGGGGTGCTGGCGAAAAAAGTGCTCAATGCCGCGGCACTCACCTACGTCGCTGCGACGGCCACTTCGCTCATGCACCTGGTGCGACTGCTGATCCTGCGCGGCTCGCGTGACTGATTGATCGGGTCCTTGCCATGGCAGGGCCTGGTCGCGCTCCGCTGCGGATCGCGCCATACTGCGGATCGGCCAGTGGTGCGGCGTAAAGCTGCGGATGCGTAAAGCCGCGGCTCGGGTAACCGCGGGTCGCGCTATGGGGTAAAGTCGCGCAGGCTTACCGGTCGTCGCTGCGGACCCCAGTTGCCGGCCGGGCCATCGAAAACTCCATTACACGGAACGCCACACGCAGTACAGCTACCGCTATCATCCAGGTGCCAACGCGTCAGCCGATACCAATCGCGGCCGATGAGCTTCTCGCCGCATGCATGGCAGCTGGTGGTTCCTCCCTCTTCGTCGTGGACATTGCCGGTATAGGCGTAGCGGATGCCGTTGTCGATGGCGATGCGGCGTGCGCGCGTCAGCGTCTGTGGCGGGGTCGCCGGTTTGTCGAGCATGCGGTAATCGGGGTGGAAGGCGGTGAAGTGCAGGGGTACGTCCGGTCCCAGGTGCTCGACGATCCATGCCGTCATGCTGTCGAGCTCGGCATCGGAATCGTTCTCGCCCGGTATGAGCAATGTCGTGATTTCGAACCAGACAGAGGTTTCAGTTTTTAAGTATTGAAGAGTTTCCAGCACGGGGGCGAGTTCGGAGGCGCAAACCTGTTTGTAAAAGCGCTCCGTGAAGGCCTTGAGATCGACATTGGCCGCATCCATGTGGCGGAAGAATTCTAGGCGCGGTTCGGCACAAATCTCCCCGGCAGTCACAGCCACAGTGCGAACGCCGATTTCGTGGCAGGCCTGCGCCACGTCGACGGCGTATTCGAGAAAGATGACGGGATCGTTGTAGGTGAAGGCGACGCTGCGACAACCCAGTCGGTGGGCGGCGGTGGCAACGGTCTCGGGTGTGGCGGCGTCGGCGAGGGTATCGACCTCGCGCGATTTACTGATGTCCCAATTCTGGCAGAACTTGCAGGCCAGGTTGCATCCCGCGGTGCCAAAGGAGAGCACGGGAGTGCCGGGCAGAAAATGATTGAGCGGCTTTTTCTCGATCGGGTCAATGCAGAAACCGCTCGAACGCCCGTAGGTGGTGAGTACGAGTTCGTTCCCCTCGCGGGCGCGGACGAAACAGAGCCCACGCTGACCGTCCTTCAAGCGGCAAAACCGCGGACACAGATCACACTGCAGGCGACCGTCATCCATCGCATGCCAATACCGGGCAGGCACGGTGTCGTGGGGGTGGGTTATCTCGGTCATAGTGTGCCGGCGACAGGAGGTTGTGGTTTGCTGGTGCAGCTGGGTGGCAACGAGTATTGTAGTTAGCGAACCGGGCTCAGGCACGTCACCCTTGAATATACAAGCGTCCATCGACAGCGAGGAAATGAATGTCCGTCCGCGCGGCGGCCGTAGCCGGCCGCTTCTATCCGGCTGATGCAGAGGAACTGACGGCGCAGCTGTGTGCTCTGTTGGCGGCGGTGCCGGAGGACGTGCGCACCAAGCTGGATGGTCAGGAGCCTGCGACCCTACCCAAAGCTATCATCGCGCCTCATGCAGGATACGCCTATTCGGGTCCAGTGGCGGCATCAGCTTACAGTGCCTTGCAGCAAGCGCCTGCTGGATCGATTGAACGGGTCGTGTTGCTGGGGCCCTGTCACCGGGTGCCCCTCTACGGATTCGCTCTGGCCGATGCCACCGCTTTCGACACCCCCCTGGGGGTTGTTCCGGTAGACGGTAGCGTCGATGACCTGCTGTGCCTCGATTGTGTCAGTGTCTCCAGTGCTGCCCATGAACTTGAACACTGTCTTGAAGTGCAGCTGCCGTTTCTGACTCATGTGCTGGCGACGTCGTTCACGATCGTGCCCCTGGTTGTTGGTGAAGCCTCTCCCGAACAAGCGTGCGAAGTACTGCGATCGGTCTGGGGAGGCCCCGAAACACTCATCGTGGTTTCTTCGGATCTGAGTCACTTCCACAGCTATGAGGAAGCGCACTCATTGGACAGCGAGACCTCAAGGGCGATCGAGGAACTGGCACCTGAGCGGATCCGTCCGGAGCAGGCCTGTGGTCGCACCGTGATTCAGGGCCTGTTGGATGAGGCGCGGACACGGGGAATGAACGCCAGCATCCTGGATGTGCGTAGCTCCGGTGATACGGCGGGCAGCCGGCAGGAAGTCGTCGGCTACGGCGCCTACATGATCTGCGAGAGTGGGTGAATGGGTGAATGAGTGAGTGAAGGAGCGATGGAGCTGACCCTCCAACGGGTACTGCTGGAAACGGCGAGTGCCTCACTGCGACACGGCGTCGAGCACGGCTGCGCGGTGTCCATTGTTACTGCCGATCACGATGAAAAGCTGCAGCGCCCACAGGCCTGTTTTGTGACGCTGCGCAAGGACGAGGGTCTGCGTGGCTGCATGGGTTCGTCGCGAGCGCAGCGGCCTTTGATCGAAGACGTTGCACACAATGCCTACGCGGCGGGGTTCCTGGATCCTCGTTTTGGACCTCTCGAAGCAGACGAACTGGACGGGCTGGACATCAACATTTCCGTGCTCAGCGATGTCGAGGAAATGTTTTTCGATTCGGAAGAGGACCTGCTGTCGCAGGTGCGGCCAGGTGTGGACGGACTGCTGCTACAGGAAGCCGACCGGCGCTCGACCCTGCTGCCCGCGGTTTGGCAAGTGATCGGTGAGCCGGCGACGTTTCTGCGTGAGCTGAAACAGAAAGCGGGGCTGGAGCCGGACTACTGGTCCGACGACGTGCGGATGTTCCGCTATACGACGGAGAGCATTCCCTGACCTGTCATCACCCATGAAGGCATCATCAATACATATGAAGGCAACATCAATGACACGGATACTCTGTTCTACAATGAGATTAACACCCTGTTCTACCGCGCTCTGGGTAGTTGCTATGATGTGGGCTGTCGAGGTCTGCGCTGATGTCTCGTACGTCGAAGAGATCGTCAATTCCGGGATCGGCGCGGCCAAAGTCGGGGCGCGAAAAACCGTGAGGAAGGTGTACGTGAAGGGCCAGAGCCAGCACGTGCGTGACGAGGTCAAGAGCGCCAAGGAGGTCGAAATCGGCACCACGATCCTGCGTCTCGACCGTCTGAATCGCTACGATATTGACCACACCAGCAAGACGTTTACCGAACACAAGCTGCGGGCGCGAGCACCCACCACCCAGCAGGATTGGCGGCAGGCAGCTCATGGCGGCAAGGGTGCATACCCGAAACCTGTGGTCAGTGCCGCCAAGGTTGCTCCCAAGGCGGTCGCCGCTGATCCGAACAGGAAGGTGACCTTCAAGACGAAAGCGCTGCCGGATACCATGCGGGTCGAGGGCATTCTGTGCCGGAGGGTGGCGGCGGAGATGCGGGCGCGCTACTACGTGCCCGGGACCAAGAAGGTGAGACGGGAGAACCGTTACCTCTACCAGGCATGGGTGGCGACGGATTTTCCCGGGTACGCTGATATCGAGCGCTTTGAAGCGCAGCGCGAGGCCAAGACATCGCTGCCGAGTCAGATCGGTGGTGGGTTGGGTGAGTTCAAGGACGCGATCGAAGACTACGATCGCCTCGACGAGGAGATGAAAGCCCTGGACGGCTTTCCCATGCAATCGCAATTGAAGGTCTTCACGACCACGTCCTCCAGCTCGAAGGAGAAGGAGCTCTTTCGTCTTTCCCGAAAAGTCAGCTCACTGTCACATTCCAACCTGTCTCCCTCACTGTTCGAGGTGTCCAAGGGGCTACGCCGCGTGGACGTAGAGGCAGGACCCTGAGCGCCGGCGGTGATTGACCGCCGAATAATAGTCTCCGCCTCCGCCTTCGCCGCACTGGCGCTCCTGCTGCTGGCCAGCCCGCTGGGCACCTACATCGCCGGTGCTGTGCTGAGTCGCGGGGGAGCTGCCGGCTCCGGCTGGCAGGTCCGCATTGGCGCCACCAGCGGTTGGCTGATCGGCACGCCGACTCTGCACGACGTGCGCTTCGAAAACGAACACGGCGACATCGCCATTCGCGCCGAGCAACTCTCTTATTCACCCTGGTCATCCCATATTCGGATCCGTGGTCCGGTTGTCTCCGTCACCCAAGGCGAAACTGCATCCTCGACGGATGCGGATTCGGAGCCGCCCCGATTGCCGGTCGGTGAGTTGCCGTCGGTCTCGCTGACCGGAGGTGTGGTGGAGGTACGGGATGCGACGGACAGTTTGGTCTTCGTCGCCGAAGGTGTGGAGGTTGAGTCGGCAGCGGCGCCACAAGAGAACGCAGGCGCCGAGCCAGCGGTGTTGGTACAGCTAGCGTCGAAGCGATTACAGGTTTCGCGAAACGCGGATTCGCCTCCAATAGAAGGAGTCGCGAAGGTGCGGCTCCTTGTCAGTGCCGACCGGGTTGCTGTCGAGGAGCTGCGCATCGATGGCGTGTTCTCCGATCGCTCCCTTGCTGCCCAGGCAAAGGGGATGCTGTTGCTGCACCGGCACTGGCCCCTCGAAGTCGATCTGCTTGTCGAAGAAAGTGACGGACCAGCACCAGCGAGTGCGAGCACGCGCTTGCATGGGACTCTCTCGCCACTGGCGCTGGAGGGCAATTTCACCGCTGCACTCGCCGACTCTGCCCTCGGAGATGTGCAACTCGAGTCCGCTGTCACCCTCTCGGACGCGAGGGTTACGCTGGCCAACGCGAAGGCAGGTTTGTTGGGCGGGGAAATAGGCCTGTACGCGACCTACGCATTCGAAGCAGACTCCGCCACGATCGAAGCTGATGCCTCCAACCTGCAAGCTCACAGGATGGGTCTTGATTTCATGGGTGGTCTCATGGGTGATCGCATTGACGGCACGCTAGAAGCCACTGTACGACCATCGATTTCCGTTTACTCCGGATCCATGCGAGCCCGCGTGCAGGGAGCGCGTTTGCTGGATCAACCTCCACACGACGTCGAGTTGGAAGCCGATCTATCACCCTCCGGCCACCTGGATGCTGTCGCCAGAACCAATCTGGGCCGCTTGGCCGTCACCGGAGACCTCGACCTGTCCGCGGCGATCTCCTATGACCTGGCACTCGCCGGGCACATCGATCCCACCGCCGTACTCGGACAGGCTGTCAGCAAGTTGGCCGTCTCCGGTCAAGTGAAGCCCGGCGACGTGCGGGTGCGGCTGAGAGCCGATGAAGTGTCGTACCTGCATGACGTCGTCGGCCCTGTCGGTGTGGATCTGCAGTTGACGGATGGGCGCTACCTGAGTGCCTCCGCCGTGGTTGAAGGAGATCAGGCGCGGGCCCATTTGAAGGCCGATCTGGAAAGCGGGCAGCTGGACACACTGGAAGCCGTGGTGTCGACGCTGCCCGTCGATCGCGTCCTGAATGAGGCGGACGGTGAGCTGGACGCACACCTGTCCGGTGGCGGCGGCCTGGGTCTGTCGACGGCGAAGGTCTCGGGCACCATCGGGCTTGGAAGCCTGCAATTGTCAGGTTGGACACTCGGCGACATCACCGCTGCACTGACGCTCGACGAAGGGCATGGTAAGGTGGAGCTCAACGGGGACGGGCTGGCCGTGGTTGCCTCCGTCGACACGAGCGGCGCCTTTGCCGGCAACGCCACGTTGGCCGGTGCTCGCTTTGTCAAAGGCAGCGACGACGGAGAGCAGGACCGTATCGTTGCCGGCGGTCATGCCCACTGGGCCGGCAACCTGTCGATGGGGATCGATCAGTGGGAGGCGGGACTTGAGCTGGACTCGCTGAGCGCGGTGCTGTCGGGCTACGATCTGCACAGCGATGGTCCGGTGCGCATCGATTATGCGGGGGCAGCCACGACCATCGACAACACCCGATGGCACACGCCGTTGGGCGATCTCTTGCTGAGGGGCACGGTCGGTGACGAATTGAACTTGTCGGCGGCCATCGATTCGCTGACGCCCGCTATGGTTGTTCCAGAGTTGGCTGGCTTTGGATCAGCTTACCTCGATCTCACTGGATCGCTGCGGCAACCGCAGGCTGTGGCACAGATCAGTCTGGGTGATCTGACCATGGGTGGACACCCGGTCGGCGATTTCGAGGCGCAACTGGCGTTGCGCCAGCCTCAGGCACCGGACAGCATGGTTGTAACTGCGGCGCTGGATCAGTCGTTGTTGGGGTTAGCGAAACGGGCGGCGTTGTCGGTGAGGTTCAGCGCGCTTGCCGACGCGGTGGTGGAGGCAGATCTGGTGGAAGCAGCTGACCCTTCGCGGGCTTTGCTTCAAATCGAGGCAGTCGATCTCGATGCAAGCGGACCTCTCAGCTATGTGGCCGGGGATTCCCTCTCCGCTTTGTTGGGTGTGCGAGGTAGATTGTCGCTCCTGGCCAGCAGGCTCAGTGACTGGGGCCATGCCGAGGGCACACTCGAAATCGAACGGCTGGATTTGGGCAATGCGGCAGCGCGTGTCGGCCTGCAAGCGAAAGAGACGACGGTCGTGCATGTGGCCGAGGGCAAGCGGATCGAGATGCCGGCTGCCGCTGTGTTGCCGGTACAGCGCTTCGATGACGAACAGGAGCGGTTCGAAAACGCCGGCATGCTGTCGATGAGGACGGCCAGTCAATCCGACCGGGCTCGCGTCAGCATCGAGCTCGAAGAGGTCGACCTCAAAGTAATCGAGGCGCTCAGTGCCGGTTCGATCGAGTTGCCAAGCGGTGCGATCGACGGGTCCCTGGCGATCGACGATTCGACGCAGGGCACGGCATTGACACTGGAGACGGTCACTTACCTGGATGACTTCGGGGAGCTGGTGATCGATTCCCGGGGAAGTGAAACCAATCTCCATCTTCAAGCCGCCTGGGTGACACCCGTCCTCGACAGCCTCGTCGTCACCCTGGATGCTCCGTGGCAGATGCAGGATGGCGTCGTCGACTGGGAGGCGGGACAGGTGCGGGCGCGCTCTGATGGCATAAACCTGTTTCTGCTTCTGGAGTTGATTCCGCAACTGCAGAACCTGGATGGTTTTGCCCGGGCCGATCTGGAGATCCACGGGCTCGCTGGCCGCTCGCAGGTGCGTGGCGACATCGAAATCGAAGACCTGGAGTTGTCGTTGCCGGACGTCACACCGGGGTACGTCTTCCCCCACGGAGCTGTCCGTTTCAGCGGCAGCGGTGGCAGAGGAGAGATCGCCGAGTTTGTCGGCGGAACCGATGGCGGTGGCGGACGCGGACGTCTTGAGTTGTCTGGTTACATCGACCTCTCCGCGTTAGACGATCCGGACTATGAGCTGGTCGTCGATGCGAAAGGCGTGCCGTACCGCTATGAAGACACCTTCGACGTTCCTGGTCTGAATTTCCATGTGGGGTTTCGTCGCAACGCCGCAGAGCGGCTGCTGTGGGGTGAGATCAATGTGGATGGCGCCGCCATCGAGCCGACCCTCGTCAACTTCAGTGCCACCACGGTGCCACCGCCTCCGGCGCTCAAGAATCCGTTTCTGGAGAGTACGGCCCTGGACCTCTACCTGGATCTGCGCAATACAAGAGTGAAGAACGAGCTCAGCGACATGATGCTGGAGGGTAGTTCGCGGCTGTACGGGACCTTTTACAAACCCCGGTTCCAGGGGGAAATCCATTTGCTGGCGGAGGGCAAGATCGCGGTGCTGAGTCGTGAGTTCTCTCTCACGAAGGGTCGCATCGGGTTGGATCGTCTGGTGCCGACCTACTCCATCCTGGATCTGGCGTACGATCCACTGTTGTTGAACCCGGAGTTGGATATCGAGGCCGTGGCTGACGTGTGGAACCACGATGATCAAGAGGAGACGGAGGTGGTGATGACGCTGAGCGGCACGGCGCTGCAAAGTGAGCCCGTGTTCTCCGCGGCCGACCTCGGTGACACTGAGGTGCTCAGCCTGTTGGCCTTCGGCTCTACCAAGAGTTTCCGCACGGACGACCTCTACACCGCGGCCGGCCAGCTGCTGCTGCGCGGGCAGGTGAGCAAGGTCGGGCTCGACGAGTTTGCCCTGCTGCCTTCGGGCACCGTAAGCGAAAGCATCGGAGAGACCACAGTCCGGGTCGGGAAGTTCTTCTCGTTTCTGGTTCCCATATGGGTGCGCTATGAAACTCCGACCAGTCTCCCCACCAGCGGAGAGGTCGAGCTCGAATACAAGCTCGGCTCGTTTTTGAATATCAAAGCAAGCTCCCAATCAGAGTACGATCTGTACGGGGCTGGCATCGGGGTGAAGAAGAGCTACTGATGCGGATTGCTTCAGCAGTCGCCCTGGCAGGGATTGTTCTGTTCGCGGGCACGGCCGAAGGTGCGCGCAGGTCAGTATCGATGTCCGATCTGGAAGACGGTAAGGTCAAGGTCGGCTACCTCGTGCGTTTCACTCACCTCGACATCAAACCGTTCAAGAACGGGGTGCTGCGCTCGGTGATGACGACGCGCAAGGGCGAGCGCTTCGAGCGTCGCTTCTTCCGCAACGATCTGGCCACGCTGGAAAATCTGTACCGTGGTGCCGGGTACCTGAGCGTGAAGATCGTCCGCCGGGTGTTTGAACTGGATGAAAAGGGCAAGCTCCACATCCGGATCAAGATCGACTCCGGCCCCCGTTGGACGGTCGCAGGTGTATCCATCGAGTTGGAAGGGCAAGGTGCCGATCACACGGGTGCACGGGACAGGATTCGAGTGGCGTCGGGCCAACACTTCCGCTATGCCGATGTTCTGGCTGACGAGCGCGAGGTACTGGTTTTTCTCAACAGCCGCGGCTACGCCCGTGCGCACGTCGAGAACCGGATCGACTACGACCCGGCGGCGCACACGGCTGACGTGTTCTACCACATCGATCCCGGCCGGCGCATGTACTTCGGTGCGATCGAGATCGTCGGACGGGCTGGCGTCGACGCCGGGATGAAGACGGACCGAGGCCTGGTCCACGACCATCTGACCTTTCGTCAGGGTCAACGCTTTAACCCGGCGGATCTAAGGCGCACCCGCAGCAAGCTGGCGGCGACGAATCTATTTCGCTCGGTCACCGTGCACATGCCTGAGGTGGCCTCCGGCGACAGCGTTCAGCCGGTGCAGATCCAGTTACAGGAACGCAAGTTCATTCACCTGGAAGCCAATGCCTTCGTCAACAACGAGGAACCGGGCCTGTCCGGCAATGCCAGGCACGAAAACTGGCTCGGCCGGGGTACCCATGTTGGCCTTGATGCCAGCCTTGGCCGGCCGATTCAGGGAGCCACGGTTTATCTGACGGAGCCCACCGTGTTCGACCTGCCGTTGGACTTTACGCTGGCGGCCGGTGTCACCGATGAATGGGAACCCAAGGAGGTGACGGCAAATCCGAATGATTCGCTGCAGTTCGATCAATTCGCGCGCAATCATTCCATCGTCCAGGGATTGGTCGAATTTGCCGAGCGGGGTCTGGGCGATCTGTTAGAGATCGGTCCGAGTGAGTTCATCGGGTCCAATCAGCTCAGCTATGACTCCGTCGAGAGGCTGTGGAAGGTCGATGCCATTCTGGCGCGACGCTGGGAATCGGCGCGCAAGGCGCGCTACGAAACACAGCTGGCCCTGACCTGGGAGCAGTCGCTGAATCAACCGGTGCGGGGTAGCGTGATCGGGCTCAATCAGCAAACCAGCCTGGTACCGGCGGTGCCCGATAGTAGTGACGATCCTTTTGGTGGCGATGACCCCTTCGGCGGCGACGATCCATTTGGAGACGATGACCCATTCGGAGACGACGATCCATTTGCTGACGATGATCCATTTGCCGACTCCGGCAAACCGCTACAGGATGGGGAGCTACCAGTAGACTACGCCGACGGCGAATTTCCAGTGACGCCGATATGGCGCGCGATTCTGCGGGATCAGGCCAAGACTATCAATGCCAGCGTCGCCTTTCAGCGCGACTCCCGCGACAATCAGATCGCGCCGTCGAGGGGATCGTATTTGAGGGCGAGCGCCCTCTACGCGGTCAAGGTTACCGGTCGTAGAAGCCAGGTCGTCGACGGTGAGCTCGAGGGCCGCCTCTACCAGCCGCTGGGTAGCCATGTGGTGTGGGCGGCGGCGACACGCTGGGTACAAACTGCCTCCTTACAGAACTCGAGCGCCATGCCCCAGGCCTACTGGATCGAGCTGGGTGGCGAGGGCAGTGTGCGCGGGGTCAATCGCAGCACCATCATCGCCGTCGACGGCGGCCGCACCGGGTTGAATCTGCGATCAGAGCTTCGTCTTCGAGTCGCCGGCTTCGGTGGAGTCCTGTTCTGGGACCGGGCAGGTGTCTGGCGTGAGCTGAATGAGGCTGACTGGTCCAGCATGGTCGATGGCTACGGCTTCGGCGTGCGCTACGATCTGGGAATTCCGCTGCGCCTGGACGTCGGCTGGAGCGAGGATTTCAAGCGTCGCGAAATCTATTTCTCCATCGGACAGGCGTTCTAACGACCCCTGGCAGAAGGGGGTACCCGGATTGACCAAGGGCAGAGCCACGTATACATTCGGAATTGAAAGGGGGCGTAACGGCTTCGACGGGGATGGTGAGGATTTGATCGCGTGCCGAGGTCCCGAAACCTCGTTAATAATCGGGAAAAACTTCAAAAGCCAACGATAACTCGTACGCTTTGGCCGCATAGATTGGGCCCGTCAGTGTGATGTGGCGTCTGCACCGCGCGCACTGGTGTCATTGAAAGCAGGCTAGCCGATGACTCCCGTTCCAGGGTAATCGGCGAATCCTCTGGAACTGGCACCCCCGGAATCTTGTCAGTCGGAGTCCGGGGGGGCGAGAACAAAAGACTGACTACGCACGTAGGGATCTCTTTTGAACCGTTTTCGGACGCGGGTTCAACTCCCGCCGCCTCCACCATTTTTCGACGCACAACTCGTCTCTCCGGGGTAGCCCCCCGGAGAGACGTGCGTCCAAAAACCCCTTAGTTTCAAAGGGTTTGGGCGTTCCTCACATCATTCCCGCTCCATTCCCCACCGGTCGAATTCGTCCTGTTCCGCAGCCTCTTATTCTCTGTTTGGCCCGAATTCTCTGTTCCTTCTGGACTTCGTCCAAACCTCGTCCAGACGGGTTAATCCATTTGATATCAACGGGTTGAGCCAAAACCGCCGTTTTCGGGAGTTGTGGGAACACGTCCTGTGCTCGGTCGTGAGCACCCGAGAGTTCGAACCATCGTCCAGAAGACTTGGAGTTGTGGGAACTCATCAAATGGTCCAGTTGGAGCACCCGAGAGTTCGAACCCCTCGTCCGACAGTTTGGAAAGGCCTGCGGTAGGTAACCGGCGAAAGGGCTGGGCACGGCGCCCGGCCGCAGCGTCAGAAACCAGACAACGGACTGGCAGCGAGAGCTGAGGCGGTTGTGGGTGTCGGCGAACCCGCCCCACGCCGTTCGGCGAGTTCCCAGGCATCCACACCGGCCCATCCGGTCCCGAGCCGCCGGAGGTCACGATGTGGAATGCCGATTTCGAGCCGGGAGCCGTCCCTACCGCCTTTCCTGAAGCGGAGCTCCGCCCGGAGCCCGATCCCCTTTCCCCGAAAGCCAATCTGGAGGCCATCGCGTCCATTCTGGCCGCAGGCGTCCTGCGCCGGAGAGCCCGAGATAGCGCCTCTCCGCGCGATGTCAGGAGAAAAGAGAAGAATCTCTAAACGTAAGCGGGAGAAGGACTTGCTTTCCTGTGCGAACAGAGCGTTCGTGTCTAACAAACGCGTCCAGTAGGCCAATGAGGGAGTGCCCGTGAATCAGTTCGGAAAGGGATCGCAAGAGAGCAGCAACGGCTCCCGCACCCGTCATTCCGTCCTGCGACAGCTGGCGACGCTCGAGACCATGACGATGGCGCAGCTGCAGGAGAAGTGGCGCGATCTCTACGGCAGCGAGCCGCCCCAATACAAGCGACAGTTCCTCATCAAGCGCCTGGCCTATCGCATCCAGGAACTCTTCTACGGCGGCCTGTCGGAGGCCGCCAAGACGCATTTGAAGCACGTCGCGGAGGACGACCCCGCGGCCCGAGTGGACGGCAGGGTCTCCGACAACCCCCCGAGCACGGCGGACATCCTGCCGGGCACCCGGTTCGTCAGGATATGGAAGGACCGCCGCTATGAGGTCCTCGCTCACCAGAGCGGCTTCGAGTACGACGGCCGGATCTTCCGGTCCTTGAGCGCCGTGGCTCGCGAAATTACCGGCACTCGGTGGAACGGCAAGCTCTTCTTCGGGCTGAAGAAGAGCAACGACACAGGTGGCCGGCATGCCTGATACCGACACGAACAACTCCATGGAGACGAAGCTCATCCGTTGCGCCATCTACACCCGCAAGAGCCACGAGGAAGGCCTCGAGCAGGAGTTCAACTCGCTGGATGCCCAGAGGGAGTCGGCCGAGGCCTACATCGAAAGCCAACGCATGCAGGGCTGGCGCGCTCTGCCCGACCGCTACGACGACGGGGGGTTCTCCGGCGGCAACATGGAGCGCCCGGGACTACAGCGTCTGCTGGCCGACGTGGATGCAGGGAAGGTGGACGTGATCGTGGTGTACAAGATCGACCGCCTCTCGCGGTCGCTGCTCGACTTCATGAAGATGATCGAGCGGTTCAACGAGCAAGGCGTCAGCTTCGTCTCGGTCACCCAGCACTTCAACACCACCGACCCGACCGGGCGCATGTTCCTGGGCATCCTGATCACCTTTGCCCAGTACGAGCGCGAGGTCATCGCCGAACGCATCCGGGACAAGGTGGCGGCGGCCAAGCGGCGGGGCAAGTACTGTGGCGGCCCGGCCATCCTCGGTTACGACGTCGACCGGGAGCAAAAGAAGCTGCGCGTCAATGCGGAGGAAGCGCCGCTGGTCCAACACATCTTCCGGCGATTCACCCAGCTGGCCTCGTCCAAATCGCTGGCCGCCGAGCTCAACGAGCAGGGCTACCACACCAAGTCCTGGACCACGAAGAAAGGAAAACATCGGCCAGGCAGTCCCTGGAACACCGGCCACATCTACCGCTTGCTCGGCAACCGCACCTATAGGGGCGAGGTGGTCCACAAGGGGAAGGGCTATCCCGGCGAGCATGAGGCCATCGTTTCCAAGGGACTGTGGGAGAAGGTTCAGGCGGTGCTCTCGGAAAACACTCGGGCGAAGCAGACCAGGGCCCAGACCAAGACCATTTCTCCGCTCCAGGGAGTGATCCGCTGCGGACACTGTGACGGCGCGATGGGGTTGACCTACACCCAGCGAGGGTCGCGGCGCTACTCCTACTATCACTGCGCGAAGGACGCCAAACGAGCGGTCAGCCGCTGCCGGCTCAAGCGTGTCCCGGCCGGGAACATCGAAGAGGTCGTGCTGGAGCAGTTGAGCGCGGTCTTCCGAACCCCGACGCTCATGTCCCAGACCTACTTTGCCGCCAAAGGGATGGAAGACGCCGAGCGGGAACGGCTGCTGAAACAGAAAGAGCAACTGGAAGACGATCTCCTGACCGTCCGCGAGCGGGCGCTTGCGGAGGCAGCGCCCAACGGCAACGGGTCGGACCCCGGACCGACGTTGGTCGATCTCAACCAGGAGGCGGTGACCCTGAGTCGCCAGCTGACGGATGTCTCGGCCAGAGCCCAGGCGTTCGAGTCAGATCCAGTCGCGGAACGGGAGGTCTCGGAGGCCTTCCAAAGCGTGGAGACCTTTTGGGACGACCTGTTCCCGCTGGAACGCAACCGGCTAATCCGGCTGCTGGTCGAGAAAGTGGAAATCCGGGAAACCGGCATCGACATGGAACTGAAGACCCAGGGCCTCACCAGCCTCATCGTCGAACTGAACGGCTTGGCGAGCGAAGCCACGGAACGGGGCCACGGCCGATGAGCACGCAGCCGAGCCTCGCGCTGACAGAGACCGGCAACCTCCGGATTCATATTCCGATGCACATCCGGCGGATGCGGGGGCGGAAGATGATCTTCGCCCCCCAGGCGCTGGATGGCGAGGTTCCCGACAGCCCATCGGACGTTCAAGCGGCCGTGGTTCAAGCCCTGGGCCGGGCGTTCTCCTGGTCGGAGGCGATGGAGAGGGGGGCGTTTCGCTCCGTTTCGGATCTGGCGAGGAACCTGGACGTGGATACCTCCTACGTGGCGCGCATCCTGAAGCTGACAACGTTGGCCCCCGACATCATCGAAGCGATCCTCAATGGCGAGGAACCGTCCGGCCTGTCGCTCGCCCAACTGATCCGAACTTTCCCCATGGACTGGGAGCAGCAGAGAGCCCTGTTCGGATTCACCTCAGGCTGAGTCGCCACCCCTGTCGCAGTAGGTCCAAGTCGCGATTCACGCGATCCCATCCGCGAGAAGAACGTCCGCCCCATCGCCGGTGTCCAGCACTGGAACCGCCAGCGCGTGATGTGGGCGCAGCTCATCGCCCGGCAGCGGCGAGGAGCAGCCCTCCGCAGGATCGGGCGGACATCGTCCCCCGTCCCCACCTTTTCTCCAACCGGTTCGACGCCCTTTTTAGGGCCTCTGATATTTTTTATTTAACCTCTGATATAATAGGTATATATATTGATCTCTTTGACACACGGCCGGGTGTCCCTCGGTCGACGATCCAGATTTCTCCGGTCCATTGATACAGCAACCGCGATCTCCCTTGAGAGAGGATCTGAAATGAGCAGCCAGGCGAGAGGAAGACCACCCATTGACGAAATCACCAGCCCACAGCGGCGCACGTTGCGCGAGCTGCGCCGCTTCACTAACCGGCGGGGGTTTCCCCCGACCATCCAGGAGCTCGCGGACATCCTCGGGATATCGGGCCCGAGCGTCCGTGACCAGGTGAACCAGCTCGTGCGCAAAGGCTACGTGAAGCGGGAGTCGAGGAAGGCTCGCGGGCTTACCGTTGTTCGGGAGCCGACGGATGAGGTGCTCGAGCTGCTGGCGGTTCCCATCGTCGGCAGCGTTGTCGCCGGCCAGCCGATCCTGGCTGAGGAGAACGTCATCGGCGAGGTTCTCGTCGACAGCCGGGCCGTCCGTTCCGGCCGCTGCTTCGCCCTGGAAGTGCGGGGTGACAGCATGATCGGCGCCGGCATCCGCGATCAGGACTTGGTCGTGGTTCGGGAACAGCCCGTGGCGGAAAGCGGCGACATCGTGGTCGCGCTCCTCGATCAGGAGGCCACGGTCAAGCGGCTCTCTATCCGTGACGAACGAATCGAACTCCGGCCCGAGAATCCGAAACACCGTCCTATGCCGATCGGCCCGGACGATGGACTGCGCATCCTGGGCAAGGTCGTGGCCATCAGCCGATCCGGGATCGACGAGTCGAACGCCGGAGCGATCCAAGACCAGTAGATAAGGAGAGTCCAACCCATGGCAACTTACAACCTCCGGCGTTTCGCCCAACCCGCGGGCCTCAAGGCCATCGCGCCGACGCGTCTCTTGAAGTTCCTGGAGCCACACACGTCCTACTTTGCGAGCCGGGGATTGTCGTTGCCATCGCCAAACGCCTCGAACGGTCTGAATTACGACCGGCTGGTCGACGTGCTCATGAGTCCGGACACGGACACGCCGAAGGACCTGGTCGATGACCTTTTCTTCGTGCACGAGATGTCCACCGAGGAGTGCATGGACCTCCTGCTTGAAGAAGCGGAGACGAACGGCCTCTCATTGGACGGGAAGCCTGACCCCACGGCGGCCGACATCGCAGTTCAGGTCTTCCTCCAGGACCGGCGGCTGCTGGAACGCAAGCACGCCGAGCAGTATCTCACCCGGCCGCGGTCGTTCGAGTACTTCCAGACCGAGGTACTGCCGGTTCCCGCATTCAAACAACCCTCACGAGAAACGCTGAACGCGCTTGAACACGATCTGGACGACTGGTTCGAAAAGAAGAAGCGTGGCCGGGATTCGCGAGTGTTCATGTATCCGAAGGGCGATTCGATCTGGTTCCTGGTGCGCCACGGCGATCCGTTCCGACGCGAAGGTAGCCTCGACGGCGGCCAGACCTCTAGCGTGTTCTACCGCCCGGAGAAGTATGACGTCCTGGCCTATGACCCCGTCCTCGGTGAACTCCGGATGAACGCCTGCAACAAGGGAGAAAAGGAGACCTATCGCAGGGAGTTCGGTCGCCATCTCTTCGACGACGAGGACTTCTTCCCGGGCACCGGCAAGTACACGCTCGAGCCCCTTCGGCGGGATGGGGCGGCGTCGGTCGTTTGCACGGACGTCGATGGTATCGACTGGGTCCGGCTCAAGGAAGTTCAGTTCCTGTGGGGTGGCGCGGAGCGGGAAATCGAAATCCGCAAGGCGAACGACATCTTCGCCGCGCTGGAAGGCAGGGGGCGAAGCATTCCAGGCACGGCGCCGATCCTGCGAGCGGGCTTTCACGTGAAGTTCACGGATGCGAAGAACCCCCGCACGGTGATCATTCGCCCCTCGAACATCGCCCAGTACACCAGGGACAGCGACGCCGACGTGGTCGAGGATTGGCTCCAGAAACGGGGCTTCATCGAACAGGATGAAGATGAGGAGTAGCCCAAGAGGCTTCTGGCCGGCGCTGGAGACCGTGCCCGGCTTGTCGGCCGTGGACGCGGAATGGCGCACACGCTTCGGCGATGAGTACGCGGCAGCCGAGTCGTTTCTTCGGCCCAACGGCAGGTGGGCCACTTCGCATCCCTGCACGGCTCGTCCCGGCTGCGGGTGCGCGGCCGTCTCGCCCGTCACGGTGCGTATCCGAGCCGATGACTGGGCGCGCCTCCTACCCAAGCTGAGAGGCGTGAAAACGGTCTACATTTGCCAGGACAACGAGCTCTCCCAGGCCGGCCTGAACGGCGCCCTGCAGACCGCGCGCGTGTTGTCCGAACACGAGATTGAAACCCGCTTGGTGGTCTTGCCCCTCGACCCCGCGCAACAGGAGGCCCGTCAGGCGCTCACGGCGCGCTTCGACCTGGACGCGGCCAAACAGGTCCCAGGGAGCTGGGCCAGCGCCTACACGGGCGCCCTGAGGCGGATGTAGCGGAAGCTCAGCGTCTGCTCGCGGCCGCCAAGATCGACGTCAACGACTACTTCGTCGCTGGCCATACCCCCCAGGACTTCGAGGCCCTGCTCAGCCAAGCCACCACCCCGCTGGAAGGCGGCATCGACCGCCTGCCCACCGATACCGATGAAGAAGAGCGCAACCGGCTCTTGGAGCCCATCCTGCGCGAGGTGGCCACGCTGTCCCCGCTGGAGCAAAACCGCCACCTCAAGCGCGTGCAGGCACGCTTCGGCAAGGACCACTTATCCCTGACTACCCTGCGCGAGCAGGTGAGCGTGGAGAAAAGGGAACGCAAAGCCCAAGCCCGGCAGCAGAAACACCGCGACCAGGTCCGCGAAAAACACCTTACCGAGGCGCCGGAAGGCTCCTGTCGCGCCCGCATCGAGCAGGTGCTCATGCAGGCCGCCGAGGGCAGCGGCCCCCCCGACTACGCCCTCCTCGCCGAGGCCGCCTTCGAGTGGTTTGCAGAGCACGGCGCGCAGTTCTTCCACACCCGCCACGGCGAGCCCTTCCTGCACTTCGACAACGCCCTCTACTGGATGAACTCGGCCGATCGCGGGCGACGGCGCCAGTACGCCGCCTGGCTCTACCACCACACCGGAATGGTGCCGACCTCGCCCAGCGGCCGCACCTTCTTCGAGGTCCTGGCCAGCCTCGCCCTGCTCAAGGGCCAGCGACGCGAGCACTTCTCCTGGCTCCACACCGATGTCTCGAAGCACACCGTCTATTTCAACCTCAACAACGACGACGACGAGATCGTCAAGATCACCCCCGACGGCTCGCAGAAGATGAAGCCCATCCGGTTTCTGGGCGATGCCGATCTGGAAGAGGCCGACCGCAAGCTAGTGGAAGTGCTCGTCAACAACATCGCCTGTTCCAATCAAGACCGCTTTCTCATTCTTTCCTGGTTGTCCTGCTTCCTGCTGATCGACTTCACCGGCACCCGCCCCATGACCCGCTTCGAGGGACCCGCGGGCTCGGGCAAGACCACCGCCAGCAAGCTCATCTCGACGCTGCTCTACGGTAGCCCGCAGCACAAGAAGGCCACCGACGCGGCCAACTACACCGACGGCTCGCAGAACCCGCTCATCGCGCTCGACAACATCGAGGCCCGCCAGATGACCGAGGAGCTGACCACCTTCATGCTCACCAGCATCACCGGCATCGCCAAGGAGAAGCGCAAAGGCGGCACCGAGACCGTCATCGAGCGCACCAAGTGCCTGCTCAACACCACCGGCATCGAGCCACTGCGGGGCGAGCTCTCCGAGATCCAGTCACGGACCTTCGTGATCAACTTCGACATCGCCAACCAGGGCAGCGACTGTTTCAGCGAATCGGAGATCATCGCCGACATCCAGAAGCACCGGGACCTGATCCTGTTCTCCCTCATGAAGAGAACCCGGCAAGTCCTTGCCATGATGCGCGAGGGGCGGCGGACCCAGGCCTTGAAGCTCCTGCACGAGGAGCTCGCCGATCACGACAAGCGGCGCTGCAACGAGTACCTGAGCCTGATGTACCTGATGCTGCTGGCGGGTTCCTCCGCGGAGGAAATCGAGGCCGGCATGCAGCGGCTGGTGCCCTCCTTCGTCCAGCAGATCCAATCCATCAACCGAACCAGCCGGGAGACGGCCCGGGATTCCAACCACACGGCGACCGCGCTGTCTACGCTGTTCAAGGCTTGGCGCAACGCCGTCGAGTCGGACCGGGAGATGGACCCCGACAGCCGCAGGGACACCCACGTGCAGGAGTTCGTCCAAAAGTATCAGGTCGCCTTGAGCGAAGACGAAAAGCTCGAGAACGTGCTTTCCCGCGATCTCTTCGTGGCCCTGAAGGGCGTCGCCCGGTGGCACAACGTGCGCTTCGACATGGATTCCTCCCGGCAGTTCGCCCAGCGCCTCGCCAACGATCTCGAGACCCTCGGCGAGGCCGGCTTCGGAATTCAGATCACGAAGAACCGGAACGGCATCAAGCTCTACACGATTCAGAAAACCTGAAGCTGCAACCCGCTCCAATCGGCTTCCATTTCAGCCCGCCGGCTCTTTGCCGACGGGCTTTTTTGCGGTCCGGAAGGGCTTTGCCGAAAGGTACCTTTCGGCGCTGTAACCGTCTGAAATGCTTGGAGTTACGCCCAAGCGCCGAAAGTGCCGAAAGATCTGAGAGTCCACCCCCCCTTAGAGAGAAAAAATATCACGGCTGTTCGGAAGCAGCAGGCGCACGCTAAAAACGCGCCCCGCACGGGGAAGGAATTCCCGAAACCTTTCGGCGCTTTCGGCATCCTTCTCTCTCTCTCTCTAACTTATTGAAAGAGAAAGAAATATAAGGCTCGTCAGTAGAATTCGTGGGTAAATTGTGGCTCGGGTAGATGGCCAAGCTGATGGAATGAAGCGATTTGGAGTGCATTGAAGGTGCGGAATCCGAATGCTTTTCTCACCGTCAGATTCCATTTCAGGTTCAAGCCCTCGACGATGCCGTTGTTGAACTGCTTCTTGGCCCTGAACCAATTGAGGATGAGCTCTCGATGACGACGGAGCATCCTGGCGATGTCTTTCATCGGTTCGATCTTGCTCCTCATCGTGCGGAAACACCAGCGGTCGAGGAATTTGCCGGCCCAGGCGGGGTAGGTATAGTTCCAGAAGCGCTGGAAGTCTTCCTTCAGTAGATAGGCTTTGACGGTACGCAGGTTCATCTTCAAGAGCTCGGACAGCTTCAAGCCTTGGGTGTCGCTGAGGTTCTCCTTGCGCTTGAGGAAGCACCAGCGGCTCTTGCACAGGACGGGATCTTGGCCCTCTTCTTTGAGTCTGCGGGCCTCTTCGGCACGGACTTTGTCGAGGGCCTTGCTGAAGTGCTGCATGATGTGAAAGCGGTCGAGAACGTGTACCGCCGCCGGGAGCCGCTGGTCGATGACGGTGAGGTAGGCTTTCCAGATATCACTGCAGATGACGGCAATCTGGCCGAGGAAGCTTCTCGGCTCCTGCTCGCCGGCCGCATCTTGCTTGCGCTGGTGCTCTTGCTCCAGCTCAGTAAAGCCGTCGTCCAGGGTCTTCATCGTCCGCCCTTCGCCCATCCATAACAGGCGGCGGCGGTGGGTGTCGATCTGGTACAGCAAGGTCAGATAATGATGGCCTTTCCGATACTGGATTTCATCCACGCCGAGGGCGGTGACCTGGTCGAGACCGCGATGAGCGATGCCATATTCCACCACGTACTGGACGGACTGGTAGATCTTGTCCCAACTGGTGCGGAAGGAGCGGGCTACCTCCGTCCACGACAGCTTCTTGGCCCATTGCGCTAGGAAGCACCGGTAGATGTCGGTCAGGTGGTGCTTACCCGTGCTCCAGGGGACCTTCTCGACGACCACCCGGCCGCAGGCGTTGCAGGCCACCCGACGCATGGGATACACCAGAAAGACCGGGAACCCCCAGAGCGGAACGAACTCGAACCGCCGTGCATCGGTGGCCGTGTCATAGGTGGGTGACAACTGACCGCAGCCGCTGCACTCCGCCCTGGAGTTCTTTCGGGGCCGGAGGCTCACCATAATCCTTCCGTGTTCGTCAAAATGACTGCCCTCAAACACAAAACGCTTGAACTTCGTGCATCGGTTCAGTACTGTGATCAGGCGCATCATTCCCTCCAAGGTAGGTCGGGATCGGTCTTGGTCGATTGTCCCAACATACCGGGAATGATGCGCCTGTGCTATCCTCGGTCTCCTCTATGCCCGTGGGCGCAGCCGGGCTCTTTCACCCACAGATTCTCCGGAGGAGCCTCAGGAGAGGCGTGAGGAATGACCGACAACGCCGGGGCCTCGCAGGCCGTCATCCAGGCTTTCTTTCGCCTCCAGCTCGTCGAGGCCATGGACGGGACCTTGTTCCGGCGGCTCTGTGAGCGATGGACTACGGAGTCGCGCGGCCCTCCTGGCCCGAGGACGCGGAGAGCCGGGCCGCTCGCCTAGCCGCCCTGCCCCGGGAGCTGGCCGCTGAAATGGAGGAGTTGATGCGTTATCCGGCCGAATCGGCCGGCCAACTCATGGATACCTCGGTGACCGTCTTCAGCGCCGAGGAGACCGCGAGGAGGCCCTCGCCCGCATCCGCTCCTCGCCCCCCGCGGCGCATCCACGACCTGTGCGTGGTCAACTCCGACGGGCGGCTGATCGCGGTGCTCCCGCTCCAGGAAGTGGTGGAACTGTTGGAGTACCACAAACTGGCCTCCCTGCCCGTGGTTAGTTTTGAGGGTCGGCTGCGAGGGATCATCCGGCACGACGCCTTGGTGGAGGCCGCCCAGCAGGAGGCCAGCGAAAACCTGCAGACGATGGTCGAAGCGGGCCGGGAGGAACACGCCCTGTTGGGGCCGGTGCTGGCCGTGCGCAAGCGGCTGCCCTGGCTACAGGTCACAATCTGGCCACGGCCTTTCTAGCCGCTTCGGTGGTGGCCCTTTTCGAGGGTACCATAGCCCAGTTCACGGCTCTGGCCGTCTTTTTGCCGGTAGTCGCCGGCCAATCTGGCAATACCGGAGCTCAGGCTCTGGCCGTGACCATGCGTACGAGTTGAGATCCCGTCCGATCTTCAAGGGCAAGAAATGCAATTACCAGGTCTCTGTCACGGCGGGCAGCGTCGCTGGTTGGATTCCTCGAAGAGTCGGTTACCCTCGGCAGCATCATACATACCGACGGTTGGGGCGGCTACCGTCCCCTCGCGACCACGGGCTATGACCACAGGCGCAGGACGCAAGGACGGGCGACGAACCGATGGCGGCCTTTCAGTCGCCCCTCGGACTCACCAGCCAGCACGAACAGACCACATATATCATGTTGTATGGTTGTATGATGGTGAACAAACCGAATAGGCCCAAGTCCTTCTTAGGTCGAAAATCTCTGGAGGATTACAAACAACGCTGGGATTGAAGTGCTTTTCGCAGCCCTGAAAAGCCGTGGCTTCGATCTGGAGCAAAACCATCTCATTCACATCGAACGCATCGAAAAACTCATCGCAACTTTTGGCTATTGCCTTTACTTGGGCCCATCTTGTGAGGGAGTGGATCGCTCAAACCCAACCGCTCAAGATCAAAAAACACGGACGCAAAGAGAAAAGACGGGTTGGATCGTCTGCAGTATGTGTTGCTCCTGGATCCTTTATAGGCAAGGTCAAATTAAGAGGCAAGGTCAAATTAAGGCTTGTCGTGTCCTGCATCTATATTGTAATTTATCAGATCGAGAGATTGACTGAACCATGGAGGGTCTGTGCAAAGGAGAATAGATACAAACATAGCATCATTCCCGGCCAGTTTGATACGCCCATTCGGGACGACTGTCCTGAGTCTCGTCCTTGTCGGTTCGCTCCTCGTCGGGAAGGCAGCATGGTCTGAGGAGGCTGAAGAATCAGAGACGGTTGCAGAAGAAACCGCCTTTCAGGAAGAGGCTACCGGCAAGGGAGGGGCTGACACCACCGTCGTCTACACCCTCGAAGAAATAGTGGTCGTCGGGTCTCGGCATGCACCGCGCTCTGTGAAGGAATCGGCCGCGCCCGTGGACGTGCTGCATGCGGCAGAGCTGCGCACCCAGGCCGCCGTCGATATGGATGACATCCTGCGCAATCTGGTCCCGTCGTACAATATCCAGAAACACGGCATTGACGACGAAGCGACCCTGGTGCGCCCCGCCACCCTCCGGGGCCTGCCGCCGGACAACCTGCTGGTGCTGGTCGATGGCAAGCGCCGCCATCGCTCCGGCGTGATCGCGCTGCTGGGCAGTTCGCTCAATGCGGGCTCGCAGGGACCCGATCTGAGCGTGATTCCGATCATTGCCATCGAGCAGATGGAGATTCTCCGCGACGGGGCCGCGGCGCAGTACGGCTCCGACGCCATCGCCGGCGTGCTGAACATGAGACTGCGCAACGCCGCCCAAGGAGTGTTGCTGGAGATACGCGGTGGCCAGTACTTCGAGGGCGACGGCCGCCTCACCCAGGCCGCCGCCAACGTCGGTCTGCCGCTGACCCAGGACGGGTTCTTCAACTTCAGCCTCGAGTACCGCCAGCTCGATCCGACCATACGTAGCGGCACCCGCGCCAATGCCGCGACCCTGAGCGAGCGAGGCTATCCCGTCGAAGACCCGGCGCAGATCTGGGGCAGCCCCGACGTCGACGGCGCCTGGAACACCTTCTTCAACGCCGGGGTCGATCTCGGCAACGGGGCTGAAGCCTACGGCTTTGGCGGCTGGGCCAAGCGCCAGACCGAGGGGGGATTCTTCTTCCGCGCTCCGGGCACCTCCTCGGCGCGCGGCGGCGTCTTTCGCGTCGGCAATGAACGGGCTGTCGCCGATCTCGACCTCGACGACGACATCGACCCCTCGACCGTGGACGTGCCCTCCCTGGACGCCAGCTTCGAGGAGGTCCAGGCTTTCGTCGACCGCTACCAGGGCGATCTATTCCTCTTCAACGAGCGCTTTCCCGGCGGGTTCACGCCGCGCTTCGGCGCCGACATCCGCGATCTGAGTCTGGTGGCCGGGCTGCGCGGCCAACGGGACAGCGGCCTCAAGTGGGACGCCAGCGTCAGCGCCGCCCGCAGCAACATCGAGTTCTTCATCTTCAACACCATCAACGCCTCGCTGGGGCCGGCTACGTCGACCTCGTTCCGCCCGCGCGACTACATCCAGACCGAAGTAGCGGCCGACCTCGACTTCTCCTACGCCGTGGGGGTGGGCGCCCTGGCCTCGCCCCTCGACGTCGCCTGGGGCGCGGAATGGCGCCAGGAGACCTTCGAGTCGGTGGCCGGCGATCTGGCCTCGTACCAGGCCGGCCCTTTCTCCGATCAGGGCTTCAGCATCGGTTCCAACGGCTACCAGGGGCTACATCCGAGGAACGCCGGCAAGTGGAGTCGCCCGAACTATGCCCTCTACCTGGATATACAGGCGGATGTGGCACCGCCGCTACAGCTGGGCCTGGCGGTGCGTTACGAGGACTTCTACAAGGACTTCGGCAATACCCTCAACGGCAAGCTCTCGGCCCTGTGGCGGGCTACCGACCGGGTCACCCTGCGCTCGACGGCCAACACCGGCTTCCGCGCCCCATCGCCCGGCCCGGCCAACTTCACCGCCGTGACCACCAGCTTCTCCGGCCTCGGCGGTCTGACCGAACAGGGGCAGGTGCCGCCCACCCATCCCATCGCCGCGGCCCTGGGCGGCGTGGCGCTCACCGAGGAGGAGTCCGTGGGCTTCTCGGTCGGCACCGCCGTGGAACTCACCGACGAACTCGAGCTAACCCTCGACTACTTCGACATCTCCGTCAAGGACCGCATCTCCCTGACCGGGAACATCGAGATTACGGAGGAGATCTCCCGGCTGATCCAGGAGAAGGAGGCCCTGAAGGGGGTCAGCGTTCTCCAGGAAATCAAGTTCTTCTCCAACGACTTCGACACCGGCACCCGGGGCATCGACCTGGTGCTGTCCTGGAGGCGGGTCTGGGACAGCCAGTCCTTGTCAACCGTCGACTTCGCCTGGAACTGGACCACCACCAACCTCGATGGCTTTTCGCAGGTGCGGCGAGTCACCGAGTTCCTCGGTACGTCCTTGGACGAGCCGATCGACGTCAGCCTGTTGACGCGCCGGCGCCAGGTGGAACTGGAGCAGATGAACCCCGAGCACCGCCTGGTGCTCACCGGCCGCCATCAGTTGGGTTCCTGGAACGCCATGCTGCGGCCCAGCTATTTCGGCGACTGGAAGGCCTGCCGCTTCCAGGCCAATAGCTGTGGCGACCTCGATTCCTTCGACGGGAGCGTCATCGTCGACGCCGAAGCCGGCTACGCCATAAACGAGCGCTACCGGTTGGGGTTGGGGGTGCAGAATATGTTCGACTCAGCGCCCGATGCCGCCCCCGAGGAGACGGCGGGCCAGGGCAATCTGCGCCCGGCGAGCACCCCCTGGGATTACAACGGCGCCTTCTGGTACACGCGCTTGTTTGTGGAATTTTAGGGTGGAATTGGAAAGCTGCGGGGTCGCCGTGGGATGGTGGGCACAGTATCGGTGCCCATGTATTGGCCAGGAAGTGGAAAGTGTCTGAAGGGGAAATCAGGGGGTGGGGATGCCGCTTCGCTAGGCGCGGACCTGCACGTGGGATCGGTGGTCCAGGCTACGCATCCGGAGTTACTCGTACCACGACAGCACCTTGCCCGGGTAATAGGTCCCGCTACCCCTGCCCACGGCGGGGTAGTAAGGAGGCGTCTGGGATACCAGCCGTTCGTCATACTCGAGATCCAGGACTTTGTTTCCGAGGGTGCCCTCTGTTTTCTGAGCGATCCCCCCGACCACGGTCAGCGTGCCAGCAGAGACCGAACTGCTATGAACCGTGACCTGCCCCAGCGCCAGCATGGTGGCGTGGATCACCCGATCTTGAAAAGGGCTCGAATCTCCGACGACGATATCCTTCTCGCTGATAAGACCGAGAAAGGTGTTCGTGTTCTTTTTCGTCAGGTCGTTGTAGATAGAGATCTCCTGATCGGACACCACGGTGACCTGGCCGTCCAGTCTACCCCCAACGTGGATCGGCGTGGTGCTGTGAATCACACCGTTCGAGGGTAACGGAACTGTCTGTGCCGTAACTCCCGTCGCAGCGTAATAAACGTAGTTATCTTGAAAATTGATATAGACCTTCTTCCCAGTGGTCGTAGTTCCCGCGTAGAATTGCACGTCACTGAGACCCGCCGTAGTCGCCAGATAGTTGAGGTCGGCCGCCGTGGGGAAGGAGACCGAGTCGGTGACGGCGAAAGAGCCGTTTCCGAGAAACTGCGGCAGGTCGGTGGAGTCGGCGGGAGGGGAGGGACTGAGGGCCCACATGTTCGGGCTGGTCACCGGTCCGGTAAAAACAGGATGCCCTTCTATGGTCAACCTGCCGTTGGTGTGGATCGGGCCAAAGAGGGTGTCTCCGTCTGTGTACTTGAGGTCGGAATCGGTGAAATAGGCATACTCGGAAAACCGTCTGCGCCGCCACGTGACAACCTTCTCAACCTCGACCCCACCCATCATCCCTGCGGATGTGACCACGAAGACCAGGGTGTCGCTCCCTACAACGCTCACAGAGTCGGCCTTCACCGTAACGACAGAGGTTCCACCCAACATATCTCTTCTGTCGCCCCCCCATCCACGCCAGTCGGAGTCTTTAACCAGTTCGCACAGGGCCATACGTGCCCCACTACTGGCGATCTCGCCGGCCTGGGCGCGGTGGTATTGGTTCACGACTCCATCGACGAAGGCTTCCCCCACCTCGTTAAGATTGCTCTGGACCGCGCCGAAAGCGAAGACGAAGCCAGCGATGACAATTAAGCTGTATTTACCCATGTCTTGGCTGCGTCTCCATACGCCCTGAACTCGTTGGCCCGTTGGACGCCCGCCACGGCTGGTTCGCCGCCGGACGTTCCAAGCTCGCGGGGCGTCCGCGTTGGGTCGGTGGTGCGGGTGGCACTTTGCGGGGACGCTGGCTGGCGATGAAATCCTGATAGCGCATCGGTGCGTGACCGACCGCCAGTTCGAGCACGCGATAGAACACCATGCCGCGGCTGCGGGAGCGGTTGAAGCGGACGAACTCGTCGAGATAGCTGACCAGGTGGGCGTCGTCGACGGAGCCCTGGTGGGGTCCCCAGGAGCCAACGCTTGGCCAGCGAGGCAACCCGATGCACGGCGGGCAACAGCTTGTTGGGATCGTCACCAAGAGCGCGATCGGCGCTGATCGTGCACGTAGCCGAGTTGCGCCAGTCCTTGATAGGGCGGCCAACCATCGGTGACGATCGTGGCGCCGGCTCGACGTGATCCATCACGAAGGCGTGCAAGGACTCGGCAGACGCATCGGCCAGCGGCGAGATCCGACACCGACCGAGCCCCTTGGGCTCCTGGACCTCTACCGCGATACCGGTCAGCACCTTCTTGCCCTTGGCGCGGCCCCCTGCCAACCCTGGCTCAGCGCCGCCGATGTAGGTCTCGTCCACCTGCACTTTCCCCGGTAAGCAACTCACGACCAGGACGCACCAACACCGACCGCAGTCGGTGCAGCATCGCCCAGGCCGTCTGGTAGAAGCCAATCTCCAGCACCCGCTTCAAGCTCAACGCCGAGATCCCATCCTTGCCGGTGGCGAACAACCAGCAGGCGGTGAACCACACCGTCAGCGGCGTCCGGGTCCGGTCGAAGATCGTACCTGAGGTCACCAAACTGCGCGTCCTGCACGCCGAGCACTTGAACCGGCCATCGCCCAGGTGCCAGCCGTCCTCGTGTCCACAGGTCGGACACACGAAGCCGTCTCGCCACCGCAGCCACTCCAGATAGTCCAGCACGAGGATGATCCATGCTTCACAAGATACCCCAAGTCTGGTTAAATGGATACCCCTAAGGCGTTCCATCAAAGGAGTGGCGTGTTCGCCCCAGTGCTCTTTTACGTACAGCATAGAGATCGGCTAGGGATATCTGGCCGTGCTGAGTTGGGTTTTCCTGGCCAACATGGTGGTTGGGTGGCGAGTCCCGTTGGACTCAAGCTGCGCAATAGATCGTACGGCGCTTCCTGGGTAGCTATCCACCTGATGCTGGCCGCTGACGGTCGTCCTGGGTCTCTTTCACGGCTATATCGCGCTTTATTACAAGTAGCGAGCACTCACTGGTTGTCCCGTTGTCGGGGTCATTAAGACCTGCACGACATCAGGCGATGCGGCCGGAGGCGACCCGTTCCAGCACGCACCTCGCGCAGGCCTCTGCCGTCGGATGCTCGTCCCTGGTCCAGCGGGCGCTCGGGCATCGCGACCTCTCGACCACCCAGGTCTATACGCACCTGGTCGACGACGCCCTCGAGGACGCCATCGAGCGGCTCTGAGTCCTCGCACGTCGCCGGGAAAGAGCGGTCCTGCGGGGCCGCTTTTTCATTCCCGCGCTGGGACAGGCACTCACAGAGGCTGGGGACAGTCACCTGACAGTCCCCTCCCTGAACACAATGGGTGGGTGCGAGCCGGACAGCATCGGAGCCTTCCCACGGCAACCGGAAGGATGGATTGACGAATCCTTCCGCCTCTCGCGGAGGATTCTTGAACGTCAGAGAACACGTCTTATCGGACATTCCCGCCGAGAAAAGCGGCGGAAACCCGCGTGTATCGGGGACGTCGCCGTAGGCGGCCCTGGTGTTATCCGCCATCATTTCCGCGTTTTCCGCCGCTTGCGCGGTTTTCGGGCCGGTTTCGGCTGCGCCTCGGCCAGCTTCTCGAGCAGCGCTGTGGCCCACTCGGCCGGCGTGGTCTGAGGACCTGTGGGGGTGTCGCCCTCGCGGGCGATCTTGGTGGCCTTCAGGTCCTTCAGATGGCAGCGGATCATCCGGTCGAGCTTCTCGGCCGCGTCCATGTCGCCGTTGATCTGCGCGCGCACGAGCTTCACCGAGTAGACCGCCACCAGCTCCACCTGCAGGAAGTCCGAGCTCTTGTTGAACACGAAGTCCTGGTAGAGCTGGCCGATGATGGCCTCGAAGAGCGGACGCTCCTCGGCAGCGAGGAACCGGTCGGCGTAGATGCCGTGCACCAGGCTGTTCTGATTACCCTCGCGGGCACTCGTCCCGGTCTGCACCTCTGCGGCGGCCCGGATTTCCGGCTCGGACACGGCGTTGCGGTGCCAGCGGTCAAGCTGTGCCGTGTCGTGCTTGCCAATCGTGGGTTTCGCCTTGTCGCCGGCCATGTTCTCCGCCGTTCTGGTTTCGGCAACTCGGGGTCCGGGGCGGAAGATGAATTTCGCGGAGGGAGATTTTGCATGGGCGCGCGCCGTCCACCGTCGACATCGTCGTCCAGGGCAAGAATAACCTCTACGACCCGCGCCTGGAGACGCAGCCCGGCGCCGATCCGGCCAACGCCGCCTATCGGCAGTGGTCGAGCAATCCCGCCCTGTGCGTGGCGACTACCTGACCGACGGCGAGCTGGGCATGGGGGTGCCGACAGCGCACATCGATTGGGACTCGGTCGTAACGGCCGCCACCGTGTGCGACACGCTCGTCGACGGGCTGGGGCCGGTGCGGCCCGGAAACACCCTGGGTCCCCGCATTCGCCACAAACGCTTTACCTCAAACGGCGCCCTGCTTACCAGCGACACCCATCGGGCCAACCTCACGCGGTTGTTGGCGGCCATGCTGGGCGCGATCTCCGTGACCGGCGGGAAGGTGACGATCCATGCCCATTCATGGACGGCGCCGGTGGAATCGTTTGACGAGAACGACCTCATCCAGCCGATCCAGCTCACCACCCACACGGACGTGTTCTCGGTCTTCAATACGATCCAGGGCCTCGATGCGGCAGAGCAGTACGAAGAGCGGCCGTTCGGGCGGGTGACCAACCAGACCCTACGGGCAAATCGGGACCGCGATGAGACCCTGGTGCGGGAGCTCACCCTGCCCATGACGGCCTCGCGATCGCAGGCTCAGCGCCTGGCCTATTTCCACCTCCAGCAAGCCGCGTTCGGGCTCACCGCAACCCTGCACCTGAACTACAAGGGATTGCGCCTGCGCTACCGCGATCGCATCACCCTCTCGGTGGCGTCTTTGGGCTGGCAGAACAAGATCTTACGCGTCGAAGCGTGGCGCTTCGAACCGCTGGGCGGGGTTGTGGTCACCGTCCGCGAGGATGCCGCCTCGGCCTACGGCGACCCACCCGTCACCTGGTACGAGGCCCAGGACACCCCCTCCTCCAAAGCGCTGCCGGCGCCCGTCATACCGGAAGTGCCGGCGCCCACCAACCTGGCCGCGACCGCCGTTCCGGCCGGCATCGAGGTGACCTGGACCCTGCCCGAGCCGCGTAGCCAATGAGACGAGATTGTCCTCTACGCTGCGGCGACGGACGCCTGGACCAACGCGAGCGAAATCTGGCGCGGCGTCAGCACCGCCTACGTCCACCGGCTGCCTGAGCAGGCGACCCGCTATTACTGGGTGCGCGCCGCCCAGAGTGAGGAGGACTCCGTGCGCGAACCCGACGCCGACACCTCCACCGTCACCGCTACGGCACAGGGCCTTCTCACCGCCGCCGCCAAGCCTGGCGCCTCGGGCTCGCCGATACCCAACACCCTTACCGATCCCCTGCACATTGAAGTGTCCTCCGGCGTCATCTGGAGCGGCGGCTGGTGGCAGGATGCCAGTGGCCAATGGTGGTGGCTTTGGCACGCTGCCGATGTGCCCTCGTTTACCCGAGCACAAGCTCACTTCTACCTACCTACAGGAGCTATATCTGATGTCCCAACGGTATAAGATCACACTCATCGGCCTGGCCCTGCTACTGTGCGGCCTAGCACCGGCTGCCGCGCAATGGGGTGGCACAGCCACGGGCGCGCCCGCGGGCACCACGCGCTTCCTCTCAGGCTTTAGCAAGGGGCTGGTCCAATCCACCGAAACACTCGAGATCGACGGGAACCTCATTATCCCGGTGGTGGCCAGCCTGCCCGCCGTCGCCACCGCCAACCAGGGCGCCTTCGTCTACCTCAGCACCGACAGCACGCTCTACGTGCAGGGCGCCACCGCCTGGGTACCAGCGCCCGGGTCCAAAGGCGACCAGGGCGACCAGGGATTGCAGGGCATTCAAGGCGACACCGGTCCCGGATTTACCTGGCGCGTCAGCTGGGTCCCGAACACCGGATACGCCGTCCGCAATGTCCTGCGCCACCAAAACAACATCTATGTCTGTACGCAAGCGCACAGCTCGAATCCGCTGCTCTTACCCGGTACGACGGGCGGCGCTTCATACTGGGACTTGATGGTACCCAAAGGCAGCAAGGGCGATCAGGGGGACCAGGGACTGCAAGGCATTCAAGGGCAGCCCGGGCTGCCAGGAGCGTCCGGGTCCAAAGGCGACAAAGGCGATCAGGGACTCCAAGGCGACACCGGCCCCGGATTTACCTGGCGCGTCAGCTGGGTCCCGAACACCGGATACGCCGTCCGCAATGTCCTGCGCCACCAAAACAACATCTATGTCTGTACGCAAGCGCACAGCTCGAATCCGCTGCTCTTACCCGGTACGACGGGCGGCGCTTCATACTGGGACTTGATGGTACCCAAAGGCAGCAAGGGCGATCAGGGGGACCAAGGACTGCAGGGCATTCAAGGGCTGCCCGGGCTGCCAGGGCCGTCCGGGTCCAAAGGCGACAAAGGCGAGCGCGGATCGCAAGGCATTCAGGGTTTCCCCGGGACGTCCGGATCCAAAGGCGATAAAGGAGACCGTGGGCTGCGCGGACTGCAAGGTATTCAAGGTTTCCCCGGAGCGTCCGGGTCCAAAGGCGACAAAGGCGATAAAGGAAACCGCGGATCGCAGGGCATTCAAGGTTTCCCCGGAGCGTCTGGGTCCAAAGGCGACAAAGGCGACCGCGGATTGCGGGGCATTCAAGGGCTGCCCGGGCCGCGCGGGTCCAAAGGCGACAAAGGCGACAAGGGCGACAAGGGTGATACGCCGAGCCTCACCTCCATCTGGAGCGAGATCAATCTGCTCAAAGCCCGGGTCAGCGCACTGGAGTAAAGAGCCGCGCCCGTCTATCCACCGTCCCGATTGCTGACACTCGCGCGTGCCGTAATCGCTACTTCTTGGCATTGGCTTCGCACTGAAGGTTTTTGGATTCATCCGATGAACAAGGGCGTGCGGCTGCACGACTGTCACTTGATCTCCAGCGGCAGAATGAGGCCGGTCTCCTCGCCTGCTTTCGGCTTCGCCGCTCCCAAACCGAGCATTCCGGGGGATGTTGGGCCATAGATACCGGTGTCCATGGAACCGACGCGCAGAGAGCGAGCGGCCAGGGTGACGGTGATATCGGCGGTGATTGTCGACTTACCGACACCGCACTTGCCGTTGGATATCAGCCCACGTATCTTCGATGTCGCGATATGGGACTGCGACGACGCCAATGGAAGTGTTGAAAGAATTCTCTCCTGGGCAGGGGGAGGTACTTCGGAACATCTCCGTGGCGAGATGGTTGTCGAGAGTTCATGTCGGCGCCAACCTGACTCATGACCGGTAATCTTGATGCGTCGCGATGTAGACGCTATTTATACAGACGCTATTTTCCCGTGACTGCGCAGGATGGGATTCTCCTTGAAGCACCTTTAGGGACGTTGCCGCCTTAAGGGTTGGGGGGCCGGCTCGGCGCTCAAAAGGAAGAGCAGGAATCAACATGGCGAGGAAGCAGCTTGACCTGTTGCCGGCGGTTGTGACTTGGTTCGCATTATCGAGCCAGCTGCTGGCTGAGGATGGCTTCTACTGGGGTACCGACCTCGGGCCGTCGACGGCTCCTGGTCTCGACCTGGTCGCTACGGACAACGACTGGAGCACCAAGTGCGACAGAATCTCCAATCCCACTCAGGCCGAGACCGGTGATGACTGTGCCACGGCGCCGCCGCCCTCTGCGTGGGTACATACGGTGAACGGAGGCCGGGGGATGCTGACCGGCATCGCCCTGGGATATCGCCGCGGCAACCTGAGAGTTGAAGGGGAGTATTCCCATCGAACTACGACCTACGGCGACTACTCCCAGACGCGCATCGGCGACGTGGTGACGCTTGCCAAGGCCGACCAGGAGCTCGAAATCGTCGATGGCGGCGTCGATGACCTGTTGTCACACGACTTGTTCGCCAACCTGAGTTACGACTTTGTCTTAAATTCCCGGCTTGTCCCGTACGCCGGTGTCGGGATAGGCAGTGCTCGGGTGTGGCTGGACTTCTTCAGCCGGTGGACGCGGAACGACGATCCGGAACAGATCCAGACGTTCAAGGATCCCATGCTGAGGGCGCAGATCGCCGGCACCACCACGATCGGCAAGGCCAGGCTCTCCGACACCGTGACCGGCTATCGGCTGTTCGCCGGTGTGGACTATCAGGCCAGCGATCCCTTCAGGGTGGGCCTCGAGATCGGGTGGGTGAAGTTCGGTGACTTCGAGGGGGAAGCGGAGTGGCTCCAGCTCCGCAGCCACGAATCCTCGGTCGGCCGCGGTGCGCGGATTCGATACCGAGTGATGACGGATGGCCTCTCCTCCTTGGGGATCAGCCTCAATCTGAAGCACCGCCTCTGATGTGCGTGATGCTCAAGGAGTTCCCAGCCTCCTTACCCACAGAAGAGTTAGGCAGGCAGGATCAGGAAAACCGGATATACCCATACGACGTGCGAAAATTAATGCATATCCTTCAGCAGCCCCCAAGATACGCGCGGGTTTGATCATCTCCAGCGGCCCTGTAGAGGCCGCCGCCAAGACCATCGTCGGCCACCGACTTAAACGCAGCGGCATGCGATGGACGCGACAGGGAGGCCAGCAGATCCTCAACCTACGAGTCCACGTTTGATCGAAACGATGGGATGCTTTCTGGAAAATCATGAGAACCTTTTCGATTTTTGTTTTGCTCGTTGCTTCACCAACGCTCCAGGCCCAAGAGCGACTGGACTACTGGCCGTTAGATGTAGGGAACAGGTGGGTCTACAGCCACAATTGGAATGACGGTGATGATGATCTGCACGAGGAGATCACGATAGAGGTTCTTACACTGACTGAAATCCAAGGACAAATATACTCCGAGTTAAGTAATGGACAGCTGTTACGAAAAGATGAGATAGGCAATATATGGGCGCTTGTCGGGAACGAAGAATTCTTGGTTTTTGACCTGAGCAACCTAGATGATCCGGATTATGACATCTCGCTCGCTTACATTGCGTTTCCTCCAGTCAATTCTCTCGTGCCGACCTATTTCCCGACAAGAGGTACAAGAGCAAATGACAAGGGAGAGCTATATACGATAACATTGTCGATCGGAATATTTCCAACCATTTGCTTCACAACAGGAGAGCTCAGTGCAGTAAGGAGAGTGTGCCTTGCTGAGAACGTTGGGCCCGTGCTATCGACACGTTCAACCGACCTGCCGGGCAGATTTAACCTCTATGAATTGGTGCAATATCGGATAGGGGGGAACATGCATCCCACTGTGTTGAAAAAGGCTTCTTGGGCAGAGATCAAACAGTGAGTCAAACACCATTTGGAGGTGAGAAGATGAAACGGATTGTAGCACTGATCAATTACGCGATTTTGGTCGCAATGCTAGCGAGCGGCATGGCCTCGGCCTACACCATCGACACAGGACATATTGATTTCAGACAGCCCAACAACGTGATATTCAAGGGGCGACAGTGGGGATCGGGTTTCAATATACACCAACAAACACATGATGGGTACGAGTTCATGAAGGGTCGAGGTGGGTACTATTACTATGCGAAGTTGGACGAACGGAGTAAAGTGGCCACCCGTTTCGGTCTGAAAGTAGCCACTTTCTGAGGTCGGCCGAACGGGTGGCCGGCATGTGCCGAAATGACAGCGGCGCTGGATAACCCCGCCACGGTACCTTCGCCAAAAGGAGGTGCCGAATGGCTCAGAGGAGGTTGTCCATGCGCAAGATCCGGGAGATTCTTCGCCTTAAACACGAGGCCGGTCTCACCAACCGCCAGATCGCCCAGAGCTGCGGCCGCTCTCGCAGCACCATCGCCAACCGTGGGCCGCGGCGATCTCCTCGGCGATTTCCGAATAGAGGATGCCGGGCGCGGGTTTCTGCCAGACCTTCTGATTCTCCTTGCCCGCCAGCTGGAAACCCTTGTCGTAACCGTTCACGTCCCCTGTCTGAGTCGACTGGTCGTGGCGTAGGAGGGGTCTTACGGAAGGAGCGAAGGAGCTGGCTGGTTGTGGAGGGTCGCGTGGCAAGCAGTGGCGAGGTACTCGCGCACGCTGCGGCGCTGTTGCCGTAGAGTGGTACGGACGGTGAGCATGCGCTCGACGAAGCGGCTGCCCGCGGCACACTGGGTACCGAAGCTGGTGTGGCGCCAGAGGACGCCGTGACGCAGCGCCCTCTCGGCGGCGTTGTTGGTGGGTTCCACGCCAAGCTTGCTGGCGAAGGTCCACATCGCCGGTTCGACCTGCAGGAGGTTGGCGCAGGTGGTCGCCGTTTGCGGGTCAGCCAGAAACTGGCCGTACAGCAGCTCCATGTGGATGCGGTGTCGGATTCGGCTGAGATAGGTCCGGAAGCTGGACCACTCCAGGGTGCCGTCGCGGATGCGATGCCACCAGGTAAACAGCGTGTCGACCTGTTCCAGCAGGACCGTGCCGATCTTGGCGGCCTGTCCACCGCGCTCGGTGAAGACTTCGAAGGTGCGCTGCAGATGAGCCCAACACAGTTGCCGGTTGGCCACCGGCAGGTAGCGGTAGGCCGTGAAGCGGTCGGAGCCGACCACGGCCGTGGCGTTGTCGCCCAGCAGTTCCTGCGCCACGTCGCTGCCACGACTCTGCCGGATCGCGAACGTGGTGACCTCCTCGGTGGCAGCCGTCCACAGCCACGCCTTCTCGGTGCCTTCGCGCCAGCTGGTCTCATCGATGTTGATCGCCGGTTGCTCGCGCACGTACGCTCGGGCATCCTCGACCGGCGTGGCGAGTACGTCGGACACGTGTTGCTCCAATCGGCTCACCGTGCCCAGGGACAGCTCGAGACCGAAGGCGTCGTGCAACAGCGACACGATGTTGCGCTTGCTCATCCGGTAGCTGCCCGACAGCAACCCCACCCACGCCTGAACGCTGGGGCCAAACGCGTTGCCGGGCACACCCTCTGGCCACTCGGCTTCGGTCAAGGTCGTACAGTGGGTGCAGCGCAGGGTGTGCATGCGATACTCGGTGACCCGCGCCTGCACCTGCGGCACCTCGATCACCTGGTGGCGCATCGGATGTGGGTCGTCGCCCGTGAGCGGTTGCCTGCACTGACGGCAAGAGGCTGGTTTGACCGGGATCATCTCGTCGACGTGATCCAGCGGCACCAGCGATCGTCCGTGACCTTCGTGGCCAGGCTGACCCCCGCGCGAGCGCCCCGAAGATCGCCGCTTCGACTTGCGTCCCGACATGGGCGCCGTGCCGGACTCGGACGACGGTGGGCCACCGCGCCGCCGCAGTTGTCGCTCCAACTGCTCGACCCGCTGCTCCAGCCGCTCGACTCGCTGCACGCGCTCCCACATCGCGATCACCAGCGCCTGCACTGCAACCGGCGTCTCTTGCCAATTCGCGCGGAAATGGGAAGCTCGGAAGGCTTGTTCACCAGGACTCTCAGCTCTCGGGCAACTACATGCTGCCAACTGAGCCAAAGGTACCAGTGATCGGTGGTTTCCGCTAGTCAATTGCATCGTTCCCCGGGACTGAACGGTTACCCCTTGTCGTAGGCTTTCAGGCGGATGCGCGGAGCGCCGTCTTCCGGGAAGTCGTAGTCGATGCCCTTGATCACCGCCTTCTTGCGCGGCGACAGATGGCCCACGTAGCCGAAACGGGCGACGACCTCGTGGCCCTCCTAGATGAGCGGATCGTCCACGAACCGCAGATGCCGGTCCGAGACGGACAGCTCCAGCACGTCGAGTTCCTCCTCGTTGTCCTCGAAGACGAACGAGGTGATCTCGCCGCTCAGGTCTGCCGACAACTCCCGTCCCTCGATCTGAACGAGGAACGTCGGCTGGAAGGGGTTCAGGTCCATGCACCGATCTCCGCTGCGACCACCGGGTGGTGGTCCTCAGCGGATACTTACCGGCGCTTGAGCGAAGGTGTCGGACGAGGGGCGTGAGTGTGGTGCCCTTGAATGAGGATGGCGGGCGTGCTGGGAAGATCTGTAGAGATGGTATATTACCGGGTCCGTCGCCAGGAGTTATCCGAATTGCGACATTCAAGGAATCCCTGGGGAGAGATCAGGCGTCATTTCAATTATCCCCCTAAACTTTGAAGAGGCAATCAGAGTATGTACCGGAAAGATGCCTGCCCCACGTGGGCGGTGTGATCTTGGAGAGAAAAATGAACCGCATTCGTATGATCGTGACCTGCCTCATTTTCCTGTTCGCCCAGCTAGCACAAGCCAACGACGAAGTCGCCATCGAGTTGCCGGGTGGGGTCCCGCTGGAGCTGGTGTGGATCGAGCCGGGCCGCTTCACCATGGGCTCCCTCGAATGGGGGGCCGAGAGAGAGGTGACGATCTCTCAGGGCTTCTACCTCGGAAAGTACGAAATCACCCAGGAGCAGTGGCAGGCGGTCATGGGCACCGAGCCCTGGTCGTCCCTGGATGGCTCCTTTCAGGATCTGAACCATCCTGCCGTCGCCATTTCCTGGCATGATGCACAGGCCTTTGCCCAGAGACTGAACGAGCACTTTGACGAGGAAGCCTATCGCCTGCCCACCGAAGCCGAGTGGGAGTATGCCTGCCGGGCGGGCACGACAACGCGCTGGTCCTTTGGAGATGGCGAGAGTCTGCTATCGTCCTACGCGTGGTACAGGGCCAATGCCGGGAGGCGTGTGCATCCTGTCGGCACGAAGCTGCCCAACTCTTGGGGGCTGTTCGACCTCTACGGAAACGCCTGGGAGTGGGTGCACGACCGGTATGACTTCGGCGCCCATGATGGTACGCCGCAGACGGACCCCTCGGGACCGGTAACGGGCCATGAGCACGTAGTACGAGGTGGAGGCATCCACGATTTCGCTGAAACAACGGAGCATAATTCCCGCCGTTCTGTCTCCTCAACGGGTAGCGGTCACGAGATCGGTGCACGTCTTCTCAAGGGTGCCCCTCTTACCCCCCTAGACCCCGAGCGTTCGTCTTATCCCCAGGATCGTTCCAGTCTGTTCTTACCGCTCCACGAGGGGAATATCTGGATCATGCGATCCCATCTCTTCGGGCACGGCCCGCCCCAAGTGGATACCACGGCCTTTGTATTGCAAAGTGAGATCATTGAGGGTGAGCAGTACTGGCGGGGTCTGAGGCTAGGGCCGATCGAAGGACTATTCCGCGTGGACGAGAACGGCAATATCTGGACAGAACAGGTAAGAAGACTCTCGCAATGGGACCTGTACGACTTCCTGCAGGGTCTGGACGATAATCCCGAATTGCGGGAGTCTCAGTATTTCCAACAGTCCTCTCTCTTTAAACACCTAGATTCCGAAAGTAAGGACCGGCTGTTCTACGACTTCGATGATGTCACCATCGATCCAAACTCACCTACCCTCGATTTGGATCGTGAGGTTTCCAATCTCTATTTAGAATCAATCACAAGGTCAGGGGGCGCATTCGTAATGAAGAATCCAGATCCTGGCCCCGATCAACGGTCTTTCCGTTTCGTTTGTTGTGGCAGCGAGGCGTCTTCAGGCGAGATTGTCTTTCAACGCGGTCTCGGCCCCGTTAGAACTACGTGGTGGAGTTCCTTCAACCCCAGTCGACAGACGAACATAACCCTGCTCTGGGTGCGTATCGATGGCAAAGGATACGGCGTGCATCCCGGACCCCGCTACCCTGGATACCGCGACCCGGAGACAGTGGTCACGACCTCCGACCCGACGCATGCCCGCCCCTCCGCCAGTGGCTTGGAGCCCAACTATCCCAATCCCTTCAACGCCAGCACCCGGATTCCCTACCGCGTGGCCACGCCCGGACCGGTGCGGCTGGCGATCTATAATGCCCTGGGCCAGCCGGTGCGCACCCTGGTGGATCAGGTTCTCGCCGTCGGTGTGTACCAAGCCCGCTGGGATGCCCGCGACCAGGAGGAGACCGGGGTGGCGGCGGGGGTCTATTTCACCCGCCTGCACTACCCCGGCGGAGTACAAACCCGGCGGTTGCTCTCCCTCAAGTAGTGTGCCGGAAGCGCGCTCATCCGATCAGGCGCATGCTCGTGTGCTCCACCGATGGAATGCGCAGGACGGTCCCCCGCTCCAGCTCCAGTGCGTTGTAGTCGCACAGGACCCACCACAGCTCGGCCTGTCCCAGATAGCGTGCTGCGAGCAGGTCCACGCGGTCCCCTGTCACCACCGTATGGAAGCGGTCGCCTGGCCGGGGCGAAGTATCGAGCCGATGCCGCGCACCCAGGAACGCTTCCTCCCGACCGGTGAAGAGTACGGCGGAGGCATATCGGGAACGACGCCCGATCATCCCCGTACTTCCGTGTACTGTACCGACTCCTCGATGTATTCCTCCAGGAGCACTTCCACCTCGGCGTGTTGGGGCCGGAGGGTGTCGCGGTCGAACAGATGGAAGAAGCGGGCCGTGACTTGGCGGACGACGCACATCACCCCTGGATAGAGATCCCCGAACAGAAACAGCACCCGGTGCGGCGCGCTCTTGAGCCTCTTCCCGTCGTGTTCGGGATACAGCAGCGAGCGCAGCCAGTCGACCGACTCTTTGACCGGTCCCTTGAAGAACAGCAGCTGGAAGCGGATCTTGCGCGGCTCCCCGGCCACGTACTGGTAGCGGGGATGGCTCAGGCCGGGGATCTTGATGGCGGCATAGGCCGTGCTCTTCTCGTCGACGATGTCGTTGGGGTTGTGTTGGAACTCCAGCCGCTGACCTGTTTCCACGTCCACCAGGTGCTCGGTGATGGCCTTTTTGTCCCAGGCCCCCGTCCGACTTGCTTGATTGGGACCCCCTTCCGTCGCGTGAATCTCGGTTTCAACTTCATGCCTCATAGCGTCTCGTAGTTCTTGATCTTGCGCTCGCGGATGTCCCGGTACACCGACTGGGCAACCTGCCGGCCATCCAGGAGTGTGGTGACGGACACGTCGATGGGTCGATCGGCCAGGGCGTCGAGTTTGCCGAGCAGGGCATCCAGGATCGTCCGCAAGTCTCCAACGGAATCGTGGGACGTACCCGTGTCCCCTGGCCTGAGCGCGCCTCGGGTCTCGGCCAGCAGGCGGGACGCTTCGGGGGCCGCGGCCGAGCCGGTGGCCAGGACGGGGGGTTCCGGCCCCAGCAGCGGCATTCCGGGTTGGGACCTCTCGTCCGCGACCACAGGCGTGAGCGCCAGGGTGCCGGTGAGCAGAGCTGGCGCGGCGATTCTTCCCACTCCTTGGTTTATCGAGGCGAGGGCACCAGCAAGGGGTTGGCCCAGGACGGTCGCGGCTTGGGCCATGCCTCCCGCCAGCTTTTCCAGCAGGGTCGATCCGCCACCGGCGGTCTTCACCCGGTTCCATGCGGTCGCTGCGGCTATGGCGAGTCCCCGGAAGGGCGCCTCCATCCATGCTCCCGCGCTCCGCGACATGGTTCGAAGGCGGCTCCATGCTCCAGAGGTCGCCGTGGTGATCCGGTCCCAGACACTGGATGCGGCGTCGGCGATCCCGTGAAACGGCGTCGCCACGGCGTCCACCGTCGAAGCACTGATAGAGGGGAGCTGGTGCCATCCTGCGCGCACCGCACCGAGCATGCCGTCGAGGGCCTAATCGAGGACCGTAGCGGGTAATGCCAGTACGCCCGCCATCCCCTGGGCGAGTGTTTGGAGAATCGCGGCCCCCGAAGCCGTCAGGTTGGATAGGGGTCCGGTTTCCGCGTCGGAGAACGGCAGCAGCGATCTGAGCTTGCCGAGCGCCTGCTTGAGCGATTCTAAGGGATAGCTCGAGGCCGCGGCGATGCCTTGGCCGAGGCTCTCAAGAAAGCGCCGGCCCGCCTGGAAGAAGGCTGTGTCGCTAAAGAGGAAATCCCTGGCCGCCGAGAACGCCTCTTGCAGCGTCCTCACCAACGGCAGGTCTCTGAACACCCCGACCAGGGTGGCCGCGGTCGATTGAACGATCCCACCAAAGGTCGAGAACAGCCCTGGTAGAACACCCCAGACGCTGGCGATCCCCTCCCGAGCCCGTAGAAAGGGTGTGGCCAGCAAGTCCACCACGGCGCCTTGGATGGACCTCAGCCCGTCGAGCACCCAGCGGTCGCCGGCGAGCGCCCGCCAGCGCGCCTGTGCGGCCCGACCGGTCCTGGCCATGGCGGACGCTACTCCCGCAGCCAACCCCTCGAAGGGCACCCTCATCCCCGCTCCGGACCGTTGCGCCGTGGACTGCAGATCGATCCATGCTCCAGCGGTCATTGTGGCCGCCCGGCTCCAGGCCGCGGACGCTGCCTCGGCGATCCGCCCAAATGGCGCGATCACCGCGCCCACGGCAGATGTGGCCAGCGATTGCAGGCCCTGCCATCCTTGCGCCGCCGTGGCCAGGAGCCGGACGAAAGCGCGGGAGAGGGCCACACGGGGCGCTCCCAGCACGCCGGTCATCCCCTGGGCGAAGGTTTGAAGAATTGCCGAGCCGGAAGCTGTCAGGTCGGGTAGCCCCCCGAGCCTGGCCAGCGCCTCTTTTGTCACCTCGAAGGGATAGCTGGCGACCGACCGGATGCCCTGGCCGAGGCTCACGAACAGGTGCCTGCCCGCCTCGAAGAAGGGGGCGCCGGTGAGGAAACGACCCACCGCCCCGACCAAGTTCCTCACCGTCTGCACCAGCGACCCGTCCCGGAACACCCCGACCAGGCTATCCGCAGCAGCTTGAGCGAACCGCCCGACAGCAGACAAGGCCCCTGGAAGCACACCCGAGATGCTGGCGATCCCCTCCCGGACCCGCTGAAACGGCGTGGCAAGAAAACCCTCCACGGCGCCGCCGATGATCTTGAGTCCGAGCACGACGCGGTCTCCTGCGAACCCCTGGGCGAACCCCTGGGCCAGCGCCTGCCCAAGGCCGCCGGCGACCTGCGCTATCGTATTCGCGGCAGATCGTGCCGCGGCGGCCAACGCCTCGAAGGGCGCCGTCACCCACGCACCTGCTCGCTGGGCACGGGCTTGCAGACCCTCCCATGCGGCGGTGCCTGCGCGGGCGCCTCGGCTCCAGGCCTCAGTCGCCGCCTCGGCCATCCCCTGAAACGGCGCTGTCAGGGCCACCAGGGCCGCGCCCAGCGCGCCGGTCATCCCCTGGGCAAGTGTTTGGAGAATCGCCGCGCCGGAGACCGTCAAGTTGGAAAGCGGTCCCGTCGCCGCGTCGGAGAAGGGCAGCAGGGCCCGCAACCGTGCCAGCGCCTGCCGGAGCAGTTCGAAGGGATAGGTCACGGCCGACCGGATGCCTTTGCCGAGGGCGACCAGGATGCGCCGACCCGCCTCGAAAAACGTCGTGTCGCCAGAGAGGAAGCTACGGACCGCGGCGAACACGTCCGTAAGCGTGCTCACCAGCGCCCGGTCTTGGAACCCATTGAGCATGGCGGCCCTCACCGATTGCAGGGACCGACCGACGTCGAAGAACCCGGTCCGGAGCACGCTCCAGACGCCGGCGATCCCGTCTCGCGCCCGCTGCAGCGGCGTTGCCAGTGCATCTACGACACCGCCGGCGAGGGCCTTCAGCCAATCGAGCACGGAGCGGCCGCCTGCCAACCCCTGGGCCAGCGCCTGCCAGAGCACGTCCGCGGCCTGCGCTACCCTGCCAAAGCCGGAGGATGCTGTTGTGGTCAACCCCTCGAAGGGCGCCTTGATCAAAACCCCCGCCCGCTGAGCCCTGGCTTGGAGCCCGTCCCATGTAGCGGTTGCGCTGCGCGTAACCCGGCTCCAGGCCGCGGACGCCGCCTCGGTCATCCCCTGAAACGGCGCTGTGACCGCGCCCGCGGCGGATGTGTGGCGCGACGGCAAGCCCCTGCCATGCCTTGTCCACCGTAGCTTGGAGCCCCGCCAAGGCGCGGGACAGGGCCACACGGGGCGCGCCCAGTGCGCCGGTCATGCCCTGGGCGAGGGTCTTCAGGATCGCCGCGCCCGAAGCGGTCAAGCTGGACAGCGGTCCGGTCTTTGCGTCGGAAAACGGCAGCAGAGACCGCAACCGACCCAGCGCCTCTTTGAGCCTTTCCAGCGGATAGCTCACCGCAGCGCGGAGGCCGTTTCCAAGGGCGACCAAGAGGGCCTTCCCCGCCTCGAAGAAGGTCCGGTCGCCGGCCAGGAAACGGCCCACCGCACCGAACCCGTCCATCAGGGTTTGCACCAGTGGCCAGTTTCTCAAGGCTGCGGTCACCGCCATCGCAGCCTCCGATACGAACCGGTTGAGGGAGTTGAATAACCCCCGGAGGAAATCCAAGACGCCAATGACCACGTCCCGAGCCCAGCGAAACGGCGTGACCAGAAAATCCACTAGGGCGCGACCGATGCTTCTGAGTCCATCGAGCACGGAGAGGTTGCCGGCCAGCACCTGCCAGAGGGTGACGGCGATGCGCCCCACCATCCGCAACGCCTGCACCAACAGGCGCAGCGGCAGGAAGAATTTGTGGAGGAACCGTGCCGCCGTGACCAGGGCCGTGACCACGGTCTTGCCCAGCCGCGATGACACCGAGCACGGTGCCGAGGACCGAGCCCAGGGTTCGGTAGGCGGAAGCGTCGGCCGAATCGGCCGCCAGCGAGAAGATACCGGTGACCCCGGCGATGGCCCCAAACAACCGGCCGAAGGTGGCAACCAGCGCCCGCACGGGCGGTTCGAGGATGTCCCGAATCTTGCCGAAAGCGTGGGCGAAGGCCTGCCGCAATCCCCTGAAGAATTGCCGCACGCGGTAGTAGACGCGGAACAGCGAAACCACCAGCCCCATGAGGCCGGCCTGCTCGAGGCTTTGGGCGAGAGCCGTAGACGACGAGTTTCAGGAGGAAAGCCCCCAGCGGACATCGTTCCCATGCCGCCGGTCAGCGACGAGATCAAGGCGCGCACGCCCGAGAAAACCCGTTGGATGCGGTTCCACAGCCCGAGGATGGTGTCGCGGATGCCGCCGAGGTTGCTCTCCCAGGATTTTTTCAGCAGGTAGACGGCCAGCACCACGCCGCCGATGATAGCCACGACCGGAAGAAAGTAGGTGGCAAAGGCCGCGCCGACCCCGGCCACGGAGAGGCCCATGGCAACCAGTCCGGCCTTGATCGCCGGCAGCATCAAACCGATGGTCCCGGCCGCGGCGATGACCCCGCCCACCACGGTGAGCACGGCGCCGAGCGCCAAGGACAGGGGTCAGGACCACACGGGTCAGCCCGGGCGCGGCGCGAGCCAGCCCTTGGAAGAACAGCACCATCCGCGAGAATCCCGTCAGGACGGTTGTCACCATGGGCAGAAGGGTGCGGCCCAGGATCTGCGAAAAGTTGCCGATCTGCTGACCGACGAGCTTGAGCCGGGCACCGATGTCCCGATTCATGGATTGGGCCATCTGTTCGGTCACGGCGGTGCCGGTGCGCATGGCGCCCGCAACAGACTGGATGTTGGTCTCCAGCGCCGCCATGCCCTGGGACACTTGCAACAAAAACTTGACGGCCTCGTCGGAGCCGAAGGCCCGCTTTATTTCAACCTGGGCGGCAGCCTGGGAAAGGTCTGGATATTTCCCCTTGACCTCCTCAAGGATGAGGATGATGCCCTTGAGCCGGCCGCTCGAATCCACCAGCGACAGGCCGAGCTTCTCGCCCGCCTCGGAGGCCTTCATGATGAAGGCCTTGTAGAGGGTGCCGGCCTCGGAGCCGGGCATGGTGGTCTGCAGCTGGCCGAGGATGGCCAGCTGCTCTTGGAGGGGGACGTTGTTGGCGGCAGCCACGGCGCCGATGTTTTTGATGGCGTCGGCCATCTGGCGGCCGTTGGTCTTGAACGAGGCCACGGTCTGGGCCATCGCCCCGGCGAAGGTGCCGACCATCTCCTCGGTGGTGGCCTTGGTAGCCTTGCCGGTCAAGGCGGCCATCGCCGTGAACGAGCCCACCGCCTCGTCGGTCAAGCTCGACAAGGCGGATTTCACGTCGTAGGGGGCTGGGCCCGCGAGCACGAGGAGGGCAAGTGATGAAGGAGATTCTCAGGGCCGCCAGCACCTCGGCCAGCCGCTCGCCGATCCCGATCAGGCGCTCCCGGTCCGGGTGCTCCGCCGCCTCCAGGGTCTTGTTGGCCTCGGCCACGTACTCCGGCATGTGGCGGTTGATGGTGTGGATGGCGGCCTCGATGCGCTGAGGCGGCCGCGTCGCGGCACAGGACGCCAGCGAGACCGCCAGCGCGACCACCAGGGCCGTCCGGGTCATCGTTCCAACTGTTTTTCTCATGAGAATCCTCCCGGCCCTCGCGGGGCCCGGTCTTTCTGGGTGGATGGGCTTCCGGCGCGCACAACGCGTGCATGTGTCAGGCGCATAAGCGCTTGTGAATCAATCACTTGAACCGACCGAAAGGAGGTCACGCCATAACCGACACACTACACGAGGCCGCCCAGGCCTACCTCGAACACCTCAAGGGCGAGGGGAAGAAGGCACGCACGCTCTACACCTACGGGAAGGACTTCGAGCAGATCGAAGCCTTCTTCGGCACCGACCGGAAGCTGAAGGGCATCCTGGCGCCGCACGTGGGCAAGTTCTTCCGCTCCGACGCGCTGCTGAAGCTCCCGAGTGGGAAAGAGCGCTCTGAGCCCACGGTCAACAAGACCAAGCGGGTGCTGCGCATGTTCCTGGTCTGGGCCCATGAGACCGGCCTGATCGACAAACTGCCCCTGCCCAAGGGCACCGCCATGGGCCGGAGCGCCAAACAGGAAGGAGGTCGCCAGCATGACGAACGCCGCAAACAGCGCGCTTCGGCTGCTGCCCGGGCCTGAGCCGTTCGAGCAGGTGGTCGACGCCTTCGGCAGAAGGCTGGCCGCCGAAGGGCGCTCCCCGAACACCATCAGCGCGTACCTGCGGGACCTGCGGCAGCTGACCGAGATCCTGGCGCAGAGCCACCCGGGGCTTTCCCCGGACCGCGTGACCAGCGCCATGCTCGACGAGGCGTTGACCGCGCCGGCGGTCGTGACCCTGGCTACCGGCAGCCCCCGGTCGCCGGCGTCGCTGCACCGCTTCAAGGCGGTCGTCCGGTCCTTCTTCGCCTGGGCGGAGGAGAGCGGGCAGGTGGCCGGAGAACCCGGCGCGGTCGGTGACGCTACGGCGGCTGCCGCGCACCACGCCGAGCTTCCTGACCGAGGCCGAGAAGCGGCGGTTGTGCAAAGAGCTCCGGGGCAGGACCTCGGAGCTAGCGGTCCGGGATCGGCTCATCGTCGAGCTGTTCCTGGGCACTGGCATCCGGCTGCGGGAGCTGGTCGACCTGGACGTCGGCGACGTGGATCTCGACGCCAAGCATCTGCGCATCCGCGCCAAGGGCGACGTCCCGCAGGTGAAGTTCCTAAAGTCCACGCTGCGCACCCTCCTGCGGGCCTACCTGAAGGAGCGCCGGCACCGCGGCCGCGGTGACTGCCGGGCGCTGTTCCTCTCCAACCGCGTCAAGTACTGGCTGCGCCAGGCGGGGATCGACAAGGACGTCAGTCCCCACGGGCTGCGGCACACCTTCGTCACCCACCTCTACAGCCGCACCGGCGACATCCTGGTGATCCAGCGGGCGCTGGGTCACCGCGACCTCTCGACCACCGAGATTTACACTCACTTGGTCGACGACGCCCTCGAGGACGCCCTCGAACGGCTGTAAGCGGAGCGATCCAGGCATCGAGCGGCCCTTCGGGGTCGCTTTTCCGTTCACGCCCACGAAGCAGACAGTCGGAGACAGTGAGCCCACAGTCTCCGCCTGAACACAATTGGCCGGTGTGAGCCGGACAGCATCGGAGCCTTCCGCCGACCGGAAGGATCGATTGACCAAAGTTTCCGCCGCGTGCAATTCCACGCGGCGGCCGCTCAAAGAGGCCAGCGTCCGACCGGGGCGGAATTGACGAGAACACGTCTTATCGGACATTCCCGCCGAGAAAAGCGGCGGAAACCCGCGTGTATCGGGGACGTCGCCGTAGGCGGCCCTGGTGTTATCCGCCATCATTTCCGCGTTTTCCGCCGCTTGCGCGGTTTTCGGGCCGGTTTCGGCTGCGCCTCGGCCAGCTTCTCGAGCAGCGCTGTGGCCCACTCGGCCGGCGTGGTCTGAGGACCTGTGGGGGTGTCGCCCTCGCGGGCGATCTTGGTGGCCTTCAGGTCCTTCAGATGGCAGCGGATCATCCGGTCGAGCTTCTCGGCCGCGTCCATGTCGCCGTTGATCTGCGCGCGCACGAGCTTCACCGAGTAGACCGCCACCAGCTCCACCTGCAGGAAGTCCGAGCTCTTGTTGAACACGAAGTCGTTCCAGAGGCGCTCGATGATCTCGCGGAAGAGCTCGCGCTCGGAATCGTCCAGGCACTGGTTGGCCCAGATGCCGTGGGTCATGGGGTTCAAGTTGCTCTGGGGGGCCCCGACGCGCTTGGGAGGCTCCGCGATTCCCTCCGCGCCATGCCAGCGGTCCAGGTTCTGCTGATCCTTCTTGTTCACTGCCACCGGCCGGCTCCGACGATGTGTTCACGACAGGTCCCATTGCTTCCCAATGTCGAGGTCCGGGGCGGAAGACGGATTTCGCTCCTGCCCGATCCTGGCCTGGGATCGGATGCCGGCGACAGACAAGGAAGTCGGACGGTCTGTTCCCGTGAGCCCGGGCCCGGTCACGGATCGGCCTGGTGCTTAGACGAGCTCGGAACAATGGTGGTCGAGAACCGGATGGGCTTACCCGTCAGCATCAAGCTGGGGGGCGACTATCCGGCTATCCTGGATGGTGAGGTCACCTTCCTGCACCTGCGGACTCTGGGCGCCGAACCGCTGGCCGATCCACCCGACCTGATCGAGGTGAAGGGAGAAGGCTCGGCGACGGTAGCCCTCGGTGACTACTTCGAGGCGGGCGACCCGGGACGTCATGGCTGGAGCGTCGTGATTCGGGACTCCTGGCGCGAACTACCTGGATCGATGGGTCGAAGGCAACGTCTTCGAGTTCACGGCCGTCGAGCCCACCGCCGTCGAAGCGGTCAGCTGGGCCCGTGTCAAACCCTGAGAATAGAGGCCATGTCTTCCGCCAGTACCCCCCGTCGTCCAGGTATCCTCAGGGCGTGGCGATCAACTGGGTGGTTGCTTGCACCGTATTGGTGTGAGTATGTTCTGGTACAGGGAGGAGCGCTCCGTCCCAGGGATTCCGGAGGCTAGCTATTGACCCCGCCACCATGACCTTGCGCCGTACCGATCGCCGGTGCGGGCCCAGGTGACCGAATATCAATTGCACACCTTGCAGGGGACGAGTACTTCACCGCCCGCACCCTCCTCAACGCCGTCAGCCACCGCCTCACACCCTCTGCTACCGCTCCGACCTCACCCCCCATCACCGCCTCCTGTTCGAAGGCCGCGCCTTCGACATCGAAGCCGTCCTCCCCGACTCCCGAAAGACCCGCCTCGTCCTCATGTGCAGCATTCCTCTGGGCGACTCGTGGGCTACGGAGAATCGCCGGCCCCGCCGATGTGGGCGCGTCACCGCAGGAGCAGGAGCTTGTGCGCTGTTGTCTGCCCGCCAGCTTCCAGCCGGCACAAGTAGATGCCGCTGCCCACCGGCTGACCCCGATCATCACGGCCGTCCCAGGCAACGCTATGGGTTCCGGCTGAGCGGGCGCCTCTGGCCAACCGCGCGACGCGCTGACCGCCGAGGTTATATATCGACAGATCGACCTCGGCAACCGACACCAAACCATATTCGACCATGGCTACGCCATTGAACGGGTTGGGGTAGGTGTTGAGCAGGCCCCAACCGGCACCAGACGGCCGCCCCTGGTCCTCGGCAATGGCCGTCGACAAATCGGCGGTTCGGGCGAGCAGCTTGCTGGCGCGCGTGCCGACATAGAGGGTCATGGGCAGCCGCGCTGTGGCGGCAAAGCACTCGATTTCCTGTACGGTCAGCCCGCTGTTGAATGCTGACCACGAGGTCCCGCCATCCGTGGTCGTCAGCACGCCGTCCTCAAGGGTTGCCAGATACAGTGTCGCGGGGTCGCCGCTACCGACTGCCAACCCACGGATGCCGGAGATATCCAGATCCGGGCTCAGCGATTCCCACGATGAACCACCATCTACAGTGCGGCACAGAGCGCCACGCTGGCCACCTGCATACACGGTCCCGGGTGCCGACGGATCAATGGCCAGGCTGAACACGTTCTGCGTTGTTAAGCCTGCGCTGGCGGAGGCCCAGTTACGGCCGCCGTCGCGGCTCTTGTACACGCCCGCGAGGAAGGGGGCAGCATACAGAACCTGGCCATCGAGCGGATCGATGCATATGTCCAGTACGGACAGGCCTGGCAGCCCCTGATTGGCCGGGCTCCATGACGAGCCCCCGTCGCTGCTGACGAACACTCCCTGAGACAGCGTGCAGGCGAAGACTCGGTCCGGATTGCGCCCGTCGCCGGCCAGGCGGGTGACATGGGTGCCGGCCAAGTGCGTACTGGTCAGCCGCCACGAGCCGCCAGCAAAGTCGCGGCGATAGATGCCGCCATACCCGGCCGCCAAGTAGAGCACGTCGGGGTCGGGGCCAGCCACGGCGATGGAGACCGGGGACAGACTCGCCAGGCCCGTGTTGATGGCTTGCCAGCTGGCGCCGCCGTCATCGGTGCGGTAGGCCCCCGCGTCCGTTGCCGCATACAGGCGCCCCGGCGTGACCGCGTCGGCAGCCAGGTCGCGGACAATCACGTGGTTAAGGCCCGTTTCGGCTGACGACCAATGGCCACCGCCATCGTCCGTGCGCACCAGGCCACCACGCTTGGCGAAGCCGGTGCCACGTATGAAGGAGGCATAGAGGATACGCGGGTCACCGGCGTCGCGCTCCAGGCAGTCGGCGTTGTCCAGAACCTCCGAGGCCAGACGGGTCCATGTCGCGCCGCCGTCCGCGGTCCTGAACAGTCCCCCGTCGCTAAGGAGGGCAGAGGTCGCGTAGACGACGTCGCGATTCAGAGGATCGAAAACGAAGTCGGCGGCCCGAAAGGAGCCGCCCGTTTCCTGCCAGGTACGGCCACCATCCTCGCTGCGATGCACCATCCAGGCGGTGCTGGCAAAGACACGGCGTGGGTCGACTGGGTCGACGCCCACGCTTATGCCTGTCTTGCCGGAGAAGTAGTCGACGGCTGTCCAGGTCCTCCCGTCGTCGTCGCTCCTGCGCAAGCCGCCGCCTCCCGCAACATAGGCTGTGCCTTTGCCCAGAGGGGATGTCTCCAGAGCGAAGGGGTACTCGCCTAGGTCGACATCGACCGGCTGCCAGGATGCCGCATCGTCGTCGCTCCGAAAGAGGCTGGCCCTAGCGCCTCCGACGACGGCCAGTACCGTGTGTGGCGACGTGCGCGAGGTGGCCAGGAGGCCCACGTTGATCTCCCCTGCGTCTCCCAGGCCGCGGACGGCCGGGCCCCAGGAATCGCCGCCGTCCTGGCTCTTGTAGAGCCCGCCTCCGTCCCAGGCGCCCACGTACACCAACTCCGGGTCAAACGAGTTGATGGCTACCTGGCCCAGTTGCTGAGCCCCATCAGGGCCCTGCCCAAGGAGGGTCCATCCAACTGCGTGGACGGGCGCATCAGCGGCGGCGAGCGCGAGCAGGAAGGGAACAAGCAGGGATGCTATCATGGTCCGCAGGGCCGGGATCTCCACGACCTGGTGACGCTGCGGATGGGGATCGTCGCCGTTCAGCGACTGACCGCAGTGCGGGCAGGCGCTGGGCTTGATCGGCACCACCGCGTCCACCTGCTCCACCGCCCACAGCGCGCGTCCATGGCTCTTTGTGACCCGGCTGCGCGCCGGGCGACCGACCCGCAGTCGAGCGTTTCGTGCCGGATCCCTGAGAAGGTTGAGCGGTCGAGGACGACGACGAGCTCTGAGCGCCACCGCGGCCCCGTCCTTTTCGGCGCGCCAGTTCCTTTTCCAACACCGTGATCCGCGCCGCTTGCTGCTCCACCACCTGCTCGAGGTGGCTGACGCGCTCCCACAAGCTGACCACCAACACCTGCACCGCGGATCGGCGTAGCCTGCCAGTCGCTGTCGGAGATCGGAAGCTGAGGGGGTTTGTCCACGACGCCGCCCGTATCGGTAGGAACGTGCCAACCAATCAATTGCTCCCAAGATACCAGCGAACACCAAAACAGAACAGCTCTTTTTCAATTCTTGCTCAATTTCCCGTGGGGGACTGACGCTCCGCTCCAACCCGCTCCACAACTTCCCGTCGCGCACCCGCTTTTCCAAGGACCCATCCGAATGCTTATGGGAAAGCTGGCCGCCGCCTGCGACCGATAGATACCCGACGATGCCGCGAAGACTGGCCTACTCAACCGGGATGATCTCCACGCGGCGGTTCAATGCGCGCCCAGCCGCCGTGGCTTTAGGGCTGGCCGGCTCGCTCTCGCCCTTGGATTCGAGGCGCATACGTCCGGCGTCAATCCCGTTCGATATCATATAATTCTCGACCGCCAGGCACCGCTTCATGCCCAACTTGGTATTGTACAAGTTGGGGCCACTACTATCGGTGTGGCCCCGCAGCACCACCGCCACCCCTGGGCGCTCCATCAGATCCTGGGTTACGCCGTCAAGGATCTGTTCGGCTTCGCCGGACAGATCCGCCAAGTTCAGGTCGAACAGGACAGTGCGCTGAGCTATGGGCATGGGCATTTCCACGAAGCGCTCCTCGTCCTCCCCTTTTTCTAAGAGATCGATATCGAAGACGGGGCTCAGGTCCTCGTCGTCGGTATCGGCCGTATCGGGTTCGGTTTGGGGCTGCGTGACTTCCACTTCGTCATCAGTGAATTCGTTTCCGTCCGTATCCATCTGCGCTACGGAGACCGCCGGAGCGGGCCGACGGGCCGATTTGTCGCCGAAGCGGCCGAGCGTCAGACCGATCGTCCCTCGCCACAAAGCGTCGTTACCTCCGTCTTCGACTGCATTGATGGCGTCGCTGAGGGCCATCGTATAGCCGAGAGCGACTTCCAAAGCCAGATTGTCTGATAATTTATACCGGACCCCGGTACCCAACGGAATCATGGGAACGGAGCCGATGCCGTCCAGTCCGGGCGTGCGCAAAGGCGAAATATTGGGCTGATCCCAATCGTAGCGCAGGATGCCAATACCGCTGGATAAGTATAGATCCCACTGCCTGCGGACGACGGGACTGAACAGGAGGCGGCCGCTGACCATCCCGACATCGACTCCCGAGTCAGAGGAATTGATCCGCTTGTAGCCTCCGTTCAATTCGAATTGCCATTTGGAAACAATGTCGCGCCGAACATAGATAGATCCCAGTACGTTGATCTCATCTTCTAACTCGGTGGTGGGCAACAGGCCGCCCACATTGCTTCCGACAGAGAAGCGAGTCAACTCATCGGGGTCGGATTGGGCCGAAGCAGCCGGGGCCAATAGTAAACCCCCTGCGATGAGCGCGAGAGCCGAGAATAACAAGTGGTGGGGGTATTGTGCGGTTTTCATAACTATATTCCTCCACTATTACTATACATGATTGTCATTTATTACTATACATGATTGTCATTGATCATTGTCATTGATCAAAAAATTGAGATGATGAATAAAATGATGAATCTAATATTTAACTTTGCCTGCAGCAAGTTCTCCAGCGCCCCAGGGTTTTCTTGGACACATTAGAGGGTCCATATGGACCTGAAAGGAGTGTTCGAGATGGTTCGGGTCGGCCGATTCTCCGCTCGTCGAAAGCAGGAGGCGGTGTTGCGCCTGCTGCGTGGGGAGGACCTGGAGGTCCTGTCCCGGGAGTTGGGTGTGATGGCAGCCACGCTGAGTGAGTGGCGCGAGCAGTTCCTGGGTGGGGGTGAGTCAGCTCTGCACAGCCGTACTCGTGATGAGCGGGATGAACAGATCGCCCGCCTGAAAGCGAAGGTGGGGGATCTGACGATGGACAACGAGTTGCTGGAGTCCAAGATCCATCGCCTGGAGGATGGACTCCCTTTGGCATCCCGGAGGTCGAAGCGATGAGCCAGACCCAGTCGCCCTCCAGGAAGCGGCCGTACAGGCTGCAGCGTGTGTGTCGGGTCTGGCAGTTTCCTCGCTCCACCGTCCACGAGCATCGGCGTCGGGCGGCTCTGCGTCCGGAGGAGCGTCTTGAGCGGAAGAAACGAGGTCCCCAAGGGCCGTGTACCGACGATGAGCTAGCTGAGAAGATTCGCCAGTTGCTGAAGGCGTCCCCCTTTCACGGGGAAGGCTACCGCAAGATGTGGGCCCAGCTGCGGGCGCAGGACATCCGCACCTCGAAGGAGCGTGTACGCCGTGTGATGCGCGAGCACGGCCTGCAGGTGCCGCAACGCGCCGGCCAGCCAAGGGGCCCGCAAGCACACGACGGGACGATCACCACCGAGCGACCAGACCAGATGTGGGGAACCGACTTGACCACCACCGTGACCACCGGCGAAGGCACAGCTACGGTCTTCGTCGCTGTCGACCACTGCAGCTCGGAGTGCATCGGCATTCATGCAGCGGCCACAGGCGACCGTTTCGAGGCCCTGGAGCCGATCCACCAGGGAGTCCGCGAACACTTCGGCGGCTTCGACAAGGGTATCGCCGGGGGGCTGCAGCTGCGCCACGATCATGGCTCTGCGTACATGTCCGACCACTTCCAGAAACAGATCGACTTCCTGGGCATCGAGTCGTCGCCCAGCTTCGTGCGTGCCCCGGAGGGCAATGGCTGCTCCGAGCGATTCATCCGCACCCTCAAAGAGAATCTCCTGTGGGTCCGATACTTTGCCACGGTCGAAGAGCTCCGTCTTGCCCTGCTCGAATTCAAGAGCAAGAGAGTCTACAACGAGAAATGGCTCCTCGAGCGACACAACTATCAGACGCCAGACCAGGTGCGCCGTAGCTTCCAGCAGGAGTTGTCCAAGGCGGCCTGACCATCCGCCAAATCAGTGTCCAGAAACCCAGGGCTTTACATTCTGCGGTGCCTAAGTTTCAGGCGCATTTTGGCGGCTTTCTTGAACAGAGTCGGGGGCCGTCAGGGACTGACAGCTGAACTCGAAGCGTTGAGACAGCGGGTCCGAGGCGGACGAGGGCGAAGTGGAGGTCGCCCGCGTCGAGGTCAAGCTCCGCGCCGGGATCGCTCCCGACAGATCGTGGACGTTGCCGCGGGTGGGCAGCAGACGGCCGTCCCTCTGGATCTCGTTGACGTATTTGGTTGACCACGGCGTTGCAGACACGCAGCAGGATGGACAGATCCAGCTGCGTGAGCAAGGCGCCCTGATCGAAGGCTTCGTGGACCGAGTCGCTTCTTGCGCAGGGAGACGGCGTTGAAGCCGTGATCGATGTCGTGATCGGTAACGAAGGAGAGGACGATCGGTTTCATCGGGGTGTTGGCGATATGGACCGGTACTTCTTGGGACGCTCCTGGGTGGGACGGCCATCCACACGATCTGACCATAGTGCAGATGGTGCAGGAGGAGACGATGCAGCCCCTTGCCTTTTGAGGCGTCGGCACTTCTTCAACTGGATCTGGGCTTTGGTCAGGGACTTGCTCATGGGAATGGCCTCCCGGTACCGGCGCAAGGCGCCGCTTTTTTGCCGCTTCACCGGAAGACTGCGGCATCAGCTGCTGCTGGTGGAGACGTTCGTTATCCTGGCGGTCACAGGTCGTGTGGAACTCGAGGTATTCGCGCACCAGGCGGTCGGATTTCTGCGTGATGCGTCGAATCTGTTTCGGCGTGAATCCCTGGCGATGCAGGGAGGCGATCTGGATGAAGTCGGACAGGTAGCGTCGACCGCTGGTCTCGGAGTGGTTGGTCTGGCGCTCGATGTCGCTGAGGGAATAGTCCTTGAAGTAGAGGTCGAGGATGATCGTATTGTGAGACTGCCCCGGCCCCATGTCGTGCTTGCTGCCGCGAGTAAGGATGAACAAGCCCTAGCGGCGCAGATGGGGCCACGTCCCGATTGACCGTGGCCGGGCTCGTCGTCAGCAGCATGGCCAGGGCTTCGTTTTTTCGAATGAGGGGAAATGTGAGGCAAAAGGACTTCCACCAGCGGGACCTCGGAGAACCATTCGTTGACGTCCGTAAGGCTCTGAAAATCAACGGATTACGCATGTCCGTACTAAGGGAGCGTGGATTGCGGGAAGGCTGCAAGCCCTCCACCATATTGAAAAAGGCGTGGCTCCCTGTTTTTTGGGGGTTGCGCCTTTTCTTGTTCTGGGCGCGTGGGCGGGCTCTGTGTCTGTGCCGGTCGGCCAGGCGTTCGGGCCCAGGAGCCCTGCGGGCTCCTGACGCCGCCAGCGCGGAGGGCCGACAGAGTCGGCATCCTGCTTCCACTGTCGGTTCGCGACTTCGTGTCGCGAACCCCTTCGGGGCAAAAACCCTCCGCGCTGGCGGCTTGCCCTACCGCAATGGCCGTCCGGCACAGACACAGAGACCGCTACGGCACAGAATCACTGTGGCGAAAACATGGACATACACATCGCCCATTTAGTGGCCCAAGAACGAGCAAAAATCGTCGAAAAGAGGTTTCACAAGACTTATACTGAGTAGAATGAATCTCACTCAGGAGACTTTCTGATGAAACGCCTACTACTTGTCGCGTCACTGCTCGCTGCTCTTCCTGCTCAGGCACAGGAGACGGTACCTAAGACGATCGCCTACATGGGCTACTTGACGGACGCCTCAGGGGACGTTGTCGATGATGGCGACCACACGATCACCTTTCGCCTTTATGAGCAGGCAGCAGGAGGTGTCGTGGTATGGGAGGCGAGCCGTACGGTGACGACGGGCGACGGGCTCTTCAGTGTGGTGCTGGGCGAGACTGTGTCTCTGGCTGAGGTGCCCTTTGACCGGCCCTATTACCTGGGCATCTCGATCGGCGCTGGCGATGAGCTGGCCCCACGCATACCCCTGGTAGCCTCTGCCTACAGCCTTCATGCCAAGAGTGTCGAAGCGGGTGCCGTGGGTACGGAGCAGCTTGCCGATGACTCGGTGACCGGCGCCAAGGTAGCGGATGCCGCAGTAGGCACGGCGCAGTTAGCCGACGGCTCTGTGACCGCGGACAAGGTTGCGGATGCAGCGATCACGAGCGACGAGCTGGCAGCTGATGCGGTGACGGCAGTCAAGATCGCCTCGGGTGCCGTGGTCACGAGCGTGAACAATGTCACCGGTGGGGTCACGGTCACGGGTGGCGACAACGTATCCGTGGCCACCAATGGCAGCATCGTGACTATTACGGCCACAGGCTCAGAGCTGGCCGATGATTCCGTGACCTCGGCCAAGATCGCCGCCGACGCGGTAACGGCGACACAAATCGCGGCTGATGCGGTGGGCAATTCCGAACTGGCAGATGTCGCTGTGTCCACCGCCAAGATCCAGGATGCCTCCGTGACTTCAACGAAACTGGCCACGGACACCGCGGTATTAAGCCTCAACGAGGCCACCAACGACGTAACACTGGTCGAGGGTGCCAACATCGACATTGTTCGAGTTGGCCAGAACATCACGATCTCGACCACCGGCGGAAATGAAGTGGGCACCGGTGACATAGCGGACAATTCGATCACGAGTGCGAAGATCATCGACAGCGCGATCGCGGAGGCGGATCTGGGTGCCGATGCCGTAACGAGTGCCAAGATCGCCGATGGCACCATCGCCGCTGCCGATCTGGCGACTAATTCAGTGGGTAGCGACGAAATCACGGCCGGTGCTGTCGGTGGTGCGGAGCTGGGTGCTGACGCCGTCACTTCGGCGAAGATTGGTGATGGCACCATACTGGCTGCCGACATCGCCGCTGCTCAGGTAGTCACCAGCGTCAACAACCTGGAAGACGCCGTTACGCTGGCGGCAGGATCTAACATCGCCATTACCCCGACCGGCAATACCTTGACTATCGACGCCACGGCTGGGGGTGATATTACTGGGGTAACGGCGGGTACGGGCCTTGCCAATGGCGGCACCACCGGTGATGTAACCCTCGATATTGCTGCAGGCGGAGTCGGTACCACGGAACTGGCCGCGGGTGCGGTGACCTCGGCCGAGATTGCCAATGCGACCATTGTGGCCGGTGATGTGGCCGCAGGGGCCGTGGTCAAGACCGTGAACAGCCTCACGGATGCCGTGACCTTGGCTGCCGGTACCAACATGGCCATCGCACCTTCGGGCAACACGCTGACCTTTAACGCTACTGACACGGATACTGATACCGACACCCAGAACACGCTTGACCAGGCATACGACGAGCCCACTGCGGGAGCTGGCCGTACCATCACAGCGGACAACGGGGCGGTTGATATCGCCGGAGCGGGAGGGTTGACGGTGAATGGCAACGTCGGTATTGGAACGACGAGTCCAACCGCAAAGGTCCACATTACCAATGGGAGCCTCCTCCTTAACGGTACGACGGGAGCGATTCCGGCCACCGGAGCGGGCACTCGGTTGATGTGGTATCCCGCGAAGGCAGCGTTCAGAGCTGGATCCGTCACTGGCACACACTGGGATGATGGAAGCGTCGGCCTCAATTCCACCGTCGGCGGTGGCTCGAACAACCAGGCTGGAGGGGCCGATGCCACGATCGGCGGTGGCAACACCAACAACGTAAGCGGCGCCCAGGCGACCATCGGTGGTGGTATTTCCAACATAGCCAGCGGCAATCAGTCCACCGTCGGCGGTGGAAACACGAACACGGCGAGCGCCGTAAACGCAGCCGTCGGTGGCGGCGCGAGCAACCAGGCCACTGCCACAAACGCCACTGTTGCCGGTGGCGGCGCAAACATCGCCAGCGCTATCAACGCCACCGTCGCTGGGGGTAACGTGAATACGGTAAGTGGTGATTACGGCTTCATCGGCAGCGGCAACTCGAACAATGTTACCGACCACTTCGGTACGATCGGCGGTGGCTCGAGTAACCAGGCAGGCGACAATGCAGGCACGACAGCCGATGCAACCAATGCAACCGTTGGCGGCGGAATCTCGAACACCGCGACTGCAACCTACGCGACCGTCGGTGGCGGCTTGACCAATGCTGCCACCCTGAGCGCCGCCACAGTCTCTGGAGGCGCCAACAACACGGCCGCAGGCAACCAGGGGGTCATCGGCGGTGGTTCCGGCAACGATGTCACCGATGACTACGGCACCATCGGAGGTGGACAGAATAACCAGGCCGGCGACAATGCCGGCGTCGTGACCGATCGACAGTATGCGACCGTTGGTGGTGGCGTGTCGAACACCGCGAGTGGAGCCCAGTCGACGATCGGAGGAGGGACGACGAACACGGCAAACGCCCAGAACGCCACCGTCGGAGGTGGAACGGGCAACACGGCCAGTGGCGTGAACTCTACCCTTGCAGGGGGAGCCTTAAACAATGCCATAGCCGATAACTCGGCTATTGGTGGTGGCAGTACTAACACGGCAAGCAACACCTACGCGGTTGTCGCCGGTGGATTGTCAAATACAGCCAGCGGAGACCGTGCAACGGTTGGTGGCGGCGATGCCAATACTGCCACTGGGTTGCGAGCAACAGTAGCCGGAGGGACTTCCAACAGTGCCAGCAATGCCCTCGCAAGTGTCAGCGGGGGGCAAGGCAATGTCGCCAGCGGCAACACCTCCACTATTAGCGGAGGCCTCACCAACATTGCCACCGACGATTACTGCGTAGTCGCAGGTGGCTGGGTCAACCAGGCCGGCGACAATGCGGGGACGACGGGTGATGAGCCTTACGCAACAGTCGGTGGGGGCAGCGGGAACACTGCAGGAGTTGACTACGCAACCGTCGGAGGCGGCAACGGGAACAGCGTTACCGGCTCCTTCGGTTCTATCAGTGGCGGTCAGACCAACACTGCCAGTGGCACGCATGCTACCGTGGGTGGTGGATTCGGAAACACTGCAAGTGCACCCTACAGCATCGTAGGCGGCGGCAACACAAATACAGCAACCCTATCCTACGCGACCGTCGGCGGCGGCCTGAATAACGACGCTACTCACAACTATGCGACTGTTGCGGGTGGAGGTAACAACGACGCCAGCGAACAGTATTGCGCCATCGGAGGCGGCATCAACAACGTTGCTAGCGCGCTCTATTCCACGGTGTCTGGAGGGCACACCAACACCGCCTCTGGCCAATATTCCATGGTGCCTGGAGGGCACATCAACAGCGCCACCGCCACGTTCAGTTTCGCAGCTGGCAGGCGAGCGAAGGCCAATCACAGCGGTGCCTTTGTGTGGGGCGACGATACAGATGCAGATATTGCATCCGCTGCAGCCAATCAGTTCATCGCGCGTTCGGTTGGGGGTGCAACTTTTTACACCAACACAGGCTTGACGACGGGCGTCACCGTTGGTGCGGGTGGTGGTTCGTGGTCCAGTGTCAGCGACCGAAACGTCAAAGAGAATTTTGCCCCCGTCGACAAGCGCGAGGTGCTCGAAAAGCTGGCGTCAATACCGATTGAGACCTGGAACTACAAGAGTCAGGAGGATGCAATCCGACACATGGGTCCGATGGCGCAGGATCTGCATTCGGCGTTCGGCGTTGGTGAGGACGAACGACATATCACCGCAGTTGACGCCGACGGCATTGCCATGGCGGCAATCCAGGGTCTGTATGAGATCGTGCAACAAAAGGATACCCGGATCGTTGCTCTTGAGGCACGGCTGTATGCTTTGGAGGCCAAGCTGGCAGAGTGAAGTGCGACCTGGAGGCGCTAACAGCCGTCGTACGCAGGCTGGAAGCGATGGCGGCTGTGGAGACGGAAGTAGAGCTGGCGGCGAGATGAGGGTTTTGAGGAACAAGGACTGCGGCGCTCTTGTCCTGCTATCGCAACTCCTTGACCGATAGTTGGTGCACCGCCTCATGGGAGGTGAACCCGATCCGCCAATCCGTTGATGGGGAGGGATCAACACAGCGCCCATGGACGCGCCGTCTGCATTCTTTGCCCCAAACCCTCGTTGCGGAGACTACTACCCTTGCCGTACGAGAGCCGCAATCCGGTCCTTCACCTTTTCGGGCAGGCTGTCCCAAGCAGAGACGACGACCGCCAGATCGTCCGGCAGATTCTGTTGCACGTATGTTGCACACTTTGGGTGCTCAGATATGTCCTGATTCTGTATTGAAAGTGCGTTCTTCTGCTTGCCACCTCTACTGGCCGATTGTTCTAACGCACTGATCTGTTTGGTTTTCGCACTGTTTTGTGAAGGTTCTGTTGTTTCAGAAACTACTTCGGTTTGGGGTTCAACTCCCGCCGCCTCCACCATATTGAAAAGGGCGTGACTCTCTGAAATAGGGGGTTGCGCCTTTTTGTTCTGGGCCCGCTCTACGGGCAGATGATCGTGTCGAACATGGGCATACACATCGCCCATTTAGTGGCCCAAGAACGGCAAAAATCGTCGGAAAGAGGTTTCACAGGAGTTATACTGAGTAGAATGAATCTCACTCAGGAGACTTTCTGATGAAACGCCTATTGCTACTCGCGTCATTATGGCTGGCTGCCCTTCCGACCGTACAGGCACAGGACACGGTACCTAAGACGATCGCTTACATGGGCTACCTGACCGACTCCTCTGGGGACGTTGTCGATGATGGCGACCACACGATCACCTTTCGCCTTTATGAGCAGGCAGCAGGGGGTGTCGTGGTATGGGAGGCGAGCCGTACGGTGACGACGGGCGACGGGCTCTTCAGTGTGGTGCTGGGCGAGACTGTGTCTCTTGTTGAGGTGTCGTTTGACCGCCCCTACTACCTGGGTATCTCGATCGGGGCAGGTGATGAACTGGCTCCGCGCATACCCCTGGTAGCCTCTGCCTACAGCCTTCATGCCAAGAGTGTCGAAGCGGGTGCCGTGGGTACGGAGCAGCTTGCCGATGACTCGGTGACCGGCGCCAAGGTCGCGGATGCTGCGGTAGGCACGGCGCAGTTAGCCGACGGCTCTGTGACCACGGACAAGGTTGCGGATGCAGCGATCACGAGCGCCGAGCTGGCGGCTGACGCGGTGACGGCAGTCAAGATTGCTTCGGGTGCGGTGGTCACGAGCGTGAACAATGTCACCGATGGGGTCACGGTCACGGGTGGCGACAACGTATCCGTGGCCACCAATGGCAGCATCGTGACTATTACGGCCACAGGCTCAGAGCTGGCCGATGATTCCGTGACCTCGGCCAAGATCGCCGCCGACGCGGTAACGGCGGCACAAATCGCTGCTGATGCGGTGGGTAGTTCTGAATTGGCAGATGACGCCGTGTCCACTGCGACGATACAGGACGCGGCGGTGACGGCTGCCAAGGTAGCCGCTGGGACGGCCGTGTTGAGCCTGAACGAAGTCACCGACGCTATTACCCTGGTTGAAGGTGCCAACATCGAGATTATTGAAGTTGGACAGAACATCACGATTGGCACTACCGGTGGGAACGAAGTCGGTACCGGCGACATAGCGGATAACTCGATCACAAGTGCCAAGATCATTGACAGCGCCATCGCGGAGGCCGATCTGGCAACCGATGCGGTGACGAGCGCGAAGATCGTCGATGGGACTATCGTGGCCGCTGACATCGCCGGTGGAGCCGTGGTCAGCAGCGTTAACACCCTTACAGATGCGGTCACATTGGCGGCGGGTACGAACATCGCCATCAATCCCGTGGGAAATACTCTGACTATCGATGCCACTGCTGGGGGCGACATTACCGGTGTAACTGCGGGTACTGGCCTTACTGGCGGGGGCACGACAGGCGATGTCACCGTTGATATCGATGCAGGCGGGGTGGGTACCACCGAATTGGCGGCCGACGCGGTTACCAGCGGGAAAATCGCCGACGCAACCATTGTCGCCGCTGACATCGCCACAGGCGCTGTAGCCACCGATGAAATCCTGGACGCCACCATCGCCACAGCCGATCTGGCCAATGACGCGGTGACGAGTGCGAAGATCGCGGCCTCGACCATTATGGCCGCAGACATTGCCGCAGGTGCCGTGGTCAAGACGGTGAACGGGCTCACCGACGCCGTAGTCCTGGACGCGGGGACCAACATCACAATCACACCGGCTGGCAATACGCTGACTATTGACGCTGGCAGCGGTATGGAGAATACCCTTGACGAAGCCTACAACGAGGGTGGAGCGGGAGCCGGCCGGATCATCACGGCGGACAATGGTGCCGTCGATATCCAGGGCACAGACGGCCTGACCGTCAGCGGCAATGTCGGCATCGGCCAGACGAGCCCGACGGGGCGCCTCGAAGTCAAAGGCACGGGCAATACTTCGGGCACTTACGCGTTCAATGCCAGCAATAGCGACGGCAACACTATCCTCCACATGCGCGACGATCAGAGAGTGGCGATCGGCTACACAGCACCATTAAATCGCTTTTCGTTGCTGGCATCGGCAGACAACACCATGGACTTCGCGTTGATCAAGCACGACGCCTCCGCTCAAATCGTCCGCATCGGCGAGCAGAGCGGCGACGGTGTCATCGGCATCTACGATTCGGGGCTCAACTCCTTCAACCATTGGCTGGAGGGCAACGACGGCTCGCACTCGAGTCTGGCAGTGCTGACAAGCTCGCGGTTGGGCATCGGAGTCGCTTCACCGGCGTCCAAGTTAGAGGTCGGAGGCGGCGCGGTGCTTTTCGACGGGACGGCGGGGACCACGCCGACCTCGGGAGCCGGAACGCGACTGATGTGGATTCCAGCCAAAGCCGCGTTCAGAGCGGGCGCGGTGACTGGCACTCAATGGGATGATGCCAGCATCGGCCTCAACACGACGGTCGCCGGAGGGAAGGACAACGTCGCCAGCAGCAGCTACGCAACTGTTGGCGGTGGCCAAGACAACCTCGCACAGACCAACACACACGCAACAGTTGGAGGTGGATTCAACAACAACGCAAGTGGGCAATACGGGATCGTGGCGGGGGGCCGAAACAACACTGCCAGCGGCTCGGACGCGGTTGTTGTCGGCGGCTCCTCCAATACGGCAAGTGCCGATCTCTCTGTGGTTGGAGGCGGCGCCACCAACACAGCAAGCGGAATCAAGGCGACTGTCGGCGGCGGACAAACAAACACCGTCACCGATGACTACAGCGTCGTGGGCGGAGGCCAGAACAATCAGGCAGGCAATAATGCAGGCACGACAGCCGATAGGCAACATGCAACGGTCGCTGGCGGCGTCAGCAATACAGCAAGCGGCGTCGAGTCCACTGTTTCAGGCGGCACGACGAACGTCGCGAGTGGACCTCAGTCAACCGTTGGCGGCGGCGACAGCAACACGTCAAGCTCTACCTACACCACGGTTGCCGGTGGGCTGACGAATACTGCGGTCCTGACAGGTGCCACAGTTGGCGGCGGCAGCCTCAACGACGCCACGAACAACTGGGCAACCGTGGCAGGCGGCAACAACAACGACGCCAGCTCGCAATATTCCACCATCAGCGGCGGCGTCAACAACATTGCAAGTGGCCTCTATTCCACCGTGCCGGGAGGGCACACCAACAGCGCAGCGGGGCAATTCAGCTTTGCTGCAGGCAGGCGGGCGAAGGCCAACCACGACGGCGCCTTTGTGTGGGGTGATCAGACGGATGGGGATTTCACTTCTACCGCCGTAGATCAGTTTCTGATACGAGCCGGTGGCGGGGTCGGCATCGGTACGACGAGTCCGCAGCGAAATTTGGAAGTAGTATCAGACAATGAATCTAATGGTATTCGTATACGCTCACAGAATACCAGCGGTCGCCCAGTGCTGGATTTTCTTCACGGTGCAGGTGCTGCTGGAACTGGCGCTGTCGTCAACGGCAGCGTACTTGGAATCATAGATTTTGGGGGGCATGATGGTATTAGCCTCGTTTCAGCCGCAGCTCGTATCCGGGCTTTGGCCGCCACTAACTGGAACGCCAGTAACCATGACGTCAACCTTGTATTTCAAACAACACAAGGCACCTCAAACACTGAAAAAATGCGGATCACAGCCAGTGGCAACGTCGGCATCGGCACCACAAACGCAACTCACAAGCTGAGTTTCGCCAACGTGACTGGATCGAAGATTGATCTGTTTGACGATACCACAACGCCTCCAAACTACGGTTTCGGTGTAGAAGCTTCAGAGCTAAGAATAGCTACGGCAAACTCCACGACTTTTTACTCTGGAGGTTATGGTGGCACACAAAGGATGGTGATCGATGGAAGCGGCAACGTCGGCATAGGCGCCACGCCTACAGCTCGACTCCATGTGCAGGAAACAGCCAACCCAGCAGCTCTTTTTAATCGTTCATCATCCGATGGTGTCATTATTTCCATTCGCCAGGACGGCACCGAAGAGGGCACGATCTCCGTATCCGGCACTACCATCTCTTACAATGCCTTCACCGGCTCTCACTACGGCTGGACCGATCAATCGATTGAAACCGCCACCCTCGTCACCCTGACAGGGGACAACCGCCGTCTGCAAAACAACCCGGACTCCGAAATCATCTACGGGGTCACCCCGTCAGCCGTCCCCAACGATCCGAAGATCCTGGGAGCCTATCTCAGCCTGCAGGAATCCACTGACCCCGCTGGCCCCGATAACCCCCATTTGGTTATGGCCGTAGGCAATGGCGAGATGTGGGTGGTCGATGACGGCCAGGACGTTGAGATCGGTGACCATCTGATCTCCTCTGAGGTCGCAGGTCACGCCATGCGGGATACCGGTGAGTTTCCGGTCAGCCACATCGTGGCTATTGCTGTCGAGCCTGTAAACTGGAACGTGGTCGAGGAATCGGTCGATGGCCGCAAGCACCGGCGGATTTCGGTGCTGTTCGAGCGTTTTGCGATGAATCACGCAGTGCAGACAGCGGCAGAATCTGCGGAGTTGACTCTGGTGAAGGCCGAGTTGTCGGAACTGCGATCCGAGAAAGAGACATTGGCTCGGAGTAACGATGAGTTGCGAACACAGTTGGACGCACTGACCGCTGTCGTGCAAAGGCTGGAGGAGTCACAGCTAAAGATGGCGGCGAGGTGAACCCGATTCGCGAATAGGTCGGTAGGGGAGGGAGTACACAGCACCCACGGTAGGGCTGAACCTCTGCTCCTCAGCCTATGACATGGGAAAATCCAAGATCGGGTCGCACCGCATGCTTATCCTGGCTGCATGTCGGCCCACAATATCGCTCAAGCGGTCACACCGGACTTGCGCCCTCTCTATTACCTGCGCATCGCCAGAGGCCACCAGAACCGCCCTACACGACCAGAGGACGTTATCGGCTATGTCGCCTGGAATCGGAAGGCATGGCCGTTCAGATACACGACAGCCATTGAGTGGAGCGCTGACGAGGTGACGCGGGAAATCATCGAGCTTGAGCGACAGATGATGGAGCCGCGCCAATACAAGAGTTTTGAGCCGTTCCCGTGATCTACTACCTCCACTTCCACACCAGTCCCCGGGAGGTCCAGGAGGACGAAGTGCGAGTTCATCATCAACAAAATCAACAACTGGGCGAATCCTGAGATGCAGGAGGACAGGTCGGAACAGTTGCTGAAGGGCGAGCAGGTTGCCATGCGTTGTCAGTGAGGTTCGACGGACCGTTCAAGCAACTCCTGAAGCGGTTCGGGAAAGCTCGTGTAAATCGCTACGGGCACGTCCGGCCACATCCAGTTGTGCGGACGATGGATGTATTTCGGAATGTACGCGATATTCGCACCCACCCGGTGCCGGTCGGCAGTTGTGTTGGCGGCGCTGCGGTGCCAGAGAAAGCCGTTCCAGATCAGAAGTGATCCGGCCGGGCCGTCGGCCGTGACCTCGCGGGTGGGGTCCGGCTCGACCGTGGGGCGCTTGCCCCATCGATGGCTGCCCGGCACGACCCGCGTGCCGCCGTTTTCTGCCGTGAAATCCGTGAGCATCCACATGGTTTGGAGGAACATGGGCCAGGGGGGATAGGGTTCAGGGACAGGGGGCCAGTCCGAATGAAGTTCGCCGTCCGCCGCTCCGGGCTTCACCCACTTGATGCAGACACTGTTGGCCAGAAAAAACGGCCAGCCGAAGAAGTGCTTCCCGATCTCCAACACGACCGGATGGGCACAGAGGGGCGCCAGTTCGGGCATCTGGATCAGTGCCCCTTCCAGATTACCGTACCCGTTCTTTTCATTGACCTTTCCGATCTTATCGGTCATCAGTTGCCGGGCCCGGGACTCGAAGCGAGCGGCCTCCACCGCGTCCACAAGGCCTTCCACCACGCAGTAGCCCTGCTCTTCGATCCGTCTGCATGCCGTTTGGGTATCCATGGTTTGTCGGTCTCAAGGGATGGGGCGAGTTTCCCGCCGCGTTGGGGGTGCACCAGTAGCACCTTAGAAGGAGCCCCTACGGTGGATTTAGTACTTGTTCCAACTGGTCTGCAAGGATGATCGTATCTGTCGTACAAGTGCCGGGCAGCAGCACGAGAGCTATGTGGCTACTACGAACATGACACCTCCTCTTGGGGCAATGGGTGCAGCACGTCCCTACCCAAATGCCCTGCTCGTAAGGAACTTCCGCTGCTCCTTCTCGCTTCTCTGCAAGAAACACGATCCGCATTGCCTACGAGCGGCTGAACCATCCAACCGTTAGCTGATCGATAGCATCTACTTCAGTCTGAGATAGACGCACTGTAACCACCACTTCCTGTTTCGCCATAGGATAAACTCGCGTGTCTGGTAGCCCAAGCCCAAAAAGGGGATGGCATCTACTCCCGACAGAACAAACGCCGTATGATGAGTTCCAGGTGCGGCAATTACTCACCAACGGACAGCTTATGGGGGTAGAAGTGGGGGTATTTCCAATAGACATTTCATAAAATGATCTGCGCCGCAATGGGTTACGGCGGACATGCGGTGGACGCCGCCTCCACCATATTGAAAAGGGCGCAACTCTCTGACTTTGGGGGTTGCGCCTTTTCTTGTTCTGGGTCGCATGGTGGGCACTGTGTCAGTGCCCGTTCTACGGTACAGAATCATTGTGGCTAAAGCATGGGAATACAAACTCCCAATAACGGCCAAGAACGAGTAAAAATCGTCGGAAAGAGGTTTGACAAGACTTATACTGAGTAGAATGAATCCCACTCAGGAGACTTTCTGATGAAACGGCTGTTACTACTCGCATCATTGTGGCTCGCTGCCCTTTCGACCGTACAGGCCCAGGAGACGGTACCTAAGACGATCGCCTATATGGGCTACCTAACGGACGCCTCAGGGGACGTTGTCGATGATGGCGACCACACGATCACCTTTCGCCTTTATGAGCAGGCAGCAGGGGGTGTCGTGGTATGGGAGACGAGCCGTACGGTGACGACGGGCGACGGGCTCTTCAGTGTGGTGCTGGGCGAGATCGCGTCCCTGGAAGCCGTGTCGTTTGACCGGCCCTATTACCTGGGCATTTCGATCGGCGCTGGCGATGAGCTGGCCCCACGCATACCCCTGGTAGCCTCTGCCTACAGCCTTCATGCCAAGAGTGTCGAAGCGGGTGCCGTGGGTACGGAGCAGCTTGCCGATGACTCGGTGACCGGCGCCAAGGTAGCGGATGCCGCAGTAGGCACGGCGCAGTTAGCCGACGGCTCTGTGACCGCGGACAAGGTTGCGGATGCAGCGATCACGAGCGACGAGCTGGCGGCTGACGCGGTGACGGCAGTCAAGATCGCCTCGGGTGCCGTGGTCACGAGCGTGAACAATGTCACCGGTGGGGTCACGGTCACGGGTGGCGACAACGTATCCGTGGCCACCAATGGCAGCATCGTGACTATTACGGCCACAGGCTCAGAGCTGGCCGATGATTCCGTGACTTCGGCCAAGATCGCCGCCGACGCGGTAACGGCGGCACAAATCGCGGCTGATGCGGTGGGCAATTCCGAACTGGCAGATGTCGCTGTGTCCACCGCCAAGCTCCAGGATGCCTCCGTGACGGCAGCGAAGCTGGCCACGGACACAGCGGTGCTGAGCCTGAACGAGGCCACCAACGACGTAACACTGGTCGAGGGTGCCAACATCGACATCGTTCGCGTGGGACAGAACATCACGATCTCGACGACGGGTGGTAATGAGGTCGGTACGGGCGACATCGCGGATAACTCGATCACGAGTGCGAAGATCATCGACAGCGCGATCGCGGAGGCGGATCTGGGTGCCGATGCCGTAACGAGTGCCAAGATCGCCGATGGCACCATCGCCGCTGCAGACATAGCGGGTGGCGCTGTCGGCAGTGCGGAACTGGCCGCTGACGCCGTCACTTCGGCGAAGATTGGTGATGGCACCATACTGGCTGCCGACATCGCCGCTGCTCAGGTAGTCACCAGCGTCAACAGCCTGGAAGACGCCGTCACTCTGGCAGCGGGGTCCAACATTACCATCACCCCAGCCGGTAACACGCTTACCATCGACGCCACGGCTGGGGGTGACATTACCGGCGTAACGGCGGGTACGGGCCTTGCCAATGGCGGCACCACCGGTGATGTAACCCTCGATATCGCTGCAGGCGGAGTCGGTACCACGGAACTGGCCGCAACTGCGGTCACGACAGCCAAGATCGCCGCTGATGCGGTCACCTCGGCTGAGATTGCCAATGCGACGATAGTGGCCGGTGATGTGGCCGCAGGGGCCGTGGTCAAGACGGTGAACAGCCTCACGGACGCAGTGACCCTGGCTGCGGGTACCAACATGGCGATTACTCCGTCAGGCAACACCCTGACCTTTGCCGCTACTGACACAGATACCGACACCCAGAACACCCTCGACGGAGCTTACGACGAAGGTGGAGCAGGAGTTGGCCGTACCATCACGGCAGACAATGGTGCGGTTGATATCGCCGGGACCGATGGACTGCAGGTCACAAACGGCAGCGTGCTCTTTACTGGCGCCAGCGGCACTACTCCGACCAGCGGTGCAGGCACACGCATGATGTGGATACCGGCGAAGAAAGCCTTCCGGGCAGGCATCATTGCCGGAACGCAATGGGATGACGCCAACATCGGCGATGAGTCCACGGTCACTGGTGGAGGTGACAACATCGCCTCGGGACAGCGGTCTGTTGTCAGCGGCGGGGTTACGAACACGGCGAGCGGTATTACATCCACCGTCGGCGGCGGCCAACTCAATACGGCCACAGCGCTAAATGCGACGGTTGCGGGTGGAACCTTCAACGATGCGACCTTCGGCGCCGCCACCGTCGGAGGTGGCTCCAGCAATACCGCCTCTACAGTTGGGTCCACGGTCTCAGGAGGCAGCGGCAATACCGCAAATGGGAACACCGCCACCGTCGGCGGAGGCAATGCCAACACCGCGAGCGGTCAAGACGCCGTTGTAGCCGGCGGTAGCAACAATGTGGCCAGTGGAGATCGCTCCATGATCCCAGGCGGCCTTCAAAACACCGCCGCGGGGCTCTACAGCTTCGCCGGAGGTCGGCGCGCCAAAGCCAACCACACAGGGGCCTTTGTCTGGGCTGATCAGACGGACGCCGACTTCGCATCGACGGCGGTTGATCAATTCCTGATTCGCGCGTCTGGTGGAGTCGGCATCGGCACGACTACTCCGGGTGCCCGATTAGAGAGCAATGATGCGGCGGGTCTTCCCGCTACCTCTGGATCTACTCAGACCGGATCCATGATTCGGGCGCGTAGCGGAAACGGAGTGGTAGATATTGGGATCAATACCAATGGTGATGGCTGGATTCAAAACTCCGACGCCACCAATCTCGGTATCAACTACAACCTTCTGCTTAACCCAAACGGCGGCAACGTCGGCATCGGCACGACGAGTCCGAGCGTTCCGTTACATGTCGATCTCCCGGGAGCTGGTCATGAGGTTCGTATAGACAAGGATGTTGACTGGGTCGGCAGTGGTTGGACACATCTTCGTCTTAGCGACGCTACGACCCCGAACAAAATGCTCCGTATTGGGTATAGCGCTGTAGGTGATTTTGCTGTGCTACAGAGCCAAGAAGCTGGTGTAGGTTTCAAACCATTGACTCTGAATCCGAATGGCGGCGATGTCGGAATCGGCACGACGAGTCCGAGCGGTAAATTTCACGTCAACCTGGCCACAAATGAAACGGCACTGCTGGGCACTTCGTCAGCATCCGGGATATGGGGCGTGAACGGAGGACTACTGAGCCAGTCAAGTATTTTCCAGATCGTCAGCACGGCTGCGAACCCGATGATTTTCTACACCGGGGGGACCTACAACACTATGACAGCTGGCACAGAGAGGATGATAATAGAGAGCAGCGGCAACGTCGGCATCGGCACGACGACTCCAGGTTCTATCCTGGAGGTGAAACCGGCGGCAAATGGCGGCGTTCACGTCGTGAATTCCGGTCTGGCAAATGGGGAATACACGAGGCTCGCACTGGGAAAAAGCCCTGGAAATAATGAAGCCTTTTTCCTAATCGGAACCTACCATGCTACCGATGCAAGTCGAAAGCTCACGATCGGAACCAGTGAAAGTTGGGGAGGCACCGAGAATCTGGTTTTGACGGGTGAGGGCAAAGTCGGGATCGGCGCGACTAGCCCCACGGAAAAGCTGACAGTCGCAGGTCATGTCGCGCCCGCTACAGATGGCGTCTACACAAGCGGCACCTCCGGGCTCAAGTGGAGCGCTGTCTGGGCAACGAATGGCACCATACAGACCTCGGACCGCCGTCTGAAAGAGAATATCGAGGACAGTCCCTACGGGCTTGATGAAGTGATGGATATGCGTCCGGTCTCCTACACGTGGTTAGATCGAGCCGAGCAAGGTCGCAAGATCGGGTTGATCGCTCAGGAAATGCAGCCAATAGTCTCCGAAGTCGTGCAAGTGGGTGACGATGAGCGCAACACGCTCGGACTGAACTACTCCGATATAGTCCCTGTTCTGATCAAGGCCATCCAGGAGCAGCAGGAGATCATAAAGCTACAGCGCGAGCAATTCGAGAGACACGAAGCGAACGAGCTTGCGAATGTGGAGCTGAGTCAGGTGAAGGAGGAGCTGTCGGAGCTGCGATCGGAGAAGGAGAAGCTGGCTCTGCACAATGAAGAGTTGCAAATGCAGTTGGAGGCGCTAACGGCTGCAGTGCGGAGGCTGGAAGCGATGGCGGCTGTGGAAGCGGAAATAGAGCTGGCGGCGAGATAAGGGTTTCGAGGAACAAGGACTGCGGCGCTCTCGTCCTGCTATCGCAACTCCTTGACCTACGGTTTGGTGCCCCGCCTCATGGGAGGTGAACCCGATTCGCCAATCGGCTGATGGGAGGGCATATATACTCCCCCATATTTTAACCCAGAAATCTCCACCCTGGCCCTGTTGGTAGCCCTTCCGAATCTCCGTAGCCTATTGAACAATCCCGGCGGTCACAAAGACCAGCCAGGAGGGAATCTAACTGTGCTGGAGGGTGAAAGGATCAATAGATGAAAGCGGCACTACTGTTATTGCTGACATTAGGGTTGAGCAGTACCGTTCATGCTCAGCCCGGCCAATGGCAGTTCACGATAAACAACAATTGGGGTTATACGGTTGTCGATGTCCCCGCCGCCGTGGAGATACCCGAGATTTCCGGCGGCGAGGGATTATCTGATTGGAATCAGTTCAACTATCGAGGTTTGGCGCAGTTCCTATACCGCAGCTCGGAGACCGTCTCTTTCGGTCCCGAGATCGGGGTAAGCAGGCTCTACTTCTGGGAGGAGCGCTATGTCCCCATCGGCCTGAGTCCACGCTACCGATGGGAAACGGTGTGGACTTGGTTTGCGGGAGGCTTGGTGCGGCTCGACTTAGGGGCCGCCTACTACGTCATGGCAGGCGCCAGCATCCATACCTTCTTCAACGGGACCGGTACGACGGTCGGCATTCCCCTGGGGGTCGGCTATACTCTCGTCGTTACCGACCGCTTTAGCATCCCTCTCGAATTTCGAGTCGATATCGTCTTTGGCGATGCCGTTCCCATCGGTCTGGGCGGCGGCGTTGGCCTGCAGTTCAACCTGTGAGCACCCAGACCCTCATCCCGACGCGGCTACGTCCGAACAAACCGCATTTGAAACGCCTGCTTTTTGAGACTAGATCGGTTTGAGGTTCAACTCCCGCAAATGGCCCCATTCCTTGCGCGAAAGACAGAATCGATCTGTGCCTCCGCGTTGCAGAAGGCGGAGGTCGATTCTATGTTCACATTGGGAATGCTGAAAGGACAAGAGCAAATGCAATCCGTGGATTTGTCGCGTGTAGTGCACGTCGACCCTGAGATCTTGGGCGGGACGCCAGTCTTCGTCGGCACTCGGGTGCCAATCAGAAGTCTTTTCGACCATCTTGAGGGTGGAGATTCCATAGAGGACTTCCTGCGCGGTTTCCCAAGCGTGAAACGCGAGCAGGTGATCGGAATCCTGGAGGAATCTCGCCACCGCGTTCTCGCCCCGTCCTGATTTGAGATCTTGCTCGACGAAAATCTGGATTGGCGACTTCAAGACAGCCTACCAGACCACCAAGTCGACTCCGTCGCTCGTCTTGGTTGGGCGGGTATCAAGAACGGAGAACTGTTGGAGCGAGCTCAAGATCGATTCGACGTTCTGATCACGATGGACAGCAACTTGCCCTGGCAGCAAAATCTCGAACGTTTCGACCTCTCAGTGATCGCTCTACGAGCTACATCGAACCGATTGTCGGATACTCGGCCACTCATGGAGCAGGTCACAGTTATTCTCCCCACACTCAAGGCTGGAAGGCTTGTTGTCGTGGCGACGTAGCTACGTGACTATGTGAGTCCCGCCGGCTTATTGAAAAGCGCAACTCTCTGATTTCGGGGGTTGCGCTTCTTTTTGTTCTGAGTCGCGTGGGCCGGCACAGACACAGAACCCGCTACGGTACCGATGATTTACGAGCCTGCTTGCAGACACCCTATAGCCAAGAACGAGCAAAAATCATCGAAAAGAGGTTTCACAAGACTTATACTGAGTAGAATGAATCTCACTCAGGAGACTTTGTTGATGAAACGCCTATTACTACTCGCGTCACTGTGGCTCGCTGCCCTTCCGACCGTACAGGCACAGGGGACGGTACCCAAGACGATCGCCTACATGGGGTTCCTGACGGACTCGTCAGGGGAGGTTGTCGGTGATGGTGACCACGCGATCACCTTTCGCCTCTATGAGCAGGCAGTTGGGGGTGTCGCGGTATGGGAGACGACCCGCACGCTGACGACGAGCAGCGGGCAATTCAGCGTGGTGCTGGGCGAGATCGCGTCCCTGGAAGCGGTGCCGTTTGACCGACCCTATCTCCTTGGCATCTCGATTGGAGGTGGTGATGAACTGGCCCCGCGCATTGCCCTGGTGGCCGCGCCCTACAGCCTGCATGCCAAGTCCGTCGAAGATGGCTCTGTGCTGGCGGTGGATGTGGCCGATGGTCAGGTAGTGAAGAGCCTCAACGGCGCGCAGGACGAAGTCACCCTGGTAGAGGGTGCCAACATCACGATTGAGCAGGCCGGTCAGAATATCACCATCTCCGCCAGTGGGGGGAGTGAGGTTGGCGTGGGTGATCTGGCGGATAATTCGGTGACTGGCGCCAAGATCGTCGACGCCTCCATTACGGCCAGTGATCTAGCGAATGATGCTGTTACCGCAGCCAAGATTGCATCCGGAGCGGCTGTGACGAGCGTGAATGCAGCAACCGATGGTGTCACCATTGAAGGTGGCGGCGACGTGACTGTGGCCACCGTGGGTAACACAGTGACGATCTCGGCTACGGGTGGGGATCTGGCGGATGATGCGGTGACCTCGGCGAAGATCGCTGATGGTACGGTCGCGACAGTAGATCTGGCCGACGACGCGGTGACCGCTACGCAGATTGCCGCTGACGCTGTAGCTACTGCCGAAATCCAGGATGCAGCAGTGACGGGTGCCAAGCTGGCGACGGGCAGTGCGGTGTTGAGCCTCAACGATGCCACCGACGCTGTAAACCTGGTACCGGGAGCCAACGTCACCATCGATCGCGCTGGTCCTAACATTACCATCGGCACCACAGGGGGTAATGAGGTAGGCACCGGCGACATAGCGGACAATTCAATAACGAGCGCTAAGATCCTGGACAGTGCCGTTTCCGAGGCCGACCTGGCCACCGATGCGGTAACAAGTGCCAAGATCGTCGATGGCACGATCGTGGCTGCAGACCTAGCCGCTGGCGCTGTGACGACGACACAGATCGCTGACGCCACGATCACGGCGACCGATCTGGCGACTGATTCGGTGGACGCCGACGAAATCGCGGTTGATGCTGTAGGCAGCGCGGAGCTGGGTGCTAACGCCGTCACTTCGGCAGAGATTGGTGATGGCACCATACTGGCTGCCGACATAGCCGTCGGTCAGGTAGTCACCAGCGTCAACAACCTGGAAGACGCCATTACCCTGGCGGCAGGATCCAATATCAACATCACCCCGGCCGGTAACACGCTACCATCGACGCCACAGCTGGGGGTGATATTACGGGGGTAACGGCGGGCACGGGCCTTGCCAATGGCGGCACCACCGGTGATGTAACCCTCGATATCGCTGCGGGCGGAGTTGGCTCCACGGAGCTGGCCGCGGGTGCGGTCACGACGGCCAAGATCGCCGCTAATGCGGTCACCTCGGCCGAGATTGCCAATGCTACCATCGCGGCCGGTGATGTGGCCGCAGGGGCCGTGGTCTTGACGGTGAACAGCCTCACCGATGCCGTGACCCTGGATGCTGGTACCAACATGGCCATCGCACCTTCGGGCAACACCCTGACCTTTAATGCCACCGACACAGATACGGACACTCAGAACACCCTCGACCAGGCCTACGACGAAGGTGGAGCGGGAGTTGGCCGTACCATCACGGCTGACAATGGAGCCGTCGATATCGCGGGAGCTGGGGGACTGACCGTGAATGGTAGTGTCGGCATCGGCACGACGAGCCCATCTCATCCATTGCATGTGGTGGGAGGTGACGCATACATACCCTATCCGGGTGCCGGTTCGACGGATGGATTCAGGCTGGCACTCGGAAACTACGATGGATACATCTGGCGGAATCAGACAGGGGTATTCACAAACGCCATGGTTCTGTCTACCAACTATGCCTTGACTGATGGTGGAGTCGACACAGTACCGAACGTTGGAGCCGCGACGACGGCTATCTCGCTGGACGATGGGGCGATCAATTTCATGACAGGCGCCATCAATACAGCGCCTTCGACGAGAATGACAGTTGAAATCGACGGTGATATCGGCATCGGCACGGTGACACCGGCAGCCAACTTAGAGGTAAACGGGGATGTCAGTAGCAATGAGATAGGTACTTTGGTCGCCGGATCTGCCTCCACGGGCTTCGGGACGGATTACCCATTTCTGGCACTGATAAACGATAACACAACGGCCAACAACTATGCTAGAATCGATTGGCGGGATGCAGACAATGTAGTCAGCGTCGCAAGTGTCGCCGGCGTGTTCACAGACCACACGAACGACTACGGTGATCTGGCTTTCATAACCCGGAGTGCCGGCGGCTTTTCCGAGAAGATGCGGATCCTCGGCAACGGCAACGTCGGCATCGGCACGACACCGCCAGGCACTCTCCTGCATCTCGACAAAGGTGGCCACGGGGAGGCAATACGCTTAACCAACAGCGGCTTCGGGGACAACAGTATCAGCACCTTCGGAGATGGTTCGGGCCCCGGCCTCTTCCTCGGCGCCAATGCCTATCTCGATGCTGCCACTGCCGTGCAGCGGCACAACGCGGGCCAGCCGGCCTGGGACCTATCGTTGAACGCAAGCGGTGGCGATAGATTCGCCGTCAGCCGAACCAATGCTGGCGGCACTCGAACTGAGCATCTGCATATCAATAGCAGTGGCAACGTCGGCATCGGTACGTCAACTCCAGGCGCGCTCCTTCACCTGTCCAAGGGGCACGGGGAGGCAATACGTATGACCAACAGCGGCTTCGGAGACAACGCCATCAGTAACTTCGGTGACGGTTCGGGTGTCGGGATGTTCCTCGGCGCCAATGTCTATCTGGATGCTGGGACGGCCAGACAGAGATACAACGCCGGTCAGGCAGGATGGGATGTCACGCTAAATGCCAGTGGCGATTATTTCCGCATCAGCCGGACAGATGCTGGTGGAACTACGACAGATCATTTCCGTATCGATAACGCTGGCCAATTCGGAATCGGCACAAACACCCCATCTCATCAATTACATGTAGTAGGAGGTGACGTATACCTCCCCTATCCGGGTGCCGGTTCGACGGATGGCTTCAGAATGAATCTGGGAAACTTCGATGGTTACATCTGGAGAAACCAAACCGGCGCGTATTCGAACAGGCTGGTCATATCAACCAACTATGAACTCAACGACGCGGGAGCCGACCTGATACCTAACGCGGGAGCATCGACGTCGGCAATTGCGCTATCAGGCATAATCGAGTTTCAGACAGGTGCTATCAATACGGCGCCCTCAACCAGGATGACGATTGCCACTAGCGGGGAAATCGGCGTCGGCCGGGCACCAACAGCCAATGCCTTCGAAGTCGAGGGCGCTGCCTCTAAAACAGCAGCCGGTGACTGGCTCGCCAACTCCGACCGCCGGTTGAAAACCGATGTCCAGGAAATTGATAACGCCCTGGCCACGGTTCGCAAACTCCGACCGGTTAAATTTCGCTACAGCGAAGAGTTTCAGGAAGGTCACCCTTCCGTCGGCAACCGCGTTTACTACAACTTCATAGCCCAGGAGTATCAGGAGATCTTTCCCGAAAGCGTCCAGGATGACGGCACTGGATATCTCCAGGTAGAAACGTATAGCGTTCGGCCTCATCTGGTAGGCGCTGTGCAAGAACTCGATGCGCAGATACAGTCCATGACTCTGGAGAACGAGGCTCTAAAGAGGCAGAATGATGAGCTGAAGGCACAAATGGCCTCTCTATCATCGACCATACAACGTCTCGAGAGAATGGTCAGTACAACCAACCGATAGACAACCGGCGTACCGATCGGGGCCAGGCCACAAACCGAGCTTCAGGCAAGCGGCCGTGGGTACGAGGTTAGCTTTACCAGCCCCTGACCGGTGAAGTGGTAGTTTTCCTCTATCCGGATTCCCGCTTTCATCTCTTCAGAATACAACCCCGGCTCCATGGTGAAAACATCCCCTACCTCGAAAGTGGCCTCGTAGTTGGGATTGAGCTCGGGTGGCTCGTGCGGTAACAGGCCTATGCCGTGGCCCAGGTGGTGCGTCATGCCCTCGTAACCGGCCTGTTTGAAGATCTCGTCGGCGATCCGGTATACGTCGCTCGCCTTGACCCCCGGTTTTACCGCATTTTCCAGCTCTGGGAAGACACCGTCGATGGTCTCCCACGCCTTCAGTTGAACCTGCGTCGGTTTTCCGTCGACGGCGAAGCTGCGGCAATTGTCGGCATGATAACCGTGCAGGCTGGGACCTGAATCCAGGATGTAGAGCTCACCGGCTTGCATTGCCCGCCGGCGTGCTTTCCCTCCCCAGTCGTTGGCCCGGAAGTCGTTGCCGAAATGCTCCAGATCCTCCCCCGCTTTCACGGTGGCCTCGCGACGGATATGGGCCAACACCTCGACCTCATCCGCGCCCGGATCTATCGCGTCTCTCGCAGCATCGTACATCGTTTCGGTAATGCCGATGGCGCCGCGAATCGATTCGACTTCGTCTGCGTGTTTGCTCTTGCGCAGCCGCAAAATGAACGGCGTTATGTCGCGGGCATCGCTTCCGGCCAGGGCACAGATGCAGCCGATTCCACCTCCCACATCCGCACCCAACGATCCGATGCCGGCGATGCTAGGGGCCAGCTTTTCCGCCACCGTTTCGTACTGTCGATTGTGCATCGTGGCCAGGTACGCAGTCTCGTACGGGATGACCTTGTCGGCGGCCACCTCCGCGTCCTCAATGGCAGCGACGAGGGTGGCTTCACCGCTGGCGCCAATGAAAGCTGCGGCGGCGTGATGCCGGTCGTGCAGCCAACCAGTGAAATAATAGACGTATTCGCGACGTGAAATGATGGCGCCATCCAGCTCGTTCTCCCTCAAGGTCTCGAGCAGACGCTGCTGTCGGGCGCGACATCCCTCCACGGTCAATTTCATTCTTCTTCCCTTTCGTTGTTTGAGCTACTGGCGACGGTATGCGGCCGCCATCCCCGATCGCAACAGAGCCGCCAGGCAAACATCGTTGGACAGGACGTTCTCGACCAGAGTGACGCCCTCAGTCTTCAAAGAGGTGACGACATCGGTTTGCGGCTCATCCGCCATTCGATGGCCAACACGAGGATCAGGCCGACGAAGAAGGCTGGTATGATGTAAAACCCGGCTCTCAGGTCCACCCGATCTCCGATGATCCCCATCATCCAGGGTGTGAGGCCGAAACCGGCCACACCGACGACGGCGAGCATGACCATGAGTATGGTGACATTCGCATTCAGCCTGTCGGCCGCCGCGGCGAGAATGGTCGGCCAGAAGCAGGCCGTGGCGATTCCCGCAAGCACCAGCAACGAGTAGAAGCCGGTCAGGCTGGTGGCCAACGGGACCAACCCGGTCACTACTACTCCGAGCACGGCCGAGCTCATCATCAGTGCGTTCAGACTCATGGCCTGTGACAGCCTGGCGGCAAGCAGGCGGCCGGCGGCCATGGCGCCGGCGAAGATGACGACCGCGATGGCGCCCGCCCGCGGCACCTCATCGAGATAGGTGGCCACATAGCTCCGGCTCCAGAACATGAACGCTGATTCGACACCGCCACCCAGAAATATGGCAGCGGCAAACAGCCAGAAGCCCCGTAGCGCGACGACATGGCCGATCAGATTCCAGGGAGTGCTGTTCTGCTGCGCCGCGGGGGGAAATCGCGAGGCGTTGAAGAACAGCCCCATGGCGAGAGTGAGGGCAGCGGCGATGCGGAATATGAACCGCCACGAGTACCCGAGGGTCAGGAGCTCGCCGAACAGCAGCGCCGACACCATGACGCCGATGGAAAAGAAGGCATTGGTGATGTTCAGGTACTTCCCCGAGTCCTTCGGATGGAGATCCGCGACCAGTGGATTGATTATCGCTTCCGTCAACCCTCCGCCCATGCCCATGACCATCAGCGAGACGATCAACATCGGGTAATTGTCCGAGTAGCTCGCCATCAACGCCCCGGCAGCGATCAGGTATTGCCCCGAGACCACCATTGGCTTCTTGCCCCAACGGTGCACCAGGATGCCCGCCAGCATTAGCATGGCGAGGATGAGGACGCTCCTCACGGTCTCCGCGCCACCCCCTTCCGAGAGAGAGGTATTGAGGGTTTTTGAGATCTCGGGAAGACAAATGGGTGTGACCACATTGCTGGCGGCGAATACCATGAATGCGCCCCAGGAGGCCACGTCGAGTCTGGTCAGTCGGTTGTTTGGCGAGATCACTGGTCCTCACGGGCACACAGAATCCAGTTTGGTGGCTATCACTACCTTGTTCATTTTCTGCGTCGGAGTATAACCTAAGACCATACGCTGTGAGTTGATGAGTCGTTCACCCAACCTTCAGGAGGCAAGCCCATGGCTCTACCCCTGCGCAATCTCGGATCCACAGGAGAGAAGGTCACCGCTCTCGGATTGGGAGGCGTCCGCTGGAGTGGCAGCGAGACTGATGCGGAAGCGATCGAGGTGGTGCATCGCGCCATCGATCTGGGCATCACCTATTTCGACACCGCCAGCAGCTACGGGGAGAGCGAACGCCGTCTCGGTCTGGCGCTGAACGAGCGCGACCGAAACCAACTCTTCCTGGCCACCAAGTGCATCGAGCGTTCAGGAGATGAGGTGAAGCGGGAGATCGCTCAAAGTTTCGAGCGCCTCGGTGTGGACGTCATCGACCTCATCCAGCTGCACGAACTCGACAGGGAGCAAACCCTGGACAGGGTTCTGGGGGCTGATGGGGCCCTGCGCGTGATCGAGGAATACCGCGAGTCCGGCAAGATTCGCTTCGTCGGCCTCACCGGACACACGCACCCGGCGCAGTTCCCCCTCCATATCGCCGCGCACGGATTCGACACGGTTCTCAACCCGTTGGGAGTGGTAAACCGGGTCTGGAACGACTTCTCTGAGACGATTCCGGCAGCGCGGGAGCGCGGAACGGGCATCATCGCCATGAAGGTCATGGCCTACGACCAGGGTCCAACACAGCGCCGGGCGCAGTTCGTCCACTACAGCATGGGCCTGGACATCGACGTCGCTGTCATTGGAATGGACACAGTGGCGCAAGTGGAGGAGAACGTCCGTATCGCTGAGAGCTTTCGACCTCTGTCCGCGCAGGAAGAGCAAGAGGTCGTCGACATTGGATTGGAGATGGCGGCTGCGGGCAACAAGGCCTTGTTCTGGCTGCCGGAACAGCGCCGGGCCTCGTGACTATGGAACGGTTGTCATTCGCAGTCGTCGGCTACGGCGGCATCGCCGAGTTCCACGCCGAGGCCCTCAAGCAGATCGAGGGTGTCGAGTTGCGCACGCTGATGGGGCGACGAGCCGAGCCGGCCAAGGCCTTCGCTGATCGTCACGGCTTTGGTCGAACGACTACATCTCTCGAAGAGGCACTTGCCGACGACGATCTCGACGCCGTCGTGCTCACGTCCCCCAGCGAGTTGCACGTGGAGCAGGCGTTGACCTGTCTGGAGGCCGGCAAGCACGTCCTGGTGGAGATTCCGCTGGCGGTTTCACTGGCCGGGGCGCAGCGGGTGGCCGAGCGTGCGCGGCAGGTGGGCCGGCAAGTCATGGTCGCCCACACCCGACGCTTCGATGAGATCGGACAATTCGTCAAGCAGTTCATCGAATCTGGTGAAACGGGACACGTTTACCAGCATCAGTCGTACAGTTTCTGGTTCCGTCATCAGAACGTGGGCTGGACCGGTTACCAGCGCAGCTGGGTGGACGACGTCGTCTTCCACCACGGCTGTCACCTCGTCGACTTCTCGCTGTGGACGATCGGTTCTCCCGTGCGCCGCGCTCGCGGCGAAATCGCCCCCAAGCATGCTGTCAACGACACTTCGATGGATGTGAGCCTGCTGATCCGCTACGAGAACGAGACGATGGCGACGATCAGTCTGTCTTACAACGCAGTCCAGAGCGCCACTGGCAATCGCTACCTGTGCGAGAAGGGTGTGCTGGAGATCGAAGGGAAGCGGGTGAGTTTTGCCGGCGACACGGTGTTCGAGACGTCGAAGAAACCCGAGTCGGGTGTTCTTGTGCAGAACCAGGAATTCATCACAGCGATCCGCGAGCGCCGCACCCCTTCGTGCGACGCCGAAGAAGGTGTTCGCGCCCTGGCGCCTCTACAGGCTGCCTACGACCAGATGCTGGAGATGGAGGGCGCCCAGAAGTATCGGCGGCCGTGGGACGACTGAGGACACGGGTGAAACTTTACTTCAGGCTGTTGCTGCTTTGGCTGAGCGTCGGCCCCGAGGGTGATCCTCGCGCCACTGCACGATCGACAGTACGTCAGCTTCTGAGAGGATTATCGGGTGAGTCGGGCTCTCCTGTTGGCCGACGTCGAGTCCGCTGCTCCGCATCGCCTGGATGGTCTTTTGCACGGACCTCTCGCCAACGCCGATCTCCGCTGCCAGGGTAGACACCGTCTTGACGTCGCCCATGACCACCACAAGCGAAGGGTCGCTTTCGATCTGTTCGAGCCGAACGTGGTGACTCGCACTGTCGATCTCGATACCGACAATTCTGCCGTCTTCATCGTACCGCAGCAGGAAACCGGGGGCGACCTCCTCATTGTCGACACTCGGGAAATCGTCGACGAAATCGATATCGAGCTTGTCGACTTCCGGAAAGTATTTGATTCGCATCGGTGCCTTCCTACGGCCTGAAGTACCTGTGAGTCTTCATCTATAAGATACGCATATGCGAACTTAAAACAAGCGGGCCGGTAAGGGGAGATCTGCCTTGTGGCAAGAAGGGTGCCAAGGCTGTCTCGGGAGGCATGGCAGGGACGCGCAGCCATATCATGTGAAGGAATGGTGACGCGGTTGGGGATGAATCCACACAGAAAAACGAAACGAAGTCCATGAGGCGACGCCTTCCGGTTAACTCAACTCTCGGGAAGGTAGCCCTCTTGAAAATCGATCCCCGCCTGTGCGTCTCTCAGCCACTAGGCGAGCCGGTTCAGTCAGGAGTCACAGGGAATAAGCAGTCCCTTACACGAGATAAGCATCTTCTTGCGAGTCTTCGCCGAATAAGACATACTCAGCCAGATCGAAATTGACGACCTGTTGGCCGCAACCGAACCTTGAGTCACACTCGCCTGACATCTTCTGGGAACCTGCTGATGGATGGCCCTTGGCCTCTCACCATGGAGCCTGATCATATGTATGACACCAAGATATCCGACAGCTGGCAGCCATGAACGATAGATTGGAAGCGGCACAGCCGTACGACGGGTCTCGTATCACCAGGCTGACCGAAGTCCCGCCTTCATACAACCTCTCCCATGCCGAGGATGGCATGATCGGCCCGCCGCCGTACGAGTTCAACGGCGTGACGATGCGGTTCTTTCCGCTGCGCGCCAAGCTGAGCCGCCTGCAAAGCTTCTGCGACAGGTACCTGAACCTCATGCCCCCGGAGATTGCCGAGTTTCGCCCCTCCCTCCCGTACGTGTTTCTACAGCTGATCAACTACGGCGAGATGACCGGTCAGATGCAGCGCGGCGGCTGGGTCTCTCAGAACGAGCTCGTGTTCTCGATCTTCCTCGACTGGTTCCGGCTCGACAACGGCAAGTACGTCTTCGAGCGGACGGCCGCCGTTGCGCCGTTTATCCTCGTCGACCAGGTGGCATCGCAGGCCACGGGCAGGGAGATCTTCGGTTGGCCCAAGACCCAGGGCTGGCTCGGCGAGTTCGATGTTCACGGTCACTCACCCGCTCAGCGGCGGCATCCCCTGATCCGGGTCAAGTCGAATGTGTTCCCGCAGGTCTTCGAGGGCAGCCGCATGGAGAAGGAGGTGATCCTCGAGATAGATTACGACGAGCCACCGAACCTGACACAGTGGCCGCCAAATCGCTGGAGTCCGTTCAACCCGTTTGTCGCCGTCTCCGAGGCGATTCTCAACGGTGCCGCAATCTGGGACCGGTTCGTGGGCTTGGCGGCGGGCGCCTCGATGGGCGGGTTGATGCAGAATCTGGATTCCATCCCCGCCAGGCTCTCACAGTTGTTCGAGAGCTTTCGATCCCTGTCGCCCCCGACTGCAAACACCGTGAACCTGAAACAGTTCCGGGATGGCTATTTCCCGGATGCCGTCTGCTACCAGGCCATCGTCAACAGCCAGCTGCAGCTCGTCGACTTCAACGCCGGTGGCATGCTCGGCGACGAGAACCTGCTTCGGGGAGACCCCAGTGCCGGCTTCCAGATTCGCATTCACGACTACCCCACACTGCCGGTTCTGAACACCCTGGGCATCGAGGCCGATGCGGTCGAGTATGGAGCGCCCGAGGTCGCGGTGCTGAAGCCGGACTTTCCGTTCTGGGCCGACGTCAACATGCGTTACGTGGCGGGTGAGAACGTATGCTGGCGTACCCGGCATTTCACCGGGTGGTGGTCGAAACCGAATGGAGAGTTGGACTACAAAGAAAACCCCAAGGAGAGGCCCGAAGACATATTTTCCTACAACACCGCTCGAGGCGCGGCCGCGATCTCCCTGCCCGGGCCGTTTCGCTTCCCGAACGCGACCGTCCTCGTGCTGCCACTGCTGGCCAGCAAGGAGAAGATGTCGGAATTCGTCGACAAATACCTCAACGACGCAGAAGAGGAGCTGCGCTTCGAGGTGTTCGGCACCTACGTCTATCTTCTGATCTGGACCTACGACGGGGTGTGGTCCAAAACCGATGATATCGGCAAGTGGGCGACGCGAGAGATCCGGTTCTCGATCCCGGTTAAGCGTTACAAGAAAGTGGGCGAAAACTGGGTTCTGGCCAGCGCGGGCATGGTTTCTCCCTTCGCCTACAACGACGGAGAGATTGCCACGACGATCGGCCGAGAGCAGTACGGATGGCCGACCGTACAGAGCGTCATCCGCTCGCAAGGAGATGGTGCCCTAGAGTTGGGCGGAGCAGGTCAGCACGGTCGGGACCACCAAACCCTTATGCAGCTCGAGGTGCCGACTCTTTCGTCTCTGACGATGGGTCAGGAGATGCGGCTCAGCCGGCTCATGGATATCGTACAAGGCGATTTGCCTCTCGCCGAGGAAAGCGACAAGTGGAGCGCTGTGACCGAGTCGTGGGGCCGCGAGTTGAAGAAGGAACTTGAACGCAAGCAGCAGGCTCTCGAAGGCGAGGCCCTGGACCGACTTCGCAAGCTGCTGACTCTGGGGCTGGAGCCGCTGGCGCACAAGACCCCGATCAACGAGTTCTCACTGAAGCAGTTCAGGGACGCTGAGGAGCCCGACAAGGCCTGCTTCCAGTCGATCGTTCAGACCCCATTCGTGATCGAGAGATTACACGATCTGCGCGAGATAGAGTCCCAGATGCACGTCCACCTCTACCGGTCAGAGAGCCAGCCGATCATGCAGAAGCTGTGGCTGAGTCACAAGCTGTGTGACTCAGCCGATGGCGTCGTCTACAGCCTGGAGCCAATCCGACCCTTCGTGATGCGGCTAGACCTCAGGGTGGACGAAGGCATCGATATCTGGGCCAAGACGGTCGGCCGAAAAAACCTGGTGCCGGAGGGAGCGCCAACTGAACCCCCGCCCGCTAGCTATTTTGACGATGAGCACGAAGGGATAAATGTGGGTCTCGGAGCCCTGCAGGGTCTCGTCCCACCAGAGCCGGTCATGGAACACTGGGGTGATTTGTCGGACAGCCAGGACAGCAAGGCTTGCCAGGTTGCCGGTCACGCCAAGGATTGGGCGTCCAATACGCGAGAGCGCCTGTCGGTAGAGGGAGCCAGGGACGCCATGGAGCCCCATCCGGGAACCGAGGACGCCGCGTTAGATGCAGCCAAGTACGTGGAGCCGCAAATGGCAATCGAGTGCATTCTCAGCGCCGAGTGGGGTCACACCGACCGCGGAACGACCTCGCGACGCACTCTCCGCAGCGATCTCGAAGGGGACCCCTATCCCGCCAGACAGAAGCCCTGCTTCTGCGTGCGACGAGACTCCGTCGGGAAGTCGTGTGCCAAAGAGCTGTTCGGTAAGCGGGCCAAAAACGACAACGCCTACAGGCTGTCCGCTGCCGAACTTGGCTGGTACCCGGGTGAGGAACCTCCCGCAAGTACCCCTGCTTCCTGAGCACGACCAGTGCCGGCCCTATGAGGCGCTGCCGGACATGCCGTAGATGCGAACGGAAGTGATCTTGCCATCCTTCAGTTGGCACATGTGCACTTTGGCTTCCGAACCATCATAGGAGCACTCCTTAATGCCAGCAATCAAAATCATGTGCCTCGGTGGGGGCAGTCTCTACTTTCGCCAGGTACTGGGCAACTTCGTGCTCGAAGAGGAACTGGCCGGATCGGACATCGTCCTCTACGACATCGATGCCGAAAAGGCTGAGCTCATGGCCGGGTTGGGTCGCCGCCTCAATGAAATGGCCGGAGGCAGCCTCAACATCACCTCCACCGGCGATCCGGACGAGGCCGTCGATGGCGCCGACTATGCCCTTTCCTCTATCGGCGGCAGTGGCGCCGAGATCGTGCGCGGCGTGCATGGCTCGTACTACCACAGCGCCGATTTGCATATCTGTGCCAAATACGGGATTCAGCTGGCCATCGGTGACACGGCAGGGCCGGCCGGCATGATGATGGGGCTGCGTTCGATCCCCGCTCACATCGACATCTGCCGGCGCATGGAGAAGCGCTGCCCGGATGTCGTGTTCCTGAACCACTCAAATCCCATGGCGACGATCATGCGAGCGCTGCACAAGTACTCGGGCATCAAGTCGTACGGCTTGTGTCACGGTGTGCAGCATGGCATCGGCGCGGCGGCGAAATTGCTCGAGCTGCCAGCGGCAGAGCTGGAATGCAGATGGATTGGCACCAATCATTACTACTGGTTCACGAGCGTCAACCATCGTGGCCGGGACGTGTTGCCTGAGCTCGTGAGGCGCACCCACGAATGCGAGCCTCCCGTGGACCATGCCATGACCGCGGCCTTGTCCGACGTGTATGGACACCGCATCGTGTACCCGGACGACGGTCACATCCTTGAATTCTACCCATTCGCCACTCACGTCGGTGTGAGGGAGGAACTCCCTTACAACATGGCCGATTCGGCACGGCGTCACGGCTTCGATGCGTCTGATCCGATGCCGGTGAAACAGGAGCCGACCCCCGAGTTGCGATCCTCGTTTCTGGCAGACTATCAGAAGCTTCTGGACGAGACCCAGCTGCCGGAAGTGAAGGAGGATTCGCGCTCTGGTGAAGGTCCCGCGCAGATCATCACGGCGATGGCTACCGGTCAGCGGATGATCTGTATCGTTAACACCGCGAACGACGGTGCGATTCCCAACCTGCCAATGACCGCCGAGGTAGAGGTCGAGGCGATCACCGAGACCCGTGGCGTCCGTGCCCTTGTCATGGGAGTGGCACCCATGGTTCTGAGGGGGATTCTCGAAAAACGATTTGTCTGGCAGGAACTGGTCGCCGACGCCGCCGTACATGGAGATCGCAGCAAGGCCATGCAGGCCATGATGGTCGATGAAATGGCGATCGAACCGGCCAGAGCAGAAGCCCTGCTCGGTGAACTGCTGCTGGCCTCGCGGGACTTGCTGCCGAAGCAGTTCTTCAACTGATACGTCAGGCGTAGACCGACTGAATCATGGCGTTGATATAGCCGAAGCAGTAGGCATGCGACTGGTGAGTGCCGCCGGGATCGTCGGCGCAGTGTGGAACGTGGTCGGGATCGATGCCGTAACAGTAGTCGACGTCTTTGAGGGCTCTCAAGACGCGGACGAAGTCCATGTCTCCCTCATCAGGCAGAGCTTCGCGGAAGCTGTAGCGCTTGCCGATGATGTTGCGGTAGTGAACGAGGAAAATGGTATCGCGACTGCCGAAATACTCGATAAACGGGTAGATCTCCGTGGCTGGATCTTCGAGCATTTCGCCGATCGAGCCGACGCAGAAATTCCAGCCGTGATAAAGACTGCGTTGAATCTCGATAAAGCGCTTCATGCCCTCAAAGTCGTTGAGGACTTTGTCCACGCCCTTATAGCCGGGAGGCGTGGGCGGGTCTTCCTGGGAATTGCCCAGTCGCACCTTGAACTCCTCTGCCACCGGAATCATGCGCTCCAGCAGGTACTCAATTCGCTCCCAGTGCATTTCTGCCGTAACCCGTCCGGCATCGGTCAGCGTCGCCTGGTCCTCATCGGAGATTTTGTCCAGGCGGAGGGCGGTGTGGAAATTGGCTCCACGACCCTCTTCCTGTTCCGTGCGGTCGATGTTCAGGATGCATGTGTTGTACCGCAGAGAGTCGATGCCGGCGCGTGAAGCGGTTCGGATCATCTCGCACACCAGATCGATTTCCCGATCACGCTCCGGGCTCTTGCCGTAGTAGATGATGTTGGGAAATTGCTCGTAGATCGGTATGGAACTCATGTCCAGCGTCAGACCGAAGGCTTCGAAGCGTTCTCTCACCCGCAGCAAGTCGTCGAGATCCCAACCGCGGTCAGGGTGGAACGGAAAAACGCCACCCTTGTGACGCACACCGCACCGCTGCAAGAAGCGCAAATCAGAATCAGTGGTTCCAAAATTCTGGGTCCGGACGTACATGCGCGCGCCATTCGTGGATGGTGTTGAGCTACGTCCGGCGGCAGATCCTGCGGCCTCACCATCCGCGAGACCCTTTTCGAATTCCTTCATGCGATTCCCTAGTCTCTCGTCATTTGTGTCTATCCGTCATTTGTGTTTATTCCAGGTTCGACCAGTCGAAGATAACTCCGATGGTTTCCGCTCGGTTCTCCAGCAGGTTGGCGTAGACCTCAGGCGCCTCTGACGGCGAGTGACGCGAGGTGATCAAGTCGTCGGTGCGCATCTGGCCGCGTTCGAGGTAGGTGTGGAACAGCCGCGTCTGTCGCACGCTGGACCAGTCTTCAAGATGAGGCGCGAGTTTTTCATTGTGCGTTCCGCGGATGTTGACCTGCCGCGTCAGGACGTCGGCCGTCAATATCTGTTTGCTAGGATGCGGTGAATCGCCGGTGAGCATGAGCGTTCCGAACTGGCGTGCCAAGCGCAGCCCCATGGGCAGCACGGAGTAGTGTCCGGTCGCGTCAAAGACAACGTCAGCAAGGACACCGTCGGTGTGGCTTTCGACGAAGGCTCCGGCATCGGCGGCGCTACCGGCGAAGGTCCGCGTGGCGCCGTGGGCGAGTGCGACTTCCAGCCGGCTGTCGATCGTGTCAATGACGATCACTTCGCTGGCACCCATCAGGCGACAGTACTGAGTCAGGAGTTGGCCAAGCGGGCCGGCTCCGATGATGACGATGAGGGCGCCCATGTCGAGCTCGGCGCGGCGAACACTGGTCTGCGTGATGGTCGCCAGCTTTGACCAGGAGGCCGCTTCGTCGCTCACCCCATCCGGTATCTTGACTGCCCCACCCAAAACGGCCGCGTATTGACGGTGATTGCTGGTAGTGAAAACGCGATCTCCGATGTCGAATCCTTCTGTACCCTTCCCGAGTTCCACGACGGTACCCACATTGCTGTAGCCCAGGTAAAACGGGTACTTGACCCAACCTTGCCAGTGGCTTCCATCATCCATCTCGCTGCGATAGCAGATGGTCTCCGTTCCAGTGCTGATCAGGCTCAGACGTGTCTGTACCAGAAGGCCACCCACGGGAGCTTCCGGTGCTGGCTCGGCTTTCAGTTCCACCTGCTGCTTACCCGTCAGGACGATGTTGGCTGATTCCATGGTGACTCCGTGGGGATGGCGAATTGCGTCGCTGATGGCTTCCGCTCGAAGGAGACGCTCTCCGTAGTTCTACGGATATCGCTCCGCCCTGAATCTCGGTATACTATAGCGACCCTTGGGATGGCGAATCGCGTCGCGCGATCTCACTTGAGTTGCGAAGGCGACAGGCATGATGACCCCAGCACAGCGACATCGAGGCCAGCGCCGGTGGCAGTGATACTGGTAGTAGATGATTCCCCCATGATTCTGAAGGCGGCGAAGGCGCTGCTGAGCAGAAAGGGACACGAAGTGCGTGTCGTCGGCGTCATCAAGAGTGCCCTCATCCGGATTGAGGGGGAGCCGTTCGACCTCATCATAATGGATCTAAATCTGCCCGACCTGCGAGGCGATGACGCCATTGAGATAATCCGCAGACAAATGAAAGTCGATGTGCCGATCATCGTTCTGTCGGGAGAAATCAAAACTGAAGTCATGGTGAGACTGAAGGCACTGGGCATCTCTGCCTTCGTGGCCAAGTCGGCCGACTTTATCAGCAGGCTCAGCGAAGAGGTAGACAAGGTCCTCTCCCCGCAACCGAGCATCGACAGCTGAACGTCAGGCTTGCTGTACCATTCGCCGCCGAGCCCTTGCTACGGCGCGTTGCGATGACTCATCGACCGTAAACATCTCTAGTTCATCAAAATCTTCCGATTGCTCCGGTCTGATGGCTACGTCCGTGTACTCACTCTTTAACGGATCCCTCTCCACACGCTTTTGGATGCGATAATATTTCCAATACAGTTTTGCAAAGCGTCCAAGTTTGTAAATCAGTTCCCATGCGTAGCGAGGATAGAAGGAAAACACGCTCTCCAGTGGCATGCCCGGACGCCTTTCGGTACGGTGTTTGCAGCGTACAAGACCACCCTGCAGAGGATGCAGAGCCTCGATGATCTGGCAACCATAAAACCAACTGGCCCAGTTGGTGATCCTGTCGGCTTTCGTACCCATGGCCACCGTGCGCCGCATCAAGGTCTCGACATGCTCGTCGGTGTAGTAGGTATCCCAAGCCAATTGGTAGGTTTCAAAAAACTCCTTGCGAGACATGTTGGGATGATCGGTACAGACATGCTCTAAATCATACTTGTTCAAGTCCGGATCCATCGAAACGCCCTTGGCATCCAACACCTGATGGTCTTCGGAGCCAGGCAAAGGGGTAAGGCAGAAGAATTCAAGGATATCGATGGGCAACTCGCGCTTCAGTATTTCGATATCCCGCAGGACCCGCTCCTGGGTATCGCCGGGGAAGCCGACGATATAGCCGCAAAAGACCGTCACCTGAGACCGCTTCCAAGCCTGGAGCATGGCGCGATATTCGGTGATCTTGTTCTGCCCCTTTTTGGCCGCTTTCAGGTTGTCCGGATTGATGTTTTCCAATCCAATGAAAGCCCGGTTTACGCCGGCGCGTCTCGCCTTTTCAATAAAATTTGGAATCTTGTGGCAGAGCGTATCTACTTGAATGATCAACTTTACTCCGATGCCGGTTTCCTCGCACACCTCGATAATGCGATCGAAGATCGCCTCCCAGTTCTTGTTGCGGGCAAAGTTGTCGTCAGTGATGAAAAAACGAATAACGCCCTGGGCGAGGTTTTCTCTGAGAATCTTTTCAATGTCGTCGGCGGTGCGATAGCGTGACTTGCGACCCTGCACATTGATGATGGTGCAAAAGCTGCACTGAAACGGACAACCCCTTCCACTATCAAAACTGCTGCGCGCACTCCGCGTCCGCTTGATTCTTTGCCTGGACAAGAATGGGATCGGGACCTCCTCCAATCCCGGTAAATCGTCGGCATAATCGTAATAAGATTTCAAGCGGTCTTGGTAGGCGTCTTTTAGAACCTCTCCGAGCCGGCCTTCGGCCTCACCTGTGAAAATGGAGACGCCCAGATCCATTGCACGCTGAATTTCGGGCCGTACCCCAGGCAACATGGTCTGACACCCACTTACGTGGAAACCGCCGATACAAACCTGCACGCCGCCCGCCCGGAGGGTGCGGGCGATATCCATGGCTCTTGGATATTGGTTCGATTGCACGCCGACAAGGGCTACCAAACCATTACCGCCAGCTTGTCCAATCGTGCGAATTATTTCTTCGGGTTTAACACGGGTGTTTAGTTCGTCGATGGGGTGCAGGACGAGCTCGACATCGTCTCCCAGAAGATTCTGGTCAATGAGGTCGAGGGCGATCCCGTTTAACGCCGCCAAGCTGTTGGAGGGAATTTCCGACCGGAGCCACTGGACGATGTAGCCCTCGTCATCGTAGGTAGACGGTTTGACCATGTAAAAGTGCATGGTCTGAGGCGCCGCCTTGGTTTGTAACCTCATGGTTGAGACTTCCTGATGGGGGAGGAAAGCCAAAACACGAGAATGGAAGACGCCGACAAGGCGCGGCGCGACCAAGTGCTCCCGATCGTCAATCTAATGCAGATCTCTCCAGGAACCTATATTGTCCGCCCAGTTATTTCAGTCTTAACCTATTGAGGAGGAGGAGTACGATGCCTGTCTGTCTCGGGGCTTTTTCGCACTGCGAGGCCGCCTTAGGGGAGCATTCCCACCTGCGCTATCTTGCCCAGTTGGGAGTGGAGAAGGTGATCATGGCCGGTCACGATCCAAACCTCAATCCGGGCGGCAAGGCCGGGGGGGACAAACCGGGTCTGGTATGGGACTACCTCAAACTCGTGGCCCTGGTCAACGACGTACAGGAAATGGGCATGGAGCTGGGCGGTATAGAGATTGCCGGCCAGGCACAGTCCTTTGCCATGGAACATGTCTGGCTCGGCGGCCCCCTGCGGGACCAGCAGCTCGATACTATGGCCACCAACATCCGCCTCGCGGGCAAGGCTGGAATCACCCTCATCGCCTACCACTGGATGTGCAATCCACAGACCATGACCCCGGCATCCTGGCGTCATTCAAACGCGGTGCCCTGCCGCGGCGGATCGCTCACGTCCGCACTCGATATGGACCGGTTGGAGCCGATGCCGCTCTTGCGCGAGCGCGAATTCAGCCGCGAAGAGATGTGGGACAATTACCAATACTTTGCCCGAAAAATCGTGCCGGTGTGCGAAGAGGCGGGCGTGCGTATGGCCATTCACCCGGATGATCCGCCGGTGGAGAGCATGGGCGGCATGCCGCGGCTGTTCCACAACCTCGAAGGACACGTACGGGCTTTGGAGATCGGCAACAGTCCAATGTGGGGGATCAATCTGTGCCTGGGAAACTGGCAGGCCATGGGTATCGACCTCGACGAGGTGATCACGACCCTCGGCGGCGACAAGATCTTTCAGGGTCACGTGCAGGCGATCAATGGTACTGTTCCAAGATTTGAAGAGACCTTCGTCGATCTCGGAGACTGCGACTTCCTTGCCGTTATCCGCTCGTTGAACCGGGCCGGCTGCAACGCCCACCTGGCGCCGATACACTCGCCACGGGTCAGCGGCGATGAAGGGGGTCGCCAGGTCAACGCCTTTGATCTGGGTTATTTGCGCGCGTTGATTCAGACGGCTGCCAGAGAGGGCTAACCGAGCTACTCAGGAGACACAACGCATGGCGACCACAAGACACCCATACAGGGTTGGCATCATCGGCGTCGGACGCAAAGGTACACAACACGCCCAGGCCTTCGCCGAGAACGGGCGCGCCGTGCTGGAGCTAGCCATTGCCCTGCGCGAGTCAGAACGCCGTGGCCTCACGCCCGTGAAGGTGCCGCTTGCCGACCGCAGCCTGCAGATATTGCCAGCTGCCAGCCGCATGTACTGGAAGAAGGAGGTCCATGGCGAGGAGTGGTACGCCGAACAGATGGCGAGCCAGAAGCGCGATTAGGAGCGGCTTCTACTGCGGCACGGTCAGTCGCGACATTGCTGAAGCAGGCACGGCCGTCCGAAACAGTCTTTCCGCCAGGCTGCGGCCGTTTCCTGGAACCGGGTGATCTGTCGTCGTTACCCCGTTCATCTGCAGAATGGACTGCGAGATTTCCGCGACACACCCAATGGTCTGCCGAGAGAGAGTGGAGAGACGGAGCGGCTTCCGCTTTGCCGTTGGGGAATACCTCTGCGAGTCGGAGGGGATGTAGCCATGGTTGTGGAGCGGTTTCCCCAGGAACTGGCCGACGATTCTCTGCATCTTGCCGACCGCCTCTTCGGACAGGTCCGGATCATCGATGCCGCTGGAGATGATGCCGATCCGTGTGTCACCATTCACCTGGAGAACCGTCTTGATCAGTCCGTAGGCATCAACCATGTCGTTCCTACGCCAGGGTGTAACGACGACGACATCACGACTGGCTCTGATGACAGCTCTCGCGTGGCTGCTGAGCGCAGGACTGACGATGGCGAGGACGATATCGGCTTCCTCTTCCGCGGTCGTGAACCATCTCGCTAGTGAAGCCCGTTTGGTCGGGTCGAGATCGTCGAGGCCCGAGACGTCCACGTCGATGGTGACCAGCCTGATACCGTCAGCGCATTCGGCGGTGGGAGGCTCGTTACCACTTCCCGCGATGACGCCAAGGATGGAGCCGTGCGCGGTGCCACTCGTGCGCATCCACAACCGCGGGTGGCTGAAATCGGCATCGAGGAGAAGCACTCGCTTGCCGCGCCTGGCAAACGCCAGGGCCAGGTTGAGAGTCAGCGATCCACGCTCTCTCACCTTGCCGTCGGCGGCAATGCAGATGACGGGTGGAGGAGCCGGAACATCGTTGCGAAAACCGGTCTCAGCGTTCGTGGCCGCGGGCGAGAGGAACAGGTGAGAGAAATCCTCCAGCCCTCGTCCCAGTCTGCGATCTCGTACCATGGCGATCGTCAGTGGCCGAAAACCGTCACCAGGGAATTCCCCACGCCAATATCGTCGGTTGTCACCGCATCATTGCCGGGATCGGTTATCCATTTTCCGTCGACGATGAACTTGTATTCGTGTGTCCCCGACTCGAGGTGGAGGGAGCCCTGCCAGGTTTCGTGGTCGTGACGCTGCAGCATCACATCCTCCACGGGCTGCCAGTTGCTGAAGTCGCCGGCGATCTGCACCACTGTCGCTGCGGCGTCGCAATAGGTAAAGAGGATCTCGTTGCCAATCTGCCTGGGGCCCAGCCGGCGGGTTGTGCGGATGACATCCGATTTCGTCTCTTCCGCGACGACCTCGGCCGCCAGGTGCATGTAATCTTCCGCCCCCGCGCTCTGCTTCCTGTATTCCTGAATGGGCAAGCCGAATCCGGCGGCCTCTCTCAATTTCACGGTGGCACGGATCACGGTGCTGTACCTGTTTTCCCCGAAGTGCTGGTCGATGTTCGTCAGAACCTCGCGGGCAAACAGGGTGTGTGCATCACAGATGGTGGCCAGTGCCCGCGACCTGATCTCATGTTCGTACTGGACCTTCAGGATTTCGATCATCTCGAGCAGCCGCGCGACCCCCTGTAAAGCGAAGACGCTCATGTCGATGGGTATGAGCGCCTCCGAACATGCTCTGAGCGCGTTGAAGGTGAGAAAACCCAGGCTGGGTGGGCAGTCGACGACGACGTAGTCGTACTCCCGCTGCAGGTTCAGCAGAGCGCCGAGGAGGACGCTCTCGCGCTCCATCCTTCCTGCCAGCTGCTGCTCTACAGCACTGAGGACTAACTGCGAGGGGGCGAGGTCGAGGCGGTCGCCGATTTTCACGATCACGTCGTCGAGACCTCGTCCATCCTCGACGAAGATGTCGTATATGCTGCTCTCCAGATCCTCGACTTTCACATTCAAACCGATCGAGGCATGCGACTGAGGATCCAGATCGATCAGCAACACTTTTCTGTTGCTCGAGGCGAGGCTGGCTGAGAGGTTGATCGCGGTTGTCGTCTTGCCACAACCGCCCTTCTGATTGGCGATGGCTATCGTGCGCATGATTCCGCTCCCTTGTTCTGGCGATCCGCAACGCCGGTAGAAATCGACGCTGCAGATGCATCGACGCAGTTTTTCCAGACGAATGTCTGGCTGGTACGGAAACCGGGGAGGGCAATACGGGGAATGCGAACAGCAAAGGGGGATTTGGTGTTCCTACAAAAATACTGGTGTTCGGTTTGGGTCGCTACTGGTTTCTTTCTCGGCTCGCCAGGTCAAGGTCTTCGGCGATCCGAAACAGAACCCCATCAGGATTTACCGAATGTCTGCTCTACCACATGGCAACGGACGGTATGGCCGGGAACAGGCTCGATTTCCATAGGAGACTCCGTCTTGCAGATGTCGATGCATTCGGGGCACCGGGTATGGAAGCGGCAGCCCGAGGGTGGATCGATCGGACTGGGAACATCGCCCTTGAGGATGATCCGTTTGCGCTTCGATGTCGTGTCCTCCATGGGAACCGCGGAAAGCAGGGCCTTGGTGTAGGGATGGAGGGCATTCTTGTAGATCTCATCACTGGCGGCAGTCTCAACGATCTCGCCGAGGTACATGACGGCGACCCGATCACTGATGTACTCGACGACCGAGAGATCGTGAGCGATGAAGAGGTAGGACAGGTTGTGCTCCTCCCGCAGTTTCACCAGCAGATTGATGATCTGCGCCTGAATGGAAACGTCGAGTGCCGAGACGGCTTCATCACACACGATGAAGGCCGGATCGAGGGCGAGGGCGCGGGCAATTCCGATCCGTTGGCGCTGACCACCGGAAAACTCATGGGCGTAGCGATGGATGTGGTTGGGGGAGAGCCCGACGATCTCCAACAGTTCCTTGACTCTCTCCTCCGAATCCTTGCGCGTTCCCATCTTGTGGACGACCAGGCCCTCGCCGACGATGGCGCCTACCGTCATCCGCGGATTCAGCGAGCCGTAGGGGTCCTGAAAGATGATCTGCATGCGTTTGCGGATGTCCCGCAGTTCCTGTCCAGCCAGGGACAGGACATCGATGCCTTCGAACCGAACGTCGCCTGAAGTGGGTTCGATGATGCGCAGTACGGTGCGTCCCGCTGTGGTCTTGCCGCAGCCACTCTCGCCGACCAGGCCAAGGGTTTCGCCTTTGTCGATGTGGAATGAAACGTCGTCGACGGCCTGGACTTGTGCCGCGACGCGAGAGAAGACTCCCTTGCGGATCGGGAAGTACTTTTTGAGATTCTCCACTCTCAGCAGGGGTTCGTTACTCATAGAGCACGCATGATACCCAGTGGCCGGGTTTGACTTCTAGAAGCTCGGGTTCAACGGCGCTGCAGTTTTCTTTCACCTGATCGCAACGGGGATGGAACTTGCATCCACTGGGAAAATACAAAGGATTCGGAACCGACCCCGGAATCACCGCCAGCGCATCCTCAGGGTTCATTCCGAGTTTCGGGCGCGACCGGAAGAGGCCCTGCGAATAGGGATGCATCGGATTGCCGAACAGCTCGCCGGTTTCGGCGTATTCGACAATCTTCCCAGCGTACATCACCACGACTTCGTCAGCCGTTTCCGCGATTACACCCAGATCATGAGTAATCATCAGGATCGACATGCCGAATTCACTCTGCAGCTCCTTCAGCAGATCGAGGATCTGCGCCTGGATGGTGACGTCGAGTGCCGTCGTCGGCTCGTCTGCAATCAACAGCGCAGGGTTACAGGCCAGGGCCATGGCGATCATGACCCGCTGTCGCATGCCGCCAGACATCTGGTGGGGGTATTCGTCGATTCGCTGTTCGGGGGAAGGGATGCCGACCTTCTGCAGCAACTCAATGGTACGTTGGCGGGCCTCGCCCTTCGTGGTTTTTTCGTGAAGGATGATGGCTTCCCCGATCTGGTTGCCGACCGTGAAGACGGGGTTCAGCGATGTCATCGGCTCCTGAAAAATCATGGAAATGCGATTGCCGCGGATTGCCCGCATGTCCGCTTCCGACAGGGTACTCAGATCGTTCCCATCGAACAGGACCTGGCCCTCGACGATCTTGCCAGGGTCGGGAATAAGACGGAGAATGGAGAGCGCGGTTATCGACTTGCCGCAGCCCGACTCACCGACCACCCCCAGGGTCTTGCCGTGGGGAATCCGGTAGGTAACCCCGTCGACGGCGCGCACGACTCCGGCTTCGGTGAAGAAGTGTGTCTTCAGGCCCTGCAGTTCCAGGAGATACACAGCCGCGTCTACCTTATTATATCCCTATGCATTATCACACCAAGATAAGGTCAGCATCATGAAGATCCGCTGGATTCCCATATTCGCTGTCGCCGTATTTCTGGACAGCGCCATGCTGTCGGGGGATGAAGACAAGGGCAAGGCGCCGAAGCATCCGCCTCACTGGCTGGCGCTGTGGACAGGCTCCAATCCGACGAGTTTCAACCCGCTCACGACACGGGATGCGAACGCATCCAGAATCAAGGCCCACATCTTTGAGTCCCTCCTGGTGATTGATCTGCAGGCCTGGGATCCGGATCTCAAAACCTACGGCAAGCGGGGTTTCCTGGCTTCAATGTGGGAGGTCTCCGAGAACACGATTGAGAAGGGCGAAGACATCGACTGGGAACTGGTGGACTCGATGAAAGACGGAAAGCCCTGCAAGGCCTACAAAGAAGTGAAGACGGAAAAGGACCAAGACAGCTACACAATCACGTTCCAGCTGCGGAAGAATGTCAAGTTTTCCGACGGCGAGCCCATGGACGCCGATGACGTCGTTTTCTCCTGGCGCACGCGATGGAACCCCTTCGTCGATAACCCTCACCTGAAGGCCTACATGACCGACGTCAACGAAAAAGTCGGATTCAACGGCCTCGAGAAAATCGATCAGTACACTGTAAAGTTCCACATGAAGAACCTGCACTTCGATGCACTCGGCAATTCGGCGATCGCCGTAATGCCTGAGCACATCTACGGGACCTACGGCGCCGACGGCGAAGGCTTCAAGAAGGGTGACAAGATTCCCAACTGGACCGGGGTGTCGGTCGATGAGGATGTCGATTGGGTGCGCTGCGACCATGGTCACATTCTCGCCGAGGAGAAGGAAGCAGGCGGCGGCGAGAAGACCTGGGTCAAGGTGAAGGGTCCGAGGCAGACGAAGCGCGACGAGATTCTCAAGGGGTTCGCCGATGCCTTCAACACCCATGCACGCAATCTCAAACCGCTGGGAAGCGGTCCCTACACTCTGGAGGAGTACGTCAGGAACGAGAAGATCGTCCTGGCGCGCGACCCGAATTACTGGAATGCGGAGGAGGCTCGGGAGCGCGGCGACTACCGGATTCAGAAAAAGCTGTACCGAATCATCGAGGACCGGGGACAGATGTTCCAATCGGCCCTTGCCGGCGAGCTCGACACGATCGGCATGGACGCCGAGCAGTGGGACGAGAAAACATCCGATCCGGAGTTCAAGGATCGCTTCGCTAAGTTCCGCTATTACAGCGCCAGCTACGGATACGTGGGCTGGAACATGCGGCACAAACTCAAGGATTCCGATACGGGAACGCGGATACTGCACCAACGCGATGTCCGAGTAGCCCTCACCTACATGACCAACCGACCCCGGATGCTCGAGGAGATCTCGCGCGGACACGGAAAAATCGTGACCGGACCTTTCTACTTCGAGCTGGGGGCCAATGATGCCAATCTCAGGCCGCGCCCTTTTGATATTGAGCGAGCCGTCGCCAAGCTGGAGAAGGCGGGGTGGATGCTGAACGACGAGACCGGCATCCGGGAGAAGGAAGTGCTCTGCCAGGAAGAAGACGGCACGGAATACATGCAGACGATTCCTCTTTCCATCCGGCTGATGGTTCCGAGTTCCGGTGGTGCGACTGGGGTAGCCATGCGTCGTGCTACCATGATGAAGGAGGACTTCAAGAAGGGCGGCGTCGAGCTGATCGTCGAATCGGTGGAGTGGACGGTTTTCACCGATCGCCTCGACAAGCAGGATTTCCAGGGATGTATGCTCGGATGGCGTCTCGGCCTCGAACCTGATCCCTACCAGATCTGGCATTCGTCGCAAACGGGAAAATCCGGATCCAACTTCGTGAATTTCGTCGACGAAGAGGTGGATGACTGGATCGTTGAAGGGCGCCGCACCATGGACCCCGTCAAGCGGGCGGAGATCTTCCGCAAGATTCACCGACGCATCTATCGGGAGCAGCCCTACACTTTCATGTTCACCGGAGAGGCGCTGACGGGAATCCACAAACGCATCCGGAACGTGAAGGCCTATCCGGTGGCAGGCGTCGATCAGAACGAGTGGTTCATCGACTGGTAGATATCGTTGGTAACCTATATCATCCGGCGCGTCCTCTTTCTGATCCCGACCCTGATCGGGATCACCATGCTCGGCTATTGCATCATGCGAGTCGCGCCCGGCAGTCCGGTGCAGCAGTCCGCCATGGATGACTTCGGCGGGATCGAGGGCACGGCGGCGGAGGCTCAGCGGGAAGCGCAGCAACGCAAGATCGAGGAGTTCCATCTCGACAAACACCCCGTCGTCGGCTATCTCCACTGGGCCAACGACGTCTTACGCGGCGACATGGGGCGGTCGCTGATCGGCGAGCGCGAGCCGGTGGCGGACAAGATGTGGAGCGGGCTGCGCGTCACGATTCCCCTCAACGTCATCGCTATCATCATCAGCTACATGGTGTCGATTCCGCTGGGGATCTACGCAGCGGTCCGGCACAACGACATCTTCGATCGTGTTTCCGCGATAGCGCTGTTCTTCCTCTATTCTATCCCAAGTCTGGTGGTCTGTTACATAGCGCTCTGGGTATTTGCCTATGGCCAGCCATTCGATTTTATGCCAAGTCGGGGTTTGTACGGCGATGAGTGGTCAACCATGGGACTCTTCGCCCGGCTCGCCACCTACGGCCATCACGCCGCGCTGCCCATTTTTGCCATGACCATCGGGTCATTCACCGTGATGTCGCGCTTCATGCGCACGGCGATGCTGGAGGTCATCCGGCAGGATTATATCCGGACCGCCCGCGCGAAGGGTCTTAGTGAGAGCGTCGTCATTCTCAAGCACGCTCTGCGCAACGGCGTGCTGCCGGTCATCACGATCATGGCGGGGCTGGTTCCCGGCCTGATCGGAGGATCCGTGATCCTGGAGACCATATTCGGATTGCCGGGAATCGGCAGGATTGGATTCGCGGCGGTGCTGGAGCGGGACTACACCATGGTGATGGGGACATTCCTCGTAAGCGGCTCACTCACTCTGATCAGCCTGCTGATCGTCGACATCGCCTACGTCCTGGTGGATCCCCGAATCTCTTTCGAATCAAGGGCGCGCTGACATGGCCGACGAGTTCAGAGAGGAGCAGGCAAGCCCTCCATATTGGGAACGAGTCTGGGCTTCGTTCTGGCGCTTCCGGACGAACCGGATCTCAACCCGTGTCGTCTACGCCATGTTCGCTATCGGCGTACTGGCCCCCCTGCTCGCCAACGGATTCCCCCTGGCCATGAGCCTACCCGTGGCGCTGCCGACGCTGGAGGACCAGAAGACCGCGATGTTTCGGGAACGCAACAAGGCGCTCGAAGCGGAGCGCAGTGCGGCCCTGGACTCCGTCGACGAAGGAGAACCTGACGCTTTCGAACGACTGGAGCGCGCCGAGGATGCTCTGAAAGCCGCCAAACCCGATTTCGACAACAACGTCTGGCCTGATGAAAGGGCGAAGATTCTACAGGCATCGGAAACGACGCTCAGTTTTCCCGTCATGATCGATCTGTGCCGGCCACAGCGGGAATCGGCCATCCTCGACTATGTCTACAACGGGTTCCTCCTCGGCTTCCTCATATGTATCGTGCCGATTCTGATCTGGCGCTTCTCCAGGGGTCCGATCGGATTCAGGCGCACGGTCCAGATGATGCTGGTGATGGAGGCGGTTGGTGCCATCGTCATCTTCATCGGAGCGGGGCAGACCAGTTCGACCTTCGTTGACTACTACCAGATCTCCAGGTTATCGGAGGACGAGAACGTCGGATGGGTGCTGTGGCCTCCAATACCTTACAGCTACTACGGGAACCCCAAGGGGCACATCCTTTTGCCCCCGCCGTACCTGGCTGATCCGGAAACCTACCTTGAGCGTGCCCAGGCGGCGCGTCTTGCAAAGGCAGATGCCGAGACGCAGGTTGCCGAACTCTCCCTGGAACTCGAACGCCTGCGGCCGGTCGGTGCGCCTGCGGCGATTGCTCAAGCGGTGGCAGACCTGAGTGACGCGGAAAAGCGGGTCGTGGATGAGGGCGACAACATCCGCAGTGCTGAGAACGTGGCAAAACGAGAACAGTTTGCGCTGGAGGTGGATGCCCACCTGATCGGCGCTGACGCGAATGGCCGCGACGTGCTGTCACGCCTTATCCACGGGACCCGGATCGCGCTTTCGATCGGCTTCATCGCCGTGACTATTGCGAATCTCATTGGGATCACTCTCGGTGCCTGCATGGGCTACTTCGGTGGAATCTTCGATTTTTTGGGAATGCGCCTGCTCGAGCTGATGATGGGCGTCCCCACCTTCTTCCTCATGCTCACGATCATCGCGCTGTGGCCTGACGTGGGCATCTGGGGAATGATGTTCGTTATCGGCCTGACGTCCTGGCCGGGGAGTGCCCGCCTGATCCGGGGCGAATTTCTGCGCCTTCGGCAGTTGGACTACGTGAGCGCCGCCGTCGCCCTTGGAAGTCGGCCAAGCCGGATCATGTTCCGCCATCTTCTGCCCAACGCTCTGGCGCCAATCATGGTCTCCGTGCCCTTCGGAGTTGTCGGTGCGATTCTGGCAGAATCGGGACTGTCGTTTCTGGGAATCGGATTGCGCCCCCCGGTGGCGTCATGGGGCGAGATCCTCTCTGAAGGACGGGCGTTCTTTCCCGATAGTTCGTGGTTGATCTGGTTTCCGTCGCTGGCAATCTTCGTGACCGTGACCTGCTACACTCTGGTGGGCCAGGGGTTCCGAGATGCAACCGATCCACGGCTGAATTCCTAGTGACTGAAGCGCAACTACACAAGTGCTGTCAGGAGATACTGACCGACGGGTTCTGCATCCTCCGCGATCTCCTTCAGGTAACCGTCATTGACGAGTGCGCCAGGGCTTTCGAGCCGATCCTCGAAGCGCACATGGATGAAATCCGCGAGAAGCCGAATCGCGGGCCGAACCGGCATTTCATCAAATGCCCCTTCGAGCCACCCTTTTCCAATCCCGTGCTCTACGAAAACGAGACGGTGCTATCGATCGTCGACCAACTGCTCGGCGAGGACGCGGCCATCGGCAGTTACGCCACGGACACGCCCCTGCAGGGCTCCGTTCATCAGGATTTTCACGGCGACGTGGCGGCGCTGTTCCCGGAGACCGGTCTGGTAACGCCGCCCTATATCCTGGCGTTCAACTTTGCTTTGGTTGACGTGACTTTTGAAAACGGTCCCTTCGAAACAGCGAGAGGAAGTCATCGGTTTACACGCGAAGAAGGGTTGCGCAAGGTCAAGAGCGGTGAGTTGGCGCTGGAGCCCCTGTTGCTGAACCGGGGTGATGCCCTGGTGCGAGATCCGCGTCATATCCATCGGGGCACACCAAACAACTCTCCGACGCCAAGGCCGGTGGCCGTGATCGGCTACGTCAAGGGATGGTACCGATTCGACAAGATGTCGACAATATCGAAGGAGGAACAGGAGAAACTATCCGAGCGGGGAAGGCAATTATTGCGGTTCGCGCCGCAGGAATAAGAGCGCGCAATGCCCTTAACGCGTCACCCCATGGCCACGCCACCATCCACATTGATGGCCTGACCAGTGATGTTGCGGGCCTCTTCCGAGGCCAGGAAAGCCACTAGATTGCCGACATCTTCCGGAGATTGCTCGCGCTGCAGTGGCGTTACATTGCGCACGTATTGCTCGAAGGCGGCGCGGGGTTCCAGTTCGGCGAAGGCAGCTTCCGTTTTCGCCAGCTCCGGTGCGAGGCTCTTCCAGAAAGGTGTCCACAGCATGCCAGGGCAAACGGCGTTGACGTTGATGTTGTGGCCCCCCAGATCCTTGGCCAGCAATCGGGTCAGGCTCAGCAACGCGTTCTTGGCTGCGGCGTAGGCCGGCAGAAACACCGGATCACGCTTGGCGGCGATGGATGAGATGTTGATGATCTTGCCGTACTTTCGCTCCTTCATGTGGTCGACGACGGCCCGGCACAGCATGAACGGTCCCTTGACGTTGATGTCGTAGTTGTCGTCCCAGGTGGATATCGAATGGTCGGTAACGGCGCCGCCGACGTGGGTGCCGAAGTGTCCGGCGTTGTTGACGACGATGTCGACGCGGCCAAAGGTGTCTATCGTCTGAGCCACCAGGTCATCGCAGGACGAGGCATCGGTAACATCGGTGCGCACGACGAGACCGCGCCGGCCCGTCTTTTCCGCTTCGTCGACGACCTTTTGCGCGTTCTCGGTATTGATATCCGAGACGACGATGTCCGCCCCCTCCCGGGTCAGGCACCGGCAGATGCCGCTGCCGATGCCGCCGCCACCGCCCGTGACGATGGCAATACTATCCTTTAATCGCATGGTCTACGCTCCTTGATCGGCGTTAGTATCCCGACGCCGGTGGCTTCGTCCAGTTCTTCCACACTAGCCAGAACCGGATTCACCTTCGGGTATTGCGCTACAATGCGCAAGTCCTTGACCCTCCGGAGGGTTGGCTTGAAGCTTCGTTGGCAGATGCACGTGTCGACGATGAGAGTCGGGCGAAGGAACAGGAGGATGTCGTGAAAGAAATGTTGCTGGTAGTGATGAGCACAGCTGTTTTCGGCGCGGCCGTGTGTCATGCTCAGATCATCGAGACCATTGCCGGAGGGTACATCGTCGATGGCGGACCAGCGGCGGAAGCGAACTTTCTCGAGCTCAACGCCGTTCACGGCGACGGAAGCGGCAATCTCTACCTCGCCGATGCTAACCGGATCCGCCGCATCGATGCCACCACGGGCGACATCACCACACTGGCCGGCAACGAAAATGTGGGTTACTCCGGCGATGGCGGGCCGGCTACGGAGGCCAGGATTTCGTTGCCTATTGCTGTGACAACGGATCCTGAAGGAAACGTCCTCTTTGCCGACTTGAACAACAACCGAATTCGCCGTATCGATGTGCACACGGGCACCATCGAGACTCTTGCCGGCACAGGAACTGAGGGTTTTTCTGGTGATGGTGGACCAGCCATCGCTGCGGCGCTGGCTCGACCTCGCGCGGTAGTGGTGGATGGGAGCGGCACTGTGTACCTGGCGGGCGAAAGTCTGAGAGTCCGCAGAATCGACGCAACGTCTGGGGTAATCAGCACCTACGCTGGTACGGGTTCCTTGACGCCTGACTATGAGGGTGGCGAGGGTGGGCCCGCTATCGAGGCCGATCTGGGTGTGATTCGGGCAATGGCGCTGGCCGCTGACGGGACGCTTTACTTCGACCTCAATCGTCGTGTCGTCGCCAAGATTGATCCCATCACAGGGACACTGTCCCGGATCGCCGGACAACACCAGCACACCAACTTAGACTCCGGAGATGGGGGTCCAGCGCTAGACGCGAAGCTGACCGCAGTCAATGCTCTGGCTGTGGACACGTCCGGGGATCTTTACGTGGCTACCAACTACCGAGTCCGTAAGGTCGACACCGAGACCGGTGTGATATCAACCATCGCAGGCGCCGGTTACGGCCCGTTCTCCGGCGACGGAGGTGCAGCCGTAGATGCCTACTTGAGCGATCCGGCTGGCCTCTGGGTCGACGCCGACGGCAACATCCTCGTGGCCGACCAGGGCAATCATCGCCTGCGACGTATCGAAGAGACGAGCGGGGTCATCACCACTGTAGCTGGCGGCCATGTCGGCGACGGCCGGACAGCCCTGGAGGCTTCGTTCTCCGGTGCGTTTTCCGTGGCGCCGAATGGCGACATCCTCATCGCCGACGACATGAATTACCGAGTGCGCCGGATCGACGCGGAGAGTGGGCACATCTCGACCGTCGCAGGAACGGGAATCCAGCGGGAGACTTCTGGGTTGATCTCATCAGGTCCGGCTCGAGATGTGCGGTTGTGGCGCCCGCAGGACGTGGTCACGGACTCTCACGGCACCATCTATATCACAGACGGGCTCCAGGTACTGAGGCTGGATCCGCAGACTGGTCAGCTGGCCGCGTTTGCGGGTAACGGACAACTGGGGGCCTATGGGGGTGACGGTAAGGCCGCCCTGGAGATCGCGATGGTTCCGAGCGCGATCGCCGCCGGACCACTCGGAGATCTTTACGTCTCCGGCCATAGCGTGGTGTCGCTCGATTGGGGTCGAGTCCTCAAAGTGGATGCTGCTACCGGCATCATCTCGACAGTTGCCGGCGGCGACTCGTCAGGGTTCTCGGGCGATGGTGGTCCAGCCGTCGAGGCGCGGTTGCGCCCACCAAGAGATTTGTTGGTCACTGGTGACGGCGACCTGTACATCGCCGATGGCAGCCGGGTTCGTTATGTGGACGGGGCTTCGGGACGGATTACGACGATCGCGGGCAATGGCGACTCAGACTATCACGGCGATGGCGGTCCGGCAATCGAGGCCGGTCTCGAGGAGATCAGTGCGATGGCCTTGGACGATGGCGGGAACCTGTTTCTGTTTTCGGGTGTGAGGGTCCGCAAGGTCGACGCAAACACCGGTATCATCACCACCGTCGCCGGCAACGGGCAGCCCGGTGACTCCGGTGACGGGGGATCGGCCCTGGAAGCAAGCCTGTTTCCAGGCTCCCTCGGTGTGGACCGCAGCGGCGGGTTGCTGATCGGTGGATTGGGGCGTATCCGGCGGGTGGCCGAGGTTGCCACCGCCGTTGTCAACATGGAGTCAGTCTCGCAACGACCCCTGCGTGCTGCTCTCCACCAGAATTACCCCAACCCATTCAACTCGGGAACCAACATCCCTATTGATTTGCCGCGGTCGCAGAAGATCGAACTGCGGGTATACAATACGGCTGGTCAACGAGTAGCTACGCTGGCGTCAGGGCATCACACAACGGGTAACCACTCGTTGTACTGGGATGGACGCGATGATGAAGGGAGGGACCTGGCATCAGGCGTGTACCTCTATAGACTCATCACCGGCAGGGGGCAGGTACAAACACGAAAGTTTGTGCTCGTGCGGTAGTCCTCGAGCACTCTCCAATGTTCCAATTTGTCATTTGAGTTCGTAATCGCCTTCCCACTCGTAGGTCAGACCCTCCGCGGTAATACGCCCCGAGTAGGTACCGCTGCCGCTGGCGCCCGAGAACATCCCGGTTCCCCCGGTGAACTTCCATGTGCCTTCGAACGTGGTGTGCGGTGTGCCTTCGCTGTCGATTACAGTGGTTGTCGTCCCCTCGTAAACCGCGAAGGCGAGGTCTCCATTGGCGTGAGTGACCTTCCTGTGTCCCCAATGCTCTCCCGAGCCGGCCGTGTAGTCTGAAACATTAATGTGCTGGACACGTGAGTTGTCGAAGTTGGGGTCATCGCTGCTATCGAGGTAGAGTGCGTTAGTCATGGTGATCTCGTGAGCCGGGTGGTCGCCGGGGAACATCTTGGTCTCGGCAGCGATTCCGATACCCACACCAGTGGCGCTGACTTTTTTGGCGTTTGCCTCGCCAACAAGGACGACCAAACACATTGCCGCGACTACAGTAAATCTCAACATGGGAACCTCCTCGGGGCGGTAGGTGAGCGAAGTGGCGGGATCATACACATGGATTGGCTGGCCATCAAGACGTGGTGGAGGTTAGTTTTCGGCGCATGATGGACTATCACACTCTTGGGCGCACAGGATTGCGGGTGTCATCGCTTGGTCTGGGCACCGTCGAGCTGGGGAGAGACTACGGTATCGAGGCACCGGGTCACTTCGGTCAACCCGCCGCGGCAGACGCCATTCGCCTGGTACACGCGGCTCTCGATGCCGGCATCAATTATGTCGACACTGCGCGGGCGTACGGCGAGAGCGAGAAGGTGTTGGGCACGGCTCTGGATGGTCGGCGAGATCAGGTGGTGTTGGCGACGAAGGCCTTTACCCGTGATCCTGACGGCAATGCCCTAGCGGGGGACGCATTGCGACGCCATCTGTGCGATGAACTCAACACCAGCCTGGAGCTGCTGAAGACAGATTACCTCGACCTGTGGCAGCTACACAATCTGGATGCCAATGTGCTGGACCAGATCGATGTGGTGGCTGAGGTGTTTGGCGAGGCGCAGCAGACCGGCAAGGTGCGCTGGACCGGGGCTTCTGGCTACGGCACCGAGTACCCGTTTCTGGCGCTGGAAACAGATGTCTTCGATGTGCTGCAGGTGCCCTACTCCGTGTTAGATCAACGCCTCAACGACGAGGTCATTCCCATGGCGGAGCAAAAGGGCGTGGGAATTGTTTCGCGCTCGATTCTGCTCAAGGGAGCACTGACTCCCAAGGCAGACCACTTGCCTGATCGACTCGAGACACTACGATCTCATTCACGCCGTTTCCGCGATCTGGTAGAGGCCTCCGAACTGGAGTTGACACCGGTACAGGTCGCTATCGCTTTCGGTCTGGCTCATCCGAAGATATCCACGGTGCTCGTAGGGGTCCGTACTGAGCAAGAACTGGGGGAAAACCTGAAGGCTGCAGAATGCTCCCTTGCAGAGGATTTGCTTGCGTCTCTTCGTGAGTTGCGCCTGAATGATCCGGACCTGCTAAATCCGGGTACCTGGGGAATTCCCTGAGCAACAGCCAAACATCGCAAAGTCATAGGCCGAACGGGCAATCTGCGCGATCACCTGCGCCGACTCCGGTGCCCCGATGAAATCGCTGGCCGAGACGGCCTTGACGAAAACGGCCACGATGGCGTGACCGCCACTCGGTAGTGTGACGATTCCCACATCATTGGCGCAGGCTCTGGGAATGGTGCCGGTCTTGTGTGCGACGGTAATTCCAGGCGGTAGCAGCCCGCGCATCCGGTCCTGGCCCGTGTCGCATCGTTCCATGATGTCGAGGAGAACCTTGGTGCTGGACGGGCTCACCAGCTCTCCTCCCAGCAGCTGCTGCAGCAGATCCACCATCGCTTCGGGAGTCGAGGTGTCTCTGGGATCAATCAAGAACCGATCGGCCGGCTCGTCGTCAGGATCCTTTTCAAACACGCTTTCCTGGTTTTCACACAGAAAATCGTACGACCATTGTCCGTCTGGAACTCGATCGGTCACGCCGAAGGCATCGGTGAGCAACAGCTTGGCGGGGCGGTCGATGCGCATGCCGTGGATGCCCCTGGCATGCAGGTAATCATTCATGGCCTGCTGCCCACCGGCGAGTTCGAGCATCTTGTCGGTGGCGGTGTTGTCGCTGATCGTCATCGCCAGGTTGATCAGGTTGTGCACGGACATGGCCAGCCCCGGATGGTGCAGGTGTTTCCTGAGCAGGCCACTGCCGGGACTGAGTTCGTCCTGATCGATGGCGATCATGTCGTCGAGTCCGATCGCGCCGTCGTCGACCAGACTCAGGAGCCTGGCCGCCATGGCGATTTTGTAGGTACTGGCCATCGGAAATCCCTGTCCCTGGTTGAGGATCAGGCGTTGCCCGGAGCGTGGATGCAGGAACCCGAATCCAACCACGGCGCCGGAGGTGTCGGCGATGCGGGTGACTTCCTCAGCAAGCTGGGTAGTCATGCTGCTGCCGCCACCGTGCGAAAGGCTTCGACGGTATAGTCGACGTCGTCGCGAGTCAGGTGGCGGTGAAGGACGAGTCTCAAGTCGTTCGGGGGCCGCTTGATTACCAACACACCCTGCGCCTGCACCCGCTCACTCAGTTCCTCGCTCGACCAGCCCAGCTCGGTTGCCTGGACCATGACGAAGTTGGTCGGATTCGGCGGCTGGCGCGGAGTGATGCCGTTGATGGTCTGCAATCCTTCGCACAACAGGCGTGCGTGCTCGTGATCCTCTGCGAGCCGGTCGACCATCTTTTCCAGAGCAATGATCCCAGCGGAGGCGATGGTGCCAGCCTGGCGCATGGTTCCACCGATGCCGCTGCGCAGTTTGCGGGCATCTGCGATGAAATCAGCGCCTCCGCACAAAAGCGAGCCCACGGGTGCGCTCAGTCCTTTGGAGACGCAGAACATGACGGAGTCGACGTGCAGGGCGTAGTCGCTGGCGTCGACGCCAAGGGCAACGCAGGAATTGAAGAGGCGCGCCCCGTCCATGTGAATCTTGAGGCCGTGACCACGTGCAGCGGTCGTCGCCGCCTCAACCTCGTCGAGCTGCCAGGCGTAGCCGCCGCTGAAGTTGTGGCTGTTCTCGATGAACAGCAGGCTCGGGTTACCGTCTTGATCTCGAACGGACTTCACGAGTTCAGCAAGTAAGTCCTGGTCAATGACGCCGAATGGGGTGGCAAAGGTAGACGGTGTGACCCCGCCGGTGGTGTGAAACGGCTGGCGTCCCATCACGTGGGCGCGCTCGTGGCAGAAGAAGGTGTCCCCCGGTTCGGTATGGAGGAGCAGCGCCAAGCCGTTGGCCATCGATCCTGTTGGCAGCAGCAATGCGGCTTCCATGCCCAGTTTTTCGGCGGCCAGATCCTGCAGGCGGTTGACGGTCGGATCCTCGCCGAAGGCGTCGTCGCCGACTTCCGCCACCTTCATGGCCTCACGCATTTCATCCGTCGGACGTGTGATGGTGTCGCTCCTCAGGTCTACGGTGCGCGGTGCCATCACTCCTCCTCTTCCTCCGTCACGTTTTCGGGAGAAAAGGCGGCTGCCGCCATGCGCGTGACGCGAGCGATGGCGAGGGACCCCAGCTCGGCGTTGTTACCGGGTCGCCCCAGCGCAAAACCTGCGACGACCAACGGTCCGGACGGCAGGTAGACGATGCCGACATTCCCCTTGATGATGCCGCTCGAGCCGTACTTGTGAGCGATGGTGATATCCGGGTTGATGTAGCGAGGGATCATGCGGCGGTCGCGCCCTTCTTTGAGCATGCCGAGCATGGTCGCTGAACTCTCGGCGCTGAGCATCTGCCCCAGATGGATCTTCTTGAGCATGTCCGCCATCTCGCTGGGGGCAGCCACGTTGTTCTCGGGAGAATCAGTGTAGGAGATGCTTTCGTAGTCGTGGCCGTTGGCCTTGGCGTTTTCCTTTTGCAATACGTCGTTCGCGGGGCACGTCGGCACATCGTCGCTCAGTCCCGCCATGCGATAGTGATAGCGCCCCATCGTCACCGAGGTCCGCGTCTGGGTATAGCCCATGTCATCGAGCATGGCGTTGACGGCTCCGTCCCCGACGGCGTCCATCAAGACGCCCATCAAAAAGTCGGTCGCCGTGTTGTCGCTGACTGTGATCATCATCCGGCAGTAATCCCGCAGTGTCAGCTCGGGCGCATCCTGCGTCGTGTCGAGTACCTGCGAGCCGCCACGGCATATATTCCCGCCTTCGAACCGGCGACGGTCGTCCAGCGACAGCTGGCCGGCCTCGGCCTGGCGGAACAGCTCCATCATCACCGTCACCTTGCAGACGCTGGCGGTGGGGAAGCGCTCGCTGTCGTGGTAGGCGTACACAGCGCCGCTGTCGAGCTCTTCGACGTGGATGCCGAAGCGTCCGTCGAATTCCTCACCGACGCGATCCATCTCCGCTTTGGGAAACACGTGCTCAGCCATAGATCACGATCCTTTCTGTGAATACCAGAGCACAGGTCTACCGACGCGCAGCACCATGCCAATGCGAACGTCTTGCATTTCAGGAGACATCGGCACTGATGATGAGGTGCTCGACCCAGTCGTCGCTGTCATTGGTCAGACCGTGGGGGACGCTCGGAGGTCCGTAGACGGCATCGCCGTCCCGCACATCGATGGTTTCGTCGCCGACGATCATCTTGGCCCGGCCTTCGGTGAAGTAGTAGACCTGCTCCATGTTGGCGTGCGAATGCGGTTTGGTTTCCAGGCCGGGCTGGAGTCGATGGATCGTCACTTTCTTGATGCCCTCTACTGGCGCCTCGTTGTAGGACCTGCCTTCGGCACCCTTGGGGGCGAAGATGGACCACAGTAGTGCCGCGCCGTGAGAGATATGGGGCTGGCTGTCGAGCCAGTTGCGATGGGCGATCGGCAGCTTGGAGCCGTGAGCACCATTGGCCGCAATCGCCTCCTTGTTTTTCGCCTGCCGTTCCTGCGATTCGGGCAGACCGTTGATGATGAGGTGTTCGAGCCACTCGTCGGTGTCGTTGATCATCTGATGGTGGCAGGTCGTGGGGATGCAGACGGCGTCGCCCTTCCTCACCTGGTAGATGACCTCGTCGATGTTGAGCTTGCCGTTACCGCGGGTGAAGTAATAGACTTGCTCGCGATCGAAGTGGACGTGGTTGTCGCCCGATTTACCGGGCTGGATCTGGTGGAGGGTGAGCGCCTGGAACCCCTGCAGGACGGCCTGGTCCGGTGGTGCGTCGTCTCGCAGCCCTACCATGTGGAAGTATGGCCATACGATGGCGGTCTCGTGGGCGATGTTGGGTACGATTCCTCTCCAATTGCGGACGGCTGCCATGGTTTCTCCCTTGCTTTCTTTGAATGGTTTCGGACTCAGTGTACGGCATGAGGAGACCGGGCACCACGATTGAGCGGCGAGGTGACTTTCAAATGGAATACAGGATGATCGGCAATACTGACATGAAGGTCTCCGTCATCGGGCTGGGGACCTGGCCCATGGGTGGGATCGACGGCGGTGTCATCGGCGAGAGCAAGAAGGTGCAGAAGCTAGGTTGGTCGGGCGCGGTCGACGAAGAGTCGATGAAGACGGTGCGCAGGGCCGAGGAGTTGGGGGTCAACTTCCTGCACAGCTCCGAGGCCTACGGCGGCGGCCATGCCGAGACCGTGCTGGGTACAGCGCTAAAGGGTCGCCGCGACCGATTCATCGTGGCGACCAAGGTGCGTCCGATCATGGAGAATGGAGATGAGACCGCGGCTCGCCAGCGCATCCACGAGGCATTGGAGGGCAGCCTGCGACGGCTGCAGACCGACTACATCGACATCCACCAGCTGCACTCGTTTCCGCACAAGGACACGACGGCAGCCGTCATGGAGGAGTACTCCAAACTCCAGCAGCAGGGGAAGGTGCGGCACGTGGCGATTTCGGCTACCGATCCCCAGCGGATTCGTGAGCTCAAGGGCCTCGGTGACCTGGTAGCCATCATGTTCGGACAGAATTTGATGACGGCGCGCAACGACGAGGCCTTCGACCTTGCCGCGCGATTGAATATAGGGACCATAATCCTCAGCTCTCTGCATCAGGGGGTACTGGCCGGTCAGTGGTTCGGCAAGGTGCCCGACATCGGTCCGAACGACAAACGCTACGCCAATTTTACCTCGCCGGAAGCGATCAAGGCTTTAGGAGTCCTCAAGGAGTTGGAGTTCCTGACTCAGGACGGAAAGCGCACGATGGCCCAGGCGGCGTTTCGCTATCTCATCGACATGCCCGGCGTCACCTCCATCCTCACCGGCGCACTGCGACCCGATCAGATCGAGGAGAATGTCCGTGCTCTTGAGACACCTCGGCTGACGGCAACGGAGACTGAGCGCGCTCTGGCAATTACGGCGGAGGCGACGAAGGTGTGGCAGGGGTAGGGAGGGATCTACTCGATCGGAACCGGTCGGGAGTGGTTGACGTATAGCTCTTCGTCCGCGGGATGGATGACTTCGGAGATCTTGATCGTCGTCTTGCCGTGCGGCCCGGTGAACGGTACTCCCAAATACTTGGGTTCTTCCCCCACGAACAGGACCACAGGTTGGTCCTTCTGAGCGTCGAGTTGTAGGACGTCACCCACCTGGGCCCGGCGGGCTTCGCCCACTGACAACTGGCCGCGACCCAGTTCCGCGCGTACGGGCAGGTGGGTCTTTTCGAGACGGCGCTTGTTGCCACGGATCGTCTCCTCGCGGTTCTGGCGTCCCTGACGCACATAGGTCTGCTGACCCAAACGTGGCAGAATGGATTCCAGTGTGAAGAACGGGTAGCACAGGCTGATCAGGCCCGAAGCGTTTGACGAGCTGACCTCGAAGGCCAGCAGAATGACGATCTCGGACGCCGCCGTGATCTGCATGAACTCCGGATTGGTCTCCAGCTCGATGTCGCTGATCTCCACTCTGAGGATGGGTTCCCACGTCGCCTCGAGATCTTCAATGGTGCGCTTGACGATTTTGGCGAAGATGCCCATCTCAATCTGCGACAGCTGCCGCGCGTCCACACCTGCCGACGAGCCCTTGCCTCCGAAAACGCGATCGACGGACGAAAACACTATCGGCATGACGAAATCGAGGATGGCCTGCCCGTTGGTTGGCCCCAGGGTGAACTGATAGGAGCAACTCGGGTTCGACAGCGAATTGATGAACTCGGCATAAGTTGTCTGGTCGACGAAGGCCGTGTCCACGTCGACGACCTGACGCATGGCACCCGAGAACGTCGAGCTCAGAAGACGGGCGAAGTTGTCGTGCAGGTTTTCCAGCGTGCGCAGCTGGTCTTTGTTGACCCGCGCCGGATGCTTGAAGTCATAACTGGTGATGATGCGATTGGCGTTCATTTCGGTATTGGCCATGGCGTCTTTCTCCTAGCACATCTCATCTGCGTCGCCGCGGACTATCGTGATCTTACCCTGCTCCTCCAGCCGACGCACCTGCTGCACGATACGCAGCTGCACCTCCTCGACCTCCGACAGCCGCATCGGCCCCAGGGCCTCCATCTCATCTCTTACGGACTTGCGCACCTCTTCGGACATGTTGACCAGGATCTTCTCCTTCAATACCTCCTCGGCCGCTTTGAAAGCGACGACGAGATCTTTCTGGTCTGTCTCCCGCAGAAGCAGCTGGATCTCCCGGTCTGTCAGCTTGGAGATATCGGCAAAGGTGAACATCAGATTGCGCACCGCCTCAGCTACCCCCGGATCTTGTGCATGGAACTGGTCGAGAACGTTTTTCTCCACACTCGAACCGGTCAGATTCAGTATGTCAGCCACGACCTTGGGACCGCCAACATCCTGATTTCCCCTGAGGATGTCGGCTAGCGACGCTTCCAGGCATTCCTCGACGACGCGGATGAGAGCCGGAGTGATGTTCTCCATCGTCGAGATGCGGTAAGTCACGTCCGACTGCATGCGCTCGGGCAGCTGGGCCAGGATGCCGGCCGCCTGGTTTGGATCGAGCTGGGACAACAGGAGGGCGATGGTCTGCGGATGCTCGTGCGAGATGAAAGGCGCCACCTGCTCCGGCGCCACATTCTTCAACAGATAAAAACCCCCACCCTCATCCCCGGGCTCGGAACGCAACAGCCACTGCCCCCGGCCCGTGCCGAAGGCTCGCTCCAGGAGAGCGCTGGCGAGGGCGGGTCCGCCGTCCTGCAGGTAGTCTCCGGCCTCGATCCGCTGACGCAGGGTCTCCAGCGCGTGCATGGCAACATGATGCTTGACCTCTGGCTCTTCGGCGACGGCGCTGGCAATCCAGCGAGCGTCGGCTTCGCGCAGGTGTTTGACAACTAGACCACCCACTTCCGCGCCCAGACCAGACATCAGGGCGGCTATCTCTTGACGAGGTGACATCCCAGCCTGCGGTCCCTCCGTCGCGTCCCCATCATCACGATGAATGATCGTGCGCACGACAGCCGCCGCGGCCTGGTCGTTTTCCCAGACAAAGGCATGCATGCTGCCGCTCTGTACACCTTGTGGATAGTGATGTCGTGACCGTGCTGACTGGGTCGACGATTCCGAAGCCGGCTCCTTCTCTTGAGCGACTTCGGCAGTTCGGGCCGGGGCCGAGGGTTTGGGTGGAATCTTGGGCCAGACGACCAGTTGGACTCTATTCTCCTGGTTCATGCCGGCACCTTTGGTGGTTCGAGAAGTCGGGTGACGCGGATGGCCATCAAATCGGTGACGACGACGATTTCGCCCTCGGCGAAGAGCCGCTGGTTGATCCGAATGTCGAAGGCTTCGCCGGCAAGCTTGAAGAAATCGATGCAGTCTCCCTTCTTCAGGCGTCGTGCCTCACCAAGGGTGATCTCCCTACGACCCAACTCCACGGTAACATCCGCATAGACGTTGTCGACGCTGGCGCGATCGGGTTGCTGGTCAGTCATCTCCTCCTCCTCACGCCGGCTCGACGATCTCGATGATGCGCACGCCAAAATTCTCACCGATGGTCACCACTTCTGCGCGCGCAAACAACTTGCCATTCAGCATTACCTCGATGGGCTCGCCGACGGTCTTTTCCAACTCCACCAGTGACTGGTCACCCAGTTCGTGGATGTCTGCCATGGTACGGCGGGTGCGGCCGAGTTCGGCGGTGAGCATCATCGGCATCGATTCCAGCAGTTCGATGTTGTCTGCGGGGGTTGACGCTTTGGTATCCGCCTTCTTTGCCATTGGGTGCCTCTCTGACTTGGGTTTGTCGTCTGCCGCGTACAATCGTGTATTGAGGTGCGAGGGACAAGGAAATTTATCCAGTAGCGCCCTTACAACTCCAGACTGAACCGGTGGTGTAGGTATTGCGTTCGGAACAGAGAAACTCGGCGACCTCTGCTACTTCTTCAGGATCGGAGTAGCGTCCCAGTGGGTTGCCAGGATCGGCCAGGTGTTCGGCCGAGAATCGCGGTACCACCATGTCCGTCAGCGCTCTGCCGGGCTCGACGCCGTTGACGAAGACGCCCTGCCTGGAATAAGCATTACCCAGCGACTGGATGAGACTATAGACGGCGCCCTTGGACACGGCGTAGGGCAGCTTGTCCGGCGAGCCGAAGCGGGCGGCCGAGGTGATGGTCACGGTGCGTCCCCAGCCACCCTCCAGCATGTGCGGGATGGCGGCATGGTGGGCATGGAAGACGCCGTGCACGTTGATGGACATGACCTTCGAAAACTGCTCGGCCGATTGCTCGTGAAAGGGCGCTTCAATTCCAAGTACCCCAGCAGCGCATGCAAGGATGTCCAGTCGTTTGAACGCGCTGACAGCGGCTTCAGCGGCGGCCACCACTTCGGCTTCGATTGTGACATCGGTGCGACAGAAGATTGCTTCTTGCCCGAGGGCTATGATGTCGTTGACCGTCTGCTGACCCTGCTCTTCCAACAGATCGGCGATGACGACATCGCGGCCCTCGGCTCCGAAGCGCAGGGCCATGGCACGGCCGAGCCCACGGGCGCCGCCGGTGACGAGGGCGGCACGGCGTTGTTTTGGCGCGGCAAAGCGGAGCTCGCGTGGATCAACCGGAGATGTCATGGTGTACCGTCAGCTGGCGTGATGGTGGAAGGTCGGGTAATATAGCTCCATGAAGATCGAGCGAATAGAGTCCTTCCTAATCGGCGGTGGTTACGTCGTCCGCCTCACCACCGACACAGGGTTAACCGGTGTTGGCCAGACGGCGTGCTGGGGTTATCCCGAAGCGGTGGGCCAGACCGTCGTTGCCTTCGAGCGCTACCTGATCGGCCAGGATCCGATGCGCATCGAGCATCACTGGCAGTATCTCTACCGGATGTCAGCATTCCGCGGGACGGCGCTGGCGGGCGCAGTCAGCGCCATCGACATCGCCCTGTGGGACATAAAAGGCAAACACTTCGAGGTCCCGGTGTGGGAGTTGCTGGGAGGCCGGTGTCGCGACAAGATTCGTCTGCACCTGCTCGGTCGTGCCGACAATCCCGAGTCCATGGTCGAAGCGGCTCGTAAGGCGGTCGAGGAGGGATTCACCGCATTCAAATTCGATCCCGTCAATCATATTGACACCGGCATCGATAAAATGGTAAAGACCGCGGTTGCTCTCACCGCCGCGGCACGCGAAGGCGGGGGAGCGGATCTCGACCTCATCGTCGAGGTCCACCGCAAGCTGACGCCGATGACGGCGCGCACCCTGTGCGAAGCCCTGGCGCCGTTCAATCTCTACTTCCTGGAAGATCCCATTCAGATCGACTCCATCCAGGCGCAGGCGGACATGGCCAGACGCACGCAAGTGCCGATCGGCAACGGCGAACGGCTGACGACGATCTGGGAATTTCGCGAGCTGCTGGAAGGGGGAGGTCCGCAATACGTGCGACCGGATGTCGCTCTGGCCGGGGGGCTGACTCATTGTAAGAAAATTGCCGCGATTGCTGAGAGTTATCACAGCGCCGTCGTCACCCACAATTTCCTGGGCCCCCTGATCACGGCTGCCTCCTGTCATTTGGATGCGACGATTCCGAACTTCATTACCCAGGAGTACAGCAAGGGGGATGAGTCGGAGGCCAATGCAGTCTACGCTTGTGCCCACGCTCGCGAGGGAGGTTACATCCCGCTGACCGACGCACCCGGTCTCGGTGTCGAGCTCGTCGACGAACTGATAGCGTCACGACCCTTCAAGCCGATGAACACGGGTTCGACTCCGCTGCGCGAGGATGGGTCGGTCGCCTATGCTGTGTGACACCCCGGTTCAATAGGGTGGGTGGGCGTAGGTGGGTTGATTGACGAAGCGCTGATAGCCGATCCTCAGCCGCACCGTACTGTGGGGTGGCAGGCGTACCCGGAAGTACTTCGAATCGACGCGGACGGTTTTTTCCACATCGCCATCGACGAACCCTATTTCTGAAAAGGCATGTTCCCCGAAGGCCCCCGCCTGAACGATCACTTCTCTGGTGGCGTCAGTGCTGAGTGAGGCCAGCTGCAGGCCCAGTCGGTCCGGTGACAGTTCGTCGACCAGGGCGGACACGTCTGCTGGCAAGCCAGGCCGCCTCTTCTGGGGATCGAAGTAACGAACCGTCGCCCGCAACAGACCTCCACAGTAAACGCTCTGGGGCGCGCCCATCGCGACCTGCGTCAGTCCCTTCGTGAACACCGGGTTGGGGGCATTCTTGTGCTCGGCCTTGATCTGTTCCCTGTCCCTGGGATCGTTCTGGATGCCCTCGTACACGGTCAACGCCGAGTCGTATTCCGCAGTCAGGATCTTTTCCGGCCAATCTGGATTGTGGCCTTCGTAGTACTGGAACCGGCCCTTCTCCGTGGCACCGCTGCCCTTCTCCGAGGTGGGCGCCACGTCGTTCCAGTCGGTGCCGACATCACCCTTTCTGAGTGCGTGGACGAGCTGGCGATCCTCCTCTGACATGGAGGCGTGAAAGAGGTGGGCCAAATCCTGAAAGCGATACACCCGTGGATCGGTATGCCGGTAATGGCCCCAGCCGTGGTCGTAGCGGTTGGGGGTAACGAGCCGGCCGTCCTCCTCCTCGTAGGAGCGGCTCAACATCAATTCGATCTGCGAGCGCAACAGTTCGAGGTAGCCGTCGTCACCGGTCAGCATCTGGCAGCACTCGGCGGCAATAGTCAGCCCGTGGAACATGACATTGTAGCCCTGGTAGTGATTCCAGCCATGCATGCCGCCCCACCACTGCCCGTTTCTGCGTTCGCCGACCACGCCGGTGGGTCCGACGTTGTCCGGCATCAGCCCGTCGTTTTCCCACATGCGTTCGATCCAGGCTTCCGTGTAGTCGAGTACCCACTTCTTGTACTTCTCCTCCCCGGTGTATAGATAGGCATTGGAAACCAGGGCGGTGGCGGCCAGGTTGTTCGGGGTGTCGGCCTGCAGGACAATCTCATTGAACAACCTGGTGACTTCGCTCCTTCGCGGTGCGCTGTCGTACCAATCCGGTTCCAGATCATCGATGATCGGTGAAAGCGATCCGCGGATGCCGTAGTAGCGGTACTCCTCACCGATTCCTCCCTGCAGCCACAAGGCCGCCTCCAGGGGTGTATTCTGGTGCATGGGTCCCTGGCTGGTCGGCATGGGGGAGCGAATGACCCGGTAGCGCGGGTCGTAGTTTTCGGCATTCGGGTCTTCACCGGTGTACATCGCGGCGAATTTCTCGGCCCGTGCGCGGTTCTCAGCGATCGAAGGATCGGCGACGCCGAAATCGTAGAACGCCATGTTGCCCTCGCCCTGATGGTGCCAGTGGGGGACGCGTCGTTGGCCGGCGATGGTCGTGGCCACGGATGCGGGCGCCATGTTGTAGTACTCGTTGTGGATCTGCGGGATAAACCAGGGATAGATCGGGTGGGGGGAGCGGTCGTCGCAGGCCCTGGTGGTTGCGTTCCATCCGTCCAGGGCCATGTGGTGGAGCTTCACATCGGCGCCGAGGGCGTAAAACAGTCCCCAATTGTAGAAGCGTTCGTAGAGGTCGTCGACGTCATCGACGAAGTACAACACTCCACCAGGATCGGTGTAGCGCTCGAACATGAGCGCGGCCGCCTCTTCCATCACCGTGATGAGCTTGCGCTCGAGCAAAGCCCATGACGGCGGTGCCTTGCCGGCATTGCCCGCCGTTATCGTGACGATGTCTTCCATGATAGCACCTCTGGATTCGATAACACCTGATTCCCCCTCTCTTCTGAAACAGCCAATTGACTATGATGATGATGCAGGCGCGATTTCCGATCAAGCGCCTGCCTCACACTTTCCTAACCGGAGCAGTATCGACGATGACTTTGCGACTGATCCAGTCTGTTTCACTGTGGCTGTTGAGTATCACTGCGGCCGTGGTCGCGGCAGATCCCGCGACGCATGTCGATTCCACCAGCCGCGAGCGCGCGGCCGAGATCAAATCACTGGGATGGCGGCAGGTCGTGGAGAGTGAGGTGCCGCCTCTGCGCAATGCATTGGGCGAGCACTGGCCGATGATCATGTGGCACGGGCCCGGGTTCGGCGCCCCTGGAACCGGAGCAGATTCGCTTTCTGCTGGATCGCGGCGTCACCCAACATGTGCGGCTCGACACCGGTTACATCGAGGCTGCCACACGGCTCAAGGCCCTGAGTCGGCGCAGGTGGAGATCCCGGCCTGGGAGGATGTGCGGGTGACACTGGAGGCATCTACCGCCGGCGCGACTTATCTGGTAGAACGCTCCAGCGGTGCGGTCGTGGAAGTCGAGTAAGAGATCGCAGAATCAGACGACCCGGTGTCAGCGCGCGCCGCACGCTTGCAGGCTTGCCTGCATGTGTCCTCGAGTCTCGGCGGCGATGATGCAGCACTGCTCCAGCGAGTACTCCCTGGCACCGATCACCTCAAGATTGAGTGGGCCGTCGTAGCCGTTGTCGTGCAGGACGCGTACGTAACTGACGAGATCGATGTCGCCTCTGCCGTTGGCCTGATCCTCCGGGTTACCTGGACCTGTCTGTCGCCCCTTGCAGTCGCGGATGTGGACGTGCTTGATGCGTGATATGACGGCGGCGATCGCCTCCACTGGATTTTCATTGGCGCGGTGGATGTGGGAGGGGTCCATGTCGATGCCGAAGGCCGGCGATGAGATCGCCTCCATCACCTTCAGTGTGGTCGGGGTGTTGTAGATGCTGGCACCGACGTGGGCTTTGACGCACAGGGTGACACCGTAGCGCTGGGCCATGTCGGCCAGCGATCCGAGTGAGTCGATGGATTGTCGCAGGCTGCCTTCGTCATCGGTGGTGCCGCCGGGACCGCAGTTGATGATGGGAATGCCGATCTCGGCCGCCGCCTGAAAAGCCGATTCCATCACGGCTGGATCCTGCTTGGGCTGCTCCATGGCCAGCAGTTCGAGCTGGTACTGTTCGGCCAGCTGGCGGATCTGCGGTGCCAGTTCGCGCCAGCGGTCGAGGACCAGGTGTTCGCTCATGCTGTCGATGGCGGAGATTTCTATTCCGTCATAGCCGGCCATGACCACGCACCGGAAGGCCGTTTCCATGTCGTAACCGCCGAACAGGACGGAGTTGGCCCCGAGTTTCATGATATCTCCCTCTAGTAATTCACGGTGACGACGGTGCCCTTGTCCCAGGACTCGATGGCCGCCTCGATGATGAGCTGAGCCCGCAGGGCGTCTTCCGCCCTGGCGTCGATCTGGTCCGGCGCAACCTGCTCGAGATTCTGCTCGATCCAGCGTGTGATGCGGCTGCCGAAGGTTTCGGGAAAGGCCATCATGCCGCCGAGGTGATCGAAGGTCTCGGTCTCTTTGGTGAAACGCGGGTAAAATTCGAGGCTCTGACAGGCCTCCCGAATGACAAAGCGGCCCTGTGAGCCGACGACTTCGCAGGTCTCGAGCCCGTAACTGCCACCGGCGTCGTAGCTGCCGGTGAGATGGCCGATGATGCCATTGGAGAACAGCATGTTAACCTGGACGTTCGACCATATGGCGCGTCCCTCTCCCTTCTTGAAAAAGGCCTGGACCTTTTCGACGTCGCCGCAGAAGTAGCGCATGACGTCGATGGAGTGGGGGTGCAGGGCGCGCATGTGGAAGTGGGGTGAGGACTCGTTCGGGTTGTTAATCCACATGGTCATGTTGATGATGTTGAGATCGCCGAGACGGCCGGCCTCCACCCATTCCTGGGCGCGCAATGCGGCAGGGGTGAAGCGGTGATTGAGATTGATGCCGTAGCGCAGGCCTTTGTCCCGGGCCAAGGCGACCATCTCCCGAGCCTTGGGGATTTCGTTCGAGATCGGCTTTTCCCCCAGCACCGGTATGCCGGCACCGAGAAGGTCCATGGTCGGCTGGTAGTGGTCGCCACCGTTTTCGACGCCTGCCGTGCAGACGCTGGCGATGTCGACGTTGACTGCCGCGACCATGTCGGCGACCGTGGCAAAGGCCTCACAGTCATAGGTTGCGCTCGCTGCTTCCGCCTTCTCAGCGATGGCGTCGACGACGGCGACGATCGTGCACTCAGGATGCTCGTGGTAAATACGTGCGTGTGTGTTGCCGATGCCACCCAGGCCGACGATGGCCACATTCAAACCCATTGATCTGTCTCCTATTTGCGCCCTCTGGCCTGTAGCTTGGCTGCCTCGCTGGGACCGCTGATGTGCATGGTATCGTAGGCCTGCTGCGATGTCTTGAAGGCGCCGACACCGACGTGGCCGTGCCAGTCGCCCTGGGTCAACATCGGATTCTTCAGCCCGGTCTCCGTTTCTCTTTTCGCGATCCAGCTGGTCATCCGTTTCTTCAATGCTTTAACGATGTCTGGATGGCTGTCCGCCAGATTCTCGTTCTCATCCGGATCTTCGACCAGGTTGTAGAGCTCGACCGGTGGCTTGAAGTGAAAATCCGGCTCCAGAGCGACGATGAGTTTCCACTGAGGAGTGCGCCAGCCGTGCTTTCTCATCCAGGTGCATTCGGTGATATAGAACTCACTCTCGTGGGAGGCCACGTCGCCACGCACCATCGGCATCAGACTCTGCCCATCGAAGCTCGTGCCGCGTGGTTTCTTGAAGCCGGCCAACTCGAAGATGGTAGGCACGAGATCCTTGTGTTGATTGTAGCCGGAGACGCGCTTGCCGGCCGGCACGACACCGGGATAGCGAATGATCAGCGGCACGTGCAGGGTGACATCATAGATGCCGTGGTGGTCGAACCAGCATTCGTGGTCGTAGAGGGTTTCGCCGTGGTCGCCGTTGAAGATGATGATGGTCTCGTCGAGGATGCCGTGGGCGCTCAAGGCGTTGAAGATGCTCTGAATGCAGGCATCCATGTAGGCGATTGCCCCGTCGTACTGGGCAATGATGTAGTCCTTATCTGTAAGGCCCGGGGGCATCCACGTGGCGAAGTAGTTGCAGAACGGCTTGAAGGACATGACAGGCCGCATCGATTTGTTTCTGGGGTCGCACTCGTCGCCGTGGTAGAACATGCGTTCGTAGGGCGCCGGCGGCAGGTAGGGCGAATGCGGATCCATGTGTCTGAGGAATAGCAGGAAAGGCTTGTCGCCGGCCACGAGCCGGTCGAGCTCGGGAATGGCAACTCGGTTGAGGTTTTCAGCCTTCGGGCTGCGGCCCTCCGATAGATTGCCCCAGCCAGCGTAATCGAGATAGGTGTCGAAGCCCCGAGCGGAAGGATTGCCACTGAAGCCGACGCAGGTAGAGGTGTAGCCCTGCTTGCGCAGCAGCTCGGGCAAGGTCTTGATGTCCGTCCTGAGCCCACCCTGGTGTCGCAGGGCTACTACTTGAGTGCCGAAACAATCTTTGCCGCTCAGCATGGAGGCATAGGCACTCGTCGTGGGCACATGGGCACAGTAGGTGCGTTCGAAAAGGGTGCTACCCTCAGCGAATCGATCGATGTGCGGTGAAGTCAGCCGCGGGTAGCCGTAGCAGCTCATGTGATCAGCCAGCAGGGAATCGACGGCTATGAGAAGGATGTTTGGCTTGGAGGGGGAGGTGCTTTTTGGCATGGAAATTCGGTGGGTAACTAAGGGTTGACCAGGATTTAGAGCCCATGGAAGCGGCTATAATATGGTCAACGACCCACGATTGAGCGAACCGCTTGGCTTCACTCGCGAGGACAGTCGGCAATGAGGCATATTACCGCTCAGCAATCATCCATTCAGCGGGCGTCAAGGACTCCAACAGCAGGAGAGATTCGCATGACCACGTCGAAGGAACTGCCCGTGCTCGAAGGGGCGCCGTATTACCATTTCACCAAGCACAGCATGTCGATTCGGGGGTCGCATTCGATCATTCCGGCACAGGCGATCGTCGTGGGCGACCAGCGCCAGCTGCTGATGGACAAACAGACCGTCGACACGACATGGAACCTCGTGCGGCGAGTCCACGAGCCGATCAAGCATCCGGCGAACCCGTTGATTCCCGGTGGGAAGTACACGCCGGAGGGGTACCTGGCGCCGACCAATTGGGGGACAGTTGCCTACGATGCCGAGTCGGGCCGCTTCAGGCTGTGGACGCTGTTGTGGGATACGATGGCGAAATCGAAGCAGGAGCGGATCGCCGCCCAGGTCTACTGGGAATCGGAGGATGGTCTCGAGTGGACTGCGCCGCAGCTGGGCCTGTTCGAGCTGGACGGCTCGACGGCCAACAACGTCATCCAGCTGTCGGCGGAACGGAACTACAGCACGCCGTGTGTGGTGGAGGTGCCCGAGCGACTGCGTCAACAGGGGCGGTTCGTCATGCTGTACGGGGCGAACCCGGCCGAGCCGGTGCCGGGGACCGGTCACGCTATGTCGGATCGCATCGCCTGGAGCGAGGACGGCATCCGCTGGATGGACCAGCCGCAGAACCCGGTCTTCGGCGGCCGCAACGACACCTTCGGGAACATGGTATATGACCCCGAGCGGGACGTGTTCATGCAATACCGCCGAGCCTCCGTCAACGCCCACGAGTGCCGCCGGTTTGCCTACACGGAGAGCTCTGATCTGGTGTCGTGGACGCAACCAGAGGTCATCCTCGACGCCGATGAGCTGGACGCACCCATGCTCTACGACTTCGTCGTCAATCGCTACCATGGTATTTACCTGGGATTCCTGCATCCGCTGTACTCCGCCAATGCCGGCTACGCCAACGGTTCGCGCCTGTGGAAGGACGGCCACATCCGCAAACAGTCGAAGACGGACGTGGAGCTGTGCTGGAGCCGCGACGGCAAGCGCTGGGAACGGCACCCGGAGCGCCCCGTGTTCATTCCGAACGGGCCGTGGGCGAAGGAGACGATGTACGACTGGGGGCTCATATACGTCTGTCAGGGCATCGTCGAAAAGGACGGGCTCCTGCACATCTACTACCGCGGCGACGGCATGCTGCACCAGGACATGCCCGGGACGCTGTGTAACTTCTGCCTCGCAACTCTGCGCATCGACGGCTTTGTGTCACTGGGCAACATCGGGTTCTCTCAGCACCCAGGTTACATGCTGACGAGGCCGATCGAATGTTCGGGCGGTGACCTGCGCATCAACGCGCGCACTGGGCCGGACGGGTTTGTGCGGGTGGCCGTGCGCAGCGGTAGCGGTGACCAGGACGGTACCTGGCTGGAGGGCTGGAACTTCGAGGACATGGAAGCGCCCTTCAGCGGAGACAGCACCGAAGCGGCCCTGCGCTGGAAGGGAAAAAGACTGGATCAGCTACAGGGTCAGGCGGTACGGCTGCATTTCTGGTTGCAGGACGCGGAGCTGTATTCGTGGCGGTTTGGCGGCACAGCCTAGATCACGTCAGCAAACGATCAATCTCAGATATACCCCGGCGAGCTGAGAAAATCCGCCTGGTCGCTCAGGCGTTCGAGCACATGATCAGGGTATATGGACATGCGCTGGCTGGGCAGGTTGTTGCGGCCGATGGCCGGCATGTAGTTGAAAAACACGGAGCGGCGAACCGAGTCGTCCGTCACTGGGAAGGCATTGTGGGTCATGCCCTCGGTGAAGATGATGACGTCGCCGGGGGCAGCGAAGACCGGCACCGCCATCGGATTCTTGCTGGCATCACTCATGTCGTACGGGCTGGCGAAATTGGCCTTGTGGCTGCCGGGAATCGCCGCGAACGGGCCGCTCTCTATGTAGGTCATGTCCGAGAGGATCACCACGCTTTTCGTGCTCTTGCAGGCAAAACGCTGATTGGTGTGGTCGTAGGCGTAGTAGATATCCCGGTCTACTGGATAGCCGCCGTTGTGGAGGCCGCCGCCGGGGGCGGGTCCGACTTTCTCGATGAAATATGTTGCGGAGATGAAGAAGGGTCCGCCGCCCAATGTCGTGTGGATCGATGTGAGAATCGGGTCGCGGACGATGCGGTCGAATTTGTCGGTGCCGCACAGGGCCTGATCCACCCGGCCGACGCCCCCGGTCTCGGGGTTGAGCGGCCGGTACTCGCTGTGGTCGCCCTGCCATACCGGGTGTTGGGGATCCTCCATGGCACGGGCCAGGAAATAGCTGGCTACCCCCACTTTCTTATAAGTCTCATACTCGATCGGGATGGCCTGGAGTTCGTCGATTCCGGCGTGGAATTCCGCGATTGCGTCCTGATGGTAGTGCTGCCTGAGAATGATATACCCCCGCAGATCAAACTCATACTTCTGTTCGGGACTCAGCTGGAAAGCAGGGGCGGGCTCTGAGGCTGTCATCGCAGTACCTATGCTCCTTTCAATGGCAGAATCCAGGTGCACCACCCGCCGATGTCATATTCCTCGACGGGTTCGAGTGCGCCACGGGCGCCTATTCTGAACATCGGCCATTGCCGTTCGGCTGGCCATTGCGCTGTTGGACCAGGGTCCCTCATGTGACGGAGCCTTTACACGCCTGAGGGATGCGCTGTACCATTCCTTCTCCCTGGTCGATCTCCGCATCAACCAAAACAGAATGCCAACAGGATTGACAAATGACCACGATTACCGGCATGCGCAGGCTGGATGAGACCATCCATCGGATGGGTGGCAGGGGCGATAACTGGCACACGACGTGGGCTGCCAATGACAAACTCTACACCGGGATGTGTGACGGAACCGGTTTCGCCGACGTCGAAGGGCACACCGGGATGTTCTACATCAGCCGGGTGTACGCCATCAATGGCGATCCGCCGCATCATTCGTTCGAGCACCTGCCGGGTTTTCCTGACCTGACCAAGGGGCCGGGACCGGACGACCGCAACACCTACTACGGCTTCGGTCTCATCGCCATCGATGAACATCTCTATTACTATCTAAGCACGCCCAACCACCCCTTCACCTACGAGGGAGCCCGCTTCGTCGGTTCCAAGCTGATCTACTCGCCCGACCTCGGCGAGACCTGGCTGAATCAGGATGGCTCGGCGCTGGTGTGGGAGGGGTGGGCGGAACGCAGCCGCAACAACATGGCCTTCTTCGAAGAGCCGGACGACGTGTTTTCGCTCATTACCGTGCTGCAGATGGGCAAAAATTACGAGCACAACCGCGACGGCTTCGTCTACATCTATACGCCCAACGGCAGCGTCGAAGGCAGTATGAACCAACTGGCGATGCTGCGGGTTCCCAAGGGCAGGATTCTCGATCGCTCGTCCTATGAGTACTTTGTTTCACGCAACGACGACGGCTCTGCCACCTGGAGCAGTGACATCAATGACCGCGGTGTCTCGCACACCTTTCCCTCCGGTCATGTCAACGTCAAGGTCCATCCCTACGCGTGGCAACCGGGTGTGGTGTATAACGCGCCGCTCGATGTCTACATGATGTCGAACTGGGGGATGGCGGTCAGCGACGACGGGACATGGTTCGACGGGCCGAGTTACCTGGGATTCTGGGTGGCCGACCAGCCGTGGGGTCCGTGGCGACAGGTGCATGAAGACACGTCGTGGACGCCGGCCGGAGACGAGCTGGCCACGGCCTACCAGCCGCAGATTTCGTCGAAGTGGATCGCCGAGGACGGCAAGTCGTTCTGGATGGCCTGGACGGATTTCCAACGCGTCGGCGGTGGCAAACGGCCGTACTATGATTTCAACATCCAAAAAGTCGAGATACTTACTGAGTAACTGACAGGGGATTTGTAATGCTGGATCTGATGAACATGGCACGAACCGGGCAGGATGGGGGCGACCTCTTCAGCCTGCTGGAAGCTCTGTACGAGCCGGCGGACATCCGCCCAACCGGTTACCCGGACGCCGTCGTCTGGCAGGGGGGCAACCACGATGGCACGGTCAACCCGATCGCGCATTCGTTGACCGACGCCTATGCCCTGCTGGGCACGGTCTCCGCGATCGACATTCTGGGCCTGCCGTGCTATTGCGTGCCGATGTGGTCGCAGTACCGGCATGACCACAACCTCGAGCCCCTGAGCTGGTTCGGCAATATGCCGGTCACTTCGATCAAGTGGTCGACGGCCGGCGACACCTACGTCAACGACGGCAAAGGCGGCAAGGTTGTGGTGATGGGAAAGTCCGGCAATGCGCCATTGCGTACACAAGCGGGTGTTTACTGCAATGTCCGCCCGTATGGACCGATTACCGTTGTCCGTTGCATGCCCTGCCTGCCCTATTCGCAGGACAAGGCAAAGTTCGACGTCGATGCGGAGTCGGGTTTGATCCACTCGGAGATGAACACGCCCGGGGTGCAGATGGCCTACGCCAACCGGCGGTTTCTGCAGATGGTCAACGACACCGGCCGGATCGGCCGCGTCGCCTTCAAGCCGACCCAGGCCATGGAAGACGGCATCAACGCCGGCCTGCTGTCATGGCTGTTGCAGGGAACGAAGTTCAAGATCGGCAGAAAGTGGGCTGTTGATGGGTACGTCGAGCACCGTGAGCGCGTCGACCGCATCATCTCGCTGTTGCCGGCGGACTTCAAGGACGGCATGGAGAACTGGAGCGGTCAGGTCGAGCAGCACATCGCCGATACCAACTACGGCGTCATGCTGTGGGACCTGATCGACAAGCAGGACGCGATCATCCTCGCCACCGATCTGGACGGCGATCGCCTGACCGACCTGCTGGCCGATGTTTCCGACCCGCTGAGGGCCTTCGGCCAGCGCGTGCTGGATCACGTCGGTGCCAGCGGAGACATGGACACGCTGTGGAATGAGATGGGCTATACAACCGGCAACGGGCGCGACATGACTTCGGTGATGTACCGCATGGAAGGACCGCCAATCCACGAGCAGACCCTGGGATCCGCCGACGCCATGTTGCTCCGCCTGCTGGATGGCGATGAATCGATGGGGGGCACCAAGCGACCCTACGATCCGCGCATTCACTTTGTCCTGATCCGCGACGCCTACATCGATGCCAACCCGGGCAACAAGGAGCTCGAGGATTGGCTGAACAAGGCGGTAGATACCTTCGACGAGGTCTATGCCGGTGAGCGCCCGGGCTTTATCCAGGGCTACGAAAAGCTGAAGGCGGCGATCGTGCCATGGGGTAGTGCGTAACGGGCGATACCATGGCCTTTCAGGTGTACAACGTCGGCGGCGCCAGTGAAGTTTTACTGCAAGATCCGCGTGTCGAAGACGACATCAGCATTGCCTATCTGACCGATCTTCATCTATCCCCTGGCGCTGCCGCCGCTGGCCCCCGCTACAGCGATGCGGTGGACTGGTGGGACCAGGCCTTTGGCCGTCCCGTCGGCATGCTGCAGCGGCTGCTGGACGAAATCGCCGATACCGGTGTTGACCTGGTCGTCTTCGGGGGAGACAACCTCGATTTCTTCGATCCGGATGTCGCGGCCGAAGTGCGGCAGATGTGCACGCAGAGGCAACTGCGCCCGTGCTTCGTGTTCGGCAACCACGACTTCGAGGCAACGGAAACCCGTTTCGTAACCCACGACGTTGATGCTCCTGAGCGTGACGAGAACATGGCCGCGCTGGCTCACATCTGGCGGATGGAGCCCCCTGTAGAGGCCATCGATCTGGGTGGCATCCAGGTCCTGTTGTTGAACATGCGGTATCGCCATGATACCGAGCTTGGCGCCGTCGTCGAAGCAGATGCGGTCGCACGGCTTCGCGAACTGTTGGCCTTGTCCCGGCCGACGATCATCTTCCATCACTATCCGTTCGTGCTGCCGACGCTGAGGCATCGCCTGAGCGCCGTGTGGCGCGGCGTTCTGGCCGGCGCCAGGATCGAGGACAACGAAACGGCGTTCGAGCTGATTGGCAACAGCTCGGACGTGCTGGCCACGTTCTCCGGGCATGCTCATATCAACAGCGAAGATCCATTTTCAACCGAGGATGGTCCGTGGCAGTTCGCCACCGGGGCCGGACTGGACGGCATCTGGCGCTACATCCGGGTCAGCGGGGGTCAAGCGCCCAAGTCGCTGCGGGTGGCGGGTACTCCAAGCGTGGCGTAAGATCGACCGCCCCACTCAAATCAGGATTTGAATCGCGAGCTGAGAGGCCAGATCCGAGCGATCACGATACCATGACCAACGCCAGGTCCAACAGCGAGCTCCTGGAAGAGCTCGAAGTCGCGCGCGCCGAGTTGGCCATTCAGAGCGCGCTCGAGCGCGTGCGTTCACGGGCCCAGGGCATGCGCCACAGCGATGAGCTGGCGGAGGTCGCCTCCCTCGTGTTCCGCGAATTCAAGGGACTCGGCATCGAGCTGTGGCGGTCGGGGTTCTGGATCCTCGACACCGGGACCGACAGCGGTGAAGTGTGGCTCACCAGCACTTCCGGTGAGATGCAGGCGGGCGACCGGTTCCGCCTGACGGAGATGGACGAGCACCCGGCGGTCCACGAGGTCGCCGAGGCCTTTCGACGGGGCGATCCCTTCTATCACGTGCATTTTCACGGCGACGCCATGTGGAGCTTCCTGCGCTTCGCCATCGACCGCATGAACCTGCGCATGCCCGACTGGGACCTGCTACCAAAGGAAGAACTCCCCAGCAACTTTTACTTCCACACGGCCTTCTTCGAGCACGGACTCATGCACCTGCCCGCGATCAAAGAGATGACGCCACCGCAGCAACGCACGGCGTGTCGCTTTGCCGATGTCTTCGGCTTCGCCTACGAGCGCTTCCGTGAGCTCAGCGCTGCCGAGACCCAGACCCGCGAGGCGGAACGCCGTTCGGCCGTCGACAACATCCGCGCCGAGATCGCCGCCATGCACACCAGCGACGACCTTTCCCGCGTCACGCCGCTGCTGTGGCGGACGCTGGATCGCCTCGGGGTACCCTTCTACCGCTGCGGCGTGTTCGTCGTTGACGACGAGGTGAAGCGATTGGCCATGTACATGAGCGATGCCCAGGGTGAGCCGATAGCCTCGGTGGATGTGCCCTGTGACGTGCACCCCGTGATCGCTGCTACCGTCGACCACTGGCGGCGGGGTGAAGCCTACGTCGAGACCCTGAGCCGTGAGAATTATATCGGACTGGTTGAGGCGGCACAGTCTGGCATCCAGGATCTGCAGGGTGAGCGCTACATCGATCCGGGCACGATTCCCGAGCAGGTAGTCGTTCACAGCCTGCCCTTCACCCAGGGCACGCTGTACGTAGGAAACGCCGACCGCCTGTCCGCCGAAGATCTCGCTTTCGTCAGCGATCTGGCCTCCGCTTTTTCAGTGGCCTACGCACGCTACCTCGATTTCCAGGCCCTGGAAGCGCAGAACCGCCAACTGGAGGAAGCGCTGGCGCAGCTGGGGGCAGCGCAGCAGCAGCTGGTTCTGCAGGAGAAAATGGCCTCTCTCGGCAATCTGGTGGCCGGCGTTGCCCACGAGATCAACACTCCTCTGGGCACGATCCACAGCGGCCAGGACACCCTGCTGCGCGCCGTCGAGCGGTTGCAGGAGCGCCTCGACGCGGCCGCCCCGGGAGCAACTGCCGACGACAGAGTAGCGGCAGTGTTACGCGTGCTCGGTGACGCCAACAGCGCAATGGCCTCGGGCGTCGAGCGGGTCTCGGAGATCGTGAATGGCCTGCGCAAGTTCGTTCGGCTGGACGAGGCCGAGCAGCAGATGGCCGATCTGCGGGAGGGAATGGATAGCTGCTTGTCGTTGCTGCAGGGGCAAATGCAGGATGGCATCACCGTAGTGCGTGACTACGCTGAGATGGAGCCACTCTACTGTGCCCCGGGGCGACTCAACCAGGCCTTTACCGTGTTGCTGACCAACGCCATCCAGATTCTGCCGGAGGGGGGTGACATCGCCGTCCGGCTGTTCGACGAGGGCCACGAGATCTGTGTGCAGGTGACCGACAACGGACCGGGGATTCCCCCAGGGCAACTCGAGCACATCTTCGACGTCGGCTTCCGCGCTGACGACGACCGGGTAAAGATGAGCTATGGTCTGCCCACGGCCTACGCCATCGTCCACGAGCACGATGGCCACATCGACATCGACAGCACGGTCGGACAGGGAACCACCGTCACTATTCGCTTACCGCGAAGGTCCGAAGCACCGGACTCCGGGGTGGCCGGGTCTTCTCTCAATGCGTGAGGGCCTACTGGTCAGGCGGGCAGCGGCGCAAGCAGGCATCACGAATTTCCCTACTCGAACCAGAAGCTGAACAGCTCCGCGTTCTCCAACCAGAACTGGAGGCGCATGGCGTTGGCGGGGAAGGAGGCCAGCGTCTCATGTCCCTCCCAGGTGACAACGGCGGCGAGGCTGTCGCCGGAGAATGGTCGGTTGTCATCGAAGCGGAAGCCCTCGGGCCATTCGCCGTCGCGCACCCCAAGGGCCTCGCGGGCGGCTACGCGAATGAAACCGTCAGCCCCGGTCCGGGCGTTCACCGGCCGAGGCCCATCCGGGAGGCCAGATTTCGAGGTGCGCATCCAGGACGCGATCGGGAACGAACGAGGAGAGCTCGCGATCGAAGAACTCGAGCGCCTGCTGGTGCCGCAGGCGACTGTCGCTGTCGTGCTCATGTGTCATCGGCGGCAGCCACAGGATTATGAGTGCGTTGCGAGGTAATGGGCAGGGGCCAAGCGCCTATTGTCGCAAACTCCGGGAGCCCCGGCCAATCAAGCTCGGTCTCGTATGTTGATGGGACGCCCTGTTTCCGTTATACAGATGGTCATCGATTGAAGCGGCAGACCGGATTCGGAGAGCGGGGGATGACAACGCCATGCAGCTGAAGTCCGTGTACATGATCACCGACATGGAAGGGGTGGCCGGCGTGGATGACTGGGACCCCCGCCACCGCGAGGACGCGGCACAAGCTCGGGGGGCCTACGACCGCGCCGAGATCCAACGACTGCTCACCGGCGAGGTGAACGCGGCTGCCGAGGGGTTATTTGCCGCCGGTGTCGAAGAGATCACGATTAACGACGGTCATGGCGCCGGTCGCACCATCCTGGTGGAAGAGCTGGTATCGGGCGTCCAGATCGCCCGCGGCACGATGCGGCCTGAGGTGCTGATCGGTTTCCACGACAACCACCAGGCGCTGGTGCAGGTGGGCATGCATGCAATGGCAGGAACTGAAGGCGCATGCTTGGCGCACACGATGTCGAAAGACGGCACCATCCATCGGCTCAACGGCCGAGAGATCGGCGAGATGCAGTATGCCGCTTTTCTCTGCGGACAGGTCGGGGTGCCCTGGATCTACACCTGCGGTGATGGGTACGCCGGTCGCGAATCCGAGGCCTGGGTGCCCGGCATCGTGACCGCGGCGGTCAAGGAGGGTCTGTCAGAGCAGAGCGCCGTGCACATGGCCCCGGTCGATGCGCGCGCGCTGATCCGGGAGAGCATTCAGGAGGCGGTGGCCAAATTCGGCGACATCGCCCCGCTGGTGGCGGAGTCGCCGGTCGTCCTCGAAATCCAGCGTCCCACGCCACAGCCGGAAACCCAGCCCGGTGCCGAGCGGGTGGACGATTTTACTATGAGATGGACAGGGTCTGACTTCAGGCAAGTGGTGATGCAGATATACGGCCCCGGGAGGGGATAGACACAGAGCCACGCGTGACCTGACAGGCAACTCACACAGGGAGCAGGGTAGATAGATGATTTCGATAACGGCGAACAAGGCATCCGAATCTCCGAAATGGGCCATCCTTCAGCGGCGTCTGTTCGGAGTCATGGAAGAGGCCGCCCGGCTGACGGTCGACAAATTCACCGACGACGACGGCATTCCCTACTTCGCCGACGATGTCGACGACCTGTATGAGCGCTTCTACAGCTGGCCGCTGCTCTACTCGATGGGCGCCAGCGACGACATGTTGCGGATAGCGGTTCACGAGTATGAAATCATCACCGAGTCCAACGGTGATCACACTCGCAACCCGCACTTTCCGCGGTTGTTCCCGCAGCTTCACAATGAGTATTACACCCTGACTGTGCCCGAGGGGGAAGCTGCAAATTGGATACCGGGTCAGCGCATCATCACCGACTGGCACCACATGGGCGAGGGCAATCAGCTGTTCTACAACATCGGCATGGCTGCTCCGGCCACGCCGCAGCACGCAACGCGTTCAGAACGCTTCGCCGCCATGATGATCGGAGAGGACCCGGAGGCGGACAATTACGATGCGGATCTCAATCAGTTTCGCTCGGTGTACACCGATGCCCGTGGGCCGATCTACGAGGTCAACGTCGAACAGGCCAAGGGGTTCCTGCACGGGGGTAGCCCGACGGTGCCGGGGTGGGAGCCGCAGCCGGCGGGGGTGCGGGCATCCATCTACCCGGTGGAGAAGCAGCTGGAAGAGAATTGGTACGCCAATCCCCAACGGGCGGCTCAAGTTGCCGACACCTTCGGCAAGCTCATCATGCGGGGAGACATCCCGCACAACATGGGCGCCACAGGCCTGGTCACCAACGCCTACCTGCACACGGGCGACGACCGCTACAAGGAATGGGTGCTGCGCTACGTCGAGGGCTGGCTGGAGCGCATGAAGAAGAACAACGGCATCATGCCCGACAACATCGGGCCCACCGGCAAGGTCGGCGAGCACCGAGACGGCCAGTGGTGGGGCGGCTGGTACGGTTGGAATTGCTACAAGGGCATCAACATCGGTCTCACCTCGATGACTATCGGCGCCCAGTGCGCGCAGCTGCTGACGGGCGACGACGAGTACCTGGATGTGATCCGATCACAGATGAAGCTGCTGTTCGAGCATTCGCAGACACGGGACGACGGCCAGCTCGTGTTCTCGTGGCGTTATGGTCCGGATGGGTGGTTCGACTACAGGCCCATGCCGATCAAATGGCTGCCCCCTCTGTACCACGCCTCAATGAGCGACGGTGACCGGCAGATGATGGAGCAGGTGCGCGACGGCGACGTCGAGGGTAACTGGGGAGGGGTGTCGCAGATCTCCGCGAAGGGCGGTGGTGACTCCGGGTTTTTCCAGTATCACACCGGCAAGTTCACGGATTGGCCGGAGAAGCTGATGGAGTTCGAACTCCAGTCGGCCGACGAAGCGCTGGAGCGGGTCAAGGCCGAGTCTCGAACACCTGAGCAAATGATTGCCGACAACAGCGGCATCCCCAATCCGGTCAAGACCGAAAGCCTGACGGAGATGATGTTCGGAGCTCCGGGTACGGTCTATAACGGCGGATTGCTGCGGGCGACCGTTCGCTACTTCGACCCGAAGGCCGGCCGAGCAGGCTTACCACCGGATGTTTCCGCCCTGGTCGACAAACTGGGAGCCGATATTGTCGGCTTCCAGCTCGTGAACCTGAATCGCGACGAAGAGCGCAGGGTCATCGTGCAGGCGGGAGCCTTTGGCGAGCATCAGTTCACGAGCGCGACCTCCGACGGCTCCACGGCGGATATCGATTCGAAGCACTTCGAAATTACGCTGCCTGCAGGCACCTCGATTGCGGTCGAATGCGGTCTCAACCGATTTGCCAATCAACCCAGCTACGAGACGCCGGCGATGTAATCGATTCGAAATGGATATTCCCCCACGCCTGATATATTACCAGGATGCCCACCACTTTCACGCCAAGCGCCTGGATCCCCCGGTAAGCCTCCACCAATTGCGGTGGCCGGTAGACGAGTTGGTGGGTACCGGCGTTGACGTGCTGGCCTTCGCTCTCGGTTACGGTGACGTCTACTTCCACGACAGCAAGGTAGGCCGGGTAGTCGGCGACCGGCAGGAGGTGTGGGACAGCTTCATCGACTGGCGCATCATGCGAATGGTCAGGGATGCCCGGGCTATGGGCACCGACCAGTTGCGGGTCGTCATCGAGCGCGGCAAGCAGCAAGGCCTCGCGGTTTTTCCCAGTCTCAAACTACAGAGCTGCGATCCGGTTGGATCAGACCGCTGTGGTGCGCTCAAGTGGGAACGCTGGAAAGAGGTGTGCACGCTCGAGAAGGACGAGGCGCACCCGCGCTACGAGTTCTGTTACGACTATTTGAGCCCGTTGGTGCGTGAGGACAAGCTCAACATCCTGCGTGAGGTCATCGAGGATTACCGGGTTGACGGCGTCGAGCTCGACTTCATGTTCGTACCCCGGTTCTTCAAAAGCGGGGAGGAAGAAGCCGGCACCCCGGTGATGACGCAGTTCGTGGCCGGCGTGCGCGAGATGGCCGACGAGATCGGGGCGGCGCAAAACAGGCACGTTTCAGTCTGTGCCAGGGTGTTCGACCAGCGGGACGCGAACCTCAAACTCGGTCTGGACGTGGAGTCGTGGTTGACCAATGGCAGCCTCGACATGGTAGTCGGGCAAATGTCAGAACAGCTGTTCGACACAGCCGGTTTTGATGTCAGCTGGTTGGTAGAGGCGGCACAATCGCACGGCTCGGGGGTCTACGTGCGGCCTCCTCGCCGGGTGTACGACGAACGCACGGCCAAACCCTCCATCGAGATGTACCGCGCCCTCGGTCAGACGCTGCAGCGGCAAGGCTGCGACGGCATGTACTTAGGCTACCTGCAGTGGCCCTTTGCTGATACCGAATACGAGATCCTCAGGGAGGCGGCCTGTCCCGAGGCAGTGTCGAGACGGGTCAAGCGCTACCTGCTTCAACCTCGCGAATCAGGGCTGGTTTTCGAGGAACTGCTCGACTACCAGGGCGGTTACCCACGCAAGCCTCGCGAGCCGAACGATGAGATTACCGACCCACCGAAGAGAGATCTGCCGATTGAGCTCAAGGAGGGGGAGACCGCGTCCACCTCGATCTTTGTTTCCGACGAGTTGGAGAAGGCCAAGGCCGACGGCGAGATGCGAGCGCCGATTCTGACGATTCGGTTCGCGTTCTTCTGTGTCGAGGATGAGATCGTCATCCGGTTCAACAACCGCGTGCTCCCCATCGAACAGGCGGAGATCACCGATGAGCGCGCCCTGGTGATGGCGATGCAACCACGGGGCAGTCCGCTCGAGGCGCCGCTCGGGATGTCCGCCCACTGGTTCCGCTACCGGCTGGACGTCGACCTGCTGCGAGAGGGAGAGAACGTGGTGAGTGTTGAGGTGGTACGCATGGAAAGGACAGCGGGTTTTACCCGGTCGATCAATGGTATTGAAATCCAAACACGATACAAAGACTTCGACCGGCCCGAGGGGTTGGAGCCACCAAGAATCGCTGCGCTGTAATAGGGCTGACAGTAAGAGGAATGAGTGACAATGCAGGATAGCCAAGAGAGGTAATGCCATGGGCACAACCAGCACCATGCCAGACCTGGTCAGCGTAAAGGCCGCCCAGGTCGCCGCCCCGCCCACCTGGGCGCTGCTGGAGCGCAAGCTCATCAGCCTGATGGAAAAAGGGGCGCACATGATGAGCGCGAAGTACGCCGAGCGCAGCGGCGCCTGGTACTGGTCAGACGATATGGATGACTACTACGAGCGGTCGTACAACTGGTGTCTGCTGTACAGCATGGGTGGTGACGAGAGCCTCGTGGACCTGGCGCTCAAGCACTGGAACGCGACGACGCGGCTGTTCGACGACCGGGACAACAATCGGGCCAACAATCTGGACTACTTCCACGGGACTACTCCCAAGACACTGAAGCATAATATTCACAACGAATACTTCAGCATCGTTCATCCCGAAGACGCCGAGTGGCACCATATGGGTGAGGGGAATATGGGGTTCTACGACCTGGCTCTAGGCGACCCGACCGTCTCCGAGAACGTGCGCCGGGCCCGCAGGTTCGCCGACATGTTCCTCGGCGAAGACCCGGAAGCGCCGATCTGGGACGACGAGCACAAGATCATCCGCTCACCCATGCACGGCAGCCTGGGACCCTACCACAACGCCCGGCTCGACCTGGTCAAGAGTTACCTGCACGGCGGTCACTCCAGATCGCCCGACTGGGACCCCAAACCGATGGGCAGGCGCGTCTCTCTCTACCCCGCGGTCAAGGAGCTCGAGCTGGGTTGGTGGGATGACCCGAAACGGGCGGAGGAGATCGTGCAGCTGTTCAATCACGTCGCACTGGATGGCGACTGTGCTTCGAACCTGACCGCCACTGCCCTGGTGACCAACGCTTACCTCTACACGGGAGACGAGAAATACAAGCGTTGGGTGGTGGAATACGTAGAAGTGTGGATGGACCGAATCAAACAGAACGACGGCATCATCCCGGACAATGTCGGTCCTACAGGCAAGCCTGGTGAGCACCGCGATGGTGTCTGGTGGGGGTCTTCGTGCGGTTGGAACAGTGTCTACGGCTGGAGCCACATCTTTCACGCCATCGCCGTGGCGGCTGAGTGCGCCCATCTGCTCACCGGAGACATGGTCTACCTTGAGCTGCTGCGCTCCCAGGTCAAGATGCTTCTGGAAAATTCGATCATGGGCGAGGACGGCCGGCTGATGGTTCCGTGCCGGGCGACACCGGATGGTTGGGATTACAGCTGCGAGGGGGATGGAACTGCCACGACCAATCTGCGCATCTACGAGTTAGTCCACCTCTACCACGCCTCCATGTCCCAGGAAGACTACGACATCATCCTCCGGGTGCGCGACGGCGACCGGACACGCGACTGGAACAAGGAGGAGATCGGGGCGGCGAGAGCCGAGTGGTACTCCGAGTACAGCCGCTTTCAATACTACGATGGCAAGAATCCGGACTGGCCCACGAAGACGCTGCAGGTCCAATACCAGCTGGCTCTGGAGACGTACCACAAGATGGAGGCGGACACGCGCACGGTGCCCGAAATCATCTCGGACAATCTGGAACCGGTGAACGCCGTGTTCACCAAGGTGCTGACGCAGGTGATGCTCGGCTCACCGCAGTATTTGTATCACAGCGGGATGCTGCGGGCGACAGTGCGCTACTACGACAGGGACCGCGTGCGCCCGGGGCTGCCGCTGGACGTCGCCGCACTGGTGGACGAGTTGAGTGCTGATTCTGTGGGGGTCCAATTGGTGAACACCAGCCGAAATGAAACACGGAACCTGATCGTACAGGCCGGAGCTTTCGGGGAGCATCAGTTCACGCAGGTGCGGTACGACGGTGCAGACGGTGAGCAGGTCGTGCCGCTGGACGGGAAGTACTTCGCAGTGGAACTACCGCCGTCGACGGCGATTCGGGTGGACGCCGGCTTGCGGCGATTTGCCAACCAGCCCAGCTATGCCTTCCCATGGCATGGTGATACCATTCCGGTGCCGTTCAAGTAATTCCAGGTGATCATCGCCACACCACGCTGGGAACCAATGGTGATATTGCTGGGGGCTTCACGGAGGTGCGCAAGATAGTGCCGTGGACGTGCTCACTATCTTCCATCACTCGTCCGGCACGGGATCTGGCAAATTGTCAAATACGACTATTTTCTCGTCGGCCAACCCTGCCGCGCGCATGCTCGTCGCCACTGCATCGGCCAGCCGGGTTGGCAATGAACTGTTTTCCATGATCAACAGGAATCCAACCTCCGCAAGGTCTGCGAGGTCGAGGAATGCGAGCACGGGGTTGTCGCTGATCTCGAGCACCTCCACGACCGAACTCAGGGACGAGAGATCTACGGTCCGCAGGTTGGGGTTGCCGATTATCCACAAGGTGTGGCCGATCTGCTCGACGGCTGCCAGACCTCCCGCATCGGTCAGGGCGCTGTTGTTGGTGACCAACAGCGAGCGGGACACCTGCCTCAATCCACTCAGACCATCCAGATCTGCCAGTGCCGTGTTAGACTGGATGACGACCTCACTGAGGTGCAGCAGACTTCCATCGTTCGGCCCATCGACGCGGGATACGTTGTGCAGTCCCTCCAGGCTCGTCATCGCGGTGTTTTGTGCGATCCACAGAGTCTCGAGAGTTTGCAGCCCGGACAGCGCAGTCAGATCGGTCAGCGCCCGGTTGGATACCAGTTCAATCCCGGTTACCCCCTTCACGTCCTCGATTCCGACCAGGCTGACCAGGTCGCTGTCCTTGACTTGCAGCGGGCCGTCGATCCGTTGCAGTGAAGAGAACGCACTCAGGTCCGCCATGCCAGTCTCGCCAATGGACAGCCCACCCACCCTCTCCAAGTTGGGCATGGCCAAATCACTCAAGTCGGCGCCCCGAAGGCTCAGGAATCCGCCTACGTGGCGGACGCCGGCGAGCACATCGAGGGCATCCGTCAGGCCCGGGTTTCTGATCCCTAGATTCCTCTCCAACTCTGGCAACAGATGGGCCAGCGGCTGCAACCGCGTGAGGCTTTCATTATCGGTCAGGGACAGCCCGCCGATGCTCTGCAATTGGCGGAGAGGCTCGAGGGAGGTCACGCCGGGCAGGGCAGACAGACCCAACCCTCCGCCCACATGGCGCAGCGCCCGCAGGCCGTCCAGGCTGGGAAGTGCGGGATTTGATCCAACACTGAGACTTCCGGACACGATCTCGAGGTTCATCAAACCCAGTTCGGTAAGTTCCTGGTTGCCGCTGATGCGTAAATTGCCATGCACAGCCACCAAATTCGACAGCGTCGAAAGGGACGTCAGGTCGGTGGATCGAATGATCAAGTCGCCTCGCACCTCGAAGGGATCGTCGCCGGCAGCCAGGGCTTCCAGGCCGGCGGGGTCCTTGATCTCGAAGCTGCCAACACGCTGGACGACCCCGTCCGGTGGTTCCAGGACCCGTACCTGTGCCTCTTCCGACCAGGCTACGGTGCCAGCGGTCTCCGTTGACACACGGTAGCCGTGGATCTTGCCCGGTAGCACGCTTCGATCGACGAATACCGTGTCGTCGCGGGCCATGCGAGCCACGATTTCCAGCGAATCCCCGACGCTGCGTTCCACCGCGTAAGCGATGAAGTCCTCCGTGAAGCCGTAGCGGGTCCAGACCACGGTAACCCAGCCACCGCGCTGGTAGTCAGACGTGGCGGAGAGGATCTGCACCTCGCCTGAGCCAATACCCAGATCCGGACCACTAGGGCTGTTGTCGCTGGAGCTGCACCCGAGCCATCCGGCCACCAGCAGCAAGCAAGCAAGAAGCAGTCGCAGGTCGCGGGTCGTGCACATGCGATTATCCAAGTTTGGCTGAGGGGAAATCGAGGGTCTTCCTCTACGGTATCTATTATAACATCTATAACATCGGCACAATTCTGCCACTGCTTCAGCACCTACAATCGGCCGGGATTCGCCAATGGCGGCCCCAATCCCGTTGTTCTATGCCATGGTCTTTCTGATCCAGTTCTGGAATATCCTGGCCGGCCGTCGCCGGTTGCTGGCGCTGTCGGTGTTGTGCGGCCTCCTGTTCGCCGGCGCCAATCTGGTGCCGCCGTTGCTGATCCGCCAGCTGATCGCCTGGGTCACGGAGGGGGGTGGCAGCCCAGACGAGCTGCTGCTGCTCAGCGTCGGACTCCTCGGCGTGTACCTCCTGCGCGGCACAGCTCGGTATGGCTACGGGAGGTTTTCTCACCATGCTGCCTACGGCACAATGCATGAACTGATGGTACGCGCTTACCGGCACATACAGAGCCTGCCACACCGCTTCTTCACCGGCGAGCGCACCGGCAATCTCATCTCGCGCTCCATCAATGACATCGAAGCGGTAGAGGACTTCATCGCCCACGGTGTGCCCGAGACCATCCTGGCCCTCGTCATCCCCACGGCGATGATGATCGTTCTCTTCGTCCTCGATCCTGAGCTGGCGGCCATTACCCTGCTGCCGATCCCCATCGCCGGGTTCCTGGTCTATCGATTTGTCCGGCGGGTGCGTCAGATGTGGCGTGACGTGCGTTGGCGGTTGTCGGACCTGGTCGCCCGCGTGCACGACAACATCGCCGGGATTCGGGTCATCAAGGCCTTCGTGCAGGAAGAGCGTGCGGCGCGACAGGTCGAGGAGCACAGCAGCGCTTTCCGCGACGCCTCCATCAAGGCGAACTCGGTATCCCTGATGCCGGCCGGCCTGGTCGAAGCAGCCGGGGGTGTCGGCATCGTCCTTGTCATATGGGCCGGCGGCTCGGCGGCCCTCGCCGACCGCATCAGCGTCGCCGATCTCTTCGTCTTCATCGTCTACCTGGGCCACATCTACCAACCCTTTCTGCAGCTGGCATCGATCAACGATGTGCTGCAGAAAGCCGCCGTCAGTACCGACCGCGTTTTCCAATTGTTGGCCGTCGAGTCCGATATCGTCGATGCGCCACAAGCCCGAGCCCCCGCTGCCACTACCTGGGACGTCCACTTCGACCATGTCACTTTCGCCTACGATGAGACTGACGGCCGGGTGCTGCACGATGTTGATTTCCATGTGCCCGCCGGTGCCGTCGTTGCCCTCGTCGGACACACGGGGGCGGGTAAGACAACGATCTCACACCTGCTGCCACGCTACTACGATCCGCAGCAGGGGGCCGTTCGTATCGGCGGCCACGACCTGCGTGACCTGCCGCTGGTCTGGGTGCGAGGCCATATCGCCTCGGTGGACCAGGACGTGTTTCTTTTTCATGGTACCGTAGCGGAGAATATTGCGTTCGGACGTGGAGGCGATCCACCCGCCGGCAGGAATGGTAACCCCGAGGCCGATTTGCGCGCGGCGGCGGCCGCCGCCAATGCCGACGAGTTCATTGACTAGCTGCCTGCCGGTTACGACACCCTCATCGGCGAGCGAGGTGTGCGCCTCTCCGGGGGTCAGAAGCAGCGCCTGGCGATCGCCCGCGCCTTACTCTCGGATGCACCCATCCTCATCCTGGACGAGGCGACTTCGGCCGTCGACACCCATACCGAACTGCTCATCCAGGAAGCACTCAACCGGTTGATGGCGAGCCGGACCACCCTCGTGATCGCCCATCGCCTGTCGACGGTCAGACACGCCGACCTCATCGTCGTCCTCGAGCAGGGCCGCGTCGTGGAGACGGGGCGCCACGACGAGCTGCTGACTGACGACGGTCCGTACCGAAGGATGATCGAGGCCCAGGAGCTGCTCGCCGATGTCAGCCCCGATTACCTTCCCGACGACTCCGACTTTAAAGGTTAGAATCGCATGGTCTATCGAGTAGGCATTATTGGCGGCGGGCGCATGGGAACCCATCACGCCCGCGCGTACACACTAAATTCGGCAACGGAGATCGTAGCCGTCGCCGATACCGATGAAGAGAACCGGGAGTTGTTCGCAGGCCGTTTCCAGGCCCGGCCGTACGCCGGCTATGAACAGATGCTGGGGGCCGAGAATCCCGACATCGTGGGAGTGGTTCTGCCCGTTCGGGCCAACGCCGCCGCCGTCGTGGCCGCCGCTGAATCCGGTGCCAGGGCCGTCTTCTGTGAGAAGCCGATGACGGCGCGCCTGTCGGACGCCGACGCCATGGTTGAGGCCTGCGAGCGCAACGGCGCCGCCTTTGCCGCCGGAGTGATCCCTCGCAACTATCCTGAGTACTGGAAGGCCCGTGACATGGTCGACGCTGGTGAAATCGGCGAGATCACTGGTATCAATGTCTACGACCCGAACGGACAGGGTGGCTGTCACGGCATCAACCTGGCGCTCATGTTCGCGCAGGACGCCGATGTCGAGTGGGTGGTGGGCTCGGTTGGGGGTGATCCGCACAGTGACGAGGACGGTGACGGGGCGCTGCAGGGCGTTGGCGGGTACTTCCGATTCGCCAGCGGCATCGAGGTCTTCTGCCATACAGCGGCGGGTGTGCGTACCCGGGCCGGCGAGTCGGGTCAGGGAATCGAGGTCGTCGGCACTGGTGGGTTGATCTGGAACGACTTCGACGGACTCCACATCGCCAAGGCTCAGGTTGACTACGATCCAGGCGAGCGCTCTCAACTCACAGAGATCGAGGGCGTTTTTGAGGATACTCGCAACCTTGCCGACCGCGGCTACGACGCCGACGGCTGGCGGCTCCCGACCCCGGGCATGATGGCCAGCGTTCAGGCGCTGGTGGATGCACTGGAGGCCGGCACCACGCCCCGCATGAGCACGGGCCAGAGTCTTCGCAGGGCCCTGGAGATCTGCATCGCACTGCGCGAATCGGCTCGCCGTGACCACGAGACAATCAAGTTTCCACTAGAGGACCGCAGTCTCGTAATGTACCCGGTGCCCTCTCGCTGGAACTTCAAGAAGGAGATACACGGACGGGAGAGCTACATGCAGGTCGATCGCGACATCGTCCACCAGATCGCTTTCGACTGCGCCAGGAGTCGTGGCCAGTCGCTGGAGCCGAAGTCCGTTGACGATCTCGTTCACGACTTGAGGGATGTGGCCAGGTTCCGTGTTGCCCAGGAGTCGAGGAGTGAGGAGCTGATCGATCAGTTGGTGAAGGCGGGTCTGCCCGGTATCGTCGCGTTCTACGATGCTGTCGCTGACGAACACGCAATGGGCAAGGCCTACATTACCTCCCTGGATGCTGTTGATCTGGTCGACGAGTTCAGGGCCAAGATCCAGGAGTTGTCGGGGACGGGGCCTTCCGGTGTTCCCAACAGTGTCAGCAACGACGTGCGTGACTATCTGGGTGCACGGTTGCTGCGCCAGCTCAATGCCGAGTACGAGGGCTTCATGGATTTGCCCAAACGCGAGCGTCTCGAGGGTCGCTACTTCCTGCGCACCCTCATTCTGAAAGCGCTTGAGCTGGCGCGGCCGGATCTGGACGAGGCAACCCGCGAAGAGATGGTTGAACCGCCGCCGCGAGATGTCGGACCGGTACATCATGTCAGAAAACTGGCTGACGTTGCCGAGAGTGTGCTGCGCCGGTTGCCCCCTGACCGCGAGCCGGAACTGCTGTTCGACATCCTTCGTAAAATGGATCTGCATCCCGAGTACTATGATTTGCTGTTGCCTCAAGCCCGTGAGCTGCGCCAGGATGAAGAGCTAGATTGGGGCGATAACGAGCGCGCCTTCCTCAGTGATCTACGGGCAGTGGTACCTGAGAACGCCCATGCTGTCAGCTCCGATCCGGCCGGTGTCCGCGCCCGGTTGAACCGGTTCGACTACATGCAACGTCATGCCCCCGATGACCCTGAGCTGGTGGAACTGCTGGTCGGCGTGCTGATTCGCCTCGACCGTCACAACGACTACGAGCAGTTGGTCGAACGGGTGATATCGGCGGGCGAGGCAGCCATTCCCGAACTGACGGAACTGGTCACGCAGATCGACGACGTCGAGACCTATCGCCTGCGCATCCGCGACGGTGCTGCCAGAGCGCTCAAGGCCGTGCGGCACGGCGCGCAGACAGCAGCGCTCACCCAATGACATCATCCACCATCGACACCCGTCGCCTGCTGGAGACGGTTTCAGCGGACGAGGCTGAAATCACCGAGGCGATCACTTCTCAGCTGGAGCCAGAGGAGCAAGTGCTCATCCGCGTGTTCTCTGATCTGGCTCCGGACTTCCGCTTCGCGGCGCAATGGATGGCGGTAACCAATCGACGGGTGCTGATCGCCGGTGATGATAGCGTTCCGACGGACAACGCGACTGCTTCGCCAGTTACTACCATTGCCCTGAATGATTTGAGCGCCGTCCGCGCCGAGGCTCTGGTTGGTGGAGGACGGCTGGAGCTGGAACACAAGAGCGGGCCGGCACTGTACCTGCCTTACAGCAGCTCCCTGGCGGTCAAATTCTCCGAGGTCGCGCGCGGACTCGAGCAGCTTCGCAAGGGCGAGCCGTTGCAGATCAACACCGAGCGCGATCGCCTGCGCTGCGACAAGTGCGGTCGTCTGCTGCCCGAAAAGAATGGTCTGTGTCCGGCATGCGTGAAGCGTCTACGCACCCTGGGGCGCATCGTCTCCTACATGAAGCCACACAAATGGCGGGCGGCCGCGCTGGCCCTGGCTTCGGTGGCTACGACGCTGGCCGAGCTCGCGCCGCCGCTCATTCACCGACGACTGGTCGACGATGTGCTGGTCCCTGTGGAGGGCGCGGTGAGTACAGTCGACGAGCGTATTGTCTTGCTTGGGTGGCTGATACTGACGCTGGTCGGCGTGCGTGTGCTGAGCTGGATCGCCGAGCTGGCTCACGGTTGGGTTGTTACTTGGCTGAGCGCGCGAGTAACCGCGGATATCCGCGCCGAGCTTTACCGGCGGCTTGAGCTGCTATCTCTGCAGTTCTACGACAAGCGCCACGTAGGTGCGCTGATCTCGAGAATCACCCGTGACGCCGGCATGCTGCAGGAATTTCTCATCGATGGCCTGCCCTACCTGATCATCAATGCACTGATGATCCTCGGTATTCTCGTGTTCATGTTCACGATGAGCTGGCAGGTGACACTGTATATACTGATCCCGGTGCCGCTGTTGCTTGGTTGGAGTGCGCTGTTCTGGCGTCGCATGCGGCGGATTTTCCACCACTACAGCCAGGGCTGGTCGTCGCTGGGCTCCCGACTGAACGAGGCCTTGAACGGCATTCGCGTGGTCAAGGCGTTTTCCCAGGAGCACAGGGAAGTCACAGCCTTTGAAGAGAAAAACGACAAGCTGGCGCGTGTCTCCAGGCGCGCGGCACGCAACTGGTGGGTGCTGTGGACGATCATGGGCATGATGTCGGCGTTCGGCATGTTCATCATCTGGCTGGCAGGGGGCATGCAAGTGCTGGATGGGACCATCACAATTGGCACGTTGCTGGCGTTGTACTCCTACATGTGGCTCGTTTACGGCCCGATGGAATGGTTCGCCAAGGTGAACTCGTGGATGACGCGGGCTTTCGCCGGGGCCGAACGGATCTTCGAGATCATCGACACCCCGCCCGAGTCCTACGAAGACCCGGATGCCGTGGCCATGCCGAAGATGGATGGGCGCGTCGTCTTCACCGAGGTCACCTTCGGCTACGACAAGAGCAAGCCGGTGTTGCACGAGGTCACTCTCGACGTGGCTCCGGGAGAGATGATCGGCCTCGTCGGCAAGTCCGGGGTTGGGAAGACGACGACGGTAAACCTGGTGTCCCGATTCTACGATGTGGACCATGGCTCGATCTCCATCGACGGCGTCGACATCAGGAAGATCAAGCTGGAGGATCTGCGACGACAGATAGGCGCCGTGCCACAGGAACCGGTGTTGTTCAGCGGCAGCATCGCCGAGAATATCAGCTATGGAAACCCAGAGGCCTCGTTGCCGGAAGTCATGGAGGCGGCCCGCGGCGCCAACGCCCACAATTTCATTGTTGGTAAACCCGACGGCTATGACACGCACGTGGGAGAGCGGGGCTCCGGGTTGTCTGGAGGAGAGAAGCAGCGCATCGCCATCGCCCGGGCGATTCTGCACGATCCAGCCATACTGATCCTCGACGAGGCGACCTCATCGGTTGATGTGGAAACCGAGAGGCAAATCCAAGAATCGCTGGCTCACCTCGTTGCCGGACGTACGACCTTCGCCATCGCTCACCGCCTCTCTACCCTGCGCAATGCCGACCGCCTGGTGGTCCTCGAAGGTGGCAGGATAGTGGAGGTCGGCAGTCACGACGAGTTGACGCAGAGCAAGGGGGCCTTCTACGAGCTGGTGCAGATGCAGGAAGCCGTGTCGCAGATCATCGCGGTGAAGGAGTGAGCCGCAGATGACGGATGTTTTTAGAGAGCAGGCACCGTCAGCCGTTCAAGCGCTGGTAAAGGAACGCATCTCATCGAGGGAGTCGGTGCAATTGTGTGTGGCGACGGACATGGCGGATGAGTTCACGTTCGGTGAGCAGTGGTTGATCGTGACCGACCAACGTGTTCTGCTGGCGCCATTGCCTGGTACCGACGGTGTGCAACTCGTCGAGTTGGCCATATCCGATGTGGGCGAAGTCCGAAGCGTGGAACTGGTCGGAGGCTCCCGTCTGGAGATCGACAGGCCGCACACGGCTCCGTTGAGCATATGCTATTCGAGTTCGCAGGTAGCCAAGTTCACGGAAGTGGCTGGTGCCCTGAGGCAGCTGGCAGCCGGCGACGAACTGTCGTTGCCGACCACACTCGAGCGCCGCACTTGCGAGCGCTGTGGGCGTCTGCTTCCAGAGAAGGACGGCTTGTGTCCTTTCTGCATTCGCAAATGGGACACCATCAAACGCATCGCCGGGTTTCTTCTGCCCTATCGGACAAAGACCATCGCCTTCATGCTGTCGTCTTTGATCCTGACGCTGATGAACCTGGTGCCTCCGTACATCGTCAAGCGCATCATCGACGATGTGCTGACGCCACCGACAGCCGGCGTGGAGCTGTTGCTGTTGCTGGCTGGCTCCTTGCTATCCCTGAAGTTTGTGTCTTTTGGACTGAATATCGTAGACGGCTTCATCCGCGCTGACCTGTCCGCGTACACGACGCGTGACATCCGCTCCCAGCTGTACCAGAAGTTGCAGTTCCTGCCGGTGAGGTTCTACGACAGGCGCAAGGTCGGTAGTCTGATGTCACGGTTCATGAACGACGCCGATCGCCTGGAGATGTTCCTGCTGTTCGCCATTCCGTTTGTGTTCAACAACGCGGTCATGGTCATCGGCATCACGGCGTTGCTGTTCTACCTGAACTGGCAGTTGACGATCTACGTTCTGCTTCCGGTACCCCTCCTCATCGCCGCCGGCTGGAGGAAATGGGGCACCCTGCGACGGCTGTACAATCGCTGGCACGCCAAGTGGTCACGGCTCAACAGCCATGTCAACGAATCGATCTCGGGAATCCGTGTGGTCAAGGCGTTTGCTCAGGAAGACCGCGAGGAGCGTCGTTTTCTGGAGCGCAACGATGAGCTCCGGGATGTCGCGGTAACGAGCGAGCGCACCTGGTTCATCTTCTCGGCGATCCTGAATTTCCTGACCAGTTTCGGGTTGTTCTTTGTCTGGTACTTCGGCGGGCGTCAGATCCTGGATGAGGAGTTGACGCTGGGCGAACTGATGGCGTTCGTCAGTTACATATGGATGCTCTATGGCCCGTTGCAGTTTTTTAGTAACGCGGCCAACATGCTGACACGCTCTTTTGCCGCGGCCGAGCGCATCTTCGAGATCATCGACCAGCCTCCAGAGTCGTTCGAAAACCCGGATGCCATCGCCATGCCGCGGCTGAACGGTGCCGTCCGTTTTACCGATGCACACTTTGGCTACGATCCGGGCAAGCCAGTGCTAAAAGGCATCGATCTGGAGGTCGAGCCCGGCGAGATGATCGGCCTTGTTGGGAAATCAGGGGTGGGCAAGAGCACGCTGATCAACCTGATCTGCCGCTTTTACGACGTGGATCGCGGCGTGTTGCGCATAGATGGGGAAGACATTCGCGACATCAAGCTCACTGACCTGCGCACTCAGATCGGCATGGTCTCCCAGGAGTCGTTTCTGTTCAACGGCAGCCTATCAGATAACATCAGTTACGGTAAACCCGGGGCGACGTTCGATGACATCGTGCGAGCAGCCAGGGCGGCCAACGCCCACGAGTTCATCATCGCCAAGCCGGATGGCTACGACACCCTGGCCGGGGAGCGCGGCGGCAAGTTGTCGGGAGGAGAGAAACAGCGCATATCGATCGCCCGGGCCATTCTGCACGATCCGAGGATTCTGATTCTGGATGAAGCGACCTCGTCGGTCGATACTCCGACCGAGAAGAAGCTCCAGGAGGCCATCGCACGGTTGGTGGAGGGGAGGACGACCTTCGCCATCGCCCATCGACTGTCGACTCTGCGCAGTGCCGACCGGCTGGTTGTGTTGGATGAGGGCAAGATCGTGGAGATAGGCACGCACGAAGAGCTGATGGCACGCGAAGGGATCTTCTACCGGCTGGTCAAGACTCAACAAGACACGACTGCCGTGATGGCTGTGGGTGGCGGCAAGGACGATGTCAACAAGTGAGAGTGGGGGGAGTCTACAGCTTTCGCACCACTTCCGCTGTCAGCGCCGCATCGATTCTCTCCCTCACCTCACTCAAGTGCGCGCTGGTGTAGGCGTCGAGATAGGGTTGTTTGAGCCTCGGTTTGATTTCGTCGGCCAGGGCCTTGAGGTCAGCGCGCGCGAGTGAGCGAGCGTCTTCGGGCCTTGTTCCCGGCGTCAGTGCCAGTTTCAGCAAGTGTTTGAGGTGCTCGCGTTGCAGGTTGCGGCGGAAGCCGTTGATGGACGCACCCGTCTCCAGCTCCGCCCAGATCGCCTGGCGCAATCCTGAGAACAGCTCCGGCATGGTGAACGGATTCTCCGTCTCGTAGCGCAGTTCGAGGTCCTGAAGACGGCTGAGCGTGGTAGTATCGTAGAGGCGGGCCAGGGGTGCGCGTTGTATGGCGAGCACATAGTCGTGAACCGGGAAATCGATGCGGCGGACCTTCCAGATTCTGTTTGTGAAATCCCACTGGCGCTCAGGTCCCAGCTTGTTGAGCAGCTGGGGCGACCAGTGGAAGGCGTCAGGACCGAAGATGTGCTCAACCAGAAATTCCAGGGCCTCGCGCTGACGGGTGGCGGCTACGGGAACCAGAGGTATGCGGCCTTTGGGGTCGCCGACGTGATCACGATGGTGGTAGATGCCACCGATGTAGCGGGCGACGTTGCCGCCGCCAGTCCAGTAGGGTCTGAAACCATATCCGAAGACGCGACGCAACTTCTGGTAACGCTCTCCCTTGTTCTCGAACTCGCTTTCGATTCTGTTCCAAAGCTCCGCCGACACGTACACGAGGTTAGTGTAATGTTCGATGGCGTCGTCACCGAGGTCCCAGCGAGCCGCGGTCGGGTCGATGCCGCGCGTCGACCAGAAGGCGTCTTCGTCGGTTCCGTAGGGTAAATCGGGATCGGCCACTTTGGAGGCGATCTTGTTCAGTTGGGCTCGCTCGCTCGCCGGGTTGTCGGCAGCAATCGGACTGTAGCCGTATTCAATCGCCCAATGGTCGTAGGGCCCCAGGGCGGTCTGGTAGTACTGGCCCTGCTCCACACCCTGGGGAGCGATGTTGACGGGATTGTAATCCATGACCGAGCTGGAGAGGCCCTCTTTTGCCGAGACCTCAAGATCGTGTAGCTCTTCAGTTGCATGGATGGTGCTGGCCTTGAAGTTATGGCGTAGTCCGAGTGTGTGTCCGACCTCGTGCGCTACCACCATGACGATGAACTGGTGGATGAATTGCTCAGCGTCCGCCTCGAGTGCAGCTCCAGACGAGCGTGCCTCCAGCACATGCCAGCCGAATGCGGCCTCCTGAACCAACCCAGCCGCCATGTCGCAATATCCGTCTGCATGGCGATTACCCAAGCCCAGTGCCTGGGCGATCGAGTCGCCGACGGCAACGGTCCCTACCGGGCCGACGTACTCCTCGAATTGTAGATAGAGATAGCGGATGATGTCGGCGCTGATGCGTATGTCGGCGTCGAAGATTTCGCCGGTAAAGGGGTTGGTCCTCGAAGGTCCTACGGCATAGCCGGCGCCCGGACGGACCATCCAGCGAATGGTGCTGTAGCGGACATCGGCCGCGTCCCAATCGGCGTCATCGGGTTGGTCCTTGACCTGGATGGCGTCTTTGAAGCCGACGCGCTCGAAGGCCGTGTTCCAGACAAGCACTCCCTCTCGGACGGACTCGCGGTATTCGACGGGGATCGAATTCTCTAACCAGAATACGATCGGCTCCTGCGGCGCCGACAGCTTGAACTTTGGCTCCGCCTTCTCCAGGTGCCAGCGATTGATGTTGTGGACATACGGGTCCTCGCGCAGCACTGAGGTGTAGTCCTGGTACGCGGTCGTGAAGTAACCGACGCGGTCGTCGGCCAGGCGGGGTTTGAAGTCGGATTCGGGCAACTCGCACAGGCTGTAATGGTAGGTGTGCTGAAAACTGCGGTAATCCGGCAGGGTGTAGGCGTTTACCTTTGGTGCATCCGTGTGAAAGTGCAGGACGACATCGATCTCGGTGTTGCCGGGAAAATTGGTCAGCGTGCCGAAGTAGCTGTTGTCGCTATCAAAATTGTAGGTGACCGATTTTATGTGTTCGCTGAAGAGGTAGCCGATGAGGGCGATGTCCTGGATGAAGAGCGAACTCGGATCGACCAGCACGGCGCCCGTCTCGGGATGGGGTTGTCCTTCTATCGTGACGGTGCCGAGGATGGAGTCGGAGACACCGCGGTCGACGGCGCGATGGATGGCGGCGTCCTCGTCAGCGCGGAAGTAGACGTTCTTGTGTTTGAAGAAGATTTTCTTGCCGATTTTCTCGAACACGATCGGGAAAGTTCCCCAACCTCGTCCACGGGGGTGGATGAGTGACGCTGAGTCGAAGAAAAACCCGTCCCCCTGGGTGCGGGTGACGTTACATAGATAGATCTGATCGAGCTGGTCGGGACGGATGGCGAGGTAGACCTTGTTGTCCTCTTCGTCGCGGTAGAGATCAAACAGGCCTGCAATCTTATCGAAGTCCTCGATGACTTCATCGAATTCCGGGTCTTTGTCCTCGTCTTCTTCCTCCTCCTCCTCCTCTGCTTCTACCTCTTCGGATTCAGTGGAGTCTTCCACGGCCTCTTCATCATGCGCGGTACTCCCCGACAGTGGAGCTGCGTCAAGGGTTGAGGCGAGGAACAAGAGTGCGATGAGTGCGCTGAGTGGAAACAGCATATGGGTTCTCCCTCTGGTCTCGACACGGGGTCGCGATCCATCGTGTACCGCTTGGTCTGGACCGCATCTCATACTATGCTAATGGCAAGGAAGGTAATATGAGGACAATGGAGGCTGCCATCATCAAGATCGAACTGGCCGGGGAGGATGACTGATGCTCATATGCTGAGTGCGCAACAGGTAAACCACTTCGAGGCCTTCGGATTCCTGCTGTTGCGGGAGCTGTATTCGCCTGAGGAGATGGCTAAGCTCAGCCGCGAGGTTGCCGTGTTGATGGAAACGCAGCCGGCCAAGCGCGACGGTCCCAACTTCTGGTCGCTATCGCCCTTCATCGAGCATTCTACCAGGCTGATCGATCTGCCTGTCGACGATCGCATTTACCAGCCGATGGAGCAGCTGCTGGGCAGCGGTTTTACCTGGGGTGGTTCAGAGGGTGTGTCTGGAAGCTTCAACGAGACCAACGATCACCAATGGCACAGCGACCGCGGCGGTCAGATCGATCTAGCCTACCGGCGCATCAAGATCATGATATACCTGCAGTCGGTGAGACAAGAGACAGGAGCGTTGCGCGTCATTCCCGGGTCGCATCATGCGCCGTTTCACACCATGCTGCTGCCGCTTCAGGAGCAGAAGCAGGAAACGAGTCCCAGTGCCTTCGGAGCTGCAGGCTGCGACTTGCCCTGCACGACTCTGGAGGTTGACCCTGGAGATGTCGTCGTCTTCGACCACTACCTGTTTCATGCTGTCTATGGCAAGCAGGAAACGCGGCGATACGTGGCCCTGAAGTTTGCCGCCAAGCCCGAAACAGAGGTGCACTACGAGGCCCTGCGAGCACACTCGCAGGACGCATCACGGTTACACGAGCTCCTGCGGCACAGCCAACACCCGCGTATGAAGGGCATGGTAGAAGGATTGCTGCACTGGGAAACGAAGCTCGGTTAAGTAGACCCCCGGGTCCTCAGAGTCAGTCAGCGAGCTGACGCATGGCGGCCAGGATTTCCAGGGACCGGTGGCATGCGGCGGGATCGAATATACGCACGGTCGTCATGAGTTCATCGGCATCGGTCTCGGCGATGAGGGCGCTGACGCCGCCCTTCACCGTCTCAGGTGAACCCACGTAAGAGTAGGTCAGCTTGTGCTCGACTGCCGGTTTCTCCATCGGTGTCCAGCAGGTGTCTATGTCATCAACCGCAGGTCCCAGCTGGTTGCGCTGACCGCGCACCATGCCGATGGCCTGAATCTGCTGTGAAGTGAACAGCCGAACGGCCTCCTCGTCGCTGTCTGCGGCAACAACGTTCAGACCAACGATTACATAAGGCTGTGGCAGATGCTCTGAAGGTTGGAAGCCGCTGCGGTAAGCATGTAGCGCATCATGCAGCATGTCAGGTGCAAAGTGCGAGGCGAAGGCATAGGGCAATCCCAGGTGCGCAGCCAACTGGGCGCTGAACAGGCTCGAGCCTAGCAGCCAGACGGGCACCTGCAATCCCGCACCGGGCACGGCGCGAACCGTCTGTTCCGGCTCCGGAGTGCTGAAGTAGGTCTGAAGCTCGATAACGTCGTGGGGGAATTGCTGTCCTGACCCGGTACGGTCGCGCCGTAGCGCCCGTGCCGTTATCGGATCCGTCCCCGGCGCACGGCCCAGCCCCAGATCAATTCGACCGGGGAACAGCGACTCCAGGGTGCCGAACTGCTCGGCGATTACCAACGGCGCGTGGTTGGGAAGCATGATGCCGCCGGCGCCGACGCGGATCGTTTGGGTTCCTGCGGCGACATGACCGATCAGAACGCTGGTCGCGGCGCTGCCGATGCCGCCCATGTTGTGGTGCTCGGCGAGCCAGTAGCGGTGGTAGCCGAGCTTTTCGGCGTGTTGCGCCTGCTCGAGCATGAGGTGGAAGGCCTGTGAGGCGTCACCACCTTGCCGGATCGGCGCGAGATCAAGGATGGAAAAGGGAATCACAGGGGAGGCTGGACAGTCAAAAGGTTGGGGTAATCGTAAGTTGCTGACTTCGAGCCCATGAAGGTAATGGCTGTGGACAAATTCACCACAATCGAACCTGGGACTCAGAGCTGGCCGCAACTAACCGAGCGGAGTCAACGCCTCTCCCGGAGTCGGGCCCCATCATCGTTTCCGAACGAGGTCGAAACTCTAAACAAAATAGTATTAACAACGTATATACTTTTTCCCGCCTGCTGGAGCACCGTTGGCAGATCAAATACATTGGTCATCCGTTGCCAGGTGGTGGATGGCTAAAAAGTGCAAGAATAGCGGCAAATTGCCAACCGTCACGGATTCCACTGTGAGATTCATCACCGCTTCTGTGCAGACTGTGCGTAGCTTTCATCAAGTTTTCGTCACACTCCGTTCGAGGAAGATATGAGCTGGGTATTTGCCTTGGCTAGCATAGGAATGCTGTTGGTGCTGGGAGAGATGGTTATTCGGTACCTCAAAGAAGTCGAAGGTACGAAGCGGCAGGGGCAGGAGACTCATCTGCAGATCGAGGCCAACCTCAAGGCCATAGAGGAGGCGCGAAAGGAAACGGAGGAAGTCAGATCGAGGGTCTTGCGGGCGGAAACGGAAGTTCAATCGCTCAAAGAGAAACTGACAAAAGGTGTCGCTGAGGAGATTGAGCTCGAAGGCAGGGAACTGAAGCGAAATCCCACCCGGCATAAGCTGGAGGATACCGAGAGCGACTCAGATGACTGAATTCCTGGTAGCCGTAACAATTCTCATGGCGCTCGGCAGCGTGCTCTTGAAGGGCCATCTGGCCGGCAATGTGGAGCGCTACAAGAAGGAACTTGCCAACATGATTGTCGAGCAACAAAAGACGGCGCAGCTGCTGCGTCAAACTGAAGCCGTTCTGGCGACCGTCAACGACAAGGAACGTGATATGCTGCGGAACAAGAAGAAAGCGGCCGCGGAGTTGGCGGCGTTTCAGGGTGCGGGGGATGGCGATGGCGATGCCGATTCGGAGGCAGATGACTCTGGTGAGGACGCCGGTGAGGAGAACGGATAGCTACTCGCCGAACCTTCTGCGTAGCCAAACGAACGGTAGGTGCATAATAGCAAAGCAGGTCATGAACGCCAGCGAAGTAACCGCAAGGAAGAACCAATGCGGGTACTGATGGAGAAACTCGATTTTCGGTGCTGACAGGGTGAAAAAGTAGTTGGTGTGAAGGAAGAGGTTGATTGGCGTGATGAGCAAAGCGTACAGATGAACGGCGAGATAGCTGTACATGACGGCACCAAAACGTGGGTGGTAACCCCGGCCGAACGTGAAGTAAAAACCAACACCGACAAGCGCGATGTGGGTGACGAAATAGCGAATCTCGGCGATGGGACGGATCGATCCGGTTTCTGAAATTGCCGGCACCAAGACTGCGATCAAGGCGCCGGTGACGCCAGCGTAGTACGAAAGTTCAGCCAGCCGCCTGTTCGCCGTCGCCAACGTGATCAGCATGATGAACACCGATATGTCGCACAGGTGCAGAGGCAAGTTATCGACCAGCGCAACGCCACCTGTGGTATGTCTGTAGAGAAACCAAGCCAGCTCGTTCAACGACACGATGACGAACAGGGAGGCGCGCGCGACACCGTGCCAGCGAGAATCAAGCTGAAGACGGACCATCGCGATACAGCAGGCGACGAACAGGACGCCAAGACCCAGCCAGATCAAGTGTTGAGGCGAGAAGACTGTCATCGAGTAGTCAAAACACCTGCGAAAACGTGATGTAGATGGCGGTACGGTTTTTCGAAGAGCCGTAGTCCGCCCGCACGATCGTGCTGTGCCAGTGGTATCGAAGGCCGGCGCCCCGTCCGTGGCGCCACTCGTCAGCGTCAGGCAGATCGTTTCGCGCGAAGGTTTGGCCGCCATCGGCAAACAGGACCAGTCCCAGGTACATCTGCTTGCCGCCCCACAACTGCACTCCGCGCCACCGCAGTTCCCCGTTGTACAATACACGCGCCTGGCCACGATCTCTGGCGCTCGAGACGCCGCGCACCGTGCTGCTTCCACCCAGTGCCAGCTCTTCGTAGAATGGCAAATCGCCCACAGTCCAGTCGACACCAACCCGGTGGGCGAAAACGATTCCGTCCCGCAAGGGCAGGAAGTGGCGGTGACCGAAACTGATACTGGCGCCGTTGAAATCACCGCCGCCTCCGATCCCGTACTCGACGAGGACCTCCTCGAGCATTCCGCGTGTGGTGTTGTTGTAGTTGTCGCGCGTGTCGTACCTGACGGCACCGTTCAGTTGGAAGAGGCTGCCTCCCTCCGATCCAAGTGGAGCGAGCTCCTCAAGGATGCTGTTGGCTGCGTTCGGTGTGATGTCGTTGTAGCTGATGCGTCCCCCGGCACGCAAGTGCCAGCGACCGGCAAGCTCCCGAATCCACTTCACCTTGAGTTCGGGAAAGGCCTGCGAGAAGGTCCGTTCCTCTCGCGTGCGCGAATCAATCGCCTTATCTGGAAGGTCACCGTAGTAATTGGCGAAATCCTCCTTCTCGTAGACGAGCTCCACTTCCAATCGTTGTCCAGGCCGGTAGGCCGGGGTGTCCATCAACAGGCGGTGGACCCACTTGCCTTTGGTCGTAGCAAATGCTTGCGCGCTGTACTTGCGACGGTAGGGCACGCTCTCGCCGTCGTACTCGAAGAGATTGAAACGAACGCCGTACCCGGTGCCGTCGTCGGAGCTGAAATTGACGAGCGGCACGGCGGTCGGACGCCAGCCAACGCTTTCGTGAGATTGCACGGCATTGCACGGAGTTGGCACAAGGCTGGCGACAATGAGGGCGGTCGATAACGACAACAGGATTGGCAACCTGCTACGAATTCCAAAACAGCGTCTTGCCCTGGTCCGGACAGCTGTACGGGATATGGTTTTAACTGCCAGCATTTCTAACGGCGTTGCCCTGGGCAATCTCCTGTTTTTCATCACGTTATCGGCGCTCGGTTGTTTGCAGGTTCTGGCGAGATATTGGAAATCTTACCTGGTTCAATGCGGACAGCCGCACAAGGTTCACGCATCGGCTCCCGTTTGCTGGGCCTGGGGCCAATCCCTACAACAGCAAACCCCTGCAAACGCCATTCCAGGTCTTTCGATACCCGCCAGCTACATCACCGAGTGGGATACCATCGGCAGCGAATCAGTGATCCGATCTGGCAGTGGGAATTCCACAGGGGATTTTTCGCGTAACATCGCCATCGACGATGAGGGCTCATTCTTCGTGGCTGATGCGAGGACGACAGATTGGCTTACCAGAGGCTCGGTTCGCCCTCACCTGCAGTCCGTACGGCGCCGACGCTGGCTCGGCGCACCCGGTGGGCCAACAACTCGACGGTTGTCTCCAGAATTTTCACGAAAAGTGCCGGTTGGCTGTCGATGAGTCCGTGCAGTGAGTCACGCGTCAGGGACAAAGCCGTAGACTCTTCGACCGCCGTGAAACCAACGAAGCGCTTGTTGCCGGTGAGACAGGCCATCTCACCGAAGGAAGCGCCAGGCAGGACCTGGCCTATGACCTGTGCGGCTTCGTCGACGACGTGAAGCTTTCCGGTGATGAGGACGAGCATGTCGACGCCCTCGTCGCCTGGTTGCCACACCACCTCGTCGGCGGCAAAAGCGCGTCGCTGGCACAGCGAGAGGATGTGCAGGCCTTCGTCTTCCGTGAGTGCCCGAAATATCTCAAGCTTCTTGACGACTCTGATTAATCCATATCGGTCTTTGGATTTCGCCATTTCACTTTTCCACTCAAGGCACGTTCGACTTCCGGGTCTGGAACGGGGGTGCCACTATTACTGGACTCCTCGGGGATGGCAGTCTGATGCTGTGAATATAGTGAGTGAACAGCCCACCGCACGAGTCAGACTTGCCGAGTGACTTGCCTGTTCTACACATTTTTTATATAAATTGCGCGTGCGGGAAGTACAAGACCATCACGTGGGAGAAGGAAGCGTAGCCGGCACACCGCGCAGCGCTGCCAGCGGCATGTCGTAGAACACCGTGCGGATTTGCGTCGATATATCCTCGATGTTGTCTTCGAGAAACACCCCGCCGTTGCGCAGGTCGGCCGTGTCGATGACGTAGAGGCGGGCCTCTTCTTCGGTGGCGCCGGAGTACTCCTGGACGAATGCCGTGGCGTCCTCCAACGCCAGCCTGATGGCTTCACGCCGGTCGACCCGGCTGGCAATGAAGGCCATGGTGTTATTGGTACGTACGGCCGGCCGTACCAGGGGCAGCTGGTTGTCTTTGCGAATGACGAGGGTGACTTCGCCGGCCATTTCGGCGGCGACGCCGAATGACTCGCCCTCTCCCATGATGCCGTGCAGATCGCCCAGCACTACCAACCCACCTTCAAGCTGAGACCGTAGATAGAGAACATTCCCCTGCCGGATCAGGGTGACGTCCATGTTGCCACCGTGGTCGCCAGGGTTCGGTGCGCCGGCGTCGGCCGGTGTGACGTGGATTTCGCCGATCATGGTACGCAATGGAACCTGACCCACGCCCGGAAAGCGGCACATTCCATCGGCGATTTCCAGGAAACAGTGGCGGACGGTCTCATAGTATGCCCCCGTCTTCGCCATGGCTCTGCTGCGGGCGTGTCCTTCGGGGCGGATGTCGTGGATCTCGATGGCCAGCAGGTCGCCGGGTTGGACACCGCGCACAAAGATCGGCCCGGTCTGCTGGCGCGGGATGAAGGCATTCTCCACGTCGCCGGCGTCGCGGATGATTGGCTGCCCGCTGTTGATGGTTTCGACGACGAGGGTTTCGCCGTCATCGATCTCGATGGCCGGATGGCGAAAGGCGTAGCTGTCCTGGTTGGGGACCAAGTGGTCGCGGGTGAGGCGGGAGATCATGGTCCCGGTGGCCCTCAGAAGCTCATAACGGTTTCTATGGTCGTGATGCGCTCGCGATCAAGGCGTCCATCAGCCCCGCGGGCGAACAGGAAGCGGGTATCCCACTGAATCGACACCCCACCGCTGACCTCCATGTCGATGACATACCCGTAGAAGGTGTCTTCCGTTGACTCGAAGAAGCCGTCGTCGCCCGTGCCGTCCTCGTTGAGCCCGACGCCGATGTTGTTTTTCTGATAGTAGGCACGTGCCTGGTTCAGGCGGGGTACCATGTCGAGCCAATCGCTTGGAGAGTTGGGCGCTGGTGTGCACCTGCTGCTTGGGGTCATCGCCTCCGGTGAGGAACTGGTAGTCAGCCGAACTTGGGCACCGACAACTTAGGGCACCGGCAACGGCGCGCCAGCGATCAAGGTGTTGCCCTCTTGCGCTCACAAGCACAAGAGGCCTTCGTTGGCGTTGACCAGGTTGTAGCCATAACCAGAAACCACACAGGAGTGTCATGGATTTGGTTCGCTATCCGGACAGTCGAGTTGAAGTGCTTGACGATCGCTTCGCCAAATACAAGATAAACTCGGCAGCTCTTGAGATGCTGTGGACGGGGGGGCGCTGGTTGGAGGGTCCGGTCTGGTTCGGAGGCGGGCGCTACCTGCTCTTCAGCGACATTCCCAACAACCGGATACTGAAATGGGAGGAGGAAACGGGGGAGGTCTCCGTATTCCGCAAACCGTCCAACAACACCAATGGCAACACCCGTGATCGGCAAGGGCGGCTGGTCTCGTGCGAGCACGACAGGCGCAGGGTTACGCGCACGGAGCACGATGGCTCCATCACGGTGTTGATGGACCGGTTTGAGGGCAAGGCGCTGAACGCTCCCAATGATGTTATAGTGAAATCGGATGACTCGATCTGGTTCACGGACCCGGGGTACGGCATTCTGATGGATTACGAGGGGCACCGGGCGTCGTTCGAACTCGACACCAGTGTCTATCGTCTCGATCTGCAAACCATGCAAGCAGAGGTCGTGGCCGATGATTTTTCGCGTCCCAACGGGCTCTGCTTCAGTCCCGACGAATCACTCCTTTACATCGTCGACACCGGTTTTTCGGATGGCCCCGACCATCCATCCAACATCAGGGTGTTCGATGTAACAGAGGGCGGGCAGCTGACGAACGGACGTGTTTTCGCCGACATGAGACCGGGGGGATCGGACGGTATTCGCGCCGATCGCGATGGCAATATCTGGTCAGCTGCCGGTTGGGCAGGGGAGGGATTCGACGGCGTGCACTGCTTCGATCCCGACGGCACCCTGATTGGCAAGATTCACCTGCCGGCGCCGTGTGCGAACCTGTGTTTTGGAGGAAAAAAGAAAAACCGCCTGTTCATGACGGTTTCGCAATCGCTGTTTTCGATATACGTGGAGGCCAACGGGGCGCAACGCCCTTGAAATCAATCAGATAACTTCCCGACGTGGATCTCGCGCCATTTTTATTGCGTGTGGATCCCCGTCATGGACCTGCTCTTCATCCGTGCCCTCTGCCTCCGCCCTTCTCTCTTCTTCTTCGAGACGTTCGATTTCAGCGCTGATCTCCTGGATGGAGTCCTCGGTTTCCCCCTTCAACTTCTCGGTGAATTCGAGCGTTCCCTGGGCCAGTCTGTGTCGTTCCACCTCATATTCCAGTCGGGCCGCAATCTCGCGCCAGGCTTGCTCTAGCTGGGCGACCTCTTTTTTTTGACGGTCGAGGTCCCAGTTGGCCAGTATTGCCAATGCCACGGAGCCGATGACGAGAATGGCCGTGATGGCCGTGAGTGCAGTCAATGTGTGTACGCGTTGTCTGTTGTCGGGTTGATGGTGATCGTTCGATCACAAGAGAAGGTACAAAACTACATGTCGGAAACCACCATCACGAAGCTGACGTGATCACTTGAATGGCCGATTGGGGCTGTTTTTGTCTGAATAGTATCGGACGCTGGATGCGGAAAGATCGCGGAGTAGAGGGGTAGAAAGGAATAGATGACATGAAGATCGGTGTAACTCAGATCATCCTGGGTCAGATGACGTTGGATGAGACCCTTAGCTTGTGTCAGGAAGCTGGCTACGACGCCGTCGAGCTGGTGTTCTCTCCGGACAAGGACCTCAACGTCGGTCTGGGCGATGAAGAGCTGAGGGCCCTGAGCGAGCAGTGTACGGAGGCCGGCGTCGCCGTCACCAGTGTGATCGCGCATTACAGGGAACGCGGCAACCTGCTGAGCCGAGACCCGCAGCAACGGGAGCTCGGTCGTCGATGCGTCGCAAGGTCACTGGAAATTGCTGGCGCGCTCGAGGCTGGGGCCACGCTGGTGCATCCCGGACAGTTGACCGCTGAAGGGACCTACGACGAGGCCTGGGATGATTTGTGCGACATCCTGCGATCCCTGGCGATGGAAGCGGAGAGTCACGGAGTTGCCATCGGCCTGGAGAACGTGTGGAACAAATTCATCCTCAGCCCGCGCGAAGCGGCGCAGTTCGTGGATGAAGTAGGCAGCGAGTGGGTCGGGATCTACCTGGACACCGCCAACATGATGGCCTACGGACATCCCGAGCAGTGGATCCGGGCCCTCGGTTCACGCATAAAACGGGTCCACGCCAAGGACTTCGACCGCTCGAAGCATACCTTCGTCGAACTGATGGACGGGGACACGGAATGGGCGTTGGTGATGAGTGAGCTACGCGCAACCGGGTACGGGATCAGCCTTATTCACGAGGTCTCAGGTGACCATGCCACCCAGATCAGAATGGGCAAGCGCCTGCAAAGCATCATCGCACTGCAATGATCCGGCCCGGTTGGGCGCCGAACATCACTCCTTGTCTTTGACCTGCTCCCAGGCCTGATCCATCTCTTCGAGGTCGCACTCTTCGAGCATGCGGCCACGCGCTCTCAAGTTGTCCTCCATGGCGCGAAAACGCAGCTCGAATTTATCGACCGACTGGCGCAGAACGTCCTCGGGTGAAAATTTCTGGAACCGTGCCACGTTGACGAGGGCGAACAGCAAATCGCCGAGTTCTTCCTCACACCGCGCATGGGTCTCAGTCGATTTGGCAGGGGGATCCCACTCACGGCGTAACTCTTCGAACTCCTCCGAGACCTTCTCCAACGGGCCCGAGATCTGTGTCCAATCGAAACCCACGCGAGAGGCTTTTTCCTGCATGCGCTGAGCGCGCAGCAACGCAGGCAGCAGCTTGGGCACCCCGTCCAGCACGGAGGCAGCCGTGTCGGCTCCGCCGCGTTCGGCCCGCTTTATCCGTTCCCAGTTTGTGACCACCTCGTCGGCATCGTCGACTTCGACATCACCGAACACATGAGGGTGGCGGTGGATGAGCTTGTCGACGACGGCTTTGCAGACATCGTCGACATTGAAGCGACCTTCCTCGTCGGCGATTTGCGCGTGGAAAACCACCTGTAGCAGTACGTCGCCCAGTTCCTTGCACAACTCGCCATCGTCGCCGGCATCGATCGCCTCCAGGACCTCGTACGACTCCTCCAGCAGGAATTGCTTGAGCGTTTGGTGTGTCTGCTCGCGGTCCCAGGGGCAGCCCTGATCCGAGCGTAGCTGGGCCATCACTTCGACCAGTCTGGCGATAGATCCACTACCTGCGCTCACGGCGCGTTCTCCTCCCCACCAACGTGCTCGAGCTCGGTGTATTTGAGGTTTCTGCCTCTGGCCTGATCGATCGGATAGCGCTGCCTGGACAGGGCCAGTTTTTCGTCCAACATCTGGCTGGCATCCATGTCGAGGTTGGCGCACATCAGCAGAGTGAAATAGAGGACGTCGGCGAGTTCATGACCGAGATCTTGCCGGAAGGCCGGATCAGTGAGGCGCTGCTTGATCTCTTCGTTGCTGCGGAAACGAAAGTGTTCCAGCACCTCAGAGGCTTCGATGGCCAGGCCGATGGCAAGGTCCTTGGGAAGGTGGAACTGGTCCCAATCGCGCTCGTGGACAAACTCCTTTATCTGTGCCTTCAGCTGAGACACCGTCGTCGAAGTATCGTTCAGTTCGGGGACGGCCATGCGTTCGCGTTCTCCGGGGGAGTTTTATGTGAGCAGAATCACGGTTCAATCATTTCGCGATCGATCCACGAGATGGTGATAAATATCACCGACAATGGAACCGATAGCGGCTATATTACTACGTTGCCGAAAGGGTGAATAACGCCTGAGGAAATGCCCTGTCAAACGGGAAAAAATGCGGGAACCAAAGCGGAACTCAGGCATTGTTAGTAGAGATTAGGAGGTCCGTCGATCGTTTGCACGATTATCAGGAGTGAGGCGTATGCTGAGAGCGCGCAAGAAGGTCAGGACCAGCGAGAAAAAGAAAAAAGAACGTCGAAGCGACGGCGATCCCGCCCTTGCTTCCTATCTGAGGGATATTTCTGACTCGACTCCCCTTTCCGCGGGCGAGGAAAGCGAACTTGCCCGGAGCTTCCGGGAAGGGGATGGAGATGCACGTAACACTCTGGTGGAGGCGAACTTACGGTTCGTCGTTTCTGTTGCCAAGGAGTACCAAAACCGGGGTCTCTCACTGGCTGAGTTGATCAGCGCCGGCAACGTTGGACTTATCACCGCTGCCGAGCGATTCGACGAAACCAGAGGGTTCAAGTTCATCTCATATGCCGTCTGGTGGATTCGGCAGTCTATACTGCAGGCTTTGATGGAGCAGTCCACGGTCCGTATGCCGGTGAACCGGCTGGACATGTTGTCGAAGATATCGAGGACTATGGAGGCGCTACAGCAGAAGGGAGTGAAACCGAGCATAGAAAAAGTCGCTGAGACGCTAGGATTTACGGCAGAGGAAGTGGAAAGAACCCTCGTCAACGGCCAGCCGGTGCGCTCCCTTGACGCCCCGTTTGATGACGGCGAGGAGCGTTGCCTGCACGATTGTCTGTGCAGCGACGAGCAGCGCTCAGCGGAAGAGGCCTTGCTGGAGATCACCCTGCAACAGGACATCGGCACGGCCCTCGAGGGATTGACTCACCGGGAAGGGGAGGTGCTGCGGCTCTATTTCGGCATCAAACAGGACAGACCGATGACGCTCGATCAGATCGGCATGCGCTTCAAGCTGACGCGCGAGCGGGTGCGCCAGATCAAGGAACTTGCCCTGAGCAAGCTTCGTCACCCGCGTTTTTATGGCCGGCTGAGGGTCTACGCAGAGAACTAAGTCCAGGAAGGATTTACAAAGAAATCGAAAGGGCCGGGGGTTTTCCTCCGGCCCTTTTTTGTTTCTCCAGTGGGGAGGCACGCTTATTGCATCACCCAGCTCAGTGCCTGAGCGCAGACGAGGAGGAGTCAGGCAACTTCTTCCCCTTCAGCCAACGGCCGGCAACTCCTGCCGTTTTTTCCCCTGTTCATTTAAGCGGGAGCTGCCGATAAAGAAGGTACCACCAATCTGCAAGGAGCTGATGGGATGCATACGACAGAGAGAATTCGAGTCTCCAAAGGTCAAGTCATGATGCGTCTGGGTGCTGTTGTGTTCGTTACAACAGGTCTGTTCCTGGGTGCCCTGCTCGCCGCCCTGGCGGGTGTATAAAGCACCATTTTCACAATTCCTTGACCACCCATTCCGGGCATCCTATATTGCCTGCCCTTGGCGGTATCCAACCGTCATTTTCTCAGTACAGCAACGTCTAAACGGCTTGCGCTGAGCTGGCACCAACGCGGCTCTCGAACTGCCTTTGGGCGCTGACGGACAACGTCTGAGGCCATGGGTAGAGTAATCGCAATCGCCAATCAGAAGGGTGGGGTAGGGAAGACGACGACGGCCGTCAATCTCTCGGCCTGCCTCGCCGCCAACGGTCACAAAACTCTGCTCATAGATCTTGACCCACAGGCCAACGCTACCTCCGGCTGCGCCGCCAGCGGTGACAGCCTCGAGGGTTCGGTATACGAGGTCATACTCGGGCACGCCCCCCTGGCTGGAGTGATCTGCTCCGTCGAGATACCCCTGTTGGAACTGGTTCCTTCTCATATCAACCTGGCTGGCGCCGAAGTAGAAATGGCTGCCGTGCTGGGTCGCGAGAAGAAGCTGTCCGAGGCCATCGAAGACGTGAAGGAGGAGTACGAATTCGTCCTAGTCGATTGCCCCCCCTCCCTGGGTCTGCTCACAGTCAACGCGCTGACGGCAGCTGACTCGGTGATGATCCCTGTTCAGTGCGAATACTACGCGTTGGAGGGGCTCAGCAAACTGCTCAACTCCATCCACCTGGTTCAGCGCTACCTGAATCCGGATCTCGAGGTCGAGGGGGTTTTGCTCACCATGTTCGACGAACGGCTGCAGCTGTCCAAAAGGGTAGCGGCTGAAGTGAAGTCGTACTTCGGCGAAAAGGTCTACGAGTCCGTGATCAAGAGGAACGTCAGTCTGGCCGCCGCGCCGAGCTTCGGCAAGCCGGTCATCCTCTACGAACCACGCTCCACCGGGGCTGACAACTATCGCAGATTGGCCAACGAAGTGAGCGCGGCCGCCTGACGTCCTCAACTCGACCGCGGTTCCCGCGGCCTACTCCACGCGCACGCACAACGACTTCAGAATCGGCTCCCCCTGCTCTCCGGGAAGCTCGAAATCCCACTCCTGTTCTGGCATGGGCAGGACGTGAGTTCGTCGACCGACGGTGTCCACGACCCTTCGGTGGAACTCCCGGAAATTCCACTTCTCATAGTTGGTGCTGACGACGATAGACCCCTCCGGGGCTGTAATCGCCAGCAAATCACTCAGCAGTGCCGGCAGATGACGGTTGAGTTGAAAGACTCCGTCCCGACATCGGGCGAAGGATGGCGGATCGCATACGATCAGATCGAACTGACGGCCGCGACGCACACAGCCCTGTACAAACAATCGTGCATCCGTGATGGGAAACTCGGTATTGTCGATGGGGAATTCGTTGAGCAGGAAATTCTGGCGAGCCCAATCCTGGGTGTTGCGGTTGCTGTCGACGTTGGCGATCTCTGTCGCTCCACCAGCGGCCGCACACATTCCAAAGCCGCCGGTGTAGGAGAACAGGTTGAGCACCCGTCGTCCGCTGGCTTGCTCCTTCACCCACTGGCGGTTGCGGCGCTGGTCCAGGAACAGACCCGGGGACAGGCCCTGTCCCTCACGAAACAGGTACTGCACACCATTCTCTGAACCAACCCATTCGGACTCGCCCGAGCCGTCTCCCCACAGCCGTTTTTGCCGCGGATCCCTGCCACGGTCGAACATCCACTGCAGGCGCCAGTGGGAGGCTCCGGCCACGGCCGCCACCGTCGCGACATCCTCGAGCTGCGAGTCCTCCGGTGGGTCATCTCCATACCAATAAAACCAACACACCGGTCCCAGGCGGTCGCAACGCAGGTACCCCCCGTCAGTGTGGATCAAACGCAGCGTGCCATCGTCCTGGATGGAAAAGGCACGCTGTCGGCGTTCTAGGCAAACCAGCCAGGAAATGAGATCAGTCCTGTCGAATTGTGTCGGGCAGTCGAAGACGAACGGAGGGGGTACTCGGAACGGAGGCACGATGTCTCCTTCGGCGGTATCGTCTTCGAGACGCATTTCCACACAATGCAACATGAGCCGTGGAAAGGCCGAGCCGCCATGAGCGGTGTCCCCGAGGATGGGCAAGCCGGCCGCTGCTACCTGCACGAGCAGCTGTTCGGCATCGGCCAGACCGACGGTCTCCGCTTCCCAGAGTGAATGGCTGGTGGGATGGAATGGTGCGGTATCGCAGTGGTTGAGATGATACGGCCCGGCCTGCTCCTGCCGTAGTAGTGGCGGTCGATCGGTGATGAAGCGAAAGACCGTTCGCAGGCGGCCGTCGGCTGCGTGTTGTCGCAGCTGCGTACAACTCTGTGCCGTCGGCGTCGCCATCACCGCACCGGAGACCTCCCGGTCCAGGTCGTTGACGGCGAACAGGGGCAGTCCGCGAAGCCGTGAGACAAACCGCACGAAGCCGCTATCGCGGTCACCGGGAACGCCTGCAGGTTTGTCGATGAGCTCGAATGGCAACGGAGTGACCACTCAAACCCCCTTTCGCAAGCCGAGCCTGGTCAAGCGGTCGAAGAGCGTTGAACGCTTCATGCCCAACAATCTGGCCGCTGCGGAGATGTTGCCTTCGGTTCGTTCCAACGTCTCCCGCAACTGTTGTTCACCGAGGTCGCTCCTCTCGGGTTTGTACAGAACGAAGGTCGCGGCGGAGCCCAGCTCAGATTGAACCAGCTCCGGGACACCTAGCAGTCCACCATCGCATCGCAACATCGCCCTTTTCACACAAAGACTCAGTTCACGCACGTTGTTGGCGGACCAATCGCGAGCGTGCAGCCACCGTTCCGCCTCCCGGGTGAACTGCACCGGGCAGCGCTGAAGCTCTGATCCGTACTGGTGGGCGAAGAAGTGCGCCAACGGCACAATATCCTGTCGTCTGTGTCGCAACGGCGGTACCTCTATTACGTACTCACCCAGGCGAAAATACAGGTCTTGCCGGAAGAGCTGTTCCTGAACGCAGCCGGCGAGATCGCGATTGGTGGCGCTGACGACCTGCACATCTACCTGCTTCTCCTCAATGGCGCCGAGCGGACGGACCGACCTCTCCTGTAGCACCCGAAGCAACTTCGCCTGCAGGGATAATGGCAGCTCACCGACCTCGTCGAGAAACAAGGTCCCCAGGTCCGCCTGTGCAAACAATCCTGGGTGATCCTCCTGCGCGCCGGTAAAGGCACCACGCCTGTAACCGAACAGATCAGCCTCCAACAGTTGCTCTGGTAGAGCAGCGCAGTTGATGGCGACGAATGGACCGCCGCATCGCGAAGGGTCGCATTCGTGCAGGGCTCGGGCGATCACTTCCTTGCCCGTGCCACTCTCTCCCTGCACCAGGACGCTGATGTTGAACCCGTGCAAACGGTCCATCTCGCTCAGGACTGCACGCAGTCCAGGTTGATGGCTGACGACATGATTGATGAGTGTTCGGTAGGTTTCGCGATTCGTCATTGCAGACACCGTTGGCTGAAGGGTTGTCGGGGCAGCGGATAGTAGTATGCCGATATCCTGGGTGGCTGCTCAAGCGAAATAGTTTACGGGCCGAGCTACTTTTTTCGACACCGGGCAAGAGAAGCTGGTTTTCGACGACAGGTGCACAGAATCGCCGGCATGAGTGAGAGTTGGTTGACATCAAAACCCGCTCACTGCCGCAGTCTATCGGACCGGTACCGCGACGACACGAGCCCGACGATGGACGAGACTCGCGCCGGTGACTCCGGTCTCTCCCTCATGTGTGTCCAACCCTCATGTTTCTCAACGGCATACTGTTGCGCGGATGCGGCCGGAGAGCAGGCGTCGGCAAGAAGGCACGCCACTTGCATACAACCGGAGACAGCGCGGGAACATCGATATTCACCTGAAACCGGAGCCAGGCAGAGCTATGACGTATGCAACCTCGCAGATCGACGACGGAGCACAATTCGTGAAGTCGTGGGACAGGAGCGACATGGAGGAAAGGCAAGCGAGGCCCGTCCAGCACTCCGTGCCCCTGCTGCAGACCCGCAATGCCAGAATGAAGAAACTGCTTCTGGAACTGAAACCGATCGCCTTCAGCGACTCCACAGCGCTGATCCAGGGAGAATCGGGTACCGGCAAGGAAGTGATCGCACGCTTCATTCACGCCAGCAGCCAACGGCATCGAGGTCCGTTCGTCGGCGTCAACTGCGCCTCTCTCCCCGAAGGGGTACTGGACAGCGAGCTGTTCGGCCACGAGAAGGGTGCTTTTACGGGTGCCGTGCGGCAACGCCCGGGCCGTTTCGAGATGGCGCAGGAGGGGACCCTGTTTCTCGATGAGATCGGCTCCGCCCCCCGGAGAGTGCAGTTGCCGCTGTTGCGTGTCCTCCAAGAGCGGGAGTACGAGCGCCTGGGCGGCACCCGGACGCTGACCGCCGATGTCCGAGTGCTGGCCGCCAGCAACATCGACCTGGAGCAGTGTGTGAAGGATGGCAGCTTCCGCGATGATCTGTTCTATCGCCTCAACATCCTTCCTGTCCGACTGCCCGCGTTGCGGGAGCGGCCCGAGGATATCCCCTTGTTCATCGATCACTTTTTGCACCAGACGCGATCGGCAACGGGGCATGCGGTAGAGGGAATCGACGTTGAAGCGGAACAGATCCTGCGCAGTTACCCGTGGCCAGGTAATATCCGTCAGCTCTCCAATACGCTGGAACGGATGATCATCCTGTCACGTTCACCAAGGTTGGGCGTGGTTGATGTCCCAGCGGAGATCCTTCACTGGCGCGACGACGATGAGCTAATTGCTCTCGGTAGCGGGGTGACTTACTGGGAAGCGAGAAGCCGGTTCGACAGACGCTTTCTGACTCATGCACTGGAACGCCACAACGGCGTGGTTTCGCACGTGGCTGAAGCCATCGGCATGTCGAGAAAGAATCTGTACGCCCGGTTGGACAACCTTAGGATTGACGTCCAACAGTTTCGCAGATAAAGATCGACGCCGCAGGCGTCGATTTAATGATCGACACAAGCTGTCGATCATTCGAAGACTCTGGACGAGATGAACCTGCCAGATCGACCAGAGGAAGCCAGGCGGTCACTCGGTGCTGGTGGGTGGGTCGGGTGCTACGAAGCCGGCGGCGGCGCTGAATCGGCGGAGTTGACGCAGCAGGTAGTCGCGATGTTCGCCGTCGTCTGGTTCGAGTTCGACGGCGCGGCGTATCAGGGCGAGGGCCTGGTTTTGGCGGCCCTGGCGATAGAGTACTTCGGCGTAGGTGTCGAGGTAGACGCTGTTGTCGGCCTCCTCCTTGACGGCCCTCAGAGAGAGCTCGCGCGCTCGTTCCAGTGCGGTGTTTTCCTCAGCGTAGGTCCAGGCCAGGTTGTTCATGAGGGACGCGGGAGGTGACTCCACTTGCATGGCCCACTCGTAGTATTGGATGGCGCGTTGCCGATGCCCCGCATCGTACCAAAGACCGGCGATGCGAGAGGCCGCCGCTGCATCATCGGTTTCCCTCATCAGGCGCTCGAAGAGATGCTCGGCTTCTTCGGCACGATCCTGTTGTAGCCGGAATTCGCCCAGTGTAAGCAGGGCGAAACGATCGCCAGGATCGAATTCAAGACTGGATTCCAGAACCTGGGCGGCATCCCCAGCGCGGTCGCGAAGCAGGTACGCCTTTGCCAGCTGATGACGAGCGAAGGCCAGGCTCTCGTCGTTGACATCACCAGGTTCGGCCACGGCTCCCTCGAGCAACTCCAGGCCACGTGCGGCGCGCTCCGAATCCGTGGAATCAGCGCTCTCGTACGCCCACCCAAGAGCTATCCGGGCATTCCAGTTGTCGGATGAACTCTCGAACAAGCGCTCGAGCGCATCGATGCCAAGAGGCTGTCTGCCAGCCTCGGTGCAAACCCGGTGCAGCAGCATGTACAGACCGACATCGTCCGGGTCCAGGTGAATGGCCTGTGTGATTGATTCAACGGCCTCTTCGGTTTCTCCCTTCTGGTTGTACGCGCGTGCCATGACCAGGAGAGGAGCTACCGTGTCTGCGTCCTCGCGCAGCGCCCGGACCGCTTCCGCCAGGGCTCGGTCGGGAAACTGCGCTCGGAGGTAATGGTGAGCCAACCCCAGATGATCGAAGCGGGCTTGCGCTTCGATCACGGGCAGACTGCAGTGATTCTCGATCACGAAGGCGCCGACCACGGCGATACAGGCGATGAAGCCGTGGCCGCGATGGCGTGACTGAAGTAGTGGCATCAGTACTCGTGACGGTGGGCGTAGACGTGAAGGAGCAAACCGATGAAGACGCAGTTGGTCAGCAACGAGGAGCCTCCGTAGCTGAGGAACGGCAGCGGTAATCCGGTAACCGGCATTACACCGATAGTCATACCGACATTGACGAAAACCTGAAAGGCGATCACCGATGCGATTCCGATCGCCAGCAACGAAAAGAATCGATTGTTGGCCATGGTGCCGACGTAGACGGCTCGCCAGATCAGAAACAGAAAGGTCGACAGCACTACGACCGTCCCAAGAAGGCCGAGTTCCTCACCCACTACGGAAAATATAAAGTCCGTATGTGCCTCCGGGAGGAACTCGTACTTTGTCTGCGTTCCCTCAAGAAACCCCAATCCGGTCAGTCCTCCCGACCCGATGGCGATCAATGACTGGATGATAGTCCAGCCATCTCCAAGTGGATCTCTTTCCGGATCGAGGAAGGTCTCGATGCGACCTCTCTGATAGGGGTGCAGGAATCTCTGCCAGATCACGACGTTGATGAGGCCCGCCGAAAGATTGATGGCCAGCAGGGCGAGGGTGACCCACAACCGCGACAGCATGGCCTGAACCGCCACCGAACTGGCGATGATGAATACAGCGAACACGATTGGCGCGCTGTCCTGTCCCCACAGCGGTTCAAAGGAGAAGGCTACGCTCAAGAAAGGCGCGGTGATGAAGAACACGTACAGCGGTCTCATGCCCGCCCAGTAGAGCATCGGCAGCAGGGCAGCCCCGAGTGCCATGGCTGTGCCCAGATCCGGTTGCCTGACGACAAGAAACATGGGCAGGCCACACAACGCCAGTGCCATAAGGAAGGGCCGGGACCGTGCTACTTGCTCACTATTCAAGTCGCCCAGGTAACGGGCCAGAGCCATGACCGTGGCGATCTTGGCAAACTCGGAAGGTTGAACGCTCACCGACCCAAGGCTCAACCAGCGAGACGATTCGCCCGTGCCCCAGGCAAGCACAGCCAGCAAACTCAAAATACTCACTCCGTAGAGCGGATAGGCCACGCCGTACAATACCTTGTCCGGGATGTAGACGATCGCCACGGCGAGGAGCAGAAAAATGACGCCGTACGTCGCCTGGCTCTTCCAAACGGCCGATGGACTGGAGGCACTGTAAATCATCGTGATCCCAAACAGGATGGCCATGGCAGCCGCCAACAACAACATCAAGTCGAATTCCCGGGAGAGATTCACTGAGACATCTGCATCCTGGCCGTCAGCCCCTGACCGGAGTCATAGCCACTGGATTCGAGGTAGGCTTCGATGACCTGGCGCGCCACCGGACCTGCCCGGGCACCGCCTGGACCGCCGGCTTCGATGACGACGGCCACGGCAATCTCCGGCTCGTGGTATGGCGCGAAGGCGATGAACCAGGCATCATCGTCGGGACGGTTGGGAACCTGTGCGGTGCCGCTTTTGCCAGCGACTTCGACTCCTGGGATCTGCACCCGTCGTCCAGTTCCCTTGTCACCCTGGACGACCCTGTGCATGGCCTTCTTGACGATATCCAGGGTGGCCGGAGACACCGTTTCGATCTTCTTGGTGGGAGGGGGTGAGCCACTCACGTACGGCGTCACCAGGTAACCCCCGTTTCCCAGAGCGGCCGTGTAGCGTGCCATTTGCAGCGGGGTCGCCAACATGTCACCCTGGCCTATCACGAGATTCATCAGGTGGCCGCGGACCCACACGTCATAGTATTCCCGGGTGGGTAACAGGCCAGTCTTCTCTCCCGGGTCGAGGCGGATGCCGGTATGTTGACCGAAGCCGAAATCATCCGCGCTCTGACGCCAGGCCTCCATACCCAGGGCCAGAGCCAGGTGGTTGAAGTAGATGTTGCACGACGCCTCGACGGCTCCGAGCAGGTTGAGTTCACCGTGTCCTTCGCGGTTGGCGCAGCGAAAGACGACGTCGCCAACCGCGAGCGAGCCGGCGCAGGCCTCAAAGGTGCTCAGTGTGTCCGTGATGCCTGCTTCGAGAGCGGCCACCGCGGCGACGAGCTTGAGGGTTGATCCCGGCGGATAGGTGCCCTTGGTAGCACGATTGAGCATCGGGTTCCCCTCGCCTTCAATGAAGCGGTTGCGCTGCTTCTGCGCTTGAAACGACACAAAAGCGTTGGGGTCGAAACTGGGCTTGCTGACCATGGCCAGTACGGCGCCGGTCTGTGCATCGAGCGCCACGACGCTGCCGGCCAGGGTGTCAGGGAGTGCACTCTCCGCGGCCTGTTGTATTGCCAAGTCCAACGTCAAGGTGAGGTCGTGACCGTTGAGGGGCGTCTGGTTCTTTTCCGGGTAGGGAAAATCGTTCTTGACGCGGCGCAGGGCATCCACTTCGATGTAGCGCACGCCGTCATCTCCGCGCAGGCTGTCCTCGTAGACCTTCTCGATTCCGGTCTTGCCGATGTAGTCGCCTGTTTCATAGCGCTCGGCGCGGGGTGCAGACAGGTCGCTTTCCTGCATCTCCCCCATGTAGCCGAGCAGGTGCGCGACCAGGGGACCGTAGGGGTAATTGCGCTGTGGCTCGATCTCGATATCGAGGTTCCACTCGTCGCGCAGCCGTTCTTCCACCACGCACACAGTCTTGAAATCGATGTCCCGTTTCAGTCGAACCCGGGTTGATTTGCCACTGGGGGAATATTTGATGGAGCTGCCGATCACCTGTTCCAGGGCGGCGACCGCCAGGGAATCGCGTTCGGGAGTGGATCGAGTCAGAAAGATGGTGTAGGAGGCGCGGTTGCCCGCCAGGACATTGGCCGCCGAGTCGAGGATAAGGCCTCTGGGAGCCTTGACGCGCTTGTGCTGTATGCGGTTATCCTCGGACTCGTTGGTGTAGTCCTCAGCACTTATGATCTGGATGTGGAAGAGTCTTAGAAACAGAACGCCGAACAACAGGCCGACGATGACGAGAATCGTTCGCTGTTTGCGGATCCACTCATCGTGGGTGGCGGGATCCATCCTTCACTCACCCCTCATCACCGACATAACGGCGCCGTACATCGAACACACTGATGACGATGGCGGCGATGACGCCGCTGTAGAATGCTCGTCCAATGCCGTAGCGCAACCAGTAGTACGGGACGTGGCCCAAGGCAATATCACTGTGCCCGATGTAATAGATCAGGTCATGGACGAGGACGGCGCCGCAAACCAACAAAAGCCGAACATGTAGTGTATCGATCATGACGCCACTGCGTCCCAAGCCGATCGCAAAACCGATGATCGACTTTGTGAAGGCGTTCAGTCCGAGGTCGGCTGGAGCGTAGGCATCCTGAAAGAGTCCGACTCCGAAGCCGAAGATCGTGGCTTCGATGTGGCCGGCCGTGGCGCCGATGAGGACGATGACGAGCAGGATGAGATCGGGCTGGATCTCGAAGATCTCGATTTGGTGAACCCAGGTCGTCTGTAAGATGGCTGCCAGGGTGAGGTACAGCAGGTGCCGGAAGATCCGGTACATCGGTCAGTCTATGGATTCCTGGTTCACGATCTCCAGGGTCATGCCGGCGAGCAGCGTCGATGACATGTCCATGTTGTTCTGCCTGGCGATCTGTTTCGCGTCGAGGCCAAAGCGCCGGGCGATCGCGTAGAGCGTATCTCCTTTGAGGACGGTGTAGGTAAGCGTCTGCGGGGCAGCGATGAGCAGTTCCTGTCCTGGATGAATCACTGCTCCACTCAAACCGTTCCAGGCTTTGATCCGGGAAATATCTACATCGAAGCGATTGGCAATCTGCCACAGGGTTTCGCCGCGCCGTACCGTATGCGTGGTCCCTGCCACAGATCGCTGCTGGGAGACGGTGGATGCCGCCTTTCCGGCGGTGCCCGGCTTCGCAGCAGCGTCCGTCACCAGTTTGTCACCTGGCCGTATGAGGTCACCGCGGAGGCCGTTCCACTGTCTCAGTTGCGCCACGCTGACACCGAAACTCTGCGCAATCCGGCTCAGGGAATCGCCGCGTCGTACTGTGTACTCACCGCCGTTGGCAATGCGCTTTCCGGCATTGTGGCGTCCGGGTATACGCAATTTCTGTCCGGGACGGATCAGATTCGGATCCCTGAGGTCGTTCACAGCAGCGATGTGAGAAGCGCGGACGTTGAACATGCTGGCGATGGTGGAGATGTTGTCACCTCGCCGCACGACGTACTCGGCATCGGTGAATTTTTCAGAGTCCGGCAGACGCTCATACCGCGCTAGAAACGCCGCTCCCTGACCCGTGGGCACGCGCAGCCGATAGGGTTTCTTTGTCCTGGGCGTAACGGCTCCTCTGAGCTCCGGATTCAATCTCTTCACGGTCGAGACCGGTACGCCCAGTGCTTTGGCCGCGGCGCTCAGATAGACCTGTTCAGGTAGGGCGACTTCGTCGTGCACAAAGGGCGGGTCAAAGCCGACCTCCCCGAATCCGAACAGGTCCGGGCTCTTGGCGATGACGGTGGCCGCCATCAGCAGCGGCACGTAGTTGCGGGTCTCGCGCGGCAGTTGAAGTTTCCAGAAATCACGTGTCCCATCCCGTTCGATGGCGCGGTTCACACGACCGCGTCCGGCGTTGTAGGCTGCGGCCGCCAGTCGCCAGTCACCGAACTCCTTGTACAAGCGCCGCAGATGCTTGGCGGCGGCTACCGTGGATTTCACCGGGTCGCGACGCTCATCGATCAGCGAGGTGCGGTGCAGCCCCTCCAGCCTGCCCGTGCTCTGAATGAACTGCCACAAACCGACAGCATGAGCGCGTGAGTAGGCGGTCGGCTTGAAGCCGCTCTCGATCATGGCGAGATAGAAGAAATCCTCCGGTATTCCATGTTCCCGCAGTATCGGCAGCACGAGATCGCGGTAACGTCCGGAGCGCTGCAGCCAGGTGCCGTAGGTCTCCCGTCCGCGCCCCTGAAAGAAGCGGATACTGGCGGCGACGGTGGAGTTGGCGTCAATGGGCACATCGCAACGCGGCGCCAGTTGCAAGATGCGAACGATCGGACTGGCATTCGGAGGGAGGTCTTCGACCTCCTCTTCAGAGAGTCCTTCCAACAACAGGGAAAGAGGACTGTCAGGCGAGAACAGCTCAACGTGTGGGACCAGAGACAGGTAAGCTTCCTCGACCGCGGCGCCCAGTTTCTCCACCTCGGCATGCGTCCAACCTTCCGCTGTGGAGTCCGCTTCAGCATTTGGATCCTGCTCCAGGACCGCCAACAGCTCGAAGGCAGCGTCCAGCTCTTGCTGAGCATCCTGATAGCGTCCGATGGTGCGGTCGTCGAGGGCGCGAAACAGGTGCCACCGTGCCGTCAGCACCATGCTCTCGAACGCCCTCGACGACATCTGATCATGGATACCGGTTGAGTCGGCCTCGGCTAACGCGGAGTGGACGGGGCTCTGGGCCTGGAACAGTGGTGCGCACGAGGAGGAGAACGACACCAGCGTCGCCAGCACCAGCCAGTACAGCGCCCTGGCCGCCATCAACGATCGCTCGGCAGATAGACCATGGCGCGAACGTTGAAGGCATTGGGGTACCAGCGCTTGATCGATTCGGCCGCCCGCTTGGCCTCGTTCTCGGAACGGTAGTTACCGACCAGTACCTTGTTCAGGGGGCCTTCGAGCTTGATATCGATGTCATTCCGTCCAAGCTTGGAACGCGCGAGATTGAGAGCCCGTTGGGCTTCCTGATAGTCGCGCGATTGCTTGATGAGAACGCGCCACCCCGACATGCGCACGAGCTCCGGTTCGGGCAGATCCGGTTCGGGTGCCTCGTCGTCGATAAAAGGGGAGTCGGCGACCGGAGAGTCTTCGAAAGGGAGGTCGGGTTTGAAGGGCGTCGTCCGGGGCGCCGATGGGCTGGCTTCCGGAGTTCGGATGCCCGCTAACTCGAACTCGGTGACCACGTAGGCTTCAGAGAAGTCTCCTCCAAGGGCCTTGATCTTTCCTTTCAACCGGTGAGCCGCATCGCTGTTGTCGAACCGGCCGGCGCGAACCATGTGCAGGCTGTTCTTCAACACTATCTCGACGCCATCGTGCACACGCTCGCGCAGTTGCCCCGCGAGCCGGGACGCGGAGTTGCCGTCCCGGAGTGCGATGACCTGGACCCTGTAGATGATGCGCGGAGTGCCGACGAGAGTGGCATCCCGGTCATGAGACGATTCCAACGGCCGTTCATGGTCGGCGAGGGCGGTTGGCGAATCGTTACTGGCCGGCTCGACTGGCGGCGGCGCGAACTTGGGTTGGATCAACAACAAATCTTCACGGTACGGTGTGGGGTCGAACTGCTCCCGCGGCGTCGAGGCGTCGGCGCGTTTCGCAAAAGGCAAGTGCGGGGCAGCGAGCAAGGTTACAGCCGCGCAGATCAACGTGCCTCTGATCATGCACCGACCTCCTGCTGTGCCTGACGGACCCACTCGTCGAGCGTGTCTGTGTAGGGCTCACGAGCCACGCCGAATTCGGTGATTATGGCGGAGACCAGGTCATGCGGCGTAACATCGAACGCCGGGTTGTAAACCTTGGCGTCTGCTGGAGCGGTGACCGATCCCATGCCGGCGCTGATTTCCTCCGGCCGCCGTTCCTCGATCGGGATCTGGTCGCCGCAGGGAATCTCGATGTCAATCGTTGATGTGGGAGCCGCAACATAGAAGGGAATGCCGTGCCGCTGGGCGAGCACGGCGACGCCGTAGGTGCCGATCTTGTTGGCGACGTCGCCATTGGCCGCAATGCGGTCGGAACCGACGATGACGCAATCGATGCTCTGTCCACGCATAACAGTGGCAGCGGAGCCATCACAAATCACCGTCACCTCTACTCCATTCTGCATCAGTTCCCAGGCCGTCAACCGCGATCCCTGCAGCAGGGGGCGGGTCTCGTCGGCGAACACGCTCAGTTTCTTGTTGTCTTCGTGGGCAGCGTACACGACGCCCAGCGCCGTGCCCGAACCAGCGGTGGCGAGACTGCCGGCATTGCAGTGTGTCAGGACCTTGTCTCCATCCTTGAGCAGCGTGGCTCCGTGTTGGCCGATGCGCCGGCACAGGTCTTGGTCTTCGACGCAAATGCGGTTGGCCTCGGTGAGCAACAGTTCGCACATCGATTCTGGTTGTGCCGCCGCGTTGTCGGTGATCACGCCGCGCATGCGGCGCAGTGCCCAGAACAAGTTAACGGCGGTCGGCCTGGTACGTGCCAGGCGTTCGATGGTAGTCTCCAACTCGGCTTCGAAATCGACACCAGGGCGCTCGAGGGCACGCAGGCCACCCAGGGCGACTCCATAAGCCGCAGCAACACCGATAGCCGGGGCGCCTCGGACACGCAGCATCTCGATGGCCTCCGCGACCATCTCGACATCGGTGCAGATGAGATCGACGACCTCTCCCGGCAGGCGAGTCTGGTCGAGGAGCACGAGCGCCGCGACTTCATCGTCGGTGGCAGGTTGCCAATGGAGGGTGCGAAATTTCACGAGGTGGCCACCTGTTCGACATCCTCGACGGTAAACAATTCAGCGTCGCCCCACAGTCGCTCTAGTGCGTAATGCCCACGGGCGTCATTGCGGAAGACGTGCACGACCACATCGACTATGTCGACGAGTATCCAACGCCTTTGTTCCATACCCTCTACATGCCACGGCCGGTGTCCGGATTCCTTGAGCTTGTCGACGACCTCCTCGGCCAACGACTTTACATGCAGGTCTGACGAGCCTGTGCAGAGGACGAAGTAGTCGGCCACATCGGTCACTGCCTCCAGGCCCATGATGACGATATCCAACCCCTTTTTCTCGAGCAGCGAATCGACAATGATGCGCAGACGCGGATCGCGCACACGCGGATCGCGCAGACGCGGATCGATGGTCTCTCTTGTCAACTGGTCCTCGTCGGAACCACTATCTGAAGGGGAAAAGGATTGTGTGGTGTCAGTCATGGATCCAACAATTTCAGTTTCTGGTAGTCGCGTCCGACGATCACGGAAACCTCCTCAATTCTGAATTCGTCCTCACTGATCTGCTGGATGTAATGTGGGATGCCCAGGATGTCAGCTACGCGACGTGCCTTGCCAAGGTCGCCAACACGGTCGATGGTCATCGAGTAGGGATACCCAAAGCTATCGGCATTGCCTTCGTGGATGACGTCGAGACCCAGTCCTCGAGCTTTCTTCGTCAGGCGAGCAGCCAGCTGCGAGGCGCCACAGCCATTGAAGATCGCTATGCGGATAGGTTGTTCCAACTCCGGAAGCGACGACCGTGCAGCGGCTTCCGGCTGCGACTCCAGATAGGGTCGCAATCCCGCCACCAACAGAACAGCTCCAGCCAAGCTGGCAAGGAGCCAAACCAGTCTTTCCTGCACGCTTCTCCAGTACTCCTCAAGCAGGAAAGGGAGATGAGATCGTGTTCGGGGGGCGAACGTCTATAAAATGAAGGACAGTCAGGCCGTTAAGTCAATATTATAAAACAGACTTACGACCCGTGGAGGTAACCCGCTAAAGCGGGTCGGGTGTTATCGTGCGGAGTTGAGGCTCAGGCCGAAAACAAGCCCATGCCGATTCGGATGCACAGGTACGCAGAGCCGAGAACGGTGGCGAGTCGAGCGAGCCTGTCAGCAAATTTGTCCATGATCACGCGGCCGGAATGGGGTTACAAAGTTGCACTGCACATATGTAATAGTGCACATGTGTTGCAGTGCTCATATGTGTATGGTAATAAACATCGATGCGGGTGTCAAGAAAAGGTTCGCCTATATGTTGGGGGTGCTGGCAGGAACTGTACTGCATGTAGACTGCGAGGGGGGAACTGCGGCGGGTCAGAACAGGGCGGAGTACTTGAAGGTCATGATATAGTCCTGGGTACCCTTCTTCTTGGCGTTAGGTCGGGAATCATAGACGTCCCAACCAAAGCCGAAAAGGAAGCGGTCCTTGTAGAGCGACAGCGCCAGACCAACGGATATGGCGATCGAGTTTTCCGTTGACAGCGCCTCGAGGACATTGCCGATGGCGGTCAGGTGCACCCCCGAGACGGAGGGATTCTCGGAATTGTGATAACCTGCAAAGGCGATACCAGGCAGGCCGATGAGACGCTCCGTCTGACCTTCGACGCGATTTCCGTCGGCGTCGTTGTAGTCGCGTCCAGGCCTGATCGTCAGGAACGATACCAGCGGCTTGGCCTCGAATTCCCACTTCCAGCCGCCCGCCTCGAACACCTGGGATACCGATTGCGGCGATGCTCCCGGGTAGCTGCGGGTGGTGATCCTTACGCGAACTCTTTTGATGGAGGCTTCTTGCAGCCTCAGGTTGAGATTCTCGGCGTAGAGCGTGTCGCGTTCATCGTTGTAAATCTGCACGGTTGTCTGCTTGGCGCTGCCGATGGGATCGTACTTGTCATCCAACTGAACCCATTCGATGTCGAATTTTCGTCCGACCAGGGCGTTGGCAAGCGAATCCGAGACCTGGAAAGCGAGATCCAGCTTGGTGCCGTCATGGACAACGACCGGGGTACTGGTCCAGCGGACGGGAATCGCCGCGGATGTCTTTCGCGTCCCGATGACGGAGGTGATCGATGGCAGATCGATGCCTTCGAGAGCTCCCTTGCCCTGGATCTGAATCGGTTGGGCCTTGTCGCGCACGTCGTTGCTGACGAGCAGGATCCTGCCGAAACGGTCACCAAGCGCCTGTGGAGCGAAGGAGATATCGACCTTCATCGATTCTCCCGGTTGCAATGAAAATGAGGCGGGGTCTATACCGACCTCTTTGGTGTAGGGATTGCCCGTCACTTCCAGCGACGTATCACCCGTGTTGGTGGCGACGATGGTCCGTACCTGGCTTTCGCCGAGGACGACGTAGTCGAATTCGATCGGACCGGAGGGGTGGAGTTCGATCTCCGCTGCCACGCCGGTGCCGCTGGCGAGCACATCCAGGCTCTCCAGTCCTTCATCCCAGTAGCCGTCGAGACGCAGAATGCCGGTGCTCAGTCCGCGAGCAGAAGGCGAGAAGGTGACCGATAAGGGCAATGCCCGCAGACTGTTGCCAGGCAAGAGGAACTCGTTCTGCGGTGTGACCGGACTGTAGACGGCGAAGTCCCGGTTGTTGGAAGTGACGTTGCTGACGGTGAAGTCGGCGTTGCCGATGTTGAACACCTCGAGGACAGTGCTGCGGGACTCGCCGACGGCCACGCGTTCGAAGTCCTTCGTCGACGGGCTCAGCTTCAGGTACTTTCCGCTGCCTACCAGCTGGTAGCTCTGGCGTCCCTTCTCGGTCTCCACCCACAGCTGCTCTTCGCGCAAGCCGATCTCTTTGGGAGAAAAGGTGAGGCCCACCTTGCCGCTGTCACCCGGCTGCAGCAGATACTGCGTCGTTTCCAGGTTGTACTCCGCGCCGCCGCCTTCGGCCCCCAGCGTCAACTGTACCGTGATCGGAGAACCTCCTCCATTCCACAAGAGGAGGTACTCTGTGACCGTTTTGCCGATCGGCACATCGCCGAAGGGGATGGTGGAGTTGTTGAGAATCTGCACTCTGGGAGGGGAGACCCGGCCCTCTCCATGCAACGGAACCTCTACACGGGGACGATCGGGATCATTCGAATCGATGGTGAGAGAACCCGGTGCCGGGCCCTCGTAGGTCGGAGCGAAGTCCACGACGATGACGTGGCGATCGCCGGGCAGGATGACACGGGGAGTCTCCAGCGTCATCGTACTGAAGCCGCGGCCGCCTGCGGTGATGGCGGTAATCTGCAGGTCGGCGCGTCCCTGATTCAGGATGGTAACTTCGCGCGCCGATTGCAGTCCGATCTCGTGCAGGCCGAAGTTCAAACCGACTTCTGGTAACGGTGACACGCGGGCAAGTGGCGCCAAGCCGTCTCCGATCAAGACCAGCTGAGCCTGATCCGCAAGAACATCGCTCGAGACCACGATGAAGCGTCCATCGAAGCGTCCGCTCTTCGCGGGACGGAAGGAGACGTCGAACGAGGCTTGCTCGGCGGGGGCGAGTTCCAGGGCGAGTGCGGTCGGCAGCATGAAGCCATTGCCGCGCACATAGACGCTGTCGATGTTGATGGGAACGTCGCCGCGATTTTTCAGTACGACGGTGCGAAGGACTTCACCGCCGGCGACGACTTCACCGAAGCGCAGTGATTCCGCCGGTCCAGGATCGATCTGAAGAGTTGGTAGTGACACGACCGCTGAGAGTTCAAGGGGCGCGAGTCGTTCACTGCCGAACAACCGGGATTCCTCGAACAGTATTTGCCCGTGGTGTGGACCCGTTGTCGACGAGGTGAAGCTGATTCCAAAGGTTGCGCTTGATCCAGGCGCGACGCGCAGGGTATCCGGGTCGATGGCAAAGCCCTTGCCAGCCGCCACGAGGCGGACGACGACCTCATCATCCTTGCCGTTGAGCAGCTGCGCTTTACCACGGATGAGTGCGCCCGGCTTTACGGGTCCGAAGGCGAGTGTGTCCGGCTGCACGGTGACGTCTTGTGCCGCTGCATCAGAGGGCGGGCCGAAACACAGTAGGAGGACGCAGATAGAGGCTGTGGCCGCAATTCGCATGACGTACCACGTGGGGTTTTGGTATACAAAAAGAAGAGCGACCAATCCACCAGAATGCCGTCAAGACTTTGTCGAAGTTCCACGTTCCTAAAGGAAGTGGAAAACTTCCTGAGAGGCAGTCCTCTGTGAATTCAGGTCACTCTTTGTCGTGCAACATAGAAGAATCGCACTGTGGTGTCAAGGTGACTAACTGTCACTGAATAATGGATTTGAGTCCTTTGACGAGTCGATCGGCACCCTTTGCAACCGTGTGGGGTTCAAGGGCTCCGTAAGCGATTCTGATACGGCAATCCTCTTCCAACCCGAAGCCGGTTCCAGGCAGTACGGCAACCCCGAACTCTGTGATCAGACGCTCGACCACTCGCATCGATCCCAGGTCGCAATCCAAACGCGCCAGCAGGTAGAACGCGCCATTGGCTTCCGGTACGAAACAGCTGGATCCAAGTTCCTCCAGTCGTTCCAGACACATGCGTCGCACTTGGCTCAGAGTTTCGATTCGATCCTCGAGATACGCTGAGCCTGCCCTGAGCGCTCCAATGGCAGCGTACTGCGAGATCAGCGGTGGGCAGATCAGGATGGTGTCCTGACTCTTCTCGAAGGCGCGCAACAGGTGTCGTGGCCAGACCATGTAGCCGACGCGCCAGCTGGCCAGGGCAAAACTCTTCGAGAACGAAAACATCGACACCGTGTGCTGGCGGCTGTCGGTTGCGGAACCAGCGGAATAGTGACGCGCCCCCTCGTAGGTGAAGTATTCGTAGGCCTCGTCGCAGAAGTGGTACAGGCCGCGCTCGACACATAGTTGATTGACTGCTGCGATCGCTTCCGGTGCATAGACGACGCCGGCCGGGTTGTTGGGAGATACGGTCACGATGGCTCGGGTGCGCTCGCTGAGGCGATCCCGAATGGCGTCGAGCCGTAACTGGTAGTTGGAGTCTGTGGGTACGAGCACCGGCCGGCAGTTGGCCATGCACACGGCCATCTCGTGGTTGAAGAAATACGGCGACATCAAGATGACCTCGTCACCCGGGTCGCAGACCGACATAATGGCATGGTAAAAGCCCAGGTTGCTGCCGGCGGTGACGACGAGCTCCTGGTCATCGTGCAGGACGATGCTGTTCTCGCGCGCCAGCTTGTCCTTGAGCATGTCGCGCAACGCAGGCAGTCCCGTGGCCGATTGGTAGTGGTGTTGGCTGACTTCACTGCCAAACCGGGAGACTTCGTCGAAGACTTCCTGCGGCGGTTTGTAATGAACCACTCCCTGGCCGAGGGAGATGGTTCCGGGGTTGTCACGAATCAGAGCGGCAACGTCCGGGATGACGGGATTGCTCACCGCCAGCATGCGCTGGGATTGGTGGTTCACGACAAGTGTCCCGTCTCAAAGATATGTCGACATTCTTCCGCCGATCCATTCCTGCTCACGGCGTGGGACCGAACTCTTAGAGTTCGGCCTCGTCCCTGAGCGCCTTCGCTCGCCGTATCCCACTGATACGACTCGCTCAGGCGCCTTGTGAGCAGGGCGCCTCGGCGGCCGAAACGGGACACTAGGCCTCCAGGGCGCGCTGCAGGCGCTCGACCAAGCGGTCGATCTGTTGCCGCGTGATCTCGTCGAGATCGAAGCCGAGGGGGCCGCGATGGATCAGACGCGGGAACAGACCCTGTCTGTGCAGGAGGTACCGCTCAACCGTGATGAAGGCGTCGATGCCTCCCTGGAGCTGGAGATTGCCGAGGGCGCATATCGGTAGGTAGAGCGAGTAAGCTCGCTCTTCATCGCCTGCTTCAAGGGCAATCCACACGGCGATGATTCCCGGCAACACCTCGACCCCGGGGATCGTGCCGTCAACCCCGCGCCGGTGCGAGTCGATGAGGAGAATGCCTCCGCTACCTTCGAATATCAGAGCCTTCTCGTCAGTCTGCGCCCGCAACGCCGATATGGTTGGACCCAGCGGCGTCGACTCGGGTTTGAACAGGATGCGCTCGCCGTAGCGGCGGAAGAGATCGACCTGAAAACCCACCCCCATGGCCTTGCCCACGTAGGCGCTGGCATCCTGCACCATCAGTGGAAGGTCGACAGCCCGGAGCAGGGCTTCGAAGTAGCCGTGAAGCTCACCTTCGACGAGCGATCGGGTCAGAGGCGGGGTGGCCATGATCGCTGACGCACCAGCCTCAGCCGCCGCCACGGCATATTCGACGGCCTGCTGGGTGCTTTCAGCTCCCACACTGATCAGCACCGGTCCGCGGGCGGCAGCCATGCGCACGAGCTCGGCTGGCAGTGCCAGACGCTCTGCGGTGGTGAGTCGCAGCAGGTCGGAGGCGAGGGCCAGACAGATGCCGTCTGCCCCGGTGTCAAAGACGTAGTCGACCTCGCGTTCGAGGGTGTCGTAGTCAATGTCGAGTTGGGAAAGATGATAAGGCATGTGCACGACGGGCAGCACACCGGTGATGCCGTGGGGGAGGGCAGGACTCACGTGGACCGTCGCATCCCGCGGCGAACGATATCGAGCAATACGACCTCCAGTTCGGGCGTCGCCGCACTCATGAAATGTCCGAACTTGCGTTGCCTGTCATAGGTCGGGGTGCGCCCTCCGTGGAGGAAACAACGGGCACCGGCTTCCTCGGCGATCAGGGCGGGCGGTCCGGCGTCGTAGACTTGGACCTGGCGCGTCAGGTAGGCGCACAACTCGCCCTCTGCTATCTGTGTCAACACCAACGCGGCGCCGATCGGGTACTCTCGAGGCTCGAGTTCGGGCGCGGCAAAGGGACGATAGGAACGAGCCTTGGTGGAGAAGTAGGCGCTCTTCGTGGTCGGCCGTGCCTTCAGCCGCAACCGTCGGCGTCGCTGGCGCCCGATCTGCAGGTAGGTTCCCTGTCCGAGCACGGCCGTGAAAACCTTGTCTTCACTAGGGCGGGCGACGACGGCCGCCTCCATGAAGCCGTTGCGGGCAAGGCCGACGCTGACACAGTAAGGGGCATCGCCGCGCTGGAAGTGGTAGGTGCCGTCGATCGGATCGAGAATCAGCGCATATTCGGAGTCGTTGCCCGAAAACCTGCGGCGCAACGGGGTATCTTCCTCGGCAATGCAACGCACGAAGGGAAAGTGCTGCAGTACGGTGGAGAGGATGATGTCCTGCAGCGCGGTATCGAGAACGGTCAGTGCGCTGGATGCCTGTCGCGCTTCCTCGCTATGCAGGGTCGCATCGGTGGATTTGCCGATGTTGGATACCTTGCCGAAAAAGATCAGCGAGGTCTCAGCACACTGGCGCACGACGGGAAGCAACACGTCGACGAATTCATGCGGATCGATGCTCTTCAGCGTGCTCAGCCTGCAGCGTCCTGGTAACCGGTTTGAGCTTTCTGCAGCCCCGCGACGATGAGATCCGGCGTGATCGGCGTCTCCGTGAAGCGCACGCCAATGGCGTCATATAGCGCATTCGAGATGGCGGCCAGCGGCGGCACGATGGGCACCTCACCGACTCCGCGGATGCCGTGCGGGCTTCCCGGGTTAGCGACTTCTACCAGCACCACGTCGATCATGGGAAGATCCAAACTCGTCGGCATGCGGTAGTCGAGAAAGGTCGGGTTGGCCATGGAGCCGTCGTCCTTGTAGAAGTAGCCCTCCGTCAATGCCCAACCGATGCCTTGAACGACGCCGCCCTGGATCTGCCCTTCTACGTAGCTGGGGTGGATGGCCTTGCCGCAATCCTGCACCGCCGTGTAGCGGAGGATTTGCACCTTACCGGTCTCGGGATCGACTTCGAGGTCGACGATATGGGCGGCGAAGGTGTTGCCGGCGCCTGATGAGTTTACCGTGCCGCAGCCCTCGATCGGTCCGCCCGTGCTACCCTGTTCGGCGGCGACCTGCTTGAATGTCAGCGATTTGTCCGGAGCAGACGAGCAGGCGAAATGGCCATCGCGCCAGGTCACGTCGGCCTCTTCGACCTCGAGCTGTTTAGCGGCACGAAGCCGCATCCTTTCCAGGACGTCCACGGCTGCCTGGTAGCAGGCCTCACCGGTGGCGTAGGTAACCCGACTGCCTCCCGTGCCGTCGGTAAAGCCAATGGAATCCGTGTCGACGACCATCGGTGTTACGTCCTCGGCTGACAGGCCCAGGGTTTCGGCGACGATCATGGCCATGGAGGCGCGGGAGCCGCCGATATCGGCAGATCCTTCCATCAAGCTGACCGTGCCGTCTGCCCTGACTGTGAGTGTGGCAGCCGACTGCCCTCCACCGTTCATCCAGAATCCGGCGGCGACACCGCGACCCTGTAATGGGACGCTGGCGTCACTGCTGCGGTAGTGATCGGAAGAAGAAGCCGCATCCAAGGTTTCCTCGAAGCCGATTTTCTTGAACACCTGGCCGTCCGCCCGCCGGGTGCCCTCACGGCCGGCGTTCTGCCGACGCAGCGCCAGGGGGTCCATGCCGAGTTCGCGCGCGAGTTCGTCTATGGCGCACTCAGAAGCGAAAGCCGCATTCGGGGCCCCTGGTGCCCTGTAGGCGGTGGATTTCGGTTTGTTTACCACCACATCATAGGCGTCGATGGTCACGTTCGGGATGTCGTAGGGAGCGAGCATGCACATGGCACCGGCGCCGACCGCGGACCCGGGGAAAGCACCGGCTTCGTAGGCCAGCATGGCGTGGGCGGCGACGATGGTGCCGTCGCGCTTGGCTCCCATCTTGACGGTCATGTAGGAGCCGGGGCCAGGGCCCGATCCCTCGAACACTTCAGTGCGGCTCATCACCATCTTCACGGGATGTCCGGTTTTGTGCGACAATACAGCCGCCGCGGGTTCGAGGTAAATGGCAAACTTGCCGCCGAACCCACCGCCAATCTCGCAAGGGATGACCTTGATCTTGCTAACCGGTACGCGCAACACTTCGCTGAGTTGATCGCGAATCTGAAACGGTCCCTGAGTGCTCACCCAGACAATGACACTGCCGTCCGCCCGCCAGTGCACGGTCGTGTTGTGTGGTTCGATGTAGCCCTGGTGCACGGTCGCGGTGTGGAATTCGCGCTCGACGATGATGTCTGCCTCGGCGAAACCCTTCTCCGAATCACCGAGCTCGTTGCGATTGTGGCTGGCGATATTGCTGTGTTTGCCGGTGTCTTCACCGAGTGCCTTGGTCGTCCGTGTTTCACTGAGTAGCGGCGCTGTGTCCTTCATGGCTTCGCGCACATCGGTGACCGAGGGTAGTGGCTCATACTTTACTTCGATCAGGCTCAGGGCTTCCTCAGCGATGTGCGGATTGATCGCCGCGACCGCCGCGACCGCATGGCCCCTGTAGAGGACCTTTTCGGAAGCCAGTGAGTTCTGGGCCACCTCCCGCAGGTTGACGATGGTCTCGCCGAGACCGGCCATTTTGTCGACGGCCTCCACCAGGTCGTCGGCGGTGGCGACCGCGCGAACACCTTTCAGCTTCAGGGCGCCGCTGGCATCTATGGAAATGATGCGGGCATGCGCATGGGGGCTGCGCAGCACCTTACCATGCAGCAGGTCCGGCAGGCGAACATCGCCGCCGTAGATGGCACGGCCGGTCACTTTGTCCAGACCGTCATGGCGTACTGGCCTTGTTCCGATGACGTTGTATTTACCGTTGCTCGTGTAGTCGGGGTACTCGAATTTCGGTGACATTTCACATTCCTGTGGAAGGTTTTGACAATCAGATCATCCAGATATACATCACTCTGCCATACCGAGACGCAGTCAATCAAGTTACGGAGAAGATGAAGGTATCCGGCGCACGGTCAAGGGACGCGCCCAAGGGCGCGTCAGTGATGGACAACCGGCCATGACGGTCTGGGACACTCCCCTGGATGACCCTCGCCTGGACGCCGCTGAGGTGCATGTTTGGCGGGCTTGTCTCGACCAGGTCCCAGATCAGGTTGCGGCCTTCAACCAAACTCTTTCAGCGGATGAACGCGCCCGTGCTGCTCGCCTGCGCACGGAAGAGCAGCAACGCCGATTGATTACTGCGCGTGGAACACTGCGGGCGTTGGTGGGCGGGTACCTGTCCTGCGATCCCGAGCTGGTCCAACTCCTAACGGACGAGCGCGGCAAACCCTGCCTGGCGGACGAAGCCCTGGCCTTCAATCTGTCACACGCAGGATCCATGGGACTTTTCGCCTTTGCCCTACAGAGAAGGATCGGCATCGATGTGGAAAGTACCTCCCGCAGGGTTGCGGCCGACCGAATCGCCGTACGCTTTCTCGCCGAGTCCGAGGCGTCGCGGCTGGGCTCTCTGCCGGAACAGGTTCGTCACCATGCCTTCCTGCGCTGTTGGACGCACAAGGAAGCCTACTTGAAAGCCACCGGCGAGGGCATTTCCGCGGGTTCGTTGAGTCGCTTCGAGGTGTCGGTGGATCCGCGGTTGCCGGCTCGTCTCGAGCGGGTTGATGGCGCTGCGGAAGAGGCCGGGCGCTGGCGCCTGGAGGACCTGCCGCTGGAGAGCGGTGATTTCGTCGGGGCTGTCTGTGTCGAAGGCCAGGATTGGCGCCTGCGTTGCCTGGAGTTCGCGCCTAAGCCAGGATCTGCGAGCGGACGCCGCGCATGTCCATCTCGAATTCGATATCCAGGACCGGAGGATGCGCCTTGTGATAGTGCAGTCCGTGACGGCGGGCCGGTCCGAGACGATTGAGAATTGTGTCCTCCACCAGCCCTTCCAGGGTGTGGACGGTGTAGACGTCGATGGCGTTGACGAGGTCCCAGCGAGCCCCCAGGCCGTCCAAACGCTGTTCCATCACCCCCATCACGTAGCTGGCCTTTTCGCGCATGGCTTCCGGATCGGTTTCTGCCAAACGGACGATGCTCTGCGACTCGAGGATGCCATCCCGCACCTCGCCCGCGCCGGCGATGACGAAGCTCGGCTGCACGGCGTCCCCGGTACCGATGGCGTATGAAAAGGCGAACAACTCCACCTGGGTACGGGATTCATTCGCCGGCGCCACGTTGGTGCGCGCGACCGGGTTGAGGTCACCGAGAAACAGGCCCCAGTCTCGAAGCACCGAGCAGTAGTCATCGTTGAAGGCCGCGAAGCCGGTAAAGGATGAGGGTGCGGGTGATCGCAATTCGGCGGCGCAGAAAGCAGCGCGCGCGAGACCCTGTTGACTGAGGTAGTCATCGATGAACTCGAATCCCTGACGCCAGGGCAGCGAACGCCGCAGGGTTACACGGATGATCTCGTATTTGGGGTCAGCGATGACACCGCACGAATACGGCCCGATGCCCTTAAGAAAATGGTAGTGTCCCTGCGGATTGCTGATCAGCACGCGAACTGCTCCCTGCGGATCGCGCGCACATCTACCTCGAGCTCCAGATCCAAGAGCGGCGGCCAGGCATGGTGCCACACGGCGCCGCGCCGGGCGGCGGGGCCGAGTTCTTCGAGGATGTCGTCGATGACACCGTCGACTCCGCGCACGCTGTAGAGGTTGGTGCTGCTGACCGAGTCCCAGCCACCCCCCAGATCCAGCAGGCGCTGGGCCACCGTACTCATGACGAACGCTCCTTTGGTGCGCATCGATTCGACATCCGTTTGTCCAAAGCAGACGACTCGTTCCTCGGGCGTGTTACCGTCACGGCCGTCGGCGGCGCCCGAGATCACGAAGGTGGGGACCTGAACATCGGTAGTGGCGGTGTAGGAAAACGCGTACAACTCGGTTTTGGTCGGGGGGCTGTACATCGGAGCGACGTTCGTCCGCGCAACTGGATTGATGCCGTTAACGAACAGATCCCACTGTTTCAGTTTGTCGCAATAGGAACCGTTGAAGGCGCGAAATTCCTCACGGCTCATCGGAGCCGGAGAGCGTAACTCGAGGGCACAGAGGGAAGCCAGGTCGAGTCCCTGTGCTTCCAAGTGTGTGCGGATGTAGTCAAATCCGTGACCCAACTCGGTCGCATTTGCGAGGGTCACGCGCACTATTTCGTAGCCTGGATCCGCGATGACGCCCAACGAAAAGGGAGCCGCCCCCTTCAGGAAGTGATAGTGTCCACGCGGGTTGGCAATTGGCATGGGTTATCCTCGACAACAATCTAGTCTTGACTTTGGAAAACGAGGGATATATTGTACCAGTACAACGAGTTAAGGCTTTACAGGATAGTATGACATGAGGCCGATTTATACAACTGTATGGCCGCTCAGGGCAACGCCGGACTGGAGGAGTTCGGATGGCCGGTGAACTCAGCAGCGCGATCATTCAGGGAGGTACATCTGAAGGGACGCCGAGGTCTGCCCGGGGTTTCGCGAACGAGCGCTCCAAGGCGCGGGTGGTGACCGGTGGTGGGGTCGGCGGTTTCGGCAGTCTTTTTGGCTCCTCCTCGCGCTCACGCAACGAGCAGGTTCGTGAACGCATGCTCAACCGCCTGCAGTCGCTGGTCGGGGGGCTCGAATCCGTGGCATCGCGCATCGCCTCGGGCAACGTTTCAAAGCGCCAGCGCACCATCCTGATGACTCGTTTCAACGATCTGCAGCGCAAGGTCAACGAACTCGACGGTATCGTCGCCGGAGAGGGCCAGGAGGCCAGCGGGAGGGCCCTCATCACCTCTGCGCCGGCGATTGCAGGCCGCCGGGGAGCGGTGCAGCCACCGGAGTTGCAGATTGGCAGCCGGGTTGAGGCTTCGTCAACGGCACAACGTCTGCGCGACTTCCAACAGAGCTTTCGCGCAGCCCGGAAGGAACGCCGCACCAGCGGTCGAGGTTCCCTGCCTCGATTCGGTGTCCTTGGCTCGGGCCAGAGCAACAACTCGGTCAGGGCTTCCGCGACGACGGGCTCGTTGCGCGATACCAGGGCCCGTGGCGGATTCAGTTCGCTCGTGGGGGCCACATCGGGCGCCACCTCGGATTCGTTGATCGGCAACTCCGCCCGTGCGCAACGTTCCGGTCAAGACCGCAGCATTCTGGCGGGTCAAAAACCAAGCACGGGTGGCTCCCTCGTAAACATCCTTGCCTAGAAGGCAATCGATCCCCGTCACCCACTCCGCAGGCTGCATGCCTGCTTTTTTTGTGCCGTTTTGTCGGTGCCGAGGCTGAAGTATATTCCTGCCTCTTTCCGGAGATTCCCGTACATACTGAGGCAGAAAGATGGCTACGAAAAAGCGCTGCCTGATGATCGGCGCCGGTGGCATGGCTCGCAATTGGATTGATGGTTTTTTCCCTCCGTTCAAGAGACGGTCCGAAATCGTCGGTCTCGTCGATATCGACGAGAGCATCCTGCACGACAAGGCCGATCAACTGGGGCTGCCACAGCAGGCGCGGTTCACCGACTTTCGGCGCGCCTTTGCCGAGGTTGAGGCAGACTACTGCACCATCGTGACACCGCCGTGGGTTCATCGCGCCTGTGTCGAGGCGGCCTGCAAACACGGCATGGCGATTCTGACGGAAAAACCGATTGCCGACAGCTGGAAAGACGTCGCCGCCATCTACCGTGCCGTTCGCCGAGCCAAAATAAAGTGCACGGTAATGCAGAACTACCGTTACGAACCGCCGATGTACACCTTCCGCTCGTTGCTGCGCGATGAGCGCCTCGGCCGTCTCAACTACATCATGGGCAAGTTCATGGCAGACTACCGCCGCTACGGGGCGTGGGGCCCGTTCCGTCACAAGATCCCGCATTCGCTGTTGGTGGAAGGCGGTGTTCACCACCTCGACATGCTGCGCAACCTGTCAGGTTCAAGGTGTGTCGAGATCTCCGGGTACGAGTGGAATCGCCCGTGGTCGAGTTTCAAGGGCGGGTCCAACGCCAACTACGTGATGAAGATGGCCAACGGCGTTATCGCCCACTACGAGGGCAGCTGCAGTGCTGCTGGCAAGCAGAATAACTGGTACCAGGAATACTACCGGGCAGAGTGTGAGAACGGGGAAGTGGAAGTCGATGACGATGGCATCGTGCGCACAGTGATACGCGATAAGAAGACCGGGAAGATCACGACGAAAGAGATAAAGCTGAAGACACCGAAATTCGTCGGACACGGTTACGTCATCGACGCCCACCTGAAATGGCTGAGCGGCGGTGCCAAACCAGAGACCGCCCTGGACGAAAACATCCACAGCAACGCGGCCATGTTCGGGGCCATCGAGGCCTCTCGTAAGGGCACCGTCGTCGATGTTGCTGCCATGGTTGCCAAAGCGACGGAGAGCAGGCCATGACCCATCGTATCCTGTTCCAATCCGATGCGGATCCCTACCACGCCATCGTGCCGATGCTGCAGGAGCGCTGCCAGCTGGACTGGTGGCGCGAACCCGAAGTCGACCCAGGGATCGATTTAAATACCATAGAAGGGATCTACGTCTACAGCCACATGTGGCTGGATCAGTCCCTGATGGAGCGCATGCCCAACCTGCGGGTGATCAGCAACTTCGGGGTGGGCTGTGACCATATCGACCTGGAAGGGGCGGTCCGCCTGGGCATTCCCGTAGGTAACACGCCTGGTGTTCTGGATGCGACGACGGCCGATTTGACTTTTGCACTGTTGATGGCTGCCGCTCGCAACCTCTTTCCCGGTTACCATCACGCAAGGGGTCCGGATTTCACTCACTACGATGCCGCCATCCTACTCGGCCAACACCTCACCGGCGGTACCATCGGCATCGTCGGGCTGGGACGCATAGGCTACCAGGTGGCCAAGAGGGCGCTGGGGTTTGACATGGATGTCATCTACCACAATCGCACTCGCAACGCCAGGGCCGAAGAAGATCTCGGGGCCCGCTACGTGCCGCTGGATGAGCTCCTGACGAAGGCTGATTTCGTCACCCTGAACATGCCGCTGACGGACGAGACCCGCGGCATGATCGGGAGTCGTGAGTTGTCACTGATGAAACCCACTGCTGTGCTCGTGAACGCCGCCAGAGGGCCCGTCATCGACCAGGGGGCGCTGGTCGAGACCATGCGTGAGCGCCGGATTCATTGCGCGGCCCTTGATGTGACTGACCCCGAACCGCTACCTCGTGATCATGAGCTGTTGAGCATGGACAACGTCATCGTCATCCCTCATCTGGGCAGTGCCACGGTGAAGACGCGCGACGACATGACGCGGATGTCGGTGGATAACCTGCTTGCCGGTCTCGAAGGTCGTCAGGTGCCGCACCGGATTGCGTGAGCATGGGAAAAGTGGATGTTAAAACAGCATACACAGACAGACACGGAGGACAGGACAGGAATCGATGACTGAGAATCACCGCAACGTAATCATCATAGGATCGGGTCCAGCAGGGTTCACGGCCGCCTTGTACGCAGCACGGGCCGACCTGGCACCACTTGTGTTCGAGGGACTGCAGCCCGGCGGGCAGCTGACGATCACGACGGACGTGGAGAATTACCCCGGTTTTCCCGAGGGCATCATGGGGCCGCAGATGATGGATCTGTTCCGGGAGCAGGCGCAGCGCTTCGGCGCCGAATGCGTGTTCAAGACGGTCACCGGAGTCGATCTGGAAAGCGGGGCGCCGTTCACGGTCGAGGCCGAAAACGGGACCTTCACCGCCGATGTCGTCATCATCGCCACCGGGGCTTCGGCACGGTTGCTGGGCATCGAGTCAGAGGATCGCCTGATGGGACACGGTGTCTCCGCCTGCGCCACCTGTGACGGGTTCTTTTTTCGAGACAAGGAGCTCGTCATCGTCGGAGGCGGGGACTCGGCCATGGAGGAGGCCACCTTCCTGACAAAATTCGCCTCCAAGGTGAACATCGTACACCGCAGGCCCCAGTTCAGAGCGTCGAAGATCATGCTGAGGCGGGCGCAGGACAACGACAAGATTGAGTTCGTCTTGCCCGCTACCGTCGAAGAGATTCTCTCCCCGGATGGTGAATTGGCGGTCAATGGCGTGCGGCTGAAAAATCCGGACACAGGCGAGGTGTGGGAGAAGGGATGCGAGGGTGTCTTCATGGCGATCGGACACCGGCCGAACACACACCTGTTCACGGACCAGCTGGAGATGGACGAAAACGGTTATCTGATCACGGCGCCGGATTCGACGGCGACGAAGATTCCGGGGGTTTTCGCCTGCGGTGATGCTCAGGACCACGTCTACCGGCAGGCCGTTACCGCTGCCGGCACCGGTTGCATGGCGGCGATTGAGGCTGAGCGCTGGTTGTCTGAACACGCCGCTTGAGACAAGCGTGCCTGAAACTCTACGCTACTCTCGAAAAACGCGATCCGTGTCAGCACGATCCGTGTCAGCACGATCCGTATCAGCCGGCGATGGCTGACACGGATCGTTTTTTCTTAGTCGATCAGGTTTTTAAAGGCGTCCTCACCACGCCGGAACAGTTCCTTCACGTCCTGGCGCTGGCGGTCGTCGTTGTAGCGTCCGACCGTATCGATCCACTTGAGGGATTCCCCGATCGAGTCGAGGAAGAACCGGGTGGCTTCCGGGCGTTCGGCCGGAGTGCGGCCACAGCGGACATAGACCGGACTGCTGTGGGCGTAGATCGATTGATCAAAGCTGTCGCGGGCATTGCCCCATAGCCGCACGGCAATCCAGCCGTCGGTGTCGAAGCGTGATCCGTACTTGAAGGTCCCTTCTCGCGGGCCGCTCAACCACTCTTCCCGGTGGACGACGGTGCCGTTGACGACAATCTCGGCGGCGTCGACGGGGTAGTAGGAACGAAACGTCACTTCTGCCTCGACCTCGGCCGCGCCATTAGACTCCACCGTACTGCCGATGGGCAGGTCGTTGACCTTGAGGTCGACGGCCGGACCGTTGGTGATGTAGGTGCGGCCCGCCTTCATGCCCTCGATCCAGCTGGCGTAGGAGAACTCGGTGCCGTTATCCATCTGGACGTAGACGCGGTTGTTGGAGCAGACGAACCAATCGGTGCCGGTTGAAGCCGGCAGCCGTATGCCACAATTGAGCAGCTTGTACCACAGGTCGTATTCCGGATCCATCCAGAATGGATCGAACATGTTGAAGGCATCCAGCTTGCCGAGGACGGCGGCCACGGGTGCCTCCATGCCGCGGCCATTGTGACACCAGATGACGATACCGCCCTGATCGCGGGTTTCGTCGCAGCAAAAACACAGGGGTGGATAGTCCGGATCGAACTGGGCCGTGAGCGTGTGACCGCGACTGACCGGTTGCACCAGATTTCGGATGTTGAGGAACATGACGTGACCGTAGCCGAAGCCCCATGGCGAGCTGTCGCCGTAGTGCCGGTTCTCCTCGCCGATGTCGAGTACATGGTGGGCGGTGGTGAATTCGTTCATCACCCCGATCGGGTACTTGTTGCTGGCGTAAGGCAGTTGCCGGCGGTCGAGGACGCTGACGGCTGTGACGTTGTAGCCCTCGACGCTGCAGTCGACGGCGAGGCGGTCGTCCGGGCGGGTCTCCTTTTCATCGTAGTGGATGTGGGTATTGCCGGGGTACCAACCGTCTTCCTGCGGGTAGTTCCAACGCTGAATCGGGATCTCGACGTCGACGACGCCGGTCTCCGGCGCCTGGACGACGACCCGGGTGGGCTCGTACTCGGTGCCGCGCTCTACCAGGATGTCATTGCGCCCCCGGTGGACCTCGACCTCGAACTCGCCGTCCGAGAAGAAGAAGGGCGTGCCGGACCCGATTTTCAGCAGGGCGTCTGCCGGGCGCTTGAATACCCCTGAACTGTCCAGGACGTGAACCTTGGCGTCGATCTTCTGGTTGGTGGCGGCGTCCACGATGGTGCCATGCAGCGTAGCCATCAGAGCGTGTAGGTCTGGTAGGGAGTTTCGCAGGGATTGCCGTGACTCACGTGCATGCGTCCCTCGTCCACCTCCAAGATCACGCTGAACACGCTCCTGCAGTATCCGGTCGTCGGGTCGTCGTTGGGGTGCCGGCAGATGGAGGTCGGGTAGTGGTCGTGATCGCTCATGACCTTACATAACTCCTCAAGGGTGAAGGGTTGCTCGATACTGTCCAGTAACGCGTCTATGCGGCGCTGCCGCGAGCATGACTGCATCAGATCGTCATACTCCTCCTTCACCGGGATTAGCGCGGGGTGGAGGCAGTGATTGGCATGGGTAAGAACCCCGTCCAGGGTGTCATCCAGCACGTGCACGTCCCCCAGGGTGACTTCCAGATCAGCCGGCCCCTCCGGCGTCGACAGCAGGATATTGGCCGGGATGGCGCGCTCGGCCCGGGCCACGGCTTCGACCGCTTCTTCCAGCGAGCGAGCCTTGTAAATGCCACGGACGGTGAAGTAGTGGGGCACGCCAACCTCACGACTCGGCGCTGGCAAGGTATTGAGGCAGACGCCGATGCCGGCTTCGCTGAGGCCGATGTAGGCCACCCGCCCCACCTGGGTGATGTTGATGTGGGCCAGCTCGTCACCCCCGGGACGACGGGTTAGGACGACTGTGAAGGCATCCAGACCGGGGTCGTTGTCCCAGTTCTGTCCCAGGGTGGCGCTGCCGCTCTGGCAGACCTCCGGTGTCAGCGCGAAGGCGGTGCAGCCTTCGACAGCTTCCGGCTTCAGCTGGTTGCGCACCTGTAACAGCATGAGCTGTTCGAGTGACAGGCCCGAACTCTCCGACACGCCACGCAATTCTTCCAGCATGGCCGGGTCGTAGGCCTCGACATACGGCACACACCGGGCCGCCAATGACAACGCCGTCTCCCTCTTGACCGGGAACTCCAGATTTGCCCGTTCCATGAGTACGGCGTCGAATTCGTGCAGTTCCTCACGGGCCGCCTCTCCGAGCTGACGCCCCATTTCAGCAGGCGTGCCGCTGACTTCAATTTCGCGATAGCGCTGATTCATCGTACCTGCAACACCACCTTGCCGATGTTCTCGTTGTCGTTGAGGATGCGATGGGCCTCCTCCGCTTCGGTGATTGGCAATACCGCGTGGATGAGGGGTGCCATGGAACCGCGTTCGAGGACGGACCAGAACCGCTGCCGGAACTGGTTCGCGATATCGATTTTTTCTTCCAGGGGCCGGCTGCGCAGGAGCGAGCCGACAATGCGCAATCGCTTGCCCAGCACGGCAGCCAGATCGATGGTCGCCTCAGTGCCACCCAACAGAGAGATGATGACGAGTCGCCCCTTGAGCTTGAGCACCTCGATGTTCGAGGGCAGGTGGCTGCCTCCAGCGACGTCCAGCACTACGTCCACGCCGTCGCAGTGATCGAGGATGGCCGTGGCGAGATCGTCGCGGCGATAATTAACAGCCAGCTCCGCGCCCAGTTGTCGGCAACAGGCCAGCTTCTCTTCGGAGCCGGCTGTGGCAAGAATGCGGCAGCCTTCCACGCGCGCCAATTGAATCGCGGCCGTGCCGACGCCACTGGCCCCGGCATGGATCAGCACGGTCTCTCCCGGTGACAGGCCGGCTTCCAGAAAGAGGTTGACAAAGGCCGTATAGAAGGCTTCTGGGACTGCGGCCGCGTCGTTGAAGGGGAGCCCATCCGCAATCGGCGTCAGCAGCTTGTGATGTACAGTCACTCGCTCCGCATAGCCGCCGCCCGCCAGCAACGCGCAGACGCGGTCGCCAGGTTGTACATCACTCACATTAGCGCCGATTTCGGCAACCCTACCGGCCATTTCGAGTCCTAGGTAGGGAGGGGCGCCCGGTGGCGGAGGATAGTTGCCGTGGCGCTGCAGCAGGTCGGCCCGGTTGACGGCCGTGGCATAGATATCGACGAGGACCTCGTCCGGACCGGGATCCGGGTCGGGCACTTGTTGCCATATCAGCTGATGTTGGGGACTGTCCTCGTCAACGACGATGGCATTCAAAACGACGGCACTCCGGAGATAATGTTGTGGGACGATAACGCGGGACAACGATTGAGAGACACCAATTGCGAGACACCATGCGAGACACCAATGGAATGTTCCGCTATAATAATCTGGCAGGCAAGTCGAAGATATCGAATCGTGCGGGAACTGATGACGGCTGACGAGATGCAGTTGTACCTGTTTTATGATGGCAGCTGCGCGCTGTGCCGGCGCTTCGCCGATGTGGTCGAACGTTGGGACGTGGACAGGTCCATCGGTGTGATCGATCTGGCCGATCCAGGAATTGCAGAGCGATTTCCCCAGATAGACCTGGAATCGGCAGTCCAGGAGCTGACCGTGAGCGAGCCAGGCGGCAATGTCTTTCAAGGGAGCCAGGCACTGCAGCGCCTGACGCGGTTGTTGCCGGGGATTCGGAGCCTGACCTGGGCCTATCGTCTGCCCGGGGTGGTTCCCGCGGTTGGCAGGGTGTACGGTGCCGTGAACCGCCGCCGCAAGCGGTTGTGTCTTCACTGCGGCGAAAAGTGGATGCCTTCGATGAAGTACAGCCGCCGCAAAAAGGGCCGATAGTAAGGGCGTAAGGCGGTTCATTAAAGCTTGCCCGACAGAGCAGTAAGTCCTAAGTTCTAAACAACTTCCGTGCGATTCGGAGAGACGAACTCAGACGTTCACAGGGTCGATGTCCAATGGCAGATCAAAACGCGGCAAAGGGTGAGATCAAGGGCGTAGTTGTCGAGATTTTTGACGAGGAGTACCGCATTGGCGGCGAGCCGTCGCAGGTACAACCGGTCGCCGATTATGTCGACAAGAAAATGAAGGAGATGGCAGCCGAACACGGCGGTCGCCTCCCCAAGGCGCAGGTCGCCATCCTCACCGCCATGGAAATAACCGCTGAACTGTTTCGTGTCATGCGAGATCGCACCGACTTCACGGAGAAGGCCCATGCCAGTATCGACCGGCTCACCAAGCTCGTCGAGGAGAGGGCCAAGATGTCGGATGTCGGTGGCGGCACCGAGGAGACGTCGGCTCTTGAGCGCAGGATCCGCGAACGCTCCATCCGCATCCCGGATTCATCCGTTATCTCCTGAGCTCCTGAACCCCCCCAGAGGCTTTCTTTCTGGAACGCTCCTGCTGGCGGCACTGGCTCTATTCTCGATCAGTTGCGCCAGCACCCCCAAGTACATCCCCGAAGATTGTCCCGTGTTCTCGGAGATCGAAGCCGTACGCGTGAACCCTGCGTGGGCTCTGGATCGCCACTTGCGTTTGGAGGTAGCCTTCAAGGTGTGCCCACCCAAAGAGGGATTGGCCGAGATCCGGCGCAAACGTATCGAGATCAAGCATACCCTGATCAGGTTCTTGAGCAGCAAGACCGAAGCCGAGTTGGAGGATCCACTGCGGGTGGAGAACTTGAGGCGTGGAATCCACCGGATCGTCAACGAAGAGGTGATGAAGAAGGGCACGGTGGAGGAAGTATTCATCACCGCCATGGAACTGGAATAAGTCGGAGGCAGCAGTTCGGCTACGTCGAGCCCAGTAGAGCCTCCGCCTCGGCGCCAAGTAGCGCGGCCTCTTCGGCTGTCGCGCTTTCCGCGATAATTCGCACAACAGGTTCGGTGTTGGAGGCCCGCAGGTGTACCCACGGACACTCCAGTTGCCCGCTGAGATACAACTTCACGCCATCCTGAACGGGGTGGACGTAGGCCTGTGGATGTTGCTGCCGCAGGGCTACAACGCCAGCCTCGAGCTGGGCGGTCGTGCACCCGCTCACCTTGCGTTTGTCTATGGCGTAACGCGGTAATCGGTCAACCAGGGCACTGAGCGACTGATTGCCGGCAGCCAAGCGCTGCAATACCAGGGCGATCCCAAGTCCAGCGTCGCGCCCGGGGACGATATCGGTCAGAATGACGCCGCCGTTTCCCTCCCCACCAACCGCGGCAGCCGTCTTCATCATCTCTTCAACGACGTGGACTTCCCCCACCGGAGTCAGAATGACGCGACGGCCGGCTTGCTCTGCTGCATCAGACACGAGCTGGGACGTCGATAGGGTCGTGACCACGGGCCCGGGTCGCTCCTGCGCGGAGATGGCCTGAATCGCAAGGGCCAGGGTGTAATCCTCGCCGATGGCAAGGCCATTCTCGCCAACCAGAGCGACTCGGTCCGCATCGGGATCGACGGCGAATCCGATCGCCGCGCCAGCATCGCGCACGGCATCCCCGAGTTGCACCAGGTTTTCGGGAATTGGCTCCGGCTCGTGGGCGAATAAGCCATCCGGTTCGCCGTTGATGATGGTGGCTGTGACGCCGAGGCGGTCGAAAAGTCTCTGCAGGAACAGGGCCCCGGAGCCGTTGCAGGGATCGGCGGCCACCCGCAAGCAAGCGTCACGGATACGGTCCGCGTCGACGGCCGACAGGATGCGATCCAGGTAACGGTCCTCCACCTCGTCCCGGGTGATGTGCTCGATCCGCCCTCCGGAGCGCTGTACCATGTCGCCAGCGCGATAGGTGCTCTCTACCTGCGTTCCCTGCGTCTGATTGAGGAAGACACCATCGGCGCGGATCAGTTTGAGACCGTTCCACGGGGCGGGGTTGTGACTGGCGGTCAGGATGATACCGGCTTCTGCTCCCAGCTCCACCACCATTATTTTTGCAGCCGGGGTCGAGCACATTCCAAGGTCCATGATGACGCAACCCGTCGACGTCAAGCCATCGGCAGCTGCCTGGGCAAGCTCTTCGCCTGAGGGACGGGTGTCTCGCGCCAGTACGACGCGAGCTCCTGGAGACAGGAGGCCACCGTAGGCGGCGGCAAAGCGCCTGACGACATCGGCAGTCAGGGATCGTCCCACCAGACCGCGAATGCCGGAAATGCTGATGATCAGGGGGGCGTCAGACGTCAGGATCCCTATCCCTCGGTATCGTCCTCGGGCGGTGGTTCATCGTCAGGCGAGGTGCCGGTGCCCGGATCGGGCTCCGGCTCGTTGACTCCTTCGAGCAGACTCAGATTGATCATGATGATGGTGGTGTCACCGGCGACGATGCTGATGTTGCGACGCTCGCCTTCAAGGATCAGGACTCCGTCGTGATCGTAGCCCTCGATGGTCAGCGTGCGCCCCGTTCCAGGAGACACTGCACCCATCGTCAGGGTGGCCGGCCCCACAGGTGAGTGGTCCAGCTGCTTCACGATCGAGGTCATTCCCGGTCCCGAGAGGACGGCTACCAGGCTGTCGACGACGCTGACGAGCGGCTTGGGCAGGGGGATCACCAGGCTCAGGGTGTTGCCGCTCGAGTGTTCAGGTGCGGAGCCACCCGGATCGGCCGGATTGTTGCGCTCGAGTGAGCCACACGCAGCGATTACGACTACCGCAAGGGCTGCGAACGCGGGTGAGCCAAGGGTGAACTTGCGATGCGTATTCATGACACCGTCAAATGTACGTCCGCGAACACGCTGAACCAAAGGTCTCATTCATGGGCCAGGGCTGCGCCGAGCGTTTCTTGACCCGCAAAATGGTTCCCAGTATCGTACCTACCGTGAAAACCGTCGCGTTGTTAGCTCTGACCACTCTGGTCGCTTCGTGTACTTACCCTTTCCTATTCGGTAAATCCGACGTCCTTTCCGGTCCCAATGCCCTTTCGGCCGTGTTCGACAGCGCTACAGCCAGCGCTCGTCTTCGTTGGCAGAGACCGGCGGTCAAGGATTTTCGACGCTACAGGGTAGAGCGCTCCAACGGCAAGGGATTCGAGCCGGTGGCCGAGGTTTTCCATTTAGCGGATACCTCCCACGTCGACGATGGACTGCTCTCCAATGAAGTCTATCGATACCGGGTGGTGACGGTATTCGGCGGTGGCTCCAAGAGCAGTGAAGTGGACAACTACGATTCGCTGTTGAGTGTGGAGGTCGCTGGCGGCATCCACCGCTTCGTCAATGCGTGGCCGGTAGCCGAAGGATTTCTGCCCACTCGCATGGCCCTCAACAGCGAAGGCGTTCTGCATGTGGTCGGCGCCGGTGCCAGCTGGGTTGAGCGTTTTGACCGCGGCGGCAATTCGATGGGGCGTTGGCAGTACGCCGCGGCGGAGAACGCCTGCCTCGAGACCGGCACGCTGGATGGTCCGGGTGTGGCTTTCGACACCGACGACAATCTTTACGTGCTCTATAACTCCAGGCGTCCAGGCCAGTCGCCGCAAGCCAGATGGTCAAAATTCGACGTGCATGGCAATCAACTTTGGACGGCGGACCTCAACGGGGTCTTCGCCCGTCACATCGCCATCCACAAAAGCGAGATCTTCATAGAGAGTATCAGCCACCTCAAGCAGTTCGACACTTCGGGTGAGTCAGTCGCCGATTATCGGGTGCCAGCCCTGCTGGTATCCAGTCTCAGGTTCTGGCATGGGAACTTCGCGGCTCTGGTAGAGCCTCTCAACTTCGCTCTGGTGGGTTGGCAGTCGCCACGACTGGTCATCTACAGCGGCGCCACCCGGGAACAGGTCGAGGCCGCCATCGGCCGGGATCCAATGACGGAGGAGGATCGCGGAGCCGGATTGCTCAATCGGCCGAGCGATTTTGCCATCGATGAGAGCACGGATAGAGCTTTCGTCGTCAACGCCGGCCGTGGCCGTATCGAAGTGTTCCGCGACGGGAAATACCTGACACGCTGGGGGAAACGGACCGATGGGTCGGAGAGTTTCAACTTCACCGGTTCGCTGCCGGTGATCGACGACATGTCGGAGGGCAGTCTGCGCGAGAAGGAAGTGGTGGCCGGTGGTATTGCTCGCGATGCCGACGGCTATATCTACGTCGCCGACACCTTCAACAACCGCATCCACAAATACCTGCCGTGACGCGCCTGGAGATTGCATCAGGTTCTCTGATCGCGCTGGTCATTTGCGCCAGCGCTGGTGAGGGTAAGGAGGGCTACAACCTCTGGACGAAGGAGCGCGTCCGGTACCTGCTCGAGCGCACCAAGCGCGAGCCTGAGAATGCCGGTCTTCATGTTATGATCAGCAAGGCCTACTTCGAAGACAGCCAACCCCGCAAAGCCGAGAAGCATCTGCGCCTGGCACTGGAGATGGAGCCGAGTTTCGCCGAAGCGCACTGCAATCTCGCCGTGATGTTGCACGCCCAACGCCGGCTCAGCGGTGCTCGACAACAATACGAGGCGGCCCTGATGTCCGATTCGACCATGGTCGAGGCCATGGCCGGGCTCGGCACGCTGCTGTGCAGCACGAACCGCCCGGGGTTGGGCATCCAGCACCTCGAGCGCGTGTTGGTCCTTGACCCCTCCCGACTCAAAGCGCGCTACAACCTGGCAGTTGCCTACCATCAGGTCGGGGATTTCGAAAAAGCGATCGAGCACCTGCGCTCACTGCTGGCGGAGCAACCCGGCTATCCCGGTGGTCGCCACGCCCTCGCGCAAGCCCATTTCAGTCGTGGTCTCATACTACTGGGCGCCAAAAAACCAGAGGAATCACTCGAGTTCTTCGAGAAGGCACTGGAAGGTGGAAATGACGACGACTTTTTTTTTGCCACGGGTATCGCCCACTTGAAAATGGGCGAAATGCAGCAAGCAGAGCAAGCCTTCTCTTCGGCGATCGAACTGAACGAGGAGCACCTACCGGCGTTGCACAATCTGGCTACCGTTTTCGAACTCACGGACCGAACCGCCAAGGCCCGGTACTACTACGATCGCGTGCGGGTACTAGCGCCGCACATAGACAGCATCGAAGCAGCCCGTGCCGCGATCTACGACGAAGCCTACCTGATGGAGTAACCCGTTGGGAAGCTTTGACTTTTGCAGGTCCAATGCGTAACCTTTACCCGTTCATTATGAGATTATAGGGGGACAAACGAACACATGTTTTAGCAGGTGCTGACGTTTTGAAGGCGTCGACGGCGAGCGGTTCCCTTGGGAGGATCTCATGCGGATATACGCTCGCTTTTTTTGTGCAATTTTCCAGGTACGAGGTATCGAAGGAGCGTATGGCAAAAGAAGAAGCGATAGAAGTCCAGGCGGTGGTGCGGGAAGCACTGCCCAACGGCTTCTTCAAGGTCGAGATGGAGAACGGTCACGAGATTCTGGCACACATCTCCGGCAAGATGCGCAAGCACTACATCCGCGTTCTTCCAGGCGATCAAGTCACTGTCGCCCTGTCTCCCTACGACCTTACTCGCGGTCGCATAACCTTCCGAAACTAGCCGAGCATGTCCGTGGGGGAGTCCGGCGCGGCGGGTGAATACAAGGCCTGGCCCTTCCAGGAAGCGCGCCAGATAGTACAGCGACGACCATCTGTGCAAGACCGAATCGCTCTGTTCGAGACGGGCTTCGGTCCCAGCGGTCTGCCCCACATCGGCACCTTCGCCGAGGTGGCTCGTACCTCCTGGGTGCGCCACGCATTTTCCCACCTTTACGACGTTCCCAGCCGACTCGTCGCTTTCAGCGACGATATGGATGGCTTGCGCAAAGTCCCCATCGATCTGCCCGAGGGCGACATGCTCGCCAGCCACCTGGGGAAACCTCTGCACGCGATACCCGACCCATTCGGTTGCTGTGAGAGTTACAGCGGTCATATGAACCAGAAGCTGCGTGATTTTCTCGACGCCTACGGTTTCGACTACGAGTTCCAAAGCTCGAGCGAGGCCTACGGACGTGGGGATTTTGACGACGGCTTGACCATCCTGTTGCAGAAAGTGGAGGAAGTCCGGGCGGTCATTCTGCCCACCCTCGGAGAGGACAAGCGCGCCGACTGGTCGCCGTTCTTCCCGGTGTGCCCACAATGTGGTTCGGTGTACGCGACCAGGGTTACCGGCTACCGGCCCGAGAGCAACGCGATCGACTTCGCATGCGATCAAGACATGGGCAACTACGCCGGGTGTGGTGCAGGGGGTGAGCTGTCCGTGCATGGCGGCCATGTCAAGGTCGGCTGGAAGGTCGACTGGGCGTTGCGTTGGTACACCTACGACGTGGACTACGAGATGTACGGTAAGGACCTGATCGATTCGGCCAGATTGTCGTCGCGTCTTGTCCGCATCATGGGCAAGCAACCTCCGGTCGGTCTTACCTATGAATTGTTCCTGGACGATGAGGGACGCAAGATATCCAAGAGTGTGGGCAAGGGCTTGAAGGTCGACACCTGGGTCCAGTACGCACCGATTGAATCACTGTTGTATTACCTGTACCAAAATCCCAAGCGGGCAAAGCGTTTGTTCTGGGATGTCGTTCCACGATGTGTAGACGATTATCTCGATGAGCTGAGGCGCTACAGCGAGGTCGTCGAAGACGAGCGACCGGATATCGCGATCTGGCACATCTACAACCGGGGTGAAGCTGTGCCCGAGTACGGGGCCACGGTGAACTTTTCCGTGGTCAACAACCTCATTTCGGCGCTCGGGACCGACTCGTCCGAATTACTGCTGGAGTACTTGCAGCGCTATGATCAGAGCACAGCCGACCACGCTGATGTCGTTACCGATCTTGTCGATAAGGCGCTCAATTACTACCGCGATCAGATTCTGCCGACGAAGGAATTTCGGTCCCCCAGTGACGACGAGCGCGCTCTCCTCAACCAGGTCAGAGAGCGTCTGGCGCAGTGCGAAAACGGCAACGAAGAAGAACTGCAGGGAATACCGTTCTCGGTCGCCCGGGATGCAGGCATCGAGCCAAAGGAATTATTCCAGACGATCTATCAGGTGCTGCTGGGTCAGGAGCGCGGTCCGCGCTTTGGCTCCTTCGTCAACATGCTGGGCAAGACGCGCATGCTGCAAATGCTGGATGAGAAAGCGGCGGGCTAAAGCGTCCACAGGCCAGGTCGTTAATAGGGTAGTTGCAGCGGCGACGAGGACTCCGGGTCGGACCGGTAGAGGAGGATGCTTCGGCCCAGTACCTGTATCAGGTGCGATTTCGATCCCACCGCAAGCTCTGCCGCTGCTTCCTTGCGACCCAACGGACAACTGCGTTCGATCTTCAGCTTGATGAGTTCGTTGCTGCGGTAGGCCTCCTCAACCGAGTGCAGTACCTGCGAGGAGATTCCCTCTTTACCCACATTGACGACAGGGCGCAGGCTGTGGCCCAGGCCGCGAAGGTGACGACGCTGCTTGCCCGAGAGTTCGGTTTCCGCCAGCGCCGGTTCTTCACTCACCGTTCCACCTCGAATTCAGCCTGAACCGCGCCAGATCGCTGCTGGGGTCTGACCCGCCGTTTTACCTGTGATTTGATCAAGGCCCGGGTACCCGGAATCAAGGCCGCAAAGCCGATGACGTCGGTGATCAATCCGGGGGTGAGCAACAACAGGCCCCCGCCAAGCACCAGCACTCCGTCGAAAATTTCCTCGCCAGGGAAGCGCCCTGCCGCCAACTCGCTCTGAAGGCGCTGCCAGGCCTGAATACCCTGACTGCGCGCCAGAAACGCACCGACAGCGCCCGTGGCCAGCACCACGGCGATCGTCGTCGGCACCCCGATATGCGAGCCGAGGCGAATCAACAGCGCCAATTCGACCAGTGGCACCAGAGCAAACAGCAGAAAGAGGCGGAAGAGCATGACGAGAATATACAGGGCGCAGCAATGACTAGAAAGCCTCGCGCTCGCCGCACCGGTTTCGATACAGGTTTGATACAATGATGGAACACGATTTGCGCCCTCGTGTACATGCCACACTCACTCCGACGACGCAGGCGCCCGGCGCTGTGGACGGCGCTGGCGCTGGGGCTCGGCATCGTTCTGTCGAGTCTGTTGGAGCCGTCCACCACCGCCACGGCCCTTGTTGGCGCAACCAGCACGGGGCTCGCCGTGTTGTGCTCGATCATGCATTGTCGCGGCCTGGCCGCCTCCATCTTCGTACTCATCGCAATCAACTGCGCCGGCGGCCTGCGTTACCAGGTGGCCACACAACTGTTTCCTCCCGAACACATAAGCCGACTCGATCTGGATAACCGCGAGGGGATCGTGTGGGGCGTGATTGAGGAGGAGCCGGTACTCCGGGACGGGAAGACGCGATTCGTGCTGCGGACTGAGGCGGTTCAGTTCGATGATGGGGGTGATGCGGGTCGCGCCTACGCGGGTCGCGGGTACGCGGATCGCGGGTACGCGGGTCGTGGTCCGATGGAAGGTCTGGTGTTGGTTACCGTGAAGGAGATCAGCTTTGCTGGCACCTACGGCGATCGGGTGGCGTTGCGCGGCCGCCTGCGGCATCCGCCAGTGGCGCGCAACCCGGGGGCCTTCGATTACCGTCAGTTCCTGATGCAAAAGGGGATCCACGCGACGCTGACCGTGCGCAAGACGGAGCAAGTAGTCTCCCTTGAGGCACGGGATGGGGCTTGGATGACGGAGAACGTTATCCTGCCATTGCGCCATAGCATCCGTGGCGCCTTCCAGGCTCATCTCAGTGGCGCTCCGCTTGGGTTGTTGCAGGGTATTCTGCTCGGCGACAAGCACAGCATACCGGAGGAAGTGGCCGGGCGATTTCGCCACACCGGCCTGGCGCATGCCCTCGTCATCAGCGGCCTCCATGTGGGGCTGGTCACCGTGTTCTTTTTCACCGCGTTCAAGCTGTGCAGGCTGCCCGATCGCGCCGCCTGCGTCGCCACCGTCAGCGTATTGATTCTGTACGCGTTCGTAACTGATCTGCAGGCTCCTGTGGTACGTGCGTCGATGATGGCCACCGTTGTGCTGCTGGGCCGAGCCATGGAGCGCGACGGCGAGATTTACAACTCGCTCGGTGTTGCGGCGTTGATGATCCTGCTTGTCTGGCCCCAGTCCATCTTCAGTTTGAGCTTTCAACTCTCTTTCGGTGCGACCCTGTCCATCGTCGCCCTGCACGGGCCGCTGATCGAGTTTTTTCCGGCACGATGGAGACGAGAGGGTCACTGGGCCGGCAAGTGGATCATCTCCCCGCTCTGCGTCTCGGTGGCGGCCCAAATCGGCACTGGACCGCTCATTGCCTACCACTTTCAGCAATTTGCTATCATTTCGCTGGTCGCGAATCTGTGCGCGGTACCGCTCCTGGCGTTGGTGGTGAGTCTGGGGATACTGGCCGGCCTGTGCGGCAGTCTCGCACCGGTGCTGGCCCTGCCGTTCAATGCCTGCAACTACCTCGTGATCACTGGTCTCATCCACATCGTGGACGGCTTTGCAGCCATCCCCTATGCCTCGGTACAAACACCCAGACCGGATCCGTGGTTTCTCGCACTGTGTGCCGCAGCCGTCCTGCTGGCCGCGCACAGCCGGCAGAGCCCGGTTGCATTGAAAGGGCTCGTGTTCATGGTGCTGATCGCCACGAACGTGGTTACCTGGCGTCACGTGCTTGGCGAGAGGCCATTCGAGATCGTCTTTCTGGACATCGGTCAGGGTGACGGCGCTCTGCTGCAATTCCCCAACGGCAAGACGATGCTGATCGACGCCGGTGATCGCAGCCCGTACTTCGATTACGGCGAGCGGGTTGTCCTGCCCTACCTGCGCCGGCGCGGTATTCGCCGAGTGGATGTGGTCGTGGCTTCCCACGCCCACAACGACCACATCGGCGGCCTTGCATCAGTGCTCGAACAGGTGGAGGAGGTCGGCCACTACGTAGACGGCGGTCAGCTGGCGGAATCCCAGGGGGCACGCAATCTGCGCAATTTGGTGGAAGGCCGCGGGGTGCGCTACCACCGTGTGTCATCCGGCGACAGTCTGGTCGGTCTGGGAGGCGTCGGAGCGCTGGTTCTACACCCCTCAACAGCGTTCGTTGACTCGGACGGGCGTTCACTCTCGGGACTCAACAATGGATCCGTCGTCGTCCGCTTCGATTACCAGGGCAAACGGGTGTTGTTCACCGGCGACGCGGAATGGGAGACGGACGAATCGATCCTGGCCTGGGGAGAGCGCTTGCGCAGCGATCTGCTGAAGGTCGCCCACCACGGCTCCCGGACCTCATCGACTCCCGCCTTCGTGAGCGGGGTGGATGCGGACATCGCCATCGTTTCTGTCGGAGAGTTCAACAGGTTCGGTCACCCGGCGGCAGAGGTCATGGCGCTGTATCGTCAGCGAGGGACCAGGGTTTACCGTACGGACCGTTGCGGTGCCGTTCTCGTGACCATGGCCGGTGGTGAGCACTCGGTCGAAACCGTGATTGACGAAGGATGCTGGTGATCGAGGGCACGGGTCGGCTCACTCCCTATGGGTTGCGCTCCAGTACATAGATGCGCGGGTAAATGCCGCCGGTTTCGACGACGCGAGCTTGGAGACGGCGGAACAGGCCCTGGCGGCGATTGACGCGATCGATGACCCCGCGTTTCCATGATAGCATTGCCAACCGGCCGCCGGGCTGCAACACCTGTGCGGCCTGTTCAAGAAGCCGGTGGTAAAAACCGTCGAAGTTGATTCTCTGACCGTGACGGATGCCGAAGGGAGGGTTGGTGATTATCGCATCAAAGGTGCGTCCGTACACAGTCGCAATGCGCCGGGCATCACAACAGCACAGAGCAATGCGACCGCTGTGACCGGCGCTGGCGACGTTGCGCCGGGTGCCGGCCAGGGTGGTGGCGTTGTAATCGCTGCCGAATAGGCGCAGGTGAGGATGCAGTTCAGCCGCTTCGAGCAGGATGGTTCCCGAGCCGCAGAACGGATCGAGCATGGAGGTCGTTTCATCGCTGATGCCGGCGAGATGGAGCAAGGCGTAGGCGACGTTGGCCTTGAGAGCAGCGACGGGTCGCAAGCTGCGCGATATGCGCTTGCTCAACGGGTGACGACTCAGCTGGACGCCGACGATACAGGTGCGGTCGATGACGTCGGTACGGACATCGACGTCGTAGTTCTCCAGATCGACGGCGCACCCGTGGCGCGCCAACAGGGCGCCTCCTGCAAAGCGCTGTACGTCCAGGCTTGTGAACGAATGTGTGCCGCTACGTTTGGTGGTTACGCGGAAGGTGGTAGCAGTATCCAGTTCGGGGACCCCCCGCTGTCTCAGTACGCGGTAGATGCGAGCGATCTCAGGACAGGGAGCGGCTTCCGGCGGATCTGCGCTGTTACCGGCAATGTCCTCCTCTACCATAGCAGAATCGGCAAACACCTCGACTGTTTCCGACCTATCGCTCAAGTCAAAACGATACAGCAGGCGCAGAACATGATGGATAGACCGCAGCTGTAAGGCAGTCTCGGCTCCACTGTTGGCGGTGTGCACGATGACCTGACCGCCAAATCCGAATGGTCTCAGCTCCACCTGGGGTGCGGGCAATTTTGCCTCCGCGCAGCGCCGGCGAAACTCCTCGGCGACTATGCTCTCCAGCCCGGGATTGGTAGTCAGCAGCAGGTGAGTCACGGTCCGTGGCACGGGGAATCAGAGAACGCTTCGGGGATGCGGCAGGTCGCCCAGATCGATCCAGTAGCGCAGTTTGTCCAGGTCGGCCACACCTTCGCGGCCTTCCATCCGCTTGACATGGGAATCCATCTTCATGGCGGTCTCAAACTGGCCGCCATTGCTCTCGATGATTCTCTTGGAGGCCAGGTTGTCGGCGTCGCAGGTGACCAATACCCGATCCAATCCGACGCGGCGCGATTTCTCCAATGCCAGTTTGAGGATACACTTGCCATAACCCTCGCCGCGGCGGGAAGGCCGGATGCTGTAGCCGATGTGGCCCCCGTATGTAATCAAGTAGGGCGTTGCCAAATCAGGTCGCACGGAGGCCTGGCCGATGTATTCTCCGCGATCGATCAGCCAGTGGACGATGTCGACGTAGCCATGTTCCGATTTTTCTCCGAGCCTCTTGAGGTCCCAAACGAAGGTGCGAAAATCCCGTCGCAATGCCTGCAGGTCGTAGCCGAGAGCGCGGGCATAGGTCGAGTCCAGTCGATCTTCCTGGGCAAACTCGGCGGCGCCCTCGAGGAAACTGCCCTCGTAGCGCCCGTCGGGCAGCTCGAGCAGGAGGCGTTTGTCGTCTGTGTCCGTCACGCCAACCTATCCTGAAAAGTCCGTCCTGTTGAATGCCCACAGTGCGAAGATGAGGGCCACACAGGTCTCCAGCACGAGAAGGGTAATCGGTAACATACTCTCAGAGAGGCTCCGAGGTAGGGGAATGGTCACCTCGTGAAAACGCGGGATGAGGGTAGAGTCAATCGGCCTGGCGGACAAGAATCCGGGCAGGTAGAGCAGGTGAGGTGAGTCGGGATCGGTGGAATCCTTGCTGCGGATGAAATCGCGCAGGGCGTCCCGGTAGCGCCAACCCTGGCGCAAGAAGCTTTGCGCTCTCTGCACTCCCGTACCAAGGAAGGCCTCCACCGAGTACTGGAAGGCGTATCCAGGAGAGAGCAGATTGACCATCCGCGCCACGCCGAACTGTCGGAACATCTGTTGATCGACCCGCCGGCGAACCGCATCGAGATCCCGCTCCATGGCGGCGACGCGCATGGCGTAGCGGCGCTCGACCTCGTAGTCGTCGAGGCGAGCCTGGGCCGCGTCCCGGGGCGTCAACCCGTCCCGTCGCACCGATTCCTCGAACGACTCTCGTATGGTATCGAGCTCCTCCCAATACGGTCCCACCGATTCGACGCTGCGCACGGCAATCAGGTAGGAGGACTGCGGGATCACGACCATGAGGACCGTCCACATGCTGACTAGAAAAACGAGGGCCGACGCCGAGGTGCCGGCCAAGGCGGAGATGCCGATGGCCAACAACAGGAACAGGGACACCAACAGACTGCTGCAGAGCAGGAACAAGCCACCCCCCCCTGGCGATCTGGGCGTTGAACTCCAATACACCCGTACCTACGAGAGCGGCCAGGCTGATGGCACATCCCAGTACAAGGATCACCTCGAGGATGATAAAGTGAGCGAGGAACTTGGCGATCAGGAATTCAGCTCGCGCCACAGGGTTTGCCATCGCCAGCAGCAAGGTCCCGTTTTCGCGCTCACCGGACACCGCATTGTAGGCAAGGACGATGCACAGAAACGACAGGACGTAGCGGCCGATGACGACCCAATCGACGACTTCGAAGCGCCGCATCCAATTGTTGGTTGTCCGGGTCAGGGATGTCCACATGGTCTGACCCGAGCGTGGGTTAACCCATTGACCGGTGTACGACCAGTTGAATCCGCCTTCCGCGATGAATTCGGTGCCGACCGGATCGCTCTGAATCCGGTACCAACGGCCAGCCACGTCGCGCAGGGTCTTCGCCGAATCGTAGGACTGGGCGTCGACGGAGCGGAGACGATTGGTTTCCTGGTCGGTGCGCTCGATCTTGAGTCCGTACACCAAACCGTTGGCGATAAAGAACAACAACAGGATCAACAAACTGACCTGGAACCGCAGCGACTTCAGGTTGTCCTGCAGCTGATGGACGAATACGGCGTGCACGGCCGAGCGCGCTATCCGACCTGGGCCGCTCTCATTGATCGGCCTGTTGCGGGACGGCGCCCATGCCGTCACCTGCTCGCCACTGTCAGGATCGTAGCGGTCGAAACGTCGTAAAGCGACGATGATGCTTCCCCCCAGAGTCAGGATCAGCATGACCAGGCCCGGAGTCATCTGCGTCAAGGTTGCCGGCAGCGAACGCTGCCACTGGCCGCCGAATTGAGGCAGATCAGTCAAGTCGAGTCGGCGCCTCGCGTCGCCGGCAGCCTCTACCTCGCGCTCCTCAACCCAGGCCATGCGCTCTTTCATGAACGGCGAGTCGGCGGCGAGCATTTGGGGTGTGACCGTCTCAGGAGTCGCGATCATCGGTTCCTGGTCCGCAGGATCGTCGCTGAACCAGCGCCGGTCGGCCATCGCTCTCTTGCCGTTCAGGAAGGCGATGATGGCCTGCCTGTATGAGCGTCCTGCCTTGCCCAGGAAGAAGCTGTCGTCCAGCGTGGTGCGCGCCAGGAAGTAGGAGAGCACCTGAAAGTTGGCGATAGGTGAGAGCAACGCCCACTCGTCGACTATGTGGGCCTGTCGCGCCAGCGGCTCCTGGTTGGCCCAGCGGTATCGGTAGCCGGCATCAGCGAGTTCGAGCAGTTTGCCGACGGAAAACAGATTGCGGTGTTGGCGCCATTCATAGCCGATTTCATGACCGTAGCGGATGTGGCCATCCCGTTCGAGGCAAGCCATGTAGGCCTCTCCGGGACTGGGATTGCGGCGATCCCAATCCGCCATTTCACGATCATAGTCAGCGTAGAGACGCGCACTCTGATCCTGAAAAACCTGGTAGGGAGGCTCATACACGAGATACCGACTCAAGGAAGGAACGACATTGAGGTAGCCCACCCCGAATACCAACCAGCCGAAGAGGCAGATGATCAGTGAGGTGTCCGAGTTTCGCGCCAGCACCGACACCATCAAACTCAGGGAAAAGGCCTGCGCCAAGAACACACAGGAGAGCAGAAACAGCAACATGAGGCGCAGCCAGTCGTCGCGGCTCAGATCGACATCCGGGTTGGCGAGCATGATCAGGAGTGAGACGCCGAACGCGATCGCGAATGGGAAAATCAACGACAGGGTACCGCCAAGGAGTTTGGCGAGCACGATGTAGGCGCGCGGCACCGGATTGGTCAGCATCTGTCGCAGGGTGCCACGTTCGCGCTCGGCGCTGATACCGTCGAAGCCGAGGACGACGGCGAGGAAGCTCAACAGCAGGCCGACGACAGTGGCGAAGTCGATCTGGGCAAGGGACTTCATGATCGCACTCTCGAAGCTGTGCTGCAGCGGCCAGGAGGCGATCTGGATGCGGTCGAGCTCGACCCGCATGGTGCGTCCGGCAGTGCTGAGAATTCCACGACACAGGATTGAAAGCGGTTGCGGAGGAACGACAACATCCGGTTCGAGGGCCGAGTAGACGGCCACTTCGTCGAGCGCTTCCCGGGCTTTGCGGACTTCGCGCTCGTAGGCGTCCATGTTGCGCGAGTAGTCCAGACTGCCGATCAGGGTGGTCAAAGCGGCCAGGAACACCGTGAACAACAGCGCCACGGCGAGGCGGAAGGTCAGCAGATTGCTCAGCAGCTCTTTGCGTACGAGGACGGCGAACATGGCCGCAGCATAACCTCCGACCACAGCCTGTCAAGGCAGTTGGGCTGTCTGCAATTTCGATTGCCCGGCGTTGCTACGTGAGCGATATTCGACGTGCAGTCTATTGAGTAAGGCCACCGATCGAGGATACACACACTCATTTTGAAAATCGAAATTCCCGAGCCCGGAGGCGTGTACTCCGAGCCGTGGTCGACGGGCAAACTGGTGCGCTTGATGTCCGTTTTCGGACCGGCCGCCATCGTCGCATCGGTCAGCATCGGCGCCGGCGAGACGATCGTCGTTGTGCGCAGTGGCGCCTGGGCAGGGTACGGCCTGATGTGGCTTGTCCTGCTCAGCTGCATCGTCAAGGGCATCTTTGTCACCTACCTGGTCGGTCGCTATACAGCCATCAGCGGCGAGTACATCGGTCAACGGCTGGTGCGCATTCCGGGGCCCCGAGGCTGGTTCCTGATCACGCTGATTCTGCTCGAGCTGGTGGCGGCGCCCCTGGCCTGGGTGCCAATATCGAAACCTTGCGGCGATCTGGTACACCATTTGTTGCGCGACCAACTCGACGCATCCTGGTCTGAAGTCATCTTCGAGAACGCGGTCACCACCGGCTTCATCATCCTGGCGATGTTCTTCGGTCTGCGTCTTTCATTCGAGCGTCTGGAGCGGCAACAACTGCTGATTTGTGGCATTCTGGTCAGCGGCACCCTGTTGGGCACCCTGATGGTCAGGCCGGATTTCTTCCAGGCGTTGGTCGGCAGCCTCAGCATCGGCAATCTGCCTGAATTCCCGGACTGGGCGCCCCAGGACGCTATCGAACACCCGATGCTGACCATGGCGACGGCTTTCGGTTACGTCGGGGGTGGTGTGTTCGCCTACATCGCCTATTCGAACTGGGTCGGCCTGCACCGCTGGGGACTAACCGGCCACGACGACATCGAACGGATCCGTGCGCACGCCGCCGACAGCGATTCGATAGACTATCTGCCCGACGAACCGGTTCAAGTGAGCCGACTGCGAAGGCTGGCCGGCCCCCTGCGATGGGACGTCTGTCTCGGGGCGATCGTCCTGTTCGTCGTGACCAGCGCCTTCATGCTCTCGGGGGCTGCGGTGCTGTATCCTCTGCAAAGCCGGTTCGAGGGCTGGAGCTTGTTGACCAATCAAGCCCACGTCTGGAGCGCCATCCATCCTACTCTTGTATGGATCTACTATGTCTGTATCATCGCTGCTCTGTGGGGGACGCTGCAGGCGCTGCCCGAGATCTACGCTCGAGTCATGCAGGGATTCCTGACGGCGGTGTGGCCTGACCGGGAATGGAATTACGACCGTCTGAAGCGGGGTGTCTGCCTGTACATCTTCGCGGCAGCGGTCGTCCTCATTTGGACTGATGTCGCCTTCGACGTGCTCACGCAGATCGCAGGATTCCTGTTGGCTAATCTGGCCATCGCCTTGCTGATGCCCGCTGCCATCTATCTCAACTTCAAGCTACCGCCCGCCTACCGCACCGGCAGGATAACTCTTGCCGGTTCTCTGGTCTCCGTGGTCGTGCTCGCCATCTTCGCCGTCATCAGCGGCTGGAGCCTGGCCGGCAAACTGTTCGGCGCAGGTTGAGGTGAGCCGGCGCCGACTATGCCCGCATCCGGAATCGATTTCAAGAAACTGAGCAGGAATTTTGCCTTTGCGAGCACCGGGCTGATGGTCTTGCTGCTCGGACTCGGGCAGGTTGAAATCCTGTTCTTCCTGCATCCCCTCAAGATTCCGCTGGTGGCGCTGACTGCCACAAGCTGGGCCGGGTTCTATCTGGTCAAGACCCTGCTCGATCCGATGCGCGGTGGGAAGCAGATCGTCACCACCGAGGGCCCCGGTGAGGAGGTGATTCAAAAGGCGACGCTCGTGAGTCTGCAACAACAACCCGGTTTCGTCGCCGGCGACGTGGCTGAGGAGGAGTTCGTCAAGGGCGAGCAACGGTTCCTGGCGTTTCGCTACAGCGAAGCGGCCGATCACTTCAGGAAATCCCTCGACGCCTACTCGTCTCTGCCGACGTTGCTGAACCTGGGCGCTGCATTGTTGAACAATTCGGCGTTCGAACAGGCTCAAGAGATCCTGAACATGGGGTTACAGACGGCGCAGAGAATGGAGAAACGGCTTTTCGAAGCGGCCTTTCACGCCAACCTGGGGACCATCAACTCGCGTCTCGCCAACTACGAAACCGCGACCGAAGCCTGCGACACGGCCCTGGATCTGTTCCGCGGGGTCGGGGACAGCCGCGGCCAAGCGGACGTGTTGCTAACGATGGGCAATTTGCAGCTGAATCAGGGCGACCGCGACAAGGCCAAACGCACCTTCGAGCACGCGCTCAAGCGATACGAAGTGGCCAAGAGTTCGTTAGGCCGTGCCAATGCGGTCGGCAACCTCGGCAACCTGCTTCTTGGAGCGGGGGAGTTCGACGAGGCGCTCAAGCACCATCAACGGGCATTGGAAATCCACACCCAGACAGGCAACCCGCTGGGCCGCGCCAACGCCTTGAGCAACCTCGGCAACATCCGCTTCCGCACTGAGAAATACGACGAGGCGCTGAAGGCTCACCAGGCAGCACTCAAGATCTACGAGCAGATCGGCGCGGCACTGGGGTCCGCGGGAGCTCTGGCCAACATCGGCAACGTCCTCTTCAAGCAGAGCAAGGCGAAGGAAGCGCTGGCGACCTACGAGCAGGCGTTGAAAATTCACACCGAAGTCGGCAATGCCCTGGGAAAGGCGAACACGCTCACCAACATGGGGAGTCTGTATTCGCGGATGCGACAGGAACAGGATGCTCTCGACTGCCTGCGACAGGCGATGCGGATCTTCGAGTCGGTGGGGGCGCGCACCAAGGGGGTGGAAGCGGCGGAGGAACTGATTCGGAGAATCACGGGGGGCAAAGCCAAAATAGAAACGACGGAAGATCCGGCAGATGAGACTGACGAGTCGTCGAATGCGGACGAAGTCGAAGCTGAAGCTGAAGCGGAAACCAAAGACACCGGCTCACGGCAGACTGAAACCGACGAAGACACTACGGCGAGTTAGGCAGAAGGAAGAAAAAAAAGAGCAGCCAATTCACCTGAATGCCGGTTTCTATTTTGTCGAAGTCCCACATTACAGTGGAGAAACTTCCAACTGGGCATTCGCTTATGAATTCAGGCCACCCCTTTGCCAAGATGGACGCAAATGCCGTACCACCTGTGCACCCAGTGAAGCGGGGCGGCGGGGTCTGGAGTAGCGGCCGTTTGTTCCTACGGTCGGTCCACTACCGGGCAGGATATTCCTGCAAATAGAGCTCACGCCGGCTTTTGGGCTTTGATCTCTTTGATCCAGCCTACGACTTCACCGCATTTCGTCGTGAGGGCGTCAAAGTCCCCGGCAGCGACGATTTCCTTGGTGACCAGTTTCGAACCGATACCGACGCATGCTACGCCCGCATCGAACCAGGACTGAAGGCTCTCCCTGCTGGCATCCACTCCGCCGGTGGGCATGATTCTGGTCCATGGACAGGGTCCGGCAACCGATTTGACGAAGGCGGGGCCTCCGACTTCACTGCCTGGAAAAACCTTGACGATCTCGACACCAAGTTCTTCGGCCTCAGCGATTTCGCTGACGCTTCCGCAGCCCGGCGCATAGGCGATCTTGCGGCGGTTGCAGACGCGGGCGACGTCGGGATTGAGCAGCGGGCCGACGACGAAATTGGCTCCACTGGAAATGTAGAGTCCCGCGGTGGGTGCATCGACGATCGAGCCGACACCGAGAATGACATCAAGATCGCTGTCGATGATGTGCTGGGCGGCGTCGGCGAAAACGCGGTAGGCCAGGTCGCCCCGATTGGTGAACTCGACGACGCGGGCGCCGCCCGCAGCGCAGGCCTCGATGATGGCGATGACGGTGTCGAGGTCCTTGTGATAAAACACCGGCACAACGCCGACGTCGAACATGGTGTTGAGGACCTTCATGCGATCGTACTGAGCCATACCAGGTTTCCTATGAGACGAGAAGCGAGCTCGGACGCTGCCTATGTGTGAGTGAATGTGACGATACGTAAGTTACCATCGCCATGTGGCCGGTCAACAGGTTATACTTGCGACGCCCCGACCCCCTAACACCCGGCAGGCACATGAAACCAATACTGGTCAACGAACAACTGTTCGCCGAAACCGCCTATTTCAATAGTGACCAACGCCTGGTCGAGCTGGTCGAGATGTTCGGTTTCCAACGGCGACGAGTGATGCTGGGGGAGGGGGCGGTCTACAACTTGGGGGACGAGTGCCGCCGCCTGAATGCCAGGAAGGTGTTCCTGGTTCGCGATCCTGGCATCGAAGCGCTGGAGCAGCCGGTACGTTGGATTCTCGAACGTGAAGGCATCGAGATCACCGGTAGGTTCACGGATATCGTGCCGAATCCCCGGGTCGCCGGCGTGGACGCGCTGGCATCCGCCGTGAAGGCAGTGCCATGTGATGCCGTCATTGCCATGGGAGGGGGCAGCACCATGGACACCGCCAAGGTCGGGTTGTGTGTGGCCACGTGCGGTGGGACAACACCAGATTACTTCGGGTTTGATCTGTTTGACAAACCATCGAGCTGGCCATTAATCGCGGTGCCGACGACAGCGGGTACCGGTGCGGAAGCCAGCAGAGTTTCCGTCATCGTGTCTGAAGGCATCAAGCAAGTCGTCTCCTCCGAGCACATCGAGCCCTCGGTCGCACTCGTCGATCCCGGTCTCACTCGAGAGTTGCCACCGGCATTGACGGCAACTACGGCACTGGATGCGCTGGGGCATGCCCTGGAGTGCACGGCCTCGCGCAAATCGAACGAAATCGGTGATGCCGTAGCTCGCGAAGCGCTCTTGGCGGGATTGCCTTACATAGAAAAGGCGATCGCCGGTGGTACCGATTCAAGCGTCGCCCGCTATCAGATGTCCCGCTGCAGCCTGCTGGCCGGGATGCTGCTGAGCCCTATAAACACTGGCGCGGCCCACGCACTCGGCTATGGGATCGAAAAAGTTTCCCTGGCCAAGAACAAACCGGTGCCACACGGCGCCTCGGTAGCACTGGTGTTGCCGGGGGTCATGCGCCACAATGCATCGCAAGTCGCCGCCAAGTACTACTACGCCGCAGGGGTCGCGGGACTGGACTTGTCAGGCAAGAGTGTAGAGGAAGGCGCACAACTGGCTGCCGACCACGTGGACTCGTTGCGGCGCCGGTACACGGCTTTCGGATCATTGACGAGTGCAGGGCTGGACGAGGCGGACATTCCCGAGATGGTCGAGGTAGGGATGAGTGTGCGGCGCCTCCTGGATCCAAACCCGGTCGAGGTAAAACCGGAGCAAGCAGCAGCCATCTACAGCGAAGTACTGACGTAGGGAACCGTTCAGGGTCGCGAGGATGGAGCGCGACCACCCGCCCACAGCAGCGCGTTCTCGATCAAGCGCAGGAAATCGAGCTCCCAGAAGTCCTTCTGGTGTCCCAACGACGTATAGAAGACGCGTCCAGCCGAGGCGCGGGTCCAGGCAACGGGTTCCGTTTGCTCTTCGGTGCGTCCGTTCAACAGCAGCTGAGCATCCGCTGCCAACGGCGCTGTCCGGTAGAGGCTGCCTTGTGAGTCGAAGGGCAAGACACCGTTCAGGATCTCATCATGCGCTGCCACCACGTCGACATGGCACAGCGGTCCGGCGCTGAAATGTCCGTCGTAATTGCCACCCAATATTTCTCGATCGAATTCCAGCCACTGTTGAAAGGCGTGACTCGCCGTCCGAACACCAACGACCGGTTTGCCTGCTTCACAATACCGTCTTATGCACTCGAGTTCGGGCCCCGCCATGGTGAGCCGTCTGGTGAACACCAGCAGGACGTCGGTATCCTCCTCCAATACACTCAAGGAATGGACGTCGCTCTCGGTCTGGTAGATGATCAGGTGGGAGTCGATGTCGGGCGCGTTTTCGCGCAGGTACCCGGCCAGGACCGTCAGTGAATCCTCCGAGTCGTACTCGAAAGAGCCGGAGAGCATGGTCACCCGCATTTGTCGGTCACAGCTCAATCGACACCTTGACCGGCTCGTCATGGCTGAGGGATCGTCTCGGCCGGCAGTGGGGTGGGTACTGCTCCAGGGCTGTTTCCCACCTGCGGGCCCACTCCTCGTAATCGTCGTAGACGGATTCGGGGGCGGCACGGCTGCGGGTGACGAAGTCAGGATAGCACGATCGGCCTGTCGGGGTGCCCGTCCTCTGGTAACGCAGGTCCATGCTCCAGCGAATGGCATTCGTGGTGTTGGGTCCGGATCGATGCGGCGTGAGCTTGTGCATGAGGATGATGCCGCCTCTGCGCATCGGCAACGCCACGGCCTGGCGTTCGCTCATATGCTCATCCGACACCCCGAAACCTCCGCCCCAGTAGACGGTCTCTTCCTTGTGGACGCGAGGGAAGACTTCGAGACAGCCGTTGTCAATGGTCGAATCCATCATGGGCAACCAAACGGTCAGGATGAAGGTCGAGTCGGCCTCTTCCAGATGCACCTGGGCGTCCTGGTGCAGGGGGGCCACGTTCTCGCGGACCCGCTGATTGTTGTCACGTCCAGCCCCCGCCTCCTGCTGTGGATGGCGCAGGGTTTCGGGCAGCTTGGCTCGCACATGCTGGATGGGGCTACAGGAGATTTCAGGACCCAGAATCCCCTCCACGGCATCCATCAAATTGTAGTTGCGAAGGAACTCAAAGATGGCACGCCCGCGCATGTGGTCGATATCGACATCGTCGTAAATCTGTGCGCACTCAGCCGTGATGCTGGCAAGGCGGCGCCCGAAGGGTTCGTCGGCGTACAAGCGGGACAACTTGCCGGCGGCATGCAGGTCCTGCGCACGGCGGTCAATCCAGGCAGAGTACTCTTCGATGACAGGATCGATATCGTCGTCCTCGAGGACGTCCTCAAGGACCAGGTATCCGTCCGCCCAGAACTGCTCTGTCTGTTGTGAAGTCAGTTTCAATTCTTGCTCCTGTAGCGTCACCGGCAGGAAAATATAGGTACCGCCGGTTGATGATGCCGATCATGGCGTTGACGTGTCCGCGACCAAGGCCGAGGTTGAGCCCACGCAGTCTGGCCATTCAAGCAGGAGATGATCAATGAAACTCGGGATGTTCATGATGCCGGTGCACCCGCCGGACAAGGACAGGACGAAAACCTTCGAAGAGGACACGGCCGCCATTCTGCTGGCGGAGGAGCTCGGGTTCACGGAAGCATGGATCGGGCAGCACCACACGGCAGCATGGGAGCCCGTTCCGTCGAACGACCTGTTTATCGCCAGTCTAATCCCGCAGACGACGAGCATTCGTCTGGGCACGGGCGTGTCGATTCTACCGCAACACCACCCGGCCAACATCGCGACAAGGCTGGCCTACCTCGACCATCTTTCTCGTGGCCGTCTCAACGTGGGCTTCGGTCAGGGTGGGGTGCCCACGGACTGGGGTCTGTTCGATCTGCCCGATCCCAAGACGCAGGGTTTGATGACACTGGAAGCCATCGACTTGATCATGTACCTGTGGCAAACGGAAGCCCCGTTCGATTTCAAAGGAGAGTTTTGGCGTTCGAGGATCGAAGAGCCTGTTCCAGAGCTGGGTCTGGGAGAGCTACTCAGGCCGTTTCAACAGCCGCATCCGCCGATCGCCATGAGTATCGTCAAGGGGGAGTCGATGGCCGCCCACATGGCGGGAGAGAGGGGCTACATGCCGGTCAGCACTAACATCGTCCCCGGTGTCATGGTAAAACGCCAATGGGAGGTGTATGGCGAAGGGGCGGAAAAGGCAGGCAAAGCGGCCGATCCCGCCAACTGGCGTGTATCGCGCAGCATCTACGTCGGGGAGTCTGATGCGGAGGCGCGTGAGTTTTGCCTGCAGGGGGCGTTCGCGGCTTCGCTGATGTACCTGCGCGGCATGGTGAACATAGCCGGAATACTCGAAATCATGAAAATGGATCCCAATATGTCCGACGAGGCGATCACGCCCGAATACGTCATCGACCAGATCGCCATCGTCGGTAGTCCGGACACGGTCGCGGCCAAGCTGAACGAGTTGTATGAAATGACGGGCGGCTTTGGAACCACAGTGATGATGGCCCACGACTGGGACGACGAACCCAGGATGCGCCGGTCGATGGAGCTGATGGCGAAAGAGGTTATCCCGCAGCTGCCGTGAGGGCAGTCGGTGGAGGTCTCGCTCAGCGGACGAGGAGCAGTTTCCTCAGCATCTGCCGTCCATCTGTACTGAGACGGTAGAGGTACACGCCACTGGCCAGCGCCCGGTCATCATCGCCGCGTCCGTCCCAGCGCATGACGTAGCTGCCAGCCAGGTGTTCCCCGTTGACGAGCGTGGCCAATCGTTGTCCGGCCGTACTGTAGATTCCCAGATCGACGGTGCCAGGCTTCGCGAGCGCAAAGCGGATGACCGTTTCGCTGTTGAATGGGTTGGGGAAGTTCTGCGCCAGCTCGGACCGTTCTGGTAGGCCGACTCGATCCTCTTCGCCTACCGCCGTCTGCTGGTCAAGTTGAACCTCCAGCATTCCGTTGAGTGGATAGACCGCTCCGTCGTCGTCTTCCACCCACGCATGCAGCGGGTAGGTACCGGTCTCCAAATTCTCTGGTACCGGGAACGATCCGGAGAATACCCCGTCTCCGCTCTCCGCACCCCCTTCCGATTCATCGTCGTGCAGCTCGACGATGAATCGGTTCCCCTGGTAGATCTACTGACACGGCGACACGGCTTACCAACTGATCGGTCCGATGCGGCAGGGGTTCTGTCCACACTTCGATCCGGGCGGTGCCACCGGCGAATACCGGCGACACCGGGGCGACATTTCTGACAGCAAAGGCGGGTTGGTCGAAGCGAAAGGCGCGCAGTCCAAGCCTGCTGTCCGCGACGTAGACGTGACCATCAGAGTGAGGGTGGGCTCCCCAGGCAAGGGTGCTGGGGTGATGGGCGACCTCGACCGGATTTTCCGGAAGCGAAATGTCGAACACACGCAGACCGGCATCGTAGTATGCCCAATACAACCAGTCGCCGAGGACGAAGGGGTTGTGAGGACCGATGGCCGGGCTCTGGAGTGGGACATCGGCCCGGAATGAGCGGACGACTTCAGGGGCAGTTGGATCGGCAGCATCGACTATATGAAGGAGACGTTGAGCCCCTCCAAATTCCTGGTTGCAGTAGACGTAGCCGTTGTGAGCCCAGGCGCTGTGGATGCCTTCGGTAAAGTGGACGGAAGACAGCGTCACCGGGTTGTCTGGGTCGGCCAGATCCAGCAACACCAGGCCACTGAACAAATCGCTGACATAGGCAATGCCGTCGTCGACGAAGACATCGTGGATTCGGTCGCTGAAAATCGACCGCTCATTCGTCCAGTTGCCCGAGATCGTCGGTTGAGACGGGTCCGTCAGATCCACAATGACGACCCCCCTGACTCGTTCATTGCTTCCGATGGGTGCCAGGTAGGCTCTGTCGTTTGCGAGGAACAGGTTGTGGATGCCCCGCCAATCCGGGTCGGACAACTCGCCGACAACCTGGGGGTTAGTGGGGTCTGAAACGTCGACGATGAGAAGACCAAATTCGGATCCCGATTTCTGCACTCCCACAACGGCCAGATCGTCATCGACCTTGACATCGACGGCAGGACCTGACGTGGGGAGCCGCGCAACCAACTTCAGTTGATCTGGTCGTGAGATGTCGACGATGTGGAGGGCATTGGCGAAAGAGCCGACGTAGGCGTGATCACCGCTGACGAACAAATCGGAGATGGCCAGTACGCCCACCGGAGTTTGAACCTGGGTCTCCAACTGGCCATCATCGGTGAGTTTCAGTTCATCGACCAGTTCGAGGTTGAGTGGATCGAACACCAGAGGAGATTCCGACAGATGGTCAGCGATGTACTGCAGTTTGTCTCCATCCTCGTGGGCAGGCGCCGCCTCGAGCCACGATGGAGTTGCCACGATCGTCAGAGGCAGGGATGCTGCCAGATAGAAACGAGAAATCTTGTTCATCAGCTTTCACCCAAAGCCCTTCGCACCGTGCAAATCTATTGACGCCAACCGGGATACGCGGGTTCCGTTCACAGCTGTGCCCGGATCAATCGCTGCTACGATGAGGCCAACCGCGCGGGTTGAATCTCAGTGTTGCCGCACCCAGCTGGCGAAGTACTCGGGAGCCCATCTCCGCGCCAGGAAGTAAGAGCGCGTTGAGTGCTGGCTGTGGGGAGGACGAACCTCGGCATCGATCCAGGCTTCGGCGCCGGCTACTTCCGGAAACTCCAGTACCCAGACAAGATGCCAGTTGTTCTGCGGGCCAATCAGTTTGAAAGCCTCATACCGCATCAAGCCGTGCTCGCCAGCGACGGAGCGCATACGTGCAGTCCGCTCGGAGTCACCGCGCTCCTCGGGCGAGGCCTGATCCGACTCGGGGCGCCAACGTCCGAACACGAGCAGGATCACGCTATCGCTTTTGGCGCTCAGGTTGGGAATCGATCTGGGGTCCTTGTGGCGCTGCGGTACCATGGCCGCCGGATTCTCTACCCATTCACTGAAGAAATCCGGCCGCCACCGCTTGGACATGTAGTACTCGTAGAATCCGTAACGGCCGTAAGGCGGTGCCATCTCCGCTTCTATCCAGGCTTGTGCTCCACCAACCTTAGGGAATTCGATGGTCCAGAAGCGCTCCCAGTTCTGCTGTGGGGTCATCAACCGGAAGCCCTCCACAAGCATGAGATTGTGCTCGTCGGCGATCGACAGCATGAGTTCCACATGCTCGTCCTGATACGTCGACTGATCTTCCGGGCTCAGAGCATCCCACGAGGGCAGGCGGCCCCCTTTGTAGAGGACGACGACCCCGTCTTCGTTGTCTGTCTTGTGGTCGATGGGCATGGCGCTAACTTAACGCAAGACATGACGCGATCTCAAGCATCCCTGAAACGGGCACAGGTTACGATGGCAGAACGGATAGACAAAACCGAAGAGGAGTGGCGGCAACAACTCACGCCCGACCAGTACGAAGTCCTGCGCAACAAGGGCACGGAGCGGGCTTTCACTGGCAAGTATGACGGCTTCAAGGGCAGCGGCAAGTTCGTGTGCGCGGGGTGTGGGGCCGAGTTGTTCAGCTCCGAATCCAAGTTCGACTCGGGTTCGGGGTGGCCCAGTTTCTGGCAGCCAATCGCCGACAACCAGGTGGCAGAAGAGCGTGACACCAGCCACGGCATGGAACGGACGGAAGCCCTCTGCAACCGTTGTGGTGGCCACCTGGGTCACGTGTTCCCTGATGGCCCCGAGCCGACCGGTCTGCGCTATTGCATCAATTCGCTGTCACTCGATTTCGCTGAGGGCGAAGGCGACGAATAAGCCACTACTTCTACCTGCCACTGCACCAGCGGGGCCGCCGACTCCGACCCGGCTGGGATTACTGACTACCGGGCCGAGAACCGGTATTCGGTGATCTGCCGATAGGTTTCACCCGGCCGCAGCACGACGGACGGGAAGTGCGGTTTATTGATGGCGTCGGGGAAGTGCTGGGTCTCGAGGCAGAACCCCTCGAATTGACTGTAGCCATCGCCGCCCCCCTTGCTCCTGTCCGTGTCCAGAAATCCCGACGTGTAAAGTTGTACTCCTGGCTCCGTCGTCAGCGCCTGCAGGACGCGGCCGCTGGCCGGATCGTAGACCTCGGCGAACAATACCGGCTCACTCCTGCTCTCGCCAGCCAACACGAAGTTGTGGTCATAGCCGAACTCGAGTTCATCGATGCGATCCCCGATCCGGGTCGGCTGCCTGAAATCGAGGGGCGTTCCCGTCAATGACAGGACCTGACCGGTCGGGATACCGTCCTCACCGCGCTCGGTAGCGTAGTCGGCGTCGATCCTAACCACGTGGTCGAGAATCTTGCCGGCGTCATGTCCGGACAGGTTGAAGTAGGCGTGGTTGGTGACGTTGAGGGGGGTAGGCTTGTCGGTGGTGGCTTCGTACTCAATGCGGAGACCGTTTTCCTCCGTGAGCACGTAGATCACGCTGATGGTCAGATTACCGGGGTACCCCTCTTCGCCATCGACGCTGAGGTAGTCGAAGCGCACGGCCTGGCCATCTTCGTGAGCGATCACCCGGGCATTCCAGAATTTGTGCGTGAAACCGGAGATTCCCCCGTGAAGGTGGTGATGCGTGGCGAAATTCTTGGCCACTTCGTAGGAGATTCCGTCGACGGCGAAACGAGCGTTCGAGATGCGGTTGGCGACGCGGCCGACGATGCAGCCCATGTAGGCGGTGTTTTCGGTGTAATCGGCGACGGAATCGTACCCGAGGAGAACATCACCGAGGTTGCCGTCGCGGTCGCGCACGTGCATTTCAGTCACAGCGGCGCCGACATTGGTCAGTCTCACGATGGTGCCGTGTGAGTTGGCCAGCGTGTAGCGATCGGCAACCTGGCCGTCTGTGCCGGTACCGAACGATTCGCGATGGACTTCAGTCACTTCGGGCTCTCCTGCGGTTGTGGGGAGGACGGTCAGAGTGAAGGAAGCGCACAAGAAGGCGGCTGCCAGCGTGAAGGAAGAGGCGATTGTCGTTCTCGTCATGGCACAGAGATTATTTGGGGTCAGCTTCGTCAGGTACGGGTCGTAGGATACACCAGACGAATAGCTGCATCAAGACAAGCTACTCCCTCAAGGCTTCAATCCACCGTGGGATCTGGGAACAGGCGTTTTTGCCGATCGAGCGCGGCCGGCGCGACATAGGCAAGGTCAACGTGGACGACGGCCTGTTCGCCCCGCTATCCGAAGGGATTAGCAGCCCCCACCTCTGGTTGCGCGGCTCCGGAGCCACTGTGTGTCGTCCCTCGGGAAGGGACTGAAGAAGTAACTCACGGTATCTCAGGGATCTCCCGACATATCGGGTCGACGGCTGCTTCCACCGGAGTGCCATTTACCGCCTGTCATACGTTCGTAACTAGTTAATAACTATCCAGTTACGATCGCTATCGTGAAGCTGTATGGGAACTGGCATGGCTTTTGATACCAAGGGGTCAGAGCCATTGATCCACACACCGCACCAGGTAGTGAATCCATGCTACGAATCACCAGAAAGGATGTTGGCAGTGGCGGTGCAGCCCTCAAGCTGGAAGGCCGCCTGGTCGGACCCTGAGACACCCCCCTGACAATCAAGCCTGGATGAAATGGAGGAACACAATGGATACCCGATTAGCCCTAGCAATCGCTCTGGCTTCCACAGCACTCATTGCCTGTAGTGGAGGCAGTGACAAGACACCCGTCGGCTCTGTCGTCACAGACGATCAGCCGCCACTGTCGGACGAGACTCCAATCGGATCAAAACCCGGTGATGCTTCTGCAGATCAGAGTGATGTGCCGAACGCAGATGAACAGCCTGCGCCACCGGCCACCGATGTCGAAACGGACATCGGTACAGAGATTTCACTGTCTCCCTACGGAGCGAATTCACCCCTTCAGGGAAGCACGCTGGACCTTGATACCTTCCCGATCTCGGGAATCGTTTCCGGGGGCGTTCCAAAGGACGGCATTCCGGCGCTGACCAATCCAGCGTTCGTCGGACCCGATGAGATCTCCTTCATGGCTGAAGACGATCTCGTCCTTGGACTGGTCGTGGGCGGAATCGCCCGGGCGTATCCGGAAAACATCGGTTGGTGGCATGAGATCGTGAACGACGAAATCGGCGGTCACTCGATCTCGGTGACTTTCTGTCCCCTGACCGGAACCGGCCTGGTGTTCGAGGCGGCTGACGGTGGTCAACTGGAGTTGGGTGTCTCCGGCCGTCTGTTCAACAACAACCTGGTCATGTACGATCGTCGCGACGGCGAGACTCTGTACCCCCAGATCTACTTCACCGGTGTCAGCGGCAGTCGTATGGGCGAGTCCTTGACCCTCCTGCCTGTCGTCGAAACAACCTGGCGGACCTGGAAACGACTGCATCCCGATACCGATGTAGTCGAAGGCGTCTTTGACGAGTCGCGCTACACGCGGTACCCGTACCGCAACTACCGCACCGATGACGACCACCTGATTTTTCCACTGAATCCCCGCATCGTCGAGAATCTCAACCCTTACGCCGACGACTACGGAAGAAAGGACTCGATGCTGGGCGTGCGGTTGAATGGAGACCCCAGGGCATACCTGTTCGAGAAAATGGGTCAGCAGGCCGTCATCAACGACCAACTCGGTGGCGTCGATATCCTTGTGGTCTGGGACCAGCATAGTCATCTGGCCTTGCCGTATGCCCGCGAGGTGGATGGACAGAGTTTGACCTTCGCGATCGAGGATGATGGGGGATTCCCATTCTCCCTCGTGGATGAACAGACGGGGAGTGTATGGGATATTCATGGTAGGGCGATCGAGGGGCCCATGGCCGGTGCGCGTCTGACGCAGGTTCCGGCGCACAACAGCTTCTGGTTTGCGTGGGTGACCTTCTGGCAGGACACGGACATGTGGACGCCGTAGTTCGCTCACACCATTGAGCAACCGCATCCAAAATCAATCCATCACCCGGGCGTTGCTCCATGTGGAGCAACGCCCGATGTTTTTGCGCGATTCATGCGTCAACGCTACGGGTGCTCACCCAGAGAAACCAGGACTCCCAATTTTGTCGTCATCGAAGCAACAGGCATTCGCCGATCTGGCCGTCAATGGTGGTCCCAAAGTCAGACAGCAGCCGTGGCCTGAGCGAGCTCTGATCGGCGATGAAGAGAAGGTCGCCGTGAATGAGCTTCTGGACGAAGTCGTGCGCAGCGGCGCGGCACCCTGGTACGATGGTCCAGTCGAAGAAGCCTATTGTCGAGAATTTGCCGAGTTCATGGGTGGGGGTTACGTCGACGCGGTCAATTCGGGCACCTCAGCCATCTACGTGGCGTTGCGGGCACTGGAGCTGGAATCGTTCACGGAGGTCATCGTCGGTCCCATCACCGACACCGGCGGAATCATGCCGGTACCTCTATTGAACTGTATTCCCATTATCGCCGATTCTGCACCCGGTTCGTTCAACGTGGGTCCAGGCCAGATCGAGGAGTGCATCACTCCATTGACGCGGGCGATCATCGTCGCTCACATCATGGGCGAGCCCGCCGACATGCCCGGCATCATGCAAGTGGCCGAGCGGCATGGCATACCCATCATAGAGGATTGCGCCCAGGCACATTGCGCGCGCATCGATGAGCGACAGGTGGGTAGCTTCGGCAACATGGCCGCGTTCTCGACCATGGGCGGAAAACACCACTGCACCGGGGCCCAGGGTGGTGTCGTTTTCACCGCAGATGAGGATCTTTACTGGCGCTCTCGCCAGGCTTCGGACAGGGGGAAGCCGTTCGGTCTCAAGAGCGGGTCTACGAACTGCATCGCCGCCTTCAACTTCAACCTGAATGACTTTGCGGCCGCGATTGGCAGGGTCCAGCTCGCCAAGCTGCCCGGTATCGTCGCCCGTCGCAGGAGTGTGGTCGCCGACCTCAGCCAACGCTTCGCGGATCTGCGTTCCGTCGTTATCCCAGAACAGATCGCAGGGGCGGAGACCTCGTACTGGTTCTGGCGTCTGGGTTTGTCCGAGAAGGATCTCGCCTGCGACAAGATGACCTATTGCCGGGCGCTGCAGGAAGAAGGGTTGCTCCTGCGGCCGCAGTACGGCTTTCTGCCGCACACCTTCGAGTGGTTCACCGAGCGCCGTGTGTTCGGCACGAGCGGGTATCCCTGGACCGCACCCGAATACCAAGGTGACCGAGAGCGTACCTTTACCTGCCCGAACGCGAAGGAGGCGGATTCGCGGCATTTTCTGCTGACGGTTCTCGAAAGCTGGGGGCAAGAGGAAGTCGACGACATCGCCGCTGCATTCGAGAAGGTAGAACGCGCATATTTAAAATCATGAGGAATCCAGTATGCCAGATCTGCTGCGGGTAGGGATCATAGGGTTGCGAGCCACTCGGTCGAGGACCAGCGCGTGTAGCGCATGAAGATTCACGGACCCGTACTCAGCGAAGCGGAATTCGATCACTGGAAGGAACACGGCTATGTAAGGCTCGGTCATGTCGCACCAGCCGCCGACATTGAAGAGCTGTGCGAGCGCATCGATGCCATCATGCTTGGACAGATTTCGTACCCGAACATGATGATGCAACTGTGTCCGTCTGTCGGGGACCAGGAGAAGGCGCGCCAGACGAAGACCTTCAAGGGTTCGTCGCTGAAGTACCGGAAGATTGAGGCCCTGGAAAAGGACCCCCTATTCCTCGCCTACATGCAGAATCCACTGTTCCGCGACATCACCGGCAAAATCCTCGGTGATCATGTCTCCTGCTTCCGCGCCATGTTCATGAACAAGCCGGCCGGGCAGGGCATCCTGCTCAACTGGCACCAGGATGGCACCGGTCACTGGGGTTTGACGATTGCTCCTCAGGTCACCATCTGGACGGCCCTCGACGACACCAGCACCGCCAACGGCTGTCTGCGTATCGTCCCGGGTTCACACAAATCCATGGTGACGGCGGGGCGTGACATCCTCAACGAGGAGGAGCTCGCCATCCACGCGCCCGTGGAGAAGCAGATGCCCCTGGAAATGGTCCGTGGCGAGGTCGTGCTGCTGCACAACTGGACCATCCACAGCTCCGAACCCAATCAGACGGATCGCCCCCGGCGTGCCTTCAGCACCTGCTACATCGACGCGGCGACGCGGCACAGGGACACCGGCGAAGCCTATCCGGAAATATTCCCGGCGTACCAGCCGGTGGTCGCAACCCGAGGTTGACAGCCATCGCGGGTTATGATATCGACGAATTGGCGAGGGATTTCCGGGTCAATGGATTCGCCGTTTTCGAGGATTTCACTGTGCCAGACCACGCGCGTCATGTGTTGCGATGGCAGCGGGTCGGTCAGGGGTTGGACAGGTCCAGTCCGAGAATGAGAAAGTCTTCGCCAACTTCATAGTAGTCGCCGAGCCTGCCTTCTTCTCTGAAACCGAAGCGCTGGTATAATCGCACGGCGTTGCTGTACCCGGCATCCGAACTGGTATCGACGTAGAGTTTACGGATGTTGAGCCGCTGCACATTCTCGATGACGTGCTGCAACAACATCGTGGCCACTCCACGACCCCGCTGGGCCTCGTGCACGTAAAACCAGTTGAGCCACAGGATGCCAGGCCAGTCATACTTGTCGGGGTACCACCCGACGACGCCGGCGATTTCACCCGTGTCCCCGGCGACTGCGACTACATTATGCTCACGCGGCGATTGTTCACCAGACTCGAAAAACTCGTGGTAGTAGCTGTCGGCCAGTCTGCCGTCTTCTTGTTCGTGTGAACGGATGATGGCGACGACGGTGTCGATGTCCGCGGTGGTCATTGTCCGAATCGAGAACATCAGCCGGTCGCCATCGAGGACGCGGCTTCCAACGCTGCCGGTATATCGAGGACATGATGGAGACGAGGGTGGCGTCGTCTCAGTTCTTCCGCGTGCTGGCTCAGAAGATCCTGTTGCTCGTCGGGCGGCAGACTGCCCGCGGCATCGCAGAGTTCGGCCAGTGAGCGGACATACCAGGCATGCTCACGCATGAGGCGCCATGCTGCCGCCGTTGTCGCATCACTCGAGCGGATTCCTCGCTCGATTCTGGGTAGGAATCTGTAAACCAGATCCGAGACTGCGGCCATGTTATTCGGCAACCTGTTATCCGGAGCGACCTTCTCTCCGCGCAGCAAGGGAGGATCGAAGAGCTCGCTCAAGCGGGTCAGGTATCCTCTCACCGCCGGTCCACCGCGACCGAACACATCGACGAAATACTCATCCGCGATTGTGTCAAAATCCACCTTCCGGTCCCAGAGGGTTTTGCCCATCGTGTGCATCAACAGGCCGGTGGGAAAACAGACCCGTGTCAGCTGACAACTGATGTAACCGTTCATGCCGAGTTTTTCTAGTCCGGCAAGGTCCTTGAACAGCACTGCGGCCAATGCCAGCTGGCCGGGGTCGAAGCGATGGGCTCTCCACAGGTGGTAGTCGAAGTCGATGCAGTCACCATGGAACGACTTGCGCCAGCCCTCGAGCAATTTCAGGCTACCCCTTGGACTACGAGGAAATCGCAGCCTGTTGCGTACGAAGCGCGGTGTCCTGGTCGGCGCGCGGTCGTCGAGGATGGAGGTGGCATAGCTACGGGTGATAGGGGCGAACATGAGGATGAACCTCGCGGGATTGTGGATGCGCTCTCTCGTAGGCGCCCATAGCAGATCGACGTAGGCGAGGAAGACGATGCGGGTGGCAAGAGTCCGGCGTGACAGCTTTTCGTCGATTTCGTTGAGAATCTGAACATAGAGGTCACTGGGTCTCGTCCTGGAGCAACTCGAGCACTCGCAGTGGTTGTTCGAGCCGTCGCCGAGCCAAACGTGGATGACCTCTTCATCCGGGTGTCCGGCAGCGTAGTCGACGACAGCACGCGCCATGGTGGCGCGCACCGTCTTGTTCGAAAAGCACAACTGGGTATTGATCGGTTTATTGCCGAAGAACGTTCTGTGGCCGTCACGCAAGGCCAGAAATTTTCTGATCGTAGCTGGTGGCCGTCCCTTGAACTCGGTCCACTCGTTGCCGGCCACACCGAACGGGTCGCAGGTCCATCCATGACCCACCCGGTGGACGATCATGCCGCGTTTGCGCAGTTGCAGGATGATACGGTCACAGAGTTCGAAGGCGTCGCTCTGCGACAAAGCGATCTTCTCTTTACCCCTGCCCTCTTCATCGCAGTACCATCGCCTAAAGAATTCGTAGGAATTGCGGAACTGCAGGTAGTATGAGTTGAAGCCACGCTTGGCGGCCCAGTCGACGATGCTCTTGAGATGCTTCTCTGAGCAGGAGCCTTCGATACAGATGCAGCGATGGCGATTGGAAGGAGTCTCCGCAATGGCGATTCGCCGCGAGAGGGCGTTTGAACGCCGCGGCACACGCTCACCCTGCCTACCAGGTCGCAACCAACGGCAGCCCAGTTCCTCCAGGTAACGGTAGGCGGCGAAAACGACACTGCGCGAGTTGACGCCAGCTACCACGGCATGCCCTGCTTGCGCGCTGACGAATACGGCATCGTCAAACGGATGCTCTCTGGGTGGCAAGTCAACGGCAGCAAGAGTGCCAAATGCTTCGGAGGTACCGACCCAGATTCCCTTCATGTCCGGACGGTAGGCGGTTGCAGATCGTGTCTTCACAATCCGGCCTGTCATTCGACTCAAATAGCGCCTCAACTCACTGGCGGCGAACTGAACCGGTCGTTGGCTGCTCAACCGGTAGACGACTACCTCTTCATCGAATCTCAATTTCACCATTTGTCTGCCTACTTGACGAACACCATGCGTTGGATTCGCTGCAACCCCCTTGCCTTGAGCCGGAGGAGATACACCCCAGCAGCCACCGCTCGACTGTCGTCGTCAACACCACGCCAAGTAGCTTCGTAGGTGCCTGGAGGCAAATGGTCCTCCAATAGCGAGCTGACCTGCTGGCCGGCGAGATTCAGGACCTCCAGCTGCGCGAAACCCTGATCTGCAAGGCCAAAGCATATTTTTGCCGACGAATTGAACGGATTGGGAAATGGGGGCTGTATCCACAATTTGCTCTCCGCAACCTCACTGCGCACGATAGGTGCGTCTTCATCGAGGACTGCCCGGAAATACCTCACCTGGTTCATGTCATCGGCAGTACGCACGAAGTAGAGCCCTTCGAGTGTTTCGGTCACCGTCGTCGAGCCGCGGTCAGCCGTCAGAAACAGGCGCCCATCGTTGAACCAACCATCCGAGCGAATCCCGAGTGAAACGGGCCTTTGCGCCAGATCGCCATTGGCAGCCAGCGGTGCCACCTGCACATCGGTGCGCCGAGGCAGTACGGCGTAGACGGTGCCAGCGGGAGACTCCCACAGCCGGCCCAGACCAAAGTCCCCCGATTGGCCAAGCTGGATGTGAGTCAGCGGTCCACCCGGTGGGCCGAAGGCATGCATGCAGCGGTCGCCTCTGAAGTCATCCTCAACGTCACGAGTACGGTACAGCAAGTGAATTTTATCACCGTTTCTGGTCAAAAGGATGTCATCGTTGTGGACCCTGTCGGCCGTAAGCTCGACGTTGGCGATCTCCGTGCGAGCGAACGGCACTGAGGTGACATCTGGGGTGTAGAAATACTGCAGGTTGCGGAAGGAGTAAACGAAGTCGACACCCGCCTCGATTTTATCCGGGTCTGCGATGTCGGACGTGGTGAATACGTGGGCGGCCTGTCCTGAAAGCACGACGAAGGGGTAGGCCTGACGGTCAAAACCAGAAGGAGACTCGGGTACTTCCGGATGTTCGGAAACGAGGCCGGCGCGCCAGCCGTTAAGGTCGCCGATGGCGAAGGTGCTACGAGGATAGGGTGAGGCTACGACCAGAAAATCACCTTCGCCGCTGACACTGGCACCCGCATAGGGCCAAAGGTCATTGTAGGGCGATTCTGGATTGTCAATGACTGGATCGTCGTCGCCTGCAGTAAATCGGTAGCGCGTGAAGAGTCCACCCGGCCAGGCGAACACGTGCAGCGTGCCGTCATTGTCTGCCAATAGGGAAGGAGGCTGGTTCAGCTCCTGCTCTCGCGGACTGGTCCACATTCGGCGCCAGCTGCCGTTGCTCTGGCGTTCGTACAGAGTCCATTGCTGCGCGAATACTTCGTCCCACGGCTCAAGCAAAGCGCAAAACAGCGAGCCTCCGGTGTTGACGATGATGGACTGATGATAACCCCACACCGTGGCCGTGTTGCCGGGGAATGACTGAACTTCGGTGATTGGTTCCGTCGTAACCGTCCATGGATTCACCGCAGCCGCGGCTGTTGCCACGAGTCCACAGTACAGGATCGTCAGCTGGCATACCCGACGCATGGGGCTTGTCATTGATCGACCGGGGAATCCTCGCTGTTTCGCTGAATCGTCTCCATGTCCCACATCCGCCACAGGCTATCCGCTGAGGCGGAATCCGACGCCGGGTTAGCTCAGCAATCCCTTCAAGGCGCTCAACGCCGCATCGTAGTCGGGTTCCTCGGTCACCTCCGGCACGATCTGGCCGTAGACGACCTTGCCGCTGGCATCGAGGACGTAGACGGCACGCGCCATGATCTTGAGTTCCTCGATCAGCGTGCCCCAGTCTTCACCAAACTTGCGGTCCTTGTAGTCGCTTCCCACGCGCATGTCGATATCTTCAGCGCCGCAGAAGCGTGCCTGCGCGAAGGGCAAGTCGCAGCTGACGGTCAGAGCGTTGACCTGATCGCCCAGAGCGGAGAGATCCTGGTTGAAGCGTTTTGTCTGGATGGCGCACACAGGTGTATCCAACGAAGGCACGACGCTGACGATCGACGGTTTGCCAGTCAGATCGGCGAGGCTGAGGGTATGAAGGCCGTCAGCGAAGTAGGACAAGGTGAAGTCAGGGGCTTGCTGCCCGACGGTCAACTCGTCACCAACTAGCGTAAGCGGTCCTCCTTTGAACGTTACTGCGCCTGCACGTGCCATGAATTCTCACTTTCTATGTTATTAACTGACATTGTGGTTTTATACACGGACATTGTGGGACTTGATTGGGTAATTCAGGATCGGACGGCAATCAACGCCGGCGGATAAATTTTTGCACTCGTTGATCGGTTTGCACCTCGCTGACATACAGATCTCCGTTGCTGTCAGTCCAGATGCCGTGAGGGCAGCCCAGGAACTCACCGGGCTCGTCCAATCTCTCGCCCTTGCCCCAACGACACAGCAGCTCGCCCTTAAGGTTGAATATGCTGACGCGCTGTTCCAACTCAGCCACATAGACGATGCCATCTTCGTCGATATGGATGGTGTCGGGTTGAATCACGTCGTTCCACTCGCTCAGGTAGTTCCCCTCCGTGTCGAAAAACTGGATGCGGTCGTTGCCACGGTCGCAGACCATCAGGCGGTCGTCGGGGTCAACGCGGATGTTGTGAGGGGTGTCAAATTCTCCGGGGCCGGTGCCTTTACTGCCCCACGATTTGATGCGTTCACCACTGGCGTTGTACTTGTGAATGCGCTCGTTTTCGTAGCCGTCACAGATGTACATATCTCCCTTGGAGTCGAAGGCGATATCGGTGGGTTGGCGGAAAGGCTCCCCGACTTCGGCTCGCTCTCCAGGTGTGCCCAGGGTCATTTCCAGCTCGCCGGCTGCATTGAACTGACGCATACAATGGGCTTCGCGCTCGACACAGAACACCCGATCCTGTTCGTCGATCAAGATGCCGTGCGCGTCGACGAGGACATCCTCGCCCCACGATTCCACGAAATGTCCATCTGAGTCGAGGAGGACGAGAGGGTGTTCGCTGCGATTGTACACATAAACCCGATCCTTCGAATCGACAGCGACGGCGGCAACCCAGCCCAGTTTCCAGCCCTCTGGGTATGAGCCCCATCCTTGTGCCACTTCGAACGTGAAATCTCCCTGCCCGACGATCATGGTGATCCCCTCGATGTGTTATCTGCACTATTGGGTGTTGTCGATTCCGAAATTGAAGTATGCGCAAAGATTGATGGTTGGTCGAGGATGGAGACTGCATCCTATGGGGACGACACACATCCTCGTGGCCGGCCACTGTTGACGGATCCCTCCCGTTCGGATAGTATGCCCCGCCACTGGAACTCCTCATCCATCTGAATACGCTCATCTGAACATCATGCACCACAGGGAGATGACATACATGCTCAACATCGGGATTTCACGTGACACACTGGTAATTCGAGAGGGCTTCGGTGTTGACAGCCTGGATGATGAGGCCTTCGTCAGTTGGAGATTCCTCGACGATGATACAATCGAGATGAGGCCGGCGGATATCACGTCGCTGGACGCCCTGTTGCTGGGCGGAACCAGGGTTACACCGGCGACCCTGGATGGCAACGAGCAACTTGCTCTCATCACCCGGTTTGGGGCCGGGTACGACCGCGTCGATTTGGAGGCCTGCACCAACAACGCGGTCATCGTAGCCAATACACCGCTCGCTGTGAAGAGGCCGGTGGCGGCGATGGCGGCCATGTTCATTCTGGCTCTTGGCCACGACGTAGCCAACCTGGATCGCCTGGTACGCGCCGGAACCTGGCCCACATCTGAGGGTAAGCGTGGGATCGGACTTGTCGGTCGTACCCTCGGTCTGCTGGGGCTGGGGAGTATCGGTCAAGAGATCGTCAAACTGATGGCGCCCTTCGACATGCGGGTCGTGGCGTTCGATCCGTACGTCTCGCCAGATACCGCGTCGGCGGCAAGCGTCGAGCTCGGCGATCTCGAAACGGTTCTGGCTCAAGCCGACTTCGTCTGTGTCAGCTGCACTCTCACCGAGGAGACGCGGAATCTTCTCGATTCGTCTGCGATAGGACTGATGAAACCGAGCAGCTTTGTCATCAACGTTGCCCGTGGGCCCATCATCAATCAACGGGCGCTCACCGAGGCGCTGAAGAACGGTAAGATTCGCGGGGCCGGTCTCGATGTCTTCGAGGCCGAGCCCATCGACCCGAATGATCCGTTGCTGGCCTTGGACAACGTCATCGTCACGCCTCATCAGGCATGCATGTCCGATCAGTGTGCCCATGACATTGGCAGACAGACGATGGACACGGCGCTGGGGTTACGCTCGGGCAAGCTCCCCGACAGCATCATCAACCGAGAAGTGTTGGACGATCCCAGGCTGCAGGAGAAACTGCGTCGATTGAGCGGTTGAGACGCCGTCGGCCGGCGCTGTGGCATTCGGCGACAAGTGATGGAGGCAGAATTCGATGGATCCATCGACAGGATCGACGGGAACTTCCGTCCAGTGCATCAGGCGTCGAGAACGCGAATCTCATAGATTCGCCGACATTGCCTTACTTCAGGAACAAACCGAATCAACTATCAAGGTCGGCGATGAAGACCATTCGAATCATCCTGGAGCGGCGAGCCTGGCTGGCAAACACGGCCTTGCTCCTCTTCGGCCTGGTAGCCGGACTCGGATCGGCCGAGCTGCTGCTGCGCCTCTTTGATTCCGAAGACAATGTGCGCACAACCGCAGCGCTGGATATCTACGCCCCGAGCGAGTGTTGTGGAATTGCCCTCAAGCCGAACCTGTCGCGAGCCACATTCTGGAACGGCAAGAAGGTCTACATCGAGACGGACGACGAGGGACGACGGGTACCGCACCGTGGCGTCGCGCCAATAGACGCGGAACGACCGTCAATTATTTTTTGCGGTGACTCGTACACCTTCGGCAACGAAGAAAACGCGGGCGACACGTTCCCTTATCTGGTCGGGACCGAGAGCAAGCGCCACACCATCAACCTGGGGGTGGGCAGTTACTCTACGTTTCAGGAAGTTTCCTCGCTCGAAAACTATCTCCGTCTCCACGGCAACGATTCAGTCGACCAGGTTTACCTGTGTTTCTTCGTCGGCAACGACTTCACCGACAACCTGCCGGGACGGGAACAACTCGAGATCGACGGCCAGGGCCGCATTCGCCTCGGCAGATCGGAAGCCGCTGACTGGCTGCGACAATTCGTCTACGACAGCCGCTTGCTGTCCCTCGTCGTCTTGAGATTGCGCACGGCGTACCTGAATCTCAGTTACAGGTTCACGACCTCGAGCCGGCCGTCCCTGTATGCCTCAACGTTCTACACCAGAGAGGTCGTGGATCATACCCGGCGAGCATTGGAGAGGTTCAGCGACATATGTGCGGCCAATGAGCTCGACGCCGCTGTACTGATCATCCCTGACAAAGACCAGGTCTACAAGCCGTTCGCCAATGAGCAGGACCGGCATTGGCCCAATCGGGTGCTGAGCGGGCTTCTCGATGAGTTGCATGTTCCGCATGTCGACGCGCTGCCCCATTTTCTTCGGTCAAGCCAATCCGCAGCTGTTACGCTGTACAACATGACCCAGGCGGGGCATCTTTCGGTTCGCGGTCATCGAGTGGTGGCACAGATACTCCGGGACTTCGAGCAGGCGAGGCGAACCGAGTAAAGATTGTAACCAGGAGAGATTTACGGTCTCGAAGATCTGGGAGAGGCCGTGCACCGGGCGCTGGAAATTGGGAACACGCTGATCTCCCGAAGCCCGGTCATTGGCCGGCCGGCATCATTCAGTGATGATGATGGCCACCGGGCCCGTGAGCGTGTCCGTGGGACAATTCCTCTTCCGTCGCTGCCCGCACCTCCTCAACGCTGACATCGAAGTGCAGCACCTCACCAGCAAGCGGATGATTGCCGTCGACGGTGACCTCGTCCTCGGCCACGTCGGTGACGACGATGAGCTGGGTTTGACTATCTTCACCGGAAGCCTCGAATCGCATGCCGGGCTCGATATTGTCCACCGCTCCGAAGTCGCTGCGGGGCACGGTCTGGATGAGATCCTCATTGACCACACCATAACCATTTTCGGGTTGGATCGTGACGCTGAGTGAATCCCCCGCGCCCTTGCCGGCCAGCTCATTCTCGAGGCCGGGAATCAGATTGCCGGCGCCGTGCAGATAAACCAGAGGTTCACCATCATCGGATGAGTCGAGGATTTCTCCTGCGTCGTCGGTCAGTTTGTATTGGATGGATACGACACAGTTCGCTGCGATCTTCAAGGTTTCTTCCTTTGTGGGAGGCGATTGGATGACGAGCGAGTGTGCGGAATACAGGTCCGTACCGCAACCGGCCAACCGGTAATAAAAGCCTCCCGAAGTCGCTGACTCCGAGAGGCCTGTTTTGGTTGGACGCCGGTCGGCGTCTCACTCCGCCGAGGCAAGCACCTCGACGCCATCCAACACGTCAGTGATAGCGGGAGCCGGGTAGCACAACCGGACGATCCCCGGGAGCTCCTTTGCGTTCGAGCTGGTTGTCATTTCAAAGGCCAACTGCAAGCAGGTATGGTACATCGGCATGCCCAGCGCGAAGGGATCGACTTGGGATTCGATCCTGGTGGTGCGAAGCTCGGCCAGGGGCCGCCAGGTTTGCTCCAAACCGGCCATCAGGTCCAGGAGGGCCTGCCAGCTGGAAAAGCCGTATTCACCGGCAAGCACCTGTTGCGCATGACGCAGTCCAAACGAGTCGGTTGCCGCAGCAGGCAGATCGGCAATCACGGCCTGCACACGCGCTACGGCCTCGGACTGACCGTCTTTGTGATCGTTGAGAAGCTGGCGAGCCTGCTTTTTGAGAACATCGAGATTGGGTTGGGGCGGGAGCTGACGTGACATAGAACACCACCTTCCTTCACTAATGCCTGCTGTCCGCTCAGATCAGGCTGAAAGAAGGTCTATGTATACTGCAGAAGGTGGGTTTAACCCTTGCCGCGGACTGGAGGCTCCCTTTGAGCACTGCCGTCAATGTAGATATCGTGGTGACGGTGGACAAGGTAAGAGTCAAAGGCTCATGCTCGATTGAGACAGGCAGCGGCGAAAGCAGCTGTGTCCACTGGACTTCCCGACCACCCACTCGATTTGTTATCTTTAACTCCCTGAGCAAGTTACGCAGGAAATCTGATGGCGAAGAAATCACAAATGACGCAGGTCGGCAAGCGCAAGTTGGAGATCTCCAACCTGGACAAGCCGCTGTGGCCGGAAGACGGCATCGTCAAGGCCGAGCTGATCGAATACTACCTGAAGATCGCGCCGACAATTCTCCGTCACATCAAGGGCCGGCCGCTGTCCTTTGTGCGTTTTCCCGACGGCATTCACGGTGAAAGCTTCTTCCAGAAAAACAGGCCCGACTGGGCGCCGGCATGGCTGGAGCACGAGAAGGTCGGCGACGAGGACAGCGCTCTCGACTACGTCTTTGCCAGCGAAGAGGCCTCGATGGTGTGGATCGGCAATCACGCCTGCATCGAGCTGCATCAGATTCACGCGCGGCGGCCCCACTTCGACAAACCGGACTACATGGTCTTCGACCTCGATCCTCCGGAGGGATTTCCATTCCCTGACGTGGTCGAACTGGCATTCGAGTTGAAGGATCACGTCGAATCCCACGGCTACCACACCTTCGCCAAGACCACGGGTCGCAAGGGTATCCACCTGGTTGTGCCGGTCGAGCCCAAGTGGTCATTCAGCGAGGTGTTTGAGACTGCCAAGGCGATCGCCCAACCATTCGTGCGCTCCCACTCGTCTTCGACGACTCTGGCCATAAAGAAGGAGGCGCGAAAAGGGCGGGTTCTCGTTGACGTTTTCCGCAACCGTCCGGCGCAGACGATCGTCGCTCCCTACAGCGTGCGCGGATCTGCCGGCGCACCGGTGTCGATGCCGTTGACCTGGGAGGATCTGGAAGGTCTCGAGGACCCGCGCGAGTTCAATCTGCGCACGGTCTTTGACCGGGTCGTCTCCGAGGGCGATCCGTGGGAGGCACTGGCGGCGTACGCCGTGGCCCTGCACACCGAGCGCAAGGCGCCTGCCCGCAAGCGCGCCAGGACGAGCAAGTCGAGGACCTACAAGACCCCTGAACAACTGGAGGATTACGAGGCCAAGCGCGCCTTTGACAAGACGCCGGAGCCCAAGGCCGAGCTTGTCGGTGGGGGAGGTAATGCCTTCGTCGTCCACCGGCATCACGCCTCGCGTCTGCACTACGATCTGCGCCTGGAAAAGGACGGGGCGCTACAGTCGTGGGCTATCCCGAAGGGTCTGCCACCACGTCCGGGTATCAAGCGCCTGGCGGTGAAGGTCGAGGACCACCCGCTGGAGTACCTGACCTTCGAGGGCCGCATCCCCAAAGGGGAATATGGCGCTGGTCCGATGTGGGTCTACGCACACGGACGCTACGAGATCACCAAGGACAAGCCGGACAGCTTTTACTTTAGGCTGCAAAGCAAGGAACTGACGGCCGAATACCGGTTGATAAACACCAAGGGGAAGGATTGGCTGCTGGAGCGTCTCGACAGCCCGCAGGTCGACTGGTTGAACGACCAAATCGAGCCGATGCTGGCCGAAAGCCGGGATGAGCCACCTACCGGTGACGAATATGTCTACGAGGTGAAATGGGACGGCATTCGAGCCATGGTCGCTCTCGAGGAAGGGGAGATCCGCATTCGCACACGCAGCCAGCGCGATGTGACTACCTCATTTCCGGAGTTGCAGTCGGCGGAGCTCTTCCGCGGCGCCACAGGGCTGTTCGACGGCGAGATCGTCTGCCTGGATGATGCCGGCAAGCCGGTGTTCACGGATGTGATGGGGAGGCTCCAGGCCAAGGGGGAGCATGGCATCGCGCGATCGATGGGGCGCCATCCCGCGGTCTGTTACCTGTTCGATTGCCTCTACCTGGATGGCCGCCCGATCGTCAATGAACCGATGATGCGCCGGCACGAGTGGCTGGAGAGTGCCATCAAGCCGGATGGGCCGTATCGAGCCAGTGAAGTGGTCGAGGAAGGGGGTCAGGAGCTGTTCGAGGCTGCCAAAACGATCGGGATCGAGGGGATCGTGGCAAAAACGAGGGACGGCTCGTATCTTCCGGGAAGGCGCAGCGACACCTGGCTCAAGGTCAAGGTGCGCCAGACTATGGAGTGCCAGGTTCTGGGCTATACCAGTGGAAAAGGGGACCGACTGAGCCACTTTGGTGCCCTGCATCTGGGGGTCTCAAACGGGGAAAACGGGGGCATCAAGTACCTGGGCAAGGTCGGTAACGGCTTCGACGACAAGTTGCTGAAGTCCATTCACTCGCAACTCAAAAAAGTCAAAGAGACCAAGCGCCAGATCAGCCAGAAACCAGCGGACGACGCTGAGACCACCTGGATCGAGCCCAACCTGATCTGCGAGGTGCAGTTCGCGTCGCTGACGAACATGGGAACGCTGCGAGAGGCCGTGTTCCTGAGAATGCGACCTGACCTCGACGAATTCTAACGAATTCATTTGCGAGTTCGACTCCTGTCGAACTCGTGACAGGTGACTCACCGTTAGAAGGGATTTTGCGTGACTAAAAGGAGTGAACCATGAGAAGGACGAGTTCTGCGAACTCGTTTCATAGGAGGGTACTATGAGAAGCTTATGGAAGGGTCACATTCGGTTTTCGATGGTGACGATTCCTATTCGTCTCTACACCGCCGTCGACAGCGGGGCCACGGTCAGCTTTAATCAGCTGCACAAGGAGGACAATGGCCGCGTCGGCTATGACAAGAAGTGCAAGAGCTGTGGCGAGGCGCTCAGTGCCAAGGATATCATCAAGGGCTACGAGTATTCTCCGGATGAGTACGTCGTCGTCGAGGATGAGGATCTGCAGAAGCTCAAGCTGAAGAGCACGAAGATCATCGAGATCGAAGGCTTCGTCGATACCGAAGAGGTACACGAAACCCTATACGACACTCCGTATTACGCAGGTCCGGATGGCGAGGTTGCGGTCAAGGTCTATGCCCTGTTAAACGAAGCCTTGAAGGCCAGTGGCAAACTCGGTGTCGGGAAGGTGGTCATGCGTGACCGTGAGGACATGGTGCTGATCGGCCATCACGAAGGTGGTCTGGTCATCTACAAGCTGAGGTATCCTCAGCGAGTGCGTGCGATCGGCGAGGTTCCGGGGATCGATCAGACCGAGGTCAACTCCGAGGAGTTGAAGCTGGCGCAGAGCCTGGTAGACTCGATGTCGAAGCCGCTGGCCGACATGGAGCTCAAGGATACCTATAATGATGCCATCAAGGACCTGATCAATGCCAAGGTGGAGGGCCAGGAGATTGTCATGGCGGCCGAAGAGGTCAAGCCGGTCGTCGACATCATGTCCGCTCTCAAGGACAGCATCGAGCAGGCCAAGGAAGAGAAGAAGCCGATGAAGAAGGCGGCCGGTGAGAAAGCCGCAGCCAAGAAAAAGGCGCCAAAAAAGAAGGCAGCTCCCAAGAAGGCCAAGGCCAAGGCCAAGGCCAAGAAGGTGGCGTGAGTGCGCGTCATATCGAACAATAGATCATGAGATCATGGCTACCATCCTAAAATTCCCCGCGCAGGCACCGACCAAGTTCGGCTTCAAACGGGTCAGTCCGCGCCGGCGCAAAGATGATGAAAACCAACTGGATCTGTTCGTCCCCAATGAGGGAAAGATCCTGCGGCTACCGACTGGCCTGAGCGCCTTCGAAGAAGCCCTGTCGATGGAGGAACGGGGTGATGAGCAGGCGGCAATCGAGATGTACGGCAGGGCCATAACGGAAGGGGATTCGGTCGCTGATTCGCACTGCAACCTAGGTGTGCTGCAGTCCCAGCGCGGTGAGACGGGCACGGCCTTCGAGTCCTTCAAGAACGCGCTCAAGCAGGACCAGCAGCACTGGGAGACGCATTACAACATCGGCAACCTCTACTTCGATACAGAAGACTACCGTCCTGCCCGGTTGCATTACGAGCTGGCAGCCGAAGTCCAACCGGAGTTCCGCAACATCTTCTACAATCTGGGGCTTGTCCTGGCCATCCAGGAGGAGGTCCATCCCGCCATCGAAGCGCTCAACCGCTATCGCGAGCTCGCCCCAGACGGGGAAGCCGGAGCGGCTGCAGATCTACTCGAGACCCTGAGGAGGTCGCTGGAGGGATAGACGCTCAGGCCTGCATCTGGCGTTTCAGTTCGCGCTCGTACTCGCCGAGGATGTTGCCGTAGACATCCTCGCTCATGAACCCGGTCACCCGCAACGACAATGTGTTTTGCTGCCTTCCCGCCGGGACGTAGTGGCGCTTGTCGGTCCCCTGAGGGCGGCCCCACAAATGGCCGTCATGCGGCGAGACGTAGTCGAGCCGCCGCTTGGTGCTATCCGTTCCGGGTCCGAACAGGGTTATCAGATGAGGGGAATAAAGGTCATCGGTATGCCACATGCTACCAGCCTCGTAATCCGTCATTTCGATCTCTCCACCAGGACCGACGATGGAACCACTGAGCGCCACGTAGGCTCGGCGGGGGGCGATCACGTCTACCTGTGAGTTACACAGGGCGATGATGTAACGCAGGTAGGGACCTTCATGGGCATGGCCGGCCAGCCGGCTGATGACTTCAGGGCGTGTTTTGGCGCTGAAACCCTCAGTCTGGGTAATGCAGTATTCGGCTACCGCTACTGGAATTACCTTGTCGAGGTCATGTTCGTCGAGGACCTGGGCGATGGCGTTCCCCGCCCGCATTCCAGCCGCGGTCCGGGCCTCCTCCAGCGTGCGATAAAACTCTGACTTGAAGGTCCTCTTTCTGTCGTCATCGGGTTGATCAATGATCATTACCAGCGCCGGCTTGGTGGCAATGCGTATGGCATCGGAGTGAAAGAGGACTATCTGAGTCAGGGAAGGCAGGAAGTCGCTGATTTCCGAGATCTGCGAAATCAGGTGAGCACCACTTACCTCGTGGCTTTCATCAGCGCCGGGCTCCTCATTCCACAGACCGCAATCGTGCATGAAGCCACCAAGAAAAATCTCCGCAAGGTCCCGTCGGCACCGAGCGTTATCCTCCGTATCCTCGCCATTGCCAGCCGTGTCTACCGACTCGGAATCTTCCGATTTGAGCAAGGCCTGCGAAGCCAACTCCGTTGCGAACACGGCGACGTTGAGGGCGTGCTGCACCGTGCGCGTGGCCAGGTCGTGGCGGGCGATCAGATCCATGATCAGGGTATTGCCAATCAGGTACTCGTCGATGGCCGTGCGCACAGCCGTGTGGAAGTGCCGGATGCGTCCTTCCAGTTCCTGCAGGTTTTCGACGACCTCCCGGTTGCGCAGGGCGGACATCGTAAAGGCGCCGCCGCCGACGATGCGGTAGATCTCCGTGGCTTTGCGGGCGACGTCCTCCGCTTTGACGACGACTTCCCGGGAGATCTCCGTGGCCTTGCGGGTGCGTTCGCGCGCCGCCGAAACCGGCTCCGCCAGATCGGGAGGCGTTCGGCTGGCACCCCGTTCCTGGCTGATGACGACGTCCACGTAGGTGGGCCGGCGGCCGGCGGCCGGGTTGCGCTGTTCGAGCCAACTGAGGTGTCGCTCTGTGATTTTGGCATTGACGGCGATGAATACGGATCCGCCTGGACCGTAGATGTCCTTGGCGGCACGCACGGCGAGGCCCATGTCCTTGCCCCTGGCTTCCTGCAGGATGACACGCAAATCCCGAGTGCTGATGCTGATAGCGCTGCTCATAGCTGTATAGGATAGAGCGGGGCGGACCTGACTAGCGTGACCGGCCTCACATTTGGCCGGGCGGGTTTATCGCCACAATTGCCCGATTGCGGCCAGTTTCTCGTCGCCGAGGTAGCCGTAGCGTATCGAACAGGCGCGGGCTGCTGCCGGCGTCGTCAGACGGCTCTGTTACCGTGGGATTGATGGCGACGGCCGTGGCGCCAGCGCGCTCGAGGTTGTCGAGTACGGGGTCGATGCCCTCGCTCTGAATGAAATCACAGAAGACGGTAAAGCCCAGCAGGCGGCGGGTGCGGTCCGCAGTTTTGGACATCATCCGTTCCTGGCGCGCGCACACGCACGCGATTAGGATTGAGCCCTAAACCAAGTTATCGTCTCGACCGCGACCCGAGACGGTACACGATTCACACGAAGGCGCAAGCGTTACCGAATCTCACCGAGGTGAATGAGAAATGAGTTCGACTGAATTCTGTTTTTTGTCCGCCACCGAACTGCGGGCATTGTACCTGAGCGGTGAGGTTTCCCCGGTGGAGGTGACGGGGGCGTTGCTGGGGCACATCGAAGAACACAATCCCCAGATCAATGCCTATGTGACGGTGACCGCCGAACTGGCCCTGGAGCAGGCAGCGGAGGCGGAGAAGGTGTTGGCAGACTCCGCTGATTCGTCGCCGCCCCTGACAGGGATTCCGTTTTCGCTGAAGGATCTAACCGCCACCAAGGGCATCAGGACAACACGCGGCTCTCTGCTGTACAAGGACTGGGTGCCCGATTTCGATGGGCCCATGGTCGGTAGCATGCGCGAGGCGGGCAGCGTGCTGCTCGGCAAGACCAACACGCCCGAGTTCGGTTGGAAGGGTGATTCGGGCAATCGCGTTGTCGGGCCGACGCACAATCCGTGGAAGATCGGTCGCACCGCCGGTGGCTCCAGCGGTGGCGCCTCCGCTGCGGTGGCTGCCGGCATGGGACCCCTAGCGCAGGGCACGGACGGCGCCGGTTCGATTAGGATTCCTGCCTGCTTCTGCGGTGTCTTCGGGCTCAAGCCATCCTTCGGGCGCGTGCCACAGTACCCGGCGAGCCCGGTCGAGATGCTGTCGCATGCCGGCCCGATAACGCGAACGGTCCGCGATGCCGCGCTCATGCTGGACGCCGTCGCCTGTCCTGATGTCGTCGACAAGCTGTCGCTGCCTCGCGAGGAGGAGTTCGCCGCGGCCGTCGACGGAGGCATCGCCGGTCTGCGAGTCGCCTGGACTCCGGATCTGGGGTATGCCCCGGTGGATCCCGAAGTAGGACCAATTGTACAGAGAGCGGCTGAGATGTTTACCCAATTAGGCTGTGAGGTCGAAGAAGCGAATCCAGGTCTGGCCGATCCGTGGGATTTCGTCGATCCCACCTGGGCCTGTGCCTTCGCGGCGGTTTACCGCGACAACTGGGACGCGGTCAAGGATCAGCTGGAGCCCGGCTTGAGGGACGTCGTCCTCCATGGCCGTGAGTTTAGCGGCGCCGACCTGGCTGCCGCCAACATCCGGCGCAATGAATACTATCACGGATGGCGCGAGTTCATGGAGAGTTATGATCTGGTGCTGATGCCGACGCTGCCGGTGGCTGCCTTTGCCGCGGGTGACGATCACCCCGGTCAGGTCAATGGCATGCCGACGACTTACCTGGGGTGGACGGCCTTCACCTATCCGTTCAATGTGACCGGACAACCGGCCGCGACGTTGCCGTGTGGCTTCACCAGTGAAAGTCTGCCGGTGGGCTTACAGGTAGTGGGCAAGTGGCGGCAGGATGGCACCGTACTGCGAGCCTGCGCCGCATTCGAGGAGCTGCAACCCTGGCAGGGCACACGGCCCCCGCTGTAATCAGGTGATCTTGCCACGCGGGCACGGCGATCGTACATGGGAAAGCCCGGGATCGCAGAACGCGGGACCGCTTTAGGGAATCGCGGCTTCGAAAGCAGCGATGATCTTGTCGGCTTCCGGCTCCGTGAGCACGAGTGGAGGCGACAGAAACAGCATGCTCTCAAGGCCCGGCAGGCAGTGACTCATGCCGCCGACGAGGACGCCTTCTTCCTTGATGCGGCCTTTCACCTGAGTGAAGCGCTGTCCGTCCAGGGGATCTCCAGACTCGGGGTCGATCAACTCAACTGCGATTAACAGACCCAGGCCGCGGACGTTGCCGACCAGCGGTGATTTGAGCTGTTTGAGTCCTTCCAGCAGGTAGGCACCGACGCGTGCCGAGTTTTCCCAGAGACGCTCTCCCATGACGATGTCGAGGTTAGCCAGCGCGGCAACACAGCAGGCGGGGTGACCTCCATAGGTTGATACCTGTGCCAGTTCCCGCTCCTCGCCAGGATCGCCCATGAAGGTCTCGAAGATCTCCGGGGTGACGGCGCAGGCCCCCAACGGCAGGTACCCGCTGGTGGCACCCTTGGCCATCGTCATCATGTCCGGGACGACATTCCATTGCTCGCTCGCGAACAGGGTGCCGGTGCGTCCGAACCCGGTGATGACTTCGTCCAGGATCAGCAGAACGTCGTAGCGGTCGCAAATCTCACGCAGACGCGGCAGGTAGTCATCGGGAGGAATGATTACCCCACCGCCGCCGATGACCGGCTCGACGATGACGGCGGCTACCGTCTCCGGGCCTTCGCGTTGGATGACCTGTTCAAATTGATCTACGCAGGCGATTTCGCATTCGGGGTACTTCAGCTTGACCGGACAGCGGTAACAGTAGGGCGGATCGACGTGCAGGAATCCGGGGACCAGCGGTTCGAATTTCTTGCGCCGGCCCACCTGCCCGGTCGCTGACATGGCGCCGAAGGTGAAGCCGTGATAACCCTGATAGCGGGCGATGATCTTGTAGCGGTTCTGGCCGGGGTACTTCTGTCTGCCGTATTGGCGAGCGATTTTGAAGGCGGTCTCGTTGGCCTCTGAGCCACTGTTGCTGAAAAACAGGTGATTGAGATCGCCCGGTAGAATTTCGGCCAATCGAGCCGCAAGCGTGGCGGCCGGGACGTTGATCTGGGACAAGGGATAGTAGCACAGCTGCTGCATCTGCTCGTAGACTGCGCGGGCAATTTCTTCGCGACCGTAGCCGACGTTGACATTCCACAGCCCGGCATAGCCATCGAGGTAGGTACGGCCCTCACCATCGACGAGGGTGCAGCCGTTGCCCTCGCGGATCACCATCAGGTCCTGCTCCTCCAGCGCCCGGTGCTGAAACAGCGGATGCCAGACGTGTCCGCGATCCTGCTCGCGGACGGCGTCCACGTCGATTTCGGCCAATTGCTGCTGTGTCATCTTCTCTTACCTTGAAAGGTTGGTGCGTGGTCGATCAGATCGGATTACTGATATAGGTATTTGACCCTCTCATCTCAAGAAGGTTTGTGAGCAAGCCATGGAGATCCGCACGGTCCGAGAGTCGGAAGTAGAGGAGATGATCGAGCTTATGTGTCTGGTGTTCCGGCCCAAGGGTCACGAACGCTACCGGCAGTACATGGTAGGAGATCAATTCTACCAGAGGGACCAATCACGGGTCGTCGTCGTTGATGGGCGCATCGTCGCCACGCTGCGCGTGTGGGACAAACAGATGCGGGTGGGCAGTACGCCAGTACGCTTCGGAGGTATCGGCAACGTCTGCACCCACCCGGAGGCGCGCGGCAAGGGTTACGCTACAGCGATGATGGAGGAGGCTGTCCGTTATATGAAGGAGTCCGATTACCCTATCAGCTGCCTGTTCACGGACGCCGGCAATCGATTCTACCACAGGATGGGGTACCGGGGAGTGCCGTTCAATGGTTTCCGCATGAGCCAGTGGAAGTTGGGAGGGGACATCGAGTCAGGCTGGGAGGTTACGCCGTTCGATGAGGCACGCGACCTGGCCCCGGCGGCGGAGCTGTACGAGATCTGTAATCGAGACCGCAGCGGAAGTCTGGTGCGCGATATGGCCTACTGGACGTCCGGAAACGTTCGGGTGCGGGATGTGTTCCCCAAACTCGTGGCCCGCAAGGGTGACGTCCTGGGGGGGTACCTGACCTATGACGATTCAGCCGATGAGGTGGAGATTCTGGATGTCGCCCACCAGTCGGAGCCCGGCGTGCTGACGGCGCTGGCAGGCCAATTCCTCGGGGCCTGCACGAGTCAGGGGATCGAAACCGTCCATGGATTGCTGCCGCAGCGGCATCCATTCGTCGACGCCATGCTGGAGCTGGGCATGGGCAACCTGGTTTCAGCCGGCAACAATAAGCTGATGATGAGCACCCTGAACCTGCAGCCGCTGTCCGAGCAGATTCTACCGGAGTTGCAGGGGCGTCTCGATGCGTCTGATATTGAGGTTAATGCACAGGTGACCGTGGTGATTCAGGTGGATGGCGAGGAATGTGTGCTGATGCTGGGCGCGGATCGAATACTACAGCTGGGAAGCGCATCGGCGAGTGATGCGGCGGCCGTCACCGGAGCCGATATGGTGGCGCTTTCGGGCGAATTATTCTGGCGCATGTTGCTGGGCGAATCCGGATGGCGTGATCTGCAACCAACCCTGTATGAGCGTTCGGAGATGTCGATCAGCCCCCAAGCGGACGGGTTGATGCGAGTGCTGTTCCCGACGAACGAACCAGTTTTCTGGCAAGCGGATCACTTCTGACCGGCTGTTCGAGACAGCTGCTAAAGGGCATAGCACCATGGCGAAACCCCTCGATCTGGAATTCCTGTATTTTTTTTCCAGCCCATCGACATACGTGTTGAAGGTGAAGATTAACGGCCTGGGAGAAGGGGTTCCACCTGACAGGGTGTTTCACTGGCTTCGTTGCGACCGCACGGTCCAGGGGGAAATCCAGAGACTCAGCTTTAAATCGATGGGTTCGGATGGCGGTATGGACTACCGCATCTTTGCGCAGGGTGCGCTTCACTTCAACAGATCTGAAGCTCGGCTGGAGTTGCACGCTGGGAGTGACAGAGAGGAATTCGAGCTCGAGATCAACGAACCCAGTTCGGTTCCGGAAGAACTCGCATCGCAGGTCGATGACCTTCTGCGTCAGGATACAGACGCCTGATGTCTTGCTTCAACCCCTCGGGTCACCCTCTGCTCGGGTTACCCTCTGATGGTGGCGATGCGGCAGGGACCATGGGCACCGCCGGTGTGATGCCGGGTTACATGTCATAGCGCCTGGCCAGTCCGAGCTCGTCCAGGATTTCCTCGATGTCCGACACCGTCTTGCCGTACACGGGGATTCCATCCCGGAGTCGGCGCTCACGTTCTCTGAACGCGCGCTCGCCTGGTACCAGGATCTCTTCGACTCCAGGCGCGCGACGCGAGCCTTTGACACCATCGATGAACTGAGACGCGATTCCCTCAAAGACGTTGGTGGACGCGAACCGTCCCGGATCGATGGCCAGGGCGAAGATGCCGTTGAGGTTGATGTCCCACGACTTGCCGGTGCTGCAACCGGCACCGCTGAGGGCGCCGCAAAGGATGTCGATGAGCATGCTCAAACCGAATCCCTTGTGTCCGGCCTCCATGCCACCCAGTGGCAGCACGGCTCCTCGTTGGGGGTCACCCAATACCGTGTCGACATCTGTCGTGGTCTCACCATCTTCGCCGATGATCCACCCGAGTGGGGCAGGCTCTCCGGCCGCCGCCTTCATGTGGAGTTTGCCGAGTGCGACGACGCTCGTGGACATATCTACTACAATAGGCTGTCCATCCTTCCAGGGTATGCCGGCCGCCAGCGGGTTCGTGCTCATGAAGGCTTCAACCGAGCCCCATGGCGCCGTGGCTGGGCTACCGCCGCCGTCATTGACGGCGATCAAACCGATCTGGCCGCGCAACGCCGGCGCTACGACGTAGCCACCAAGACGGGCAATGTCGCAAGACTCGGTCACGCTCACACACCCAACACCTATTTCGCGGGCCTTGTCGCTGGCAAGCTCCATCGCCCGGGTTGCGGCCACGGGTCCGAAGGCGCGGTGGGCGTTGATGAGGGCACTGGCTGCCGTCTCCTGCACAATCTCCAACTCAGCCCTGGTGTCGATGTGGCCATGGCGTGCGTCCTTGTAAAACATCGGAATGCGCATGACCCCATGGCTGTCGTAGCCGCACAGGCTGGCCTCCATCAGGGTATCGACGACGATCGAGCGCTCCTGCTCGGGCACGCCGGAGGCCTCGAAAATGTCCTGCATCAACTGCCTCAGGGTGTCGGCTGCGAGGATTACGTCATCTGACATTCCTGGTGCTCCAGTGGCTGGGGTGCGGGTTTACGCGCCTTCGATGCTCGGATGCGTATCGAGAACAATCTGACGGCTGTGCCTGATGGCCTCGAGGGGGTCCGGCAGGTCGGGGCTCAATTCCAGGCTGACGGCGGAATCGTAGCCGATGCCTTCGAGGGCAGCAAAGGTCGAGTCGAGGAAATCCTGAGTCATGACGCCATCCAGGAGGCTGAGGTGCAGGTCCCTTTCGCCGTCGTTGTCGTCGAGATGGACGTACCCCAGTCGATCTCCGGCAGAGGCGATCACACTGTCCGGATTTTCACTGGTCATAAGCAGATGGCCGATGTCGAGGAGGAGGTACAGGTTGGGATGAGCGATGTCGCGGACGAATCGCAGCGTGCCAGCCGCCGTCGGCAGGGCTCTGCCCGGGGCGTGCTCGATGCACAGGCGCATGCCGCGTTGGGCAGCCTGCTCAGCCAGGGTTTCCAGGGTCTGCGCGAAGCGCGCCAGGGCCTCCGTAGTGGTATCGAGATCGGGGATGAGGTAGGCGGTTTTGGCCTGCAGGTGAGCGGCGTGATCCAGGCCTCGGATGGCGTGGTCGATGGCGGAGGCGGAGATCTTCACACTGGCGCTGTCGAGGTTGATGCCCTCGGGTAAGGCGACTGAGGCAGCCACGCAGGACACGCTGAGACCTGTCTCGCGCAGGCTGTCGATGCCCTGTTGTCCGGCATGGGTGAAAGGTCGCACGTCGACCCAACGCAGACCCTCATCGCGCAGGGCAGCAAGGATTTCGTCTTCGGTCGCGGTCAGGGCCCAGGTGCAAGAGGATAGAATCATGAGCAGGGCGATCGCTCTCGCTGGTATGGTTGGGGTAAAGGATTGACCGCGCAGTTGGCTGCAAGCACAAGAGTAAGGAGCCTGTGGCAGGGGCGACAGCGTGGCCATCCGCCCCTCGCCCGTCTTTGTCATGGCGGAAAAATGTGCCGACTCTTTCTGGGTCTCTCTGGTGGACGATGGCATATTTGCCGTGTTACCGGCTATTGTGCCGGGCGCCTGGCAGTCAGAGAGCGTGGTATGTTTTTTGCGCCACTACGGTAATGTGCGTTCAATTAATGATAGCGGAGTACTGGGAGGGACAGTGACCGGCGTCACAAAGATCGACGAAAGGCCAGTGACGAGACGACGGATTGACCTCCGTGTGCTTGGTGCTCTGGTCCTCATCCTTGTGTTGGCTGCGTACTTGCGCTGGCTTCCCATCAGCGATGGCAATCTCGATGGCATTATCTCGGGCGACGCGCGCGAGTATCAGAGCCTCGCCGAGTTCTTCGTCGACAGGGATAGCCAGCTTCCCCCTGACCGCTACCCTGGATACCCTTACCTGCTGGCCGGTCTATTCGCCGTCCTGCCCTTCGCCCACGACACGGTCCAGATCGCTACCAGCATGGTGCTGGGAGTTCTCGTCATCGCGTTGGTGTACGTCCTCGCCGCTCCCCTTGTTGGCCGCGGTCTCGGTGTGGGGGTTGCCACTCTGGCGGCAATCCAACCAGAGATGGTTGATAACGCGCACCGGGGCATGTCTGAGGAGCTGTTTCTCACGTGCCTGCTACTATTGCTGATACTGTTTCGCCGGATCTATCTGTCGACTTCGATCGGTTGGGGGGGTTACTCTATCCTCGGTCTATTGTGTGGGGCGGTGGCGCTGGTGAGGCCCGACGGAGCTTATGTCTTCGTACCCATTTTTCTGGGTTTTCTATGGCGTGAAAGGGCGCAAGGAATAGGCAGGCTGGTTCAGATATTACCCATCCTTGTGCTTCCCCTGGCGTTGCCGGTACTGAGCCGGATTTGGACGGAGTCCCTCGGCATTTACGACATGAACATGCGCCTGGGTCGCGTGATTCTGTGGATGGAGTTCATGCTCGGACGCATGCCGTACAGCTACACGTTCTACAAGGAAACGCACGTCAACGAGTGGCTCTGGGAATACCATTCCCTGGCCGAGTTGGTCATTCTCGGCATGAAGAGTTCGATCCGCAATCTACTGGCACTCGGTGAAGCGATCTGGGGTCAAGTGGCTTTGCTGCTAGCCATGGTCGGCGCCGCGACCTATGTGCGCGAACACAGAGACTGGGCACTGCCCCTGGCGGTACCGTTGGTGGTGTTGCCGCAGTGGGGAATCGTCACCCTGTGGATGGAGGCGGACGTGGAGCGTTACAGCATCCGAGCCGTGCCGATGTTACTGATCCTGCTTGCCCTTGGGGCGCGGCAGGCTGCCACGTGGACTCGCGTCCGGTTTTCCCTCGATGGGGTGGTGATACGCTGGCTCCCGGCCGGGTTCGCTCTACTCTCCCTGGCACCCGCCCTGCTGCCTTTCTCTCTTTACGCGAGTGTGCGCCCGAACGTTTACGCTCTCATCACCGAGCGTGAAGAATACCTGCCAAAATCGAAGAAGATCCATCCCCAACTGGTGGCGACCTGGCAGGAGTTCGTCAAGGGTCGCATGCCGATTCAAGAAGCGGAAGAGAAGGCGATGCGGTTGCTCGCTCGCCATGATGCCTACGCCCCGACTCATTTCGTGTTGGCAATTCTCTCCCTGACTCAAGGGCAGCGCGCCGAAGCGATCGAGAGTCTGGAGCGTGCCGTGGAAATCGTCCCTTTCTTCGCCGAAGCGGCTGTGATGCTCGCCGAGCTCTACGCCATAGAGCAGCGCTGTGAGGAGGCCCTGGCGCTATTGGAACAGACTGCCGTCCTGCGGTCGGATTATCCGCTGGTCGAGCTGATGCGAGGTCACCTGAACATCATGACTGGCGACATGCAGAGCGCGCGGACAGCGTACATGGAATATCTGCGTCTCAACCGACACCAACACGAGCGCACGTTCGTGCGGCATGAACGAATCATGAAGCGCAAGGGTGTGGACACGACGAAGCTTCATCAAATACGTGCAGCCCTACAGGCAGACGCCTCCGGCCTGACGAGTCCACTGCTATGGGATTACCTGAGCCTCGATCTGGACGGCATCAAGATGGCGCCGCCGGCGGACCAGACACTCTATCTCAACTTGGGGGTGTGTGACTTGCTAGCTGGCGATGTGAATGCGGCGCGGCAACACTGGATGGCGATGACACGCCTGATGCCCACCCACGCTCACGCCTGGGCAAATCTCGGGACTCTGCTGGCCGTAGGTGGACACCACGAGCAGGCGCGGACCAGCTGGGCGCAGGCGCTCTCGCTGGCGCCGGAAAACGCCATAGCCCGCGATGGGCTGCGGCAGCTCGAGACGGCAACCTTCAGCGCCGAGACGGCGCGTTACGAACCCATTCGGGTGGTCTTACCCTTGACCGGGGCGCATTTGTAGGTGGTAAGCGGTCGCTGGGGATTCGTCACTATCTTAGAATGCGATTTTTGCCTGACTGAGAGGGTCAGGTGATGCGATTCGCGTTAGCATCGGCTTGAGGATCTGGCAATGAACAAGGCATTCGCCTCGTATCAAGGGAAGCGAGTACTGATCACCGGCCATACCGGCTTCAAGGGAAGTTGGTTGACGATCTGGCTCAAGATGCTGGGAGCGGAAGTAGCGGGGTTGTCCCTCGTTCCTGAAGAACCGGAGCGCTGTTTGTTCAATGCGGCGGGAGTGGCCGACGGCATGGAATCTGTCGTCGGAGATGTTCGGGACATCACCGTTGTCGAGAAAGTGTTCGAAGCACACAAGCCCGAGATCGTCTTTCACCTCGCTGCCCAAGCCTTCGTGAGGCGCTCCTACGATGATCCCGTTGACACCTATACGACGAACGTAATCGGAACCGTGAATGTTCTGGAGATGTCGCGTCGCTGCCAGTCAGTCCAAGCTCTGGTGAACGTGACCACGGACAAGTGCTACGAAAACAAGGAGTGGGATCGGGGCTATCGTGAGATGGATCGTCTCGGTGGCCGTGACGTCTATAGCAGCAGCAAGGCCTGTTCGGAGTTAGTCACGGCGGCCTATCGAACATCGTTTCTCAACGGGGCCAAAGATGGCGCGGCCGTGGCTTCTGCACGGGCGGGAAACGTGATCGGCGGCGGCGATTGGTCCCCGGATCGGCTCGTGCCCGACACCATTCGATCCCTGTTGCGGGGAGAAGCGGTAGTCTTGCGCTACCCAGCCGCGGTGCGACCCTGGCAGCATGTTCTGGAACCCCTGTCGGGCTATCTCCTGCTTGGAAGCCTCCTGATGCAAGAGACAGAGCAGGGAGCCGCGAGCGAGACCAGTGTCGCGGAGGCGTGGAATTTTGGCCCCGATTCGGTGGATTCGATTACCGTCGAGGAACTCACTCAACGCCTGATTGAGCTGTGGGGTGAGGGATCGGTGATGGCGAAGCCAGACGAGAGCGCATGTCACGAGGCCGGCCAGCTGAGGCTGGACTGCTCCAAGGCCAGGGAACGGCTTGGTTGGTATCCCCTCACGGACGTCGCAGAAGCTCTTACCCTGACCGTCGACTGGTATCGCAAGCAATCAGAGAATGAAACAGTGGCTCGCGAACTGACAGAGCAACAGATACGAGACTATGTGGCTAGGAGGGCTGTGCAGTGAGATTTGACGGCCCCGTCGTTGTCACCGGTGCAAGCGGATTCATCGGCGGTGCCTTAGCTATGAGGCTTCTTGATGAGCAAGCGGATGTTTACTGTTTGCTGCGCCCAACGGGATTGGGGTCGGCGCGCGCGCGCGGAATACCGGCCGACAGGATGATCGAGCTGTCGACGTTCGAACACTCGGACCTTGCTCCCGTCATGGAATCTCTGCAGCCGGCCTACGTCCTGCATCTGGCAGCCAGTGGCGTCGATCCCCGATGCCTCGATCCCGAGGTCATTCTCGCAGGCAATGTGGATCTGGTGACCCAACTGCTGCTCGCCGTCCGTGCCTGTCCCGTCAAAAGGTTCATTCACACGGGCAGCTGCTTTGAGTACGCGATGCAGGCCTGTCCGGAGCGCCTGACAGAAGAGAGTCCGATCGCCCCTGAGACGCTATACGGAGCAGCCAAAGCAGCGTCTGTCCTGTGCGGCAACGCGCTCGCCAGGCAACTCGACAGTCCCTTCACCACCCTGCGCCTTTTCGGTGTTTTTGGTCCTGGAGAAGCGCCGGAGCGTTTGCTTCCCTACTTGATCGACCATCTTGTGGGTGGTCGCTCGGTGGATCTTACAGAAGGAGAACAGATCCGTGATCTGCTCTATGTCGATGATGTCGTAGAGGCGTACCTGGCGTCAGTGGTCAGTCCTGATCTTGTCCCTTACCGGGTCTACAATGTCTGCTCAGGACGTGGCACGCGGGTCAAAGACCTGGCCCTGGCCGTAGCCCGATCCCTGGACAGGCCCCCGGCCCTGCTGGGCTTCGGAAAACGTCCTTACCGTGCAGAGGAATGCATGCGAATTCTCGGAGACAACGCACGCTTCCTTCGAGACACGCAGTGGAAACCACGGACCAGCTTGCAAGATGGGATCAGTCGAACGATTGAAGCGGAGATGGCAAAGTGACCACGACGAGACCACTCATCTCGCTGGTAATCCCGGTGTACAACGAGGAAGACAGCGTCGAAACCGCTTACCACGCCTTGTGTGAGGTAATGCAGAAGATCGAGTCGCGATACGACTACGAGTTTGTCTTCACCGACAATCACAGTTCCGATCGCACCTTCGAGATTCTCAGACGATTGGCTGAACAAGATGTGCGAATACGCGTATTCCGCTTCTCGCGCAATTTCGGCTATCAGCGCTCCATCAAGACAGGGTTCTTGAAAGCACGTGGCGCGGTGGCCATCCAGATAGACTGCGACCTGCAGGACCCTCCGGAAATGATTCCCGATTTCATTCGCCACTGGGAGGAGGGCTGTCACGTCGTGTACGGCGTTCGCGAAAGCCGCAAGGAGTCGCTGGTCATTACCTCTATTCGGCGAATTTTCTATCGGCTCATCAACTCGCTCAGCGATGACGAACTGCCTCCCGACGCGGGAGACTTTCGACTGATTGACCGGCGCATTCTGGAGGAGTTATCCAGAATCGATGACTCCCAGCCCTACCTGCGTGGCGCTATCGCGGCTATGGGTTTCCGGCAAAAAGGCATTCCCTACGAACGACATGCCAGGACACGGGGGGTCAGTAAGTTCTCCTTTTGGGATCTTGTCCGTCTGGGTCTGGACGGTGTCCTGAACCATTCCATCGTGCCGCTGCGCATCGCCTCCCTATGCGGCGTCATCGTCACGGCGATTGTCTTCCTGGCGGCCGCTGGTTACATCGGAGGGCGAGTTCTGTTCGGCACCAACTGGCCGGCTGGATTCGCCACCCTCGCAGTGCTGACGCTAGCGGGCATCAGCCTGAACGCTTTCTTTCTTGGCATAATCGGCGAGTACCTGGGCAGGATTTATTTGCAGGTCAGAGCGCGTCCATTGACGATAATAGAACAAACGATTGAACCGCAGTTTCAAACCCAAGAGTGCAGTCAAAAAGAAAATGTGGCCAGAGAGGTTAGTCCATGAAAATCGCCCTGGTACGAGTTCCCACGATCATCGACGCTTCCGCGTCCACGGCGCCGGTGTGTCCACCTATCGGTATGGCGTACCTCCATACGATCTGCCTCAAACACACATCTGACGTCAAGGTCATCGATTCCATCGGCAACTACCCTGGCACCAGAGCGGTCACGGGAGCCCATCATGATTTTCATCTGTTGGGACAGAAGAAGGATGAGATCGCTGGAGAGATCGAGCCGGATACAGATATCGTCCTGGTCTCAGTCATGTTTTCTCAGGATTGGCCCTACACCAAAGAGCTGCTCACGGAGATACGCAATCGGGTTCCCGCAGCCAAGGTGGTCGCTGGCGGCGAGCACGTCACCGGTGTTCCCGAATTCAGCCTCAGAAGCGCGCCCGAAATCGATCTCATCGTCCTGGGTGAAGGAGAGGACTGTCTCGACAGTATTCTCAGTTTCTACAGCGAATCGGGAGAGCTCCCCCGAGACGAGCCAGGTACCGCTTTCATGGTGGATGGGGAGTTCGTCGGTCAATTGAGAAGGCCAAGGATCAAGGAACTCGATGCGATCGAGCGCCCGACCTGGGAGGGATTTCCCCTGGCGAATTACCTCGACAACGGCCATGGATTTGGAGCCACCGGTGGCGGCCGCTCCATGCCCATCCTGGCCTCGCGCGGGTGTCCGTATCAGTGCACCTTTTGCTCAAACCCACTGATGTGGACGACGGCATGGAAATGCCGGGATCCGCAGGATGTAGTCGATGAAATGGAAGGGTATATTCGAGACTATCAAGTCGACAACTTTGATTTCTACGACCTCACAGCGATCGTCCGCAAGGATTGGATCGTCGATTTCACCAAGCTGCTGATCGAGAGAGATCTCGGAATTACCTGGCAGTTGCCCAGCGGTACTCGGTCAGAAGCCATCGACGGCGAGGTGGCACCACTGCTATACGAGTCGGGGTGCAGGAATCTTTCCTATGCTCCCGAATCGGGCTCCCCGGAAGTTCTGAAGATGATCAAGAAGAAGGTCGACCTGGACCGGATGCTGGAGTCCATGAAGTGCTGTTCGACAAACAGAATGTCCGTCAAGGTCAACCTTATCAGCGGCTTTCCCAAAGAGAAACTTCAGCATCTCCCCGCGACCTTGAAATTCATCTGCAAGATGGCCTGGGTGGGATGCGATGACATGTCAATCAACCAGTTCTCTCCGTACCCGGGCAGCGAACTGTTTGACGACCTTGTCGAGGCCGAGCGAGTGTTCCTGGACGAAGAATACTTTCGAGCACTTTCATTCTACAGTTCGATGACGAACGCCCAATCGTTCAGTGAGGGTCTTTCGAGCAAACAGATACTCGCATACAAATTCTTCGGAACAGCTCTTTTCTACTTCCTCAACTTTCTCTTCCATCCCTCCAGGGTGTTTCGAACGATCATTAACGTGTGGAAGAAAAACGATACTACACGATTGGAAAAAGCCCTCATCGCCTATCTCGCGCGGGGCAAATACGCCACAAACTGACCCCTGTGGATGGGTGCCTGTGAGCGGGCATCTGGCACCCGGCACTCGCGCACGGAAACATTCCCGCGACTCAGGCTCACGGAAAAGAATATGAAATCAGTCATTCTAGCAGGCGGTTATGGCACGCGCTTGTCAGAGGAGACCACGTCGATTCCCAAGCCGATGGTTGAGATCGGCGGTTGGCCGATACTCTGGCATATCATGAGCATTTTCGCCACCTACGGACACAAGGAATTCATCGTTGCATGTGGCTACAAGCAGGGGATCATCAAGGAGTTTTTCCACCATCTCTATCTTCATCGCAGCGATATGGTAATAGATCTGCGGACCAACTCGAGCGAGACAACGGACGCTCGTAGCCCGGACTGGCGTGTCGGTTTATTCGACACGGGTCTGGATACAAAGACAGGTGGCCGGATCCTCCGATTGAAGGAGCACCTGGACCAGGAAACCTTCATGGTCACCTACGGCGACGGATTGAGCGATATCGACATATCGAAGCTCGTCACGTTCCATCGTGGCCACGGGAAAATCGCTACGCTGACAGCCGTCCGCCCGCCCGCTCGCTTCGGCGCCTTGTACCTGGATGGCGATCAGGTCGCCGGTTTTTCCGAGAAGGCGCAAGCAAACGAAGGCTGGATCAACGGTGGTTTCATGGTTCTGGAGCCGGCCGTGTTCGACTATCTGACGGGGGACTCCTGTGTCCTGGAGCGCGATCCCCTTGAACAGTTGGCAACCGATGGGCAACTCATGGCATACCAGCACGGCGACTTCTGGCAGCCGATGGATACGCTTCGCGACAAGCATCTACTGGAGGAGCTTTGGGAATCTGGCATGGCGCCCTGGAAGGCTGTGGAAGGGAGATACTGAATGGACGTTCTGGAACAGAAGCGACGGGAGATCGCAGAGCTTGTCAGGGCGTATCATTCCGCCGCGTTTCCGAGCACTGAGTTTGTGCCGGGAGAAACGCCGGTTCGTTATGCAGGTCGAGTGTTTGACCGCGAGGAATTGACCCATGCCGTTGATGCGGTCCTGGACTTCTGGCTAACCGCTGGTCGTTTCTCCGAAAGCTTCGAAGCCGATCTGGCGAATCTACTGGATATCGACACCGCCCTTCTGGTGAACTCGGGTTCTTCCGCCAATCTCGTAGCTGTATCCTCCCTCACATCTGCTTCCCTCGGCGCCCGCCGGATCTGCCCCGGGGATGAAGTGATCACGGTAGCGGCAGGATTTCCGACTACGGTCAATCCAATTGTACAGAACGGGGCGACTCCCGTATTCGTGGACGTCGAATTGGGCACTTATGTACCCACCTTCGAAGCGATCTCGGCAGCCGTAACTGCCCGCACCAAGGCCGTGATACTTGCCCATACGATGGGCGTGCCCTTCGAAGTGTCCGCCGTGAGCGAGTTTTGCCGCGAGCGTGGCATCTGGCTCATCGAAGATTGTTGCGATGCGCTTGGCGGCAAGGCTGATGGGCAATACCTGGGTACGTTCGGAGACATCGCGACGATATCGTTCTACCCCGCGCACCAGATAACGATGGGAGAGGGTGGGGCCGTTCTGACCAATGACGATCAGCTTGCCCGCATCGCCAGTTCGTTCCGCGACTGGGGGCGCGACTGCTACTGCAGTGGGGGAGAGAGCAATACCTGCGGCATGCGATTCAGCCAGCAGTTTGGCACGCTGCCCCCGGGTTACGACCACAAGTACGTGTATTCGCACATCGGCTATAACTTGAAAGTGACCGATATCCAGGCGGCTATCGGGTGCGCTCAACTGAAGAAACTCCCTGACTTCGTCGCCACTCGACGTCGCAACTGGACGGCGATGGGAGAGGCTATAGCGCCCTTCTCCAACCACCTGATTCTGCCCACAACGCCGGCGCGGAGCGAGCCGTGTTATTTCGGCTATGTCATCACCGTGGCTGATAACGCCCCGTTCACACGCAACCAGCTGACTGCGTGTCTCGAAGATGCGAGGATCGAGACGCGGAATCTCTTTTGCGGCAACATCACTCGCCAACCCGCCTATACCGAGGTAGAGTACCGGGTCGAAGGGAAACTGGAGAACACGGACAGGGTAATGAACAACACATTCTTCATCGGTGTGTATCCCGGAATCGGGGATTCGCAGATCCAGTACACCGCCAGTGTTTTTGAGAAGTTCATGGGAGAGCATGCCAGCTGATGGCTACACCTGTGAGGTTCCAGGCTGCAGTCGCTCGAATTCTCCGTCACAGTGACGACGATGTCACCTACGAATTTCGATACTTGGGGAACCGGCCACGATACAGACCAGGCCAATTCCTGCACCTTGCCCTCGATCCCTACGATCCTTCAAAGCACTGGCCGGAGTCACGGGCATTCACGATCGCCAACGGAACCACAGATCGTGAGATCATCCGTCTGACGATCGCAGCCAAGGGTACCTTTACCCGGCGAATTATCGGCGAACTCCAGGTCGGCGATGAAGTCTGGATGAAGGCCCCATACGGTACATTCATCGTCAAGACAGCGACAGAAACCGAAGCGGTTTTGATTGCCGGCGGAACCGGCGTGACACCCTTCGTGGCACTTATGGAAGACGCGCTCGTGGAAGGGCTTGAGGGTTCCGTAACTCTGCACTACGGCGCTCGCGTGCCCGAGCTTCTCGTCTTCAAAAAATTGGCCGATCGGTGCGTGAGTGAACTCCCCCTGTTTCGCGCATGCTACTACACCGAGTTCGGTTCCGCCGACGGTGTCACTGCGGGGCGCGTGGATTTGGATACTATCTGCTCCGGAGTAGCCGACATCGCACGGTCTGTATTCTATCTCTGCGGTCCGGCGGAGATGGTAATGGCTTTCTCGGGGCGCCTTCAGGGCGATTTTGGCGTTTTACCCGAGTGCATACGGATCGATGAGTGGGGCTAGCCTATCCGCTGACACCGAGGCGGCTGGGGAATGTCGGTGAGGCCACTAGTGCTCTGTTAAGAAATCGAGCTTGTACTTTGTCGTAAGTCGTGGTATCATGGATACATATGGTGAATCCTTCAGGAGGGTCATGCTATGTGTCTCCATGCTCGTTCGCCGAACGCGGCGGAGTCTAAGGAACTGGGACGGTGGCTGAAACGGCCTCGCAACGCCGTGCAGATGCGCCGTGGGCAGTTGATCTCGTTCAGCGCCCAGGAGATCTCGGATACACTGCATCTGCATGAGGAGTACGTTCGCCAGTTGATCCGCCAGTACAACGAAGGGGGATTGACGGTTTTGCGCACTCGGGCACGTCCGGGGCGTCCTTCGAAGTTGACGCCGGAGGACGAATCCGTGGTGGTGGAAATTGCCACGATGCCCCCCCGTGCATTCGGCCAGCCGTTCAACCAGTGGTCGTTGCGCAAGCTGACCGACTGCCTGGTGGGACGGCAGATGATTCCCGAGGTTTCGCATGTGACCATCGGAAAAATCCTGGATCAACATAAGGTTACCTATCAACGGACGCGCACCTGGAAAGAATCAAAGGACCCGGAGTTTGTCTCTAAAAAAAACGCATCAACCGACTCTACAAGCGGGCGCCGAAAGACACGGTCGTAGTCTGTTTCGACGAACTGGGACCAGTCCAGATCAAGCCGCATGCCGGTGCTTCCTGGGCCCCACACAAGCGCCCGGTCCGGCATCGGGCAACCTATAGCCGCCACGGCGGCGTCAGCTATTTCTTTGGAGCCTATAACGTCCATGAGGACATCCTGTGGATGCATCACAAACCCAAGAAACATGCGTCGGTCGTACTCGATTTCCTCAAGGCCATTCGGCTCCGCTATCGCACGGCGGAGCGGATCTATGTCGTCATGGATAATCTGTCGACGCACAAGACACCGCCGATCCTGCGTTGGTGCCGACGAAACCGGGTCTCGCCGGTCTTCACCGCCACCAACGCGTCATGGATGAATCGGCTCGAATGTCACCTCACCGCAGCCCATTATTTCGTCATTAAAAACAGCGATCCCAACGATCATCGAGAAGTCGGCCAGCGCATGCAGGAGTACCTGAGGTGGCGAAACAAGAACACCGACAACGCCAAGCTGGCCAAAGTCCAAAACTCAATGCCCACTCTTTAACAGAGCACTAGCCGTAGGCACCCCTCGGCAGAAAGCCCAACAAACGTCGTCGACGCTCGTCGGCACCCTTGTAGACGTGCTCGGGCATCTGGTAATTCATGAAGGGATAGTACTTGTGGCCCACCAGCCGACGGGCGTAGCTGATCTGGGTGATGTAACGGGTTCGGTCACTGGTGTTCGGAGCGCCGCGGTGCCATACCTGGTTGTTGAACATGATGACACTGCCTGCCGGTCCGAGATTCGACACCACCTGATCTTCGTGACCGCTGTGTTCAATCGGATTGGGAGGTCCTGAGCCGAACAGGTGGGACCGGGGCACCGTCTGGGTCGGGCCGTGGTCGACGGTATCGACATCGGTCAGATAGTAGTTGCAAGTGAACAGGAGTACAGGCAGGCGCACATTGTCCGGCGGCTCCCCGTGGGTGATCTCGAAGTGCGGGGCATCGTCCTGGTGCCAGTTGCTGATGGCCGCCCCGGGCGGCGAGCGGAAGCTGTTGTTGTGGATTATATGACAATCGGGCGCCACCAGGCGCTCAGCAAAGGTGACGATTGGCTCGACGTCGAAGAGCCTGAGATTGGCGTCGCTGGTTTCGAACATGCGGTGGTGGATCTGGATTGTCGGCCTGATGTCACAATCGAGGGCGAGATCCAGGTCGTGGCTCAGCTCAGAGCACCAGCCGGGTGGCAGGACGTTGCGAAGAAAGAGGCAGCCGTCTCGATGGAATTGCTCGACCCAGCTGTCTATGAGCGCGTCGTCGGGGGGTTGGCCAGCGAGGTAGGTCATGGTGTCGGTGCGGTGTCGGGCAACAGCTGCTCGGACTTGAGCTCTGCCCAGAGTTCAGCCGGAATGCTCTGCTGCAAGAGCCGCGCGTTGTCCTCGACCTCGGAGACGTTCGAGGCTCCGGGAATGGTGGTGGAGACAGCCGGATGCGCCGAGACGAACTGCAGCGCCGCCGCCTTTAACTCGACCCCATGGCGGTCGCAGACCGCCTTGATGCTGCGGGCTTTGTCGACCATCTCGGAAGGAGCCGGCTGGTATTCAAAGCTCACCGGTTGATCGAGATCCCGCGCCAGGATACCGCTGTTGTAGGCCCCACCGATCGACAATCTGACGCCGCGCTCTACGCATAATGGCATGAACTTGGGCAGGGCGGACTGGTCCAACAAGGTGTAACGACCTGCCAGCAGGATCAGGTCGAGGTCGAAGCGCTCAATCATGCGGGCGGTCACCTGCCACTGATTCATGCCCATGCCGATGGCTTTGACGACACCCTGTTCCCGCAGGTCGACGAGGGCTTCCAAACCCTCGGCAAACTGGTCGTCTGTATGCTGATCGGCGACGTCGCTGTCGTGCAGGTAGAGGATGTCGGCACGGTCCAGCTTGAGTCGTTCGAGGCTGGATTCGAGGGTCTGGCGGATGCCGGTGGCGGTGAAGTCGAACTCGTATGTGTACTCAGGTATGCCGTCCATGTCATCAGCGGCCGGGTCTGGTTGGTTCGGATCCGCGAGGACGAGGCGGCGTGACACCTTCGTCGACAGGCTGAAGCTGTCACGAGGCAGTTCGCTCAGAACGCGGCCGTAGCGCACCTCACTGCGACCCAGACCGTACAGGGGAGCAGTATCAAAATGACGGACGCCGAGCTCGTAGGCACGGCGGATGATGCGCAGGCCTTCCTCGGCGTCACTGCCCTGATAGATACCATCGGCCAGCACCATGCCGCTCAAGCCGGCACCGCCAAGGCCCAAACGAGTGACGGTGGCGCCGGTACTGCCGATGACGACTGATTCGAATGGGTTCACGTCGTCTTTCCGGTCTAGAAAAGGATGGGGCTCCTCACCACGTTGAAACTCGAAACAGATCATCCTGCGCACAACTTGGCGACGGCAGTGTGTCGCATCGTGTACCGTTGATGCCGCCGTCCATTCCCGATCCCGATGTGGTGCTGTCGGGGACAGGGGATCTTGTGCATCTTGAGGAGAATGTGGATGCAGTTCTGCCGGATTTTCTCGGGAGGTGTACATGCCAATGATTGGAGCTGACGAACGGGAAATCTATGAACAGCAGGGGGTTCTGCGAGGGTTCAAGGTTTTTGAGGCAGACACGGTGGCGCGGTTTAATCGGGAGTATGAGCGGTTGGTGGGGCTTTTGCCGGAAGGGAAGACGGTGGGGGAGATTTTGAACTGGCATCATTATGATCGGTTTTTGTATGAACTGGTTTCGGAGGCGCGGATTCTGGACTATGTGGAAGATTTGCTGGGGCCGGATTTTTATGTGTGGGGGAGTCAGTTTTTTAGCAAGGCGCCGCATGATGAGACCCCGGTGCACTGGCACCAAGATGCGTTTTATTGGCCGTTGACGCCGCGGGAGACGGTGACGGTTTGGATTGCGTTTGGCGATTCGAGTGTGGGAAATGGGTGTATGCAGGTAGTGCCAGGGAGCCATCGGGCGGGGATGCTGAAGCATCGGGAGGCGTCGGGGCAGTCTACGGGGTTGTGGATTGAGTTGGAGGGCGGGCAATTTTTGGAGTCGGACGCGATGAATGTGGAATTGAAGGCGGGCGAGATTTCACTGCATGACGATCATATGGTGCATGGGTCCGGGGGGAATTTCTCTGACAGGGCGCGGGTGGGGCTGGCGGTTCGATATTCGCCCACGTATGTGAAGTGCGACACGACGATCTGGCCGAAGTTTGTGAGCCACCTGGTGCGGGGGGAGGATCGATACGGGCACAATCCAAAGGGGGAGCCGCCTGTTGCGGCACTGGATCACTATGTGCAGGTGATTCCGCTGACGGCGCCTGACGTGCGGCATAAGTTGCTTGAGATGCGGGAAGCGGGGCTGTAGCCCTTGTGGTGAACATGAAACTGTAGTGCGTCCAAGCGACTGCATGGACTCATCCCGTTTCTTTACCATTAGCTCAACCCTACCGTAGGCGTTCGGTCACCTGACACACACGAGCGAGGAGACATGGGGGTCATCAGAGCCGAGGCGCGGCCGACCAAGGTGGGGGCGACAGAGCGTTTCACCGGGCAAGTCTGGCAGGACGAGCTCGTCGTCGGCACCACTCCATCTCGTTTACGTGCCTCTATCGTTTCGTTCAGCCCCGGTGCTCGCACCGCCTGGCATTCGCATCCCGTCGGGCAGACTCTCTACGTCGTATCAGGAATCGGGCGACTCCAGCTGGAGGGTGAGGGCGTGCAGGAGCTCAGACCTGGAGACACCGGGATCATTCCTTCCGATACCCGGCACTGGCACGGTGCCGGGCCGGATCGCTTCTTCGTCCATCTGGCGATGACGGAGGTCGATGACACGGGGGGCGTGACTGATTGGTTCGAGCATGTGACCGACGAGGTCTACGTTACCGCGCCAGACCCCGTTGCCTGAGTGCGTTCGATGACCGTTCTCGTCATCGGCGGTGCCGGATTTATCGGACGGCGCCTGGTTGCCCTCCTGGTCGCGCGTGGCGAGCGGGTGGTGTTCATGGACATAAATCCGGCTCAGGCATCGTTTGAGCAGTTCGGTGAGGCCGTAGAAGTGGTGCACGGTGACGTCACCCAGTTCGATGACGTAGTCGGCACCATGACGATGGCGAAGCCCGACCGTGTCCTCACCCTACCACATCAGCAGCGATCTGCCCCCGCATCAGGCCCTCAAGCTCAATGTGATGGGCATGGGCAACTGCTTCGAAGCGGCGCGGTTATGTGAGGTGCCTCATACGGTCTATGCCAGCTCGGTCGCCGTCAACGGGTTGCAATCGCACTATGGGGACCGGCTGGTCCACGAAGACGGGCGCGAGCTATGCGACAACTACCTCATCGACAATGCCCGACTGGTCGAGGAGTTCGGTGTGGAATTCCCACCATTCGAGGACCGGGTGCGGCAGACGATCAACGACGTGCGTCGAGCACACGACCTGCCAGCGATCGACTGTTAGGCAGATCATCCGGTACAAACCGGGTAGATTGGTAACACATCTGACCGGGTTGATGGGTGACACTCCTTCTACTTTTTGACCAACCCAATTGGGAGGTTGGTCGATGCCCTGGATGGAGACAGCACCCATGGAACAACGTAAGCGATTTATCGCCGACGATCAGCGCGGGCACTACTCGAGAGCGGAGCTGTGCGAGCGATACGGGATCAGCCGCAAAACCGGATACAAGTGGCTTCAGCGGCACGCCGAAGAGGGGGTGCCCGGGTTACAGGACCGCAGTCACGCGCCCCACACCTGTCCGCATCGCATGGCGCCAGAGATTGCCGAGCTCATTCTCGGAGCGCGCACACGGCACCCCGATTGGGGACCGAACAAACTGTTGGACTGGCTGGCGCCTCGACATCCGCACATCTGCTCCTGGCCGGCGGTCAGTACGGCAGGCGATCTGCTGGTGCGCGAAGGCCTGGTGAAGAAGCGACGACGACGACGCCCACGTCAGCACCCCGGAGCCGTGCCGCCGACCACCGACAACCCCAACGATCTGTGGACGGCCGACTTCAAAGGCCAATTTCCTACCAAGAACGGAGTTTGGTGTTTCCCTCTCACCATCAGCGATCAGCACACTCGCTATCTCCTGACCTGCCGCGCCCTGCCCGACATCAAGACCTTGCATGCGCGTCCGGTCTTCGAGAGAGCCTTCCGCGAATTCGGCCTGCCTCAGGCCATTCGCACCGACAACGGCGTTCCCTTTGCTTCCAGAGGATTGCATGGGCTATGCCGACTCAACGTTTGGTGGATGAGGCTCGGCATCGTGCACCAGCGGATCCGCCCGGCATCGCCGCAGGAAAATGGCGCCCACGAACGCATGCATCGCACCTTGAAGGCCGCTACCTGTCGGCCACCCGCCGCCAACAAGGCCGCCCAGCAGCGATCCTTCCAGCGCTTCCGACAGCTCTACAACGACGAGCGTCCCCATGACGCCCTCAACGGCAAGACTCCTGGCTCCCGGTACCACCCATCACCCCGGCCCTATCCCGGCCGCATGCCGACCATTGAGTACCCCGGTCACTTCGTCATCAAGCACGTCACCCGAGCCGGGACCATACGCCTCGGCCACAAGCTCATCTTCATCGCTCAGTCTCTCAAGCATCTCGACATCGGTCTCGAGGAGATCGACGACGGCGTCTGGGCCATCTACTTCAACACCGTCCTCCTAGCCACCGTCGACGAGAGGGACATGATCGTACGGGAGTGAATTCAATCAAAACAATAGTGTCACCCATCAACCCGGTTTAGACTGTTACCTATCAGCCCGGTTGCTGCATCCCGGTTGCTGCAATCCTGCAGACGGTGCCGAGCGAGCGGCGAGTGACCCTCAAAGCCCATTGACAGAGTACCGATAACGCCGTTTATAACCACCACCACCGCCAATACTCGCGTCTCCGACCGCAGGTACCTACCAAGGGGAATGAATGGAATTGAAAATGCGTCCGGGCTTAGGCCAGTTTTCGGAGCTCACCGACGACATGTTGCGTTTCATCAAGCAGCTCGGTGCCGACGATTTCCTCATGAACAGGGCCAAGCTGCCCGGCGACCACGAGTGGTCGTATGAGGATCTCAAAGCACTCAAGGACAGAGCCGATGCCGCCGATCTGCGGCTGATGGCGCTCGAGAACGTGCCCATCGACTTCAACATAGACATCATGGTCGCCGGTCCAGCCAGAGACCAGCAGATCGGCCACATGGCCAACATAGTCCGCAACATGGGTAAGGCCGGCATTCCCATCCTCGGTTATCACTGGATGCCCAACCACGTCTGGCGCACCGAGCCCATGGCCGAGCTGCGGGGCGGTGCGCGGGCGACGCGCTTCGACATGGCCGAGCATGATCCCGTCGAGCTCACCCACGGCCGCGTCTATACCAAAGAGGAAATGCTTGAGAACTTCGACTATTACCTCGAACGCATTCTCCCGGTAGCGGAGGAAGCCGGCGTAACCCTGGCGCTGCATCCCGACGACCCCCCGGTGGACTCGCTGGGCGGTATCGGACGCATCTTCGGATCGTTCGAGGAGTTCAAACGGGGTATCGACAAATTCGACAGTCCCAACCATCAGCTCGATTTCTGCATGGGCTGCTGGTCGGAGATGAGCGCTGAGGGCGCCATCCCCGCCATCAGTCATTTTGCCGAGCGCGATCGCATCGCCTACGTCCACTTTCGCTTTGTTCAGGGGGAAGTGCCCTGTTTCAATGAGTGCTTCATCGACGAGGGCAGCGTCGACCCATTCGAAGCCGTCAGGGCGTTGAAGGAAGCCGGTTTCACCGGGTTCTTGATCACGGACCATGTCCCCAAACTGGAAGGCGACACCACCTGGGGCCATCGCGGACGGGCATACGCGCTGGGGTACATCAAGTGTCTGATTCAGTGGGCGGAGAGGTTAAATGGAGGGCGACACAATGCTTGAAATGAGCGAACGTGAGAAGTTTCTGTTCGATCTGCAGGGATTCCTGCACGTGGGCGACTTTCTCACCGCCGACGAGGTCGGCGCCCTGAATGAAGCCGTGGATGCCAATGTCGTCCCCATGGAGGAGTACGACTATCCGGGACCCAATCAGTATGCCGGCGGCATGGACGGCAAATTCGGCGTCCGCTCCGAACACGGCATGCTGGCCTGGGAAAAGCCCTGGTGTCTGCCGTTTCGCGAGCTCATCGCCCATCCCAAGCTCATCCCGTACACGAACTCGATCTTCGGCCGCGGTTGGCGCCTGGATTCGGAGCCCGCCATCATTATGGCCCGCAAGGGTACGGGCGGACACGGTCTGCACGGCCATACCAGCCGGCGATGCGACGCGTCGCAGGGGTACGCCTTCGCCAACGGCGAGTTCCGCGGCGGCATGACGGTGTTTCAGTATGTGCTGCGCGACATGGGCGAAGGATCTGGTGGTTTCGCCTGCATTCCGGGCAGCCACAAGGCCAACTTCAAGTGCCCGGAGGATATCATGCTCCACAACTGCGACCGCGAGGCCGTGCGCAGCGTGGCCGCCAAGGCAGGAGACCTGATCATCTTTCTGGAGGCCACCATTCACGGGTCGCTGCCCTGGCAGGCGGACTACGAGCGCCGGGTGCTCCTGTACCGCTACAGCCCCAAGTTCAGCAGCTTTCACAACTTGTGGGAAGTGAAGATGCCGGAGTGGGTCGACGAGCTCACCGATGTCCAGCGAGCGGTACTGGAGCCGCCGTACAATTCCCGGCGGCCATTGATAGAAGACGACGGGACCACGCTGGTTCAGCCCTCGCAGGAGCCCAAGCCGTACATACCCCGCAAGCGTCACGAGATGTAGCAGCAAGCAAACCAAAGGAGAAACGTCATGGGAGCTGATCCGAACAAAGTCCGCGTCAGCGGCGAAAACTCATTCTTGCGCCTGGGCGAGTCGGAGGACGGCGATCCGACGGTGGAGATGAGCCACTGGCGGGTGGTGGCATCCCCCAAGGGAGTCGGACACATCCTCTTTGCCAAGAGCGTCCTGTCGAAGGGCGAGCCGCGGATCTATTCAGACAACTTCGCTCTGGCACGTTGGCTCCAGGAAGGCGTCCAGGCTTCCATGCGCGACACCTATTCCGGCGACATCCCCATCATCGATGCCGAATTCTCGAAAAGCGGTGATATGTTGACCTGTTGGGTCGAACGCGTCGCCTCGCGGGATGAGGAGATCGTCCTGGTCTGGTCAGACTTCATGGCACCAGTCCAGGTCGCCAATCAGCCGTTCGACAATCCCGAGCAGCCCCACGGCGTCTACAGCCTGTTGATTCCCGCCCGGCGGGCACAACTGACCATCAATGGCAACACCGCTCCGGGGCGCGTCCTGTCCAGAGACCTGTTCGGCAGGGAGGGCACCAGCTGCTGTCTGGCCCTTTCCGAGACCTGGACGATTCCGCCCGATCACGAATGGGCGCAGGATGCGCTATAGAACCGTCTGATGATTTCGCCGAGCAACAAGGCGTGGCTCGAGCGCACGGTTGAGGAGACGATCGAGCCGGCGCTGCCGATCTGCGATCCGCACCACCATCTCTGGGAGTTCCGCCACGAGCGGGTCGCCCATCGCTACCTGCTCGACGACCTCCTGGACGACGTCAACGCCGGCCACAACATCGTGTCAACCGTATTCATCGAATGCGGCGCCATGTACCGCTCCACCGGCCCGGAGAGCCATCGCGTGATCGGCGAAACGGAGTTTGTCAACGGCATCGCGGCGATGAGCGCCTCCGGTCTCTACGGCCCGTGTCGCATCGCGGCCGGCATCGTTGGCACCGCGAACCTGAACCTCGGTGGAGCCGTGGGTGAGGTGCTCGACGCACACGTGCGGACCGGTGGCGGCCGGTTTCGCGGCATCCGTCACCAGGGCACCTGGGACTCCAGCGAAGCGGTGCCGAACGGCCGCAACGATCCGGGCCAGCACGCATTTCTGGATCCGATTTTTCGCCAGGGGTTCGCCCAGTTGGCACCCCGCCGACTAAGCTTCGAGGGCTGGTGTTACCACCCCCAGATTCCCGACCTCACCGATCTGGCACGCGCCTTCCCGGACACCACCATCGTGCTCAACCACTTCGGCGGTCCGCTCGGCATCGGACCCTACGCGGGCAAACGTGAGGACGCTTTCCCGGGCTGGAAGTGGCATGTGGCGGAGCTTGCGGCCTGCGACAACGTCGTGGCGAAGCTCGGTGGCATCAACATGGAGCTGAACGGCTTCAGCTGGAACGAGCAGGTGGCACCGCCAACCAGCCAGGCGCTGATGGAGGCGACCCGGCCCTACTACGAGCACACCATCGACGTGTTCGGGCCGGACCGCTGCATGTTCGAGTCCAACTTCCCGGTGGACATGGTGACCTGCAGTTACAATCTATTGTGGAATTCGTTCAAGCGTCTCACGGCAGCGTACAGTGCGCAGGACAAGGCGAAGCTCTTCCACGACACGGCCACCCGGGTCTATCGACTGGACTCGGCGGAATGAGCCCGCAATAAAGCTGCTCCCACCTCCAACAGGAGACTGTGCCATGACCGATGTCAGCACCATCGAAATGATCAGCGCCAGCGCGCCACAGGGCCCCCTTCCCGACATGCCCATCGATGCACAATTAGTCACGGCCGGCAGCCCGGTCGCCCGTGGCGCCGTCCTCAACCAGTCGGCCGACAAAACCCTTTCGAGCGGGCTGTGGACGTGCGAGCCGGGCGAGTTCGACTGGACCTACACCTGGGACGAGTTCGTTTATGTGCTGGAAGGGGATGTGACGATCACCGAAGGGGGCGGCAGGAGCTACGACGTCGGCCCCGGCGACATGGCGCACTTTCCGATCGGGCTGAAGGCGCACTGGAACGTCAAGAAAGCTATGAGGAAGTTCTTCGTGCTGAAGACTACAGAGCCGCTGGAGTTATAGGTAGGCGCTGAGCCGACTGGCACCGGAAGGAGATCAACCGGTCGTACCGGTTAGTCCGTCGACTGAATCGGGGCGTAGGGATAGACGGCGACGGAGGCGGATGTGCTGCGGTCCCGCTCGAGCAGGGAGCGTGCTTCCGGCCATGTCTTGACGAAGGACACACCCTGGAAGTTGTCGCGGTCTGACTTTGTGGTGTAGGGGGAGCAGATGATGACCCGATCTGCGCCGCCAATTTTGAATTGCCGTCGTCCCGGCGACCATCCGCGGCCGCCGAAGGCAGTTCCGAAGCGGCCGAACAGATAGTGGGTATGGCTGAGGCCATTGTCGCTGTGTGAGAGGATGACGACATCTCCACCCGGTTTCACGGATTGACCAGCCAGCCAGAGCCCCTTGGTAGGTTGATCCTCCATCGGGTAGGCATTGACGACGACGATGTCCGATTCAGCCGCCACCGTCGTCGAGTAAATCCCCTTGCCGAAGGCCGAGGCGCGCCGATGGGTCTCGACGAAATCGCCGGCAAAAAGGCCAACAACCTCGCGACGATTATTCTGCACCAGGTCCACCTTCATGTCGAGTTCAGCGATTCGGGCGGCCTCTTCAATGTTGAGGCGTGGAAGCGGGATCTCGTCGGTGACATGCGGATCGGGCGGCCGGTCAGCGACCCGCTCCTGGAATTTCAGGTGATGGTCCGAGATCGTTTCAATGCCGGAAACGCCAGGCAACACAATCTTGCCGCCGCCGTTGTAGATGTGCTTCGAGTAGTAGGGAATGACGCCGCCGATGGCGACTCTCAGATCGCAGGAGGCGACCTCCCTGTTGATGTAAACGGGCGTGCCAAAACTGGTTTCGCCAACGAGGACTACGTTTTCATACACGTTGTGATTGTAGACGGCGTAGTTCTCGACGATCTCAGTCCCGAGTTTCTTGACGATCTCCGCCCGCATCATCGGCGCATGGGTACCGATGGCGGCGACAAAGCGGATTTGATCTTCCTCCATGCCGCCGCTGAGCAACTCTCCGAGCACAAAGGGAGCAACGCGAGATACAGGTGTCGGTCGAATGAGGTCGTCGAACAGAATGGCGACCCGGCTGGCACTGGCGGCCATCTCACGCAGGCGCGCTGTTCCGTGTGGTGCCGCCAGGCTGGCGCGGATCTCAGCGTCGCTGAGGGCAAGTGCGTCGTGACCCAGCATGGTGCAGTTCGTCACGGTCCAGCTGTCGGGGAAGGTCAGATCGAGATCGGTTGTCTCGCCCCAGGCGGCAATCTGGACTGTAACCTTGTTTGAGATCACCGGGTCAGTCCGGGGGCTGGCCACTTCAGTCGAATGTTCTCCCACGCCTTAAAGCCCCCGCATCACCTTCTCAGCTGTGCTGTGGAAGAGCCACTCCTTGTCATCCTCGGTGAAAAAGGGGATGTGGGTCCGCACCAGATCGACGGCATTGGCGTAGCCGCACTTGAGCTGGACACCAGGGAAGTCGGTCCCCCATAACAGACGCTGCGGGCCGTAGAGATCATATATGCGGTGGATGAGGTCGTAGGTCGGGGAATGGGTAATCCTCCTGGGACTTGCCCTGCACGTTCGACACCTTCACATGTACGTTCGGGTACTTAGCAAGACGAATCGTGGCTTCGATTAGGGGCGCCTGCTTTTCAGGGTCTATTGGCAAACCGTTGAGATGGTCAAGGAGGATGTTGACGCCGGGAAAGCGCTGTGCCATCGGCTCGACGCAGGAGTGATCTCTGGACGAGCCGAGAATGCCGAAGGCGACCCCCAACTCCTGGGCCCGCTCCCACAGCGGCCACCGATCCTGGCCGTGAAAATCGTCGAGATTCTTCTCCCATCCCAGTTCGAGACGCAGACCGCTGAAGCTGTGCTCGCGGATCAGTTCCTCCAACTTGCTGGGTCCCTCCGGTGAAACCGGATCGACGAGGCCCAGGGCGGTGAAGCGATCGGGGAACCGCTTGATACAGTCGGCGATATAGCGGTTGTCCCACGAGTAGGTCCGCGGCTGGACAATGACGGCCTTGTCGACGCCGGCTTCGTCCATTATCGGGAGCAGGTATTCGACCGAAGCGGGCCGGTTGGGCTTGCCACCGACGACATAGGGAAACTGGCTCTCGTCATCGGCGTAGACATGCAGGTGTGAATCGATGATCATGGGTTAGCTCCTTCTACCTTGACTTCTCGGGTCGAAATCAGCTTGTCATAAGCTTGTGGCTGCCTTTGGTCCGTATCAACTCAAAATGCGTGTCACGGCAGTAGACCGGCGTGTCATACACAAGCGCCGCACTGGCTACAAAGATGTCGTCGCGGGGAACCGTGATACCGCTTCCTCGAAGCGTACGTTCCAGTTCCGCGGCACGTCGCCAGCAGATTGACGAGAACTCGAGCATCGTGCAAAAAGTCATGGCCGTGCGGATGTCAGCGGTTTCGGCAGGACGGGCACCGGTGAGCAGTTCGAACTCGATGGGGCCGCATACTGCTGCCTGTCCCGCATCCAGATAGGAGGCTACGCGTCCTTTGACGTCGGGGTTGCCTGCACGCCGGAGGAACTCGACCCAGGCCGAGGTATCAATCAGCGTCATAGGTCCCGCGGGCCTCTAACTCGTCATTCGTCAGTTTGTAGTCGACGCTCCCCTCCATCACCTTGAGCAGGAACTGTTTGCGCTTTCGCTCGGCCACGAATTCGTCCAAGGCTTGCCGGATTGCCGGCGACTTCTTCCGCTGTCCCGTGGCCTGCTGAATCGCGTGCAGTTGAGATTCATCAATATCGACAGTTATGCGCATCTTTTCATACTCCTATTTGATGCGAATATACATAGATGGCGCATCATCAGCAATATCCCAATATCTATTTGAGCCAGTACCTGCGGCGCCATGGACTGTTGCCGCGAGAGTAAACGATGACACACGGGGCAGCCATCAGCGCTGCGATGCCACCGATTCCAAAGGCCGTGATCGCATCGTACTGCAGTGGATCACCATCACCCTCATGCGCCGGGTGCTATCTGAAATTGGTGTTCTGAGTCGGCGTGGAGGAGAATCGCTGCATTGACCCTTGAGGGGATGACATTGTCCCGGGTATCCGGGATGATTCCCTCCGCCCAATGCTTTTCCATGTGCGCGGCGCTCTTGCTGACGGGCTTAGCGGCTTCCTGTTCGAAGCGCCAGCGCCTGCGGTCTTCGTCCGCCGCCTCGATGAAGACCGGTAGGTCGACGACATCGAGCAAGCTGCCAAGTCCGGGATCGCTGCTGACGGCGTAGAGGCCTTCCAATACCACGACGCTGATGTCATCGAGGACGATCGTCCACGGGTAGAGAGCCTTTTCCGGTAACCGTCGGTACTGCATGGTCTCCAGCGGGCTGCGGTCACCGGCGACGATGTGATTGAGGACGCGGCGCAACTCACTGAAGCGCACGTGGTCTGGACCCCATTCGCCGAGTCTATCGCGATCTCGAGGATCTTTGAAGAAGCCATCGACGCCGATGATGAGGACGCGATGGTCCGCATGCTCCAGCAACCCGCGGATTCCGTGAGCCAGCGTTGACTTACCGACGCCGGAAGGGCCGCCGATGCCGATGACGAAAGGACGGGAACCGGACCAACCTCGAACCGCGTCGAGTAGCTGATTCTCGAGTTCTGGGGGTATCTGCAGCTTGCTCTCGGTCATGCAGCAATTAGTGTCCCGTCTCAGAAATACGTCGACATTCTTCCGCCGATCCATCCCTGCTCGCGGCGTGGGACCGAACTCTTAGAGTTCGGCCTCGTCCCTGAGCGCCTTCGCTCGCCGTATCCCACTGATACGACTCGCTCAGGCGCCTTGCGAGCAGGGCGCCTCGGCGGCCGAATTTTGTCAACCTATTTCTGAGACGGGACACTAGACATTCAGCACGATCAGCTTCGGCTGCGTCATCTCCTCGATCGAGTACTTCACACCCCCCATGCCGAGGCCGGAATGATGCCGGCCTCCGAAGGGCATCCAATCGACGCGAAACGCGGTCGAGTCGTTGATCATCACCGCACTGAAATCGAGAGCCCTCGCGGCCTGGAAGGCGACGTTGACATCCCTGGTGAAAACGGCTGACTGGAAGCCGTTGGGACCGTCGTTGGCAGCCACGAGCGCCTCCTCGAGTTCGTCGTATACGAACAGACAGACCACGGGACCGAAGACCTCGCGGTCGACGACATCCATTCCCGGTTCGGCGTTCAGCAACAGGGTTGGTTCATAGCAACTGTTGTCGAGTGTGTGTCCTCCCGTGAGAACTTGAGCGCCTCCGGCCACGGCAGCATCGACCCAACTGCTAACCCGTTCGACTTCGCGTGGCCGTATCAGAGGGCCGACATCCGTATCGGCAGAGGTGGGGTCACCGACCGTCAGTCCTTCCACGGCAGGCTTGTACATGCTGATGAATTCTTCCGCGATCGAACGGTGAAGGTAGATCCGTTGCACCGACACGCAGACCTGTCCCGCGTGGTAGTAGCCGCCACTGAGACAGACCCGCACCGCCTGCTCCAGGTCGGCAGCGGCGTCGATGATGGCCGGGGCGTTGCCGCCGTGCTCCAGGCCAACTCTGGTGCCGTCGGCGGCAACCCGGCGCAGGTGCCAGCCGACTTTGGCACTGCCGATGAAGCTCAAATAATTGATACGCGCATCGGAGGCCAGCTGCTCGGCCACCGGTGGCTCGCAGGGCAGGATGGTCAGGAACCCGTCCGGGAGTCCGGCTTTGGCCAGCATTTCTCCCATCTTGAGAGCCGATATGGGGGTATCACCCGATGGTTTCAGCAGCACGGTGTTTCCGGCCGCCAACGGCGGCGCCACCTGATGGGCAATGAGGTTTACCGGATGGTTGAATGCGGAAATCGAGCTGACCACGCCTACGGGTTCGCGCAGGGTCATCGTCAGTTTGTTCTCGTTGCCTGCGGTGCCCCCCATAGCTTGTTGTTCGCCGTCGAGCTCGGTTGCCGCTGCTGCCGACAGCGTGACGGTGTTGATGGCCCGGGTTACCTCGATGCGAGCATCCTTGAGCGGTTTTCCGCCTTCCTGCGCGATCGTCAGCGACAACTCATCATGACGAGTCTTCATCCGAGCAGCGAGATCCTCCAGGATGGCGGCGCGACGATGGGGCGGCATGCTTGCCCGCTCGCGCGCGAAGGTATCTGCCGACAGCTGCATGGCTGCCTCCACGGCGTTGGCATCAGCTTGCTCAACGCGGGCGATCACCGCGCCACTGAACGGAGAAACGACATCCTGGAATTGACCGCCGCCCGTGACGCCGGGCACCTTCAAGGGATAGCTGTCGACTGAGTCAGACATCAATACGATCCTGTGTTCGGGAGGGGCACTACGAGCTGTCGGCCAGCAGTTGCTTGACGTCGTTGACGAGGGCATCCTCGAGCTTGGCTCTGATGCCATCGATATCCTCCTGGGACATCGACAGGGCCTCCAGGACAGCCGGGCTGTAGGTGACTTCCGGTTCCGGTGGGTACCCGAATCCCACTTCTTTACTGATGTTGTTCGCTATGTGCAGGAGACATTGTAGATCCGAAGGCGATTCCGTGATGGAATCATGCGTCTTGACCCAGTCCGTTATCTGCTGGCTCATTCCGGCCTTCAGTAACAGCAGCTGTCCGATGCGCTCGTGATCGGCGACATCGCCTCGCTTCTTCTCCGCCTCCCGGAAGGAAATTCCATCCATGACGGTGTCGCCCATGGCATCGGAGAAATGATTCCAGAAAAAGATTCCGAGCACGAGCTTGCCGATGTCGTGCATGAGAGCGCCGATCCAGTAGTCGAGAAACTCTACCGGCTCGGACAATTGCAGAAGCTTTTGCTTGTAGAGACGGTCCGCGGCCAGCGCGCTGCCGACAGAGTGTCCCCAGAATCTTCGGAAGTCGAAGAGGCTGTTGCCCTCGGTGACGAAGCCACTGACAAGCTTGACCTGCATCGCCAGCGCGCCGACCTCTCTCAAGCCCAGGCGTACGATGGCATCCTTGACCGACAGTTGTTGTTTGGCGCCCGAGCCGGCAAAGACCGGTGAATTGACCGCCTGCTGTATCTTGTGGAGAATCGCAGGATCGGCCTGCACCGCCTCCTCCAACTCTTCCATCTTGGCTTCGGGATTAGCCACCAGCCGTAGAATACGCGCCACGGAGCCGGGCATGGTGGGGAGGGCGTCGAGATCGGCCATGCGCTCCTCGACCCGCTGTTGGAGTTCCTCGTGGGATAAGTCCTCGGAAAACGGATTGTGGATCCCGTTCTCAGTCAGAATCGACTCGATCAACTCTCGCAGGAAAGACCCGCCCTTGCGGAACGACTCTTCCCACGTACACACATGGGCATTTTCGATCCTGTTGCATTTGGCTTCGTAGTCTTTCGCTACCGTCGAAGGCACCACGCAGAACAGGGGGAACTGTCCGTTCATGTTGAAACCGGATATCCCTATGTCGGGAGGCACCAACCCGTTCTGGATCAAGATCGTACACTTTACGTCCTGGCCGTGCTCTGCAATCGCGGAGATGACCCCCTTGAAATCGGTGGCGTCAACGGTCTGGATGCCGTAGTTGAAGTTGAACAGCAGGCCTACGTAGGAGTGCAGGAGGATCTGCGGCCGGGTATCGCCGTGGGAGATTACCGCATATTCAGGCATGGTGTCGACTCATCCTATTGTCAGCCATGGCTCCACCTCGAGTTCGCGGCCGCCGCGGATAGACAGGCCGGTTACCCAATATAGCCTTCCAGCGGCGAGAGGGAGAGCCCCCTGGTCGCGTTAGTAGTCTGACGGCTCAGCCGTAGGCTCCCTTCTCGTGGCGGCCGAGCATACGCTGCAACCTGGGCGCAGCGCCTTCCCACACATGTTCCGGCATGCGATAGTCGATGAAGGGGTAGAATTTCTGGGCTACGAAACGCTTGCTATAGGTCACGCCGGCCATCAGCCGGGTCCGGTCAGAGGCGTTGGGCGCCCCACGATGCCACATCTGGTTGTTGAACAGGTAGGCATGGGTTTGCCGCGTCAAAAACGAATGCGGTCCGTTGCCATCGAACGCGGGATGATCCTGCACTTCTGGGTGGCGGCCCGAGTAGTGACTGCGGGGTACAACCTGAGTGGGCCCGTACTTGAGTTCCTCGACATCGCTCAGCGGGATGAAAACCTGCACCACGAAGCAGGGCAGTGGGACGGCGGGTTCGTGACGAGGAATGTCGGACGGCAACGGAAAGTGGACGAGATCATCGACGTGCCAACCACCGGGGCCGTCGGCCACCGTCTCCGAGTCCGACGGAGTCACCAGGGCGTTCTGTGACATGCAATGGCAATCTTCGCCGAGGATGGCCTCGGCTAGACTGGCGAACGGTTCGCGTACGATCAGATCCCGGAAAGCGGTCGAGTATTCGAACATGCGCATGAGGTTGGTATTGCGAATTTGATCGAGTTCGGGTTCTCGCATGCGAGGATCGTCCCACTTGCGTTGCAGATCCGCGCGCAGGGCCTCGACTTCGTCTGTGTCCATTACGGGGCCAAAATCGAAGTAGCCAGCTTGCCTAAACTGAGCCACAATCCGCGCTGTCTCGGTTTCCGTGAACGGCTCACCAGCACGAATGGCACTGCTTGCCATGGCGAATTCCTTCCCTTACGGCATACGAAAGCCACACTGACGTCGATAGTCCATGGCTACCAGTATACACGCTCCTAGGGTGCAAGGGCGAGGGTGCCGGACCGAGGGTGGTGAGGTCGGGTAAGGGATCTACGCCGGGGCGGCTCGTCGCGGCTCGAGTCGCGGCTTCGCGGAAGAGCGCGGCGCCAGTTCTGTCTGCAGCATTCTATTGTCAGCAGGTACCAGATTCTGTAACTGCCAACCGACGGGCAGCCGCATTCGGCCCTGTTCCTTGCGCTCGAACACCAGGTAACCCTTGTCGAGGCCGTGGCGGAAGAGGTCGCGGGTGATCTCGACGTCATGGCGACAGTATCTTGCAATTAGATCCAATCGCCCCTCCTTGTACCAGCGCAACGCTTGTAAACCGTCCGCCGTTTTCTTGGTGTTCAGGGTTGCTTGAGCGAGACCGTCGAGGCTGACGCGGTGGTTGAGGTGGGAGTGGACGTCACGCATGATGTCGAGGGTGTTGAGCTCGAGGAAATCGAAGCGGGTGTAGCCGCGCAGGACGCTGTAGTCGAAGCCGATGATGTTGAAGCCGACGATGAGTTCGGCGCGTTGGAGATGGGCGACGAGTTTGTCGACCTGGCCTTCAAAGTAGGTGGTGAAGCCGTCGCGGCTGTCCCAGACGATGCCGCATGACATGCGCATGAGGTAGCTCTTGTTCCAGCCGCCAACCTCGGCAGCGCTCAACTGGGTCTCCAGATCAAACACGACGACATGGGGTTCTGTCGGCCTGCTGGCCGCTGGGGGGGTGTCCGCATGAGCGCTTTCCCAGTCGGCGAACTCAGGCGGTTCCTCCTCGATGTCGCTGACATCCATGGATTCGGCGTCGATGGCACGGTGTCCGCACAGCAGCTCGAGCAGGTGGATGGCGCCGGCCTTGTCGAGGGGGACGTTGCCGTGGCCGCAGGTGGCGAAGTGGATGCAGGAGGGACAGCCGGTCTCGCAGTCGCAGGCCTGTATCATCCGCAGCGTCATCTCGAACAGCCGGTCGAGCATGTGGAAGCCCTTTTCGGCCAGTCCAATGCCACCAGGGTACATGTCGTAGACGAAGATGGCCCCCTTGCGCAGTTGTGGGTGTAGCGGGTAGCAGATGCCGCCCACGTCCGTTCCCTTGCTCAGCGCCAGCAGCGGAAACAACGACTTCACCGCGTGTTCGACGGCATGCAGAGATCCCATGTGTTTGAAGCCGTTGCGTTTGAGCTGCTTCTTGAAGGGCGCGTCCATCTCCAGCCAGAAACCGATGGTCTCGAAGGTTTGCACCGGGCTTTCGAGCGGGTGGCGACTGAGAATCTGCTGATCACCGACGCGGACTTTTTCGTAGGCGACGACCTGGGAGCTGACAAGCAGGCGGCCCAACTTGGCGAGGTAGCCATGCATGGGTTTGGACTGCAGCTCTTCGAGAACCTCCGTCTCCTTTTCCTGCTTGGGCCGGGTGTAGTAGGGGACATCGACGAGCTCGGCCTGGATCTGCCGTTTGACCGGGTTGCGCTCTCCGATCAGGTACTGGCGTCCGCGGTGGAGGTAGATGGCCCCCGCATGACATTCGGTGTAGAGCTGGCCGCCGCTGACCGTGCCAATGACGCGGCGACTACCCTCGGGGTAGATGCTCCAGGACTCGCCGATGGCCCGCATGTTGACGAGTCGATGCGGTTGTTTGCGCGCAGCGAACCAGGCGTCGCCGTCGGCACTCTGCAACAGGTCACCGGATGCGGTCAGTTCCGCCAGCGCGGCGTTGTAGCCATCAATACGGTACTCGGGTTCATCCAGCGTCAGTGGCAATTCACTGGCGGCGCAGGTGAGGTGGGCCTTCATGATGTGGCGATTCGACGGGTCGGCGACGGCGTCTTCGATGTCCCGGCCGAAAAAGAGCGATGGGTGCTTCATGAAGAACTGGTCGAGGGCATCGCGGCTGGCAACCAGGATGATCAGGGATTCGCGCCCGGAACGGCCGACCCGGCCAGCACGCTGCCAGGTGTTGACGATGGATCCGGGGTAGCCGACGAGGACACATACGTCTAATCCACCAATGTCGATCCCAAGTTCGAGTGCCGATGTGGAGACGACACCGTAAAGCTCACCCGAGTGCAGAGCAGCCTCGATCTGGCGGCGTTCCTCCGGTAGATAGCCAGCTCTGTAGGAACTGATACGGTCACGCAGCTCGCGACGATTCTGGGTGGCCCAGCGGTAGATGAGCTCGGTGGTGACACGAGCGCGGGTGAAGACGATGGTGCGGAACTGCTTGACCACGCTCATCTGCAACAGGCGCGCCGCCACAGTGTTGGGGCTCTCCGATGGATTGAGAAAGACGAAGTGACGGGCCGCCATCGGGGCGCCGTTGTCGGTAACGGCGTGGAAGGGGCGGTTGAGCAGGCGGCCGGCGAGCTCCTGCGGGTTGCCGATGGTGGCCGAGCAGGTGATGTAGGTCGGCTCACTGCCGCAGCTGGCGCAGACGCGATTGATACGCCGGAACAGGTGGAGGACGTGGGAGCCGAAGATGCCGCTGTAGGTGTGCAGCTCGTCGATGACGACGAAGCTCAGATTCTTGAGGAAGGTTTCCCATTGTTCGTGAAACGCCAGAATACCAGAATGCAGCATGTCTGGCGTGGTGATAAGGATGTTCGGGGGATTCTCCCGGATTTTTTGTCTGATGTGCGGTTTGGTATCGCCGTCGTAGATCTCGGCCCGAAGGCTGCCGCCCAGCCGTGTCAGCAGGCTTTGTAGCTCCTCCAGCTGATCCTGCTCCAGAGCCTTGAGCGGGAAGATGTAGAGGGCGCACCGATGCGGGTCCTCGAGCAGTTTGGAGAGCACGGCCGTGTTGTAGATGAGGGTCTTGCCGGAAGCCGTCGGGGTCGAGACGACGACGTTATGACCCTCCATGATCTTGCGTATACTCTCCTCCTGGTGGGTGTAGAGGGCCTCTACGCCGGCGGCCCGCAACACGCGCTGGGCATTGGCCCCAAGGTGCTGACAGTCGTGAACGAGGCGCTCCTCGACTGCCGGAAGGAGTTCGTGATGGACGATGGCATCGCCGATCAGATCTCGCTTGAGAAACTCGAGGAAAGTGGCAACTGACGTTGGGTCGGGAGAAGACAGAAACTCCTCTGCCGAGAGCTTTCTGATCACTGATGAGTGCTCCGGACTGCGAATGGACGGTGGTCTGGGTCAGGGAGGCGTACGTCGTGTGCACAAACGTATACTTGCACATAAGTATAGCAGTGTCTGGCGTGGGGAACAAGGAATTTCCGGAGCTGCAGGGGTGGTGCGGAGGTCGGTGTTACTGGTCTCTGACTACGGCGAGCCGTTTCGTGGCGCGGTTTCCGTCTGCTTCGAGCACGTAGTAGTAGATGCCCGAACCAACCAGATCGCCACGCTGATTGCGCCCATCCCAGCTCACATCCTCGTACACCCCCGAAGAACGGCGATCCAGGTCGATGACGCGGACGAGCTGGCCGTCGAGCGAGAGGATGGACAGACGGGTGATGAAACTGGGCGTGTTGAGGTCGAAGGGTAGCCAGGTTACGGAGTCGAGCCCGAGACGGAAGGGATTCGGGATGTTTTGCTTGAGTGAAAGCGCCACCGGCACTTCACGCTCCGACAGCTGACGGTCGTAGTCCGCCGTGATCTCATAGTCAAAACCCAAGCCGATGAAATCAGTGTTCGTCAACACGGTGACGATTTCGTCATAGGCGTCCCAGTCGAGCACTTCAGCTGGATCGCGGGCATCGAGGCTGCGCACGATCTCGACTGTATCCCTGCTCACGAGGGCAATCCTTCGCTGCCAACTGGGGCGTTGGCCCAACTCGTTCTCGATGAACACGCCGCCAGGCCGCAGGTTGGGCTCGATTCTGAAGTAGGCCGAGGTGAGGTGGTCGATGCTTCCGCTGTCGACGATCGTGGACTCGACCGCCGTACCTGTCGGTCCCACTGAGATCTCCGGCCACATGTTCCCCTCGTCGTAGAACTGCTCACGGTGGCGGATGCCGGTGAAGTAATTCCACACCCCGAACTCCCCGACGGCGTCCGCCAGGCCTCCATTGTTGAGCGGGCGCAGAACGCGGTCGATGTTCGACAGGTCTGCATTCGCCCACGTGGCGTGCTCTTCCCAAATCTGGCGAATGACATCCCGGCCGTAACGCTGATCGAGGAAGTGAGGAAACGCAGAGGCGCCGTAGATGTGGTTGTCCCTGCCCAGCGCCCGGCCACTGTCGAGCGAGCGGCTGTTTTCATGTAGGAAGGCACACAGGTAAATCAAATAGTCGTTGACTTCGGGGTAGGCGACTTCCTCGATCCAGGTGGCAGTGGCTTCCTGCCACCAGGCTTCCTGTGGCTGGGGCTGGTAATAAGCGAAGTGGACGGCGTGGTAGAACTCGTGCGCCGCCGTCACCCGCAGGGCGTCGAGGCCCCGCGCCCCTCGAGCGCCATTACAACCGCTCGGCGTGCCGTAGCCCGAGTCGGTGTAGTCGTTGTCGATTTGTATGAAACTGGCCGTCGTCGTTGCACCGGGCGAGAGCGCAGTCGTGGTACCGTAAAAGTTGCTACCAGCTCCCCCGTATTCAATCACGTAGACGTCGTACTCGTCGCCGCCACCGGCGCCACTGTCCGAGGGTGGGACCCGGTAACCAAGCTCATCTACCTCAAGTCTCCAGGAGCTGTCCAGGGCGGCGGCGGCGTGGTCGATGTAATCGGGGATGCCGTTGCCGTCCTCGTCTGTCGAATCGACGGCATCGCCCCCGCTGAGTTCATAGTGAATGCGGAAATGTCCGGAGGGAGACAGCGTGGACTCTTGGAGAATCGGGCGCTGCAGCGTCTTGAAGAGTTGCTGGCCGTACTCCGCGCTCGATTCATCAATGGCAGCCAGTGCATCGCTCACGACCGGCGTGCCGCAGGCAGCGATGCCACCGGAGGAGCCGCGGAACTTCGCTGGCACGGCAGTTGGGTTGACGGCTTCGTAGACCCGGTAGAGCCGCGTGGTCTCGAGATCGATCGCCCCTGATTCGTATGCTTGCTCGATCAGGGGGCCAGCGGAGAGTCGTGCGACGGAGCATGCAAGAATGCAAACCAGTGCCAGTGCCTTTGACAGATTCAGCATGCGGTGATCGTTATTGGTATCAACCGGCGGCTCCATCAGCGGATAATGGCGATCTTGTCTTGGCGCAGAAGATCTCCAGTAAAACTTCGAATGGTGTAGACGTAGACACCGGACCCAACCAGGGAGCCGTCGTCATTCACCCCGGTCCAGCGAACTTCGTTTATCTGGTCGAGGGGGCTCTCCCGTTCCAAGCCACTCCAGATCGACTCTCCATTGAGCGTGGAGATAGTGATTTTGGCGGATGACAGGGCGGTACCACTGAACGCCAGGAATGGGTCAACGCCGATCTGGTACGGGTTCGGGAACACAGCGATCCGGTTCTGAGGCACGATTCTCAGATCGATGAACGAACGGTTGTCTTCTTCGCTGGCTTCAACAAGCTGGTCGTCGGGATCGACGTGGACGAGAAGGATTGCCTCGCCGATGCGATCCCATTCCACCGTGATGTCTTCGACGCCACCGGCCAGCAATGGTCCCGGGCGCTCGGCGTCGAAGAAGACGGCGCATCCGGTGGTATCCGGGTCGCAGTGTGCTACCTGAACCCGGTAGGATGTATCCAAGTCCACCGGCCCGATGTTGCTGACGCGGATCGTCAGGTCGTCATCGCCATCGCCGCGGCCATCGCCGGAGAACACGGCCAGGTTCGGCAGCCCCTCTTCGTTACCGAACTGTGACAGTGTCGCTACCGTCAGACGGGTGACCCGGCCGACGAGTTCCCAATTGATGCTGTCGGCCACATCACTGACGCTGTGGTACTGTGAGTTGAGTCGATATATCCCTTCCCGCACGCCAACGCTGGTCGAATCGGTCGGTAGATAGTTCTCGATACCGAGAATGGCGTCGTAACCACGAGCCCAGAACGGGGCGTGGTCGCTGAGTCCGGCGAAGCGGTCATTGAGTACGTCAACCGTGAGGCCGACGTCGTACCGCTGGTTGGCGTCCTGCAACAGGCCGACGAGCCACGCAGAGGCAGGGTTGCTGACTAACTCTATCCGATCGACGGTATCGTTGAAGCCGACCATGTCGAAGTTGAGCACGCCGAGGATTCGATGGTCCTCCTCCCGAGCGATTTCGGCGTAGTGCTGGCTACCCCACAGCCCCAATTCCTCTCCCGACCAGGCGATGAAGCGGATGGACCAGGGAAAGGACTGCGTCGACAGCAGGCGAGCACTCTCCAATACCAGGGCCACTCCCGAGGCGTTGTCATCAGCCCCGGGTGCCGGATCCTCACGCCAGTCCCAACCGCCGGGAGAGCGGGAGCCGATGGCGTCATAGTGAGCGCATATGACGTAGTAACCGGCCTCCGGATCGGTACCAGCATGCTCGCCGATGACGTTGTACAGTGGTATGGCGTCGCGCGCCGGTTGGAGGCCGGTGATTCGAGAGGTTGCCTGAAACGGATTGCCCGGGAATTCCTGAAGACTGACCGCATCGTCGCCGAGAGCGGTTGCAAGTTGAGCGCGTATGTATTCGGTCGATTCGAAGGTCTCGTCACGAAAGGCGAAGCGGGTTCTGATGTTGCCAGTCACCGAACCCAGCTGTGGGTCAACCAGGCTCAGACTCTCTACGTGGGCGCGAAGGCGCTCTTCGTCCACCTGGGCGATGAGATCGGCAACGGTCCCTGACTCGATCCGCTGCAGCGGCTTGGCCGACACCCCCGCGAGCAGACCGCTCGCGTCGTACTGCTGCGGCAGAGGCCAGAGAAAGTGATCGTGCTCCCAGACTTCACCGAAGCGATCGAGCGGAACCCGCAAGAGCGCCCAGCCAGACGGATCGTCGTACACAAGGCTGGCATGTTCGGAAATCGTCTCGTGGAGGTGATCGCACAGGAAATACTGCTCTCCGGCATCAGGAACATCGGTGAAAAAAGGCTCGATGCCGTGATTGAGGAGATGGGTCCGGGCTCGGTCTGTAGCGTCTATGAAGGCGATGCCGGGTGCAACATAGCGCAGCTGCACCGATGGATGTGCGAGGATCGCCAGATCCGCATCCGTGCTGAATCGGATGGCGGCCAGCGACTGACCAGCGGATTCCGCAGCATCCAGGGGCGGTACAATGGTCGTGAGGGTCGCGAGGAAAATGGCGACAGACAGCAGGATCAGTTTCATGACGCAACCAATATACCGTCTGTCAACGTCCCGCGTCGATGCGTTCGAGTTCCTCGGAGACCTCCAGCCAGCGCTTTTCATATTCGGCCAGGTGCGTCGTGAGTTCGGCGTGACGCTGTAACCACTTCGTGAACTCGGGATCCTGGGGGCTTTCGGGAAGGCACAGTTTCTTGTCGAGTAGGGCGATCTCCTCGTTGCACTGTTTGAGATCGGCTTCAGCTGCAGCCACGCGTTTGCGGATCTGCTTCAGGCTGTCCGATCGCTGCTGGCGTTGCTGTGCTTCGATGCGTTTCTGCTCGCTGCTCTTCTTGCCTTTTGGGGGCTTTTTCTTGGCGTTCGCCTTTTTCGCCCCTGCAGCGTCGGGTGGGGGGACAGAGTCCTCTAGCCGTGCCAGCCAGTCGCTGTAGTTACCATGGTGGAGGGTCGCCTCACCAGGCCGGATCTCGAGGATGTAGTCGACGAGGGAATCGAGAAAGTCGCGGTTATGTGAAACCACCAGTAGGGAGCCCTCGTAGGTCGCCAGGCCGCGTTTGAGGGCGTCGCAGGCTTCCAGGTCCAGGTGATTGGTCGGCTCGTCCAATAAGAGCAGGCCAGGGTGGGACAACAAAATGCGCGTCAGGCTGACACGGGCCTTCTCGCCACCTGACAGCACCTCGATGCGCTTGTCGAGGTCCGACGCTGACAGCCCGAGGCACGCGGCCAACGTGCGCACGCGGTTCACCGGATTGCCGAAACTCTGGTCGTCGAGGTAATCGAGCGTCAGGCCTGCGCCGGGCAACTCTTCCATGCGGTGTTGCGCGAAGAAACCAACGGTGACCTGCGGATCTCGCTGCAGCTGACCCGTGAGCAGTGGCAACTCGCCGGCGCACCCCTTCAGAAAGGTCGATTTGCCGACGCCATTGACGCCGACGATTCCGATCTTCTTGCCGCCTTCAATCAAACACTCTGGCAGCTCGAAAAGGGGCTTGTCGTCGCTGTAGCCGAACACGGCGTTCTCGAACTCCATGACCCGACGCGGCAGCCGTCTCTCGATCTCCAGGCGAAAACTGGCCGGTCGTCTGGAGACCATCGGCATGGATTCCTGGAGCTCGGCGATCTGCTTGTGATAGTGGTCGGCGGTCTTGAGCCGATTCTGAGCCTGTCTCGCCTTGGTCGCCTTGGCGCGAAAGCGCCGCGCGAAGTCCTGCAGGCGCTCGACCTCTTTCTGCTTGTTGCCGATGGTGGCTTCGAGTTGGTCGATGCGCTGCTGTTTCAGTTGCTCGTACTGCTTGAATGAACCGGGCCACAAGGTCAGCTGCGGCGGGGCAAACTCGAGGATGTTGTTGGCCAAGCGTTGAATGAGACGGCGGTCATGACTGATGAGCATGAAGGTGTGGGGGTATTGCTTGAGGAATTCCTCGAACCACTTGACGGATTCGATGTCGAGGTGGTTGGTCGGCTCGTCGAGCAGCAGCAAGTCGGCCTGTTGCAGCAGTAGCCCCGCAAGATGGCAACGGATGCGCCAACCGCCACTCAGCTGGGTTGCTGGCTGATCATACTGTTCGGTCTCGAACCCAAGACCGGTCAGCAGCTCTTTGGCGCTCTGCTCGACATCGTGACCCCCGAGAAAGGTGAACTGGTGCTCAACGTCATGGTAGCGCACCAGATGTTTGCCATCATCACCCGAGTCAGTCAGCAGATCCTCCAGCTTTCGCAAGGCCTCGCGCGCTTCGAACCATGGTCTGAACTCACGTAACGCGGCTTCCAGAACGGTATCGCCCGGCTGCGGGAGCCACTCCTGGCGCAGCTGAGCCATTCGGTAGGCCTTGGGCGCACGGACTTCACCCTCATCGGGGAACTCGTCTCCGATAAGCATGCGGAAGAAGGTCGTTTTGCCGGCGCCATTCGGTCCGATGACGCCGATGCGCTCACCGTCGTCGATGCCGAAACTGGCATTGCGGAAGAGGACCTGGTCGCCGTAGGACTTGGATAGGTTGTCGACTGTCAGCATGAAAACAGAATGTACGGCCCGGCGTCAGTCCTTGCCGGTGGCATCGGACACTTTGTGCACGAGGACCAGGTTGTCCATGTGGAAGCTCTCTGGATCGAGATGTGGATGAATAGAGACGTCGCCCTCTGCTCGCCAAAGCTGTCCGGCGAAGTAGTTCCAGATGTACAGGCTCTCAGCCTTATATTTGGGCAATTTGTGACCGGAGTAGAAAGGATGGTAAGTGAGACGTCCATCGATGAAAGAGACCCCAGCGGCGCGGAAACCCGTGTTCTTGTGCGGAAGAAATTGAAGCTTCGATTCGCGGAGCCCGGGGTAATGGCTCTCGACTGCAGGGTTGAGAGACCATGTGTCTTCGAAAACCGAAACGGGACCGTGGTAGTTCGGTACGAGGCAAAGCACGATCGTGCGCTTTTTCAGTCCAGTTAGTTCCTGGTCAGGCACCAAGCCCATTACTTCGTTCTGCAACTGCCAGGATTTGTGCCAGTGGTACCCCTGAACAGCGGTCAATCCGCTTAGGATAATCAGAATCAACGCCGCCGCCGTCTTCGAGTAGTGGAGGAACCGGGGTTCGTGCTTCATCAACTGGAACCACAGCAGAATGGTGAAAATGGATACACACATAGTGCTGCGGGACTCCAATCCGAACGGAAGTATTGAGTATCCTGCGCCCAAGTAGACGACTAAGGACAATACAAGGCCGCCGAGAAATATCAGGATTTGCGCCTGACCATCATTGAGCTCGCCCGATCGCTGCCGTGAGCGCCTGATTGTCCGTAAGACGATCAGCGTGGCCACGGACACAATCGCGATCGGGATAAGGACGTCTACCAGAAAGCGCGAGTTCTGGATGACGGAGGTGATTCGAGTAAGGATGAAATCCAAGTCGAACGGCTTCCGTGGTCCTATTGTGGCCAAGCGGTTAAACGCGATTGCCGACACCTGGGCAAGGGAAAAGAGGGAGAGCCACAAGGTCCATCTCTTAACACTCAATTCTATAGCCGCATGCCATCTCAACAGAAGGGCGAACGGCACCAGGTACTGGAAGTAGAAACCCTCATGCGTTGCAAGGCTAAGGCAATAGCAAAGGAGAGCGGCCGTTGCGGACGGCCAGGCGAGGCGCGGATCCGTCACCAACAAAAGAAAGCTCAAAAGAAAAAAGACCATCACGGGCAGGTGAACGAGGAAAATCGGCCACGACATGAATCCAAAACTGGTTGGCAGCAGCCACCAAACGGCAACGAGCCACGCCAGCTGTCGATGGTCGAGTGGGTTCTCGATCCTGTTCAATCTTTCCAGGATCAACCACAACAAGCCACCCGTTATCAGGCTGATCACGGCAGAGACAGCATGCCAGAGAAAGGCGTGATCCTGCAACAGGAGGACATACACGAATGCGACCAGACCGCTCACGGGTCTGTTCGAGAATGCCCGCATCTGGAAATCAAGCAATTGACTCGGTGACAGATCTCCTGAAACGGGTTGAAGAATCAGCAGGTAGTCATCGCTGTAAAAGCCTAACAGGAACGGCCGCCAAGCATAGGCGGCGAACCAAGCGGCCAGCAATATCCAGACGGTCTGCTGCGGTGGCAGGCAGGTCTTGAGGGATCGATCGGCTGGCAGCATTCTTCAGGCCGGTGCCAGCGCTGACGCATTTCGGGCTATCTTCTCGAAGCCGTGTCGATACTGCTGGATGAGTTCGTCAGCCGGTATACGAAAACCGGGCAGGGTGATGGTGTTGCGCGGGATGTCCGGGTTCTCGGTGACGGGCAGCGAGCCCGCGCCAGGGTAATTTATGCGGTGGGCTGCCGGTCCGAGCGCCTCCCAGAGAAGCTCTCCGGTGCCGACGTCGTTTCCGGTGAACGCAGGGTGCAGGTGCAGGGCTCTGATGAGGTCGGTGCGCGGGATTCGGGAGTCCTTGCGAAGCGGCGAGGAGACCGAAATGCCTTCGGCAGCCAGAGCCTTGATCAAGGTTTCCTGGTCGATGCCGCTCAAGACATTGGGATCGAATCGGATCCAGCCACGCAGGTATTTCGATTCCACATAGTCGGGCACGTCAGGTACCGAAAACCCTTCGATCTGCTCGATGGCGTTGCCGAGCTTTTTGTAGCCGTCCTTCAGGCACTTCAACATGTCGTCCCAGTGGCCCATCTGCTTGAGTCCGACGACGGCGCACCAGGTCGCCATGCGGTACTTCTCGCCGAGGGCAAAGCCGGACATCTGTTGGTATTTCGGGTCGGGCAGCTCGTACAAACGCTCGTAATGGCCCAACGTGGCTCCCCGCTGGTAGTGTTCGTCGCTGTCGGTCAGGAACATGCCGCCATTTCCCGCCGAGGTCATCTTGCCGTCCTGGAAGGTAATTGCCGCCGCGTCACCGAGGGTGCCACACATTTCACCACGGTAGAGGGTTCCCTGAGAGACACAGTTGTCCTCGACGACCTTGAGGCCGTGGCGATCGGCGACATCGTTGAGTGCGTCCATGTCGGCAGGCATGCCCTGCCAGTGGACGACGACGATCGCCCGGGTGCGGGAGGTGATGCGCCGCTCCACATCCTCAGGATCCAGCGTCAGGGTCTCGGCGTCGATGTCGGCGAACACCGGCACGGCCCCGCAACCGATGATCGGCAAGCAGGCGAACGGGTGCACGGCGGACTGCACGATGACCTCGTCGCCAGGACGGACACCGACGGAGAACACGGCTGTCTTGATTGCTGACGTCCCTGAGTTGTGGTTGAGGGCATGCTTGACGCCCCAACGTTTGGCGATGACGAGTTCCAGATCGTACGCGGGATGACCGGGCACGGGATAGCTGCCGTGGCGTCCTTCAGCGAAGTACTGCCGCAAGGCTTCGAGCTCCTCTTCGCCATAGCGCGGCCATTGGGTGTACGGCGTCTGGTCGATGGTGACTGCGGGGTTGCCTCCCAGCACCGCAGGTTTGTCCGTCATCTCGATCTTCCTTTCAGGCTGTGTCGAGGGGTGTGCGCGCGCGCCTGCTTGAACCCCAAAAAGATAGTGTGCCGGGCGCCGCCTTTCTTGAGGCGGGCGCGGACACGATCAACCCGGGCATCAAACCCATGGAAGCGGAGGCGATGCTCGAACTTGCGATCATCCCAGGCAGACCACACGGCAAGGGTCCCGCCAACTTTGAGTGCGGCATACGCCGCCGCGACGCCGCTGTTGTCGTACAGCCCTTGATTGCCTGTCGCCGTGAACGCCGTCGGGCCGTTGTCTACGTCCAGCAACACAGCGTCGAAGTGGTCGGCGTTTGCTCGCATGGTGATACCCACGTCCTCCACCTCGACTCGAACGCGCCGGTCTTTCAGCGGGCTCTCCGCCAACGGGGCCAATGGCCCGCGGTTCCATTCGACAATTTCAGGTACCAGCTCCGCTACCGTCACGCTCGCCTCTGACGGCAGCAGATTCAGCGTGGCACGCAAGGTGTACCCCATGCCCAGGCCGCCGATGAGCACGTGAGGAGGTTGCTCCAAGGTGGCCACATGTTTGCATGCCAGCGAAGCCAGCGCCTCCTCAGACCCATGGGCACGGCTCGACATCAAGGTCTTGCCGTCCACGAGGATGACGAACTCGCCGTCTCGCGCCGTCAGGTGCATGTCGGTGCCGTCTGGAGTGCGTGTCTGGCCCAGCAGCTGCCATGGTTTCATTGGCGCAAGTCTCTCCGTGCTCCGGTTATTTTCAGCTTCTAAGAGTATCACGCACCGTCCAAGCACTGTCGAGCGGGTCGTGCGATGGCAGTTTCGTGAGGGCGGGGTTGCATTGGATGGTGGAATTAGCTGAACTAGTGCTCTGTTAAAGAGTGGGCATTGAGTTTTGGACTTTGGCCAGCTTGGCGTTGTCGGTGTTCTTGTTTCGCCACCTCAGGTACTCCTGCATGCGCTGGCCGACTTCTCGATGATCGTTGGGATCGCTGTTTTTAATGACGAAATAATGGGCTGCGGTGAGGTGACATTCGAGCCGATTCATCCATGACGCGTTGGTGGCGGTGAAGACCGGCGAGACCCGGTTTCGTCGGCACCACTGCAGGATCGGCGGTGTCTTGTGCGTCGACAGATTATCCATGACGACATAGATCCGCTCCGCCGTGCGATAGCGGAGCCGAATGGCCTTGAGGAAATCGAGTACGACCGACGCATGTTTCTTGGGTTTGTGATGCATCCACAGGATGTCCTCATGGACGTTATAGGCTCCAAAGAAATAGCTGACGCCGCCGTGGCGGCTATAGGTTGCCCGATGCCGGACCGGGCGCTTGTGTGGGGCCCAGGAAGCACCGGCATGCGGCTTGATCTGGACTGGTCCCAGTTCGTCGAAACAGACTACGACCGTGTCTTTCGGCGCCCGCTTGTAGAGTCGGTTGATGCGTTTTTTTTAGAGACAAACTCCGGGTCCTTTGATTCTTTCCAGGTGCGCGTCCGTTGATAGGTAACCTTATGTTGATCCAGGATTTTTCCGATGGTCACATGCGAAACCTCGGGAATCATCTGCCGTCCCACCAGGCAGTCGGTCAGCTTGCGCAACGACCACTGGTTGAACGGCTGGCCGAATGCACGGGGGGGCATCGTGGCAATTTCCACCACCACGGATTCGTCCTCCGGCGTCAACTTCGAAGGACGCCCCGGACGTGCCCGAGTGCGCAAAACCGTCAATCCCCCTTCGTTGTACTGGCGGATCAACTGGCGAACGTACTCCTCATGCAGATGCAGTGTATCCGAGATCTCCTGGGCGCTGAACGAGATCAACTGCCCACGGCGCATCTGCACGGCGTTGCGAGGCCGTTTCAGCCACCGTCCCAGTTCCTTAGACTCCGCCGCGTTCGGCGAACGAGCATGGAGACACATAGCATCACCCTCCTGAAGGATTCACCATTATATGTATCCATGATACCACGACTTACGACAAAGTACAAGCTCGATTTCTTAACAGAGCACTAGGGAGGAATCAAGACTGAGCTCGAGAGACGGTTCAGAGCACCAAACCAAGTCCAGAGGCTGCGAGTTTTCTATGAACTGGGAACAGTACTGCGCGAACGAAGAGCAGCTCCGGCAGTTCGATGAGGAAGGCTACCTGGTAGTCGAGGACGCCCTGTCGCCGGACATGGTGCAGCAGCTGACCAGCGTCGTAGACCGGATCGACGAGCAAGAGCGGGTTGAGAGGGGACTGAAGCCCGGCGAGATGATGGCGAAATTTCGTAGCGTCGTGGCGGATGATCTGTTTTTGGATTTACTCGACAATGAGAAAACCTTCCCGTTGTTGTGGGATATCCTGGGGTGGAACATCCAGCTCTACATCTCGCATCTGATCGTTTATCCACCTGAACTTGAGAATGCGGATCGCAGCCTCAAAGGCGTTCTGTGGCATCAGGATGGCGGCCGGCCGGTGGAGGAGATCGAGCGCCCCGCGCCCCGGCTGTCGCTGAAAATCAGCTACTGGCTCACCGACACGACGATCCCCGACTGCGGGGCGATGCGGATCTTGCCGGGGAGTCACCGGTTGGTGGATAAGCCGGCTCAACGTGATCCAACGGAGGATCCTGAGGGTGCGATTGAGATCAAGGTCAAACCCGGAACGGCCGTGTTGTTCGACCGCCGGTTGTGGCACTCGCGGGGGTACAACTACTCGAACCAGACCCGGAAGGTCCTCTTCTTCGGGTACAGCTACCGCTGGCTTCGTGGGTTGGATTACAATGTCATGCCAGACGAGGTACTGGCAAAGTGCGATCCGATCCGGCGGCAGTTGCTGGGGGATGGAGTGGACATCAAAGGGTGGTGGCAGCCGACGGAAGAGGATGTGCCATTGAAGACGTGGATCCGGGAGCATCGGGGAGAAGAATTCCTCTACGACGTTTCGCAGCGCTACCAGGTATAAGCCGCGAACATGGTTGTCATTCCGGAGCGATTGAAAGAGTGTACACGCGGCTATTTCGGTGAAGATGCCGATGTTTGGCTGCAGCGGTTACCGCAACTGACGGCCGATGCAGTCGAGCGCTGGGAGCTGGAACTGGGCGATGTCTCTGAAACTGCCGGCACCGGATTGGTCTGCTTCGCAACGAGAGCGGGCAAAGACGTTGTCCTCAAGATCGCCTACCCGCACGGCGAGCATTTCACCGGGGTGGAGGCAATGCGTGTCTATGGGGGTCAGGCGTGTGTGTCGATGATCGATACCGCCGAGGAAGGCACGCAGGTGCTGATGGAGCGAATTCTGCCGGGGATGCACTTGTATGAGCTTGATAACGAGGATGAGGAAGTTTGTGCTGCCGCGGAGTTAATACGACGGCTGCAGTGCCCGGTTCCCGAACAGCACGAGCTGCCTCCTCACACCAGGTGGGTGGAGAATTCCCTGCGGCATATGGCGGCCAGCAAGGTCACGGATGAGTTGCTGCCGCCTGTACTCGTGAAGGCTCTCGAGCGCACCGTGGCTGATCTCGAGGCCCTGCGACGTCCCGTGGTCCTGCACGGTGACCTGCACCACGAGAACATTCTGCAGGATGCCACTGAGGGTTGGGTTGCCATCGACCCCAAGGGATTGACCGGAGATCCCGCTCTCGAGATCGGCCGCTACTGCGGCAATCAGCTGCACCGCGCCGAGGCGGCAGGCGGCTACGGGGTACTGACGGACCGAAGGATCGAGCTGTTCGCGCGAGAGCTGGGAGAGCCTCTCGAACGCATGCGCGCAGCGGCCGCTGTCGATCTCATCATGTGCATGGGGTGGGAGCTGGAGAACGAGGATTTCAACGTGGCAGACTTCGCCCGGAACCGGGATCGGGCACTGCATTTGGTTGGGTGATCGACGGGTTATAGCGATCGACGCAGACCTGCGCATCGACCAATAGATTTCATCAGACGAAAGGAAACGAACGTGACGCAACCCCTCATCATCGATCTACACCTCGACCTCGCCTGGGACGCCCTGTTCTGGAATCGCGACCTGACCCAGACGGCAGAGCAGGTGCGCCGGCAGGAAGACAGTGAGATTCCGCAGGTAGCCGAGGGTTTTACCACGGGTACCTGCACGGTGACATTTCCCGAGATGCGACGAGGCAGCGCCGGTATCATGCTGAGTACCATCATGTCGCGAATCGAGCCTCGCTATCGCAGGAATCGCCGCGACGGCATGCGGACGCAGGAACAGGCGATGGCGGTCGGGCGTGGGCATCTGGCGTACTACCAGGCGATGGTCAGAAGAGGCGAGATTTCGCCGGTGTTGTCGCTCGATGATCTGGAGGAGGCCGTGCGCGTATGGGGTGAGTCTCCGAATGAAAGCACGCCCATCTACCACGTCCTGTCGATGGAGAGTGCCGACCCGATCATTGACGCCGATGACGTCGGCTTCTGGTGGGATGCAGGTCTCCGGGTCGTTGGGCCTGCCCACTTCGGTCACAATACATACATACACGGAACGTTCACCAGAGGCGGGTTGAAGCCGGCAGCCAAGCCACTCTACGCGGCGATGCGCGAGGCCGGGATGATTCTGGACATCACCCACATGTCGGACCAGGCGGTATGGGAGTCGTTCGACTTATGGGACGGCCCGGTGATGGCATCACACTGCAACTGCCGGTCGCTCGTCAGAGGCCAGCGCCACCTCACGGATGACATGATCAGCGAGCTCATCCGGCGCGACGGCATCATCGGCCTCGTGTTCTGCCAGAACTTCATCGACCCGGACATCATCTGGGAGAAAGCGCAGTTCGGGTCTTCGTCTGGCACGAGGTCGAGCTACGGTATGGACGGGCTCGTCCCGCACATCGAACGCATCGCCGATCTGGCGGGCGGATCATCCGCCAATGTCGCCATCGGCACCGACATGGATGGTGGCTTCGGCGCCGAGCTGACGCCGGTTGACGTGGACACGATTGCTGACCTACAAGGATTCCCCACGGTGCTGCGCAACGCCGGCATCGGCGATCCGGACATCGACGGCATCCTGCATGGAAACGCCTTGCGCTTTTTTCGTCAGGCGTGGTCCTGACAGCGCGGCCGATGCCTCGTTTTCAACACGGCCAGTAGGGTCCATCCGTCTCGTACTTCCACGCGTACTTCGCAACCATATCTAAATCCAGCTCGATCCCCATCCCGGGTCGATCGGGTACGGCGATATCGCCCCCCTCGAACACGAGCATTTCCGGAGGGACGATATCCCCCTCGTTGAGCTGGTGCATGACCTGGTGACCTGCCGTCTGGTTGGGGATCGTGGCCAGCACCTGCAGTGCCGTGAGCGTGCTGACACCCGTTTCCCCCATCACGCCGTGACGGCACACCGGCAATCCTCCCGCCTGCGCCACCGCCGCCAGTTTCTTCATCCCCAGAACCCCTCCGGTCTCGTGCAGACCTGCGACGATGACGTCCGCCGCGCCTTTACGAATGACCTGCATGGCCTCTTTATCCGTGAAGCATCCCTGATCGACGGCGATCGGCATCGGCACCGACGCCCGCACATGAGCCAGGCCGTCCAGATCCTGCCAGTCGATCGGTTGCTCGGCGAAGTCGATGTTGTAACGGGCGAGGGCGTTCAGTTCCTGAATCGCTTCACCCACCTGCCATGCCATGTTGGCGTCCACCCGTAAGCGGACGTCGTCCCCGACTTGCTTGCGAATCGCTTCAACACAGGCGGCATCGCGTGACCGACCGCGTCCTACTTTCAGATAAAGGACACCGAATCCCTCGTTGGTCAGCTGCTTCGCGTGAGCCGCCAGTTTGTCCGGATCGTCGCCCTGCAGGAAACCGAAGTGGTTGATTCGTTGGTGGAAGGCGCCGCCGAATAGCTTGTGGACAGGCAGGTTGGCCACCTTGCCCGCGATATCCCAGAGCGCCGTCTCGACACCCGCGAGCGCCTGGTGGGCGAAACGACGCATGTCGTCCCACTTCGCCGCCCGGTAGAACCGGTGGAGGAAGGATTCGACCTCGAGCGGATCTTCACCTTCGAGCAAGCGAGCGGCCGCGCGAACGATGCCGAGGATCGCTTCAGCTGACCGGTCTCCGCAGGCCTCGCCGACACCGGTGATGCCCTCGTCGGTCTCGACCTCGACCAGCACGACGTTGATGCCCACGGCCACACCGTGGCTGTAGTAGTATGATTCCTTGAACGGGATCGCCATGGGCGTCGCTTTGACTTTCGTAACCTTCATGGACCGGCCCGTCTCATTGGACGTCGAAGTCCAGCTGCCCGAGTCCGGCGTGCAGGGCCGAGATCCCCGCCTCGTCGAGGGGAGGCACGACACGAGTCGGTCCCACGGGAGTGCCGCGATCCGCCAACATCTGCTTGATGGCCGGCAGCACGCCGACTTCGATCAACAGACGGATCACGCGGTTCGCCTTCAGCTGGCACTCGCGGGCGACAGCGAGATTTCCGTCCTCGAAGGCGCGCCGCATCTGCAGGTATAGCTTCGGCATGATGTTGTAGGTGCTGCCGATGGCGGCATCGGCACCCATCACCATCGCCGGCAGCGCCATCTGATCGGGACCGGAGATGGCGTTGAGTTCCCCGCCCGAACGGTCGATCAGCTGGCCGAAGAGGTACAGGTCGTTGTCCGTAAACTTGACGCCGGTGAAGTTCGGAACAGCCCGCATCGCCTGCAGGAAGTGGTCTGCCGTGGCGGATGCGTCGGCTTCGTTTGCGAGCCAGTACACGAAAAACGGCAGGTCGCTGCCGGCACCGATTGCCGCATAGTGGGAGACTGCTGCCTCGAGGTCATTCGGAGCATCGACCGGAGCCACTGAAGCGACGCCGTCGATGCCCGGTACCTGAGCGGCATGCCGGGCCAATTCCACTGCGTCTTCGGTCGAAGTGCCGCCGACCTGCACGATGATCCGCACCGCTCCCGCAACCTCGTCAGCGACCATCTCGGCCACTTCCACGCGCTCAGCTACCGTCATCACTCTGCCCTCACCGGTGCCGCCGCAGACGAAAAATCCCTGAATCCCGGTATCAATATGCGCACGCACCAGGGCCCGTTGGCGAGCCGTGTCGACGTGCTCGCCACTGTCGTCAAAAGCCGTGCACAATGCCGGCCAGATCCCGTGTACCAGTTTCTCGCTCAACTCGATTCCCTCGGTTAAGTCATTCACACGCTTGCCGAATGCCGAAATGTCTGGGTAGCATAAGGCAATGATCAAGGCCGTGCTGAGTTGCCGAATGTACGTCATGTGGAGCTCCTCTCCCTAGCAGCTGCCCCATGACGCCAATCAGTGGCGGATACTGCGAGACGTATAGATCTCGCGGTCCACGAGCCCTGGGCTAGCCACTTCCGTGTCTGGAGATCCACGGCATGTCCCGTGGCGATGCGGGTCACAGGGTTCGCGTCCGAAGGCCGAGGAATCTTCGTGGAGGGAGCAGGCGCAGGACCGACGGGAGTCGGTCTGATTCCGCCATTGACGACCCCGCTGGCGCGTGTGTTTTATGTGGATGGCAGGTTCCGTGGACCGTGGGGCGGTCTACTTGACCAGCATCATCTTGCGGATCTGCGAGAATTCACCGGCTTCCAGGTTGTAGAAGTAGACGCCGCTGGCGACGGCCCTACCCTGGGTGTCGGCACCATCCCACTTGAACAGGTCCAGCGTGTCGGTACGGCCCGTGACGTAGCCAGGAGCCTTCACCGTCAACTCGTAGATTCCTGGTGGAATCTGGATGAGCTGGAAGGTGCCGAAGCTGTTCGCGGGCACGTTGACGGAGTCCTCGAGGACGCCGCCACCCAGATCCACTGGCGTGCTGTCGTTGGCTGCGATGTAGGCTTGGTCGGTGACGTCCTTGGTGCTACCGACCTCGCGTATATAGCACATCCATTGTGTCAGCGTAGTCCGAACGGCCTTTGGTGTTGATGTCGATTTCCCATGCTCGTCACGGTCAAGCTCATTAGTATGCGATCCCAGCGACTCGCCGGTCTGCTAAGCCCCGGGGTTTGGGTCATGAGCGCTCCGCCGAGTCTGTCGTACACCATACAGGACTGCCCCAGGCTTTTTCCTGGTTCACCTGGACCACGCGAATCCAGTAAGCGTTGAGTCCCGGATTCGGCTGAGGGTCGTCGAACTCGAAGCTGGCGTCCCACGGCCCATCGGAGGCCGGGGCTGGCTCGACCTCGACGCGTTGTCCCAATCCCCCTGCGTCGATGGTGGTGGCCGTATTCAGAACTCCCGACACAGGCAGCGAGAACGTCGCCGGCCCGGTCGTTACCTGCAACGACCCGGTTGCGCCGCCGAGATCGAGCACGAAGCCGCGTGCGTCGCCGGCTGTGGAGATGTCCCAGGTGAGGCCGTTGTTTGCCGTCTGGGTGATGCGATCGCGGTTGTCGATGAGGGCGACTGGCTGCACCTGCCGCAGGAATACGTCGGTGAGTTGCAGTTCACCATCCCAACGAGTGGACCGGCTGCGTCCGCGGACGCGAGCGCCGGCGAACAGTACCCGCAACTGATGTCCATCCGCCGGCCGTGCGATCTGCTCAGTGTGAATGCACTCCATGCCACGGAACAAGTCGATGCGTTCGAGTGGTCCGGTGGCGTGAACGGAAACCCGGATTCGGGGCGGTCCCGTGATTTCGATCTCCTCGCCCGTCGGATGTCCGTCCACGGTGAAGTCGACGACGATGCGTTCGCCGCTGGTGGCATAGCATCGGCGCGCCATCGTCGAGTTCCAGATGGATTCGCGCGTCAGTTCCTCCACATAAAGCCCGGTCAGGCCATTGCGAGCTGCGAAATGGCCCAGGTGCGGCCCCGGGTAGCAGGCGCCCGGATGACCGTAGTGGTCGTCGCTGCCGCCGGCGAATCCGACCTTCAATTCTCGTTCGATGGCTTCCTCGATCATCCATTCGAACATGCCGTGCTTGGAGTGTACCTCAATGACGGGCTCGAGCTCGGGGTCGTGGAATTCCAGGTTTGCCGGCCTGCCACCGACATGCGGGTAGCTGATGGCACGGGTGCCGCGCAGGGTGTCATGGATCTTGGTAATGTGGTCGCGGTCGCTGGCAACGTCTCCAAAATCAGTTTGCAGCCAGTGGCAACAGCGGTGGAGGGGAGGATCATCGTCGAAAAAGAACAGGGCGTGATCACCACCCATCGGCGTTGTTCCGGACCACTCGTAACCGACGAAGGGGATGAAGCGCCCGGGCTCGTGATAGGCGCGGGTCTTCTCCTTCAGTTCTACCATATCATCGGCGGTGACTTCAAAGCAGTTTCCCTGGTGAGTCGTGAACGCCAGGACGCCGACGTCGCGGGCGAAGCGATAGAACTGGTCGATGGAGCCAACGCCGACGGTGGCTCCGGTCTGGCCGCCGTGAAAATCGCCCCAATGCAGTCGCGGCCCATCGAGTTTTTCGTGGATGACCACTGGATTGCTCAGTGCTTCACGGCCCTGCGAATCGGTAGCCCGGATGCGGACGACGCCGGCTTCATCGAATACGACCTCTTCGGTGCGCAGTACAGCGATGAACTCCCCAGAAAACTGCATGGACTGGGGCAGCTGTGTGCGCGCGCCCTCGGTTGAGAGACGGACCTCGTCGGCATATCCGGTGGCGGGGTTGCCGTGCCGGTCCTCTGCTTTAACCACCAGCCATCCGCTTTCGCCGACGGCCACTTCAGACGGTGCGATGGCGACGAGTCGTTGAGTCGGACCTCCGGCTACGCGCAAACGCGGCGACTGTGGCAGCGGCTGAAAGCTGCCGGTGCCAAACGGATCGATGAACAGCTTGAACTCAAATTCGCTCTCGTCGTAGGTCTGCGACGTCATCCCGGGACTGCCGGCCGAAGTGTCGCCGAGCACGATGGTGATGGTGTCTCCCTCCCACAGCGCATCGTCGTCGACATCGATGGTGAGGGCCTGGCGCCAATGACGGATGTATCCGCGCCATTCAAAACGGGATTGGAGCCGGGCGCCGCCGCGCGACTGCAGATGGATGGTGGTGTAATCGGGTGCCTGAGGATCATCAAATTGAGGTGCGCCCCAGTCACTGACCTGACGCCATGCCAGCTTGACGGAGCCGCGCTCGTCGATGCCCCAGCGACCGACGCGAAAGGTGATGCGCCAGGTACCCAGTTCGCCGGCGACTGCATCGGCGGCCGGATCGACCGTCGCCGATCCCAGTTCATCCCTCCATTGCTGTTGGGTCCACTCAGGTAAACGCATGTAATCGTCTTTCTGGGTCCGTCGTCAGGATCAGGGGGTCCTGAGATATCTCAGGCTACCTTGAGGATGTCGCCTCGCTATCCACGGAGCGCTTTCCCTGTTGCGATAGTAATCCAGAATAACAGCCCAGGCGGGTCGGACGCACAAGTCGAGTTGGCCGTGGTGCCATGGGACACGCCCGAGCTGGCTGCGGCGCCGCTCGATCGACACCTGTTACCAGCACGGGACATCACTGTGTGCACGAAGACTCCCTTGCGCGTGGGGAATAAGCACCTGCGCACTGTCGCGGATGCTGGCATGAGCCTTGCAAATCACGGACCCGGACCACTTGGTAAACCCACAGCGCCCCCGTACATTGCAAGGAGTAGATTATGTCCGAGCCTCCCGAGTCTACAGCCTCACAACCGCAACCTGAAGACATGCACTGGGCCGTATCATACCTGCGCGAGGATCTGCAGGACATCCGCAACGAGACACGCGGACTCCACGAGCGGATTGACGACGCGCGCACCGCGGCCACTGGCGAAAGCCGTGATCTCCAAAAGCGAATCGACGACACAAGCGCGGCGGCGGCCAGCGAACGCCGTGATCTTCGTAAGCGAATCGACGAGTTAGGCGCCGAGGCCGTCCGTGAGCGCGGCGAACTGCGAAAGCGAATTGACGAGGTGAGCGCGGAGGCGTCCAACGAGCGCGGCGAGCTCCGAAAGCGAATTGACCAGGTAGGCGCCGAGGCATCCAACGAGCGCGGCGAGCTTCGCAAACGAATCGACCAGGTAGGCGTCGAGGCATCCAACGAACGCGGCGAGCTTCGCAAACGAATCGACGACACGAACTCTTCGATGAATGCTCGGTTCGAGGCTCTTTCTACGCGTCTGGATACCCATTTCCGCTGGACCATGATGGCGATGATCAGCATAGGCGGCCTTCTGGCTGCCATGATCAAGCTGTAAGGAAATTCCCCAGGGATCATCGAGCAGCCTGGCCCGGCTACTCACTTCAGCAACAACAGCTTCCTCGTCGCAACATGTCCGTCACTTCTGAGGCGATACAGATATACTCCGGAAGCGACTGGCCGGCCTTCGTCGTCGCGACCGTCCCAGCGAACGGTGTGGCTACCAGCCTCCAGGATCGATTTGTGCAACATGCGAATTCTCTGGCCGGCCAGGTTGTAGACTGCAAGCGAGCCCTGGGCGCGAACTGGGATGGAGAAGCTCACGACCGTGCCGCTGTTGAAGGGATTCGGAAAATTCTGGTGAAGCTCGAAATCGTGGGGTACGGCTGTTGGCTCCTGTGTCACGGCAGTCTCCCTCCCATCCAGCCGGTACACACCCCACGACGTGGCGACGAACAGCGCGTCCGGATCCGCTGGACTGACAGCGACATCGTTGAACCACGGATAACCCGCTATACCTGTCCCGATTGAATTCCAGCTCTCACCCCCATCGCGCGTTTCCAGCAATTCTCTCGGAGTTACAACGAAGAGCCGGTTGCTGTCGTGCGGATCGAAGCGGATGCGTACCGGATGGGGGATGCGTACCGCCGGGTCCTCTACCATTTCGATGAAGACCCATTGCTGGCCAGCCTCGTGCATGAGCTTCCAGTCCTCGCCGTTATCGACGGAGTTGTAAACCCCTTCTGATGTAGCAGCCCACAGCCGCGTGGTGCCGGGTTGCGCCTCCAGCGTCAATAGATCGCCCTGTCCCGCCTCACCGGCGAGCACCCAATTCAGACCCTGGTCCGCACTGCGATAGATCCGGTTTTCGATCGCGGCATACAGCCTGCCGCCATCTCGCGTATCGAGTGCTAGTCCGGTCACTGATCCTTCTTCCGGGAGCGACCGCTCTTCCCATGATTCCCCGCCATCGTCACTGCGCAGGATAGTACCTGGCCGAGCAGAATAGAACACCCCTCGCTGCGTCGGATCGGCGATGATCGTCGGGGAAGCCGAGGCCTTCGAGGTCCCTTCTATCCACGTCGCACCGTCGTCCTCACTGACCAGGAGGTTGCCCTGCGCCAGACCGAGCAAGCGGCCACGATTGAAGAGATCGAGCTTCAGACTGGTGAACTTCCATGACAGGTTGGACTTCCACATCCATGTGGCTCCAGCGTCCGAACTCACATAGATCGCGGCCTTTTCCTCTACATTTTCCAGCACCCCTGCGTACAGACGGCCGTCGGCATCGAACACAATCGTGCTTGCCGGTGCACCGGCGGGGTCTTCAAGCTGTGGATGGCTCCAGGTGCGGAAGGCATCACGTGAGTGCGGGATTGATAGCGTCCACCCTGTTGGGTACCCTCCACAACACTGCATCACGATCATGACGTGCTCGGGGTCATGCGGATCAATCACCATGTCCTCGATGTGGCCATAATAGTCTAGCGATTCTGACCACCGCCGCTCTGATTGCTTCCAGGTCTCCCCACCGTCGCTGGACCGAGCGAAGTGGGACCAGGTATTGTGATCGTACAGAACAAACGGGCTGTAGCGAGGCGCTCGAACTTGGAAAATTCCCTGTCGTCGAGCCGGTTGGTTGGTCTTGCCAATGGACTGCCAGCTGCGTGCGTTGTCGGGGGATTCCCAGAGTTGCTTCGACTCATAATCGATAGCGAGGAGGCAGTCGGGACATCTAGGATCAGCTTCGATCGACCACCACCGCCCCGGCGGCTCGCCGCCTTCAATCCAGTTCATACCGCCATCAGCACTGCCGAACACGCGACCGTCATCGACAACGGCGTAGATCCAGTGGGGCTCCAATGGATGCACGAGTACGGCCTGCCACTGCTCCAGCAATCCGGAGTCCCGCCAAGAATCACCGGCGTCGTCTGAAATCCACAACCTCTGGTCCCTCTGCGCGTACAGCCGGCTCCCTCTTGCTGGATCTACCGCCAAAAGGGCCACGTCCATTCCAGTTCCCGGAATTGAAATCGATTCCCAGGTCAGCCCTCCATCGCGACTGCGCAGCGGATGAACGGTGATGTATACGGTGCTGGGATCGACGGCGTCTACGACAACCCCGTGCAGGGGAAGAGGCGACCACGGCGACACATAGAATATATCCTCCATGGACCTCTGTAACATGACGCCCATCGGATCCCAGGAGTCACCGCCATCGATGCTGCGCCACAAGGCTGTTTGGGTCGTCGCGTAGACGACACCCGGTGAGCTCGGCGAGAACGCGATGCCCGTGTTCGCCGACACCCAGTGATCCGACGGGGGGCCGACAAAGCGCCAGGAACCCGTGTTGTGAGGCGCCGGTCTCGACACCGGCGTGAAATTCAAAACCTGAAAGACACCGATCCCCTCGTTGCCGAACTCGTCCTCTGCCTGTGACTGGAGTAGATACAACCCATCGGGGATGTCGGACCATATCGCTTCAAATCGACTCTCCATCCAATGCAAGGGAATACGGGCTATCTCGGTCGTATCTCGATACGCATAAGCAACGGCGTTTACCGAGCTGATCTCACTGCTTTCCTGGATATCAGCCATGGACATGCTCAGTAGTAGGCCATCTCCTGCCCTCTCGATTGCCAGCCTGGCCACTCGCGGCGCTGTCTCGTCTCCACCCTCGGCCACTTCCACGTATACCGTGTCTCTCCTGAGACTGACGCTTCCAGTTCTGACCAACAGCTCGAATCCGAGCATGTCTCCAGCCTCCACCCCGGACTGAATCATGAAATCGGAAGAGCGGATACGAGCCGTCGTCGCGCTCGCTTCGACACTCCCGCGAGCGCTCCCCAGTGCTACAGCGTCGGGATGCAGTGAGCGAAGGTCGAACGTCAGCGCGGCAAGCGCGTCCGGTGCCTTCACATCCAGGAGGAGTTCGAGATGAATAATCTCACCGGTCTGAGCTTTGCCATCCCCATCGGAAACACTGTCCACGATCCCCACTTCACGAATGGCCAGCCCCGGCGAGACTCCAGTGAGCATTACCTCTTGGACCCCCACCAGCTCCTCACCGACGTAGACCTCGAGTGAGAGAGAGGCGGTGTGGGTACCGGCAAAGGCGTCTCTCAGACGGAGTGCAAGCCAATCGCCATCTGCCGTACGAGCACTAGCCCTCTGCCCAATGTCCAAATCCCTCACGGTCACCTCTCTGCGCACTATCTCTACCAGAGGGTCCTGACTGCTCACCACCACCTTGATTCCTCTGGCTACAATGCCGCCATCGTTCCGCAAGTCGAACAGCACTTCGACCGGTTCTCCCGCCATGACGATGCCGTCGCCGCTTGCGTCCACCAGGCGCACCCTTTCGTCGAACGTCAGGATTACTGGCAAGTCTACCTGGGCGACGAGTTGGCCTTCATCGACATGGATATCGGAGATTTCGATACTTCGGTTTCCATCCGTGTCGAAAGATGCCGGATTCGTGTACGGTGTGAGGGCGACATACTCGACCCCGTCGAAGGGATCGGTTGCGTCCCCCCGGTTGCCGCCGTGGGTGGCGCTATAGGCTGCATCGTGCGCCCAGAAATCGAGATTGTCCTCGCCGCCATGCGGGTCTGGCACGTGGCCGAGCGGAAATCCCGCATCCGACCACCGACCATCAGCGCATTCCAGGTCAACCGAAGGTCCGTGGATATGCCAAATGAGCAGCCCTTCGGCCGGGATGCGACGGTCGTAGTAGCTGTGTCGCCGCGTGCGGTATTCCAGCAGGAAATACTCTTTCCGCCACGGCGTTACCGGCACCTTGTGCACGGCGGCAGCCGCGGCTCCTACTGGCCTCATGCGGACGGTCTGTAGCGCCTGGGATGGTTCGCTCACGTGTATCCACCCCAGCATCATGCGGCTCCACGCCGAGAAACTGTTGGGACCATCATCGCCGTTCCAGCCATCGGCGCCCCAACCCATCAAGCCCCAGTTGCCGATGCCGGCTGAATCGTGCTCGGGTCCCAGCGGCTCCTCGCTCCGCACAAATTTCGTGTTGTAGAGGTCGGGCAGCCCGAGAACGTGCCCGTACTCGTGTGCCATCGACCCCACCAGGACGGCATACGAGGCCCCGGCTTGAATCGTCCCTTGTGCGGAACTTATCGCTACCGGAGTTCCCGCAGCGCCCGGGTCGTTCATCATCAACTGACCACCCGAGTCTTCCTCAAATACTCCGAGACTGGCGATCCCCGTCGCTGATCCGCGCAGGAAGTTCGCTGGCGCCGACATCATCCCGATGAAGACGACATCCGCGACACCATCGTCGTCCCCTGAATCAGGGACTCCGTCGGGGCCCTCGTTGTCAAACTGCGAGAAGTCGATATCCTCATCAGCCTTGCGGAGGATTTCCCGGGAAAACTCGCCGAAGCGGCCGGGCTCAGTAGGGCTGTCAGACAGATAAAACTCCCGATCGCGATCCGATTCGTACCAGCGCGGAATCACCTCGCCGTGCACCTGATGGCGACCCAGCGACATCTCGTTGTAGAAGTGGGTGAAGCTGCCAGGGTGGTTGGGGTCAAAGATCCCGTCAGCCCAGTCGGGCACCTGGCCGCCCACGGGTGCCTCGCCTTTGAAGGTGGCGAAGATCAACACCGCATTGCGGGTCTCCGTCTGTGTGGACTGGGTCGCCTTCGCGGCAATCGCATGTTGGGTCCACTGCGGCTCGTTAAGGCCGGCACAAACGAAGCTATCGGCTCGTGACTGTGATTGCAGCGTAGAGGCCAGCAGCAGACCGAGAATGGTGCGCCGGATCATTTCGCTAAGTCCTCGTCCTCGGGGACGACGCTGCCGAGAGCCCTCCGGCACATTCCTCAGACTACCGTACGAGCGACAGCTTTCGACTCTCGGTGTAGTCCCCCGCGCGGAGCCGGTACATGTAAGTACCCGATGCCAGATCCTGTCCTGTCGCGTCGCGACCGTCCCAGCGGAGCGAATACATGCCGGCTTTACGGTGACCGTCGATGAGTGTCACGACCTTTTGCCCCGCCAGGTTGTAAATGGCTATGTCTACCCGGCTATCGAGGGGCAGGTCAAAGTGGATGGAGGTTTCGGCGTTGAAGGGGTTGGGGTAGTTCTGGGACAGGTTGAAGGACTGCGGCAGCGACTCATCGCGCACCTCTACCACGGTCGCGATAGCCGGAGTTACCCTACGAATTCGATGATTCCCAGCGTCGGCGATGAAGAGATTGCCCGCCGCATCGACGAACACGCCACCAGGACCAACCAACTCGGCCTCGGTGGCCGGGCCGCCGTCGCCGGAAAACCCCGCTGTGCCCGTGCCGGCCACGGTGGAGATGGTACCGGCCGGATCCACCTTGCGAACGCGATGATTGTCAGCGTCGCCGATGAAGAGATTGCCCGCCCCATCGACGAACACGCCAACAGGATCGTTCAACTGGGCCTCGGTGGCCAAGCGGCCATCGCCGGAAAACCCCGCTGTGCCCGTACCGGCCACGGTGGAGATGGTACCGGCCGGATCCACCTTGCGAATGCGATTATTGTTAGCGTCGGCGATGAAGAGATTGCCCGCCCCATCGACGAACACGTCAATAGGAACGTTCAACTGGGCCTCGGTCGCCGGCCCGCCGTCGCCGGAAAACCCCCGTGTGCCCGTGCCGGCCACGGTGGAGATGGTACCGGCCGGATCCACCTTCCGAACTCGATGATTCCCACGGTCGGCAATGAAGAGATTGCCCGCGGCATCGACGAACACGTCCCACGGAAGGTCCAACTGGGCCGCGGTGGCCGGGCCGCCATCGCCGGAAAACCCTTCTGTGCCCGTGCCGGCCACGGTGGAAATGGTGCCGGCCGGGTCCACCTTACGAACGCGATCATTATCAAGATCGGCAATGAAGAGATTGCCCGTCGCATCCACGAACACGCCAATAGGATGGTCCAACCCGGCCTCCGTGGCGGGGCCGCCGTCGCCTAACCCCTCGGTGCCTCCCCCGGCCACAATGGAGATGGTGCCGCTCGTGTCCACCCTTCGAACGAGCTGATCGTTGTAGCCGCCAATGAAGAGATTTCCCGCGGCATCGACGAATACGTCACGAGGAGTATACAACTGGGCCTCGGTGGCCGGGCCGCCGTTGCCGGAAGACCCCGCTCTACCCGTGCCGGCCACGGTGGAGATGGTCTGTGCGAAGGCCGGTGTGCACAGGCCGAAGGTGACCGTCAGCAGAAAGGCGAGCCGGACGGCAAGGCCGGAAAAGAGCACGACACTGCAGGTGGTTCTGCGCACTGAGTGTATGCAGATGGTCATTGTCTTCTCTCCTTTGAACGAACAGCATGTTGGTGGAAAGCGCGCTTGCTACGGCGCGAACTTCTGAATCCGCTTGTTGCCGACGTCGGCTACGTAGATGAAGCCCTCGTCGTCGACAATGAGACTGCCAGAGAAGTCCTCTGGTCGATCGCCATCACGAAAATCGAACTGGCCATCGTCTGTGCCCCCATTGCCCCAATGCGTGATGTAGTTCCCTTCAGAGTCGAATGCCTGGATGCGTCTGTTGCCCGCGTCGAGGACGAAGATCCGGCCATCGCTGGCCACGTCGAACGACAGAGGATAGGAGAAGGCGCCCGGCTCCTGGCCCGGTGTTCCAACCGCGGTCGCCGTGCTTCCGGGGCCGAAGGGCCAGTTGATATGCCCCTCCGAGAGCCCCGTGGGTGCGTAGAAAACCTGATGCTGATCTGGTACACAGATACCGATCTGCGGCTCCGAATCGGTTCCCCAGAGGCGCATTTCGCTGATTGGAAGGTCCAGAGCCATTGATTGGCCCGATGGCCGACTGACGCTATCCCCCCAGGCAAAGGCCCAGCTTTCCGCGAGAGAAATCAAGCTCATCGGACCAACCGCTGTGTCTGTTGTGACAGGCGTGTATTCAGAGGGCCAGGAGGAAGGAGACACGATTCCAGCCTGGACGAAGCCCTCGTCAATCTCAGCATGCAGACGATAGGTAAGGCCAGTTGCAGCTGCGAAGGGTGATTCGAAATCTCGGGACTCCAAGCCGGAATCCGGCGGTGGGAGAATTGTCAGGGTCTTAGAGAAATCTCCCGTCTTAGATGAATTCTTAATTGCATCGAACTCTAGGTTGAATCCGAATGAAGTATGCGACGACATGGTCTGATGAAGCCGAAAAAAACTCTGCCCGGCCAGCGCGGTGTCGGCTTTCACGGCGATGTTAGCTGTAGGCCAGACCGACGAACCCGCAACGACGTCGGCTTCCAATCGTATATCGTGCCAGGACGCTGTGACTTTTCTCCTGATCCACACGTTACCCGTAAGGCGCAACGCGCCACCTTCAACTTCGGCTTCACCCTCGATCACTTCCCATTCATGATCGGGCCCATCGAATTCATCGTCGATAAGAAGGCGATCATTCGAAGTAAACCGCACGTTGTCGAGAAAGGCGAGGTCGTGGACATGAAGGAGAATCTGACCTTCGACCTCTGCTGCAGAGGGACCGAAGGATTCGAAGTTGTGCTCCAGCGGATGATCACGCAGCAGGGGCGCACCGTCCGCATCATAGGCCAGCACGTGTGGAATCTGAAAACTTCTGCTAGCGTCGCTAGCGCTCTCCAAAGACAGACCCACAAGTCGCGTGCCGTCGGGAAGGATAGTGAGAGCGACAGTTTGCGGCGGTATAGCCAGAGAAGGATTATCCAGCAACACCTGCTCTTCAATCGGATCTCCACCTGAGGCGAACGAGAGGAGCCGGACGCGGTTTTCTCCAGATATCAAGGCAAGGACGTCGTCGCCTTCCTTGTAGAGCCGGACGTATTCACCCTCCTCCATTTCGAGGGGCCAGCTGTGAAGGAGTCCATGAAGAGTTCCAGTCTTCGCAAGACCGGGAACGAGCTCATCTGCGTCGGTCACCACGACGACGTGGTAGGAGTACTCCTTGTTACCCGCCAGTCCGGTATCCACGAAGGAGGTATCGCTCCTGTCCTCGACCATGGCGGCCACCAGGGTATCGGATCCAGTTGTCCGCAGTAGGCGATAGGACGAGAAGTTCGGGTCGACGTATTGAGTCCAGGTGACCGTCGCCGATGCCGTTGCCGAGTCGAACGTCAGGTCACGAATCCCGAAGCCGTCCTCGAGTTCGCCCGGCGGAGTCAGCTCGGGCTCAAGCGGGTTGTTCCCCTTGTTGTCATCCCCGCATGCAACCAGAAGAAGAAGAAGCCCTGCCGGCAGCAGGCCAAAGCAAGAGAACGTGCCACACAGCCGGATAAAACAGTGAATAGTTGCGTTCATGGTTGTCTCTCCTGTCTTTGTGTCCAATCCGCTATGGCGTACCCACAAAGACATATCGCAAGCGGCGTGCCAGCGCGGCGGATTCAGGCCTAAGCTGTTTGGTTATATGGGATTACGGAAAAGAAGTGGAGTCGGACAGACTCTACAACGGCGTCCAGTTTTCTGGAAAAATGGCCAGCAGAGTCCAGTTTTCTGGAAAAATGGCTGCTGAGTCCAGGATTCTGGACAGATGAGAACTCAGATGTGCGACACAACACCCATGATGTCGCGTATTCGATTGGGGTGCTACGGCGCGAATTTCTGAATTCGCTCGTTGCCGACGTCGGCTACGTAGATGAAGCCTTCGTCGTCAACGACGATGCTGCCGGAGAAATCCTCGGGCCGAAGGCCGCCACGAAAATCGAACTGGCCATCGTCTGTGCCCTCGTTGCCCCAATGCGTGATGTAGTTCCCTTCAGAGTCGAATGCCTGAATGCGTCTGTTGCCGGCGTCGAGGACGAACATCCGACCATCGATGCCCACGTCGAATGACAGAGGATAAAAGAAGCCGCCTGGCTCCTGGCCCGGCTCCTGGCCCCTAGTTCCGACGGCGATCGGGTCGTCGGAGGGGTCGAAAAGCCACCAGATAGAGCCGTTTGACAGGCGGGCCGGAGCGAAGAAAACCTGGTGCTGATCCGGTACACAGATACCGATCCGCGGCTCTGAATCGGTTTCCCAGACGCGCATCTCACTGACTGGGAGGTCCAGGGCAAGGGTTCGGCCCGGTGGCCGACTGAGGCTATCGCCCATGGCAAAGGCCCAGCTTTCCTCGAAAGAAACCAAGCTCATCGAACCAATCACTCTGTCCGTGGCCCTGTTTTCAGAGGGCCACAAGGAAGGAGACGCAATCCCAGCCTGGATAAGGCCCTCGTCGATCACAGCATGCAGATGATAGGTAAGGCCAGTAGCAGCTGCGAAGGGTGAGTCGAATGGTTGTGGCTCCAAGCCGGAATCCAGCGGTGGGAGAATCGTTAGGGTCTTGGACCGCAAATCACGCGTTGCTTCGAACCGCAGGTTGAGTCCGAATGAGGTATGCGACGTCATGGTCTGATGAAGCCGATGATTACTCTGACCGGCCAGCGCGGTGTCGGCTTTCACAGTGATGCTGGCTATAACCCAGTCCGACGAATCCGTGACGACGTCGGCTTGCAATCGTATATCGTGCCAGGACGCTGTGACTTTTCTCCTGATCCCCACGTGACCTGTCAAGCGCAACGCACCACCTTCAACTTCGGCTTCACCCGTGATCACTTCCCATTCATGATCGGGCCCATCGAATTCATCGTCGATAAGAAGGCGATCATTCGAAGTAAGTCGCACGTTGTCGAGAAAGGCGAGGTCGTGGGTATGAAGGAGAATCTGACCTTCGACCTCTGCTGCAGAGGAACCGAAGGATTCGACGCCGTGCTCCAGCGGATAATCACTCAGCAACGGCAAACCGTCCGCATCATAGGCCAACAGCTGTGGAAGCCGAAAACTTTTGCTAGAGCTGGTAAAGCTCTCCAAAGACAAGCCCACAAGCCGCGTGCCGTCGGGAAGGATGGTGAGAGCGACAGTATGCGGCGGTATGTCCAGCGCAGGATTCTCCAGCAACACCTGCTCTTCAATCAAGAGTCCACCTGAGGAGAACGAGAGAAGCCGGACGCGGTTTTCTCCAGATATCAATGCAATAATGTCGTCGCCTTCCTTGTAGAGCCGCACGTATTCGCCGTCCTCCATGTCGAGGGGCCACGTATCCAGGTGCTCGTGGAAAACCCCACTGCGCTCCTCACTCTCGATCTCTTCATTCGCCGTAGTCAGTAAGACGACCCGGTATCGGTGCCTGGCGTTGCCGGTCAGTTCTTCATCCACCCAGGACGTAGTGGAAATGTCGTCGATCTCTTCGATTAGTTGAGGTGGCGCGTCACCGGTCCGTCGCACGATTCGATATGACCGAAAGCGAGAGCCGGTATAGCGGGTCCAGCTGAGCGTGGCGGTTGCCGTTCTCGAATCGAATCGAACCTCCTCAATTTCGACCGCAGCAAGGTCGAGGAGCCGGACCGACTGAGGTTGCGACGGAACTTCGAGTCCCGCTGAGTTGATCACGGAAACTCGATACGAGTAGGTGGAGCCGGTCACGAGCGTCGAATCGACGAAGCTCGTCTCGTCGACATCAGAAAAGATCTTGAGCGTGTCGATGACCTCTGGCATCTCCCCAATACGAATTACCAAATAGCCTGCAAACGGAACTTTGCCGTCATACGGCGTCCAGGTGAGGGTGGCGGTGCCGACCGAGTCGTCGAGGGCGACCTGTAGCTCCACAGGCGGGGTCAGCTCAGGATCGAGGGGGTTCGTCCGCTTGGTGTCGTGGCTACAGGCAAGCAGAAGAAGAGGGACGAGTCCTGCGAGAGGCCAGGAGGATTTGGTGGGATTGGACGTGTCCATGCAGCAGCACTCCGGTCGTCGAGACCACTTTTCAGCGCACAGTCAAGGGCTCAGCTATACTTTCCACGAGATCGAGCAAATCGCGGACTCCTCTACCGCGAGGACTGGCTTCGAGCAGGTCCGTCAGCCGCCCGAGCGAGGTCAGCAGAGCCTGGTCGGCCGCAACGGTGCGCAATGACTCGTCGAGCTGGCGGCTGGTGGCCGCGTGGGCGGACAGATCCACGACGCTCGACAGTGGCACGCGCAGGGATCGGGCGGCCAGACCGCCGATTCTCAGGGTTTGGAGCCATTTTCCCATGTAGAAGAAGAGAGCAGCTTCCTCGCCGTGGCCCTGGACGAGTTGGGCCAGGGTCTGGTTTGCCTCGTTAAGGTTGGCGGCGAGTTCCGGCGTGGATTCAGTACCGGGCCGCAGATGCTGGGGCAAGTTTTCGACAGCCCTGCGCTGTGCCGGGCTTGGGTCGAAGTGGCTCAGCAGCTCGCTCAGGCGTTGTGCCTGGATTTGTGCGCCCGTCAAGTCACGGCTGAATTGCTGCAGGACCTTCAGTTTGATCCACAGCACTCCAGCTGTAAAGGCTGTTTGAGTTTTCGAGGGTTTGGCGAAAATCCCGAACTCGGTGGCCACTTCCCGGGTCAGGTCAGCGGCCATCAGCGACCACTCGCGGCCCTGAGCCTGCAGGGTCGAGTCGACGATGGACAGTTGGGCCATGCCAGAACCCAAAAGCATCATCTTGCCATTGGCCTCATACTGGTCGGGGACTTCCAGACGATACAGATACATTCCACTGGCCACCGGCTGGTGGTTCCCATCCTGCCCGCTCCACACCACCTCCTGCCTTCCCTCTGATTGATGTTCGTCGACAAGGGTACGCACCATCTGGCCGAGGCTGTTGTAGATGACCAGGCGTACCGGCCCCGAGGTGGCCAGTGTGTAGGGAATGGTGGTGCTGTAGTCGAAGGGGTTGGGATAGTTCTGCATCAGTTCGAATGCGACTGACTCCAAGGCGGGCGCGTCAGTAACGGCTGTAGCCACCTGGGAGGCAAGGTAGTCCTCGTGGGTTAGAAAACCATGCTTGGTATCGCGGAGTACAAACCTCTCCTCCATAGGCTCGCGCAGGCCTGGGTCCGTACTGCTGATGCGGATACCGTACCAGGTATCCCCGGGCACCAGGGCTTCAAACACGATGGGTGGAGGTACTATTTTTTCCAATTTTTTTGTTTCTTTGTTAAAACGGGACGTCCGTTTCTGCCTTTCGATGCTCAGGTCGCCCTGGATGTCTATCTCGCAAAGCGCAGGATCCAGCCCGCCTCGGAGTCGATCGGTGCCGGCAAAGCGCACCCGAGTATGTTTGCTCACAAACAGCTTGCCTTCTGGTGCAATGGTCAGATCCCCATCCACAATGATCTCTCCGCCCCAGCTCACTTCGCCGCGAATGGTACCCGCCCAGTGAGTCGGTTTGATATCCACGACCATGTGAGGGCCCTGGCGGCGAATGTTCTCAAGGGCAAATCCTGTGTTTGCTTCGGCGTACTGCCTCCACTGAACTGTTGCGGGATTCGATTGGCGATCCAGGCGCGTAAAGCGGTCGCCATCAAAGGGGTCCGTGGCATCGCCGAGGTTTCCGCCACGAGCGTCGCGGTAAGCGACATCGTGCGCCCAAAAATCGAGGTTGTCGCGCCCTTCGTGTGGATCAGCCACACCACCGAGCGGGTGACCCGCGTCGCTGTAGAGCCCGTCGGCACAGACCAGGTTGACTCGCTTGTTTTCCTCATGGTCGTTGGATGGGGTGAAGGTACGCACATGCCATGCCAGTAATCCCTCGGCCGGCAAGTTGCGATTATAGTAATGGGAGGTGCGGAGTCGCTGCTCCAGCAGGAGGTATTCAGGGACGGACGAGGTTAGCAATTCGATGTATTGCGTGTGCAGCGGAATCCTGTAAATGAAGCCCTGCTGATACAGGTCCGAAATAACCAGTCCGGTTGTGTCACTGGACACCTCTATCAACCGCTCGTTGTTCAATCCAATCCAGCCCAGCTGTTCCAGACTCCATGGAGAGAAGGGGTTGGGGCCATCGTAGCCGTTCCAACCGGACGTGCCCTGTCCCATCAGCCCCCAGCGGCCAATGCCGGCGCTGTCTTCGGCCGGCGTGTCATAGCTTTTGTCGTAGAGGTCGGGCAGGCCCAGGGCATGTCCGAATTCGTGCGCCATGACCCCCGCCGTTTGGGCGAACGAGCCTTCCTTCAGAATGGCGCCATGATACTGCTGGTAGCTGATGCGTGTGGGATTGCCACTGGCAGACACATCAGCCGATCGGTAATCGTCGATAAACCCCCCTAAATTGGCGATACCGGTTGCACCCTTTAAGAGGAAATCGCGGGGGGCAGAAAGCACGTTGACGAAGACGTAGTCAACCCGGCCGTCATCATCTCCGGAATCGGGTTCACCGTCCGGGCCGTCGTTGTCGAACGCCCGCAGATCGACATCCCGGTCCACTTTCCTCAGAATCTCCTGCACAAACTCGTTGTAGCGGCCGAACTCTCCCGACACTCGGGCACGATACGCTGAAGCCGGACGGTTCGAGGCATAGCGCTTGGGCACCACGGTGCCCTCAATCTGCAACTGGCCAAAGGACATGGTGTCATAGAAGTGCGTGAAACTGCCCGGATGATCCCGGTCGAACAGCGCCTCTCCGTAGTCGGGGATCCGGTCATTGCCCGGGGCTTCGTCCTTGAACTTGGCGAAGATGACAAGGACGCCCACTTTGCCGCGAGAAGACACGACATCCGTCTGTGCTGCAAGCCCGAACTCCTCCTCAACCTGGAGCGGGGCCTCCTCAAAGATTATGTCCGGGGGTGCCGAGGGAGTTGTGCACCCCGTCGTGCAGAGGGTACCGAGCAGCAGCGCCAGGACGGCGCTGCAACGACCGTACTTCCACAGGAGACATAGATGGGTCATAGGAAGCTCCTTATGGTGTATTGCCGTTACTCGTCCACGGCGTATGTCATCCAGCCCATCACTCTACCTGAAGCGGCCGTGAGAAAGATGACCCTGGCCGGTTCGTAGATGTGGTAGATCGATCGCGATCCCGATACGTGGCCGGTAGGTGAGCCATAGGCCTCCAGCACGTCCTCCAACTGTTGACCGATGCTCAGGCCACGGGCGCTGCGGCTGGTGTATCCGTTTTCGGTCTCCAGGAAGGTTATCGTGCTGTACCCGGTATCGATGGCGAGTGAGGACCATGTCTCGGCACGCTTCACGAAAATGTCGATGGCTGGTTGGCTGCGATTGAGCTTGGGCAGGGATGTCCTGGCATCGGGATCATCCATGATGGAGCTGGCTTCCGCGGCGCTCAATTCTCCTATGGTCTCCGGAGTGGCGAGCCGCACACGGACGCTCGCTGAATCCGCTGCGGCAGGGGCTGACGATGAGAGGGCGGCTAAGTTCAGGCTGGCCAGCAGCTGGTTGCCGTCCTGCGCCGCGCTGAAATCACGGAGGGCGCACTCCTCATCGGCCGGATCCCCGTGGGCGCAGGCAATGCCGCGGGCGATCAGCGCATTCGACAGGGATACCGGCTGATCGTCACGACGACCCGCCGACTTGACCGCTTTGCTGGCGAAGAACAGGGCCTCGTCGTGATCGCCCTGCATGTCAGCGACACACGCCGTATTGGTATAGGCCGCCGTGTACTGTGGATCTCTACTTCGAGCCTGGTCGAAGAAACCGGCAGCCTCGCTCAGCAGCTCGGATCGGTGGTCGATGCGCTCGTCTATCGAGCCGTAGGCTGCTTTGCGACCGCCCCGCAGACGCGTCGTCGGATCGAGCTCCAGGGGATAGGCGAAACGGAGCTCTCCCGTTTCGAACAGTGCCATAGCCTGAAGGGCTCTGGCGACGCCTGCATTGTTGAGGATCTCGCGGCTGGGAAAGTCGCGGGCGATGTGGTCGAAACAGCGGGACGCCTCCTCGTATTTCGATATGAGCAGGAGCCGGTTGCCTGCCTCGAAGACCGGAACGAGTTTGTGCAGTCTCCGCAACGAGCGGTGAGCGATCTCCTGTCGCTCTGAAAGGGCTGGATAACCCGGCAGGTCGTCACTCAACTCGTACTCGAGGTACACCGCTTCCAGGATGCTCGCGGCGACGCCCAGCGTGTTGTAGCCGGCGACGTATCCGCAAAACCCGCCGAAGTAGTCTGCCTCAGTCTCAATTTTCTCCATGCTGGCCACGCTGCTCCGGAGTCCGGCAATCGACTGTCCCACCGCCAGGTCGGCAAACCCATTGCCGAAGTCGCCGGGCCAGGCGTGGTCCTTGTAGTAGTGCGCCAGTTCGTGTCCGAGCAGGGCAGCCAGGGCATTGAGCGAATCGGGCCCGAGAGATACACACAGATCGTAAAGCCGCTCCTCCACTGTCAGGGTATTGCGCCCGGCGCTGTACCAGGCCGCCTTCATTCGACTGGATACACCGCGAGGCTGTACGTATAGCCTAGGTGCCGTGCGGCCATCGCCGATCGCACGGACCAAGTCATCGTAGACGCGCTTGGCGGTCCTGTACTTGGGATGGCTTCTGGGCAGGTGATCGGAAGCTGCGGTCACGGCGTCCGAACCGGATAGCAGCACGAGCAGAGGTATGAAGAGCGCCAGGGTTTTCACGGTGCCGATGATTTCCGTTATCGAGCCCAGTAGAAGTCGCGCTCGTCGAGCACCGCCGCGTCGCTTTTCAACTCGTCTGCACCCGAGCTCTCGCTCACTGCGCCTTCGGCGCGCTCTGCTCTGCCCATTGCCACCATGGCGCGATCGAGGTTGCGCTGGAACCCGCGGCTTTGCGGCTCGAGGTCCGTCGCCTGTTTGAAATAGTAACCCGCCTGCTCCACATCCCCCTTGAGGAAACTGGCGATCCCCAGCTGATTGAAGGTGCTTCCGTGACGGCCACCCAGATCCATCAACCGGGTGTAAGCGGACTTGATGGCGTCCTCGAAACGACCCAGTGACACGTACACCTGCGACAGTTCCAACCACAGGCGCTCATTATCGGGCGTATCCTTCAACGGATCCAGGTAGGTCGCATCGATATGCTCCTCCACTATCTGTTCCACATGGGCATATTGCGTACTCACGACTTCCTGTAACGCCGCCCGACCCGGCCCCCCGATCTGCCCTTCGACGAAAACCGGTTCGGCAGGAGGAAACAACACCCAGGACTCGGCCGTATCCAGGACCAGGCGCCGGCGATCGGCCGCGGACAGCTTGGCCAGCTCGCGTGCGCCCGCAAGCCATGCCTCGCGAAACGATTTGTCCAGCAGCGTAATCTCCACCGGAATCCACAAGCGATCACCCCGCAGCATCGTCAGCTGCTCACCCACGGGCAGCTTGTGTGCCTCGCGGCGCGAGATGCCCGAGTCGAAGAGAGCAAAGATGTGCCCTGGATAGTCGACCAGCGCGCTCCTGACTCCGGCATGCTCCAGCAACGCACAATACAGCGCGGTGAGATCGTCGCAGTCGCCGGCCTTCTTCCTCAGCACCTCTGCCGGGTACTTGATGTGGTCGACCGCCGATCGATCGGCCGACACTTTCGCGTAGGGTGTGTTGGAATCCGGGAAATAGCGCACGCCGTGCTGCTTCAGCGCTTCGAACAGCACCATCGCCCTCATCAGATTCCGTCCCGGCCGGCCCAGCGTTCCGATCTCTTTTTCGAATGCTACCAGCACCGGTCGGGCGAAATTTTCCACTGCTTCGTCAGTAGGCGTTACGAAGGCCGCAGCCCGCCCCACGCTATCCCATGTCAATGCGCCCCGCCCGTAGATAGTGATTCCGCGCGATTCCATCTGCGAACGCGGTGCGTCTTCGCCCACGGTTGATAATTCAACTCTAGCCTGGACCTGCTCGGCGCCTTTCAGGTCCAGAATCTCGTGGTGCAGCTGCACCGTCAGATCCACAGTTTTGGATGAGTGTGGCTCGAGCAGAAGGGAATGGTCCGTCTGCCATCGAGTGCGGCCGGGAATACTGAAGCTGAGCTTGACCCGCACCGAATCCGCTTCGTCATTGACGACGGTGACCGAGCCGATGGGTTGATCGACGTAGGCTCGGTAGAAGGAGGCGAACAGATCCTGTACCTGAAGGTTGGAGATTCGCAATGTCGACAGTTGCGCCGTTGCGGTCTGATCCCCAGCGGAAACGGGTGATTCATCGCCTCCAAAATGATCCCACGTGAGCACGGTTATCGTCAGCAGCACCGCGAGCGCCAACCCGACGAGGATGGCGCGCGTCGGCGACCGGCCCGGCCGGGTAACCGATTGGGCGTGAGGGGCCGGGACCTCGGTCTCCATCTGCTCTGGCTCGGTTTCCCGCAGAAATGGGGTAAGTGCAGTCGAGAACAGACGGGTCTTTGATTTTGGCGAGTCGACCAGCAAACCCTGAAGCACCAGCGATTTCACCCAATCCGCGTCCGCAGGATCGGGGTCGTTGCCGCTGGCGATCGCCGCAAGCACCCTGCGCTCGCCATCGCTGAAGCGCTCCCACAGATAGTGAAAATGGCTTCTGGCCTCTGACAGGAAACTCGCCTCTACTGCTGTCGGGTTCAGGACTCCGTCCGCCGAATCTGCCAGATCGTCGAAGGCGACTGCACACGCCATTTGCGCGAAAAACGCGAGGTTATCGCCCAGATCCCGGATCAGCTGACTGTGAGGCTCGAGGGGTACGCCGGCTGCCTCTGAGGGCCCGCAAATCAGCTCTTGTATTTCCTCGTCTTTCATGCGCCCGACTCGGATCTCGGTGAAGATGTTGAAGAAGGGCGATCCCGAGATTTCGCGGCTGTGGCAGAGGCTTTGCAGTGACAGCCGGGAGGCTGTGACGTAGGCGACGGGACAGGTGTTTGCCAGCGAGCGCAATGTATTGTAGAACTCGACGCCGAAGGCCGGGTTCGCAGTGATCGTCTCGAACTCGTCGAACAGCCAAACGAGGCGCAAGTCGGCCCTGACGACCGCTTCCGCAACGTCTTGTAAAAAGGAAAGACCCTGCCCCTCAGGCAGCGCCAGCCGGTCGCCGGCGACCTCGTTCAAGTGCTCGGAAAGGGCATTGCAGAAACCATTCAGATCCAGATGGCCGTAGCGCTGGAAATCGATGAGGACGAACAGGTACCGGTCAGGATCCTCCAGGAAGTTCGCGTACACCTCGCGCTGGCTGATATGCCAGAGCACGGAGGACTTGCCCATGCGGCGCTCGCCGACCAGGGAGATCGACTGTGGCGTTCCGGCGCCGATGCGGCTCAGAATCTGGCGTACCTCAACTTTGCGTCCGTGGAACTCGCCGACTGAGCGAATCATCGACCGGTTGAGGTATGGATTTCGTTTCATCATCAGGGTTTTATCGGATTCTCGGTAAATCAGCTATCGCCGACTTCTGTCCTGGCTCGAGCACCGCATCTGAATCTCCCTGCCGCGGTGCAACTGTCTATAATACGCAACAGGCATGCCACAAACAGACGATATTTGTCTTAGAAGGTCGTAAACGTTTGTATTTGAATTATTTGTGATCGAACCACCGAAGTCCCGCCAGGGCCGTCCGGCTTGCTGACGGTGCTCAGTTTACGAGAAACAGGACCGGAACTCGGCATCTGTCCAGGATTCAGGACTGTGAACCGACTGCGGGCGGTGGGTGAACTATCGCTCACACCGAAATGTTGTCGATGAAGTCGCGCAGGTAGGCGGCCGTGCCGGCGATGGCCAACTCGGCAAAGTGAGCGCCCTTCTCAGCGCTGGCGAGCTTGTAGTTTTCGTCGGCCACGTCGCACAGCAAGCGTTGCCGCAGTCCGGTCTGGTCGAATGTTGTTGTTGCCAGAAACTGCTCACCGAGGCCAATCTTGGGACCGTCTCCATGAAGTCCGTAGCGGTCTTTGATCTCATGCAGTCTGTCCATGCGGGTGTGCTCAGGGCAGATGTGGAGGATCATGGAGGTCTCGAATTCGTCGGCGTGACCGGGGTAATGGCGGCCCTCATTGATGGCGGCAATCTTGTCGCGATCGATGGCTTCCCAATAGGCAAAGGAGGCGACGCGAACGCCCTCGAGTTCTTCGGTGATGCGCCGGGCTGCCTGGGCATTGACACCCATGTTGTTGCCGTGGCCGTTGACGATAGCAAAGCGTTTGATACCGTAGCCCATCAGCGAGCGGCAATAGTCGGTGAGCACCCGAACCTGCGTCTCCACCCTCAGCGTCATGCTGCCGGGAAACTCCAGGTGTTGAGGAGAATGCCCCACGGCCAGTGTCGGCGCCACCAGGACCTGCGGGTACAAACGCTGCGCCGCTTCAACGCTCACGTGAGTGGATGTGGCCGCATCGACCTTGAGTGGCAGGTGCGGTCCGTGGCCCTCGTTGCTGCCGGTAGGGAGTATGGCCAGCTCGACCTTGTCCAGGATGTCCTCCACTTCGGAGAAGGACATTTCCGGGAGAAATACCTTGTTCATCGTTGCACTCCTCAACCTTGCTCGTTCATGACAGGCCATCGACCTTTCGGGCGTCCCTAAACACGAGGTGAACGATGCGAATTGCAATGGGGGGTATCAGCCACGAAACCAGCACCTTCACGCTGGTCCCCACGAATTTGGACTCATTCCGCGAGCGCGAGTACCTGCATGGCGCCGAAATCACGGACAGGTTCGCCGGTACGAACACGCCGATCGGTGGTTTCATGGACGGGGCGAAGAAGCATGGATTCGAGCTCCATCCCACTGTCCAGGCCGAGGCCTTTCCCAGCGGTCCTGCGCCGCGCGCGATCTTCGACGGCATCCTCGACGAACTGGTCAGTGGCATTGACGCAGTGAAGGCCGACGGCGTACTGCTTGATCTGCACGGCTCCATGGTCGTCGATCCGCTCGACTCGGCCGGCCATCTGGATGATCCCGAAGGCCACATTCTGGCGGCTGTCCGGGCTGTCGTCGGTCCGGACATACCGATACTGGCACAGCTGGATATTCATTCCAACGTCTCCGAGCGCATGATTGAGATGGCCGATGTGTTGATCGGAAGGGAGAGTTACCCCGAAATAGACATGGCCGAGCGCAGCCGTGAATGCGCCGATGTGCTGGCGCGAATCCTCAAGGAGAGTCTGCGACCGACCATGGCGCTACACCAGATTCCGATGATCTGGGGGATCAACCAGGTTACCGCTCACTCCCCGATGAAGGAGGCGATTGCGGAGTTGCATCGGATCGAAGCGATGCCAGGCGTAGTGTGCGGCTCGATCGCCACAGCCTATCCGTTGGCGGACGTGCCCAACATGGGGTCGTCCGTGTACGTGGTGACGGACAACGATCAGCAGCTTGCGCAGTCCTGCGCGGACGAGTTAGGTGCGTGGGTGTATGAGCGGCGCGAGGACTGGCAGGGGTACATGCCGACGACGCGGGAAGCGCTGACCCAGGCGGAAGAGGAAGGGAAGTACCCGGTCATCTTCGCTGATCGCAATGACAACACCGGCGGAGGCTCTCCCGGTGACAGCACCGGTGCCCTGCGTACCATCGTCGAGGCCGGTCTGAAGGACGCCTGTGTCCTCTACATTGTCGACCCGGAGGCCATTGCGCTGTGCCACGAAGCCGGCGTCGGGGCCACGCTGACCCTCGACATTGGCGGTAAGTCCAGTCCGCTGCAGGGCGAGCCCGTGTGCATGACAGTCGAGGTCATGGCGCTGACGCAGGGGGAATTCACCTTTGACGGGCCGATGTTCGAAGGGTTGAGCTCGACGATGGGTCCCTCCTGCTACGTCCGGCAAGACGGCATCCACGTCATCATGGTGACCAAGCGTGAGCAACCCTTCTGCACCGCGTTCTCGCGCACCCTCGGAGTTGACCCGAGCAAAATGCGCTACGTCTCCGTTAAGTCGTCGGCACACTTTCGCGCCGGCTTCGAATCGTGGTCTGGAGCGATCTACGTCGTCGACGAGCCCGGCCTGCATGACGCCAGGCATGTGAAGTTCGAGCGCCTGGGACGACCGTTGTACCCGCTTGATGACGGAGAGTGGCCCGACTGACACAGCAGTGCACGCTGGTGCGGGGTGAGGCTACAAATGCTCGGCGAGCGCTTCGACTGACAACCGTCGAGACAGGTTACCCTCTGTCATGCGTGCGAAGGCTTCCTCGTCGTTGAAGGCCGAGCCTGTGACCAGGCAGATGACCACATCGTCTTTGCCAATAACGTCTTCGGTGATCGCCTTCAATGCCCCCATGACCGAGGCGGCTCCGGCGGGCTCCGCGAGAATTCCTTCCTCGCGGGCGAGACGCGCCTGGGCGTCGTAGATCTCCTGGTCGGTGCCGATGAACCCCGTTCCACCTGAAGCCCTCGCCATCGCGATCACCGGTGCCACGTCCAGAAGAAACGGCACTTTGAGGCCGGTGATCGCCGTATTCGCGTGCTCCAACACCGTGCCATCGTCCCGGCCTTCGCGCAAGGAGGTCGCGATGGTGTCGCAACCCGCTGGCTGTACCAGATGAACGGCTGGTTTGTGAGTGACGGCCGGGTGTGAGAACCCCTGAGCCATTGCCCGCACCAAGGCACCGGAACCGGTCGGCACGAACACGTGGTCGAGCCGCTGCAGTCCGGCATCGGCGTCGATGAAGTATGGGAAGGTTTCGGCCCCCATCATGCCCTTGGGGCTGTAGAGGTAGTTGCTGACCGGCATGGCCGTGTGAGCGTCTCTGGCCTGGGTGAGAATCTCGAGGACGCGCTCATCCACCGATGGGTCGGCACCGAAATCTTCCACTTCGATGATACGGGCACCTGCTGCCGCCATCTTGCGTAGCTTGCCAACAGGCGTGCCATCGGAAACGGCGATGGTGCAAGAGATCCCGGTGCGGGCGCAGTAGGCGGCGACGGCACTGCCGGTGTTGCCGCTCGAGGTCAGCAACGCGCGGGTCTGACCCTGTGCTATCATGTGAGAGACTGCGGACGCGGCGAAAACGGCTTTGTAAGAAAGGGTCGGTTGTCCTGTCAGATCGAGGAACCACAAGTCGATGCCGGCCTGCGGACCGATGCGGGTCGATTTAATCAGGGGCGCGGGCCCCTCACCCATAGTGATGCGTGCCACCGGCGGCACCGCTCCTTCCGGATCGATGCGTTCGGCCCAGCGCCAGATACCCGCAGTGGCATCGCCAGTCATATGGTTGCTGCCCACTCCTACAGGGACACGCGCACCCAGCGAGCGCTCTTGATCTCATCATCGCCTGCGTAGTAGACGACGAAGACCTCGCCGCTCGTCAACAGCACGGCACGGGGGTGGCCGAAGCGCCACTTTTCCATGTCGTTCCACAGGTCTGCCTGCGAGCGCGAGTCGCCAGCGCCGGACTCGGTACCCAGGGTGCTGTCGTAGGCCATCAGGCCCAGTGCCCGGTCCCAGGTCTTGCCGAAGTCGTCGCTGATGGAAAGGGCGATGCCGGGTGGGTCCCCCCTGTGCGAATAGGCCGCCAGCAGACGGTTGACACCCAGCGCCAGTGGCTGACAGTGCTGTCCCGGCAGTCCGGTAGGTTGCGGCACCGACCATTCGCGTCCGTCAGCCGATCCCCAGCCAATGTGAACGTCTATGTCCTTGCCCGCCTCGAAATCATGGGTCCAGAACATGGCCACCAGTTGACCGCTGTCCGGGTGCACGGCCAGGCGTTGATCCCAGTAGGCGAGTCGATTGTCGGGATGCTGGGCGACGGTGGTGAACTCGGGCCATGTTTCGCCCCGATCGAAGGAATAGCGCAACCGCGCCCCGGGCACACCCGGCGCCGGGTCGTCGTATTCCTTCCAGTGTTCATACGGTTGGACGAGGACGTCGCCGGCAAGGGGAATGATGGCATGCGTGCAGGTGGAGGCTGCCACGTGCGGGCTGGTATCCATCTGCCGGGGTGGGCCCCATGTGCGGCCCCCGTCACCGGAGATCGAGTGCACGACCCGCATGGGCAGCAATCCCTGGGTCAGCGGATTGATGAAGGGCCGGTCGCGATGCGAGCGGTCGACGAGCAGTGACGTGGCCGTGAGTTTCCCGGGAGACAGCTCGGTGCAGACCAGACACTTGTTTTCGCCAAGCCTGCCATCCCAGTTCCATTGGCCGTGACCGTCGTACCGCTTTTCCCAGGTATCGCCGAAGTCCGTGCTCGTGAACACGCAGGGATGACCGTCCAGGGAATCGCGCTCACTGCCCCAGCGCCCTGACACGTACAACGTATTATCCTGAGCCAGATACACGTTGGTAAAGGCGCATGACTTCTGGTGTGCCGGTGCATCCTGTCCGTCGTACACGAAACCTGCGGCGACGATTTTCATCTTTCTCGTGCCCACATTGGTTCGAGGGGTGATGTTTTCGTTAGTTATGCTCGGTCACCGGACAACATCGGACAACATCATAAAGAACGCATTGAGAGACCAACAGCCCCAGTAAACCGGAAGGCAATCATGGCGGCGAACAACCTGGACATCCTCATCATCGGCGGCAGCGGTTTCGTCAGCGGGACTATGGTACGAACAGCCTTGGCGCAGGGACATGAAGTCTGGACTGTTACCCGTGGTCAACGCCCCGTGCCCGATGGGGTCCACAGCATCGTCGCCGATCGCCATGACGAAGAAGGCTTTGCCCAAGCCATCGCCGACAGAGGAAAGAACTGGGATCTGGTCATTGACTGTATCTGTTTCGAAGCGCCAGAGGCGCGTCAGGACCTGGCCGTTTTCCGCGACCGCACACCCCATCTCGTTTTCATCTCCACAGATTTCGTCTTCGAGCCCTCCCATCGCCGGTTTCCTCAACCCGAGGAGACCGATCACTACAGCACTGTCAGTTATGGCGGAGCGAAACGTCGGTGCGAACTGGAATTCCTCAACGGTGACGCCGGCGACATGCAATGGACTATCCTGCGCTCGTGCCACATCTATGGCCCCGACTCGCTGCTCGGCTGCCTGCCAACACACGGCCGCGATCCACAACTGCTGGAGAAAATGAAGACGGGGGAGACCTTGAAGTTGGTCGGAGGAGGTCACTTTCTGCAGCAGCCGATTTTCGCCGAAGACCTGGCAGCACTGACCCTCAGCTGCCACGGCAACGAGGCGACCTACGGTCAGATCTTTTGTTGCGCCGGCCCGGACATCGTGGAGTCGCGGGCGTTCTATCAGATCATCGCCGACATCATCGATGTTGAACTGAAAATCGAGGAGCTGCCGGTCGCTTCGTTTCTGGCCGACGATCCGGCATCGGCACCGTTTCTGTGCCATCGCGTGTACGATCTGAGTAAACTGAAGGCCGTGGGTCTGGCGGTGCCGGCGACGCCACTGGTTGAGGGATTGCGCAAGCACGTGGAGTCTATGCTGTGAGCGGGCACTTGATTGATACTCTGCTCATAGGGGGACGGGGTCCCATCGGCGCGGGTCTGCGCACCTATCTCCCCAAACTCGACGCGGACTACCAGATCATATCCGTCGACTTGCCCGGAGCCGAAGACAAGGCGACGGACCCGCAGGCTCAGCGAAACTTCGTCGACCTGGATGTGACTGTTGACCCGCAGCGGTTTCGAGACCTCCTCATGAATCGTGATCTCATCGTCTACCTGGCCCGCACAGACCCTCACGAGGCGATGAACGCGATGACCGATCTCGTCTACGAGTCGGTCCGCGACGTCTGCCCTCAGGCGCTCATCATCGGTTCGAGTTCCGTCCACGCCATGGATGCGGCATACTGGCCGTACGACAAACAGCCCTACTCGACCATCGCGGCGCGGCGTTTCGAGGAGCTGGCAGCATGGCCCGAGCCACTGTCCGCTCTGATGGAAGCCTGTCCCAACAGCGATTACGGCCGCGAGAAGGCCCACGTCGAGGGTTGGTCGCAACGCTTCGCTGAGGAAGGCCTGGCGGCCGTTGCAATGAGATGGGGAGGCATCAACCAGCACAACGTGAACGCCGATGAAATCGGCTACTTTACGGTCTGGTGCCACCAGGAGGATGCAACGCGACTCGTCGACTGCTGTTTCAAGGCTCACAAGGGGAAGACCTTGCGAAGCGGTGCCCACTACTTCGCCATCTCGAACAACAAACACGGCATCTTCGATATCGAGACGCCACGGCGCGAGGTGGGATACCAGCCGGCGCACGATTCAGAGCGGTTCTACGCCTAAGGCACCTCAGGGCTGCTCGACGTCGACGATCCAGATGTCTGTGGGGCCGGGATTCGGCCAACTGTTGAGCAGTTTGCTGTCATCACGTGTCCACCGGGGTCGGAACTGATTGTGGGTGCCGCCGACGGTGCGTTGGACGGGAAACAGCGGGAGAAAGCGCTGCTCGAACAAGCGCCAAGGGAACACGAGATCACCATCCAGGGTCCTTCAGGGACGTTCCCCGGCATCGCCGTCGGCGAACTTTCGGATGACCAGAAGGGACTCGTCAGGGAGGTCATCAAGGCCTTGCTGGCCCCGTATCATGAGAGCCATGTCGAGGAGACGCTTGGCATTCTGGATGCCGGCGGATTCGACCGACTGCACATGTCGTTCTACAAGTCCGACGACCTGGGTGACGACGGGGAATGGGACATCTGGCGCCTCGAAGGGCCGACTTTCGTCTGGCACTTCCGCGGCGCGCCGCACGTCCACGCCTACGTGAACATCGCCAGCGCGTAGTGGCCTGCCATGGATCCCAGTCGCATCGTAGACTGATTCAGGCGCAGGCGGGATTCGACTCGGTCCAGCGGTTGTAGGTGGGATCGTCCCTAAGAGCCAGGTTGTCACGGGCATCGCGCCACATGGCGTACCAGACCTCGGGGTCGTGCAGTTCGGACTCGGGGTTGGAGCGGCTGCGCGCCACGAACCCGGGAAACTCCTCGCGCCCGGTCGGTTGGCCCACAGGACTGTAGCGCAGATCAAAACTCCAGCGGATCTGGTCGCTTGTGTTGGCGAAGGATCCGTGGCATGTCCAGCGACTCATGAAAAGGACATCACCCGCCTGCATGGGAACGGGGATGGCGTCCTCCTCAGCAAAAAACCTGGTGGGAATCTCGTATCCCCCCTCGGCCAGCAGGCAGTGCTGCCGCAGCCGTTCGCGATGACTCCCGGGAACCAGCTTGATGCAGCCATGCTCGATGCCGGATGCGGTCAGTGGCAACCAGACAGTGAGCATCTCGGTGTCGTCCGCTTCCGGCCGCACCACGCCGCCATCCTGGTGCCAGGGAGTGGCCTTGACGAGGTCACTCGAGCCCAACTCCGGAAGTAGATACTCCGGGGGGTTTGATACGCACGTGCTGCACCGGGGTTGAGTAGAGCTCGGGTCCGATGAGCGACTCGGCGACATCCAGCAGTTTGTGGTTGAGGCGGTGTACTCGTCAATGACGGGCTGCAGGTCCTGGTCGAAGTCCAGCAGGCTCTTGGCGACGAAATAGCCATCCCGTTCGAATTGTTCCAGTTGATTGGCGCTCAAGGTTTGCAACGGTTTTGCCCTTCCCTATAAATCGTCCACGATTTCCAGCGCCTCATGTGCGGTAGGCTGGTCACCGCCGGCTGTGCGCTCGCAGAATGCTCGGGTTCTGCTGTTGAGAACACCGTAGAACCCGCGCGTTTCCTCGTCGGGATGGTCTCGCCACAGAGACGGGGGGACCACGGAGGCGCTGGCACCTTCGTACTCCTCGCGGTGCCGGTGGCAGTAGCCTATCTGTACAGATTTGCGTTCAGACGTCGTCTCGCGGACGGCGACCGTGTGCAGGACCGACACGTTGAACAGTATTCCCGTGCCCGCACTGCCGTGCAGCTCGCGGATTCCACCGCGCTCGACTTGAGCTTCCTTGTTGAGAATTTCCTGACCGACCGATTCCGGCGAAATGGCAAAACTGTGGGTTTTATCGCTGACGTCGGCCAGGTAAACGAGCAGCGCGATATAGCCCATGCGTAGCGGATGTTCCGGCCACATGAACCGTGCCCCCCCATCTCTGTGCCAGCGGTGCCCGACGGGTCCATCCCACGACGTTAAGCCGCGAACCGTCTCACCCGCATAGGCCCCCATGTGCCTGAGACAGATTTCCGAGAAGCAGACCTCGCTTCCCATCAGAGCCTGCAGCGGTTCCATGACTTTCGGGTGACGGATGAGCCCGTCGAATTCGGGTGCCGTCAACAGCACGTGGCCGTAGATGGTTTGCCAGATTCCGGTATCCCTCCAGAAACGCCCGTACCTGTGTCGCTCCTGCTCGAACAGCTCAGCATAGCGGCTGATCTCGTCGTCGCTAAGTATCTGGCCGAGCTCCACGTAACCGTTGCTCTTGAAGAAATCGTAATCCTCTTGTTTCACCGATTCCCTTTGGCTTTCTGCTGACCCGCTAGCTGATCTCGAAGGACCCCATCGACAGCTTGACCTGAACGGCTTTGTTGAAGCCGACGAACGAGAAACCGTAACTTTCGCAGTCGGCGAGGCACTCGTCCAGAGAAGGTGGGTCGTCGCGACGCGATGTCCAACTCCGGTGCCAGAGGGCTTCGTCGTTGACCAGCCGGAATGCGTCCGGGCCGGCGCCCCATGCATCCGCACAAATATCAACCGGTCTGCTGTTCAGATGCCACCTCGTGTGCTGCGTCGTGCCAGGACCTACGATCCAGAAATAGCACTCTCCTCCATCCAGATCGAGGCCGTCGCCCCGTAAATGAACCGACACCTCCCTGTCTCGCAGATCGATCGGGTCATCGCCGATCCACCCCCGGTAATGGACGAACGGCAGAATCGATTGGGGCTGCTCGGGGACGTCGGGGGTCCAGTAGGTCTCCTCGCACGAGACATACGGTGCGCCGTTCAGACCGCCTTCCCGCTCCCAGTTGCCCAGCACGAAAACCCGCCCCCGTCCGCTCACGACACTGGCGTGATAGTCATAGGAACACCACGACTCGGGCCCCTTGTCGAATACGTTCTTCACCAGCATGGTGCGACTCCTCAGGGCGACTCGCGCATCCGCTGTTGACGGTCTATATCGGTGAATCTGGACTCGTTGCCTGTGATCAAGGCCTTCGGGTAAACGCGAATATATGCGAAATACCCCGAACCCATCACTCGCCGGCGTGAGTGGCCCAGTCCGGCCAGTCAATAGTCATGCCGTCGCTCCCACTGTCAACGACCCTTTGGATGAGCGCGCGGACTTCTGAAGTTTTGCCGCCCATTCCCCAGACGCGAATCTCCTCGACCGCATCATGTCCCCGCTTCACGAGCTGCTCGGTTGTGGTTCGCGCTGGCGGGCACAGTTGAAACAGATTCAAGCGGGCGGCACCATCGAGTGCTTTCTGGTCGAACTCATGCACCAGCCAGCCCAGGCGGCAGCTACTCGAGATGTCCCGCATCCGCTCCAGTTGCTCCCATGAAAACGAGGTAACGATCGAACGCTCGAGCAGGCCGTGCCCTGCAATTATGGCGAAAACCTTCGCTGGCAGATCCGCTGCCTTCCCCTTCAGTTCTATGTGGAAGATGAAGTCGTCGGCGAATCGTTTGACTATCCCCTCGAGTGTGGCCATGGGTGTATTTCCATAGAGGAAAGGCGAGAACCAGGAGCCCAAGTCGAGCGGCAACAACGCATCAGATGTCAGCGTCTCGACGATCTGGTCTCCATGGCCGTACCGCTGTAGAGAGTCGTCGTGACACAGTACCACTACGTCATCTGTGGCCAGCTGCGTATCCAACTCGACTTCGCGAACACCCATCTTCTTTGCCAACTCGAAGGCCGGCATCGTGTTTTCCGGTGCATAGGCGCATGCACCCCGATGGGCGATGATGCGGAAGTGTTCAGGTACGGTTATCGAACTCATCGCGATGCGTTGTCGAAAAACCGGCGCGGTGAGAAAAACTCTTCCGGGTAGTAGTCAGGGCAGTCAATACCGAGGATCTTGAAGACAATGAACTGTGTGGCGAGGAAGGACACACCTGAACCGGAACCCGCCATTCCGCCCACGATATATAATCGTTTGTCATCCTGAAGACCGATGAGAGGAAACTCATCAGGGGTCATGCCTACCGTTCCACTCCACTCATTGGTAACTCGTATCCGTCCAATACCGAAAAATGGTTTCAAAAAGGCGGACACGTACCGGGTAATAAAACGGGAGGGCTGATTTCTTCCTGCCTCCTTGTCAGGTACTTTCGACATATCCGACCCGAAAAGGATGCCATCTTTGGTGCGCCCGAAAAACATTTGAGGACTGCTGATGCCTACATTGTGTCGCATCGATCCACCGTCACTGTCCCCAAAAGCTGCCTGGGTCTGTCCTGCCCTCAAGATGTTGTGAAATTCTTTGAACAATGAAGGTGTATGGGATTCGGTGGCATTGATTACATGACGTGCCCTGATCGGCCCGCGATCAGTATGGATATCATAGTACTCACCCACGTCGTTCACCTCATTGACCCTGGTGCGCGAGTAGAACTCTACCGTCGGTGACTTGAGGGCTACCTGAAAGAGACCCCAGATCCATTTTGCCGGGTGCCAGTTGGCCGTCCCTTGAGAGTGGCCAGCATCGTGATCAGTTTTGATGCCCGCCTTCTGCATTGCTTCCTCTTTGGAGATTCTATTCCAGTCCGTGAATCCCGTCTCTTCACCCATGCGCTGGGCGGCCAGCGGTGTGTCCTTGCTGTCCTCATCGGTAGCCCAAACCCAGCCCTTCTTTACATAGTCACAGTCGATTCCCTCCTCCATCACGGTCTGCTCAATCAGCTGGTTGCTTTTCATCCCCGCAACAACGTAGGGCCGGGCAAACTCGTGAGCATGGGCCACCCTTTCCTCTGCGCTCATTTCAGGTCGTGATTTCTCCAGATTCTTCAAAACGGTGCCGTGCACATAGTGGTAATAGCGGCCCATGGTCACGAAGCCGGCATTGCGTCCACCTGAACCGCTCGCCGCGTCGTTCATTTCAAGAACGACCATCTTGCCCTTGCCGTGCTTTGACCAATGATAGGCGGCGCCTGCACCAGCGAACCCTGCTCCGATGACGACTACCTCAGCTTCCTCGGGAATTTCTGAGTCGGGTGAGTCTCCCCAGGGATGATTTTCAAGGGGATTGGGGTCCTTCAGCCAGACGGGAGTTGTCGACACTGGACTCTCATACTGAACCCAATCGATGGCATCGGGTATCGTCCGCCACATGGTCTTCATCGACCACACGAAGAAGAGCCAGAACCTGTGAAACAGTCCTTTGCCAGGATACATCGAGCCAATCCACGTTCGCGCTGAGCGAAATTCACGCCGGCGCATGCTCAATAGCAATTCAACGAATGAGAGCAGTCTTTTCATGATCACGCTACCGCGTGGGACCCGCGACGACGTTGACAGGCTTGTCGTGGTAGAAGCCCACGAGATTGTCGATGGCGATATCGTAGACTCGGCCCGTTGCTTCGGGCGTGTTCCAGGCTACGTGTGGCGACAGCACGACATTCTCCAGCTGCAGCAGTGGATCACTGAGAGCGGGCGGTTCCTCTGGAAAGACGTCGAGACCGGCAGCAGCGATGTGTGACGATTGCAGGAGCTGTGTCAACGCATCACAGTCGATCAAGGCACCTCGAGCCGTGTTCAGCACCACCACGCCCTTCTTCGTCCGCGCCAGATCGCCGGCACCGAGGATTCGCTCTGTTTCACCAATGTGGGCCACGTGCATGGAGAGGACATCGCTCTCTCGCAGGATTTCGTCGAATGATGCGAACTCGACGCAGTCCCGTTCGGCGCGTTCGGCGCTGGGGTTTCGCGTCCAGGCGCGCACCTTCATGCCGATTCCCGAGGCCAGCCTGGCGAAGTGAACGGCAATCGGGCCGCAGCCCAACAACCCCAGCATCTTGCCCTGGAGCTCGATGGCGGGGAGGCCCTGGTTCCATACTCCATTGCGCACCTCGCGGTCGAGGCGGGGAATGTGACGGGTGCAGGCCAACATCAGGGCCAGTGCATGCTCGGCCACCGTCGGTTCAAGGGCGCCGGGGGAGTTGCAGACGGTGATCCCCTGAGCGGAGGCGGCGTTCAGGTCGACGTAGGTGTCGACTCCGCGGCCCGTAAAGGAGATTACTTCGAGGTCCCTCGCCTGTCTCATGATGTCTACTGGAAAAGGGGTCGGCCCTCCGATCAAGATTGCATCCGCGTGCCGTGCCCGTTTCAGGTACTCCTCATCGGTATCCGGGTCACCGTAGCAGATCTCGAACTCGCCGAGCTTCTCCAGGCGGCGTCTGCGGTCGCCGCCGGCAAAGACGACATCGGCTTCGGGGCCGGCATCGACGAAGATGATTCGCTTTTTCTCAACCATTTTTCTCGGACATTGTCTCAAACAGGGAGAGCCGAAGTCTTGTAAACAGGTTGTCATCATAGACGAAAAGCTGTTTCATCTCCTGCTGGAGTATAGGCTCTTTCAGACAGAGAATCGACATGGTGACAGCCCGACCACAGGAGTTCATGAGGGGGAAAGATGAAAATCATCGATGTCAGTCCCGCGCTCTACCGGATACCACTACCCATCGTGTTGTCCGATTCGACGCACGGCGACATCTCTCACTTCGAACTGATAACCGTTCGCATCCACACGGATGAAGGCGTCGAGGGGACCGGTTACACCTTTACGCCGGGCACGGGGGGCTCGTCCGTTCACGCCATCCTCGCACACGATTTGCGCGAGCAGTTGATCGGCCGCGATCCACGACGCATCGAGCAACTCTGGGAAAACATGTGGTGGCACCTGCACTTCGTCGGCCGTGGAGGGTCAGTAGTGTTCGCGATTTCAGCCATCGACATCGCGCTCTGGGACATCAAGGGGAAATCAGAGGACGAGCCATGGTGGCGGCTGCTCGGGGGACATGACAACCGCGTTCGTACCTACGCCGGCGGCGTCGACCTGTACTTCACGCTGGACGATCTCATCGCCCAGGCCGAGCGCTTCCTTTCCGAAGGATTTCGCGCCATAAAGATGAAGATCGGACGCCCGCACCTCGAAGAGGACCTCGAGCGCGTGACTCACATGCGCGAGGTGCTCGGCAGCATGCCTCTGCTGGTCGATGCCAACATGGGTTGGCGTGTGGATGAGGCGATTCGCGCTGCGCGAAGACTGGCCGAGCACGACGTGTTCTGGCTGGAAGAGCCCACCGTCCCGGACGACGTCGACGGCCATGCCCGGATCGCGCGTGAAGGAGGGGTGCCCCTCGCCACGGGCGAGAACATGCACACGATCTACGAGTTCGAGCATATGATCAGGCGCGGTGGGATCTCGTTTCCCGAGCCGGACGTCGCTACATGTGGAGGCGTCACGGTGTGGCTGAAAATCGCGCGGCTGGCCGAGGCGAACAACCTGCCCGTCACCTCTCACGGCGTCCACGACCTCTCCGTCCATCTGCTCTCAGCCGTCCCCAACGCGTCTTTTCTTGAAGTACACATGTTTGGTCTGGAGCAGTACATCCATCATCCCCTCGTCATCGACGATGGGTTCGCCATCGCCCCGGATCGCCCGGGACACGGCGTTTCGCTCAACTGGGAAAAGCTGGAAGAGCATCGAACCGCCTGACCCAACCCCAGTCGGCGCTTATGGAGTTGCAAACGAGGGAACTGATGTCACACACTGGTTTGAAACAAAAATAAGTAGAGGGGACACGGTTGTAGGATGCAGGATCAATCTCGGTACCACACGGGATGAGTTCGCCGCCGCTGTGCAGTCGGACTCGTACGAATTCGTCTGCTTCGACGGTCAGCATTTCCCGTATAGCGATCAAGCCGCTGTCGATTTCTGCCATCTCGCCGAGGAATTCGATATACCAATGGGTATGCGAATCAAACATCCTCGGGAGGCGTACCTGCCGGGCAACTATCTCGACCTAGGGGTGACCAGTATGGAAGTGCCACTGAGCGAATCTGAATCGACGGCGCACGAGGCGGTGACCAATTTCTACTACCCTCCGCTTGGGAGGCGTAGCTACCGCGGCGTCTATCGCAGACAGGCAGCCGATTTCGATTCATCCGATGTTCGCGGCTATGCTGATTGGTGGAACGAGACCGGGGTGTTGTGGCTGCAGGTCGAGTCTCTTGCCGCGGTCATGAACGCACATGAGCTGGCTCTGGAGGGAGTGGACTGCTTGTCTTTCGGCCCAAGCGATCTGACCCTCGACATCGAGTCCCATCCAAATCCGCACTACACGACTGTCGAGGAGTGTGTCGCCGCCGTTGCCGAGGCCGTCTCCCCCGACACCGCACTCTGCTTCCGCAGTAATCGAGCGGAGCGTCAGAAGTGGGCTGATCTGGGTGTCACGGTCTTTCTCGAGCCGCCGTCAAACGCTGCTGTATGATTCGAAGGAGATTCACGCACGGGTGGGCTTGGGTGGGCTTAAGGCACTATAGTGGAAAGAGAGTACCACTGTGCTCGATGACTACCAATTGCTTGAAATGGAAGTTGAGGCGACAAATCCAGTGAACGCTGGTGGGTGTTTCACGAGCGAAAAATCACCACGACTGTTTCTGGGGCAGACGAGAGACGGTAACGTCCGCCGATATCGGCAAGACGTACCCGAACGCATCAAAGATGAACTTGATGACGCCATCGACGGGGAGCCGGTAGTCCAGGACCTGCGTGTGGGGCTCACTTACCAGGAAGAATACCAACGGATACTGGGGAAGCAGGAGCCAGTTCAGCAGGTATCCAGGGGATTTGGGTACAAATACCCCGACAGTCTACAGAGGTATCAGGATGTCGTCAGGGTCACGCAGGATAACGTCCATCTGGGTGCAGAGACCTTCTCCTGGCTCTTAGATGAGCTCCAACAAAGTCAGCCCTGCGTAGCCACGATCCAGGACGATCGGTTCGTTTCGCTATGCCACAGTCCGTACATCTCAACAAGAGCGCATATTGCTGGTATCGACACCGTGGAAGGCTATCGCCGGAGAGGATACGCAGTCGCTGTCGCCGCTGAATGGGGCTGGGTGGTGCGGGAGCTGGGAAAGATCCCTATTTACAGCACCGGGATAGGCAATGTGGCTTCACAGGGTGTGGCGGCTAAGGTGGGACTGTTGCATTACAACTCGGACCATCACTTCATGTAGAGCCGGGCAGTGGAATACAAACAGCTGGGTAACACGGGACACAAGATCTCCGAGGTCGGACTGGGCACATCCAAGTACACTGGAGGACCGGAGCCTCTTCGAAAAGGGATTGAGCTGGGCGCCAGTCACATCGATACGGCCGAGGACTATGAGACAGAGGACCAGGTCGGTGAGGCCGTTGCCGGGATGCGCGACCGCGCTTTTATCGCAACGAAGGTGTTTCCCAATCACTTCCGTTACTCGGATGTGCTCGAAGCGGCTCAATCGGCGACATGCTATGAGATCGTCTCGAACCAGGTCCGCTACAGCCTTGGCGACCGCAGGATAGAGGACGAACTTCTGCCATATTGCCAGGAAAACAATGTGACAGTGATCGCCTACAGTCCGTTGGCGGCCCTCTGGGGGTTCTCAAGCGCCAAGACCAGCCTACAAGACGAGGTCATCGACGCCATCGCCAAGGAGACCAACAAGACCAGGGCACAGGTTGCCCTCAACTGGTGCACCTCACGGGAGGGTGTCGTCGTGATTCCAAAGTCGGATTCGGTCGAGCGTACCGTTGAGAATTGCGGGGCTTCGGGATGGCGACTTACCACGGACCAGCTGAATAGGCTCGACGAGGCTGACGTCAACGCATGAGCAGTCCAGCCCCAGCCGAGAAGAGCTCAGGTGAGAGATTGAACACACGGATGGCGTTGTCGCGAACGACATTGCGGAATTCGTCCGGCGACAACGACACGGCCAGTGAATCGATCAGGGCCTCGTACTCTTCATAGTGCCGGGAGCCGAAGAACGCGGCATCGCTGCCGAATAGGACGCGCTCGCTACCGAGCTCCTCGACAGCGGTCAGTACCTCGGCCGGGTCAGCCTGGGCGGTACCGAGGTAGAGATCAGCGTCCCCGTTTCTCAGCGACTCCGCGACGACATCGATGGTGCCCTGGTGAGGGCCGAAAAACCCCATGTGGTAGAGGACGATCGGCACGCCCGGGTGTCGTCGAGCGGCGGCGTAGATCCGCTCAGCCGAGGCGTTTCCAAAGGGATCGCTGTGGAAGACGGCGGCCAGACCGTGAGCGGCGCACAGCTCCAGGTACGGGTCGACCACCTCGGAATCGGCGGAAAACTGATTCATCGACGGGTGAAACTTCAATCCTACGAAAACACTCTCGTAAGCCGGGTTGGTCAGGAAACGTTCGAACTCCTCGATCGGCAGGTTCTGATTCGGCCGGGTCCAAAGCAGCCCGCGAAACAGATGAGGGTACTTCAGGACCGAATCTGCAGTCGCCTGGTTGCTTTCGATTTCATCGAGGTTGGCTGTTGTGGGGGGCAGGTTGGCGCCGTCGATATTCGAGATGAATGCCATCTGCACGCCGTAGCGCTCGAGGTTGCTCAGCAGAGTAGGCATGCTGAGGTCGAAACCTCGGAAGGTGCCGATATGGGCGTGGATATCGATGATCAGATGCTCGCCCCACGCTCCTGGTCGCGGCTCGATGACGACGTCATCGGCGATTTCGTCAGGCGCCGAGTTCGACGACGAATCCGAACAGCTGACGCCTATCACGAGCATGAGAACGAGCGTTGAAACTCGTGTAGACACGGCAGATCTCATCAGCTTGCCCACAGCTGGCTTCCCCCGTCGACGCGCAGGGCTTGCCCGGTCACGAAGGCCCCGAGAGGTCCTGCGAAGAATTCGACGACCCGCGCTACCTCATCGACCGTAGCGATCCTGTCCAGGGTACCCTCCGTGGCCAGGCGGTCCTCATCGACTTCACGCGTATTCATGTATCTTCCGGTGCGCGTGTCTCCGGGGACGAGGCTGTTGACGGTGATGTCATAAGGGCGCAGCTGGTCGGCAAGGCACCGCGTGTAGTGGGCGGCACCGGCTTTGGCCGTGGCGTAGATGCTCAGCTCGCCACGTCCCTCGAAGCCGGCAATGGAATTGATGGTGACGATGCGCCCCCGGCCGCGTGGCATCATGTGGCGCGCTACCTGTTGGCAGATGAAGATCGTGCTCAGCAGATTGCGGTCGAGGACCGCGCGCACGTCGGCTTCCTCGATCATCACGGCGTCATTTGGGTCGGGCTTGCCGCCCGCCGCGGCGATGTCACCACCGGCACTGTGCACGAGGATGTCGATGGGCCCGAGACGCTCTTCGATTGTAGCGACGACGCGCTCGACCTGGTCGTTCAGCGTTAGATCACCGAGCACGGGCTCGGTCCGGACATCAAACTGCTCGCCAATCTCACGGGCCGTGTCCGTCAGCGTCGTGCCCTCGCCGTACTCGGCAGGACCGTGTTCCCTCATGCCGTGCACGCCGATCGCACAACCCTGCGCGGCCAGGCGTTCGGCGAATGCCCGTCCCAAACCACGTCCGGCCCCGGTAACCAGCGCGACACTTCCGGCAAGCTGCATGGAAATTCTCCTCGTGATAGGGTTCGACAAGAAGCTTACCGCTCAGGTTCATCCATCTCTTCCCTGGCCTTTCGCGCCAGCTCGGGCAGGTGACCGTCGTTGGCCATGCGTTGCTCCAGGTGTACCATCCGCTTCGGGCCGGCGGTCTTGATCATGATCTGGCCGTAGGCCTGCTCGAGCCAGTACCTCGCCAGCACGGCGATATTCGCCCGCAGAGAATCCAGCTCGTCCTCTGCATGCCGCGGCTCGAGTATCACCGTGAACATCCGCCGCCGGGTTCCACCACCGAATGCAGCGTGTTTGATGCGGCGGTCGAAACAGACGAGGTCGCCCGGCTTGGATTCCAGAGCCACTGCCGGCACTTCGCTGCCGTGGATGCCCAGGGTCTCCTCGATGTGTTGCTGGTCCATTCGGGGTACCATGTCATCCAATGCCGTCGCATAGATGTCGCCGGTCTTGTGGCTGCCGGGAATCACCCTGAGGCAGCCGGTGGCCTCGGTGACCTCGTCAAGGTAGAAGGCAGCCTTGATCGTAGGCTTGGGAAAGACGGCGTCTGAATGCCAGGCGGTGTCGCTGACATGGAGATTGCCATCGCTTGATTTGTAGTTGTAATCGCTGCCGAGCACAGCGCTGGCGAAGCCATCGATGCGAGGGTCATCGAGCAGCGCGCTCAGATACTCGTTACGGTCGATGAATTGAAGCAGGGCGGATCTGCGGCTGTGGTCATGGGCCTGACCATGGTGCCCACCCCCGTGGTCCGTCCAGACCTCTTCGAAGGCTTCGGTTATACGGCCGATGTCGTCGGCGAACAGGCCGGGAAAGCACAGGAAGCCGAAGGTGTTGAAGAATCGGACCTGCTGTTGTGTCGGTCTCATGTGCGGCTCCGTTCTTGGGACGGGGTGCCTGCGACAGGGTCGTGGATCCACCAGGTGATCTACTGATTCAACTCCAGATCGGTCTCCTGTCCTTCATCGACTCCGCACGTCGTCGACATTGATCATGTGCGCCTTTCGTGACCGATACGCTTGTAATCACCGGCCGTTTCCCAGTCCGGCCAGCTCAAGCCGTTGCGGTCCCAGACGATATTGCCGGCGCGCACCGTGAGGGCGCACTGCAGACGCTGGTCGCCCTGCATGCGCGCGTGCCCGGTGTCGACAAAGCCGAAGGTGCCGCGCAACAGTTCGAAAACGGCGATGTCGGCTTCGGCGCCGACACTAAGAGTGCCGAGTTCAGGCCGGCGGATTTCGTGTGACGGAGTGACGGTCGAGCGCCGCACCACATCCTGCAATGACATGCCCATGTTCAGGCACTTGGACATGGTCTCAGGCATGTGGGCGTTCGGGAGCAGTGAGCTGGACCGATGGAGGTCGGTGCTGATCGAATCCGGTACGAATCCCTGCTCGATGGCCGGCACCGCAATGCGGAACCAGAAGCTGCCGGCACCATGACCGAGGTCGAAGACGATACCGCGCCGACGGGCTTCGATCACGTAATCATTGATCTTGCGCTCAGCGTCGAGCAGGGGAATGTGTTGGGCGTACATGTGGGTGTGGATGTCGCCGGGGCTCAGTTTATCGAGCATGTCGCGGTAGCTGCGCTTGGGTGTCGGAGCGAAGTCGATCATGGCGATGGTGCCGCTGGTACGGGCGGCCTGCACGGCGCCGTCGACGGCTTCCCAACCGTGGCTGCCGAAGTGCGCGGTCTTGGAACCGACGATCTGTTCGGGATAACGGCTGATCATCTGAGCACACGGACCGGGGTCCATCTCTGAAACATCCTGCTCCACCGCTCCCTCCATGCCGGCACCGACGATGTTGATGAAGGCCAGTACCCGAGTTGCAGACTTGGCCATCACCGTTTCCCTGAACTCCTCGAACTTTTTCCATCCGGCGCCGCCGGTGTCGACGACGGTGGTGACGCCGTTTCGCAATACCTGGGCATCCATGACCAGCCAACCCTCGTAGCCCCCGAAGGCATGAACATGGATGTCGACGAGTCCCGGGGTGACGATGAGGCCCTCGAGTGGGACCACGGTCAGTCCCTGGTCACTGGGGATGTCTGCGGCAATGACCGCCACGCGGTCGCCGCTGACCGCCACGTCCATCGGGCCGTCGATGTCGTTGGCCGGGTCGATGACGTGGCCGCCTTTGAGAATGAGATCGTAGATTGCTGTCATGGGAAACGAAGACCGTTGATGGTATCTTGTTATCTGCGTGCAATATCTGTAAGTATAGAGCATCTGGACGGAGCAACCGCAACTCGAGGTACCGCCATGGCAAAGGATCAGAAAGCCCTATCTCAGACACTCAAGAAGATCCCCATCTTCAGCGGTCTATCTCCGTCGCAGATTCAGAGTATCCTGGACATTTGCACTTCGGTGGAATGTCAGCCTCACGAGATCATTTATGCGGCTAATTCTCCCAGCGACCGGATGCACATCCTGATCACGGGTGAACTCAGCGTGGTCAACGACGAAGGCATCAGGTTGGCGCGCCTCTACCCCATCACCACCGTCGGCGAGATGGGACTGGTCACCCGGCAGATGCGCACTGCATGCGTTGAAGTCGCGAAACCCAGTCGTTTGCTGGTGATCCAGCGGGTCAACTTCGACGCCCTGTTACGCTACGATCGCGATCTGCAGACCCAGTTCTATCAAAACGTCATCGGCATTCTGTCCGGCAAGATTACTGGCGACAACGTACGAGTTCGCGATCACTTGATGGAGAAAGTAGATCACCAGAGACGGCTGCGTTGGGAGCGTCGTCGGGCAGAAACGGCTCTGCAGATTCTGAAGGAACAGACTTCGATGTCAGCAGACGAGGCCATGTCCCTGGTCGATGAACGCATGATTCCGGACCGCATGCGCGTGCTCATCGTCGACGACGAACCCTCCGTGTGCGAGTTCGTCAAGGCAGGTCTGACGGATTACGACACCGAAGAGGCCAATGATGGCACCGAGGCGATGAAGGTGGTGGAGGCCAATCCGCCTGACCTCGTTATCACCGACATTCGCATGCCCCACATGGATGGCACCGCCTTGCTCAAGGCCATCCGCAACGTCGCCCCCAACGTGCCCATCATCGCTCTTTCCGGCTACGTCGAGCCCGAGGATGTGGCCGAGTTCGGGTTCGACGGTTTCGTGAAGAAGCCTTTCAAACTGGACGAATTCCGTTCCATCGTCGACCAAACCGTGCCCACGCCAATTTAGCACAAAGCCGAGGAATCCCGATTGATCGCCAGGACCCCGGAGACCCTGACATTCGACAATCGCTTTGCGCGGGACCTACCGGCAGACAAGGAAACGGCGAATCATCGCCGTCAGGTCACCGGGGCATGCTATTCGCGCGTTCTGCCACAGAAAGTCCCACGCCCACAACTGGTGGCCTACGCGTCGGAAGTTTGTGCTGAGTTGGGGCTCGAAGAGAGCATCTGCAATACCGACGATTTCGCGCAGGTCTTCGTCGGCAACCGGATCCTGGATGGAATGGACCCGTATGCCACCTGCTACGGCGGACACCAGTTCGGCAACTGGGCGGGGCAGTTGGGGGACGGGCGCGCCATAAACCTCGGTGAGACCGTCAACGACAATGGACAACGATGGGCGCTGCAACTCAAGGGCGCCGGACCGACGCCGTACTCGCGCACGGCGGACGGCCTGGCCGTATTGCGCTCTTCGGTGCGGGAGTTTTTGTGTAGTGAGGCCATGTACCATCTCGAGGTGCCGACGACGAGAGCGCTGAGCCTGGTGTTGACCGGCGATGAAGTCATCCGCGACATGCTCTACGACGGTCACCCCAAGGCCGAGCCGGGCGCCGTCGTTTGCCGCGTGGCTCCGTCCTTCACGCGTTTCGGTCACTTCGAAATATTCGCCGCACGCCGCGAGACGGAGGTGCTGCGGCAGTTGATGGACTACACGGTCCGCGTCGACTTTCCGCATTTGCTGAGCAACAGGTCCAAGCCATCATCCGAGACCTACGCCCAGCTGTTCGACGAGGTATGCCGGACGACGGCTGAGATGATCGTTCACTGGATGCGAGTCGGTTTCGTGCACGGCGTGATGAACACGGACAACATGTCCATCCTGGGCCTGACCATCGACTACGGACCCTACGGGTGGTTGGAGGATTACGATCCCGATTGGACACCGAACACGACGGATGCCGGCGGCCGGCGTTACCGATTCGGGTATCAATCACGTATAGCTCACTGGAACCTGTTGCAACTGGCCAACGCCCTGGTACCCCTGTTCGAGGATGTGGCGCCGCTGCAACTCGCGCTGGAGGGATACGCTTCCCACTACGATCAGCGCTGGAACGAGATGATGGCGCAGAAATTGGGTCTGCGCGAATTCGATCCGGCGACGGACACGGAGTTGATCACCGATCTGCAGGAGGTGCTTGGCCTGGTTGAAACCGATATGACCATCTTTTTCAGGAAGCTGGCGACAATCGAAACGACATCCGATGCGATGGAAGCAGGCATATCGGATGCGGATGGGGCTCTCATCGAGCCGCTCATCGAGGCCTACTACAAGCCTCAAGAGTTGGACGAGGAGACCCAAAGGCGGACCGCTGCATGGCTGAGGAGCTACGGCGAGCGGGTGCAGCGAGATGGAACGGCAGATGAAGAGCGGCGCCGGGGAATGAACGCGGTAAACCCGAAGTACGTGTTGCGCAACTATCTGGCCCAGTTGGCCATCGACAAGGCAGAAGAGGGAGATTTTTCGATGGTCAACGAATTACTAGAATTGCTGCGTCATCCATACGACGAACAGCCAGGGCGGGAGCACCTCGCCGAGAAGCGTCCCGAATGGGCCCGCCACCGGGTGGGCTGCTCGATGCTGTCGTGCAGCTCTTGAGAACGTGGGTCAAAGAGTGATCCTGCGGCTCTCCAGGTAGTAGCGCTTCTCTTCGGCAGCGCCAATCGAAAAGCTCTTCCTCGGCAGGGGCCCATTGGTGCGGATGGTGCTGAAGAGGGAGTGCTTGTCTATGGCCTTTGTGTAGAAACCGACATTCCCTGGCCGGCCGCCGAGTTCGTCGACGGCGTCACTTCCGTGAATGTAGTCGACACGATGACGCTGGCTCTGCTCGCCCTCGCCGAGAAAACCCTGCAGAGCCGCCACGGCCAACTGCTGGCGCGGGCGGTGGATGGTGGCAATGCCGCCTCGAGTGCCGGCAACGAAGGGCAGGTGGTGGCAGCCGTCATCCGCCCCAGCCAGGGCGTGTTCCCATTTCTGCCTGTCTGCAAAATCTCTCACTTGCAGATCCGAGCCCTGCTTTGCACAATAGCCGGCGAACGATTCCATGAGCTGATCGGGGTCGGCGTCGAAGACGACGCGGTGAATGGGCTCGAAGGTGAGTCCGATGTCGTGGATGTTCACCAGTTCGACCAGTACATGACGAGCGGGGTGCTTGGCCGGAGCAGATCCTGCCCGCTCTTTCACCTCGTCCCAGACTCGTTGGGCCGCGGCAAAAGAATGATTGCCGTCGCCCATGAGATATAACATTCGGGGCGTGGTTTTGAGTCGTGACAGACTGGCCACGACTTGTTGAACGGCACCAGGTTCGGCGACGTGCCACCCCCGCAAGTGACCTCCGTCCAACATCATGTCGAAGTCATACAGCAGCGGCAGGCGGTCAGTTTTGTCGAACAAAGGCTCGATGACCGTATGCCCGGGGTCGTCGATTAGGACCATGATGTGCGGCAGTTCGAGCGTTGCGTCGCGCCGGATCTCTACACGGGGCGGCAGGCGGTCCGGATCCGTACCCTCAGTCGGGCGGATGAGGCTGTCGGCGTCCATCCCAAAGCTGTAGTGTTCCAAATCAAGGCAAATCAGCAATCCCTTGCGAGATTCTGTGTGCCGAGTCTGCCTGTCGACGAGGACGAATCCGGGAGCTTGTTCCACGAGTAGACCCTCATCCAGATAGCTGCGCATTCGCCCATTGATGGCCGCGATGCGATCGCTCGCGCCGGCCTCTTCGAGGTATACCTCTGGGAAGATCAGGTTTAGCGTTGAAGGCGCATCCCCCACGAGCTCCTCTACCTGATGCCAGTACTCTGGTTCCGAGGTGTGCTGGTCGCAGGCGATGACGGCCCAGTGTTCGGGCGCAATTCCAGGCGCCGGGAGCAAGACACGGGGCACCTGGAGCGCGATGTCGGGGTAGGTCAGTTGCATGGATTTCGCTGTTGAAACGGGTACTGGCTCGATAACGGTTCGAGAGTGTCCTAACATAAGGGCTCTCCCGGGGTGCGTAAGGGCATGCCGACAATGGCAACAACAGGGAGTTGGTGAATGAAGTTTCCGTCGAGGTATTTCGTCGTTGTCATCGGGCTGGCACTGGCTGATCCCTGCCTGGGGGACGACAGCATCAAGTTCAAGGCGCGAATCCAGCCACGGGCAGACTTCGGTGATTTCGCGTCCAGGGACGGAACGGACTACCGATTCCAACACGATCTATATCTTCGCCGCAGTCGTCTCGAGGTCAGCGGCCGGCCAGTGGACGGTGTCAACTATGTGCTGGCAGTCTCCGGTGATCGCTGGGGCCAGCGGGGTAGATCCGTCGGCGGCGATCTGACCTACGCCTTCGTCAACTACCATTTCGCTGCTCATGTCGCTGTGCAGGTGGGGCTGGCGAAGCTACCGTTCGTACGCAGTGCCCGCGTGTCCAGTTCACGCATCCTGTTCATCGAGCGCACCAAGACGGCGAACACGGCCGCTTCAGCACTCGGTCCCTACATCACCACGCACCTGGCCGTCCGCGGCAGACTCCAAGACAGCACCATCGGTTACGGTGTGGCCGTCATGGACGGTTTCCAACAGGGGGATTCAGATTCGTTCACCGGGTCCACCGTGTCGGAGAGTAACCAACCCGGATTCGTCGCCCGCTTTGAAATCTCACCGCCGGGTTGGTTCGAGGGGCGTCCGAGCGATTCCCACCTCGGTACAGGTCGCCATCTGACCCTGGGCTTGAACGGTGGTTGGCAGAATAACGTCGAGTTTGGCACGACGCAGGAAGATCGGAGAGTGGTCGGAGGTGACATCTCATTCCACCAGGGGGCGCTCTCCCTCCAGTCGGAGCACCTGCGGATTGACAGGAGTGGTCCCGTCGATTCCGCGCCGGCCGGATGGCACGTGCAGCTCGGTTACTACCTGGCGAGCACGCGTATCGAACCAGCCGTCCGCTTCGAGCGTTATGATGCCGATCTGACAGGTGGAAACGACATTACCACGAATTACACCGGGGGATTGAACTGGTACCGGCATGGGCATGATCTCAAATTTATGGCCAATGTCTTGCACAGCAGGTTTGATCGCGGGGTGCGCGAGGTCGGAGGTGCCGGCTCACGCACGCTGGTGCAGCTGCAGAACCAGATGTACTTCTGATTACGTTTTTTTCATTCGGCTGACGGCCGGTCTTGAATCCACAGGCTGGCGATTGTGGCGGCCAGCGAAGAGGCCACGATGACCCATAGGACGCGCTCGAATCCGGCAATACTATCAACTGCAACTATGCTATCCACCCCAACTTCTCCACTGACTACGTACAGCATGGGTAGAGCACTGGAGCCGGCGATGCTCCCGATGTACCGGCTGGTAGAGAAGATGCCGGAAGCGGAGCCGGATTGCTCCCGGCTGACTGATTCGAGGACGGCCGTCTGCAGGCCCGCTTGAGATAACCCGAGTCCGATACCGGCAATCATCAACCCGATGAGCAGTACCCACAAATCATCGGGTCCGTTGTCGAACAGAAGCAGGGCCGCCATGCCGATGGTGAGCAGAAACAGCCCGAGGCAGGTCGGCCAGCGACGGCCCCAGAGGTCGGCGAGGCGTCCTCCCAGTGGAGCACAGAACACGGTGGGTGCCCACAGGGTCGAGAGGACGAGTCCAACCTGAGTGCTCGACCAGCCTGGCAGGTCGGCGAGCAACAGAGGAATGGCCAGGAAGGTCGTGTACATGGCCAGGTTGCTGAGGGCAACGCCGGCATTGCCGGCAGCGAAGGTCGCGCGGCGGAAGAATCGCGGCTGAAACACCGGATCGTCGTGGCGCGACTCTCGCCAGAGGAAGTGCACGGCCAGCGCTGCGAGGACGGCACCAGCTCCCCATCTACCCATGGCCGGCCAGGTCTGCAGTGAACCCGTCAGCAGGATCGCACCACCGCACAACAGTGCCAGCAGTTGCAGCGCTCCCACCAGATCGAATGGCTGGCGCCGGCGCTCTCCAACAATTCCGGGTAACGCTCGCAACGCCAGAATCAGCGCGGGCAGAATGATCAGGAGGTTGGCGTAGAACACGGCGCGCCAACCGGCGACTCGGATCAAGACGCCACCGAGAGGAGGGCCGGCGGCAGCGGCGAGCACGATCGCCGACCCCAACAGACCGATGCGGCTGGCCCGGCGTTCAGCCGGCACGATCTCGCGCATCAGTGCCATGCCGTTGGGTAAGGCGATGGCCCCGGCGATCCCCTGCTGGACACGGAAGATGAGCAACTCCGTCAGACTCGACGCGAAGGCGGCGCCGAGAGAGGCGATGCCGAAGTAGACGAGGCCTCCGATGATGAGGGGCCGTCGTCCCAGGCGGTCGCCGAGCTTGCCGCCCACCGGTTGCAGCGACGCCATCGTGATCAGGTAGGCGATCACGAGCCAGCTCCCGGCGCTGAGGTCCGTCGTGAACTCTCGCATGATCTGTGGCAGCGCGACACCGATCATGGTCGAGTTCAGCGGCGCCAGCATGGTCGCCAGCGCCACTGTAATCAGAATGGTGGTTTCGTTGGAGCGATCGACCTCAGCCGACAATACGGACGATTCCTGCGTCGCCGTCTACCTCGACCGTCTGTCCGTCGGCTATTGTATGAGTAGCGACGCCCGTACCGACGACAGCCGGGATTCGGTACTCCCGCGCGACGACGGCGCAGTGACTCAAAATGCCCCCGGTGTTGGTGACGATGGCAGCCGCCGTAGCGAACAGGGGTGTCCAGGGCGGAGCGGTGGTCTCGGCGACCAGGACATCACCCGGCTTGAGTTTGTCAGAGTCATCGAGGGAGCTAATGATCCTGGCCGTGCCGGTGACTTTTCCAGGGGAGCCGGCGTTGCCGTTGAGGGTGTCGGCCGAGTCGCTGGGAGCCGGTGGCAGTCCAAAGAACTTGCCGAAGGCGGAGGTAACCAGGCCTGGGGGTGGTGGTCCGTAGTCCGTTCCCATGAACAGGGGTGGATTCAACGAGTTGAAGTGCTCGAGCTCATTCTTGCGCTGGCGCACGGCGTCGGCGTGGTCCGGTGCAGACGCTGCAGCAGTGGCTGCACTGATCTCGGCTTTACTCAAAAAGAAAATGTCTTCCCCGGTCTCAATGGCACCGCTGTTTTCGAGCCGGCGTCCCAACTCCATGACGACCATCCTGATGTCGTAACAGGCACGGAAATCGATCCAAAAGCCGTGGTCTTCCGTGAGCACGACCGCGGCGGCAGAGGCCTTCAGCAACCCTTCGAACTCGTCCCGCACCGCAGCCGGATAGCCTTCGAGCCGCTGTCTGACGGCGGCTACAGCTTCCTCACGCTCCGCCGCTCTCTCATCCAACTGGCCGGCGGGGTCCTCATTATGCTCCATGTAATCTTTCAGGTTGACGATGACGGGGCTGGGATCCTCGAGCCAGCTGGTGTGGCAGATTCCCCACAGCGTGCCGCGTTGGCCGTAGGCGCCGAGAAACCCCTCGAGCTCTTGCCGGAACTGTGCACTGCCGCTCGATGCTTCCAATGCCTCCATCACATCGCCGGCAGCATTTTCCTGGATAATCTTGCGGACTTCGTCTGAAGCCAAGGCTTTACGGCTCAGGTCCCACAGAGCCCGTCCCAGCTGCAGCGAGGTGTTGTCGTGTCCTTCCAGCAGCCTGTGCGAGTCGAAGGCGCCGTCGTCGGCAAACAGGTCATGATGGAGGTCGTCGAACAGGGCCAGCGACACGTACACGGCGATGACGGTCTCGAAATGGATCGCCCACAAACGGGTCGACTCCTCCCACACCTGCTCGAAGTGGGCGAGCAGTTCAGCCGTCGATGCCTGCGCCAGGTCAAACGCCTCCCACCTGTCGATGTATTCCCTTATTTCGGGCAGCCATTCCGTATCCCAGCGCTCCTGGAGACCGTGCACGGAGGTCATCACCAGTTTGTCCGAGTGCATGCCCTGCTCCTGCATTTTTTCCATGGGCACGGACGGAAAGATTCCCAGATAGACCCAGTAGTTGAAGACCTTGGTGGTGGCCTGCACTGGCATTTCGTAATGCTCCATTCCCAGGTGCATGCCGTGCATGAAGCGGGTCCAGAATTCGCTCTCGAGTGGCGGCATGGCGTTGGGGAAGTGCATCTTGTCCAGCTGCCACGGGATCATCTGCTCTTCGGGCGCTGCCCACTCGACGGGGAAGTCCTCTTGAGGTGGGATGGGTCTGGGTTCGGGATGTCCGTGTTCGGCCATGATAGAGATCTCCTCTTGGCGGCAGTGGTGTCTATTTCGGGGGTAATTTTATAACAAAGGCCACGGCCCTGCTAACCCAAGCCCGCAGGTCTTCGTCCGTTCGATAGCCATCAACGGTGACACACACCATACCCTTGATGGCCTTGTCAGTGAAATCAATTTCGCGAACGTGCGGGTCTTCGACCGCGCGGGCGACGCGTTCCTCACCCAGATGGAGGAGCAGGAGTTCATCCCGCACACCGCAGCACATATGCCCATTCAGCAGGTAGGCTACGCCGCCAAACATCCGGGCCTCGGTAATCCCCTTCCGACCCTGCAGCAACTTGCGGACTCGCTCAGCGAGGACCGCGTCGTATGGCATGCCTTTCCCTTATCTTCGGGCGCTCGAATTTTTTGTTCACACGAAGATAATCCATCTGACGGCTCGCGAGACGGTTTTGCAAGCCACGCCGATGGGCAGAAGACGGCGAAAAGTTCACATGGGGCTTGTTGACTGTCGAAGATTGGCGTACCTCTGAAAGTCACAAGTCCGTAACCGCAACAAGCCTGCAAAAAACTCGGGATCGGAGCATCGGAGTCGAGATGAGTTTCCCCACAGCCGACTGGTCAACTTTCCCGCACGGTTACAGCCTCCTGCTGAACGAGAAGGCTCAGTTTCCCCAAGATCTGTCCTGCTGGCGCACGAAAGTCGACGCCTCCCACCAGCTGTTCGTCGACACCCACCTGATCGCGCGCAGCACGAACCTCAAACGCCGGCTGCACCCTGTTGCCAAGCATCCGGCCAATCCCATCGTCCACGACATGTGGGCGTGTTACGTACATCCCGAGGCCGGCGGTGGCTACCGCATGTACGGCAACGGCTGGCGCGGTCGACTCGATGGCAAGCCACTGCCTGAAGGTGAGAAGACCGTGTGGATGGCCTCCTCCCGGGACGGCATTGACTGGGATGTGAACGCCCAGCCAATCCAGGCCCGGACGGATTCGACGGCGCCATGGCAACCGCTGCAAGGGCAGCTCCAGGGCTTGCTGTTCGAGCCCGAGGATGCGGATCCGGAGCAGCACTGGAAGCTGATCATCGCGGACCGCATGCGTCAACCGACTCCGGGGTCAACGCCATTCACCGGACCAGGACTCTACACCGCCCTCTACGTCTCCGCGGACGGGTTGCACTGGACCTGGAAGGCGGACACAACCCTGTTGCGCAAGGGAAGTTCCGGCATTCGCCTCTTCGGCCCACCCGGTGAATTTCCCGAAGGGCTCGGCGACGTCCTGCAGGTGCGATGGGATCCGGTCCTCCAGCGGTATATCGCTCACACCAAGCACACAATCGGACCGGACCCGCGCTTTCCGTTAGAGCTCCACAATCCTGACGGCCCCGTGGGCTCTTATGCGGCCCGGGTGGTGGGCTGGGCTGAAAGCGACGACCTGATCCACTGGAGCCCACCGAGGATCTACGCCTACCCCGACGCCGTGGATGCCGGCTCGCCAGGGATGTACGGAATTTACGAGGCAGACGGTTTTGGCTACGAGGGCATGTGGCTTGGCTGCCTGTCGATGACGGCCAATGTTCCGGATCCATCCTGCACGGCCAAGCCAAGACACGCCAGTGGTTACAAGCGCAACTGGATTCGTCTGGCCGGCAGCCGCGACGGACGCCACTGGTACTATTTGGGCGACCGTGAGGCATTCATTCCAAACGGAGCCGACGATGGGTGGGACGCGCACTATCTGAGGATGGCGCAGCGCGCCACCCTGGCCGGTCCCGTGGTTGCCGGCGAGGAGGTCCGCTTCTACTACCACGGGCAGTACGGGGGTATACCCGGATGCCCCGGGTTGACCTTGCCCAAGGATCACTGGCAGTGCGCCGTTGGTATCGGCACGGTGAGGCGGGACGGTTTCGCATCACTGGATGCCGGTGACGAAGCAGGGGAAGTCATCACCAGACCGTTGACCTTTTCGGGGTCCGGGACTTTGTGCATCAACCTGCAGACGGAGGATGGGGGAACGGTGCGCGCGGCGGTGCTGGAAGAGGATGGGACGCCGATACCGGGTCTGGAGTACGACACCTGCACCGCCATGAGCGGAGACTCGGTGCGCCTTCCGGTAGGATGGGCCGGCGGGGATGAGCTGTCGGCGCTGAACGGGCGTTACCTGCGATTCGGTTTCCGCCTCGAACGCGCCAGCCTCTACTCCTTCTGGGTGGAGTGATGTAGTTACTCCGACCATTCCTCTCGAATGGTGACGGGTTCGCCGCCATCGATGTCGGAATGATGGAGGATGACCCTCAGTTTTCCGGCTGCGTCGATGACGCGGATTTCGCTGGCGGTCTCGGAGACGCGGGTTTCCTCATGTACGGCCAGAAGCCGTCCATCGCCGCTGTAGATGCGTCCGTTCATCAGAGGTGAACCCGAGCACGACTCCCCTGTGGGCTCATACGCTTCGTGTTTGACCACGCGACCGTCGGCGTCCCGGAACACGCGAGACAATCCATCCGCAATTCTCTGTGCCAGGATGGGTCGTAGCAGCAATCCTGAGGAGTGTAGCACACCCGTACGAAGTGGCCGGTGGCATCGTACTCTTCCACGAATTCGCCTGCATCCGTCGCAGTGAATCTGTAGTGTGCGACGCCCACTGGGCTGGACTCATACAGGCCAACTCCAATGGGGGACTGCTTGCTCCAACGATAGTCCTCAAACCAACGGGTCATGGGATCCTCTTCGCCAATCGTCGTGGATACCTGGAAAGACTCGGTTTTCTTCGCGGCAATATAGTCAACGGGGATCTGGTCGGCGATTCACCGCCGGCCGATATTCGCGGCGTGATAATGACCGCTCAGAGAATTCACCACTGACAGACAGCATTCAACTCTCAGGAGATTCACAGTGAAGATCACCAGCATCGAACGCTTCGTCACCGCCGTCCCCCACATTCCGTCGATAGAGAAGAGTCGGCCTGAACACTATAGGGGAAACCCGATCACGATCATCCGCGTGCACACGGATGAAGGCATCACCGGCATCGGGGAAGGAGGCCGCGGCGATCTCATGGAGGATGTAGAGGAAACGTGGGTGGGAACCGATCCGCTGACACAGAATCTGACGACGATGGGGGGCGCCATCGCCATGGCCTGCTTTGATATCGTCGGTAAGGCGCTGGGCGTCCCGGCTTACCGGTTGATGGGAACGAAGCACTTCGACAAGGTGCCCGTGGGCTGGTGGTCGCCGCCGCTGGAGCCAGCGGAGTTTGCCACCATGGCGGAGGAGGGCGCCCTGCTCGGGTACAAAACTCATAAACTGAAAGCGCGGCCCTGGAACATCGTCGAAACAGTGGAACTGATGACCAAGGCGGCCGGCCCTGACCTGGGGATCATCGTGGATCCCAATTTTTCCTTCGGCGACCTCGCCACTTCGTTGCGCCTTGCCCGTCAACTGGAACCTTACAACATCGAGGCTTTCGAGGATCCGTTCCGTTATTTACCCGGTTGGCACCAGTATCACCATTTTCGCCAGCATTCGATCATTCCTCTGGCGCCGCACCTGGGCGACCCGAAGCTGATGATGAGCGCGATCCGTGCCGATGCTGCTGACACCTTCAACGTGGGCGGCAACGTTGAGACCGTGCAGATCATGGCGGGCATGGCCGAGGCGGCGGGTATGCCGGTGTGGCTGCAGGTCGTCGGCCTCGGCCTGGGGGTTTCCGGAGCCTACGGCACTCACGTGCACGCCGTCATCCGCAACGCCACGATTCCCTCGGATTCCCTTCACTTCACCCGGGAAGACGACCTGATCGGCGGGGCCCTTACTCCGAAGGACGGGTTCGTAGATGTACCTGACACGCCGGGTCTGGGTGTGGAGTTGGACATGGCGGCGGTGGAAAAGTACCGCGTGGGCTGAAGTAATGATCGATCATTACGAAGCCGTCATACCACGATCGACCATAAGCTTCAGCCCATCCTGTGGCAGCATGTTGCCGTTGTCGGATGGGAGGATAATGCTGGCTTGGGGTGCCGGTAGCGCCAACGAAGTCGAACCCCTCAGAGCTAACTTTTCCAGCGATGGGGGACGGACGTGGACGGATTCAGCGACGGTGAAGAAACGGGATGGGTCCAACATTGAGTGTGTGATCGGACCTTCCCTGGTGAGAATTTCGCCAAGCAAGATCGGGCTCGTGCATACCTCCGCCATGCGTCGCTCCGGCCGTCCACTCCACTACGATAGGGAGGTGACCTTTCATTATTCAGAGGATGAGGGCGAAACCTGGTCGGAGGGAATCGAGGTGGCTCCTTACCGGAACAGGATGGATCCGATTTTCGATCACTGCATTCGCCTGAACAGTGGCAGGCTGGTGGTCCCGTTCTATCAGGGTATGGGGCCTGTACCGATTGTGGATGATCCAGGAAACAGCCAGCTCTTCGGAGAAAAATTCAGCAACGTGTTCTCTTACAGTATGTGTTTCTCACTGGCTTATTACTCAGATGACGAGGGCGTGACGTGGCACCGAAGCCTCAATGAGGTGCACGCGACCATCGACCGGGGAATGGGTGGCAGCTATTCCATGGTGGAACCGGTCATCGCCGAGCTGGGAGATGGCAGGTTGCTGATGCTCGGCAACACTGCGCTGGGAAGGGTTTTTCGCTCTTATTCAGAAGACGGGGGTGAAAGCTGGTTGGAGGCCGAGCCTACTGAACTGGTACTGCGGCGAAGCCCTCTGTGCCTGAAGCGCATTCCGGGCAGCGAAGATGTATTGGTCATCTGGAGCCAGATTTCTCCCTGGGAAGCGATGCAGGGCATCTACCGTCACCGGCTCAGCTGCGCCGTCAGCTCAGATGGCGGCGTAACGTGGAAGCACCACAAGAACCTGGAGAGTCTGGACGATGTCGATTATCTCGAGCCGGTGCCGGTCCAGTACTATCCGCTAGGAGCCAATCGCCAACCGCTCGATCGGACGCGTTACCACCGAGCGCCCGGTCCGCTGCGGTTGGACCATCCCTACTGCTTGATTCACGAGGGCAACGCCATAATCATCTATGGCCGTGGTGCTCTGGGTGATCCCGACATCATCAATGCTACCTACGGGATGGATTTCGAGGAAACGGCGGCGGAGGTTGGTTTCGAAATCAATCCCGACGATCCCCGCCGGGTACTCGGGCACAACAAGGTTCATGTGATGCCGGTGGAATGGTTTTACGGGGGCCGATGAGCTTTGGCGGGCCGTAGCTACCTCAGAAAGGCCGGCTGAAGCGAGCCAACAGGCGCCACCTTTCGCGGTCGTCGTCCAGTGGGCGTGCGATGTCGACGCGGAACTCCTGGTCTGACGTGCCCACGCCAAAGCCGAAGCTGCGCTTGAGTGCGGGTTCATCAGCGCCTTCGAACGGGTCGGATCGATCGCTGGCGAACCAGGCCGATCCGGCGTCAAAGAACATGCCGATCCCCAGGTCATCCACGGGCAGATCGGCGGACCAGTAGTGGTCGGCGTCAACCCAGTACTCGAAGTTGATGAGAACCATGCGGTCGCCGGTGAACTGCTTGAAGTCGTATCCCCGAATCGTTGAGAATCCACCCAGGTCGTACAGGTACTGTGACGGCAGGTTTCCCTTGGCGGTGCCGGTCCGCAATCGCATGTCGAGCCGGATGCCGCGATCGACGCGCTGATAGCGGCGCAGGTCGAAGAGATAGCGCTTAAATTCGTGGTCCCCTCGTAGCGCCCCTCCAGCTCGCTCGAAGAGGCCGTTCAGGAACCAGCCTTGCCGAGGGCCGTGCCCGTTTCGGGTGTCCAGCTGGACATCTAAGCGCGCACTGGAGATGACGCCTTCGCTGACATCCGGGTTCGGACGAAAGTTGTCGCGCGCGAAGCGGTTGCCGATGACGCCCCAGCCGACGGCGTTGTCGAGCGACTCGAACTCATCGCGCGCGTAGCGTCCCGTAACCTGCAGTATGCCGCCGATGTTGTGGCCCGTGTAGGCGCTCCAGCCGTAACGCCGGTAATAGTCACGGTAATCTCGCTTGAACAGCACGGCATCGATCGAGTTCTCTTCCTGCGAAATCAGCCAGCCATCCTGCGAGTCGACCATGTTGTGAAGGTCCAGGCCGATCGTCATCAGGTGAGAGTCGGCTCTGGGCGGCCCGTAAAAGGAGTAGAGTTCGCCAGCGACCCGGTACTGCCAGTTTTGGTTGCCGAAGCCGAAACCGACGTCGCCGTAATGGGCCATACCGGACTTCTCGCGGTACTCCCGGGGCAACATCCACCCAGTGTACAGTCCTTCCACGCGATCGTATCGCAACACCAGGCCCTCGGAATCAAGATCCCAGTAGTCAGGGATTTCCGCTGACCATTTGCGCTCCCACTCCAGGTAGCGGTCCGTGTGCCACGCCGGTTCGGGAGCAGGTGGTGGCTGCAGTAAAGCCACGTGTTTTCGGGCGGCATCGATAGCGGCCTCGGTGAGGGCGATCACCGTTTGGCCGTGAACGAACATGACGTCGCGGTCAGTCGCGCCGTCCGAGGAAAGGTGGAAGCTACTCGGATCGAGGTTTGCCAGGACCTGAGCGGCCTGTCGCCGTACGTACTCATCATCGCTTTGCAGGGCGAATGTCAGGACAGGGAAGAAGGCCGGCGCCGTTAATTTGTGCAGTGAATGCGCTGCCTTGCGCCGCACGTATTCATCCTCGTGGCCGAGGGCCTGAACCAGGAGGTAAGTGGCGTCGCTGACGCCGCCGGCCGGGGCGGAGTCATCCAGTGCCGGGACGGCAGGAGGGGCGACGAAGATTCCGGGCGCCGTGGCAGCGGGTGATTCGAATGACGCTGTGGGAGTGGAGTCCTCGACAGACACGGGGGGCATGAGTACGCCGATCGTCTTCAGGTGGGCGTCTCCGACAAGCCGTCCATGGTGGCCGTTGCCGGACAGGTCTGGCACTGACCCTTGTGCGTCCAATCCTTCGAATCGGTAATAGGCGATCAAGCCGGGTTGAGGATCCGCAACGGCACGGTTCATGTTGAGGCGGATCTCGTTTCCCGACAGGGCACGGTTCCAGATGCGGGCTTCATCGATCAAGCCGTGGAACTCGGAGCCATGGTTGGGCGCTCCCAGCCGCAACGGTCCGCTGGTATCGCGGATTCCCGAGGTGTCGAACGTGCGGATCGCCACCGGATTGCCATTGTGATAGATGGTCATGGAGTTGGCCGAGCTGTTGATCACCGCGGCCACGTGGTACCATTGGCCGGCGCCGATGACATCAGCGGGAGTATCCAGCGTCAGATGTCCTGTCTGGACATGACTGACCGGCGTCGAGGACAGATGTATGTAGCCGCGATTATTGTAAAACAGGCTGAACTCCCGGTTGCTGTGGTCGGTGGCCTGCGCGAGGTCTCCCTTCCAGAACAGGGTCTGCCACACCGCGTTCGGATCGTCGACACGGAACCAGGTGGTCAGGGTAAGGTCCTCGGCTGCATGGAGTGCAGGAGTGTCGGGGATTTCCATGTAATCGCCGTGACCGTCCAGGGATAGCACATGTCCCTGTAGAGCGGCAGTGGCCGTGGTCAGGGCGAGGACGAACAAGGCCGAACTCAGGGCGAAATGAACAGGGCGATTCCGGGAATTGATTGCGCGTCTCATGAGGACGGCTCCTGGAGCGAGAGCTGCGGTGAGAGCTTGCCCGTCTAGGCGATCGGGGTGGGGCGTACCTCTCCGCTAACTCTGTCTATATAGGTAGCCAATATCAACAAAGATTTGGTCTGGAAGATTCCATTTTACCACGACAGGATCGACTTCACTTCGACATCTCGGCCGGGGACCATATTTTGTGTCAGCAAGACGTTCGAAAAGACGAATCGCCAGCACCGGTTGTGGAGAAATCGAATGCGTGAAGACAAATTGAAGATGGCATTTCTGGGATGCGGCGCGATCGCCCGCTTTCACCTGGATGGGCTCGTCGAACATGTGCCGCGAGTCGAAGTCGCAGTGACCATAGACACGGACGCGGAGCGCGCGCAGAGTTATGCCGGCGAGACCAGGGCGACAGCCTTCACCTCGTTGGACGAGGCGCTGGAGAAGGGGGATTTCGACGCCATCACCATTCTGCTGCCGCATCATCTGCACGAGAGCGCCGCCCTGCAGTGCTTCGAAGCCGGTAAGCACGTGCTGCTGGAAAAACCGATGGCGCCGGGCCTGGACGCCTGTGAACGAATCCTGACTGCTGCGAAGCAGGCTGGCGTCGTCTTCATGGTCGCGGAGAACTCGCAGTACTGGCCGGAGATCGTCAAGGCCAAGGAGACCATTCAATCCGGGGCGATCGGGGACATCATAACGGCGACGGCAGCCTTCGTCATGGAGTTCGACGACTACTGGTTCAAGGACAAGAAGCCGTGGCGCTATGACCGGGATCAGACCGGCGGCGGCATAGTCATCGATGGCGGGGCGCACTGGATCCGGCCGCTGAGGATCTGGCTGGGGGAGATCGACGAGGTGGTCGCCGTGACCGCCCGTCCCATGGAGCGGATGGAGGGCGAGTCGCTGGCGCGGGCGCTGTTCAGGTTTCAGTCAGGACATGTCGCGGTTTTCGACGCCATGATGCTGGACTCGGTGCTTGCCCCCGATGCCTGGTGGCGAATCAAGGGGACGAAGGGGGAGATCACGATCGGCGGCGGCTTCGGTGGCGGAATCCAGCTGTTCGATGAAGAGCATCGGGACGGGCTCTTGTTGATGGAACCGCAAGGCTACGCCCAATCCTTCGGACCGGAGCACGCGGATTTCGCGGCGGCCGTGCTGGACGGAAAGGAACTGGAAGCCGGACCTGAGCAGTCGCTGGGTGAATTGCGAACCGCGCTGGCGATTTACCGGTCGGTGGAAAGTCGAAGCTGGGAGAAGGTGTGGGAGTAGGAGTACTAGACGAGCACGATCTGAGAAAAGCGATCCGGCCTGTGCATCGGGTGCGGAGGGTGGTCAGACTGGTCGGTGGGCTGCCAGGTCCAGGTCGCGGTATGACGGGTGGCGCGCTGGTCGATGACCTGGTTGCGTGCCAGGGCGACACGCCAGGTGTCTCCGTTTCTTGACGGCAGCGGACCGTCAGCCAGTCGCTGCAGTCCTTCCCACGGCAGGGCCAGTTCCACCGTCCAGCCATCGTCGACATCCGTGCGTCGATTCAACGTCCCAGCCACCCGCACGCCGGTCTGCAGGCCGGGGAATCGCCAGTCCAGAAATCCCCAGCGCATGCCGCGCTCGTCGTGGGGTTCCGCGTCACCGCCAAAGACCATCGGGCGCTGGACAGCCAAATCGAATTCAGGCACATCATAGCGGCCGCCGCGACTGTAGGAGTCCTTCCATATGAAGAACAGCTCTGAAGTTTTCTTCATCGCATTGATGGACAGGTTGTAGTAGGCTCCCGTGCCGGTGATGGAAACCTCGACCGTGTTCTCCTGCCAGATGAGTCCGCTACGGTCTTCCCCCGTGCACCACACATCCGGTTCCACCAGCCAGAAGGCGATGTACAGGTTGGCATCGTCCCACAGCAGGGCTGCCTGCGTGTCGAACAATGTCACCCTGCTGCAGTCAGATTGTGAAAAGCGGTGGGTGCGCTTGGCCGAATGCCAAACCTCTTTGTCGAGGTTGCCGTCTACGACGATCGACCCTTCCGCAACACGATGACAGGTATACGAGGAGTTCCCCTGCGTATCACCCATCGTTCGCCCCTGCGGCACTCACGACCTGCTCAGAAAAATACAGGTAGGTAAAACACTCGGGGATGTGTGAATCGTAGACGCCATGGCTGTTCCATGCCCAGCCAGGACAGGTCTTGTCCCCGTCGCTGTAGTTGATCCATTGGAAGCGGGACACATCCATGCGCCAGGTGTCTCCGTCTTTGGCGGGCAGGGAGCGACCGTCGCCTCCTCTGATGTGCTGCGAGTCAGTCACGACCACACCTCACGCAGCCGCGGCAACAGGATTTCCGTGTCCCGGTCGTGCACCTCTCCCTGCCAACGGTCGTTGACCTCCAGACTGCTCCGCTCGTAGGATGCCTGCAGCACCTGAGGCAGGTCGAGTTGATGGAACCGCGCCACGAGGTAGCCGTCCTCCTTCAAGTGGATTTCGCGGAAGCCCATGGGGAATCCGATGAGACAAGCGGTATCCACGATCAGGAAATCCCGGTACATCCGGATGCGATTCAGATGCCGGTGTCCGGTGAAAATGGCGACGATGCTCGGCTGACGAGCGACGGTCTCGATCAGCCGATTCGCCCCTTTGACGATTCCCCTGCCCGGGTCCTCTCCGGGGGCGACAAACCCCGGCAGCACCCACGAGTGCAGCACCAGAATGAGCGCGCAGTGGTCAGTTGACGCCTGCTCGGCCGACTGCGCGAGCGCTTCGTCCAGGGCATCGGTCCAGACCCCACTGGCCTCCTCCAGCGGGTTCTCCTGAAAGATGTTTACCAGCGCCAGCCGCAACCGAGGGCCCACGTCTACGACATCGAGGAGTTCGGGGATGTGGATGCGCTCGGCCAACGGTGCGAATGTGCCCTGCTCGGCGTCACAGTCGTGATTTCCCGGCACGTAATAGGCCGGCACTTCGAACTTTGCCACGGCCTGCGCCACATCCTCGACTGACTGCAGATATGTATCCCACGGGATCTCGAATGCCCCACCCCCGCACAACAGGTCACCTCCGTGAACGACGAAATCCGGGCGGATCGAATTGATCGCCGGCACCATCGCGTCCAGCACTCTGCGGCTGTGTGTGAGCATTTTCGGAGGGCCGAAGTCTTTTTCCGGATTCGGGTGGTAATGGCTGTCTGTCACGAATACGAAGCGGATCGTCATAGAATCCTCATTCCCCGTTTACCTTCCAACCCGGGTTCGAGATATCGAACTTGCGCGTTGGCGCATAGATCTTCTCGCCGGCAGGATAAGGGGTATCCTGCGTCACGATGTAGATGGCTCCCTCGTTCACGTAGACGATCTCATCCCGGGCGTCGCCGACCACGTCCTCGACGGTCCCCCCTGCCCATTCGAATGGCAACCCGTCGCATACCGGGCGCACGACCTTTCTGCCTTGCGCGTCGTAGAACCCGAAGGCCTGCATGGAAGTGGACAGGAACATCAGCTCCTCGCCATCCCCGGACCAGTTCACCGCCGGGCCTCCCTGGCTGATCGTGTCCGGCTCGCACCGCCACAGCGGATCTCCGTGACCGCTCACCAGATTCATGATCCCGTAGTTTTCCCAGCGATCGCCCATCCACATCTCCAATCCCGGCAGATCCGGCCGGAAATTCCCCGCATAGATCCCCTGCACGTGGCCGAAGCGGTGATGCCTCAGCAGCGCCCCCGTGCGCGCATCCACGAGGAAAAACCCTGGATCGCTGCCAGCAATGCCGATCTCAGGACCGTTGCTTTCATCGCCGTCCAGCTCCCCGAACGCAGCGTGATCGACGTGACCGGCCCCACCGGAATCCTCAATGTACTCCGCCCCCTCCATCAACCACAGAAGGTTTCCGTCCCCGTCGTAGAGCTGATACCCGGGCAGAATCTCATCGCGGCCATCCCCATCCACGTCGCAGAACCAGATGTACATACCGTACCACGAGTCGTGCGCATCCTGACGCCAGCGCAGGTTCAACGTCTCATCGTAAGCCCATATAGAGTACCCCGTCCCCGCCTGGTCGCCGTCTCGTAGAATTAAGTCCTGGGCCTTCTCCGTCCTGCGAATTCGGCACGGCCAAAGGGCCCCCAGCTTGTGCAGATGCGGCTTGACGCTCTCTCCCCGGAAGCCGCGATACGGCCCAGCCTTTGGCAGTTCCGTCTCGGCTGTCACTTCTCCCGTCCGCCCACTCACCATGCGCAGCAGCTCTCCTTCGACCCCGATGAAGTCCTCCACACCGTCGGCGTCGAGATCGTGCACTACCATGTGCTCCAAACGCGAGGCCGCTGCGTACACCTGCTCCCACTGCTTTTCTCCCTCGAGGTCCAGGCAGACAATCTGAAGGCCCGCATCCGTCTTCTGCTGCAGCACGATCTCCTTCTTTCCCGCCCCGCGGAAATCTCCGAAACGCACCTCGCACGGCCAGTATTTGCCGATGTCGATCCGCTTCCACAGCACCGGTTTCGGGTATTTCTCCGATGCTTGTGCCACCTCCCGGTCATACGCGCTCTGACGGCTCACGTGTGCCGCCCGTGCAGGCTCAGAGGCTTTGACCCGTACCCCGTGCATGCGGCTGCGGGTGTTCGTGCGGATGCCGACCTTGCCCACTGCAAACTTCTCGTCATAGGCCACGAATACCTGCTGATCGTCTACATAGCACTCGAACCGACGCCCTTCGCACACGACTCGCAGGTGGTAGTACCGGCTGCGATCCACCCCATTGGGACAATCCGCCAGCATCAGCCACGACTCATCTTCGCGGCGATACAGCACGAAGCGCTCATGTCCCTCCATGCCGAAGAGGTAATAGCGCCGCAGATCCTGGTAGCGCACCATCAATCCTGTGAGGCCCACTATGGCGTGTGGTTCGTCCATGCTCGGCCTTGTAAACGCGTTCAATTGCCGAACGAACGCCTCCACGGTGTAATCCGCCCACAAGGGCTCCCCCGTCGTCAGGCAGCGGCCAGTCTTGTTGTGATGCTCCAGCACTTGCACTTCCCCGTCGCGAACCACCCGGTAGGAGCTCGGTTGTCGCGCTTGCTTGGGGCCCCATTCGAGAGGATTCTCCCAGTCTTTGAAAACCTTCTCCTCCAGGCGTTTATCCGGGTCATTGTAGTCCAGAATTTTGCCTGCCGGGCATTCTGACAGATCGATCTGTGCCAGCACAATCTCCCTTGAATCGCTGTCTTCGACCATCTCGCACCTCTTTCTCAGTAGATCCCACGAAACGATTGTTTCGATTTTCACAACCAACCCGTTCCTGCTTTCTATCCGCCCACATTTCTCCGACGGTAGACAAAGGCGCTGTGCCGGTGTAATCTCAGACACAGATCGCAAGACCGACGTTCGACCGGCTATTTTTTCTGGATTGGAGATTTATCCGTGGCCCAAAGCACCACAGAAACCCCTTCCGAACCCTACCAATACAGTACCTGCGCAGACTATCTGGACACACTGGACGACATCACAGATGCCCAGATTCAACGCTTCCACGAACAAGGCTATCTCGCAGTAAGACAGGCTGTCGATATCGATGCAATAGCAGACGCGGCCCAGGCCATGTGGGACCTCATTGACGGCGCACGGCCGGATTTCAAAGGCGTCATGGTCGAAGACAACAAGCTGGAATCATACGCGACCCTGCCCCAGGGAGAACGTCGGGACGCTGTGCGCAAGATACATCGTTTTGTCGAATATGATGACCGCCTGAAGGCCCTGTCCGCACACCCCGGCATCCTTTCCGTGTTGCAACGCCTGCTGGGAGAAGCTCCCGTCCTCTTCCAGGATATGGGCTTGATGAAACCCCCCCACGGTCGTCAAAAACCCTGGCATCAAGACTGCGCCTATTTCAACGTGCCGATCGACAGCACCATCGTCGGCGTCTGGATCGCCCTGGACGAAGCCACTCCCGAAAATGGGTGCCTCCACATCGTTCCCGGCTCCCACAAGGGAGGCCCACAGCTTCACTTCCAACTTCTCGACTGGCAAATATGCGACACCGAAGTTCCGGTTCGACGTTCCGCAATGGTCCCCTTGAAGCCCGGGGGTTGCCTGTTGTGGCACGGGTTGCTCCAGCATGGAAGTCCCACGAACCTATCCAACCAGCGTCGCCGAGCCCTCCAGTTTCACTACGAGCCCCAAAGCATCCAAAAAATCACAGACGAAGAACGCCTCGCCATCTATGGAGGGGAAGGCCGGGGTGTGGAGTGTTGAAGTAGCCGGCGATCACCGCTTCATCAGCTCGAAACGCCGCTCCAGGTCTGCGCCTCTCCAATGGCTACTGGCTAAGGGCACAGGCAGCTTTCCATGCCGAGGCGGCTGGAGTGTTACCCGAAGGGCTGCCGTGCGTTTCACCCATCGTTCGCCCCTGCGGAACCCACGACCTGTTCGGAAAAGTGCATGTAGGTAAAGCAGTCCGGGATATGTGAATCGTAGACGCCGTGGCTGTTCCATGCCCAACCGGGACAGGTCTTGCGCCCACCATCGTCGATCCACTGAAAGCGAGACACATCCATGCGCCAGGTGTCTCCCTCCTTCGCGGGCAGGGAGCGACCGTCGGCCAGGTGCACGAGGGCCTGCCATGGAATGGCGATCTCGGCCGTCCACCCGATGTCGACATCGTCGTGCTTGTTGATGGTACCGTCGACGTGGACGGCCGACTTGAGTCCGGGCAAGTCCCATTGGCGAAATGCCCAGCGGCGCCCCCTGGGATGGGCGTGCCAGTTCCAGTCGCCCCCCAAGGTGTCCACCAGGTCCGTTCCCAGCAGGTCGAATTCTGGGATCCGCGAGTAACCGGCTTCGATGTAGGCGTCCTGCCATATGTAGAATCGCTCCATGACGGTACCAAAGGCGTTCATCTCGAATTCGTAATAGGCATCCTCGCCGGCGACGAAGATCTCGACATCGTTGTCCTCCCAGATGTTGGAGTCTCGCTTGGTGAGGGTCGCGCACACGTCGGGTTCTTCTAGCCAGAAACCGACGTAGATGTATTGGTCGTCCCACAGTACTGCCGCCCTGGTATCCAACAGGGCCGGACGTCCTGGGGTTTCCAGGTCCTCGAAGCGATCAGATTTGGGCACCATCTGCCAGGAGGGCTCGTCGAGGTGACCGTCTACCGTGATCGACGCCGCTGCGCGATAGCAGGTGTAATGTTTCGGATTTGTGGTCATCGTAGAATCACCAGCCCTAGGAGCCCGTTGAAAAACCCTATTTTGGCCTGAAGCCGGTCCTTTCGTCCGATCTCTGCGTTGTGCTCACTCGCCGCATCTCACTGATGCGGACGAACCTTCGGTTCGCAACGATCGCACGCCTTGTATCGACCAAAATTGCTCGGCCTCAGCTCCAAAGCGGGTTTATCAACGGGCTCCCTAGCCGCGGGCTTTGTGTACCATATCGACGAGCGCCGCGCGTGTCTGTTCGCTGTCGACGACCTCATGCTCAAACGCAACCCGTACGCTCTTCACGCCTGCCTGGGTGGTCAAGCGTAGCTGGAATCCGAGCCGGTCGATGGCGGTCATCCTGGCTTCACTTACCTCCAGGCCAGTATCAGCCTGACCCAGCAGCTGGCAGGCATCGGCATGATCGGTGTTCATGTGCTCGAGGATAGACGACGCCTGGTCGGCCAGGGGATCGACCTGTGAGCGGTAGTAATCACTCGCCGTAACCCAGCCCATGGAGCCAAAGCCACCGACGAAATAGAGGTCTTCGATCGCCATACGATAGAAAGAGAAATCGTCGAAATCGACCCAGTAAGTGGCGTTTTCATGGCGTCCCAGATAGCACGTACGGACCGCTTCCAACTCGGCACTCGGCACTTTCAGTGACTGGCCCATTAGAGTCACCCGGCCCGCACCCAGGGGATCCCCCTCGGCGTCCGCCTCGGTAACCAGCAGGCTGCTGCGCGGCTCGCCGCTGAGATTCTGGGTGTGCATCGCCATGGTGCTGATCAAAAAGCACGGGCTGCCTTGCTCATCCAGGGCGTAGGGCATCATCGAACCGAAGGGCCACCCGGGATGTTTGCGCGAGATTGTCGACAGGCTGCCGAGGCTATTCAGGTGAAGGAGAGTGCGCGCCTGCTCGGCATAGGTAGGTTCGGGTGGCTCGTCCTCCACTTCCGCTCTGCGACCGCCATGCTGGTGGGGTGGCTCTTTGGCCATGACGTCTCTCTATTTTCTCAGCAGCGATGGTTTTTTTTGTTCAACTAGGTACCTGGGCCAATAAAGTCGGCCTCTTTGAAGGTCTGCACCACGGCCACGAGGGTCCGTCCGGTCCTGCGCATCGGCGCCGGGCGTCTTATCTTCCCTATTTATGATGAACGTCTTCCCTATCTTCGCGAGACAGCCATGACGGCAGCGCCCAGCACAAGAACGATCGGATGGTACCGCACGCCGATCGGCCGCGATGCGCTGCGGGAGTTGAACCAGCGCAGCGACTGGAAAGGACTGCTCCAGGTCGGAGGCCATGCGATGTTGATCGTGCTGACGGGAATGCTGGCCTGGCATGTCCAGGACCGTTTGTACCTACTGCTACCGACGCTGTTCGTCTACGGCATATTCTATGTCTTCATCCTCAACGGCACGCACGAACTGTCCCACAACTCCGTCTTCAAGACCAAGGCACTGAACCTGTTCTTCCTGCGCCTGTTTTCCTTCTTCGGTTTGCGCAACCATGTCCTTTTCTGGGAGAGCCACTCGGCGCATCACAAGTACACGTTGCATCAACCGGATGACCTCGAGGTTGTGCTGCCCAAAAAACTGACCCTGAAAGAGTTTCTGCGCATCACCTTCTTCGACCCCTGGACCTTGTACGAGTCGATACGAAAGCACCTTGCGCACAGTGTGGGGAAGGTGGAGGGGGAGTGGGAGAACCGTCTGTTTCCGCCTGAAGAGGTAGAGAAGAGGCGCCAGTTGCGAAACACCGCGCGCTTTCTGCTGATCGGCCATACCGTGCTCGTGGCCGCCTCGTTCTACTTTGGTCTCTGGCTGCTGCCCGTGCTCACCATACTGGGCGTGTTCTACGGCGGCGGTTTGCGCTTCCTCTGCAACCAGACCCAGCATGCCGGACTACAGGACGAGGTAACGGATTTCCGCCTGTGTACCCGCACGGTCATCCTCAGCCCTTTGCCGCGCTTTCTCTACTACCACATGAACTATCACATTGAGCATCACATGTACGCCGCGGTGCCGTGTTACAACCTGGGAAAGCTGCACAGGCTGATTAAACACGATTTGCCTCACTGCCCGCGCGGGCTCTTCGAGGCCTACAGAGAAATCATCGCCACGGTGTTGAAGCAACGCGTGGAGCCCGACTACCAGTTCATTCCCGAGCTACCTTCCCAGGTAGCCGTTTAGCGACACAGTTGCGGATTGAATGCGGACCTTGACCGGGGCACCCTGACGCAGACCACGATGACAGAGACGCCATGGCGATAAAGAGAGCACATTGGCACGCCGGGCGGATAGTTACACTGGAACATGAATCCCATCTGCTGCGGGACAATCCTCTTGGCGATCCACACGTGCGAAAGTTGAGTGCGTGGCTGCCTCCCCAGTACGACCAGGGTACATCCAACAACCGTGGGAAGCGATTCCCGGTGTTGTACAGTCTGGCCGCCTACACGGGGTCGGGCGCTGCCCAGACGAACTGGCGCAACTTCGACGAGAGCCAGCCGGAACGGGCAGCCAGGCTGGTACACGAAAAGCGCATGCTGCCCGGTATCCTGGTGTTCCCCGATTGCTTCACCGCGCTGGGGGGCAACCAGTACGTGAATTCCACTGCCATGGGCCGCTACGCCGATTACCTGACGCGCGAGCTGATCCCATTCGTGGATACCGAGTTTCGCACCCTGGCCGACCGGGATCACCGCGGTCTCTTCGGCAAGTCCTCGGGCGGGTACGGGGCAATCATTCACGGCATGAAGTATTCCCGCTACTGGGGTGCGGTAGCCAGCCATTCAGGGGACAGCTATTTCGATTTCACCTTCCGGCTTGATTGGCCAGGCACCCTGGACGAACTGGCCAGGCATCGTCGCCGGCAGCGCCTGCCCGGTGCGACCGATGTGTCTGCGCAGGAGCCGGATGTCGCCGAAGGTCTGGACGACGGCCGCGTGCGGCGGTTTCTACAGCACATGTGGAAGGAAGAGAATCCATCCGGGGACGAGGTCCACTGCCTGATGAACCTGGCGATGGCCGCCACCTACGATGCGGACGAAGAGGCGCCCAACGGTTTCCGTTTACCCTTCAACCTGGAGACTGGGGAGCTCATCGAGGCACGCTGGCGCCAGTGGCTGAAGCAGGATCCGATCAACCTGGTGGGCCGTTATCAGAAAGGTCTCAAGAGTTTACGGGGAATCTACATGGACTGCGGTTGGCGGGATCAGTACCACATCCACTATGGTTGTCGGATCTTGTCCAAGCGGATGGCGGCGACGGGTATCAAGCACCGCTACGAAGAATTCGACGGCACCCACTCCGGCTGCCAGCACCGGATGGATGTCAGTTGGCCGTTTCTGTTGCAGGCGCTGCGCTAGACGCCCTCGCCGATCGCGGGCTCCGACTTGGTGCCCCATATGCCTTCGAACACGTCCAACCACCCTTCCGACTCTGACCCGAGGTCAATCTTGGGTGCAGGCTTCTCGAGGATCTGGGCGGGAAGAACCGCTCCGGAAGTTTCCTGATCAAACTGCGTCGTCATTTTAGTCCGTCTCATGTGACCCTCCTAAGGCAGGCCCGTGCTGAACAACTGCCAGGACACTGAATGCTACCCGATTGGTGGGGATGTTCAGGCGAACCTCCCCGGCTCTACTGTAGATATCGGCCGCTTCAGGCAAAACTATACTATTCTTTGCAAAGAAATATTATTTATGGGTATTTAGTATCAAATTATGCCGTCAAATCACCGGATCGCCGGCGATAGTTCCTGGGGGCCAGCCGCGGGAAAATCCCCCTGCGGTGTTACGGCAGGCTATATTGGACCGGATCGGCCAACCACTGGGAGCAATAATGATGACTGGTCTAAGAGCAATCATCGCCTGCGCAGGTCTTGCGGTTGCCTTACACAGTTGCGGGGATGACGAACCCCTCAAGGTGACGAACCCTCTAAGCCCGCAGGAAAATGCACTCCTGGGCACCTGGGTTACTGAAGACGGCAATGAGAATACGATGTACGCAAACGGCAATCTGTCTAGGAAATTCGGACCATTCACATTTACCGGGACCTGGCGCCTGGAGGGCGACACACTGATCTGGGAGTTACCCGCAGGGACCTATGTCGCTTCGATCGACGGGACGACGCTGTCTTTCAGCACCAAGACTCCTGGAGCGTCTGATCTCGGCAACCACACTTTCACGACTGACTCGCGTGAACCTTCCTTGATCGGGACGACTTGGACCGATGAAGACGGGCGTGACCTCGTGTTCGATCCGGGCGGCAACTACTCCTGGGGAGCCGGTTTCGAAGAGGGATTCTGGGCACTCGAGGGTGAGGATCTGACTGTCAAGTTCGGCTTGTCTGGTCGCCATGAAGTTACAGGGGACACCTTGACGATCGTCGATGACGGCGAAACCATGGTGATGACGCGAAAGCGGTGAAAATCACGACATCGTCGTGCATATGCAGTCGGTTTTGGTGGCGTAGTAGAAGACCCCGGCTGTTCTCGGGCGTCGCCAGGCTCAGTCCGCCGCGAGCCTAAACCCTGGCGACTGCAACGATTTCCCACGGGTCAAAAGCGAGCCTCCCAAGCCAATTAGGCCAGCGGTAGAAATGTCGATCCGCGTCCGCAGCTGGTTCCCGATCCAAAAGACGCTCATAGTAGTACGACGCGGCCTTTGATCCAACCCATTGCATCCAACCTTGGGGTGTTTTGCGGTAACGGTTCATCGACCAACCATCGTAATGGAATCTTACAAGTTTTAGCTCTGCATCTGATAGGTATTTTTCCAAAGAGTCTTCGTCGAAACTGCGAAGATGCACAAACTTGTAAGGACAACCAGCCTCTTTTGTGTACGGAGATAGATCTTCTTTATAGGGAACCCGAATTACCACCTTCGCATTTGGCTTCGCTGCTCGAACAATGCCTCGAAGAACCTCTTCCGGATTCAATACGTGCTCCAACACATCGCTCAATACCACCAAATCAAAGCAGTTGACAAACGGCAGGTTTTGGGCATTTGCTTGAACTAGCGAATGACCTTCTTCTACCAACGCAGAAAGATAAGGCAGGGCAATATCTACTCCGACTTTGTGGTGATGAGGGATCCGAGTAAAAAAGTTTCCTTCTCCGACTCCCAGATCTAGAACCGCACCTCTTATTGATTTGCCACAGTACTTAAGCATTTTATCACACTGGGCTTTTTTGTAGCAATTCCCAATGATGCTTTCGGTCAGGTCGTCTTGTGCGATAGTTTGATAATTATCAGAATATTCCTGAAAAAGCGGTGACTGCTGATCCTCTCTCGAAAGAAAAGAGAAAATTCCTTGGGTAGGCTGGTAATGTCGATTGCAGTCCGGACAACGACTAGCTCGAAGCATTGCACCACAGTCGACACAACAAAGCTGTATGCTTTGGAGAAAATCGGTCATGGTTTGTCAATTGCGTACGTTACGAACGCGTCCACCGTGCCGTAAACATCCCTTTTATTATCGACTTGAAGCGAATATCGCTTGTGATGCCATATCAAATGATTGCCGATTTCCGCCTCAGAAACCGAAAAGGAAAGTTTGTATTTTCCATCTCGGAGGGGAAGCGGTCCGGTGGTCATTTTCAGGCGAACCATCCCTTCCAGCACATCCCAGTGACAACCTTCCAGATTGGAATAATGCGAGAAGACCAAAGAATCGTCACTATTGGAATGCAGGTGCAAGAGAAAAATTGGTCGCTCGACCGGGTCGACAAATCGCAAGGTCGCGTCGATCGTGAGTTTTTCGCCTGATTGCAGATTCTCAGCAAATTCGAAGTCAACAACGTCGACTCGTGCGTCGTATAGAAGTACTTCGCCAGGACGGTCGGTTTTGGTCAGGGCCTGTTGTTCGTAATTATTGGCGACTTCCGCAGAAATGCCATACTCCTGCATGATTCCCTTCTCGAGCCATAGAGCTTCTGCACAAACAAATTTGACGTTGTGCATCGCATGTGTCACCAGCACGATGGCTCCTCCTTGCTGGCGGAATTGAACGATTCTTCTCATGCATTTGATGGCGAAGGCCAAATCGCCGACGGCCAGGACTTCGTCAACCAACAAGATGTCCACTGGCGCATGGATGGCGATGCCAAAACCGAGGCGGACGTACATGCCGCTGGAGTAGTACTTTACCGGTGAGTCGATGAAGTCACCTATCTCGGCGAATTCGATAATCTCCGCCGTCTTCGCGGTGATTTCTGCGGGAGTCATGCCCAACATCAGGCCGTTTATGGTAATGTTCTCCCGACCCGTAAGCAATGGATGAAACCCGGCACCGATTTCGGTGAGCGCTCCCACGCGACCGCTAATCTCGATCTGACCTTGATCGGGCATCAACACTCCGTTGAGCAGATTCAACATCGTGGTTTTTCCGGAACCGTTGGTGCCGATGATAGCCAAGCTCTGTCCCTGTTTTACCTCAAAAGAGATGTCTTGGAGTGCCCAGAATTCGTCTTTGCGCAGGCGGGAAGAGGGCGATTTCAGACCGAGAAAGTCCCGGGTCATATCCACACTCGTATGGAGCATGCCTCGCCTCAGAGAGCGGCAGAATTTCTTGTACACGTGCTCAACTCGGATCATAGGGTCGTCCACGGGGCACGTACCTTGTTAAATTCTTTCAAGGAGCCTTCGTTGGGTTACCCTAAAAAAACGAAATCCGAGAGCGAGTAAGGCGATTGCCAAAAGCGATGAGATCCAATAGCCCTCCGATATCGAGCCGATTCCCAGTAGAACGTTTCTTGAACTCTCTACGAAGTGCCCGATGGGATTGATAAGGCTCGCTTTGCCAAGGAGGGTTTCCGGCGAAAGCGGGTAGAGAATCGGGCTGAGCAGCATAAGGGCAGGTAGTACAATCGGTAACAAATACGTGACGTCCTGAAGCACGGCGCCCACCACTGAGAGGCAGAACCCGAGGGCTAAGGCAAAAATGTAGAGCGGAATCAACAATAATATCCCGGTTATTATTCCGCCCAGTTCGACTTGCATGTCCCCTCGGGAAACATAATAGGCGGTTACGGCCACGATCACCGGCAAGCGGATAACGAATTCCAAAAGGCCCATCCAAGAAGCGGCGAGTACGAGGGACGTTTTGGGGAAGTTTACTTTGAGCATCGTTCTCCCTGCAGTCTTCAGGCATTCGGAAGCAATGCTCATACCGGTCGCGAAGATTCCCCACATTGATATGCCCACAATCGCAAACACCGGGTAGGGAATCCGCCTTTCGCTGAACGTGATGATTCCTGATTTGTTGAGCAGAACCAGGATCCCCACCAAAAACAAGGGGGTCATGAGAGCCCAAAGGATCCCCAGGACCGATTGGCGGTATTTCGCAGAAGCATCCCGAATGAACAATCGCCAGGCGAGAATGAAAGAAGTATTCAACTTGGCCGATGTTGCACGCCATCGGACGTGAAGCCCCGGCTTTCCGCCCAAGCGGTTGCCCTCAGAGGAATAGACGATCTTCATTACTTTTCTGCCTCAACGTTCTCCCCAAGGGGCTGTGCGACAAGCCATATCAACCGAGCCAATCGGTGAGGCGCCGGCAAACCGCCCCCCGTCAACGCAGGGAAGATGTGGTAGCGGTCGAGCGGACGGGGAAGGGCATCTCCCCAGTCCCAACTCTCCCAGGCCAGCGTATGAACCCTGCGCTGCGTCAGCACCTCGGTGAGCTCTTCAAAGCTGATTGAGCAGCCTTCCCAAACATCGAGCCGGTCCACCAGCACCTTCCGAATCGTGAGCGTACCGCGTTTGGGATTCCAGAGCAGGCTCGTTGTAGCATTCCCGCTCTGCTCGCAGTGCGCGAGTCCGACCAGCAAGATCGCCAGTTCCCGGGCAGACTCCAACGGCGTTCTCAGGTGTTCCAGCCGAAATCTGAAAGCGAAATACAACCATCGGTACTTCACCGGCCGAGCCAAGCGCAGCAAGGACCGCAATTCCCAAAGTAACCGTCGCGTGATCTGCCGTGCCGCTGGAGGCATCAGGCGCTGGTACATCCACCGAATGGCCGGAACCCTGGCAGTCGGACTCGCCCACTGCGACGGAGGAGTTCGAACGGCCGAACCCTTGTCAGCAATGACTTCCGAACCCTTGTCAGCGACGGCTTCGTTCATCCGGTCGAGCCAGCGGTCCACCTCCTTCGCCATAGCTCGAAACGAGTTCTGTGGGGCCAGTGCCACTTCCCGATAAGCCCTGTCGATAATCTCCTGTGCCCGCTCCGGATTCCGCAGCACGGCCACCACTTCTTCAATATTACTGTAATCCTCATTCAGCGGAACATAGTGTCGCCACGCCGACAGTCGGCCCGAATAGTACCCAGGGTACAGGATCATCAATGTCCGAAGAGCGGCTGCTTCAAAGCATCTCGGCGAAATCACTGGCATCGTAATCGCCCCGTCCACACCCACCAAAAACCGCTCTGCCACATCTTCGAAGCTTGCATCCGGGTGCTTCATTTCAAAATATGTACAATTCCGTTCTATCTCCCCGGTGAAGTCACAAACACTGGCTCCACTCTCCGTCCCTAGTACTGCACGACAGTTGCTCAAGAACCGTATCCAATCCTGCCCATAGATTCGATCCTCCTCCTTCATCGAAATGTCAACTCTTAGCCCAAAGTCCAGCGAATGACGCTTGAATTCCTCCCCAATCTGCCACTTCGTCCGCGCCAGTCGCCCATACCACCCGGGCAATTTTCGCGCCCGATATCCAACATCGACAACGCGATCTGCCCAATCGGGCACCGGAACATCTGTGAGTTGTTCCGGAACATAGCCAGTCAACACCGTGATCTTTTGAGTAGCTGGCAGCAGGTTCACCGGATACACACGATCGACGTTGTCCTCCGCGACCAAAGTGAAGAGGACCTCCACCCCCAAGAAATGTAAGACATCGATCGTGCGAAAAATGAAACGATACTCGTCCTGAACAAACGCTGCCTTCGATCCTCGAAATGACCGAATTCTTGTCCGCAGACTGGGCGCTAGTGACGCGTCATGAGATGCGAGAATCGAATAATGTATGATTAGACAATCGTAGTCCGATAAAATGAGACCATGGATATCATCACGATTGACAGCCACAAGCTTAACATCGTGGCTTGAGTACATCTGAATCGCATGGAGGTGGTCCAGAATCGTGTCCGCATTGTTCTCATAATACTGATATAATAGAACGACCTTGCGCAGGCTAGAATTCATGCTTTGCTAACTCGTGGTATGGACGCGCCAATATCAAAGAATCCATTCCTGGACAGCCGGGCTCTGCAACTGTCGACTGACCTACGATAAGGTTCACGATAGGACCAGAGTCAGAGGACAAGGCTCAGCGCTTTCGAAGTACCTTTCCGTGTAGTCGTGCATAAATGCGAAACGCATCCATGTTCAACTCGCTCGCAATTGGCATAATCTTCTTATGAAAATCACTAGGTCCGACGGCCTTGTCAGCGCCTTCCAAACACGGATACACGACTCTGGTCAAGAAATCATAGCATCCACTATGAAAAGATTCCTCCACCACAAACAAATCCTCAATGACCGGTTGTAAGTCATGGAAATACGAATAGAAGTTGATATTCGCGGGTCTCATCGTTTCTAAACCTGCCCGTTCTCGCGCAACGTTCAACTCCTCAAATCCGTCTCGAAAACCTTCCACTATGATCAATCTACCCTCTGGCACTAGCCAGGAGTGCATGTTGTGGAGAGCGACCTTTTGCTCCTCAAGGTCGACCAGATTAATTAGTACTCGAACACAAATAGCGGCATCATATCTCTTTGATACCGATTCCGGGTCGAGTACACTTGCTTGAAAAAAGCGATTGTTGGTCTCCCCGTATAGCTCTGTCGCTTGAGAAATCATGGGAGCAGAATAATCAAATGCATCGACCTGCTGCACTCGTTCACGCAGTATGTCAGTTAAGTATCCGTTGCCGCAACCTACTTCCAGGGCCGTCAACTGGGGATGAAGGTGGCCAAGGATAAAATCCGTCTCCAGCTGCCGCTGATATACATCATCGATGTTGACCTTTTCATGATCGGTCACCGACTTCGGTCGGCTATCCCAATGGATATCCGTGGCTGTTTTTCTCATCGAGGCTGCCTCCGTTCGATGATCGTGTCGATTTCGGACAAAAGAGCGGGTAAAATATGCTTTGCGTAGTGCGCGTTGCCTTCGCGACTGAGGTGCAACAAGTCGGGGTCCGGCAGTAAGTACTCTCGGAGAGTCTCCCTGGTGAGGGGAGCAAACACCGATTCGATATCACATAACGTCACTGCTTCTTCCTGTGCGATACTTCTGACAATGTCGTTGTATGTTCGGTTTCTCGCTTCGAATGTTTGGCCGAACAAATCATCTTCGTCTCGCAATGTGCAATGATTCGTTGACAACACGATGCTTTCGGCTCGGAAATGGCGGGCGCGATGGATCATTTCTCGTAGGTTTTCGGCAAACGCGCCCTTCGATACGCGCGGGTACCCACGATCTGTTTCCCAACAATTGCAATCGTTCAGCCCGAACTGAATCGTGACCAATGTCGGTTGCGCATCTTGGACATCAGCTGGGAATCTCAATAGTCCTTGGCGGCTCGTTTCCCCGGACACACTCCGGTTGCGGAAGGAGAAGGAGATTCCATTGCTTTCGTATCGCTCTACTACAGCGGCCTCTACGAGACTGGACCACCTATGGGTGGGGTCGATATACTGTCCGTGGGTGATAGAATCACCCATAAAGACAACGGCTATGTTGGACTCGGACATAGTGATGGAGTTAGAAGAATCGGCGTGTGATTGCGATGGAAGGGTAAATATGCGCTAGCGCTTAATATTGTAAAGAGAACCGTAGGAATTGAAGCGGACCGCCCCTTGTCATATCGAAGCACAGGAACTCCGGACGAGTCCGTGACATGCCCCAGCTCGCGCTGTCTTGATTTAGACTGAGATGATAAGCAGCCACTACGATAGGATGAAGCAGCCACTACGATAGTTTATGTCGGTTGGGCCGTGGAGTCGAGAGAGGCGTGCGAGGCCGAGACGAACATCATCGAGAGGATGAGGACGAGCTCCTCGCGACGCAGCGCCAGATTCCTCGATGCCAGCCCGACGAGGATGTCGCCGACACCAGTAGAAAGTGAGGTTGGTACGACTACCCGGGTCCAGCCAGCAGAATGCCGCCTCCGAATGTGACGAAAGTAACGATGAATATGACGAATGTGTATCCCATGATCCGCCGCATCGGCAGGCCGGCGATGGCGAGCAGAGGGATCGTCCAGAACGGTTGGATCATGTTCGTCCACTGATCGCCGTAGGCCACGGCCATGACGATCCGGGATGGGTCGGTGCCCAGCATGCGGGCCGCTTCGATGAAGATGGGGCCCTGAACAGCCCATTGGCCGCCGCCCGAGGGAATGAAAAAATTGATGAGGCCGGCGGACAGAAAGGCCCAGAAACCCAGCGTCTGCGCGCTGGCGATGGCGGTGAACCAGCCGGCAATGACCTCGACCAGTCCCGTGGTGATCATCAACCCCATTATACCGGCGTAAAGCGGGTACTGCAGAATGATCTGGCCCACCGTCGTGCTCGCGCCAGCGACGAGCCTGACGTAGTGGACGGGCGAGCGCGCCAACAGCATCCCCAGACACAGGAAAGACCAGTTGACGATGTTCAGCGTCAGATCGAGGCCCTTCGACGAGAACCAATACACTAGATAGCAGGCCAGTGCGATGCCGAGCGCCGCACTGAGGATACGGGCGTTGTCGATGCGCTCGGCCATCGTGGTTTCGGCTGATGTCGCGCTCGAGGGCTCTTCTGGATCGAATTCACGGGTGTCCGCATCGAGGGGGATGACCTCTTCATCCGCTGGCCTCATGAGAGCGCAGGCCATCGGCACCAGCACAAGGGTGACCAGTGCCGTGGCGATGTTCCACCCCGCGAAAATCGTCTCGCTGACTGGAATGACTCCCCCGACCTGTTCCTCCAGGGCGTGACCGGGCGTGGCGACGAAGAGTGCTGCCGAGCTGGAGTATCCCATGTGCCAGACGACGAATCCGGCGTAGGCGGACGCGACCAGCAGCGGATAGTGCAGTCGAAGGCCGCGAGCGGCAGATCGAATGGCTACCTGGCGGGCGATGATGGCCCCCGCGACAAGGCCGAGAGACCAGGCAAAAAGAGAGGCCACGCCGGCGACGAGTGCGACGAGGGCGTATGCCGTAGATGCTCGGCGGGGTAGGGCTCCAAGCCAGGCAAGTGCAGCGCGAATCGTGTCGGTGTGAGCCAGTGCGTGCGCGGTGACGAGAGTCAGCGCGATCTGTGCCATGAAGGTAAGGAGCCCCTTGAGTCCCTCACCCCATGCGACGAGAACTTCCGCCGGTCCAGCTTCAGTCAGCCCCAGCGCCATCAGCCCGGCGACGAACGTCAGGACGATGGCGAAGACGAACGGGTCGGGGTAGAAGCGTTCGACGAGGACGATGAAGGGCTTTGCGAGGGTGCGCATGACAGTCTTTGATTGTCGGCTCTCGTGCCACGTGGGCTACACCCACGTGCTAGTCAGCGTTGCTGCGTCACGGACCGAGTGTCGTTTGCTCCTCGAGCCTCAACCCCAGCTTTCCCGCTTGATCTGCGTCTTGTCCAGGCCGATTTCCTGCAGCATTGGGAGCATCGTCTCTACGAACTTCGGCGCCGGAGTCTCGCCCCTTTCCCCGGCCGCTTTGCGCTCGTGAGAGGAAATACCGGGTCCGCAGCAGAAGACGAAACGGTTGCTCGTGTCCTTGATCAAAGTCGACAGCAGATCGGGATCGATGCGCCCCCGACGGCTGCAAGGCAGACCGGCTGGATCCTCGCGCGTGATGCAGTTGACGATTTCGAACCTGTCGGGGTATCGCTGTCGCAGTTGCTCGAGGTCACGCGCGAATATGATGTCGGAAACGGTCTTGTTGCTGTAGACCAGGGTATGGCGCAGGCCGTCGTTGCAGTGGAGACTGTGCTTGATGAGGCCGAAATTGGGCACGATGCCGCTGCCAGCGCAGACATGGAGGATGGCGTCCGCGCGCTCGGCGATGTCGTCGGGGTAGGTGTAGGCTCCGGTAAAACCACTGATCTTCATGCGGCTGCCCGCCGGTATTTGGTAGGTGAGCAGCGGCGAGACCAGTGGCGGGTAGACGGTTTCGCCGGATATGTATGGCTCTTCCTTGATGGTGATGGCCGCGTGCTCTTCATGCGGAGCCGAAGCCAGCGAGTAAGCCCGCGGCTTCTCGCGCTGACCCTTGGCGTCCTCGAGATAGCCGATTACCTGCTTGAGTGCGGGGAATTGCCGGGGGTCAATCGTCAGGAACTGACCGGCCGCGTACTCGAAGCGCTCGTCGGCAGCCAGAAACAGGGTGGCGGTGTCGGCGGTTTCCATGCGCACGCGCACAACGGTAACCTGCAATGCCTTCACGCGTCGTCTGGGCGCTGGCGGAGGCAATTCCGTCGGGCTGGGTGGTGCTGCTGCATCGAGACCTGCTTGATCTGGCGACATATCCGTAGCTTTTCGTGATCGAGCAGCGTTGGTAGTACGCAGGATTAGGCAAGAATATCCTATACCGTGACGCGGAGCAACGCTATCAACAAGGGCTCCCGGGCTCAGTTGCGCAGAGCTACAGTCTCAGCGGGAGCCGTCTTTGGCCAATTGCATCAGTCTTGGCTCCTTCCTCCGAATCTCCGTACCCTATTGGTGTTGCTTGGCATTCGTACCTGGCGTTCGCTGCGCTGCTGTCTAATGGAGGAGAACTCATGAGCAATGTCCCGATGACGCGATCTGACGAAGTTCTGGCCGTCCACAATACGAGATACTTTCACTCATCCACATTCGTTGAGCTGGAGGATGGCCGCGTCCTGCACGCGGCGAGTCGGACATTCACAACATCCGACGACGGCGGCCTGACCTGGTCCGCGGAATCACAGAGACGTGACATCGACGGCAACGAGGTCGGCGGTGGCGGCACGTCGTTGGTGAAGCTGTCCGGCAACGGCATTGGTCTGGCCGGTATGGATCAGGGCAAAGACGACCCCAGGGCCAAATCGGGTGTCGTGTTCTGGCGCTCAGAGGATGCCGGCGAGACCTGGGAGCCGCCGGTAAGGGTCACGCCGCATGGCATTGCAACGCACATATACCAGGATGTCTTGCTGCGGACTTCGTCAGGACGCCTCATCATGCCCGTGTACCTGTCAATGGGCCAGGGGATGGGACCGGGTGATGTGAAGCCACCCGGCAACGGCAAGCTGGTCCACAACCAATGGGTCTCGACGAGCGCCCACTTCTTCGACCCCCACTTCAGCGCCGTTCGCGTGTTCTACTCGGACGACGACGGCCGGTCATGGCAACCCAACAAGGACGGCGAGCTGATGATTTTGTTGGATTGGTCCACGACTTTCAGCTACGCCAACGAACCCACCGCGACCGAGGTGTCGCCGGGCACCCTCCTGCTCGTGGCCCGGACGGGTTTGGGGCGCCACTTCCTGGCCTGGTCCTATGACGACGGCGAGACCTGGACGAGGCTGCAACCTAGCCCCCTGGCAGCGAGCACGACCCCGGCCCAGATACGCCAGATCCCCTCGACCGGTCACCTGCTCATGGTGTGGAACCAGGAAAACGAACAGGAGATCAAACGGGGCTACAACCGGACTCGACTGTCATCGGCAGTCAGTCGGAACGGTGGAAGCGTCTGGGAGTTCTTCCAGAACATCGAGTCGATGCACGAGGCCACCCGCGTGGAGCCCGGCCCCATCCGCCCCGTTCATCCCGAAGAGTATCACGTCGAGCCCGGCGTGCCGGCGCCCGAGCGCGATCCCGAGCACATCGACCTGTACGACTTCCACGGCCGCTGGTCCTACCCATCGGTGTTCGTCATGAAGGACCGCGTCCTCGTCGCGTATACTTACTCCTTCTATGAAGAGCATCCCACGAAAGCCCAGCTCGTGAACAGCAGAGAGAAAAACGGCGCGCCCAACCAGAAGCTCAAAGTGCTGCCGTTGACCTGGTTTTACGGCGGCAAGGAGCCGGCGGACAACCCCTTCCTGCCCCGGGCACAGGAGCCTGCCAGTCCGTAGCAGGATACGCAGTCCGTGAGGTCAACGAACGTCGAAGTCCAATTGTCCGAGGCCAAGCAGTGCTGCCATCTCCTCCTCGTCGAGGGGAGGGAAAACGCGAGTAGGTCCCACCGGTACACGATCTGCAGGTAGATCCCGGGCATGATGTTGTAGGTGGAGCCGAAGGCGGCGTCGGCTCCCATCACCATCGCCGGCAGCGCCATCTCGTCGGGACCGGAAATAAGGTCGGCCTCGCGCCCAAGCCAGTACTGCACGATTCGCCTGCACATCTACCAGGCTGAGATCTACGCCTACGAGGTCCGCCCGGCGACCGAATATAATCACACTGTAGCCGCAAGCGAGGCCATATCATCATGCGAGAGATGCCGGACGAACGATCACGTGAATCCTTGGATTGCTGTGACACCATGGTCGCCCTGGGCGACTGCAGCGCCAGTGGCAGCACCCTGCTCGCCAAGAACAGCGATAGACCCGTGCACGAGGCCCAGCCTCTGGAACAGCACGCGCGTGCCCATCACGGTCCGGGAGCTGACGCCGGATGCCAGTTTATCCGTGTCCCGCAGGCCGAGACAACCTGGCGCCACGTGGGTTCGCGGCCACACTGGTGCCGCGGCTATGAGCAGGGGTTCAACGAGCACCAGGTCGCCATCGGCAATGAGTACCTGCCGGCGGTTCTGGACACGTCAACCGAACCGAAGCTCATCGGCCATGAGCTGGTGCGTCTCGGGCTGGAGCGTGGGGAGCGGATCCGCGCGAGGCCTTTGTGATTGAAACAGTCGGTCACGACTGGGCGGTGAAGGAGGCATCGGAGACGACGTCGATCAGCAATATCGGCAGCATTCGCGACGACTGGACTTCGACTTCAAAAGCTGGCGACGGCGAAGTTTTCGATTGGGCTGCGGCGTTCACAGACGGGGCTCCGAACCCGAAGGCGGTTCGACGTCAGTGCCGGACGGACGCGTTGCTGCGGGCCCGCCGAGGCGACATCGACGCACGAACGGCAATCTCCGTTCTGTCCGATCACTGGCAAGACGACGACGTCAACTCCGATTTCAATCCCTTTCCCGGTGAGCGCAGAAGCGTCTGCATGCATCCAATCGACGACAATCTGCAGAGCACGACGGCGAGCCTGGTAGCCGATCTGTGTACCGACGGCTCGCGCTTGCCCGTCTATTGGTGCGGGCTCTACTCACCCTGCATGGCGCTGCATTTCCCGGTGTTCCTCGAAGGAGAGCTGCCCGCGCAGCTGGCGATCGGCCGTGCGGAGCGTACCGATGACAGCCCGTGGTGGATGTTTCATGATTTGACGGCGTCCGGTCTCGCCGAGGGGCATGAGCGCGTGGCGCAGATCAGGGACGGATGGAGCCCATTGCAAGAAGAGCTCTTAGAAACGGCCTATGAGTTGGCACACGAGGGTGCGGAGCTCATTCGGCAGGGCAGGGACGATGAGGCGAACCACGTGCTGACTGAGTACATGGCGCGCGCGGTCGATCCCATGCTGATGCAAGCGGGCGAGTTGCTGACGGGCGGGTCGCTCGTCGCGCGATCGACAACGGATCCAACGCTTTGGGGGCAGGTGTCGAGTTGAACTCGGGACTCTGTGAGAGCGAGGATGGGTGTTTCGTGGGCTCGGCACAGCCTGGGGAGAGTGAATCCGGTGTTTCAGCTGCGGGTAGGTCCTCTACTACTGGCGGTTGCCGGGCCCTCGCCCAGCCATCCGAAGCCCGTAGCACCCGCCGGCCTCGTGCGTCCCGTTCAGTGTTTCCGGGCTGGAGTACCCTCCCAGTCTCTCGGAGCTGGCGATACCGGAGAGATCAAAGAGCGGCGCTCGGCGACAGTCAACAGATAGAGCAACCAGAAACCGATTCTGAGGGGGTCGTCCTCAGGCGTCGCCAGGCTCAGTCAAGGTCGTGATCAGCCGACACTGCAACAGGTAGAGATCGTTGCCCTGGTAGGCGCTTTCCATGTCGACGGGCCACCCCATCTGTTCCTCCAGAACGATCGCCAGCCGTGCCATTTCAACGAGTTGCTCCTCCGACAATGTCGGCTGAGTGCGCATGAACCGGGGCACCGCTACCTCCGCGGTGCCATCGGGTGTCATCACTGTCATCCGGTCTTTCTCCGAGATGTTCGACTCGGTCACTGACAGGCCCTGCTTGTCGATGACGAAGGTGTCGGGACTGACGGTGCCTCCGACTATGCTCTCACCCAAGCCCCAGCTGGCGTTGACGACGACCTCGTCCCGGTTGTGGGTCACCGGGTTGGCGCTGAAAATGACCGCGGAAGAGTCGGCGCGTACCAGCTGCTGCACCAGGACGGCCATTTCGCATGGGACTTCATCCAGGCCATAGCGCTCCCGGTATTCGGCGACGCGCTCGGAGCGGGTGGATTGCCAGCAGCGCAGGATGGCGTCGGCCACGGCGGCGTCGCCGACCAGGTTGAGGAAGGTCTCATACTGGCCGGCGAAGGAGGCGAAGCGTCCGTCTTCGTCAATGGCCGAAGAGCGCACGGCGACACTGGGCTCGTCGACATCGGCGCGCCGGCCCATTTCACTATAGGCTTCCACGAGCTGGTTCCGCAGATCCGACGGGAAGGCGTCATCATCGTCGCCATCTGACCATTGTTGGAAAGCCGCCGTGGTGAGGCAGAAGCCGGGCGGTACGCGATGCGCCCCGGCAAGCCGGCTGAGGTTAGCGACCTTGCCACCAACGGATGGGACGTCCTGACCTTCCGGTTCATCCAACCAGACGATGTTCATCGCATTACTATCGATCTTTTTTGTTCCACGGACTTGTAGGCGGCCTCGGACACCCTGGCCACCTGGAAGGCGAATTCGGGTGGTTGGTAGCCCTTGCCATTGGTGCGAATCCATTTGAAGAAGGCGGCATCGGGGGTGTTCTCCCGGATCCGCGCCGGAACCGCCATGGGCTCGTCATTGACGAGGGTTGATTTGAGCTGCCATTGATGCTGGTGGAAGACGATGCATCCTTTGGTGCCGTGGATGGCGACGCGCTCGTCGTGGCGGCTGGCATTGCCGAAGGTGTTGAGGGTGCCGGAGGCGCCGTCCTTGAAGCGGACGTTGATGACGGCGTTGATGTCCACCTTCATGCCATCGTTGTCCATGAAGGCAGAAACCTCGGCCACCTCCAATCCAGTCATCCAGAGCGTTGATGCGACCAGGTGGCTGCCCGAGTCCATGAACATGCCACCGCCGGCCAGTTCGGGATCCAGCCGCCATCCACCGGTTTTGGTCCAGTTCTGGGTGATGTAGGAAACGACCCCGCGAAGCGGTCCGATGGCGCCTTTGCTGATCAGCTCGCGGGCGTACACATAGTGCGGATAGTAGTTGCGCTGATAGCTAACCTGCAGGAAGCGTTTCTGCTTGGCCGCGAGCTTGATCAGCGCCCGGGTGTGCCTGGAGGAAATCGTCAACGGCTTTTCTACGAGCGTATGCAGGCCTTGCCTCAACGCCCGGCCGGCCTGCTCGTAATGCTGGGAATGCGGTGTGCTGATGAAGACGGCATCCAGCTGCTCCTTGTCCAACATGTGCTTGTAGTCGACGTAGCAATTTACCTCCTGGCCATAGCGATCCATCAGGGCCTCGGATTGTGCCTCATCCGTATCTGTCACGCTGACCAGATTCACCCCATCGTCCTTCTGAATTCGCGGGACGTGAGCCCCTCGCATGTTGCCACCGCATCCGATCAATCCCAAGCGGATTTTTTTCCTGGCCATTCTCTGTCTCCTTGTTTGGTCGGTGGGGGATAATACGAAAATGTGGCCGTACTGCCTTGCCCAGATTGTGGCAATGAAATAAGTTAAAGTTGAAGTTAAACTTTAAGCTAATGGAAGGTGGGCTATGAAGACGGTATCGATGCTGGAATTGCGAAAAAATGCCCAGGCGATCGTCGAGAGAGTCGAGCGTGGCCAGCCGTTCCTACTGACCTACCGCGGCCGGCCAGTGGCCCGGATTGAACCAGTGAAGACTTCAGCACAAAAGGACGACCCGTTCTACTCCCTCGGTGAGCTGGCAGATCGCAAGGGCAAGAGCCTGACCAATCGCGAGATAGACGAGACTCTGTATGGCGGGTGAGATATTCGTCGACACCAGTGGGTTTTACGCCTGTTTGGTACAGAAAGACAACCGCCACCGTAAGGCCGTCAACGTGCTGCGCTCGTCGAAGGGGCGAAGGCGGTTCGTAACCACGGACTACGTGCTCGACGAAACCATCACCCTGTTGAAAATGGGCGGGCTCGGTCATCTCATCGAAGAGTTTACCCGTATCGCCTTGAGATCCCAGGCCTGTCGTGTCGAGTGGATGGATCCGGAGCGGTTTAATGCCGTTCGTGGATATCTCGTCCAGCATCACGACCATAAGTATTCGTTCACGGACTGTTTCAGTTTTTACGTCATGAAGCAGGGCAATCTGCGTGATGCGCTCACCAAGGACGAACATTTCAAGGAAGCCGGGTACCAACCACTTTTGATCTGACACCAAGTCAAGCGAACCAGACAGCGAGAGCAATGAGTGTGAGACCAGACCAACTTCCATGGAGCGAGATAGGGCTGCGTTGCGATCCGCGGGACGTGGAGCCCCTGCTGGAAGCGGTCTCCGTCGACGAGGCGATTCAGCGGCTGAAACAATTCGCCGGGTGGGTGTCTGAAATGGGGACCGCACGCGGGGTTCACGTGGTGATGACCCCGGTGCTGGCACGCTTTCTTGGCCAGGCTGGCGAGAACCGGCTACAGCAACTGGACGGATTGATGGATCAAACCAGAAGCGGCCAGTTTGATCCGGACGACGCTGTCCAGCGGGATCTGGAGTACGGCCGTTTTCATATTGAGTACCGCCGGTACACAGCCAACCGCCCAGCCGACGAGAATCCCTACGAGTTGTTCACTGACCTTGACCGGTTTCCGCTCGGGGTGGAACGGGAGTGGGAACCGGATGATGATGATTTGCTGTCGGTACAGCGGGCTGCTCACGAAGCGGTCGGTTTCGCTCGATTCTTGCGCGAGTTCAAGTCAGGCACATCCAGACCCGTCATCGTCATCGGCAATGACAAGGGGCAACTTCTCGGTGGTGGCTACGGCCGGCTGTGGGTGGTGGAGCCGCTGGAGGAGTACCTGGAGGGTGACGTTGAGATCCGCTACGATCGGGTTACCTCACACGGGACTATGAGACTCAACGTACCGTCCCCTTTTCCGAAGGACTTCATTAAACGGCTGTGCGAGGAGATGCCCCACCTCGTCATCGTCGATGGCGCCGGCCCTTCCAGGCTGGAAGGCGTTGTGAGGTTTTCCCGCGTGCCGAGGGGGTACGCCAACTGGTTCGCCGTATACAATGAAATACGAAGCGGCGATGACCCTGGTGCGGCCGACGACGAGCTGTTTCCCGCAGAACATCTGGCCGAGCTGCGAAAGTGGCATGAGTACAGTATCGTTCGCGACGAGATCTCCCGGTGGACGAGCCCCGGTCCAGGCTATACATCGACTCTGTGGGCTCCCGAGCACGAGGACTCGGCGTTGATGGGGGAGGTCGTGGTGCCGTGGAGATCGCCGATGCCGGAGGGTGGACCGCAGATCGTCTACGCGAACCCGATCATCTACCGCAGCAATGTTGATTCGAGCGGAAGAGCGGTCAGGCCGGCCGGTGACGAGCTGCCCGAGTGCTTCGGGCGCACCAGTCCGTACTACCTGGACTCCGTTGACAAGCGGCTCAGGGTCCAGTCATTCGTCGACGGCAGCCCTCGTATGGCCACCTGGGGTGAGACCAATGACAATCCCGAAGGGCCGGCAGGCTGCCTCAATCCGGTGCACACGGTCTTCGGATTCGGACCACACGGTTTCGAGAGAAGGGCGGTGGGCCCGAGTCTGTCGCGGTGTGTAGACGTTCTTCAGGGACTCATCAAAGCTGAAATCGACCGCCTGATGTAGCGTGGCGCGCCATGCAGGCGTGCCACTCACGACACTGGCGGCCGCTTGTCCGGCCATGGACGGACGCTCTCGAAGGCGGCAGAGGCCGCGAGCACGACCTCCTCTCCTCGTTTTCCTCCCACGATATGCAGGCCGATCGGCATGCCGCCACTGGAAAACCCGGCGGGAATGGAGGCGGCCGCATGGCCGCTGATGTTGATCGGCATGGTGAAGGCGCCGTTCCAGTACTGCTCGGGGTAGGCGGATTTGCCCGACATGCGCTCACCCGGGAATTCGCCGTAGGGGAATGCCGGGAAGCAGGCGGTCGGGGACAAGAGCAGATCGAACTCCTCGAACAGATCGGCCATGCGGGCTTTCTGCAGTGCGACCTGGCCCAGCGCTTCGGCGTACTCCGCGGTTGTGCGCGGTCCGCGTTCCAGCATGAAGCGGGCGAAGCCGGTCAACTGATCCCCGTGGGTTTCCAAGTACATACCCAGACTGGCGTGACTGTCGGCATCCAGAATAGGCCCATAGGTGTCGTAGGGCGGGGCTATCTCCAGGTCCACCTCTGAGACATGACACGATAGTTCTTCGAATACCCGTGCCGCTTTCGAGGTCACATCCAGCACCTCAGCGTCCACCTCGGCGAAGCCGAAGTCCGGGCTCCAGGCGATGCGCAGGCCGGCGATGTCTGTGTTTGCGGCGGCGACGAAGTCGGGTGGCTGCTGGCGCAACGAGTTGACGTCTCTGCGGTCGAAGCCGGCCAGTGTTTGGAGCAAGAGGGCGGCGTCACCGACTGTGCGGGTCAGCGGGCCGTTCTGGCTGAACAGGTTCATTGACGGAGGGTCGTCCGCTCCGGTGTAGTGGGACACTCGTCCAAGCATCGGCTTGATGCCGTAAATGCCGCAGAAGTTGGAGGGTATGCGGATGGAGCCGCCGCCATCGCTGCCGGTGGCGGCCGAACACAATCCCGCCGCAACCGCGGCCGCCGCTCCACCTGATGAACCACCCGGAGTGCATTCGGTGTTGCGCCCCTTCTCGCCGACCGTGTTCTCGCAGGTGCCGACCATGCCGAATTCGGAGAGGTTGGTCTTACCCAGGATGACGGCCCCGGCGCTTCGCAGCCGTTCGACCACGGCGGCATCCGCCATGGCGATGCGATCCTTGAACACGATTGATCCCGCGGTAGCGGCGACCCCATTCATCATCTGCGTCTCCTTGATGGAGACGGGCAGGCCATGAAGCGCGCCCAATGGTCCTCCACCCATCACGGCGTCTTCTGCTGACCTGGCCATCTGCAGGGCTTCGTCACGGGTCACCCTCAGATAGGCGTGCAGCCGAGGGTTCAGCTCGTCGATGCGGTCCAGGTAGAGCTGGGTGAGTTCGACCGGGGAAATCTGTTTGTCTGCGATCAGTCTCAGGTGCTCCGCCGCCGGCGCAAAAGCCAGTTCCGCATCCATAGTCACACTCATTGTCTCCGCATTCTATCCATGGCTACTTCCGACCTCGCTCGGCCGCGTCACTCCACGTCAGTCAACTTCGCAGTCAATCCCGCGAATTCCATCAATGATCAGCCATCCCGCAAGAAAAGTCCACCGAATCTAAAGCGCTGTTTGTAATTGATTTAAGATCCGTAATCCAAAAAATATTCCAACCACGTGACCCGGGTCACGACACTGTATAGTATTACATTATACATTGAGACATCATATAGAAAGAGATGATATCTACGTCATCGCGGGTTCCACTCACAACACGCAGGAGGGTAGCACCATGAAGAGCATGATAACAGACCGCTTGGCCGGACGCCTTGGCATGATAGCAGCTTCATTGCTGCTGGTCATGACCGGCATGAGCGTAACCGACGCCCAGGATGACATCCTGTCTGACCTGGAGATTGTCGGGGCGTCGTTCAACAGTCCCGTCGATCCGGGTGGGTCGGTGACGGTTGAGGTGACCGTACGCAACTCGGGCAACAGCATGGCTCCGGGCAGCGAGACCTCGGAGAGCAGTTACATGATCGACTTCGTCCTGTCCACGGACACCCATGTGCCCGCAGATTGGGCCGTGTTCAGCGCCAGCTTCGAAGAAGACGTGCTGCTGGCCGGCGGACGCATCAGCAACACGGAGGACGTGTTTCCCGGGGGGGACGATGTGATTTACTCCGAGACCGGCGTCCTACCGGTGGACACACCGGTGGGTGAGTATCAGCTGTGCCTCGTCATCGATCCGGGCAACGGCGTTCAGGAGGTGGATGAGACCAACAACGTCTTCTGCCAGTCCTTGATCGTCGCCCTACCACAGCCGGATCTGGAGATCGGCGGCGCCTCCTTCAACAACCAGGTCGCACCTGGCGGCCAGGTCGATGTGGAGGTTACCGCACGCAATATCGGCACTTTCATGGCCATGGGCACGGAGACCTCACAGACCGGCTTCATGATCGACTTCGTGTTGTCCACGGACACCCATGTGCCACCCGATTTCGCCATCTACGACCCCGCCTTCTCGGAAGACGTGCTGTTGTTGGGCGGTCGCATCAGCAACACCGATGACCTGGACGCCGGCGCCGAGCAAGCCTACCAGATGCCGGGTTGGGTGCCGTCCGATACGCCCCCAGGTGATTACCAGCTGTGCCTGGTCATCGATCCGGGAGACGGCGTGGAAGAGGGCGATGAAACGAATAACGTCTATTGCCAGTCGTTGACGGTGCTCGACCTGCATCCGGATCTGGTGATTGCCGGAGCATCCTTCAGCAACCTCGTCGAACCGGGTGGCCAGCTTGACGTCGAGGTGACGGCGCGCAACGCCGGCACCGCCATGGCACCGGGAACGGAGACCTCACAGACCGGCTTCATGATCGACTTCGTGTTGTCCACGGACACCCATGTGCCACCCGATTTCGCCATCTACGACCCCGCCTTCTCGGAAGACGTGCTGTTGTTGGGCGGTCGCATCAGCAACACCGATGACCTGGACGCCGGCGCCGAGCAAGCCTACCAGATGCCGGGTTGGGTGCCGTCCGATACGCCCCCAGGTGACTATCAGCTGTGCCTGGTCATCGATCCGGGAGACGGCGTGGATGAAGGAGACGAAACGAACAATGTTTACTGTCAGTCCCTGACCGTGGCTGAGCTGCAGCCGGACCTGGAGATCGCCCAGGCGTTTTTCAACAGTACGGTCGAAGCCGGTGGTCTGGTGGAGGTCGAGGTGACGGCGCTCAACGCCGGTACGGCCATGGCGCTGGGTACGGAGACCTCGCAGACCGGTTACATGATCGACGTGGTGTTGTCGACGGACAGCCATGTTCCTGCCGGGTTCTCGGAATTCAGTGATGTCTTCGTCGAAGATGTGCTGCTGGCAGCAGGTCGTATCAGCAATACCAATGATCTGGCAGCTGGGGGTGCACAAGGGTACACTGAATCCAGCTGGCTGCCGTCTGACACGCCTCCCGGTGACTACCAGTTGTGCATGGTCATCGATCCGGGTGACGGCGTGGCGGAAAGTGACGAGACCGACAACACCTACTGTCAGTCGCTGACGGTGATCGAGGCTCCCTTCAACGACGTGCCCACGGATGTTAGTGAAGTGCAGGGAGCGGGTGTGCCGAATTCCTTCGATTTAGCACAGAATTATCCGAATCCCTTCAACCCGTCGACGAACATCCGCTTCAGTCTGCCACACGAAGCACAGGTAGTCGTGCGTGTTTACGACTGCCTGGGTGCGGTGCAGGAGACCCTGGTCAATGAGGTGCTGCAGGCCGGTAGCTACAATGTCGATTACCATGCCGCCGGCCTGGCAAGCGGCATGTACTTCTATCGTATCGAGGCGCCCGGGTTCACGAGCACGAGGAAGTTCACGTTGATGAAATAAAAGGGGTGGGAGACTGAGTAGTCCCCGACGGTGGCCGTTGTGCGCCGTCGGGACGGCGCTCTCATTGCGGATAGCCGAGTTTCGCAAACTCCGCAGTGATCTCATCAAGAATGCCGGCATCATCGATGGTGGCCGGAACCCGGTACTCGACTCCGTCGGCGATCTTCTTCATGGTGCCTCTCAGAATCTTTCCTGAGCGCGTTTTCGGCAGCCGCGCGACCACGGCGGCGGCCTTGAACGAAGCCACCGGTCCGATCTGTTCGCGGATCAATTGTACCAACTCGGCGACGATATCGGCGCTCGGGCGAACGATGCCGGCGTTGAGGACAACGGCCCCGATCGGCACCTCACCCTTGAGGTCGTCCACCACTCCCAGCACCGCGCACTCGGCCACATCGGGATGGGCGGCGAGCACCTCCTCCAACGCTCCCGTGGAAAGACGATGGCCCGCGACGTTAATGATATCGTCGGTCCGGCTCATGATCCACAGATAACCGTCTTCGTCCCGGTAGCCGGCGTCAGCCGTCGAATAATATCCGGGAAAGGTGTCCAGGTAGGAGCTGCGGAAGCCGTCGTCATTCTGCCACAGCGTCGGCAGGCAGCCCGGGGGCAAGGGAAGCTGAACGGCCACGCTGCCGATATCTCCGTCGGTCACTTCCACTGCATTTTCGTCCAGCACTCGGACATCGAAACCGGGTACGGGAACGCCGGCCGATCCCGGTTTGACCGTCAACAGCTCGATGCCGATGGGGTTGGCGCAGATGGGCCAGCCGGTCTCCGTTTGCCACCAGTGGTCGACGACGGGCACGCCCAGCTTCTCCTGCGCCCATTGCAGTGTGTCCGGATCGCAGCGCTCGCCGGCCAGAAAGAGGGTGCGGAATCGATTCAGCTGGTACTTGTCGATGAATTCGCCATCGGGGTCGTCTCTTTTGATGGCCCGGAAGGCTGTCGGTGCGGTGAACATCACCTTCACATTGTGCTCGGAGATTACACGCCAGAACGCTCCGGGGTCGGGAGTTCCCACCGGTTTGCCTTCGTATAGGACTGTCGTGCAACCGTGAAAGAGCGGGCCGTACACGATATAGGAGTGTCCGACGACCCAACCGACATCTGACGCCGCCCAGTAGACATCTCCGGGATTGACATCGTAAATGGCCTGCATGCTCCACTCGAGTGCGACGAGATGGCCACCGTTGTCGCGGACGACCCCCTTGGGTACGCCGGTAGTGCCGGAGGTGTAGAGGATGTACAGCGGATCGGTTGCGGCGACGGGGACACATTCAACCGGCTGGGCCGCAGCCATCAGGGTTACCCAATCGACATCACGGCCTGCCGCCATCGAGGCCTCGAGCATGGGTCGCTGTAAGACCACACAGGTGTCTGGTTTGTGCGCCGCGAGTTCGATGGCGCGATCCAGGAGCGGCTTGTAAGGAATGACCCGGGCCGTCTCAATTCCACAAGAGGCGGAGACGATGACCCTCGGTCTGGCATCATCGATGCGGGTTGCCAGCTCGTTTGCCGCGAAGCCGCCGAAGACGACGGAGTGGATGGCTCCGATGCGCGCGCAGGCCAGCATGGCGATGACGGTCTCGGGGACCATGGGCATGTAAACGATCACGCGGTCGCCTTTGACGACACCGAGAGCAGTGAGGGCGCCGGCGAACAGGGAGACCTGGTCCAGCAGGTCGCGGTAGGTGAGTGTTCTAACCGTGCCCGTGACCGGACTGTCGTAGATGAGAGCTGGTTGGGCTCCTCGCCCACCTTCGACATGGCGATCGACGGCGTTGTAACAGGTGTTGAGTTCACCGCCGACAAACCAGCGGGTGAAGGGTGGTCTGGAGTCATCGAGCACCCTGTCCCATGGTTTGTACCAGGACACGCTCTGTGCGGCCTGCTCCCAAAAGCCCTCGGGGTCTGCACGCCATGCGGCGTAGGTCTGCCGGTAGTTCATCTGCCAGATACTACGAGAAACAGAATAGCTACGGAAGGTGACGCCTGCTCGAACCGCTCGTTGCCAGTCTTGCTCGTAGTTGCGTACGCTATCTCCCATGCGCACCTGGGTATGTATTTTCATCTGCCTTGTGTTGGTCGCAGCGGTCCATTCAGTACAAGGCCCATCGAATGACGCCACCATCAGCGGCTTCGTGTACGACGCTGACAGTGGCGAGGTTCTGATAGGCTGCAACGTCTATCTCGAGGACATCCAGCTGGGAACGACAACGAACCTGCACGGTTTCTACACCCTGCCGCGGGTTCCTCCCGGCGAGCACACGCTCAAATGCAGCCACGTCAGTTACGAGGCTACGTCGGAGGTTGTCACACCTTCAGCGCACCAGGCTCTGAGGATGGATCTGCATCTCACACAACGCGCAGTGGAGGCGGCAGGTGTGGTCGTGGTCGCGGCCGGCGACCAAGGACTGCAGCAGAAATCGATTTCCAAACTGGAGATTTCAGCCGCCCGGATCGATCAGATCCCCCAGGTCGTGGAGGCGGATCTGCTGCGGTCCCTGCAGACCCTTCCCGGGATCGTGCCGGTTTCCGATTACTCGTCGGCACCCTACATCCGCGGTGGAACACCTGATCAGAATCTCTACCTCGTCGACGGCACGGACGTCTACAATCCAGAGCACGCCTTCGGCCTGTTCTCCATTTTCAACACCGACGCACTCAAAAAAGCGGAGGTGTTCAAGGGCGGATTCGGTGCTCAGTACGGCGGACGGCTCTCGTCCGTTCTCAACATCACCCACCTCGACGGCAACAAGAAGGCCTTTGAGGGATCGGCCGCCATCAGTCTTCTGTCCGCCAGGACGACACTGCAGGTGCCACTGCGTGACCGCGGTTCACTCTCGGCTTCGCTGCGCCGGACCTACTTCGACCAGACCGTTGCCCGCGCCATGGACGATATCCCGCCGTACTACTTCTGGGACGGCAATTTCAAGGCCTTCATCGACATCGATAAGACCAACAAACTTACGATCAGTGCTTTCGGCGGCCGCGATTTCCTCGACTTCACGCTGAACAGCGATGCAGTAGAAGAAGTGGGTCTGCAGTACGGTTGGGGCAACCGCACCGGCAGCGTGCGGTGGACCAGGGTCTGGACGCCCAAGCTGTTCGGCAATCTGTGGATAACCGGTAGTCGCTTCGACTCAAAGCTGGATCTCAACCAGGTGATCGGCTTTCGCGAGACCAATGAAGTGTCAGACGTGACGTTCAAGGGGGATCTCGAATACACTCATTCCCCCGAGCTCAGCAGCCGGTTCGGTTTCGAACAGAAGTACCTGCGGGTCGCGTATGAGCAGCGGTTCCCCGACGCGAGGACGGACATCACCAAGGATCCGACGCACTACACCGGCTACGGGACGGTGCTGCTGACGTCGGGAGTACGCTGGGAGGCCGAACTCGGTGCGCGCTACCACTTCTTCGACTCGGACAAGAATTTCAGCGCCCTGGCGCCGCGGGCAGCGCTCACGTATCGACTGACTCCGGGCAGCAACATCAAAGCAGCCACAGGGATATATCATCAGTACCTGAATCGAATCCCCAGGGTCTTCATCGCCGACATCTGGACGACGGCGAACGCATTTCAACGCGGCTCGAAAGCCCGTCACTTCGTACTCGCTTACCATCAGGAAGTGGGCGATCGCTTCGAGTTCGAAGTGGAGGGGTATCACAAAGACTACGACCACATCCACGTCTTCAATGAGGCGTTCCTGGCCGCGGTCACGACCGATATCCACGAACAGGGCGTTCCCGTGTTCACGGAAACGGTCGGCCTGTTCCATGAAGGAACCGGTGACACCAGGGGGGTTGAGGCTCTTATAACAAAAAGGCGCGGCCTGCTCTCGGGTTGGCTCGGTTACACGCTGACGCAAACGGAGTATGCCTTCCCGACACTCAATGACGGCACGGGATTCGCACCACGGCATGATCGGACTTCGGTGGTGAATGCGGTTGCGCGGGTCGATTGCAATCAGATCACTGCGCTCGCCAGTCGATCTGGAGAAGCAACGGAGGGCAACGGCAAATGGTTTCTCGATCTGAACTTCGTCTACACATCCGGACAGCCGATAACCCAGCCGGAGTCGGGCTACGTGGCGCGGACAGTCCCTGACGCGGATGGAGCGACGAATCTCTTCACCGGTAGCGTGCGGGACTTCGTCGTTCTGCCAGGACAGATAAATCAGTTCAGGTTACCGCCCTACGTGCGCCTGGACGTGAGTTTGAAGTACAAGACGCGCCGCCAGGGCATGGACTGGACGGCGTACGTTCAGGTGTTCAACATCGGCAACCGTCGCAATATCTGGTTCGTGCAGTACGACGATGACAGCAGGGGCGGCTTCGACGTCGTACAGGACGTGGACACCGTGCCGATGTTTCCCATCCTGCCGACCCTGGGGGTGCACGTTGCGTTCTGATCATATAAAACCGCCGACTGCGATCGCTGTCGTCGTCTTGTTGCTGTGTACGCTGGGTTTGATATCCTGTGGCGAGCCCAGCATCGTGGCCTCGAAGGGTGACTCGCAGCCAAAGCTGGCCATTCAGGGCTACCTCCTTCCACAACAGCCCGTGAGTGTCCTCATAACGAAGACATTCCCGCTCGATCCCGCCGCTTCGATCAACAAGTTCGATCTGCTGATTGAGGACGCGTCCGTCGTGTTGGAGGATTTGACTCAGGGTGCAAGCTATCCATTGAGCTACAACCATGAGACGATCGTGTACGAATACGCCGGTGATCAGGATCTGACCATCGTCCACGGTAGCTCCTACCGGCTGCAAGTGGAAGCGACTGTGGGGGGTGAGTCGCTGCGGGCGAGCACGACGACGACCGTGCCGCAGGCCGGTTTTGCCGTGGTCGAAGAGCAATCCAGACTGGGTCAGCTGCGTTACCGGGAACGTGAGGGCACTGGTGATGAGTTGAAGCATTTCGAGATTGCCTTCAGTCGTTCCCCAGGGATCGACTTCTACGTGCTTTCGATCAAGGCGTTGGATGCGTCTACATCGAGTTACATTTACGACAATCCATTTACGAAAAACGACAGTGCAGACGTACGGTTCTTCTTTCGTGAGTTGGTGTCCGCGTACGAATGGGGGCAGAGTCTGCCGACCGACCCCGACCGAGAACCGGTGGTCTCGATCCAGTCGATACGGTGGAGAGCGCTGCAGTTCTACGGCCGTTACCGGGCGATCATCTATGCCGCCGACGAGAACTTCAAGGATTTCTTCCTGACCCATTCGACGACGCAGGAGCTGGACGGGAACTTCCACGCGCCCACCTTCCACATGGAGGGGGATGGCGTGGGGGTGTTTGGATCCGCCATCGCCGATACGGTTTTCTTCGAGGTGCTGCAATGATACCCAGACGGAATCATGGCCATGATCGGTATGACGGGGTTGCTGGCTGCGCTCATCAAGTTATGACCCGACGGGTCGCCGCCCGCCGATCTGTGCAGGGGCAACGGTGACCAGCCACTTTCTGCGCCCAATTCCCGTGCTGGTTATGGCGGTTGCGACAAGCGTGGCGCCGCTGAGGGCAGCCGACCTTCCCGACGACATCTTTCCCGACGACATCTGGCCCGAATCATGGTTCCAACCACCCGAGCCTGCCTCTGAAGCAGGAATAGCTCGCTTTTTCGAGTCGCCAATGCTGGCGGCTAAAGCGGCGGCCGGTACTCTGCCGCCTCTGGTGCAACGCTTACCCCACGATCCCTTCGTCATTGAGCCGGCAGACGAAATCGGCAGGCATGGCGGCACCCTGCGTTGTTTTGGCAAGGACGACTCCGTCGTGCGCAGCCTGGAACCGCCACTGATCATGGATCCGCAGGTGAGCGGCATCCTGCCAAATCTGGCTGAGAGCTGGCGCTACAGCGAAGGAGGCAGAGTCCTGACGCTACGGTTGCGGTCGGGCCTGAAATGGTCTGATGGCCACTCATTCACCTCAGCTGCCTTCCTGTTCTGGTTTCAACATATCCTGTCCAACGAAGAGCTGAACCCGGCCATGAGTCCGCGTTGGATCGGAGCAAGCGTAACCGCACCTGCGTCTGAGACCGTGCGTTTCGAGTTTGCCGAGCCGCATCCCTACTTCATCAACAAACTGGCACATCACGGCAACAGCTTTTACACACCAGGGCATTTCTTGCAAGACTACCATCCCGCTTTCGTCGACTCTCAGGAGTTGGATGCCAGTGCCGAGCGCGAGGGGTTTATCGGCTGGACCGCCTACTTCAACGCGGTGCGCCGGGAGGGCATGGCGGACCCTGCCGGCACGCCGACCATGAACGCGCATGTTCTGGTGAAGAAGTCGCCGATCATGCACGTGTACGAGAGAAATCCCTATTACCCGAAGATCGATCCTGCCGGGAACCAACTGCCTTACGTGGACAGCATTCGAGTGATGCTGGTCAAGAACAAGGAAGTGATAACGGCGCGCACATCCACGGGACAGATGCACTTTTCGGCGAACGGCCTGGCTACCCAGGACATCCCGCTGTTCAAGCTGGGCGAGCAGGCGAACGATTTTCGCACATTGATCTGGAAGCGGTTGCATGGCGTCGACGTGGTCATCCAGCCCAACCTGACGTCACCCGATCTCGAATTGCGAGCCATCTTCCAGGATTTCCGCTTCCGCCAGGCTCTGTCCATCGCGATCAATCGCGACGAGATCAATTCGGTTGTCTATTTCGGCAAGGCGACGCCGCGCCAGCTCCACGTCATCCCGTCGAGCGTGTTCTACAAGGAGGCGTACGCCCGTGCCTACATCGACTACGACCCGGTCACGGCACATCGGCTGCTGGATGACATGGGTCTGTTCGACAATGACGGGGACGGTATCAGAGAGAAGCCCTCGGGTGAGCCTCTCAGCCTGACACTGGAATGGCTCGACATCGAGACCCCCAAGGGCATTACCATGGAGCTGGTTACCGAGTACTGGCGTGATGTCGGCATTCAGCTCAATACCAAACAGGTGACGAGCGGTCTCCAGGGCACGCGGGCACGCGGCAACATGATGGAGATGACGCTGTGGCACGCGGATCGCACCAGCGACATCCTGTTTCCCTCTGAGCCATTGTGGTTTGTGCCGATGAACAAGGGGTTGATGGAGTGCCACTGGGGGTTGTGGTCGGACTGGTACCTCAGCGACGGGGCGAGGGGCGAGGAGCCACCGCCGGATGTCATGCAGTTGATCGACTGGTGGACGGAGATGTCTACGGCGCCGGACGCGCAACGCCGGGTATGGTTGGGCAAGCAGATCCTGCGTTCCCAGGCGGAAAACCTGTGGTCGATCGGTACGCTGGGATTGGCCCCGCAACCCGTGGTCGTGCACAACAGCCTGCGCAATGTGCCGAAGCAGGGCTACTGGGGCTGGGACAATCGCTGGAGCCTGCCGTACCATCCCGAGACCTGGTACCTGAGGAAATAGGCCGTGGCTTCTTACATCACCCGGCGTCTGCTGGGAATGATACCGACGCTGTTCCTCATCTCCGTGATCAGCTTCGTGCTGATACAGCTGCCACCCGGAGACATCATCGAGTCCACCATCCAGGATTTGCAGCAGCAGGGCCAGCACGTCTCCATCGAGCGTATCGCGGCGATCAGAGCCATGTACCATCTGGATGATCCGATGCCCATTCAGTACGTCCGCTGGATCAGCGGCTTCATGCGCGGAGACATGGGCTACTCCCTCGTTTACCAGCAGCCGGTGAACCAACTGATCAGCGAGCGTTTGCTGCTCACGGTGTTGGTGGCCCTGGGCAGCGTGCTGTTCACCTGGTCACTGGCGTTGCCGATCGGCATCTATTCTGCGGTAAGACAGTATTCGCTGCTCGATTACACGATGACGGTGTTTGCTCTGCTCGGTATGGCCACGCCAGGGTTCATGCTGGCCCTGCTCATCATGTACGGTGCCCATAGTTGGTTCGGGATCAGCGTCGGCGGGTTGTTCTCGCCTGAGTTCATCGACGTGCCGTGGACGCTGGCACGGGTCGCGGATCTGCTCAAACATATATGGGCCCCCATGGTTGTACTGGGTGTGTCCGGTACGGCCGGCATGATCCGCATCATGCGCGCCAACCTTCTGGATGAACTCAAGAAGCCATACGTGGTCACAGCCAGGGCCAAGGGTTTGCGGCCGGCCAGGCTGATCATCAAATACCCACTGCGGCTCGCCATCAACCCGTTCATCTCGACCATTGGCTGGATGCTGCCGGCCCTGTTCTCGGGCTCGGCCATCGTCGCCGTGGTCATGGACCTGCCCACCACCGGACCTTTGCTGCTGGAGGCGCTGATGAGTCAGGACATGTACCTGGCCGGCAGCTTCATTCTCATCCTCAGTACCTTGACCGTCATCGGCACGCTGATCTCCGATCTGCTGCTGGCGGTCGTGGATCCGCGCATCCGTCATGAGTGAATCGCGCAAGCCTGATCTGGAGACGGCGTCGCAGTGGCAGCTGATGTGGGTGCGTTTCAGGCGTCATCGGCTGGCCATGATTTCAGCTACGGTGTTGTTCTTCCTATACCTGCTCGCCGCCTTTTGTGAGATTGCAGCGCCCTACGGGCCCAGCCAGCGCAACCCCCGCACCATCCACTGCCCGCCGCAGTCTCTGCGTTTCATCGACGATGATGGAAAAGTCCACCTGCGCCCGTTCGTATACGGCTACAAGCTCTCCGTGGATCCAGAAACCTGGCGACGTGAGTACACCCCTGACCCGCAGGCGCGTTTCCCGGTGCGGTTCCTGACTGACGGCGCGCCCTACGAATTCTGGGGTCTGATCCCGGGGCGCCTGCGACTGTTTGGCACGCCAGACGGCGGCTACATCCACCTCTTCGGCACGGACAAGCTGGGACGGGATCTGTTCAGCCGGATTCTGTACGGAGGAAGGGTCTCGCTGACCCTCGGACTGCTGGGTGTGCTGCTGACGTTCGTCTTCGGTATCATCCTGGGAGGGGTGGCGGGCTACCTGGGTGGATGGGTCGACAACCTGACCCAGCGATTGATCGAGGTTATTCAATGCATGCCCCAGCTGCCGTTGTGGATGGCCCTGAGCGCGGCGCTACCTGCGGGATGGTCGGGCATCAAGGTCTACTTCGGCATCACTGTCATTCTCTCCTTCCTGGGGTGGACGGGGTTGGCGCGGGTGGTGCGGGGCAAGTTTCTGTCGCTGCGTGAGGAAGAATTCGTGGTCGCAGCCAGGCTGCTTGGCGCCGGGCGCCGGCGTGTCATCTTCCGCCACATGCTGCCTTCGTTTCTCAGCCACATCATCACCTCGGCCACCCTGGCCGTCCCCGGGATGATCCTCGGTGAAACCGCGCTCAGTTTTCTGGGGATCGGGTTGAGGCCTCCGGTAGTAAGCTGGGGAGTGTTGCTGCAACAGGCGCAAAACTACCAGGCCGTGGTGATGACGCCATGGCTGTTGCTGCCCGGCGTATTCGTTATACTGGCCGTGCTGGCTTTCAATCTCATCGGTGACGGGTTGCGGGATGCAGCTGATCCCTACAACTGAGGTTGATGCTCGTTGCAGCGAACTCACGGGTCCAGGTAGGGCTCCCCAGTCAGGTACGTGATCGGCCTCACTAGGTCCTGGCGAGAATGGCTACATATTTTTGTCCCATGGAGGATGATGCACCGCCCACCGGGCGGAATATCTGGAGATAGCGGACAAGCACTCAGAGCACCGGGTTGCGATGACGAAGGAGTTTCACCATGGAGAATCACGTGAGGAAAATCGCAACGATCGCGCTGGCCACCGCGATGCTGGCTGGCGGAGCGTTCGCCGGCGACAACCGGAATGCTACGTTCACGATTACCAGTTCGACGACTCTGGCTGGAGTCGGGGCCAGCGAAATCGTAGAGATCAGCATCGGTACAGACAACTGGGTCAACGTGCAGCAGGCAGACGTCACGGTCCAGGTATCGCCACCGGCTCATTTTGATGTTACGGTCGCCGGCGTCGTCCTCGGCGAGAATTTGCCGGATGCCAGTGTCTTTCCGCCTGGAAACTGGCGCGCCCTGGGTGGCCTACTGGTGGAGGGAACGAACAACCAGATCAGGGTCGGCTTCGCGCTGCTGGATCCTGATCCAGAGGCTGAAGGGCATACTGGCGCAGCCGACTTCAGGATCCTCCTGCGCACATCCAATACTCTTACCACTGACACAGAAGCAAGCGTCGTCGTCACCCAGGTCTCCCTGGGGCCCGGTGCGTTCGGGCGTGATATCGTCACGGTGAATGAAACCATCTTCATCAATCCGGCCACTCCCACTGCGGTGAGCGAGTTGCCCGGGGCCGTGCCGAATTCGTTCGAGCTCGAGCAGAACTATCCCAATCCGTTCAACCCGTCGACGAACATACGCTTCAGCGTACCGCATGAATCACCCGTACTGGTTCGAGTTTACGATGCACTTGGAAAGGTACAGGAGACCCTGGTCGATGAGGTCCTGCAGGCGGGGCGCTATACCGTCGATTTCCACGCCGCCGGCCTGGCGAGTGGGATGTATTTTTATCACATCGAGGCGCCCGGGTTCACGAGTACGCGGAAGTCGCTACTGCTCAAGTGAGGAGACCGATAGCCTGATCGGCGCGTCCCATCGCATTCTATAACAAAAAGAGCCGGACGCGCACTTGGCGTGTCCGGCTCCCCTCTATTGCTAGAGGCCATTTACGGCGGTCTCAGGCGCCGCACCTCTCTATATTCGGCATCATCATTTTCCTCCTGTTCTTGCCCCTTGGCGAAACGCGTTTTCGCCGGGCCTTGGGTGGAGGTGGTCGTGCGTCATCCGCACACACTGGTCTGCAGCCAGCTTCACTATAGGTTTATCGGACCAACCATGGCTTCCTTTAGTATGTCGTTTTTCGGCGCGGCCGACAAGAGCTTGAAGCGCACCCTGAGGAGATGAATGATAACCGGTAAACCGCGAGTACTCCTGACGTGAGAGGACAGACTCTTAGGCGGACACGGCTGGCCAATCCGACCGCTCGATCAACTCGTTGAATCCGCGGATTTCCTTGTCGATGACAGCTTGCAGGCGTCGGGCGACCTCGTCGACGTCGGTGGTGAGTTCCTCGAACAGCTCAACGGTCTGTTTCGTCGGTGCGTCGTCGGCGGCTGCGACCACGCTGATGAGTCCCCCCACCCTCGTGCACACACGCACTGGCAGCCTCAAGGCATCGATTGGACCCCGTTGCCCCGCCTGCACGAGCTCAGCCTCGATGGCTTCCAGCTCGCTGTTCAAAGCGGCGGCCGCTTCGACGATTGCCCGCCCTTCAGACGAGTCGCCTTCCCGAGCACGGTTGGACCATTCCGACACCTGCCGCTGCAGGCGACGCAGGCGATTCACCAGGTTGTTAGCCTCCGAGAGTTTGTCGCGGATGCGAACCCACAAGGCGAATTGGGCCTCGAAGTCCGCGGGTGTGGCCCTAACCCGCGGATCGTGTCTGATTTCGAACGGCTGCGTCAGTACCATGTTACCGACTTCCAACTTGACTTCATAGAGACCCGGGACAGCGAGGGGGCCATTGGCATGGCGCCGTTCGGCAAGCAAGGCCTCAGGCTTGGGCTTCAACGGGCTGTCCTCGGTGATCCGCTCGGCGCTGGGGTAGCGCATGTCCCAGACGAACCGGTTCAAGCCGGCCGCTGCGGGAACGAAGCGATCGTCTGCAGCATCCGCATCGTCAGCATCATCGTCACCCGACGCATCATCGTCGCCCGACTCGGTGCGGCTCGAAAACGTTTTGATGGTGTCGCCGGCAGCGTCCATGAAGCTGAGCGAAATCGATTCGTCGACATCCTCACTGAGGCGGTAGTAGATGACGGCTCCATGCGGCGGATTTTCGCCAGCATCCAGAAAGGATCGGGTCCATTCGCCGTCTTCGGTGGTGTGGTCACGGTAGGCGGCGTGTGCACCGAGTGCCACCATGTAGCCGATGTCGCCTTCCTTATTGGGCCGAATGGCTCCTACTGCCCAGTTGAGCCAGCGGCGGTACGCGGGCGCCGGCGCGAACAAGTGGGCAGCCGCAGTGAAGGCTGGATCCCGGCAGAGCTGGCGCAGGGGTGTGAGGTCGTCGAGGATCCAGAACGAGCGGCCATGGGTGGCGGCTACCAGGTCGGCGTCCTTGACGGTGAGGTCGTAGACGGGAACAACAGGCAGGTTGGTTTGCAGCTTCTGCCAGCTTTGGCCGCTGTTGAGGGAGACGCATACTCCCGTTTCCGTGCCGACATACAACAGTCCAGCGCACTCCGGGTCTTCACGCACCACGCGGGTGATTTCTCCCTCCGGAAAATCACCGCTGATATCGGTCCAGCTCTTGCCCCGATCCGTCGTCTTGAGCAGGTAGGGGTGGTAGTCGTCCAGTTTGTAGCGGGTGGCCGCCACATAAGCTGTGTCCGCGTCGTGTCTGGATGGCTCCACGCACCCGATCCGGGCTGATTCGGGTAGACTCTCCGGCGTTACTTCAGTCCAACTGCCACCTGCGTTCCCGGACACATGGATCAAGCCGTCGTCTGTGCCTGCCCACAGCAGTCCCTTTTCGACCGGCGACTCGGCGAATGCGAATACGGTCCCGTAGGTTTCGGCCCCGCTTTGATCGATGGTGATGTCGCCGCCGGAGGCCAGTAGGGTCGCAGGGTCATTTCTGGACAGATCCGGAGAGATCGCCTCCCAGCTGGCGCCCTCGTTCGTCGTGCGAAAGACAACGTTGCCGGCCACGTAGAGGGTGTTGGGATCGTGTGGTGAAAAGCAGATCGGAAAGGTCCAGGAAAAGCGGTACTTGAGATCCTTCGGGTCCCAGCCGAAGTACTCCTCCGGCCACACGGAAACCAGACGAAGCTGTCTGGTGTGGTCATCATAGCGCTGCAGGACCCCAGCGCCGCCAGGTGAGCTACCGGTGGATCCGATGTAGACGATGTTGGCGTCATCGGGATGCACGGCGACATCGCCGCTCTCACCCGTGCCCGGTGTTTTGCAGTGGGTCCACAGAATGACGCCGTACTCGGTGGCGCTGGGCACGCTGACGCTGGAATTGTCCTGTTGGGTGGCGTAGACGCGGTAGGGAAACTGGTTGTCGGTGTCGAGCCGGTAGAACTGGGCGGTAGGCTGGTTGAATATCGTCGACCAGGAAGTGCCGCCGTTCCAGGAGACGCAAGCGCCACCGTCGTTGCCCTGGACCATACGGGCGGGATTGCGCGGGTCCAACCACAGGTCGTGGTTGTCGCCGTGCGGCGTCGTCACTTCCACGAAGGAGGAGCCGCCATCCGTGGACTTCCACATCTGCAGATTCAGTATGTAGACGGTGTCGCGATCCTGCGGGTCGGCAAACACGTGGCAGTAGTAGAACGGCCGATGGATGAGGTCCCGACTGCCGCAGACCAGTTCCCAAGTATCGCCACCGTCATCCGAGCGGTACAGGCCGGCGTCCTCGGCTTCGATGATGGCCCAGATCCTGTCGGGATCGGCCGGAGAGACGGCGACGCCGATTTTTCCTTTTAACCCCTTGGGCAACCCTGGGTTATCGGTGAGCTCGGACCAGGAGTCACCGCCGTCGACGGAGCGCAGCAGACCGCTGTCGGGACCACCACTCGATAGGGTCCAGAAGGTGCGATAGGCCTGCCATACACTGGCGAAGAGCCGGCGAGGGTTGTTGGGATCCATCGACAGATCGATGGCGCCCGCCCGGTCGCTGCGAAAAAGGATATTCTCCCAGTCTCGCCCACCGTCACGGGAGCGAAACACACCGCGCTCATTGTTAGGACCAAAGGCGTGGCCGAGAGCCGCTACGTACACCAGGTCAGCGTTACTCGGATGCACTCGAATCTTGCTGATATGCCGGGTCTCGGCGAGGCCGGCGTGGATCCATGACGCGCCCCCATCCTCGGAACGATATACACCGTCACCGTAGGAAACGTTGCCCCGAATCGTCGACTCACCGGTGCCGGCATACATGACATTGGGGTCGGCTTCGGACACGGCCAACGCACCGATGGCGGCGCTGTTGAAGTAGCCGTCTGAGATGTTCTCCCAGTAGCTGCCGGCGTCCGTCGTCTTCCACACGCCGCCGGCACAGGCGCCGAAATAGAAAACGGCCTGGTCGCGCGGATGACCGGCCACCGCTACCACGCGGCCCCCGCGGGGTGGGCCGATGCAGCGCCACCGGAGTGCCTGTAGATCTGTTTGCGCAATTTGCGTCAACTGAACTCTCCTCGTTGTGTGCTATCCCGTCAGAATTTCGACCTTCTGACAATTGAATGAGTGTACGGCAGCTCTCCGTCGACCATCTGATAGTCGGTGTAGGCCATCCAGAATGACTTGCCGTCCTCAGCGATCCATTTCGGGATGATCTGAGGTTGGTAGGCGCGCGCCGCGGTATCCCCTTCCGGCGCCCAGGGATCCTCCTCATATACCTGCGCCCAGGGTCCCCACGGATGTGCCGCCGTCCAGAAGCCGAGATAGCTCGGTTTTCCGAACCACCTGCCCTCGCTGTCGCATCCCATACCCCAGTTCGCCATCATGTAGACCCCGAGGGGGGCGTTGTAGACGACACTGGGATGCCAGGCGTAAGGGTGATGAAAGCCTTCGTTCACCCAACCGGATGGAAAGGTGTGGATGATTCCTCTGGCGTCAATGTCGGGACTCCAATTGGCCGACCCATCGTCGTTTCGGGAGACAAAGTAGGTATAAGCTGAGCGCGAAAGGATCCGATTCCGGGGTATCTCCAACTGCCTCAGGCCAGCCCCTGCCGTCCGTGAGCAGGACATATTGCTTATCGTTGGCTGCCCATGTGGTGTGCCAGTTGTCCCCGTGACCGGATCGGTGGGTGGTTCCACCGAGTATCCGAATGCCTGCGATTCCCGTCATCGACTTTCAGCCATGACCCTTCCTCCATAACATTGTGCCACTACTGTGCAACTACCGCCACAACATAACAGAAAGAGGATAGGCAGATGGGCCACTATGTCTACATACCGACCGGCGGGAGCGAAAGCACCATACAAATCCATCAACTGGATCCGATCTCCGGCACGCTGACTCGGAAGGACGAGCTGGCACTTCCGTACCCCGGCAGAGCCCTGTGCACCGATCCCGGCAGCAACTATCTCTACGTGGCACTGTACGACGAATCAAACACGGCTGTCGTGTCCTGCAAGATCGATCAAGGCACCGGCAGCTTGTCGCCAATCGGAGAGGTTGATCTCGAAGGCCACAAGTCCTGCTACATGTCGACGGACCGCAGTGGTCGGTTTCTGATGTCGGCCTACTACAGCGACGGTCTGGTCACGGTGCATCCCATCGGCGACGATGGGGCCGCCTATGGTCCTCCGGCGGATCGACATGAGACCGAGCAATATGCTCACTGGGTGGCCACCGATCGCTCAAACCGCTACGCCTTTGTCCCGCACGTGCAGTCGGCGAATGCCATTTACCAGTTCACCTTCGATGAGGCTACTGGCAAGCTGACACCGAATGCGGAGCGCACCATCGAAGCGGGACTCGGCCAGGGACCCCGTCACCTGGCCTACCATCCACAGCTGGATGTCGTGTACGCCGACAACGAACAGGAGTGCAGCGTCACCGTGTACCATCTCGACTCCTCAACCGGCACCCTGAAAGCTGTCCAGACGGTTTCGACGTTACCGGACGATGGATTCGACGGTGAGAAGTCCAACGCACAGCTCCACATTCACCCGGATGGAAGGGCGGTGTACGCCTCGAACCGCGGACCGGACAGCATCGCCATGTTCTCGATCGACCCCGGCAGTGGGGCGATCACTTCACTGGGACAGCAGCCTGCTCAGAAAATTCCGCGCTCATTCGGTATCGACCCTGACGGAGACTTTCTGATATCCGGGGCGGATCAATCCGACATTCTGACGTTGTTCAGGATAGACGCCCGCGGCGCCCTCGAGCTGGTCGAGGAGTACGACATCGGCGGGCCGTGTGCGTGGGTGGGTATTGCCAAGGTGGGATAACGCAAAGGAAAATGACACACGATGACGGTTGAACCGAATCCGCTGAATATCTTTGCATCCAACCTCTTCGGCGGGCGAACCGCGCTGGTGACCGGGGGAGGTCGTGGCATCGGCAAGCACGTGGCGCTGGCATTCGCAGGCCTGGGCGCAAACGTCGTCATCGCCAGCAGGAATCAGAAGAATCTGGATCGGACAGCGGAAGAGATCAACGAAAACGGCGCCGATTGTCTGGCCATGCCCGTCAATATTCGCGAAACCACGGAAGTCGATTCACTGATGGAGAAAGCGCTCGAGCGGTTCGGCGCCATCGATTTTCTCATCAATAACGCGGGCGGTCAGTTTCCAGCTTCTCCCACCAAGATCAGCGATCGTGGCTGGCGCGCCGTCATCGATCTCAACCTCAACGGCACCTGGAACATGTGCAGCCGGGTGGGTCCCCACATGGCTGAAAACCACTTCGGTTGTATCGTCAACACCATCCACATTTACGCCTTGGAACGCGGGGGGGCACCGTTTGCGCATTCCGGTGCGGCGCGGGCGGGAGTCGTGAACATGACCAAGTCTCTGGCGTACTACTACGCGCGCCACGGCGTCACCGTCAACGCCCTGGCCCCGGGCTTCGTCTCCACCAGCGGATTGCGCGAGTTGGAGTTTGACCAACTACAGCACGATGATTATGAAAGCCTCGCCCTGCAGGATATCCCCGCTCACCGTCTGGCTGAACCCGATGAAATCGCCGCCATCTCCGTGTTCCTGTGCTCCCCGGCGGCTCGCTATATCAATGGCTCGACTCTCGTGGCCGACGGCGCCCTGTCGCTGAGCAACTGGACGCCCTGGGTAGACCCGGAGACGCCGTAGTCGGTTGAAATCCTTGCGGCTGCTCGATCACGCCGATCGGGAGGCGAGGCGCAGGAAGGATTCGAACGTGGCCTGCTCCTCGAGGTCCAGGGCCACGTCCAGACTCGCTGGACCGCTGCGAACCATCTGTTTGAAGCGGGACGTGCTGTCTGCGTCCGTCTGCTCGGCGATGCGTTGGGCAATGGAGATCGCCCGCTCCAGCACGTCGTCCGGCTCGAAGACCCAGTTGACGAGGCCGTGGTCCAACATGTGATCGGCACCGAAACGCTCACCGAGTGCCAGCATCTGCATGGTCCGTTTGTGCCCGATAGTGCTCGGCAACAGATAGGTCAGTCCGCCGGTAGGGAACTGGCCCAGCTGCAGCTCGGGTAGGAAGGCGACCAGGTCGCTGCCGGCAACGGCCAGATCGCAGTTGAGCAGCCACTCGAAGCCGCCACCGACGGCGTAACCGCGAGCTGCCGCGATCACGATCCGGTTATTGAACATGATTCGACGTGAAACTTTTTGGATTGATGCGATATGGGCCTGTGCGCTCGAAGAATCCTCGGACACGTCACTGAACTCCTTGAGGTCCTCGCCAGCGCAAAAGGCGCGTCCTACGCCCGTTAGGACGAGCGTCGCTGCTTCATCGCAGGCCTCAGCTTCGTCGAGCGCCGCATGCAGGTCTTCCAGCAACACACTGCTGATGGCATTGAGCCGTTCGGGTCGATTGAACGAAACGATCCCTACCTGGCTGTGCAATTCAAAGGTCGCAAAGCTCATCGGTCCGTCCTTTCGATCCACGATGTCTTGCCATCAGTCCGTGATAGCGACAAGTCAGGTACCATGGCGATGACGGCGCCGGCACCGATGCGCTCCCGGATCCGTTCCTGGAGAATGGTGGCAGCGCGACCGAACTCATCGCCGGGAAGGCCGGAAGCCGCTTCCACCGTCATCTCGATGTAATCATACGGTCCCGGACCGCGCAGGTTTATGCGAAAGTGCCCGGATGTCACATCCGCGGAAGAGGTCAGCACTTCGGATATTGCGGCAGGGAAGACATTAACCCCGCGCACGTTGAACATGTCATCGGTCCGTCCGACGATGCGAAAGCGCCATGATGTGCGACCGCATCGGCACGGATCAGTATCTCTGATCGTGACGATGTCACCGGTGCGATACCGCACCAATGGCTGTGCCTGCCGGTACAGGTTCGTCAGCACCAGCTCTCCACGGTTGCCCGTTTCGATCGGCAGTGTCGTGCCCTGTTCGGGGTCCAACAATTCAACGAAGACGACATCTCCGGCGTGGAAGTGCAGGTCGTTGGTGAACGGACACTGGCCGGCGAACTGGCTGAGCACCTCGCTCAGGCCGTAGTTGGCGTTGCGCACTTCGAAACCCCACGTCTGTGCGAGTTTCTGGCGGAAGTTGTCGTTGTCGAGGCCTGCCTCGCCACCGAAGAGTGCGAGCCGCAGGCCGAGTTCCCTGGGATCGCGCCCGCCGGATTCGGACAGGACCTTTTCCATCAACGCGGGATAAGAGGGCGTGCACGAGATTGCTGTGATGCCGAGTTCGTCGATGGTTTGCAGCAGGCGACGCGTGTTACCGACGCCAAAGGGCACGACCATGGCACCCGTGGCCTCCAGGGAGAGATGGTCGGTCAGACCGCCGGTCCAGAGGCAGTAGTTGAGGCAGTGGATGACGCGATCGGTCGAGCGCAGGCCCGCGGCGAACATCGCCCTGCCACCAACCCGTGCCGTCACACGCGCATCCTGCTCGGTCCAGGCAATGTTGATTGCTCCGCCGGTGGTACCGGACGTCCGATGCAGGCGTGCCACCTGCTTCTCGTCGCAGGCCAGGTGGTCGCCGAAGGGAGGACGCCGTTGGATGCTGTCGCGCAACTCGTCTTTGTCGGTCAGCGGTAATTCGGCGAGGCGGTCCAGCGGCAGGGGACGCGATGCTGCGTCTCCAAATTTGTCTATGTAGAACACTGAACGGCCGCGGAGGTAATCCCATTGCGCCGGCCAGGTCTGTTGATACAACGTCACCGTTTCCTGCGCAGACATCGCCTCGACCGCAGGCTCGAGCATTGCGGTGAAGTCGCTCATGCACAGCGCCTTCGTGAGCTCACGGCGCACGTCGCTTGCCGGCGTCCGCCTCAATGGTGGCACGGTCGACGATGGCACGAGCGTGCCGGCCCTTGGCGACCGCCCCAGCGTCGTCCTCGCAGCTGACTTCGAACCAGTAGAGCGACTTTTCCCTCTCAAGGTAGATGGCGTGGGTCGTAAACGCCGAACCGACCGGGGTCGGCTTGAAATGGGTGACTTCAAACTTGACCCCCACGGTCATCTGCCCCTCTTCGAGAAGCGGCAACATCGCCTGGGCGCAGGTGCGCTCCATGAATGAGATCATCATCGGCGATGACAGGACCTCCGGGTAGGACTCACCTGCATCCCGGCCAATGGCATGGGCCGTCATGTCCTCTGACACGACCGTGCGCACAGTGATTGTGCCTGTTGGTTCCTGTTCGCTCAAGCCGCCCATAGTGAGGATAAAGGGCATTATCGTGAGTCCGTCAAGCGCGTTTGAGGTGTTTCGAGGGCGTTTGGGGCTGTGCCTGTACGTTGATCGTCGTGCGGTGAACGATGGGCGGCGCGCGTGACGGCCTGCCCGCTCGGCCACCACCATCACGCACACCGACGCAGACCCAGACCTCACCTACGGCGTGACTCCACTAACGAGTCGCGCAACCCTGACATCAATCTTGACTCGGCTCCTCGTGCCACCAGCAATGCACACGGATGTGAAGAGCCCTTCACGCATGGCAGCCGCCTCTCGAAGTCACGATTGCCTTCGCCAACGACAATAGCGACCATATTTGCGACAGGCGGAGTCAGCCTGCCGGCGGGACAACTCCTGTCCCGGGTTCATCGAACTCACTCATCAGATGGCGAGGGCAAAACGATGAAATGGACATGGACAGTGGTAACGTTGTTGATGGCGGGGCTGTCGTGGGCCCAGGATTCAGCGCTTTCACCGACCGCACACAGAACGGTTCCGACGGAACGTCCGAGCGAGAATATCGCCCTCGGAGCCAGCTACACGATGGAGCCCGGACCGGGTTACGAGCACTGCACGGACCCCGGTGACGTCGAGCAGCTGACGGATGGGGTCTACACGGAGGGTTATTTCTGGACGCAGAAGTCGACGGTAGGCTGGGTCCGGGCAAAACCTGTGATCCTGACGCTGGATCTGGGCACGGTGAAGCCGATACGAGGGGTGTCGTTCCATACGGCTGGGGGGTTTGCGCATGTGGGATGGCCGGAGGCCATCTACATCTTCACGGCGGGTGAAGACGGGGTATTCCATGAGATCGGGGAGCTGGTGGGGTTGAGCGCGGCACAGCACGGACCGCTCGCACCGAAGCAGGCGACTGATGCCATGTGGGACCAGGACGGCACGAGCTTCAACAACGCCGAGATCCAAGACCACTACGATCGGCACCGCGATCGCTACCCCGGTGAGATGACCCCCGAGCTGCGTGGGCAGGTCCGCCGTGATCTCTACGAACATCGCGACACCCATTACAGGTCCTATCGCTACTGGACAGACCGGTTGCAGACGCATGGCCGCTATGTCTGCCTGGTTGTATGGCCCGTGGGAAAGTACTCGTTCGTGGACGAGATCGAGGTCTACGCAGGAGAGCCCGCTTGGGTAAATGAGGCACTCCCAGGCCCGGGCTTCACAGACGTGAGTGCCCATGCGGACCTGATCGCCATCCGGGAGGGTATTCGGAGACGCCTGGTACAGGACATCGCGGCCCTGCGGCAGGCAGCCGCGGAGGACGGGGTCCCTGCCCAGACGCGGCGAGATGTGGTTGATGAATTGGCCGCCGTGGAAGCGGAGTTGGAACAGGCCTCGAGGGCGTACGGTGACGATTTCCGGGCCGTACTGCCGCTGAATTCATGGCACGAACGGGTTTTGCGTACGCAGGCATGGCTATGGCGCGCCAGGGGGTTGGAGCCGCTCACATTCTGGCAGTCATATTTGTGGGACCCCCTACCTCTCATCGGCGCACCCAGTACCGAGGCGGAGCTGGCGGTCGAGGTGCACCTGATGCGGAACGAACACCGCGCGGCGGCCTTCAATGTGAGCAACAGCAGCGACGAGCCAATGCAGGTGGCCTTCCGCTTGAGCGGGCTCCCCGGGGGCGACAATCCGGACTACGTGACCGTTCACGAGGTAGCCTGGACGGACACCTATTTCGGAGTGCCGGTGGCGGCGGCTCTCCCAGAGGTCGGTCCCGAAAACGATCTGTACACAGTCTCCGTACCCGCGGGCATAACGCGGCAGGTGTGGCTGACCTTTAATCCGATGGACATCGACCCGGGTACCTACGAGGGTGCGGTGGTCGTGGAATCAACGCCGGGCGGCGAGGGGTTTCCCTTGCGCATGCACCTGTATCCGCTCGATTTCCCGGAGAAGCAGACGTTGCATTACGGCGGATGGGACTACACGGACCTGATCGGTCATTTCTCCCACGTAACAGAGCAAAACGTGTCGGCGTTCATCGAGCATCTGCGCGAACGCCTCGTCGACTCGCCGTGGGCCCACCCGGTGGCGTTGCCGCGCGGCACGCACGATGAGACGGGAGCGATGACGGCGCCACCCGCCACCGGCCACTTCGATGCCTGGATCGAACGGTGGCCGGATGCAGCCCAGTACATGGTGTTTGCAGAGGGGACCGAGAATTTCGAGTCATGGCCCAAGGGTACACCGGAATTCAATACCGCGGTGAAGGCGTGGGTGACCTTCTGGGCCGGGCACATCAGGTCTAAGGGAATATCACCGGAGCAGTTCGCGCTGATGCTGGCGGATACACCTGCCAACCCAGAAGCGGACGCGCGCATCCTGGCCTGGGCGAAGCCGATCCGCGAGGCCGGGACGGGTATCCGCGTCTGGGAGAATGTGATCCACGGTAGTATGGACGACGCGAACCAGGACATGATCAACGCCTGCCATGTGTTGAGTCCCCACTATGGATCCTTTCTGAAACAGGGCGAGGCGTATCGCAACTACTTTCAGAAGAAACGCGATCAGGGGATCGCCCTCGAGTACTGGAATGCGTGGATGGGTCGGACCAAGGATCCGTACATGGGCCGGCTTATGCCGTGGACGTGCTGGCGTTACGGGGCGGAGGCCTTCCACGTGTGGTCGTTCGGCGACACGGGCGGCGCTTCATCGTGGAACGAATATGTGACTGCAAGGTTGCCTTACACCCCCATCTTCCTCGACGAGGTCTCGGTGACGGCGGGCAAACACCTCGAGGCGACGAGGGAAGGGATCCAGGACTACGAGTACTTCGTCATGCTGGACCGGGCGATCCAGGAAGCCTCTGCTCAGGGGATCACAGGTCCGGAATTGGAGCGCGCCCGTCGGTTGCTGGAGACTCTACCGACCCGTGTCTGCGACGCAGGGGGGCATGGGGACGACATCGAAGACGACGACTTTGACTGGCTGAACGAGAACGTGGACCGGACAATGGCGGACGAGGCGCGGATTCAGGTGCTGGCGGCGTTGACGGAGCTGGCGGAGTACTGAGGTCGAGCCCGCGGCGACTGCCAGACCAACGCGGGGTGGAGCTTGTAGCGCAATGGTGCTATGATCGAATACGAGTCTTGTATTCAGGATGAGTACGATATGAAGGAGTTTGCGGTGCGCGATCCGGACGGCCACGTCATCGCCTTTGGCCAACACCACGAAGCATGACCACTCGATCCGACAGTTCGACGCCAAACTTCCTCATCATCATGTCGGACCAGCATACTCCGGAAACGATCGGGGGCATGGCGCATCCGGCCGTGCAGACACCGGCCCTGGATCAACTCGTGGCGGCCGGGGTTTCTTTCCGCAACACGTACTGCTGCTACCCGATGTGCACGCCGTCGCGTGCCAGCTTCATGACCGGTCGTCTAACGCCGGAGCACGGGGTGTGGGAGCTCGGCACGCCGTTGAGCTCGGACCTGCCGACATGGGCGCACGTGCTTCGCCGGGCAGGCTACACCACATCGATCAGCGGCCGTATGCACTTCGTCGGGCACGATCAGATGCACGGCTTCGAGCGACGGGTGCACGACGACTTCAAAGAGATGCCGACTCCGTACTGCTACGCTGACTGGGACCAACCGCTGCGGGATGAGCACCACATGCTTGGCGCGGTCAAGAGCGCGGCCCCGACGGCCGAGCCGACGAAGGCGGAGAGTTTTGACAAGGCCGTCACCGAGGCTGCGATGCAGGAGTTGTCATTCCTCGCCGGGCAGAGCGATCGCCCGTGGGGGCTCATGGTCGGCCTCTATCTGCCGCACTTTCGGTACGCGATCAGCCAGGAGTACTACGACAGATATGATGGGGTAGACATTCCCCTGCCCCGTACTCCACCTGATGGTCGCAGCTACGAGGACTCGGTGCCGGCACAGCTGGAGGGCAGCAGACGATGGCTGGGGTTGACCAGTGATGGCGTATCTGAAGAGGAGGTTCGGACCGCGCGCCGGTGTTACTACGGCATGATCACCTGCATGGACGAGCAGATCGGCAGACTGGTGTCTCAACTCGATCGACTGGGGGTCGCTGACAACACCTGGGTGGTCTATTTGTCCGATCACGGCGACAACATGGGGGAGCACGGCTTCTGGTCGAAGCTGAACTTCTACGAGGACAGCGTTCGCGTTCCCATGATCGTCGTGCCTCCGGCCTGCGCAAACGCAGGTGCCCAGTGCCCAGCCCCCGTATCGACAGTCGATTGGATGACGACATTCCTCGATCTCACCGGGCAGGATCGGGGATTCGAAGAGCTGTCCGGGCGTTCCCTGGTGCCGTTGCTCGAGGATCCATCCGAGCAATGGCCTGAGCGGGTTATCCTTTCAGACTACGCCTGTGAGGGCACGCGCGTGCCGATGAGGATGATTCGCCGAGGCCGATGGAAGGCCTGGTTTGCGCCTGACCTGCCTCCACTCCTGTTCGACCTGGAGGAGGATCCGCATGAGTGGAATGATCTCAGCGAAGAGGCCTCCTGCCAAGACATCCTCAAAGATCTCCACCACCTTGCCCGCGAGAACGGATGGGATGCCGAAGCGTTGCTAGAGGACATTCTATTGCACAAGCGTCGATTGAAATACATTGAGCAGGCGGAATCCGGTACGTAGACTAGTCAGCAGGCACCATGATCAAGGTCACGCCATTCGAATCGTTCCGTCAGCGGCCCGATGTGCCTGCCGAGCTGAAAGAAGACAGCCGGGCGAAACGACGACTGAGCGGAACGACATCACTAACCGATTGGATGACTCCGCTCCTCACGATCCCTTGGTAAGGCGCGATGAAAACCCTGTTCATCATGGGTAGCCGCAATCCGAACGGCCAGACTGCGAGGGCTGCGGCTCCTGTGGGCAGCGCGAATAGTGTGGTATGAGTCATCCCCTTACACCACAACGGATTCTCGATCTCGAAGGCGCCTACGAGATCCGTGACACCGGCGGGTATGCGACGAGGGACGGCAGACAGACCCGGTGGAAAACCCTGCTGAGGGCGGCCAACCTGGACCAGCTGACCCCCGAGTCGCAGGAGGCTCTCATCGACTACGGCGTGCGCACGGTCATCGACCTGAGAAAACCGAGCGAGTTGGAGCGCCGACCCGATGTCTTCGCCGGTTCGGCGAAGGTGAACTACCGCCATCACGACATGGTCGGCGAAGACCTCCACCTCGAGATCAAGGACGCGGTGTCCACACATGGATTGGGTCCTTACATCGGACGCTGGCTGCATGAGACGACCCTCAAGATCCTCGATCGGCGACACGCCGAGGTATGCGCCACCCTGACGACGCTGGCCCAGCCGGGAGGACTGCCCGCGATCGTCCACTGCTCTGCCGGCAAAGGTCGAACGGGGTTGATCATAGCGATGGTCCTCGATCTCGCCGGTGTGCCCGCCGAGACGATCGCCGAGGATTACGCGTTGACCGCTGCGGTCAGGTGGCGCCGCCGCACCGGGAAGGATCCTTCCCCGGGTGAGACCGAGGAAGGCAGGACCTGGGAGGAGTACCTGCAGATCAGCAGCCCACCGAGCGCGATGCTCAAGACGCTGGATCTGATCGAGCACCGGTACGGTGGCGTCGAAGCGTATGTTGAGGACGGCGGCGTGACAGATGAACAGATCCGGCAGATCCGGAACACCGTAGTGGCCTGATCAGTCTAGGGCCGCCGAAGAGGACTAAAGCCGGGGCCGGAATCCACCCTCGCCCGCCCCCGCAAGGCCAAAGTACCCATCCCGTCCATCACAAAAGCTCAGATCCGCCAGCGGCCGCACCCACTCGGCGCGGCGCGACGCCAGGTGCGCGAGGCCGTCGACGGGACTAATACAACACGTTCTGCCCATACCCCAAGAACAGGCGCACGAAGATCTCCGTCGTGTCATAGCTCTCGAGGAAGCGGAACTCGTCGGCGTACTCCAGTCGGTCCTGCCTGAACCCCAGGTTCGTGGAGATCTTGTACCCCGAGTAATCCGACATGTTTGAGAGGAAGACCGTCCGGGTCCGCCGCTTAAAGCTGTTGCGCGGCTCCGCCAGGTCGGTCTCCTCGAACCACCAGCCCGGCACCCCCTGCAGACCCGCCTTCAACTCCGTCGCCGGCGACAGCTCATAGCGGGTCATGACGATGGGGACGACCGTGTGCACGTGTTCCAACGCCCGCGCTGCCTCGCGCCGCGTCCGCTTCAACCACAGCCCCTTCAGGGCCGGCTGCAGCGTCAACTGCCCCCAGCGCCACGTGTAGTCGGCCTGCTGCACCCACGCCAGGGAGCGAAGCCGGTCCGCCGCCTGCTCCGAGCCGTCGTCGAGCGGGCCCCCATACTGACGGTTGTGCTCCAGCTTCAGCCGCGTCGTGATCCGCCAGCCCGGAAGCCACCGCAGCGTGCCCGATACATACAACCGGTTCGCCAGGCTGTTGCGATAGTTCAACGGATCGGGGGTGAACGTCGGAGAATACGCGAAGCGCCCCGGCTGAAACGCTGATCCTGGGCTTTGCTGTACTACCGTGGCCCTCTCCGCCCAGCTGAACACGTCGTCCGGCACATCGTCCCACACCCGCTTCAGCTCGTTCTCGATCAGCCATTCACCCACCCCGGGACGCTCCTCTTCATACCGCAGCCGCACGTAACGCTGGTCGTTGCGGCCGCCGCCGGCAATCTGATGCGATTGCAGCCAGCCCACTGTCGCCCCCGCGCCCTCCCAGGGCTTCCAGCGCACATAGCCATGGGCTCCCCGCAGATCCCGGTCATACGGAAGGTCCTCCTTCTGGTCGTCCTCGCGCTCATCCACGACATCGTTGTTGTTGAAATCCAGACCATACACGTAGTCATCCGTATCCACTTCGTAGAGCAGGAACGGCTCCAGAAAATCGGGCAGGGAATTCTGGTTGCGGTTGGTATCCGGGATGCCGTCGTTGTCCGCATCGTTGCCGGGAAACACGGCCAGATCACGGGGAGCCGAGCCCCGGATCTTGCCCTCCGGATTGGGGTCCCCATCATCATTGTCCTCGAGAAGAGAGAAGAAGGTCGTCTTGTTCTTCAGGTAGGGGAAGCCTCCCCCAAGCACCAGTTCACCGGGCCTGTTCGTCAGTCGCTGGTTGAACGTGGGGCCGATGGAAAACAGCTCGCCCCCGAATCCATAGCGCGCCGTCTCCCGCTCGAGTTGAAGATACCCGGCCCGTTCCCGCTCGTGGTGGCGCACGCCATTGCCCTCGTAGAGCACCGGGTCGGTGCCGATGAGGTCCAGCTGTTCCCCGGGCACCCCGTCCCGGTAGCGGCTGTAGGTGATGCTCTGTGCAAACTCCCCACGCACCCGCAGACCCACGAGGTCCAGCGCCATGTTCACCCCCCACACCGATTGCCCGGTCTCATTGCCGATCGGAAACCGTATCCGCTCGACGTTCGACAAATCCTGAACGTTCCCCTCGGCGCGACGCACCGTCTTGTAGAACGGCGCGCTGTAGCGAGAGTCATACTTTTCTTCACGCGGATTCGACACGCTGATGTCGGCGACTTCGATATGGTAGTCGTTGCCCACCGACACCGCCACCGCCACCGAGCGCACGTGGGTCAACCCCTCCAAATCGAAGTAGTACACCAGAGCCTCGGTCCCATCCGCACGATGAACCTGGCGCGGGTCTTCCCAGCCGATAAACCGCTCCAGACGCTCGACGTCGGCGAAGTCGGACACATCCTCTCCCTGCGCGAGATCCCGCCGATACAGGTAGTCGGCATACAGCGGCTTCTCCAGCCCGAAATAGGGACCCGGGGTGAGCCCCACGTTCTCGTAGTAGAAGCTGGGCCGGAAATTCCCGTCGACCCCCGTCCTCCCGACCACCGTGAACCGGTTCTCCAGATCCCGACGCACCACGTCCGGTGCCATATCCGGGCGCGCTTGACCGTTGACCACCAACTGCACCCCGTACACCACCGGACCGCCGCGTCCATCGCCCGGAGAATCGTCCGAGATCCGCACCGCGATGAGCGCCGGAATCTCCTGCGTGGCGTGCAGATCCCCCCTCAAATCGGTCGTCGGATAGCGCTTGTCGAAAAAGTGCAGGTTGGCAAACGTGGCGCCCAACCGCAGCGGCCCCGCCTCGCGCTCGTAGTGTCCGCCCAGGATAATTGCCGAATCGTCGCCGCCTCCCTGCAAGCCAGCTCCTCCCGTGTAGCCCAAATACTGGTAGGAAGCCACCAGGCTCAGGGCATCGCCGAACGGGCTCAGGATGTCCCCCCGGGCGCCCTGCAGCGCCACCCGATTCAACGTCAGCGGTGTGAACCGCGTGATGATCCCCTGGGTCCAGAAACTCCCCAGCACAGAATTCCGCGAAAAGATCAGATTACTCGCCCATCCCGAATAGGTCTGCCCGCCCATGGACAGGACCCCGTGGAAGTTGGTGAGGTTAGCTTGAATGCTACTGCCTCCACTGCGGACGTCCCCTGCCGTGGACTGGTCGGCGGTCCAGGTACCCAATTCCCGACCGCTGATCAGGAAGTTGCCCAGCGGATCGTAGATGTTCGACCATGGCGGTCGACTCGTCAGCGAATCGTAGTTCCGATACCCCGTGAAGGCGTAGTTGTGATACACCCCACCCGTGTCCCCCAAAAACATCTGATCCGGCACGACCGCCGGCACCTCCGGTGTCTCCTTCCACCGACGCTGTGCCGTCCACACCTCCTCCCCCTGCGCCTGAGCCTCGACCCCGCTCTCCAGCACCACCATCAACAGGAACGGAGACAGGGCAAGAGATGCACGTCTCCCCTGGAAGCGACGGCGCCTGCCTGTCTCGTGATCACGCGCGATGTCGGGCATTGCTATCATCCCACTCGTTCATCGGGCTCGTGAGGTGGGACACAAGCTGCTGATGATGCTCTGGGTACTATACCTGTGAGTTGGGGGATGTCAATGCCAATCGAACTCGTTGAGGGAATGATCGGCACGTGCTCGTTTTCCTAATTGTGAGGATTGGTGCGTATCGCCCAGAACTCAGGGCAGCAACGTCTGCGCGGTGGTACTGGTTGGCAGACCTATGCCACCGCGAAGGTCTGAGCTTCGTGTTGGCTCACGCCCTGTACCTGAAGGCGGTTCACGGCGGCAAGACCAAGAACGACCGCATCGACGCCCACAAAATCGCTGCCCTGTTGCGTGGCGGCAACATCCCGATCGCTTACACCTATCCTGCCCACATGAGGGCCACCCGCGACTTGCGTCGCCGTCGGACCCACCTCATGCGCAAGCGCGCCGAGTTGGTGACACACATTCAAAACACCGCCTCCCAGTACAATCTGCCGAGCTCAGCTATCCGGGTCAGCGTGCCGGCGTTGCCCCGCGGCCCCATGATCTATTCATTCTGCTCGAGTGCGTCCCGCACATCCGGTTTTCGCCGCCGGGTCCCTTCCCATTCGGTTTCCGATTGCTTAGGGTACGAAACATGAAACCGAGAAATATCCTGGCCGCCCTGGCCATTCTCCTTCTGGTGCAGCTGAGAGGCGCGGCTTCGAGACAGGCCACAGGCGCCATCGAGGGCGTCGTCCGCGAGGGGGACAGCGGACGCCCCTTGGCCACCGCCAACGTCGTCCTCGCCGACACGGAACACGGCGTGGTCACCGAAGATGACGGTCGTTTCCTGCTGACGGCGATTTCACCCGGGCGCTACAACATCACCGCCAGTCACGTCGGTTATGAGTCCGCGTCTCGGGAGGTCACCGTCCGCGCAGGTGACACGAGCGCGGTTGCCCTGGCCTTGACTCCCAAACCGGTCCGCCTCGAAGGCATTCTGGTGGCTGCTGACCGCGCTCTGTCAGCCGCTTCGTCGCGCGCCGTGCGCGAGTTCGATCTGCGCACCCGTCCCAGACGCTCCTCGCAGCAGTTGTTGCAGACGGTCCCCGGTCTCGTCGTCGCGCAGCACGCCGGAGGGGGCAAGGCGGAACAGATCTTTCTGCGGGGTTTCGACAACGACCACGGCACCGACGTCTCCGTCAGCGTCGACGGCATGCCCGTCAACATGGTCTCCCACGGTCATGGCCAGGGGTATGCCGATCTCCACTTTCTGATCCCCGATATCGTCGAGGGGATCGACGTGCACAAGGGTCCCTACTTCGCCGAGTTCGGCAACCTGGCCAACGCGGGGCATGTGGCCTTTCGCACGCGTCAACGGCTCGCCGGCAACGCCGTGAACGTGGAGGCCGGTCAATTCAACACAGCGCGCTACACGGTGTTGTACCAGTTGCCCGGTGAGGCGAATCTCGGGCATTCGGCGTACTTCGCCGGGGATTACTACCGCACCGACGGCCCTTTCGATCATCCGCAGGACCTGCATCGCCTCACCCTGTTCGCGAAGGTGCGCCGCACCATGTCACCGAGCACACGGCTCACCCTGGACGTCGGTGGGTTCGCCTCGACATGGAACGCCTCCGGACAGATACCCGAGCGCGTCGTCGACCGAGGACTGATCAGCCGTTGGGGCGCCATCGACGACGGCGAGGGCGGCCAGACGTCGCGACACAACGTCAACCTCTCGCTCGAGACCAGGGGACAGGACGGCGACCGCCTCACAGCCCAGGCCTACTGGAGCGCCTACGACTACAATCTCTACTCGAACTTCACCTTCTTCCGCTGGGATGTAGAATTCGGCAACATGATCGAGCAGTCGGATGCGCGCCGGGTCATCGGACTCAACAGCACGTACACCAATGACGGTTCGCTCGGACGTTTCGGGCTGTCATCTACATTAGCCGGTGGCTTCCGCAGCGACGACATCGACACGGATCTGTGGCAGGTGGTCGAGCGCCGTCGCTACTGGCCGCTGACTGATGCCGCCATCGCCGAGCGCAACTACTTCCTGTGGGGACGGCAGGATCTCATCCTCGCGCCGCGCTGGCGGTTGAGCCTGGGGTTGAGAGCCGATTACTTCACCTTCGAAGTCGACGATGGGTTAGAGCGCACGGGGCAATCGATCCAGCCCTTGATCGACATCATCGAGCTGCTCCGGGAGATACCCCAGGTGCAGCGGCCGAGTGCCAAGCCCCTCCATGTACCGCTCGACCAACCTCATGCCTCCGGTATCGCGGATGACGTCATCTTCAGTCCCAAGGCCAATCTGACGTTCTCGCCCACTGCCGCGGTAGATCTCTTCCTCAATTTCGGACAGGGCTTTCACTCCAACGATGCGCGCACGGTAGTCACCGGCCAGGTCATCGCCGATCAGATGCGGGCTCTGGAAGAATGGGGCGCCAAATTCCAGGAGATCCGCGTGGCCTTTCAACAGCTCAATTTCGATACCGATCAGGCCGGTGTGACCAGCCTACCCCGCACGACCGGGGCGGAGATCGGTCTGCGCAGCCGTGTGGGCCGTGGTCTGAACTTCGGATCAGCGCTGTGGTGGATCGACGTGGATGAGGAGTACGTCTACTCCGCCGACGTGGGTGTGCCGGAGCAGCGGGGCCGGACACGCCGCACGGGCATCGACGTCGAGGCGCGGCTACGGTTGCTGTCCTGGCTGTGGGCCGATGGCGATCTCAATCTGTCCCGCGGCCGGTTGCGGGATGAGCCGGAAGACGCCGACCGTATTCCGCTGGCACCCACGCGCACGGCGACCGGCGGCCTGACGGTGAGACGGCCCGAGGGGTCCGAGGGTGGGCTCCGTTTCCGCCACGTCGGAGACCGGCCGGCCATGGCTGACGGTTCGCTGACCGCGCAGGGCCACACGCTCGTCGATTTGACTGCCGCCCGGCGCTGGGACGTATTCAGAGTCGAGGTGACGGCGGAGAACCTGTTCGACGCGGAGTGGAAGGAAGCCCAGTTCGCCACGGAGTCGTTACTGGCGGACGAGATCGACGCCGCCATGGGGGGCGACATCCCGCCACCCGAGATCCACTTTACCCCGGGCAATCCCTTCAACGTGCGAATCGGGATCGGATACTTTTTCTAGGGGCCGGCCGGAGCTTGATGCACCTGGATGCCTACGTGGCAGTTTACAGAGGAACGGCGCGATTGCCCAAACTCAAAGTAGACATTGAGTTTGCTCTTGCTGACATCCACACAGACATCGACCTGATCGAGTTGGACAGTCGAACTCATCTTGGTAGATTTCATCACGGGCTTCTCCTTTCAGATGCAGACGTGGTGCACACGTCTTTGAGGGTCTTATGGACACCTCCGAATATCTGAAAGAGAAGCCCTCTTGTTTACGCCTAAGAGTATGTAACGGGCTCTTATCGTTCTTATCCGTTCCCTAATCTACCCGGGAGAGCGGTCGTCCCATGCGTATCTGGCGGTCCTTGGTCATCGTCCTGCTTTGCACAACGTCCGTCGCTGCCCAGGACCTGTCGAATAACCCGGCCGGCGTGCCGTGGCTGAACACGAACGACGAATGGGGCCGGGCGTGGGGCGATGCGGCCAACCAGTTCTACAAGAATCTCGAAGCACATCGGAAAGTGCACGGGGGCGACCAGATGCAGTTCGCGGTCGGCACAGAGATCGCACTGCGAAAAGTGTTTCGGCCCAAGGTGTGGTTCAAGGGCGACTTCAGCGGGTCGGTGTCGATGACGGCGGCGCGCGGGGAGTATGAGGCGTTTCAACTGGTCATCTGTCCGATCACCGACGAGGAGCGCGGGCTGGGGAATCTGTCGGACGGACGCGCGCAAGGAAACGGCAGCCTCAAGCCCAAGACAGTGGCGATCCGCGCAATCGAGGTGTCGCCGTTACACCACGCGGACGTGGACTATCAGATCGAGTCAACGGCGTCGACGCTGTACCGGGTCGGCTACATCCCGACGCAGCCTGGGCAGTACCCGGTGATGCACGTGGGCGATTGGCCGGACCCGTTGCTACCGATGGGGCCGTTCGAGGTCAGCAATCCGTATTGTCAGCCAGTGTGGGTCGAGGTCCAGGTGCCGCGCGAGGCGCCGGCCGGCGAATACAGCGGCTACGTCACCGCGCGCGGGCCGCACGACGTGCGTATCGAGGTAGAGCTGACAGTCTGGGATTTCGCACTGCCGAACCCGCCCCGGACGGTCAGCAACGGCTGGGTGTTGCACGAGTGGTTCCGGCGTAACGGCACCGACAGACTCCTGGAACGGCTAGATGTCTTGCTGGACCACCGCCTCATCGCCTGGCACACCGCCGTGGACACGCGCGGCGACCTCGAAGCGCACGATCGCGTGATGGAGCTGTTGCTGTCACGCGGTGTCCAGCTCCAGGCAATCGGCGGCAAGCCCGACTCGGCGTACATCGAGCACCTGGACAGCAAGGGTTGGCTCGAGCATTTCGTGTCGCTCTGGGGCGACGAGCCGCACGAACGCGACTACCCGCGGTATCGCAAGCAGACCGACGTCATCCGTAACGAGTTTCCCGGCCTTGCTGCGGCGATGACGGAGGAGCCGACGCCGACGAATGTGGGGCTGTTCGACGTGTGGATCGCGGAGCCGTCCGCCCAGCGCGACGCGTGGGTGCAGGACGCCCTTGAGCGCGGCGATCGCGTCTGGTGGTACCTCTGCCAGTTGCCCATCAACGCCGAGTACCCCGGCCCGATCCACCGTGCCCCCGGCATGGTGGTGGATCGGCCCGCCATCGATCATCGCATCACCTACTGGCTGGCGTTCAAGCAACACATCGAAGGGGTGTCCTACTGGGCCGTCTCGCAGTGGCCTGAAGGTTGGGACAAATGGAACAAATGGAATGGGGGCGCCGAGCCGTGGCCGACCAACCCGCGCGTCCCGTTCCCCTACAGCGGCCAGCACAACGCCAATGGATTCCTCTGCTACCCCGGATCCGACGGCATGCCCTGGCCTTCGATTCGTCTAAAAACCATGCGCGACGGCCTGGAGGATCACGACTACTTGAGCCTCCTGCGCGAGCGGGCTGGCGACACCCTCTGGTCCGTGATCGAAGACCAGGCCGTCCCCGACGAGTTGGCCGTGGGGCTGCGTTATTACAACAAAGACCCGCACGTCTTGTTGAAGGTGCGCCGTCAGGTCGCGGAGCGAATCATCCAGCTGTCCAAGCAAACCCCGCCCGACACCATCTCTCAGCCGAACTAGACTACCAATGACGGGGCCCCTATCGTTTTATCCGCTACCGTGGGAGGATGCGGCCAATGCATGTCGTCACCTGAGTCGCACAACTTCCTCCCGGGCGATCTCCTTCATGCGCGGAGTGCCTGCGCCGGTCACGGGGGCACCCTGGCCGTTCTCGAGAGGGTAAGGATGTCGATACAAAAGTATTCATCAGATATGAGGAACAGCTAATGAAGTGGACATGGATAGCGTTGCTGATGGCGGGACAGGCGTGGGCGCAGGATTCGGCGCTTTCACCAACGGCACACCGGACGATTCCGACGGAGCGTCCGAGTGAGAACATTGCGCTCGGGGCGAGCTACACAATGGAGCCGGGGCCGAATTACGGCCTGTGCACCGACCCCGGCGATTACGAGCAACTTACGGATGGCGTCTATACGGAGGGTTTTTTCTGGGCGCAGACGTCGACGGTGGGCTACCAGGAAAAGACACCCTCGATCGTCACCCTGGACCTGGGTGCAGTGAAACCGGTACGGGGAGTGTCCTACCACACCGCGGGGGGGTTTATGGACGGGTCATGGCCGCTGACGATCCGCATCCTGGTGGCGGGTGAAGACGGGCAGTTCCACGAAGTCGGCGACCTGGTTCAATTGAGTGAGCAGCAACACGGACCGCTCGCGCCGATGCCGGCGACCGATGCCATGTGGGCAGTGGACACCGTGGGTTTCAATCAGGCCGAGATCCACCATCACTACAACCTCAACCGGGATCGCTTCCCGGAAAAGATGACCCCCGAACTGCGTGAGCAGGTCCTCAGCGATCTGTACGAAACTCGAGCCGAGCAGTATGGGACGTACCGCTACTGGACGGACCGGCTGCGGACACACGGGCGCTACATCAGCCTGATTGTGTGGAACGAGCCGTACACCTTCGTGGACGAGATCGAGGTCTACGCTGGAGAGCCGGAGTGGGTGGATGAGCCGCTGCCGGGACCGGCCATCGCGGACGTCAAGGCGTATGCGGGCCGGCTCGCCATCGAGAAAGGGATTCGGACACGCCTGACGCAGGACATCGAGGCCTTGCGGCTGATGGCCCAAGACGGTATCCCGACGCAGACGCGAAGCGCAGTGCTGGGCGAGCTGGCCACCGTGGAGGCGAATATGGGGCGGGCCACCAGGGTGTTCGGGGATGACTTCCAGGCTGTGCTGCCGCTGAACTCGTGGCATGAACGGGTATTGCGCGCGCAGGCGTGGCTCTGGCGCGCCAGGGGATTGGAGCCGCTCACGTTCTGGCGTTCAAATCTATGGGACCCCCTGCCCCTTATTGGCACACCACCTGCGGAGGCAGAGCTGGCCGTCGACGTGCACCTGATGCGGAAGGAATACCGCGCGGCCGCTTTCAATGTGAGCAACAGTAGCGATGAGCCCATGCAGGTCGCGTTCCGCTTGAGCGGGCTTTCCGGGGGCGACAATCCGGAGTACGTGACCGTTCACGAGGTGATCTGGACGGACACCCGCAGCGGCATGCCGGTGGCGGCGGCATTACCAGAGATTACTGCTGACGACGGTCTGTATGCGGTCTCCGTACCGTCGGGCATGACCCGGCAGGTGTGGCTGACCTTCAATCCGATCGACCTGGAGCCCGGTACCTACGAGGGTGAGGTTGTCGTGGAGTCGGCGCCCGGGGGCAAGCAGTTTCCGTTGCGCATGCACCTGTATCCCCTGGACTTCCCGGAGAAGCAGACCCTTCACATGGGCGGGTGGGACTATACGGACCGGATCGGTCATTTTCCCTTCATCACAGAGCAGAACCGGTCGGCGCTCGTCGAGCATTTGCGTGAACACCGCGTCGACTCGCCGTGGGCCCTCAAGCTGGCGCTGCCGCGCGGCACTCACGATGCGACGGGAGCGATGACGGCGCCACCCTCCACCGACTACTTCGACGCGTGGATCGAACTGTGGCCGGATGCCGCCCAGTACATGGTGTTCGCGAAAGTGGGTGACAAGTTCAAGTCCTTGCCCATGGGCACGCCGGAATTCGATGTCGCGGTGAAAGCCTGGGTGACCTTCTGGGCGAAGTACATGAAGTCAAAGGGAATATCGCCGGAGCAGTTCGCGCTGTGCCTGGTGGATGAGCCTGACGAACCGTATCAGGACGCGCGCATTCTGGCATGGGCGAAGCCGATCCGCGCGGCGGACACAGGAATGCGCATCTGGGAGGATATAACCCACGAGGACATGCACGACGCGGATCAGGACATGATCGACGCCTGCCACGTGTTGAGCCCGAATTATCAGGCTTTCCTGTCCAAGGGTGAGGAGTATCGCAGCTACTATCTGAACAAGCGCGATCAGGGAATCGCCCTGGAGTACTACACGGCCTGGCCGAGTCGGATTTTCGATCCGTACGCCGGCCGGCTCATGGCGTGGACGTGCTGGCGCTACGGAGCGGAGGCCTTCTACATGTGGTCGCTGACGGACACGGGCCACGCGTCATCGTGGAACGAATACCTGACGATCAAGAGTGCCTACTCCCCGATCTTCATCGATGAGGTCTCGGTGACGGCGGGCAAACACCTCGAGGCGGCGCGGGAAGGGGTCCAGGACTACGAGTACTTTGTGATGTTGGACCGGGCGATCCGGGAAACCTCGGCTCAGGGGGTTGTGGGTCCGGGTTTGGAGGAAGCCCGTCGGTTGCTGGAGAGCCTGCCGGCCAGGGTCTGCGATGCGGGGGGCCACCGGGGTGGCCACGGGGATGGATACGCCGACGACCGGCCGTTGAGCGGTTTTCACTGGTCGAACGACAGCGTGGACCGCACACTGGCGGACGAGGCGCGGATTCAGGTGCTGGTGGCGTTGACGGAGCTGGCCGGGCGCTGAGCCTGGAACAGGACACAGGCGGCAATCTCGCGCGGGTCCGCAGGCCGTTTGAGCATCGTATGTTGCGCGAACTCTTCCTTGAAGACCTCGCGAATGGGGGCGTTGGGGGCCAGCAGGGATTGGTATCGACCCACGAGCGCATCGCCGATTGAGTTCGCCTCAGGCGACACTCGTGAAGCGGAAGGAATACAGCTTCGCCGAGCGCATCACCACGCGCAGTCGAACCGCCTGCTTCGCGAGTGCGATACTTGCCTGACCGCGCCAGGCAACCGGCGTCCGGATCGCATTGGCCGTGACCGTCTCGCACGTCTTCAGGGTGTAACCTTCGAGCGCGCGGCCTTCCTCGTCCTGCAGCTCGACCAGCAACCATCCGCCGGCGCCACAGTCCACGTTGAGCTCGAGCTCGTTTCCCTCGAACTCGAGTGGTGGGGTCACGAATTCGCCTCCCGAAAGTCCGGCATCGGCGGAAACGAAGCCATCGCGTCTCAGAATGGCGCGGAACAGACCGGTGTTGGAGCCGTCCCGGTCGGAGGTGTTGTGCTTGCTCCCGGTTCCCGAGTAGTAGATCCAGGTCTCGGTCTCGGTGACGACGGGCCAGACATTGGCCTTCACCATGCCGCCTGCGGGACCTCCATCCAGACCCCGCCGGATGAAGGGCTCGCGCGCACCCTGGCGTTCCCAGATGATGCCGTCGCGGCTTGTCAGCAGCTGCACATCCATGGTCGCCGGGGCGTCGTTCTCTTCCCAATGGTAGTACCCCGCCGGCATCATGAAATAGGCGTCGTCCGCTCCGGGATGCTTGAAGACGGCGTTGGTGTAGAAGTCGATCTGCGGCCGCGCTACCGAGGTTGGCGGCAGTGGTGCTTCCAGGTCGATGGCATCGCCCTCGAGGACGATCAATGTCGGCTGCGACCAGTTCTTGAAATCGGGTGAAGTGATGCGGCCGACAGAACGGTAGCGTTTTCCCAGCTCCATCTCGGCTGCTTCGTCGCGACGCTGGGTCTCGTGCACGCGAGTATAGCCGACGTACTGATCGATCCTGTTGTCCCAGAAGAATACGTTTTGAGTATCACACATTTGATTATGTGGATTTGGTTGACCTGTATCATATCTCCAGCGTAGACCGTCCGGCGAATGCATCGCCCATAACCCCGGCTTGGCGCCGGCGGCGATCTCGTCGTCACGGGGCTGGTACTTCGTCCAGAGCCGGTACCGCGCCTTTGCCGGCGCGCGTTCGTCGATGTAGACGGTCGCGCCCTGCTGGCTCTGCTGCTCGTCCAATGGCGCGACGATGTTGTTGGCCCGCGATCCTCGGAAGGTCACCAGGCCGAGTTCGGGTTTGCGCCAGGCGATGCCGTCGTCCGATTCCGCGTAGCAGAGCCTTACCGCACCTTCCTGCGGTCCGCCGGAAAGCATCTGGGCGGTGTACCAGAGACGGAAGCGGCTGTCTCCTTCCCGAATCACCGTGTTGTAGCCGCCGATTCCCAGTGCTTCCCACGGCTTGTTGGGGCGCAGGACCGGCTCGGGCGGCTGCTGGGGAGGATTCATGCGCAGCTCGATACCCGATGAGCGGTCGAAAAACCGGTGATCGATGAAGAGCTGCTTATGGTTGCCGATGCGGATGGCACCGGAGCTGCTGATCGTGGTCATGCGTTCCCCATGGGTTTGCCTATCGCAGAGAAGTAGCGTGGGTAGCCGGCATTAACCTCGCACGAGGTGTTGCGGGCGCCTAGTCGCGAAACGAGGGGTCTTGCTGCTCGATAAGCCGTACCAGCGCGTCGAACTCGAACTCGAGCTGGCCGAAGTCGGCGGCGCAACGCGCGAACTCCTCCATCTGTCGCACGGAGCGCTCGATGGATTCGGGTGGCGGGTAGCGCAACGGACCGGCCGCCATGGCGTCGAGCTGCACCTGACAGGCGCGCTCGAGGCGATAGAGGTGCAGGAAGGCTTCGGGTATGGTGCTGCCGACGGTGAGTAGGCCGTGATTGCGCAGGATAAGCGCATTCGCCGAGCCCAGATCGCCGGCGAGCTTCTCGCGCTCCTCCAGCAGCAGCGTCGAGCCCTCAAACTCGTGGTAGGCCAGACGCCCGTGAAAGCTCATCGCGTTCATGCTCACCGGCTCGAGGTTGCAGTCCACGGCCGCCATGGCCATGCCGGCGCGGGTGTGGGTATGCATGACGCAGTGGCCGTCGTCGCGGTGCTCGTGGATGGCGCTGTGGATGACGAAGCCGGCCGGATTGAAGGGATGCTCACCACTGACGACGTTGCCCTCCAGGTCGATCTCGATCAAACTCGAAGCCGTGATTTCATCGTAGCGCAGTCCATACGGATTAATGAGGAAGTGATGCTCCGGACGGGGCAGGCGCATGGAGATATGGCCGTAGACGAGTTCACACCAGCCGAGGTGATCGAAGATCCTGTAGGCGGCGGCCAGCTGCACGCGCAGCGCCCATTCGTCCGGCGAAAGGGTGGGATCGGTAGCGGTCTCAGGCAGGGTTGATGTCATTAGAGTACCTCTCTTGGGGTAAGCCTACATCTGTCCGGCGACGGGCGCATATTGAGGGTAAAGGGCAAGTCGCACTAACTGATACATTATATGTACAGAAGTCGAGACCGACCAACAGCGATCGGCTTACGTACACGCTAACGACGAACGAGAGAGCGAGTGAGTGAGTTATGAGAATCCAATCCGTAGAATTGACCCACCTCGATGTGCCGTTCACCAATCACACCGAGCAGCACATGAAGTACTGGCTGCCACACTGGCGCATAGTGCAACTATGCCAGTTGACGATGGACAACGGCCTGACCGGTCTTGGCGAGACCATCCCCAACTACACCTGGGCCGCAGTTCCCGGCGATATCGAGGATCGCATTGTCGGGAGGGAGGCGGGTGAGTTGCTGTGGGATGACAGCTTGGGCGCTGGCGTGCAGATGGCGCTGTTCGACGCCGTCGGCAAGCATGAGAACGTGCCGGTCTATCGCCTGCTGGGAGAGAAGGTCCGCGACTACGTGCCGCTGTCGTGGTGGGGGATGGACATGCCACCCAAGGACTGGGCCAGGCAGTGCAAGGATGCCGTCAAGGCCGGCTACATGTCGGCCAAACTGAAGGCGCGAACCTGGTATGACCTGCACGAGTCCATCCAAGCCGTACTCGCGGTTGTACCGGAACAGTTCAAGCTCGATTTCGACTACAATGCCAGCCTGGACAATGCCGCTAACGCGGTGGAGCATCTCAAGAGCCTGGAGCGCTATCCGCAGATGGCCATGATCGAGTCGCCGATTCCGCAGGCCGATGTTGCCGGCAATCGCCACATCCGCGATCGCATCAACAGGCCGTTGGCCCTGCACTTTGGCAGTCCGCCGATCTCCACGACGCTGAAGGAGGATGTCGCCGACGGCTTCGTCGTCTGCGGCGGGGCCAGCGTCATACGCTCACAGTCAGCGATCCTGGATGTCGCCAACAAGCCCTTCTGGCTGCAGCTGGTAGGCACCGGCATCACGACGACATGGGCAGCCCATCTGGGGGTCGTGTGCACTCAGGCGAAATGGCCGGCCATCACCTGCATGAACATCTGGAAGGAACAGCTGATCAAGCGTCCGATCGAGGTGCGCGGCGGTTACCATAGCGTACCGGAAGGGCCCGGCCTCGGTGTTGGATTGAACGAGAGGGTTGTCAAGAAGCTGACTGTCGACTACAGCTGGGTCGATTTGCCCCGGCACGTGTACCGCTACTCGCGCGCCAACGGTGAGGTTACCTATTTCGGTTGCTCCCGGCAGGATTTACATCGGGCCTATTCGAAAGCGGCCATGCCGGTGAGCGAAGTGGGTTCCGCCCTGGCGGCGGTCGAGGATGACGGGTCGAAGGCATTCAAGGTGATCTGGGATGCGGTGCAGGGTGGTCGAACGCTGATGCGGCAGGAGCCCACGAGAAAGAAATAGACAGGATCCGGCTATTCTACGTATTCCGTACGGCCACCGGTGAGTTCCAGGTCGTAGCTGGAACGCAGCAACTCGGTGAGTACGGGTGGTAACTCACCCCGCTGCGCCTTCAACGCCCAGACAGGCGGCACTGAGGTCGGCGGCTGAGTGTATCCATCCGAACCGGCTTTCCGGTAGCAGATCAGAGAGCACCAGCGGGTGTCTCTGGCGACGGCCTTGGCGGCCACTCCGTGGGCAGCATGTGACAGGCAGCACACGAGCGACCCGGGTGGCAGTGAGAGATGCTCGATCTCGAGCGCACTTCCCGTAACCGGATGGGTACGGCCGTGCAGCCAGCCTTCCCGCAACTCCTCGTCCGTATCGGCACGACACCCGGTCGGATCACGAAACAGGTGGCTGCCGCGAACGATCTTCAGGCCGCCGTCGCTCTCAGCCTCGAATCCATTGAGATAGCACAACGTCAGGCTGGCGTTCGCCTGGGCATCATACTCAACCGGGGTGGCGATACCACAGTCGTCGTAGCGGGAGCCGACCTCGTGGCTGTGCCAGCGTCCACCGCGGTACCCGCCCGGCCGCGACAGCAGCTGGTTGTGATCAAAGAAGATGGTGTCACACCCAAGGCACATGCGCTGAAGTTCCAGCATGTGTGGATGGGTCAGGACATTCATCATGAACGGGATGTGACCGGCCGGAAAGTACTCGGCAAAAACACTGTGATGTCGCAGTGTCCTGACACCGGCCGCGTCCGTGTCCTGCGGCACCGCCTGACTCCCTCCGAGAGCACCTTGAAGTGCCTCCCTGGTCAGGGTCTCTTCGGGAAGCGTCCGCCCAAGGCCATGCCAATCGATCTCCGTCCAGTCAGCCTGCAACAAGGTGTCGTTGAGGTGCTGGCCGTATTGCAGCGCGTCCGTCCATTCCTCGATCGCCTTCGGTAAAATGATCTCCTCGAGCACGGCATAGCCATCGATCAGAAGGCGCTCTCGATCGAATTGCTCCCTTACCGCGGCCATGTCGAACAGATCCTCTCGGCTCGCCTCCATCTCCTCCCAGTCGCTGCTGGTCCATTGCACTGGTGAGTGGTGGTTGTGGAAGAAAGCTGGACGTGTCGCCCGGGCAAGCTCGCTGGTCGGACCATGTAGAATCCGTTGCGCATCCGGGTCCGACACTCCAGCCAGGAGTGGGTTTTGAGGCATCGTCGGTGTGTTCATGACACTGGAGGATAAAGGGCATTATCGTGAGTCCGTCAAGCGCGTTTATTGCAGGGAAGATCACCGGCGCTACTCGGCGAATCTGAACGAATAGACATCCGCGTCATTCATCACGAATCTGAGCCGCACCGTCTGTCCTACACTGGTTGGCAAGTCCGTGGATCCCTTCCACGACACATGCCTAGAGATCTCATCCCCCGTCAGTCCGTCGCAGTCGTCGAGGCGGAACCCCTCCAACGGACGTTCCGACTCATCGAGTAACTCGACCCGCAGGCCCCCGGCGGCACTCGTCGAGTAGTTCAGCTCCAGTTTATCGCCGGAATACCTCACTGGCTTCGTGATGGCCTGGCCTCCATCGTACCCGGTGCTCAGCGAGGCGAAGCCGTCCAGTCTGAGCGTCATCCTCTCCAGATGGGCGGTAGGCTGCTGGTAATGATGCTGCACGAAGATGGACATCTCTGCTTCGCCGGTCTGGATCACCCCGTGCGCCGGGTAGTTCGTCCTCGTAGTCCAGTTCTCGCCCCCGATCCCCGGCCTGAGAAAGCTCTCCCTGAAGGTGAAGTCGTAGCGATGGCTACCCGCCCTCGTCGTCATGAAAACGCCATCCGAGCAATCGCCGGTCGAGGAGTGGTGGGACGGCTCGTGCTGACTCTTCGTCTGCAGCTTGCTGAAGAAGATGCGGCCGGGCAGCGACAGGTAGATGTGATCGGCCCGGAAATACGGAATCGTCTGATTGGTATAGAGCTGCGCCGATGGAGTGATCGAGTCGGTGTCGCTGTACTCCATCGGCACGAACTCCGACCAGTTCAGGCAATCGGGTGAAGTCGCCCGCGCCGTGGAGCGGATGTAGACACCGCGGGCCCGGTCGCGGGCGATGATGCTGTCGATGTCGTGCTCCAGCCGGTACGCGTAGTCCTCGGTGTCTATGAGCTGTCCGTCCTTGCCCACCATGAAGCGGGCGTACATCACGTACTGCGATTCCACGTCTGACCAGAACATGACGTTCTGACTGTCGAAGTGATTGGGTATCGTCCAGGGAGTCACTGGGGCATCGGCGATTATCCTGAAGCGCGTGCCGTCGCTCGATGCGTAGAAGTTCAGGCCCTTCTCTGAAGGCACTCCGGAATGGGCATCCCTCTCCATGTTGGCTTTGTACCGCTGCTGGGATGGCACACCCGGTTTCGCATCGAGAAGGGGGCAGAATGCGTTCTGGCAGTTGTCCAGAATGATGTTGTTCTGACTCGAGTCTTCTACTTCGACCAGACCCAGCTCCGGCTTGACCCAGTGAATGCCATCGGCGCTTTCCGCGTAGCACACGTACTCCAGATTCGCCCGGTAGTACATCCGGTACAGATCGCCGTCCTGAAAGACCGTCGTGAAGAACGACGCCGATCCGTTCTCACCTCGCTCCCACGGCTCGTCGTACGCGAGGACGGTGCCGGCCGGTGTCGGATGGTGCAGCTGCAGGCGGCATCCAACCAGGCTGTCGAGAACGTGATCGTCGACGAAAAGCTCCCTGCGATCGTTCAGATCAATTGGTGTTGCCATGATACACGACTCTTGTGCGAGTGAGAATTGGTTCTGGTGATGGCCTCGAGCATACAGTATTTTGTCCGCCATGGCTTCTCCCCCCGAAATGCCGTCGCCGGTGCGCGGAGTGCTGGCCTGAGTGCTCACTGAAGAAGAAAAGCGCGCGTTCTTCGAGGACGGGTACGTCATCGTCAGGGAGTTGATTGACGGCGATGAGCTCGAGACGTTATGCGAGCGCTACGCCGACCTCGTACTGGGACGCAAGCCAGAGTTCCCCGAACGCCACATCTCGCGCCACGAGCCTGGACAGGCTCCGGCGGATCAGCCCGATCCTCACGGCGAGCGGCACCAGCGGCGTGGAACTCAGGTGTTTCCCAGAGGTGAAGAGCTCTATCGGGCCCGGCGCGACACGCCCATGGAGGATCCTCTCGACGCCGTTTCAAACGTGAGCGTGCCCTCCCGCTACGACGATGCCTTCGACGCCTGCGCGCGCTCGGAAAAGGTCGTCGACATCGTCGAGCAGCTGATGGGGCCGAATCTCAAGCTCTACTACGACCAGGTATTCGCCAAACCGCCCTACGCGCCGGCCAACCGCTACCACCAGGATTCCGTGTTCTGGGGCTTCTTCGCCAGTGATTTCCAGATCACCTGCCAGCTCATGCTGGATGACTCGACCAAAGACAACGGCTGCATCCGCTTCATCCCTGGCAGCCACGAATTTGGTCTCATCGACTGGGATCACCTGCCCTACATGCTGACCCCGGATGTCCTCGCGCGCGAGACCCAAGTGCCGCTCGCCGCAGGCGACGCGACGTTCCATCACAGCTTGACCTTGCACTGCAGCGGCCCGAACACCACCGCGGCGCGTCGGCGGGGGTGGTCCATGCACTACGTCTCGGCCCGGACGCGCTATATCGGCACGCCCGAGGAGACCGAGAAAGTCAAGCAGCTCGACTGCCTCGAGGGCCCGGAACCGGTCAATGGCTGGCCGCTCGTCCGAGGACGCGAGTTCCCGGGCTGTGTATAGAGTGAGTTCCCCAGGCTGCGTTTAGCCACGTGACAAAGGAGATGAGCGAGCTCACGATCCGCGATGTCCGGGCCATCATAACCGAGCCACCCGGAGCCCGCACCCTCTGCATCGTCAAAGTGGAGACGAACGAGCCCGAGCTCTACGGGTTGGGATGCGCCTCGTTCTTCTCGCGCGTGACGGCCGTGGCCAGAGCCGTCGACGATTACTTGAAGCCCTTCCTGGTCGGCAAGGACCCGGCCGAGATCGAGGATATATGGCAGTCCTGCAACGTGTCCGCCTACTGGCGCAACGGACCTGTCCTCAACAACGCCGTCAGCGGCGTCGACGAGGCGTTGTGGGACATCAAGGGTAAAGTAGCGGGGATGCCGATCTACGATCTGCTCGGCGGCAAGTCGCGGGAGGCAGCGGCCGTTTACGTGATCCCCACCGGGGGCAGTAGAGAGGAATACGAAGAGGACATCCAGGATTTGCTGGGAAAAGGATTCCACCACCTGAAGCTGGGCTCATGGCATCCCGACAGGTCAGACGACGAGGGCCCGAGGGTCGTGACGCCGAAGACTTCGAACGAAAGGGTATCCCTGTACGAGCCGGCACCGCACGCGCGCGACATCATTGGTGCTTTCGAGCACTTCCGCGAAACGTTTGGACGGAATCCCGAAATCCTCTACGACGCCCACGAGCGTCTGCCGCCCATCCAGGGCGTCGCGCTGGCCAAGGACGTGGAGCAGTACAAGCCGTTCTTCCTCGAAGACGTCCTCTCGCCGGAAGACAACGACTACCACCGCCTCATCCGCGAGCAGACCTGCACGCCCTTGGCCATGGGAGAGCTCTACAGCAACCCACAGGAGATGGTGCCGATGATCAAGGACCGGCTCATCGACTTCATTCGCTGCCACGTATCCACGATCGGAGGCATCACTCCGGCCCGCAAGCTGGCAGCGTTGTGCGCGGCCTTCAATGTACGCACGGCCTGGCACGGCTCCGCCGACGTGTCCCCGGTCGGGCACGCCTGCAACTTCATGCTCGACATGAACGTGTGGAATTTCGGTATCCAGGAGGCGTCCTGTTACAAGAACACGCATGAGACGTTGAAGGAAGTGTTCCCCGGGGTTCCCGAGGTGCGCAACGGCTACATGTGGCCGAGCGGCAAGCCCGGTCACGGAGTCGATCTGAACGAGGAGCTTGCCGCCCGCTTTCCGCCCAAGAACATCGGCGGCCGCAAGCTGTGGGGGGACGCGCGCCGCAATGACGGCACAGTCATTAGACCCTAGTGCCCAGCGCACCTACCCACAGGATTGATTCATTTTTCAGTCTCGAACGCCCGGCGGTGGGGCCAGCGGAAAACCTCGACCCTCGTAGTCAAAGCCGCCGAGCTCCAATCGATCCAGGTCGGTCGCCTGCGGTGAAGCGTAGTAAGCGCGAATCTCCCTGATCAGGCCGGTCTGGCCGTCGAACTCGTACCACTCCATCCCCCGCAACACCGTGCCCTGCTTGGTCTTGAAGTGGGTCCACTCGCCGGCAGCCCGATCCGCGTCCGGGGAAACGATCAGTGAATCGATGGTCCAGTAGGATCCCAGGTCAGCGACAGCCGTGCACCACTTTCGGGCGATCAAGTCGGCGCCCATCCACGGACCGTCGTACATGCCCGGTGGAAAGTAGTGTGCGCAGTCCGGTGTAAGAGCGGAAATGATCTTCTCGGCGTCGGCCTCGCAACACCCCTCGATGTAGATCTCGATCACCCGCTCCAGGTCCCGTTTACGGGCAGCCTTCGTTTGCGCGTTCATCGCCATGTTCCTCAGTTCGATTGCGCGGTTTGACGATCTCCGGCTGGTGGTTTCATTCGTCCCGGTGGCCGGACATCACCAGTCCTGCACCGAGCCGTCCTCACGGCGCCAGTGGGGCGGATCGGGATCGGACCAGGGATGCGCGGCCGCAGCTTCCTCGTTCAGCTCGATGCCCAGACCCGGTGACTCGGGGCAAAGCAGATACCCTCCCTCGGTGGCGAGGTCGTGTTCGATGACTTTGTCGATCCACCCCGAACTCGGCGCGTATTCCTGGACCGCGCAGTTGGGCACGGACATGTTCAGGTGCAGCATCGCCGCCGTGCTCACCGGACTGGCAGTATAGTGGAGGGCGAGCTCCTGGTAGTGCACCTCCCCCATGGCGGCGATCTTCTTCCCCTCCGTGATGCCGCCGCCGTGACAGATGTCCACGCGCAGGTAGTCGACGAGCTCCCGCTCGATCAGCTCCCGGAAAGCCCACTTCGTCGTCAGCTGCTCCCCCGTGCCGAAGTCACGCTGACCCGATCACCGACCGCGGCGTGTGGCCGAATGCCTGTCATGGACAACGCGCTGCAACTAGCGCTCGGGCTCGTCCATCTCCTCCCGTGCTTTGCGCGTCAACTCCCGCAGGTGTCCGTCGTTGGCCATCCTCTGCTCCAGGTGCACCATCCGCTGCGGACTGGCCGTCTTGATCATCAGATCTCCGTAGGCCTGGTCTATCCAGAAGCGCGCCAGCACGGCGATATTTTCCCGCAGACTGTCCAGTTCGTCGTCAGTGTGCCGGGGCTCGAGGATGATCGTGAACATCCGCCGCCTGGTGCTACCACCGAAGGCCGCATGCTTGATCCGGCGGTCGAAGCAGACGAGATCGCCCGGCCGGGATTCCAGCGCCACCGCCGGCATTTCGCTGCCGTCGACACCCAGCCTCTCCTCGAAGTGTTGCTGGTCTATCCACGGTACCATGTCATTCAACGCCGTCGCATAAACGTCGCCGGTCTTGTGGCTGCCCGGAATTACCCTGAGGCAGCCGGTGTCCTCGGTGACCTCGTCCAGGTAGAAGGCTGCCTTGATGGTCTGCTTGGGAATTCCGGTGTCGGAGTGCCAGACGGTGTCCTCTACGTGCAGGTTGCCATCGCTTGATTTGTAGTTGTAGTCGCTGCCGAGCACGTCACAGGCAAAGGCGTCGATGCGAAAGTCGTCGAGCAGTCCGCACAGGTACTCATTGCGGTCGATGAACTGCAACAGGGCGGATTTACGACGGTAGTCGTGGGCCTGGCCGTGGTGCCCGCCACCGTGGTCCGCCCACACCTTTTCGAACGCCTCGGTAATACGGCCGATGTCGTCAGAGAACAGGCCGGGAAAGCAGACGAAGCCGAAGGTGTCGAAGAAGCGGACCTGCTGCTCCGTCGGGCTCATGCGCGGGCCCGGTTCAACCGGTCCTTGCGGTAGATGACGGGACAGTGTGCGGGCTCGTCGAGCGCTTCAGCCAGACCTTCGTTGGAATTTTCTGTGCGCAGATGAATGGCGAAACTCCTTCGCATATGGGTCGACAGGTTGGGGCCGGAGCCGTGATAGGTCAGGTTGTGATGAAAGCTGGCGCCGCCGGGTGGCAGGATCGCGTCGACCTCCTCCCAGGTCACACCCTCCGGCACGGCGATGGCCTCGCGCTGCTCTTCGTCGGGGGGATCCCGGGTTGCGATCCCCCCCTTGGAAGCATGCTGGTGTCGTATCCCGCGGATGGCATCCATGCCTTCGGTGGCACGACGAAGGAGCTCATCGGGAACGAGGGGCTCCTGATGCAGGTAGAACCCATCGGCTTCATACTGTGCCCGGGCTGCAGACAGTGGTTGCGTCTCCATCGAATGTCTCTCCTGACACACGGCGAGTCCGACGCGGCTGGTGCATCTGGAACAGCTGTTCGAGCGCCATGCCCTGGTACATCCAGACGACACCGTGCAGCGTCCGTTTCCCGGGCGCCGAGGTTACAGCCGGTAGGCAAACAGCTTCGCCTGAAACATCCTCACACGGAAGGCCGCCATCTCGCCGACGCGGGAGATGTCGCTGCTCCCCTTCCAGGTGACAACCTGCTCCTCCTCGTCGCCGGTGAGCCGGTCGCACTCATCGAAGGAATAGCCCTCGAGGGGATTGGCATCCGGGCACAGCATCGTCGGCACGCGGGGCATCAGCTCGACCTGGATCCAGCCTCCCGGGGCACAGCGGTAGTTGAGGCGCAGCTCGTTTTCCAACCGGAACACGGTCGGAATCGTGAAGCGCCCCTCGGACTCGGATTCCACTCCGCAAAAGCGGTGCGGCCGCCAGCGCGCCCACCGGTGCTGGACATCACCGTGACCCGGAAAGATCTCGGCCTGGCGATCCTCCTCCACCGTGTGCAGGATCGAGTTCCCCTGGTAGGGCACGGCCCAGTGGCCGTCGGGCAGCTCCACCAGGCCTTGGCGCCAGACGTGGATCTGGCCCTCATCGCCACTGCCGGGTGAGCCGAGGTTGGTGATGGGCCGGCGCTCGGGCCGGGTCCAGACCAGGCCGTCGCGGCTGAAGGCGATCTGCATGTCGACGTGATCGGTCATGCCGTGGAAGACCGGAAGGAACATGCCGTGCAGCTCCCGCCGACCCGGGTAGGGGAAGTAACAGGCTCCGTAGTATGAGATGTCCAGGGGGTCCTGTGCATCTGGATGGACCAGGAGCCTGGCCGCCGGCCAGTGACGGAAGTTCTTCGTCCGCGTCAGCCCCACGGCACGGCGCACGACCTCCGTCTCCGGCATGCTGGTTCCCAGGGTTTTCGGCTCCACCGCAGCTCCACCCTGCGGTTGGATGTAGGCGAAGTAATCCTGGTTGTCCTCGTCGTAGCAGAGCGCCATGCCGCCGTTTACCGAATAGTTGCCGACCGGCTCTTCGATTTCCGTCCAGTTGTAGCGGTCCGGAGAGACGTGGCCTATCATCGCCCCTTTCAAGACGACCTTGCGACCGCTGTACGCCTCCCCCTCATAGTGCTCAGCGCGCCAGCACTTGTCTGCTTCGTCGCCGTCGACTACCTCGCCGGTGTCGCGGTCGAGCCAGAATCCCTTGGCGCTAAGGGCCTTGTAGCGTTCGGCCGGCGGCGCGCTCGGATCCTTTAGAACGGCGCCGGGGATCGACGCTCCGAGAATGTTGTTCTCAGTTGACCCGTTGAACTCGGTCTTGCCCAGGACCGGCCGCTCCCAGTTGTAGCCGTCATCACTGACCGCCTGGCAGCCAACCTCGCCGACGTTGTAGAACATGTGGAAGCGTCCGTCTTCGTACCAGAAATTCGAGGGGCCCATGGAGCCCTTCTGCTCCCATTCCTTCTCGCGTGTCAGAAACGGTTCCGACTTGTCCGCTTCCTCCACCCGCAGCTGCACGCCAACGGGGCCGTCGAACATTTCATACCCGCCGTCCCGGGTGATGCTGCGGTGGCCGGTGAAGATCTCCATCACATCCACCATGGCCATCCAGGTGCCCGGATTGAACCGCGGGCGTACCCAGTCGCCCGGGAAGTAGCTACCGCGATCGAGGATCTGCTGCCGTTGGTCAGCCATGGTTTTGCCTCTCAGGTCTTGTTTCGGTGACGTGCACGACTCACCCACACTGCTCCCAAGCGCCCTCAGAAAAACGGTCGTAGCGCTCATGCAGCGCCTCTACCGCCTCGGACGCGATCGGCAGACTGCCGTTGACCATCTCCACGTTCGATTCCACGAAACGGGAGCGTTGGGTGCCGACGATGGCCACGTCCACGACTGCATGCGCCAGCACGAATCCCAGCGCAGTCAGGATGCGATCATCCGGTTCCGACGGTAACGGCCCCTCCGCACTCATCACCCCACCACGGCGGAAATACTCCTCCGTGTAGGTGGGATAGCGCTCGTACGGATTCGGGTCTTCAGCGGCCCCCCACACCGCATTGGCGATCGGCCGCTTGACGATGATGCCCATGTTCTGTTGCTCGGCCTCCGGGTTGAAGGAAGTTTGCAGCGTGTCGAAGGCTCCAGTGCCGACCGCACACAAGGCGCTGTCGTTGTCGCCGGAATAGGCGATAAACCGTGTCTTGCCCGCATCCTTCGCCTTCTGCAGCGAGTCTGTCACTCCTTGTCAGGATAGCTCAGGCGGCGAGGTCCCGGTTGAACATAGAGAACCCGAACCCCAGGTCCTATGACGACTCCGCCCGCCACCAAGCTTCAGGCGTACTCTCCTCGCCCATTCCAGTCCGGGTACTGCTCCTCCAGAAGCGCAAGTGTCTGGCTGTTGTAGTAGGTATGCCCGGCGGGAGGAAATCTGAAGAGCTCGCGTTGCCTCGGCGTAGAAGTTCTCCTCGTCGTGCCGGATTCAGTCGGGGTGTGTAGACCAGACTCGCCTGCGACGCTGACGACATCTTCCCCGGTGTAACAACTGCTATCCGCAAAGTGGCCGGGTGTCAGAACCCTTGAGGGTGATGTGGTGCGTATGGTGGCAGGCCGCAGCATAAGAACCCGCTTGAACAGAGACGACTCGTTCGCCAGTGTTGACAATATCGTGAGGATCTCACGCTGGTCACACGAGATAAGTATCTGGCGGCGTATGAGCTCGCCATCCTCACAGCCTGAGCACTGTGCGCTCGGGAGATTCCTGAAAAAAGCGAAGTTCTCCGCTTAGCCGTCCCTGAAGTCAGCGACGAGTCACATCGTTCTCGCGACGCTGCCGATCTCGCGTTGCAATCTGGCGTCCACGTCAGCGACGGTCTCGGGCATGTCCGGCCAAGCGGCCGGCGGTACATGCGAAAGCCGGAGCAGGGTCCGCGCCAGGAAGGCGACGTACTCCTTCATCTCCCGCGTTCGCACCTTGTCCACCGTGTCCCATGGCTCGGCTCTGAAATTCGATTCCGGGTGTCGGCCGACAAACCGCCATCGCCAGATGATGGCGTAGGGGATAGCGCTGCGGGCAAATGAGAAACCGTCGTTGGTATGATCGAGCATGGGCATGACGTGGCATTTCAAGCCTTCGTCCAATTCGTCGAGGGTGTTTTGGATGAGTGTCCGCAAGTGCGGGAACTGCAACACCATCCCCTTGATCGGACCCGCCGCCAATTCGTCGAGGTTGACGACCAGTTTGGGCTTGGGCTCCGGTCCGTGGTGCCGTCGAACGTAATCCGCCGAACCTTGATGGTTCTGCTCCTCGCCACTCCAGGCACAAGCCCTGATGCTCATCCCGGGTGAGACGCCGAACTCGTCGCGCAGACCCGCGAGCAGCCTCATGATCTCCAGAGTCACGACCAGTCCGGACCCGTCGTCCACTGCTCCGGGGGTGTCCATGTAGGTGTCTTGATGGGCACCCAGGACCAACGACTCGTTCGCCCAGGACGCCCCGGGCAGATCGGCAATCGAATTGTAACACGGTGCGGTGAATGTGCGGCTCTCGACCACGATCTCGAATGTCTTCCCCTTAGCCTGACGCAGTCTGACGCCGTCTTCCCGATGGGTCTGAACAGTGGGCAGTGGATGGGGTCGCACATCGCCGGCCTTATCATTCCAGCGTTTGTCCGTCGCCCGGATGGTCTCAATGTTGCCTCCGGCCCTGGCTTCGACGGCGATGGCAGCCGCGCAATTGATTGTAGACAAATCACGGAGTCGTTCTGGCAGTGGGACCGGGTCGCTGAAGGGCTCGTCGTCGATGTTGATGACGGCGATGCTGCCCGGAAGTTTGCCGGCTACAGGCCCAATCTCATGCGGCATGCCGAAACCGACGTCGACGAGCGGCGCACGCAGATCGATCGGCGGACAATGGATCATGGGGACCAGTGCGATCGGCAGGTCGTCCTCTACCACCCTTCCTTCACACTTCGAGTAATCCCAGGCTTTGAGCTCGAATTCCTCGGAGCGTGGATTCGTCAGGCCGAATTCCTCGAAGCGTTCGACGATATAGCTGCCGGCAGCGAAATCTCCGGCAGTACCCGCCCATCGCGAGCCGATGCGCTCACAGATCTCGTACAGGAACTCGTCCAGACGAGAGCCAACGAAGGCCTCGCCTGTGAGCCATTTGTCGATCGCAGTCCAATCGAGGTTGTTAACCATACCGGATGCCTAGCGTCCCCAATTAGTGTGGCAATCTGGGTTGTAGCACAGCGTAGGCATAGGCTCCGAGCAGCACACCAGCGAAAGTGATGAGTGCCAGAAATTCTCCACTTCCAATCTGAGCGTAAATCGGTCCGGGACATGCCCCGGTAATGGACCAACCCATGCCGAAAAGAATCCCGCCGATCACGGTGCCCTTCTGAAACTTCTTCCCTTTTGCTTCGATGGTTTGTCCGCCTATGGTCTTCAGCCCGAGTTTTCTGATCAGGAGGAGGGAGATGACTCCCACCACAACCGCGGAGCCGATGATCAGAAACATGTGGGCTTCTTCGAAGCGAAACATCTTCTGAATCCTGAACCAGGAAGCCACTTCAGATTTGACCAACAGCAGGCCGAAGTAGGTGCCTACCAAGGTTGAGAGTAGACTGTTCATCCCTGACTCGCTCCGATGAGAAGCCAATCGAACATGGTGACCATGAACACGCCCCCCACGAAAAAGCTGATGGTCGCCACCAGGCTGGGCCATTTGAGATTGGACATGCCCATGATGGAATGGCCGGACGTGCATCCATCGGCATATCGCGTGCCGAACCCCACGAGCAATCCACCCAGGAAGAGGGCGATCGCTCCACTCCACTCGTGGTAGTGACCGGGCAACAACGGGAACGGCTGATTCGACAGCAGGCGCATACCAAGAAAACTGCCAAGGACGATGCCGACGACGAAAAACAGGTTCCACGATTCCTGTCGCCAGTCATTCTCCCGCAAGTACCCGATTGTCGTATTCGGCGCACACATGGAGCACAGATGCCGAAAACTGCTGGATATGCCAAACGGCTTTCCGACGATGACCAACAACAAGGGCACGGTCAGTCCGATCAACGGACCTGAAACGTACCAGGGCCAGGGTTCCAGTATCCACTCCATGAGAATCCTCGCGGACAATTCAAAAAAGTGCGTCTATGTACAGACTGTAATTGCAATCTGGACAGCGCTATCACATACGCCATTAACGTCGTGCTGGGAGAAATGAAATGCAATTGACTCAGATGGACAAAGAAATTGTTGCGGAACACGGGGTGGTGAGCTCCTTTCCGCGCGACTTCCTGGGGTACTTCGGCTGGCCGACGCTGGCCAAGATGGACGATGGCACGCTGGTGGCGGCGGCCTCGGGTTTTCGCAACGAACACGTATGTCCCTTTGGTCGCAACGTGTTCTGTACCAGTGCCGATGAAGGTCGCACCTGGACGAGCCTGCGTGTGGCCAACGACTCACCGCTGGACGATCGCGACACCGGTGTGGTCTGCCTGGGTGGGGACAAGATCTTGTTGTCCTGGTTCACGACCGACAATCGCTCACGCGCCGACAGAGCGAAACCAGAGGTAGCCGATATCTGGCAGACCGGTTTCGCCCGTATCACCGACGACAACGTCGCGCGTTATAGCGGTGCCTGGATCCGCACCAGTGATGACGCGGGTGAGAGCTGGAAGGAGCCGGTGAAGGTGCCGCTGACGGCACCGCACGGACCGATCCGCTTGCGCAGCGGTGCCCTGCTCTACTTCGGCAAGGCCTTCGGCCGCGACATGGATGAGTTCACGACCGGTGCCGGAGAGATCGCGGCCATGACGAGCATCGATGAGGGCCAGACCTGGGAACGGCTGGGGGAGGTGCCGATGTTGGAAGGCACGGAACCCGGTAACTACCACGAGCCGCACGTGGCCGAGCTGGCGGACGGCAAACTGGTGGGGCTGATCCGCTCTGCCATGGCATCGAGTGAAGGTCAGGATGACATCATGGGCGCTCTGAGATTTTCCATGTTTCAGTCGGTGTCCACGGATGGTGGGCGGACCTGGAGCAAGGCCGAGCCACTGGGATTCCACGGATCGCCGCCGCACCTGCTGGTGCACTCGAGCGGGGCGCTGGTCTGCGCCTACGGCTATCGGCAGGAACCGTACGGGGAGCGGGTGATGATCAGCCGGGACGGGGGGGAGAGTTGGGACCACGATTACATTCTGCGCGACGACGGTCCCGACAGGGATCTGGGCTACCCGTCGAGTGTGGAGTTGGCAGACGGAAGTCTGCTGACCATGTACTATCAAAAGATTGAATCGAGCGAGGAAAAGTGCAGTTTGCTGTGGTCGAAGTGGAAACTGCCGGGATAACGCGATCGCCGTGGTTTCCACTGGACGTTCATGACACAGGTTGCCGTTATCGGATCCGCGACCCGGGACCGTGTCGTGGATGGTGAGGTCACTCGCCTCAAGTGGGGCGGTGTTGCCGTCTACTCCGGTCTGACCCTTTCCCGGTTGGGGATTTCTACTAGCGTCGTGACCAATATTGCCGTCCGCGACAACGCTTTGGTAGATCTGCTTTCGAGGGCTGAAATTTCCGTCGAAGCCGGCGACAGTAATCGGACCACTGAGTTCGTCAACTACGTCAGCGGAGACGAGCGGCGACAGGAGTTGCTCTCATATGCCGCTCCGATCTCGGAGTCACAGGTAGCCGAAATCGCCGCGAAGGTGGACCATGTGTACCTGGGTCCGCTGCATCCCCTCGACATAGGACCACAAGCCATCAAGGAGCTGCGGGACGTCGATCGTGTCAGCGTGGACATTCAGGGGTACACACGTAAGGTTGAGGGGATTGAGGTGCATGCTGAGATTTCGGAGCATTTACGCCTCGTTCTGGAGCGCGCAACCATAGTCAAGGCCTCCCGCGACGAAGCCGAAGCCGTGGCGAGTCAGTTCGGACAGGAAAACAGCACAACAATGCAAGAGTACGGAGTCGAACAGTGGCTGATCACGGACGGAACTCGAGGAGGATGGCTACTCAGCCGTTCGGGGACACGTCACGAGTTCCGTGCCGTCGCCGCTAGCGAGATCGCTGATCCAACGGGGGCCGGGGATGTCTTCTTCGCCGCCTATCTGACCTACCATCTCTATAAAGGGGCCAACATCGACGAGGCGTTGCAACGGGCAGCCGCTCTGACCACCCGGCACGTGGAGGGTCAGTTCATCGGAGCTGACGAGCTTACGCGCGAGGAGGACTGACTATGAGCACCACCGCCTCTGACGACCAGCTGGCGCATTACAAGGAACAGGGGTACACGATTTTTGAAGGATTGTACGATGAAGCCCAGATGCAGTCCTGGCAGGAGGAGGTTCTACGCCTGGAAGCGGCCTCTACGGGGGTGTACGCGCAAACGCGAAGATGGTGGTTCGGCAACATGCTGGAACGGTCGCCCGCGTTGATGTGGCCGACGGTTTCTAATTCGACAATTCTGGACTTCGCCGAAAGGGTCGTAGGGCCGTTCGTCCAACTGGACAACCTGACCCTGGCGGCTTTTCCGTCGGTGTCGGACGACGAGGCCAAGGGGAGTGTCAGCAAGTGGCACCGGGATCGCTGGGCGCGTATGCCAAGCGGCAACTACGAGCGGCCGTTGTCGATGAACGCGATCTGTTACCTGCAGGATTTGACCGATGACTACGGGCCGCTGCGGGTGATACCGGGGTCGCACGTCAACCCGGTAACGATCACCGAGGAGCAGAGGCAAGTGCCGCACGCGGACGAGGTGATCGTGTATATGAAGGCCGGAGATGTCGTCCTGACTCACAGCGGACTACTGCATTCGGGAACGCCCAATACATCCGGCAAGCGGCGGTTCTTTTTCAGTGTGTATTACAACATTTCCTGGCTCAAGTACACGGACACCTTTGACGGTCCCAATTGCAGACAACTGATCGACTGGGCACGTGGACGCAACGACCACCGATCGTTGCGATTGCTGGGCGTGGACGACCACCTGCAGGCCCGCGGCAACAGCGGCTTTCAGGAGCCTGACGAAGGACGCTGGCAGCAGTGGATTGCCGAGGACCGAGAGGCGTTGAAGGAAATCGAGGAGCCAATGTGAACATCCTGATCACAGGCGTCGCAGGCAGTGTCGGAACGGATCTGTCCGAGTACCCCGAAGAGCGTCAGATGCTCAGTGCCGTGAATGCTCGGTGTGCGTCAGGCGGTGCGACAGAATATCGACCGCGGTTTCCAGAATTTTCACATAGATCCCCTGATGCTCACCCACCATCGACCGTAGCGCTCGGCCCGACAGACTCAGCGCCGTCGACGGCTCGATAGCCTCGATGCCCGCGAATCGCGTGTGGCCGGTCAGCACGCCCATCTCACCAAACACTTCGCCGGGGGAAACCTGGCCGATTTCCTGTCCCTCAGCGTCGACGATCCGCAAACGACCGCTGAGCAGCACAAGCATGTGTGAGCTCTTGTCGCCGGCAAGCCAGGCCGTCTCGCCAGCCCGATAGGCATTACGCTCACACAAGCCCAACAGGAACTCGGCCTCCTCCGCATCCAGTTCGCGGAACAGTTCGAGTCTGCGGATCAAGGTCAGCAGTTTGAAGTCGTCTTTTGTATTCATTTTGTATTCATCGTGAACACGCGTTGATGAATGCCCCGGTCACTCACGCACGAGCGACGTCGACGACCTCGTACACGGAAAGTGGCTCACTCTTGTTCTTCACAGACAGCGGTGGCAGCGGACTCAGGCGTACATCGGTACGGTCTTTGATGTACTCGTAGGAGGCAGCGGAAATGATTATCTGATGCGCCTCGGCCGCACTGCACAGACGTGCGGCCACGTTGACGTTGTCCCCTATCACCGTGTAGTCCATGCGCTCTTCACTGCCCATCGCCCCCAGAACCACCTGTCCTGTGTTGATGCCGATGCCGACGCCGACGTTAGCATCGGGGTACTGCTTGTTCAGTTCCCCGATGCGCCGCTGTATTGCATGGGCGCAGCTTACGGCGCGCAGTACCATGCCCTCGGCATGGTCGGTTTCCTCGTCGAATGTGGCGACCAACTCGTCACCGACGAACTTGTCAATGTCCCCGCCCCACTCCTTGACGATTTCCGTCTGCGCGCGCAGGTAGGTATTGAGCATGCTGATCACCTGCTCGGGCTCAACATTTTCCGAGTAAGCCGTAAAGCCGCGAATGTCTGAGAAGAAGATGTGAACGCAGGTTGGCCGATTCCCGCTCGATGGTGATGACGACGGAGGCGCCCAGACCGCATACCAGGGCGATCACGATGATGACGAGAATCTTGTGTTCGAGCTTCAGGCTCGACATTCTGCTTTCCGTTTAAGTTGAGATGGCCGGATGCCTGTCCGGATAGTACAAAACCAGGGGCTCAAGGAACAGCGTCCATGACGCACATCGGCATGTTGACGTTGCAACTGCCTGAGGCTCATGTTTGTGCTCCAATGAGTGAACTCGCGTCAACGACGCTCCTCCGCCCGGTGTTGGTGTGGCTTTTCGGTTTGGCATTCCAATTGTCGAGTGCTCAACCGGCAGCCAGCCAGGCCTTCACGCCGAATGGCCTGGTGAGTCACTACACTGTGGAACGAGCATCCACGGAGATGGTCATAGACGGGGACTTGCACGAATTCGCCTGGGAGGTTGCCCCCCAGATCAACGACTTCGACCGCATCCTCGATTCCTACAACCTGGTTCTCAATCCCACTCGGGCAAAGATGTTGTGGGACGACGAGAATTTCTATTTCGCCTTCGCCTGTCAGGATGCGGACATCTGGGCGATTTACCAGCACGACGACGACAAGCTCTGGGAAGAGGAAGTCGTCGAGGTCTTCATCGATCCTGATGGCGACGGACGCAACTACCTGGAACTGGAAGTCAATCCACAGAATACGGTCGTGGATTTGAGCATCCAGCAGTTGACTCCCACATGGGAGGCCGACATGGATTGGGATATCGCCGGGCTGCGGTCCGCTGTTCGGGTTCAAGGTACTGTCAACGATTCTCTGAGTCAGGATCAGGGCTGGACGGTCGAAATCGCGATCCCCTGGTCCGCGATGGTTCCCCGAATCGGTGGTGGTGGGCGGCCCAATCCGGGCGACACATGGCGTCTAAATCTCTATCGAATCGAGCGCAAAGCCGGCCGTGAGGTAATGCGCCAGATCCGATCGCTAAGGGAGCAGATAGAGGAATTGTCCCGGGACAGTGGGGAATCTGAAACAGAACAATTGCAGGAACGACTCAGTAAGCTGGTCGCCCACTTCGACGATCAGACGGAACACACTGCCTGGAGCGAAACCCACCAGAGAGGATTTCACCATCCGGAACGTTTCGGCGTTGTGCAGTTCGCGGAATAACCTCAAATGGATTCGCTTCATGCGATCCCGTTTTAACTCTACGGGTAGGGTAAAGAAAGGTGCTTCGATGAGTTGTTTCAGGCCGATTTGGGTGAGCTGTCTGGTAGTCCTACTGTCGTCGCCAGTGGCGTCCGCTGAAGTCAATCAGGGGAGTGTCAGCGGTCGCGTCGTCGACGTTGCCACCAAGCATCCTATCCCGGATGCGTCGGTGACCATCTACGGAACGAATGTCGGGACTGTTACGGACCAGGACGGCAGGTTCAACCTTGCAGGGATGAACGAAGGGCTGTACAAGCTCGAATTCAGTCACATCGCCTATCACCGCTTTCTCGAAACCGATGTCCGAGTCGTGCGCAACAAGACGACCTCCGTCGAAGAGATCGAGCTTGCTCCCGCCATCATGATGGCTGCGGAGGTGACCGTTTCCACGACCTCCTTTCAAGAAAATCCGCAGGCCCCGGTCTCCCACTTCACCTATACCCGTGAAGAAATCCGGCGCACACCGGGTGCCACCGGTGATGTCTTCCGCGCCATGGAGACCCTGCCTGGGGTGAGCACGTCCGGAGGTGAGTTCTCAGCCTTTTCGGTGCGCGGCAACAGTCCCACCGAGAACATCATCCTCATCGACAACATCCCCTTCGACAAGGTCAGCCACTTCGACGGCGGCAGCAGCGAGGAGCAGGAGAAACAGGGCGGCCGCTTCAGCATCTTCGCTCCCAACCTGATCGAGGATGCGCGTTTCCAGGCGGGAGGCTTCTCCGCGGCCTACGGGGGCAAGCTGGCCTCCTTTCTCGACCTCAAGCTGCGCGAGGCGAATCTGGAGGATGCCACGCTCGACGGACGCTTCGATGTGACCGGCTGGGAGGCGAACTACGACGGCCCCGTCAACGCCGTTCCCGGCACCGGGATCATCGTGTCGGCGCGCCACACCAATTTCACGCGGATTCTCGAGCTCACCGGCCAGGATGAGTTCGGCCGGCCGCGATTCACCGACCTGATTTTCAAGACCACTACCGACCTGAATTCGCGGCACAAGATATCCGTTCTTGGTATTCACGCCCCGGAAAAGTTCAACCAGGAGACCGAACATGTCTTCAAGAGCGACGACTTCGCGGCGCGTGACCTGGTGGACTTTGATGAATCAAAGTCACTGCTGGGACTGAACTGGCGCTACTTGGCCGGAACGTCCTGTGTGCTGCAGACGAACGTGTACGCGAGAAGGACTGATCGCCAGGCGCGTTTGGGTGCAGCAGATCCCATTCCGGGCATAGCCGCCGACGTGAGATCGGTCGATGACTTCACGCTACGCCAGCGCATCAGTGAGGATCTTGACGAGATCGAGGTGGGAACCCGCTCGACGTTCACCCACGCGATGGGTCAGGGAAACCAACTTTCGTTCGGAATCGAAGGCAGCCGCTCGCGCTATGATCGAACAATCCTGCAAAACGGCCAGGATACGCTCTACGTCTTCGACAGCGACGACTTCCGGGTCAGCCCGGATCAACGATTCATCGTCACTACCCCGGAACAGATCGACTCGCGCTTCGATGGCACCCGGAGTCTGTTCGCCACGTTCGCCGAGTGGTCGCTGACTCCGGTGCAGCGCTTGACCGTGAACGCCGGAGCGCGCTACGAGTTTAACCAGCTGAACAGTCGCAACTATGTATCGCCGCGTCTGAGCTTGACTTTCCGTCTCACTGGCCGCACCCGGTTGAACTTGGCCACGGGTGTATACTATCAGACGCCTGACATCGACGTGGCTACTGCCGCAGCGCAAAACGAGGGGCTCAAGAACGAGAGGGCGCTGCATTTCATCACGGGAGTCAGCCACTACCTGCGTGACGACGTCAAGCTCACGTCAGAGGTGTACGCCAAGCAGTTCGATGACTTGATCGTGCATCCGGATCGGACCAGCCAGGTGCGCACGAATGCGGGCGAGGGCTGGGCGCGCGGCGTCGATCTCAGCCTGATAAAGCGGCTGGTGGATCAGTTTTACGGACAGATCAACTATTCGTTTGCCAAGAGCCGGCGCAACGACAACGACGGCCTGGAAAGCTACGACTCGGATTTCAACCAGCCGCATATCTTCAGCGTGCTGGGCGGGTACGAGATAAACAAGTCGTGGGCTATTTCGGCGAAATGGCGGTACGCCACTGGACGCCCACGCGACTCTTCCATCGTCCACACAGATGTCTTCGACGATCCTGACCATGTGCGTTATTCACAGGAAATCATCTCCAATAACGGTGATCGCCTGACGGCCTTTCACACCTTCAACATTCGCGTCGACCACCGGACCCAGTTGGGGCGCTTCGCGCTGGTGGGGTTTCTGGATATCGTCAATGTCTACGACCACCTCAATGTCAATGAGCAGCGCTTTCAGCCGCTGACCGGAACCATCGACGAGCGCGGGTTCGGGGTGCTTCCTACCATCGGATTGAAGTTGGAACTCTGAGGCGGGGCATCGACGGATGGCTGCCGCCGTGGTGGGTTCATGGAGCAGAAATATGTCGGACATCGAGACAGTCGCTGATTACACGGTGCGAACCATCAACCACCCGCGTCGGAGCCGAGCATGAGAACATTCACGCGTACACCATACTATTCGGGACCGGATGACCCGGAGATCGGGCGCGTCCGGGGGCCACTTCAGCTGGGGGAGACGGTCATCATCGAGACCGTGGGTGGGCATGACCAGGATTATGCGAACAACCACCCGCACCGCGCCGGCGCTGTCATGGAGGTGCTGGAGAAGCGGCATTCACGTCAGGGTGGGCCGTTCTACATTGACGGCATCGAACCCGGCGACTGGGTCTCCATCGAGATCATCGACATCGATGTCGGTCCATACGGTTTTTACCGCAACGGAGGACCTCACTGGGGCAGCATCCGGCTGATCGCTCCGATGAAGGATGGTCTCGTCCACTTTCCTCCCGACTTCGTGGTCCCGGTACGGCCGATGATCGGTTTCATATCGCTGGCATCAGTGGCTCCCTACGAGAATGACACCGGCGGCAACACCGACTTTAACTCCTACATCGCCGGCAGCACCGTACACATCAAGGCCCAGAAGGAAGGCGGACTGATGCTGCTTACGGACGTGCATGCGCGCATGGGAGATGGAGAGTTGACGGGCACCGGCGTGGAGATTGATTCCGCCATCACTTTAAGGGTGGACAGATCGCCGGGGTTTCCCTGCAGCAGTCCGGTTGTCGAGAAAACCAGGCACGTAGAGCCGGAGCGAGAATGGTTGACGAGTGGAAGGGGAGCGAACTGGGAAGAGGCGCTGAAGATCGCGTGGTCGGAGATGGTGGGGCTGGTCGCAGCCGAGTACGGTACCACCACGGAGTACGCCAACCTGATTGTCGGAACGATTGCAGATGCCCGGCCCGGGTACGCGGCCGGGGGGTTGTGCGCTCGCGGCCGTCTCCGAGAAACCTCCAATGTCACCTGTCAGCTGGCGGTAACCAAGGAACTGCGGCGTACTGGTCAGCCGTTCGAACCATAGATCGCGGTCCCGCAGAAGGTCTGCGTCCAGCTTGCAGAATCACGTGCAGTAACTGCATCTTGGAGTCCAGAGTTGCGGTGCTTTCCCCGAACCCGGACCAACGCTGAGAGGTTGACCAGGTTATGAATGTCCTACTCGTCGTTATCGCCGGCTTCGTCGTCTTCGGCCTGGCCAGCCGGTACTACGGCAATTGGGTAGCGCGCCAGGTCGGCGTCGATCCATCCAATCCGACCCCTGCAGAGCAGATCAACGACGGTCGCGACTACGTGCCGACGCGGACCTCCGTCGTCTTCGCCCATCACTTCTCCAGCATCGCCGGAGCCGGGCCGATCATCGGTCCAACGCTGGCGGCAATTTACGGTTTTGTGCCGGCAGTGGCGTGGGTCGTTCTGGGCGGCATTTTCATCGGGGCCGTGCATGATTTCACCGCCCTGTTTGCCAGCATGCGCGAGGGTGGCAAGTCGATGGCGGAGATCGCCCACAAGTCGATGGGGCGCGCCGGGTTCGCGCTGTTTCTGCTGTTCACCATTGTCATGATCGTCCTGATCACGGCCGTCTTCCTCAAGTTGACGGCGACGGCACTCACCTCATTGTGGCCATTGGAGAAACTGCAGCTCGACGCCAGCCAAACGTTGCTTAAAACGCAGAGCAGTGATGGCAAGACGATGGCACAGATCGGAGGAATAGCATCCACCTCCGTCATCATGGTAACCGCTCTGGCACCTTTGCTGGGGTACCTGCTCTATCGCCGCGGAATCGCAACCGGTTTGGCCTATGGGCTGAGCGCCATTCTCTGCGCTGGCTCGGTTTACTGCGGGATCAGTTTACCTCTTCAGATTGAACCGATGACATGGATGGTCATCATTTCCGTTTACGTCCTGTTCGCCGCCGGGGCGCCGGTGTGGGTCATTTTGCAGCCGCGGGACTTCATCAATTCGCAGATACTCTACGGGGGCATGCTGCTGATGTTCGGCGCTCTGGTCCTGGGCGGGTTCAGCGGTCTTTCGATCAGCTTTCCATCGTTCAATCTCTCAGGAGGTCTGGAGCAACTCGGCGTCATCTGGCCGATGATGTTCATTACCATCGCCTGCGGCGCCATCTCCGGGTTCCATTGCCTGGTATCATCCGGAACCACAAGCAAGCAGTGCAGCAGGGAACAGGACGCCAAGCGGATCGGCTTTGACGGCATGCTGCTGGAGTGCGTCCTGGCATTGTTCGTCCTGCTCGCCATCGGCAGTGCGCTGGGTTTCGAAGACTATCGCAACGTCGTCTGGGAGGAGGGCAACCCCGTTCTGGGTTTCGCCCTGGCAGCGGGCAGGCTCATCAACGACGGACTCGGGTTCGTGCCGGTGGCTCTCGGGACCGTCTTCGGCATTCTGATGCTGGAGGGCTTCCTGGTCACCACTCTCGATTCGGCCGTGCGCCTGAACCGCTACCTGTTCGAAGAGTTATGGGACCTGATCTTCGACCAGCCACCAGCCTTCATGAAGAAGTACTGGTTCAACGCTGGGCTTGCTGTTGCACTGATGTGGGTACTGGCGTCATCGAACGCAGCCACGTCTATATGGCCTGTGTTCGGCAGCAGTAATCAGTTGCTGGCGGCGCTGGCCCTGCTGGTGGTTTCGACCTGGTTGTTGAATCGTGGCACCACGCCGTGGTTCACGCTGATCCCGGCGGCGTTTATGATGGCGACGACCCTGTACTCGCTGGTGTTGCTGCTGCAGCGGCACATTCCCGCCGGTAACTACATGCTCGTGTTCGCCGACTGTGTGCTGATGTTGCTGGCGTTGGGAGTGATCGGCATTGCCCTGAAGACGCACGCTCGCAGACGCGCGGTTCCGGCAGGCACTGCGGCTGGTGATTGAAGGGAGCTCGATCAGGGCTCGGCCATGAGTTCGATCTCGAACAGCCAGGGCCACAGTTTTCCTGTCACGAACAGGCGGTCACCCTCCGCGTCGTAAGCGATACCGTTGAGGACGTCGGCTCGATCGCGTTCCTGGGGTGTCAGCAGGCCCGACATGTCGATCAACCCCAGGACCGCGCCCGTGGTGGGTGATATTCTGGCAATCAAGTCTGTCTGCCAGATGTTGGCGAAGACCTCGCCATTGACGAATTCGAGCTCGTTCAGGTTGTCGAGCGGGGTGCCGTCAATGATGACTTCCACCTGGGAGAGCTTTTCAAAACTCCCGGGGTCTCGAAAGTAGAGCTTCGCCGAGCCGTCGCTCATGATCACGCGGTCGCCGTCGAATGTGAGGCCCCATCCCAGAGTCTGATAAGCGACGTCCCCTTGCAGTGCGAAGGTGTCTTTGTCATAGACGAAACCGACGTTCGCACTCAAGGTCAGCTGAATGATGTGCTCTGCCACCAGGGCAATGCCCTCGCCGAAGTAGCGGTCGTCGAGAATGCGCTCCTGTAGCACCTCACCCGTTTCGAGTTCGACGCGGCGCAGACTCGACCGGCCTTTCAATCCAGTGCCCTCGTAGAGAACCCCATCGGCGAAAACCAACCCTTGGGTGAATGCATTGACGTCGTGCGGGTAGGAGTTGAGCAACCTGTAGGTGAATCGGGAGGTGCCTTGTTCGCCGGAATCGCCGTTAGGGGAGCCGGTACCGTTACCGGAGCCGTCGACAGGGTCGGAAGACGAGCAGGATAGCCAATACAGCAGTGCCGCGCTTACCATGATGAGCGGCCTGCGATACCATGGGTAGCGGCCAGACGTCGGTGGGGACCGTGAAAGGGATGGCTTGTCCATCTGAAAAAAGCTAACGGTTGCCGCAAGGAGTGTCGAGACAGTACACTCGCGACCATGGAAAACGACAGATTGCCCTCCGACAGCCTCGACTCGGAAGCTGTTCGAGGAGAGGTAACCGCCCTGTTACAAGATTTACTGCGACTGGATACTACCAATCCGCCCGGTCGGGAAACACAGGCGGCCGAGTACATCGCCGGATTTCTGGAAGGCGAGGGCTTCGATCCAATCGTCACCGAGTCCGCGCCTGGTCGCGGCAATGTGACGGCGCGCCTGCCAGGTGGTGGCGAGCCACCGCTGCTGCTGCTCGGGCATACGGATGTCGTCGCCGCCGAGCCCGAACACTGGACTCATCCCCCATTCAGTGGGGCTCTCGAGGACGGCTATATCTGGGGCCGCGGCGCCCTCGACATGAAAAACATGGTGGCCGTCGAACTCATGGTTCTGCTGCTGTTGAAAAGGCAGGGATTGAAGCTCAATCGCGATCTCCTATTGGCGGCGACCGCTGACGAAGAAGCTGGCAAAGGGGAGCACGGACCCGGATGGCTGCTCGACCATCATCCCGAGCAGATCGATGCACCGGTGATTCTGACCGAGGGCGGCGGACATGATCTTACCTTCGGAGCGCAGCGCTACTATACCTGTCAGCTAGCCCAAAAGGGCATCTGTCGCATGCAGGTGCGATTCACCGGGAGCCCCGGCCATGGCTCCGTACCACACGGTGACAACGCCATCGGCAAGCTCTGTCGCGCCATGGCCCTGCTCGACGGTGTCCAGCTTCCCGTCCATATGTCGGCGACCCTGCGTGCGTTCCTGACAGGATTGGCGGCTCGCCAGCCACCCGATATGGCGCAGGCATTGCAGGCCGTAACGGAACCCGATAACGCGCCCGCGGCCGTCGAGGCTCTGCCCGTCGATGACGCCTTCAAACTGGAACTGCTGGCGCTGATGGCGAACACGGCTTCGATCACCATGCTCGAGGCCGGCTCCAAGATCAACGTGATTCCCTCGGCAGCCGTGGCTTTCATCGACGGACGACTGGCACCCGGTCAGACGGCCGAATCGTTGTACGCGGAGCTGCGGGCGGTTTGGGGAGAGGCCGGGCGAGGGGCTGACATCGAAATTCTGCAGCACTCGCCACCCCTGGAAGCGGACGCGGAGACCGCTTTCTATAGCACGATTGTCGAGGTCATGGGGCGGCACGATCCTCAGACACCGGTGATTCCATACATGTCCACGGGCGGTACCGACGCCAAGCACATCTGCCCTCGGCGGCCGGACACGCAGGTCTATGGATTTATGCCCCACCGTGAGACCAGCGCCGGCGAGAGCGCGACCATCCACGGACATGACGAGCGCACGTCTGTAAACAGCCTGGTGTTTGCTACGAAGGTGATCTACGATCTTGTCTGCAGCTACGGGGGTGCTACTCCCTGATCAGCGCTCGTCGCTTTCGAGGTTGAGCCAGCCGCGCTCCGCTTCCGAAAGCTCGATCGACAGGGCGTTGACATTGGCGCGAACCTCATCGGCGTTGGCATTGCCCACCAGCGGATAGACGTCTAGGGTCGGGTGCTGGATGACCCACGCCAGGGCCAGCTGCGGCACAGACGTGGCCTTCTCCCGCGCCAACTCGTGTATCCGGTCCAGCCGTTCGAAGTTGGGTTCGTGGTAGTAGGATCGCGCCATGTCCGGGCCTATCTCTCCTCGCATATCCTCGGCATTATCCCTGGTCAAGCGTCCCGTCAGGAATCCGGTCGACAAGCTTGCCCAGGCGAAGATCGGCATCTCATTATCGGCGTACCACTTGCGGTCCGAGGCGCGCCCCTCTCCGGTGAGCGATACACAACCGGGCCAGGGCGGTTCCTCCTGCACGGCCAAGCTAAAGTGCGGACTGGTCGCCGTGAATGGGACCAGACTGTGTTTGTCCGCGTACTCGTTGGCCTGCTGGGTGCGCTCGACGCTCCAGTTGGAACCCCCGAACGCACCGATGCGTCCGGCACTTTTGTGCTCATTCAGAATCTCGACAATCGGTCCAACGTCCACGTCGACGTCATCGCGGTGCAGGAAGAACAAGTCGATGTGGTCGGTGTGTTGGCGCGACAGCGAATCGTGCAGGTCGGCGGTGATGTCGAAGGGGGTGACGCGATTGCGGTCCTGGCTGTAGTGGGCGGCCTTGCCGATGATGAAGAGCTCGTCGCGCTGGCCGCGTGACTCCAACCACTGTCCGAACACACGCTCACAGTCACCACCGCCATAGAGGGCTGCCGTGTCGAAGGTGTTGATGCCAGCGGCGAAGACGGCGTCGAGCAAATCGCAACCTGCTTCCGCGTCTTTCCGCTTCAGCATGATGGTACCCTGGACCAGGCGTGATAGCTTCTTGTCGATCCCCGCGATCTGACCAAATTTCATTTCTTTCCCCTCAACTCCGTGTCACTTTTCATCCGGATAAACCAGGCCGATCTGAGTCCGTAGTCGATCCAGCAATTGCATGATGGCCAACGATTCGTCCAGCGGCATCACGGGGCTCTGCTGCTCGCCTGCCCGCAGACAGTCCATGACCGCAGCGGCCTGATAGTTGTAGCCGTTGCCGGTCAATGGTATTCGTATCTCCTCCTCCTCACCGTTGCTGTGCAGCAAAGTGGCCGCGGTGGCGGCGTAGAAAGGTGCGTGCACGCGGATGGAGCCGGCCTCGCCCATCACCAGGGCTTCGGCAGGAGTACGCGCGCCAATGGTGCAGTGCGCCGTGGCCAGCGCTCCAGATTCATACTTCAGCATCACCGCGCAATCCTCGTCAACGCCCGTCTTGCCCAATTGCGCCAGTGCGGTGGCTTCGACCGGATGTGCTCCAAGGACCATGGACACCAGGGACACGAGATACACACCAAGGTCCAACAGGGCGCCGCCACCCAGTTTGAGGTCGTACAGGCGGCTGGTCGGATCGAACTGCGTGCGAAAACCCATGTCGCAGAAGAGTGCCCGCGGCGATCCTATGGCGCCGGAGTCGAGCCATTCACGCGTTTTGACGATCGCCGGAACGAAGCGTGTCCACATCGCTTCCATCAGGAACAGTCCCTGCTTGCTGGCGGTGGCGATCATCTGTTGTACCTGGCCGGCATTGAGGGCGAACGGCTTCTCGCACAATACGTGCTTACGCGCTTCCAGGCAGCGGATGGTGTTTTCGCAATGTGACGTGTGAGGCGTCGCCACGTAAATGACATCGACTTCGGAATCTGCAACCAGGGCGTCGTAGGATGGGTGGCAGTTGGGCACCGAAAACTCGGCGCCAAAGGCATGGGCAGTTTCCTGAGCACGTGAGCCCACGGCCTGCAACTGTGCGTCCGGCAGTACCGCCAGACCTTTGGCGAAGCTGTGGGCGATGGAGCCGGTACCCAGTATGCCCCAGCGAATCGGATCGCTTTGCAGCGGATCGCTTTGCAGCGGATCGCTTTGCAGCGGATCGCTTTGCAGCGGATCGCTTTTCAGCGGATCGCTCATGTGGAAGATTTCGTTTCCAGTTGCTTCCTGACCGCCTCCCACCGAGCAGGCATGTCGATGCGGTTGATGACGGGCGTGAAACCGAGATCGAAGTATATCTTGATAGCGGGCAGACGCCAGTCATCGGTCACTAGGGAGACGCTTTCATAGCCGCTCTCGCCCAGGTTCCTGACCACGGCACCGCAGGCTATCAATCCGAGCTTGCGTCCGCGATGCACCGGGTCGCTGACGACATAGTCGACGCCTCCGATCAATGGCTGTGATCTGACGTGGGAAGCAAAGGTGGCGGCCACGATTCGCCCTTCGAATTCGATGAGGCGTGAACCCTGCCGCCTCTCCCGTTCGGACAGGTAGGCATCGAAATGTTTTCGGTCCCAGCGCTCGAATTCCGTCGCTATCAGGTCGATCCAGCCGGTCTCGTCGCCCGGCTTGAAGCTGCGGATGCAGTATCCGAAAGGGAGCTCGGGAAGCTGACACCCCTTGGCCACAGAACCGGCGATGGACATGGTCAACTGTCGTGGCTTGAGGTCGGGGAAGTCCGGGTGCGCATGGGTTTGCTGTGGGGACTGCTGCCGTCCCAGCATTTGCCTCACGGCACTCGCCAATCGGCGCATGAGTGAGTCAGTCTCTCAATTAGCCCGCAAAGTCACGGGCATTGCGGAACAGTTGCAACCAGGGGCTGAACTCGTCCGACCAGTCCACGGGTCGCCATGACAGCTGCACGTTGCGGAAGACACGCTCAGGATGCGGCATCATGATGGTGACGCGGCCGTCGGTGGTCGTGAGCGCGGTGATGCCTTCGGGAGAGCCGTTGGGGTTTTCCGGGTATCGCATCGTTGCTTCTCCGTTGCCATCGACGTAGCGCATGCTGATCTGGCGGCGTTGGCGCAGCCCTTCCATGCCGTCATCGACGGGGAAGGCGGCGCGTCCCTCGCCATGGGCGACGGCGATCGGCAGCCTCGAACCGGCCATTCCTCGCAGCAGCACGGACTTACTCTCGACGATTTCCACACTCACCAGTCGCGCTTCGAACTGCTCTGACTGGTTGCGCATGAAGCCTGGCCAATCCTCGGTGCCGGGGATGAGCTCGCGCAGCAGCGACAGCATCTGGCAGCCGTTACACACACCCAGGCTAAACGAATCAGGCCTGGCAAAGAAAGCGGTAAACTGCTGCCGGAGTTCTTCGTTGAAGAGTATGCCGCGCGCCCAGCCGGCACCGGCGCCCAGAACATCCCCGTAGCTGAATCCGCCGCAGGCCGCCAGGCCGGCGAAATCATCCAGCCGAGAGCGGCCTTCAATGAGGTCAGTCATGGTCACATCGACGGTCTCGAAGCCACCTGCTTCGAAGGCGGCGGCCATTTCGACCTGGCCGTTGATTCCCTGCTCCCGAAGCACAGCCAGTCGGGGTCGCTGCGACGGACCGACGGCGGAGCCCTGGTCAACTTCGAACGACTTGAGCGCGGACAACCCGGGGCTGGAAAAATCAGTCCTGGTCTCGTATTCCTGGCGGGCGCACTGCGGGTCATCCCGCTGGGCCTGCATGCGATAGGTCAGATCCGACCAGTGCGCGCGCAGGGAACTCGCCCGCCTGTCGAGCACGGTATGGCCACTGCCTGATTCGATGAGGATGCGGTCGTCAGCGGTGGGATGACCGATGATGTGGCTGCAGGCTTCGAGGCCGTGCTTCGCCAGGACTTCGAGCACGCTCGATTCGTGGCGAGTTTCGATCTGCACGACAGCGCCGATCTCTTCTGTAAAAAGGGCTGCAACAGGATCCGCGCCAAGGGCAGACAGATCGACATTCAGCCCGCATGCGCCGGCAAAAGCCATCTCGGTCAGGGTTGCGAGAAGCCCCCCATCTGAGCGGTCGTGATAGGCGAGCAGTCTGTCAGCTTTATTGAGCTCCTGTATCGACGAAAACAAGCCAGCCACATCTCCGGCAGTGACATCGGGCGCAACATCGCCGATCTGACCATACACCTGCGCCAGACAAGAGGCGCCCAGACGGTTGGCTCCGTGGCCGAGGTCGATCAGTACCAGCAGAGTGTCGGGGCGAAGGTCGAGTTGCGGGGTCAGGGTGCGACGCACATCCGTAACCGGAGCAAACGCAGAAATCACCAGGCTGAGCGGGGCGATGACCTCCTGGTCCTCACCGTCGCTGTCCTGCCACCGGGTGCGCATCGACAGGCTGTCCTTGCCGACCGGAATCGAGATCCCGAGGTCAGGACAAAATTCCATGCCGACAGCCCGCACCGTGTCGTATAGGGCAGTATCCTCGGCGTCTTCGCCACAGGCGCACATCCAGTTGGCGGACAGCTTTACCTTGCCTATCAGGCCGATATCAGCGGCGGCGATATTGGTGACGGCTTCGGCGATTGCCATACGTCCAGAAGCTGGTGCGTCGATGAGGGCGATCGGTGAACGCTCGCCCATCGACATAGCGCTGCCGGTATTGCCCTTGAAGGAGGTGGTGGTCACGGCGACGTCGGACACCGGGACCTGATGTGGGCCGACCATCTGATCACGCGCGATCAATCCCGTGACCGTGCGGTCGGCGATCGTTATCAGGAAGGTCTTGTCCGCCACTGCAGGATAGCGCAGGACGCGCGCGACCGCCTCGTTCATTTCAATCTGACTGAGATCGAGCGGGCGTTCCCTGGCTGACCCGCGTTGGACGTCGCGCTGTAATCGAGGTGGCTTGCCGAGAATGACTTCCAGTGGGAGGTCGTCAATGGGGGTGTCATCCAGCAGTGGGTCGACGAGGCTGATCAGATTGTCTCCGGTCACCTCGCCCAACACGGCGTAGGGACAGCGCTCGCGCGCGGCCAGCGTACCGAACCATTCCAAACGATCACGATGGACGAACAGGACGTAGCGCTCCTGGGCCTCGTTGCTCCACAATTCCATCGGGCTCATGCCGGGGTCGTCGTTGTGGATGGCGCGCAGGTCGAACCAGGCGCCCGATTCCTCAACCAATTCGGGGCAAGCATTTGAGAGGCCGCCGGCACCGACGTCGTGGATGCTGCGGATGGGGTTGTCGGCGCCCTGACTGAGGCAACGACTGATCAGCTCCTGGCAGCGACGCTGCATTTCAGGGTTGTCGCGCTGTACTGAGGCGAAATCGAGATCCTCGGTGTTGCTGCCCGTGTCCATGCTCGACGCGTAGCCGCCTCCGAGACCGATCAACATGGCGGGACCGCCGATCTGGATCACGCAGTCGCCGAGTTCCGGCTGCTGTTTCTCGACCTGCTCGTCGTCGATGAGTCCACAACCGCCTGCCACCATGATCGGTTTGTGGTAGCCGCGGATGCGTCCGTCCACACACTCCTCGTAGGTGCGGAAGAGGCCGAGAATGTTGGGCCGGCCGAACTCATTGCCGAAGGCCGCGCCACCCAGGGGTCCCTGCGTCATGATCTCCAGTGGGGTAGCCAGGCGCCCGGGAAACTCCGCGTATTCGCCTTCCCATGGTTGCCGATAGCCCGGGATCCGCAGGTGGGAGGTATAAAACGCGCTCAGTCCGGCCTGCGAATGACTGCCCCTTCCAGTCGAGCCCTCGTCGCGGATCTCGCCGCCCACGCCTGTTGAGGCTCCCGGATAGGGGGAGATGGCGGTGGGATGGTTGTGCGTCTCCACCTTACAGACGATATGAGTTCGACGGTTGGCGTAGCCGTAGACGAAACTTGCGGTGTCCGGGCGAAAAACCTCAGCCTCGAAACCCTCGATGACGCCGGCGTTGTCGGCGTAGGCGGATAACGTCCATTCTGGATGTCGAGCATGGGTGTTGCGAATCATGTCGAAGAGGGAGCGCTCGAGCTCGTCGCCGTCGATGCGCCAGCCGGCATTGAAGATCTTGTGGCGGCAGTGCTCGGAGTTGACGTTGGCGAACATGACGAGCTCGACATCGGTCGGGTCGCGTCCGAGCCTCTCGAAGGCGTCGCAGAAGTAAGCCAGTTCCGCCGCAGACATGGCGAGTCCCATGACATCGTTGGCCGCGGCCAAGGCCTCGCGCCCCTGCGTTGTCAGCGGTATGCGCTCCATCGGGCGCGCACCGATTTCTGTGAACAGGACCGATGGATCGTCGATCATGGCCTCGGTCATGCGGTCGTGTAGCAATGGCAACAACTGCGGCAACAGTCGTGTCACGCGTTCCCCCGTACCATCGCAACGGAGCTGGTACATTGTACCGCGTTCCACCCGCCTGACCTCATTCAAGCCGCAGTTATGCAGGATATCCGTGGCCTTGCTGGACCAGGGAGAAATCGTCCCGGGTCGCGGCCAGAACGCCAGCGTTGGACCTTCTCCTCTACCCGAAGCTTCCGCATCGATCGATGGACTATGAGCTGAAGTGACGTCGAGGACGCCCTCAAGCCGCTCCATGGTTTGTGTGTCAGGCGTTTGTTGCAGGGAGACGGCGAAAACGAAATCGGTATCGATGCCGACAATCTCGGGCACCGTTTCCCTGCACTGCTCGAGCAGAGCTGTACGGCGGAACGCCGAAAGGGCCGGGGGGCCGATGAAGGTCACAATTTCCATGGAACGCTAATGTAGCGGCCGCCATGAGCCCCTTCAAGAAAACCGCCATGAAAAGGGCCAATGGGACTCATCAGCCAAATTGATGGAGATTCACCTTTATTGCTTCCACGATCGCCGAAATACCTTATACTCTCCAACCTCAAATGGCCCTCGTTTTGAGGGCCGCAATTCGCTGTCTGCGATGAGGTTAGATATAGGTTTACCAGGAGCCTCCGGCCAAGGGTCAGTCTCATGCCATTGAATGTCGACGCTAATAATCGAGAATACATCGATCAGCTGTATGAGCAGTACCAGGTTGATCCCAGCTCCGTAGATGAAGACTGGGGTGCCTTTTTTCAGGGATTCGAGCTGGGCTACGGTCGTGCTGACGAGCGCGACGAGGTAGAGCAATCTGGGGAAGAGTCTGCATCCCCTCAGGTTGCCCCTGCTGGTTCCGAACGGCGCCGTCTCGAGCGCACCGATACCGGTGCGGTGGCCGTGGTCGAGGCGTATCGCCAGTATGGTCACTACGCGGCCAACCTCGATCCGCTGGGAGGTAGCTCCACCGAGCACCCACTGTTGCAGTTGTCCGAATTCGAACTTTCAGATGCCGACCTCGATAAGGGGGTTGGCATGGGTGGATTCCATCACCAGACGGATGGTTCACTGCGGGATCTGCTCGGAAAGCTACAGAAAACCTATTGCGGAACCCTCGGTGTCGACTTCCTGTCGATCACGGACAAGGGTCAACGGAGGTGGCTGGAGGAGAAGGTCGAACCAATCCTCAATCAGCCCGAGCTGACCAAGGCACAGAAGCGGCGCATCTTGTGGTTGGTGACCGAATCAGAGGGGTTCGAGCAATTCCTGCAAAAACGCTATCTGGGGCAGAAGCGCTTTTCCGTCGAAGGGGGTGAATCACTCTTGCCGTTGCTGGACCGGCTCGTCGAAACCGGCTCGCATCTGGGCGTCGAGGAGATGATCATCGGTATGGCACATCGCGGGCGACTCAACGTCCTGGCCCACCTCCTCCACAAACAATACGAATCGATTCTTTCGGAGTTCGAGGGCGCCACACGCAGTGAGGGGTCTGAAGATGAAGGGGACGTCAAATATCATCAGGGGTACTCCTACGACTTCGTTACCCGACGCGGAGGACGTGTTCACCTCTCATTGAGTTACAACCCGAGCCACCTGGAGCTAGTCAACCCTGTCATCGAAGGCATGGTTCAGGCCAAACAGGATCACTTGCACGACGAAGAGCGCAGCCGGGTCGTGCCCATTCAGATTCACGGCGAGGCCGCCTTTACCGGGCAAGGGATCGTGGCGGAAACGCTCAACCTGTCCCAGTTGGAGGGCTATCGAACGGGCGGTACCATTCACATCATCATCAACAACCAACTGGGCTACACCGCTACGCCGGAGGAGACGCGCTTCACTACCTACCCGACGGATGTGGCGCGCCAGGTTCAGGCCCCAGTCTTCCACGTCAACGCCGACGACCCTGAAGCGGTCGTTCATGCCGCCGAGTTGGCGATACAATTTCGCCAGCAGTTCAAGACATGCGTACTAATCGACCTGGTCTGCTACCGCCGCCATGGACACAACGAGGCTGACGATCCGACGATGACGTCACCGTTGATGTACCAGAAGATCAAGAGTCATCCGACGGTCACCGAGCTTTACTCCAAGGCGCTGATCGAGCGAGGCGAAGGAACGGCGGACGACCTGAAGGAGATGCAGGAGGAGGTGGCGACGACATTGGATCGTTCACAGGAAAAGGCGCGCCGGCTCAAGGTGAAGCCGAGAACGAACACCTTCGGCGGCATGTGGCAGGGCATGACGTGGCCGCGCGATGATTGGGACGCCGATACCTCGGTGAACGCATCCCACCTGAAAAAGATCGCCGACAAGGCGACTGAGATCCCCGACGGGTTCACGATGCATCCGACCGTCAAACGCATCATGTCCTCGCGTCGGGAAATGGCCGCCGGGAAAATTCCCATGGACTGGGGATGCGCCGAGATGTTGGCCTTTGGCAGCCTCGTAATCGAGCGACTCGGTGTGCGTCTGGCGGGACAGGATTCACAACGGGGAACGTTCGCCCACCGTCACGCAGTGTGGCACGACACCAAAACTGGGCAGTACCATACACCGTTGGCTCATATGGCCTCAGACCAAGGCGCGTTCGAAGTCTACAACACCATGCTCTCTGAGCTCGCCGTAGTGGGTTTCGAGTACGGCATAAGTCGCACCGATCCGCGACGCCTGGTCATCTGGGAAGCGCAATTCGGTGACTTTGCCAATGGGGCCCAACTGGTCATCGACCAGTACATCAGTTCAGCCGAAGCCAAGTGGCACCGCATGGCAGGCATTGTCCTGCTACTGCCTCACGGTTGTGAAGGCATGGGCCCCGAGCATTCGAGCGCACGCCTCGAGCGACACCTGCAATTGTGTGCCAAGAGCAACATGCAGGTATGCTACCCCTCGACCCCGGCGCAGATCTTCCACGTGCTGCGACGGCAGATGGAGCGCAATTTCCGCAAGCCCTTGATCGTGATGACGCCAAAGAGCTTGCTGCGTCACAAGCAATGTGTCTCCGAGTTGGCGGAGTTGACGCAGGGGGGTTACCGCAATGTCATTGACGATACCGACGTGACAGCGGAGAATGTGCGTCGCGTTGCTCTCTGTTCCGGAAAGGTCTACTACGACTTGCTGGCTGGTCGTGAGGAGATCGAGGACGTGGCCCTGGTGAGGATTGAACAATTGTACCCGTTTCCGCTGAGGGAGTTGGGAGAGGTCTTGCGCCGCTACGAAGAGGCTGAGGAGTACGTCTGGGTGCAGGAAGAAGCGTCGAATATGGGTGCGTGGTATTTCGTTCAGCCGCTGATCGATGATCTGCTCGGCGAACGCGGCAACGTCCGCTACATCGGCCGAGACGAAGCCGCGAGCCCGGCCGTCGGAGACGCCCGTCAGCACCAGTCCGAGCAGCAGGAGATCGTGGAACAGGCGTTGGATCTGGGTGTCCAAGAACTCAAGCTCGAAGATGCACAGCGCACGCGCTCAGCAGCGGCCGCCAGCGGTGCGGGCGATTGAGACGGACCACATCAAGAAAAACATCAAGAAACAGGAGAAGGACTGATGCCAACGGACGTAGCGATCCCCGAAATGGGCGAGTCGGTCAGCGAGGTGATCTTGCTGGAATGGCTCAAATCGGAGGGCGACTACGTCGGTCGTGATGAAGCGATCTGCGTACTCGAGACGGACAAGGCCAACGTTGAGCTGCCGTCTCCAGCGGCCGGAGTTCTTCACCCGGCACAGGAGGTAGATGCCACTCTGGCCGTGGGGGATCTGGTGGCCACGATTGACGAGGGTCCACAACCAGCGCAGGCGGACGAAGAAGCGGTCGCTGAGGTCGGCCAACCTGAACCTGTCGTCGAAGTCGCACCCAGCGAAGAGCCAGCGGTGGCGGCCGAAATGCTAGAGAGCTTGAGCCCGGCGGTCAGAGGCCTGGTCCAGGAGCACGGCATCGATCCAAGCCAAATCGTGGGCACGGGTCGGGGCGGCCGCATCGTAAAACAGGACATCGTCGCCTTCTTGAAGGAGAAGGAGAATGAGGCTGCCTCCGCCGGCACATCAGCCGCGAGTCCTCCGCAGCCCACGGCAAAACCAGCGGTGACCCCGCCCCCAGCGCCAACCCCGAAAGCCCAGGTCGCAACGTCCGTCCCGCCGGCAAGTGAAGGCGACGACGGCGGCGTTCGTCGCGAGCCGATGACGAAGATCCGCAAGCGCATCGCCGAGCGCCTGGTTGCCGCGCAACAGAACGCGGCCATGTTGACGACCTTCAACGAGGTCGATCTGGGAGAGGTGATGGCGTTGCGTAAGCGCCACAAGGAGCGATTTGCCGAGAAGCACGGAGTCTCACTCGGATTGATGTCGTTCTTCTCCCGCGCCACCATCCTGGCGTTGCAGGAATTCCCCCAGGTCAACGCCGGCATCGAAGGTGACGACATCGTCTACCATGACTACGTCAATCTCGGAATCGCCGTCTCCTCGGAACGAGGATTGTTGGTACCGGTCCTGCGTCGTGCCGACCGTCTATCGATGGCGCAGATCGAAGGCGAGATAAAGCGACTGGCACAAGCAGCTCGCGACAACAAGCTCGGCCTGAACGAGCTCAGCGGAGGCACCTTCTCCATCACCAACGGCGGAGTCTTCGGCTCGCTGATGTCGACGCCGATTCTCAATCCACCGCAAAGCGGCATACTCGGCATGCATGCGATCAAGGAGCGCCCCGCCGTCGTCGAGGGAGCAGTCGTGGTGCGGCCGATGATGTACCTGGCGTTATCCTATGACCACCGTCTCATCGACGGGGAGCAATCGGTGAAGTTCCTGGTTCGTATCAAGGATCTGCTGGAAGACCCACCGCGGTTGATGCTGGAGATCTGAAACCGTGAGCGAGTCTGAGTTTGACCTAATCGTCATCGGAGCGGGTCCCGGCGGCTACGTCGCCGCTGTGCGGGCGACCGAGCTGGGCATGCGGGTGGCCTGCGTGGACAAGGCGGCGCTGGGCGGCACCTGTCTCAACGTCGGCTGCATTCCAAGCAAGGCCCTGCTGGAATCCAGTGAACGATTCCATGAAACGACCACGGGAAAGCTGGAGGATCATGGCGTAAGGCTCGCAGACGTGCAACTGGACCTGGCCGCCATGATGGCTCGCAAGGAGCGTATCGTCCAGGGCATGACGGCTGGGATCGGTGGCCTGTTCAAGAAACACAAGGTCAGTTTCTTCGCCGGAACGGGCAGTATTCCGGAACCCGGAGTCGTTCAGGTGACCGGCAAGGAGGGTGATGTCGCACTGAGCGCGGCGAATATTCTGCTGGCCCTGGGCAGCGAGCCTGTGGAACTGGCGGACCTGCCCTTCGATGGACGCTACATAATTAGTTCGACCGAAGCCCTGGCGTTGCCCCAAGTCCCCGAGCGTATGGCCGTGATCGGGGCTGGGGCTATCGGACTTGAGCTGGGGTCGGTCTGGAACCGACTGGGATCCGAGGTCGTCGTCGTCGAGTTCATGGATTCAATTCTGCCAGGCATGGATGGCGATATCAGCACCCAGTTGCAGCGCGTCCTCAAGCGGCAGGGGTTGGACTTCCAACTGCAGACACGGGCCACGGGCGCGAACATCGAAGATGGTGGGGTAAGCCTGTCGTTGGCGAGTGAAAAAGAGGGGGAGTCCTTCATCGACTGCGACTGCGTCCTGGTAGCGGTCGGTCGCCGGCCGTACAGTGCGCTGTCCGGCATCCAAGACCTGGGGATCGACACCGACGCGCGTGGTTTCGTCACCGTCGATGAACGCTACCAGACCAGCGTGGCCGGTGTCTACGCGATCGGCGATCTCATTCCCGGACCCATGCTGGCTCACAAGGCTGAAGCGGAGGGCATCGCCACCGTGGAGATCATTTCCGGCAAGGCGAGTCCACTCAACTATGGCGCCGTCCCCAGCGTCGTCTACACGGACCCGGAGGCGGCTTCCGTCGGTTTGACGGAAGAGGAGGCCCGCGCCAGTGGACGGCCGGTCCAAGTCGGCAAGTTCCAGTTCAAGGCCAATGCCCGTGCCCACTGCATGGACGCCGTCGACGGCTTTGCCAAGCTCATCGCCGACGCCGACACGGACCGGCTGCTCGGCATGCACATCCTGGGCCCCCAGGCGTCTCATCTGATTGCGGAGGGGGTCCTGGCTATCGAGTTCGCTGCCAGTGCCGAGGACATCGCCCGCACCATCCACGCTCACCCGTCGTTGTCCGAAGTGGTCAAGGAAGCGGCATGGGCGATCCCCCAGCGCTGAAATCGGGCAATGGGCAAGGTCCTCATCGTCGTAGACATGCAGAGGGGATTCCTGCATCCCAGCGGATCTTTGTTTTGCGGTGAGCAGGCGCGCGAAATCATCGAGCCGATCAGGGAACGGGTGCTGCAGGAGCAGGCAGCAGGGACGGACATTTTCTTTACGCAGGACACGCATGCTCCTGACGATAAGGAGTTCGACATGTTCCCCCCGCACTGCATCAGGGGCTCAGGGGAGGAAGATGTCATCGACGAACTGGCCGATCTGGTCGTGTTCGGCCGCGTCGTTCCCAAGCGCCGTTACTCGGCCTTCTTCGAGACGGATCTGGCGGAACAGCTATCTGCTCTGCAACCCGAAGAGGTCATCGTAGTCGGCGACTGCACCGATATCTGCGTCCTCCACACGGTGGCGGGTCTGCGCAGCCGTGATTACAAGGTCGAGGTGCCGGCCGATTGCGTCGCCAGTTTCGATTCGCAGCAACACGAATGGGCCCTGTCCCACATGGAAAAGATCCTGGGAGCCCGGATCACCAACCGGTGAGCGCGACGCGGTTCGAGCCCAGCGAGGCCACTCTGACTGGCGTCAATGCCGACATCTACTTCAAGCGTACTAGGCAGGTATTGGAAGCCGAGGAGATCGATCCTGTTGTCGCCGTCGAGGTGTTCGCCCGAGCGCCCGCCGTGCTGTGTGGCATCCGGGAGGTTCACGCGTTGTTGCGGCGGGTATTACCTGAAGGGGCAAAGGTCTGGAGTCTGGAAGAGGGCGTCCGTATCGACGAGCGCGAAGTGGTTCTGAGGATTCGTGCACCGTATGCCAGTTTCTGTCTGTACGAAACCGCCATTCTCGGGACGCTGGCAAGCGAGACCGGCTGGGCAGCAGCAGCGGAGAAGTGCGTCCGGGCCGCAGACGGCACTCCCGTCATCCACTTCGGCGCCCGTCATGTGCATCCAGACGTCAGCGGACGGCTCGAGTACGCGGCATGTGTAGGGGGTTGCGCCACTTGTGCCACTTCCTGGGGGGCCGAGCTTGCCGGTGTTGATCCCAGCGGCACTTTGCCGCACGGACTAATTCTCGCCATGGGTGATACCTTGCGCGCCGCCGAGGCCTTCGACCGCTGCATCGATAAAGCGGTGGATCGTGTCGTCCTCGTCGATACATTCATGGATGAGGCAGACGAGAGTGTACGGGTAGCCGACGCCATGGCCGACCGGCTATGGGGCGTGCGCCTGGACACGGCCGCCGAACTCGGCGGGGTCACGGTTGATCTGGTAAACAGAGTTCGGGGCCGGCTAGACGACGCCGGTCACAGTGGAGTCCGGATCGTGGTCTCGGGCGGTCTCGACGTCGATCGGATCCGACACTTTCGAGGAAAAGGAGCTGCTGTCGATGCGTTCGGGGTCGGGAGCGCGATCAGTGGCGCGCCCCCCGTGGATTTTACCGCCGACATCAAAGAAGTGAATGAACAGCCGTTGGCCAAGCGCGGCAGAAGCTCCGGATTGACAAACAACCACAAAATGGGCGCCGTCGACCTGCAATAGAGGGAGCACGAACTGATGCGCGAGTACGATCTGGCTGGAGGCAACACCAACCCCGAAACCTTTCCCACAACGGACATCGCCCGCGTTGCGGCCAAGGCCATCGCGGATCTGGGCGGTGACCTGGCACGCTACCCCGGCGATCTGGGCCACGCTGGTTTACGTCAATTGATGGCACATCGCGAGTCTATCAGAGAAGGCATCGCCGTAGACCCGGACCACATCTCTCTCACCAACGGCTCCATGCAGGCTGTCACCCTGATGGCTGAAGCACTCATGAACAAGCCGGGTGACGTCATCATCGTCGAAGAGCTGTGTTACATGGGGACCCTTTACGCCTACAAAGAGGTGGGAGCAAAACTCGTCGGCATACCCCTGGACGAGCACGGCATGCGGCTGGATCGCCTGGAGGAGTCGCTGGAGCAATTACACAGGGCAGGCACGCCGCCCGCCTTCATCTATACAACCAGTACCTACCAGAATCCGACCGGCGCCGTCATGCCCAGAGCACAGCGCCTCGAACTGATCGAAGTGGCGCGTCGTTTCGACACCATCATCGTCGAGGACAACTGTTACGCCGACGTCCATTTCGAGGGCGACAAGCAACCGGCTCTGTACGCTCTCGATGACAGTCCGAATCAGGTATACATCTGCTCGGTCTCAAAGATTCTGGGGCCGGGAGTGAGGCTGGGTTATTTCCTGGCACGCCCACCGATGTTGGAGCGCATACTGGAACGCCGTGCCGATGGCGGAAACAGTCTGCTCGCCGCAGCGGTAATCGCCGAGTACTTCAGGGACGAACTGTGGTCCCACATCGACCGTGCCAACGACGCTTTACGGGTGAAACGGGACGCCCTGATCGAAACTCTTTCCGAGCACTTGGGTGATATCTGCACCTGGTCGCATCCCGTGGGTGGGCTGTTTCTCTGGTTGCGGTTTCCCGATGACGTCGACACCGGAGAGCTGGCCCGACTGGCGGCGGCCGAGGGTGTTCGCTACGTGCCGGGATCGCAATTCCACTTCGATGGTGCCGACGTGTCCTGCCTGCGTCTGGCCTTTGGCCATGCACCCGAAGCCGATATCCGAGAAGGGATACCGCTGCTGGCCCAATGCATCAGGGCCGCTCACCGGGACGTTGGATCCTCCGTTGAACCAGCCGCCCACGATGTGAGCGAACCGCTGGCGCCGGCACGGGCAAGTTGACCGAGGGTGCGTCAGCGCTGGCTCTAGGCGCTCCTCGCTGCCATCATGACGGCTGACGTTTCCTCTCCACCCCGCATCGCCCTCGTGCAGATGGAAGTGCAGGCTGCCCGTCCCGATCTGAATGCTGCGAGGATGAAGCAGCATATCGATGCGGCCCGGGAGCGAGGCGCCGAGATCATCGTGTTTTCAGAGTTGTGCCTGTCCGGGTACATCATCGGTGATCTCTGGGAGGTCGATTCGTTGGTACGGGATTTCGCTGCCTACAGCGATGAGATCTGTGCTGCCAGCGAGGGGGTCACCGTCCTTTTCGGTAACGTCGCCGTCGATGAGAATGGCTCTGCGATTGCCGAAGACGGACGTCTGCGAAAGTACAACGCCGTTTTTGTCTGTCATGACGGCCAGTATGTTTTTCGCGATGCCGGGGTTCCCGCGGGGCCACCGACTTACATCCAGCCCAAAACGTTGCACCCCAACTACCGTTTTTTCGACGACGACCGTCACTTCTATTCGGTGAGAAAGCTGGCGCAGGCTGCCGGCGCGTCCGTCTACGATTGGTGCGTTCCATTCGAGGTCGAGCGCGACGACGGCAGCCTCTTTCGATTCGGGGTTCAGCTCTGCGAAGATATCTGGAGCCAGGATTACGAGTACGAGTCCGACATGCTGAACACCCTCAGCGTGTACGGCGATCGCGGAGCGCAGGCCGTGTTCAACCTGTCAGCCTCTCCCTGGACCTGGCAGAAGAATGACAAACGCAACCGCGTTGTACGGGATATTCTCAATCGCTCTCCGCTGCCGTTCTTCTACGTGAATCAGGTGGGTGCGCAGAACAACGGCAAGAATATCATCGTCTTCGACGGCGATTCAACCGCCTACGCGCCCGACGGTGCTATCGTCCAACGGGCTGAGCCATGGTCAGAACAGATCGTCTTCAGCACGGATGTCGCAGAGGCCGAGGAGCGTTCGACCCAGACGGAAATCGAGGCCGTGTACGACGCCGTATTGTGCGGCCTGCGCCATCTGGACCACCTACGTGACGGAGACAGCCGGTTCCTGGTCGGATTGAGCGGGGGCATTGATTCCAGTGTCGTCGCCTGCCTGCTGGTAAAGGCATTCGGCCCCGAGCGAGTGTTCGGTGTCAACATGCCGACCCGCTTCAATTCGGAGATCACGCAGGACAACGCCATGCTGGTATACGAGAAGCTGGGTATCGACTATCAGGTATGCGCCATCGAGGAGTTGTACGGCCGGGTCGCCGACCAGATACGACAGATCGAGTTCCCACGCTCCAAGGGCACCTATGATCGGTTGGTCGACGAGAACATCCAGGCACGCATCCGTTTCTCCGACATCCTCGCCGGCATCGCCGCCAAGCACGGGTTCATCTTCACGAACAACGGGAACAAGACCGAGCTGGCGCTCGGGTATACCACCTTGTACGGTGATCTGGGCGGTGCCATAGCGCCGATCGCGGATCTCTACAAGACCCAGGTATTCGAACTGGGTAGGTACTTGAATGAGCGGGTTTTTGACGAGGAAGTCATTCCACAGAATCTGCTGACCAGGGAGACCGTGCCCAGCGCGGAGCTGTCGGAGGCGCAAGATGTGACGAAGGGCCTCGGCGATCCGATCAAGTACGACTACCATGACGCCGTGTTGCGGCAGTTGATCGAATACCGTCACCACCCATCGGACCTTTTACAGTGGTTCAAGGATGGAGAGTTGCTCGAACGGTTGGGGTTGGAGGGTGGCCGGGCCGTTTTCGAAGAGTACTTCCCGAATGTCGACAGCTGGATCGCGGATCTGGAGTGGGTTCAGCGGCAACTGCGGGTCAGTTTCTTCAAGAGAATTCAGTCACCGCCACTGATCGTGTTGAGCAAAAGGGCGTTCGGGTTCGATCTCAGGGAGACCCAATACACCGCTTACCAGCCGCGTGAGTTTGAACGGCTCAAGCGTGAATTGTTGCAGCGAGAAAAGGAGGGTAGATGAAGGTTTGTCTGGCAGGAGAGGGGGCCCAGGGTCTCACGCACATGGAAGCACTGAAGCAGATGCCCGACGTCGAGGTCGTTACCCTGGCGGGAGGCATCGAGGCCGATACCGCCGAATTCGCCCAAAAGTGGCAGATTCCGCATCACAGTATGGACCTGGCTGAGTGCCTGGAGCAACCGGGAGTTGAGGCCGTCGTGTTGACGACGCCCAATCAGGTCCACGCCGAGCAAGCTGTCCTGGCGTTGGAGATGGGGAAGCATGTACTGCTCGAGCTGCCGATGGGTCTGTCTCTGGAGGAATCTCAATGCGTCGTCGAGGCCGAGCAAAAATCCGGTCTGGTCTGCATGGTCTGCCACACCGCGCGCTATTGCGGAGCGTTCCGCGAGGTGCGGAGGCGAGTTCTCAGCGGTGAGCTGAAACTGCACCACATCGTACAGCAGACGTATTTCTTCCGCCGCACCAACGAGAACCGCTTCGGCAAACCCCGCACCTGGACCGACGAGCTGTTGTGGCACCAGGCGTGCCACATGGTCGACATGGCCTATTGGATTCTCGATGACCCCGACATGAAGGTGTGGGCCCAGGCCGGCCCTGATCATGAGGAGCTGGGGATCCCCATGGATATCACCCTAAGCATGCGGGCGAGGAACGGCTGTCTGGTGACCTCGGCCCATTCGTTCAACAACCACGGTCCGATACAGGGCGGCTATCGCTTCATCGGCGAAGAGGCCACCCTGCTCGCCCAGTGGGGCCAATTGACTGACCATGCAGGCAGGGAGATCCCCGTCGAAGACACCGGGATGCAGGAGCAGGACGAGGAATTTTTCGCCGCAATTTGGGAAGGGCGAAGGGCGTTGACCAGTTGCAGTTGTTGCCTGCCGGTCATGGAAATGATTGATCGCCTGCAGCAATCGATGGACAGCAACCGGGTCTGAATGCCTCAGTCCGTGTGGCGAGCTATGTGATCGAGCGCGAAGGACAGAACCGGATCGTCTGAATCGGGGTAGGATTCGAGCACGCTGTCATCAACGGGAATATCGGGAACGGTGCCGCTGCGACTGTCACCGAATTGGGGCACCGGTGCGAACCATTGCTTACACGAGACGTTCAATTTCAGATCGCTGTTGGGGAGGCGGACACTCAGGACCTCTCCGAAGCACTCCCGCGTCGCCCCGGTCTCCTCGCCGATCAGGGTACCGAGATGAAAATCCTTGATCATGGCTGCAAACATCCCGGCGGACGAGAAGGTTCCAGGTCCCACCAGCACGTAGAGCTTACCGTCGAATCGGATACCCCGGTCCTCGGGCTGTTCGAGACGGACACGCCGCGAGATCGTCATTCCGGTCAGTCCTTCAAACTCACGATAACCCTCGTAGGTGTTGAACAAGAGCTCGGACAATCTGACATCCATCCGTGCGGCCTTGCGGTAAGGCTGCCGCGTGAGGTAATCGAGCAGGTAGTCGCCGAAAGCGGAATTTCCGCCACCATTGAAGCGCAGGTCGATGACCAGGTTCTGGACTGCGGTCCGGTCAAGCTCCGTGAACACACTGTCCGCATAGGCCAGCTGCTCCTCTGAATTCTGGAAGCTGTCAAAACGGTAGTAACATGTCCGCTGGTCATGGTGGTACTCGTGGAAGTCGCCTGCCTGGAACTGGTCTCCCTCTTCGCGGAATGCCTGATCGTGGTCGGCAAGAGAGATCAGGGTCACACGTTCACGGCTTTCTGATCCCGGTCGGTCCACCGTCGTCAACTCGATATGACCAGTTGAGCGTGGCGCCAGCAGTGCCCAGTAGGTCTGTTGGTTCGATACGAAGGTCGCCAGTCTGTTGACGGTCCGCTCTCCCGAGATCGCCTCCAGCATTGGGGCCAGGTACTCAAGCACCGGTTGGCCTTCAATGGCTACAAGCCGGCGATCTTCGAGGTGACTGCTAGCCGTTGTGGTGGATGCCACATACAAGCCGCCCAGAGAGTATCTCACGTAGATCGGCAACATTGTCAGGTTTGGGTCCGTTTGGTCGAGAAGAAAGGGAGATGGCATGAGTGACGTGTGTCCATCTCCCAGCGCTGCCGCTGCTTTAGCCAACTCGACGGCCAGGGCCGTCTTCGAGACCACAGTCGTATCCTCCAGGCCGAGCCGGCCAGGCATTCCCTGTTTCAGGTCCAGGTAGGACTCCGGAGACAGGTGCAGGAGCGGTTGTGGATGAACCTGCTCTATAGTGTCGAAGAACAGGGCGATGTCTTTGAGCGCGTCGTCGCGGGCTAGTTTGGCCATGATTCTGCGGAACCGGGTATCGTAAAGAGCGGTCTGCTCAACGCGTCCCCGAAATACTATCACCAAAGACTGGGAGCTGTCGTAGTGCGCATGTAACCCTGGAAGGAAATCTGCGGAGACTGCGGCTAGGATACCGATGAATCCGGATGACGCGAACGGATTCTTGCCGACGGCAATCAATCCGGTTTCGGTCGCGTCCTCCAAATTCGGGGCTTCTTGCTCCAGCACTTCCAGCCAGGTATCGCGAAAGGCCTCGAAGACCGGGTTGTCCACCCGCGTTTCGAGCGTGCCGTACAGCAACGTTGATTCGGCATGGAGGGAATTGTCGGCGGTGAGCGCTGGAACGAATCGGACCGCATCGATATGTGGGAAGGCCGTCCAGTAGGAGCGGATGGAGTCTTCGACTGCAGCGAACTGCGTGCGGTTGAAGTCGACTAGGATGGTCAGGGTGTCGGAGGAAGAGGCGACCAGGCCGCCGACGGTCAGCGGCTCGGCCTTGAGGTTTGCGCAAGCCAGGATCAGGGTGGTGAAGACCAAACAACTCAGTGCGCGCGCGAGTCGCGGCATTCCCTGCCTCTATCGCGCGAAAGGATCGATCAATAGTGCCCTGTCACGAAAGTATTCTTGCATCAGCGACCTCATTCGCAAGCCTACTTCCGTGGCAGGGCACTAACGACTCGCTGGCACGACCGACACTTGGACGAGCTCCTCGGAGCTGGACACAACACCAGGGTGAAGCAAGTCAGACAGTGTCGTCTGGCTCAGGACCTCGTCGACTGCGTTTTGCACTCGACCCCACAGGCCTCTGATCGAGCACTCCACCGCGGAGTGATGACAGGCATCCTCGACGCCGGCGAAGTGGTCGCAGAATCCCGGATCGAATAACCGGCCGCCCAGCGCTGCCACCACCTCTGCCAGCGAGATGCTGTCCGGGGGGGACGCCAGACTGTAGCCGCCATTTTGGCCGCGCTCGCTATCGACGAAGCCACCCTGCCGCAACAGCCGCAGGTACTTGGCCACGTTGTGGGGGGCGATGCCTTCAGCCTCGGCGATTTCGGGTATCGTCAGGTTGGCCTCCGGGTGTTGGGCCACTCGCACCAGGCAGCGCAGGCCGTATTCCTCTTGAGCACTCAGTTTCATCGATAGGCTCTCGTCGTCGCTCTCACATCATGCCCAGTTGCAGTTTGGCCGCTTCCGTCATCAGGTCCGTCGTCCAGGGCGGATCCCAAACCACGTCCACCTTTGCATCCGTTATCTCGGGTACGACATCGACGATCTTCTGTTGGATCTCCGGTGGCAGCGTGCCCGCCACGGGGCAGGCCGGTGAGGTCAGGGTCATGGTCACGAGTGCCGCCTTGTCCTCATCCACGGCAACTTCGTAGACCAGTCCGAGTGCGTAGATGTCGACGGGGATCTCCGGATCGTAGCACGTCTTCAGCACCTTCACTACCTCGTTCTCGAGGCTGTCCTCGGGGTATTCCTTCGGTTCCATTGGTTCACTCCTGGTTCACTCTGTTGTCACGCGCGTCTGGTCGTTGTCCAGGGCCGAGCGCATGGTGTGCCACGCCAGGGTCGCGCACTTCACGCGCATCGGGAATTCCCTGACGCCAGCAAAGACGACGAGTTTGCCGATCTCGGCACCGTCGACCTGCTCCTCGACTTCCCCGGTGACTACCTGGTGAAAGCGCTCGAACAAATCTCTCGCCTCCGCCGCCGGTTTGCCCTTGAGCGCATCCGTCATCAAAGACGCGGACGCTTTCGAGATGGCACATCCGGACCCCTGAAAACCGATGTCCTGGATGACGTCATCTTCGTCGACGTAAAGATAGATTTGCAGTTCATCGCCGCATAGAGGGTTATGTCCCTGTTGCTCCCGGTTCGTCGCTTCGGGCCGGCCGAAGTTACGCGGGCTCTTATTGTGATCGAGGATCACCTGCTGATAGAGTTCGCGCAGTTCCGTCATCAGGCGAACACCTCCTGCACTTTTCGCAGGCCGGTGACAAGGACATCGATCTCCGACATCGTGTTGTAGAATGCGAACGAGGCTCGCGCCGTAGCCGGTACGCCAAAGCGCTGCATCAGCGGTTGCGCACAATGGTGGCCGGTGCGGATGGCGACGCCCTCCGTGTCCAGTATGGTGCCGATGTCATGGGGATGTGCCTGCTCCATGACGAACGACAGCACGCCGACCTTCTCGGCTGCATTGCCGATGATTCGCAAGCCGGCAATCGTATTCAGCTGCTGTGTGGCGTAGTCCAGCAATTGCCTCTCATGCGCGGCGATGCGGTCCAGGCCGAGCGCTGTGGCGTAGTCGATGGCGGCTTCCAGGCCGATGGCGCCGGCAATGTTCGGAGTACCCGCCTCGTACTTGTTGGGCAGCTCGGCGAAGGTCGTCTTGTCGAAGGTCACCGACTGGATCATCGAACCGCCCGCCTGGTAGGGCGCCATCGATTCGAGCAGGTTGCGCTTGCCGTAAAGCACGCCGATTCCCGTCGGACCGAAAATTTTGTGACCGGAAAAGGCATAGAAGTCGCAGTCCAGTTCGCGTACGTCGACCGGCAGATGGGGTGCTCCCTGGGCGCCGTCTACGAGGACCGGGATCCCCTTGTCGTGCGCCAGCCCGGTGATTTCAGCGATGTCATTGATGGTACCCAGTGCGTTCGATGCGTGGGTAACGGCGACGAGTCGGGTGCGCTCGGTGAGCAGCCGCTCGTACTCATCGAGTACCAGTACACCCTCGTCATCCACGGGCACCACCCGGAGTACGGCACCCGTTTCCTCCCGCAGCAGCTGCCACGGAACGATGTTGGAGTGATGCTCCATCTCGGTTAGGAGGACTTCGTCCCCGGCACCGATTCGAGGCCGGCCGAAGCTATGCGCAACCAGATTGATGGCTTCTGTCGTTCCTCTCAGAAAAACAATCTCACAGCTGTCCTGTGCATTCAGGAAGTGGGCGATGCGGCCACGGGCCCGTTCATAGACGTAGGTCGCCTGCTGTGACAGAAAGTGGACGCCCCGATGGATATTGGCGTTGTCTTCTTCATTGTAACGCCTGACAGCGTCGATGACCGAGCGGGGTTTTTGCGTGGTTGCCGCGTTGTCCAGATAAATCAGCGCCTTGTTACGCACGGCGCGACCGAGAATGGGGAAATCACGACGCACGGCATCGACGTCGAAGCCGTTCTTTCCTGGATCCGTGATACCTGTCACCATAGTCGAGGCGGTGGCCGTCATCGGGCGTCCTCTTTCAGCAGGGCCTGCAGTTTGGCCTCGACCCGTCGGCGGATGCTGTCGCGGAGGACCTCGTGTGGAATGCGGTCGACGATTTCACCGGCGAAAGCCTGAGTCAGGACTCGCACGGCGTCCGTCGTCGACAAGCCGCGGGTGCGCAAGTAAAAGATGGCATCCGCGTCGAGCTGGCCGGTCGTGGAGCCGTGGCTGCATTTGACGTCGTCGGCGTAGATCTCCAACTGGGGTTTGGAGGTGACATCGGCCTCCGGGGACACCAGGAGGTTCTTGTTGCTCTGATAGGCGTCCGTCTTCTGTGCGTCCGGGTGCACGTGGATTTTGCCCCGAAACACGCCCGTCGCCTTACCGCCCAGCACCCCCTTGTAGAGCTCATGGCTGCTACAATTCGGTTGGGCGTGCTCGATGGTCGTGTGATTGTCGATGTGTTCGGATTCGGAGCCGAGGAACAGACCGTTCAAGGTCGACTCGATGCCCTCTCCGTCCAGCAGCGTGGTGATGTCGTTGCGCACCAGGCGTCCGCTCAGACTGAAATTGTGCGAGGTGAAGGAGCAGTCCCGGTCCTCAGCCACGTGCATGGTGGCCACGTGGCTGCCAGCGTCGCCCTCTTCGTGAATTCTGCAGTGGTGGACGACGCTACCCGGTCCGACGGCCAGCTCAGTGACCGCGTTGGTCAGGTAGGCCTTGTCCGTCAGACCGTGAAAATGCTCGACGACCAGACCCTCCGCATCAGCGTCGGCGATGATGAGGGTGCGTGGGGAGGTGGCGAAGGGTTCATCGCTTCCCGCGCACTCTGTCGTCACGTAGAGGAGGTAAACGGGGGCGGCCTCGCCCGTGACGTGGACGAAGGCACCATCCTGCAGGAACGCGGTGTTGAGCGCGGCGAATCCTCCCTGATAACGACCCGAATGTGCATCCAGGTGAGTGCGGACGATGTCCGGGCTCTGCGCGAAGGCCTCAGCCAGGCTCGTGACCTCGACCCCGGAAGACTTTCGAACCGTGGACAGCCCGGGAGAGAATCTACCATTGACGAAAACGAGTTCCGTACCGCTCCAACCAGCCAGGCGAGGCAAATGGCTTTCGTCGACGACGGCTTCTTCCCCTCCGGCGGACGATGAAACCGGCAGGTACTGCGTGCGTGCTATGGCACCGATGCTGGCATGACGCCAGTCTTCGTCGCGCCCGGTCGGCAATCCGGCCTCGGCGAACCGGTCGCAACCAGCCTGCCGCAATCCGTGAAGGTCGGCAGCAGCATCGCCGTTCAGGCGCTTTTCAAAATCCTGAAAGCGCGTCAGGTACCATTCACGCATGTCGGACTGTTGGGCACTCATCTGCCACGGCCTCCATTCACACCGCCACCTCCTCACGCACCCAGTCGTAACCCTTCTCCTCGAGTTCGAGTGCCAGTTCCTTGCCGCCGGTCTTGACGATACGGCCGTTCATCAAGACATGGACCACGTCGGGAATGATATAGGTGAGCATCCTCTGGTAATGGGTCACCAGGATGACGCTCTTTTCCGGTGTGTGCAGCTTGTTGACGCCATTGGCGACGATGCGCACGGCGTCGATGTCGAGACCGGAGTCGGTCTCATCCATGACCGCCAGCCTGGGTTCGAGGACGGCCAACTGGAGAATCTCGTGACGCTTCTTTTCGCCACCGGAAAAACCCTCGTTTACTGAGCGTTTGAGGAAGCTCTCGTCCATTTCAACGAGTGCGAGTTTCTCCCTGATAAGAGAGAGAAAGTCGATGGCGTCGATCTCGTCCTCGCCGCGGTGCTTGCGAATCTCATTGAGGCCGTTGCGCAGGAAGTAGGCCGAGTTCACTCCCGGTATTTCCACCGGGTACTGGAAGGCGAGGAACAGGCCTTCGCGCGCGCGCTCTTCGGCCGCCAGTTCCAGCAGGTCGCCGCCCTCGTAGGTCACGCTGCCCTCGGTGACTTCGTAGGCCTCGTGACCGGCGAGGACCTGGGCCAGCGTGCTCTTGCCTGAGCCGTTGGGACCCATGACTGCGTGGATTTCGCCGGCGCTTACTTCGAGGTCTATCCCATTGAGGATGGGGGTGCCGTCTATGCTGGCGTGAAGGTTTTCAATTTTTAGCATGTCGTCCGTTTCTATCAGTGGTGCGTCTGGGTTTGGGCGCCCCTGGTTGCGCCTACCGACTCGAGCCGTGCGGTCCAGGAGCCCTGCGGGCGCCTGCCGTCGCTGACGTGGGGCCGAGAGAGTCGGCATCCTGCCTCCGCTCTCGGTCGCGGCTTCCTGCCGCGACCCCTGCGGGGCCTGATCCACGTCTGCTCCTGACCTTCCGGAACGAGTCGTTCGGCGTAACCAGGGGCGCCCAACGCATTCGCGTTGGAGCTAACAGCAAGGGCAACTTCAAAACCAAAAGGCAACTCAAAACCCTAAAACCCTTACCCCACACTGCCCTCGAGGCTGATACCGAGCAGCTTTTGGGCTTCTACGGCGAATTCCATCGGCAATTCGGCCAGGACTTGCTTACAGAAGCCGTTGACGATCATGGAGACGGCGTCTTCGGTGCTTAATCCCCGTTGGTTGCAGTAGAAGATCTGGTCTTCGCCGATTTTGGAGGTCGAGGCTTCGTGCTCGACCTGGGCGGTCGTGTTCTTGACGTCGATGTAGGGGAAGGTGTGGGCGCCGCATTTGTCGCCGATCAGCATGGAGTCGCATTGGGTGAAGTTGCGGGCGTTTTCGGCTCCTTTGAGCACGTTTACCCAACCTCTATATGTATTCTGGCCGGCCATGGCCGAAATCCCCTTCGAGATAATCGTGCTGCGGGTGTTCTTCCCGATATGGAACATCTTGGTACCCGTGTCGGCTTGCTGTCTTCCGGCGGTAAGCGCGACGGAGTAGAATTCACCTACTGAGTCGTCGCCTTGCAGAATGCAACTGGGGTACTTCCACGTTATCGCCGAACCGGTTTCGACCTGGGTCCAGGAGATCTTGGAGCGGCGTCCGCGACAGGCACCGCGTTTGGTCACGAAGTTGTAGATGCCGCCCTTGCCTTCGGCGTCGCCGGGATACCAATTCTGGATCGTCGAGTACTTGATCTGGGCGTTTTCCAGGGTGACGAGCTCGACCACGGCGGCGTGTAACTGATTCTCATCCCGCATCGGAGCGGTGCAACCCTCGAGATAGCTGACGTAGCTGTCGTCGTCGGCGATGATGAGGGTGCGCTCGAACTGGCCGGTCTTGGCAGCGTTGATGCGGAAGTAGGTCGACAATTCCATCGGGCAACGGACGCCCTTGGGGATGTAGACGAAGGAACCGTCGGTGAAGACGGCGGAATTGAGGGCGGCGTAGAAGTTGTCGTTTGCCGGGACGACGGATCCTAGGTACTTCCGTACCAATTCTGGGTGTTCCTGGACCGCTTCGCTGAAGGAGCAGAAGATGATTCCGAGTTCAGCCAGTTTGTCTTTGAAGGTCGTGGCCACGGAAACGCTGTCGAACACGGCGTCGACGGCAACGCCGGCAAGCATTTTCTGTTCCTCGAGCGGAATGCCAAGCTTGTTGTAGGTACTGAGCAGTTCGGGGTCGACCTCATCAAGACTCTTGGGGCCGTCCGTCGTCTTGGGGGCCGAATAGTAGATGATGTCCTGGTAGTCGATGTTGGGGTAGTCGACCATGGCCCAGCGCTCGCTCTTCTTGCGCTGGGTAGGATCCTCCATCTTCAGCCAGTTCCGGTAGGCTTTCAGACGCCAGTCCAACAGCCACTGCGGCTCCTGCTTTTTGGCCGAGATAAAGGCGATGGTCTCTTCGTTGAGTCCCGGTGGCGCCGAGTCGGCTTCGATATCGGTGACGAAACCGTGCTGGTATTCACGCTCACTGAGCTCTTCAAGAATCTGTGTATTACTCATAATTTTCTAACCTTTACAATAAGTTTCGGCACAGAATATATGAATCTTGATAAAAAAGTCAAGATTGCTGGGTCTGGCAACCTTTCGGAGGGCTTGAGGACACCTGTTACCCAGGGAAGTCCGAACCAGGCTGGTTCAGGCAAGCCGTTTTCGCCGCACCAGGTACTGCGACAACGCTTGATCAAACGGGGTTGAGGTGTCGAGGAGGGCGTAATCAACGCCGGCATCGCCGCATCCGTAGGCGTATTTTCGCAGCAGTTGTTCCATCAGCCGCTGGTATTCCTCCTGCACATGCCAGGGTTGCGTCTGTACCTGATCATCCTGGCTCTCTAAATCGTAGAAGCGGGTCTCCGAGCGATTCTCGAATTCGAGATCGCGCTCCCGTGGGTCTAGAATCTGGAGAGCGAGGACCTCGTGACCGCGGTGGCGGAAGTGACGCAGGCCGTCGAGAACCTGATCACTGTCGTCGAGCAGGTCCGAGAGCACGATGACGAGTCCCCGGCGTGACAGCCGTTCGGCGAGTTCGTGGAAGGCGGGTGCCATGCGGGTGTCCGCTTCGGGCTGGTAGTGTCCGATCTCCTTGAGCAGCACGTGCAGGTGGCTTTGCACGGACCGGGGCGGCACGTAGGTGAGGGCGTGATCGCGGAAGACCATCAAGCCTACGGCGTCCCGCTGTCGCAACATCAGATAGGCCAGCGCCGCGGCGAGGCAACAGGCGTAGCGAAACTTCGTCATCGCGCCTCCCTCCTGAAACCCCATGGAGCCGCTGGCGTCCAACAGCAGATAGCACTTCAGGTTGGTCTCTTCTTCGTAACGCTTGATGTAGAGGCGGTCCGTTTTACCCAGGGCCTTCCAGTCCAAGTGGCGCAGGGGATCGCCTTGCATGTAGGGGCGGTGCTCGGAGAATTCAACGGAAAAGCCGTGGTAGGGACTGCGGTGCAGGCCGGTGATGAACCCCTCGACGACGAGTCGTGCGATCAGGTCGAGGCGTCCGAGGCGTGAGACGACCTGAGGTTGGAGAAAGGTATCGGTGGTATCGTCAGGAGGCATCGGAGACACTTTCCAGCAGTCGGCCAACGAGAATAGCCGCCGATACGTTCTGGGCCTCAGCCTGGAAGTTGACGACGATCCGGTGTCGCAACACCGGGAGGGCCGCAGCACGGATATCGTCCGTGGACACGGCGTGGCGTCCGTGGAGGATGGCGCGGGCCTTGCCGGCCAGGGCGAGGTACTGAGACGCTCTCGGTCCGGCGCCCCAGTTGACCATCTCCTTCACGTAATCGGGTGCCAGCGGATCGTCGGGGCGGGTACTGCGCACCAGGCGTACGGCGTACTGGATGAGGTGATCGGCAATGGGAACGCGGCGTACGAGTTTCTGCAGAGCCAGAATCTGGTCACCCGTGACGACGGTGGAAGTCGGTGTGCTATCGCCGGCCGTGGTCGTGCGCACGATCTCCTCCTCTTCCTCCGGCGCCGGATAATCGATCCACAAATTGAATATGAAGCGGTCCAGCTGGGCCTCGGGAAGGGGATAGGTGCCTTCCTGCTCGATCGGGTTCTGGGTCGCGAGTACGAAGAAGGGTTCACTCAATGGCATGGTGTCGCCGCCGGCCGTGACCGCGTGCTCCTGCATGGCTTCCAGCAGGGCTGCCTGGGTCTTGGGTGGCGTTCGATTGATCTCGTCTGCCAGAATAACGTTGGCGAAGATCGGTCCCTTGAGAAATCGGAAGACCTTGCGCCCGGACTCCTGATCTTCTTCCAGTACTTCCGTGCCCGTGATGTCGGATGGCATCAGGTCAGGCGTGAACTGGATGCGCCCGAAGGACAGATCCATGGCCTGCGCCAGCGTGCGGATGAGCAGCGTCTTGGCCAGGCCCGGCACACCGACCAACAGGCAGTGCCCGCCCGCAAGCAGCCCGATGAACAACTGCTCGACGATTTCTCGCTGGCCGATAACCGCACGGCCGATCTCGGAATAGATGCGATCCCTGATCTGGCCCAGCTCGGCGACTGCTTCCACGTCTGTCTTCTCGGTCACGTCTTGCGCTCTTTCTTCTTGGCTGCCGGAAACAGGATGTTGTTAAGGATCAGCCGGTAACCGGGTGAATTGGGATGCAGCGAGAGCCTGGTGGGCTGATCGCCGACGTGATGTTTGTGGTCCTCCGGGTCATGTCCCCCGTAAAACGTGAAGCTGCCCTTGCCGATTCCTCCGTGTATGTACTTCACTTCCTCTTCGCCTTCGACGTCAGCCAGGACGATGACGGATTCCTTGATCAAGCCGCGGCGAAAGCCAGTCGTTTGCCCGAGAAAACCGTTTATGACGTTGGTGTGGCACTGGGTCAGCATGGCCGGTACCGGATCGTACTTGGCCGAGAACTCGAAAAGGGTGAAATAATCTGCCTCGGCCGTACGTATTTTGCGGATGTCATCTGGTGTGGTATCGATGTCGGAGTGCTCGTACACGAGCGGATCGGTCTCCAGCGTGAAGTTCTCGAAGGCAACTGTCTTGCTGAAATCCAGTCTCTGTTGCGCTTGAGGATCGGCAGGATCACCGTCGAAGATGACGGCCGCGATATCCACTCCCTCTGCAGCCAGAGCGATATCGAATGTATCGGTCGCCGAGCACATCGCAAACAGGAAGCCGCCTCCCGTGATGTACTGGTAGAGCTTGCGAGCGATCGCTTTTTTCTCATCAGACACCTTCTCGAATCCGAGCCCACGGGCGATGGCCTCGTAGAGGCGTTGCTGGTCTCTGTACCAATCCTGCGCGTGAAAACTCCGGTAAAACTTGCCGTATTGGCCGCTGAAGTCCTCATGGTGGAGGTGAAGCCAGTCGTAGTCGGCCAGCTTGCCGTCGAGGACTTCTTCATCCCAGAGTTTGTCATAGTCAATCTGGGCGTACTCCAGGGCCATGGTCACGGCATCATCCCACGGCTGCGAGTTCGGCGGGGTGTAGACGCCGACGCGCGGCGCCTTCTCCAGGCGCACGACCTCCATGTTGGAACCGTCGATTTCGGCGTATATCAGCGCGGCCGCGGATTCAGACAGGCGTTCGTAGGAGATGCCGCGAATCTGAGATTCCTCAGCGATGAGGCGATGGTCTTCCATCATGAACGCCCCGCCGCGAAAATTCAACAGCCATTCCACGGGCACATCCCGCTCCAGAGCCCAGTACGCCAGGCCGTAGGCCTTAAGATGGTCGCTTTGCGTGACGTCCATGGGGATGAGAAGGCGGGTGGCCGATACTGGAGCGGCGACCTGGGCCGCCGCAACGGCGATAAGAAAGAGGAGGGGAATGTACCGTGTCCGGGTCATCCTTGTGCACCTACTCCTTCTCGCGCCGGCCGCAAGACTCGTCGCAATCGCTGAATATCGAGCCGAACCCGCGGGGCTGCCGGATCCGCGGGAAACTGCAGCAGTGCCGTTTCGTATGCCTTGAGCGCCTCGCGGGCACGGCCTTTTTGTTCCAGCATGCGCGCCCGTCCTAGGTGTGCCGGCAATACCAGGCGCCCGTTTGGGAACGATGTCAGCATGCTCTCGTAGAGGTTGAGCGCTTCATCCTGCGAATTTTCTTCCAGCAGCTGCGCGTGCGCCAACAGACTGCGTTCTCCCAGCTCGGCCGAGGCGTTGGCAGACAACCAGTCCCAGGCCACATTTGCCTCCTCACGCCGCTGCTGCCGCTCCAGCAATTGGGCCCGAGCCAAGGTCGACAAGGCCTGGTGCTCCGACTGGTGGTCTTCTATCAGCAACAACAACTCCAAAGCGTCGTTGGCCACGTCGCTGCCCGGATCCGTGCGCACGAGCGAGTCAAGGAGGACGATCGCATCACCAAAGTCAGCGCGGAAAAACGCCAGCCGCGCGACATCGAAACGGACACCCGAATCATCCGGGGATCGCTCACGCCGCTCAAAGAGGCGCACCGCGTAGGCTTCTAGATCATCCAACCGAAGCGCGCATTCGGCATCCAACGCCAGCGCGGGAAGTAGCCAACTACCCTGCTTGTACTGGCCAAAAAGCCGGGCAAGGGTGGCCGCCGCGGCCCGCGGATCATTCCTGCTCTCCAGTTGTAGTTGAGCCGCCCGGAGCAGGGCCTGTGCTCCTTCCGGTCGCCCACGGGCTCGCTGAGCCACCGACAAATAGGTGGTTTCCGCCAGCTCCGGCTGTCCACGCGATGCCATCATTTCACCCTGCCGCAACTGGGCACGGGCGTGCTGCGGGTCTGAATCCGGATAGCGCTCCAGCAGCATGGAATAAATGGAGAAGGCCTCCTTCTCGTGGCCCTCAGCTTCCGCCAACGCGGCGAGCTCGTAGATCGCCGAGGGTGCCCCAGGAAGGTCCCGGATCATGTCGATAAGACCGAGTGCCGCATCTGGGTGTCCAGTCTGCACCGCGACAGCAGCGGCCATCTGCGACACCGCGAGCGCGTCCTGTCTCCTCTTCGACTTGTCACCACTGCAGATGCTGCTTCGGCCTGCCTCAACCAAACTCTCCAGCAACCGAGCAGACGCGGCCGCGCCGGAGGTGGCCAGCTTGGAACGCAGGTAACCCTCGACGAGATGCCGGTGCCCGGGTTGGATCTTGAGGTGTTCGAACATCGACTGGACTCCAGCTTCGTAACGACCGGCATCCATATGGATTTGGGCGATTTCCCAGCCGAAGGCCTCCTCCTGACCCAGCTGTCGGCGGCCGTCTATTAGGACGGCCAGGGCCGTTTCGTCCAGGCCCGCGCGCCGGCAGCGGTTACTGACTGTGCGGTAGAGATCCTCTCGCCCGGGTACCCGCTGCAGCAACCGCTGCCAGGTCGTCGCAGCCCGGGCGGTGTCACCCTGATCGGCGTAGAGCTGTCCAAGCTCCAGGTACATCCGCTCATCCAGCGGGTGCAGTTGCAGCCAGTCTTCGATCTCCTTTTGCTTTCCGGCATGGCGCAGGCGGGCACGCTCCGCCCTCAGAGCCGCCTCATCCGTCGTGCTTGAGGAGGCACCCTCAGCAGCCTCTGCCGGATTCAGCATCGACGAGGCAGCGGTCACGTACATCAGGTGCAACAACACACGCATGATCACGGCAGCGAGGATCCTTCCCCAGGGGACGCGCGCTCTCGTGCCACGTCTTCGTAGACCAGCTCGTAGTAGCGGCGGATCACATCCCAGTACTCGTGTGGGTAATCGCCGGAAAGCGCTCGTTTCATCGCCTCACGCAACTCATCGGGGGCTTGTCCCAGATCGGCAGGCAACCACGGACCAACGTAAGTGCCGGGGTCCATGGCAGATTCGGAGATTCTTTCCTGTTTGAAACCACGGGTGTTCACGGACCGACTGGCATCCAGCATGCGCTGGAGTATTCGCTGTTGTGATTGCCCCAGGCGCGCACTCGGATTGCGACGTCTCATCTCACTCAGCGCCGTAGCCATCTCCCTGTCGATCTCTGCCAGTTGCTTTCGGGCGCCGCGATGACCGCGCAATCCGCGCTCGAGTTCTGACAGGGCGCTCTGAATGCGCCGTTGCTCTCGCGCCAACCGACCCATCTGGGATCGCCAGTCTTGCCCGGGCCGACCTTCTTTACCCAGCTGCGTGCCTTGTCCGAGGGATTCCTGCGTGGCCTGGTTGAGTGCGGCCTGCTGCTCGGACAGTCCCATCATTTTCTCCATGGCTTCACCGAAGCCGGAGGGGGTGCGTGAGTTGCGGATATCATCGGCGCTTTCGCGTAACAGCAGGGCGGCCTCGTTCATGCTCTTGAGCGCTTTCTGCTGGTGCGGGGCTGAGCGCGCGCCGTCGCCACCACCGAGCAAAGAGGCGGCCTGCTTCATGCTCTGCAGCACATGCCCGAGTGTCGTCGGCAGCCCCAGATTCAAGTTGACGGTCTTGCGGCCAACCTCGGCCAGCTGGTCGATCAGCGCGCCTGTGCCATTCAACAGCGCGAACTGCTCGTCGGCCAGCTCCGGGAGCGCCTCAGTCGGTCGCGTAGGATTCCACGAGCGATTCAGCAGGTCCTCCTGATTGAAGGACAAGGCAACCAGGGATCCCATGGCCTGCTTCAGTGCCCGCAGCAAGTCCTGCTTCTGAGACGCAACGAACTCCTGCTGAATCTGCTCCAAGCCCGATGAAAGCGCGCCCAACTCCTCTTCGAGGTCTTCACCCAGCTGCCTGGCCTGGGCCTGCTGCCGTTGCGATCCAAGCTGTGCCGACAGCTCCTTCATGCGACCGGATAGACGGTTTTCCTGCATGCTCTGAGCATGCCGCTCGAGCTCATTGGCGGCTTCCTCATCATAAGGCCGGGCATCGTCTGCCAGCTCGCTGAGCTCCTGCTGGAGGCTTTGGGTGTCTTCGCTCAGACGGGCCTCCTGCTTCTGCAGTTTCGGGCCTTCACTCTGTTCCTTCATGGCCTCGTCGATGAGTTCCTGCCGGGAGTGCAGGTCCTGAGCCTGACTCACAGCGTCCTCGAGGCGCTGTTCCAGGTCAACCTGGCGCAGCAGGGCCAGAGTGCGGTCGAGCCTCTGCTGGAAAGCCTCATGGTCCGCAGCGAAGTCCGCCAGAGCCTCGGCCAGTTCCTGCGGCTCGATATCCTGCATGGCATCCTGAAGTGATTGCAAGGCCTCCTGCAGTTCCGGCGACGTGACTTCCTGCATCAACTCTCGGATCTCGTCCAGCTTGTCGAGAATCTCCTCCGATGCCAGGCCGCTTTCCTGCATGGCCTGCATCGTCTCCTCCATTTGCCGTGCCAGCTCCGACACGGCGGTGGCGCGTTCCTGTTGCTGCTCAATGGTCGCCTCGAGTTCCTTTCGCTGCTGCCAACTCAACTCCTCTTTCTTGAGCAACTCACGGCGGATCTGCTCGACAAACTCCGCCGTTTCTTCGTCATCTTCTGCCATCAATTCGTTTAATGCTTCGATTTGGTCGCTTCGTGTTTCGGAGAGTTCGGTCATCAATTCGTACAGGGATGGATAGCGAAAGGTGAACTCGCGACTGCGTCCTTTCTTGGGTCCGGACACCAGGTCGTTGTCGCTGACCTGAGCATGATAGTGAACCAGGTCGTCCGGCAGCAGCTCGAGACCATTCAGGTCCCACGCATGAATGACGGTGAGCTCGCGTCCGCCACCGCCACTCAAGGCCATCTGGTTATCATCCCCGTCGTTGACCCGGTACACGAGGTCGATCCCGGCCACACCGAAATCGTCCTGAGCTTCGAGGCCGAGGACGACGTGGAGGTCTTCCGGCAGATCGGCATCGCGGCCGGGTTCGGTCACCGCAATTCGTGGTACTTCGTCGAACAACGGCCTGATGGCATAGCGAATGGGATCGCGATTGCGGATTCCCCGATGATCAGTCAGTTCGACGTGATAGTGGCTTCCCGATACCCGCGGCGCGTCGAGCGCGTAACTCGCTTCCAGCCCCTGGCCGGTGGTGTCCGCGGACAGGTACCAAGCGATGTGCGCCCGCGTGTCCGTGATCTGAGCGGGCAAACGCAGGCTGTCGTCGACAACGACGGCCGCAGTGCTAAGGGATTTACTGGAGATGATCTCCAAGTCGACGCGCGTGCCGATGATGGCGCGCACATCGCCGCTGACCTCGTCGATTCGGTCCGGCAAACCTGTGTAGGGTGGAAAGGCGTAGCGTACCTGCAGCTGCTGCACCACGGGCGACTCCAGAACATCGATGCGCGCAGGTTGACTCGCACCGTCGCCGGCCTCAATCACGTAGGTCAATGGTCTGCGCACACCCGCAAAAACGTACCGCAGGGAATCGGACGCTGTGGGGGCGGGGAGTACGATCTCCTCAATTTCCCTCCACGGCATCTGCGGGCTCTCGCGACTCAGGATCCGGGCACTGGGAGGTACCTCGCCGCGCACGCGGAAGTGGACTACCGCGTCATCGCCCTTGACGATCTCCAGGTCACCCGTCAGCGAAGTCACCGTTGTGGCTGAGACTCGCACATAAGGCCGGGTCGGGTGCAGGCAGCGATCCAGCGCCGGGATCATGTCCCCCCGAAGCATGCCGCACAGGGCCAGGGAAATTCCACCGACCGTGCCAAGGTGCCGCAAGCGAGAGCGCAATCGATCGTCATCGACGACTCCACGGGGCTTTGTTTGGGCGGCCATATCAGCTGCGGAGATGGCTGTTGCGCTCAACAATTCACTGGAATGAAGAGCACCCTTCTTTCCGGGCAACAACTCCAGCGTGGTGATGAGCCGCTGCCGGAAGTCCGGGCAGCGGTGCTCGACGAACAGGGCGACCTCGTGTAGCGATCGTTTCCCCCGCAACTGGAGAATCGTGTCAACGACAAACAGGACCAGGCCGGATCCTGCAATCATCCAGGCACCAAGTGTGCGCCAGAATGGACTGAAGAACAGGAGGGCCTCGAGGCCGACCCACAGTACAATGCCCAGAGCCAGCAGCGTGGCCACACGGGTCAGGGCCACGGCGATGGCGCGCTGCACCATGCGCCGCTTCACCCGGCGGAGGAAGTCGACGACCGTGCGGTAGGATTGCTCGTCAGCAGGAGCGCCGATTGTCATGCTGGCTCGAGCCGGATCAATGCGTCAATGCCCACACAACGATATTGGTACCGGCTTCGAGGGCGGCACGGCGTTTGGCTTCGGGATTGTCATGTACATCGGCATCTTCCCATCCGTCACCCAAATCGGACTCGAAAGTGTACAGGACTATCAGACGATCCTTCTCGAACAACCCCAGGGCCTGGGGCCGGGCGCCGTCGTGGGTGTGAATTTTTGGCAATCCGGCGGGTAGATCGAAGTGACAGTGAAAAAGATCGTTTTCAGCCGGCAATTCGACGAAGCTCTTCTTCGGAAAAACCCGCCTCATCTCACGACGGAATGACTCATCCATGCCGTAATTGTCATCGGCGTGCAGAAAACCGCCACCCTCGAGATAGCGACGCAACCTCGTCACCTCGTCAGGCGAGAGAACGACATTCCCGTGGCCGGTCAGGTAGCTGTAGGGATAGCCGAAAAAATCTTCGTCCATGATGCGGACCGTAACCTCGGCAGCAGCCACGGCGATGCGGGTATGTTGACCGATGAAGCGCAAGAGGTTGGGGAGTGACGATGGATCGCCGTACCAGTCCCCACCGCCATCGTACTGCACGCGGGCGATGGTGAAAGTGCCATCTTGCTCACCAGCTGAAGGTAGGACGGACACTGCGACGATGACTACAAGAGCGGTGGCGATGATTCCGGTCTGCACGGAGAGTCGGGTCCGCAACCCCACGTTACTTTGCGGTGCCATTCAAGACAGCAAATTTTCCCGTTACCTGGCTACCGTCTTCGGCATCGGCGACGAAGTAGTAGATGCCGGATCCAACCAGGAAGCCATCATCGTTGACGCCACTCCATCTCAGCGTTCCCTCTCCGGGCTGACCGGGAATCTGGACGACGAGCTCGCCTCCGAGGTTGTAGATGCCCAGTGTGGCTCCGAGTGGCAATCCCGCAAAGGTCAGTTTGCCTCGAGAGGCGAAGAACGGGTTGGGGAATACCCCCGAGCGGTCGCCCGGTTGCTCGGTATTTCCGATGGTGACACCGAGTCGACTCAACCCGTCGAACGTTCCGATCCACAGCTCGCCGCGGTCGTCGTCGAAGAGAAGGGATGTGACTCGATTGTTGATGAGGCCGCTGTTGCTGCTTGTCATGGTGAAGTCGATCTCACCATCCAGTCCTATCTGACTCAATCCGCCTTCCGTAGCCACCCACACGTTGCCGCTGCTGTCGACTTCGAGATCGTTGATTTCATTGGAGGGCAGACCGTCCGCCGTCGTGTAGACACGCCAGCGATCCACATTGAAGGTCCCATCCTGGCGCGAATAGCTGCCACTCACGCTGTTGAGCCCGGTGTCGGTCCCGACCCACACGGTGCCATCCGAACCCACCACCAGGTCTGACACGCGGTCGCTGGACATATTGGGTTCGTCGAAGCTGTTGATGAACACGGCGCGGTCGTCCGTGCTGTCGTATGGGGTGCCGCCATCGTCGTACACACCGATGCCATCGAGCGGGGTCGTCAGCCATTTCAACCCGTCATCGGCGATGACGATCTTGTTCAGGTCGAGGCCTTTGAAGCCCAGGGCCGTCTCCTGGTCTATCACATGGCTACGCGTTGACGGAAAACCGTCTACGACGACGAGACCGAAGCGGACATTGACCAACCACATATTGCCGTCCGCATCGCGCGCAATGTCGCTGACGACGGAGAACGTTCCGTCGGGGGGCAAACCCTGCAAATCGGAGTTACCCGGGTGCATGCTCGTCCACCTCGTCCCACTCGAGTTGAGAATGGAGACGCCGGTCCCCCACGATCCGACCCAGAGCTGGCCGCGAGCGTCCGACTCCAGGCTAACCAGGTCATCAATCGGCAGGCCCGACGCCTTGTTGTGAACGTGCCAACCCGTCGACGTGAGTTGGTAGATGCCGAATGACTCCTGTTGGTCGTTGGGAATACTGGTCACCCAGAGATCTCCGTTCTCCAGCAGCTTCATTTCATAGAATCTGTTGGCGCCCGGCTCCGGCGAGGCCGGTGGCGGGGTGGCGTTGAATATCTTTATCCCACCATCCGTGGCCAACCAGAGATTGGTGCGGTTGCGGGACAGCGCTTTGACGGAGTCGGGTTCAATCGGTCCGGGAAGCCGCTCCCAGTCTGCTTCTCCCTGCCGGCTATAGAAATTGCCATCCCCGACGGCGGCGGTGGGGCGAAAACTGCGGCGGCCCAGGCTGACTATGTCATTGGTCTCAAAGTCTTTAAAAAATCGCTCTACAGGTGGGCCTGAGTAATTCCAGTTGTACCTGAACACACCCTCCCGGGAAGCCACGTACACTTCTCCGTTATCCGCGAGCAGGTCCCGCACCGGGACGAAGCGTTTGGTTTCCTTCCAGCTCTCTGGATCCTGCAGGTTGGTTTGACGCGTATCGGCCCATGCCAATCCCTCAGCAGTTCCTGCCCACAGCACGCTGTCCGCCAAAGCGAGTTTGGTCACTTCGATGTCTTTGGGCAGTACAGTGCCCAGTTTCCGGTAGGTTTCCTTAACCTCCTCGCGATCGATGAGAAAAAGACTGACCCCGCGTTCGGAACCCACGTAAAGATTGTTGCCATCTGCCAACAGGGCCCGGACGCTCAGTCCCTCGAATTCGCGGAAGGGTTTATCGAACGTGCCGGTTTCAGGGCGGTAACGACTGATGCCAAAACCCTCCGTGCCGAGCCAGATGTGATCATTGTCATCGGCCGCGAGAGACAGTACCCGGTTGCCTGCCAGGCCGTCCAACAGCGTGAACCGACTGTATTGCCGGTTCCGAGTATGGTAGAACAGGGCGCCACCCTGAGTGGCGGCCCATACGCCCTCCCCGGTGACCAAGATATCGTTGACGTCGAGCATGCTGGTAAAGGCCGTCCACTCTCCCTCGATTGTCTGGCTCCGGCCTTCAACCACCAGCGTCGTGGCCAACGCGATCGCTGCCGCGATGTATCGTGTGACGAATTTCATCCGTGCATTCTCAGTTCACATAGTCATTTGTGGGTCGACGACGGCGGCCATTTCGACGTCCAGCCGTGCCGCCATCTCGCGTAGTTCGGGGATCACCTTGCGCGCGGCACCCCGTGTCTCCTGCGGCGTTGCCCCTACCATCAACGCCTGCCAACGAAACTTGCCTCGAAGCTGGGCCAACGGCGCTGGCGCCGGCCCCAGTACGCTCGCCTTCGTCGCTGTCCGCATCAGCGATTGAACACCTTCCCTGGCCGCGCGCTCAACCGTGTCTTCGCTCGCCCCGCGCCACCGGAATACCACCAGGCGTCCAAACGGCGGAAACCCGGCCGTGCGTCGCTCTTCGAGCTCGAGCTCGGCGAAGGAATCGAAATCCTGGCGCGCCGCCGCCTCGAGAACGGGGGAATCCGGCAGGCACGTCTGGATCACGACTTCCCCTGGATTCTCGCCCCTGCCGGAACGTCCAGCCACCTGGGTCAGCAGTTGGAAGCTGCGTTCGGAGGCGCGAAAATCAGGCAGGTGAAGTCCGGTGTCGGCCGAAATCACGCCGACCAGAGTAACTTCGGGAAAGTCCAGTCCCTTGGCGACCATCTGGGTACCAAGCAGGACATCGGCCTCCCCTCTGCGGAAGCGCTCAACCAGCTCGTCGTGGGCCCCCTTCCAGCCCGTCGTGTCCACATCCATACGAATGACGCCAATTCCGTCAAACTGTTCCACCAAAGCTTGTTCTACCCGCTGCGTACCGACGCCCTCCAGATGTACTTCCTCACTGCCACAGCTCGGGCATACCTCGGGTACCGGGCAGGAGTAATCGCAATAGTGACAGCGCAGACTGTCGGCTCGGGCCCGATGCAAGGTGAGGGAAACCCGGCAACGGTTACACTGAACGCTCTCGCCGCAGGAACGGCATTGAACGACCGGGGCGTAACCCCGACGATTGAGCAAGAGGAGGATTTTCTCCCCTTTCTGCAACCGGTCGTGCATTTTCGTCCGCAACAGGTGTGAGAACAGGGAGCGCTCCCGGCGCTGAAACGGCTCGCGCCGCATGTCGACGACCTCCACCGAAGGGAGAGGGCGATCGTCGACCCTGCTGGGCAACTCGAGCAGCTCGTACTTGCCGTTACGGGCATTCCAGAATGACTCCAGACTCGGGGTCGCCGAGCCGAGGACGACCACGGCAGAAGACAGGCGGCCGCGCACAAGAGCCAGATCGCGGGCACTGTAGGCGATTGGCTGCCGGCTTTCCAGGTCGTCCTGGGTGTAGGAGGCGTCGTGCTCCTCATCGATGACGATGAGACCGAGGTCGCGGACAGGGGCCAGGATGGCCGATCGGGCTCCGATGACTAGTCGCTGGTCGCCGTGCCGGAGCGAGCGCCAAGTGTCGTAGCGTTCGCCGCCGCTGAGCTGGCTGTGGAGGACGGCGACTTCAGAGCCAAAATGTGACTTGAAGCGTCGAACCATCTGCCAGGCCAGGGCGATTTCAGGCACAAGGACGATTACGCCCTTCCCGGCGGCCAGCGCGTGCGCGGCTGCCCTGATGTAGACGAGAGTTTTGCCGCTGCCGGTCACGCCCTTGAGCAGCGAGGCGTGGAACTCGCCACGGTCGAGTGCGGCCAACATCGACTGCAGCACATGTTCCTGATCGGCCGTCAGATTCAACGGCAGAGCGTCATCGGCCATAATATGGGCAAGCGGGTCGCGGACGACCTCGTTCTCCACAGTCTCGAGCAATCCACGGCTGCCCAGCCCCTTGATGACGGCGTAGCCAAAGCCGTGGGCCACGAGGTCCTTCTTGGGTCGGGCGCCGTTCGTCAGGAGGTAATCGAGGCAGGCTCCCTGCTTTGGCGCACGCTGCTGAACGATGGAAAGCTGCTGTCGGGCCTCATCCTCATTCACCAGGTGTACGGTCTGTTCGTGGCGCACGGAGACCTGGGCCTCTTTGAGTATTGGCTGGATTTCGATGTGACCATTGCGACTCAGGCGCCGCAGGCAGGGTTCCAATCCCGATTTTCCCAGGCGTCTTTGCAGTGTGCTGACTTTTAGCGGACCGTCCTTCGTCAACTCCGCACAGACCTTTCTTTCCCGGTCATCCAACTCCGCACACGTCGCACCCGTGTCGACGAGGGACACCAGTCGGTTGGATGTCATTTTGATACCCGGGGGTATGGCGGTCGCCAGGGCGGCCCCCAACGGCAACAGATAATAGTCTGCCATCCAGCGACACAACTCGACGACGTCGGGAGCCAACAGGTCCGCATCCAGTACCTGCACGATGTCCCGGATAGCTCCGGGGCGGGGTGCGTCTGTCCCTGGGCTCGTCTCCGTCGACGCGGCCGTAACCACGAATCCGGTCAGCAAGCGTCGCTGCACGGGTACCAGCACCATCGACCCGGGGTGCACGAGGCCGAGCAATTCGGTTGGGATTCGGTATGTGAGTTGACGGGAAAGGGGAGGGGGCAGTGCCACTTCCACCAGGCTACCGTCGGCCAGACTCATGGTTGCCGGAGCGTTCAGTCTGAGGCGGTGAAGTCGTGCTCTCCACTGAGCTGACTCAGTGGCTGCAGGTCTCGAGACAACAGGGTGACGCTGTCTTTCGAGGCGCGGAAACGGAGCACTTCCGTGGGATCTCCGAGGCGCCCGTTACCCAGCAGTTTTCCTTCGAGATAGAAGCGTACTCCGTGCGCACGGCCCGCCTTTACCATGAAAAATTCCCGCGCTTGCCAACGCCGTCTCTGTCCTTGCGGGATGACGACCTCCGTGCCACCGGCACCACCGTCCCACTGGATCTGAACCCAAGTCGAATCCACTGCTTCGGCTTCCAACGTCAGCAGACCGGACGCGCCACCTTGGGACGGCGCCGGAGGGACCGGGATCGGTGGGCGCTCCTCGAGCGGCGCTGCCAATGCTCTCTTGCTCGAGTCCGCAGGTGCGGCCACGGCAGGAGGGACCGGTGCAACGGACACAGCCGGGGCGTCCCCGGCGCCAGCTAAATTCCGTGCGGAATGGACAATCTCAGACGGATCGGCACTCTCCGACAGCCTACCCTCCATGGTGTCCCCCGCCACGTTCTCAATCGCGGGTTCAGTTGTGCCGCTTACCTGTTCAGACGAGCCGCGGCCCGGTTGCTGCGCAAGTGCGGTTGTTGATGATGCTTCATCCGCGGCGTCAGGTGATGTCGATGTCGCCACAGCATCCGCAACCCTATCTGGTTGATGCTCGGTCGCTGCGGCTTCCTGCAGTTGACGGTTCGAATGAGCAGAGCCATCGCCCAGACTACCGGTATACCACAATGCCAGGAAGACGACGATCAAGACCACGGAGGCGACGAATACCAGGCGCTGTGCCTGAGACAACCGACGAAACATTTCAAGCGTGTCGGCCAACCAGGCGGCACCGCCAGTCATCAACGAAGCGCCATCTCCGGCACTGGCAGCAACCGCAATCGGCGTAGGCTTGGTAGCCACGTCCAGATCCGCCTCGAGCATGCGCAGCATCTCGTCAACATCGAGTTCAAGGTGCTCGGCATATGACTTGAGAGCCAGCAGCACGTACACGGGCTCCACGACGTCGAGCTGGCCACTCTCCAGCCCCCGGAGCACCTTCGGGCTGATTCCGATTAGTTGGTTGACCTGTTCGACCGTCTCGCCACGCGCCTCGCGTGCACGAAGCAGGCGGTCTGACAGTGAGGGGGCACCTTCAGTAGTCATTGTGGAGGAATATTCTCGGGACACAATCCAAGACGCGAATATCAGCTGTAACCAGCCTCACTCAGCATGGCAGTCAAACGCGCCAACGGCAAGCCGACGACATTATAATAACAACCACTTATGCGTTCAACGAAGCGCGCGCCCAGACCCTGAATAGCATAGGCACCGGCCTTGTCCATCGGTTCTCCGGAGGCCACGTAGGTCTCGATATCCTCAGCGGACAGCGGTCTCATCCAGACCTCCGTGAAAACGCAATCCGTTTGCTCACGCCAACCAGGGCCCAACAAGCAGACACCCGTACACACCGTGTGACTCCGGCCTGACAGAAGGCGTAACATCGCCCGTGCGTTCGCCGTGTCCGCCGGCTTACCGAGAATCCGGCCGTCCACGACCACCATGGTATCCGCCCCAATGACGATCGTCGGTGTGTCAGCGGTCGGGCCCACCAGTTCATGAACCGCCCGTGCCTTGACTTGCGCGCACTTGATCGCTTGCCCTCCCGGATCATCGTCGTCGATGGGCGCTGGTTCCGCCTGGGAACTGACGACCTGGTCGAACTCGATGTGCAATTGACGCAGCAGTTGTCCGCGTCGCGGCGATCCCGAGCCCAGGACCAGGCGAATGCCGTGTTGCCCAATCACGGGTGCTCCATCATCACGGCCGCTCGGCATCCGGATACTCCAAAAAGATGGTCACGGGACCGTCATTGTGTATTTCGACGCACATGTGAGCGCCGAACACGCCGGTGGCGACTTCAATACCGCGCTGAGCCATGCTGTCGGCAAACTGGTTGTACAGCTGCTCGGCCACGTCCGCCGAAGCCGCGGCGTTGAAGCTGGGCCGTCGTCCGCGACTGCAATCCCCATACAGGGTAAATTGCGAGATGACCAGGGCGCCGCCCGAGACCTCGAGGAGGGAGCGATTCATGCGCCCCTCCGCGTCGGCGAACAAGCGCAGGTTCACGCACTTGTCCACGCAGTATTCAACAGTCGCCGAATCATCTTCAGCACCGACGCCGACCAACAGAACCAGGCCGGTCTCGATAGCACCGGTCGTCTCGCCATCTACGCTCACGCTGGCCAAACTCACGCGTTGCACCAGAACTCTCAATCGCTATCTCCTTCCCGTGCGTTCACCGCGTTCAAAGCGAATCTGGGGGATGTCTTCGAACTGGGCCTTGAAGTAGAATGCATGGTCCTCGGCGAAACGGCTGGGCTCGACATTGACGGTTGCAGACCAGTCGTGAAACTCGCGTTTCACGGACAGGAGCTCGGATGTCACGCGCTCTTGAGCGATCAGGGCGTCGCCAGGAGCATGCAGGTTATAGTTGACGGAATAATGGAAATGCCAGGCGTGTCGCCAGGACCATCCCGCGGCAGTGCGAGCCCAGGAGCGTGTCTGGTTGCCGGACGAACTTCGACGGCGTGAGAAATAATGGCTGATCTGCAACTGGCGTCCGCGCGCACGGGAGCCAATGTCGCGTTGTAGGCCGCCCTCGAAGCCGAACTCGTCGCGCCTCGAAGAGGGCAACCGGCCATACGACTCCGCTCCTGCGTAGCCGTACCGGCCGTCATAGTCGACTTCGGGGTCACCGCGATCTTGAACCGTGCGACCGGAGCGCTGCTCGTGCAACCGCACCGTCGAGTTGACTTCGAACTGCCGCAGTCGCGGCAGTGGATGAAACTCGTCATCATCGTCGTAGAATTCTGAGCGCAGACTGACACGGGTGTCGAAACGCCGTCCTACGTCGACGGTGAGGCTGGATACCAGATCAGACAAGGGTCTGCTGTTGCGGTCAAAATCGTAAGACGTTGCGAAGTTGACCTGTGCCAGGCGAATTTTCTGCTCCTCCTCGTCGCGCAGCATCTTGGCCCATATGCTGTTGGCCAGTCGAAGTGTCAGGCGGCGACTCTGCTTCCACGGTCGGCTCCTGCCACCAAACCCCAGCGTCCCTCCGGTGTCGGCTCTGGTGGCTTCGTAGCGCACTCCGACGTCTGGCTTGAGCACGTGTCGCAACGCAGTCACCCGGGGAAACATGGAGGGGTAGTACATACCATAGAGCGTCTGCGACAGAGTCGTCGACACCGTAACCCGGTCGGTTCTTACTCCTTCGAAGCGTGCTTCGGAGCGGCGCAGGTCCGCGTCTCGCCAGCGCTCACTCAAGCTGGCGTTGACGTTGAGCCAACTCACCGGTCGTTGTTGGGACGACAGCCCGAGGGCGAAGTCACCACTGGTGGCGCTGGTTGTGTCCGTCGCCGTACCCCGCCTGGTGTTGCGCAAGCGGCCGTTGGCATCGTAGTAGATCCGTGAGTACCACGGTCCACCCCGACCGCGAGTTCGCGTCCCAAACAGCGATTTGCGGTTCGACCGAATGCTCATCTCTGGCCGCACCTCATTGAAGCTATCGGTGTCGAGGTTCTCGTTGCGGCTGGCGCTGACGTTCAGTGTGTAGCCGGCTTCGCGCCAGCGCTTGTCGAAGCGGACATTGGTGCGCAAGGTACGATTGAGACGTTCCTGCAGGACATCGCTGTTGTCGCGGCTGAAATTCTTGTTGCTCTGGAAGGTCCCCGACGCCCGAACATTCGCCGATGGAGACAGTTGCTGGTTGTGACGGAAGGTCGTCCACCATTCCCAACGAACGTTGCCCTGGGTCTGCCGGTTCTCGAGCCGGGTCTCCACTCGCCCATCGAAGTGATAACGCCGGGCATAGGCGACCCTGCCCCGTCCGAGCCATCCCGAGCGCTGGCGCAGTTTTGATGATAGCAGCAGGTCCCAGTGTTCGCTCGGCGCCAGGTAGTATCCCAGGTTCCTGACCTCCCACTCGCTCTCCTGGCTGGCAAAGCTGAGCGGTCGCCGCCCGAACCCGGGTGTGAGCAGGCCGGATTGTCGATGTTCGCGCAGCGAGAATACGTAGAAGGGAATCCAGAACAGGCGGGTCTCGCCAATGCGGAAGTACACCGGCCGTGCGATGGCCATCTCACCGGCGAGGACCTTTATTCGCGGGCTGTAGAAGTCAAAATGCGGGTGCGGGCGGTCGCAGGTCGTGTAGGATCCGGCGTGGACATGGAATTCCTCCTCGGGCCTGGTCTCGATGAATTCGCCGCCGTAGAACCCCTTCTTGTAGGCGATGCGACCCTGGAAAATCGTTCCCTCACCACTCTCGATGTCATACAGGATCCGGTCCCCACGCAGCAAGTCTGATCCCTTTTTCAAGCTCGGGCTGCCGATGGTGCCGCCACTGTCGGTGAGGGCACGCGCTTCGATGAGCTGTGCCTTGTAGTGATAGACCATCTCTCCGGCTTCGAGTGTGGCCCCCCGATGCACGACGACGGCATTGCCGCGCAGGAGCAGTGAATCGCCCTTTTCGATGAAGCTGTCGGCCGTGTATTCGAACGATTTGCCTTCTGGCATTGCCAGCAATTCGTCGATCTCCGAGAGCGAGAGGGCGGACGCCGGAGAATTCGCGGTGGCGTCCTGCTGCTGGGCCACGGATGGTGCACACACCAATGCACCGATAACGATAAGCCGGATTCGACAGCCAGTGGTTCCGTGTAGGGGGATCACCGCCACACCGCTCGCACCTGATTCAGCCACCAGAGGTCCGCTGACGGAGTACCTCGTACAACACCAGACCGGCAGCAACTGACGCGTTGAGTGAGCCGACCTCGAGCCGACCCAGGGGAATGCTGACCCGGAAGTCGCATGCATCGCGGATTCCCGGGCGCAGCCCCTTGGCCTCACCTCCAATGACGATGCCCAGCGGGTCATTGTAGTCTACGGTCGTGAATTCCGAGTCTCCCTGGGGTTCGAGCCCAGCGAGCCACAAGCCACGATCGCGCGCCGATCGCAGCGCGTGGCGGAGGTTGGTGACCCTGCAAACCGGCACGTGGTCCACGGAGCCGGCCGAGGCTTTCGTGACAGAGCCTGTGAGTGCGGCGCAACGCCGCCGCTCGATGACGACACCAGCCGCTTTCACCGCATGCGCCGTGCGGATGATGGCCCCCAAATTGTGTGGATCCTGAATGCCATCCAGGAACACGAGGAAAGCCGGATTGGTCTCATCTCCGCAGGCGGTCTCAAGAATCTCACCGAAATCGGCGTAGGGTCTTGCGGCCAGTACGGCGATCACGCCCTGATGGTTGCCCCCATCGGCGAGCCGATCAAGGCGGATGCGTTCGCCGACGTCGAAGGGGATCGAGCTCTGGCGGGCCAACTGGAAGATCTCGTCGAGATCGGCGCCATGGGCTCCACTGGCAGCCACCAAGCGATTGATGGTGAGACCCGAGCGCAATGCGTGCAGGACGGGCTTGCGTCCGAACACCATCTCGTCGTCAGAATCTGGACGATCGCCATGAGTGGGCCTTCGAGTGTCCTTCCGGTCCGTACCACCTGACCGATCGGAACTGGACTTGCGGGTGTTCTTTCGTTTGCTACGACCTCGCAGGTCGTCGGAGGTCTGTCCGCGAGTATCTTTACGGGTCGTACGACCTCGCAGGTCGTCGGAGGTCTGTCCGCGAGTATCTTTACGGGTCGTACGACCTCGTAGGTCGTCGGAGGTCTGTCCGCGAGTATCTTTGCGGGTCGTACGACCTCGCAGGTCGTCGGAGGAGTGTTTGCGAGTATCTTTGCGGTCCGTACGACCTCGCAGGTCGTCAGAGGAGTGCCTGCGAGTATCTTTGCGGTCCGTACGACCTGACCTGGGTCTGGGCACGGGTTCCTGCTTCTATTAAAGGCCGCTGGATTCGCCCTGGGCAGCTCAGGGGCGGAAGGTTCTGAAGGCCAAGACGGACATTGGTTCCCATGGTACGGCCCAGATGGGCCGTGTTACAATGGCGTTACTGATTGTAAATAAAAGGGTTATTGATATTTTCCGCCAGTGGATCATCTTTTGCTGAATGTCTGTGTGATCAGCGCAGTGACTATGAAGCCGCCTGTTACTCAATCACCTGTCAGCAGAGAGCACCATATGGATACGGTAATCACGATAGGCGAGCTGGTTATCGCCCTGGCCGCCTTCGGGGTCATCTCGAAGGCCGTCATAGGTCGTCTGGGGGAGTTGGGTATGTTTCAGAGGTCGGATCTCCAACAGCAGGGGTAGGAAAAACCCGCGTCAGCGTTTGCGGTCTTCAGGACCTTTGAAGCCGTCGCCAAAATCGTAACCGGCCTTGCCCCAATCGATCTGACCCGGATCGAGTCGTTGGCGCAGCTTCTCCAGGGTGTGCAGGATCGCCTGTTCCTGCTTGGCCAGCTCATCATCCGTGGCACCAGCGGATGCTTCTTGTGTTTTCTTCGGCGGTATCGACGGTTTTCGTGGGGCTGATCTGGCTCGTTCGGGACCCGCCTTTGCAGCTGTACCCCCGATTGGTTTGTCCTCGTAGAAGAACTCGGCGAACTCCAGCATTATGGCTGCCTTTTCCTCCGCCGAGACCTCACCAAGTCCATGTATAGCCGAGTTGAGCTGCTCGATCGTATCCAGATCGACGTCGGAGAGAATTTCGCGGGTTCTCTCTTCGCCAAGCGCGATCAAGAAGACGGCTACTTTTTCAAGGCGCGTGAACCGGTCCAGTGGATGATCAGGTGCCAAGTCGCTCTCCCGTTTCAGGCCTTTTCAGCCGCGTCCGGATCGTCATTCTTCGTCTCCCCCAACACATCCCGCCATCGAGCGAGGTGTTCGAGAGCTTCGAGTGGGGTCGTCTGGTCTGGATCGAGATCTCGAAGTTGGTTCAAGACGCGTATCGCCGCAGACCCTGCGACGCCGCCAAACAGGTCCATCTGATCAGCGCCTGTATCTACAATGGGCACCGACTCCGGTGCGGTCGTGATCTGCTCCGCCTCCAGGCGCGACAAGATCTGCTTGGCCCGGGCCAGGACCGACTCCGGCATACCCGCCATCTCCGCGACGTTGATTCCGTAGCTGCGGTCGCATGGCCCTTCCGCGAGCCGATGCAGGAAGACGACTCGTTCCTCCTCTTCGTGAACGGCCACATTAAAATTGCGCAAGCGGGGAAGAGTCCTCTGCAGCTGCGTCAGTTCGTGATAGTGGGTGGCAAAGAGCGTCCGCGGACGGGCGCCATCGGCGTCGTGTCCGTGCAGGTGTTCGAGCACGGCCCAGGCAATGCTGAGGCCGTCGAACGTGCTGGTGCCACGCCCCAACTCGTCGAGCAGGATGAGGCTCTTCGAGGTCACATTGTTCAGGATATTCGAGGCTTCACTCATCTCGACCATGAAGGTACTCTCGCCTCGGATGAGATTGTCCGAGGCACCGACCCGAGTAAAGATGCGATCGACCACCCCGATACGAGCGCTGCGCGCCGGCACGAAACTGCCTACTTGAGCCAGTAGTACGATCAGGCCAACCTGACGAATCGCCGTGCTCTTGCCCGCCATGTTCGGGCCGGTGATCAACAGGATCTGCGCCTCGTCGCTGTCCAGATGGACATCGTTGGGAACGAAGCGGCCGGTCGGTAACTGGCGTTCGACCACAGGATGTCGCCCCCCTTCGATCGCGATCACACATGAGTCATCAATGTCCGGACGGGTATATCCTTCAGCCTCCGATACCTCGGCGAAGGTTCCGACAACATCGATTTGGGCCAGCGATCGGGCGCACTGCTGTACCGGATTCGACCATTCGGCCAGGCGCTCGCGCAACTCGAAAAACAAGCTGGACTCGATCTCCGCAATCTGCTCCTGGGCGCTGAGCACACGCACCTCGTATTCCTTCAACTCCGGTGTGATGAAGCGTTCCGCGTTGGCGAGTGTCTGTTTGCGGGTATACCCCTCGGGGACTCGGTCCAGATTGGTTTTGCTGATTTCAATGTAGTAGCCGAAGACCTGGTTGAAGCCGACCTTGAGGGAGGCAACCCCGGTTCGCTGGCGCTCGGACGCCTGTAACTCGGCGATCCAATTGCGGCCGCCGGCAGCGATTTCTCGCAGGGAATCGAGTTCTTGGTGGTAGCCCTCGCGGAACAGGCCGCCATCCGAAACGCTGGCCGGCGGATCGGCGACGAGCGCCGCGCCGACGGTGTCGACCAGGCCGGCGGTAGATGGCATTTCTTCATGCGTGAGCAGCGTCAGCAGCGGATCACTCAAGGTTTCCAGCCGGGCGCACAAGGCTGGTACAAGCGCCAGCGACCGAGCCAGTCCGACCAGATCTCGGGCGTTGGCCCGCCGACAGCAGATCCGGGCCATGATGCGCTCGAGGTCGTCTACGGCGGACAACGTCTCACGCACGGTGCTCCGTGCGTCTCGATCGTTCACCAGTGCCGACACGGCATCGAGACGACGGCAAATAGCCTCCGGGCTGCTCAAGGGAGCCGTAACCCACTGTCGCAGAAGGCGCGCACCCATTGGCGAGCAGGTACAGTCCAACACCTCCAGAAGGGAACCGGTCTCGCTGCCGTCGTGCTGGTTGGCGACCAAATCGAGGTTGCGTTGTGCGGTTGCATCGAGGAACAGGTGGTCGCCCCGTCTTCTGCGACGCAGCCGGTTAATGTGCTCTACCGCGCCACGCTGGTTCTGGCGCAGGTACTCCAGTGCCGCGCCACCAGCGCGCACCCCCAGATCCAGGTCTTCACAGTCAAAGCCCTTGAGCGAGTGCACGTGAAACTGTTCAGTCAGTATTTCGTAGGCGTGTTCGAAATCGAACTGCCACTGTTCAAGCCGGCTGATGGCAACGCCTGGCAGGGTATGTTGGATGCCATCGGGCCAGTCCTCCGGCATGGTATCGCTCAGGATCAGCTCGGATGGGGTCAGGCGCGTGAGTTCGTCGCTCAGCTCCGTGAGCGGAATCTCGTCGAGGCAGAAATCACCCGTCGACACGTCGACGACGGCTACGCCCACGTGATCTCCGTTGGGACACAGGCAGGCGGCGTAGTTGTTGCGCTCGCCGTCGAGGATGCTATCCGCCAGTGCCGTCCCCGGCGACACCACCTCGACCACGTCTCTCTTAACCACGCCCTTGGCCTTCTTCGGGTCCTCCACCTGTTCGCAAATGGCGACCTTACGGCCCATGCGAATGAGCTTCGCCAGGTAGGATTCGGCAGCGTGGTGTGGCACGCCAGCCAGCGGAACCTCGCCCGAAGACTTGCCGTGGTTGCGCGACGTCAGCGTCAGGCCCAACAATCTGGACACCTCCCGCGCATCATCGTGGAACATCTCGTAGAAATCACCCATGCGGAAAAACAGAATGGCATCCGGATGCTGCCGCTTGAAGCGTGAGTACTGCTCCATCGCTGGTGTCAGCTTCTTCGGGGATGGCATAGGCGTTGTTGGCGGTGGGACGAAACCAAGATCCGGCTCGAGAAAAAAATAACCCCTTTGTCAGGCCCGACAAAGGGGTGTCCTTCTGGTGTAATATTTGAACAAACCGGCGGGTGCGCGATGCGCCCCGCCGGCCTATGCCTGTCTATTCTTTCTCTTCCTCGTCTTCCACTTCATCAGGGGCCGCCTCTTCGGCGACTTCGTCGGCCTCAACTGGAGCTTCCTCAATCGGGGCATCCGTTTCAGCCTCTACCTCAGCGGCTTCTTCCGCCACCGCAGCGGCAGGCGCATCGGATTCGTCAGCGCCCCAGCTCTCCATCTCCTCATCCTGGTCGGCGACGACTTCACCAATCGTCACTGGACGGACAGGATGGAGCTCGAGGTATTCGTCGACCTCCGCCTGATCGCGGCCCTTGAGGTACTCGAGTACGCTGAGCACGATCTTCTTCTGATCCTGATCGAACTCGATCACCTTGAGCGGCAACTCCTGATCGATCTCGAAACTCTGGCGCGGCGACTGCAGGTTGTCGATGCCCAGTTGAGACAGCGGAACGAAGCCGTCGACACCTTCCAGCGAAATGACGAGTCCACGCTCGAGAAGGCGGGACACCGTGCCCTGAGTCTCGGTTCCGACCGCGTACATCTCGGCCAGTTTGGGCCACGGATTCTCGAACGAAAGCTTGTGGCTCAAAGAAATGCGCCGGCGTTTCTTATCCACGTCAGTGACCACGACTGGAATCACGTCTCCCTTCTTGAACACGTCGCTGGCCTGGCGGATGCGCCGGGTCCACGACATGTCCGAGATGTGGACGAGTCCGTCGATACCGTCTTCGATTTCCACGAAGGCGCCAAAGTTGGTCAGACTCTTGATCTTGCCCTCGAGCTCCCTGCCTCTGGGATAGTTCTCGTCGAGGGTTTCCCAGGGATCGGGATCCGTCTGCTTCATTCCCAGGGAGATTTTCTTGCTCTCTTTGTCGAGTTTGAGAACCACGATTTCGACGGTATCGCCAATCGAGACCAGTTTGGACGGGTGCCTGATGTGTTGTGTCCAGGACATCTCTGAGATGTGCACCAGACCCTCGATGCCCTCCTCGAGCTCGACGAAGGCACCGTAGTCGGTGATACTGACGACGCGCCCCTGGGTCTGAGTAGTCTCCGGATACTTTTCGTCGATCTTCTCCCATGGATGCGGAGTCAACTGGCGCAAGCCGAGCGAGATTCGTTCCCGCTCGCGTTCGTACTTGAGGACCTTCACCTTGATGCGGTCGCCGATGGACACCATCTCCGATGGGTGGCTGACCCGTCCCCAGGACATATCCGTTATGTGCAGGAGTCCATCCACGCCGCCCAGGTCGATGAACGCACCGAAGTCGGTGATGTTCTTGACGACGCCCTCGCGAACCTGTCCTTCTTCAAGCTCCTTGATGATACCCTGGCGCAGTCGTTCGCGTTCCTCTTCGAGGACCGCTCGGCGTGAAACGACGATGTTGCGCCTTGCCTTGTTCAGCTTGATGATCTTGAATTCGAACGCCTGGCCGAGAAACTGATCGAAGTTCTTGACCTGGCGGATGTCGATCTGGGAACCGGGGAGGAAGGCTTCAACGCCGAGCAGATCGACGACGATGCCGCCCTTGATACGACGGGTGAGCCGGCCATTCACCGTGGAACCGCCGTCGTGGGCCTCCTTGATGCTGTCCCAAACGCGCATGAAGTCGGCTTTTTGTTTGGAGAGGACGACCCGGCCCTCCAGGTCTTCGACGTTCTCCAGAAAAACTTCGACTTCGGCACCAATCTCGATCGATTCCGGGGCGTCGCCGAACTCCTTTAGCGGAATGGCTCCTTCAGACTTGAAGCCGATATCGACGAGGACTTCTCCTGGCGTCGTACCGACGACGCGGCCTTTGACGATTTCGCCCTCCTTGATGCCGGAAAAGCTGTCATCGTACATGGCCATCAGATCATCGAACTGCTCCTGTGAGTACTCAGGAGTGTCGAGATCCTCTATGCTGATATCCCCGTACACCGGCTTTTCGTCCACGAGTGTGGCTGTCGGCGAGGAGTCCTCAGGAGTTTCCACCTGCGGGACCTCAGCTTCGGGTGATTGCTCTGTCATCTGACCGTCCTTGTGGGTTAGATAACTAAAAATCTGCTACAAGTCCCAATCTGGCAACAGCTTGGCCAAAAAAATCACCCACCCCGTTTTCTGGCCAGGGCGACCACGCGCTCGATCTGGCCCTCAAGCGTCAACCCGGTCGTGTCCAGCACCACCACTTCACGGCCATCGATCTCGCCCCCATAGTCGCGTTCCTGGTCCTGCCGGTCGCGCTCCTCGATGTCAGCCCGGACCCCCGATGGGGTTACATCCGCACCCTTGGCCACCAGTTCAGCGTGCCGTCGCCGGGTGCGTTCCTCGAGGTCGGCTGTCATGTAGATCTTGAGGTCCGCATCCGGAAAGATCACCGCGCCGACATCCCGTCCATCCGCCACGACGCCACCAGCAGCGCCCAACTGGCGTTGACGCTGCACCAGGGCCTTCCGCACGAGCGCAACGTCGGCGTAGTCACCGACGCGACGTGATACGGCGGGGTCACGAATGCGCTCGGTGACGTCCTCGCCATCGAGATAAACCCGGCAGACACCACACTCCAATTCCAGCCTGAGCGCCAATTCATCCAACAACTGCGCCAGCGCTTCACTCTGATTGGGCTGGATGTCCCGTCTGGTCGCTGCCAGAGCAAAAGCCCGGTACATCGACCCCGTGTCGAGATGGCGATAGCCGAGGGTTCGGGCGGCGCCCCGGGCGGTCGCGGACTTGCCGGCTCCGACGACTCCGTCGATGGCGATAACGAGCTTTCTCGACCCCGGATTCAACGCCATCCTTTACCTGCTCAGCTTCGCCAGTGCCAGCAAACCGGCTATCTCTGACGCCTTCAATCGCCTGCTTTCTCCGAGCCGAAGCCGGTCACTGGTGAGTCCCGCAAACTCGATGCGGTGCAGTGACTTGACAGGATGACCGACAGCCTGGCACATGCGCTTTACCTGGCGCTTACGGCCTTCCCGAATACGGATTTGCAGAACCGGGCGAGTATCAACTTCCGCGGACGACAACAGCTGGGCCTCTGCGGGAGCTGTCATTCCGTCTTCCAATTCGACTCCCCGGCGCAGGCGGCGCAGCGAGGCCTGGGAGGGAAAACCTTTGACATCGGCTTCGTAGACCTTGGCGATGCCATAACGCGGGTGCATGAGCCGGTAGGCCAACTCTCCATCATCCGTCAATAGCAGCACCCCGGTGGTATCGCGATCCAGCCGACCCACTGCAACGGTCCCCGGACGAAGGTTGGGCGTATGCTCGAAGATGTTGGCGCGACCGCGCTCGTCGGAGCGGGTTACCAATAGTCCAGTGGGTTTGTTCAGCAGAACGTATTGGAAGGATTCGGGGAGATGAGTCGCACGGCCGCGGACTTCGATCAGGTCGTTGTGGGGATCTACGACGACGCCGGGAGTATCGACGGTCTCGCCGTTGACGCGGACGACACCGGAGGCGATGAGGTCATCGCTCTTGCGTCGCGAGGCAATTCCGGCCCGAGCCAGGAATCGATTGAGCCTGATTTTCTCTGAGGCCTCGGACGGCAAGAGTGCACCCCCTCAAGTCTCAGGCGGAGGGACCGGTTACTTCGTCCTCTTCCGTGCCGGTGCTCGCACTCAGTTCGTCAGCCTTCTCGGAATCCTCCGCCTCCGGCCCGTCATCGGCTTGCGGCACGTCGCCATCGGCTTGCGGCACGTCGTCCGGCACAACAGCATCCCCTGCCGACAGATCAAGCGCTTTTTGCTGGCCCTCCGCGAGCAACTCTTCAAGCTCCCTCGGCTTGGGCAAGTCGGCCAGGCTCTTGAGTCCGAAGTGGGTCATGAATTCCTTAGTCGTGCCGAACAGCATTGGTCTGCCCAACCCTTCGGAGCGCCCGACGATTCGAATAAGATTGAGCTCCAATAAATGGCGCACAACGCCAGCCGAATCCACACCGCGGATGCTGTCAATCTCAACGCGGGTCACGGGTTGTTTGAAGGCGATGACGGCCAACGTTTCAAGGGCGGCTTGTGACAGTCGGACCTGGCCGCGGTCGTGCAGTTTTCGCACCCAGGGTCCGAATTCTTTTCGCGTGGCCAGCTGATAACCGCCAGCCACCTCGCGAATGGTCATCGCGTGCCCACCGCGATCATAGCGATCGTTGAGGTCATCGATCGCCTGTCGAATGTCCTTGCCGTTTAGCCCTTTGAGAACTCCCAACAAGCGACCTGGAGAAACCGGCTCTTCTGCCGTTACCAGAATAGCCTCCACGATACTGCGGACTTCGTCCGGGTTACGATCCGCTGGTTTCATGACCACCGTTCGTGCTGGGTAGGATCGAGGCATTGTCTGTTGGGCGGCGGTCCGCATCCGCCACCTTCTCGATCCAGATGTCGTCAAATGGCCGTGCCTGCTGCACCTTGATACGCTGCGATTTGAGTAGCTCGAGGATGCTGATGAAGGTAGCCACCACAACCTGCTTACTCCCACCTTCCACCAGCTCGAAGAATCTGAGCCGGCTACGGCGTTCGAGTTCGCCCAGTACCCGGTCGATGCATTCTTCGATCGAAACCTGTTCCTCGACGATGCGATGGACAAGGGAAGAGGGCACGTGGTCGATGACATGCTTGTAGACCTTCAGCAAGTCAAATAGTGATACCGGCCTGACACCCCTTGAGTCCTCGTCCGCTACCTGGCCGCTTCGAGGATAGACGTCGCGGTACTCCAATCCCTGTTCGGAGAGCCAATCGGCAACCTCCTTGAACTGCTGGTACTCGAGAAGGCGGCGGACGAGCTCTTCCCTCGGATCCTCGCCTCCTTCTTCTTCGCCTGGCTGAATCTGTCTGGGCAACAGCATCTGCGACTTGATCTTCATCAACGTCGCTGCCAACAGGATGAAGTCGGCGGCCTGCTCCAGGTCCCGCAACTGTCCCTGACCGAGAAACGAGAGGTACTGCGCCGTGATCGTGGCGATGGGGATGTCGTAGATGTCTACTTCATTCTTGCGGATGAGATAGAGCAGCAGGTCGAGCGGACCTTCAAAGACGTCGAGTTTGACGCCGTGTGTGATCGGTATCGGCGCGTCGGTGTTCTGCCCGTCGCTCTGGCTGTCTGTTCCGATCTCTGAATTCACGCGGTTGGCAAGGGTGAGGGAAGGGATGAACAGGGTCAATTAATCGGCGAACAGGTATGGTTTCCAGCGGCTGTCGCTGACACCGATGAAATTGCGAATGAAGCTGACATTGTTGGGTCTTCGCGGCTTCCGAATCAGGCTGAGCCCTACCTGATCCAGGCGCCGATCACCCTTCTTGGCATTGCATCCCGTGCAGGCAGCCACCAGATTTTCCCACGTTTCGGGCCCGTCGAACTTGCGCGGAATCACGTGGTCAATCGTCATCTTCCGTTCGGCTTTGCCACAGTACTGACACTGATGGTTGTCTCTCTTGAGGACGTTGCGCTTGGATAGCACCACCCGTCGACGCGGTGCGTTCACGTAACGATCCAGTCGGACGACGCTTGGGGCCGGGAAATTCTGCGCCACGGTCCGTACGACCTCATCGGCGGACTCAACGGCTTGAGCTTTTCCGCGGAACATGAGAACGAGCGCGCGGCGGACACTGCACACGTTCATCGGCTCGTAGTTTTGATTCAGGACCAATACGGTTTCGTTGAGAACCAAGTTGCTTCCTCTCCAGTATCACATGGTCGTGGAAGGGCAAAAATCGCCCCGCAGTAGGTAACAGCAACGACCAATCAAAGTCAAGCGTCCGCTATGAGCTCCTCGTAGTCTTTGGCGCTGAGCAAGTTTTGCAGCTCGGCCGTCGACTCGACGCGCATCTTGATCATCCAGCCGTCCCCGTAGGGGTCTGCATTCACGCGCTCGGCCGCTCCATCCAACGATTCATTGATCTCGACGACTTCGCCGGAAACAGCGGCGTAGAGCTCTTCGACCGCCTTGACCGCCTCGATGGTACCGAAAATCTGACCGCGCTGCAGGTATTCTCCCACCTCGGGCAACTCGACGAAAACAATGTCACCGAGCTGCGACTGGGCATAGTCGGTGACGCCGATGGTGGCCACGTCGCTGTCCAGGGTAATCCACTCGTGGCTGTCTGTGTACTGCAGCTCTGTTGGAACGCTGGACTCTTTTCCATCTGCCATCTACGGAATCTCCCTCAATCTACGCCTCCCAACCGGAAGCGACTATACCATTTGCTTTGGTTATTGCCCCGATACGTGCACTATACCACCACAGCCTCAGAAAACAGTTCAGTCACATAGTGAATGTCGAAATCACCAGCGACAAACTTGGGGTCGACGAGTAAGGACAGGTGGAAGGGTATGGTCGTCGCAATGCCCTCCACGGTAAACTCCTCCAGCGCCCGCTTCATCCGCGCGATCGATTCGTCCCGGTTTTCACCCCAGGCGATGACCTTGGCCAGCAGGGAATCGTAGTATGGAGGCATGGCATAACCCTGGTAAATATGGCTATCTACCCTGATAGAGGGCCCACCCGGCAGATGCAATGCTGTGATGGTCCCTGCCGATGGCATGAAGTTCCGATCGGGGTCCTCGGCGTTGATCCGACACTCCAGGGCGTGTCCCCGGAAGTCGATATCGCTCTGCTCGAACCCCAACTGTTCGCCCCCAGCTACCCGGATTTGCTCCGCGATCAAATCCATGCTGGTGATCATTTCGGTCACCGGGTGTTCCACCTGGATACGCTTGTTCATCTCCAGGAAGTAGAAGTCTTCACCATTGCCATCCACGAGGAATTCCACGGTGCCAGCACCAGAGTAGGAGATGCTCTTGGCCCCCGCCACGGCCGCCGCTCCCAGGCGCTCGCGCAAAGAGGCATCCACGACTGGTGATGGACTCTCCTCCAGCAGCTTCTGATGACGTCGCTGAATCGAGCACTCCCGCTCCCCCAGGTGGACGACGTTGCCGTGTTGGTCGCCGATAACCTGGATTTCGATATGCCGGGCGCTTTCCAGTGAGCGTTCCATGTAAAGGACATCGCTGGTGAACGCGGTACGGGCCTCCAGACGAGCCAGGTCCCAGGCTTCAGCGAGCTGATCCTGCGCCTGCACGACCCGCATCCCCCGGCCGCCACCCCCAGCGGCTGCTTTGAGTCGTACCGGGTACCCGATCTGCTCGGCCAGCTCTTCCGCTTCCTTCAGATTGGGGACTGGTCCGGGGCTTCCCGGAATAGTCGGTACACCAGCGTTTTCCATCGCTGACCTGCCGGCCGCCTTGTCGCCCATTTTCTCGAACACCTCAATGCCCGGACCGATAAAGCAGATGCCGCAGGACCGGCACAATTCAGCGAATTCTCCGTTCTCGGCAAGGGGGCCATACCCAGGGTGGATGGCGTCGGCATTCGTCAGCTCAGCGGCGCTGATGATGTTGGCGTAGTTGCGATAGCTGGATTCACCCGGCGGTGGTCCAATGCAGACATCCTCGTCAGCGAACAGTACATGTGATGAGTGGGCGTCAGCCTCTGAGTAAACGGCCACCGTCTTGATGCCGAGTTCCTTACAGGTGCGGATGACGCGCAGGGCGATCTCACCCCGGTCTGCCACGAGCAGTTTGTCAAACACTTCGAGGACCTGTCCCTTAAGAGTCTACGGGGAGAGAATTCGGTTACGGGGCCCGCAGCCGGATGAGCGGTTGGTTGTACTCAACTGGATCACCGTTCTGAACAAGAATCTCGGCGATTTCACCGGCCGCATCGGCCTCTATTTCGTTCATAATCTTCATCGCCTCGATGATGCACAATGTCTGGCCGACGGTCACCGTATCACCGGTGCTGGCGAAAGGCTCGGCTTCGGGTGACGAGGACCGGTAGAATGTACCTACCATTGGCGACATGATGGTATGAGCATCCTCCGAACCGGCCACCGTGCTCTCCGAATCTTCCGCCGTCGTGGTACTTTGCACCGGGGCTTCCCGAGTCACCTGGGGGTGGTTCTGTGCGGGAGCGGTCAGGGTCACAGCCTGCCTGGTACGTCCTAGACGTACGCGCACACCCCGCCAGAAACTCTCCTGGTATTCCAGCTCTTCGACGCCACTTTCTTGAAAAATCGCAATCAATTTGCGGAGTTTTTCTTCGTCCACTCTGTCAGTACCTCGATTTCGACTGAGTGCCCATTCGAGCGTCAGCCATGTTTCTCGATCACACGCGCTCGACGTACTGCGCTGTGCGGGTATCGATCTTCAATTTATCCCCCTGATTGACGAACAGAGGCACCGAGACCACGGCACCGGTCTCGAGGGTTGCCGGCTTGACCGCGTTGGTGGCCGTATCGCCCTTGACTCCCGGTTCCGTCGCGGCAACCGTCAACTCCACGAAGTTGGGCAGCTCGACACCGATGGGTTTGTCGTCCGTGACCAGGACAAAGGCTGTCTCGTTCTCCAACAGAAAATCGGTGGCATCGCCCATCAACGCTTTGCTGATGGCGGTCTGCTCGTAGGTTTCGGAGTCCATGAAGTAGTACGTATCCGGCGCCTCTGCATAGAGATATTGCATTTCGCGTTTCTCAATCCGGACCTCCTCGACTTTATCGCCTGACCTGAAGGTGCGTTCAATCACTCCGCCGCTATCCATGTTTTTCAACTTGGTACGGGTAAAACCGCCCCCTTTGCCGGGTTTGACATGCTGAAATTCGACGATGGTGTAGATATCGCCGTCCAATCGCATGGTGTATCCATTCCTGAAATTCGTTGTGTCAGCCATAACCCTGTCGGTATTTAGTCCTTGCGCTCCAGCGCCGTCAATCGTGTTTTCGCCTCTTCGTTATCTGGCTGCGCCGTCAGCACCTGACGGTAGGTCTCGATGGCTCGGTCGACGAACCCCTGCACCGAGTACAACTCAGCCAGTGTCGTGGTCGGAATCGGTCCTGGCAAGTCTGATTCCGCATGTCGCTCATCCTCCCCATCCCCGTCGATCTGGCGCAAAAGATCGGTCATCTCTGAATCCCCGCGTCTCGAGAACTGAGCTACGGCATGGTCGTCGTCGACGGTTGCCTCATCAGCGAAGTTCGAAGGCGTTGCCGCTTCCGCCGTTGCCGGTTCGGGTTCGGGTTCCGGTTCGGGCTCCACCCTGGGGGGTATTGGCCGCTGGAGCTTGCTCGCCCCGCTATTGCCGCTCTTGTCCCGGCTCGCTTCTCGTGAGCCTGCTTCAACATCCTCCACCGTATCACTGGACACCGAATCCGCATTCCCTGTTGGGGTCACTGTCGGTTCGGGCAATGATGGCTTTGCCGGTTCCTCCGGTGCAGCCGGCAACTCGTCGCCAAAAAGCTCGGCTCCCAAGGCTGCTACCTCGTCGCTGGCATCCGGCTCAGGGGTGGTCGGCGGGACCGGGTCAACGACCGCCTCGGCCGGTTGTGGTTGCGGTACTTCTGTCTCCCATTCTGGTAAATCCTGCAGCACCCCAAACGGCTCGTCAGCGGATGCAGGCTCTGTCGATTCGGGCTCGGGTTCAGGGTCTAATTGAGTTTCCGCAACCTCGGGGACCTGTGTCGCCTCTACCTCGCTCTCGGAGTATTGTAGCTCAGATCGCTCAGCTTCATGACCATCGTCACTGACTCCATGACCATCGTCGTCGTCACCTGCCGCTACCTCTGCCCTGGTTGCGATGTCCGCGTCGATGCCCGGTCCAACGCCATCGTGATCGGGCACCTGCTCTTCGTTTTCAGTTTCCTTCTCTTCACTTGGCGCCGGCACCTCGTCAATGGTATAGGCTGCTTCAAAGCTCTCGCCCGAAGCTTCATCGCGCGATGCGGTCGCCGTCCCGACCTCAATCGGTTCGGTCGCGCCGGGTACCGCTGGTTCCTGAGCGGACAACTGCTCCACCTGGAGCCTGATGGTCTCGTCGAAGGGATCGAGCCGGGCTGCTTCCTCCATGCACTTCAACGCCAACGTCGGGATTCCGAGGGCTGCGTAGATCTGTGCCAGGAGTTCGAATCCGCGCGGGTTCTCGGCGTCGAGACGCAGTGATGTATCGAGTGCGGCGCGAGCTTCTTCGAGGTCGCCTCGGGCCTGATAGCACCGGCCCAACAGATAGAACCCAGTCGGGTAGTCCGGGAACCGCTCACAGCCTTCCAGGCAAACGGCCAACGCCCGCTCGATGTCACCCTGGCTCAAACACGTCTCAGCAAAACGCGCAAACAAAGGAGCCGACGGGTAACGGCGGTACGCTCTCTCTATTTTGGAAAGTCTGCCGAACAAGGCGCTGGCAGAGCCTCATTATCGGAACGGTACAAGCGGGCCACAGCGCGGATACTCATGCCGGAAGTTAAGCCACAAACCGCCGCTGGTGCAAGAGGGTTGGAAGGGAGCGGCAAGTCATGCCCTCAGTTGAGGTTATGGGCACGAATTCTTGACACTCATGTTGGTCCCGCGTACCTTCGACGCCCTTTGGCGTGCGCCTATAGCTCAGTTGGTAGAGCGGCTGACTCTTAATCAGCGGGTCCGGGGTTCGAGTCCCTGTGGGCGCACCAATTATATGTACATGAAGACCGGTCTCCTTCATATATGCATCAAGACCTGTCTCCTTAGATATCAAGACCTAATCCTCGACCACCCGGTGACGGCGTGGATATCACCCCTTCTTCAACGCGTCAAACTCAGATCCTCGTTGTCGAGGACGAGCCGATCGTGTCGCTGGACCTCCAGCAACGGTTGGAGAAAATGGGGTACCGCGTACCGGTGGTTGTGGCTTCCGGCGAAGCGGCCATCGAGTCTACGCAGGATTCGACGCCAGATCTCGTACTCATGGATATCAATCTCCATGGCGAGATGGACGGTGTCGAGGCCGCCGAGCAGATCCGTGCTCGTCACCAGGTTCCCGTCGTCTACCTCACCGCCTACTCCAACGATCAGACCCTGTCCCGAGCCAAGATAACCGAGCCTTTCGGGTACCTGCTCAAACCATTCGAAGAGCGCGAGCTGCAGACGACGATTGAGATCGCCCTCCACAAACATCAAGCTGAACAGGCTTTGCGACGGGCTCACGACGACCTGGAGCGCCGTGTTTCCGAACGCACCATCGAACTGCGCAACTCCAACCTCGCTCTGCAACAGGAAATCGAGGAGCGCCGCCGTCGCGAAGAACGCCAACTAGCTCTCCAGCGCGTGCGCGAAGAAGTGTGGCGTATGCGCAATCGCGGCGACATCCAGCACGTCCTCGACGCCATCCGCGACGGCCTCACCTCACTGGCCGTGCCGTTTCGCTCCTGCCGCATGTACGTCGTCGAAGCCAGGTTGGGCACCGAGAACGTGCGACTGTATACCCGTGGCGACGTCGAGTCCTGGTCCAGCATCCCTCTCGAGGATCAGAGCTGGAGGGACGTGATTCTTCGCGTATGGCGCGATGGCGAGTCTGCTTACCGGGCGGACATCGAAGAGACTGACATCGTCACCTCCGCAGATGATGCCGTCGCAGATGTGGTTCACCAACAGGCCACGATACGCTCGGTTCTTGATGTCCCTTTCTCACATGGTACGCTTTCCATCGACAGCAGTCGTCCGCAGGCTTTTTCAGACTCCGACATCGCCGTCCTGCAGGAGATGGCCGTTGCCCTGTCGGAGGGGTTCCACCGGCTCGAAGACCTGCAACAGCTCGCTGAAGAGCGACAGCGCCTCGCGGTGACGCTACGCAGCATCGGAGACTGTGTCATCGCGACAGATGCCGATGGCAGGATCGTCCTGCTCAATCGCGTTGCTGAAGCGTTGACGGGTTGGACCCAGGATGAGGCACGCGGAAGGGAGTACGGCGAAGTCTTCACGCTCGAGCAAATCCTGTCTCACGACGATCCGGTTGCTCATGTGCTGGAGACTGGCACTGCCCTCACTGTCGTTCCAGCCGCCACACTGATCGCGCGCGACAGCACCGAGCGGCTGGTCTCGACGAGCAGCGCACCGATTCGAGACGATGAAGGCAAGACGATCGGCGCCGTTTTGGTGTCCAGAGACGTCAGTGAGCAGCGCAAGATTGAGGAAGAACAGCTCAAGTCAGCGAAACTGGAGTCTCTGGGGGTTTTGGCCGGTGGCATCGCACATGATTTTAACAACATCTTGACCACCATCATCGGATATCTGTCTCTGTCGAAATTGGACTTGAGTCCAGAGGGTGAACTCTACGCCAACCTGACTGAAGTGGAAGATGCTTCCCAACGAGCGACGGATTTGACGCATCAACTGCTGGCGTTCTCGAAGGGGGGCGCACCCGTCAAGAAGGCGGCTTCGATCGCCGAGTTGATCACGGACTCGGCGACGTTCACGACCCGCGGCTCCAACGTCCTCTGCAGGTTTGAAATCGAAGAGCCCCTGTGGGCCGCGGAGGTGGATGTTGGCCAGATAAGCCAGGTGATCCAGAATCTGGTGTTGAATGCCGACCAGTCCATGCCGGCCGGGGGAACGATAACGATCACGGCGAGCAACACCGTCATTGACCGAGGCCTGAATCTGCCACTGGATCCGGGGGAGTACATCAGCGTGAGCGTAATCGACCATGGCGCCGGCATATCCAGCAATCATCTGCCGCAGATATTTGATCCGTACTTCACCACCAAGGAGGAGGGAAGCGGTCTCGGTCTGGCCACAGCGTACGCCATAGTCAAGAATCACGACGGTCACATTACCGTGGACTCGTCGCCGGATGGCACTTCCTTCACCTTTTACGTTCCGGCAACCTCAACCCCCGCCGCTGCCGCGCCGCCAGACACTGGAGAGATTGTTCCCGGTCAGGGCAGGGTGCTCGTCCTCGACGACGAGGCGCCGATCCGCAGGCTGGTGGGGGACCTGCTGGAAAAGCTGGGGTATGGAGGCGGAACTCGTCGAGGATGGCCAGCAGGCCATAACCCGCTACGCGGAGGCCCTGGAATCCGGGCGTCGGTTTGACGCCGTAATCATGGATTTGACCATACCTGGGGGGATCGGCGGCCGCGAGGCAATCACCGAACTTTTGGAAATCGACTCAGGAGCACGCGTGATTGTGTCGAGCGGGTATTCAGCGGATCCCGTGATGGCACACTACCGGCGCTACGGCTTCGTTGGCGTCGTGGCCAAGCCGTACGATATCCGTGAATTGAGTCGAGTACTGGGGAAGGTAACCCGCGATCAGCTGGCTCAGGAGAAGTAGTCGAAGCAGTCGATCGACTACCGTCGAACGATTGCTTTAGTTGACCGCTGAGGATTCCTCTTCCAGAAAATCCGGGACCGGTACCGTCTTCAGGTAGTCCTGAAGAGCTCGCCCATCAGAGGGCAGGTCGAGGACATCCGAGAAAGGCCACATGTCACCCTGGAGAAACTCTACGGCGCTGACCTTGTCCTGGGAAGCGGGTGCGGAAGACATGTCCTTGATCGCTTGCAGAATAACGGCGGCAGCGAGACGCCGGTGACCATCAAACTGGGACCGATACGCTGACTTACGTTCTTTTGCCATCATAGTCTCTACAGAGTTTTTATAGTTTTAGCGGCGAATTTGCTCAGCCTTTATGCAGGCATAATGTAACCATTTTTCAGACGTTTCGACAGGCCAATCGATCCCGTATTTGACCTCGCGACCAAAAAAAAATGAGCAGGTTTCTTCAACTGAAACCAGCTCAGTCAGTTACGGTGATTCACCTGACGCCACGCGTCGGTTTCCCACGCAACAAGCCGGATCATCCTCAGACAAACAGACCGATGACCCGCCTGCAGCACTTCGTCTCCTTCAAATAAACAGACCGATGACACAGCCGGTCAGCATGGTCGCCAGCGTACCCGCTACCAGCGAGCGCAGCCCAAGGCGAGCCAGATCGCCCCTGCGGTCGGGCGCGATGGCGCCGATGCCCCCGATCATGATTGCGACCGAACCAAAGTTGGCGAAGCCACACAGCGCATAGGTACAGATCAGGAACGACCGGTGGCTGATGGCCGACGCCTGATCCCCCATCAATCGCGTCAGTTCGGCAAAGGCTACGAATTCGTTGAGAATGGTCTTGACGCCCATGAGCCGGCCAGCTGTTTCCGCTTCTTGCCATGGGATTCCCATCAACCAGACAGGATAGCGCAGAACATATCCCAGCGCCGCCTGGAGACTCCAGCCGGTTGCCGTGCCATGAAGGAGGCCGTCGATCCAGCCCACGACCGTATTGGCAAGTGCCACCAGGCCGACAAAGGCGATCAGCACGGCGATGATGTTGATGAACAGGTGAATGCCCTCCGTGGCTCCGCGAGCAGCCGCGTCGACGCCGTTGTCGGTGTCGTCGGCTTCAATCTCAATCAGCTGACCCGTGGTGACAGGGCGTTCGGTTTCCGGCATCATCAACTTGGCGATGGCTATGGCGGCGGGAGCGCTAATCAGCGACGCAGTGAACAGGTGTCCGGCAATGAGCGGGTCTACCGCACTCAGCATCGAGGCGTACACGACCATGACGGTGCCCGCGATCGTGGCCATGCCCGCACACATCAGACAGAACAACTCACTCTGGGTGAGGCGACTGACGAAGGGTCTGATCAGCAGCGGCGCTTCCGTCATCCCCAAGAACACGTTGGCTACCACGCCGATGCTTTCGGCGCCACTGATTCCCATCGAACGCTGCACAACACGGCTGGCCAGGGAGATGACGGCTGGCAAGATTCGATAGTGGTAGAGGATCCGCGACAGGGACGCCACGAATATCAAGATGGCGGCGATTTCGAGTGCCAGCATGGGCCCGAAGGCCTGCTTGAACTGAGGACTGGAGATCCCGATGAACAGCAGAGACTCGTTGGCCTTCAGTGCCGTCGCTTGAAGGACATCCGTCAATGATGCAACAACGGCAAACACATATTCGCGGAGCTGGGTCAGCAGGAGCACGGCGGCGAGACCGACCTGCAGCAAAGTTCCCACGACCACTGGTCGAAAGGAGATTGGTGTCTGGCGGGTGCCCACAATCCAGGCAACGCCCAGCAGGGTGATGTAGCCACAGGTTGAGTGGAGTGTTTCCATGGTCGTCTGTTCAATCCGGGTAGAGATGCGCGAGCGCCGACTGCACCAGCGCGCTCGGGGTCAGGGTAGCGTCGAGGCGAATCGCTTCACCCCACACGTCGAATTGGCACACGGCGGCTGCGAAACGAGAGAAATCAGCATCCCCGCCCAATCGGGTTCCTCGCTGTTCAAGGCGGGCACGCCACAGGTCCGGGGGGGGTGGGTCCAGATGCAGGACAGTCAATCCGGACGGGGCGATGGACGCGGACAGACCCTCCCACAGCTGTGTCACCGCAAGCTCAGGCCCCCAACCTCCACTGAGCAGAACGACGCGCCTGCCGACAAGATTGGCGCATGCCACCCGCAATGGTCCGGCATATTCGAGAGGTCGCAACCTGGACCAGTAGTCAGCTGATCCGTAGGCCTGACTCTCATCGATCCCGGCGTCTTTCGCCGCGTTCAAGATGAATCCGGCGGCCGTGCAGTCCTTGTCCAGGTGCAGCGATTCCGGGAGCTCCCCCAGCAGGCCTGTGGCCAAAGTCGACTTGCCGGTCCCAGGAGGCCCGGCCAGGATTACCAGGCGCGAAGCCTTCGAACCAGAACGCGCGGCATCCAGCAGGGCTGTCACTGTCGGCAGCGGATCCGCAACCGACCCGGCGTAACCGCCACCGAGGCGCGAGACATCCATCATTCTCTTCCTCCTTTACTTACACCGGCGGCGAGCCGTTGTGTAGTCGAGGACACCCAGCAGGGCCACGACCCCGGCACCCCCCACCAGCAGCTTCCCGGCGTCGGGAGGCGCCAATGTCAGCACGCCCAAAGCCAGAATACCCGTGAGAGCTACCATGCCGTAAATGACCAGAACCGCATTTCGTCTCGATAGCCCCAAGGTCACCAGTCGATGGCTGACATGGTTGGTGTCTCCGAGCCATGGGGGTGTTCCCCGCCACAGGCGCGAGGCGACGACCGTTAGCTGATCGTATGCGGCCACCGAGAGCACGGACAACGGTGCCAACAGACGTGGCCACTCGGAGGCCGCCGAGTCATTTAGGTGATGACTCAACAGGGTGGTCATGCCGGCCGCAGCGAAGCCGAGGAACAAGCCGCCCGCATCCCCCATGAAAATGCTGGCTCGCGGGAAATTGAAGAGCAGAAACCCGGCCGACGCTCCCGCCAGGGTCAACGACAGCAACATCGTCCCCAAGTGTGAAGTCCACAGGGCGATCACGCCGATGGAGGCAAACACGATGACGGACATGCCAGCTGCCAGGCCGTCCATGTTGTCGAGGAAGTTGAAGGCATTCGCCATCGCTACGATCCATACAATCGTTACCAGCGGCGCCAATAGCGGGATCGTCGGCGTCAATGGCAAGGTGAAACCCGGTATGCCCCAGGCAAGTGTACTGGCTGCAACCAGCTGCACGATAAGCCGTACCAGCGGAGAGAGTCCGACCCAATCATCCGCGAGGCCAACCAGAAAAACGGCGCTGCCGCACAAGAACAGTGCCAGTGTCTGGGCGAAATGGGCGCTCTCCAGTCCAGAGACAAGGGCGAAAAAGGTACCGGGTGCCACCTGAGGGTCAGCGACCAGCGCGAGACCGATCAGCGCCATGGCCCCCACGGCGGCACCACAATAGATGGCGATTCCGCCGCCGTACGGGACCGGATTCAGATGCGTCTTGTAGGCGCCCGCGTCCGGGTGGTCAACCAGCCCGAATCGCAGCGCCAAACGGCGCACCGCAGGGGTGGCGACCGCCGTGATCAGGGCGCCGCCGGCAACGATTGCCAGCATGACGTGCAGAGGGAGGATCAAAGCCTCGCGGTCTGGTAATTTGTCACACAATCATCCGCCTTCCTGGGCCTATTTTGAGTAGATGTGTCGATTGACACTCCACTCAAGCCCAAGTATTTTCACCACTGTCAAATACCGGTGTAAGCTCAAAGAAATTAGAAAGGTAGGACTTTTTTGCAACGACCGTTCAGGGCCCATGCCGCCCGCTTGGCTGGCATCTTCGGGGCGATTTCGTTCATCGGTATCGGAGCGATTGAAGCCCAGCAGAGCTTCTCCACCGACCACTACGTCATCAATTTCAACCCGGGAACCGAGGGTACCGCCCGCCGTGTGGCCGAGGTTGCCGAGGAAGTTTTCCCGCACCTGGCCGCAGCCTACGACTACTACTCCGTCTACGAACCGATTTACATCAACGTTCTGGACAACACCGATTTCGGCAACGGCTCGGCAAACGAATACACCGGGACCGTGACGATCTGGGCTTCCAACCTGGACTGGGAAATTCGGGGCGACCACGACTGGATCAAAAACGTGCTCACTCACGAAATCGCCCACATCATGACCCTGCAGCGGGCACGCAAGAACTGGCCGTTTCGCTATGCCCTGTTCTCGGTCTCGCGGTTCGACTCCAATCCCGACATCAGCTTTACTTTGCCCGTCTATTATTTGAGTACCCCGACGTGGTGGGTCGAGGGAATCGCCCAGTTTGCTCCCTATCAGCTGGGCTACGATTCCTGGGACTCCCACCGCGACATGATCCTGCGCATGTCCGTGATCGAGGACGATCTCCATACCTACAATGAAATGGGTACTCTGCTCAACCGTCTGGGAGGGTACCGGGCGGAGCAGGTGTACAATCAGGGATTCGCTCTGCTCGTGTACATCGAGTCGCAATACGGAGCGGACAAGGTCGAGTCGCTGCAGAACCATGTCGGCAGCATCAGCTTCGAGCCAGCCATCCGTCAGGTTCTGGGTATCTCAGCTGAGCAGTTGTACGACGATTGGGTGACCCACTTGAAGGACTCGTACGCCCAGCAGGTCGCGGAAATTCGCAGAGACGGATTCTACGAGGGACAGGCTCTCGACGAACTCAACGGCGGTGTGTTGGACTACCATCCCGCCTATTCACCCGACGGAACCAAGCTGGCCTACATCGGCACCAAGGATCGCGACTTCCGCAGCGCCCAGTTGCAGATCTACGACTTCGAGACGGGGGAAGGGAAAGAACTCAAAGGCAGAGTAGATACCCGCATCTCCTGGTCCCCGGATGGTGAAGAGGTGTTGTTTCTGCGCAACAAGCGTGGATTCAACGACTTGTACGTGTACAACATCGCCGAAGACGAGGAGCGGCGCATCACCGCCAGATTGCGTGCCCGCGACCCGAGCTACTCACCCGATGGAGATCGCATCGTCTTCGTCCGCAACGAGGATGGAACGAGCAATCTGTGCACGATCGATCACGATGGTAAGGGGCTGCGGTACCTGACCAACAACAACGATGGGACCCAGATCTACGCGCCGCGATGGTCGCCCAACGGTGAGTGGATTCTGTTTTCCATCTTCAAAGGCGACGACCGCGACATCGCCATGATGCGAGCCGATTCGCCGCCTCGGGCCAAGAAATGGGGCATCCGCGATCGCACCGAGGTGCCGGATTCTCTCAACGTCTTTCCCGACAGTCTGGCTTTTCCGCATCCCGACACCTCCGGCTTCACCCCGATGCTGGCCTCGGTCAACGACGAGCGCGATCCGTACTGGCTGCCGGACGGCAGCGGCTTTGTCTTCGCGTCCGACCTGGGCGGAGTGTTCAACATCCACCGGTATCGTCTGGAGTCCGGCACGGTGGATCGTCTCACCAACGTACTCGGAGGCGCCTTCACGCCGACCGTGTCAGCGGACGGAGACCGACTGACGTATTCCAGCTATCACTCGAACAACTGGGAGCTGTTCGAGGTGGATCTGGAATCACGGGGTGACGGTGAACCGGTAACCTGGGATCCGCTGATCGCGCGCGACTACCAGAGCCGGTATGACGGTCCGCCCCTCTCGAAGGAGTACGACCTGGGGCGCGCCCGGGGCAAGCGGGTAGCGGATGTGATCCCGATCTTCCAAGCAGGTCCGACCGCAATCGGCAACCGTTTCGGTTTGAATCAAATCAGCGGCGGTTTCCAGGTGTCGGCTCGGCCCATTCTCTCCGGCGGCGATGCCCTTACCGCCTGGGGTGTTCTCGGCAAAAACTTTCGCGAGGACACCGATTTGAACTCCGATTTCGGAGCCAGCTATCAGCGTCGTGTGTTCCCCGCAGCAGCCGGAAACCAGACCTTCCGCCCCTTGTTCTTTGCCGCAGTCCGGCGGCGTGAGATCGACTCGATCCAGAATGCGGTTACCCAGAACATCGCGGATACCTCGGCCACCGTGACCTTCTACCCGGTCGCCTCCGACACCTCCGACCTGCTCATTCCGGAGAGCACACAGTATTTCTACAGCCGCACAACGCAGAAGGATCTGCTCAAATCAGTGTTCAACACACTCTCTCTCGGGGTCCAGATGCCGCTGTCGCGCCGGCAGATGTTATTCGCCAGCTACCTGAACCGTGACTACATCGAAGACTGGTCCGTGCAGCGAGTCCGCCGGCAGACGGATATCTTTCTGGTGCAGGACGGGGTCGACATCACCCAGTCCCTGACATCGTCAGTGGTGCATGAGGACACGGTGTTCATAGGTCGCAATGACCCTCTAAAGAGGTACAACGACCTGGAATTCTTTCACTCCCATGACCTGACGCTGGCCTGGCAATACCAGAATGTGAAGAGTTCGACCGACTTGCTGATAACACCGACAGGCAGGGGCGTCACGTTAATTTACCGCTACATGAAACCGACTCTCGTCGACTCCCTGTTACAGGCGACCCCGGTTGCCGGGGAAGTGCCCGGCGATGAATTCCTGCCGGTCAAAACGAGTTTCACCATTAACGAATATGTGGGAGCCTACACCGAGAGCATAGGTCTTCCGTATCACAACAGCATTTATCTCCAGGCCATCGGCGCTTACCGTAACCTTCGCTTGAAGCCGCGCGTTGCCGGCCCTGACGGGGGCATTTTTGAGGGTCGTTTCTACTGGCCTCTGCGCTACTGGATAGGAGGATCCAATTTTCTCAGCGGTTACCCCTTCTTCACCGCTAACGGGTCCAAGTTGCTCTATGGACGGGCTGCGTACCGCTTTCCGATCTTCCAGCGCCTGAACCTCGGATTCTTCAACTTCAACGCGGCCAAGCTCTACACCGAACTGTTCGCGGAAACCGCCGCGGTGGGCAACTCGAACAAACTCCACCTTGACGACTTCAGTACGGACGACTTTCTCTCCGATATCGGCGGGGAGCTGCGCCTGCAGCTGTTCACCTTCTACAACCTGCCGATGCAGGCGTTTTTTCAGGTCGCGCATCCGCTCAACCGCCAGCGTGAGCTCAACTGGCGCCAGTCGGATCGCTACCGGCAGTTGGGCTTCGTCAGTGTCCAGGCGGCACACCGGCGCCAGCAGGAGCTCCAGAGCAACCCTGCGCGGGACGCGACGGAGGAAGACGAACTGGATCGCCTGGACGCGGTCGATAGGTTTCCCCGCATCGATCGTTTCCGCTACTACTTCGGTCTGGGCTTCGTCAGCCGCGGACTATTTTGACAGATGGCACGAATCGATCTACGAAAACTGGCATTGCGGTTGAAGATCCTGGAGATGTTGAAGATCTACACCCGCCGCCGGCAACTGGAAGGAGCAACTGAGCATTGGCGCCGCACCGTACGTCCCAATTGAAGCAAGCCAGAGTGCGGCGCTCTCCACTGAGCGCCAGACGATTCGTCCGATGGACTCCGTTGTGGCCGTGCGCGTTGTTCGCTGTGTTTTTCGCTATGATGATGGCCTGTGGCGATGAACCTCCAGCCGACGATTCACCGCCTGCCTCGCCCGACCCTGTTGATGCCGCACTCGCGGCCGGCTTCGCCGTCGACACGGTTGGCGTGCGCGATCTGGCTGAGGGGGATACCCTCAACCTGGACACGGGGCTGACCATCATCGAGTCAACGGTGAAATTCCCCGAGCGGGGAGAGGTTTTTGCCTGGGAGTTCAACGCCGAGACCATGAATCCGGTAAAGTTGCTGGTCGTGCGTTGGAAGGATTCCAGAGCCCGGCTGGAGCTCATAGGAGAGAGCCCGACGGTCATTCCCGAACGGCTGGGGTTGAACAGGATTCAGCTGCCGGAGCCGATTCCGGTACGGCGGCGGGACATGATGGGAATCTACATGAAGGAGGCTGGCACAGTACCGTTTCTCAAAAAAACGAGCTGGAAGACCCTGATCATGCCGCGGCCTCTCGAGCGTCCGTACACGCGACGCGAACTCTTCACCATGTACGGCTGGCGTTACGGGTTCCGCACATTCTGGCGAAAGCCGAATGATTCCACCCAACAATCCATTCCGTAGTAGCCCGTCCGGTCGTCCTGGGGGTTAACCGCTGTTTTCCACCGGGTCGTGGAGTGAGGTTTCCGACGATTCTTCCTCGATCGTACTGGGTTTGAACAGGAGCCACCCATATCCCACCGTCGAAACGATCAGCAATCCCGTCGTGATCGCGATCATCACCCCTTTGACGGCTTCCTCCTCAACCTGAATGACATGAGTCAACATGGTCAGCGCCATGCTGACGGTCGCGTACTTGCCCAACCGAGAAGCCGACACCACGATGTGATGCTTCTTCAGCAATATCGTGCCGGCGGTGACGATGGCCAGGTCCCGCGCCACCTGGATCGCTAGCAACCAAAGGGGAAATTCCCTCCACCAGACCAACGCCGCACAGACGCCACCGATAAACAGCTTGTCGGCGACGGGATCCAGGATTTTGCCCAGCTGGCTGATTTGGCTCAGGCGGCGGGCCACGAAGCCGTCGAACAGATCGGTGGCCGCTGCGGCGATCAGCAGAAACAGAGTGAGATTTGAAAAGAAGGCAGAATCCGACGTCCCGGCGCCGCGGTAGATGCTGTAGATGGTGAGCGGTCCCAACAGGATCCGGAGTATACTCAGCGAGTTGGCAAGCACACCCCTACCTGAGCATTTCTTCGGCGTGCCGCCGCGCTGCCGGAGACACGGTCTCCCCACCCAGCAGGTGGGCGATTTCGTCGGAGCGCTCGCTCTCGTCTTCCAGCGGCAGAATCTCCGTGATGGTCCGGTTCTCAACCTGTCGCTTGCGCACGGAGAAGTGACGGTCTGCCCGGCTGGCGATCTGGGGAAGGTGGGTGATGGCGATGACCTGATGAGAGCGCGCAAGCACCTCGAGACGGCGTGCCACGGCGGCGGCGACCTTGCCGGAAATTCCCGCATCGATCTCGTCGAAGACGAGGATGGACACCTGATCGCGCTCGGCGATGATCTGCTTGAGGGCCAGCATGATCCTGGAAATCTCACCGCCCGAGGCAATGCGTGCGAGCGGCCGCGGAGCTTCGCCCATATTGGCGGAGATCAGGAACTGGACATCGTCCATGCCACCGGGGCCGGCTTGATAGCGGGCGTCGCCGTCCTCGATGAGGCCTCCGTCGTCGCGTACGCGGTCGATGTCGACGACGAAGGTGCAATTCTCCATGCCCAACTCGCTCAGCGCTTCCTCCACGGCACCTGTCAGCCCATCTGCCGCTGAGCGTCTCTTGGCTGACAGTGCCTGGCATCGCTGGGCGAATACGTGCAGCGATTTGTTGCGCCGGCTCTGCGCTTGCTCGAGGTCGGCTTCGAGGTCGTTGGCTCGGGTCTCAGCGTTCTCGAGTTGCTGCGCCAGGCTCAGCACGTCGTCCACCGTCGGACCGTATTTGCGCAGCAGACGTTGGAGCGTATCCAGCCGCTCGCGGGCATATTCCAGTCGTTGCGGGTCGGCGGTGAGTCCACTGGAGTAGTCACGCAGTCGCGCCGCCACATCCTCTACCCGAAAGAGCGTTTGCTCCAGTTCGTCGGCTCCTGGCTGCAGCTGGGGGTCCGTCGCGGCCAGATCGAGCAATTTGCGCCTGGCATTGCCTAGTTGGTCGAATAACGAGGAAGGCCCCTCATACAGAGAATCACACAACTCAGCGGCTCCCTCAGTCAAGGCGGCAAGGTTCGACAACACTGCGACCTCACGCTCAAGACTCTCCTCTTCTCCAGCTTCGGGAGCGAGTTGACGAATTTCCTGAAGCTGAAAACCCCGCAGCTCTTCCTGCTGAAGGAGTGCATCGCGTTCGGTCACCAGGCGCTGGGTCAGGCGCTCCGATTCGTCGTAGTCACTGAAGGCCGCCGCAACCGTCTCGACTTGTGCAGTGAGCCCGCCGGATTCATCCACGAAACGGCCGTGCAGATCTGGTTGAAGAAGAGATTGGTGTTCATGCTGCCCGTGCAGGTCAGCCAACACGGTACCGATCTCGCGCAGCCTGCGTTGGGGGACGAGGGCGCCGTTGATGAAGGCGCGAGAACGGCCGGAGCGGATTTCTCGCCGCAAGATGAGTTGACCGTCCTCGAGATCGATGTCGAGTTGCGTCAGACGCTGTGCTGCCGGCGCGTTTTCATTGAACTCGAACAGGCCTTCGACGACACAACGCTCGGCACCCGAGCGGACAGTTTCGGCAGCCACGGGCGCTCCCAATATCGATTGCAGCGCACCGATCAGAATCGATTTTCCAGCTCCAGTTTCGCCCGTGATGATATTGAGTCCAGTGCCAAGCTCAATGTCGGCGTTCTCGATCAGGGCGAAATTCTCAATGTGAAGACGGACAAGCATTTAGTCGTCGTCGGCCAGGTCGTCATCCTCGAACCCGCCCTGATCCTGGTCCAGGAACTCCAGGTCCATGTCGCCGCCCTGTTTCTTTACCAGAGCCTGCACCCGCTTGCGCGTTTCCTTGAGACGCAGAGCGCAGGCCCGGGATGCTGTAACCCCTCGCTCGAAAACCTCAAGAGATTCTTCAAGCGTCAGATCACCGGATTCCAGTCGCGTAACGCTGTCCTCCAGCTGCACCATGGCCTCCTCGAAAGACGGTGCCTGTGCGCCTTTGTCAGCGCCTGGGGATTTATTCCTGGCCAGGATTCACCTCCTCGACATTGCACAGGGCATCGCCCTCGCTGAAACGCAACCGGATCTGTTCGCCGGTCTGCAGCTCCGCCGCTTTACGCAGCGGTTTGCCGTCGACGGCACGTTCACAGTAGGCAAAACCCCGGCTCAAACCCGCCAGAGGGCTCAGACCCTGCAGTCGCAGGGCCGCTGTGTGAAACGAATGCGTTCTGGTCATGGCCGAACGGTCAAAACCGTCGACCAGAGTTTCGCGCCTCTCGTCCAGGTACTGCGCTGCCTGGTCGAGGCGGTCCTTCAGTCGGCGCGCCAGCCAGGCTGGATCGGCATGCTCCAGGCGCAACTGGAAATGCGCCAGACGGTTTGTAACGGCAGCCTGAAGGCGTCCGTGGAAGTCCGAAATTCGCTGTCGCAGGGCACCGTACTCCTGGGTGACGATCTCGGCTGCCGACGAGGGTGTCGGGGCGCGAACATCAGCCACGTAGTCGCAGATCGAAAAATCGATCTCATGGCCAACAGCTGAAACGACCGGAATCTTCGAGGCGTACACGGAGCGCGCGACAACCTCCTCATTGAAGGGCCAAAGGTCCTCCGCCGACCCACCTCCCCGTCCGACGATCAATATATCAGCCGCCGAGTGCTGGTTCAATTCCGCGATTGCGCGGGCGATGTCGAGGGCAGCAGTCGGCCCCTGTACCGTGGTTGGGCGGAGGATGATCTGTACACCTGGTGCGCGCCGCTGGATGACATTGATGATGTCCCTGATCGCGGCGCCGGTTCGCGAAGTGACGACGCCAACCGTCCGTGGGAACGCAGGTAACGGCCGCTTGCGCTGCGGATCGAACAGGCCGTCCTGATCAAGTCGAGCTCTCAGCTTTTCGAATGCCAGGGCTAACTCACCCACCCCGGCCGGCCGCATTTCGTAAACGAGAAACTGGTATCGCCCACCGCGTTCGTAGACGGAGATGTTGCCGAAGGCGAGGACCTTGGTCCCAGGCTCTGGCGCGAAGGACAACTGCTGCGCGTAGGAGCGGAACATGACCGCGCTCAGTTGGGAGTCGGGGTCGGTCAGGGTCAGGTAGCAGTGACCGGAAGCGGCACGACTGAAGTCCGAAAGCTCTCCAACCACCCAGCAAGCGGGCAATGTCTCCTCCAGCAGGCTTTTCACCTGGGTGGTGATCTCGGAGACGGTGAGCGGGCCGTGGTCGCGGACCCCCTCCTCATCATCAGACGGCGGAGGAGGAGCAAACAAGTCGAGCGTCATTCTTCTGACTCCGAAGTCTCGGAACTCGCGCTCTGTGCGCTCTCGGCCAGTTGCAGGCGTTCGATTGCCGTCGCTCGTCCACCGGCTTCATCTACATCGACCAGGGCACCGCTGAGCACTCCGATGCCATCGGCGGGCTTGAAACGAGTGGGTACCTGGTTGATGAAACGCTGGACGGCGATATCCGCGCGGGTGCCTATGACGGAGTCAGGGGTCCCCGTCATGCCGGCGTCCGTCAGGTAGGCCGTTCCACCGGGCAGGATGCGTTCATCAGCGGTCTGGATATGCGTGTGTGTGCCAATCACAGCGCTTGCCAGGCCGTCGAGGTGCCATCCCATCGAGACCTTCTCAGCCGTTGCTTCTGCGTGAAAATCGACGAAGACGACGGGAGTCTCCTGGCGCAGTCGCTGCACTTCGGAGCGACCTGCCTTGAACGGGCAATCGGTCGTGGACATGAACGTGCGTCCCTGAAGATTCACGACCCCCACATTCGTTCCACCCCGTGAAGGCAGGACGATGGAGCCCTTTCCGGGCGCTTCAGTCGGGTAGTTGAAAGGTCGAAGCACGGGTGCGGCACTGCGAAGAAAGGGCATGAAATCTGCACGATTCCAGATGTGGTTACCCGAGGTGATCACGTCGGCGCCGTAGCTGAAGATCTTCTTCGCCAGATTATCCGTCAGGCCGAAACCACCGGCCGCGTTCTCACCGTTGACGATACAAAAATCCACCCCGCGCTCGTTGATCAGTCGCGGAATCATCTCCGAGGCTACCCGTCGACCAGGCTTGGCGTAGATGTCGGCGACGAAGAGTATGCGCACGGGGAGGAATCCTGGTCGGGGCCCTTAGCGGGCGTATTGCACGGCACGGACTTCTCGGATCACACAGACCTTGATCTGTCCGGCCTGACCTAGTTCTGCTTCTATCGATTGCGTGATTTCTTCGGCCAGTTGCTCGGCGTAGGCGTCGTCAACGATGGTGCTGTCGACGAGGATCCGGATTTCCTTGCCGTTTTGCAGCGCGTAGGCCCGGTTGACGCCGGGTAGAGCTGCGGCCATGGCCTCGATTTCATCCATGCGGCGGATGTACTCCTCCACTTTCTCCTTACGCGCCCCAGGACGCCCTGTGGAGATTTCATCCGCAGCCTTGACCACGGTAGCCAGCGTCGAGCGCACAGGGAGGTTCAGGTTGTGGGTCTCGATCACATCGACCACTTCCGGGGCCTCGTCGCTCTTGCGGGCAATGGCGGCCCCCATCTGCGCCGTATCGGCTCCGATCTCGTGATCCAGCGCGCGGCCGATGTCGTGCAGCAGACCGGCACGCCGTGCGAGACCGGCGTCGAGATCCAGCGCTTCGGCGATCATTCCTGCCAGCGACCCGACCTCCTTGCTGTGGGTGAGAAGGCTCTGGCCGTAGCTGGTGCGAAATCGAAGTCGGCCGAGCAATTCCAACAGGGGGCCGGCCAGGTCGTGGATGCCCAGGTCGAAAGCTGCCTTGGAAGCTGATTCTCGGACAATCTCCTCGACATCCTCTTTGGCTTTCTCGTAGACCTCCTCTATCCGACCCGGATGGATGCGGCCATCCATGATCAGTTTCTCGAGTGTATTCTTGGCCACCTCGCGACGCAGAGGGTCGAAACTCGAGAGCATGACCATCCCCGGCGAATCGTCGACGATGACCTCGACGCCCGTGATCATGTCGAAGGATCGAATATTGCGCCCATCGCGGCCGATGATGCGTCCCTTCATTTCATCGTTGGGCAGGCTCACCACGGACACCGTGCTCTCCAACGTCAGGTCTCCGGCAAAGCGCTCAATACAACTTGAGATGATTTCCTTAGCCTCGCGGTTGGCATTGGCGACGGCGTCATCCTTGATCTCTCTGACTCTGCGGGCGGCCAATTGCTGGGCGCTTTTTTCTTGCTCCTGCACCAGCATCTTGAGCGCCTCTGTCCTGGTCATTCCCCCAAGCTCTTCCAGGCGATCGCGTTGTTCCCGGAGCATCTCGTCGATCCTTGTTTCATCCATCCCGATCTGTTGCTCGCGTCTCGTCAGTTCTTCCTCGTTCTTGACGAGGCCGCGTTCCTTGCTTTCGAGCACATCAACCTTTCGGTCCAGTTGCTGTTCTCGTTCCTGCAAGCTGGACTCCAGGTCCCGCAACGCGCTCCTCTTGCGCTCGGTCTCGCGTTCGAGGGGCTCGCGCTCCCGCCGCCACTCATCTCTGGCCTCGAGGCTGGCCGTTTTCTTCAGCGATGCCGCTTCCGTCTGGGCCTGGGCGATGATGTCATCAGCGGCGGTGCGGGCGCCGTCTACCTTCTTGCGGCGGACGCGCTCACAGCCGTACCATCCGGCCAGAAAGCCGATACCGACAGCGGCCAGGATCAGGAGGGAAACAGCGAGGATGATCTGCACTGGAACTAACCCTGATTACTCTCGTCGACCGACGTCTGGGCTGGTTCCTCCACCGGCTCGGCACGTCCGGACAGCGCGATGCGCTCGTCCACGAGTCGTCCCAATGAGGAGGCCAAACGGGAAGTGCGTCGAGATATGTGGTTTTCCGCGTCGTCGAATTCGGCGCGCAGGCGCAGCAGTTCGTCCGTCAGGTTGACTCCGGCCAGAACGGCCGTCTGCAGCGCCGGCCGGTCCGGACTTTCCGCTGCCACTTTGCGCATGGCCTCGTTGACGAGAGCCGCGACACGTTCGATCTGTTCGGGGGGATGGTCGTCGTCGACGGCGAATACGTAGCGTTTGCCGAAAATCTCCACGGAGACACGGCCTGGTTGTTCGTCCATCGCTTAGTTAGGTGACCTCCTTGAGAAAATCCAGTTAGAGCGGAATCTCCTGCAGCCGCGCCAGAATGCGCTCGAGGCGCTTTTTGACCTCCTGGCGGTCGTCCATCGCCTTCTGGTACTCACCCTCCAGCCGGGCATAACGATCGGTCTCAGCCTGAAACTTGCGATCTCGTGATTGCAGATCCTCGACCTGTCCCCGCAACGTCTCGTTTTCCCGCCGTTGCTCTTCCAACACCTGTAAGAGCCGGTTCACTTCATCTTCGAGTCGTTCGAAATTGCCGTCGACACCCATTTACTTCGATTTCTCCCTGATTGCCCTGTCCCTAGGAGCCTGTCCGAGTATCCCATTTGGGCTGCGGGGACGTCATTGCCGCCGCTGCCAGCGTTCCGTTTCTCTCTCTGAATTCATCAATTCAGATCGATCACGCGCCTTGCCATCGACGACAATGACGCCCCCTCGCCTATCAAAGCGAATACTCGGACAGGCTCCTAGTGCCGCGAGGCACTAGTCATACAATAGTCACGATTCAGTTATCACGCAGCCGCGCTCCGCAACTACTCTCGACAGCTTTGAGCACCCGCGCAATTATTTCGTCTGCCTGACGATCTTCAAGTGTCTTTTCCGTGGACTTGAGCACGAGGGTGAAGGCCAGACTCTTGCTGCCGGCTTCGACCTGGTCACCCTGGTAGACGTCGAATAGCTCGATCGCCTGAATCAGCTCGCGCTCGACCGTCCTCATCTGCTCGATGAGTTGGGCCGCGGGCACTTGTTCGGGCACGACCAGGGCCAAATCCCGTTCAATCGGGGGGAATCTCGACAATTGATGGAACCCGTCGGTAGCTGTCAGGCTCGGAGCAAGTTCCGTGAAATCGAGCTCAAACATAAAAACGGGACCTGCCAGATCAAATACGGCGCACAGGGCCGTGTCTACCTCACCGAAATAACCGATATCACGCTCTGCGACGCTGATCCGGGCACAATGACCCACTCGAAACGCATCGCGCGTACCGGCATGAAACTGCGCGCCACAATTCTCCAGTAAAGCCTCGACGATTCCTTTGAGGTCAAGGATATCGGCGGCGACTCGGTCCGCACGCCACGGCGTTGCCGAGCGGGTACCAGACCACAGTCCTGACAACACCAACCACTCACCCCTACCATCCCTCGAACTGAAACACCTGCCTAGTTCAAACACGGACACGGTGTCGGCTCGTTGGTTGAAGTTTCGTCGAGCCACGTCCATCAACCCGGGAATCAAGCTGGTGCGCATCAGGGAATGGCCTTCAGCCGGGGGATTGGCAAGTTCCACAGGGTCGAGGGGGGAAACAAGCTGTTCCCAGCGCTGCTCGACGACGCTGTTGGTGACGACCTCATCCAATCCCAACCCGACCAGGCGTCGTCGTACCAGCCGTTGCACGTCGTACAGATCGTCACCAGACTGAACAACGGGCCCGCGGATGACGGGACTGGCTTCGACCTGGTCGTAGCCGAATATCCGGCCTATCTCTTCGATTAAGTCGGCTTCGCGTGTCAGGTCGGGCCGAAAGCTGGGCGGTTCAACTCGCAAGAGTTCCTCAGTCTGCGTTTCAATTCGACAACCCAACAACTTGAGGATGCGGGCACATTGGGGTGAGGACAATTCGGTGGCAAGGAGTGCGTTGAGCCGATCGATGCGCAGGTCGATGAGGGCGCACTCTGGTGTTGAGGATGGGAACACATCGACGAGCGGTGCGCAAACTTCGCCCCCGGCCAGTTCGGCGATGAGCCCTGCAGCCCGATCGCTGGCCCGTGCCGGCATGGCCCAGTCGGCACCGCGTTCGAAGCGGGACGAGGCCTCCGTTTGCAGGCCGAGCGTCGCGGCGGTCCGTCGCACTCGCGAGGGGGAGAAATACGCTGCTTCGAGCAGGATGTCGGTGGTCTGCTCCGTAACCTCCGAATTGGCACCCCCCATGATGCCGGCCAGGGCGATAGGCCGGTTGGCATCCGCGATCACGAGCGTCTCCGAGTCCAGCGCTCGCTCGGTTCCATCGAGTGTTTCCAGCCCCTCTCCCGATCGAGCACGCCTGACGACGATCCGGCGCCCCTCCACGTGGTTCATGTCGAAGGCGTGTAGCGGTTGCCCAAGCTCGAGCATGACGTAGTTGGAGATGTCGACGATGTTGTTGATTGGCCGCATACCAAGTGACCGCAGCCGGTTGGCGAGCCACTCGGGCGACTGCCCAACTCGCACGCCCTTAATGAGACGTCCGACATACCTGGGGCACCCATCGTCATCCTCGATCTCGACCTCAAAGGCGTCCGCGGTCTCTCGTTCCTCCACCACTGTGTCGGGCAGCTCTAAGGGGATTCCGGTCAGTGCCTGTACTTCCCGGCCGATCCCGACCAGGCTCAGGCAATCAGGTCTGTTAGGTGTCACCTCGAAGTCGATGACGACATCGTCCAGGCCGGATTGCTCGGCGAATGCCGCGCCTGCTTCGTAGGTTGGCGGCAAAACGAGAATGCCGGCGTGGTCCGAACCCAACCCGAGTTCCTCCTCGGAACAGATCATTCCGTTGGAGCGTACGCCGCGAATCGACACGCTTTCGATCCTGCGGCCGTCCGCAAGCTGGTGCCCGGGACTCACCACGGCCACCTTCTGGCCGGCAGCGACATTGGGGGCGCCGCAGACGATCGTCTGCTCGCCGCCGTTCGCTCCCAGATTCACCTGGCATACTGAGAGCCGGTCCGCGTTGGGATGGCGCTCGCAAGCCGTGACCTCGCCAACCAGAATTCCCTTCAAGCGAGTCGCTATGTCGTCGATCCCTTCCAATTCCAAGCCGGCCATGGTCAGGCGTTCGACGAGCTCTGGCCAATCCCATTGGTGGGGGACGTATTCCCTGAGCCAATTGTGTGAAATTTTCATGCTGCTGGTGCGGTTACGGGGGAGACAAGGGAACTGTCAGAATTGGCGCGTGAAGCGGAGGTCATTCTCCAGGAACAGGCGTATATCGTCGATCCCATGACGGATCATCGCCATGCGTTCGACTCCAAGACCGAAAGCAAACCCGGTGTATTCATCCGGATCATAGCCGACACTCTCAAACACAGCCGGGTCGACCATGCCGGCCCCACCGATCTCTATCCAACCAGTCCCCTTACACACTCGGCATGAGCCAGAGCCTTTGCCGTCATCACCGCAAAGGGTGCAGGAGAAATCGTACTCCACGCTCGGCTCCGTAAACGGGAAGAAGTGCGGCCTGATGCGTATGCGGGTGCGGTCACCGAGCAAGCTTCGGCCAATGGCCGTCAGGGTTCCCTTGAGATCCGCTATCGAGACGTCGTGGTCGACGAACAGGCCCTCGATCTGGTGAAAGGTGAAATGATGGGTGGCGTCCACGGTCTCGCGGCGATAGCAGCGGCCCTGTGAGATCACTCGGACGGGCGGGGTGGTCGTTTCCATTACGCGGATCTGCACCGTGGAGGTGTGAGTGCGCAACAACTGCCCGTCCGTGAGGTAGAAGGTGTCGTGGAGGTCGCGGGCAGGGTGATCGGCCGGCGTGTTCAGGGCGTCGAAGTTGTGGTACTCGTCTTCGATTTCGGGACCGTCGGCGACGACGAAGCCCATTCCACGCAACACATCGACGACTTCATCAGTCAAGCGGGTCAGTGGATGGAGTTTGCCTTCGAAGTTGCGGCGCCCAGGCAAGGTGATGTCGATGCCACTGCCCTCCTCGACTGCAACAGCCAGGTGGCTGTCTCGCTCGTCGAGAGCTGATTCGATCTGTTTCTGCAGGCTCCCTGCTGCCTTGCCCGCCTCGGGACGCTGATCCGCGGGAAGCGAGCCAATACTGGTCAACAAGCTGCGCATGGCACTCTTGCGTCCGGTGAGGCGCACGCGCAACTCCTCCAAGGACCCAGGGTCCTCTGCCGCCGCTATGGCTGCAAGGGCCTCCTGACGCAGTTCTTCAATCTGATCAAGCATCGGAATAGTTACGGCAACGGTGGACGGATGAAAACAGGGCGGTCAGACCAAGAAGCCGAAGCCTTCCGCCGGTGCAACGTTAGTGGATAGAAGTTAGTATAACAGTGAGGCGAATTACAGGTGGGACTTGGCTTGCTCGGCGATCGCCGTAAAGGCGTCCGGATTCCGAACCGCAAGGTCTGCGAGGATCTTGCGGTTGACGGTAATCTCGGCCACGGACAACCCGTGAATGAGTTGACTGTAGGAGATTCCGTTGAGACGGGCCGCGGCGTTGATGCGAGCGATCCAGAGTTTGCGGAATTCGCGTTTGCGAACACGCCGGTCGCGGTAGGCGTACTGCTGGGCGCGATTGACGGCCTCCCGAGCGGTGCGGAAGAGGCGACTCCGAGCCCCGAAATAGCCCTTGGCCAGCTTGAGGACTTTTTTCCTGCGCCTCCTGGAGGCGACGCTGTTTCTTACTCGGGCCATTATTCTGACTCAGGCTTACTCACTCTACTTCATGCCCAGCGAGCGAAGCACGTTCTTCATGTTCGCGGACGACACGGGCAAACTTTTACGCAGAGCTCGTTTACGTTTGGTGGAACGCTTGCCCAGGATGTGTGTACCAAAGGCTTTTTGGCGCTTGAGGCCTTTGCCCCCACGTCTCTTGATGCGCTTGGCGGTCGCGCGATGGGTTTTCATTTTGGGCATTGGCGATTCTCGTTCAGTTTCGGTCCAAGTCTCTCGGGCAGTAGAGCATCGGAATCTATTTGTCCATGCCGATTCTGTCAACGATCCCAGGACCTGTCTGTGCAACCGGGCGTCTGTACGCTGGTAGCTCACTCCGAGCGCGCGATCCCACCCTCCAACATTTCGCGGATCTGGGGCCGCACGAAGACATTGTCGAGTGGCAGCGAAGCCATGGCCTCGACCAACACCTCGATGCGCTCTGCCTGAGTCAGGCGCTCGTTGACGACGAGAAGAAGATTGTCACCGTCGCCAAAACGGCACAGGCCACCCCGGGTTTCGACATCATCGTAGCGGATTTCGACTGACAGGGAGCTGGCGACTGTCTCGAGTTCCTGTAGAATTGATGCCGTGTCCATGGACTACAAGTGCGCGCTAAGTGATTAATTAAAAACAACTTGGGAGTAGATTCCCCAAGATAACCAAATTGCCTTTTGGTGAACAGCTCTGGTAGAACAGCTCTGGTATTGGTAATATAGCCGCTCCCACGGTCGGGCCGTTTTTCGGTGCCCGCACCGAAGCCGAGCGACAGCGGTCGAACCAAAGACACCCATTGATGACATCCGACGGCACAGACGAACCGCCCTGGGTCCTGGTAACGAACGACGATGGTCCGGATTCACCCGCACTGATCCCACTGTTGACGGAGCTTTCGCGGTCAATGCGGGTCAAAGCCCTGGTGCCGTCGAGGGAATACAGCTGGTCAGCCAAGACTCTGACGCGTCAGGGCACCCTGCACATCGAACGGGTGACGGTGGAGGGGGATTTCGAGCTCTCCACTCTCAGCGGTTCGCCCGCCGACTGCGCCAATCTCGGAGTCCATCACCTGGCGGGCAGCAAACCCTCTCTGGTCATCTCCGGAGTGAACATGGGATCCAATGCCGGCCTCTCTTTCCTGATGAGCTCTGGAACCGTTGGCGCTGCCATCGAAGCCGCCCTGTGTGGCGTGGCCGCGGCCGCGTTCTCGATGCAGTTGAGCGCCCACATCTACAAGCAGTGGCGCGTCGAACGACAGCTCGATGCGTATGATGGCCTGTGGACGACGGCGGCCACCATTACCACACAAATATGCCGGGAAGTCCTGCGCGCTGGTCTGCCCGAGGGGGCTTCACTGCTGAGCGTCAACATGCCAGACACTTGCGACGTTTCCACACCCCGTTGTTTCGGCCGGGTCACGCCAACGGAATACGGTTCTTTTTTCAAACAACTGGAACCTGGCGCCTTTGACCACAACTACTCCGGGTATCGCATCCTGGGAGGCGACGGCCGCGGGGATGTCGAACTGCTGGAAAACGGCGATGTGGCCATGACAGCTATCAGGCTGGATCTGAATTCGGGGGAGGCGAGCGCCGTTGACCGCCGCCGCTTCGAGCGTCCCCAGTCCGAGCCGGATCAGGGGTCGTGATGGCGCGAGGACTCACCCTGGTCTGGTTGCTGCTCCTGACAGTCCTGTGCCTCGGGCGTCCACTTTTCGGCGACGCCACATCCGCTGACACGACGACGACGGACAGTACCGCCGCGGAGGAGGAAAAATCCCGGCTGGAAAAGGTCGGCGGACTGCCAGACAGCATCGTCGGGGCCGTGAGCAAGGCCAATCCGGTCGCCGCGACCAGCCAGACCGTGGACATGGCCAAGTGGATGGCCAGACGCAAGCAGTTGAGCATAGGCGGGCACAACTTCGGCTTTACCGGTCTGCCCATCGTTTTCTATACGCCGAACAACAAGACCTGGAGCTACGGCGCACGGGTGCAATGGGCGGATTACCAGCGGCCACCCTATCGTTACAAGCTCACCTTCAACTGGGTGCGCTCCACTGAGGGGCGGTTGAGCCTTTTCGGCCGTCTCAAGGTTCCCCAGATATCCGGCACTGGTTTCGGGGTGCGTCTTTTTGTCGCCACCAACCGGGACGTCCGAGCCCGCTATTACGGATTGGGCAACGAATCTGAAATAGATACCAATCTGGCGGACTCCGACTACTACTTCTACGTGCTGGAGCGGCCACGGGCGATCATGAGTCTGCTCCGCCACCTCCACGGTCCGGTTTCGATGTCCGTCGGATTTGGTCTGGAGCGTTCGGAGATAACAGCCCGCGGCGATAGCTCCTTCTACCAGAACGACGTTGCTCGCGAGGGGGTCGACGACGGGGTAACCGGATTCTTGAGTGCGACGCTGCAGTGGGATTCACGCGATGACCCTACGATTCCGAAGCGGGGGGCCTTTCACGAGTGGTCCTATGAGACCTCGCGCAATTCACTCATCGGGTTGTTTTTTGAGGAAATCGACTTTGAGCGCTACACCCTGACCGATTCTCGCTATTACCCCATTACAGAGCGATTCAATCTGGCCAATCGCGTCATTTTCGAGGCGCTCAAGGGGTCGGTCCCCTTGTACGCCTTCGGTGAGATCGGGGGTAGTCGCCGGTCCAAAGGGGTGGGAGGAGGTGACACCCTGCGCGGCTTCGACAGCCAGCGGTTCACTGACAACATCAGGGCGATTACGAACACGGAGTTCAGGTACCGTCTGCATAATCAGAGACTGAAGAAGCAGTGGCTGGAGTGGACGGGTGTGTTCTTCGTCGACAGCGGGCAGGTATCACCTGGCGTTTCCGATCTCAGCCTGGCGGGCAATCACTGGGCCAGTGGTTTCGGGCTGCGGCTCTATTGGAACGCCGACTTCGTGATCCGTCTGGACCTGGCTTTCGGTAGCGAACAGGGCAACGCCAGCTTCAAGTACCGCAACATCTTCTAAGTGCCCTGTCACGGAAGTATCCTTGTATTCGGCGCCCTCAATTCACAAGCCTACTTCCGCGACAGGGCACTAACGCCCGGCGTCTGGCCGCAGCACCGGTTCCAAAACCCGGGTCATGCGGAAGCCCAGATAAGCAGTCGCGAGGCCGACCACAAGGTCTTTCGGCAGCGGCAGCAATCCAATTTTCAACGCGGTATGGAGCTCCATTGGAGTTGCCAGTATGAAGGCCATCACCGCGGCGAGGTAGGGCACCCCCACGATGTAGTCCACGAACAGCGCGGCCAATACACCCAGGGCGCAACGGCCGTAGGTCCGCGATTTCTGGGTTATGAAGCCGGCGACAAACGCCGCCGGGACGAATCCGAGCAAGTACCCGAACGAGGGCTCGAGTACGTACTGTGGACCACCGCCCTTGGCGAAGACGGGAAACCCGATCAGGCCGGTGATGAGGTAGACCACCTGGCTGGTAGCTCCGCGCCACGGTCCCAGCAACAATCCCGCGAGGCAGACGAAGGGTATTTGCAGGGTGATAGGTATGAACGGCAGAGGAATCTTGATGAAAGCCCCGACGGCGGTGAGGGCAGCCATCAGAGCGATCGGGGCGACGCTGATGGGGACGATTGAGTAGCTGCGATTCAAGAAGAAGGGGACGCCGGAACGGCGTCGGTCTCCACCGAAGCTGGTGCCAACAAGGCGATGATTCGCGCCACGGTTGCAGCCAGCTCACTGCGCCTGGCCACCAGGTCCACGAAGCCGTGGTCCTGGACGTTTTCAGCGATCTGGAAACCCGCGGGAAGCTCCTCCAACCCAAGAAACTGCTTGATGACAGACTGCCCGGCGAAGCCAATGCGCGCCCCGGGCTCGGCGATGTGGATGTCGCCGAGCATGGCAAAGCTAGCGGTCACACCGCCATAGGTCGGGTCCGTGAGTATGGAGATATAGAGAAGACCGGCATCAGAGAGTCTGCGGAGCTTGGCACTGAGCTTGGCCATCTGCATAAGGGAGTAGGTGCTCTCCTGCATGCGGGCGCCACCTGACTGAGACAGCAGCACCAGACTACGGCCGTCTGCGATGGCGCGATCGATCAGCCGCGCGATCTTCTCGCCGGTCGCTCCGCCCATGCTACCGAGAATGTAACGGGTGTCCATGATGCCCAGAGCGACGGGATGCCCGTCGATCCGGCAAACGCCGGTGCAGACAGACTCGTTGAGGCCGCTGGCCCGGCGGCCTTCTCTGATGCGGTCCGGGTAGCGGCGGTGATCGCGGAACTTTAGAGGGTCGGCAGTGGCAACGCCAGCATCCAGCTCTGAGAAACTGCCGCTATCGGCAAGGATGTCGATGTATCTCTCGTGGCCGATCGGGAAATGAAAGCCGCAGCGCGAGCAAACCCACAGATCGCGTTCCAGAGCGTTCTGGTAGACGGCTTCGCCGCACTGCTTACACTGGCTCCAGATGCCTTCCGGGATTTCCCGCTTGATCCGGGTCAGAATCCCGGATTTCATCTTTTCGAACCAGTTCATGCCATTGTCTGCTGGCGGTTAGACGAGGCCTCGGCGACGCAGCCCAACTAGGGTGACGCCGGCCGTAACGAGGAGTCCGACCGAAGCCAATACCGCGGCCGACGAGGAGAATCGGCGGGACCGCACTACCCGGACGTCCTCGAGTGCTGCGGATGGCTGGCCCAAACGGGCCACCAGCCGGTCGGCGAACGCGTTCGTGTCCGGCAGAGACGGAGGAATCATGGCGGCGTCGGCCAGCTGTGCCGCGTCTTCCAACAATGCGAGTCGATCGGCGCTGTCGGGTTCCATGACGATGCGTTCCTCGACATTGGCGTTGTCTTCCATCTCCAGTTCGCCATCCAGATACGCGGAGAAGAGTTCATCCCTTTTCTTGTCTTTCCCGAATGAAAAAAGGTCCATGGTCGCTGACTCCATCAGAGTAGTTCGTGCCGTAGCAGCTTGCCGAGGAGTTTCTTTCTCGCGCTGTGAATACGCGAACTGACGGTGCCCACGGGGACCTGCAGCACCCGGGAGATCTCGTCGTAGGAGAGCTCTTCGAAACTGTTGAGTACCAGGGCCTCACGTAGCGCCTCAGGGAGTTCGTCCACCAACTTGAGGACGATTCTGCGTGTTTCACTGGAAATGCATTCGGACTCGGGGTTTGGAGTCATCTCTCTTTCCAGCTGCGGCAGGTACTCAGCTTCCTCGCCGTCAACGCCCTGATGCAGACCCAAGCGGTACCAAGCAGAACGGGACCGGTCGCGGCGACGGTTGAGGCTCAGCCGCAGGACGATACGCAGGATCCAGGTCTTGAGCGAGGAATCGCCGCGGAACTGCGGCAGGGCACGATGGATCTTGATGAATGCATCCTGCACTACCTCCTCGGCATCTCCGCGCTCTCCCAGGACCTTGAACGCCAGGCTATAGGCGAGGGGGTGGAACTCGCCAACCAGGCTACGCAAGGCATCGGGGTTGCCAGCGACGACGCGCCGTACGCGTTCCTGTTCGTGCGCGCGCGCATTTTCCGGGTGCAATCTGAGACTTTTGCGAATGCCCATTTCTTCGTCCTGCGGTAAACGATCTTGCCGGTCGAGGGCAGGGAGCCCATCCCGCTACAGCGTAGACACTGAAAAAGCCCCTCCGCTTCAGTCCGGTTGACGAGCATGAAATCTATCGGGAAAAATATAAAGGAAATGCGGCCAATCGCCGCCGGGGTGCCGGCTGACGGATCGAAACCACCGGTAGACTCAGGTGTCAGCAACGTAGTCATACAGGATGCCTGAGCGCACCGAAACCCTATATTCTGCCGTCATGGAGCCCCTCAACTTGAGCGCTTCACCGAAGCGAAGTCTCGCCTTGCTGCCGGCGCCCTACAGGGCCGATATTGACGGTTTCCGCAAGCGCTGAAGATTGATATGCCGATCGCCGATTCACGAATGCACCTGTCCATTATCTCAATGTTCCCAATTTTTATCTCAATGTTCCCAATTTTGGTCCTCGTCCTCTTCGTTGGCGTCGCCGGTTCTCCGAAAGCCGGCGACGCGGAATCGAAAACGACGACTGCACTCACTACGGCCGATTCCACCAGGAAGTACAGGTATCTCGCCAAGACCGCGCGGGAGCGGAAGGAGCACGACAAGGCACTGGAGTACTACCGACGGCTCCTGCTCTACGATCCCGATTACGCGGCGGCGCATTACTTCCGTGGCAAGATCCTCGTAGAGCAAAAGAACTTTTCCGCCGCCAAGGAGTGTCTGCTGGCAGCGATCGGTCTCGACTCAACGCTCGTCAACTGCAACGCCCTGTTGTGCCGGCTTTATCTCAAGGAGGACAAACCCGACTCGTCGCAGCTTTACGTGAATCGCATCCGCGATCTCAAGGCAGGTCGCTTCAGGCCTTTGCAGCGACGCATCGCCGACGCGCTTCGGCGTGCAGGAATGACCAGAGACGCCATTGCCCAATACGAAAACCTGGCTGCCGCGGATTCGTCCAATACCGGAGAGCTGTATGCCCTGTTGGCGACGCTGCATCAGGATATCGGCGAGTCGCACGAAGCACTGAATTGGCGAACGCGTCTGCTGTCGCACCAGGTACAAATGGTACCCTGCAGTACCGAGGTCAGGATTGAGACGCTGCAGGAAATGGTGCTTCTTCAAGAACAGACCGGGGCTTACGACGATGCTCTGGCGACCCTGGACGAGTTGGCGAAAGTGGATTCGGGCAATGGTTACCCCTACTACAGCCAGATGGCTGATATCGCTGAGAGGGCCAGCAGGCCGGCCATCAAGAGAGCTGCGTTGGAGGGCATGGCCACAGCCAACCCAAAGGACGTGGAGAGCGTTGCCGCTCTGGCAGAGCTGCTTCTGGCCGAGGACAGGTTCGACGCGGCCGGGGAGTGGATAGCAAGGGGGCTCGCCATCGTGCCGGCCGACGCGCATTTGCAGGTCCTCAAGGGCGACATCATGTCACGCAAAGGGTTGGAGGAGCAGGCCATCGCTGCCTTTGAAATCGCTTTGGACGATCCGGACTGGCGCGGCGTCGCCCAACAGCGTATCTGGCAATTGCGCCCTCCGGAAACGGAGGAGGAAAAACTCAAGCGGGCGTTTTTCGGAGAAACCGGCGCGGATGCCAACCCTCCGGAGTAAGTGAGCGTCATCGGAAGGTGTTGAAAACGAAAGCAAAGTCACTGATCTGAAGGAGCTGTGATGCTTGGACTAATTCAGGACGGCGGATGGGCGATGTACCCCCTCATAGTCTTGCTCGTACTCGGAATCGCCATCGCTCTCGAACGCCTGTACAACCTGGGTCGCGCGGCTATCGACGCGGATGTGTTTTTCACCGAACTCGAGGCTGCGCTCAAGTCCGGGGGACCGGAACGGGCGGCTGAACTGTGCGCCCGGACCAGGGGGCCCGTGGCCTCCGTCATCCACGCCGGACTGTTGCGGATTCACCGGGGCATCGATCATGTCGAGAAAGCCATCGACAACGCAGGAGCCGTCGAGATGGCCTTCCTCGAGCGTGGCATGGTGTGGTTGTCGACGGTAGCCAATCTGGCGCCGATGATCGGTTTCCTGGGCACGGTCAGCGGCATGATCAACGCCTTTCAGGCAATCAAGGTGGCCGGCGACGTCGAACCCTCGATGGTGGCCGGCGGTATCTCCGAGGCGCTGATCACGACCGCGACCGGGTTGGTGGTCGGCATCATCATCCAATTTTGCCACAACTTTTTTGCCTCCCGAATTGACCGCATCATCGCCGATATGACCGAGCACGCGGCAGGCTTCATCGATGTGCTGGCGGAACGCGAACTGGCCGGCGGCAACGGCTGATCCTCGATCGGTTGAGGTAGAGAAAAAGCGTGAGAAAGCTCAAACACAAGCGGGTAGTTCCGGAGATACCCACGGCATCGATGGCGGACATCGCTTTCCTGCTGATCATCTTTTTTCTGGTGACGACGACGATGTCCCAGGACAAGGGACTGTCTCTGCAATTGCCTCCCGTGGGTGAGACCAAGGAGGTAAAACAGAAGAACATCTGCAACGTCTGGATAAACGATTCCGATCAGATAGCCTTCTACGAGCAGAAGCAGTTCACCCCGGTGGCCTTCGACCAGCTCCGCGCCGAGATCGAGCGCCGTCTGGCTGAGAACGAGAAGTTGATCGTGTCCCTGAAGGCGGAGCGCGGGGCGAACTACAGCCGGTTCGTCGACGTCCTTGACGAGCTCAAGCTCGCCGGGGCCACGCGCATCTCCATCGCTGAACCGGAGCCGGGTGATTGATGCGGTTTGCACGCAAATCCACCGTGGGCAGCGTCATTCCGACGGCGTCGATGGCGGACATCTCCTTCCTCCTTCTCGTCTTCTTCATGGTCAGTACCGTCTTCATCCGCTACCGCGGTATCCCCGTCGCGCTGCCGGAGGCGGAGAAGATCGAGGAGCTGGAGATGCGCCGGCATGTCACCAGCATATGGGTCAGCAATCAGGGTGTCATCAACATCGACGACGCTCTGGTCGCCTTGGACCAGGTCGGGCCACTCATTCACGCCAAGTTGACCGCCAATCCGCGTCTCGTGGTTTCGCTCAAAGCAGACGCTGACGCCGAATTCGGGCGCGTGTCCGATGTCCTGCAGGAACTGCGCAAGGTCGAGGCGCTACGAGTGAATTTCGCTACCCTCAGAGAAAACCGAAAAAAAGAGGACAGCACTCGATGATGTCCGTATGCGATTACCCCTATCCGCCTGAATTATAATGAGGTTGCGGAAATACCCTGAGGCCGATCTGCGGTTCACTTACCAGAAAGTGATGTGGACATGTGTAGGCATATCCGTCCTCGCTCACCTGATCATCCTGGTGGTGTACCCGGCTGTCCAGGTCAGCGCCTACGCCAAGGCACAGGATCCAATCATCATACAACTGGAGCAGATTCCCGAGACCAAGCAGCAACGTCGTCCTCCTCCCCCTCCACGCCCGGTGGTCCCCATCATCAGCGACAATCCGGATGTGCCGGACGACGCCACGATCGAGACGACGGACTTTGATTTCCTCGCCGATCTGGCGCCTCCACCCGCGCTGGTGGACATCGACACCCAGGTCGAGGTCGAAGAAGAGGAAGTTGAATACGCAGAACTGTGGATGCTGGAGCAGAAGCCGGTGGTGACAAAGGAAGTTTCTCCCGAGTACCCGCGCCGCGCCCGCGAACTCAAGATCGAGGGCACCGTTGTCGTAGAGATGTACCTGAACGAGCGTGGGAAGGTGGATTCCGTACGTGTCATATCCGGTAATCCCCTGCTCCACGAGGTGACCAGGGAAGCAGCGGTGCAGTGGGAATTCACCCCTGCCATGCAGAATGATCGTCCCGTCCGTCTGAAAGTCGCTGTCCCGTTTTCATTTGAAATCCAGTGACTTAGGGCCATCCCGACACGACCTCAGTTGCCATATCTCGGTGTTTTTATTACTATAAGGTCATCCTTGGACCCCGCCGGTTGGCTTATTTGTCCCCCTCCACGCGTCCGCAAGCGCTGATCCGGCGACCCCACGCTCCAGGAACAGCACTCCTCTGAGATCATCGCCGAAGCTCTCTCTCTTCCAGACTGAGGGCGAAGAGCAAGCCCGGGGAGCCACACCGCATGCGTTGTCCATACTGTGACCATCAAGACGATCGCGTGGTAGACTCACGGTCCTGCCGTGACGGCCAGGCCATCCGCCGCCGCCGCGAGTGCGTCAACTGCGAACAGCGGTTTACGACCTACGAGTACATCGAACATGCGCCCCTGACCATCGTCAAGCGGGATGGCAACCGGGAGCCCTTCGACCGCGGCAAACTCCTGGACAAGGTCCAACTCGCCTGCGTCAAGACCTCGGTCTCAGTCGATCAGATTGAAGAACTGGTCGACCAGGTCGAGAGCGATCTGAGCAACCTGGCCGAGAAGGAAGTGCCGGCCAAGCAGGTGGGCGAGCTGGTGATGGAGCGCCTCCGCAACCTGAACGATGTGGCCTACGTTCGTTTTGCCTCCGTTTACCGGCAATTCCGCGAAAAAAGCGATTTCGTGCGCGAGTTGGAGCAACTGGCGCACTAAACCCACCACCCACCTGGACCGGTTATTTTCCGGCAAGATTCGGGTTCACAGCCGCCCTATGCCGGCGTTCGACTGCGTCTTCTCGTAGATTGTCCCTCGTCCCCCTCAGAGCATTACCGCAACACGCGAAAACGCTTGACAACGGCGCGGCGTCACCCATATATTCGCTCTGTCGTTGCACAAGATCTTGTGTAGGGTTCCGAACTAACCCGGAGATCGTGTGGTCTCGGGGTCTTTTGTTTATCTTTCTCCCCGCTTCCATATTATCGTACGGCCCCACTGGTTTCTGGCAGACCGCTTGGCGGGAAAGCCGCACTCGGTGTTTGCTCAGAATGAGGGCTGCTTACGCGCACGAATGGGGGAAGTCCAATGCCGTCCGATCCATCGAAATCCAGTACTTCCGACACCACCCGAGCACCGGTCGGAGTCCACCGGCTTGAAGATCTGCTTGCCCACCTGGAGGGGCACGGTTACAAGCGCAATGGTCGCAAGGCGATCATCGAGAAAGCGGCGGACGCCGAGGTCTATTACAAGGACAATGACCTGGCCGTCGACGTACTGCGCAGCAAGTACCTGGCGCCGGGAGAAACCGGGCCCCTGCAGATGTGGGACCGCATCGCCCGGGCCATGGCCTCGGTGGAGGAAGACAGGGAATACTGGTACGATCGGTTTTTTTCGCTGCTACTGGATTTCAAGTTCATCCCGGGTGGTCGGGTCATGCACGGCGCCGGCCGCGAGGAGGCGAAGCGCAAGCCGACGCTGTCGAACTGCTACGTGGTGCCGATCGAGACTGATAGCATCGAGGGCATTTACCGCTGCCTGAGTGAGTCGGCCATGGTCTATCGCACCGGCGGCGGCGTGGGGACCGACCTGTCCATTCTGCGTCCCAAGGGCGCGGCCGTGAACGCGACCGTCGATCGCTCGCCGGGATGCACCGCATTCATGAACCTGCTGAGCGAGAGCACGAACGCGGTGTCGCAGGCAGGACGGCGGGGCGCATTGATGCTGACGCTGCGCGTCGATCACCCCGACATCGAGGATTTCATCACGATCAAGAACGACGCAAATCGCACCAAGGTGCAGCACGCGAATATCAGCGTGTTGATCACCCATGAGTTTATGAATGCGGTTCTGGAAGACACCGACTTCGACCTGCGGTGGGGGGGTGAGGTGTACCAGACGGTTCGCGCCCGCGAACTGTGGAACAAGATCATCACCAATGCCCACGCCAGCGCCGAGCCCGGGATCATCTTCTGGGATACCATGCGCGAGTATCACAACGTCGAATACGCCAACCAGCTGACGAGCACGAACCCGTGTGGCGAACAGCCGCTGGCATCCTACACGGCCTGTAATCTCGGCAATCTGAATCTCGTCGCGTTCGTACGGGATGACGGCAGTTTCGACTATGAGGACCTGGCCGAAAGCGCGGCGGTGGCGACGCGTTTCCTGGACGACGTCATCGACTACAACATGGACAACCACGCCATGCCCAAGATCCGGGATGCGGTCGGCTCTGACCGGCGCGTCGGACTGGGCATCACCGGGTTGGCGGATGCGCTGGTGCTGATGTCGCTGCGCTACGACACCGACGAGGCGCTGGAGGTGGTGGAGAAGATCATGCAGACGATCTGCTACTACGCCTACGAGACCTCCATCGAGCTGGCGCGTGAGAAGGGCTCATTCCCACTGTTCGAGTGGGAAGGCCTGTCCAAGAGCAAGTTCATCCAGGGTCTGCCCGAAGGTATCAGGGAGCGTATCCAGGAGCACGGCTTGCGCAACAGCACACTGGTGACGATGCCACCGGTTGGAACCGGATCGATCGTGGCGCAGACCGCTTCCGGCATCGAACCGATCTTCTGCACCAGCTACAAACGGCGGGTCAAGCAGCATGATGGCGAGAGTTTTCGCGAATACAAGGTTTATCATCCGCTGATCAAGCGAGTGTTCGGGGATGACGAGAGTCTACCGGATCACGTCGTCACCTCGCATGAGATCGATCCCTATTTTCGGGTCAAGATGCAGGGTGTTATTCAGAAGTACACCGACAGCAGCATTTCGTCGACGATCAATCTGGCTGAGGAAACGACCGTCGAAACCGTCGCCGATATCTACATCACGGCGTACAAGGAAGGTCTCAAGGGCGTAACCGTGTACCGCGAGGGCAGTCGGCAGGGGATCCTGCAGACGGACACATCGGAAGCAGGTTCCGATGCGTCTAACGCAAAAGCGGAGGAGGCGCCCGTGGAAGGCGAAGCTGAGACCATCAATGATTCCTCGGGCTTCCATCCGCGCCTGCGGCCCGCGGTGACTCAAGGGGTCACCGAACGGATCCGCACGGGCGAGGGCAACATCTACGTTACCATCAATGAGGACGAGCAGGGCCTGTGCGAGGTATTCAGCACCATCGGCAAGGCGGGAGGCAATGCCGCGGCGCAGTCCGAGGCCATCAGTCGGCTGATTTCGCTGGCGTTGAGGTCGAGCATCAATCCCCAGGAGATCGTCAAGATGCTGAAGGGGATTTCCGGTCCCACCCCGGTGTGGGAAAACGGCGAGTTGATTCTGTCGACTCCCGATGCCATCGGGCGGGCTCTGGAACGCTACCTGGAGCGCAGGGGAGATGCGCCTGCCGCTGGTCCGGTCACTCACCAGGCCGCGGCACCCTCGGCCGCAGCGGGTTCGGCATCAGGAGGCGCGCCGCCCGCGGCTCAGGGGGTGGTCAACTCCGTCACCTGTCCGGAGTGCGGGTCGACGGTCGTACACGAAAGCAACTGTCTCGCCTGCAAGCATTGTGGCTGGTCGAAGTGTTGACATAGCCTGACGCTAAAAGGGTCGCCATCGGCGACCCTTTCTTATTCCCCTCCGTCCACCTCGAGAATCAATCCGTCATAGGCCAGTTCGACGCCAGGCGGGAGACTCTCGTTTGTAAGTCGATGGTCCAGCTCGTGTGCCACATGGGTGAAGAACGTCCTGCGTGGTTTGATCTCGGCGACTACATCCAGCGCCTGCGCGACGTTAAAATGGGTCGGGTGTTCCTTGGGCCGCAGAGCGTCCAGGATAAGGGTGTCCAGGTCCCGCAGCTGATCCATCGAGTTTTCGGGAATGGCGTTGCAGTCGGTGACATAGGCGAAATCACCCATGCGGAAGGCCAAAACCGGCAGCCTGCCGTGCATGACCGTGATTGGCTGCACGCGGAGTCCGTGTAAATCGAGCGGCTGGTTTTCAATGTGGCGCAGGTCCAGCTGGGGCAAGGCGTGGGCATAGGGCGAGTCAAAGGCGTAGTCGAACACCCGTCTGATGCGCTCCAGGGTGCGCTCGTCACCGTAACAAGGAAGGGCGCGGTCAAAGCAGAAGCAGCGCACGTCGTCGAGGCCGTGCAGGTGATCGGCGTGGCCATGTGTGAACAGGACGGCGTCCAATCGATCGACTCCGTAATGCAATGCCTGAGTGCGCAGGTCAGGGGTGGTGTCGATGAGAACGACGGCGCCGTCGGTGCCGGGGGCGGCAGAATCGCCGCTGGTGCTTTCAGCATCGTTTTCATATTCGAGCAGCGCCGAGCAGCGCAAGCGTTTGTTCAGTGGATCCTCCGACACACAGACGGGGCAGGTACAGCCGATTCGGGGTACCCCAACCGACGTGCCCGTCCCGAGCAGTGTCACTTTCATGCGGGTTGACAGGCAGGAGTTGCCGCGGGCAGGTCCGTTTCAATAAGGGTAAGTATTTGCGGGCCATCTTCCGTCAAGGCTACCGTGTGCTCGAAATGGGCGACAGCGGAGCCATCGCGGGTGCGCGTGGTCCAACCGTCGTCTGCGACGAACACCTCCGGCTTGCCCATGCTGAGGATGGGCTCGATGCAAAAGACGAAACCGGCTTTGAGTCGCGGTCCCTTCCCCGGTCGCCCGTGGTTGGGGATGTGAGGGTCCTCGTGCAGGGCTCGTCCGATCCCATGACCGCCGAAATCGCGAACGACCGACAAGCCACTGCCCTCCGCGCGTTGTTGCACCGCGTGGGAGATGTCCGAGAGGCGGCCTCCAAGCTGCGCTGCGTCGATGCCATCCTGCAAGGCCGCCCTGGTGTTGGTCAACAGGCGCTCCCGATCCTGGCCGATCTCGCCGACGCCCATCGTGAACGCGCCATCCCCGAAAAAACCCTCGAGCTGGACACCGACATCCACGCTGACGATATCCCCTTCCACCAAAGGCCTGTCATCTGGAAATCCGTGTACGGCCTGTTCATTCACAGAGGCGCAGATGGAGGCCGGGAATCCATGGTATCCCTTGAAGGCAGGCAGGGCTCCGCAATCCCGGATCGCTCTCTCCGCCAGGGCGTCCAGATCGGCGGTGCTGACACCGGGACCGAGGGCTGACTCGAGCAGTCGCTGAACCTGACTGACAATGCGGCAGCTGCCACGAATTCGCTTGATTTCATCCGGACTTTTGAGTTTGGTCAAGCCAATAATCCAAGGTAAGAAAACGTTGTTTGTTGTTGTTTATTAAAAAGATGGACCCATCTGGTGTCAAGCGATGCGCCTGCGGGCAGGATAGTTCTGCCGCTTGGTTTCGAGAATTCGCGCCGCGAATTCTCGGAAAGACCGCGCCTGCGGTCTTCATTGCCATCCCCAGGGGCCTTTTATATATTTGTAAAACTTATGGCTCTAGAGACCAGATACTCGGCTCTAGGGCCGTCTCATTATGCACGCCTATCATCGTGCACGCCTATCATCGTACACCCCTGGTTCGAGTAGCATGGGCCAGAACACCCTGACGAACCTCTCAGACAGGGCCACGAAATCGATTAAATGGCAAAATCGCTTGTAGTAGTCGAGTCGCCGGCCAAGGCGACGACGATCAACAAGATTCTCGGCAAGGATTTTCTCGTCAAATCCTGCATGGGACACGTGCGGGATCTGCCGCCCAAGGAATTAGGGGTGGACGTAGAGAACGACTTCCAGCCACGGTACGTGACCATCCGCGGCAAGGGTAAGATTCTCTCCGAGTTGAAGAAGGCTGCCCAGAGTGCGGATACCGTGTACCTGGCCACTGACCCCGATCGCGAAGGGGAGGCGATCGCCTGGCATGTTGCTCACGCGATTGCCAAGAAAGATCACACGATCAACCGGATTTTGTTCAATGAGATCACCCCGAGGGCGGTGCGCGAATCAATCACCAAACCTCTCGAACTAGACCTGGCCAAGGTCAACGCGCAACAGGCGCGGCGCGTCCTGGACCGGCTCGTCGGTTACGAAATCAGTCCGCTGCTGTGGAAGGTCATCCATGCCGGTCTGTCCGCAGGGCGAGTGCAATCGGTTGCACTGAGGCTGATCTGCGAGCGAGATGGGGAAATCAACGCTTTCGAGCCGGTGGAGTACTGGTCCATCGACGCCCTGGTGAAGCAGGCGAAGCAAACGGACGAAGCCTTCAAGGCCCATGTCATCCAGTTCGAGGGAGAGAAGATCTCCATCGACAACGAAGACACTGCCAACACGATTACAGCCGCGCTGAGGGTGGCCGAGTTCAAAGTCAAGGACGTCAACAAACGCGAGCAGCAACGCCGTCCGTCACCGCCGTTCATCACCAGCACCCTACAGCAGGACGCTGCCCGTCGCTTGAGGTTTTCGGTCAAGCGCACGATGGCCGTTGCCCAGCAGCTGTACGAGGGGATTGAGGTCTTGGGCGAGGTCCGAGGTCTGATAACCTACATGCGTACTGATTCGGTGCGTGTGGCCGACGAAGCCGTGGTTTCGGTGCGGCAAGAGATCGAGAGGATGTTCGGCTCCGAGTACGTGCCTGACAAACCCAATCAATACAAAACCAAGCGCAGTGCGCAGGATGCGCATGAGGCCATACGGCCCACGGCCGTCGAACTGCACCCCGAGAAGATCAAGGACGCGTTGACTGCGGATCAGGCGAAGCTCTACGAGCTGGTGTGGAAGCGTTTCGTGGCCTCGCAGATGAAGCCACACGTGCTCAACGTGACCCGGGTCGATATTGAGGCCGACGCCTACACCCTGAGGGCAACCGGGTCCTCGACCAAGTTTCCGGGTTTTTCACGTCTGTACACCGAGAGCAAGGAAGAAGAGGACGAGGACGAGGCGGGCACTGTCCCGGCGGAGATCGCCGCCGGCGAGGCGCTCGCGCTGAATGATCTGTTTCCCGAACAGCACTTCACCAAACCGCCGCCGCGGTACTCGGAGGCCTCACTGGTGAAGGAGCTGGAAGCCAAGGGCATCGGCCGTCCGAGCACCTACGCCCAGATTATCAGCACCTTGCAGGATCGCGAGTACGTGGACAGATCCAACGGCCGCAATTTCATCGGTACGGAGCGCGGTCACACCGTGAACAAGTTTCTCGTCGACACGTTTCCCAACATCTTTGATGTTCAGTTTACGGCCAAGATGGAGGACGAACTCGACCGCATCGAGGACGGCGAGGAAAACTGGGTCGAATCCGTGCGTCGGTTTTACGGCTCGTGGAAGGGATTCCTGGATGAGGCCAATGCCCGTCGCAAGGAGTTGAAGGCAGCCTTCCAGGAAGAAACCACGGTTGAGTGCGAGGAGTGCGGCCGCAACATGGTCGTCAAATGGGGGCGCAACGGACGGTTTCTAGCCTGTCCCGGATATCCCCAGTGCAAGAACACGAAACCTCTCGAAGAGGATGAAGAGGCGGCTACCACAGACGAAATCTGCGCCCAGTGCGAATCGCCCATGGTGGTCAAAACCGGCCGCTACGGTCGCTTTCTGGCCTGCAGTGCCTACCCCGAGTGCCGCAATGTCAAACCGTTCGCGCTCGGCATTGACTGTCCGGAAGAAGGCTGCGAGGGCGAACTCGTTGAGAAACAGTCCCGCAAGGGAAAGGTGTTTTACGGGTGCAACCAGTACCCGAGCTGCAAGTTCGCCAGTTGGGACAAGCCGGTGAAACAGACCTGCCCTCACTGTGAGGCGGCGTTGCTCTACGAGAAGGGTTCCAAGACCGGGACCCCCGCCCTCCACTGCAGGGTCTGCGAGACTCGCTTCGAGAACACGCAGGCAGCATAGTACGAGCTTCAGTGCGGCATCGAGCAGCTCACCCGCGTGCCAATTCAAAGACTGACTCCGCTTCGCCGGTAAGCGCCGCCTCGAGCTTGGAGAGTGGGGCCGCGTTGTTTCTGGATGCTCTGGAGGCGCAAGGCTGTGCCCCAGGCACCGCACGGGCTTATCGCACCGACCTGTCGCAATTCGCTCTTTTCCTACATCCCAGAATGTCCACCCAGCCAGCGTGGGGCCTGCGAGACGTGGGCACCGATCATCTTCGGCAGTTCATCGAGGATCTGCGTGAACATGGCTGCAAACCGCGCACGATCGCACGCAAGGTCGCAAGCGTACGCTCGTGCTTCCGGTTTCTGTGCGCCGAGGGGGTACTCGAGAGTAATCCCGCCATCGCCGTCAATGTTGCTGCGGTTGCCAGGGGATCCGAATCGCTACAGCGGGATGGCCTGGAACATGCCTTTGGGGAGCGAGCCGAAGGCCCGGATTTTCGCAGCGCCAGGGACAGAGCCATTCTCGAGATTCTGTACGGCTGCGGCTTGAGACTCAGTGAACTTGTCGGTCTGAACCTGTCTTCGTTGAGTATGGAAGAGGGACACTTGCGGTTGCAGGAACGTGACAACGAGCGCAGCGTGCCGATGGGATCCAGGGCTTCGGCTGCCATCGCCTCCTACCTGATCTGCAGAGCCGACCAACTGGTCGATCGGGACATCACCCAGATCGATGCGGGAGCGCTATTCGTTAACGAACGCGGCCTGCGTCTGCACCGCCGCACTGTCCAACGCATCGTAGCCCGCGGCCTGCCGCGCGCTGATGCTGGTGGATTGGCGACCCCACAATTGTTGCGCAACTCTTTCGCTACGCATCTTCTCGACGGCGGAGCTCCTGTCGGTAGCGTTCAGGTGATGCTGGGTCAGACCTCACTGCCTGTCGCCGTACGCGAGCCGTCCTCGCTGGAGCAGCTGCGGGCCATGTACAACCGGGCGCACCCGCGTGCCTACCGTGAGGACGATGGCTTAACTATCGAGGTAGCGGGAGGAGGCACTGGGAAATGAAGAAGACGAGGGCGACGACGATTCTGGGTGTGCGCCACAAGGGCAAGGTGGTGATGGGAGGTGATGGGCAGATCACCTTCGGTGAGATGGTGCTCAAACACAGGACATCGAAGATCCGCAAGCTCTACAACGATTCCATCCTGGTGGGCTTTGCCGGCGGCACGTCGGATGCTCTGGCGCTGTTGGATCACTTCGAGTCCCGCTTGGAGGAACACAACGGACAGCTGGAGCGGGCCGCTCACGAGCTGGCGAGAGACTGGCGTACCGATCGCATGCTGCGACGTCTGGAAGCCATGATCGTCGCCATGGACGCACAGCGCTCGCTGCTGATCTCGGGCGAGGGGGATCTGTTGACGCCTGATGATGACGTCATCAGTATCGGTTCAGGCTCGGCATACGCCACGGCCGCCGCCCGGGCTTACGTCGATGCTTCCAAACTCGGCGCCGCTCAGATCGTCAAACGCTCTCTGTTGATTGCCGCCGACATGTGCATCTATACCAATACAGACATCCAAATCCTCGAACTATAACTATGCAACAGTTGACACCGGCCGAGATCGTGCAGGAGCTGGATCGACACATCGTCGGCCAGAGCAGGGCTAAACGCTCGGTCGCAATCGCTCTGCGTAACCGCTGGCGCCGGCAGCAGGTAGCCGACACGCTGCGGGAGGAGATTATCCCCAACAACATAATCATGATCGGCCCTACCGGGGTGGGCAAGACGGAGATAGCTCGCCGGCTCGCCGATCTGGCCCACGCGCCTTTCCTCAAGGTCGAGGCCTCGAAGTTTACGGAAGTGGGCTACGTAGGGCGTGACGTCGAGTCGATCATTCGCGATCTGACCGACCTGGCCATCAACATGGTCAAGCAGGAACACGCCAAAGCGGTAGAGGAAAGGGCGCAGGCGCAGGTTCAGGAGCGGATTGTGCAGCTGTTGCTGGCAACCCGTCAGTCCCCGCAAGAGCCCGCTGACGGCGAGTCCAGGCCTGTCGCAGAGAGCGAGCCTCCGGCGTCGGAGGCTCTGGAGCCGGCACTCGAGACCACCGAACCGGTGTTGCGGCCGATTTCATCGGAGGCGATACAGGAGGCCATGAGAATCTCCGTCGACGTGGAGTTGCCGGACGCTGAGCAAACCGGGGGCAGCGCCGAGGATGATCAGGAGATGGAGCGACTGCGGCAACAGCTGGTGGAGGGTGAATTGGAGGAAGAGCACGTCGAGCTGGAGCTGCCCAAGGAACGATCGCCCATCATCGAGGTATTCTCGCCGTTGACGAACATCGAAGAGATGAGCATCAACATCCAGGAAGTCGTGGCGGGAATGGCACAGCAGACAACCCAACCGAAGAAGCTGTCTGTCAGCGAAGCCCGCGATATTCTGCTGCAGGAGGAGACGCAGAGGCTCATCGATCACGACCGCGCCGTGGCCGAAGCGATCGACCGCGTTGAGGAATCGGGGATCGTATTTCTGGACGAGATCGACAAGGTTGCCACCTCTCAGGCCAAGGCCGGTCCGGACATATCTCGCGAGGGGGTACAGCGCGATCTCCTGCCCATCATCGAGGGTTCAACGGTGACGACGAAGTACGGCATCGTCCACACTCATCACATCCTTTTCATCGCCGCGGGCGCCTTCCACATCTCCAAACCCGCTGACTTGATTCCGGAGTTGCAGGGCCGGTTTCCCATACGGGTCGAGCTCGACAGTCTTGGGGCCTCGGAGTTCGTTGAGATTCTGACGCGCCCCAAGAGCGCGTTGATCAAGCAGTACACGGCCATGCTGGCCAGCGAGGAGGTAGAGCTCTCCTTCACGCCAGAGGCCATCCGCGAGTGTGCCCGCATCGCCGACGAGGTCAATCAGAGTTCGGAGAATATTGGCGCGCGTAGGCTCCACACCGTCATGTCGACGCTTCTCGACGAAGTACTGTTCGATGCGCCTGGCCTGGAAGAGAAAAAGGTCCGGATTACCAAGCAGTACGTGCGGGACAAGATTCAGGGGATAATCGAAGACGAGGATTTGAGTCGGTACGTGTTGTGAGGCTGGGCGTGATGTCTGGAGAACGGGGGCCACTGATTGATGGGGGCACCAGTCGGTGAGTGCTTTCTGACAATACAGGGCGCCAACTGACGGGGGCAGGCTACCGGTGGTGAGATCGTCTGTTGTCTTCCGACGTGCTATGCACGCGCAAGACAGCTATCAACACCCAACACCAACACCCAAACACCAACATCAAACCCTACCACCAACATCAACACCAACGATACCATCCATGGTTTGTGTGAATTCCTATTGTAGGCTGCTTGTGTATTCGTCAGCGGCACTCATGCTGTCGTGTGCGAAGGTTGGCAGGCCGCCGGGTGGGGTCGTGGACAAGCTGGCACCGACAATTGTGGGGACGCAGCCTCGGGGGGATGAGATTGGGGTGGGGCTTGAACGCTCGATCGAGGTCGAGTTCAGTGAGGGTATGGATGGTCGACGCACTCGTGATGCTGTGTTCGTGTCGCCGGGCATTGAGATGCGCCTAGAGTGGCGTGGGCGAACGTTGGAAATCCGGCCGCTGGGGGGTTTGCAGCCGGAGAGGACTTACGTCATCACGGTTGGCACGGACGCGAGGGATCTTCGTGGGAACAAGCTGGATCAATCGTTCACCTTTGCCTTTGCGACTGGCGGGCAACTCGATCGGGGGAGTATTGGTGGTCGTGTGTTGAGGGCCGGAAAGGCCGCCGCCTCTGCGAAGGTATGGGCCTATCACATGAGTGGGGGATTTGATGGCCACCTGGGTGTGGATCCGCCGGCCTACGAGACGCAGTCGGGTCGTGATGGCGGCTATGCGTTTCAGCGACTGGCACCAGGGGTCTACCGGGTAATGGCTTTCAATGACACTGATGGTGATGCTGAGTATGACGACGGTGAGATGCTGGGACTACCCTCGGGTGACATAACGCTGGCTGAGAATGACGAGGTCCAGATGGGAGACCTGAATCTTGTCGCACACGGTCCGGCAAAGGCGTCGGAGTTGAAGCGTGTCCAGGCACTCCACGACCGCGTCATCATGCTTTCGTTCGCGGAGCCGATCGAGGATACCCAGGAGTTGGCGGTGACGATCGAGGGACTGCCTCTGGAAGGCAAACAGCGCTCGGTCACGGATCCATCTCGTTGGTACCTGCTGACACCCGAGCAGGAAGCAGGTACGCCTTATGAGTTGAGGGTGACGGTGGATGGCGAGCCTGTGACGTGGGACGAACCGGTCCGGGGAAGCAGTCGCGTCGATCGAAAATCCCCAGCACTCGAGGTCAGCTATCCCACGGGGGAATTGGCTGCCAGTGTCGACACTGTGCGACTGTCATTCAGCGAAGCCATGGATACGGCGTACCCGTCTCCGGGTGACGATCTGTGGGTCAGGAGTGATTCCACGGAATCCCCGGATGGCGCTTGGCATTGGGATAGTCCGGCAACGCTCGTTTTCTTCCCTCCCGAGCCGTTGGGCCCCGGGGTGCACCGGCTGCAGGTGAGTTTGATCAGATTGCGGGATCGCGCAGGCCTGGGCCCGGCTGACAGCAGCGCCACCCTGGACTTTGAAGTGTTACGGGAGGAAGATCTCAGCAGCATTGGCGGGGTCGTCGTCGATGCCGCAGATTCGAGCGCCGTGCGCGCCCGTGTGGTGGTTCAGCGGGTAGCGGACGCCAGCGTCATCGCCTGGGACTACAGTGATGCGGACGGAAGTTATAGGATTGATGGGTTGGCCCTCGGCCAGTACAACGTGCACTGCATCGACGACGTCGACGGGGATGGTATTGCCGACGGCGGCCAACTTCATCCTTACCAACCGGCGGAACGACACCAGTCGTATGAACGTTCGATCTCACTCAGTCGCGGCGAACAGATTGACGGCATAGATTTCGAGCTCAGATGATACAAGCCAACCGCTCGCGCTTCTGGTACCGTTACGCAGATGTAGTTGTAATCCTGGGCGTTCTCCTGGCCATGGGTGCGGTCAAATTCTCCCACGTTTCGGCCGATCAACGGCGTGAGATCGAACTTGAATCCCGGCTTGAGCAGGTTTACGAATTTGAGATGGAGTTCTACGCCAAGCACAAGCGCTACTACGATCCACGCTCGGCTCAGTACAAATCCTATCTCGGTTGGCTGCGGGATTGCGACTGTGACGTGCGGTTGGGGAGTGGTGGGAAGGAATTCGCCGTCGTCGCCAAAGCGGATTTCGATGGGGACGGCCAGGCTGGTGTCTGGCGCATCGACCAAACCAGTCCGATGGCCAGGCAAGTGGTCGAAGACTGAGTTTAGCGGTCGATTACCGGAGGTTCGGCCCTTGTTCCGCACCGGTAGGAACCGATCACCCACATTTCAAGCACTCGCTTCCTCATCTCTTCCAGTGCGTCCGCAGTCTGCGGGTCCTCGAGCGGACCGCGGATCTCGAGATAGCACAAGTACTCCCAGGCCTGACCAACCAGTTTACGCGACTCGACCTTCTCGAGCTCGATACCACGCTCCGTGATCACGTTGAGTGCAGCAGCAAGAGCACGCGCACTGTCCCCGAGTCTGACGACGATGCAGCTCTTCTGCTCGCCACCCACAGTCGAGATCCCTTCACGGCTGAGCACGAGAAAACGGGTGTAGTTCTCATCATCGGACTGGATGTCTTCGGCCAGGATCTGCATGCCGTGATCGCGAGCGGCCTGAGCGGGTGCGATGGCGGCATCCGAATCGTCGCCCTCGTTCTTAACCATGGCCACGGCGCCGGCGGTGTCGTAGACGATCTCACTCTGGGCGCCGTTCAAGTTCCCGAGGAAGGTCTCGCACTGGGCCAGGGCCTGTTCGTGTGAATAGATGCGGCGAATTTCGTCCAGGCGCGCGCCGGGCCGGGCAATCAGGTAGTGTCTGACGTGCAGGTAGATTTCACCGGCGATCGGCAACGGGTCCGAGATCAGCAGGTCCCAGACTTCGTGTATGCTGCCGGCCAGGGAGTTATCGACGGGGGCTATGCCGTAGTCGGCGTCGCCGTCGCGAACAGCGCGGAAGAGCTCGTCAAATTTGCGGCATGGAAGGATAGACGGCCGATCGTGGAAGTAGGCGTACGCGGCCAGTTCGCTGTTGCTGCCCAATTCTCCCTGGACGGCGACGGTGCGGCTCAAACTGCGATCGCCATTGGGATGGAGGGGTGTGGCCGGTAGTTGACGAGTTTGAAGTCCTCGAACTGAAATCCGAAGATGTCCTGGTCGCGGTTGGCGATGACCATGCGCGGCAACGGCCGAGGCTCGCGCGTCAACTGCTCGCGCAGCGGCTCGATGTGGTTCTCGTAGACGTGGACGTCACCTCCCGTCCACACGAACTCACCCAGGTCCAGCTCGCAGACCTGTGCCAGCATCATCGTCAGCAGACTGTAGCTGGCGATGTTGAAGGGCACGCCGAGGCCGACATCGCAGCTGCGCTGGTAGAGTTGGCAGCTGAGGCGGCCGTCGCCGACGAAAAACTGGAACAGACAGTGACACGGGGGAAGTGCCATCTTCTCGAGCTCACCCACATTCCACGAACACACTAGCATGCGGCGGCTGTTGGGGTCACGCTGAATCAGCTCAACCAATCCCTGAATCTGGTCGACGGCGTCGCCGTCCGCTGTCGGCCATGCCCGCCACTGCTTGCCGTACACCGGGCCGAGCTCGCCGTTCTCATCCGCCCATTCGTTCCAGATACGCACGCCGTTTTCCTGCAGGTACTTGACGTTGGTACTGCCCTGCAGGAACCACAGCAACTCGTGGATGATGGACTTCAGATGCAATTTCTTCGTGGTCAGACAGGGGAAGCCGTCCATCAGGTCAAAGCGCATCTGCTGCCCGAAGGTAGCGAGCGTTCCGGTGCCGGTGCGGTCTTTCTTCTCCACACCCTGCTCCAGCACATGCTCCACCAGATCCAAGTACTGTTTCACCTTATTTCTCCACAACCGGGGAAGGCTACGGGGAGGACACGACGACGGCCAACAGGAAGTCGCCCGGGGCATTGGGGAAACCGGCATGGGGGTGCCGGCACGATCCTAATATAGAGAACTGGGCCGAAGCGAAAAGGAGGGATTCAGCGAGGAAATTGGAGTCTCGAACAGACCGTCTGCAGGCTGTTTGGCTGTCCTGGGACTTCGTTGACAGTCTCGGGGAGGCCCAGTACCTTCTCAAGTTTCGATGGACCCGCGTGACCTGGAAAATCGATTCCCCTCCCGGGTCGGCGCGACGGCAAACAGCTTTTGAGGCGGCGTAGCCAAGTGGTAAGGCAAGGGCCTGCAAAGCCCCTATTCCCCGGTTCGATTCCGGGCGCCGCCTCCAATTGTATTTACCCCTTCCTTGCCTTTCCGACGCACTTTCCGTTTTTCCGGCCGACTTCCAGCGACAGGACGACGAGACCGCGACGTCTAGCGCGTGTAGATCATTCCGGTTACATAGTCAGCGGCGTCGGAGGCGAGTAAGGCCAGGACTTTGGCGACGCCGTCGGGGTGTCCGAGCTTGGGCTCCCACTCCGCCAGCGCCTCCTGCTCGGTGATACCCTCCTGTTTGCCGATGTCGCGGATGGCCTGCAACTTGAGTGGTGTGGCGATCTGGTCGGGACATATTACGTTGACGCGGATACCCGCCGGTTTCAGCTGTGCTTCCAGGGTATAGGCAAGCCCCTGAATCCCGCCCTTGCTGGCACCGTAGGCGACGGAGCCGCTGGGGACCCGGGTGCCGGCCGTGGAGCCCATGAAGAGGATGACGCCACCACCGCTCTTCTCCATCAAGGGGACGACGTGATGGGCGCACAAGAACGACCCCTTCAAGTTGACATTGAGGAGCTTGTCCCACACCGCCTCCTCGTAGTCGTCGACTCGCACATTCGGGCTGGCGTAGACGCCGGCGCAACTGATAAGGACATCCAGACGACCGAACTGGTTGTCGACGAACTCTACCAGGGCGGCGACGCTATCCGATGAGGTGACATTCGTTTCGACGAAATGGGCCTGATCGCCAGCGGACTTGATCGCAGATACTGTGGCACGACCTTCGTCGGCATTCATGTCGGCGACGACGATGGATGCACCCTCCGCGGCGACAACCTGAGCAGTGGCCTCACCGATGCCGGTCGCTCCGCCGGTGAGCAGAATGACTTTGTCCTGAAGGAGCATGTAGTTTTTCCCGTTTAACACGACCGGCGGTCTTTGAACCCCGTCCTCATCGCTGTGATGTTGTGATCGAATATCCTGCGCGGAGAAGCTAGGACAGCGTCGGAGAGAAATCAAAACGAGCCAAATGGTCGCCGTGCGTCTGTCACGTCAGACGGAACATGTTTGACCTTCTACAGACCGCCCGCTATCTTCCGCCGCTCGATGAATCCATAGTGCCGGGATGGCGAAACTGGTATACGCGACGGACTTAAAATCCGTTGGGCGTAACAGCCCGTGCCGGTTCGAGTCCGGCTCCCGGCACCAATGAAAACAGCAGGTTAGAGCGACTAAGGGCCTTCAGCGCGGAGGCCCTTTTTCTATGCAGAGATGGGGCGATTGTGCCAATCACGGCCGAAGCTCCTGCTTGCCAAGCAGAAATGAACACATCCGGTTCTTTTCGAGCCAGTTCGCAAGAGCGATCGCATCGTCGCCTGAGAGCCGAAGTCGAATTGACCTGGTTCCTCTGACAGGTCGAATCGGTGTGGATCGCCATCGCCTGTCGACAGCTTGCACACCAGCCTGCAAGGGCTGAATTTGAACTCTCAGAATCCACCATGAAAATTACCGACATACACACTCTGTGCCTCTCTCGGCCACACGAGCCCGAGCTTGAGTGGTTCAGCCACCGCTTTCGCGTGTACAAGGCGGACTGTCCTATCATCGTCATCGACACCGATGCCGGCATTCAGGGGATCAGCGAGCCGTCGACCTACGGGAAGCCGCCTCTCATACGTGAGCGAATCGAATCGCTGAAACCGACTCTGGTCGGCCGCGAGGTGGATGCCCCGTCTCTGGTCCAGGCCAATGTCGGAAACAGAGAGACCGACATCGTCAACGCCGGCATCGATCTGGCGCTATGGGACATTCGCGCAAAGGCAGCCGGCAAACGTGTCGCTGACCTGCTCGTCGATCAGATACAGGGCGGGATTCCCGGGCCGCTGCGCCAACCGACCGAGCGCCTGCGCTTGTACGCATCAGCCGGGGTGCAATATGATTGGGATAATCACCCCGAGTCCGTCATCGACGAGGCGGTCAGCCTGGCCGAGCGCGGCTACACGGCCTACAAGATGCGCATCGGTACCGAGTGGGAGTGGTCGGGTGTTACCGTCGACCGGTTGTTGACGTTGACCGGCAAGGTGATGGAGGCCGTCGGCGACCGCATGGAACTGATGCTGGAGGGGAACTGCCGTTTCACCGAAGCTCAAGCCCTGGAGGTCGGCCGCTGGCTCGGCGCCAATGGGTGGGCTTGGTTCGAGGAGCCGGTCCCGGTTGAGAGCGCCGAGGATGGCATGCCGAGGGCCAGTGATGTCGACGCCTATGCCCGATTGAACGCGGCGCTGGATATTCCGATAACGGGTGGTGAGTCGAAATCGATGCTGGCGATGTTCGAGCCGTTCTTCGACAAGAAGGCCTACGCCAAAGGCCAGCTCGACGTCGGGGTCTGCAGTCTGACCGAGGCAATCCGCATCTGGAAAGGGGGGCACGAGTGCGGCATTCCCGTGTTCACACAAAACTGGCACAACGGCCTGCTCACGGTCTCCAACGCCCACTTTCTGGCGGCCTTGCCGGAGCCGGTCGTCTTGGAGCAATTCGTCGGACAGGGGCCGCTGCAGTGGGACATTCTCAAGGAGCGGCCGATCGAAGATGGCTACTTCTATCTACCTGAAGGACCGGGATGGGGGGTCGAGCTTGCCGACGATCTGGAAGAGCGCTTCCCATGGGTCGATGGTCCCTGGGGAGTGGAAGTCACGCGCTGAAGGAGTGGACGCATGACCCCTGAAGGCCGGCGACGTCGTCATCTTCTCCGAGCTGACGACTCATGGGGTGATTTCGTGGCGTCCGCAGGATCGGCAGCGACGGATGGTCAACTACCGCTACAAGGTCCAGCATCGCGGCTACGAGCATCGGTACACATCCGGATTGAAAGCTGCTGCTACCCGAACTCGTCGAACTGGTCAGCGACGAGGATTACATGAGCCACAAACAGATCGGCAAATCGGACAGAGTCGAGCTGACGTGAAGAGGCTCTTCGCCCGCGACTCAAACGCTTGGCTGTGACGCCATCGTCGTCGCCCTTCACTGCCAAGGGTTTTCTGGTCGGTGCGATCGGCTCGCTGCTGGTAAGCATGTGCGCGCCCTACGTCGTGTTCATGCTCCAGGCTTCGTCCATGGGCATCAACAGCTCCTCCCCGGGCGCCATCTTCTTCTTTTTCATCCTCGTATTCGTAGTCAATACCCTGCTCGGCCTGATCAAGCGGCGTTTCGCTCTGGGTCGAGGCGACCTCGTCCTCGTCTACGCCATGCTGATGATGGCGGTGACGGTGCCGACGTACAATTTTGTCAACTACTTGCTGGCGATGGTCACGGGACCGTACTACCTGGCCAGTGCCGAGAACGAGTTCGAGCAGGTCTATCACCCACACATCGCCGACTGGATGGTGCCGCAGGATCATCAGGCGATCGTCGGTTTGTTCGAGGGGTTGCCGCGGGGGCAGTCGATCCCGTGGGGTGCCTGGGTCGAGCCACTCGGGTACTGGTTCGCCTTCTTCCTGGCGCTCAGCTTCATGATGATCTGCATGGGCACGATCCTGCACCGGCAGTGGTCGCAGCACGAGCGCCTGAGCTATCCGATGGTGCAGCTGCCGACCAAGATGATCGAAGGCAGCGATTCAACCTCTGCCCGCATACTGCCGTTCTTCAAGAGCAAGGCCATGTGGGTGGGGTTTGCCGTCCCCTTCACCCTGTTCAGTTTCACCGGGTTGCACCACTACTATCCCGGTGTGCCCGATTTCCCCTTCTACCTGGGATGGGTGCACTGGTTTCGCGGTCTGGATGCCTGGGGCGAGGGGATCGCGCTGAGCTACGCCTGGGTCGGATTTTTCTACCTCGTCGATCTCGATATCTCTTTCAGCATCTGGTTTTTCTACCTGATGCTGAAACTGCAGGGTGGATTGTTCCGCCATCTGGGCATCGCCAGTACCGAAAAACTGAGCCAGTACGAGTACTCGCAGACAGCGGATTTCTCCCATCAGGCGGCTGGAGCCGTCATCGTCTTCGTCCTCTACGGCTTGTGGATGGCTCGTGGCCACCTGCGCGATGTCATCATCAAGGCCTGGCGTCCGTCGCAAGGCGTCGACGACAGTGAGGAGCTGATGCCCTACCGCCTGGCCTTCTTCGGCGGTATCGCTTCAGCCCTGTTCGTGTGTGTGTGGTTGTGGCGCTCGGGCATTCCGCTGATCGTCGTTCCCGTGTTCTTCGCCATCTGCATCATCTATTACATCTTCATCACCCGCGTCGTCGCCGCCAGCGGGGTGCCGACGGCCCGTCCACCTCTGGTCGCTCCGTACTTCGTGATCTCGGGCATGGGAACATCGATTCTGGGAGCCAAGGGCCTGGTGGCGATGGGGTTTACGATGGTATGGCAGGCGGAGATGCGCCTGTTTCCGATGCTGGCCTGTGCCAATGCGCTCAAGCTGGCGGAGACCGTTCGCGGTCCCAAGAGGCGGCTGCTGTGGGGCATGCTGCTGGCATTGGTCTGCGGACTGGTGGGTTCCACCTGGGTGAACATGCACATCGGTTACGGCTATGGTGGCAATAACCTGGGAAGCTATCCCGGATTCGCCTATAACTGGGATTACATGCTATCGTGGATGCACAACCCGACGGAAGCCAATGTCAGAGGATGGTTCTTCACCGGCATCGGCGGTACCATCGAGGGATTGCTGCTGCTGGCACAAAAGCGCTGGTTCTGGTGGCCGCTGCATCCGCTCGGGTTCACGGTAGCCGTCGGCTGGTTGACCAGCGAAATCTGGTTCCCCGCCTTCGTGGCCTGGATTCTCAAGCTCGCCATCGTCGGCTACGGCGGTGTCCGTCTGTATCAGTTGTTCAAGCCATTCTTTCTGGGAATGATTCTGGGTGAGGTGACGGTGGCCGGGTTCTGGGCCTTCGTCGATTCGATTACGGGTGCCACGGGAAATGTCATCACCTATATGTGAGCGGTCGGTCTCGATCGTCGTCATTCTGCTGGCAGGGTTAGTCGCAGCCGGATTAACCCACTGCGCACCGGATGAGAATGGCGCGGCTGACGGACAACGAGTGCGCTCGAGTGCTCCTGACTCAGCCGGTTTCTATCTGCGACGTGGCCGCCTTTACATGAAGGAGCACGTCTACTCACGAGCGATCGATCAGCTCACACAGGCCGTACGGCTGGACCCCGAATCCGCCCAAGCTCAGAGTCTGCTCGGCCTGGCGTACGCTCTCAGATTGAAGCCAGGCATTGCTATTCAGCATATCGACAAAGCCATCGCCCTCGACCCCGACAACGGCACTTATCACATGCACCTGGGTAAGGCTTATATGTTATTAACTGACTACGACCGAGCGAAGGGGGCTTACACACGCGCCATCGAGTTGGGGCTGAAGCGCGCCAAACCCTTTTACGATCTCGGTGTCATCAGTGAGCGCGAGGGTCAGCTACAAGAGGCCCGGACGTTCTACGAGAAAGCGATCGAGATGGTTCCCGAGATGGCTGCTCCATGCAACCTGCGGCTGGGGATCATCGCTGAAAAACGGGGTGATCCCGCACGAGCCATCCATCTGCTGGCAGCAGCACTCGAAGCAGATCCTGATCTGACGGCGGCCCACTATCGCATCGCGCAGCTGTACCTGAAAACCGGAAGCCATGCACTGGCTGATCACCACCTGCAACAGTTTCGCCACTTGAAGACAGCTGAAGGACGTGCTGGTGGCTGACCGACTTGACGCGCGGTCTTCGAGTTTGATATCGTCAGGAACCTACACAGACAACCAGACAAAAGGAGAGTCTTCAAATGGCCGCATACGACGGCAAGGTCGTCATCGTTACAGGTGGAGCCAAGGGTATCGGGGCCGGCATCTGCCGGGCTTTCGCCCGGGAGGGGGCACACGTCGCCTCCGTCGACATCGATATTACCGCAGGTGAGGCGATTGCTGTAGAGGGGAAAGCACTGGCTGGCGAGATCCGCTTCTTCGACGCGGATGTGTCGGAGGGCGATGTCTGCCGGAGCCTGGTAGCAGACGTAATCAATGCGTTCGGTGGTGGAGCAGACGTCCTGTGCAATAACGTCGGTATTCAACCAACGAACAGCTATCTGCTGGCTCACGAAACCCCGGATGATCTCTGGGATCGCATCATAGACGTCAACCTGAAGAGCCACTTCCTGATGACGAAACATTGTGTCCCGCACATGATGGAGAAGGGCAAGGGGGTCATCATTAACACCGCCAGCGTCCAGGGCCTGCAGTCAGCGAACCTCATAGCGGCGTACGCGGCCAGCAAGGGCGGTATCCTGTCCCTGACGCGGCAGCTGGCTCTGGATTACGCCCAGCACGGGATTCGCGTGGTGGCGGTGAATCCTGGTGGCATCGAGACGCCCCTCGTCGACGAGGCGGTCGCGGCTTTCGGCGTGGACCGCGACAAGTTCATGGTCGACTACGACAAGATTCACCCGATCGGCCGGCGCGGACAGCCGAGTGACATCGCCGCCGCCATGCTCTTTCTGGCCAGCGACCAGGCGTCCTTCATCACCGGTGAATACCTGTCCGTCGACGGTGGCCTGATGGCGAAAGGGGCGTGGGCGGATCTGGGGTAAGCACCGTCAGCCGTGGCGACAAACTCATCATGACAGCACTATGGTTGACGACATGACGCGGAAGCCCTTCGGCGCTGCGGTTGCGTCGCCGTCGAGGGCATCGACTTCGTGATCTGGTTACTCCTCGCAGTACTCACCTCATTCAGTTTTGGCCAACTGTTCAAGTGGTCCCAACGCCGCGGCTTCTATGCGCCAGTTGTGGTGACGACGAACTACTTTGTCGTGGCCCTGATGCTGAGCGCCGTCCTGATTCTAGGCCGTGGCTTCAACCTCGATCTACAGGTTCTCCTGGTCGGCTCGGTAACTGGCGTGGCCTTCATCACTTCCATGCTGCTGTGGACGTGGGCATTGACCGTTTCGAACGTGACTACTGCGCTCATGGCATTCCGCTTGTCCATGCTCGTGCCCATCGTTGCCGGCGCCGTGGTGTGGCAAGAGGAGGTGTCCCGGGTGCAACTGCTCGGGATTTTTGTAGCGCTGTGCTCGTTGTTGTTGATGAGCATGGGGGGACGCGCCAGTGTCCAGCGCATCTCTCGTGTTCAGCAAGTCCTGATTGCCTTCGGCATATTCGTGATGCAGGGAATCTCGCAGCTGTGCAATCGTTGGGTGCGGCCAGCCGGTCTGGACGACCAGCATCTCGAGGTGATCGTGATCACGGCCACTACCGCCGCTGTGATCGGGTCGGCGGCCGTGTTGCTGCTACCCCGGCACCCGGACAGTGCGCCGCGCGTGAGTCTGCCAGCTCTGCGTATGGGGGCGGGAATCGGCCTCTTCAACGGCATCGCACTGGTTATCATGTTGATCGCCCTGAGCCGTTTCGACGGGGCTCAGTACTACCCGATCAACGGCTGCGCCGTCGTCATCATGGACTGCCTGTTCGCACATTTTCTGTGGAAAGAGCGCCTGTCAGCTCTTACCATCGCGGGAGCGGCATTGGGTGGCTGTTCGATGTTTCTGGTTTTTTGAAATCCGCTCTTCCCCTTTCCTACAGGTTCCAGCGGTCCTCGAAGGCCTCTTCCACGCTGAGCTTGACCATGCTGAAGCGCTTGGCCGAGGGGATGTGGCGGGCGGTCCATTTGACGGCGAACTCGATGTCGGCATCCGTGTAGCCGTCGTTTTTCAGGTCGGAATACTGGTCGAGGTCCTGCTCGAGGTGATCATCGGGCGGCATCTCGTGCACCAGCTCGTAGAACATCATCACCAGCACCGACTCCTGATCTGCGGTCAGCGAATCGGCAGGGGCCGGCGTTGTTTCCTCGACGGCGTCATCGCCGTCTGCTGAGGTCTGCAACTCCTGGGTGCCGGCATCCACCGCGTCTTCCTCCGTACCGGCAACGGCGGAAGCAGCTTCTTGGGTAGTGCTGTCATCGGGTACCCCTCCAGACTCGTAGAGTTTCTTGTAACGCGTGATCATATCATTGGCGTCGTTCAGCCGGTCTGCCAACACACGAATCAGATTCCGGTAGACCTTGATCCGCAGGTCCACGTGCCGATCGAGGAGGGATTCGAAATCGTGGTGCTCGATTCGGAGCAAGCGGGATGGCTCACTGGTGATGACGGTTGCCGACCGAGGCTTGCGATTCACGAATCCCATTTCGCCGACCGTCGTCACCGGACGTACGTCCGCAAGAGCGGTGCCATCACGGCTGACGATTTTGAGTGCGCCTTCAAGCAGGATGAAGAAGCGACGACTCGCCGTTCCGTACTCGCAGATGACCTCGTCCACGGGGCATTTGGTCGTTTTGCAGATCTCCATGAAGAGCTTGACGTCGCGTGGTTTGAGGCCGAAAAACAGCGGCACCTTCTGCGTCAATTGCTGCGCCAGACTGGGCACGGATCAGGCCTCCCCTTCCATGACCTTGGAGATCTCGCCGGCAATACGCTGTACCTTGAAAGGCTTGGCGACTACCTTCCTGACCTCGTGCTCCAGCAGAACCTCAAGGACTTTGGGTGTCAAGTATCCGGAGATGACGATGATGGGAACCTGAGTGCCTTTCTTGCGTATGTAGCGGACGAAGTCGTCACCGTGAATGGCCGGCATCTTGATGTCGAGCAGCATGAGGGAGATGCTCTCTCGCTGCAGGATCGCCCAAGCCTCGGTCGCACGATCTGCTGTTGACGTTTCGTACCCCATGGCGAGGCTGATGTCGCGCAGCAGGTCGCGATATTCCTGGGAGTTATCGACGATCAAGATGCGCTTGGGCATCATCACCCTCGTCGGTCACGGGTGCAGCATCCAAGATCGGCAGGGTCACCGTGAAGGTAGCGCCCTTTCCCTCCTGACTGTGTACGGCAATGGAGGCTCCATGATCCTCCAGAATTCTGAAGACGATGCTGAGGCCCAAGCCGGCACCGGTCTCCTCCTTGGTGGTGTAAAACGGATCGAAGATGTGCTCCTTCACTTGATCAGACATCCCCAAACCCGAATCACACACCCGCACTTCTATGCAATCTCCTGACACCGCCGATGTGATGTCGATTTCTCCACCCTCAGGCATGGCCTCCGCGGCGTTCAGCATCAGATTCGTGAAAACTTCCTTTACATCAGCTGGATTGACGAAGGTTACAGGCAAGGTGGCCAATTCCGTTTTCCAGGTAATCTCTCCATGTCCCGCTCGCGATTGTTCGGCCAGCGCTCCGGCATCCGCCGCCGCCGCGGTCACCAACTCATTGATATTCTCGGCGGTGCGGCTGCGCCCGACGCCCAACCGAGTGGCACGATGAATCCGATTGATGAGCTCTTGTCCTTCTTCCGCCGACGCCAGGATGGCAGACATCGCCTGCTCAGGCTCCTTGCCAAAGTTGAGGAACAGATCGGCTCTTCCAATGATGAGTCCCAGGATATGGCGCACGGTATGAGTGACGTCCGCGGCCAGATCGCCGAGAGCGCGCAACTGCTCGAGTTGCGCGATTTTGTTTTGTGCCGCTTTGAGCTCCCGGTAGGCCTGAGACAGGTTCGTGTGTAACCGTGCGTTGTGTAGGGCGGCTGCTGCCTGGAGGGCGAACGAATGCAACAGGGACTCGTCATTGTCGTCGAACGGCCCGACTTCGCCTTCGCGTCCTTCCCGGTCAGCTACGAGCAGCAGGCCAGACATGACATCGCGGCACTCGAGTGGGACGATGCAGACGAAGCGGAAGCCGTCGACGCTGCTCTCGCACTGGACCATCTCGCGCGTTTGCCAAGCCTGCTCGAGTTGAGGAATCGTGGTTGCCGAAGCGGCATCTTGCCCGAGCCCTGCACTGCCCATAACCTCGAACGACGCCCCATCCTGTTCGCGCATCAGTAGCAGAGCCGAACGAGCATCGACCATCATCACCGCTCGCTGCAACAACTGCTCGGCGACGCGAAGTGGGTCGAGGGATTCGCTCAATGCGAGGCCGACTTCATACAGCATCTCCATCTGCATGAGCCGCCTGCGGCCCTCGAATCCAGTCGCTTCACTATCCGTGTTCATTGCGCTCTCTTCCGCCCCGGTTAGGTTTGCCCTAAGATATTGCAAAAGCAGACGATTAACCCAAAAAAAGTCGGCAGCGCCGTGGACCAATCTCGGCGCTCGGGCAACAACAGTACGCACTCGAGCCATCGTGAAGCCGTATATTGTAGCATGATCTAAACGGGGCCCAGGCGAACAGGAACGGAGATATTGCTGTGGAAGACAAACGCAACGATGTCGATCTGATCATTCCCATGATACCGGACATGGAGCTGACGGCCAGTAAGACCGCCGAGGCCGTGGGCGAGTTCATGGAGTTGGATAAGGACAAGATTGACGAAATCAAGCTAGCCCTTATCGAAGCTTGCATCAACGCGATAGAGCACAGCAAGAGCGAAGATCGACGAGTCAGCATCAATTTCGAGATCGGTGAAGAAGAGTTGACCCTTTACATATCTGACCGCGGAAAGGGCTTCGATCTCGTCAAGGTCCATGAGGAGCTCGGTCGAGGAGCTCGCGCAGATCGTCGTGGGTGGGGGCTCAAGATCATGGAAGAATTGATGGACCGGGTTGAGGTCAACTCCGACGAGAGCGGCACCATGATTACGATGATCAAGCGCCGCTGAAAAGGGAAGGAATGGCAGCTGACGGTCACTCTGAGCGCCTGACGCAGGAGCTTCAAGACGCGAACTTTCAGCTCAACCGAAAGCTGGCGCAGATGGAGACCCTGCACGAAGCGGGTTTGAATCTCAGTGCGTCGTTGCAGGTCCAGGAAGTAATCGAGGAGTTTCTGCGCAATGCTGTCGCCGTCGTAGACGCGGGCAGCGGTTTTCTATTCCTCAAGAACGAAAAGACGAGACACTTCGGCGTGGCTGCGCATGCGAACATGAGCGAGACACAACAAGAGATGCTCAAGGATCCCGCATTCCGAAAGCATATGCAGCGTGTGCTGAAGGGTCGCTCGTTTATGATGCTCGGCGAAGGAGATTTCCCCACGGGGTTCTCAGGGCGTCACGTACTGGTGGTTCCAGCCCCTCCTGTGGGTTTCATAGGCGTGATTGACAAAGAAAGTCGCGAGGGGGTGCAGCCCTTCGAGGATGAGGACGGCCAGCTGCTGGGATTGATGGGGCAGCATGCCGGGATGGCTCTCGCCAACGCGCGCCTCTACCGGCAGATGGTCGAAGAGAAGAACCTGGCCTTGAATATCTTCGACAGCGTCGCAGACGGTGTGATCTCGGTGGATTTGCAGGGGACGATCATTCGCGTTAACCACGCTGTGAAACGGATGTTCAGCGATGAGAAGGTGTTCTTCGGCAAATCCTGTATCAATCTTTTCAAGCGCCTGGGGTGCATGAATATCGCTCAGGCCGTCCTGTTTTCGCTCGAAGACGGACACCCCCGTGCTGTGACGAATGACGAGCCCCGGGTCGAAGGTCGGGGTCCGGACGTCAACCTGAATGCGAAGATCACCCCCCTACGTGGCCAACAGGGCGAAATGGAGGGACTCGTCCTGGCGTTGGAGGATCTCACAGAAGAAACCCGCGTGCGCGACATGTTCAAGCAGTTCGCCAGCGACCAGGTGGTCGAGTTGCTCTTGAAAGATGGCTCGGCACCGGCCCTGGGTGGACAGACGCTCCAGGCGACGATGTTGTTCATGGATATTGCGGGCTACACCGAGCTGCTGGGCAACATTGGCAGCGAAGAGATGGTGCGCCTGATGAACGACTGTTACACCCGCATGGTGGACATTGTCTTCAAGCACAACGGCACGCTCGACAAATACACGGGAGACGGATTCTTCGTCGTTTTCGGAGCGCCGCTCAGCCTGGACAACGACAGCCACAGGGCTGTTCAATGTGCCTTGGAGATTGTGCAGGAACTGGATCGATTCAACACTGCGCACAAGCTCTCCTTTGGCGTCCGCCTGGGCATCAGTCGAGGCACCGTGGTGGCCGGCAACATCGGTTCACCACGTAGAATGGAATACAGCGTAATCGGGCCAGACGTCAATCTGGCCCAGCGGTTGTGTGACCAGGCTCTGTCCGGAGAGATTCTGATCGGAGAAAGCGTTTTCGCGGAAGTTGCTGAGCAGTTCGAGCTCGCTACCATCGGCAGGCTGCGTTTCAAGGGGATTCGCGAACCGCTGGACGTGTATCAGGTCGTGGGTCCCACCGGCGTCCGCCTCTTGCCGGAGCGGGCAGGCCGGGCGCGAAAGGATGGGGCGACTGTCGATCTGAACATCCCGATGGAGTCATCCATGGAGCTCACGGCAAGCAACACGGCCGCGTCCGTGGCTGGACTCATGGGGCTCGATCCCATCAAGACCGACGAAGTCAAGCTTGCCGTGATCGAAGCCTGCATCAACGCCTTCGAACACAGTCAAAGCAAGGACCAGCGTCTCAACGTGGGTTTTTCGATCGGCGAGAAAGAGTTCACCGTGGTGATGACCGACCGCGGGCATGGCTTCGATGTGTCGGAGGCCGCCTCCAAAGTCAAGAAGCGAAGAGCTCGTGGCGACCAGCGCCGTGGCTGGGGCCTGGAGCTCATCGACACCTACATGGACGAGGTTGAGATTGAATCCGGTCAGGACGGCACGATCCTGACGCTGGTCAAATATCGGTAATTGAAATCAAAAACGCCTTTGCGAACGGAGATCGAAGCGATGGCAGATGATGCACAAACACGAGTACGAAGAGTGGATTCAGCCGCTGTGGTAGAGGCCCCCGAATACATAAACAACATCGGCGGAGAGAGTCTGGCGGAGGCCTGCAAGGGCCTGATGGATGGCAATGTTTTGGGGATCGTCCTGAACCTGGAAAGCTGTAACATAGCCAACAGTGTGGGGATCTCTTTCTTGATTGAGATTCTGGAGAGCTTGAGAGAAAAGGATGGCAAGCTGGCTTTCTGTTGCGTGACGCCGACGATCGCGAAGACATTCCAAATCATGGGGTTACTGCAGACCGCCACCGTACACGAGTCCGAGCAAGAAGCGCTGCAGGCGGTAAGTGGTTAACACCCGAGCTCAATATGCAATTCTTCAAAGACCTGTTCGGGGGTAAGAAACGTCAAAGTCCGCGTATCGCCATCGACTGGTGGGTAGACGCCCAGCTGCCAGCCACGGACCGCTTTATCGGTTTTCACGCCAACGACATCAGCTCTTTTGGGCTGCGCCTCTCGGGGGAATCGGACGAGGCGTTCAAGCGTGTCCTGACGGACGAAGGGCGCGCCAGAATGTTGTTGAGAGTGCCCGGTGAGGCCGGGACCCACTCGGTTGAGGCTCAGCTGGTATGGGGACTGGGTGGAAGAGATCGCTTCCAGACCGGGTGGACGTTCGAGGAGATCGAGGACACCGCCACGGCTGCTATCTGCCGCTACATCGACGCTCACCACAGCGACGAGCTGGCCGAGAGATAGAGCTCACCGACAGCGGCGATAATCAAAACAATTCAGCGGCGCGCAGCGCTTCCACGCCCGATTCGCGATCCTCCAGAGGTAGCCGTACGGGTTGATTGTCGTCCAATTGTGATTGGTAGACGGCCATCACCAGTTCCAGCGATCGTCTACCGACGACACCATCGCTGCGCAACCCTCCATTCCCTTCCAGCGCGGCCACCAGCTCTTCGAGGGCTACAACATAGGTGGAGACCGGTTGTGGAGAATCGACCTCGCGTTCTTTTAGGGAGTTCCACTGAAAACCGGAATCCGGCTCGTAATCACCGGCTACGGACTCATACAAGCGTAGCTTCTCCCAGGCCATGGAAATGACGCCGCGGCTGCCGCGCAGCTGGAAGTCGGTGTCGGTGTAGTCACTGAGCTCAGCCGAGTGGATCAGACCAGTGGCACCGCTCCTGTACTTCATGAAGGCGGCGGCGAAATCCTCGACCGCCCACGGACGCTGACGCTGTTCGGCCATCCCACAAAGCCACTCCACTTCCCCTGCGAACGAGTCCATCATGTCGAAATAATGGGTGAAGTCGTGCAGCAAGGGACCTTCGTTGTCGCTGCGCCAGGATGGGTCGGGTTTGCCACCGTCCAAATAGCACGTGAGCTGGAACAGGTCACCGATAACGCCTTCGCGGATCAGCTCCTGCGCGTGGCACCACTGCGCGTGCCAGCGCCGGTTGTGGTTTATCTGCAACAGCACAGAGCTGCGGTCACAGGCCTCGATCATGCGATCGCAATCGGCCAGTGACAGGGCCATCGGTTTTTCGCAGATGATGGCGCGGGTAGCGGGGGCCGCCGCGCAATCTTCGACCATCTGCGCGTGCAGTTCGGGGTGGGTGGCGATGATGCACAGATCCGGTTTGACCTGCTCCAGCATCTGGCGATGATCGTGGAACAGGGACTCCACCCCGAAGCGTGTGCCGAAATCCTCCAGTTTTTTGCGGCCGCGGTTGACGCCGGCCACGAGTTCACAGGATTTCACCGCAACGACGGCCTCGGCATGATTGTCCGGCAGGTCGCCGAAGCTGAACTGATAACCGACCCGGCCGGTGCCGATCAATGCCACGCGATATGTCGCCAACCGGCTACCCACCCGTACCGTCGACGACGGTGTGTAAATTGGCTGTCGTGAAGGGCTTTTCGATTACGGCACGTACTCCCGGAAGCCGTTCTTCATCCGGTGTCATACCAGTGACGACGACGACGACGTCGGGATCGGTGATCTGCATCGCGGCAAGGATTTCGTAGCCGGACATGTCCGGCATGCCCAGATCCAGCAGGACCAGGTCGATGCTCTCAGCCCGGGCCTGGAAAAGGTCCAGGGCTTCGGTCCCGTTGGTGGCGCACAGCACTGTGTGCGGGGGCGAGAGCATCCTTTCGAGAAGCTTCAGAATCGACTCGTCATCATCGACGACGAGGATCGTTTTCGGTTGGTCCGTCATCACTTACCTATCCCGAGTGTGACGCTCCGTCGGCGCTGGCCGGGAAGCACCCATCAGGTGTGTCTTCGGTGGCGCTACCATGGCAGCTTGATTCCGAAGCGATCGGCCGCGACAAGGAGCTTGTTCACGGTTCCCTCCGGAAGTGGTATGCCATCGCGGGTGCGTCGTTCACACACCGCGTTTTCCCGCTCTCCCGGAACCTGGATTGGATCGCTACCCTCGTGTACCGGAGTCGCATGCATGGTATCGATCAATTCGTCGATACGTTGGCGGTAGTCGTCCTGGTCGGTGAAGGTGTCTACGTCAATGGCGCACACGAAACTGTTCTGGACCCCCTGGAGGGGTTTCGGCTGCAGCTCCCGAATCCACGGAACCAGGATCGGATTGCCCACCAGCACGCCGGTGAGGCACTCGAACAACAGCGCCATGCCATACCCCTTATAGCCTCCCGCGGGACGCAGAAATTTCGCCTCGAAAGGGTCCGTCGTCTGCTCGCCGCTCTCGTCGAAAGCCCAATCGTCTGGCAACTCCATTCGCTGGTCGCGGGCGTACTCGAGCTTGCCGCCGGCGACGATGCTGGTCGCCATGTCGAGGCTGATCGGTGGATGGCTCTTGGCCGGGACGGCGATCGACAGCGGGCTGTTGTGGGTCGCTGGCGATCGAGCTCCCGGTGGGATCATGTTCGGCGGGTTCGTGCACACCGTCATGCCGGCCATCCCCTTTGCCGTGGCCATATGGGTGTAGTAGGCCATGGCTCCCTGGTGGCCGTGATTGCGCAACGATGCCCAACCGATGCCGACTTCCCGGGCTTTGTCTATCGCTTTTTCCATCGCCATCGTCGTGGCGATGGGGCCGAAACACTGGTCGCATTCGATCAACAGCGTCGCTGGTGTCTCCTTGAGGACTCGGATCTCGGGCAGGACTTTATAGGATCCGGTGTCCACCTTGTCCAAATAGTTATCGACGCGCAGCACGCCATGCGAATCGATGCCGCGCAGGTTCGCCCACACCAGGACCTCAGCCTCCAGCGCGGCATCATCGTCGGGCATGCCGGCGCGGGCGAATACCGACGACGTGAATTCCTGCAGATCACTCCACTGGACTACTACATCGCTCACTATTCTGCTCCCGACTGGGAAATGAAATATGGATTGGTTCGTGATTGGACAGGGTCGGACAGTACTACATGAGCTCGTTCAACTCAAACCGAGAGGGACGCGCGTGCGCGGCTCACTCGTAACGCAGGGCGTCGATGGGGTTGAGCAGGGCCGCCTTGCGTGCCGGGTAGAAGCCGAAGCCCACGCCGACAGCGGCGGCGACACCGAACGACAGGATGATGGTCCAGGGTTGGACGATCGTCTTCCAGTGCGCGTAGAGCGTGATGACCTTGGTCATCGAGAAGCCCAGCATGATTCCGATCACGCCACCAATCAGGCTGACCATGACGGCCTCGGTCAGGAACTGGGCGAGCACGTCAGCGCGTCGCGCCCCGAGAGCTCGGCGAATGCCGATTTCTCTGGTACGCTCGAGGACGGAGGCCAGCATGATATTCATGATGCCGATGCCGCCGACGACGAGAGAGATGCCGGCGATGCATCCCATGACGATGTTGAAGATCCGTTGGGTGCGCTGGCTCTGACGCAGGAGCTCCTCGGGAATGGCGATCTTGAAGTCCTCGACGCCGCGGTGACGCCGCTTGACCATGGCCCGCAGGATGTTGGCGGCCTCCTGCAGGCGGCCGGCATCCGAGACCTTGACCGTAATCTGAGTAAGTTCGGCGTCGCCGACCTCCCACTTGAAACGCTTCAGCAGTGTCGTCAACGGCACGTAGATGTCCTCGTCTGTATTGCGGACCTCGAGGACTCCACCAATCTTGCCCCCGGCGGCACCCTTGTCTTCGAGGATGCCGACGACGGTGAACCACTGGCTCTGCAGCTTGATCTGCTCACCCAGAGCATTCTCGACATAGAACAACTTCCTTTTGGCATCGCTGCCTAGGACGCAGACTCGTCTGGCGTTGATGATGTCATCATCCGTGATGAATACCCCCTCGCCGAGTTCGGCGTTGAGGACGTCGAGGTAATTGGGGCTGGTGCCGACGAGCATCGTCTGAAGACGGGTGCTGCCGAAACGGGCCTTGGTCTTGAGTTCCCGCTGCGGTGACACGATCTCAGCCAGCGGGCAGATTTCGGCGATGGCATCGGCGTCTGATTGCGTCAGGCCCTCGGACCGGTTCTCGTCCTCACTGTCTTCGTCGCCGGCGTCGTCCTCATTGGGATTCCAGTGTTGGACGATGATGTTGTGGATGCCCATCTGGCGAATCTGCTCGAGTGCTTCCTGCTTGGCACCCTCGCCGATGGAGAGCATGGCTATGACGGCAGCAACACCAAAGATGATGCCGAGCATGGTCAGGCAGGTGCGCAGCTTGTGTGACGTGAGGCCGGTAATGCTGAGGTCGAGTGTTTCGCGAAGATGCACGAGGAAAGTATTAGCCGGTATGTGTCAGAGCGCTGATCACTCGATACCAGGGGAGGAAGGCTCGGCGTCTTCCGTCGGCATGCCACCCAGATCTTCGAGGACGAGGGTCGGGTCTCGCAGGGCGACGCGATCGTCGGGCCCCAGACCCTCCTCGACGATGACGAAGTTGTCGTTGCGTGCCCCCAGAACGATCTCGCGCTCTTCGTTCGCACCCCCGCCCACCACGTAGACGAGGGTCTTGCCGTCCTTGTCGAAGACGGCGTCCAGCGGTATGTAGAGGGGATAGCCAACGAACTCTTTCTCCGTCAGCGGTGGTTGCACGGAGTCGGACTCCGTGGCTTCGGGCAGCTCGGGTACCGTCTCGATGATGATCTGTGATACGGCAGACATTCCCGGTTTGAGTCGCTTGTCCTCCTTGTCGAGTCCGATGGACACGTCGAAGATCTTGACGTTGCGGTCTCCCTCTCTTTCGTGCCCTAGCGTGGCGATGTGGGTGATTTCGCCCCCAAAAACAGGACCGGGCAAGGCGTCTAGTTGCACCAGTGCCTGCTGTCCCTCCTCGAGTTTGTCGACGTCGACTTCGTTGACGTAGGTCTTTACCCGCATCTGACTCAGATCCGGCAGTGACATTAGTGTGGCGCCACCCCAGGGCTCGTCACCGACGCGAATCTTCTCGATGCGGCCGCCCTTCCAGATCTTGTCGTAGACGACGATGCCGGGGTGCTCGGCGTGGACTGACAGGCTCTCGAAATCCTCCGAGGCTTTGTCCAGATTGCGCTGGCGCGCATCCACCAGGATATCCTGCTTTTTGCGCTCCGCTTCATCGATAATCCTCTGGGCCTCGAGCTTGTCGATGGCCTGCTGCAGGCTCAATGAGGCCTGCTTGGCCTTCAATTTCACTTCCTCCTTCTCGACGAACGACTCGAACTCCATTTTCTCCACCTGGAGCTCGGCCAGTCGCAGTTCGGCTTCCCGGTTCTCGATATCCGCCTCTTGCCGTCCGATCTCGACACGCTGCGTGGCCAGTTTCTGCACGCGCTCGGCTTCGGTTGCCGCGAGCTCTTGCTGGGCTTCTGTGACGCGTTTTTCGAACTCGGATTTTTCGAACTCGATAAGCAGGTCGCCTACTTCGACCCGGTCGCCCTCCGGGAAGAGCTCGGTGATTTTCAGCTGCCCATGGACCCTCGGTGCGTGGATTTCCACCGCCTCAACGGCTTCGAGCTCACCGCTCTTCAACTTCAGCGAGATCACAAACTCACCCTGACGCACGGGAAACGAAGCGACGGCCGCACTCTCGGGTGGTGCGAGCAGTTGCAGAATCCCCGCTATCGCGAATACGAGAAGGAAGATGGAACCTACGATGACCCATACCCGCTTGGGCGATCGTTGCGCTATCGGCGACTGAGCCATCTACAGTCCTCAGTTGAGTGTGGGATCGCCCAGGGCGATGACGTCGCCCATCTGCAGGCCCTGCTCCACGACAACCGCGGTGGCGTTGCGTTTTCCCAACACGACCGCCCGGGGTTCGAATGAGCTTCCCTGCAAATGGTAGACGAACGGTTTCCCCTCAGCATCCCAGTGCAGGGATGGCAGCGGCGCGGAGACGACGTCCTCGAGTGTCTGGACCAGGATCTCGACCGAGGCCGACATGCCCGGGTACAACCTGGGGTCTTGCTCTTTGATGTCCACGACCATCACGAAGACCTGCACATTTTCTGCGCCGCGGTCCTTGATCGCCATCGGCGCCACGTTGGAGACGACACCGTGAAAAACCGGACCCGGGAAGGCCTCCAACTCGATCAGGGCATCCATGCCGACGTCGACCATGTGCACATCCATCTCGCCCACCTGTGAGATCACGTGCATGACGGTGAGGTCCGGAAAGGTCATGACGGCGACTCCGCCCCACACCGTGTCCCCCTCCTTGATCTTCTCCAGGCGGTTCTCAGCACCCTTCTCCATCTTCTCGTGCACCAGGATGCCGGGCCTGTCGGCGTACACCGTCAGGCGGGCGTAGTCCTTCTTCGCTTTGTCGTAGTGTTTCTGAGCCTGCCCTATACGGAGTAGCAGGTTCGCCATCTGCGCTTCGTTTATCAGGTAACGGGCTTGCAGTGACTCCCGCGACTCCTTGACGCTGCGTTCGGCCTGCTTCAACCGGATCAGCCGTGTCTCCTTTTCGATCGGCGAGGCGTATGCCGCTTTGCGCACGCTGATTCTGGACAGTTCGAGGGCTGCCGAGCGCTGCTCAATCTGCATCTCGAGCTCCGACACCTTCTGGCGCTGGTCGGCCCGGGCGCTCGCGAGATCGACCGTCGTCTGCTGCAGTCGCTCCTCACGTTCCTTGAGCCGATTCTCAAAGTCGCCGCGGTCGTATTGCAGGATGAGGTCTCCAACCTCGACGCGCTCGCCCTCCGGCCACATGTGGACGATCGTCAAGCGTCCGCCTACCCGCGGCGAAGTGATGCGTTCGTTCCTGGTTGCCCAGACCTCACCTGACTCAAAGTGCGAGACGCGGAATTCACCGCGGGAAACGGTGTGAGTCGAGATGGCCTCGTCGGTCGTTCCCCCGCATGTCAGCGTGCCCGCCAGCAGGGCCACCAGTATCAGTGCGGCCAGCCCGGCCACGATCCGTCCGCTTGATGGCACCGGGCCCATCTCCGTCAGCTGGCCGATGGTTGACGGGGAAGATCGCTCTCCACCAGACCGTCACGCAGGCGTACGACACGGTGGGCGTGCGCGGCGACGTGCTCTTCGTGGGTGACGACGAGGACCGTGTTACCATCCGCGTGCAGCTGATCGAACAATTCCATGATTTCCTGCCCCGTTTTTGTGTCGAGGGCGCCGGTGGGTTCGTCGGCGAGGATCAACGCCGGTCCGTTCGACAGCGCTCGGGCTACGGCCACGCGCTGTTTCTGGCCACCTGAAAGCTCATTGGGGCGGTGGTGCATACGGTCGGCCAGGCCGACGGCAGCGAGTACTTCCTCGGCCCGGGCGCGGCGATCCTGAGCACTCATACCGGCATACACCAGGGGCAACTCAACGTTGCGCAGCGCGTCGGACCGCGGCAACAGGTGAAAGGTCTGAAAAACGAAGCCGATTTCCTGATTGCGCACGTCAGCGAGCTCGTCATCGGCCATGTCGTCGACGCGTCTTCCATTGAGTCTGTAGGTTCCGCTCGTCGACACGTCGAGGCAGCCGATGATGTTCATGAGCGTCGATTTTCCGGAGCCTGAGGGTCCCATGATGGCGACATACTCGTTGCGCTCTATGCCCAGCGAAACACCCTGCAGGGCGCGCACTTCGGTGGCGCCCATGTCGTAGTGTTTCTTGAGGTCTTCAATCTCGATGACGGCTTGCATCTACGGCCTCACGGAATGGTCAGAAGCTCGGTTTCGAGCCAACCCGCCAGCGTGTCACCGTGCACTTCGACGGACGACCATCCGTCCGCCTGCTCTCCCTGCAGCACGATGGTGCCCACTTCGAGCGATGCCACCCTCCTATGGCTGTACCCCGGGCCGCCGTACAATGTGGTGGTGTCTCCGACTACGGCGATTCGGTCGTGCAGCTCGTCGACGGTACGCGTGAACGTGTAGAGGGCGTCGCGGGCGTAATCGTTGTGCTCGGAAATACGGATCCGGTACAGCGTGTTCAGACGCCAGGTGATACCAAGGTTGCGGCCTGTAGCGCGCCGCAGTTCCAGTGTGGAATCAGCGAACGCCGAATCAACCACGACACCCTGAACCTGAAAACGGCAGGTTACCAGGGCCTCGGTGTCCGGGTTGCGGGGACTGGGTCGGGCCTCCCAACCGATGAATTCGGCATTCTTATAGGCTTTGAGCGCGTAGGCCCGCGAGAGGATCTCGAAATTGGCCGTTATGCCACGGTACTCGCACTCTGCCCAGCGAACACGGTCGATGTCCAATCCGGGGATTCTCTGGTCGTGGGGAGCCGGGTCCGGCAGAAGGATGGAGGCGGTGACGGCGAGGGCCGCCATCCGTGCGGTGACCAGGGACACCATGGCATCTCAGTTCAGGTAGGTTGATGCTTACCCCCTTGGATAACCCTATAACGAACTCTGTAGGTTTAACAATGTCAACTATTTAGTAGTGCATTACCCCTCTGGCCTCGGCCGTCAAGGACCGGGCATAGGTGGACCCGGCGTGCGAGGGCCGGCCAGGATATGGATATTTCAAGCAGCGTGCGATTTCGTGGTGACACTCTGAGGCCCTTGACGTGTTAAAGTAAATGAGCGCCAGGACAGACATCGATATCGAAGAGCTTTACCAGAGGTATGGACCGATGGTCCTGCGGCGATGCAGGCAGCTGCTGGGGGATGAGGATGAGGCCCTCGATGCGATGCAGGACGTGTTCGTGCAGATGCTGACCCACAAGGACCGCATGAAGGTCGAGTACCCGTCGAGCCTTCTCTACCGGATTGCGACCAACCTGAGCCTCAATAAGATTCGCTCCCGGAAACGCCGGCCGGATACTCCTGGCGAAGAGTTTTTACAACAGGTCGCTGACCTGGATGAGTTAGAGCCGAAGCTGGAAGCACGGTCCGTACTGGCGGCACTCTTTGGCCGCCATCCGGAATCGACCAGAACCATAGCCGTCCTTCACTACCGTGATGGCATGACGCTGGAGGAAGTCGCCAACGAGGTTGGGATGTCCGTATCAGGAGTTCGCAAGCGTTTGCGCAATCTGCGCGGCAGTTTGAAAGAAGTCTTAGAGGACACATGACGACGGAAAATCAACATCCGAACGTGCCAGACTGGAAGCTCGAGCGCTTCCTGCTCGGAGAGCTGCCCGCGGATGAGATGGATCGCATCCGCGACCGGGTCGATGGGGATCCGACGCTGGAGCGCCAACTTCAGAGCCTGCGTGCCGACGATGATGAGGTGCGCGAGCGCTATCCCGCCGCCTGGATGGCGCGTCAGATCGAGCGTCGGGCAACCCAATCGACCGTGCAGGAAGTCCGGATGCCGTCCTCCTCGTCCGTCCAGTGGTCGCGGTTGTGGCCGGTACCTGCCGCCGTCGGCTTGGCCGCCATGCTGGCTTTCGTCGACATCGGAGATGACACCCGTGATGGTGATGGTGTCGGGCAAGATCCGATACCGGGAATTCGCCTCAAAGGGAGCGGTCCCCGACTCAGCCTTCACCGCAAGATCGACAACGGCAGTGAGCAGCTGCATGACGGAGGTATAGGTCGAAGCGGCGACCTGATACAGGTTCGCTACCACGCTGCCGGTCGTTCGTATGGCGCTATTCTGTCCGTCGACGGCAACGGTGCGGTGACACTGCACCATCCCTCTGTGGGCGATCAGGCACAACTGCTGCAGACGGCCGGGCTGGTGTCGCTGGCGTTTTCCATAGAACTGGATGATGCCCCGCATTGGGAGCGGTTCTACTTCGTCACTTCCCACACCGAGTTTGAGTTGGCCGCGCTACTCGATGCCGCCGCCGCCGCCGGGTTGGCGCGCCGCGATTCGCTCGAGCTCGACAACGACGCGCTGGAGCAGTTCATCATGACATTGAACAAGGAGCCGCTGCAACAAGCCGCAGGAGGTGGGTCATGATCCCGGGCACGCTCGTCCGCAGCGGAGCGCTCGCGGCCATGGTTGTTGTCGGTCTTGCGATAGAACCCGTGTTCGGAGTCGAATCGATGCGCCGATTCGTGCTCGCGGCAGGCGCCAATCTCGGAGGTCAACACCGCATCCCACTGCAATACGCGATCTCCGATGCCGAGAAATTCACCGATGTGATGGTGGCGATGGGTGGCGTGCGCGCGACAGATCGCGTGCTGCTGTCGGACCCTGATCGCTCGGGATTTCAGCGCGCGGTCGAGGAATTGCGGACCCAGGTGGCGGCTGCCAAGCTCGAGGCCCGGCGCACCGAGGTCCTCGTCTACTATTCGGGGCACGCTGACGAGGAGGGTTTACTGATCGGCGAGGAACGGCTCGGTTACCGGGAGCTGCGGGGGTTGATGGATCGCATCGACGCGGACGTGCGCATCGCCATCCTGGATGCCTGTGCCTCGGGGGCCATCACCCGTATAAAGGGTGGTACCCGTCGCAATGCCTTCGAGGTGGACACCTCCTCCGACATGCGCGGCTATGCCTTCCTGACCTCGAGTTCGGCGGAGGAAACAGCTCAGGAATCGGATCGCATCCAGGCCTCCTTCTTCACGCATTACCTGGTATCGGGCATGCGGGGTGGAGCCGACGTGTCCGGAGACGGCAAGGTGACGCTGAACGAAGCCTATCAGTTTGCCTACAACGAGACCTTGAATCGGACGGTGGAGTCCCAGGGTGGAGCTCAACACCCGGCCTATCATATCAATCTCTCCGGCACAGGCGATGTCGTCATGACGGACGTCCGTCAGACATCGGCGGGCCTGGTTTTGGGAGAGGGACTGAACGGCCGGGTTTTTCTGCGCAATGCTGATGACCAGCTTGTGGCCGAGCTGCATAAACCCGAAGGGCGGATCGTCGAAATCGCCCTCGAGGCGGGTGCCTACGGGATTCACCTGGAGCACAAGGAGGATCTGTTCGTCGCCCGAACAGATGTGGTCAAGGGACAGCGAACCGAGCTGGTGCGATCGCAATTCACTCCGGTGACACGGGAACAGACCGCCATGCGCGGGTTGCCCGGTGGCCGGCGAACGTATTCAGACCCGCGCGCGGCGATGCTGCCGTTCGGTGGATTGGCGGGCCGGGCCCGGCTGGAGTTCCATCTGGGAACCGTCGGCCCGCAGCCGAAACTGCTGCCGGATTCGGGGGAGGAGAATCTACGCGGGCAGGAAACCGCCGATACCGAGGGCACCGCGGACTTCACTCCCATCCCGGTGGCGAACGTCGATCCCTGGAGCGTGCTCTCCGGTCTGACTCTCGGCTGTTGGATAACGGAGGACTTTTCCGTCAACCTGAGCTACTCGGCGCTGGGCAGTGAGGTCGCCAACATTGTTGGGCCTCCCAGTGTCGATTCCAGACTGAGCCGCGTCGACATCAGCTTGGCCTCCGTACAGTTGGGCGTGGGCCGGCATTTCGATCTACCATACCTGTCGCCGCTATTGAAGGCCCAGGTCTCGACCTCGGTCGGCTCGTTCATCGGCCATGTCGACGGGCGAACGGTCGGTGAAGCACCGCTGGCCTGGAAGCGCACCATGCGTTCCGTGGGTGGCCAGATCGGTGCAGGCATCGATCTTCAGATCAACCGCCATGTCATGCTGGGTGCTCGCGGTGGCTACAATCTCATGGCCGATTTCGAAGAGCCATTGGGTGGCCGCGACAACTACAGCGGCGCCGAGTTCAGCCTCGGGTTGAGCTGGCTCTTCGGCGGAGGCATTCCCAGGTAGCCCCTCGCAAACGTCAACGGCTCTCCCCCCACTCTCCAGGAGCGGTGATGCTGTCGAGGATCACCCGCCGTCCGAATGCCGCTTCCACCACTGGCAGGGCATTGCGTTCGGTATCCCACAACTCCACTGCCGGATGCTCGTCCGCAATCAGGGTCAAACGCAGCTGGTCGTCCGTCCACGACGTGATGACGTCGTTGATGGCGGCATTGCGGCCACGTTCGAGGTACTCGGCCAGACGAAGCACGGCAGCGAGTCGGCGCAGCAGTGTCAGGTCATCCTCATCCAGAACGGCCTCGTAACCAGCGGTGTCCGGTGTGCCCTTGCGGTGGTACCGCGCCAGCAGGGCAATCAGGGCAATCTCGCGTTGTGAAAAACCGGCCAGACCGTTGTACAGAATGAGGGTTTGGGAGTGCTTGTGATGGCCGTCATAGGCAATCGCGGTGCCCAAATCGTGCAGTAGAGCGCTGGCGTCGAGCAACTCTCGCTCTGCTGGGCCATAGCCGTGCAGCGGGACGAGTTGCTCGAACAGACGGCTCGCGAGGTAACGCACATGATTCGCGTGCTGTTTCTGGTAGCGGTAGTTGCGCGCGATGTTGAGGACGCTGAAGCGCCTGACATCTGGGATCACCGGATAGGGCAGATGCTGCCAGAAGTGCTCGCAGAAAATACCCTCTCGCAGCCCCCCGGTCGAAACGGTAATGGAGTCGACTCCGAGCGTGTCCATGACCACCCGTACCACCAGGCTGCCCTGCAGGATGATATCGGCCCGGTCGGCGCTGAGGCCGGGGATATGCTGGCGTTCGTTCACGGACAGCCGGCGAAACTCGTCGATACTCTCGTCGACGGAAGTCCGGGTCAACGCGAAACCATGCAGAGTATGCAGGGGATTCATTTGACGCTCTGCTTCGATCTTGGCGAGGTTGCGGATAGTGCCCCCGATACCGACGAGGCCGGTACTCACCACTTGTTCGAGCCAGTCGATGGAGTTCAACTGGCCCTCGATTTCGGCCTCCAGCCGCCGCATATCAGCCTTCTTCGGCGGATCGGAAATCGGGAATCGCTCTGTCAGCGCCAGGGCGCCCAGGGTCCGTGAAACCCCACGCTTGAAGCGGCCATCCTCGATCTCGCTGAGCTGGGCGCTACCGCCACCGATGTCGAGGATGGCGCCATCGCGCAGACCGGTGTCGTTGAGGGCTCCGATGGCGCCGTAATAGGCCTCGCGCTCACCGTCGAGAACGCGCACCGTCAACCCGATCTCATCGCGCGCCTGTTCGACGAAGTCGGCGCCGTTGGCGGCATCGCGCACGGCACTCGTCGCCGTGGCCAGCACCACGTCGGTTTCGGTACTGTCGCAGAAACGCTTGAACAGCCGTAGAGTCGACAGGCCGCGGGCCATGGCGGCATCGCTGAGCCCTTCCTCCGTCATGCCCTGACGGAGGCGGACGACCTCGCGTATTTCGTCTTCGAGACGGAAGGAGAAACCGGGAATCGCACTCAGAGCGATCAGCCGGGCCGTATTCGACCCGAGGTCAATGACGGCGACCCGGTGGCCGGCGGTCGTTACTGCTGGTGCCTGATCGACCTTGCCTGATTCGCTCAAATCACCTCACGACATGGCGCTACTGGGTGAGGGCTGTCAGGTCGTATGGATTCGACCAGGCCTTGGCGCCATCCGGACCGATCACTTCGAACCGCACCCAGCGCCAGGGAGCGCTCAGCTTGATCGAGCCGCTCTCAAAGAGTTCTCCGTGCTCGTGGTAGGTCGCGCCCTTGGTGTCGGAGATCGCCATGAGACGCTGGGCGGGTGTGCTGCGGATGGTGGCCTCGAGGGAGGGTCCGTCATCTGTGTCGGTGCGGGTAATGGCGATGTCATGGATCTGGGGTCCCGTCGTGCTGTAGGAAGCGCCGCTCACGAGGGCTTCGACCACGGCGTCCGACGAGCGTTCCTTCACCCGGGCCATTGTCCAGCCTTCGTAGGTGTCGGAACGGTCCTCTTCGCGTGCATGGGAGTCATCGTTGCACAGCGCCGGCATCGGGAGACCCTTCAGCATCATCCAGTCATCCCAGTGCACTCCGGATTCGCCTCTGCCCATGCGGCGGCAGGTCGAGTTGAACACCTCGATACCGGCCAGGCCTTCCAGTGGGTAGGTGTCGCGGAGGATGTTGATTCGACTCCAATGGGGATGGGCGAGCCAGATGTTGCCCCCTTGCTCGCGTACCCGGTCTATGACGAGCTGTGGTGGCATGGTCGTGCTGTCCATGTCTTCGTGGATATTCAGTGCGACGAAATGGTGCACTTCTCCGCCAAAGGGATTTTTGGGGTGCAGCTCAGCTCCTTGAATCAGGATGAAGCCGTCAGGACAGTCGACGCTGTCGATGCGGGTTATATCGTAATGATCGGACAGACACAGAAAGTCATACCCCTGTCCAGCGTAGCCGTCGAGTCGCTCCTGCGGTTCCGCCTTGCCGTCGGAATTCGTCGTGTGCGAATGCAGGTTACCCTTAACCCACTCGTAGCCGTCTTCGTCTTTCAACGAGAATGGATCCGCCAGCGTCGCGGTACCGTTTCCATCGGTCATCTATTGCTCTCCTGTCATTCAGTATTGTGTGCCGGTTTTACGCAACCCCGGCGCTCCGTGTCGTTCTCCGAAACTCCATGTCGCCATCTTCGATAACCGACTCAGTACATGTAGTAGGAAGCAGCTAAGGATACCGAAAGGGTTGCCCCCCTTCAAGTAGGAGTGTGATACATGAGTCAGAGGACTATACCGACTGCTGGACGCAGCATATCGCTCAGAGGTATCCGGCGTTGAAGAATGGGTAGCACTACTGGGATAGGACGCGAATATCGCAAGAATTTGTCAGAGTGACCGATATACCGAATAGACAGAACCGGATCAGGCCGTTTATTCCGAGCAAGGGACGCGTACGATGCAGGAGTCCGCGGGTCGCGAGACCGAAGAGTTGGGCGTTGGAGGCGACAAGGAGCCGGGTGAGGAGATCCCCGTCTACCAGAGGGTCGCCATCATCATGGTCGCTCTGGGTGAAGAAGCCTCTGGACAGGTGATGAAATACCTGTCCGACTTCGAGATCGAGGAGATCACCCAGGCTATCGCCGACACCAAGAACGTGACCCCGCAAATCATGGATCTGGTGCTGGAAGACTTCGAGCAGCACCTGATGGCCGGCCATTACATCAGCCAGGGTGGTGTCGATTTCGCGCGCGACGTGCTCGAACGGGCTGTCGGTGCGCGTAAGGCGCAGGAAATACTGGAACGCGTCAACACCCGGGCTTCGTCCGGCTTCTACATCCTCAAGAACGTGGCGGCGCAGCAGATCGCGCCGTTCATCTCCAACGAGCATCCGCAGACGATAGGCCTGATTCTTTCGCAATTAGATCCTGACCAGGCGGCCGGGATTCTCTCACAGTTGCCCGAGCGCATGCAATCGGAGGTCGCTTACCGCATCGCGACCATGGAGAACATCACTCCCAATGTGCTGGAGCAGATCGAGGAGAGCCTGGAGGCATCGTTGCGCGACATGCTCACAGGCAACCAGGACGTCGGGGGCCCTAAGGTCGTCGCCGACATCCTCAACCTGACCGGATCCAGTGTGGAGAAGAATGTGCTGGAGCAGATGGATGGGACGGATCCCGAGGTAGCAGAAGAGGTGCGCAATCTCATGTTCGTGTTCGCCGATCTCGTGAAACTGACCGACAAGGAGCTCCAGGTGCTGATGCGGGAAGTGGAGCAGAAAGACCTCGTCGTTGCCCTGAAGGCGGCCGACCAGGACCTCAAGGACAAGGTGCTGTCGAACATGTCCGAGCGGGTACGCAGCTTCATCGAGGAAGAGATGGAGTTTCTCGGCCCCATGCGCTTGAGCGAAGTCGAGGAGATTCAACTGCGGGTCGTGCAGCAGGCCAGACAGCTGGAAGACCAGGGTCAGATTACGATAACCCGCGGGGACGCCAGCGAAGAGTTCGTCTAATCGGACAGCAGGCCCAGCCTGCTCAACATCACCATCACCATACAGCCGTCCTCGTGGGAGAGAGGAACGGCTTTTTTGTGTACATTCGCCTCCTCATCGAGGCATCGAATCCACTGTTTCTTCTCGAACGCAGAACCCAAGCGTCACCATGTTCGATGGAGCGCACATGAGCACGAAGTTGCCCGACCTGTTGGCGATGCAACCTTACCTGAGAGAAATGGTATGGGGTGGGCGCCGTCTCGGGGAGCTGTTTGGCAAGGACTTGCCGGACGCACGGCCGATCGGTGAATCGTGGGAGGTTTCCGCCTATCCCAACTGTGAGAGCCGGGTCCGCGGTGGTGCTCTCGACGGTCGATCGATCAGCAGTCTGCTGGCCGAGTACGGACCCGAGTTGATCGGCACAGCGCCCTGGGAGCGCTACGGGGGTGCTTTTCCCCTGTTGATCAAGCTCATCGACGCCAATGCCGATTTGTCGATTCAAGTACACCCGGATGACGACTATGCGACGAATAATGGACTAGCCGACTCGGGCAAGTCCGAGGCCTGGTACGTCCTTGAGGAGGGCAGTGGCCGTGCATGCCTGGGTCTCAAGGAGGGCGTCGGGCGCGCGGAATTGGCCGAGGCGATCAGGGCAGGGACCGTCCTGGATGTGGTCGAGTTTCGCCAGCTGCAACCAGGCGACTGCCTGGACGTGCGGCCGGGCACCGTTCACGCCAGCTGCAAGGGGTTGCTGATTTACGAAGTGCAGCAACCGAGCGACCTGACTTTCCGTATCTACGACTACGACCGCCTGGGATTGGATGGCAACAAGCGCGAGCTCCACATCGACCAGTCTCTGGAGGTGATCGATTTCAGCGGCCATTCGCACACTTTCATTGCCGCTGCGGTCGGCAACCCGGTTGTCCGCTCCCTAGTCGATGGTGATCACTTCAAACTCGTTCACCATACAGTATCCGGATCAATCACGCACTCCAGCGGTCTTACCTGTAGCGCGCTGACGGCGATCAAGGGGAGTGGGCACATCAGCGCTACCGACATCGAGCTCGAGTGGGCGGCCGGCGATACCGTGCTGATTCCCCCGCGGTGCACGATATCCGTGACGACACGAGATGTGCAACCCGGACAGCGGCTTGAATTTTTGGAAGCGCTCCCGGCTTCCGCTGACCAGGCATGAGGTAACCCATGAAGTACGTGATCAGGGCCGGCGGGGTCGGCACTAGGTTATGGCCATACAGCAGGTCGTCGAAACCGAAGCAGTTTCACGCGATGTCCGGCCCCCGGTCGATGATCCAGGACGCCGTTGGGCGAATCGCACCAATCGCCTCCACGGAGGACATCTACGTGTCGACGGCAGCGGCTTTGCAGGATCTGGTCCACGAACATTTACCAGAATTACCCCCAGACCACGTCATACTGGAACCGGCCTTGCGCAATACCGGTCCCGCCGTGGGCCTGGAGTGTGCCCTTCTCGAAGCGCGCTACCCTGGCTGCACGATTGCGAGCCTGGGTTCCGATCACCTGGTAGGCCGTCCGCAGGAGTTCTGCCGACTGTTGAGCGTGGCCGAACAGGCTGTCGACGAGCACCCTGATTACCTGTTTACGATTGGAGTGAAGCCGACGAGGCTGGAAACTGGTTACGGGTATATCCGCAAGGGGGAGACGCTGTGCACGACGGACGGGGAAGCGGTATTCACGGCCGTTGAGTTTACTGAGAAACCAGATGAGCCAACCGCGCGCAAGTACCTGGACAGCGGTGATTTTCTGTGGAACACGAACATGTTCGTGTGGAAGGCGAGCACGGTACTGGACCTGTTCGCTCGCTTCGAACCGGACACGCACAACGGCTTGATGCAGATCGCGGACGCCGTGGGCAGCGCCCGGGAAGGGGAGGTCATCGAAGCCGTGTACCCGGCTCTAACCTCGATGGCCATCGACAACGCCATCATCGAGCCGGCGCCTCACGTGGCGACACTGGAGGGGAACCTGGACTGGGGCGACATCGGCAGTTGGGCGGCACTGACGGACGTGCTGCGGGCGGATGATGACGGCAACCTGTTTGACGGTGATGTTGTGGCTCTGGACGCACGGAATACGACCGCCTACGGCCACCGTGAAAAGCTGCTGGCGCTGATCGGTGTGGAGGATCTCGTCATCGTTGATACGGACGATGTGCTGCTGGTATGCCGCAAGGAAGATGCCCAGCGGGTCAAGGAACTAGTTGATTACCTCCAGAACGAGCGCGGAAACAAATACACATGAGGGCGCCGACGGGCCATCCTGGTCCTGTTTTTCCGCCCGGCAGGAATCTTCGACTTCCATCCATCCAGTCGTTTCCCGGTAGTTTGGTGATTTGGATCACCATCTCTACTACATCTTGTGGGCAGCTTTACCTGAGCCACTAGAAACCACGCCTAAGTATAAAGTTTGCATTGGTTTAACCGATACTACTGAGGCGGGCAGAGATGGATCTGTGCCCCGCTGAGACCGTGTGGCAGGTGATGATAAGTCAATGACGAACGTTATCGGTGTTATCGGGGTTCTCTGTGTTGTCTGGGGTCTATTCGGTGTATTCCAATACCCCGCCAAGGAGAGCATTCGCGACAAGCAACCTTCGGTTCAGCAACCGACAGAACCGCAGCGCTCCAAGGTCCCGATCAATCCCCGCAGCCTGGCGACTGACAGCCACGAGCAACCACCGAAGCAGGAGAGCATTGCGGAGGTTTCCTACTACCCGCTAGAGGTCGGCCGGTACTGGGTGTATGAATACGAGGATGAGGCGAATAAGGCGACAGTGGAAATTGTGCGTACGATCAACGGCCGCGAACGCAGGGACGGCAAGGAACTGTTCTTTTTTGATGACGGCACGGTCGCCTATACAGACGATGGCAAGGTGTTCGAGATGGGCGCGGAAGGTGGAGTCAATGTCATACCCGTGGATGCGGATAGCACGCCAACGCCATACGTCTATACCTCCGAAGACATGCTGATCCACAAGGAAGTCGGTGCGCGGGACACCTCGGTGGTGTTGGGAGGGCAGCGGTTCACCGGCTGTCTGGAAATCATTACGAAGTTTGAATCGGCAAGAACCGACGACCGACGCAGGGCGATCTCATACTCGTCGTTTTACGCGCCCCACATCGGCCTGGTGGGTCGCGAAGGATGGCCGGAGCGGGACATGTCGCTGGTCCTTACCAGGCATGGATCCAGGCAACCCGGGCTTTCCACACCAATTTCCAAGGCTCTGTAAGTGATGAGGCAGAAAACAGGATCTCTCAAGCAGTACATGGCAACATGGTGGGTGAGTGTGGCCTGTTGTGGAGTGCTCCCATCCATCTGCAACGCCGACGGTCACGAGGCAGCTGCCCCGAACGTGGAAGACTCCATGATGATGGAGTCCACAGCCGTCACCGCGATGACGACGGTTGTCGAGGTTTCAGGACCGGAGGTTACGCTCGGAGCGGGCAGCCAACACGGCATGGTCATGGCAGCCGAGGTGACGTTGCTGCGCGAAGGGGAGCCGATCGTTCATCCCTTGACCGGTCAGATTCTCGGCGTTCCCCAGGAGCCCGTGGGGTTGGTGCATGTTTTTGAGGTACAGGAACAAACCGCAAAGGCCCGGCTCGTGAAGGCCTACTCCGAACCCATGGTCGATGATCTGGCAGAGTACATGCAGGTCATGGTGGAAGCGCCCGAACCCGACGTCAAGGACGTCGTCGATGAGTTTGCGCAGCGGGTGAAGGAATTGGAGTCCAGCGTTCAGGATTATGAGAAGGCAAACGAGACCCTGACCAAGTCGTATCCGGCTTTCGCTCGTCGCATCTGGGATGAGATCTCAGCCATGCGCTCGTACATGGTTTCCCTCGACGAACGTCTGGTTGAGCTCGAGGAGCAGCAGAGCGAAGACCACACGAGGTTGGCGTCGGTGATGACCGGTGAGTATCGCCCGGAGGATCTGAAGGAATTCACCATCAAGTACACGCCGGATACACAAATCAAGCTGCAGGCATCGGGCAAAACACTACTGATCAGCGTGGTCAACGACAGCGTGCGCATTGACAGCCCGCCGATGGGGATGCACGACGAGACCATGACGGATATCAGGATGCCACCCGAAATGGACGACGACGGGGACGGCATCATGGCTGCCATCGCATCGTGGTTCGGCGGCAGCGGTGAGGGTGACGTAGATGAGGTCGTCGCCATGGGTGAGGATGAAGACGAGGGTGAAGCAGGTGGCGACAGCGATTTCTGGCTTTGGGCGGCAGCAGGCGGGCTCCTGGTTGCCCTGCTCATAATGGCCATTCTGATCATCAAACGACGCTACAAAGACGTGATGGACGGCTTGGACGAATTCGACGACGAGTACCTCGACGACGAAGACAGTGAAGAAGATGATGAAGAAGAGTACTAAACTCACAAGCAGATTGATCCTCAGCGCCCTGCTGCTTGCGGTCGGCGCGAGCACATCGAGGGTAGAGGCATCGGAAGGTGTGGTCGCCGATCTGCTGTACGTGATAAAGACGACGCCCGCACTGGTTTACCTGGACGCCGGGGCCCTGGAGGGCATGAGTGTTGGGGACGAGTATCTCCTGTTGCGCGAAAACGGAAAGGCTCGCTTCATGCAGGTTGGCGAGGCCAGGGTTGTCCGGGTTTCGGAAGAGTTCTCCATAGCCGAATTGCTGTCAGTGGAGACCGGGTACGAGATCGAGGTGCTGGACCAGGCAATCTCGGTGAAGGATTGGCATGCGCTGGCAGATGAAGCGCGTGCAGCTGGAATCGAACCCTTGATCAGTAGACCGCGACAGATGAAGGATTCCTGGGACTATCCACGCACGTCCCTTCACATTCTGGGCGGAGCCGAATTCGGGCGCAACACCAGTCTGGTGTGGGACCAGAACTTCCTGATGGGCGCCAAGGACATTACGGATGCCGGCATCGGGCTGAGACTGGGCAAGGTGCTGGGGAGGCGCTGGAAGCTGAATTTTACCTGGCGTCTGGCGGGCAAGCCGCTTGGGTTGGAAGACGCTGACGTCACTGAGATGTCCCTATCCGTGGACACCCACCTGCTCTTGCGCGGCAACGATCGCACGACGCCCTACCTGGGGGTCGGAGTTGGCGGCCATCGGCTGACATGGGACGCAGCCAAGCCAAACAAAGACTCGACGACGAAGGGGGGCCTCAATTTCATCGCAGGCCTGCACAAACCGGTCTCCGATGGCTTGAGTAGTCTCGTCCTGGAGACTGGATACCTGCGAGTCGCGAAATTCGACGACGTCATAGATCCCAGCAATATTCGCCTGTACGTCGGCCTCGGCAGGAATTTCTGAAGAAAACGGGACCGTTAAATTAGAACCGGCCGCTTATCGCGGTCGGTTTTTTTTGGGCTACTCCTCAACGGCCGCTTTCTGTTTGCCGCTGACGCGCGAAACCCAGATGCTGATCTCATAGAGAACGAGCAGAGGCAAAGCCATAAGCAGCTGTGAGATCGGGTCAGGGGGGGTGAAAATGGCCGCCATCAGGAAGATGGCGACGACAGCATAGCGACGAATGCGGCGCAGGTACTCGGGCGTCAGAAGACCTACACGCGAGAGAAACAAACTCACGACCGGCATCTCGAAGACGATGCCGAAACCGAGAATCAGTTTCAACACGAGGCTGATGTATTCGGTGACCGCCCACTGCGAAGTCATCCCCTGCGGCTCCAAGCCCAGGAAGAACCGCAATCCCAGGGGCAGGACGATCCAATAGGCGATGAGGGTACCCACCAGAAAACATATGACGCTGAGGCCGATCACAGGCAGGAACACGCGGGCTTCGCCCGTCAGCAGACCAGGCGCGACAAACTTCCAAAATTGATAGAACACGAGTGGCAACGCCAGCACCAGACCTCCCAGCAGAGCAATCTGAATCTGCACGAAGAAATAGGTCATCGGCTTGATGGCCTGCAGCTGCCGCGATATGGGCAGCGGTGCATCCGGATCAACGACAGCGCTCAGAGACGGTTGTGCGGAAGCGCCGAGCCATCGCTCCACAAGTGCCGAAATCGCCTCCACAGGTCCGGTGTCGCCAGCACGTAGCATGCTGCGCACTGAATCCTCGTAGGGATGAGTGAGGATCCTCAGCAGCTGATCGGAGATGGTGAAGGCGATGATGGCGCCGACGAGGATAGCGCCCAGGGCTTTGAGTATGCGCCAACGCAACTCCTCGAGATGATCCAGGAACGGCATCTCGTTCCCCCCGGATGCATCCAGCTCCGCATTCTCATCGGATGGGGCCACTTCGGCGCTCGAGGCGCCGGTGTCACCCGCAGTCTGGTCGTCGTCCGACGCCGTGTGGTCGTCCGACGCCGTGTGGTCGTCCTGTTCCGTCATGGATCCTCGGCATAATGCGAAGCAGATTTTTTCGTCGTCAAAACTTATTCCGGCTTCTGATGGCGAGCAAGAAAAGGAACGCGGCTGTCACTACCATATTCAGCTGCGCGAACCAATCGCCGTGGCGGGTGTAGAAAGTGGAGATTCGTGAGCGGGGGAGTTCGCGTAGGGCCACGGCCTCGGTGAAAATGGGTGTGCGATCGAAGGTCCGTCCATACGGATCGACGAACAGGGAGACTCCACTCGTGGCACAACGGGCGATCGCCCGGCGATTCTCGACAGCCCGCATGGCGGTCAGCTGCGCGTGCTGGTATGGGCCCGCCGTACGTCCGAACCAGGAATCGTTGGTGATGTTGACGAGGAGTTCGGCACCCTCCAAAACGCTGCGCCTGACGAAATCGGGAAACACTGATTCGAAGCAGATCAGCGCGGAGAATGACGCTCCCGAGCCGGGTAGCTCGAAGAGGGTGCGATTGCGTCCACGGGCGAACTCAGCTGGCCCGAGGTCTCCGGTCAGGGCGGTCCAATCGATGTCCCTGAGGAAGGGGATGGAGTCGCGAAACGGCGTGCGCTCCCCAAACGGCACGAGGTGCATTTTCGCGTACGCCACGGGAGGGCTGTCACCGTCAGGCAGCAGGAAGGCGGCGTTGTAGGGCTCTCTCGTGCTCAATTCAACGTCGGACGCGCCTGTCAGGATCGGCGTCTCCAGGGTCTCCACCAGCTTCCGCATACGCGATTGGCACTCAGGCCGGAGGGTCAGATAGCACGGCAGCGCCGTCTCCGGCCAGACGATCAAATCAGGCTGATCCGAATGTTTGGTCACGATCGCAGTCGACAATCTTTCCAGGCTCTCGAAGCTCTTCTCCAAACCATTCGGGCCCCACTTGGACAGGCCCAGGTTATTCTGGACGAGCCCCACGATCACGGTGTCACCTTTTTGCGCCTGGTCCGCATCGGAGAGTACGGCCCATCCATACAGCAGAGGTCCACACAAGACGGCAAGTGACGCCGCTGCCCAACGCCGGCGTGTACCGGACTCGTCATGGTCCTCCAGCAGACTGGCCAGCAGCACATTGACCGCGACGATCCAAAACGAAACTCCGTACACGCCGGTGAACTCCGCGTACTGAATCGCCACGGGAGATCCCCCCTGGCTGTGACCGAGCAGCAGCCACGGGAATCCCAGCTCGCCCAGAGACAGGGCGTACTCCGATGCCGTCCACAACGCCGGGGCAGCCGTCAGAGCGCGGAAGCCCCAGTTGTGCATCATCACCGCCAGTAGGAGCGTACACACTCCCCAATACAAACCCAGGTATGCGGCCATCAACGCGGTCCCGGCGACGACTGCAGGTCCGCCGCCTTGGGTGAACGCGACCCAGTAGAGACAAACAAGATTGAAGACGAAGCCCGCCTGCCAACCCGAACGAAAGGCCTGGCCGCGAGAGCTACGGAGCAGGGTTCCGAAAAGCGGAACCAGAGCGACAAACGCCCAGGGAGCTGCGAACATGAAGGCGAAGGAATGATCCGGCCTGGTCGGGAAGGCCAACGCCATGAGCAGACCACTCAATGCGGCGAACGCCGTCCTGAGTCGGCTACTGTGCTCGATCGGAGATAATCGGTGCATGGTCAGAGGTTACATTGGAGCGAGCCCGAGGCAAAGGGAGGCGGCGGTGTGTATGGTACGGATTGTGCTCGAACACGGCTACTCAGTGAAGTCTTCAGTGAGATTGTGAGACGTCATGTCGGCGACCGTGTATTCCCAAGATCACATTTGTGGTCTTCAGGTAACACTCGGACCGACCTGGCAGCGACGACGAGAATAGTTGTGGAGGACGGAGATGGTCGACGCAGCAGGCCAACAGACGAGTGATTGTGTTGTCGACAGGCCACGAGAGAGACTCCGGCGCTGTGGTCCGGAAGCGCTCAAGGATCACGAGCTGGTAGCCATACTACTGGGGACGGGATACCGGGGCAACAGCGTGATCGATGTCGCCAGGTCGATCGTGGCTTCTCATCCAAAAGAAGAGCTGATGACCATGTCATTGCATAGGCTGGCCAAGCTAAAGGGTGTCGGACACGCCAAAGCGTGCATGTTCGTGGCGGCCTTCGAGCTGACTCGTCGCGGTCTGGAGAAGGGAATCGGTATCTTGCCGGTTATTTCCCGGCCGACCGATGTCGTGCCTTCGTTGTCAGACATAAAGGATCAACGCAAGGAGTACTTCGTGTGTCTGTTTCTCAACGCCCGCAACCAGGTTATTCACAAGGAAGTCGTGTCGATCGGCAGTCTCTGCGCATCCATCGTTCATCCCCGTGAAGTATTCCACGCTGCCGTTCACCACTCTGCGGCCAGTGTGATACTGGCGCACAATCATCCATCGGGGGATGTTTCTCCCAGCAAAGCCGATATCGAATTGACGCGACGGCTCGTTGACGCGGGTGGCATCCTGGGCATCGACGTACTCGACCACCTCATCGTCGCGGAGTCAGACTTCGTGAGCTTTAAGGAACGGGGATTGCTGTGACAGGGGCGCTTTGGCGCGCCTCAGTTTTACTTGATTAATGGAAGCTATGGGGTATATTTGAAACAGTGTTGGGCAGGGCGTTGTCTCTCATGCGTCCGACAATCCCAAAGACTGACATGCAGAGAAAAAAACCAAAAAAAGATCACCTAATCCCGGTATCGGTGTGGCGAATTTATCCGTATCCCGATGTCACGCCACCCGAAACGTTCCTCGTCGTTCTTAAGGGTGAGGAGGACCGGTTCGTACCCATCTCCATAGGCTTTCCCGAAGGCCAATACCTGGTTATGGCCATGCAGGACATGTCGTTTCCGAGGCCGCTGACCCACAATCTGATAAAGAACCTGCTTGAAAAAGTGCGAGGTGAGGTCCATCAGCTTGTCGTACACACGCTGAAGGACGAAACCTTCCACGCGTATCTTTTGATCCAGACGCAAGAGGAAGTGTTCTATCTGGACTGTCGACCCAGCGACGGCATGATTCTGGCAACACTCATGAACATCCCAATCTTCATGAGTCCGGAGGTCATGGAGGAAGCGGGCCGCGAGTTGAGTGGCATGCTCAACATGGCCGACTTGAGTCAGGAAATCGCGGCAGAGACGGAGGCTGGCGAGTCGGAGCCGCTGCCGGATGCAGCCCTGATCGAAGTCGAGGTCAAAGCGGAAGAAACTGAAGTGGTCGAGGTAGAGGAAGTGGCCAGCGGAGTCACGGATCGCGCCCCCGCGGATTGTGATCTGAGCGACTTGGATTTATTGAAGGCACAGCTCGACAGACTCGTCGCCGAGGAAGCGTACGAGGAAGCCGCGCGTGTGAGAGATCAGATCATTCAGATGGAGGACGAATCTCCCAGCTGATTGCTTCCCAACTGTCATTTCCAAACTGTTCATCTCCAAACTGTTCATCTCCAAACTGTTCATCTCCAAACTGTTCATCTCCAAACCGGACGAACGGTGCATTTCCCCTCGGAGCGAGAAAGCCCCGAGGTTTTTTTGTTGTTTTTCGTACGGTTACAGCACTCCTGCGAGATTGGCGCAGGCTTAATACCCATACACAACAGGAGTAACACAACATGCGCTCGCTATTCGTTCCACTGTTGTTGGCGACAGTATGGTGCGCGACGGACGTATCCGCCCACTGTGAGATACCCTGCGGCATCTACGGTGACGATGCCCGTTTCGCAAGTATTCTCGAGGACATCGAGACGATCCAAAAGGCGATGACTCAGATAGACAAACTCTCAGACAGCACGAACAATATCAATCAGCTGACCCGGTGGGTGAACAATAAAGAAACCCACGCGAACCATGTACAGGAGGTCGTCACGCAGTATTTCATGACGCAACGAGTCAAGCTGCCGGATTTCACCGATGAAGCTGCGGTTACTTCATACCGCGACAAGGTGGCGCTGCTGCATCAGATGCTCGTCTACGCGATGAAGTGCAAGCAGACGACCGATCCTGCCAACGCTGAGCGGTTGCATGAGTTGACTCATCTTTTCAAGAAAGCGTATACGAATTAATCACTGCGTGATTACTCCGCACACGCTTTTCGGAGTTGGCCAAAAAGCAAACTCCTGGAAGGTGTTCCTGCGTGCAGAAGAAGAGGTTCGGGCCCCGACTAACAGCACACAGGGTGGCAAGCGTCCAATGAATCTTGCTTTCGCGGCAACAAACCCGTTGCGGGCAACGCGGCGCGTGCGACTGCCGTTTTGGAAGCTACTAGAACGTGCTGTTCAGGGAGATGCGGTGGACGTCGCCGAGGGCGGGGAATGAGGTGAAGGCGTAGTCTACGTGATAGCGCTGCATGGCAACGCCGGCGCCGGCTGTCAGGCCTATGGTCTCCTCACCGTCCAGTCCGGTCTGTTGCATGCTGTACCCGGGTCTCACGAGCAGACCTTTGCCGAGGTTGAGTTCAGCGCCGAAAGTCAGGTAGGCGTCGTTGTCATTGGGAACGTTGAGGTCAGCCAGCACTGTCATGGGCACAGGTGCGTGAGCGGGTTGATGGCTGAGGCCTACTTTGAACAACACGGGCAGGGAATCCTCGAAGGAGTCCGTAAAGCCACTTCGCACAGTGCCGACGTTGGCGAGTGAGGCTCCCAGCGTCATGCCGTCAATTGGGCCCGACGCCAGCACACCCAGGTCGATGGCGTAGGCGTCTGACGTGTAGTCGTCGATGCTGGAGTAGATGGCTTTGAAGCTGACTCCCATTGTCAGGCGGCGCTGCCATACCTTTTGCGCGGCCGTGATCTGGGCGGCCATGTCGAACGCTCCGAAGGTGCCCGTGGGGTTGCCTTTATCATTCGTGCCTTGCAGCTCGCCGTGAGTGAAATAGTTGACGCTGGCACCCCAGACGCGGTCCTGGCCGGGAAAAGCCAGGCTGATGAATCCCGCCTCCGTATCGACTAAATAGCTAGTCAGTGACAGAGAGGCGCTGCGCTCGCTGAGGCCAAAGAGGCTGGCGGGATTCGACGCTGCCGCCTCCAGGTCTCCAGACAGAGCCGTATTGGCGCCGCCCAATGCAGCCGTGCGGGCTCCGACGCCGATCTTCAGAAAATTGAATCCAGTAGTACCGGCGCTGCTGTTGATCGCCGGGGTGCTCTGCGCGGACGCCAACAGCAGGGCGATCGCGACCAATCTGATTCTCGAACCGAACATGCTCTTCTCTTGCCTTTCGTCTGATTGTCAGGCCCATGGTCGAGGCCACGACAGACGGTCGCGCAGCGACCGGGGTGATCAATTCGGGGACAGTCCTTCCAGGACGTGTGCCGCTCGCAACAGTCCTGCTTCTTCGAACGGAGGCGCCAGAAGTTGCGCGCCGATCGGGAGTCCCTGCGAGCTGGTCGCCACTGGCACCGAAATACCGGGAAGTCCCGCGAGGTTGACCGCAACAGTATAGACATCGTTAAGGTACATCTGCAACGGGTCATCGACCTGCTCGCCGATCTTGAACGCCGTCGTCGGCGCCACCGGTGATAGCAGAAAATCACAGCGTTCGTAGGCGCGCTCGAAGTCCTGCCGAATCAGGGTCCGGACTTTCTGCGCCTTAAGGTAGTAGGCATCGTAGTAGCCGGCACTCAGCACATAGGTGCCCAACATGATGCGACGCTTGACCTCCTCGCCGAAGCCCTGGCTTCGAGTCAACCGGTACATTTCCTGCAGATCCGATTTGCCCTTACCTGCCCTGAAAGCATAGCGGACCCCATCGTAGCGTGCCAGATTGGCCGAGGCTTCCCCCATGGCCACTATGTAGTAGGCACCGACGCAATAATCGGGATCGGCAGCTACCGGTAGTGATATGTCGGAGACCATGATGGCACCGGACGATTCAAGATGACGGGCCGCAGCCTCTACGGCAGTCCGAATCTCCGGATCCAAACCAGCGCCGAAGTACTCCGGTGCAATGCCTATTCTAAGACCCTCGACTCCGGCATCGAGTTTCTCAAAATAATCGGGCTTGGTGATGTCGGCGGACGTCGCATCACGGGTGTCTCTGCCGGCGATCGCATCTAGAAGCAGTGCCGCGTCTTCCACGTCCTTGGTCACCGGACCGATCTGGTCGAGAGAGGATGCGTAGGCGACCAGGCCGTACCGTGAAACCCGCCCGTAGGTCGGTTTCAACCCGACTACGCCACAGTAACCCGCCGGTTGGCGTACGGATCCCCCCGTGTCTGAGCCAAGCGCCAGAATGGTTTCGTGTGCGGCCACGGCGGCGGCGGATCCGCCACTTGAGCCGCCCGGCACACATTCGCCGTTCACCGGGTTGCGGGTCGGTCCGAAGTAGGAGTTCTCGTTGGACGATCCCATGGCGAACTCGTCCATGTTGGTTTTGCCCAGCAACACGGCGTCCGCCAGCCGCATGTGCTCGATCACCGTGGCGTCGTAGGGAGGGTTGTAGTCATTGAGAATCCGCGAGCCGCAGGTGGTCGTGCTGCCTCGGACACAGATCAGGTCCTTTACGGCGACTGGGATTCCGGCCAGCGCGCCCAGTGGCTCCCCGCGAACGCGTTTTTCGTCAATGGCTTCGGCCTGTCGCAAGGCATCATCAGCATCGACGCTGATGAACGCGTTGATCTCAGGCTCGCGCTCGTCGATCGTGTCCAGCGCAGCTTGTGTGACTTCGCGGGCACTCGTTTCCCCGGCCGCCAGCATCGGAAGCAGTTCGTGAGCAGTGAGATGACTGAGAGACATGCAGGAGCGGATACCTAGACACTAGCTCTTCGAGGTCTCATCGCTCGCGGAATCGCCGGAGGCCGGGGGGGGCGTCGTCGTGGTAGGCGGAGGGGGTGATGGAGCCGGCGTCTGGTTGGCGACGGTTCCGCCGATCGAGGGTCCCTTGTCAGCGCTCGTTGGCGAGATGTCAACTTCCTCCTGCACGTCGCGCATCGCCTTGCGAAACTCCTTGATCCCTTTGCCCAATCCCTGCGCCATCTCGGGAATGCGCCTGGCACCGAAGAGCAGGAGAACCACCAGGAAAATAAGCAGGAGTTCCCATTGACCTAGGCCGAACATGACTACCTCCTACGCATGTACTAGTATGAATACTTGAAGTAGTACCAACCGACGAAAATACCCAGCAAGGTGATGACGTTGAAGTGCAAAGAGAGCTCAAACGAGAGCGAAAGAATGATCAGGTTCAGGGCGTGAGGGCCGATGGGATAGGTAACATAGTCGAGAAGGGCTCTCTCCACGATGCTGCCGCCGCCGGCGACAAAATGTAGCACTATGCGCAACGCCTCGCCGATGATGTTGGCACCGAGGACGCTGATGAACAGTATGACAACCAGGTGGCTGACTCGTTTCTCAGTCATTCAGCGACCCTTGGAAGGGATCAAGCGTGCTGCGTCACTTCGTCGCTGAAGATACCCCAGACGCGACGATAGATCCCCATCAGGAGGTAACTGAGTACGAGGGGAAAAAAAAGCTGTTTCGAGGTTGCTGGCAGGCAGATTAGCACGATGCTTCCAAGGAAGTACACCTGTTTGATCCGATCCGTAAGGGCCGTCGACCGAAAGTTGGGCACCGGATCATACTCGATTCTGCTGACCATGAGATAGGACAGAAACAGCACCATGGCGACGGCCAGTGTGGCGGCGTGCTCGCTGGACCATGCGGTCTCGGTGAAGACGACGTATTGACTGAGGGCTATCGCTGCCATCGGGATCGGCAATCCGGCAAAGAATTCGCCTTTTTCGCCATCCTGGCTCAGGATGTTGTAGCGGGCAAGGCGAAAAGCACCAGCCAGCAGGAACACGAACGCGATCGTCGAACCCCAACCGGTGTCGAAGAGACTGCGGTAGACCATCACCGCCGGCACCACACCGAAGGTGCACACATCGACCAGCGAATCGATTTCGACACCGAAGCGTGAGTCCTTGCCCACCAACCTGGCGATGCGTCCATCCATGTTGTCGAGACACGCGCCGAGTACGATGAGCCAGGCCGCGGGCACGTAGTTGCCTTCGATGACGTAGCGCAAGGCCCAGAACCCGCAAAACAGATTGCCGACCGTGAACACACTAGGCAGAATCGCCCTGTACCTCATCCCTTATGCACTCCGATTACAGTTTCGCCCGCTCGTACACGCTGGCCCAGTTGCACCTGCAACTCGGTCTGCGACGGCAGTATGTGGTCAACACGTGATCCAAAGCGGATCAATCCGAAGCGCTCGCCCAGGAGCACGCGGTCGCCAACACTAAGATAACAGCAAATGCGCCGGGCGAGGATACCGACGATCTGCTTGACCACCAGCCTGGTAGAATCACTGCTGATGGCGATGACACTCTGCTCATTCGTCGTCGAGGCAATCGACGAGTAAGCGACCCCGAAGGCCCCGCTTCGACGCTCGACATGGTCTACACTCCCCGCGATCGGTATTCGATTGACGTGAACATCGAAAATCGACAGGAAAATGCTAACTCTGACAGCCGGAGCTGCCAGGTCCTCGTCTTTCTCCAACTGGTCGATGGCCACGACTCGGCCGTCAGCAGCAGAGATGATGGCGCCCGGGAGGTCAGGAGCCGTCCTCTCGGGATCGCGAAAGAAGTAAACGACAAAACCGGTCAACAACGCCAGCGCAACTGATGGATAGAGGAACAAGGAAGAGAGGTATTGAGAGGCCATCCAGGCCAGCGCCGTTAGCAGAATTCCGGCTCCGATGAACGGAAATCCCTCACGCGCGATCAATACCACCTCTGCCGTTGGACCTCTTCAAGAACGAACGAGACCGATTGACGCTTGCCATCGCGATACAGATCAAGCGCGCAGGTCTCGCCCACTCGTAGAGCCTCCAGTATTCCTTTGACTTCCTGTGCACTGCGAGCGACTTCACCGTTGATGCCGACGATGACGTCCAGGCGATCGACTCCTGCCAGGTAAGCGGGACTGTCGACGCTCACTTGAACCACGATGGCACCACTCGCATCCGGGAGCTCCAGGTACTCCGCCTGAGGGCGCGTGATATCACGGATTTCCGCGATTCCCGTCCAACCCTGACGGACCCGGCCGTGGGTGCTGATCTCATCCAGAAACTTCTTGCCGGCATCGATCGGAATGGCGAACCCGACACCTGCTGACCCTATGCTCTCGTCGCCGGTAATGATGAAACTGTTTATGCCGATGACTTCGCCCAATGCATTGACCAGCGGCCCACCGCTGTTACCATGGTTTATGGCGGCGTCCGTCTGGATCATGTCCCGGTAAAAGTACTTGCCCTGAGGCTCCCCGAAATCCCTGTCTATCCCACTGATAATACCGATACTTGGGGATGTACCAAGGGCGAACGGATTACCGATGGCGATGGCCCATTCACCGACCAAAATATCGCCGGATTGACCAAGAGGCGCAACCGGAAGGTCCTCGGCCTCCACCTTGAGGATGGCCAGGTCAATGACGTGGTCGGAAGCCACATGCTTGGCCTCGAGCCGGCGCCCATCAGGGAGCGAAATTTCCAGGCGCTGAATGCGCCGGACCTTGCCGACAACGTGGTCGTTGGTCAGGATGTGGCCGTCTTTTGAAACAACCAGGCCCGAACCGGTGGAAACGCGGTCCCGCTCTCCTCTGAGTAACTGGGATCCGAATGGCGACATCGGGAAAAAGAGCTCGAACATGGGATCGCGGTAACGGTACACGACACGTTCGCGGTGGGTGGCGAGAATGGAGACGACGGACGGCGTCACGCGTTCGATGGCACGCACCACCGCTGTCCTTCTCGAAGAGGAGATATCGTCTGCCGGCAGGATCGCGGGAACAAGAAGGCCAATGGTCACCGTGGCCGTAACGAAGCGGCGCTGCGCTGCCCTGGAGCGGTAGCAAGCAGGCCAATATAATGCGTAGAAAATCATCATAAGTATCTATCTATAGTAGATATTACAGCGTTTTGTCACAAAAAGACCTCGACTCAATCTCCGGGGTACTTGACATACAGGAGGCACAGTCCGCAGGCCGGCACTGTGGGTCCAGCATCCGACCTGTCCACTCCGTGCTCGCTATCCGGTTCAGAAAGAAGATGGCCGATGGATGCGCTCGCCATCTTGCCACGACCTACCTCCACCAGGGTACCCACGATGATCCGGACCATGTGACGGAGGAACCGATCGGCTTCGATCTCAAAAGTCAGGTCGTTGCCCTCAACCGTCCACTGGCAATCCGTGACTTCGCACAAGAAGCTGTTCGGGATGGGGTCGTGATTGCAGAAGGCTTCAAATCCGTGCTGACCGTACAGCAGACGACTGGCATCCTGCATGGCGGCGAGGTCGAGGGCTGGTCGGTACAGGGTCCACACCTGACGCCGCTGCAACGGGGACTTGGCCATTGAGATGCGATAGCGGTACCTCTTGCTGAGGGGACTATAGCGGGCGTGGAAATCGGCCGGGACCTCGCGCACCGCGGTGATGGCGATATCATCCGGGAGCAGGCCGTTGAGGGCGTGCTTCATGCGGTCGGAATCGTGCCTGGAGTCCGTGTCGAAGTGCGCCACCTGTCCGCGGGCGTGGACCCCGGCGTCTGTGCGACCGGCACCCACCGGGACAATCTTTTGCTGCAGGAAGCGGTTGAGCGCGGTGCTCAGCTCACCCTGGACCGTGCGCCCTTGAGGCTGAATCTGCCAGCCGACGAAATCGGTGCCGTCATACTCGATGTCCAGCCGGACTCGGCGCGTGTTCACACGACAATCCCGAGACTGGGCACGAGTCCGAGGATGGTAGCGAGCGCTACGATTATACCGACCGCGACGGCTGCGTGTAGATCGCGCCGGCCCAATTCCAGCAGGTGGTAATTCGTGCGTCCGACTCCGCCGCGATAGCAGCGGCTCTCCATGGCGATGGCAAGGCGGTCGGCTCGCGCGAAAGCGGAGAGGAACAGCGGTACCAGAAGCGGCAGGAGCTGACGGGCGCGGCGGATGGGGCCACCGCTGAAGTCGGCGCCCCGGGCGAGCTGCGCCTTGTGCAGCCGTTCGGCCTCTTCGATGAGCACGGGGATGAAGCGCAACGCGATCGTCACCATCATGGCGAGTTCGTGCGCCGGAAACCCGAAACGGCGCAACGGATTCAGAAGGCGCTCGAGCCCATCGGTGATCTCAATCGGAGAAGTCGTCAACGTCAACAGGGACGCCAGGCTGACGACGACGGCCAATCGCAAAGAAAAGAACGCTCCGAAGCGAAGTCCCTCATAGGAGAAGCCGAGATCGGTCAACGGTATTCGCACAATGACGACACCGGGACTCATCAGGCCATGCATGATCAGTGTGAAGGCGAACAACCAGAGAAACGGTCGAAGGTTGCGCAGCAGCAGCGTCATCGTCAGTAGAGACAGCCGTGCCGACACCAGGACGAACACTGAAAAGAGGATCAGCGCCGGAAGTCTGTCACACTGAACGGCCGCGATCATGAGCGCCAATGTGGCGACGAGCTTGGTACGCGGGTCCAGTCGGTGGACGGGTGAGTCGAGGGCGACGTACTTGCCGAGGGCGATGTTCTTGAGGGTGTTCATGCCTGTGGATGGTGGGTATGGGAACCATAGATCAGGGTCGTTGACATCGAGGCGTGGCCCAGAAGTTGTTGCACGTCACGCACGTCTCCCCCGCCGTCGACCAGATGGGCGGCGAAGGTGTGGCGCAAGGTCTGTGGGCTGACTTTCCGCTGAATCCCCGCGGCTCGAGCAGCCGATTTGATGATTTTCCACACACTCATGCGAGAGAGCGCGCGTCCGCGCACGCTCAGAAAAAACGTTCTGACGTCGTCAGGGTTCAACCTGTGCAGTTCGGGTCTTGCATGGTCGGCGTAGCGCCTCAATGATTCAACAGCTGGCTCGCCGATCGGAACCGTTCGCTCTCTGGCGCCCTTGCCTGGAATGCGGACCAGGCCGGATTGCGGCAACACGTCATGCTCATTCAGCTGGATCAACTCCGACGCCGTTATTCCGGAAGCATAGAGCAACTCGAGAAGGGCGCGATTTCGCAAACCCACAGGATGATCCTCCCTGGCCGTTTCGACGAGTCTCTTGGCCTCGGCTATGCTCAAGAAATCCAGTGACCGTGGGATCGGTACGACGGTGGTGATGCGCTCGGCCGGATTGCGGTGACATAGGTTGCGGGTCTGCAGGAATCGATGGAACTGCCGTACGGACGAGGTGTTGCGTGCGAGGCTGGCCGTGGACAGTCCCTGATTTTGCAGCTTTTCGAGCAATCCGTGGACATGGTCGGGACCGACCTCCTCGAGGCTGCTCACGCCCTGGGCGTCGAGGAACTCAAGATAGCGCTGTACATCGCGGCGATACGCGGCGCTGGTGTTGACACTCAGCGTCTCGTCGAGCGACTGCAGAAAGATCAAGAAGGGGGAGCGGAGATGTTCCGGTAACCGGATGGGAGACGCGCTACTGTGCCCCGGGGAGGCGGACCTTGTCATAGTCGATCTGAACCCCCTCGAACTCCAAAAGTGCCTTTTTCCAGTGCGGTCCGGCGGAGTAGCCGATCAGGCCTCCTGTCGCCGCCACGGCACGGTGGCACGGATAGATGATGGGCAGCGGATTCTGGCTCACCGCGTTGCCGATAATTCGTGCCTGACTTTCCGGCAGGCCCAGTCGCATGGCGATCTGGCCGTAGGTTTCGAACTGGCCGTGCGGAATGCTATTCAGCGAGCTCCAGATTTTGCGCTGAGCATCTGTTCCCACTCCGGGCGGCAATGGGACATTGAACTCGGTCGGCTTGCCGATGAAATACTGCATGAACTTGGTGATCAGCTCCTGCCCGCCTGCGTGGGGAGGCAAGAAGCGGCGGATGCTGGTGCGGCGCTCGCCGGGATCGAATGGACCGATGACGATATTGATGACCGTTTCCTCATGCCAGCAAATACGCACCGTGCCAAACTGGGTGACGACGTCCGTGGACGCGGTCATGGTGTTGTTGATTTCGTCGTGGAACTTGGGTCGAACAGATCCCTGGCCGACGTCGTGGTCTTCGCTCATGCCGTCTCCGAGTCTTGCGGGCGAAGCTCGTTTTCAGCCAGTTGTTCTTTGATGGCACGCGCTATCTTGAGGCTGATTCCCCTGGTCGTGGCGATCTCGTCAACCGGGGCGGAGCGCAAGCGATGCACCGAACCGAACTGTTGCAGCAGGGCCTGTCGACGTCCCGGCCCGACGCCCGGGATGCCGTCCAGCTCGGATGCCACCGTACGCTTGCCACGCAGCTTCTGATGATACTTGAGGGCGAACCGATGTGCCTCGTCGCGCAACGTCTGCAACAGACGCAAGCTGGCGGATGCTCTCGGCAGCAGGACAGCCTCGCTGCTACCGGGGACGAACACTTCCTCCAAGCGCTTTGCCAGGCCGATGACGGGTTGATTCCGGATACCGAGTTGGTGCAGGGCGGAAACGGCATTCGACAGCTGTCCCTTGCCGCCGTCGACCATCAGCAGATCCGGGAAGGGCTCGCCACGCTCTTGCAGACCTCGGAACCGCCGCAACACGACCTCGCGAATGCTGGCAAAGTCGTCGGGAGCGCTGACCCCTTTGATGCGGAAGTGGCGGTACTCGCTCCGGCGGGGCTTGCCGTCAACGACGCAGACGACCGAACCCACGGTGTCCGTACCCTGGAAGTTGGAGATGTCGATCCCTTCCACCCGACGAGGCGCTGACGGCAAACTCAGATCGCGCTGCAAGGCTGCCACCGCCTGGGGCATTCGATCCTTCGTGAGCTCGCGCTTCATTTGACGTTCCCGCAGGATGTGACCGGCATTGATGTCGGCCATCTCCTGGGACTTGGCCTTCAAGCCGCGCTGACTGACGGCGATTTCCACCTTTCCGTCAGCCTTCGTCGACAACCACTCGCTGAGTACGACGGCATCCGGTAATGCCACACGGCAATGGATCTCCCGTGGGATGAAATCGGTATGCAGGTAGAACTGGCCGACAAAAGCGGAGACGATCTCCGCATCCTCGTGATCGATGACGCCATTGAGGAAGTGGTGTTTCTGTGCCAGCAAGCGGCCCTCCCGAATCTCGAGCACGGTGCAGCAGGCCTCGTCGTCGCTCCGGGATAGCCCGATTACATCGCGGTTCACGTTCTGGTCGAGGACCACTTTTTGCCTAGCCTGCGTCATCCGCAGGGCGTGGATCTGGTCACGAAGTCGAGCTGCCTGTTCGTAGCGCATCTCCCGAGAAGCCCGGGTCATTTGTTGATCCAGTTCCCTCACAACGCTGGTGTTATTGCCCTTGAGAAAGCGCACGGCGCGATCGACGACGGCGCGGTACTCTCCCTGTTCGACCAGGGCTTCACACGGACCATCACAGCGATGGATCTGGTGTTCCAGGCACAGCTTGACGTTGGCCGCCGGCAGGTCGTAATCGCAGCTGCGCACGGGAAAAATCTTGTGCATCACATCCAGCGCCGTCCGCATGGCCTTGGCGTTGTGATAGGGTCCCAGGTATCGCGACCCATCGCGCACTATATCCCGCGTCCAGAAGATTCTCGGAAAGGTCTCATGGGTGATCCGGATGAACGGGTACTTCTTGTCGTCCTTGAGATAGATATTGTAGCGTGGCCGATGGGTCTTGATGTAGTTGCTCTCGAGAATGAGTGCCTCTTTGTCGCTTTCAGTCACGACGTAGCCGATGTCGCGGATCTTGGCGACCAAAGCCTGCAGCTGAGGCCTTCCATCATCGCCGGCACCCTTGCTGAAATAGGAGCGCACACGGCTGCGCAGGCTTTTAGCTTTGCCTACGTAGATGACCCGGCCTTGCTCATTCTTCATCAGGTAGACTCCCGGTTTCGCCGGCAGGCTACCCAACTTGAAATGCAGGTGTTCTGATACCGATTCAGTCATCCCAACGGGGCGCATCGATTGCTCGTAAATGCAATAATACAGTATAGATAGCCAAATTGAGCGGATTGCACAACCGGCCGTAGCGGCGATTCAATGTGCGATAAAAACCTGCATGAATATCCAACCGGTGAGGAAAATCACCGCTCTCCAAATGCGAATCAGCATATTGTACGTGGAGTATAGAACAATTAAGATCATAACGGTGCTATTACCGGCTGTGTTGATGATCACTCAGAATATCGTCCCGATTGCCGGTTGCTACCGATATCGCGTAGTTCCAGCCACGCCACATACCACTCCGCTGGCTGCCTCCGGTCGCCCCAACCGAGCCCTGTGCGTGGACGACCAAGAACTCAACAACTACCCAGTCATTGCGCTACCGGAGCCAACGATGACGAAGCGGATAGCAACACTTCTCGCCACGCTGTTTGTGTTCGCTCACATGAGCCCGGCGACCAGCTTTTCTCAAGATCCTATTCTCGCCTTCGGCGTCGCCGAGGATGCGGCCGTGAATGGTACCGGCGGCGTAATGTTCCTGGCTGCCCGTTGAAGTGACCGACAACACCGTCTTCATCGATGAGAACTCGAAAAGTCTCGACCCCGACGCACTGCAGCAGGGCGATAACGTGAATGTTGATGCCAAGTATTCGACGACTAGCGAGCCCACCGCACTGCTGGTTCAGAGAGTCGATCCGGCCGTCGCAGAGGGCCGGCACTGCGAGTGATGTGACTCACAGGCTTCCGGGCGAATTGTTGCGATACTAGTTGGCTAAGGTCTGTATGCGTTTTGCGGCAGTCCGTATATTGTGCAACTTGAGGACGGCCCTCGACCGCAGCGTCTCCTTCACCCCTACCGCAGGGCCGTTTTTCGAAAGGAAACGACATGTCCATGGCGCTCCGGCACCCGATCCCTCGGCTCTCGTTCACCCTGCTGACTGCGTCTCTTCTCCTGTGGGCGGAGGAGAGTTTCGGCACCACCAATGAGAATTTTAACGCGGTCATCGCGAACCAGCAGAAGGTGTTCAAGAACCCGCAGCCCGGCCAAGAGATTCGGGTTAGAATAGGGGTAGAAGGCATCTCAGAGGTCAGGCAGATCAGCGCTCAGGTCGCCTACGATCCCGAGTTTTTCGACTTCGATGAAGTCGTGAGGGGAAATCTCCTCGAGGATGGCGAGTTTTTCGTAAGTAGTAATGAAATGGTCGGAAATCTCTCGGCGGTTTCCGCAGGCGTAATCAGCTTTGGCACAGAGCCCGACCGCTCCAGCAGGGGGATCGTGGGAGAGTGGGTGTTCATTCTGAGGGAGCCGATCACCGAGATGGACGGACACACCGACCTCTCGCTGACTTACATCAGAGCCGCCATGACGACGGATGATGCCGACGAGCGCGTGTTCGCGCCTGGCGTACTCACCATCACGGCCGCGTTCGATCGGTCGAACAAGTTCGAAGGCAAGGGGGTGAAGGCCTTCCCGCGGTTCCGCAGTGCCTCGATCCAGTGGAAAACTCAGGAGCGGGGCATCCAGGACGTCGCCAGAGTCGACGAGTTGAACCTGACGGGCGAGTTCGTGAGGATCGGCGAGTTCGAGCCGAATTACCCGGATCAGGCGCTGGATCTGCTACGCGACATGGATCAATACGCGCGCCGAGCGGCGGCGGGAGAAGTGCCGGACGTCGATTTCGTGAACGATGATGTCGAGACAATCCGCGCTGCCCTGAATATTGGCACGCCCGGCTTCGGGCTACCCGATCTGTTTCCGGACCTGCTGCAGTTAGCCAGACCTATATACAAGCGGTTCCTAGACCAGATACACCTTGTGGAGGTCACCGGGCTCACGCAGGGCACGCACTACCGGGCCTGTGTCGAGTCGACCAGCCTGACGGGTAACTTGAGTCCTGGGCCTCCTGAGGGGTGCGTGGAGTTCGATACGCGATCGAGGCAGGATCTGCGCAGGGCGGTGGCCAGCAACTTCGATTGCCAGCGGGGACTCACTTCTTCAACATGCGATTTCGACACCAACCGCCTGGTCAAGACGTCCTACTCGTTCTTGACGGTCGAAGACACGGGCCCGTCAACGATCGCCGGGATCAGTCAGCCTTCGTTAGGCGAGGTGGTCGCGACCGGGGAAGTCAACCCGCTTGGAGCCAAGGAGACCAACTTTACCGTCAAAGGTCTCGATCCGGGCACCCGGTACGGCATCGAAATCACGGCCGAACTGGTCGGGGAAATCTCCGACGATCTGCCGCCCGGTTTTGCCTTGATCGACCTGCCCACGAGGATCATCAGAACACGGGCCAGACTCCCGGGAGGGGGGGCCATCACGGGCCCTCCCGCCCCGATCCCGAGTTCCCAGAGTGCCGTGATCAAGTTCAACACGCCGCTGGCCGTCGTGGCCGACGTGTTCTTCGCAATCGGCCCTGATGTCGATCTTGCGTTGAAAGCGACCGCGAATCAAGAGGACTTTCCAGAAGATGATTTCACTTGGATGGCCAGCGGACAACGAGGTACGAAACATGAAATTGAGCTTTCCGGCCTCGATCCGTTGACGAACTACGTCTATAAGATCGAGTATGACGTCGAGGGTGGTGAGAGGTTCTCCACCCGTGCCGATGGCAACACCAAATTCAGCGGGGTACTGGAGTTCGACACGACGGACCCCGCCGACCAGTCCCCGCCCGCCCTCACCGAGGGTCCGCGTGTGTTCACGACGGATGTGATCGCGGTAGCTCAATTTCGCAACGATGTGGCGTCGACGGCATCCGTCTTTGTCGGCACGGCCTCCACCCTCGGGACCTCCGACGAGTACGAGTTCTCCGATGGGATACTCGACGGCAAGCACAGCATCGTCATGTCGGGACTGGATCAAGGGGTCGACTACCTCTACCGCATCGAGTACACCGGCGCCAACGGCGTCACCGGAATCTTCTCCGGATCAGGTGATGTCGCCGGCAAGGCCACGGCGGCGTTGCAGCCGCCCGGCGGTGGGGGCGCCTTCACGACGACGAATGTTCCCGACACGCAATTTCCTGTGATCCTGACCGGCCCCACGGTGTCGTCGAAGACCCACGACACCGCCATCGTCGAGTGGACGACGGACGAGCCCGCCGACAGTGACGTCCAGTTCGGCACGACAGAGCTGGATGAGCAGGAGGCCTCCGGCGTCAGTGAAACGAGCCACAAGATCACGCTGCCGGGTCTGACGCCGGGGACCACGTATCAGTACATCGTGGCCTCGACGGACGCTTCCGGCAACGGCGCCACGCAATCGGCCACGGCCGTGTTCACGACGGATCCGGAGATCGACCTGACCGCCCCCTCCATCGTCGGCACGCCCTCGATCGGCTACAAGAATGAAAGCTCGGCCACAGTGCTGTGGACGACCAACGAAGAGGCCACCGGCAAGGTCGAATTCGGCACCGATGCACAGCTGGGCTTCATCCGCACGCTGCCCGAGACGGAGACCGTGCACGAGATCACGCTGACGAATCTGGAGGCCTCGACGGAGTACTTCTACCGGGTCAGCTCCACCGACCTGAGCAACAATGGGCCGACGGAGTCGAGCATCCTCAGTTTCACCACCGACGCGGCCCCCGATCTGACGTCCCCGACGATCTCGAACATTCAGGTGGAGGAGGATGAGACTTCCGTCATCATCACTTGGGACACGAACGAGCTGGCCGACAGCTTCGTCGACTTCGGCACGACCTCGGGGCTGCTGACCTCCACGGTCGGCGACGTCGAGGATGTGACCGAGCACGAGATCACCATGACCAACCTGGAATCGGCCACGACCTACTTCTACACGGTCGGCTCGATCGACCGGGCCAACAACCCGCCGACGCAGTCTTCCCAATCCAGCTTCACGACATTGGCCACAGCCGACGTGACGGCTCCGGCCGTACCTGCCGGGCTGGATGCCATCCCGGGCTCGGAACAGGTCGTGCTCAGCTGGGACGCCAACGATGAGCTCGATCTGGCCGGCTACCGCGTCGAGCGCCGGGCGCCGACGCTCCCCTTCTTTACCGCCATCGCCTCGGGTCTGGAGGAGCCGACCTACACCGATTTGGGTCTGAGCAACTCGGTCGAGTACGAGTACCGCGTCCTGGCCGTGGATCGCTCCGACAATGCCTCGGACCCATCGGAGGCGGTCGCAGTGACGCCGGTGTCGACGGCGGCCCCGACGACGCCCACCGAGCTGGCCCACAGCGGCGCCTTGCGGCCGACGTTCCGCTTCGACAACGCTGAGCCCTTCGCCGCCGGGGCGACGCTGACCTACACCGTGCAGGTGTCGACGGAGTCCGACTTCTCGAACGTGACCGACTCGGAATCGGGCATCGTCGAAGACGGCGACGGCGTCACCACCTGGACGATCACGCGCGATCTGGTGGGCGACGCTACCTACTACTGGCGCGTACGGGCATTGGAGGGGGCCCTGATCGGGCCGTGGACGGAGCCGCAGGAGTTCGCTGCGGCGGCCGTGGCCCTGGTCGCCGACTTCAACGGTGACCTCAAGGTCAACCTCGACGACTTCTTCGATTTCATAGACGTGTTCGGCGATCCGGTCACCGGGGCGTCCATCGTCTACGACCTGGACGACGACGGCCGTATCGGCCTGGACGACTTCTTCATCTTCATCGATCACTTCGGCGACACGGCCACTGCCGGCAGGGTCTGGGCGTATGCCAACGTGATGGACGAGCAAGCCCAGCTGCGGCTGGAAGCGCGTGGTAGCTCGGCGATGAGCGCTGGTGGAGCTGGGGCGGCCACGGGCACCGAGACTGACCGCATCACCGTGCGCCTGTGGGCTGATCAGGTCGGCGATCTGGAGGCCTACGCCCTAGTCGTGGGCTACGACCCGCGGCTCGTGCGTTTCGTCGGTGCGCAGCAGGGGATCGGGCCGCTGCTGGAATCTCAGGGCGGTAGCGCACCGCTGTTCAGCGTCCTGCACCGGCGCAAGGGGGAGCTGGTCGTGGGCAACGGCCTCACAGACGGCGACCCGGTTTCCGGCTACGGGCTGCTGGGAGAGCTCACGTTCGAGACGCTGACGGCGCCGACGTCTGGTCAGGCCTATTTCGAGCTGCGCCAGGCCTTCATCAAGGGAGAGCAGGAGGACGGGCAGGTGCGCCGCGTGCGTCAGGTCAGCTCGACGAAGTTGCTGCCGCAGCAGTTTTTCCTGGGGGCCAATTATCCCAATCCGTTCAACCCTGCAACACAGATCAACTTCGCGCTACCCGTCGGCACCAGCGTCGAGCTCAAGGTCTACGACGTGCTCGGCCAACTCGTGCGCACGCTGGTGGCCAAGGAGCACCGCGCGGCTGGTTTTTACAACGTCGTCTGGAACGGCAGGGACGAGAGCAATCGCGGCGTCGGCAGCGGCGTCTACTTTTACCGGCTCAAGACGCCCGCCGTCCAACATTCGGGGAGGATGACGCTGCTCAAATAGCGACCGATTTTCAGCAGCTCGCGCTTCATGTAGCGCTTGCGCAGCAGGTGATCGGCGTTGTATCCGCCATCTCCTGCGACTTCGCCCTCAGGCCACGCTGGCTAAGGGCGATTTTCACCGCACCACCGGAGTCTGACGATGACGAAACGGATCGCTACAATCCTCACGGCGCTGTTGATGTCCACCCAAATGAGCCCGGTCAAGGGCTCTGCCCAACAGCCCACCATAGCCGAAGGTGCGATCGATGTCGTCACGCAGATCGGGACCGGTGGCATCCTGACGCTGAGAAGCGTGCCGCCGATCGCCTACACAGCCCAAACCAAGTTTCCCGACGGTATGGCTTTCATGCAGGGCGATCAGTTGAATATCGAAGCGTGTTGGACCAAGGAGGGGGTGCCCACGGCAACGGTCGTCAAGGTCGTCCAGGATGGGGATCCGCCACCAGATGGTCCATCGCTGCGAGTGCCGTTCGGCGATTTCGGCACGGGCGAAGACGTCCTGGTTCCCCTGGTGCCTGTCTTCGTCTACGACGAAAACGTCCTCGTCTACGACGTGACCGTCCTCGACAACAACGGGTTTCCAATCGGGGTTCCAATCAACCAGGCTATCGCCGCGGGGGACTTGCAGCCCGGCCGCCAGGTGGAAGTGTCAGTCGAACCGGATCCGAGTTCAGGTGACTTTGTCGCCACGCAGATCTTCCTGTTGCCTTCTACGGGCGACTTTCCTCCGTTTTCGGACTTCTTCCAGGTTGTCCACGAGATCGACGAGGTGAACTGGACTGTGACGTTCGGGTTCGATCCCATCCTGATACAGAGCGACACCGTCATCGACCTCGGGGCCGGCGTCAGCCTGGGCGATTTGCAAGAAGACACCGAGCTGGTCGTTATGATGGAAAACGACGTGCCGACGGATTCCGAGGGACGACTACTCCCCACGCGGGTGGAAGTCAAGGACGCAAGCAAGGACTACTTCTCTGATCCGTCCCTCTTTCCGTTCTTCGTCGGCTTCCTCGGAACCGAGGATGTACCTGAGGGCAAGTTGCTGCGGTCATACGACTTCTACATCCCCAGCTTGGCTTCGAATGCCGAGATTCTCGAGAATCCCACGATGACGTTCAAGGAGCTCGAGGGAAGATTCGTGAGGGCGAATATCCGCCACCCCCACGGTGAGGTCGTCATACCGGTGGATCTGGTGGTGGAGTTTGAGCTGTTGGATGGGGACCCGGGGGATGTTGGAGGTTTTCCGGAGGTGGCGTTTGGGGTTGTGGAGGTGGCGGATGTGCCTGGTGGCCTTCTTAGTCTTGCGCCGGTGGATGTGGGTTTGGAGGACGGGGTTACGAAGTATGTGACGGAGTTGGCGGACGGGACACTGGATGAGTCGACTTCCTTGCCCATGCCTCCGATAGAGTTGGGTACTCCTGTGACGGCGCAGGTATGTTGGACTCGGGAAGGAGAGGCGACGGCGACGAAGGTGTATGTGGGCGTTGCGCCTTTGGAGGATGAGGCGGGGGTGTTGCGTTTTGATTTTGGCTCTTATGTGGAGGCGGCTGACGGTACGGTGACGGGTATGGTGTCTGAGTTGGTGGCCTATACGATCGATCCGACGATGGACCCGGAAGTGCTGGTATTTTCAGTGGGCGTGCAAGGGGACTTGGTAGAGCAGCCGTTTTCGTCGGTGCAGGCGGATGCTCTGTTGGGAGAGCGGGTGGATGTGACTTATGTGCGGGATGCGGGAGGGCTTCGTCTGGTGGAGTCGGTGTTTGTGCATCCTGAGGAGGTGTTGGAGGAGTCGGTGATTTTGGAGGTGGCATCGCTGGATCGTTCGACGTGGACGCTGGGGTTGTTGAACAGTTTTCCGGTGGATCTGCCGTTGTGGTCGAGTCTCACTCCGGTGCCGATGGCGGGTGACGAGCTGGAGCTTCGTTTTGATCCGGAGGGTCGAGTGGTGGAGGTGCGGCTTGCACCGGTGTCTGCGGATCCACTGCCGGATGATCCGGTGCCGGATGATTCGTTTGTGGGTGAGTTTGCGTTGTATGACCCGGATGAGGAGGTGTTGCAGCTGAAGGACCCGTATCGCCCACCCGTGGCCAGTGACGTGCGTGTGTTTAACGCGCTGGGTCAAGAAGTGACGGCTTCGTCTGAAATGATGGATTATTCTGATGTGACGGGTATTGTGGAGGCGCGTCGGATCGCGGGGCCGTCGGGTTTGGTGCCGCCGGATTTGGTGGTAGAGCTCGAGCTGTTGGATGGGGACCCGGGGGATGTTGGAGGTTTTCCGGAGGTGGCGTTTGGGGTTGTGGAGGTGGCGGATGTGCCTGGTGGCCTTCTTAGTCTTGCGCCGGTGGATGTGGGTTTGGAGGACGGGGTTACGAAGTATGTGACGGAGTTGGCGGACGGGACACTGGATGAGTCGACTTCCTTGCCCATGCCTCCGATAGAGTTGGGTACTCCTGTGACGGCGCAGGTATGTTGGACTCGGGAAGGAGAGGCGACGGCGACGAAGGTGTATGTGGGCGTTGCGCCTTTGGAGGATGAGGCGGGGGTGTTGCGTTTTGATTTTGGCTCTTATGTGGAGGCGGCTGACGGTACGGTGACGGGTATGGTGTCTGAGTTGGTGGCCTATACGATCGATCCGACGATGGACCCGGAAGTGCTGGTATTTTCAGTGGGCGTGCAAGGGGACTTGGTAGAGCAGCCGTTTTCGTCGGTGCAGGCGGATGCTCTGTTGGGAGAGCGGGTGGATGTGACTTATGTGCGGGATGCGGGAGGGCTTCGTCTGGTGGAGTCGGTGTTTGTGCATCCTGAGGAGGTGTTGGAGGAGTCGGTGATTTTGGAGGTGGCATCGCTGGATCGTTCGACGTGGACGCTGGGGTTGTTGAACAGTTTTCCGGTGGATCTGCCGTTGTGGTCGAGTCTCACTCCTGAATCGCCCCGGGGTTGCCGGAGGCTCCATTTCTTGAGAGGATTGGAGTCATGGCAAACTCAAAGAGGTATTCCCCAGAGGTACGCGAGCGGGCGGTACGGATGGTATTCGAGCACGAGAGTGAGTACAACTCCGAATGGGCGGCCATCAACTCGATCGCGGCTAAGATCGGCTGTACTGCGGAGACACTCCGCAAGTGGGTACGTCGGACCGAGGTCGACACGGGCCGCCGGGACGGTGTGACCAGCGACGAGCAAGCGCGGATCAAGGATCTGGAACGCGAGGTTCGTGAGCTGCGGCGTACGAATGAGATCCTTCGCAAGGCCTCGGCTTTTTTCGCTCAGGCGGAGCTCGACCGCCGACCGTAGTGATGGTGGCCTTCGTCGATGAGTATCGCCGGGAGTACGGGGTCGAGCCCATCTGCAGGGTCCTGCCGATAGCCCCATCCACCTACTACGAGCACAAGGCTCGACAGGCAGATCCCTCTCGCATACCGCCCCGCGTCCGTCGTGATGCGCTGCTGCGGGACGAGATCGAGCGGGTGTGGAACGACAACTTCCAGGTCTACGGTGCCCGTAAGGTCTGGCGCCAGCTCGGCCGTGAAGGCTGGGATGTCGGCCGCTGCACCGTCGAACGTTTGATGCGCCAGATGGGGCTTCAGGGCGCCACACGCGGCCGATCCTTCAAAGTGACGACGATCGTGGACTGGACGGAGTCGAGGCCTGCCGATCTCGTCGAACGCGACTTCAGCGCGCAACGACCCAACCAGTTGTGGCTGGCGGATCTGACGTACGTCGCGACTTGGACGGGCTTTGTATACGTCGCCTTCGTCATCGATGCCTTCTCACGCATGATCGTGGGCTGGCGCGCAGCTACTACCCTGCGCAGTGACCTGGCCCTGGATGCCCTGGAGCAAGCCCTGTACGCTCGCCCCGAGAGCGACTGGCTCGTACATCATAGCGACCGTGGCGTCCAATATTTGTCGATTCGCTACACCGAGCGTCTACTCGAAGCTGGTATCGAGTCGTCTGTGGGCAGTGTTGGCGATTCATACGACAACGCCCTGGCCGAGACCATCATCGGTTTGTATAAGACGGAAGTCATCCGTCACCGAGGACCCTGGCGCAATCTCGAGCACGTCGAATTCGCCACGCTCGAATGGGTGGACTGGTTTAACAACCGACGGCTGCTGGCGCCGATCGGCAACATCCCTCCCGTCGAGTTTGAGCAGCTGCATTACGATCACCAAGAGTCCCAAGCCATGGTGGCGGGACTCAACTAACCGAGTCTCCGAAAAACCCGGGGCGATTCACTCCGGTGCCGATGGCGGGTGACGAGCTGGAGCTTCGTTTTGATCCGGAGGGTCGAGTGGTGGAGGTGCGGCTTGCACCGGTGTCTGCGGATCCACTGCCGGATGATCCGGTGCCGGATGATTCGTTTGTGGGTGAGTTTGCGTTGTATGACCCGGATGAGGAGGTGTTGCAGCTGAAGGACCCGTATCGCCCACCCGTGGCCAGTGACGTGCGTGTGTTTGAGGGGGGAATGCCGGTGTCGGTGCCCAATGAGTGGGGCTTGGTCAGGGCGCGCAGGATCGCGGTGCCGCCGGGCATGGTGCCGCCGGGCACGGCGCCGCGAGATCTGGTGGTGGAGATCGAGCTGGATGTGTTCGCCGAGCTCGAGAATTCAGCTCCAACCCAGCCAGGTCCGAACGCCAGCGCCCTGCTGTCGCTCGATCTGGACCCCCAGGTCGACAACCAGAACGTCGTCCACCGCCAGAATGTCGATCAGACCATTCTGTGGGCCATTTACGCGGACAATCTGATCGACGTCACCGGCTTGTCCGTGGATCTCACCTACGACTCCGATCAGGTGGAGTTCTTAGGCGAATCGCCGCGCGTCGCAGACGAGGCCAGCGTGTTGCCCAGTGAAGCTGTCTTCCCCGCCCCAAAGATGCCGGCACCGGGAACCATCAGGTATACGGGGCTCCTCCTGCCAGGCGCTAGATCTGCGGCAGGCCAGCCAGTGTCCGGTCCGTTGGTGGCCATGTTCGAGTTCTCCGCGCTGCAGCTCAGCCGCGCCCATATCGGCCTCGAACGGGTGGTGCTGAGATCACCCGGCGGAACAGATATCCTGCGACCGAATCTAGTCGCCCAGGTCGTCCCGGAGGCCACCGGCATTGCTGACTTCGATGACGATGGGTTCGTGGGCTGGATCGATCTATTCATGCTGTCAGATGCCACGCTGCTGGTGATGTCAGGTGCCACGCTGCTGCAGGAAATCTTCAATCCGGATGCGACCAGGCAAGTCTGGTCCGTAGGAATAGAAGGAGGTGATACTTTCTTGAAATACGGTTAGTCGTCCCGCGGGTGCAAAACCCGCCTGGCCAAAGCTGAGCCCGGCAGGCCAGAAACGAGCCCTTGCGTGTGTTCCCGGTAACGGGGCAGGCGAAGCAGTAGGGCAGTGAGCGAGCGGGCTGTGGAATTGCGGCCCTGAAATGAGACCGTTCCGGGATAGCTGAGGGTGCCGGATTACCTGAAGGCAGCAGTGTCGTCGGCGTTATGTGGGCAAGGCGACGACACCCCGGCGGGGTGTGATACGACCAGGGCACGCTCGCAGAGGATGACCCAGGAACCTGGGAGGCCCCAGCCTCTCCACGGATTGATTCCGGTGCTACGGAGAGCCGGTGAAGAAGTCTCCGACGCGCCACGCGTCAGCACACGCACGCGTGGCCGATTAAGAACAAGCGTGGGCACCGTGGTAGGTCGTTTGCGAGGGGAACCGGAGCGGCGACCGATGGAGCATGGGGAGTCGGAGGACCGTGTAGTAGCTGAGAAGTCGGGGAACGGTTGGCAGCTGGACCCGGCGGAGCCAAGGCGGTCCGTGTTGACACGAACTTCAGGAGGGCACCATGACCGATGCATTGACTTCGGGGTCCATGTCACCGGGACTTTTGGAGGTAGCGGAGAGAGCGAGGCGAGAGCCGCAGGCCAAGTTTCACTCGCTGGCACACCTGATCGACGTGGAAGCTCTGCGTAGGGCGTTCGACCATCAAAAGCCGAGCGCTGCAGTCGGGGTAGATGGCGTGACCAAGGAGCAGTATGGGCAGGACCTGGAGAGGAATCTGCAGGATCTGCACCGGCGACTGCGCACTAAGCGGTGGCGCCACCAGCCCATTCGTAGAGTCCACATCCCCAAGGACGGCAAAGGCAAGAAGACTCGTCCCATTGGCATCTCGTGCTTCGAGGACAAGATTGTCCAGGAGGCGTTACGCGAGGTGCTGTCGGCGGTCTACGAGCAGGACTTTCGGGATTGCTCATACGGCTACCGTCCGGGACGCAGTGCCCACGACGCTCTGCGGGTGTTGAATCGGGTGGTGATGAACGGGGAAGCGAAGGTCATTCTGGAGGCGGATATTACATCCTACTTCGACAGTTTGGATCGATCCAAACTGATGGAGTTTCTCCGGGAGCGGATTCCCGATGGGTCGATCACCCGGCTCGTGGGGAAGTGCTTGCACGTTGGGGTGCTGGATGGCGAACAGTTTTCTACGCCGGACCGAGGCACCGCACAGGGCTCCTGTTTGTCGCCACTGCTTGGCAACCTCTACCTGCACCACGTCCTCGACGAGTGGTTTGAAGTCGAGATCAGACCACGGTTGCGTCGTAGAGCAACGTTGGTCCGATACGCCGATGATTTCATCATTGGTTTCGAACTGCCGGAGGATGCCGAGCGCGTGAGGGCAGTGCTGAGCAAGCGGCTGGACAAATACGGACTAACCCTGCAGCCAGACAAGACCCGGCTCATCCCTTTCGAGCGGCCACCACAGGAGCAGACGAAGGGTAAAGGGCCAGGTACCTTCGACCTTCTGGGTTTCACGTGGTTTTGGCGGAGAGCCCCGAATGGTCGATGGGTGCTGACGAGCAAGACACGGCGTGATCGGCTCAAGCGGTCTGTGCAGGCCCTGTATCGGCTGTGCCGTCGCCATCGGAACTGGCCGATACCAAAGCAGCACGCCGACCTCGTAAGGCGCATCCAAGGCCACATCAACTACTTCGGTATCAGCGGGAATGGGAACAGCGTAACCCAACTCACTACCGCAGCGATGTTTGCGTGGTACAAGTGGTTGAATCGACGTAGCCAGCGATCGCGCCTGACGTGGGAGCGATACTACCGGGGGTTGCTCCGGCAGTATCCACTCCCAAGACCCCGGATCGTTGTATCGATCTGGTTTTCCTAACCGCGAGACGTGTCAATGGAGGAGCCCAGTGCGGGAAATCTGCTCGCTGGGATCTGGTGAGGGCCGGGGCCGCATGACAGGGCCTCGGCTACTCGACATCTTCGACCTCGACGGGAACGGAAGGCTCAACAGAATCGATCTGGACCTGTTCCGCGACCAATGGCAGCAAGGGGTCGGCAAGCCGCTGGCCCGCCGCGATCAACCGGCGAGTGATGGCGTGCTGGATCTCGAAATCGCGCGCGTGGATGACGGCACGGTAGAGCTTCTGTTGCGGCTGGATGGGGCGCACGTTCTCGGGTACGGTGCGTCGCTGCGCTATGACGCCGACGCCTTCCGTATCAAGAGCATCACCGACGAGCGCGCGCGATCGACGCCATCCCCGCCAGAGACGCTGTTGAACCTCGACAGCTCTGGCGAGGTCCTCCTCATCGGCGGTACTCTCGAAGCGCCAGTCGACGGAGCTCTGGCGCGCATCGAATTCGAACGGCTCTCACCGGACGTCGCCGGCACCTTCCGGATCGCTGAAGCAGCCCTGCGCTCCTCGGATGGAGCCGTCGTCCAACCGCTCCGGCTGGGCGGCGCAGAAATTCGCCCGACTCCGCAGGTCTTCGCACTGGACCGCAACTATCCGAATCCGTTCAACCCATCGACGACGATCCCGTACCGGCTGGCCACGACATCGGCAGTGCAGCTGGACATATTCGACATCGCGGGTCGCAAGGTGCGGACCGTGCTCGCCGAACGCCAGGAAGCCGGCTTCCGTCAGGCGACGTGGGACGGCCGTGACGAGCGCGGTGTCACGGTCGGTGCGGGAGTCTATCTATATCGGTTGACCGCACGGCCGTACCAGCAGGATGGGTCCGACGTCACGCCGCGCGAGTTCGTGGAAGTGCGGAAGCTGATGTTGCTGAAGTAGAGCTGGACCTGTCTAGCGGTCCACGGCGGCAAAGATGCACTTGAGGTAGCGACCCTCAGGGAAGGCTGGGTCCACCGGGTGATCCGGGGCGTGCTGGTTGAAGGCGATCATGCGGGTGTTCACCCGAGCACCGGAGGTGGCGCGCCTGAGGATCTGGAAGAAGTCCTCGTTTGATATTCGTGTGGAACAAGACGCGGTCACGAGCACTCCGTTATCACGGACGAGCTTGAGTGCGTTTCTGTTGAGCTTGGTGTAGATGCCCATCGCATGGTTCAGATCCTTCTGCTTGCGAAGCAGTGACGGCGGGTCGATGACGACGATGTCGAACTGAGGTCCCTTGCTGGCCAGGTCATCGAGAAAAGAGAACAGGTCCGCCGCTACGTCGTGATACACCGAGCCGGGCGGGCAATTCGACTCCAGATTCTTTCGGCCGTCCGTCAGGGCGGCTCTGGCGATGTCAACACACAGACAGCGCCGCGCACCGCCCTTCAGCGCATGGGCGGCGAACCCACCCGTGTAGGAGAAGCAGTCGAGGACCGATTTTCCCGCGCTCAATTGCTGCAGCAGGGTCCGGTTCGGTCGCTGGTCAAGAAACAGACCGGTCTTCTGTCCGCGGCGCACATCGATATGGAGGCGGACTCCGTTCTCCTCGATGTCGATCAATTCTGGTGGTTCCTCGCCCATGAGGAGGCCGCACGGACGGTCCTTGAGGCCATCGGCACGTCGGGTGCCGACGTCGCTGCGTTCGTAAATGCCTTTGGGCTTCACCACCTCATCGAGGGCTTTAACGACATCCTGGCGCATGCGATCCATGCCCATGGTATGCAATTGGAGGACCAGAAAGCCGGCGTACTCGTCGACGATCAACCCCGGGAGACCGTCGCTCTCGCCGTGGATCAGACGACAGGCGTTGGTATCTGCCAGCAGTGGACTGCCCCGGCGCAACTCCACGGCTCGCGCGATCTGGCGTTGGAGAAACGGTTGGTCAATCGCCGTGTTCTTTTGACGCGTAAGCACGCGGACGACAATGGTGGAGCGCGGGTTGTAGTAACCGCGCCCGATGAAGCGGCCTTTGCCGTTGACGACATCGACGATGTCACCGGGGGAAACGGAGGGGTCGCAACCCGCCACGGCGCCGCTGTACACCCAGGGATGACCCTTCAGCAAGAGCTGCTCGCTGTTGCGGCGCAGCTCGAGCTGTGGGTAGCTCACGGACATCTGAGACTCGCTATTTTGTTTTTATGAACGTACGAGCGCAGCGGAAGCCGATGTAGGCGGCACCTCTGCCCGGGCTGTGGAAGCTCCTGGCAGCGCCGCGAATTTCCACGGCTGGCTGGCTCCATGAGCCGCCGCGCACAACTTTGTAATCGCCCACACTCGGGCCGCGAGGGTTGTCGCTTGGGCTGGAGGCATAATAAAGGGGATCCCACCAGTCGCCAACCCACTCGGCGACGTTGCCGGCAAGATGGAGCACGCCCTGGGAGCTTGCTCCCTGCGACAGGGCATCGATGGCGACCGGCTCGGGTGCCGCTCCGCTGTAGCGGGCCAGGCTGTGGTCCGGGGGATTCTCGCCCCACGGATAGGTCGTTGCGCTACTCATGCCTCGGGCCGCGTACTCCCATTCCGCCTCCGTCGGCAGCCGCTTATCCTGCCAGCCACAATAAGCCTGTGCATCGCGCCAACTGACCATTGTAGCCGGGCTCGCCGGCGAATCGGGGGGCGATGTCGTGATTGATGGCTTGCGTCCTTCAGCGTGGAGGAAGGCGCTGTAAGAGGCAGTCGAAACCTCGGTGCGATCGAGCCAGAAGGCGCCAATGGAGATCACATGAGGTGGCTGTTCCTCCATGGGCCCGGCCTCCGAACCCATGCGAAAGGAACCGGGCGGGAAGAAAACCATCTCAACCGGGGAAAACGACAACGCCATCGAGGCCAGGCGGCGCGCGATCCGGCGCGTCATCTCGGTCACCTCGCGATCGCTCTTGCCCAAGGGCTTTGCCTCCGTCCACACGACCTGATTGGTGGCGACATTCACCACCTTCATGGATACTCGATATCCAGATTTGTCGTAGCGCCCACCCGTTTTGGAGACCTCCACAAATACCAGATTGTCCACATTGGAGTGCTTGCCGATAGGGGTGGCTGAGGCCCGTTGAGTAAGGCCGGACTGTTGAAATGACAACTCCTCCAGTACATCCTGCAAGCGACTGCGTTCGACCAGATCGACGCGCGGGGCCAATGACAGCTCTTCTTCTATCACCGTTTGCACCAGGGTCGTGACGGCTTCCGGGACATAGCGTCCGGATTCTGCCGGAGCAACCCCGATTGATACCCGGGCCTTGGCCTCTGCATGGCCACACGAGAGGATGACGACGGCAATAAGAGCTGGGAAGAGGGATCGGAATGATGGCATTCTGTGACGCTCCTTCAAGGGTGTTCCAGTACTGTTTGACAGGCTCTACCAGATAGGAGCGAAATCTGTTCCACGAACGCCTCACTCGCCTCACTGAGGCATCAGACGCCTCAGCTGAGGCATCGTTTCACCTCGTCCTTTGCCAGGTCGAACAAGGCGGAATCTCTTGCACAGAAGATGCGGAATATTTTTGCCTGATCCTCGAAGTTGTCCAACAGGGATTCTCGAAGGCGCGACACCTCAGGGTCATCGAAACTGAGCGGTTGAGGCTTGTCGCTGGGCACGTAGCCTTCGTAAAACACCTTCAGATCGACCTCCGGGCTCTTGTCGAATCGCGGTATGTCGATGAGGATCTCGTCGCCGGTGACCTCCTGGCCAAGGCGTTCGCCAAAACCGCGGCTCAACTCAATCTCCTTCACGCGCCGCTTGTCGGGATGTTGATATAGATCATACAAATAATGCATCAACCCCTGCTTGCGCTCGCCGGGATAGATGAAGGTCGCCAGCTTGTGTAGCTTGCGGTCGACGACGCCGTCCAGCAGCCGGGTGGAGCCCTCGAGGCCGAGCCGCTCCTGCTCGCTGCGCAGCAGCTCTATGAGTTCTCCCTCGGTTATGCCGCAAAAGTCATCGATCCCCAGATTGCAGTCGGGGTGTACGAGAGCATCCTGCACCGAGCGCTTGAACATGGCCGTGGCCGCTCGAACCGTGTGGTGCCAGTAGACGTTGCGGTACATGAGATAGTTCGTGAACACCAGGGACTCGACCGCGGAAACCCCCTTGCTGGTTATGGCCAGACGTTGCCTTTGCGGATCGTACTTGATGGAGGAAATCAGACGGTCGCGGTTGACGCTCTCACCGAAGGGGACTCCGCAGAACAGGGAATCACGCAGCAGGTAGTCGATCTTGTCCGGATCCAGGGTGCCGCTGAGGATGTTGGCAAGCAGGAGATCACCCTGAGGCACCTGGCGGTCCATGGCCTGGTAGTCGATGACATTTGCGACGCGGACCGGATCGACGTCGAGTACCTGGCGCAGAATTCGGTTGATATCGCCAGCCGGGTCCTCGATGACGGCACGAGCCCGTTCCTCGTGATTGACGAAAAACGTCGTCAACTCCTCCAATGTGTGCGAGAACGGGTAGTGGCCGATGTCATGCAGCAGCGTCGCGGCCAGAAAAACCCGGATGTCTTCATCCTCCAGGACCAACGGCGGATCTGACTTGAGCAGGCGGACGAGGAACTGTTTTGCGAGGTGATAGACCCCCAGTGAGTGCTCGAAGCGGGAGTGCCTGGCCCCAGGGTAGACCAGATGAACGAACCCCAGTTGGCTGATGTTGCGAAGACGCTGAAACTCGGCGGTGTCTATGAGTGCGAGCAGGGGGTGGGGCAGGTAGATATAGCCCCAGACTGGATCCCGGATCGCTTTGCCTTCTTCCTCCAGCAGGGGGTGGTTCATGGCGGCCAAACTATCCCCGCCATGTTACCCTGTCAAGCGCTTTTGGAGGTGATTGACAGTACCCCTAAAACCGACTATTTTAACGCACTTACCGCAAGCCGGGATCGATCTAACACACAGCAAAATCGACGTCCATCCCAAGCAACGCGACACCTGGAAACTAGGGCCCGTAGGCTTGCGCCCCGGGAGACGAGAGTTCGTGCAACAAACGCTGTTGATTATCAAACCTGATGCTGTGGCCAAACAGGCGATAGGTGAGATCCTCCGCCGTCTCGAAGAAGAGGGTTTCGTCATTCGCCATCTGCAGATGGTGAGGTTGACGAAGGAGCGCGCCGAAGCCTTCTACGCGGTACACAAGGAACGGCCCTTTTACGGCGAACTGGTCGAATTCATGACTTCCGGGCCGGCCGTACCGGTGGCGCTGGAACGAAACGACGCGGTGACCCATTTGCGCGCCTTCATCGGTGAAACCGACAGCACCAAGGCGGCCCCTGGAACCATCCGTCGTGATTTTGGCACGGATATCCAATGCAACGCCGTACACGGATCCGATTCGCCGGAAAACGCGGCCACCGAGATCGCCTTCTTTTTTGGAGATTGAGTGCAGGCCGTGCCTTTTTCACTACACGAAACGCCGGGTACCATGTCGTACGACGGTACGACCCTGCTCGAGCTTGACGATTTCGCCCAGGGGACGACGCAGTGGAGCTTTGCCATCGATGCCGCCGACCTGGCGTGGGATGATCAATATCTCGGAATTCCCAAACCACTGCAGGTTTCGCTGAGCGTCATCCGCAGCATCCAGAGCTTTTCGGTGAACGGCACCATCGCCTTTGAGGTAGCCGGTGAGTGCTGTCGATGCCTTGCTGCCGCAACTGAGCCGGTTGAGGCAACCGTCAAGGTGTTGATCCAGCGCAAGGAAGCCAGTGAAGAAGAGCTTGAAGCACTTGAAAACCAAGACGAAGTAGAGATCGTCCATCCAGGCACTCGTTCCGTGGACCTGACACCCAGACTGCGTGACAGCGCCATGGTGGAGTTGCCGATGCGAATCCACTGCCGCCCCGGTTGTAAGGGGCTGTGCCCGCAATGCGGTCAGGACCTCAACGCCGGACAATGCGACTGTGCTGCGTCAACGACCGATCCACGATGGTCGGCCCTGGCCGAGTTAAAGAACAACCTAACGTGAAGGAGTGACCCCTTGCCCGCTGTACCGAAACGACGAATATCCCGCACCCGCCGTGACAAACGGCGCACCCACTGGAAACTCAGGGCGCCGACCATCTCCTCCTGTTCGCATTGCGGACAGCCGGTTCGACCCCACCGCGTCTGCCGCAGCTGCGGACAGTACCGCGGGAGGGAGTACATGGAAGGAGAGGCCTAGGCACACCCATCCGTTCCACTGCCCGCCCATCAGGCACTCGGCGCAGGTTGTGGAGGTGCTGCTGAGTGACTGAGAGAAAACGCCCTTACAACGCCACCATAACCGCCACGGATCGGTGTCTGCCGAGTCGAGTAGTCAGCAACTTCGACCTCGAGAAGGTCATCGACACGTCTGACTCCTGGATTCGCGACCGGACCGGTATATCCGAGCGCCGGTTTCTGGACGAGGAGCCCACGTCCTTCCTGGCGATCGAGGTCGCCAACAATCTACTGCGCAAGCGTCAGATGAACGCCGATGACGTCGATCTTATCATCGTCGCCACCATCACTCCCGACATGGTGTTTCCGTCAACGGCATGTCTGGTACAGAGCCATATCGGCGCTAACAATGCCTGGGCCTACGATCTGTCCGCCGCCTGCAGCGGTTTTGTTTATGCCATCGCCGCGGGAGCCCAGTTCATCGAATCCGGTGCCCACGAAAGGGTCATGGTCATCGGTGCGGACAAGATGAGTTCGATCCTCAACATCGAAGACCGTACCACCTACGTGCTTTTCGGTGATGGGGCGGGAGGCGTTTTGTTGGAGCGTTCGGACCGGGAAGAGGGGCTCATAGATTTCGAACTGCGCAGCGACGGTTCTGGCGGGGACAACCTCTGCCTGCCTGGCGGCGGCAGCAAGTTACCGGCCTCGCACGACAGCATCGACCAGCGCCTGCACTACGTGCGGCAGGAGGGGCGGGCCGTGTTCAAGGTTGCCGTCACAAAGATGGCGGAGGTCTCGCTGTCTCTTCTGCAATCGAACGGATTCGGTGTCGATGATATCGATCTGTTCGTACCGCATCAGGCCAACGGCCGCATCATCACGGCCACGGCGGAACGCATGAACCTGCCGTTGGACAAGGCCTTCGTGAACGTCGATCGGTACGCCAACACGACCAACGCGACGATCCCGATCGCGCTTTCCGAAGCCAGCGACACCGGCCGCTTGGCATCCGGGGATCTGGTGCAATTGACGGCTTTCGGCGGCGGCTATACCTGGGGAAGCGTGCTGCTCCGCTGGGGAACGGTTCACGACGGTTGATATGACGGCGTTCCTATTTCCCGGCCAAGCCTCACAGTTCGTCGGCATGGGGGCCGATCTGTGCAGCCAGAACGACCTGGCCCGCCGCTTGTTCGAGGAGGCCGACGAGGTCATGGGCACGGCGCTGACGAAGATCTGTTTTGAGGGGCCGATGGAAGAGCTGACGCAAACGGCCATCACTCAACCGGCGGTTTTCGTCCACAGTTGTGCGGTGGCGCACGTGCTGCGGGATCAAGGCCTCGCTCCCAGTCATGTAGCCGGCCACAGTCTCGGGGAATACTCCGCACTCGTGGCTGCGAGTGCCATCGATTTTCGCCCCGCTCTCGAACTGGTTCGGGAGAGAGGGCGGTTGATGCAGCATGCTGGCGAGCTCGAAGCGGGTAAAATGGCCGCCATCATCGGCATGGAAGACGACAGCGTAACGGCGTTGTGCGCGGAACTCAGCCCCAACGGTGATGTCGTGGCCGCCAATTTCAACGCGCCAGGTCAAGTCGTGGTGTCGGGCACGGCCGCCGCCGTCGAGGAGGTCGCCAGAGTGGCACCCGATCGCGGAGCGAAGCGGGCCATCGAGCTGACCGTCTCCGGGGCGTTTCACTCAAACTTGATGGCCCCGGCAGCACGGGAGATGCAGACACTCATCGCCGAGGCGGAGTTGAGGATGCCGCAAGTCCCCGTCATTACCAACGTCTCCGCGCAGCCCGTTGAGGATGTCAGCCAATTGCGCGAACATCTGATCGCCCAGATCACGAGTCCGGTGCGCTGGACAGAAACGATGGAATACCTGGCCGGAGCCGGTGTGCAACGCGCTCTGGAGGTGGGCCCAGGAGCCGTCCTCAAGGGCATGGCGCGCCGGACGAAACCGGCGCCGGAGGTCCAGACGGTCGGTAAAGACGAAGAAATCCCGGCGGCGGTGACATGGGCACAAACAGGAGAGACCGATGGGTAACGACTTTGCAGGTAAGGCGGCACTGATAACCGGGGGTTCGCGGGGCATCGGCAAGGCCATCGCCCTCGAGCTGGCTTCGGGAGGCGCTGATATCGCGCTGTGCGCCCGTACCGAGGGTGCCGCCGAGTCCGTGGCCGCCGAAATCGAGGCCCTGGGTGTCAGAGCCGTTGCCTATCAGGCAGATGTCGCGGATTCGGGCCAGGCGGATGCGGCGGTCAAGCAAACACTCGAGACCTTCGGCCGCATCGACATCCTCGTCAACAATGCCGGCATCACCCGGGACAATCTGCTGATGCGGATGAAAGAGGAAGACTGGGACGCCGTACTGGCGACCAATCTCAAGGGGGCTTTCAACTGTTGCAAAGCGGCCGTCAGGCCCATGATGAAAGCGCGCAGTGGCCGCATCATCAACGTTACCTCCGTCGTCGGCATCAGCGGTAACGCCGGGCAAGCCAACTACGCCGCCTCAAAGGCAGGGCTCGTCGGCCTGACAAAGAGTTTGGCCAAGGAGTTTGCCTCCCGTAATATCACCGTCAACGCCGTGGCTCCGGGACTGGTGCCAGAGACCGGGATGACGTCGGATCTGACTGACCAGGTCGTCGAACAGATGGAGGCCCAGATTCCGCTGGGGCGCACCGGCACGGTGGAGGAAATCGCCCATGCCGTCACGTTTCTCGCGTCCGAGAGAGCGGGCTATATAACTGGCCAGGTCGTAGTCGTCGACGGCGGCATGACCATGTAAGAGTACCGATATATATTTGCGTCTATCAGACAAACTTCAAATCCCGAGACACAGTTCAGACTCAAGACAGAGTTCGAACCCAACGAGGAGTGCCAAGATGTCAGAAATCACAACCCGGGTCCGCGATCTCATCGTCGAACAGCTGGGGGTCAACGTCGACCAGGTGACCCCCGAGGCTTCCTTCATCGATGACCTCGGAGCCGATTCGCTCGACACCGTAGAGCTGGTGATGGCGTTCGAGGAGGAATTCGGGATCGACATCCCTGATGAAGACGCCGAGAAGATGGCCAGCGTCAACGATGCCATGAAGTACCTCGAGGAACACAGCAAGGCTTGAGGCCGTTGTCGCGCCGTAGAGTCGTTGTCACCGGCCTGGGTGTACTGGCGCCCAACGGCAATACCGTCGATGCCTTCTGGGAGGCGCTGACGTCAGGCCGTTCAGGCATCGGTCCCATCACCCGGTTCGACGCCTCCGATCAGAAGGTCAAGATCGCCGGCGAGCTCAAGGATTTCGATCCTGAGGAGGTGATGGATCGCAAGGAGGTCCGTCGGCAGGATCGCTTCGTCCAGTACACCGTCTACGCCTCGACCAAGGCGTTCGAACATTCCGGTTTGGAGATCGGTCGTGAAAACCCGGAGCGAATCGGCGTCATTCTCGGCTCGGGCATCGGTGGCATCCAGACGCTCGAGGATCAGCACACCGTGTTGATGGAGAAGGGACCGACGCGAATCAGCCCGTTCTTCGTGCCGATGATGATCAGCGACATGTCGGCCGGCTTCGTCTCCATCAAGCTGGGTGCCAAGGGTCCCAACTACACCACGGTATCGGCCTGCTCGTCAGCTGCCCACGCGATCGGCGAGGCGGCGCGGAAGATTCAGTACAATGAAGCGGATATCATGGTCACCGGCGGTACCGAATCGGCGATAACGCCGATCTCGATCGGCGGCTTCGCCTCTGCCCGGGCGCTGGCGACCGAAAACGACGACGATCCGACTACGGTCAGCCGGCCTTTCGATGCCGAGCGCCGGGGATTCGTCCTCGGTGAGGGCGCGGGCACCATGGTGCTCGAAGAGCTGGAACATGCCAAGCAGCGTGAAGCAACCATCTTCGGCGAATTCTCCGGCATGGGGTTCACCGGAGACGCCTACCACATCACCGACATGGCGCCCGGGGGTGAAGGCGGGGCGCGGGCGATGCGCATCGCCATCGCCGACGCCGGCATCAATACCGATCAGATTGACTACGTCAACGCTCATGGCACCTCGACGCCGATCGGCGATATGCAGGAAACGGCAGCGATCAAGTCGGTGTTTGGTGAGCACGCCCGTTCGCTGGCGATCAGTTCAACCAAGTCGATGACGGGTCATTTGCTCGGTGCCGCCGGGGCCATCGAAAGCATCGCCTGTGTGCTGGCGCTGGCGAACGGCGTGGTCCCGCCAACCATCAACTACGAACACCCCGATCCTGAGTGCGACCTCGACTGTGTGCCCAATCAAGCCAGAGAGCTCTCCCCCCACCGAGTCGTCAACAACTCCTTCGGTTTCGGCGGCCACAACGTTGCGCTCGTGTTTAGTCGATTCGACGGATAAGCAGTTGCAATGGCACTGCGTTGGCTCGGCAGAATCCTCGGACGGCGATCCAGCACGCCTGCCCTCGACCTGCGTGCCCTGCAGGCCCACGTCGGTTACCGCTTTCGCGATCACAGGCTATTGGAGCAGGCCCTCAAGCATCGGTCGTACGTCTATGCGCGTCAGGGAACGGGCGTGGAGTCGAACGAGCGGCTGGAGTACCTCGGCGATGCCGTGCTGGATCTGCTCGTGGCAGAGTTTCTCTATCGCGAATACCAAAGTTTGCGAGAAGGTGATCTGACCCAGATGAAGTCGCTCGTCGTCAGTCGCACGATTCTGGCGGCAAAGGCCCGTAGCATCGATCTGGACCACTTCATTCTACTGAGCTCGGAAGAGCGCCGCGCCGGCGGTGCGGTACAACCTTCGATTCTGTCCGACGCGCTCGAGGCCGTGATCGGAGCGATTTACCTCGATGGCGGATTGGAGGCAGCCCGTCGCACGGTCCACGACGTGCTTCTGCAGGATTTCGAGGAGCTGCATACGCGCGAAGATTTCGTCAATTTCAAGAGTCGTCTGCTCGAACACACGCAAAGCGAAGGGTCCGGCCACCCGAAGTACCATGTGCACAACGAGGATGGCCCTGACCACGACAAGCTTTTCAGCGTCAACGTCAGTGTAACCGGAGAAACACTGGGCAGCGGGCAAGGGCGCAGCAAGAAAGAGGCTCAACAGATGGCGGCGCGTGATGCGCTCAAACGCCTGGGCAAGCTGTGATGATGCGTTTGTACCGCCTCCGGTAAGCACGCGAGAGCCCACATTCCGTTTTTCCCACATCCCGAAAGGGTGCACGCAGGAGAATCTCCAGTGTCTGGTCCATGGCGCTTGATTCAATCCGGGATCTCGACGGGGTCCGACAACATGGCCGTCGACGGTGTGCTGTTGGATCGGGTCGCAGAGTCCGGTAACCCGCCGGTACTCAGGTTCTACGGGTGGCATCCGCCCGCCGTGTCGATCGGGTACAATCAATCCGCGCCGACGGAGCTGGATCTGGCCAGGTGTCGGCAAGAACGGATCGACGTGGTCACTCGTCCGTCCGGTGGCCGCGCCGTCCTTCACTGGAACGAGTTGACCTATTCGCTGTCGTGGTCTGACGATGAATCCGCGTTGGCAGGCGGGGTTTGCGCATCCAGTCGCAGGATCGGACAGAGCCTGGTCGATGGGCTGAGGTCGTTCGGGGTGGCTGCGGAACTGGAGCGGGGTGAACCCACGCGGGGTGGCTCGTCCGACGCGTCGTCCTCGAAAGGCCCTTGCTTCGCCAGCACCTCGAGATGGGAAGTGAAGTGCGGCGGCAAGAAGCTGGTCGGCAGCGCCCAGCGCCGAATTCGGGGGGGTGTGCTGCAACATGGCTCTGTGCTGTTGGGCCCGGAGCACGAGCGCCTCTGCGAACTCATGCACACGGGCCACACCCTGCCTCGGACCAGCACCCACCTGAGTCGTTGGGTCGATGACATCGACATCGCCCGCTTGAGGGCGTGCCTGGTCGAAGGCTTCGAGCGCACTCTGGGGGTGCGACTGGAACCTGCCGACCTGAGTTGTGAGGAGACGGCCATTGCGGCCGAACGGGCGCATCGGTTCTCGGTCGTGCCGTCATTCGAGCCGGCGGCGGCCGGCGCGGTCACGGAAACCGCCGCGATGGTGAGGAGGGCGTGATCGATTCCGACCAGAACGCGCCGTTGCGGGTGATGAATCTGTGCACCTCTTTCCACACGCGGGACGGGGTGGCAAGGGCAGTGGACGGCGTGTCATTCCACGTCCGCCGTGGGGAGACCCTGGCCCTGGTTGGTGAAAGTGGTTGCGGTAAAACCGTCACCGCGCTTTCCCTGATGCGATTGGTTAGTGAGCCTGGTCGTATAGAGAAAGGGCAGGTGATGCTCAATGGTCGAGATCTGACCGGACTTGCAGAACCGGAGATGTGCGCCGTCCGCGGGGCCGAATTGGCCATGGTATTTCAGGAGCCGATGACGAGTCTGAATCCGGTTCTCACCTGCGGATATCAGATTGCCGAGGCCGTCAGCCTGCACCACGACGTCTCACGGATGGAAGCTCGCGATCGTGCCATCGATATGCTGCGCCTGGTTCACATTTCGGCGCCGGAACAACGGATGAGGGAGTATCCACATCAACTGAGCGGAGGTATGCGGCAACGCGTCATGATCGCGATGGCCCTGTCATGCCGACCTGATGTGCTGATAGCTGACGAGCCTACTACAGCACTGGACGTGACCATTCAGGCCCAAATACTGGATTTGCTACGGGAGCTGCAGGCTGAAATGGACATGGCAGTCCTCCTCATCACGCACGATCTCGGCGTGGTTGCGGAAACGGCCGATCGGGTCGCGGTCATGTACGCGGGGCGCATCGTCGAGTCCGCGACAACGGAGAGGCTCTTCGCCAATCCGCAGCATCCGTACACGCACGGTCTGTTGCGTTCCGTACCGCCCATGGACGGCAGCCGAGACCGGCTAGAAACCATCCCCGGATCGGTTCCGGATATGCGGTCTTTAGCCGTTGGATGCCGGTTTGCTCCTCGCTGTGGGTCAGCCGACGCTGAATGCACGAGTGTGCAACCCGAGCTGGAACGTGCGCCGGGAGCAGGGGGAGACCACACGGTGAGTTGCTGGAAGGCGGGAATGGAGGGCGCATGAGCGGGAAGGCTGAGCCGCTGGTTCGCGTTGTCGATCTGAAGAAACAGTTCGCCGTTCGACGCGGTGTGTGGGGGAAAGTGACCGGCGCGGTGCGCGCGGTTGACGGTGTCAGTCTGGAAATCCAGGAAGCGGAGACCCTCGGGGTCGTCGGAGAGAGTGGCTGTGGCAAGACCACCCTCGGCCGCTTGATCCTGAATCTTCTCGACGCGACCTCAGGGGAGGTGTATTTTAGGAATCGCGATTTAAGGCGATTGGGACGGGCACAAATGCGACTCCTGCGCCGGCAAATGCAGATTGTCTTTCAGGATCCCTACAGCTCGCTGAACCCGAGAATGAAAACCGGGCGAATCATCAGTGAGGGGTTGAGGATTCACGGACTCGCAACCGGTTCAGACCTGGATCGACGCGTGATCCGTCTGCTGGACGTGGTGGGCCTGCCATCCGACGCGGTTGATCGCTATCCCCACGAGTTCAGCGGCGGTCAAAAACAACGGATCTGCATTGCGCGTGCGCTGTCCGTTGAGCCGGAGTTCATCGTCGCGGATGAGCCTGTTTCGGCCCTGGACGTTTCCGTCCAGGCTCAGATCGTGAATCTGCTACAGGACATTCAGGCAGAGCTGGGGTTGACGTATTTGTTCATCGCCCATGACCTCAGCGTGGTCCGGCAGATCTCCGACAGGGTCGCTGTGATGTACCTGGGGAAGATAGTCGAGGTCGGCACCAGCGAGTTGATCTACAGGGATCCCTCTCATCCGTACACGAGGGCGTTGCTGGCTGCGGTGCCCGTACCTGATCCGGGAAAGCGAGGGCAGCGGGCGAGACACCATCTGTTGCAGGGTGATGTCCCCAATCCGGCGGCGATTCCCTCAGGATGTCCGTTCCATCCGCGCTGTCCAGAACGGGTGGATGTGTGTCGACAAGCTGTGCCTCCACTGGCGACGATCGTGGACGGTCGCCAGGTGGCTTGCCATTTGAGACACACCGAGTTGATTGGTAGGACGCCGGGAGAAGAGCAAACCGAATGAACAGGAGACGTGACAGGTTATGATGACCAAACTGCGCGAGAAAACGGCCATTGTCATGTGGTTCGTCATCCTCGCCTTCGTTGGTTTGATCGTTTTCGAATGGGGTGCCGATTTCGGAGGAGGGTCTCGGGTCGCCAGCGGGGATGCTGTCGGCGTCATCAACGGCGAAGAAATATCGCTGCGCTTTTTTCAGAGCGCCCTCAAGAATGTTGCCAGGCAAACGAGCCGCGAAGAGAGGGCCGATGAGGGCAAGCTGATCCGCGACGTGTGGGACAAGCTGGTCGGAGATGCGCTTGTGCGTCAGGAGTTGAACCGGCTTGGAATATCTATTTCCGACAAGGAGCTGGCGTATTACACGCGGGTGCAGCCGCCCGAGGCCGTGCAGGCGATGGAGGTATTTCAGGTCGAGGGTGAGTTCGATCCGAATGTCTACAATCAATTCCTCAACGACCGCAATACCTACAGCGATCCCAATAGCAAAAACTTCGTTCTGCAGCTCGAGCAGTTGCAGCGCAACCAGCTGCTCAACTTCCGGCTGCGACAAACCTTTCTGGAGTCGATCCAGGTGACTCCAGACGAGGTCCGCCAGCACTACGCCCAGAACAATGAAAAGGTTAGCGTCGAGTACGTGTTCTCCCCGGCAACGGGCATAGCCGATTCAACGGTTGTCGTCTCTGAAGCCGATGTCGAGCAGTATTACGGCGAACACGCGGAGGATTACTTCCACCGCGACCAGATCAAACTCGCGTACGTGTTTTTTCCAAGGACTCCAACCAGTGCGGATTCTGCGGGGGTGCTGGCAGACATTCAATCCCTCAGGGAGGACATCGTGGGCGGTGCGGATTTCGGCCAGATGGCAGCCGCCGTTTCGGAGGACGCGGGCAGCGCTGCCAACGCTGGGGACCTTGGTGTATTCGGTCGCGGAGCCATGGTCAAGCCGTTTGAGGAGGTTGCCTTCAACCTGTCAATCGGTCAGGTGTCTGAGCCGGTACGCACGCAATTCGGACTACACCTGATCAAGGTCGAAGATAAGGTTCAAGAGGACGGCGAGGACAAGATTAGCGCTCGCCATATTCTGTTGAAATACAAGGCCTCGCCGGACACGGAGGAAGCCATTTTCGAGCGTGCCACGGCCTTCGCGGCCCTGGCAACCGAGCGTGGTTTCGACACGGCCGCGCAGATCGAAGGCGTGCAGGTTCGAACACCCGGGTACATCAGTCGCGCCGGCGTGATCCCCGGTCTCGGAGGCGGGACTACCTGGGTCGTGAATCAGTTTTTCGACAGCCAGCCCGGCACGATAAGCAGGGTCGGCTCAGCGGAGACCGGGTATTGGGTTGCCCACGCACTCGAGCACCGAGCTGAAGGGATTGCGCCTCTCGAGGATGCACGGCGGCGGGTGGAACAGAAGGTGCGCCAGGTGGAAAAAGCCGAAGTGGCCAAAGCGCCGCTCGAGCGCATCCGCGAGCAGGTGCTGGCCGGCACGAATCTGAATGAAGCGGCTCAAAGCGCCGGCCTGGAAGTCGTCGTTACCGAACCGTTCTCTCGGGCCGACTACGTGCCCGAAGTGGGACGTGGCAATCGTTTTGTCGGAGAGGCTTTTCGATTGCATCGTGGCGATCTCAGCGAGGTCATCACCACGAACCTGGGCGCCTACGTCATGCGACTGGCGGACAGGCAGGACCTGGATGAATCGCAGTTCCTGGCGGACAGGCCGTCCGTGGAGCAGGAGTTGCTTCAACAGAGACAAACTGAGGCGCTGCAGCTTTGGCTCGTGAACATGTACGAATCCGCTGACATCGTTGATAACCGTCACCTGTTTGATTACAGATTCTGATTCCGATTTTCGAAACACAAAGGAGCAAAGATGCCAGCAAGTCCCGGAAACACGAAGGTCGGCGTGGTGGGATTGGGAATCATGGGGGCGCCGATGGCGATCAATCTGAGCAAAGCCGGATACGCTCTCAGGGTCTACAATCGTACAGACCGGCCACGGGTCCAGGAAGTCATCGACGCCGGTGCAGAACGCTGCGCCACTCCGAAGGACACGGCAGCGGGTTGCGATGTCATCATCACCATGGTGACGGATACCCCGGACGTGGAACAGGTAATTTTCGGCGAGGATGGTGTCATCGAAGGGGCCGCAAAAGGGGCCACCGTCATCGACATGAGCACGATTTCTCCCAGCGCCACGAAGGACATGGCGGCGCGTCTCAAGGAGCGCGGAGTGGGCATGCTGGATGCCCCGGTCAGTGGCGGTGACGTCGGCGCGCAGCAGGGTACACTGTCGATCATGGTGGGTGGAGAGCAAAAGGTGTTCGATGAGTGCATGCCGGTGTTCGAGGCGATGGGAAAGAACATCAACCTCATCGGTGGCAATGGCGCTGGCCAGACGACCAAGGCTTGCAATCAGATCGGCGTTTCGGTGGCCAACCTGGGTATGGCCGAGGCGTTGATGTTAGCAGCCGCTTCAGGCCTGGATGTACAGCGTGTGCTGGACGCCATCAGCGGGGGCGCCGCCGGGTCATGGCAAATGAGCAATCTCGGTCCGCGCATTTTGCAAGGCGATTTCGCTCCCGGGTTCATGGTCAAGCTGCAGCAGAAGGATCTCAAGCTGGTCATAGAAGCGGCCAATGATGTCAATCTCGCCCTCCACGGGGTAAGCACGGCGCACCAACTGTTCAACGTAATCGAAGGGGCCGGATGTGGGGATGAGGGCACTCAGGCGTTGATCAAGGCATACGAGGCGCAGGTCGGTACGCAGGCGCGAGCCAAGTAGCCGTCACCGGCCGCGGCGGATGGTTTCCCGGCAGAGGGTGAGAGATCCATGATCCAGTTGAGCAAAGTGGGTGTGCTGCTACGAGACGAGTCGCAGCAACATCCGTACGACGAACTGGCAGCTCTGCTCGACCAGAACGCGATCCAGGCAGTATTCCTCAGCTGGGACGGAGATCCACCCGCCGATCTTGATCTCATCATCGCCATGGGAGGCGACGGCACGGTACTCAAGGCTCTGGATGTGGGGTCGACGGTACCGGTGCTGGCTGTCAATTTCGGTACGGTCGGTTTCCTCACAGCCGGCGACCGCAGTGAGTTGACGACGATCGTAGACCGTCTGATCGCAGGCGATTACATCGTCAGTGAACGACTCGTCCTCCAGTGCACCCATCCATCTGGTGAGATTCGCGCGATCAACGAGGTGATCGTGCGTACCAGTAGCCGCTTCTGTTTCGTCGACGTCCACGTGGATGGCACCAAGATTCGCACCATTCAGGGAGACGGAGTCGTCGTCGGCACCCCGACGGGCAGCACTGGTTTTCTGTTGTCAGCGGGCGCTCCCATTGTCATGCCCGACGTGCGCTGTTTCATCCTCGACGGCATCCACGAGCACAACTTCACTTCACGTACCCTCGTGGTGTCTCCGGATTCCAACATTCGCCTGAGTATCAGCCCCCAGACGCGGGATCCGCACGTTTACCTGACCGCCGACGGCCGCCAGGTGCGGGACCTCATGCCCGGCGACGAGCTGCTGATCAAGCGCTCGGAAACCTCGGCGAAGCTCATCTATTTCGAGCCTCACTACTTCTTCCACAATCTGTCTTCGAAGCTCGACTGGTAAGGCGGATTACAGAATGCCGGTTCGGTTACTCGAGCCGTCTTCGAGCAGGTCCTCTGGCACGGCGATATTGAGCTGTTGAACCTCGCTCGGCGACAGGGAGTTGAGCCGCTCTATCAGCGCTCTGAAGCGGTCTGTTTCGGAAGGCTGTGCCAGTCCTTCAGCAAGCGTAGTGAGCTTCTCGACATATTGCGCCCGAGCGAACGGGCGTGCACCCAGGATGTGGGCGTTGGGATTGTCCAGCGTCTCCAGGATTCTGGTTCCGCCGCCGTTCATTCGGATCTCGACTTCAGCGCCAAATTTCTTGCTGGCCGGATCAGGATCGTGATAGGCCTCCGTCCATGGGGCGCTCTCTTCCGTGCGAATTCGCTGCCACAGGCGTACTGTTGAAGCCCGGTGGGCGCGTTCGGCAGTGTAGCTGTCGACGTGATGCCAACTGCCGTCTTCCCAGGCAACGGCAAGGATGTACATGGCGCTATGATCGAGGGTCTCACGGGAGGCATCCGGGTCGAACTTCTGCGGGTCCTGCGAACCCGTGCCGATGACGTTGTGGGTGTGATGGGAAGTGCGGACGATCACCTCATCGACCTCGTCGAGCGGTAGATTGCGAGCGTGCAGGGCGAAGCCGATGTCGACGAGTGCCTGTGCCTGATATTCGGCGGAGTGTTCCTTGGTGTAGGAATCCATGATGGCGCGTAGACGGTTTCCCGGGGGCGGGAGTGCAACCTCATACTCGTGGTCGGGGCCGCTGAGCATCCAGGCGATGACGGCATCGCGCCCTTCATAGATCGGCGACGGCGCACATTCGCCGAGAACGGCGCGGCCGACTGCTTCGATAGCGGTCTTTCCCGCCTGTGCAGGGGCGTAGGCCTTCCAGCTGGTGATGTCCCCCTTGCGGGACTGACGGGTGGCACAGGACAGATGGAGGCTCTGATTGATGGCCTGGAAGATGACCTCAGGCTCAAGGTGCAACAGGGTGCCCAGTCCGGCCGCCACGGCCGGAGCGAGGTGGGCGACATGGTCGATCTTGTGTTCGTGTAGGCAGATTCCCGTGACCAGGGCCATCTGGGTCTCGTAGGCCGTCGCGATTCCGAGGGCCAGGTCCGCTCCCGCGCATCCCTTCTGCTGGGCAACCGCAAGCAAAGGTGGGATGGTGTCTCCCGGATGCGAGTAGTCGGCTGCCAGGTAACAGTCATGCATATCGAGTTCGCGCACTGCGACTCCGTTGGCGAGGGCCGCCCACTCACAGTGGAACCGTGACTCGGAGGGCAGGCCGAACAGACAGGCGCCCTGCAGCGTAGGATGCGGGTACCCGAGCGCGAGAAGCCTGGCATGGCGGACCGGCAAGCGGTTGATGGCAGCGATGGCGACGGCGGCATTATCGATCAGACGGTTGCCGATCATCTCGCAAACGTCATCGTCGAGTTCTCGATTGGAGGCTGCCATGTTGGCCAGTCTCCACGCCAACTGGTCTTCCCGGGGCAGGACCGCGCCCTCTGGATGTGTGCGTACCGGGAAACGCTGCATCATGATTCCGAGTGGTAGACGGTGGAGGGGTGCATGAGGAACATCCGTCCTATTGAAAGGGAAGGAAAATAGAAAGGCATGGAAAATGAACTCTGCGATTGCCAGGCTCAAAATAAGAGCTACCGGTCGAGCGGCAACAGGGCAACATCCGCGTTGAACCCGGGTGGTCAAACGCGTATGATCTATGGGATGCGACAGCTACATTCTGACATACACATTTTCACAACCTTGCATGGATGATTTCCCTCCGATGAGCAAGACGACGCTGTTCGACGAACACTACACCCGTAGCAAGCACGACCTGTTGCAGCTGGTGGTGGAACGTCTGCGTCCGATCTACACACCCGAAGAGGCTGCGGCGTTGCGGATCGATCCGGTGGATCCGGGTATTCTCTCCCAGCGGTCCGGGCGCGGGTTCGTCAATCGTGATATCCTGGAAACCGTACTGGGCAACTTGCTCGAGTGCGTCGCTCCTGGCTCGCACAACGCGCTGGACCAACAGGATGAGGGGGACTGTGACCTGACTGCTGCTTTAGGTGAGTTGGCGGATCAACTCTACGCCATGATCGCGCAGTCGTTTCAGGCGGTGGAGGAGGTGGAGAATTTGGAAGAGAAGTCGCTGAATGCGACGTTCTCGCTGTTGTGGAGCTTGCCCGAACTCAAGGTGCGCTCCATGTGGAATCGCTTCGCGGCGCTGAAGGACCCGGCGGTGTGGGACGCCTACCTGATGCATCGCTGCGGTCTGACGCCAGAAGAATTGTCGAGACTGGACTTCGGCGCACACGTGGATGAGACCATCAGGCGGCGCGACCTCGACCACTACCGCTCCTTCCTGCAGGAGCTCGACTGCTCCTATATCCTCAGTTACCAGATGCAACTGGTGATGAGTACCTATCCGGGATGGCGGGTGCTGCTGTATCACGAAGTCGCCAACGCGCTGACCAAGACGGGATCGGTCGACGATAGCGACAACCTGCAGAGAATGCCCGTGCCGCTGTTATCGAGGGCCATCGCAGAACTAGGGGCGCGCTACTACCAGGCTGACATCCATCCGGAGACAGAGATCGGCGACGCCAATTTCCTCGACCACACCCACAGGGGACTGACCACCGGCCAGACCGGAGTCATCGGGTGCGGATGCCATATCATGCCGTGCACGCTCGGAGGCCTGACGCGAAGGCTGAGAAGACGGCATCCGCTCATCGGCGATTACGTGATCATCGGAACAGACGCCGACCTACTCGGTCCCGTCCGCATCGGCGACCGCTCGATAATCGGACCGAGTACGCAGATCTACGGGCTGGTAGAAACCGGTGCCGACTGTCGAATCGGCTCTTCCGTCGTCATCGGCACGGTTAAAACAGGGGAGACGAAACCGGGTCGCATTCTCATCGGCAGCGGCGTGCAGGTAGGGGATGGCACGATCGTGGAGAACCGTTCCGAACTCGACCTGGTGATCCCGGACAAGGCTCAGATTCCGGCCCTCAGTCACCTCACCAACGACGGTAACAGCAACCCGCGTTTCGTGCGAGCATAGGGGCCGCGAGCAGGATAGGATAAAATACGAACAGCAGAAAAGGAGAAGGGGCGCCTGCGAATCCGCTGGCGCCCCTTTTGACGTTAACTCCGCCGTTACTGGGCGAGCCCCTACAGGCCGGCCACCAAGGTCACCACGAGGCCGACGTCATCCTGCTTCGCGTCGCCGGCGATGCCGATGGTGATGCCGGCGTTGATGACGGCTTTCTCGTTCAAGGTGATGTCGACGTTGGGACCGAGGTTGATACCAAGGTTGTCGCCGAAGCTATCCGTGTTGGTGCCGACGAGGACGTCGAGGTAGCCCGTGAGCTTGTCTCCCATTGCCTTGGTGGGTTCGATCAGCAGGTTCAAGCCAATCCCGTCCGCATGATAGCCTTCCAGCAGGGTTGCCTGCAACCAGTGGTTAACAGACAGGCCCGAGTCCATTTCCTTCGTTTTCATAGCTCCAATGGAGATTCCGGGGTCATCCGCGTCTCCAGTGGGTAACAGTATCGCGCCGGTGAGAGCCATCATCTCATTGGTGCCGAACTTGGCTCCGACCTCGATCGTGGACAGATCATCCTTGTTGTCATTCATGACGCCGAGGACGGCTCTGGCACCGACTTCGAGGTTGTCGGACACCGAGTATTTTCCCAAAACATTCAGATCGCTGACGTCGCCGAGGCTACCGATGTCGGCGCTGGCGATTCCCACGTCCACGCCTTTGGTTCCCTTCTCGGCCGGCAGGACGTAATACAGATCATAGTGTTGAGCCGCGGCTGGCGTGACCGCGATAGCCGTCAGTAACAAAACGGCAAGAGCGTTGCGCATGAGATCCCTCCCTAGTTGGATTCATGAGATGTGCAAGGGCTGTGTGATTCGTTCACACAAATTCCAGCAAGCCAAAGATAGCAACAGGCAAACAGGTTGACAAAACGTCCGGAGCAAGACTGGGGGGGCGAAAATCGAGAAAGGGTGCTATACTTGAGTACTTAGTAATGAGGCGGGAACGCTAACCCCGTGCACCCTTTAGAGGATTTTTTTTATCCACCATGCAAGTTACACGGGAGGTATACTTGCGATGAAGAAGACTTTCGTAGGAGTCATGCTGATCTTCAGCATGCTCATGTTGATGTCGACGCTTGCGTTCGCCAGTGAACCGCGAATCAATGTGCTGACGGGCGGCAACAACCTATCGACGCCGGAAGACGATCTGGATGTCTACAATTTTCCTCACACCTTGGGCTCAAGTGGCTCTTTCGTGTACGCGGACGCGGGGGCTGACTATGTCGCCTACGCTGGTAGCAACTGGATCGCGGGTATCAACCGCAGCTCATCGGGCATGGATAACGTCGGTATCGCTCGCGAGCCGATCATCGATCTCGGCTACTCCAACGGTTCGACCGGTATCATCGGGACCCTCGGTCTGGAAGACGCTGGTGGCCGTCAGATCCTGAGTCTTTCCGCTCGTGGCAGCACCGGTTCGGACGGTCGCGCACTGGCAGCTGAAGTCTCCTTCGTCGACGACGAAGGCGGTGAAACCGGAATCAGGCTTGGTGTGGATGCTCGGATGGATCGCGATGGCGGTCACTTCAAGTACCTCATCGTCGGTGTGTCCCTGGCCAGCAAGGATGCATCTGGGAACATGATGAGCAATGGTGGGGGTACCGACATTGAGGCCAGTGCCCTGCTCGCGGACAACGATATGATCTCGGACAGCGTCCGCCTGTTGTACGGTGTCGGCGTGGGTGTCGAGTTGCTCGACGGCGAGACCACAGCGATCTCGATCCCGACCCATGTCGGTGCGGAGATCGATGCCAAGAAATGGCTGACGCTAAGGGCCGGCGGCATGCGCGAATGGCGCATGGACTCGTGGGACGCGGATGCCACCATGGGCGGTGTTCCGGATGAGACGACATACGCCACCAAAACGGCGGTGAACTTCGGACTGGCGATGACGTCCGGTGACGTTGCTGTCGATGTTCATCTGCTGAACTCGTTTCTGCATGATGGTATCGTGTTCGAGAAGGGTGGTTTTTCCAGCCACACCTCCGTGACCTACAGCTTCTAATAAGAACCGGACCGGTTCTAAGGACCGGGTCAGAGTTCAATTCTGAAGCTGAAAAACTGAAGGCCGTCCGGCGTATGCCGGGCGGCCTTTTTTCATTTCCCCCAACCCTGTTTGTCAGAAGCCGCAACGCGCGGCCGCGCGAAAAAACGGTTCTGCCATCGCCATAGCGCCCCGAAACGTGAAGTCGCTGGTCATCGGATGGACGCAAATTAGGCGCGCACCGTTGTCGATGGCGCGAACCATGTTGTCCTCGATATCCTTAGGGTCCTCCATCGAGCCGCTCCCGACCACCCGACCCAGGTGGACGCCACGTTCGGCCCCCGCCCGGAACAGAGCGTCCACGGCATCCTCGACTTCCGGGAGTTCGCCCTCGCGCAGGATGGCGTCGAAAGGACCCACGAAGCCGCAGGCCTTGTTGGGTCCCTGGGCAGCCATCAGGTCGAGGACCCGGTCCCTCAGGTCAGTGTCGATGATGTACTCGGCCGTCTCGAATTGGATCCATCCCTGAGTCTCCGTCTCCACGCCCCGTAGTTCATCCGGTGTGAACGCGAAGTTGCGGTCGCCATAGCGAATGGGATAGCCGCCACGGTCGTCCGCCGTGGCCTGTCCTGGAACCGGGAATTCAACCGAGCGGTAGTAGCGCTCCGCCTGCTCGTAGGTCGTACCGTACGGCTTCAGCGTCGCCCGGGCACCGATCTGAAACACGTCACCGTGAAAGCTGGCGGCCTCGCGGTGTAGCCGTTGGCAGGTCAGCATGCCGAGGCGGTTGATGGTCGCGTTCTGCTCCGTGCCGTACCAACCCTCCCACTGGCGGTGCTCCGCATCATTGACGATCCATGAAAACCCTGCCCGCGCCCAGGCATGGGCTTCGTTTTCGCGAAACTGATGCCACGGAATATCGTTGAAGATTCCCAGCAGCGGTGGTGTCGCGGCGACGGAATCGGCCTTGTCCAGGATTTCCTTGAGCGCATTGCGGCTGGGATTCAGTGTGTAGTCGTGGGCGCGTCTGGCAAACTCCTCCGTCTTTAGTGGACGGCTTCCGCCGATCGCGTCAATGGCACTCATCGGGGTAGTGGTTGGGGCAGTCAAAAGATCCTCCCTGGTGTGGGGTTGCCGCACGCCAGGCGGCAACGATGCTTTTTCGGCACTAAAGCCTACTGGTGAGAGGCTGTCGCCGCAACATGGGAGCCGCTAGTGAGGGGCGGTCGCCGCAACACGGGCGTGATCGCACATGCGCCGCAGGCAACAACTGGAGCACAACGGTGCGGGACGGCAGTGTTCACCCGCATGTCGGACGATGAGCGCGTGGAACTCGTTGAAGAGGTCAGCATCACGGGGCAAGCCAGATACGAACAACGATTGCAGCGCCGGGTAGCTGACGCCCTCCTTAACCCATCCAAGACGGGCGCAGATCCGGCGCGCGAAGGCATCGATGACGAATGCGGGATAGCCTGCAGCATAGAGCAGGATGGAGTCGGCCGTTTCCGGTCCGATGCCGCGTTGGGCGAGTAATTCCGGGCGCAGTTCGTCATGCGGGCGGCAGAGCATGGCCGCAAGATCGCCGCGGTCGCGTTCGTCGACATACGTGGCCAACTCCTGCAGATGCCTGGCTTTCTGGTTGTAATAGCGTGCCGGACGGATCAGCTCTGCAAGCTCAGCGTGTGGCAGCCCGCGAATACCCTCCAGTGTCAGGCAGCCATGGCGGGAGAGATTCTCCAGAGCCAACGTCGCATTCGTCCAGTTCGTGTTCTGGGTAAGAATTGCTCCGACGACGATTTCCCATTGTTGTATGGCGGTCAGTCGGCGCCCCGGCCTGTCCGGGAAGTATCGCGGGGTTGTGGCCCCGGGTGACGTGGTAGGCCACCAACCTTGAGGTCCGTAGCGTTCGAGCAGGCGGTCGTACACCCGGCGGATTCTTCTGCTATTCACGAAGGGAAAATGTGGACTCAGACTCAGGGTGGTCAAGCTTTCTCAAACAGGGCGCCAGACTTAGATTGACCGTCATGAATGCCATACCGAAAACTTATAGAGCTGTCGCCATCGGACACACGGACCACGGCGGGTACGGACACGGTATCCACCTGCCCTACGGGGGCCTCGACAACGTCGAGTTCACGGCCGTCGCCGATCCCGATGAGGCCGGGCGGGCTAAAGCTCAGGAGGAAACGGGAGCCCCACGTGCCTACGCCGACTTCGCTGACATGCTCCGATCCGAAGAACCGGATATCGTCAGCGTCTGTCCGCGTTGGACGGAGAAACGATCAGACATGCTGCTGGCGGCTCTCGACGTTGGCGCGCACGTATACTGTGAAAAGCCCCTGGTGTCGAACCTGCAGGAGGGGGACAGGATCGTTGCTCGTGCTCAAGAGCTCGGCCGCAAGATAGCTGTCGCCCACCAGGCGGTGTACCTGCCCCGGGTGCAGTATGTGAAGGAGATTCTGCAACAGGGGGGAATCGGTGAGGTCCAGGCCATCCATGCTCATGGAAAGCAAGACAGTAGGGGTGGTGGGGAGGACATGCTGGTGCTGGGAACTCACCTGTTCAACATGATGCGGTTTTTCGCCGGCGATGTCAGCTGGATCAGTGCCCATGTCGCGATGGATGGTCACGAGCTCGAGCAGTCTGATGTGCACGAGGCCACGGAACCAGTGGGTCTGGTGGCCGGAGACTGCGTCGATTCCTATTACGCCTTCGAGTCCGGGATTGCCGGCTTCTTCGATTCCCGCAAGGACCAAGCCGGTGCGGGCGGCACGCCGTATGGCATGGACATCATCGGCTCGGAGGGCAGGATCTCGATGCGCGGCGGGGCGGGAGAGGCTCTGATGATCTATCCGCATTCGCTCTACGCGCCGGCCGAGTCGACACAACGCTGGGAGCCATTGGTTGAGGCACCCAAGAGCCGAATGAAAGATGGCAACCAGCTCGCAATCATCGACCTGATCGAGGCGGCTGAAGAGGATCGCAAGCCGCTGTCCGCCGATACCGACGCGCTGGCTGCACTGGAGATGATTCTGGGTACCTATGCATCCCAGATAAGCGGTACCCGGGTGGAAGTACCGATCGCGGATCGCGTCCATCCACTCACGCGTTGGACGAGTGAGACGTAGTCGCTGATGCCGGAGCGCGACGTTCCACACGAGGTCATTCCGAGCCGTATTCTGCCGGCGCCCAAGTACCGCGATCTGCCGGAGGCGCCAAGCTGGCGCCGGCTTCTGGGACCCAGCATCCTGCTGTTGGGGCTCTCCATCGGCAGCGGTGAGTTCGTCCTGTGGCCCTTCATCACCTACTAGTTCGGTTTCGTCGTGTTCTGGGCTTGCATGGTCGGGGTGACGACGCAGTACTTCCTGAACATGGAGATCGAGCGCTGGACCCTGGCCACAGGGGAGACTGCGGTGACCGGTTTCTGTCGCTTGTGGAAGCACTGGGCGTGGATCTTCCTGGCCTGCAACATCGTTCCCTGGATGTGGCCCGGGTGGGCATCTGGCGCTGCCACCATCATCACCTGGGAGTTAGGCGGCGGCGAGGGAGCGCGCGTCTTGTACTCCATCATCAGCCTCGTTCTCGTGGGGTTGGCGCTCACGCTGGGACCCGTCGTCTATAACACGGTCGAGCGCATACAGGTCGTCCTGATCGGTCTCGTCTTCATCGCCATGCTGACGATATTCGCTCTCGTCGTCGAATTCGGACACGTCGTCGACATGTTCAGCGGCATCGCCAACATCGGCCACATACCAGAGGGGATGGAGTTGCCCCTGTTGCTTGGAGCGCTCGCCTTTGCGGGCGCCGGCGGCACCATGAACCTGGTACAGAGTGACTTCGTGCGCGATAAAGGCTACGCCATGGGTCGCTACATCGGTCGCTTGACGAGTCCGCTCACGGGGAAGGAAGAGGTGGTGTCCGACATTGGCTACCATTTCGAGCACACCCCCGAGAATGAACGGCGCTGGCGCGCCTGGTGGAAGGCGGCCAATCGCGAACACGCGCTGAGTTTTTACCTGCTCTCGGTCGTCTCGCTGATGCTCCTGTCGCTGATCGCCTACGCGACCACCCGACACGCCCCCGGGCTCGAGAAGGGGATCGGATTCATCCGACTGCAGGGTGAGTTTATCGGTCAGCAGTACGGCGGAATCTTTCAGCACTTCTTCTTGTGGATGGGTGTGGCCATCCTGTTGACGACGGAACTCGGTCTCCTGGACGCCTGTGCCCGCATCTCAACCGACATCATCAAGGTCAACTGGTTGCGGGACAACGCGCGTTGGACCGACAGCCGCCTGTACTTTCTGCTGCTGTGGATCCAGATCGGCCTCGGTTGCGTGATCATGCTGGTGGGTCTGGTGGTTCCCGGATTTACCCAACCACTGGTTCTGCTGGTGTTCAGTGCGTGCTTGAATGGCGGAGTGATGCTGATCTATTCAGTGCTGTTGTTGTGGCTGAACGTGCGGGTTCTGGGCGGTGGTTTGCGGATGCCGTTTGTCCGGCGCCTGGCGATCCTCTGGTCATGTGCCTTTTTCGGATATTTCACCGTGGTGACATTGATCGATCGCGTTCCCAAGCTGTTCGAATGAACATGACGGGTAAGCGCTCGAGCCGCGAGGAGGTTCAGTTTTGAGTGGTGCAATGAGAAAAGTCGCCATCGTAACGGGCGGGGGCTCCGGTGTGGGTAAGCGAACGGCCCTGGCGTTAAATGGCGATGGGTATGCGGTTGTCGTCGCCGGTCGCCGACCAGACGCTCTGGAATCGACGGTGGCAGATTCGGGGGTCGACGACGGTTCCGTCGTCGGCGTACCCACCGATGTCACCGACGCCGAATCGGTTCAAAGCCTTTTCGCCGTGACGAGGGAGGCCTTCGGGAGGCTGGATGTCCTGTTCAACAATGCCGGCACCGGCGCACCCGGGGTGTTGCTGGAAGAAGTGACCCACGAACAATGGATGACGGTCGTCAATGTCAATCTCACCGGGTCGTTCCTGTGCACGCAGGAGGCATTCAGGATGATGAAGAGTCAACTGCCGATGGGAGGGCGCATCATCAACAATGGCTCGATTTCAGCCCACATGCCGCGCCCGAACTCAGCCCCCTACACGGCGACCAAGCACGCAATAACCGGTCTCACCCGATCGACGTCTCTCGACGGGCGCAAGTACGATATCGCCTGCGGACAGATCGACATCGGCAACGCGGCGACGGAGATGACACAGCGCATGAACGATGGAGTGCCTCAGGCCAACGGCACCTCCATGGTCGAGCCGCGGATGGATGCCGACAACGTGGCCAGGGCGGTCGTCTACATGGCGAGTCTGCCTCTGGACACCAACGTCCAGTTCATGACGGTCATGTCAACGAAGATGCCTTACATAGGCCGGGGGTAAAGGATGGGCAATCACCGGAGACTCCAATGCTGATCGTAGATTCGCACCTGGACATCGCCTACAACGCCCTGGACTGGGATAGAGACCTGCTGCAGCCGATCAGGACGATTCGCGAGTCGGAGGCCGGCATGGGGCAGAAGGGCCGTGGGGCAGGGGTCGTCTGCTTCGACGAACTGCGTCGGGGCAACTTCGGACTCATCATCGTCACCGTCCACAGCCGTCTGGCCTCGTTGGGCAAGCGCTTCGCGGGAGTCCGGACGCAGGATATCGCCTACGCCAAGTGCAAGGGTGATTTGGCCTACTATCGCCTGATGGAGCGCAAGGGCGTACTGCGTCAGATCCGTGACGTCGCGCAACTCAATGCCCATCTGTCGGCATGGGAGGCGGACAGCGAATCCACGCCGATCGGGTACGTCCTCAGCATGGAAGGGGCAGACGGCATCGTCTCCGAGGACTTCGTCGAGGACTGGTGGGAGGAGGGGTTGCGGGTTGCGAGTCTATGTCACTACGGCGTCAGCTCCTACTCGCACGGCACCCAGGCTCCGGGCGGACTGACGCCGCGCGGGGCTCCACTGCTGAAGGCGTTGGATGCGGCCGGGATCATTCTCGATGTCAGTCACCTTGCCGAGCGTGCTTTCTGGGAAGCACTCGACCACTTCGGGGGTCGCGTGCTCGCCACCCACAACTGCTGCCGCGCACTGTGCGATGATGACCGTCAACTCGACGACGCCCAGGTGCAGGCGCTGATAAGCCGGCAGGGTGTCATCGGTACAGCGTTCGATGATTGGATGCTGTCCCCTGCCTGGGACCACGGCGCCATGGACAACACCGGAATCACCCTGGAAACGGTGGTCGATCACATCGACCACGTGTGTCAGATAGCCGGCAACAGCAACCACGCGGCCATCGGTACGGACCTCGACGGCGGTTACGGGCGGGAGCAGGCGCCAGCCGACATCGATACCATCGCCGATCTCCAGAACATTCCCGCCATTCTCGATCAGCGTGGCTATTCCCAGGAGGATATTGCCAGTATCATGCACGGCAACTGGATCCGCACGCTGCGCGAAGCCTGGGCATAGCCCACGGCCGCGGATCTGAGATAGCTATGTTTTCAAACGACGCGCTGTTTACGATCATCGTCGTCCTGGTGACCATGGCGGCGCTGGTTCCGCAGCGGTTTGCGCCAGATCTTGTTTTGATGGGTGCACTCACGCTGCTGCTCATGTCGGGGGTGTTGTCTCCAGCCCAGATGCTGGAGGGCCTGTCGAATCCTGGCCTGGCTACGGTAGGCATTCTGTTCGTGGTTACGGCGGGTCTAGTCGGAACCGGTGTAACCCGGCAGATCGGCGAGTGGTTCATGGGCAGGTCGCAATCTGTAGCGACCTCCCTGCTGCGGTTGATGGCTCCCGTGGCGGCGCTGAGCGCTTTTCTCAACAACACTCCCGTCGTGGCCATGATGGTACCGGCCGTCGAGGACTGGGCGCGCCGCCAGAATGTCGCGGTTTCCAAGCTGATGATTCCCCTCAGCTACGCCGCGATTCTGGGGGGCACATGCACCATCATCGGCACCAGTACAAACCTCATCATCAACAGCCTGGCCATAGAATCCGGCATCGAGTCCTTGAGTTTCTTCGAGATTGCTCAGGTCGGCTTGCCGTGCGCGCTGCTGGGAATCGCCTTCACGATCGTGTTCAGCAGGTGGCTGTTGCCGGCGCGGCATACGCTGGTATCTGCGCATCTCGATCCTCGCGAATACGCCGTGGAAGTGCTGGTGGATCCCACCAGTCCGATCATCGGACGCACGATCGAGGAAGCGGGTCTGCGCCAACTTCCTGGAGCCTATCTGGCAGAAATCGAGCGCGATGGAGAGGTGATGCCGGCGGTGGCACCGAGTGTTCGGCTGCGTGAAAATGACCGTCTCGTCTTCGTCGGAATCGTCGAGTCCGTCGTCGACTTGATGAAGACGAAGGGACTGATTCCCGCTGCGGAACAGCTGTTCAAACTGGATGCTCCACGCCAGAAACGCTGCCTGATCGAGGCCGTGGTCTCCGATCGATGTCCGATCGTCGGCCGCACGATTCGTGAGGGCCGGTTTCGCTCGAACTATGAGGCGGTCGTGCTGGCGGTAGCGCGCCACGGTGAGCGTGTGGCGGGCAAAATCGGAGACATCTCTCTGCGTTCTGGAGACACCCTGCTGCTGGAGGCGCGCCCTTCCTTCGTGAGGCAACACTACGACTCGCGGGATTTTCTGCTGGTGAGTGAAGTGGCGAGGTCGGCTCCGCCACGCCACGAACGTGCCTGGATCTCCCTCGGCATCCTTGCTGCCATGGTCGCCGGCGTCACCTTGGCGGGCATCTCGATGCTCAAGGCCGCTATGTTGGCCGCCGGGCTGATGGTGTTGACCCGCTGCACGACTTCGGAGCGGGCAAGGCGAAGCATCGATTGGTCCCTGCTGACCGTCATCGCCGCTGCCGTCGGGATCGGCAAGGCCATGCAGGTCAGTGGCGCCGCGGAGGCTGTCGCACAGACATGGTTGAACCTGGCCGGAGAAGATCCATGGGCGACCCTGATGGTCGTTTACATCACAACCGCCTTGTTCACCGCCTTTCTGACGAATATCGCCGCCGCCGTTGTCATGTTTCCGATCGCGTTGTCGGCGGCTGTGGGCATTCAGGTCAGTCCGTATCCTTTCATGATCGCCATCATGATGGCGGCGTCGACGAGCTTCGCCACACCGATCGGGTACCAGACCAATCTGATGGTTTACGGGCCTGGAGGATACCGCTTTGTCGATTACCTGCGCATCGGGTTGCCGCTCAATGTCGTAGTCGGAATCACTGCCATCCTCCTCATTCCTCGGGTATGGCCGTTTTGAACGAGAATCCGCGTCGGTTCGGATGCGCAGGCGACCGAGGACAAGACTACGTTGACCTTTCAGGCGACGCTGGACCAGCCCAATCGTGATCTCGTCCTGCGGCGATTCCCGGATCTATTCTAGGCGTTCCTTTCTCAGGCACTCAGCAGCCGTTGCCGTCGGGTTCGCCGGCATGCGCTATGTCATTGCTTGCACCGATGGTTCAATGGAACCGGGCCCGAATAGCAATCCGTATGGGCCTCTCACGCTGATGCAGAGGGTATACTCGATCTACCCGAGGGATTTACCTACCGCATCATCTCGCGCGCAGGCGATCTCATGCAGGACGGCTTGCTGTTTCCCGGAAAACAGGACGGCATGGCGGCCTTTCCGGGACCAGGAGGCAAAACGATTCTGGTGTGCAACCATGAGGTGGATGTGGGGGGCTTCGACTTGGGTCCTTTCGGAACACAAAACGAGCATTTTGGCCTTGTCGATGCCGAGTTGTTGTACGACGCCGGTGGGGACAGCCCATGCTTGGGCGGTACTACAACCACCCTGTTCGATACCCGCTCAGGCCACGTCGAAGCGACGCTTCTGAGTCTAGCCGGTACCATCCGCAACTGCGCCGGTGGACGGACTCCATGGGGCAGCTGGATCACGTGCGAAGAGACCGTGCGCAAGGTTGGTGACTACTGTGCCGTCGACCACGGTTACAACTTTGAAGTACCCGCGACCGAGCTTGCCGAGCTGACCCCGGCCGTGCCACTGACCGGGATGGGGCGATTCAACCACGAAGCGGTTTGTGTGGATCCGCGGACCGGAATTGTCTACCAAACAGAGGACCGCGGCGACGGATTGATTTACCGGTATGTCCCTGACCGTCGAGCCCGCGCATATCTTGCAGAAGGGGGTCGGCTCCAAGCGTTGGCCGTGATCGACAGCCCGTCCCTGGATACGAGAAATTGGGCATTCCCTCTGGTCACGGCTGACCAGCAACACGCCATCCAGTGGGTGGATATCGAAACAGTCCCCGGAGGATGATCTGCGCCACCAGGGTTTTGCTCGCGGGGCGGCGCGGTTCGCGCGGGGCGAGGGGATGTGGTTCGGCGACGGTGAGCTGTATTTCGCGTGCACCAATGGAGGTTTGAAGCAGAAGGGACAGATATGGAGGTACACACCAGGACCTCAAGAAGGGACGGCTGATGAGGGTAGGCAGCCGGGTATGCTCGAACTCTTCATAGAGCCGGATGATGCCGATCTGGTGGAGAACGCGGACAATCTCGTTGTTTCTCCATGGGGTGACCTGATTCTGTGTGAGGATGGCCCGTTTGATCAGTATCTGGTCGGGGTCACGCCCCAAGGGTCTACTTACAAACTGGGACGCAACGCGCTTACCGGCTCGGAGTTTGCAGGGGCGACATTTTCCCCCGATGGCAGTACCCTTTTCGTCAACATTCAACATGCCGGGCTGACATTTGCCATCGTCGGGCCCTGGCTGCAGAGCAGAAAAATCTGAGTAATTCCAGGAGGATGTAGATGAGGTTTTTCATGGGTATGCTGGCGGCGCTGTCGTTGGCGACGTGTGGAGTCAACGAAGTGACCATCCAGCTTGAGGGTGGGGACGGCAACAAGGTCAGACTGGATCTGGACACGCTCCAGTTGAAGAGCAACCGGCTGGTGGATGCCGGCTCCTTCAACTTCAAGGAAGTCAAGCAGGGATCCTACACCATCCGCGTGGTCGCCAACGAGTACGTGGGCAGCAGCACCCTGGAAGTTGACTCACCGCCGATCTCCGGCGTCCACACCTACGGCCTTGCCCTGAAAGTTCCCAGTGGCAGTAATCCCTCCTATCGGCCTCAGGGCACCATTCTCTACGCGGCTACCCCCACGAAGATCCGGGACTGGGAGCTGTACACGGTGGAGGCTACCGGTGGGAAGCCCGTTCAGCTCACCGATACCCGTGAGTTTGAGCAGCATCCGGCCTGGTCTCCGGACGGCAGCGATATCGTCTTCACCCGGGGAGAGGTCATGACGAACATCGACATCTATGTCATGGCCGCTGACGGCAGCGGCGAGAGACGACTGACCGAGCATGCCGAGCGCGACGAGCACGCAGCCTGGTCACCGGACGGCGCCAAGATCGCTTTTGACAGCCAGCGCGACGGCGACATATCCATCTGGCTCATGGATGCGGATGGCGGCAACAAGCGCAAGCTGGCGAACGGACGATATCCTGAATGGTCGCCCGATGGCAAGACCATCGCCTTCACAAACTTCGTCGATGCCAGCGACGAGATCTTCACCATCGGCATCGATGGCTCCAACCTCCGTCGCCTGACGCAAAACAAGTACATCGACTGGTTCCCATCGTATTCACCTGATGGCCGCCGCCTCGCCTTCAATTCCGAACGCTTTGGCGGTGAGGAACTCATTGTGGCAGACGTTGGAGGCGGCACCCAGGTTCGGGTCACTGTGGCCAAACACACGTTCGAGCAGGATCCGGACTGGTCCCCTGACGGCCGGGGCATGGTCTATCAGGGGAAAATGAACTTCCGTGAGGATGGCGAACTGGACGTACACTTCAGCAACAAGACCGGCAAACATCGTCCGCAGGGCACCTTCGACATCTTTGTGATACCAGCCGTCGGTTTCGACTGGGATGACACGGATGAGCATCCTATCATGCCCATCAACCTCACCAACACCCCTGATCACGATGAGTGGTCGCCCAGCTGGAAGCCTAACCCGCCGCAGACGTGACGCGGTCAGGCCATGCCGGGCTCCGCTCTGTCCTGTGACCGGAGGCGAAATTCCCGTTTTCGCACCGGCGTACGTGCGCGCGCAGGGAGACAAAGCCGTCTGTCTTAATGGATATCCGTCGCCTAGAACAATGTCAACGACTGGCGTCAAGACTGGTGTCATCGCTGTCGAATCAAATGCTTGGATGTTGGACTGGGGCTGCATATATTATCCGGCACATCGTCTCCGCCATCGGGCGGGGATCCACCACGCGTCAGCAGTCGTTCTTCGCTGTACTGAGTAGATCCTACCCATGTTCGGTTCGAACGTTCTGCTAGCACCACAGTTCAACAGATCGAAATGGGAGGGTTCGCATCATGGCTGACCGCCAGTCAGGAACAGTGAAGTGGTTCAACGACTTCAAGGGCTTCGGTTTCATCGAGGTCGAGGGGGGCGGTGACGTCTTCGTGCACCACAGCTCGATCCAGATGGAGGGCTTCAAGAGCCTCGCCGAGGGTCAGCGGGTGGAATTCGAGGTCGTCCAGGGCCAGAAGGGTCCCGCCGCGGAGGCTGTCGTAGTAGTCTAAGGCGGAATCAACTGATTTTGACAAGAGGGCGGTGGCAGTTGCCATCGCCCTCTTTTTTTTCTGGACTGAGTGGGCTACCTTTCCGCTATTGGCGGCGACCTCTTCGCTGCTGGCTCTGGGCTGGATCCGGAGAAAATTGCGGTTCGCGGAGAGTGCAGAAGTCGCGGTGGCCGAAAGCGCTCAGTGACACGGCACTACCTGTGCAAAGCTGCCAGTTTCGCCGCCAGGTTATAGCCCATTTCGATCATGCCGTTGTCGCCGGGGTGGATGAGGTCACCGGTCAAGCCGCTGATGTCCGTGAGCAGCTCTGGACCCTCCACCAGGTGGGCGTTTCCATGGGGACAAGCCTCCAGTGCCCGGCGCAGTGCATGGCGGTACTCATCCGGAACGCCGCCGTACTCCCCCCCAACGTCCTGGCCGAAATCGCGGTAATAGGGATACAGCGTGATGCACGCGATCGGACGGCGGGTGTCAGCGCCGGCAATCGTGTTCACGAGGTAGGAAACGCGCGTGTAGAATTCGTCCAGCGGGAACCCCTGCATGTTGACGGACAGTCCGAGACTCGCGATATGCCAATCGTCTCGCGCTGCGATGTAGTCGGCCAGCTCCGCCTCGCAGTGAGCAGAGCCACCCACACCAAGGTTGATTAAATCCGCCCCCAGCCGCCGCGCCGTTTGAGCCACGTAGTTGAGATGAGGACCCTCGGAGAAGAAGCCATGGGTGATCGAGGTGCCGTAGGACAGGTAGCGCAGAGAGGGGAGCTCGTCGGCTCGAGGCGGCCTGATACCCTCACCCTCGATGCCGTGCAGGTAGACGGGATCCCGCTGCGTTCCACCGAGTAGTACCCGGTAGACCTTCGGTGAAAAGCTCATGTCGGACCAGTACGCCTGATCCAGCTCTGCCAGACGCGGATTGGCTTCGAGTTCGAGCGTCTGCGGCTCGGGCCCGATCATGAAGCGCTGCATGTTGTCGAAGAGGCCACAGAAAATGGTGACCTTTGATTCGCCTTCCGACGACAGGGTCAGTCGTGGCGTGCCCTCGGCGACGAGGCGGATCTCGATGTTGTCCGGCTGCAGCATCCGCATCTGCGCGGTCTCGTTCAAATGTTGGCGGACTTCCTCGGGCACGCGTTGCAGTCGCAAGCCCGCGACACCGGGAACCGACTGTACATCACCGACGTTGTGCAATTCGATATTGTCGTGAATCAATGAGTGCCTTCCTGTGCGAATATCGCTTGCATGGTGGTCTCATTCAGGGTGTTCTTGACCGTCAAGCCAAATTCAGTCAACACGGTCTGGGAGCGGCCCGCAAACATACGTGGGGTCCACTGGTGATCCCATACCCAGGCGGTCCATCCAAGCCCGCGTTCGTCGCAGTAGTCAATCAAGGGTTGCGCGTATCCACGCACCGTCGCCGGGTGTTCATCTCCGAAAGCCCATTCACCCACGAACACCGGATAGCTCTCCAGCAGTTCGTCGACGACGCTCATCCAGCGATCGGAGACCCAGGGATACGGGTGGATCTCGTAGACGACGTTGGCGCGCCGCACAGGGTCGGCGGCGATGCCGGACAGGTCGCTGGCGAAATTGACCCCGGATACCGTGACCAGGGCGCGCGGATCAATATCGTGAATGGCGTCGACGAGTTCCTCCGCCACCGGGCGCCAGTCCCGCCAGCTGATGAAGGCGGGTTCGTTGAAGGAACCATAGATAACCCAATCCATGTCGTGGTAGCGGTTGATGATGGCGGTGAGCGCGTCGATGGCGAGTTCGCGGTCTGGGTTGTACGGGTTACCCTGCCACGGTGCCACGAAGGCCCATGGGGTGTCCTCGACCTCGAGCGTTATGGGATTGCCGTGCGCATGGTACCCCAGGAAGACGTAGATGCCGTATTCGCGACCCCAATCGACGATCGGATCGACGTACCTGCTGAGGTACAGCGGATCGGAAGCGTACAGCTCTGGATGGATTGGCACCCTGATGATGTTGGCGTTCCAGTCTTCGGCCAACTCCCGAAAGTGACTCTCGCCGACACGACGGCTACCGAACCGGTAGTCGTGCCACAACAACGGATCGATGACGGCGACGCCTCGCAGGATTCGCACATTACCCTCGGCGTCGACAATCTGGTTGTCTTGGACACTGAGACGAGACAGGGTGCCCGCGTCCGGTGGAGAACCATTGAAGGGCCCCAGCCCTGCCGGGTTGGAAGAGTCGCAACCAGCTACTGCCAGAGGGGCCACCAGGCAGAGCAGCCGGCTGAAGATGGCACACTTCGCTACGCAAAGTGTGGTCTGGGTCACACATGGGGACGTGGCCAAGATCACAACATCCTAGTGGCCCACGTCACTGCTCCCGGAGCCTCGAATCCGTACTCTCTCTGGGGTAGTTTGTTCATCGGTTTCCAGGAGAAAGAAACATGGACTGGATCATTATCCTATTGATAGCCGCTGGTGCCGCGGCAGGTGGTTTCATCGTGTACAAGCGCAGGGCACCGAAAAAGAGCATGGTCCCCAGTCGAGTCGTCCAGAAGTTGGTCAAACTCGATCCGACTTCGGTATCGGTGGAAACGATCGCTACCAATGTACAAACTGACACCACCGCTGCGCATGGAAGCCGTGGCGGTGTCGACCGCACGTCGGTCGGCTCAGCCTCACTGCTGCGCAGCAACCGCAAAATATACAGAGACAAGAAATACTTCTACATGACGACGCCGGACAAGCTCAAGTCATCGGGCCAGGCGGACTTCAAGGCCGAAGGTGAGACGGTGCGCTTGAGCTTCGTGCGCCGGGGCGTCCCGCACTCGGTTTCTTGCCGCACGGCCGGCAGGACCAAACTGACTCCAGAGCTGACTGAGTTGATGGATGCGCCGGTCAAGGTGGCCTACAAACTCTACCCGGTCGGGCGGATAACGAAGGAAGAGAAGCGCTCTTTCCTGCGGTATCTCGTCAATTCGACGGACGACAACGCCGCGGACAGCGCAGGAGAGACGACGTCATACGTTTCCTTCGACGTTTTTCTGCGACGCTCGGACAAGAGGGCAAGGAAGAGTACGAACACGGTGATCACCGATCTTCGAGTGGCCAATTTCAAGAATTCTGGCCGTTCGCACTTCAACGTCCATACCGTGATCAATCAGTTTAGGGCCTACATGCTGATCAAGCCCTTCGATCAGCGCAAAGTCCAGGTCGAGAAATTGGCCGATCGGGAAACCCTGGTCGGCAAGATCCGGACACAGCTCCACCAGCCAGCGCCGAGCTGGACGGTCGAGTTGCTGGACCTGGAAGATGATGTCTCCCTTGACACGTTCTGTATCGAGCAACCCGGCTGCGGTGAGCGGCGAAGCGGACACCGGACAGCGCTCAATCCTGAGGACCGGGTCCGCATTTTTTTCCAGCGCAATGGCAAGCGTTACGAGATGGAAGGGGAAGTGGACCAGATCGGGGCTCAATACGCCGCCATCAGACCTGTTGGACCGCTGACCGAGGAGACCGGACTCGAGGTCTCCGTCATCGACTTCAGCGCCGGCGGTGCCCTTCTGCAGGGTAGCCGCAAGATGCTCGAATTCGTCCTCAACAAACGGATCAAGGCCAGGGAGATGTCGAGCGAGCATCCGGCTCACGAGGATCTGCTGCGCCGCTTCAAGCGGCAACTCATCCACTTCACATTCTATCCCAAGCTGCAGTTTCCGAATGTGGCCAAGCGCTTTCATCCTCGCATCCCCGAAAAGATCTGTCTCCTCGGTCGAGTCATACGGTCGGAGTTCGTCCGCCGCCGAGGCAAGGAGGTGCTTCAGTACGGGATCCAGTTCGTCCATGATGCCCACTACGACGCAGAGGCCGAGGGGTCGACTGCCTGGCAGCCGATCAGGGCAGGTCACGGAGAGCGCCATTTCAACGAGATCCATGCCAAGCTGGGACGGCTCAGTGGCTTTCTGGAAAGCCAAAACCGCGATGGCGGCAGCACCAGTGGATTGACCCAAGAGGTTCGCGATGACAGGGTCGCTCTAGTCGTGAACAAGGGAGCCTCAACGGTGGAGCAGCGACGCAAACGCGCCAATTCCTGAGGCCTACGACGTCGGCCCCGTGACAGCTCCTTGCGGTGGGTCGCGCTTGAGACTAAATACTCACGCGATTGATAACACCACAGGGAGGAAGCGTGCTGCTGACGAGCGGACAGCCGGACAAGGCACAGATCCACCACAATCCGGAGATGTCCGACTCTGAACGGGCCCGGCGCTACGGGACAATCTCGTGTGATGGCCCATCCCGTCTACGCGTGGCGACCTTCACCACACTGCGATTCCTCTACAAGGCAGGAGACAGCGGAATCGCATCAGGTGGACGCTTTCGAGTCGCCTGGCGGTGGCCTTTCGACTGGCATGAGCTGCAGACGGAGGAAGCAGCAGCAGCTGGTCACATGACGGTCCGGGTGTTGGGCGCATCCGGCGGCAGTAATAACTCATCTGTCGCCATCGCCCGCGAGCATACGTGGAATTTCGATCCGTGGAATCATTTTACAGAGGTCGTCGTCGATGAAGGTCGTCTCGAACCTGGCGATCGCATCGAATTGATATGCGGTGATCAGTCCCAGGGCAGTCCCGGCTGGCGGTCGCCGACGTTTGCGTGCAAGGCCGCACGTTTTCTGGTTGCCGTCAATTTGGACGGCGGGGATCGCGATTGGTATGAGCTGAACGAGTTGCCAGGTATCGCGGTCGAGCCGGGCGAGCCCATGGCTCTCGAAGTCGTGGCGCCATCGCTGTGCATCGCCGGCGAGCACTTTGAGCTGCTGACGAAGGCCCTCGACGCGTGGGGCAACCCGACGGCCTTGCGTGGCGAGACCGAACTGTCGTTGGCGCCGGCGTTGGACTCCTGGTCTCATCAGTCGGTTGTTGAATCCAATCCCCCCGTTCGTCTACATCAAACCAAGATTGACACCGCCGGCATCTTCCGTGTTTGCGCCAGGGCTGCCGGTGCCGCTGGTGATGAGCTCCTCGCTACCAGCAATCCGATCACGATCGAAGCACAGGCACCCGATGGGCGACGACTGTTCTGGGGAGACATTCACTCCGGACAGACCGAGGTCGGTTGCGGCGCCGGGAGTCTGGCCGATCACTATCTTTATGCCCGCTACGCCGCCGGTCTCCAGTTTACGACGCAGCAATCCAACGACCACTACGTGACCACACATACGTGGCAGCAGATCCATCGGGATACGCAGGAAGCCCACGAGGACGGTGCCTTCGTCACTTTTCTGGGATGCGAGTGGAGCCCGCTGACTCCTGTGGGTGGAGATCGCAACGTCATCTACAGGGATTTCGAGCAGGACCTGCACCGCTCGGGCCGGTTCTTCACCGAACGGGAGCCCGATCCAGTGACGGACCTGCCCACGGCCCCCGAATTTCACGAGATGATGAGAGAGCGGTCCGTGTTGGTGAACATGCATGTGGGTGGACGCCCGACCAACCTAGACTTCCACGAGCCGAAGATCGAGCCGCTGGCAGAGATCCACTCCACTCATGGCACCTCCGAGTGGTTCGTGGAGGATGCTCTGAACAGAGGCTACGTGGTCGGAATAACGGCCGGCACCGATGGAGTCACCGGGCGTCCAGGAGCTGATCACCCCGGGTGGCGCCAGTGCCGGAATCTGCACAACGGGCTCACGGGTCTGTATGCCGAAGCCCTGACCCGAGAAGCGGTATGGGAGGCGTTGTCGGCCCGGCGCTGCTATGCAACCTCGGGGGCGCGAATCCGGTTGTGGATGGAGGCCGACGGGCATTCGATGGGGGAATCATATGAGTCTGTTGAACCACCTACGTTGAAGGCATCGGTGGACGGCACGGCGGCGATCGAGCGGATCGATGTCCTGCGGGGCAGCGAGGTTGTGTCGCGGTACGCGTTCGCGGAACCCGGCCCGGTAGAGCGTATCAGGATACTGTGGAGCGGCACCGAGACACTTGGCACGGCGCGACAGCAAACGGTCAGATGGGATGGCCGGCTCGAGATGACGGACGGATCCATTCTCGCACTGCGGCATGTTGGCGATCAGGCGGCCGATGATGAGTTCATGGTGGAGTCAGGCAGGTCTGTTTCATGGCGCACCGCCACCGCCGGGAATCGAGCCGGCATCGTGGTGGAGGTCGAAGGGCAGGAAGGGACAGAATTCCAGTTCAGGTCAGAGCAATGCGAATTCGCCTTTACACTGAGGCAAGCCCGTGAGGGTGTAGTCCAGCAAGCGGGGGAGTACCACAAGCAGGTCGAGGTGTCCACGGCTCCGCGTGAAGACGGTCCCAGTCATGCTGAGATAACGTGGAACGAAAGGGAAGACGTCTGGGGAACCCAACCGTACTGGGTCCGGGTCACGCAAATCGATCAGCAGGTGGCATGGAGCAGCCCAGTCTACGTGACTAGGGATCAATCTGAGTAAGGCAGCGTCCTATGGGGGAAACCATGCTGGCATCAACCGAGCAGATCGACACCGGAGAATTCAAGCGGCAGAAGGACCACTTCACGGGGTGGGTCAAGGCGGATGGCTCCACTGAGTATCCTGCCGAAGCCGGGCGATATCACCTATATGTTTCGCTCGCATGCCCGTGGGCACACCGTACCGTTATCGTGCGCAAGCTCAAGCGTCTCGAGGAGGTTGTCGGCATGACCGTCGTCGATCCGATCCGGGACGATGAGGGATGGGCTTTTCGCGACGGGGAGGGTTATTCGGAGGATCCGGTCAACGGCTTCAAGTTTCTGAGTGAGGCGTACCGGTCGACGGCACCGGATTACCTGGCGCGTTTCACGGTACCGGTGCTGTGGGACGTGCAACAGGCTCGCATCGTCAGCAACGATGATGACCACATCATGCGCATGTTGAACAGCGAGTTCGATGCGTTCACGGACAGCGATCTCGATCTGTACCCGCAGGCCTTGCGGGTCGAAATCGATAGCGTCAACGACCTGGTGTTCCCGAACGTCAACGACGGAGTCTACCGGGCGGGATTCGCTACTACCCAGCCGGCTTATGAGCGCGCCGTGACCAGGTTGTTCGCTACCCTGGACGACCTGGAGGAGCGTCTTTCAAGCCAGCGTTATCTGGTCGGCAGTCAGATCACGGAAGCCGACTGGCGACTGTTCACGACCCTGGTGCGCTTCGACGCCGTGTATTTTGTCCATTTCAAGTGTAACGTGCGGCGGATCTGTGACTATCCCAATCTGTGGGGTTACCTGCGGGACCTCTACCAGCAGCCGGGCATCGCCCAGACCGTGAACTTCGATCACATCAAGCGTCACTATTACTTCACGCATGACGATATCAATCCGTATCGAATCGTTCCGGTAGGCCCGGTGCAAAATTTTCTTACACCTCACGGGCGGGGATAGCTTCGCTTTGGTGCCCTGTCACGGAAGTATTCTTGTATTCGGCCGCCGATTCATCCCGACCTGCTGCGTGGGACCGAACTCTTAGAGTTCGGCCTCGTCCCTGAGCGCGCTCAATCGGCATATCCCACCGATATGCCTCACTCGCGCGCCTTGCAGGCCGGCCGACTCGGCGCCCTCATTTTCACAAGCCTACTTCCGTGACAGAGCACTAAAAGTTCAATCCAAGACTCGCGCCGATGTGCAGATCGTTTTTTTCGACCCCGTCTGGTGGCTCGGTGTCGAGGCGGTAGCGTAACGAGGTCGTCTGCTCGAGCGGCCCGATGATGGTGGTCGAGACTTCGAAATCGCCCAGTACTCTGGCGTCGCTCGGTTCCCTTATATCAAACTGGACGTAACCGGTGAAACGTGCGGTGGCGTCACCCCGTGCGGCTTGCAGGTTGACGTAATTGCTCGAGCGGATGACCGACGTGCCATCTGGATGACGTGCGAATTCGGGCACGTCGATCCGTTCGTACTCCCACATCAGGCTGTTTCCGATGGAAAGGGCGAAGGCTTCTTGGTTGCGGATCACGGTACGCAGTCCGCTGCCGAAGAGCACACGGCTGTCCAGTTGTCGGGGGGCGGCGTAATCCGACTGCGCAAAGATCTCCAGTTGAAACCGGCGCGGCGCGATCCGGGAGTAGCGCAGGTGGCCGAGGCCCTCGTTGGAAAAACGCTCCCCGCTGGCGAAACCGAGCAACCCGCGCCCGACGAAGAGCAAGCTGTAGGTCCCGGTCGAGTAGGTGATGTTGGCGGTGGCGCCGCCATCGAAGAACTCGGAATTGCCAGTGGCACCACCTGAATGCACGTTGACCTTACCTGTGACACCGGGTCTACCCCGGTACAGCTCGATGTTGACCTGAGCTTCAGCGGTCGCGACTATCCCCAGTGTGCAAGCGATCATTAGAGCCTTCATACAACGACCTTCCTTCCGTGCTGTACATCGACGTTTACCGGAAACCTAAGGCATGGCGGTGGCCATGACACACCGGGTCCTCGTGACCCAGGCCGACCTGCCCACATTGACGACCATCCCGTCTTCAAACGATCAAGCCATTGGCACGTAACAGGGTGTTCTACGGCTGGTGGATCGTCACCGCCGGCGCTGTCGTGGAGATGTTGTCGGGTGCGCTGCTGTTCCATGCCTTCACCGCTTACGTGTTGCCGTTGCAGGCGGAATTCGGCTGGAGCAAGACCCAGGTAGCGCTGGCCTTCGCGCTACAACGCCTGGAGAGCGGAATCCTCGGGCCGTTACAAGGCTGGATGGTCGACCGCTACGGTCCGCGCCTGATGATGTCGATAGGCATCATCATCTTCGCCGGTGGATTCGCTCTGTTCAGCCAGGTACAGTCGCTGGCCGCGTTCTACATCGCCGCCCTAGTGCTGGCCCTCGGATCCAGTCTTGGCGGATGGATGCCGATCATCGCCTCGGTGACTAACTGGTTCGTGCGCCGCCGGGCGACGGCCATGGGCATCGTCATGTGCGGAATAGGGGTCGGTGGCTTCACGGTCCCGGGCGTGGTGTGGGTCATCTCGAACCACGGTTGGCGTACCATGGCGCTGCTGTCAGCCGGGCTGATCTTGTCGCTGGGCCTGCCGATCGCGCAAATCATGCGACACCGGCCCGAGCCTTATGGCTACGCACCGGACGGAGTCGAGGAGGCATCGACGCGGGGGTGGGAGGTGGAAACCGGGCAGCGGCCGGCCAGAGCTCCCAGGTTGAGCGAGCCCGACTTCACGGCGCGTGAAGCCATCGCGACGCGATCGTTCTGGATGCTGATGCTCATCCACAGTACGGCCGTCGTCTCAGTCACCTCCATCCTCGTGCACCAGATTCCGCACATGGTAGAGGGCGTCGGCTTGAGCGATGCAATAGCCGCCTCGATCGTTGCCGTCATGCTGGCTTTCATGATCATCGGCCAGTTGTTGGGTGGGGTTCTCGGTGACCGCGTCGACAAACGCTATCCGATATTCGTCGGCCTGTGGATGCACATGGTAGGCCTGTTGTCGTTCGCCTACGCCACCTCTGTCACGGGCGCGCTCGTTTTCGCCGTCCTCCACGGCCTCGCCTGGGGCACGCGGGGTACGGCCATCAACGCGATACGAGCCGAGTATTTTGGGCGCCGAGCCTTCGCCACTATCAGTGGTTACGCGTCGCTGCTTATCATGGTGGGTGCGACGGCCGGACCCCTGTTCTGCGGGGCCGTCTTCGACTACACAGGCAGCTATCGATTCGCTCTTGTCGGACTGGGGATCATATCCGCAGCGGTATCGATTGCCGTGTTTTTTCTGAAGCCGCCTTTGCAGCCGATGAGGACGATACTCAAAAAAAATCCCGCGCCCGTGTCCTAATCGGAGACCTCTTGTTCGTCATAGGGGTGAATACTCGCATACAGTACACGACACCACACCAGACAGGAGTAGAATGATGACCGATTTTCTTATCATTTTCGAAGGTGGCGACAAGGAGTGGATGGAAACGGCGACCCCTGAACAGATGCAGGAAGTGATGCAGGAATGGGGTGCCTGGTTCAAGCAGCTCGAGTCGACGGGTAATCTGCGCAACCCGGGGGCACCGCTGGCGAACAACGGCAGCATCTTGTCCCGGAACGGTGACGGCATCGCCACGGACACGACGATGTCTGAGGTCAAGGAGTTGATCGGTGGCTACTCAATTATCGCCGCTGAATCACTCGAAGAGGCGACCGAGTTGGCCAAGGGTGCTCCCTTTCTGGCCAGTGCGGATGGCGGCCGAGTTCATGTACGGCCGATCCTGGAAATGGGGGGGTAGGCTTCAGTCCATCATCCCGCGGCTCGTTGGATCTGCAGTTCCAGCAGATGGCGCTCATGCTCCGTACGAGCGCGGGATAACGCTTCGTCCAGAAAAGCGCGGGCTGGCTCAGGTGAGCCGGCCCGCATGTACAGGTTGGCGAGCACGGCAGCCACCGCGTGGGTGTGGGGCAGATTGCCGGCCCGCCGGATCTCCTCCACCAATGGGATGGCAGCGGCCGCGCCATCCCGGTAGGAAACGGCCACTGCCCGGTTGAGTTCTGCCAGCGGCGAGGGCTCTGCCTCTATCAAGCGATCATACAAATTGCAGATCGACGGCCAGTCCGTCTCCTCGAAATGGTCCGCGTCACAGTGCCGTGAGGCGATCGCCGCCTCCAGGTGATAGCGCCCCGCCCGCACCGTCTCCATTTGTGCCGTGCGTCCCAGGTAGGCCAATCCCTGATTGATCAACTGACGGTCCCAAAGTGAACGGTCCTGTCGATCGAGTGGAATCAAGTGGCCTTGAGCGTCCAGGCGGGATTCGAGTCGAGCAACGACCAGGCACATCAGCGCGAGAAGGGCTACGGTGTCGCTGTTGGATAGCGTCGGTTGGTCGACGAGGAGCCTGGTCAGCGACATGGCCTCGTGGCACATCTCCTGCGAGATCGGCTGCTCACCCGTGGACAGGTAGCCTTCGTTGAACAGCAGGTAGAGGACGGCATGAACCGTCTCCAGTGCAGCCGGCAACGCCTCCGGCGTCGGCAAGGCGAAGTCCACGCCCTCGAGGCCCCGTCGTGTGCGATAGAGACGCTTGTTGATGGTCGATTCGGTTGTCAGCAAGGCGCGGGCGATGGCGGGGACACTGAAACCACACAGGGTCTTGAGGATCAGGGTTATCCTGTTTTCCGGTGACAGCGTGTCATTACAACACATGAAAATCATCCGCAGCTGATCGTCGCGGATAACTTCCTCTTCGAAGGCTTCGTCGACGGTCGTGGACAAGGTCCACTCGCTGTCCAGGTACTTCTCCAGATCCTGTGCAAAGGTTCGTCGAGTGCGCTCGCGCCGGATGGCATCGATGGCGCGGTTGCGGGCACTCGTCAACATCCAGGCGGCGGGATTGTCCGGAATACCCTGCCCTGACCACGAGTCCATGGCGGCGATGAAGGACTCCTGCAACACGTCCTCGGCCAGCTCCAGGTTCTGGGGACCAAAGATGCGGGTGAGGACGGAGATCAGCCGTCCCGACTCGCGCCGGAAGAGGTGCTCGATCTCTGTTCGGATATCGGCAGGATTAGTCAGTGCGTTCCGTGATTTCCAAGAGGTGGTAACCGAATTGCGTTTTCACCGGTCCGTGTACGACGTTCAGGTCGCCGCTGAAAACGACATCGTCGAACTCCTTAACCATCTGACCGGGTCCAAACTCACCCAGGGCGCCACCCTCGCGGCCCGACGGGCAGCTGGAATGCTCGCGCGCGACATCCGCGAAGTCGGCACCCCCTTCAATCTCTCCCTTCAACTCCACACACTTCTCTTCGCTGTCCACGAGAATATGCCGTGCGCTGGCTGTCGCCACAGGGACCTCCTTCACTTTTGAGTGTTCTGATCGAAACGTGTTTCGATAAAGCTACGTGATCGCCGAATTTTCACCACCCGTACCGTGCAAATTCGCCCATGCAGGATCCGTTGTCTGCGTGCCTGCGTCCGAATCCGGCACAGGGGCGCAGTATCGCAACGTTACAACGTCGGTTGGCAGGCAATTCTGCAAGCAGCGATATTGATCGACCAGCAAGGCGCTCGAAACGAGCTCAGGCCACAACTCTATCAGAAATAAGCGTATATGACTGGTCCCTCTGCCTATCCTCCACCCACTCGCCCGGTCGTGATGGGTACGGACGGTATGGTCTCTGCCGGCAACATGCTGGCGACGATGGCCGGAGTGCGGATGCTGGCCGATGGTGGCAATGCCTTCGATGCGGCGGTCGCGGTGGGGACCACGCTCGGGGTCGTCGAGCCTTACCACTCAGGCCCTGGTGGGGTGGGTACCGCCATTGTTCGCCTGGCAGGTGAAAGCAAATCGAGGATTCTGGATTTCACGGGCAGGAGCCCGGGTGCCGCCGACCCTGAACGCTATACAGCAGAGATGAGAGATCTCGGAGTCCTGGCGCCTATGGTTCCCGGCAATGTCGCCGGCTGGCTCGAGTTGCACAGTAAGCACGGTGCGCTCGATCGGGAGCAGGTGTTCGGGCCTGCCATCGACTACGCCGAGAACGGGTACCCGACTACCTATCAGAACAGCTCGGTGATTGATGAGTTCGCCGATCGCTTGCGGCCGTTTACCAGTTCGGTCGAGGCGCTGTTGGAGGAGTCTTCGGGTCGAGCGTCCGCGCCCGGCACACGCCGCCGATGGCCGTTGATGGCGGCCTCGCTGCGGCTGATTGCTCAGCAAGGTCGAGACGCCTTTTACACCGGTGAGCTGGCCGAGCGCATGGTAGGAGATGTTCAGAAGTTGGGGGGCATTCTGACCCTCGATGACTTCGCCCGGTACGAAGCTGAGTGGCAGGATGCGCTCAGTGTCGACTACCGCGGCTACCAGGTCTTTGCGCCGCCATTGCCTTCGTGCGGTTTCCAACTCCTGCAGCATCTCAAGTTGATGGAGTGCTTCGATCCGAGTGAACTGGAATACCAGAGCGCGGACACCGTACACGCCACGGTCGAAGCGGCAAAGCTCTCCATCGCTGACCGCATCGCCCTGGCAGGAGACCCGGACTACATCGCGCCCCTGCCGCTTGAGAAGCTGCTCTCGTCTGAGTACGCGGCGCAGCAGAAGGAACGGATCGAAATGAACGCGGCAGCGGCGGTTGCTGGTGAGAGCTATGTCTCGGATCCACCCGCGGACGCGTTGATGCCGGGCAGCCGATCTAACGGAGGCAACACCACCCACTTCGAGGTAGCGGATCGCGACGGCAATGCCATCGGTATCACGCAGACGCTGGGAGGATACTTCGGATGCGCCGTCGCCGTGGGGGGTACCGGATTCTTCCTGAATAACATGACGCTTTTTGCCGATTCGGATGAGTCAGCCCCAAACCGCTACGGACCAGGACGCAAGATTGCCACCGCACTGGGTCCGAGCCAGACCTTCAAGGATGGTCGCTTCGTCCTGACACTGGGCATGCCGGGGGGCTGGGCTATCCTGCAGCGGACGGTGCAGATCATGCTCCACCTCATCGATTTCGGCATGGACGTGCAGCAGGCGATCGAGGCACCGCAGTTTCGCCAGTATGCCGGGCGCGATCTTCACTTTGAGGATCGCCTGCCGGTGCAGGTGCGGCGAGAACTCGAGGCCCGCGGTCACCAACTCACCAATCTGGAGTCGTGGTCGTTGCGGGTATCGGGTGCCCACGGAATTCTCGTCGACGAGGAGTCGGGCACCTACATGAGCGGCTGTTGCACCCGCCGCGAAGGGTACGCCATCGGCTTGTGAAAACCTGGAAGGATCATCCGCCTCCGAGCCGGCCTGTTGCCATGGGCGTCAATGGCATGGTCGCCGCGGCCCACCCGATGGCCTCTGCGGAAGGGGTTCGCGTACTGGCAGACGGGGGCAACGCCTTTGACGCAGCGGTAGCGACTGCGGCCACCCTCAATGTAGTAGAGCCCTACATGTCCGGAGTCGGCGGCATCGGCATCGCCCTGGTATACGTCGCCAACGAGGGTCGGGTGCGGGCTCTGAATTTCTCCGGCCGGGCGCCGCTGGCAGCCGAACCGGACCGCTTCACGGATGAAACGCAGAAAACCGGCCTGCTGGCACCCCTGGTTCCCGGCAACGTCGCGGGTTGGCTGGCGCTGCACGAGGCGTATGGCAGCATGGAACGCCAGCGGTTGTTTGCACCGGCGATCGGCCACGCCGAGCGCGGGGTTCCCGTAACACACTGGAACAGCCAGATCATGGCCACCAGCGTCGAACGGCTGTGTCAGTTTGAGTCTTCCGCGGCCATCATCCTGGACGCGGATGGCAATGCGCTCTCGCCAGGCAAGCGGCTCCCCATGCCTCAGCTGGCTCAATCGTTGCGGACGATCGCCCATGACGGAGCGGATTCCTTCTACCGCGGTGAGTTGGCGCAGCTGCTGGTCGATGGTGTCCGCAGCATGGGTGGGTTGCTGACGGCAGATGACCTCGCCGACTACCAGGCCGAGTGGGAGGAACCGATCAGCACCCAGTACCGCGGTCACGAAGTCTTTGCCAATCCGCCCAATTCCTCGGCCTTCCAGGTTTTGCAGACGCTCAATTTGATTGAGGGCTTCGACCCACATGAGCTGACTTCACAGGATCCTCGGACGCTTCATCTGTTCATGGAATCGATGAAGCTGTGTATCACCGACCGCATTCAGTACGCCGGCGATCCCGATTATGTGCAGGCGCCGCTGGCGGCTCTGCTCTCCAAGAAATACGCGGCCAGTCAACGTGCTCGTATCGACGAAGCACGGGCGGCGGCCGTATCCGGTGAGCATTACAATCTGACTGTACCCCCGGATTCGCTCACATCGGGCAGTCTGGAGGACTTCGAAGGGGGTATGACGACGCACTTTGCGACGGCCGATCGAGACGGCAACGTCGTCACCGTGACGCAGACGTTGGGCGGCGCTTTCGGGTCAGCCGTGGCCATCGGCGATACCGGCATTTTTCTAAACAACATGGCCGGCTGGTTTGACCTCGAAGAGGGGAGTCCGAATCTCATCGGGCCGGGGAAGCGCGTTGATTTCTGCGTGGCACCCACGCAGACCTTCCGCGACGGCGAGTTCGTGCTCAGTGCCGGTACGCCTGGCAGTTGGGGCATCCTGCAGACGACGCCGCAGATACTGTTGAATGTTCTAGAGTTCGGGATGAACCTGCAGCAAGCGATCGATGCGCCCAGGTTCAGGTGTTACGGGGGAACGCACGTCGCCATGGAGGAGCGTTTTCCGATCGAGACCCGGCGTGCCCTGACGGAACTCGGACACGAAGTGGAAGTGCTGGACCCGTGGTCGGCCACTCTCGGGGGTGCCCAGGCCCTCGCGGCTGACGCGCAACAGGGCGTGTTTCAGGGCGGTGCTGATCCCAGAAGAGACGGATTCGCCTTCGGTTTGTAAGGAGACAGTTATAGCACTGTTTCCTTACCCGCCGCCATCGCCTGTCGCAACATCTGGCTGACAATGCTGTCCGCATCATGCTGCTCGAAGTAGGCGACGTCCGCTACAATCACCAGCTTTCCGCGCGCCCTCGAGATGCTGACGTTGATGAGGTTGCGGGCCGAAGATCCTGGTCCCTTGCCGGCCAGCAGCACGCCTGGAGGCAGTGGCGCGGCATCCACGGTGTCGAGGATGACCATGTCCCGCTCTCCGCCCTGAAAACGGTGCACGGTCCGGCTCTCGACCCGTTCATCCAGATTCCGGTCAGCGGAGAGCAAGCGCCTGATCAACCGTGATTGTTCGGTATACGGGGTGATGATGGCGACGGATTCGATTCCGTCAGAAACGGCTTCCTGCGCCAATTCCACGCAGGTCTGCGCTGTCATTTCATTGTAGCGGGAATAGCTTCCATCGGGTGTGGCACATTGCGTCTGGCCGTGGGTATCCACGACGACGAGCGGCTGGCCCGGGTGCGGAGCGTGGGCGGCGATGTGCTCAGTCTCAACAGTACTGCCGCCATGCTGCAGCCGGCCTTCGTAAAACAACCCACCCACCAAATCGCCGATCCTTGGGTTCATCCGGTACTGAGTATCCAACATCACAACCAACTCACTGTCGTGAGGCTGTGGTACTGTAACGGCAAAGATGCTGCGGCCCATGGCCCGATAGACGTAGGGCTCTCTCGACTGAACGATTGGCGGCAACTGCTGCGGGTCGCCGACCATGACGGCACCCTGCCCCAACGCGGCGCAATAAAACAGCGATGGCAGCACGGCCATGCCCGCCTCCTCGACGATGACGACGTCGAAACGCTGTGGTGCCATCAGACTGCTGATGTAGACATTCGTCATGGTCGCGAAGACGACACAGGCGCCATCGACGGCGCCTGCTTCCCGCTTGATCAGCTCGCCTCGCAAATCCCGGGCTCTCTGCGCGCAAAGATCGCGGCAACGTTGCAGCCGGTCTCGCCGGTGGGTGACTACCATGATCTGTTGGTCGATTTCTTGCGTGGTCAGCTGCAGTGCACGTTTCGCCGAAAACACTGACGCGAGGCTGCCTTCATCAAGAACAGATGCCGGAGCATCGCCGAACAGTCCCAGCTGATTGGTCGGGGTCGCGCCGTCGAGTTCAACAAGAAGCTCATCACACTTGGTCAGGAGTTGGCGCACTTCCAGTTGGCGTTCTTCTAGGAGAAGGAGACGAGATCGCAGGCGCGTGTTCAGTCGCTCGACTACCTCGCGGATGCTGGCTCCATGAGTCTCACCCTGCGCTTGCCCGAGTCGCACAACTTCTCCCCGATCCAGCGCTTCCTTCCCCGGGTCTAACTCGACGAGCTTGGCGAGGGCTTGATCGATCGCGGCGTGCGTCGTCGAGGTGACGAGGATTCTCTTGCTCTGCTGCAGCAAGGCGGTGATGATATGCCCGAGGGTCGTCGTCTTACCCGTGCCTGGCGGCCCCAACACGAAGGCGGGTGTGCGCTGGCAACTCAGCTCAATCGCCTGGAGTTGGCTGTCATTGAGTGGAGTATCATCGATTACCGTGATCGTCGGAGCCTCGGGGAGTGACCGAGACGGGAGCTTTCCGAACAACTCCAGCGCGGTGTCGGTGCGAAAGCTGTCCCCATCGATCAGTAACTGCAGGGCCGCTTTCAATTTCTCATACAGAAACCACGGATAGATGACCAACGTCACAGGACCAGCATCGAAATCTATCTCGCGATCACAACGCACAACGATCTGGTCCTTGTCGATGCCGGTAATCTCGACCAGATGCTCACCGCCGTTGCCGGTGATCAGGCTGCACTCCCCTCCCAGCGTCAGCTTGTCGTTGGCTTGCAGTACCTTGAACTGGTATAGGCGCCGGCCATTTTCATCCGGGTCATCGAGCTGGCCACCTTGACCAAGCGGCACCTCAAAGGGTCCCATGCGGGCACGCATGGCATCCATCTCCATGGACACGGCCTTTTTGAAGCTATCGATGAACCGCGTGAGCATGGTGTGAGGTCAATCGCCAGTCGGCGGCTCTCCGGGAGGTCTGCAAAACAACAGGCAGGCGATTCCGAGGGTGAAGGGTAAGGCAGCGAAGCCGATGAGGACCGTTGAGTAGCTGCCCAACAGGTCGCGGGCAATGCCGAGGGGCATGGGGCCGAGGGCGGAGCCGGCTATCCCAATGGTCGCGGCCAGACCCGCAATACTGCCAAGGTGTTGGCGGCCGAAGTAGTTGGCGTAGACGACGCTGATGACGAGCGTCTCGATGCCACCCTGCACACCCATGACGACGCCGAAGCCGTACGCCATCTTCGCCGAACTCAAGGTGGTGGCCATGATCAGAATCAACGCGTTGAGAAACAACGCCAACGCCTGCAGCACGTGAAGAGGCACCCGGCCTACGGCTATGCCGCTGGCCAATTGCATTGCCGCCCCGGTTGCCGCGATAGGAAGGAAGACAGAGGCCGCCACCGTCTTGGAAAGGCCGCTGTCGGCGAAAATGCTGAAGAGGTGGAAGGACAGGCCGGTGTTGAACATGCTCATGATGACCGCGCCGACCGTCAACAGCCAGAACGCGGAAGTTCTGGTAGCCTGAGCAAGGGTCCAGTTCGCTTCGAGGGGTTGCTGGGGCCGGTCGTCTGAGTCATCTGACTGAGTGACGCCATCAGGCAGCAGGCCGTGGTCCTCGGGTCGGTCGCGAGTGAATATCCAGCCGATAGGTAACATGAACAGGATAAGCGCCGCACCCAGGATGATATAAGTCATGCGCCAGCCATAGATGGGAATCATCGAGTTGATCATGTAGGGAAAGAGGCCGCCCAACAGGGCTCCGGCGACGCCGGAGATTCCCATGACCACGCCGCGGCGGCGCACCCACCAGAGGTTGATGACGTTCTTGCTGACCAGGCTCAGGCTACCCTGTCCGAACTGGCGCATCATGAAGAAGCCGATGCCGAGCATGAGGGCACCTTGCACGAAGCCCATGTAGATGCAGGCCAAGCCCAGCAGCAGGCTCATTAGGGTGATCATGACGCGTGCGCCGCGTTTATCGAACTGGCGGCCGACGAACGGCAGGATGAAGCTGGCTGTGAGAGTGCCGGCGGTGTAGAGGGTGCTGACCAGGGATCGGCTGAGTTCCAGGTCCTCGATGAAATAGTCAAGGAAGGTCGAGAACACATACGTCTGACCGGGGCTGGTCATGACGCCGCCCAACGATCCGACGATGACGATGACCCAGCCGTAGTAGACGGGTGAGGCGGAGACGAGGCGGCTGGCGCGGGTGGCGTAGCGGATGACTGGCCCTCCAGAGAGCACCTCGGGAAAGCGCCCGATGCGCGACTATCCAGCCGAGCCGCTCATGCGAGGGCCAACCAAGAGTCAGCGGCAAAGATAAGTACGTTGTGCCGAGAGCCGCCCGTGGCGTTCAACCGGTGAACCCATTCCGGTTATGATGACGGCTCGAATCGACGTATTTTGCCGACATGGGTACTCCACGACACAAAGTCGTCATCCTCGGAGGAGGCTTCGGAGGGCTGTACGCGGCCAAGCAGCTAGGTGGACGGCGGGGGATCGATGTGACGGTAGTCGATCGGCGCAACTTCCATCTTTTCCAACCACTCCTCTACCAGGTCGCTACCGGAGGCCTTTCCCCAGGTGATATCGCTTCTCCGATCAGGGCGGTGCTGGCCCGGCATGCCAACATCCGCGTGCTGACTGGCCACGCGAGCGGTTGCGATCTTGCCGGAAAGCGGCTGATTCTGAAGGACGGTGAGGTACCCTACGATACCCTGGTCGTCGCCGCCGGCGCACGCTATCACTACTTCGGCAATGATGCCTGGGCGTCCCACGCGCCGGGGTTGAAGACGATTGAGGATGCGCTCGAGATCCGGCGACGGGTGTTCATGGCCTTCGAAGCTGCCGAACGCGAAACAGATGCCGATCGGCGTACCGCCTGGATGAGGTTCGCAATCGTGGGTGGTGGGCCAACCGGAGTTGAGCTCGCCGGGGCAGTCGCCGAGCTGTGTCACAGTACGCTCAAGGGTGATTTTCGCGCCATCGACACACGCGATGCCGAAGTGGTCTTGCTGGAGGGAACGGTCCGCGTTCTGCCTCCCTATCCCGAACGGTTGTCAGCGAAAGCCAAGACTGCGCTCGAACGGCTCGGGGTGTCCGTGCTCACGAACGCGATGGTGACGGAAATCGATGAGGACGGAGTGTCATACCGGATGGAGGAAGAAGAGGTGCGGATGCTCGCACGAACGAAGCTGTGGGCGGTTGGGGTCAGTGCCTCGGAGTTCGCTCAGGTCCTGGCGGATGGTACGGGTGCATCAACGGATCGAGGTGGCCGCATCGTCGTTAACGAGGACCTGACCATACCCGGTTATCCGGAGATTTTCGCGATCGGCGACCTTGCCAGTGTTGCAGGGCCGTCCGGCGAGCCGCTGCCCGGCGTTGCCCCCGTGGCAATGCAACAAGGCCGTTTCGTGGCGCGGGCGATTCGCGCCAGGTCAGCAGGCCGGGTGCCCGGCCTGTTCAGGTACGCGGACAAAGGCAGTCTGGCCGTTATCGGTCGCAACGCGGCTGTCGCCTATTTCGGCCGATTCGGCATCAGCGGGTTCCCGGCGTGGTTGACCTGGGTGTTCATCCACATCGCCTATCTCATCGAGTTCGACAACAAAGTGTTGGTGATCTTTCAGTGGGGGTGGAACTACCTGACCCGGAAGCGCGGCACGCGCCTGATAACAGGTGATGAAATTCTTCCAGTGCCCGACTCGGGTACGGATTTGCAGGACCTGACCAATGACAGAAAGGACCAATCATGACAATGGCGGTGGACATAGCCTTTCTCGGTACATAGTCGGGCAGACCTACACCATCGACGGTGGACAGATGAGCAACCTGTACGAAACGGGATCCTTCAAGGAACGAAGGTCCGAGCGCTTCGGAAAGGGGTACGTGGAGGGGATATAAGAGCGCTGGAAGCAGCCGGTTGGGAGACGGCTGCCTATTTCGTCGCACTCTGGGGCTCGTCCGCCGGCCGCTTTTTGAGCTTGCCGTAACTGCTTCCAGTTCAGATACTTATTAGCTCTTCCCCAGAATTTCAGAATGGGGACGCCGTCGAGGGAACACCGGCGGGAACATGAATGATACGATTGAATTCAATACGGGAGTGGCCTGATGAGTGAAGACACACAACGTGAGCCGGTAGCTGAGTGGTTGTCATACCGCGAGGAGATTCGCGTTCTGGATTGCACGATCCGGGATGGCGGGTTGATGAATAACAGCAAGTTCAGCGACGAAGTCGTCCGCGGCGTGTACGACGCCTGTGTCGCCGGTGGCGTTGACTACATGGAGATGGGGTACATCAACTCGCTGGAACAGTTCCCGCCAAAGGAATACGGTCCGTGGCGCCACTGCAAGGAAGAGGACATGAGGCGAATCGTCGGCGACAACGACACGCCGTTGAAGCTGATGGCGATGGCGGATGCCGAGAAGAGTGACTACAAGACGGACATTCTTCCGGCAGAGCAAAGTGTCCTCGACATGATTCGAGTAGCCACATACATCCACCAGATCCCACTGGCACTGGACATGATCAAGGACGCTAACGACAAGGGGTATGAGACGACGCTGAATCTGATGGCCGTGTCCACGGTACCAGAGAGCGAGGTCGATGAGGCGCTGGCGCTGTTGGCCAAATCGGAAACGCAGGCGGTCTATGTCGTGGACAGTTTCGGCTCGCTCTACATGGAGCAGGTTGACGCGCTCGTGGGCAAGTTTCTCGGTTACATGAAAAGTGCCGGTATCGAAGTCGGTATACACTGCCACAACAACCAGCAACTGGCTTTCGCCAACACCATCCAAGGGATCGTCAAAGGTGCCAACATGCTGGATGCCAGCATGGCGGGATTGGGTCGCGGTGCCGGCAACTGTCAGCTGGAGCTGCTGATCGGTTTTCTGCACAATCCCAAGTACCGCCTGCGTCCGGTGCTGGAGTGCATTCAGGAGCACATCGAGCCGATGCGGGAGAAGCTGGGTTGGGGCTACGACTATCCCTACATGATCACGGGCAACCTGAACGAGCATCCACGCTCGGGGATGGCCTACAACGAGTCAAAGGACAGGGGGGACATCGTCAAGTTCTACGATCAGATGACGGAAGAGGACTGACGGATGAAAATCTACACGGACGCAGACGCTTCGTTGGAGCCCCTGAAGGGGCAGACGGTCGCGATCTTGGGGTATGGCAATCAGGGCAGCGCCCAGGCCCGGAACCTGAGAGACAGCGGCGCCGACGTCGTCATCGGCAATCGCGAAGACAGCTATGCGGAGCAGGCCCGCACCGACGGCTTTGAAACCCTGTCGATAGCCGATGCGGCCAGGGCCGCCGATTACGCGCTGGTGCTGACGACGGACGAGTCGCAACCGCTGATCTGGGAAGAGCAAATCGCTCCGGGAATCGAAGCGGGCAACACACTGGTATGGGCCAGCGGTTACAACGTCGCTTATGACCTAATCAAACCTGCCGCCGATGTTGATGTCGTGATGGTAGCGCCACGGACTACCGGCAGCATGGTGCGCCTGTTGTTCGAAAACGGCAAGGGAGCCATGGCGCAGGTCGCCGTGCACGAGGATTCCTCTGGGAAGGCATGGGAGAGGATGATGGCGATCGCTATGGGAATCGGTGCCACTAAAGGTGGCGTCTTCGAATCCTCATTCCGCGAAGAGGCGGAGCTGGATCTGTTTGCCGAGCAGGTGGTCTGGGCCGGATTCGTCGCCTGGATCCGGGAGTGCTTCGATCTGGGTGTGGAGCAGGGTTTTTCACCCGAGTTACTCGTGCTCGAGCTCTACGCTTCGCAGGAGGCGTCTGAGATCTTCGGCCTGATGGCACAGCACGGTTTCTTCAAGCAGATGGCGCATCACTCGACGACCAGCCAGTACGGCACGCTGTCCCGGGCACCGCTTGTTCTCAACGATGAGGTGCGAGCCCGTATGCGTAGCAGCCTTGTAAAAGACATCAAGGGTGGTGGATTCGCCCGGGAATGGAGCAGCGAGCAGGCCGCCGGGTCGAAGGATCTTGCCAAGCTAAAGGAAGCCGCCTTCGCCAGCGCCATGGCCAAGGCCGAAGAGACGGTTATCGAGCTGGTACAGCAGGCTCACTCGGTCTGAGTTTATTCCAAAGAGCAAATAACAGCTGTCGCGTGGCGTGGCCGGTTCGCGAAGACACCGCCGCCGCCCTTCGAGCAGGACAGTTGCGGCGCACCGGCATCGCGGCCTCAGGCAGAATCCACCACCGACGGACCTCCGATTTCATCCTCTGAAGCGTAGATCCGCGCAACGCGTTGTGCGATGTCTTCCCAGCCAAATTCCAGCGCCCGGCGGTAAGCCGCTTCGCTCGCCGCTTCCAGATCGAACAAGTGGATCTGCGAAAGGGCTCGCTCCAGCCCGTCGTCTTCATCGGGGTCGAAGAGGATGCCCATCGAGTCGTCGATGAGCTCGGGCAGGCATCCTCGCCGCGGCAGGATCACCGGGGTGCCGAATGACAGAGCCGTGATCGCCGAACCTGATGTGAGAACTTCGGCGAACGGTAAGACGACGGCGTCGGCAGCGTTCAGATAGATCTGAAAGTCCGACTCGGGAAAATAGGGGTTGGTGAAGACGAGAATCCTGTCGTCACCGACGGCCTGTCGTTCCAACTCGGCGGCATATTCCGGGTTGAAGGAGGAGCGCAGCATCAATAAGAGTACGGCGTCAGCGTCTGCCGCTCGGCCGAAGGCGGAGATCAGGGATTCGACCGACTTGTAGGTGCGGGCATTACCGAAGAACAGGTAGACGAAGCGGGCTTCATCTATGCGCAGCTGAGCTCGGGCCTCAGTGCGGGAGATCTGGTTCGGAAACGCATTGATGAAATGGCCGTGCGGGATGATCTCGACGCGATCGCGTCGACCGAAGTGCTCAGCCGCCAGCTGTGCCGCATGCCGGCAGTGGGTGATGACGACGTCGGCGTGCTCGCACACCAGGAGACGGGCGGCACGGTCTACCTGTGGGAAGGGGCGTTCGTGTGGGTAGAGGTTGTGTAGCGTCCAGATGATGCGATAGCCGAGTTTGCGTGCGTAGAACAGGTTCGCGGCGAAATGGTCGTAGCGTTCCTGCGTTGCGGCGAGACTATCTTCGCGGTAAAACTGATGCAGCCAGTTAAAGTGGAGGACGCTGAACTCCTCCCGGTTGTCGCGCAGCCACTCCCGTGAAAAGGCGTAATCGCCCAGTTCCAGTTGGATACCACGGTGGGCAAGGGCCAGTGCAAGCAGGCCGGCGTACGGATTGCAGCGATGTGCCAGGGTCAGGCCGCCGACGTCCTCCCAGAAAAAGAAGACCTTCACGATCGGCCGTCGGTACACACAGGGGTGCGAGCATAGCTGAACACACGGTCAGCCTCCGCTTCCCCCGGCAGGGTCACTTGCTGTTGCGTCGACAGCGCCACCAGGTGGCGTTCGCCGTCAGCTATGTGTACCCAAAATGCCAGGGTGCTCTCTGGCATGGTTCCCACGACGGGACTGATCCGGTCAATTCGACACTCGCTATGCCATCCATGGAACACGGCGACGTACGTCGTCGACTTGGCCGTTCGGCGCCGCAAAACGATATCGCTCGTGCGCGAAGTCGGGTTGTAGGGCACATGGCCCAGGACGACGGTGGTGCCGCTTTCGAACGGCAGGAATAACGACAGGTGGCCCTGTCGCAGACGCCAATCCAGGCGAGGACTGAGATCATTCGCAGGCGATTCGGGCAGGAAGAAGGACGCCGCATCGACATGACCATAGCCGTCGCCATCCATGGCTACCGGCTCGTCCGTTACGAATCCCAGGGGGTCGAGCAGGTCGCCATCGACGCGACAGGCCCAGTCAAGTCGGCGTTCGCGGCTGGCCTCCACGGTGAAGAAATCGACGAAGTACTCCCCTTCTGCACATTGGAGTATGGTCCGCCGCATCGAGATGCCGTCATACGGTTCCTGCTGCCATTCGACCCAGGCATCTGCCGTGCCCGCCAATGGGTCGCTGCCTTCAGCGAGAATTCCGTGCGCCCGGGGTTGTGAGTATCCGTCGACGATGACGGTATTGTGGCTGAGGGTCTGACGGAACCACGAATCATTCAGGGGAATGCCATAACCAGGAGTGCCAAGGTCAGGCGACGTGGGGTGGCCTCCGACGTAGAAGGAGATCGCTAGCTTGTCGGGATGGCCGTGGCCTCCGCCGTGGGGTCCGTGTTTGAGGAGAAGGCTGGTTTGGGTGGACAGCGGATCGCTCGACCGCAATAGGGAAATACCCGCCGTCGGCAGCAGGCAGCCTGTGGGGGCGAATTTGGTGTCTGCCGCTGGCAGATCGACCCCATATAGCAGCGCTTCGATCGAGTCCCGGCGCGATGGGGAAGTGTAGTTCTGCTGCAGGATCCAGACAAAGCGCCGGTCATCGAACCAGGCATGCGCGACTTCATACAGTGCCGCCGCCGTTGGCACGCCGTGGCAGACCTCACCCAGCAACGACGTCGAGAACCAGCAGTCATTCGTGGCCGGCAGTCTTCCGTCCGGTTGCATCAACTTGACGGCAACCGAGAACATTCTTTCCAGCCGGGGCTCCTTTCCTGGCAGTGAGTCGTCGGCACATTCACACAACTGTGCCAGCGAGACCAGGGCGGTTAAGGCGTAGAAGTGGTAGCTGGACGAGCCCTCCCACCACCATCCATCGTCATCGACACCACCACGCAGCTGTTGCCAGAAGCCGAATTCGCTTTTGAGTGCTTCGTCCTGCCAAGCGGTCTCGCCGAGGCAGAGACCGACGGCGGCGATGGCGGCGTTGTGCCAGCACTCGATGTTGTGAATCTCGAGGAAGCGCTCCCGTAGCAGGTGCTCGGCGGCCGGGCGCAACAACGCATTCTCGATCTGCTGACGCGCGTCGGTGCCCAGTGACTCCCGCAACAAATCGTAGGCTCGCACCAGCGGGATCAACCACACCGCCTCGTCCAGAGACTGAAAGGTGGCTTTGCCGCCGCCACCACGTCGTCCGTTGCGGGTCTTTCCGACTTCGGGTCGGGAGCCCTCATAGTGTGAATAGCGTTCGGCGTACCCGCGCAGGATGTCGTGGCATCGCGAGCGGCAGGCCTCATCGTCGTCCAGACTCCACAGAATGGCGAGTTGAAAAGCCGTCGTTGACAATCTGTCATTGACGAACCAGCGCCAGGCCGCGTCATACGGCTCACCCACGAATTCGCGTCCATCCTCCGGACAGCGGTGCCTGTAGGGATCAGCGGGATCGAAGCGGAGTTGCTGAGCGTGATCGGGGCAGAAGTAATCGTGATAGAAGCCGGCAGTCTTATCGGGTGGAGCCAGAGAAGCATTCGACGATAGAAAGGCTTCGGCCTCGTTTCGGACTCTACTATACGCGGGTTGGAATGCAGGTGTCCGCGAGCGGCTGCGAGCCAGCTCCATACGGCTGGGACTCATGATTCGAGACATCGTGATCCGTGTTGGCCAAATCGCGGTGACTGAAGAGCGAGCCGATCGGCTACTTTTCTTGGGATACCCTTTTGCTGTCCAGGGTGGTTTTGACCAGCTCGCGCAGGTCTTCGACGCTGACCGGTTTCATCAGGTAGCCGTCAAAGGCATGGGTTTTGAGTTCTTCTTCTTCCATGTAGCCGGTCACCGCCAGCACTGGAAGCTTCGGGTGCTTGGCTCGCAGCTGCTTGAGTAGACCGATGCCATCCAGCTCCGGCATCTGGATATCGGTCACGACCAGGTCGGGTGATTCAGCCTTGATCACATCCAGGGCCTGCTTGCCGTCCGCCGCTTCTGATACAACGTACTGGTCCAGCCCTTTGGCGAGGAGTTTGCGTGCGGCCGGCTCATCGTCGACGACGAGGATGCGTGGCTCATTGGCGCGGGTCTCGATCTCGGCTTCGGCGTCTTTCCGCGGCATACCCTTTTCGGCCAACAGGTCCAAGGCAATGTTCAGGCGCCGTTCGAGCCGGCTTCCATCTTCGGCGAAACGAGCCTTCGCCGACAGGAAGTCGCGCATGCGGACATTGTCCTGCACCAGCTTTTCCGAAAGCATGCGGATGACGTTCTCGAAGATCTTTGACTTGAGCTCGCGCTGTCCGCGCAAGATGATGTCGAGTTTGGCTTTCTGGATTATCAGTATTCGGCTTGGGCTGATGGCTTCAACTGTTGCCGACCGGGGTTGCCCTGTGATCGCTCCCATTTCCCCTACCGTGGTCACCGGACGAATCGTGGCGACTCGGAACGAGTTGTCGGCGACGATGGCCAGCTTGCCGGTGAGCAGGACATACATCTCATCACTGGGTTTGCCGCGCACGCACACCTTGGTACCGGGATCGACGCTCTTGGCCGTGCATTGACCCAGTATCAAGCGGATCTGTGTGGGGGAGAGGCCATGAAAAAGTGGGATCTTCTTCAGGACCTCGACCAGCTCTTTGGTTCTATCCTGCATACAACCTGCTCTCCCGCTTCGACGATCCGCTCCATGATTGCGGACAACCGTACAGAATAGTGGAAGTCTTTCTCGGGTTTCTGTCAACGATGAGCAAACGCCGGTCGCTTGACAGGGTGCGCGGCCGCGATGTACCGTGCCTGCCAACGCGGACCATTCTCCGAACACGGGGAGAGAGAGTGAGATTATGGCTGTAACATGGACATCGACGAAACGGCTGCACGTGATTCTCGCCGCTGGCGTTTCCTGCATGATCGCGGGCGGCGTTGCCGCTCATGCTCAGAGACCACCGGCGCCCGTTATCGTATCGGAAGTACTGGCGCAGGAAGTCGTTGACGCGATCACCCTGGTAGGCACCGTCCAGGGACGCCGCAACAGCACGGTTGCCAGCGAGACGGATGGCAAGGTTGTGGGCGTGCTGAAGGAGGCCGGCCAAGCGCTGCGCGCCGGCGACCCACTGATTCGCCTTGAGAATGATCAGCTTCGCGCGGCGTTGATCGAGGCGCTCGCCGACGTCAAGTTGCGCCGCTTCAACTCACAACAAAGCGCTGCGTTGTTGCGCGAGGAAGCTGTGTCGGAACAGTCGCAGCGCGACAGTGACTATGAGTTTGACCGGGCGCAGGCGAAGCTGACGGATTTGCGCAACCAGGTTGAGGATCTCGAAATCAAGGCCCCTTTTGACGGCTACGTCGTCCAAACCACGGCCGAGCTGGGAGAGTGGATTGACCGTGGAGAAGGCGTGGCACAGGTCATCTCCATCGACACGGTTCGAATCAGGGTTGACGTGCCCGAGCATTACGTTGACGGGCTGCGCCTTGGAGCATCGGCCAGCCTCTATATCGATGCCCTGAGTTCCAGTCAATTTGAAGGGCGTGTCGTCGCCATTCTGCCCCAGGGCCTGCCGGACTCTCGCACCTTCCCCGTCATCGTCGAAACCCTGAATCCGCGCCACCGCATGCGTGGCGGTATGTCGTCGCGAGTGACGCTGGATATCGAACGCCCCGGCACGGCCCTTCTCGTGCACAAGGATGCGCTCGTGAGCGGACCCATGGGCCACATGGTCTACCTCGCTCAGCAGGAGCAGGCTGCGGCCAGACCAGTGACTGCAGGAATGCCGCACAAGGGATACGTCTCCGTCCAGGGTGACCTTGCAGCTGGTGACCTCGTCATCGTCCGCGGCAACGAGCGCCTGCAAGACGGCCAGACGATTCGGGTCATCCGCCGACAGGAATGAGATGAAGCTCGTCCAGTCCTCCATTCAGCGTCGTCGTCGGCATCATTTTCGTTGCCTTGTTCGGCCTCATCTCGCTGTTCCGTATTCCCGTACAGTTGACGCCGGATGTCGATCGTCCCGTGGTGACGGTTACGACCACCTGGGCGGGTGCCAGTCCAGAGGAGATCGAGCAGGAGATCGTTCAACGCCAGGAAGAAAAGCTCAAGAGCGTTGAGGGATTGGTGAAGATGACGAGCGAGTCCACGGACAGTCGCGGCGTCATCAACCTGGAATTTGCCGTGGGCAACAATCCTGAGGCCTCGCTGTTGACGGTATCGAATAAACTGGAGCAGGTCACCGGCTATCCATTGGATGCGGATCGTCCTAACGTGGCCAGCGGCAGTGCTTCCAACACCAACTGGATCACCTGGATCATCCTCGACGTCATGCCCGGTCACGAGGAGGATATCGACGTCGAGTTGTTTCGCGATCTGGCTGACGATGTTATCAAGGCCGAACTCGAGCGGGTCCCGGGTGTGGCTCAGAGCAACGTGTACGGCGGTTACGACCGTGAACTGCAGGTGGTCGTCGATCCGGTTGCGTTGGCCGCGCGGGGCATCACCGTCGACGAGATGGCGACGGCGATTGCCAGCGAAAACATCAACATCAGTGCCGGTTCGTTCGATGAGGGCAAACGTCGTTACATCGTTCGCACCGTAGGCCAATTCCAACGACCCGAGGACATCGAGGCCGTTGTCATTCGAGCGAGCGGAGAACGGGTCACCGTCGGAGACGTGGCGCGGGCGAAGCTGGGGTACAAGCGTTCCGAAGCGACGGTGCGCGTCAAGGGTCGCCAGGCCATCGCCATCAACGCCACGCGTGAGACCGGCGCCAACGTGCTGGTAGTGATGGAAGGGATCCGCGAGACCATTGTCGCACTCAACGCAGGGCCACTGGCTGCCGAACACCTGTTCCTGGAGCAGGTTTACGATGAGACCGAGTACATCTCCTCGGCCATCGACCTGGTGCGCAGCAATATTTTCATCGGCGGACTGCTGTCAATCTGTGTGCTGCTGCTGTTTCTGCGCAGCGCCAGCAGCGTCCTCATCATCGCCACGGCGATTCCGATTTCGATCGCCGAGACGTTTCTGGTGATGTCGCTGATGGGCCGCAACATCAATGTGATCAGCCTGGCTGGGATGGCCTTCGCCATCGGCATGCTCGTCGACAATGCCATCGTTGCCCTGGAGAATATTTTTCGCCACCTCGAGATGGGCAAGAGTCGCACTCAGGCTGCCTACGATGGCGTCGTGGAGGTGTGGGGCGCATTGCTCGCAAGCACCTTGACGACGGTGGCGATCTTTCTGCCGATCGTCTTCGTCGAGGATGAAGCAGGACAGCTCTTTCGTGATATCGCCATCGCAGTTTCGGCCTCTGTGACCCTCAGTCTGATCGCGGCGATCACGGTCATACCGATGATGGCGAACAAGATCATGCGCAGGCGGGATGCCAGAGAGCGTGACGACAGCCAAGCTGGCATGCTGGCTTTTTTGGATCGTTTTGGGGAGCGAGCCAAAGACGGCATCACCAACAGCGTATACAGCATAAGCGGCAGCACCTTCGCCCGTCTTGCCGTCGTTATCCTGCTCGTCGGCAGCTCGGCGTTACTCGTGCGATGGCTGGCACCAAAAGCGGAATACCTTCCCACCGGAAACCGCAACCTGATTTTCTCGATCCTGCTGCCGCCACCCGGTTACAACCTGGATGAGCTGATCTCCGTGGGACAGGGGATTGAGGAGGTGCTGCGTCCGCGCTGGGAAGCCGAACCCGGAACGCCAGCTGCAGATGCTATCGAGGGACCATTGATGAAAAACATGTTCTTCGTGGCTTTTGGCAGAACAGCCTTCATGGGGGCGCGGGCGCAAGATCACGACCGTGCGCGCGAGCTCATCCCCATCATCCAAGGGCCGCTCTTCGGTGTGCCCGGGATGATCGCCATCGTCATCCAGTCCGGCCTGTTTCAGCGTGGCGGACGAGCCATCGATATCGAGATTACCGGACCGGAACTGGAGCGTCTCGTCGGTCTCGGAGGTCAGATATTCGGCCAGGTGATGCAGGTGGTTCCCGGCAGTCAAGCCCGACCCATCCCCAGCCTCGACATCGGCAACCCGGAAGTGCGAGTCATTCCCGATCGCATTCGCGCGGCCGAGGTCGGTCTGTCCACCCGCGAAATCGGAGTCGCCGTGAACGCGCTGATGGACGGGGCCTTGATCGACGGGTACCAGTATCGCGGCGAGGAGATCGATCTGGTACTGAAGGGCATGGAGGACTGGTTCCGAACCCAGGACATCGGCAACCTGCTCATCCACACTCCACAGGGACGTTTGATTCCACTCAGCTCGGTGGCCGAGGTGATAACGACGACGGGCCCCGAGCAGATCAATCACATCGAGCGCACACGGGCCATCACGATTCAGGTGACGCCGCCCGAATCGATCGCGCTCGAGACCGCCATCGATGATATCAGGCAGCAGATCATCGAGCCGTTTCAGGCCAGCGGGCAAGTCAACGCGCCGTTCTCCATCCAGCTCTCGGGCACCGCCGACGATCTGAGCCAGACCAGGGATGCTCTGCAATGGAACTTCCTGCTCGCCCTGGTCATCACCTTTTTGCTGATGGCGTCTCTGTTCGAGAGCTTCCTCTATCCTCTCGTCATCATGTTGAGCGTACCTGCTGCAGCCGCCGGCGGGGTGCTGGGATTAGTTGCCGTGAATGCGGCGGGGACCTTTCAGGCCATGGATATCCTGACGATGCTGGGTTTCGTCATTCTCATCGGCGTTGTCGTAAACGCCGCCATCCTGATCGTGCACCAGACCCTGAACATCATGCGAGCCGAGCCCGAGGTTGATCCCCGAGATGCGATTCGCCGCGCCGTGGACAGTCGGGTGCGGCCCATTTTTATGTCGGTGATCACGAGTGCCTTCGGCATGATGCCGCTGGTGGTCTTTCCCGGGGCCGGCTCCGAGCTCTACCGTGGGTTGGGGAGCGTCGTCATCGGCGGTCTGCTGCTGTCGACGGTATTCACTCTGTTTTTGGTGCCAACGATCTTGAGTCTGGCCATGGATGCCCGTGCCTGGGCTCGCGGGATGAGCCGGCAAGCTAAGGCGGCTCAGTGATGGGGGAGCGGCATCGGCACACGATCGTGGTGACTGCAATGGCTGTCTCTTGTTGGTTGGCGCCTGCCGGTGGGGAGGATGCGCTGGTGTTGACGACGGAGTCCGGCGTACGACTCGCCCTCCAGCACAACGAGCGCATCATGATGGCGCGTTCGGACCGGATCAAAGCGGATGAGAATGCCAGGGAAGCACGGGCAGATGGACTGCCACAGCTGGACGCCCATGTCGATTACGATCGCAACTGGCTGTTGCCGTCTTTCGTCTTCAACGACAACCGGTTTTCTATTGGCAATGACAACAATCTGACGGGCTCATTGCGGCTGACGCAGCCGCTGTACCGGGGGGGAGGCATTCGAGCACAGGTAAAGGCTGCCCAGCTGGAGGTACAATACGCCCGTGAAGTCGAAAGGGCCGTTCGCCAACAGCTCACGGCTGAGGTTGAGGCTATGTTCTACGAGTACCTGCTGGCTGCCGAGTTGGCCAGAGTGAGTGACCTGTCTGTCGCGCGCGCGCGCTCCAACCTGACGCGGGTCGAGGCTCTACGCCGGGCCGGGCAGGTCTCCGAATACGACCTGCTGCGGGCGCGGGTCCAGGTTACCGTGGTCAGTACGGACTCGCTGAGCGCGCGCACCGATGTCGCCAAGGCGAAGGTCAGGCTGCTGGATCGGTTAGGGCTGGATCTGCAGCGCGCGGTCAGGATAGAAACCCGGTTCCGAACCGAAAGTGGGCTCGCCGGTACAGCCATGGACAGCCTGCTGGGCGTCGGCGTCAGGCGCAGGCCGGAAGCGCTACAACTGGCTCAGCTGATAAGATCTCGCGAACGCCAGATCCAGGTTGAGAAGGCCGAAGGGCGTCCCCGGGTTGATCTGGTGGTGGATGGTCAGATGCAGTATCAGGAAGATGATCTGGATTTGAGCGACCCGGATCAGTGGCAGCGCAGTTGGTCGACCGGTGTCAGGGTGGAAGTGCCGATTTTCGACGGAAAACGGTCCGGGGCCCGCACGGCGCAGGCGAGGGAGGAAACCGTGCGATTGGGCTACGAGCGGCGCCAGCTGGTGCGCGGTATCGAGCGTGAAATCACCGAGGCCTGGATGGATTGGCAGGAGTCGTTGGCGCGAGAAGGGGCCAGCCGCGGGACGGTTCAGCAGGCGACCTCCGGGCTGGGTGTCGCCCAATCCCGCTATCAGGCCGGGGCTGGCACCCAGCTGGAGATTCTCGACGCCCAACTGCTGCTGGTGCAGGCCGAGTCAGACCTGGCTGTGGCCCAGCGCGACCGGGCTCTGGCGATCGTCGAACTCGAGCGCGCCGTCGGTGTCCTGGGGGAGTAGGCCGGCTATTTTTTCGTTGCCGATAACCCGGTGAGCCCCTATACTATACGCCATCGGCCTCGGACCATTTTGGCCGGGGCAAAACCACAAGCTCCACAAGTTGGCAGTCGTACTTAAGCTGTACTGAGTTAGTCCTAACCCCAGTCCAGTGTAAGCACCCTGTTTCAACGTTGCACCCTGCACAAGGGGAAAGGATAGACTCAGCTATGGCACGTGAAACCGGAACCGTAAAATGGTTCAATGATGCCAAGGGTTTTGGATTCATCGAGCGTGGCGACGGTGGCGACGTGTTCGTCCACTTCAGCGCCATTCAGGGCGAGGGCTTCAAGACGCTGACCGAGGGTCAGCAGGTCGAATTCGACGTCGTCGAAGGGCAGAAGGGTCCTGCCGCCGAGAACGTTTCGGCACCTGCGTAGATCGATCCGAAGTAAAGCTGTAACTGGGCGATGTGTGGAAACGCACATCGCCTTTTTTGTTCTGGATTGCGGTGGGTGGCTCGGTCTGCACTGCGCTGGGTGGCCTATGTTCGGGCCCCGGAGCCTGCGGCACATCCAAGCAACTCGGGGCCATCACTCAACCTGACAGCTGAGGGGGGATCGACCGCAGGGGATCTCAACTCAAGAGATCCGCGTAGACTTTGCGTGTTTGAGTAGCCGGATGGCAAGTGATGATGGAGGCCAGAACGGTCACCGTCCATCACGGCAGATGGCATGGCACCGGGGAAGCATCTATCGCGGTGCGTGGGACAAAGAGCTGGCGTGTGAAGGAATTGACACACCACTGTAGGCTGGCAGATACACTCATGGAGCAGCCGCGCAGGAGGGGCCAGATGGAGGGCAAGTGTGGACCGTTGCTTGCTCACCAGCAGGCACGCCAGCCCAAAACACGCTCTCGACAACACAATCCGCCCCATCTAAACTAGCGATAATGTGCGTTATTTTTCCTATCCGTCCTCAAACGCAAAGGCACTGCTGGCAACGGCTGTTCGACCCGGTCGACTGCTCGTCGCTGGTGGTTTTCCGGATTCTGTTCGGCGCCATCATGGTCTGGGAGGTCTGCCGCTACTTCAGCAAGGACTGGATCCGCAAATACTACATAGCTCCAGATTTCCATTTCAAGTACTACGGTTTCTCCTGGGTAGAGGCATGGTCCGGAGACGGCATGTATTGGCAATTCGCCGCGCTGGGCGTGCTGGCGCTGCTGCTGACCGTCGGCTTTCTGTACCGGGCTACTGCGGTCCTGTTTTTTCTCGCGTTCACGTACGTGTTCCTCCTCGACCAGACGCGCTATCTCAACCATTTCTACCTGACCAGTCTCCTGTTGTTCCTGCTCGCGATCATACCCGCTCATCGGGGTGTGTCCGTGGACGCTCGTTTGTGGTCCGGACTGCGCGGGCAAACCGTTCCGCGCTGGTCGGTCTGGCTGCTGCGCTTTCAGATCGGTCTCGTCTACTCCTACGCGGCGGTGGCCAAGATGAACCCGGACTGGCTCCGTGGCGAGCCGATGGGGATGTGGCTGGCCGAGCGCTCGGACTACCCGATCCTCGGAGAGCTGTTCGTTCACGAATGGGCCGGTTACGTGGCAGCTTACAGCAGCCTGGCGTTCGACTTGATGATCACACCGCTCATGCTCATGCGCAGAACAAGGCTCATCGGCTTCGTGTGGGCTGTGTCCTTCCATTTGATGAACGTCTGGCTGTTCTCGATCGGGATTTTCCCGTGGATGGCGATCGTCGCCACCACCGTGTTCTTCGAACCCGGCTGGCCGCGCCGGATCATCCCATGGCTCTCGCGGGCTGAACGGCCCGAATCCGCGCCACGGCAGGCCACCCCGCGCCTGCGCGAGACTGCGATCAAAAGTTTCCTCGCATTGTGGGTCGCACTTCAGACCCTGGTGCCCCTGCGGCATTTTCTGTACCCCGGCAACGTCAATTGGACCGAAGAGGGCCATCGTTTTGCGTGGCACATGAAGCTGCGAGACAAAAGTTCGCGAATAGAGCTCACTGCGACGGATTCCGCCACCGGCAAGGATTGGAAAATCGACCTAAGTGAGTACCTGACGCGAAAACAGAAATCAAAGATGTCCAGGCGTCCGGATATGGTCGTCCAGATCGCCAAGCACATCGCTGCGGATTACGAAGAGCAGGGAGTGGCGGATATAGGGATAACGAGCCGAGTCATGGTCTCACTCAACGGACGTCGGCGGCAGCTGCTCATCGACCCCGAGGTCGACCTGACGAAAGTCGAGCGCTCACTCGCTCACAAGAAATGGCTGGTGCCCCTCACGGAGCCGTTGCGGTAGTTTCTACGTTGCTGCCTAGCCTGGACACAGGAGAATTCCACACACACATGCCAAGGCCAGTGTCCATACCCGGGATGACGACTGTCTGCTCGATCTGGCCCTGCAACAGTGGAACTCAAGCACTCGCATCAACGACGACAGAATTTCCCATCGTGCCAAGCATCAGGAGTTTTGAGATACCGGTGCCGTTCCAGACTGGGAATCTACAACCAGCATGAGTGACTTCGCAGTCTCTCAGATTCTGGCAGCGATCGCCTTCATGCTCGGGCTGGCGTCGGTCCAGTTCAAGACGCGGCGGGCCATACTTCTGTGTCTCGTTGTCTCCGCTGTATTCAACAGCGCCCACTTCTTTGTCCTGCATCGGCCCGGGCCGGGGGCGCTGCTGCTGTTGACCGGGATGCGTCAATTCGTGGCCGTCCGCACCATCGACCGCAGGGTTCTCCTGTTTTTTCTCGTCGCTACAGCTGCCGCTTTTCTTTCCACCTTCGAAACACGACTCAGCTTCGTGGCGCTTTGCGGTACCCTGTTGGGGACGTTCGGCTCCTTCCAGCCGGCGGGGCGAAAAGTCAGGCTGTTCTTCATGGGGGGTGGCGTCGCCTGGCTGATTCACAACATTCTGGCGTGGACGCCCGTGGGGATCGTCATGGAGGCGTCGCTGCTGGCCAGCAGCATGGTGGGGTACTGGCGTCATGAACGCGGCGGGCAGAGCGGTCAGAAGGTCGGTGGATCCAACGTCATTCAAGGTGATTGATTAAGAGACCGCAGGGCAACGATATGAGACTGACGGCAGAGCAGCTCAACCATTTTGAGACATTCGGCTTTCTGATTTTCCGACAGCTGCTCACAGGAGAGGAGATGGCGCTCTACGGCCGCGAGTTCGACACGGCACTTGATTCTTGGACGGACGAAGGCCAGCACGATCGCAAGAAGCGGCATTACGCTTCGCTGATGGAGCAGGAGTCGCCGTTCATCGCCTCCCAGGCCGATGACTCGCGCTTCGGTGACGTCGCCGAGCACCGCCCGCTGACGCGTGAGGGAAAATCAGCTCCAGCTCGACACAAAGTCGGCGGCCTCGACAGGTTCCAGTACATCCTCGAAGAAGTACTACATCGGACCTGACTGGTACCCGGGAATGAAATACTCCTCCGTGTGCAACAACCGGGCGTCGATGATAGCTTGTCGTGGCTAGGAGGTGGCCACGCTAGTCACTGACGGCATTAATTCGTGAGTCCTGAGGTGTCCTGGCTGGAACAACCGTGCCACGCAGAATTCCGGGCATTGGTCTTCCAATGCGATGGGCGCCAATGGTGGTCACGCAGTCAAAGGAGCCGGGCGTCGAACACCTGGAGATTAACTGGGAAGGAGAATCCGATCACCCTTTATCGAGCAGGTCGGTGCATCGGGAGTGGACCGACCTGCAGGTTTTCCTCAACTCAAGAGGTCCGCGTACACCTTGCGGCCCTCGGCGAACAAATGAAGGACCTCTTCCCGCTGTTCGTCCTTGGTGAAGCGGGCGTAGGCTTTGATCTGCACGTGGGCGTCGTCGATGGCTTGCTGGAAGAAGATGGCGGCCTCCTTAGCTGCGGATGGAGGCATGCCCGAGCCGATGTAGACGGGGCTGGTGTGGGCGTAGACGGGTTGGTCGAAGCTGTCACGGGACTCGCCGTAGGCGCGGGCGGCCAGCCAGCCGTCTCGCTCTGAGGGGATGTCTATTTCCAACGTGCCCTTGCGTTGTTCGGTCTGCTCTGATAGCACCCTGCTGTGAACGACCTGGCCGTCGGCGACTACCTCAATTCGATTCAGCGGGTAGTGGGAGGTCCACTCTACTTTAGTGGACAGCCGGCCTGATGATGGCGCGGCATTCAGCGTGCTGCCCGGTGCCTGGCCTTCCACTTCGAACAGCAGTGCTGGGCCGTTGGTGATGAAAGTTCTGCCGGCCTGCAAACCACGTAGCCAACTCTCGTAGTTGAAGGATTCCCCCGTCTGCACGTAGACCCGGTTGTTGGAGCAGATGAACCAGTCCGACCCTGTCGAAGCGGGCAAATGGATGCCGCAGTTGAGTAATAGGTACCAGGTGTCGTACTCCTTCTCTTTCCAGCAGGGGTCGAACAGATTGAAGGCGTCGAGCTTTCCGAGAGCGGCGGCAACCGGTACTTCCATGCCGCGCCCATTGTGGCACCATATCACCACGCCTCCCTGGGTGCGGGCGTCGTCGCAGGCGTAGCACAGGGGTGGGTAGTCGGGATCGAAGGCGCTGATGAGATCGCCACGGCTCACCGGTTCGACCAGGTTTCTCAGATTCAGCAGCATGACGTGTCCGTAGCCGCCGCCGTGGCTGGAATTGTGGCGGGTCTCCTCGCCGCATATCACCTGCCGGTGGTCGGTGGAGAAGTCGGTCATGAAGCCGACGGGGTACTTGTTGCTGGCGTAGGGGATTTCGCCGCGTTGAAGTACGCTGATGGCGGTGACGCTCAAGTCGTGAACGGCCGGGTCGAGTTGCAGGCGCAGGTCCGGGTTTGCCTCCAATTCGTTGTAATGGATGTGGGTGTTGCCGGGGTACCACTGGCGTGAGGGTAGATCAATCCAGCGCTCGAGGAGCATCTCGACTTCGATTGTGCCTTTGGCGGGCATGGAAACGACGCGTCGCAAGGGGCGGTACTCGGTGCCGCGCTCGGCGATGACATCGGTGGAGCCGCGTTGGGCGTTTAGGCTGAATTCACCAGGGCAATAGAAGAACGGCATGCCGGGACCGACCTTGCAGACGCTGTCGGCGGGTTGCAGAAAGCGCCCGCCGGAGCTCAGCACGTGCACCTTGGCTTCGATGGGAGCGCCTGAGACGGCGTCGCGGATGGTGACCTTCAGCGTAGCCATATGCTACTCCTGTCCTGGTGACTGCTCGATCATCAATCGGCTGTCGCGCTCTTGTCGATGCAGACGCTGCTAACGCCACAGCTCCTGGTCTATGTGCTCAAAAATCCGGGTGTGTTCGTCGAACTCATCGGATTCCTGCGCACTCCACGTGCCAGCGATCGCTGAAAGATCGCGCTTCTTCTGATCTAAGCGGTCGAGCCCTACCGTTTGCTTTAACAGCCTGATCACCGTCTTGTTCATGCTCTCTCCCGCCAAACTGGCACGCGACTCGATTCCCTGCTGAAGATCATCGGGATTCGAGCAAATCGTCATCTGCCTCATCTTGTGTCTTCAAAGTGCACGCAAACGTGCTGTCGTTCAATATACCAACACTCACTCGTTAGTAATGCCGTCCTCGCCGGATTCCAGAAAAGGAGGCGAATGAGTGCGGGCTGCCATTGCACTGGCAGCGACATGGTTGATGTTTAAGGGCTGTTTTCCGTTTCCGCTCATGACAGCTACTCAACCAACATCGAAGGGCATGAATCACTATGGCACAGGTCAGCATCATCCGTCACAATCCGATCGCGATTTTTTCCAATCCCACCGAGGTCATCGTTAAGGATGACCACAATAACGTCTTCCGCCTGGTGGAGCCGAGTGGCAATGTCGGCACCCAGTACCCCGCTGAGGTTGGTTCTGAATGGTTTGGCACGATCGAGAATCTGAACGCAGGCCTGGAAGCGTGCGGCCTGAACTGGTCCGACGTCTACAAGACCGACGTCATGTGGACGACTCCCTCCAGCGATTTTGACGAGTGTGACGAGCGCAAGAACGCCTTCAACGCGGTGTACGGGGCGATGATCAGAGCGGCTACGGTTGGACCGATGGGTTCCAATCGCATGGCGCGGTTCACCCATCCTGAGGGATTCCCCGATCCCAGAGCGTTGTTCGAGGTGCAGATCAAGGCGATCAGGGGCGCCAATGTGACGTTTTCGGGGGGGACCATCGACTATGGCTACTGGGTCGATCACCAACCCGGCGGCAAGACCGTCATGCATAAGAAAGGGGACGAGTTGATCGACACTCTGGGTGGAGACCTCACTGAGGAGACGAGGTTCGTTCTGGAGCAGCAGTTTGAGCAGCAGTTCGCTGAAAACGGCGTCGACATGAGGAAGCAGACCGCCTGGATTGAAATACTCGTTGCCGCCGATCTCGCTCCCGACAAGATCTGGGAGAACATCGAGACTGTTCGAGCATTGACCTCAGAATTCTACGGGGATCATCCCCCAGCCGGGATCATCTATCCGGTTTCTCGCCTGCCCAATCTGCGGGGATATATCGAGATCCAACCGCGCATGGTATCTGGGGACATCGAGATCGTGCGTTCAGGTGAGCAAGCGGATGGGTTCAGCACCTGGACAGCCCTCAAGTACGGTGGCGTTACTGAGGTAATGCTGAGTGCGGTTGGCGGGGATGACGCCAGCAAGATTTTGAGCACCCTCGACGCCCGCATCGTGGAAGCGGGCGGCACCGGTCTCAAGGAAGATGCCATCTTCAACAACGCCTACATCAGCGCCGGCGACGATTCAACAGCAAATCGGGCGTGGATTCAGGAGTTCAACGGTTCGTTCAGCGCCTACTACGAGGGCACGGCGCCCGCCGGGCGCACGGCGCAGTTCGTCGGGGGTGTGCAGCAGCCTGACCACAAGTCGGGTATCTCCAGCAGGGCCATTTTCGCCTAGTACAGACGGTTTACCGCCTACCCGTCTGTCCCGCAGGCGGGTAGGTACACGGCGCTTCAGCCCGTAGTTATTCCCCGGAATACACTGGCTTCTATTCCAGAAGCACCTATACCCACTGTTGACTATCCGTACCAAATTGGCAACTGTTACTAGCACATGTTGCTGAATCCAGGTGTGCGAGGCAAAGACCCCGACACCCGGATAAAACTTCAAGTCTTGTAATTTCAATAGATTAGGAAAAAACTCTGGCGAATTTCAGCATCCGGCATTCCACTTGCCTTAGTTTCTTCTGCAGGTGACGCATATGGATTGAGTGCGTCACCTTCTCCAGTCTCACCCTAACACAGAGACATCATGACTGCAAACACCAGCCTCAACGTGTTACTCGTCGATGACGAGGACATCATTCACCAGACCATCGGCGACTACCTTCACGATCTGGGGCATACCGTCGACAGTGTCCATGACGGCTCCTCAGGTGTGAAATCGCTGACCGACCAGGAGTACGACCTGGCGCTCGTCGACATCCGCATGCCGGGAATGGATGGGCTCTCGCTGCTCTCTCGGGTGCGCGAGGTCCGTCCGGAGCTTTTGATCGTCATCATAACCGGTCACGGCGATATGGAAACGGCCATTCACGCGCTGCGTCTGGGAGCGGCTGATTTCCTGCCGAAGCCGATAAAGCTACTCGATCTGGATGCCGTGCTGGAAAAGGCGAAGCGTCTCCGGGAGCTGCATACGGAAAGCTCGCAACTGCGAGAAAAAATTCGCGGCTTGCAGGAAGTCAATGAGCAAAAGGCCAAACTCCGCTTCGTCGGAGAGAGCCAGGCAGTAAGCGAGATTCGAACGCAGATAAAACATGCGGTAGAGGGAGCAGCAGAAACCGTGCTGGTAACTGGTGAGACGGGCGTTGGCAAGGAACTCGTCGCCAAGGAGATCCACTCTCAATCTCAGGATGCTGACGGTCCGTTGATCGCCGTCAACTGTGCCGCCATGACCGAATCACTCGTGGAAAGCGAGCTCTTCGGTCACACCAAGGGGGCTTTCACCGGGGCCACGAATGACCGCGCCGGGTACTTCGAGCTCGCCGACGGCGGAACCCTGTTCCTGGACGAGATCGGTGACCTGTCGCCCTCGGCGCAGGCAAAGATGCTGCGGGTGCTCGAGACGCGCAGTGTGCGTCGGGTCGGTGGTACTTCGGAGATCAGCGTGAAGGTGCGAGTCGTGGCCGCCACCAACGCGTCGCTGGAAGAGCGGGTGGCGGCGGGAGATTTCCGTCAGGATCTGTTTTACCGCCTGAACATGTTCACCATTCACGTTCCTCCACTGCGCGACCGGCGTGCCGACATCGAACTGCTGGCACAACACTTTCTGTCCGACTACGCCACCCGGAACGGTTTCATCTGTCCTGGATTCGAGGCCTCGGCTGAAGAGGCAATGATGGCCTACGACTATCCGGGCAACGCCCGTGAGTTGCGCAATCTGGTCGAGCGTGCGGCCATTCTCGCGCGGGGCGAGTTGATCCGGGCCGAGCATCTGAACCTATCCTCGCCCGGACAGGCACCTACGCAGAGGACTGCGCCAGAGGGTGAAGAGGCCAAGATTACGTGGGCTCTGGAGGAGACCAAGTGGAATCGCCGCGCTGCTGCCCAGCTGCTGGGGATGCCGTATTCGACATTGCGCTACAAGATTCAGCGATTGAGGATCGGCTGATCGTGAGTTCCGTCGAAAGCCAGGACCACGACTCTACCGCCGAGGGTGCGGTCGGCACCCTTCAGATGGTCGCTCTGGCGTTGAGTTCAGCCGCAGACCTGCCAGGCGCCCTGGTAGAAATCAAGGAAGCCATCGGCAGGGCGGGATTCGCGCCCAGTCGACTTCACGTCGATGTCATGGACGAGGACACGAAGCGGTTCGAAAGCTATCCAATCATTGTTGAAGAGAGTCGTTGGCACGACGACCCCATAAACGAGGTGATCAAGTCCGAGACCCACGGCGACCAGCGACCCCGGCGTTGGGCAATCCAGCAATTGCACGGCTCGTACACATCGATTGCAGTGCCGACCACGCATGGTGTTGCGACGGCAGTTGTGCCTGGTCGCGATTCCGTGGGTACCGACTTCGAGGATTTTCTGGGCGCCGCGTCACCGTGGTTGCAGTTGATCGCGATGCGGGCACGTGACTGGCAGCGCCAGGAGGACGCCACGCAGGCGTTGGAGCGAGGCGTCGACGAACGCACGGCGGAGCTCTATGAGGCATTGATGATGGTCAGGAAGGAAGTGGAGGAGCGGCGGATCGCTCAACGGGAACGGAGCAGGGCGCAACAGTTTCTCGAGCACGTCATCCGGTCGAGTCCAGCCGTCGTCTATAGCTGTAAAACAGAGCGCGGCTTTCCGATGACCTTTGTCAGCGACAACGTCGCGATGTTGAGCGGCTTCACGCCTCAGGAGATCATCGACGATCCCGGGCTATGGCTGAGTCTGGTCCATCCTGACGACGTGGCCAGACTCATCGACGAAACCTCCGATTTTCTTGAAACCGGCAGCCTGGTATGCGAGTACCGGCTGCGTCACAAGGACGGCAGCACGAGGTGGATCCACGATGAAATGAGGTTGATTCGCACTCGCGGTCCCCGGCCCGAAATCATGGGCTCGTGGCTCGACATTTCCGAACGCGTGCAGTCGGAGGCGGCCCGGCGCCAGGTGGAACAAGAACTGGAGTCCCAGCGGGCACAGCACATGCGCTCGGATCGATTGCGTTCGCTGGGTGAGATGGCGGCTGGTATCGCCCACGAGCTCAACCAACCTCTCGTTGGGGTCCGTGGCAAGGCCGAACACATAATTCTGGGCTTGGAGCGGGGATGGGATTTGAGTCCGCAGACGCTGAAAGATCGTGTCACCGGAATCGTCGAGCAGGCCGATCGCATGGAGCATATCATCGAACATGTGCGCATGTTCGCCCGCGAAGCCGGCAACCCCAAGATGTCCCGCGTGCAGCTGAACGACGTCGTGAACTCGGCGATCGAGCTGCTGGGCGCGCAATTTCGATCACACGGCGTGGATCTGGCGACGGAACTGGCATCGGATCTTCCGTTGGTGATGGCGAATCCTTTTTCACTCGAAGAGGTGCTGCTCAATCTGCTGGCGAATGCGCGCGACGCCGTCGAGGAGGCCTATCCAGGCGCTGGCACGAACGAGGGAAAGGTCAGTATCAAGACCGGTGTGCGCGAAGGCGAGACGCGGCGGCGTGTTAGCATCGAGCTAACCGACAACGGCAACGGAGTATCACGCGATCATCTCGAACGCGTGTTCGAACCCTTTTACACGACGAAGGATCCAGACAAAGGAACTGGACTGGGTCTGTCCGTTTCGAGGTCGATCGTGGAACAGTTGGACGGGCGCATCTGGATGGAGTCCGCTCCCGGAAATGGAACGAAAGTCAGCATCGTGTTCCCGGTTGCTGAGGATACCGGGTCCTGATCAAGGTCGTCGACAGCGGTGCGGGTATTCCAGATGACACAGCCTCAAAGGTCTTCGATCCCCTCTTCACGACGAAGGATCCCGACAAGGGAACGGGCCTCGGCTTGGCCTCGAAATCGACTGTAGAAGAATTCGGCGGTACCCTGTCCCTGGAAACCTCCGTCTGGTAACGGAACCACCATTACCGTGGCATTGCCGGTCCTTCAGGACTGAGCAGAACCCAGCTTTCTGGCTCAACGGCTACTCGACCGATTCCACTGATTCGATCCCTCTCATCCCAGTGGTTTCACCTACATCCCACAGCTCCTGATCAAGTTCAACCGCTCCTGTCAAATGTTGCTAACAAAAGTTGACAACAAACGCAGGCTCTCGACACTCTTTTTGTGGAACAAGTGGTGTAAATAAAATACAAACAATGAGTTAAAAATCGTTGATAGAACAGGCATGGCTCTTGCATTGCATAGTGCAGCATCGAGAGACACAGGAATCGACGAAAGGAATCAAGGGCAACATAGACATGGAACGAGCACTGAAGGTACTCCTCGTAGATGACGAGGAAATCGTGCACCTGACACTGGGAGACTACCTGTCCGACTGCGGCTATCAGGTGGAAAAGGCGGTGGATGGGGTCCAAGCACTGCGGGCCATTGAAGCCGGCACACACGATCTGGTGATCGCTGACGTGCGCATGCCCGGTCTGGATGGACTGACCCTGCTGGCGAGGGTCAGAGAGAGGGACGCGGAGCTTCCCGTCATCATGATCACCGGCCATGGAGATGTGGACATGCAGGATCAGGCGGAGGGAATGGGGGCTACCGGATTTCTGCTGAAACCGATCAAGCTGCGGCACCTGGATGAACTTATCAGGCAACTGGTCGAAGGAGTCGGGTCATGCAGCTGCTGATCGTAGATGACCAACAGCAGATCCTGGATGTGCTCGGCGACTTTGTCACCGACTGCGGCCACGATGTGTTGACAGCGACGAACGGCGCGGAGGCCCTTGAAAGACTCGAGGACACCAACCAGGTCGGCGCCGTCCTCAGCGACATACGCATGCCCAAGATGGATGGGATCGATTTCCTCAAGGGAGTACGCGTGCGTTTCCCCGGGATCCCGGTCGTACTCATGACGGGCCACGGAGACGAAAGCATCGCCACTACGGCGCTCAAGGAAGGCGCTTTCGACTACTTGAAGAAGCCGGTCCGACTGACAGACCTGTTGGCCTGCATAACACGGATCGAAGAGCGCTCAAAACTGGAGGAAAGCTTCGTCGCTGATTACCCGCAACTCGCACAGTCGAGGTCCGCAGATATCGACGATCCCGGGCAGGCGATTGAAGAGCCACAGCAGACCGGTCGTTTTCTGCTGGTAGATGTCGACGGACCTTCGCGCCGCGCGCTGCACCTGTGGCTAGTTGATCGAGGCCATCAGGTGGACCTGGCGGAAGGTGGGAAAGAGGCCGAGGAGCTGGTCCGTCGGACCGCCTATGACTCGGTGCTGAGCGAACTCGAGCTCTTTGACACGGACGGGACCGATCTGATCCACAGACTCACTTCGGCCGATCCCTCGATAATCGCCGTGGCGATGACGGCCGACACTGATCGCGACACCATCTTGCAGGCCATGCATGCCGGAGCCCGCGGGCTGCTGACGAAACCACTGGCAGATGAGGCCATTGCTGAACAGGTCCATATTGCGCTCAGGGAGCGCAAGCGAGTCGTCGACGGCCGGTTGTTGATGGGCGACCTGATCAAGGTCCGCTCCGACCTGAGGCAGGAAGTCGTGGCACGGGAACGCTATCTGAGCAACCTGATCGACAGTGCCCCCTTTGGCATCGTATCGACCGACACGAGCGGCTCTATCGTGACCTTCAACAGCAAGGCCGAGCAGATGTACGGCTACAAGGAAGCCGAGCTGCTGGGCAGGCCACTGTCCGTCCTGTGTGTGGATGGCGCCGAGGTCGTGGTTCCGCCAATGGAGGGCCGTTCCGTGAAGGCCGATCACAGCCGTAAGGATCGGTCGAGGCTGCCGGTTCTCGTTTACGGGCGCAATGTCTTTGACAGCAACGGCAAGCATGTTGCGCGCCTGCATGTGTTGGAAGACCAGACCGCTCGCGAACAGATGGAAGCGCAACTGTTGCAGGCGGAGAGACTGTCGGTGCTGGGACAACTAGCGCCGCGCGTCGCCCACGAGTTCAAGACGCCGATGCAGGCCATCCTGGGCAACGCCGAGCTGGTGGGCATCGACCTGGACGAAGGCAGGTTGGATCGGGTGCGTGAGAACGCCAACGAGATCGTCGCCGCCGTGGAGCAGATGCAGTTCCTGGTAAAGCAGATGCTCAACCTTGGCAAGACAGTGGAGAGTAATGACGAAGAGCTGGATCTGGGAGAGGAAACCAACCGGATTCTGGATCTGCTCAACCCTCTGAGGGTGCTCAAGCAGTGTCAGGTCATCACCGATTTCGATAGCGATCTGCCCCTGATCAATGGGGACGCCGCTCAGATCAAACAGGCGCTGCGCAATCTGCTCGTCAACGCCAGCCATGCGGTGGAAGGCGAGGTTGAGCGAAAGATCACGTTGAGCGCAAAGGCTGATGAAACCCGTACCAGGGTCATCTACACTGTAGAGGACAGCGGGTGCGGAATTGCGCCGGAGCTGAAGGACAAGGTGTTCCAACCGTTCTTCACGACCAAACCGGATGGCAAAGGCACGGGACTTGGTCTGCCGATCGTCAAAACCATCCTCGACCGGCACGGTGTCTCCCTCCGGGTGGATTCAGAGGTGGGCGAGGGCACTTGCTTCACGCTCACCTTTCCGGCTGTGTGCGCGAGCCGGGTTCTCCAGGGAAAATTGGACAAGGAATGAGCAAAACTGGACATCAGCAAAGATGAGTGACCTGCTGGCCATCGCCCTGCTGCTTGATTCCACCATCACGGAATACGTGGAGCATTCGCCTTACACCCTTCCAGCAAATAGATCTTCTTGCGTTGGAAGAGCTGGTTGCCGAATACCAGCGGCTGAGCGGCCAGGAGACCTCTACTCCCTTGTATCAGAGTAAGGTGAGGACACATCCACTGGCGTAGCTCGAGATGTTGGCAACTGCCAAGTATTGTCAGCAAATGTTGCCAACTCGGTACTGTCCGCCTTCAGAACGATATTTTCATAAATAGACAGTTATCAACAAGCTACATCAATAATTCCAATTCAGGTATGTAACTTGCAGGTAGTCAGAGCATGATTCATTGCCCTGCCCAGAACGAAGCGAGGAGCGCTTCCAGAGTGGCAAGAAGGGGAGATACCCATGGCAAACGAAAAAGACGCACGCGCATTGATCGAAGTCGTCAAGAAGGTGCCGATTTTCAACGGCCTGTCACCAACACAGATAAAGAAAATTCTTACGGGATGCTTACCCCGAACTTTTGCCGAGAACGAAGCCGTCAGCGCGCGCGGTAAGCCGAGCGACGAGATGCTCGTGCTGTTAGCCGGTGAGTTATCGGTAAACAAGCAGGACGGATCCGTCATCGCCGTGCTGTCACCCGTAACCACGGTCGGCGAGGTGTCGCTGATCGCACGGCTGCCCCACGAGATGAATGTCGTTGCCACGAAGTCTTCCTCCGCCCTCGTGATCACGCGGACCAAGTTCGACGTGCTGATGCGCGAGGACGTTGACATGTCTCTGAGGATCTACCGCAACATCATCACGCTGATGGCATCCCGTTTCACGGGAGAGAGCGTTAACTCCTGCGACGTCGAGATGCTGCGGACCCGCAACAAATTGCTCGAAGTCAGGCAGCGCATATCCCTCGACATGATCACAGACAGTGGTGTCTCGCGTGAGGATGCTGCCCAGCAGATCGCGCAACGGCTGCGAGGAGTCATGCCGACAATTCTTGTCGTCGATGACCAGGAGATGATCCGAACCGCTTTCAAGCGAGCATTCAGCAATTTCAACGTGATGGTTGCCTCCGACGGTGAGGAGGCGCTCAAGCTTGCCCAGGAGTGCCGTCCCGATATCGTCATCACCGACATCCACATGGACGGCATGGACGGATATCAGCTGCTCGAGCAACTCCGAGCTGACTACCCCGATATGCCGGTACTCGGGATTTCCGGTCAGGTCGAACCCGGTCACGGAGAACGCCTGGGCTTCGATGGATTCCTGGACAAACCGGTTCGTATTGCCGACATGCTGAAAGCCGTGCGACAAAACCTGGATACCGAGGAGTCGGAAGAAGAAACTGTGACCGAACCTGAGCCGGTGTGAACATGACGAAAAAGCATCTCCTTCTCGCTTTCATGATGGCGACGGCCCCAACGACGGTCAGTTTCGCCGACGAGCGTACACGCATCTTCGTCGTCAGTAGCTACCACGCAGAGTACCTGTGGTCGCAGTCGACTCAACAAGGATTGTGCGAGGCCATGCTGCAGTTTGGCTACCTGGACAACGGCGACCAGATCGACGAGTTCACGCGGACGGATTCCGTCATGAGTTCGACAGCTGTGGTGAAGAAGGAGTGGATGGACACCAAGCGAAAGAACACGACCTCCGATATTGCCGCGGCGACCGTCCGTATCACGGCGTCGATCGATCGGTTTCGGCCGGATGTTGTTCTTCTCGGAGACGACAACGCCGCCAACTACATCGGCAATCAGCTCCTGGACGCGGAGGTTCCGGTGGTTTTCTGGGGCATCAATGGTTTGCCGCTCAAGTACGGTCTGCTGGATCGACTGGGTCGGCCGGGTCACAACGTGACCGGTGTCTGGCAATCGGGCTATCAGAAGGAAAGCCTGGAGCTGCTCCATGAGCTCGTGCCGGAGGCGCGGACTTTTGCCATTCTGGCGTGCGATTCGGAGACCTCGAGGCCGAAAGTCAAGCAACTGCAGGTACAGGCGAGACAGGGGGTTCTGCCCCTGCAGCTTGTCGAAGTGGTCGTAACCAATTCCTATTCCGAGTTCCAGCGCCGCGCTCTTGAACTCGCCGCCCGGGTAGACGCTTTCTTCGTCCTCAATCACGACACCATGAAGGACGATCAGGGCAATCACGTCGACATGATGACGGTGGGCAAGTGGTATCTGGAACACATCGACAAGCCAGAGACTTCACACGAGGGCCAGTTCGTGCGTGAAGGAATGCTCTGTACGGCGAATGATTCCGGGTACAACCAGGGTTTCGAGGCTTTGACGATGGCGGCGCAGATATTGCAGGATGGTTTGGATCCCGCGACGATGAGGCCGCGGACACCTGGAAGGGGCCCCCTGATGATGAATGTTCAGCGAGCCCGGATGCTGCGGATAGGGTTCGAAGCGAAGCTCGACCAAATCGACGAACTGGCACACGAAGCCCTGGCTCTGCAATGAAGAGTCAGTCCAAGGAGAGGCCTCTTTTCTTCCGGCTTCTACTCGCATTCCTGGGTGTCACCCTCTCCATCAGTGCCCTGCTGGTCACCGTTTCGTATGTGTTCAGCAGCCGGTCCGTCGAGGCTCACGCGCGCGAGGCCGTGGAGATTCAGCTGGCTGCCGCCGGACGCATGTTCGAGGCAACCTACAGTGACCACCTGGCGAAGACGCTCCAGCGTCTCATCGCCTCAACCGTACTGGACGACTACCTGCTGGGATCCGAAGCGGTGAGATTGGTCACGGCCCGGAAACTGGAGAGACTGTTCAAGCAGTCCGCTCGCGAGCTCGAGGCCATCGAAAGCATCTATTTCGTCGACTCGCAGGGAAGGGAACGCGTCGGTATCAGCGGCCAACGCAGGGCCGTGGATCTGGTCGATCTTGGGCGATTGTTGCAGAACTCCGGATCGCCTGCCAGCGAGTCCAACGTGCACAGTGCGGCGGCTGGCCGCGTCTGCGCCGCACTCGCATCGTTGTCGCCAGGCAGCATCTACGTCGACGGGCCGTACCTCGACGCCCTTGGGAAGGTTTCAATGTTGGTGGGGATCTCCAAGCTCGATCTAGATACGGGAGGGTTCGGCGGCAGCGTTCTCATACGCCTGATTCTCGACCCGTTTTTTGACGACCTGGCCGAGCTGAAACTGCTCGGGGTTGCCAGTCCGATCTGGATCGTCTCAGCGACGGGGCATGTACTGCGCGCGCCAGTCAACCAGGATGTCACGTTCCATCCCGAGCCCGCTCTGATACGCCAACTGGCATCAGAGCAGGCCGCCGACAAAGAGGTTAGCCTTATCAGTCTGAAGCAGGGGCTGATGGCGGTCCGTGAGTTGTCCGTCGTCTCCGGAACGACGCAGCTTCGATTAGTGGCCTGCCTGGCGGACGAGCTGCTGCTCAACGAAGTCGAGCCCGTGCTGCGGTTTTTCTCCATCGTTCTCTCCGTTTCCATCGTCCTGATCATCGTGGTGGCTGGGTGGATGGCACGGGTGTTGTCGTCGCCGATTCGCCGGCTTGCCGACGCAGCACTCGAGCTCGCCCAGGGTGACCTGTCAACGCGCGTCGAGGTGGAATCGGCAAGCAGTGAAGTCAGGCTTCTCGTGGACAGCTTCAACACGATGGCAGAAGCGCGATATCGAGCGGAAGCACTGCTGCGAGTAAGCGAAGAGCGCTTTCGGTCTCTGGTGGAACAGGCCGCGGACGCGATGTTCGTCGTGGATAGAAGCAACGGCCGCTTCCTTGAGGTGAATCAACAGGCCTGCGTCAGTCTCGGATACAGCCGCGAGGAGCTTCTCGGTCTGCGTGTGCCCGAAATCCAGAGCAATCACAGTTGGGAAGAATTGGCGAAGAAATTTCAAGGATTGCTCCCAGGCGAGTCGGTCACCATCGAAGGCAACCATCGACGAAAAGACGGCGCGAAGTTTCCCGTAGAGGTCCGCGTAGGACTGTTCGAGTCAGGTGACCAGCCGTTGCTGGTTGCCCTGGCTCGGGACATTTCCGAACGACGCCGGAACGAGCAAGCGCGACAGGATGCCGAGGAAGCCCTGGAGCGCCAGCGCACATTAGGCATGCGAGCGGACCGGCTGCGGTCTCTCGGGGAGATGGCGGCCGGCATCGCCCACGAGCTCAATCAGCCGTTGGTGGGAGTGCGCGGTATAGCGGAGCACCTGCAGATCGCGCTGCAGAAAGGTTGGGATCTGAGCGACGACATGCTGTTGGAAAAAACGGGCAACATCGTCGCCCAGGCCGATCGCATGACGCACATCATCGAGCATGTGAGGATGTTCGCGCGAGAATCCGGCAAACCGGATCTTTCGCAGCTGCAGGTCAACGAAGTGGTGTCCGCCGGCATCGAGTTGCTGGGGGCGCAGCTAAGCACGCACGGGATCGAACTGGACGCCGACCTGGCCGAGGAGTTGCCCCCAGTAGCAGCTAATCCGTACTCGCTCGAGGAGGTTCTCATCAACCTGCTGACCAACGCGCGCGATGCGATCGATGAGCGACGCCAGATTCAGCCCTCGTTCTACGGCCGTATCACCGTGCGCACGCTGGCCAGGTCCAACGGCGGTGCTCACGATCTGGTCTGTATCGAGGTCGGCGACAACGGACCCGGGATACCGGAGGCTGTACTTCCCAAAATTTTCGATCCGTTTTTCACCACCAAAGATCCCAACAAGGGTACCGGACTTGGACTCGCCATATGTAAATCGATTATCGAACAATTCGCCGGTCACGTGTCGATCGAATCTACACACGATTCGGGCACGATGGCGACGGTGGCCCTGCCTGTCAGCATGCCGTAAACGGATCCTTGCCCGAGAGCCCGGCAGAAGCTACTTTCCTCGCATTGACCCACGGCAACAACCTCTCCCTGAAATTGCTTCCCAGATCTTCCTCCCCGGGAGGATCACGACCTCCTGTCGTCCGCACCGATCCTGATTAATCGACAGCCGGGCAACCTCTGCCTGGCCGTGCTGCTGTGTATGGGTGCCACGGCTGCCTCCGGGCTCGCGTCGTACACCGATCCACCCGGTTATCCCAGCGCCTGGTCGTCCGCGCTGGGATCGCAAAGCTATACCTTCCAGGGCAGCTCACAGAGCGATCCCAGCGGTGCGGTGGACGCTTCCGGCGCTGATGTGCCACTTGCCCACGTTGATTTTTCCGCCGGGCCTTCTCAGGATCAGTCTTCCTTCTTCCACACGGCCACCAGTTCGGTTCTGTTTTTCCGGTTGCGTCTCGCCGGCTCGCCACTGCAGCTGGTGGCCCCTGGGCTTCCGGCAAAAGCGGCGACCTGGAACATCCTCATCGATATCGATGGCGACGGTTACAAGGAATTCGCCGTCACCCTGGACGGTGCCGGTGGCAGCGCTGGGCCGGATGACCTAATCGTATGGTTCGGTGATACGGCATCGCAGACGTTTTCTACCGGCCAGGAGGTGTGGCGCCAGGACAGTGCCGGTACCGACGATGATGCCGATGGGGCTGAGGGTGGCATACCGCTCTGGGACATCGATGCTGATCCCTACGTGTGGGATTTTCGCCGCGTCCGAGTCGTCCAGATCGACATGTCCTTGCCCCCGGGAGATGAGGCTTCTGAGTATTTCCTGGATGTACAGATCCCGCTAACGGCCTTCGATGCGTCGACCGCAGGCGGAACCGCGCTGTCGTCGTCGACGGCAATCTCCATGACGGCGACCACCGGCTCGAGCTTCACGAACCCGCTGCAGCACGATCTGTTGTTCGCGGGTGAGTTTGCCTTGGCCGATGTGCCGTTGCCGATGGGGGACCCGACCGCAGGCAGTAGCGTTTTTCAGGAGCCAATCGTGACAGCGGTGACGGCCACGGCGTGTCCGGCGCCGCTGTTTCTGAGTGCTACCGTTTTCGACGCGATCGGACCGGGGGGCGGGAGCGTTGCAACCACCGTGGCGGCAGTGCAGTTCGAGTCCTACGCGGACTTGAATGCGGATGGGCAGGCGAAGGACGCGGACGGGGAATGGACTCTGATCGGCGGCGCTCAACAGGGCTCGGGTGGTTTGAGCCAGTGGGGAGGGAGCTGGAACGTCGACCTGTTGCCGAACGGCAATTATCTCGTGCGAGCGTTGGCCACTGATGCGCAGGGCAACGAGATGGTTTCAACCGAGCAACCGGCGCAATTGCAACAGGTGTCCGTGGTTGCCGGGGTGACCAACGAATGCAGCATCATCCTTTCGTTCGCCGGTTCAACCCAGTCGGTCATCGACCTCAACGGTGACCCGGTGGCGCCCGGAGACACCCTCGTCTACAACATCACGCTCAAGAACAGTGGTATCGAGGTGCCCAACGCGACGGTCCGCGATACGCTCGATGTCCAACTGGAGTACGTCGCAGGTTCAGCGGTCCCTGAACCGGCGCAATCCGGTGCGCAGCTGCTGTGGAACGTGGGCACGGCCGCTGCCGGCGCTGAGCAAGCGTTTACCTTCGCTGCCCGAGTTCGCGAATCGACCGTCAACCAGACCACGATCGAGAGTCGTGGTTGGATCACGACGGGAACGATAGCGGAGTTGGTGACGGCAATTGTGAGCGTGGTTTCCCTGCCGCGGATACAGTTATCGACGACCGTCGACGGCGACACCGGGCTTCCGGGAGATACCCTGGCCTACCGGGTCATGTACGCGAATGTCGGTACCGACGCGGCGACGGCCGTGCTGATTTCGGATGAGGCGCCGCCGACGGTTTCGTACGTCAGCAACAGCGTCACCGTAAACGGATTACCCAAAACCGACGCGTCTGATGGCGACAACGTCGAGGTCGCCGAGGACCTCATCTCCGTCGAGATCGATACCGTGGCCGTCGGGGAAACGGGAGAAATACGTTTCCTGGTTCGCATTGAATAGTTGCATGAGTAAGTGACAGGAGGAGGTTGGAGATCAACATGATACGCATCAGGAGGACCTTGGTAACCGCTTGTATGATCGCATCGAGTGCTCAGGCTCAGGCGCCCGTTGACGAAGCGGCCGTGCCCACCGGGCCGCGGATCGAGATCGTCATCATGGACGATCTGTTGCTGCCATCGGGCGGAACCGGGACCGTGACCAGAGACGGCGCCGGCAATCTCGTAACTCGCCCCGGAGATGTCATTCGCTATCGACTGACCGCTTCGAATCGCGGTAGTGAACCGGCACGCAATACCGAACTCCTCGACCCCATTCCCGCCGGGACGGAGTACGTCATCGGCAGCGCACGTGGGGACGGTATGCGACTGCTCTTCAGTATCGATGGGGGGCGAACATTCAAACCGCAGCCCGTGCGCTATGAAGTCCGGTCGGCGCAGGGGGAGGTAGTTGAGGTCGCGGCAGAGCCAACGATGTACACCCACGTGAAATGGTCGGATCTGGCTCCGATCTCCCCCGGTGATGCAGTCGAGGCGAGCTTCCAGGTGCGCGTTTCGCAGCGACAAGATGCTGAGCAGGCGAAATGATGATGACGGACATGATGATGAAAGGATGGACTCAGATGTCGACCCGACGATTGAACTGCCCCTCCCCTTTCACTCTAGGGGCGATGGGCGGTTTCGTGCTGGCGTGCACTCTCCTGTGCGGCGTTGTCCCTGCGGCAGCGGCCGGGACCCCGGCGGGCACCATCATCCGCAATATCGCCATCGCAAACTACGAGGATACCAGTGGCAATCCGCTGCCTCCGGTGGAGTCGAACGAGGTGACGACGATCGTGGCGCAGGTTGCCGGCGTCGACGTTTCACCCGAAACCTCATTGCACAATGTCATCGCCGGGTCTGCTACCGTGTTCCTGGTGCAGGTTACCAACGTGGGCAATGGCGCGGACTCATTCCCGTTGACCTTGAGCGGCATCCCGGGTGGTTGGGGGGCGACCATCTACAATGACGTGAACGGCGATGGTGTTCTGGACGCGAGCGAAGAAACCACCGAGAACGAGGTCGTGACGCTTTCATTGAACGCCGACGAAATGGCGTCCATCCTGATGAAAGTCGACGCGCCCATCGCGGCCGAGAGTGGTGAGGCCGTGACGATGACGCTGTCTGCAACATCTGACTTCGACGTCAGCATACAGGATACCGGGACCTACACGGCGAACGTAACGGCGGCGGCAGTCTCTGCATTTAAGTCAGCCACGCCAAACAATCCGAAGACCGGCGACGTCGTGACTTATACGATCACAGGAGTGAACGAGGGCACGAGTACGGCATTTGCCGTCGCCTATTCAGATCCATTGCCGACTGGCGTCACCTATGTTCCGGGTTCGATGCGTTTCGGACTCGAGGGGATTACCTATGACAGCGCCACGCCATTGAGCGACGGCGTCGACGCCGACATCGGTGATTTCAGTGGTTCCGCCGCGAACACGGTGACCTTTCTATGGGGTGATTCGCCTGGACAGCAGGTCGCCGTCCTGTTCTTCCGGGTCACCGTCATCGCGGAGCTATCCGCCGGCACCGTCGTCAGCAACACCGCCATCGTCAACTACGAAAGCCCACAGGGGATCCAGGCACCGGCCGTCGACAGCACGCCTGGTCTGTTCACAGTCGCGCCCACACCACTGCCGATCCTGTCGATCACCTCTACAGCCGGTGCCGCTGAAGCAGGTTCGTCGTTGCCTTATCCCGCCTCCGTGTCCAACGGCGGCAACGCTACTGACATATTCGATATAACGTCGTCTTCGACGGCCGGTCTGTTGTTACAGGTCTGGGTGGACGTCAACGGTGACGGTATCGCCGGAACAGCCGGTGATTTCGAGCTTACCGACACCGATGCCGACGGAGATCCGGACCTGGGCAGCATCGTCCCCGGCGCCACGGTGGAGTTGGTGTTCGTCGTAGAAGTCCCCGCTGGCGTCAGCGATGGCACCATCGACGTAACGACCATCATGGTGACGTCGTCGAATGATCCTGCCGTATCGGCTACCGGGACGCTGACGACGACCGTCAGGGCGCCAATCGTCGCCGTGAGCAAGTCAGTCGATCCAGCGGGTACTCAGCCACCGGGTCAGGTACTGACCTATACCGCCATCGTCGCCAACGGCGGTCAGGGCAGTGCCACCAATGTGCTGTTCAGTGACGCGATTCCAACCAGCACGACCTATGTGCCCAACAGCACACTCGTCGACGGCGTGCCCAAAACGGACATCGAGGACGGCGACAACGTCGAGTTTTCCAACCGCACCATCATCGTCGATCTGGGTACAATCGGGCCAGAGGGCAGCCACACGATCCGCTTCAGCGTGACCATAGACTAGCGCCGCGACGGCGAGGAGAGAGCATGTTCGTCGCGCAAGGAGTGGGTTGATTGACGATGCGGTTGAGCGCGCTAGCACTCAGCATCGTCGTCCTGGGATTGCTGGTCAGTGCAGGGGGAGCGCGGACGCCGGTCGGCACCGTCATCTCCAATCAGGCCACTGTTTCCTTTACTGACCACGGCGGACAGTCGCTCGTCAGCCACAGCGACATCGCCCGCCTGACCGTGGCCGCCGGCGTCCGCCTCGCCGTCACCGTCGACGCCCTTCCCAATCCCGTGGCGCCTGGCGACAGCCTCACGGTCGACGTCATCATAGAAAATCCAGGCAACACCGCGGCACAGGAAGTCCTCCTGACCATGGTGACGGACGTTGTCGGCTCGGTGGCCGCATTCGCCGACAGTGCTGCCATTGTTGAAGGACGGCAGATTTCCTGGCCGGCGGTGGAGATCACACCGGGTTCTCGCGTGCTGCGGCGATTTCGCGTCCACATCGATTCAACGGCTCAACACGGATCGGACTTCGGACTTGAGGCGACGGTGATCGCGGCCAATGTCGACGAACCACTGCTGCTCACCAGGCGGGTCAATATCGACTTCGCGCCCCGCCTCGTCCTCACGAAAGACGCTGATCGGGACAGCGTCACTGCCGGGGGGGTGGTTGAGTACTCCGTCCATTGCGTCAACACGGGCAATGCGACGGCGCGCGGAGTGAGGGTGCGCGATGATGTGGCGAGTGCGCTGACTCCATCATCCTCCTCACGGCCGTTCACGAAAGCGGGATCGGTGCTGACCTGGGACGTCGGTGACCTGGAGGCCGGCGCGGTCGTTTCTTTCCAACTGCTCGTTCGCGTCAGTGACGGGGTAGTCACCGGCAGCAGCCTGCTCAACCAGGTAAGCGCGACGGCGATGGCCACCGGGCCGGATGGTGCCCCGCGATCGTTCGTCTCAGAGTCCCCCACCGTCACCGTGACGGTGATCGATCCCGCCTTGAGTCTGGCCAAGATGGTTCAGTCAGAGTTGCCAGTTCCGGGGCGGGGTGATGTGATTGCGTATCGGCTGGAGTTGACGAATGCCGCCGCCATTGCCGCCGGCTCCGTGGTGTTACGCGATACCCTGCCTGAACCCTTGCGGTTTGTATCGGCTGAGGCGGAGGTGCCAGTGTCGGTGAGGGAGCAGATCGTCGAGGCGACGTGGCCCGAGGTCGTTGCCGGCTCAACAGTCTTCCTGAGCATCCTGGCTCGGGTGGACTCCGTGGATACGCTGCCAGAGCTCATCACGAATCGGGCCTGGGCAGAGTCTTCCATTTCGGTGATTCCATCCAACGCCGTTGAGACGACGCTGCGCCTGGACGAGCCGACGGACGGCGAGTTGGAGCAACCCAGCAGAATCTTTGCCGGCGCGGACCTGACAATTGAGGTGCGCGACGCCGATGCCAACCACCATCCGACGGTAATCGACACCGTCACGGTCGGTGTCACCAATCAACGCAGCGGTGAGGTGGAGACACTGCTGCTACCGGAAACGGGCGTCGACACCGGTGTGTTCACGGGTGCAGTTGGAACCGCGCACAGCCAGGAACGGGGGGAGGATAACGATGGCCATCTGTTCGCTGTGCCAGCCGATCAGCTGGTCAGTACCTATTCAGACCTGCTAACGGCAACGGGCGAACCCGCGCAACGGTTGGCTCAGACCGAGGTGGCTTTGACATCGATCGCCTTGCGCGTTTATCCAGATGCCATCGTCGCCAACGGGACCGAGCGTGCCATTTTCACAGCTACGCTGACCGATGACGAAGGCCTGCCGCTACCCGATGGCACGCCAGTGGTATGGCGGACGGATGCGGGAGTCTTCACGGAGGTGTCTGTCGACGACGACGGACAGGCGATGACGAAGACGGTCGGGGGTGGTGGCGAAGCCAGGGTGGCGTTGACGGGGCCGCAGCTGACCCGGCGTGACACACTCATCGTCATTGCCTCTCTAGCAGGTTTTGATTCGAATCCACTCGCACTGCAACTGCTGCCCGGCGCCATTGGTGTTCGTGTCTTCGACGATGAGCGCGGCATCGAGGTGACGGCGGCCGATCCGGACCTGGAGGTGACGGTACGGGTTTCGGGAAGCACTTCAGCGGGGGCATCACTGTCGGAGGATATCGATCTGGACGACAATGGGGTCTTCGTCGTCGATCAGCTCCCACCGGGTGACTACTCTCTGGACGTCACGGTCGAAGACGCTGCCACGGGCAGGTTGGTTTTCGCCGGCTTGCTGCAACAGATCAGCGTCAACGACGACGGCACGGCCACCCCTCCAAAGAACAGCGTCAGCGGCAGCCTCCGTGGCCGTTCCGAATCCTCCGGAGGGCGCTATGCCGGTAGCATCGTCGAATTGCTGGACAGAGCCACAGGGGCCGTCGTCGACGAGGGTGTCGCGGATACCGATGGTGGCTATCAGTTCCACAACCTGAATCCGGGTGCCTACGATCTGCGTGTTGTCTTCGATGACGGGACCGTGGTCACGCGTCCAGTGCCCGAGCCGAGTGAGGTCATCGGAACGGCGCTCGTCAACACCGATATCCTCATCGATCCGTTCGGTATCGTCTTCGACGCCAGCAGCGGGGAGGCTGTCCCCGGGGTGGAAGTCAGTCTGCGGATGGCCGATGACACGGTTGTGCCGCTTCCGGGTCTCAACGGAACGGGGGCCGTACCCAACGATGACAACGTCAACCCGTTTACGACAGGAGTTGACGGACGCTACGCCTTCCTGTTCGGCGGTAACCAGGTAGGCGCCTTCGGCCGGCCACAGATGTACACCATGGCAGTCAATCCCGATGAGGGGTCTTCATTCTTGCCAAGACGGCTGCTGCTGAGTGTACAGCCGAGTCGAGCCGGACCGGTCGAATCGACGCCGATCACGATGCGGGTGAGTGCTGCCGATGGCTTGCCGTTGGCAGTTCCAAACTCCTTCGCCCTGACCACGGATGATGTCGTACTCGCCGACATCGAAACCATCGCCCTGCACCTGCCGCTGTTCGCCCGCGCTGCAGTACTCGAATTCGCCAAGATCGCCCTCAGCGACACCGTGGCACCCGGAGAATCAGTCGATTTCGGACTTGCCATCGCCAATACCGGCAATGACACCGCTCGCGCCGTACTACTGACCGACTCGCTGGGCGTCGGCTGGGAGATCGAATGGACAGACCGCGGGACCCTGGCGGCGACGGACGTCGTGCGCTGGGAACTGGGTGATATCGCACCGGGAAGGCGCGATACCCTCGGGCTGCGCGCCCGCGTCATCGCACCTCAGGCACACGGGACGGTCCTGACCAACCGTGCTCATCTGAGCGTCACGGAGGGCTTCCCGTTGCGTGCTGAGACCGCGGTCGTCGTGCACAGTACACCCCTTTGGATACTCTCCAAACAGGCCCTGGCCGACAGTGTTACCTCCAGCCAGGACGTGGAGTACCTGCTTGAGTACAGAAACGACGGCACGGGTGTGGCCCGCGGTGGTAGCCTCGTCGACACGCTCGCAGCCGGACTCAGTGTGGTGGCCGCAGAGGGAGCCCAGATAGACGGCAATGTCGTGCGTTGGTCGCTTGAAGATGTAGCCGTGGGCGCCACCGGCAGCCGGCGGTTGGTGGCGCGAGTCGACGCTGACTTGGTCCCGGGTAGCCTGGTTTCCAACAGAGCAGTCGTGCTCGCCCCTGATGGATCTGTCGCCGCCGCCGATTCGGCCAGCGTTATCACGCGCGCGCCGCGGATGAATCTGGTCAAGCGCGCCCTGGTCGATACTGTCACCCAGGGGGACCGGGCAACCTTCACGATCACCGTCACCAACGAGGGTGAAACGCCGGTCACTTCCGTGACGCTGGTGGATTCACTGCCTCTTGAGTTGAGCATCGTCGACGCAGCCGATGCCGTCGTCCCGGATGCAGTCGCCGTCGAGCCGGGAGCCGTTACCTGGCAGCTTGACTCTCTGGCCGCGGGGGCAGCCGACACTTTCAGGGTAACGGTTGAAACGGAAGAAGCGGCGCTAGTCACGAACCAAGCGCGGCTGTTGATCGCATCGCAAACGATCGCCACGGCGACGGCCACGATTGCCGTGCGTGAGCGTCCTCCGCTCGAAGTCGGTCTGGTCGCAGACGCCCCCACGCTGGAGGCGGGGGCAGTCATCACGTACACGGCACACCTGCGGGCGCCGTCATCGATCGCGGGTCAGGTCGTCGTCACCGACAGTCTGCCCGCAGCCCTCGTGTATCAAACCAGTCTGGATGGCCCGCAGCCTGAGTACGATTCCGACAGCAACGTGCTGACGTGGACGATCGCTGACCTGGGCCCAGAGGGTCCGCTGACGCTGATCTTCACGGCCGCGGTCTCGGAAGGTCTACCGCCCGGAGAATCGGTGGTGCAAAACCGGGTGGTCGCACAGCTGGGCGCTCAGCAGTTCGTTTCGGAGCGCGTCGAGACGCTGGTTACCGTGCCGTTTTTGAGGATCGAGAAGTCAGCTGATGTGACCGTCGTCGAGGTCGGTGACTTCGTCGAGTACCGCATTCAGTTACAGAACACGAGCGCGGGAACGGACACGCTGCGCAACATCCTCATAAACGATTGGACACCGCCCGGTTTCCGCTATGCGGAAAGCACGGCCGTACTAGACGGAGTACCGCAGCAGCCGAGTCAACCCGGCTCAGGATTACTCCTGTGGTCCGTGCCGCCACTGGCGGGCAACGACGTTTCAGAGCTGATCTACCGACTGGTAGTCGGGCTCGATGCACCATTTGGCGATGGCGACAACACGGTACGGGTCACGGCGCAGACGGCTCGCGGGGCCGATCAGGACGCTGGTCCCGTGTCGGCTCGGGTACGGGTACGCCCGGATCTGTTCTCGCGCGGAGAGCTCATTCTGGGACGCGCCTGGATCGACGCCGATGGGGACGGTCTTTTCGACTACGACGAGGAGGTGGTCCCCGGCATCGCCCTGCTCATGGAAGATGGCACGCGCATCATCGCTGACCGCCACGGCAAGTTTTCGGTCCCCGAAGTCAGACCTGGAGATCACGTGCTGCGTGTACTCAAGCACAATCTCACCGGTCTGGAACCGACAGCCCTCGGCAGCAGGTCCGCCGGAGATCCCTGGTCGCGCTTCGTGACCGTACCGGTAGCCGGGTCTGCGAAGGCGAATTTCCCGTTCCGCCGACCAGATGAGAGTCAAACGGTGCAGGAGCCATGAGGTTTATCGTCCTTGTCGGCTGCTGCATCGTCCTCGTTGTGGCCGATGCCCTGGACGCCGTCGAAATCCAAACGCCGGCTGACAGCAGCGTCACCTACAGGGACCGGATAGCCGTTATCGCACTCGGATTGCCTGGAGTTCCCGCGACGCTGGATGTCAATGGCGATCCCGTCGAGACCCTGGTCGTGCGCGCCGACGCGCGAGTTGACTTTCTGAATGTGGCTCTGCCCTCGGGGCCTGTCCTGTTGAGTGTGCGACAACGTATGCCGAACGGTGAGCGCAAGGCAGACAGTACTCGCATTCATGTTGTCGGCACGGCCAGTGAAGTCCTGATCGAGTTGGAGCACACGACGCTACCTGCTGACAGTTTGTCCCGGAGCCGCGTCGATGTCAGGGTTGTGGACGATTGGGGTATGACGCTCCCGGATGGTCAGCTCATCAATGTGAGTCTGGATCGCGGCCAAGTGCTGGCGGAAGATCTCTATGCGGCCGAACCCGGTGTACAGGTGCAGGTGCGGGATGGCCGGGCCTCGTTTGACATCATTTCGGCTGCTTCCGTGGGGGAGGGCCTGCTGCGGCTCAGCGCGGACGGGGCGCAATCAGTCCAATGGATCGGCTACACGCAACCCGTTGAGGATTGGACCGTGGTTGGGCTGGCTACTGCTCAGCTGGGTTGGCGCTCGGACAAACCGGCACCGCAAGGGATCGCGCCGCCGGCTGCCTTCAAGGGTGGCGCCTACGCCGACGGAAAAACGGCGGTGTATGCACGGGGCACGGTGGCTGACGACTACCTGCTTGTGACTTCCTACGATTTTGAACGCGACTACGACGATCGCGTCTTCCGCTTTCTCACCCCGGAACGGGTGTATCCCATCTATGGCGATGCCAGTTCCATCTTTTACGAAGCGCCATCGGCGAGTCCGTTCTACGCCAAACTATCGCGGGGACGGGATCATCTGATGTACGGCGACTTTGCAACGCGGATGGGCGCAGACTCGGAAGTGGCTGCATACAACCGCTCCTTAACCGGAGTGTCGACGCGATTGGAAACCGAACGGGGGATGAAGGTGAAGGTCTTCGGGGCGTCCACGGATCAGTCCATACAGGTAGACGAGGTGCGGGGGGAAGGAGTCTCGGGGTACTACTACCTGTCAGCCGCCGGCCGCGGCGTACCGATCGTCGAAGGCAGTGAACGCGTCGTCATTCAGGTGCGCGATCGCCTCCATCCCGAACTCGTCCTCAAGGAGGATGTCCGATATCGTTTTACTGACTACGAAATCGACTACGAGGCGGGCACGCTATTGTTCAAGCGACCGGTGCCCAGTGTCAGTCCCGAAGAGCACCCCGTCTTCATCGTGACGACGTACGAGGCCACCCGCTCGATCGAACAGCGCTGGACCGGAGGCGGCCATGTCGAGGTACCGATTCGGGAGCGCTGGCAACTCGGTGCCACGGCCGTGGGTGAAGAGGGGGAGGCGCGAGAGAACTATTGGCTCACAGCCGTCGACGGTCGCTTTGTGCCCACGGATGACGTCAGTGCACGGCTGGAGGTGGCGCGCTCGATGGCGGAGGCGGACGGCTGGGCATGGAAGGCGGCTGTGCGTGGTCGACTGACGGGGGAGCACCTGAGTTACGATCTTCAGGTACGGGATGCGGGTCGCAACTTCGACAATCCCAGCAGCCCAACGGTACGGGCAGGAGTGCGCAAGGTGCGGGGTCGCGCGGTGTGGTCGCCCGCAAGTGGCACCGAAGTGACGGCAGAATCACATAGCCTCAGCGACCGTGTCAATGATGAGGAGCGTTCCAGTGTCGCCCTGGCCACGCGCTGGTGCTGGCGGGCCCTGGACAATCGGCTAGGCGTCGATCGTACTCGCAGCGACAGACGGAGTCAGTCCTTTCACAGTCGTACGGTCAGCGCCGCGACTTCGTGGGCGGCGTTGCCGCGGTGGACTCTCGGGGCGCAACGCGATCAGACCTTCGGTGATCAGGACCTCAGCTACCGGCCCACGCTCACGACCCTGCGCAGTCGATGGAAGCTCAACGAGCGCAGCGACCTGATCGTCGAACACGCCTTTCGTGATGGCAGTCCAATCGATTCCAGCTTCACGGCGGCGGCGCTGCAATCGAAGGTCGGCGACGATGCGACCGCCTACGCCAACTACCAGATCGACGGCGGCATTGCCGGCAGGCAGAACCAAGCTATCGTTGGTCTGCGCCATTCTTACCATCCGCGATCTCACCTGAGTGTGCACACGGCATTCGAGCGCACGTGGACGCTGCGTCAGAACGACGCCTCCAACTTCTACGCCTACAGCCTGGCAGCCGAATTTCTGCCGCCGAGAGATTTCAAGACGAGTGCTCGCTTCGAACAGCGCCGCGGCAGATCGCTGGACAAGACCGTTATCTCCGGGGCACTCGACCTGGCTGTGGGTGGAGACCTGTTCGTGTTGACGAAACAGGTCTATACGGATGAGGAGCGGGCACAGAGCAGCGGACCCAGCGGAGCGAAGGCGGGGATTCGAGCGTACCGAATCGCGAACGGGCTCGCCTATCGTCCCAGTCGTCACGATCACCTGAATGGGCTGGCTCGCTACGAACGGCGCTACGAACGCAACACCCTGGTCACGCCCGCGCATCGACGTTGGACCGACATCGGCTCATTCGAGTTCATCTTCGAACCGAAGTCGCAGATCGAATGGTTCGCCCGCTATGCCTTCAAGATTGCTGACTTGACGACACGCGGGTTGTCAACGGAGACGCTGACGGATCTGTGGATGACGAACCTGCGCCTGGAGTGGGGGGCAAAGGCGCGCTGGGATGTGCTGGGGGAATACCGTCTGCTCACGCAGCATTACGCCGGAGAGCGCATCCACGGGGCGTCAGCGGAATGCGGCTGGATCTTCACCGGCAACGCTCGGGTGGCCGGCGGCTACAACTTTGCCGGTTTTCACGACGGTGATCTGGCCGGGCTTTCGTATTGGGCTCGCGGACCCTATCTCAAGATCCAGAGCAAGTTCTCGGAGGCCGCTGTTGCTCCATGGCTGGAGGGCATGCAGAGCGCGTGGGACAGCTGGTAGGGGTGAGTGTGCTACCAGCCGATTTGTCCGCTCAACTCGACTTTGCCATCGCCGGCGACAATTTCTCCGATAGGCCAGGCTTCGAAGCCCTGTGCGTGAAAGTGTTCGGCGAAGCGTTGGGCCGAGTCACTGGCGCATACCAGAGCAAGGCCGACGCCGAGATTGAATGTCCTCGTCATGTCTTCATCCGAGACTCCGCCCAAGCGGCGGATGGTCTTGAAGACCTCCGGTACCTGCAGTTTTCCCAGGTCGATGCGCGCCGTGGCCGTCGACGGCAACACCCGGATGATGTTGTCGTGGAGGCCGCCGCCGGTGATGTGGGCGAGGCCGGTCAGTGATGGATCTGAGAACAGACCGCGTACGCCGTGGTAGTAGCACAGATGGGGTCTCATGATGACATCGGCGAATGTTTCGTTACCCAGAACGATCTCTCCGACCGCCGGATCGCGATCGAGGAGGGTTCGTACCAGGGTGTAGCCATTGGTATGCAGTCCGTTGGAGGCAACGCCAAGGACGGTGTGGCCGCTCTCGATGCGCGTGCCGTCGACGACGTGCGCCCGCTCGGCGACGCCGATGGCGCTGGCCGACAACACGTAAACCCCGTCCGCGACGATGCCGGGTTGGACGGAGGTCTCACCTCCGACGAGGACGGCGCCCTGGGCCCGACAGGCTTCCGACATACCGCTGACGAGGCGATTGACGATGGTCTTGTCGAGCTCACTGCAGACGATACAATCCATCAGGTACACCGGGTGGGCACCCATGACGACGATGTCGTTTACCAGATGGTTGATGAGGTCGTAACACAGGCTCTCGACGCGATCCGTGTCGAAGGCCAGCTTCTGCTTCGATCCGGGCTCGTCGGTTTTGAGCACCATCACCGGATCTTCGAACCCGGGGAAGCGGGCGTCGACGAGCGGTGCGAAGGCGCCAAACCTGTTGAGAACACGCGGGTCATCAGAGTCGATGCTCTTTGCCATCTCGCGTTTGGCCGCGTCGGTGGCATTGATGTCGACGCCGGACTTGGCGTAGGAGAGATTGTCAGTCACAGATCCTGCTCTGGAATCGAGTATGCGGGGATCGTGCTCTGAAGTAGAGCAAATCATCCATGTCCGTCAACGCGCCTCACTCCTGCCGCGTCTCCCACTTCTCTATTTCGACCAGCGCAGCCGCTATGCGCTGCCGCAATGCCGCGGCGGACTCCGGCGTCCAATCGTAGAATCCCTTGCCTGACTTGGCGCCGAGATCGCCGGCGGCAACCTTCTGTTTCACCAATGGTGACACATCGGGCGCCGATGCGAGACCGGGATTGACGGCCGTCGTCATCGCTTCCAGCACGTCCCACCCGGCCATGTCGAAGATCTCGAATACGCCGGCAACCGCCCAGCGGCGACCGAGGCTGCTCCTGATGCCCAGGTCGATGTCCTGCGGACTGGCCACTCCGTTTTCGACCATCCACAGTGCTTCGCGCAGCAGCGCCGCCTGCAATCTGTTGAGGAGAAAGCCCGGGACTTCCTTGCCTAAGACGATCGGCCGTTTGCCCATTACAGTCAGCAATTCGGTCACGGTGTCGATGGTTTCGGCCGAGGTCTGCGCTGTCGGCACGATCTCGACCAGCGGCACCAGATGGGGTGGATTGACGAAGTGGGCTACAAGAATCTTGTCCGTCCGTCCGGTGTTCGCGGCGAGCATACTCGGCATGAAACTCGAGGTGTTGCTGGCCAGGATGGTGTGTTCGGGGCAAGTGCGGTCCAGGCGTTCGAAGAGTTGCTGTTTTACCGCGAGATCTTCGGACACGGTTTCGATCACGAGGTCAGCGTCTTCGACGGCCTTCTCGAATACGGTTGTCGCCTGTATCCGCTCGGGGGCCACATTGGCGCGCTCAGGTGTTACGAGTTCGAAGTGAACTAGTTTGTCGAGGCTGAGTTGGATCTCGGTCCGCGCCCAGTCGAGGCTGGCCTGTGTGCGCGAATGCAGGCTGACGTCATAGCCGGCGACAGCGAACTCCAGAGCGATGCCGTGGCCCATAAGACCGGCGCCGACAACACTGATGTAGCGGATCTCAGCGCTCATGATGAGAAAGCTGCCGTTGTGGAAATCATTGAATCGATTCAAATACGGTCGAAGAAAGTAAGGTCGCAGCCGAAATCGTCCATGGCCTCGACAGCGTCCCCGCGCAGCCGCACTCGGATCGGCCGGACATGGATACTTCCAGAGAGGGTAAGATCCTGAGGCGCGAGCGGGAAGGAAATGTGAATAGGTAAGCCGAGGGGGGGCTGCGCGAAAAACAGGTAACCGTTGGAGATCCGGGGAAGAGCCGTGCCCACACCCTCAATGCGCAGTTCTTTCGCGTCCACCCACGAGGGCAGGCGTACGAACAGGGGGCCTTCGCCGTCCACCTCGATCTCCAGTGCGTCATGGGTATACGGAGAGCGCACGACGATGCCTTCGCCTTCGTGATCGAATAAGAGATTTACCCATTGCCCCGCGGCGTCTTTCCGGGTTACCTCACGGTACGCCTCGCACAATGAGCCGACCGTTCCTCCCACGACATCCATGTTGAAGGACATGCTGTGCCGGCCGTCACCCAAGGGCAGGTGGCCGTAGGGCGCGGGAAAACCGAATGCGCCGAGGTGGCGGTCAGCCAAATCACGCAATCCATCCACGGAGTCAGGGTTGGGTGGATCTTGTATGAATGACACATCTCGTAACTGCGAGGGCAGGATGTGACACCGGAGGATGCGTTCGGCGTCCTCGTAGTACTCGGTGAATCCGTGGCGAGCCAGAATCAGGGCGGTCTCCAGAATGTCGCCGGAGTTGTTCATCTCGCCGTCGTCGATGTTGTCGGCCAACGCACTTTCCGGTGACCAACCCAGCTGATCCCGCATCATCCACAGACCGTTGTCGTAGAACGCCTTGACTCTAAGCAGCAGGGCAGCGTCTCCGAGCAGGTCCGCCAGTTGCGCCAACGACGACATCACGCAGGTGATGGAGTGCGAGTGCGTGGTGGTGAAGCGATCGGGAAAATCATAAGCGCCGTCGGCCAGGTAATATTCGGAGATCGCCTTGTCCTTGAAGACGAGGGCCAGGTCCAGGGCTGGCGCGTACCCGGTGGCGCGATACAGCTTCACCAGGGGTCCCACCATCCGGGCCTCGCCGTGGATGAAATCGACGCATGGCTTGTAGTTCAACCCCATTCCTTCCAGTCGAGGCTCATCCCATCCGCGATCAGCACTCCACAGGCTCAAGACGGAAGCGATGCAGCGTTGTGCCATCTCGAAGGCCTCAGCGTCATCGCGGTACTTGACCAGGGCGTAAAGAGCGTGCAACCCCTCGCGCAGATTGTGCGGGGAGAAGTTGACCAGCGGGCCCCCGACGACCTCCCGGTTGAGAGACAGAGGCGCGGCCCCGCTGTGGGAGAAAAATGCGGCGTTTCGGTGTTTCTCTATGGCGCTTTCATCCAGCTCGATGTTGACGATGTCCTGAGCGTTCAGGAGGGCATTCAGGTGTCGCCCAGGGACATGGGATTCCGCGTGGCCAGAGTGATACGCCAGGAATGCTTCCGGGTAGACGACCGATTTGAAGAAAGGCCGGTCTTCGTCGTCGGCGTTGAAGACGCTCTGCATCGTCCGGCAACCCAGGTGGATGGCATCGGCGATGTTCGTCGTATTGACGTCGGCGACCCTGCTCACGAACGCAGACCACGCAGTGGATGCGATTTCCACGATGGCCGCGGTGTCCTCTCACCCATGGGCAACTCAACCCGCCCGATACTGGCGTAGGCAAATCCCAACTCCTGCATCTCGTGAGGGTCGTAGAGGTTGCGACAATCCAGCAGCCGCGGTTGGGACATCAGCTCGCGGATACGCGGCATGTCCATGTTGCGGAATTCGTTCCACTCGGTCATCAAAGCCAGTCCGTCGGCGCCCCGAGCGGCATCGTAGGGGTCGGGGCAACAGATCAGATCTGGCAAGCGTCGTTGTGCATGTTCCATTGAGGCCGGGTCGTAGGCGCGTACGCTGGCCCCTTCTGTCAGAAGGGACTCGACCAATCCGATCGCTGGCGATTCGCGCAGGTCATCGGTGTTGGCTTTGAACGACAGACCCAGGACGCTGATGGTCTTTCCAGAGAACGCTCCGACCAGACCTCGCAGTTTTTCGACCATCTCCTGCTTCTGCCGGGCATTGGTCTGTGCGATCGATTTGATGAGCGGAACATCGACGTCGCCGCTTGCGGCCGTGGCGGCAAGTGCGGCCACATCCTTGGGGAAGCAGCTGCCGCCGTAGCCGGGACCGGCATTCAGATTGTGCGGGCCGATGCGGTCGTCCAGCCCAATGCCGCGCGCCACCTCGGTCACGTCGGCACCATAGGCCTCGCAGATGCAGGCGATCTCGTTGATGAAGGAAATCTTGGCCGCCAGGAAGGCATTCGAGGCGTACTTGATCATTTCAGCGCTCTCGACATCCGTCAGCACCATCGGCACATCATTCTTGTAGAGTGGTCGATAGATGTCGAGGATGCCCTCCATGGCGCGCTCGCTGCTACCCCCGATGACGACCCGATCGGGATTCATGAAGTCGTCGATGGCCGATCCTTCGCGCAGAAATTCCGGGTTCGAGACCACGTCAAAGTCGTCGTGGTTGCACTTTGAACGGATGATCGTGGCTACCCGGTCACCGGTGCCCGTGGGGACCGTACTCTTGTTGACGACGATCTTGCAAGCATCCATGTAACCGCCAATCGACTCGGCCGCCGCATGCACGAACGACATGTCGACTTCGCCACTTGGCAAGGATGGAGTGCCCACACATATGAAGACAATTTCCGACGATCTGATGGCGGGTTCGAGCTCAGCCGAGAAGGACAACCTGCCCAGCCGTGCGTTGCGCTCGAGAACTTCCTGTAATCCGGGCTCGTAGATCGGCACCTGGCCGGCTTGGAGCTGGGCGATACGCCCTTCGTCGATGTCGACGCAGACTACTGTATTGCCGAAGTCAGCCAGGCATGTGCCTGTGACGAGACCGGCGTAGCCAGTGCCCATTACGCAGATGCTTTTCATCTACCTCTCGCTCCGTGAAAATGTTAACAATCGACTCACAGTAAAAGATAGAGAAACAGAGGGGTGGATGACTCGGAGCCAGTTGATAAACCCCATTTGGCCTGAGGCCGGTCCTTTGCTCCTAGACGGCGAAGAAAGGCTGGCTCCAGGCGCGCTTGATACCCAGGTGCGCTTCGATGCGGAAGTAGCTCAGATCGGGCTCGGTCTGCCACTCGAGTGTCGGGCCCTCCTGTGAATGCAGGGTACGGCCGCCGGGCCCGATGACGTGCAGATGCTGAACCCTGTGGCCGCCGGTGACGCGCAAAGTATCATCCTCGAGGGTGATCTGCTCGAAACGGGGATAGGTGGATGCGAAGAAGGCAGCTTCCTTCAGCTGAGAGACGATCATCTGCCAGGTGACGGGTTCGTCTTCATCCTCCAGTGCCTGGACACAAACCCAGCCGTGTCCGGGGCTTATCAGGGCGAAGTGAAAGTCGTCGTTGGCGCACGCCCACAATCGATTGCCGGCCGTCAACAATTCATCCCACAATGGCACATTCGCGGCTTCGTCACAGCCGATGGATTCCCGCAGGCCATTGAAGATCTCAACGGCGTGCAGGTCATCGGCGGCACTGAAGATATTCTCGGCGCCGTGTTCGGGGTACTGTTGCGGATGGCAGGCAATTGTGAAACCGCCGCCGGATCTGAGCGCATTGGCACGTTCGGCGAACACGTCGCTCGGGGTCGGTGTAACCTCGTGAACGCCGATCTCGAGGATGTGTCCGTCATCGCCGTTTTCCTCCCCGGGGACCAGCAGCAGACCAACTTGATCCTGCCATTTTCGCCACTGCCGTTCGTCGGGTGCTTGGTTGTGGTCGGTGACCGCCAGGAAATCGTAGCCCAGGTTGGCGAATATCGGACCGCTTTGGGAGATGTCCATGAAACCGCTGCAGCAGGTGTGGGCGTGCAGATTGCCGCGCAACCAGCGGGTCGAAGTCGAGTAGGGGTTCTGATATGTATTCATGGCGGAATAACATACATCAGTGGGGGAATCGCGGATAGGTGACGGGCCGGCATGACATTGACCAGAATCGCGCTTATTGTTTGCCCGGATGGAAACAATAAAGGAAAATCACAGCATCAGCGTATCGACCTGTCACAGGTCGAGCATTCGGCGCAGGGAGAATGTCCCTCGCCTTGTCCGCACCATCGCCCGGTGTTGCGCCGGCATCATGATCGGACTGGGGCCGCCCTCTACCGCAGCGGAGTCTGAGCCGATCGACCAGACCCCGGTCCAGGAACTCAACCACCTGCTGTCTCAGGCGACGACGACAGCGCAGTGGCTGGAGCAACGGCAGCAGTTCGAGTGGCGTGGCGCTCCCTACGGGCTCACCGGCATGCCCGTTACCGTCATCAACGCGCAAAGACGATAGACCTACGGCGGTCGAATGCACTTGGCCAACTACAGTGCCGTGCCGTACCACTTTCGCGTTGTCTCTGAGTGGGTGCGATCTTCCGGAGGTGACGGCCGCTTGGTGGTTCGAGTGGCGCTGCCTGACATCGGTTCCGGATTCGGCTTGAAGGCTCTGCTGGATCTGGGACGCGCTGAGGGCCGCTTTCACGGGTGGGGGAACGCCAGCTCGTACCACCAGAGTTACACCGATCACGACAGCCCCGAATACATCGATTCTGACTACTATAATTACTTCGTCGAGCGCCGTAGGGTTCTGCTCATGTTGAGCAAACAGCTATGGCATTCTCTGTGGCTCGATGTCGGAGGCGGAGTGGAAGATGCAGACACCAAGGTTCATTCCGATCAGTCGATGCTGATGCAGCGCGCTCCCGGCCGTATCGGCAGTACGGACTTCAGTTTGTTGACGATGGCGTTGCGCTGGGACACCCGTGATGATCCCGCCTATCCAAGCTCCGGCAAATTTCACGAATGGACGTATGAGCGCTCGGAGAATTCGCTGTGGGGAGCGCTGACCGGAGGGGCAGATACGGAACGCTTTACGATAACGGATCGTCGATACATAAGATTGCGGCCGCGGCTGGTGTTTGCTGTCCGCAACCTGTTCGAAGTCCTGGACGGTACCGTGCCGATGGATCTGTACGGTGAGGTTGGCAACAGCTTCGATCGCGTCGACGGGCTCGGCGGTAACAACTCGCTGCGTGGATTTTCGCTGCACCGCTTCATGGATGACGTGCGCTTCCTGTCGAATTCAGAGCTGCGATACATGCTGCACAGCACGCGGTTGTTCGGCCAGCTGGTCGAGATCAACGGTGTCGGCTTCGTCGATTTGGGACGCGTGTGGGAGGATCTGGACTCGTTCAGTCTGTCGGATCCACACGGATCGGTGGGTGCGGGGCTGCGCTTCGTGTGGAATCGAGATTTCACCATGCGCGTCGAGGCCGCCCATTCCGGGGAGCAGAATTCGGCGCTGGCGACGATGGACCGGAATTTCTAAGCCTGAAGCTACTCACATGCCGTAGTCCAGTCATGACCGGGCGCCAGACCGAGCAGGCGTTGCGCCTTGACGCTGCTGATGACGCTGGCATTGCGAGCCAAATCGCCGCGGATCTCAACACGGTCACCGAAGTTGTGTCGGATGAGATCAATGGTCGGCTCGCGGAAACGCGTTGGTGGCTGGGCGATCAGGAAGGACTCGTGGCCATCGATGTCCGCATCCAGCGACAGGCAGTGTGCCTCAGCGACGGTGTCGATGTGAGCGTAAGCCCACATCACCAGGGTCACCGGGTCCTCTGGCGTCGGCGGAGGTAAGGGGAATTTCTCAAGCATGTCAGGGCGAGCTACATTGGTGAAGCGCAAGCTCACGGCACTCGTCAAGGTGCTACGCGAAAGCATCCGCGCGATGCACTCGCCAACCTGCTTCGAGAGACCGTAGGGTTCGAATGGGGTCATCTCGTGCTCTTCATCGAGAGGGAGATAGGCGGGGACGAAGGCCTCGGGATCGTCGGCCCAACCCATGCCGAAGGCGCTGGACGAGAACACGATTCGCCGCACCTGTTGATTCGCCGCCGCCATCATGACGTTGAAGGTGCTCAGCCCATTGTTCCGGAACATCTCGTAAGGGGCGGCGCCGTTGGGACCCGGAATGGCACCCATGTGGATGAGGGCCTCGGCGCCATCGACGACTGACTCGGCGGCATCGGGATCGCACAGGTCGGCCTCGATGAAGGGCGTTGGGGATTCCTCAAATGGAACTCGGTCCGTTCCACGAACCTCCCGTCCTTGTTCCACAAGGCGACGGACGACGTGTTGTCCCAGGCGCCCCGCGGCTCCTGTCACTACGATCATGGGAGTCTCCTTGCTGCCCAATCACAACCGATGAGGGATTTCGATTCATGAACCAGAGATTACCGCATACAGTCGCGACCGATCCCGGCACCGAGTGGGTAAAAGATAGTGTCGCCATCGATGTACCGCCGGATAGCGAAAGCGATCCAGCCCCCGAGGGGCAGTGGCCGGCTGAAGCCCCACGAGGCGGCAAGTACGGTTCGGTGGCCGCGACCATCATCGAGTTGGCCGGTGGTGGATACCGCATGTACTACACCCAGATCATGCCGCGACCCGGCTTTCCGAAGGGGGCCAACGACTACGACAATGCCACCACGCGAATCCTGAGCGCGACGTCCCCCGACTGTTCGACCTGGACGCCGGAGGCCGGGGTGCGGCTTTCAGCGCGCGAAGGCGGGGCCGGTGAGTTTCGCGTCGTCGCCCCTGAAGTCGTACCGATTCAGGACGGCAGCGGCCGTTTACGCATGTATTACGAGTGCGCTCCTGGGCAGCAAGCGGTGGCCAGCAGCATTCGCAGCGCCATCTCCGACGATGGTTTGGAGTGGACGGTGGAGCCCGGCGACCGGCTCAGCGGCCAGGGTGGCAGCTACAACGCCCCGCGTGTTCTCTTCCTCGACGACGGTACCTGCCGGCTCTACTGCAGTGACACCGTGGAGGGCATCGTCAGTGCCCTCTCAGAGGATGGCGGCACCACATTTCAGCTCGACCCAGGGCGACGTATCGTGAGGGAGTTGAGCTACGAAGCTCGCACCGCCTACGCTCCCGACGTTGTGAGGATCGAAGGCGGTGGATACCGCATGTACTACTCCGGCTACAGCGATGCCACCCGCGCCCAGATTCTCACAGCCGTTTCCGACGACGGCCTGAAATGGTACAAACACCCGGAACCCGTGATTGCGCCCGGAGGCCGGTACGATGCAGCCAAATGCTCGGAGATGGTGGTGATGGAATTACCAGAAAAACCCGGGGAAGCGCCGCGTTACCGAATGGTGTACGAGGCCTGTGACGGCACGGCTGCGGACCAGCGTGGCGTCTGGCGTCTACTCAGCGCGACATCACATGCATGAGCCTAATGCGGTGAGCGCCGTGTTCGCTCACGTGTCGCCATGTCCGTTCTCCGACCCTCAGCCCGCTTCGGCTTCGCGCACGGTCAGCCTGGATCCTGAGGGCACTGCTGTGAGCCGGCTGACCTTGCCCGAAGGCCAGTAGACGACAATCTCGTCTGCCTGTTTGGCGGAGCCGATGCCGAAGGTCATCGTCTTCGCCGACTGCGAACAATACGAGTGCGCGGCCCGCGTCCACGCCGTCTGCACATCGCCGCTCACGTCGACCGTGATGCGAGCCCCGTAACCGTCTGGGTTTGAACCGGCGCCGCCGACCAGGTCCAGGTGAATGGCCTGACGTCCGTCAGCGCCATCGTTGCGAAACAGCCTGGCCGGTCCGTCCTTGGTGGTTACCAGCACATCGAGGTCGCCGTCGCCATCGAAATCAGCCGTCGCCGCACCACGCGCGACGATGGGCTCACTCAACGCCGCACTCTGTGGGGCCACGTCATCGAAGCGTCCGGTACCCAGGTTGCGGAACAGATGCGGGGCCTGCTCGTAGGTGACCCGTTCCTGCACCTTGTGGATCTCGTCTTCGACATGGCCGTTGGCGACGAAGATGTCCGGGAAGCCGTCGAGGTCGAAGTCGAAGAAGAAGGTCGCGAACGCCAACGTCAGTAAGGATTGGCGCCCCACGGCTGAGGTCGGTGCCGAATCGATGAAAAAGCCAGCGCCTTCATTGTCATAAATGGCCAGCATCTCGTTGGAAAAGTTGCCGACCACGAGGCTGGGCTTGCCCGAACGATCGAAGTCGGCGATGTCGACCCCCATGGCGCCGCGGGCGACACCAGCCTCGTCGAAGGCGACGCCCGCCATCATACCCTGCTCGCTGAAGGTGCCGTCCCGTTCATTGCGAAACAGGAAATTGGGTTGGGTGTCGTTGGCGACGAAGACATCGTCAAAGCCGTCCCCGTCATAATCGAAACAGACGATCCCCAACGCCTTGCCGGTGGCGTCGAGAATGCCTGCTGATTCCGTCACATCGGCGAAGCCGGCCTCGCCGTCGTTGCGGAAGAGCCTTGACGTAGCGCCTGGGTAGACCTCGGGAGTGCAGTAAGATTTATTGACGCCATCCAGAGCGCAGAAAATGTCCGTCTCCGGGGTCCATTCGACGTAGTTGAGGGTGAACAGGTCGAGGTCGCCGTCGCGGTCGAAGTCGAACCAGGACGCCGATGAACCGAAGCCATCGTCGTCGACGCCAAGATCTCCAGCAACATCGACGAATCTGCCACTGTCGTTGCGATACAGCCGATTGCGCCCCAGAGTAGTGATATAGAGGTCCGGGTCGCCGTCCGCGTCGTAGTCGCCGTAGGTCACTCCCATGCTGTAAGCAGGATCAGCAAGACCCGCGGCAACGGTGATGTCTACGAAGCGCCCGCCATCGTTTCTGAACAGGGCCATGGACTGGCGTCTGGAGGTGGTGTGTCCGGAGAAGTCGTTTCCGGAGAGCAACAGGGCGTCGGGATCACCGTCAAGATCGTAGTCGACGAATGCGCACCCGGAGCCCATGGTCTCGGGCAGCCATTTCTGGCCGAAGGCGCCAGTGTTGTGGACGAAGTCGATGCCGAGTTCCAAAGCCACTTCCGTGAAGACGACGGGCGTCGTCTGAGCCGGAGCGGGATCCGGCGAGGCGGGTGGCTCTGACTCGCGTAGACCCTCGCCGCATCCGGTTGCGATCAAAGCGGCGAGCAGCACCATGGCACGCCGGAGCAGCAAGCTGGCGCACCGGTAGTCGTCAAGACCCCGCACGGCCATCCTCGATATTTCCTTTATAAACCTGTTTGTCATGACTCTGTTTGCCCGACTTGTCCGGTTCCATTCTCGTCGGTCGTACGGTTTCGGCTTCAACCGGTCCAAGGTAGCGGTCAGCACCTTCACCCGCTTCGATCAACCGTTGTCCACGCTCGATTACCCTTCGCGCGTACTCTGCAGCCTGGCCCGGCAAGACCACGTGTGGGTCGCCGTCGCGCCGGCGCAACTCGATCTCTCTGGCGATCATCTGTGGCGACACCGAAATCTGCTCGTGGATGCGCTGGCGCATGCGATTGTCGTCGGGATTGTCGCGCAGGTAGGGGCCCAGAATCATCTGTGCATCTTCGTCGGCCTTGAAGCGCTCGTATAGCCGGCGCTCGGCATCGGCCTTGTCGTTCTCTCCGAGACCCCGATAACACAACATCAGATTGTAATGTGCCATCAAATCCTCGGGGTCGATGGAGATGACGTGCTGCAATTCCTCCACCGCGTCGGCGAACCGTCGCTGCAAAAACAGAATGCGACCGATGCCGTTGCGGACGACGCGATCGCGAGGATACTGCTCTGCGGCCCGCCGCATGTGCTCGAGGGCGTTGTCGTACTGGCCCTGTTCCTTGAGGACGACGCCGAGGAAGTAATGTGACTTAGCCAGGTTGGGATCGATTGTCAGTGACTGGTCCAACGCCGTCGCGGCCTCTTCGAGTAATCCCTCCCTCAACGCCACCCGGGCACGGTTGACCCAGCCGTCCGCGTACGCCGGGTCGAGGTCCGTAACCCTGGTGAAGGCACGACGGGCTCCCTGCAGATCACCCTGGCGCAGCAAGCCGATGCCGAAATCGTTCCAGCGTCCACGGTCGAGCTGCTGGCCCGCGGGCGACGCGTTGGTGGAGGCCGCACCGGAGTCGACGACTCGAAGTTGGAGGGTGTCCAACGCCATGACGACGATCGGCAGGGCCGGGACCTCGCGCACCTGAGCGGAGACGTCACCGGGCACCGTGCCGAAAACGAATTCACGGTCGTCGTAATCCCGGGTGACCCGATCGATTCCGGGACCAGCCGCTGCCGGCTCTCCCGGCGCCGGCACTCCTGAGAACGAGAAGTGGGTGTTGAAGTGGGTGAACTTTCGGTAGTTGAGGCGCGCTTCCAGCGTGAGCACGTCGCCGCAGTCCTCGGGGATGGCCAGCCGGAAATGGGCGACATCGGCGGCTCCAGGCGGGATCAGGTTGATCCACGCCGCCGTGCGCGCGGCGAAGGCGTTGCGCTTGTCGATCGGGTTGCCGTGGCCGTCGACGAGGCGTGCGGCGTAAAAATGGGCTCCCCCGTCGACCGGGCCGTTGCCTCCGTCCTCGACGACGCCGGACCAGAACACGGTGCGTCCGTTCTCATCGGTGGCCTTGAGCTCCAGCCAGACATCGTAGGCATCGACGGTACCGCCGGGGAAGAAGTGCCCGACGTTGCGCGTGCGGACGACGACATCGATGCGGGTTTCGTCCCCACGATGGACTTCGATGTCCGCTACATCCAGAGGTGCCCAAACCGGTGCCAGTTCATGCCGTCGCCCTCCTCCGCGCCCGACCGGCATGGCTGCTTCTTCTCCCGCGGCGAAGGTACTAGCCAGCTGCGGCGTTTTCCTGCGTCCACCCGCTTCCGATCCAGGTCTACTGTCGTTGGCGCGTACCGGGCCGGCGGCGAAAATGTCGACGCTGATTTGCTCATGCTGCAAAAACTCGATGGTGCGACGCAGCTGCGTCTCGTCGAGGTTGGCGCTGGGCACGGCCGTGTTGGCGGCGAGGAATGAATGATCGTGGATGAGCCCATTGATGTTGCCGGGATCGTCTGAGCTGACCGTTGGCATGTGACAATCGCCGCAATCAAGCGGCGCCGATGGATAGTAAAAGGAGCGGGCTCCCTGCCCCGATACGCCCGAGGCCTGCCAGTTGTCGTATTCATTGAAGCCACGCAACCAGCGGTAGTCATTGACCGGTTCGTCGAGGTGGACCTTGTGGCAGGGAGAACAGAACTCGGCCGTCTGCTCCCGGTGAAACGGTTTGAGGAAAACCTGGCGATGCGGTTCCGGGTCGAGACGCAGGGCGTAATCATGAATCCAGCGCAGGGCGGCATTATCGCTGACCGCCAGATCGTGCAGCGGTGGGTACTCGATGTGAAAGCCGCCGTTGCCCATGGAGCCGATGACCCGGGTGATGGCGTGGCAGGAGTTGCAGCCAATACCGGTATGGGCTTCCTGCGTTTCCAAGAAAGCCTCTACGGGCTCGTCCATCATGCCGTTGAAGAGGACGGCGTGGTCGTGACAGCCAGCGCACCACTTGGAAGCCTGGACTGCACCGATGTTCTGCATGTACTCGATGCTCTTGCGATACCATTGATTGTTGAACGACGAGAAATGGTGAGCTGAGCCCTGCCACTGCTCATAGATGTCGCTGTGGCAACGGCTGCACGACTTTGAGGTCATGAAGAAGTCGGAGGGAATGCGGCCGCCCGTGGAGGTAGCCGCCGAGGACGGAAAAAACGGTCCATCGGCGCCTCCCATCGATTCATCCGTCATCGCGAACGGCGGTTGCGCCGGGTTGAGGATCAGGTCATCACCCGGTCCGGTGACAACCCCCGAACTGACTATTAGAAGTACGACGATAGCAGATGCAACTACACCGAGGCTACTGATGCGCAGAGCCCAGTCGGCAATCGCGTAGGATGAGCGAGCGGACACCAGGGCGGACAATGCGAACAACACCGCCAGACAGGCCAGGCCGATATGCAGATGAAGAATCCAACTCGTGGCGCGGGTATTGTGCAGTTCGACGAGGACGAGGGCGGCGACCACGGAGGCAACGAACAGTACCAGGGCGATCCTGCCCAAGGTCCTGGTGATGCCCTCGACAGCTCGAAGCCCTCGCCGCGCCAGCCAGGCGAACATGATCGCCAGGACCAGGCCTCCGAAGTGGTGTGCGAAGACACCGGTCACGTAAAAGGCGTCGGGGGATGAGACGACGCCCAGGTAAGCACTGTGGACGAGGTACAGCGCTCCTGCTATGATGAGGAGTGATCGGTACCTACCTTGCCCTTGCAGCTTCATATCCCAACGCCAGCCTGGCGGGCCAGTGCCCGCATCACCCCGGCCTGTTTCTCGGACATCTCCATCAGCCAGCTGCTCGTCCACTCCGGATCGTCAACGGCGTTGCGCCAGCGGTCCATCGACCATCTCATCGCCTCGCCGTCAAGATTGCGCATCCAGCTGGAAGGGTCGCTGAGCAGGGGCTTCAAGAAGAAACCAGGATCCAGTCCGATGCGAGCCGGCAGAATCCCTGTGAGCATGCCTCCGGCCTGCAGGGCAAAGGAGCGATCGCGGCTCGCGGTCTGGCTCATCGTCTTCATCGACGACAACCAGACATCGACGAGATCCCTGTTGCGGGAGGCTGTGAGCATGAGGTTGGACAAACCATGGTCCAGGTCGTACTCCTGACGCCACTGCTGTTCGTACTCGGAGAGAAAAGCGGCACTGAAGTCTTCGGCCGAAAAGGCTTCCACGATACGCACGGAGGCCATTTTCGCCGTCTCCATGGCGACGGGAATTCCCTCTCCGTTCAGCGGGTCGGCGAAACAACCTGCATCGCCGATGAGCAGTCCTCTGTCGAAATAGCTGGCGCTGGCCCCACCATAGACGCCGATGCTCCAGCCTTTAGGTGTGTCGATGGTGGCTCCGGTGAAATCACGGTCAGCCGCCATGCGCAGGAGAAAATCTCGAGCCTCTTCGAAAAATCGAGGAAGGCTGAGCCGGTATTTCTTGATGGTTTCCGACATCATGCCGACGCCGAAGTTGATGCGCCCGTCCTTGATCGGTACTGCCCAGGCGAATCCGGGGAAGTAGTCTCGGGTGTAGTAGAGGATGGCCTCGCGCAGCGGGAAGTCGTAACCATACCCTCTCATGACCGCACTGATATGTCGATCGTCACGCGTAATGCCGGCCGATTTCGCTACTACAGATTGCGCGCCGTCGGCGCCGACGATGAAACGGCTCTTGAGGGTGCGCACTTCCCCATCTGCGGTTTGCGCGTCGATGACGACGCCGTCGGTGGCAGTCGCGAACCCCGTCACGCGGCAATCCTGCAGGCTGTCGACTCCCAGCTCCAGAGCGTGCTCGAACAGGAGGTTGTCGAGAATGTAGCGGGGAACGGCATACGAGTGATCGACATAACCGGGCACCGCCGGCAGGTAGCCATCGGAGAGGGGCTCTCCATCGAGGAAGGTTGCACACTTGCGGATCTTGAAATAACAAGAGTTCTCGAGTGGGGCCAGGCAATCGAGGTCGTCGAGGTGCCGCAGTGCTCTCGGGCTGAGGATATCGCCGCAGGCCTTGTCACGCGGGAATCGCTGCTTGTCGACGAGGAGCGTCTCGAGTCCGGAATCGGCCAGATAAGCAGCCAGGGAGCTGCCCGCCGGTCCGGCGCCGACGATGACAACGTCGAAGGTTTTCATGAATCGGTCCTCTGTTATTGACCCGGCACACCCGAGAGATGGTGTAACAATGTATTTGTTTTGAAGTTGCAGCGGAAGTGTGTATATTGCGCAACGCTTCGAAGAACACTAGAAAATCGACACCATGCGGGAGCCTTGCTGGCGTCATCGAATCCATCCACAGTTGCGAGACAGAGCCATGGCAAAAAAGAAAACGAGCAGTGAGTTGGTTGACAATCTCGCTGACATATGGGTCGAGATGTTTTCAGCGAGCATCAAAGCACCGATGAGTCTCTTGGCAACCCAGATTGAGCTCGGAACGACCCTCGTAGACACCTTGTCGACGACAACTCAGAAAGCGGTTCAGAGTTACGTGCGTTCGGTGGAGAAGCTGACTGACGCGCTGGAGGGCAAGAAATCGGCCAAGAAGGAAGTGACCAAGAAGGAAGCGACCAAGAAGGAAGCGACCAAGAAGAAGGCACCCAAGAAGAAGGCACCCAAGAAGAAGGCACCCAAGAAGAAGGCACCCAAGAAGAAGGCACCCAAGAAGAAGGCACCCAAGAAGAAGGCACCCAAGAAGAAGGCACCGAAGAAGAAGAGCAAATAGCACCAATGAAGAAAGCAGTTCCTAAAAGGAAGTCTCGATGAGTTCAGAAGACAGGATGCGACGGGAAGATCCCGAACGAGATGCCCCTCGGCGAAGCTGGTTCGAAGGTTTTGACCGGCAACAGCCACCCTCCAACGGCCAGAGCGAAGCTGGAGGAACTGCCAACTCAGCCGCTGGCTGGCAAAATGCGGTGGAGCAGAGCGTGCGGATGGGGTACGAGGTCATCGACGCTCAAATCAAGGAAGGGCGTCGAGTGGCTGAGCAGTTGAGCGGACAGATGTCCTCCGGGGGGGGCGCCTACGGCTCCGACAGTATACGCGGCATGACTGACGGGTTCTTTCGCAGTTTCGCCGACCTGACGACACGTTGGCTCGAGGTCATGTCCGCGTCGACTACCGGTATGGCCGGCCCCGGCAGCAACGCCTCTGCCAACCACGGAAGCGAGCAGCCATCGCAAAATGGCGTAGCGTCGGCCTCGTCATCGAGTTCGGTGCCCGTGGCCATCGAAGTCGATTCCAAACGACCGACAACGGTCACCCTCGACTTGAGACCCGGTTCACAAGCGCGGGCGCTTGGTAACCAGCCGCTGTCGGATCCGGATCCCGACAAGCCACCTCTGCGCGATGTTCTATTCGAGCCCCCGGGAGATGACTCGCCCCTGACAATCAAGATTCGAGTGCCAGAGTCCCATCCTGCCGGGGTCTTCTCAGCCGTCGTCTTCGAGCGCGAGGGGGGGCAGCCTCAGGGCACCCTGAGCGTCGCCATCACCGATCCGCCTCCTTCCGAGAATTCTGCATGACGACGGTCGAAGCGCCCCTGGTCGCCGAAGTTCTCGAGGAGTACGGCGAGGCAACGCGGGCTGCGCTGATCGACTACCTGCCCCGCAAAGAGCCCCGGCGTCACCTGTATGACCTGCTGCCCGAATATCCACACCGGGGTGGCAAGATGCTGCGACCCAGCCTCTGCATCGCCACTGCCCGCGCGTTCGGCGCACGCCTCGACGAGGCCCTGCGTTCGGCCGTGGCCATAGAGTTGCTGCACAACGCCATCCTGATACACGACGACATCGAGGACCAGAGCGAGGAGCGGCGCGGCAAGCCCACTATGCACATGCTGAGCGGCGTGCCTCTTGCCATCAATGTCGGAGACAGCCTGGCGCTCATGAGCCTGCGACCATTGATGGACAACCAGAATGAGCTTGGCCCCTGGCTGTCTATTCAGATTCTGGAGGAAACGGAACGGGTCGCGCGGGAATCGGCGGAAGGCCAGGCCATGGAACTGGGCTGGCGCCGGGACAACTCCATGATGGTCAGTGACGAAGACTACCTGGAGATGATCCTGAAAAAGACCTGCTGGCTGATGGCGATCTATCCCAGTCGTGTCGGGGCCCTTATCGGCACGCGCGGCAACACTGATCTGGATGCCTTCATTCGGTTCGGATTCTTCGTAGGAGCAGCCTTCCAGATTCAAGACGATCTGTTGAATCTTGTAGGGGGGGAAAGCTACGGCAAAGAGCTCGACGGTGACTTGTATGAGGGCAAACGTACGCTGATGATGATCCGCCTCTTCAACGAGATGGATGCGGACGAGGGCGCGCGTCTTGCCGCGATCCTGGAGCCGAGCAGGAATCAGCGGACCGAAGAGGAAGTCGGCTGGATACGAGATCGCATGGAGGTTTACGGCTGCATCGAACACGCTCGCCAGGTAGGCTATGGCCTGGCAGGGGCGGCACTGCACGAGTTCGAGCTGCTATACGGAGAGTTGCCTGACTCTCGCGACAAGCGTTTCATCGAAGAGCTGGTAACCTGGATGATCGAGAGGCCGTTTTGAACGATCTGCCCGATTTCAACCTGGCCAGAGGTGCAGCGAACCTTACATCGAGCCCCCCGTACGATCTTCCCGGGGTGTCGACGCGGGTGTTTCCCGTGCCCGCCTCTATCGACCGCCTGCGCGAGCTCTGCAACAAGTACCTGAACATCGCACCTCCCGAAATCGCAGAGTTTCGTCCTTCGGTTCCGTATGTCTTCATCTTTCTCTCCTACTACCCGGAGATGAGTCAGGAAGTGTTGGCCGGTGGCTGGGTGGCGCAGAACGAGATCACCTTTTCCATTTTTCTCGATCGCTACCAGAAAGTCGATGGAGAGTACGTTTTTCAGGACAGCGGGTCGGTGTCGCCGTTCATCTTCGTCGATCAGGAAACTTCGCAGGCAACCGGACGTGAGGTCTACGGTTGGCCCAAGGTGCAGGGGTGGGCTACCCCAGCGAACCCATGGCCCGAGTCCCCAGATTCCAGCGAGCCATTGGTCCGGGTGACCACGAATGTATTCCCGAAGGTGTTCAGGAATACCCGGATTGAAAAGCGAGTGTTTCTGGAGATCGACCGCGAGACTCGGGGCAATGATCTGACGCGGAGTCCACCGAACTTTCGGTCCATTCTCAATCCATTATCGACTCTCGCGGAAATGGTCTCGAACGGAATGGACCTGTGGTCGAAGACCATGGATCTGACCGCGGCATCCTCGGCGCGCGGGTACGACCCCCGGGAACTGGCGGCTCGTCCCGGAAAGCTGACGCAGATGTTCTCGGACCGGCTCCTATTCACGATGTTCAACACCTTCAACATCAAACAGTTTCGTGACGCCAAGGACACCGAACATATCTGCTACCAGGCACTGGTTAATTCGCGGATTGAGGTAGTCCGTTACAACACCGGCAGTATGCTTGGCAACTCGGGGTTACTCCTTGGCGACCCCAGTGGCGGTTTCAGGATTCGCATGCACCGGTTTCCCAGCCTGCCCATCGTTCGCACTCTCGGCATCGAAGTTGAGCGACGGGAAGCTGGTCCCGAGGCGGAAGTGGCCATTTTGCGGCCGGAGTTCCCATTCTGGCTCGAAGCGGATGTTCGCTACCAGGCAGGTAGAAACATATGCTGGCGGAGACGAGTTACTAAGGACGCAGACAAGGGTTGGTTCACATGCTCGGAAGAGGGGAAGTCCGTTCCCTATCGCAACGCGGATGGCGATCAGGAGGGCGAAGATGAGGCATACAACACCACTCGAGGTCCAGCAATCGTCTCGCTGCCGGGGCCATCGTTTACCTTCCCGGACGCCACGGTCAGGGTGCTGCCACTTCTGGCAAGCGAAGACCAGCTCGGGAGGTTCTGCGCCAAGTACCTGAATGGCCGAGACGATCCCCGAAACAAACTGACCGATGACGACGATCCCAAGATCCCAAAGGGGTTGGTTGATCAAGACGACTTTCGCTTCGAGCCCTATGGGCGATACGTCTACATGCTGATATGGGGTTACGACCAAGTGTCATCAAAAACGGGCGATATCGGTGATTTTGCCAGTCACGACGTACGATTTTCAATACCGGTGAGGGTCTACGAGAAGAAAACGGAAGAATTGCTGACCATGGGCCTGGTGACCCCCTTCGTCTATTCCAACAGCGAGATAACCACCGTGACAGCGCGAGAGCTCTACGGGCTGCCCGTCTTGCGCTCAGTCATAACATCGCCTGAAGACCGCTGGCTCGAACGGCTCGGTCCCGAGCCAACGGTTAATCAGGGTTTGATGGAATTGAGAGCTCCCGTGCTTGCTGACCAGCAGCAGGGTCCGCAAATGGAGTTTCGCCAGTTGATCGAAGTGTTTCAGGGGGATATAGGGTATCGCGTTGAGGGGGAGAGGGCACGAGAGGCCGGAAAAGCGTGGAGCAGAGTTCTTCTGGATGAGTTGAATTCAAAAGAAAAGAAACTGGACGACGACAAAGAAAATCCGACCGGTAAAACCCCGTCCTCCAAATTAAAGGATGCGATGGCCCTCGCCCTTGAGCTGTTGGCCAACAAGAACCCGATCAACGAGTTCTCGCTGAAGCAATTCCGAGACGCCGGGGATCCGAGCAAGGCCTGCTATCAATCTATCGTTCGAACGCCGATGGAGATCGATCAGCTCCGTGACCTGCGCGAGATCGAGACTCAGATGCACGTGTGCATTCACGAGATAGCCAGTCAACCTATCGTCGAAGAATTGGGCCTCGAAACGAAGGTAAAAGAGGGGGAGGACGAGACGCGTATTCTCGAGCCCGTGCGGCCCTTCTGGATGCGACTCGATCTCACCGTGGCTGAAGCGGAAAACATCTGGGTGGCGCACGACAAACACAATCGTAGCGGGTTCGCAAACAATGGCTATTTGAAGATTAGAGATAATATCGGGGTCCGCGTGGACATGCTTGAGGGGATCAGAGAACGCAAACGCAACCCCAACGCACCTGCGCCGTCTTTCAGAGGCAAGGTTGACATACGAAGCAACCGCGTGCGGATGTGGGCGTTCTGGCTTCGACTCGCCAAGCGACAAAACTTGGCAGAGTGGGTCGAGCATTGGCGACGGTCTAACCCGCGTCTTCGTATGATGACCCTCGGGAAGGCAAAGGCGGCACTCGCCAGTATCGAGCCACAGCTGGTAATCGAGTGCATTCTGAGCGAGGAATGGGCCAACTGGGGAGCCTGCCGCAAATTCATGAGAGATTTCCTCAAGGACAATAAGGTCAAGACGAAACCGTATTTCTGCGTGCGGCGTGACTCTGCTGGCCATGCCGCCGACAGGGTATTTCCCAAGGCTGTCAACGACCGCGCGTACGCGCTGTCTGTGGACGATCTGGACGGCTGGTACCCAGGCGAAGAGACCAAACCTCAGCGCAAAAACATGCCCCGAAAAGGGGGTGACGACCCCAATCAAGAGCCCAATGAGCGACGCGGGCCCGGCGGCTAAGGTCGCCGTCATCGGAGGCGGCTGCGCCTCCATGGCGACCGCCTTCGAGCTGACCCGTCCCGAACACGAAGGCCGATACCACGTCACCGTCTACCAGCAGGGTTGGCGCCTGGGTGGCAAAGGCGCGTCCGGTCGTGGTCCGGCCGGCCGTATCGAGGAGCACGGGCTGCACCTCTGGCTCGGTTACTACGACAACGCCTTTCGCCTGTTGCGCGAGTGTTACGCCGAACTCGGGCGGGATTCCGACACCAGCCCGATGGCGGACTGGCGGGATGCGATCTATCCCGAGAAGCAGGTCGGGCTGGCCGATCGGTCCCCTGACGGCAGCTGGTCGAGTTGGGTGGCGAGCTTTCCGCCCATTCCCGGTGAGCCGGGGGATCCGCCTGATGGTAGCGGCATGTACTCGGTCCAGTCCTACATGCTGCGCACGTCGCAGTTGATCGTCTCACTTCTCGCTTCGATCCAAGAACGTCAGGCGGATGTCACCTCCGACGCCCCTCCGAGCATCTTCCCGGATATTGGGGAAGGCGGGTTGTCCCCTGAAGCCATCGTCGATACCATTGGACGCTTTCTTCGCTATGGCGGAGTGGCAACCCTGGCGGCCGTAAACCAGGCGGCGCAGTTGCTAGCCGATGTATGCAAATCCATCCCAGGATTACCAACCAGTCCGGCGCTGCGGTTGATCGACGCAGTCAGTTCCGGCGCCGAGGGTCTGCTCAAGAACGCGATCAACACGGACCCGGAAACCCGGCGCCTGTGGGAGATCATCGATCTGGCCCTGGCCGGTCTGCGCGGCTCCATTCGTTTTGGCCTGGCCACGGATCCGAAGGGTTTCGATGCCATCAACGACTACGAGATGCGGGAGTGGCTGCGCCTGAATGGCGCCTCCGACGCCACTCTCAACTCGGCCTTCGTGCGCGGTCTGTACGACCTGGGGTTCGCCTACGAGAATGGCGATTTGAGCCGGCCTGCGATTGCCGCCGGTGTGGGGCTGCGCGGCACGATGCGCATGCTCTTCACCTACAAGGGCTCCCTGTTCTGGAAGATGCGCGCCGGCATGGGCGATGTGGTTTTTGCGCCCTTGTATGAAGTCTTGAAACGACGCGGCGTGAGCTTCAAGTATTTTCACCGGTTGGACAGCGTACGGTTGGTTGATGCTGATCGACTGGAGCCTGATGAGAAGCCGTATGTCGATTCCCTGGAATTCGACGTCCAGGCAAACATCGATGGGGGAGGGGAGTATGAGCCGCTCTTCGACGTCGGCGGCTTGCCCTGTTGGCCTTCTGAACCGGATTACGGCCAACTCGTCGACGGGGAGCGCATCAAGCAGGAAGAGTGGAAGTTCGAATCCCATTGGGATCGCCGTAAGGCTGGGACGCAGGTGCTGCGTGTCGGTGAGGATTTCGACTTTGTCGTGCTCGGTGTCAGCCTTGGTGCCATTCCCCATGTGTGTAAGGACATCCTGGATCGCGATGCCCGCTGGCGGGCGATGGTGCAGAAGGTCAAGACGGTGGCGACCCAGGCTTTTCAACTCTGGCTGCGCGAAGACATGCGCCAGCTGGGTTGGGAGAAGGGCCCGATCAGTCTGTCCGGCTACGTAAAACCCTTCGACACCTGGGCTGACATGACCCAGGTCATCGAGGCGGAGTCGTGGCGCGAGGATCCGCAGGCCATTGCCTACTTCTGCAGCACCCTGGCGACACCAGCGAATTCCCAGGATATGGCCGCGTCCGAGTGCCCGGAGCAGCTACGGGCAGCAGTGCGGGAGAACGCGATCGCGTTCCTGAAAAAAGACATTGCCGCGCTGTGGCCTCAGGCGAACCATACTCCGAAGGGGTTCCGTTGGGAGTTGCTGATGGATGCCGCAGATCCGGGGAAACTACCCGATGATGCCGACGAGAGCACCTTCGACTCGCAGTTCTGGACCGCGAATGTCAATCCGACGGATCGCTACGTGCTTTCCGTTCCGGGCAGTCCGCGTTACCGCATCTCACCGCTCGACAATACGTATGACAACCTCACCATCGCTGGGGATTGGACTGATTGTGGTCACAACATGGGCTGTGTGGAAGCGGCGGTGATGTCGGGTCTGCTGGCCGCGCACGCCCTGTGCAAGTCGCCGGCCCTGGAAGATATCGTCGGTTACGACCATCCCTGACCCGCTGTCCTGTCCCGCTACGATTCCACCTCCAGCGTCATCCCGGCTGAGCGCAGTCTGTCCATGAGCACAGATCCAAGCGCGGTAGCCGGTGTCAGGATGCCGCCCCGCGCCTCGCCCCCGGGCAGCTCGGATCGCTGAGTCGCCAACGCCAGAGCGGCTTCGCACAGAATCTTGACGGTGACGCGGTTGGCCGGATCCCCCCGATCGGCCAGGCGTGCCCAGGCGAGGCTACCGTCGTGGGCGGAGGCCACCAGCCGGCAGCGGAAATGGCCGTCGTCCATTTCACGCTCGGAGGGCCCGGTGCCCGGTTTCGGCGAGAAGATCTCGGCCAGTTGGCGCCCTCCCGGAAAGAGCAAGGAAGCCCGACCCGCGGCCAGGCCAGACGCGGCCATGGTCGCCGACACCCAGGAAAACGGCGAGCCCGTATCGAGGTACTCCTGGTAGGTAAAATCAGTCCCGTAGGGTTCGCGCCACTGTTCCATCAGGGCGGCGCTGCGTCTGACGACCCGGGTGTTGACGGGAGCCATCACGAAGGGTGCGACCCAGGCGCCCAGATCGCTGTCGTAGTGCGCGGCCACGGGATCCTGGCTGGTGCCGGCCGGCGGCCTTGTCCCTTGCGGATTCAGTAGGAAGGGGTCATTGAGCCGTTGCACTTCACCGCTTTCGTAGACGTTGAGGATGGAAGCCGCCGTGCCGCCGTTGATGCCACCGGATACAACGAAAAACGCTTTGACGGCGCGGCACGTGCGGCCTTGCCGACGCAGGGCATCGACGAGAACGAGTGTGCCGATGTCGGAGGGAACCGCGTCGAAGCCGCAACACGGGACGATCCTTGTGCCGTCTGACTGCGCCCGGTCGTGGTAGCGGTCAATCATGTCGCGGACCCAGGGGGTCTCACCAGTGAGATCCAGGTAGTCGGTTCGATGTTGCACGCAGGCGGCGACGACGGGCTCGCCGATGCGGCCATACGGACTGGCGACGGCAACCACGGTCCGCGTACTGCGCACCATTTCCTCGATCGCTGGCGGCGACTGTCCGTCAGCTACAATCACTGACACCTGGTCCGTGAGCCCGAGTGCGCCTGCCAGGTCCTCGAGTTTGCGGCGATCGCGCCCGGCAATGGCCCAACGTGTGGATGGGGCGGCGTAGTCCTTCAAGTAACGGGCGCACTGGTTGCCGATGAAACCGGTGGCGCCGTAGAGGACGAGGTCGAGCTCTCTATCTGTCAAACTGCATCTATTTCCGCTGACAACGTGGGGTCTGTGGGACAACGTTTGCTTGGGACTTATACAACATAGCAAGTATATTACGGCCTCTCGACCCAGTCGTCGCACTCCAGACGCATCACCGATACAGGAAACAAGACCGAGTTGGCTCTATATCTCAAGAAACCGCGCCGATTATTGGCACTATTGCTGGCGGTGGCGTGTCTGACAACGTCTGCATCCGCAGTTGGAGCCGCACCGCCACTGATTCTGACGGATGGTCAAAGCGAGTACCCCCTCGGCATGTACCTGGACGTGCTTGAGGATGGCAAGCCATCCTGGTCGATCGACGACGTGAGCAGCACGCCGGTATCAGAGCGTTTCACCGCCAGCGAGCAAGAGTCACCCTACTTCGGCCCGGTACCCGTAGGCTATGTGTGGGTCAAGTTCACGGTGCGCAACGATTCTGCCGATCCGACCTGGATCGTCGAGGCACTGCCAGCGGTCAACTACGAGATTGACCTCTACACCTCTCAGACTCGCAATGACGGTTCGCGATTCTGGCAAATCGAAAAGACCGGCGGCCAGGTGCCCTTCGTGGATTGGCCGGTTAAACATCGACACTTCCCATTGCGCCTCGCCATCCAGCCGGGCGAGAGTCGAACCTTCTACATGCACATCGGCGCCAACGTCGTGTTCCTCAACATGACGTTGCGGTCAGAGGAATCGTTCGCCAAGCACGATCATGACGAGCAGATCGTCCTCGGGCTGTTTTACGGTCTCACCGCCGTCATGGTGCTGTACAATCTTTTCCTGTTTTTTGCACTGCGCGAAACCACCTACCTCTACTACGTGCTGATGATCGGCTTCGGCGGCCTCTGGTTCGCCCAATTCAATGGCATGGCGCCGGAATATTTGTGGCCGCGAACCACGTGGGGATGGTACCGGGTGCACATTCTCGTCGCTCCGCTGTACCTGTTCTGGGGTCTGCGATTCGTCCAGACCTTTCTGTTGACGCGGACGTACGCCCCAAGAATACACAAGGTGATCTCTGTGTTGATGGGGACGAACTTGGTGTTTGCGTTGCTGGCCGTGGCCGACATGCACACCGGCATCATCCCATTTTTCGATTCAGTCTATCAATGGAGCATCTGGATCTGCGTGTTCTCGGCCGGGATCGTCACCTGGCGAAGAGGCTTTCGTCCAGCGCGCTATTTCTTGATTGCCTGGGGGGCTTACGTGGGCGGCGCGCTATCCATCCTCGCGGTCGCCGTCGGCGTGTTCCCGTTCAATTTCGTCACCTGGCACAGTTTTCAGTTCGGACAGGCGCTCGAGGCCGTGCTGTTGTCGCTGGCCCTGGCGAATCGAATCAACATTCTGCGCCATGAAAAAGAGCTCGAAGAGGCAGCTGCCCGGGAGGCGGAGTTGCGGGCGCGCGGCGCCGAGTTGGAGGCGCGGGCGATGGAAGAGGAGCTGCGCACCGCCCACAATCTGCAGATGGGCTTGATGCCCAGAGAGCAGCCTAATGTCCCCGGGATCGACGTTGCGGGACTGTGCGTGCCGGCCGAACACGTCGGTGGTGATTTCTACCAGTACTACAACTTGCCGGACGGTCGCTTTGCCGTGTCGATGGCCGATGTGACGGGTCACTCCATGGAAGCGGCCATTCCGATGGTCTTGTTCAGCGGTGTGCTCAGCAGTCAGATGACGTCCGGGGTTTCCATCGAGGAACTGTTTCCCCACCTCAATGATACAATGCACGAGACCCTCGATACGTACACCTTCGTGTGTTTCACCATGGCGGAATTCGATCCCACGACGCGTCGCTTGAGGCTTTCCAACGGAGGCTGTCCCTCTCCCTACCACTACCGTGCAGCTTCCAGAGACATGGTGGAGCTGGAGATGGGTGCTTATCCACTCGGCGTGCGCAAGCAGACCGAATACGGTGTACTGGAGACGCAGCTGGAGGTCGGTGACTATCTCGTGTTCTACTCCGATGGGATAACCGAGGCCGAAAAACGTCCTGGGAATCAATTCGGCCCGGAGCGCACGGCCAACATAATTCAAGGTGGATGTGAGGAAGGATTGTCCGCCACCGCGGTGCTGGAGCGGGTCATAGAGGAAGTCCGAGCGTTCACCGGGGCCAATACCGAAGCGGACGACCAGACCATCGTGGTGTTGAAGGTCGAGAGCTGACATGGTAGCTCGAATGATCACGGCGGATGACCTGGGGCAGTTGCCGGCGTGGGCGATCGTGGCGCTCTATGCGCGGGCATCGTTGAGGGCTTTACCGGCGGCAGCTGAGCTGATACAGGACCAGTCCTTGGCCCTGGATGCCGTCCACATTGAAGCTGCTGCTGCTGCCACCCTGAGGGCGGCGGTGGCGGGTCAGACTGGCGCGCAGGACGAAAGGTTGCTCGGGGGACTCGCCGAGCGCTTGAATCAGTCAGAGCCGTCCGGAAGGCTCGCCGCAGGGGCAATGGCCTCGACACTTTCGACATCGGGTGTCGGTGATCTGGATGTCCTTGTAAACGAACTGTCGGAGCTTGATTACATAGCCGCGAATCTGGACGACTATCAGCTCTTGATGGATCGGTCCGGGGGCGGCCGCCCCGATGATCGCTCGCGGCCAGCTCCCAGAGAGCTACTGGAGTATCCTCTGTGGCCCGACGACCCGCCACAGGAGGTAGTTGAGCTCAGCGATCAACTCTTCAAGAACCTGCAGCGATTCGGCCAAGCCGATGCAGGTGAGATCTATCACATGCTGTCGGGCGGCAAAACTGACTGGGGACAGGTCGAGAGATTCCTCGGCGGCCTGGTAGAAAGCACGTCCACCTCGCAGGATCAATCCACAGACCCCTCGAATACCACCACGCAGGACCAGGCAGAGACCAAGTCAGGCGGCTCGGGCGGAGGCCCACCGCAACCACCTGCCGACCCGCCGCGCCTGAGCATGATCGCCGATGAGGCGCTGCAGAGTGACGCGGATGACCGTCTCGGCTTCAGTGATTACGCCAATTCGCTGGCCGATCTGATCCACAATCCGAAGACGGGGACACCGCTGACCCTGGCCATCAACGCGCCATGGGGAGCCGGCAAGACGACGCTGGCGCGCATGGTCGAGCGCCGGCTGATAGAGCGAAAATCCCACGTCACCTGCTGGTTCAATGCCTGGCTGCACGACGAGGCCGGGGATCTGGCCGGTGCTTTCGCCGGCGTGGTGGCGCGCGAAGCCAATCGCAACCGCCCGCGCTGGCGGCGGATCATCTCTCCCGTGCCGCTGTCGCTGCTGTCTCCGACCCAGCGGCTGACCCGCCGGTTGTTGTTTCTCGCTATCGTCATCCTGTTGGCTCTCGGGATCAGCTTGTGGGGCCCGGAGTCCGAAGCCCTCGACCAATTCTCGACCTGGGCACTGCAGCAATCCGTCGGGGCGAAGGCTCTCGTCAACGCCAGTGCGGATTCCCTGCGCACCTACGACATAGCAATGGTGAGCGATGGTGCTGACACTACACGACTGTCCATAGCCGTCAATCAGAGTGCACCAAGCCCGGAGGACTCACCCTTCGAAGGTGGGGTCTGGTCCTGGTTTTTGAGCAGCCTGGGGATTCTGGCCGGCCTTGGTAAACTGGCCAACATGTTCAGCCCGGTGGCCCGTTCCCTCGCCGACTTTGTGCAGAACAGACAGAAGACTTCCAACGAGCAATCGCTGAATGAGGTCAGGTCGCAATTGAGAAGGCTGATCCGCCAGGCAACGCCGGACAACAACCGCTTCGTCATCTTCGTCGACGACCTCGAGCGTTGTCAGCCGCCGCGGCCCGTCGAGGTGATGGAAGTAGTCAGCCAGCTGCTGGCGCACCAGGACGTAGTCACCGTCATCGTCGCCGACATGCCGGCCGTCGCCGCCTGTGCCGAGATCAAGTACGAGGCGCTGGCACAGCGCTATCAACCCAGCGGCGGCACTGCTCTCCGCACGGATGAGAGCAGCAGCCGGCAGGCATACGGCCGTCTCTATCTCCAGAAAATCGTCCAGCTCCAGTTCGATCTGCCATCGCAGGCATCGGGGCAGATCGAGAAGCTGATCAAGGATTACGTGGTAGAGCAGGAAGAAGACGTTGAGCAGGGGAATGCGGAAGAGCCGTCGGATGACAAGAGCAGCGACACTCTATCGCTCATCGCTCGCGCGGGTGGAATCCTTCAGCCCGCCTCGAATGATCATTCATCAGAAGAGTCGATCGAAGACCTGATCAAAGAGGCCTGGCGGAGCAAGATCTGGCTCATCGGTGTCCTGCGGACGCTGCTGACTGTCGTCGCCGCGCCGTTCCTATGGTCGGTTCAGGCCGGGCGCAAGCTGGGATATCCGACTACCCGGCGAGGTCATCTATCGAACCGATCTGGTCTAGATCAATTCGTGTACGGCGTGAATTATCTGGGATGCTTCGGCTACATGTATTTCGTCGTCCTCTATTGGAGCCTCTGCGCCTACAACAGCCATCTATTCAACGCGTACGGCGCGTCCGTGCCCGTCGTCCTGCTTCCAGTCGTTCTTCTGTTCAATGGTTTCTTCGCCTACGCCAAGTTCCGGGGCGACCGGGCCATGGTCGCGGTTGTGGAGGCCGAGATCGACCAGACATTTCGCCGGGCAAAAGACGTCGACGCGGTCACGGAGGCGCTCATGGACAGCAGTTTCGCGAAGCAGATCGACCTCACTGAACTGATCCAGGAGCGCGAGCGATTCTACGTCACCAGTGATTCAGAGCTGATGGCCGAGGCCGAACGGGCGGCCCTGGAGTTCGTACCGCCTTTGCCGCGCAATGCCAAGCGATTCCTCAATCGGCTCCGTCTGGTCCTCAGCATTGCCTACCAGCGAGGTGTCTTTGTCGGTGAGCCCGTCGTTACGGCGCGGCATGTTGCCAAGTGGGCGGTGTTGCAGGAGCGCTGGCCCGAGCTGGCTCAAGCCCTGGGTACCAAACCGGAGGTCATCGACGATCTGGAAGGAAGCTTAACAGACAGGACAGCGCTGCGATCGACGATCGAGAGACTGGCGCCTTCGTACGTCGAGGATGATGACCTGGCTGTTTTTCTCAAGAAAGAGACGTTCGGCGCGCCCGTTTTGAGCCGGTTGGTGCGGTTCGAAAGGATGGCTGAAGCCGACTAGGCACTTCAGAGTTTGATCAAGGCTGTCATGTAAGCTGCGTTTATGGCAAACAGGGTGGCCATGAATCCGAGTGTCCAGAAGAAATGCGAGTCAGCTTGTTTTTGCATCTCCCCGAATTGCCTCTGCATCTCTCCGAATTGGCTCTGCACATCCCCGAAGCGGCTCTGCACATCCCCAAAGCGGCCCTGCACATCCCCAAATTGCCCCTGCACCTCCGTAAACCGTGCCTGCATCTCCACACGGATTTCCCGGATGTCCAGGCGGATGTCCTGGAGGTCCTCGCGTAGATAGTTGATGCCCCAGTGCATGTCCTCGGGTGCCTGGTTGGGGGAAGAGTCAGGGGTTGACCGATCGCGATCTGCCATGTTGTGTCTCCGGAGAAGGTAGTTGTCGATACGCAGGCAGACAAACGCAATTTCAGTACCTGCGCGACCTCCTCAGTGAGCACCTCATTGGCGTTGGGCAAGTGTAACCCTCACGACACAGGTATGTTCCTGAATGGCGCCAGAAGGCGTGGGGTTGGAGAAAAGCGAAAAGCGCCACAGCTGATGCTGCAGCGCTCAATTTGGAGGTAAAGGCCGGAGTGCCAGTAAGGACCGGCACTTCAGAGCTTGATCAAGGCCGTCATGTAAGCTGCGTTTATGGCAAACAGGGTCGCCATGAACCCGAGTGTCCAGAAGAAACGCGAGTCCAATTGTTTCTGCATTGCGGTAAATTTGCTCTCCACATCCCCGAAGCGGCCCTGTATCTCGACGCGGATCTCCCGAATGTCCAGACGGATATCCTGGATGTCCTCGCGCAGGTAGTTGATACCCCAGTGCATGTCCTCGGGTGTCTGGTTGGGGGAAGAGTCAGGGGTTGGCCGGTCGCGATCTGCCATAGGTTAAGCTCCAATAGAAGATAATCGTGGAATCACCAGCGCACAACGCAATTCCGGTGCCACATCAAACCCTCTGACGAGGATGCCCTCACGTCCCAAATAGTGTTACCTCATGCGCCCACCAGTGTTTCCCGACAACCTCATGCGGACGGTGGCACTCTAGAAATCAGCGTACTCCGGCCGCGACGGCGCGAATACCTCAACCACAACCGAATCCTCCAGCGCATCGGCCGCGTGGACCTTGTCGCCCTCCATCACATACCCATCACCCGCCTCAGCGATGAACTCGTCTTCCGGGTTCTCGCCATAGAACCTAATCTTGCCCGAGATGCACATGCCGATCTGCACCGGTCCATGGCTGTGCAGGGGTATCTGTGAGCCCTTATTCAATGTTATGTGGCAGAGCATGGCGTCGTCGTTGTAGGTCAGGGTGCGGCGGGTGATGCCGTCGAGCATTTCTACGGCATTGGCAGTGTCGATGCTTTTCTGTTTCACAGGTGATGAATCCTTTCAGTCAGATGGTGGGAAGTTTCGATATCATTGCCGAATGAGATTGGCGCCGAATTCGCGGATGGCATTTTCGTCGGCTTTTTCCAGCGGCGTGTAGCGCGAGTGGTGGCTGTCTTTGTAGGGATCGTTGCGAGCGGCGTTGTAGCAGCAGACCATCGACCACCGCCGATCGTCGGAGAGATTCTGGTCGGAACGATGGAGGAGATTGCAATGGAAGAACAGGGCATCGCCGGGATCGAGCTCGCAGTAGACGAGATCCAGGCGCTGAGTGGCCATTTCCACGCGCTCGGGATCGGCGCCGCGCAGCTCGCCGACATCGACGTGATCGATGCGTCCCATGTGATGAGATCCGGACAGCACCTGCATGCAGCCGTTGGTGCGGGTGGCCGGGTCGACGGCGATGGCGACACTGGCCATCAGCGGATACAGGCAGGCGCCATTGTACCAGTAGCCGTAGTCCTGATGCCAGGCAAAGGCGCCTCCTGTGCGCGGGTCCTTCAGGATCATCTTCGAGTGGTAGTGATAGACCTCACCGTCCAGGAGCTTCTCCATCGAGTCGACGAGTCTGCGGCTGCGTGAGAATAGCCCATAAATGCCATCCGCCGGTTGGTCCCACACTTTCAGTCTGATCGCGCCACCTTCGCCGTCATTGAGGCCGACGGCCTGTTCATCGAGAGCCTGGTCCTCGAGGGCTGCATCGCGCAGCAAGTCGATTTCATCGGCGCTGAACATCCGCCGGGCGATACAGAAGCCGTCGCGGTTGAAGCCCGCGAGTTGACTATCGTCAAGAATCGTCATAGCCGTAATAACAATAGACCGCGGGATTACCCACGAGCGGGTTCAGCCGCCTCGGCGCGGTATTTGGCCGACAGGGCGGCCAGATGTCCGTCATTAGCCATTAGTTGCTCAAGGTGGATCATGCGCTGCGGGCTGGCGGTGGAAACCATCTTCTCACCATAGGCGCGTTCGACCCAGAACCGGGACATTCCCCCCATATCCTGCTTGAGCATGTCGATGTGATCGTCAGAGACGCGCTCGCAGCAGTTGATTGTGAACATGCGCCGGCGCTGGCTGCCACCGAAGGCGGCGTGCTTGGTGTTGTGGCGGAAGGCGACGATGTCGCCGGGTTCGACTTCGAGGGCCACGGCCGGCACTGCTTTCCCGATCACACCCCACATTTCTTCTGAGTTCTTCACATTCTCCTCGAGGCTCTCGGAATAGTCGTCGCCCATGAGATGACTGCCAGGAATCACCCGGAGGCACCCGTTGTCTTTATCAAGCGTATCCAGGTAGAAGGCGATCTTGACGTAGCGGATTTCCTTGTGGAAGCCGTCGGAATGCCACCGGGTGTCGCCGGCGTAGTAGTTGCCGTCCGAACCGGTGTAGTTAAAGTCATCGCCGAGCAGGCTGCTGAGGGTTCCTTCGATGCGCGGGTCATCGAGAAGGGCACACAGCCTTTCGTGCTGGTCCAGGAAGGGGAAGATGCACGAGCGGTTGACGCCGTCGTGCGGCTTGCCATTGTGGCCGCCGCCGTGCTCGGTCCATATCTGTTCGAAGGCATCGGTGATTTCGGCGATCGAATCGGTCATGAGGCCCGGCAGGGAGAGGTAACCGAAGGTTTCGAAGAAATTGAGTTGCTCTCGGGTGAGGTGGAACTGGGTCATGGTTCTCTCAGCGTGATTTCGCTTGGGTCGCATTCGATCTCATCAGGACAGACAAAAATGCTGTGCGGCGGCCGGACCGGCAAGCAAGTCCAATATCTATTCATAGACGCACGCGGACGCACGCGAATGCCACGGTAGAGGCAAGGGGGACCGCAACAGACGGTCCGCCGGCCGGCCGAAGGATCTGCAAGACGTAGAGTACTTGGATTCTGCTTCCGAGAATCCTGATTCCGAATGACTCTCGCCTCTGAGCTCTGAAGCGGACTCTACCTGCCTACCCGAAATCGCTTGGCCTATCGTAACAGCAAGAGCTTACGCGAGAACACCTCGTTTCCAGCCTCCAGACGATACCAGTAAACACCACTGGCCACGCTCCGACCCTCATCGTCGCGGCCATCCCACCGCACAGTGTGAACCCCTCTCCCCCGCGGACCCTGGGCCAATACGGCTACGCGCTGGCCGACCAGGTCAAACAGGGTGACCGCCACCGGGCCAGGTTCAGCTAGGGCGAACCGGATCGTCGTCATGCTGTTGAACGGGTTGGGGAAGTTCTGCTCAAGCCCGGAGGAGGTGGGCAGACCCAGATGCTCCCGGGCCAGCACTAGCAGCTTCGCATGCGCCTCCCCACCAAAATGGTCGGCGAAGACGAAGAAATCTGCGGCGTCAACGGTACCCCCGCCGTCCAGGTCGAAAAGGGGGTTCGTGCCGCCAAACGCATCGACGAACAGGAAGAAGTCGCCGAATCCGACGATGCCGTCGGCGTCGAAATCGGCTGCTACCGTGTTGGGATCCGGCAGAATCACAGCGTCAGCGAGGTGCTGCGTGTTGTCAGAAGGATCAGTTTCGATTTCGTCGGCGGTGAAGGTGAGCTCGAAATCCAGCTCACCACTCTGCAGGGGAGTGAAATACAGGAAAATATCCAGCAGGCTGTTCTCATCCGAAAAGTCACCACAGTTGAACACCCCACCGAAGGCACTTTGCTCGATGCTGACACAATCGCTCAGGCTCTGCTCGTTCACGACCGTGTCTTCGAAGCGAATCGGCGTGGCCGAGGTGAAGGTGAGGCGCACGTTGGTCGCTGTGCCGCCACCTACCAGTCTCAGGCCCGCGTACACCGTCATCGAGCGGAAGTCGTTGACCCTTGGATCGGAACTGTCGTTGCGCAGGAACGTGAGCAGATTCACCACTGGCGGCAGCGAGGCTGCGTTGAGTGGATCGGTGCCGCGGGTGAACTCGACGAGATTGCTGACACCATCCAGATCGGCATCCTCCAGGGCGTCGGCGGAGTCGTCGGGGTCGAAACCGAAGACGAGCTCGAATCCGTCCGGCAGTCCGTCCATGTCAGTGTCCGGCATCTCCTCCGGATTCAGCATGCCGTCGTCGTTGTCATCCGACCAGCCCAGATAGTCGTCGGGGAAATCGTCCAGCTCATCCGGCACCCCATCGGCGTCCGAGTCCAGGCTCAAAGCCGGATCTCGCAGCGGTCCGTCGCAGAAATAGGATGCTTCGGGCAGAGCACCAAGGCTGATCTGTGAAAAATGACAATTCATGGCCTCGAAGTTGTTCAAACGGCCATCGATGATGCTGGCGCCTATCATTTCATCCAGAGTCTGGCTGAAGAAACGGTTCGTCTCTCCAGGGTCTCCGCTGACCTCAAGCGTACCCAGCAGTTGTCCTTGGCATCCAAAACGGTGATTGAGCTCGGTAGCGGTGACCGCACACTCGGCATCGGAGTCGCCGGCCGTCTGGCGAAGAACAGTGGTGACATCATCTGCGAGTTCGGTCTGCAGTGAAGCCAGCCTGGGAAACGAAGTCGAGGGATCCTGAAGCTGCTCGTTGATGGCCAGTTGTGTGTCGATGAACGACTGATATTCAGTCTCCAGTTCCGCGTCGCCTTTCATCCCGTCGACTATGGTATCAAAAGCCAGCACATCCCCAGCGCGAACCGCGTCGAGTAATTGGATCAACTGAGTGCGACGGCTCTCGTAGAAGTGATTGAAGATGAGGCCGCCGTAGCGGTAAAACTTGAAGCCCTCGCTGTAGCAGGAGTTCATGGTCTGAGCGACGGTCAACCGATCGGCACCGTCGAAACCGATGCTCTCGACCAGACCTCGTCGCACCGGAATCCCATCAGCCTGCGTGCTCGCCGCCAGGAACTCGGCCAGCCCCTCGTCGACCCAGGTCAGACGACAGTCCTCATACAATTCCGTGGTCCCCCACAGTCCCTCATGGACGTAGCGGGCGAACAGGTAGTGGACGTACTCGTGGCGGAACAGTTCCTCCAGGGTGAAGGTGCTCTCCTGCGGGGTTCTCTGATAGGTATAGAACGTGGCATCCCCCTCGATGTAAATGCCGCCATTGTCGGTGTCCAGACCATATAGGAAGCCCTGGTAGCGTTCGTACTCAGTTTTGGTCCCGTAGACCTTCATGATGAGGGTTTCATTGACATCACCGGTAACCGGCGTCGTCGACTCGATGACCCGGTAGAACTGAGACTGGACCTGCTTGGCTGCGTGATAGAGCCCCTGGACCACGTTGGCTTCGAGCGAGGTTTCGACGACCATGGCGCCGTCGTCGAAGCGGAAGGTATGCGGAAATGCCAGTCCGGTGATCTCGTCGACGAGGTCATCCCTGCAGATGCCCTGAGTCTCGCAGTCGATGTGGTCCTCGAGCCCTTCCGTCACCAGAAGGAAGGCCGCGCTCAGACGGGGATAGACCGGCAGGATCTCCGTCAGCGCAGCAACGACCTCATCCCGTAGTTCCTCCATTTCGACGAGCCGTGCCAGTTCACGGATGGCGTTCTCGACGAGATAGGCCTGGTCGGGGTAGAGATACTCAAACAACGAGGCCTGTTGCATGACCGAGACGATTTCGGGGTCCTCGCCGATTGCCTCCAGGTAGTCCTCGTCGCTGTTGACGAAGCCGCGGAAGAGGATGAAGAAGGTGTTGTTGTAGGCTGCCCGTTGGCTCGTGGACTCGGATCGCTCAGGCGTCATGTTGAGCAAGATCTGCTTGATCTCGGCCAAATGGCGATGCCTCAGCCCATCGTGGTCGGTGACCGTCAGCCACTCCGCCAGGATGTCGGCCGCGTCGTCGTTCAAATCGTAGATGCGGTCATTCGCCGCAAACGCGGCAGAGGCGGCTACGTGTGCGGTGAGGGTTTCCTCGGAAAACGCCGCTACCTCCTCCTCGAAGAATTCGTAGAAGTAGCCGACATGGGGGAAGAACCAGAGCTGATGCAGGCCCAGGGTATTGGTGCCGTCGTAGTCGGGGGACAATTCTGCGATTGAATCGAAAACGGCTTGCATGTTCTCGTCGCTGAACGCCTCGACGAGGTTCACATCGAAGTCCCACAGAAAATCTGCCAGGCAGCCATCAACCGGGTGCGTCCTCAGGTAGTCGACGAGCTCCTGCGCATCCAATGCGGCCACGAAGACGGAGGAGCACTCAGGGTCCTGGAGGACGGCCGTCGGCTTGGCGCTGGTCGACAGCCAGGAATCCCTGGGCAGGCGGTGCGAATCCATCGGTTCCACGATCCCATCGACGACGGGTCTGTCGGGGCGTAGCGGTGAGCGCTCGCCGCTCGGAGGGCGAAGGTCCTGCGCAGATAGCAGGGACATCGTTCCGGAGGAGAGACCCAAGGCGATCGCCAGTATCGTCTTTGTCATATCAGCACCTACCTTGAACATCGGCAGATTCCACCAATATCCGGGTGATCGAGGTCACCCTTTCCAACTCCTTCTGACAGAGGGTTTTCAGCGGTTCTCCGTCTCTTTCTTGCCATACGCGAATACCTCATATATGCTGTACACAAACTCGATAGGAGATTGCCATGCGTACCACCCTGATCATCCCAGACTCGATATATCATCGGGCAAAGCAGGCTGCCAGGGCACAAGGACGCACACTATCAGACATCGTCACAGAGGCCATGACAATACACCTGGCACGCAACAAGCAGGAGGTTCAGTCAGGGACGGCGCTCTACAGAATCAAGCCAGTGTCGATGGGGGTCCAGCAAGTCGATGTCAATGATCGTGAGGCGCTTTCGCGAAGAATGGGCGAAGGGCAGTAGTTGGTCCGCGCCGAAGAATCGGATCACGACGCCCAAATAGAGCAGGATAAATGACCACATTGAACGTAACCATCAACGGCACCGGTTTCGCCGCCGAATTCACCGCCGGCGCCTATGGGTTGATCCCGCACCAGAACGGCGTCGACATCAACCTGGCCGGGGTCTGCTCCGGACGCATCGAAAACGCCAGAAAATTCGCCGAAGCTCAAAGCGTGAACGCCGTCTTTGAATCGCACGCCCAGATGATCAAGTCAATCAAGCCGGACATCGACAACATCGTCAGTGCCAACCACACCCACGGCCCCTTCGTCATCGAAGCAGCACAGGGTGGCGCCAAGCTCGTCACCCTCGAGAAGCCGCCGGTCATCTGGCCCGGGTACGCGGAAGGCAGGGAGGCCTCGGCCGAAGTCCGCAAGCGCGAGTCAATGGAGTACCTGGCCACCGTCCTCGATGCCGTGCGCGCCAACGGCACCAAGCTCCTCTACGCCGAGAACTTCATCTACGTCAGTGCCGTCTTCGGCATGGTCAACATCCTGGAACAGGCGATGAAGACGGGCAAAGGCAAGATCCTGCATCAGTCCGGAGTCTGTGCCCACCAGGGATCACACGCCCCCGTCTACGACACACCTGCCCAGTCCGGCGGCGGCGCGCTGTTCAACAAGGCCTGTCATCCACTGGGTCCGACGCTGTACCTGAAACAGATCGAGGGACTCCTGCGCGATGGCAAGCCGATACGTCCGGCAAAGGTATCCGCCCTGGCGCTGCAGATCCTCAAGCATCAGCCCGAGTCTGCGGCCGAGCATTTCCGGGTGATGGAGAACGTCGATGACTTTTCCCGTATCACCGTCCTCTTCGAGGACCAGACCGTCGCCGAGGTCTACGGCTCCGATCTGTGTATCAGCGGCATCCGCGGCGAGGTCTCCGTGACCACGGACTTTGCCCAGTACGACATGCGGGTCAATCCGCACAGCGGGACGGAGTTGTTCATGCCGAAGGGAGAGGCATCGGGGAATCTGCTGTTCAGAGAGAAGCTACCGACAACGCAGGGAACATCATACCCGATGCCCAGGCAGGCGCTGGCCTTTGGTCATGTTGGCGAGATCGAGGATGCAGTGGCTTGCGTGCTGGATGAGACCCGCTATCCGCAGTCCGGTCCGATGATGGCGTGGGACTCGATGGCGGTGCTGATGGCGGCTTATGAGTCGGCGGAGAAGGAATCGGCTTTTGTGGATATCAGTGAGTATGTTGAGGAGCGGGAGTTCGACGAGACAGAGATGCCTTCACCGGATGTTGTGGAGCATGTGTTTCAGACCATGTGAATGGCCGTTTTGTAGACCGAAGCAGGACTGCTTCACAAAACAAAGCAGTTTAAACTTCTCGCTCAACCAGCAATTCTGCGGCATGTTATTCGAATGAACGAGTAGCATGCCGCATCTGCGTACGGAGTGAAAAGGGGGAGTGCATCTCATGAAGCGCAAAGAGTACCCGATCGTTTTCGTCCACGGCTGGAACTTCAAAGAGAAAAAACGCAACAATACTACTTACTGCGGGTGGAATGATACCGGGGACGGTATCGGGGGTATGATGGGCCGGCTGCGCAAGGAGGCCAATTCATTGCTAGGCCGTGGAGAGGCGAGGTACACGATTTCTCCACTGGTAACAGGCCAGGATGTCCAACTCAGCCCCAGGGCCAAGGACAAAAAGCGGACACTCTGGGCGATCAACTACTATGCGGGGGTGCAGACGGGCACTTACGCACTGGGCCTTCCGGGGTATGGTGCGTACGCGGCTCAGATCGTGCGTAAAATCTGCCGGATTACCAATTCTCCCAAGGTTAAGATTGTCAGTCACTCCATGGGCACGGTGGTTTCGCGGTGGGCGATTCAGAAAGAGGGGATTGTCAGCCGGGTCGACACCTTCATAACCATGTGTGCGCCGAATAACGGGGCGAGGGCGGCCAACAAAGGCAAGGCGTTGCTCGCCGTCCTCGACACCGTCCTCGGCCCACTACTCGACCTCAATGACGAGGACATGAAGTACCTGCAACCAAAATGGGTTAAAAGAAATCTGGGCGGCCGCTACCCGAAGGTCTGGTACCGAGGGCGCCGGGTAGGGTTGGCGGATGCTATCCCCCACTGCTTCTGTCTGATCGGCTGCGACGACGACAGCATTCTCGGTTACGCGAGGGACGTGGTGTCGCTGAATGCTCCCGAGGGAGTGCCGTTCAATACCGGTGTGGCCAGTGACAGCATCGTGCGCCTCGACGAGGCCTACTACGATGGCGCAACGCGGATGTATGGTTATCGAGAGCACACCGACAAGATGGGACTCAACCATCGGCTCGAGGGGTTCGAGATGGTCAAGCGCTGTCTGTTCGGGGACAAGCTGGTGCGGATCACGCAGACCAAGGCCGAGATCAGTGATCCCCACGAAATGGTGTTCACCGAAGCAGAGTTTTGCTTCGAGTTCTCGGTGAGCTTACGCCGCGTGGGTAATCGAAAGTTTGGAGGGACCGTACTGCATGAAGTCAGCCGGCGCTGCGAAAACGCACCGACGATCAGGCGTAGAGTGCCATGGCGTGGATTGATTCAGATCAAGCGCGATCTACCCGTGTTCGAAGGGCCGATTATTACGCCATTGGCAAGAGCAGGACGGAGCCGGAGAGACAAATCCGTGCTGTTTGTACAGGTGCGTTGCCTGGAGCAGGATCCGGTCGGGGACGACACGGTGGGGGAGATGGAGAATAGCCGGGTGGATGTGTGGGTCAAGAATGAGGGCAATGAGACCAAGGAATTCTTCAAAGCGTTTGGGGATTGCATCGGGTGGTATTCGGTGGAGACGAGTGATATGGCGTGATAGATGGTGGTTATGATTGGCCAACTAGGCGCTAAAAATATATACGCCGGAGTCATTTGTAATGGCGGCAGTGACATTCTCCTCTTTAACGAAATCCTGCTCCGAGCTTTGTAAATGGGGTCCCTATGCCATGGTGACGGGTATGTTCAAACCCGCCAATTGTCCAACACCTCTGCGAACGCGAGGCTACCGCAGCACTGGATCACGCAAACATGAAATATCCTTGTCAACGCGCCGCCGTCGCTGTATCCACTCTATTCGGTCCAGTACGTGCGACTGGTGTTCTATGTCCTACCCACTTTCGCTATTTCCTTCGCAAGCTGGATTGCGTGTTCCGTCGGACTACTTGGTGTCTTGCTGAACTCCAATTTGTCCGAACTTAGGAGGTCTGCCAACGTAGCCGCTGTCAATTTTTGCTCAGAATCTAGCACCTGTAAGAAATCTGCTCTCGAATCATAAAATGCTGCTAACCGCATGCTGTACCTGTACAGACTAACTAAGATCTGAACAAGAAACAGAAGCATCAACACCGAACCAACTTTCGTACTCAGAGTAGACACGATGAACGTTGTGGTATCCTGCTGCAAAGTCTCTTCAAACTCGATTTCTTTGTTCAGTACGATTCTCTGATTTTCTAAACTGAGGATCTGTCCAGGGATTCGGCTGAGTTCATCCTTCAGCGCAAACGTGTCCGGCCACGATTCCTCGTTTCCCTGCGGTTTCTCTCCTTTTCGAAACGAGTCAAGCACACTCTGATGCTCAATTTTGTCGATGTTTAGCCTGTTGACGTTTGTTTCAACGGTCCCAACCTCCTGAAATAGGTCCCTAATTCTTTCGGACGTTGCCTGCCGAACGCCTGTCTCAGCTCTTGCAAAAAGAAAAAAGCCATAGATGAGGACAGCGAAAATCACAAAAAGAACTGTACGAGCAAGAAAGCGGACCTTGCGAGCTCTTGATCTGAGTTGTTTGATGACGAATTCGTATGTCGCATCCCCTATGCGACTGCTGTAGGAAGCACTCGGCAAAGTTATCTGCGAGATTCGTGCAAATCCTGAAATCAACACTCTCATTATGACGATTACCAAGAACAAAGCTTCGACTGAGGTAACGACTTCGGTTTTATAGAGAAATCCATCTGGAACGAAGTCCCAGCGGTAATTGCTGGCGACTGAGTGGCAAATCGCTATCAGCATCCACGCAGTAACGCCGTAAGCGCCACAATAGCAGTTTGTCAACATGTGCTCGCAAGCTATGCAGCCGATCGGTGAAGAATAGCGCTAAAGCTTGACTGGAGTCGGCGCTTATGTCGTCCATGCCGGCCGGCCGGCTCGCATTCTTAGGTTCATCCTTCGCATCTGTGGCCGCGGCCATGGGAGCTCGAAATCGCCACCTAACAGGGCCCACGAACACGTACGCGAAATACAGGAGCAAAGCGATTGACAGAGTGGGAATCAGACGGAGCTCTAAAGAAGAGTTCACGAAACTAGAATCTGCCACCAAGTCCCCGAGCATGTAAGGGTATTCAGCGGGTTCCCAAACAACGTTGCCTAGCGCATCGTAGACTTTATCCCTCTCCATATGAAAACTTCTGCGGAGCGGCGCCCACCCATACGGAATCGAGGACACTTCACCACGCCACTCGAAATCGTGGTAGCTGAACCATCGCGTTTGTGGTGTTCTCAGCCATTTTAAATTTCCCCAAGCGTCACCCGATAGTTCAGCATCATATGCCAGGTTGCGGTACACTTGATAGTACTCTGCATAAAGGAGACCGTCCTCCCCACGGTAGGCCGATTCTACCGCCCACGCGGTGTCTGCGTCGATTGGAAATGCCAAATAAGGTACTCGAGTGACCGTCGGCTGCCGCCCGCCGTCGATTTCCAAAATCACAGGTACATGACCGGTTGAGATAGCGTCACCGATCAAATACAAGCCCGCGCTGGGGTCAAAGGAGTCGGAGTACGGTATGACGCCGTGTATGTCCGGAGCCGTCGCTTGCTGTGTCCAAGTGGAATCACCCAATAACCATACAGCAAGCGTGGAGTCACTTTCCTGCGCCCAGGCAACGACATTGTCTACGGCGGTGGCGACTGACGCATCCGCCGTCGGGCGTGCGAGATTGGTGAGGCGCCAGGAGTGGTCAACCTGTGTGGCGATGTAATCAGCAGTGTCGCCCAAGATAAAAAGTGCGTTTGGTCGGATTAACTGCACACCATAAGCGGGCATGACGAAGTAACGGTTCTGACTATTGACCATCGGCAGATGCCGCCATTCCTGGTCTGGCCTCTTGTAGAAAAATGCGGCTGCGCCATCGACTTCGCCAATCGCCACTGTATTGTCTTCATTTCGCCACAGAGCGGCGATGGATTTCGCCGCAGGGATATAGTCTTCAAACCTTCCGCCGGTTTGTGTCCTGCCGCCGATGAAGCCCATGCGTTCGGTCGCGGGACCGATAACAGTTCCGAAGACGAATATGTTGCCAAGATGGTCTTCCGAAGACGTCTTTGACAAATAAAGCTCTCGCTCGAAATCTGCACTCAGTCCGACGGAGAAAAGAAGAGACGGGGTCAAGTGTATCGAACCTGATTCCCCGCGAAGCCGTCTAAAGGCCTGGCTCTGAGTGTCGTCAGACAGCGAGGCTATCTGTTGCGCAATAAATTCTGACTTGTCGCCGTCCACCCAGAATTGATATAACGGAGCAACGAACCAGACGTAAGCAACAACAGTAATCACTATGTGCAGGAGCACCTGACCGATGTCAGGTTTCCGACGGACGAATGTCATCAATTGATGAGCCATCTCAAATTCCTCGGGGTTGTAATCCGAGGTCCGCAGTGTCCAGTAAGCAGATGGGTACCAACCAACTGTCAGCAGCTCCCGGGTTCAGAATAGGCTGTACAATAAGAAATGGGCGAGCCGATGAACAGGTCGAAGACCCTCCGTGCCAGCACGCTTTACAGGTTTGCCAGCCGGCGTTAGTAGCGGAGAGCCAGTGCATTCTGACACGTTGTCCGGATGGATTGCGGGTTAACCGATCTCGCGGACCAGAAACCAGCTTGCTGAATTCCAAGAGACATCCATTTGCTCTTTCTCCCGAAAGCATCCGCCAGCTCACACCGTCACGTCGAGTTGATTTCCCAACAGTTATGCATCCGCTTCCTGCGCACGAAGTCCTGCGGCAAGGTGGCAGCCGAGGTGTCCCTCGCCTGCAGGCCTGACAGACCGGATTCGTCAAACTCGAAGCGCCGGTAGTTGGTGGAGAACAGAAGCGTCCCACCCAGTGCTAGCAACCGCACCGCTTTGTGGATCAATTCGACATGATCCCGCTGCACATCAAACTCGCGCTTCATGCGTCTCGAATTCGAAAACGTCGGCGGCTCCAGCCAAATCAAGTCAAAATCGGGGCGTTTATCACGGCCCCGCTCTTCCAGCCACTCAAAACACTCAGCTCGAATCAACTCATGATCTGCACCCGCATACCCGTTGAGTCCCAGATTACGCCGCGCCCAATCCAGGTAAGTCGTTGACATATCAACAGTAGTGGTGGACTTCGCCCCACCCGCGACAGCCCGAACTGTGGCAGCGCCAGTGTAGGCAAACAGATTGAGGAAGCGTCCACCTGCACTCCGTTGCTGTATCATGCGTCTGGTCAAACGCTGATCCAGAAACAAACCGGTATCCAAATAATCTGCGAAGTTGACCCAGAACTGGCAGCCGTCTTCGGCGACCTGGAAGAATTTCTCCGTGGCACCCTGTTTTTCATACTGAGCCTTGCCTCTCTGTTGCCGGCGCATCTTGAAAAAGACCTGGGACGCCGGCACCTCCAGCACCATTGCCACCGTCTCCAACCCTTCCTGACGACGACGGCTGGCCGCACCCGGGTCGACCGAGGCCGGACGCTCGTATTCCTGCACATGCACCCAGCGCTCGTCTCCCTGGTAGATATCCACGGCGAATGCGTACTCGGGTAGGTCGGCGTCGTAGAGACGGTAACAGGTGATACCTTCACGTCGCGCCCAACGACCGGTAATGCGCAGGTTTTTGCGCAGGCGGTTGGCGAGCATTTCACTGCCGGCGCTTGAGTTCGGGGGTGCAATCGGCTGCGCCTGTTGCGTAGTCTCAACCTTCTGCACCTGAGGCGGGGCAGCAGCCGCCGAACCGATCGAAAAACACAAGAGCCGGCACTTGATCGGCCCGTTATACAGCGAATAGCTCCGGTGTGGTCGCAGGTGCAGTGCGCCTGCCAGTTTGGGATTGCCCGTGAGTACGGCGGCCTTCCAGTCACCGAAGTGAGTTTTCAGCGTTGCGCCGAGTCGGGTGTACAGGGGTTCAATCTCTTTTTGATCTCCAAGTCGTTCGCCGTAAGGCGGGTTTGCGATAAACAACCCGGAAGCATCACCAACACCGCACTTCCTCGCGTCAGCCAGTTCACCCTGAGTGACCTGCACTTTGCCTCCCAATCCCGCCCGCTCCGCATTCTGTTTGGTGATGCGCACAGCATCGGGATCCCGGTCATAGCCGGCAATCGGTACCAAGTTTGGTAGTCCTGCTTCCCGGCGCGTCCTGGCCTCGTCCATCAAGGCTGCCCACACGGTGGCATCGAAGCCTTTCCACCCCTTGAACCCGAAGTAGGGCCGCCTCAAACCCGGAGCGATGTCGGCCGCTATCATGGCAGCTTCGATACACAGCGTCCCCGAGCCACACATCGGATCGACCAACCCGCCCCCATTCGCCGCAATCTCGGGCCAGCCTGCCCGTGTGAGTATTGCTGCCGCCAGGTTCTCCTTGAGCGGTGCCTGGCCGCCTTCGCGGCGGTATCCCCGCCGATGCAGACTTTCGCCAGCCAGGTCGATGGCCAGGCGAGCTTCGTTGCGGTAGAGGTAGAGATTCACTCGCACGTGGGGTCGTTGCAGCTCGACGGAAGGACGGACACCAAATTCGTCGCGCATCTGGTCGACGATGGCATCCTTGACCTTGAGTGAAGCGAAGTGGGTATGATCGATTTGGGAATCGGCAGAGAAGCAGTCCACGGCAAGGGTGCCATGGGGGGACAGGTGCTGGCTCCAGTCGACGGCGAGGGTGCCGTCGTAGAGTTCTTCTGGTGTGGTTGCCGGGAAACGGCTCACAGGAAGCAGCACGCGGTTGGCGAAGCGCGACCACAGACAGATGCGGTAGGCTACCTCCATCCCACCATCGAAGGAGACCCCGGAGCGGCCGGTCTCGACGTTCCCGGCCTGCATCGACGTCAGTTCGGTGGCGAGGAGTGGTTCCATGCCTCTGGAGACGGTCGCGAACAGGGACTGGTCAGCAGGCATCAGGGTGGATTCTCCAAGGGGCTGAGCGTGGCAAGCTGCGCCAGTGAGCCCGCCAGACGCTCTTTCAGTGAACTGGGACACATCCGAGATCAGCAGTGGGCAGCCGTCGCAGGGTGTGGGTTCTGTTTTACGTAATTGAGCCAACGAGTTGGACCCCAATTACGGGCCACGAATGTACGCCAGTGAGAACATCGGCTGCAATCTGAGCAAAGATGTCCAAACGCCTTTCGCCAGGCGGTGGGCGCACTTAGAGCCGCTGTGGTCACAACGGCCGAGCCGGTTTCCGGCGGCATGCCCTGAAGGGTTCTGACACCCGGGCCACTTTGCGGGTAGCCGTTGTTACACCGGGGAAGATGCGTCATCAGCGCTGGCGAGTCTGACCTGCACACCCCGCTTGAGACCGACCCGACGAGGTTCTGCCGCGGGTACCGGTGCGGCAGTGGGTGCTGAGCCGCCGCTATCGCCTGGCCTGGGACAAAGAGCTGGTCGGGCAGTGCTTGCCGTCTTCCTGCGTGTCGTCGACGGTGAGGACGGTCCGGAATTCGTGCTGGCGCCACCACTGAGCGACGACGACGTGCAACAAATCGTCGAGACCACAGCCCAACGCGTGGTCCGCCTGCTGCCACGGCGCGGCCTGCTGGAAGAGGGCAATACCGATCCGCTCATGGAGCAGGAGCCACTGCTTGCCACGATCAGGGCGGCTTCGATCCAGGGCCAGGTGGCCCCGGCGAGCGTGCCGGCTAACCCGTGAGCAGGCGCCTGCTCGATCCCCAGGGCATCCGCACCGGCCCCCTGTGCTTTCGCCGCGCGCGGCTTCTCCCTGCATGCAGCCACCCGCGTGACGGCCGCCGACCGCACCCGCCTGGAAAGGCTGTGCCGCTACGTCAATCGCCCCCCGCTGGCAGCGGGCCGACTGCAAATCCTGGATGACGATAGAGTGGCCTTCGACCTGAAAACAGTCTGGTCGGACGGCACCTATCGAATTGAGCTCTCGCCACAAGAGTTGATAGAGAAACTGGCCGCCCTGGTACCGCCACTGCGCCTCAACCTGTTGTGCTATCACGGCGTCCTGGCGTCCAACGCCGCCGACCGGGCACGGATCGTACCAGGCCCGAAAGAAGAGGCCTGCGAAGCGGACCCCTGTGCGCATGCGGTGCCCATCCCCGCCCAACGTCGGCACCGCCTGGCCTGGGCTGACCTCCTCCGGAGAGTTTTTCGAATAGACGTTACCGTGTGCCCGCCTGCGGTGGTCACATGAGAATAGTCGCCGCCCTTCGCCCCAGCACGGCCCGATCCCCAGCGCTGCGTCCCCATCTCCCGCTGGCAGCTGCCGTTCCGTCCGCAGGCGCTGATCCGGGCACCCTATCCGCTTGCCCATCGTTCATCGCACCACGATACACGCAAAAGCACGGCCCTCAACACCCTCGAAAAACCTCAAACGCGCTTGACGGACGCCCGATAACGCCCTGCTATGAGAAAGCCTTCTTTGTCAAATCAGGCCGACTTGTCGGCCGCGGCGGTGCGGTTTGCGCCTGATCTGCTGTGCCGGAGCTCATCTGCCATGCTGCTGCTATGAGAAAGCCTTCTTTGTCAAATCAGGCCGACTTGTCGGCCGCGGCGGTGCGGTTTGCGCCTGATCTGCTGTGCCGGAGCTCATCTGCCATGCTGCTATGCGCACTCTGAATGGCCGTCGTTACGGCCGGTGCAAGTTTGGGTCCATCTGGTCACAGTGCTGCAATCTTTATATCGACCTTGCATGCAGGTCAGGGCATTATGCGCAGTCACCTGGGCCAGGGCATGGAGCTCTCAGTGCAGAGAGGTCACTCGTTCACAATTGTTTGTCGCGATCGCCTTCTCCGTGTTCATGTTCCTGGTAACAGGGTCCTTGTTCAAGCGGCCTGTCGCGTGTCCTGTCGTAGCGGTTGATACTCGGCGCCGCTGATCCACAGAGTGTGCAGCAGCACCGCCAGCTTGCGGGCCACCGCCACGGCCGCACGCTTCTTCCCCTTCTTGCCACCCCGCTGCGCCAGCTGCAGTCCCCAATGCCGTAGATCACAATCGGGACCCAGCGGTCCCAACAGGTAGTGACCACATTGCACCAGCAACTTGCGCAGCAGCTCATCACCCCGTTTGGAGATGCGCATCTGCGGTTGGCCATCGCCCGACTCGTGCTGGCGTGGCTTCAGGCCGATGTAAGCACCGACCGAGCGACTGCTACGAAACCGATGCGGATCCTCCAATACCAACACGAAAGCCAACGCCGTCACCGGACCGACCCCCTTCACCTGGGTCAACCGCGCCGTGTCCGGATACCGGTCTCGGCAGTGACGCACCAGCGTCCGTTCGTACGCACGCAGGGTGCGCGTCAACGTCGCGATGGTCCGTAGCACCGGCCCCAGAGCCGGTCTTAGACTGCTGGGCACATGCATCACCGCCCGGGTATGGAAGACCTCGGCCGAGCACTTGGGAATGCGTGCCCCCATCGACTTTACCGCACCGCGCACATGGTTGATCAGTTTCGTCCGCGTCCCCATCAGCCGATCACGTGCACGCAGAAACGCCAGGTCGACCTGGGCGTCCTCACTGCGATGCTGGACCGGGCGCAACAAGCGCGGATCGGAACGGCCCCAACGAGCCAACGATTCGGCATCGATCGCATCGTTTTTGTCTTCACCACGCCGGTGGATCGCCCGAGGATTGGCCACCAACACCGCATGGCCCAGCTCGGTCAGCAGACGACTCATCCACGGCGAGTGCGTACCGACCTCCAGCACAATGCGGGCTCGGTCCATGCCCGTGAAACGACGCCGCAGCGCCGTCTCCGTGGTAGGCAATCGACCTTCCTCAATCACCTCTCCCGCTTCGTCCACTCCAAACACCTGAGAGTAGCGGTCGCTCACGTCCAAGCCTATCGTTACCTGTGGGAATGTCATTAGGCCAGCCTCCTTTGTTTGGGCCTCGAGCCCGGTAAACCCATGTTTGGAGACCAAAGTAGGTACTCCGTGCAAGGGGGGCTGGCTTTCTCATCCAATCTTTATAACAATCGCTCTCATAGAACCACTACACATTGGCGAATCGGACTCCAACGGCGAATCGGACTCCAACGAGAAGTCCAGTTTTCTGGTAGGCCCTCGTTGTCGCCGACAAACGGATCAGTATTTCTTCGTCGAATGGAATCGCGAATCGATAGACGTTCCTGCCACGTATCTTTCATTGGACGGTAACGGTGACTTCAAACATGGCTTGCATCCGACTTACTTCACTCGCGTGCGTTGACTGGAGGTAGCAATGAATACCGAAACGAAGGTTGCTTTGATCGAGAAGTCGCCGGCCCTCATCGGTTTTCTAGTTCTCGTATCCTTCTTGTTCATATACTCCGGGAACATTGACATGTACGTGGATCGCATCACTCGCTTCGAAATTGCCGGAATCTCATTGGAATTCTCTAAGAAGCAAGTCCCTGCGGCCTTTTCGGATGAAGTCGCGAACTTTAACCCGGGAAAAGCTCTGCGCAGTCGCATCGGGTACCTGTCAGCGCCCCTAAAAAGATCCACGATGCTTGTCCTTCACGACGAACCGTCAGTGGCCAATTGGCTGGCTAACGTGTTCCGAGGAATGGGCATGACGGTGGATGTGGGCATCTGTTCCGATGGGGCAGCACCACTTCTCAACCACCACTACGATGTAATTCTCTCTGACATGAATTGGTCAAATTGCTCTATCGGTGCAAAAGACGCTGTCGATTTCCTTGACCAAGTGGATCCCTCTGGCGCGCGCGTTGTTTTCTACATTAGCAATCTCATGGGTAACAGAAAGCATATTCCTTTTTACGCCCATGAACTGACCAATTCCTTCGAGGGAATGCTGAATGGTGTCTTGGATGTCATTAGCCGTAGCGAGAGACTCACCAACTAACAAAGGGCTCGAGTGCGACAATCGCACAGACAGGGTTTGAGTTGGCAAACGTCCAATAGTCTGTCTTGATGCCAACTACTGGCGCGCGTGCATTGACATTACACAGTGCCCCGACTGCGGACGGCAGACGAAGGTTATTGCGGCTCTGACGGACCCTATCGAGATTCGGTCCTACCCCGGGGCGTCGGTCTGATCGCAGCAACGCTTGATCCCAGAGGGTCGATGCGCCTGACATCCTTATGGGTCTGCAAAGGCGCCAAGAAAACCAGTCCGGTGATGAATTTTCTGCCCGGGGCCTGCCGAACCCGACGAAACACCCATCCCCGCTCTCACAGAGTCCCGAGTTCCACTCGACACCAGGGCCATCCTTAGTCGTCGCCATCGCCATCGGGCGCTAATACACAGCGCGCGAATCAAGTCACATCTGCTCCAGTGCGGTCCCTCAGTTTGTAGGCGCGACGGGCGTTATAGGTAACGGTAGAATTGGCGGCATTTGCGTGATTGCCCGTCAATCTCTAGCCCACAGATCCGGGCACATCGAATCCGTTTGTCGCCTCTCCGCCTGGGGCCGGCGGGTCGTCCTTGAGGGCGCTCTGATTGCCCATCAGATACTGCTCGGGGATCATGCGACAACCTTGCGACATCAGGCTCTTGATCAGCTCGTTGTTGCCGGTCCCGGATTGATTGAGGAACTGCTGTATCGCGTTGCGGTACTGGGCAGTATCGCCGCCGCGCCGCCGCCAGCGCATACCGGTGAATCCTGCCAGAAGGGTTGTCAGAGTGGCTCCACCGCCCAACACGTTTCTCAACATACCGGTAGCTGATAGATCGTCGTTGGTTTGCCGCAACTCCTGCTCTAGTTTTACCTTGAGCTTTCCCTTTGCGATCACTTCATCTTCAGCGCGTTTGGTTTCCTGGGTCAGCGTCTTGTCTTTCCTGGCGAGGCTGTCCGTCAGGACGTCTTCACGCTCCAACAAATCAACTCTCTCTTGCTTTGTCGCAGCCAACTGATGTTCGAGTTGCTTGATTTTGTTTGCCTGCTCGTCCAATAGCGCCTTGTCAAAAGCGGCCGCTTTTTCCTGTTCATTGACGGCATCATTGCCGAAAAGCTGGTTGACACTACGTGCGAAGTTGCGATGGTCGAGGTGCAGCTCGTCGCGGTATTCATCGCGAAGGACTTCAGCCTGGGCTGTGACTTGATTGACCGTTGTTCCCAACGCGACCAGTTTCTCATTTTTTTTTTCTATCTCTTTCTCGAAATTTGCAGACTTCTCGTGTATGACCGAATCTTTGGCGGCCGTCAAAGCAATTCGCTCCTGTTCCAATTTTCTGATCTTGAAAACCGATGAATCGATTACCGCCTCTTTTTCTGCCTTCTCGGCTTCCAGTATTTGTATGTCGCCGCGTTGTTCGATGTTCTTCTGCACCGAGATGGTCGTCAGTAATAGTGACACCCCCCAGGATAAAACTTCCGAAAGCGTGAAAGACATGCGAGTATCTCCCGTTAAAATTCCCTAACATACTGGCTGCTGACCCAACCACTATTTACGTATTCCACCTTGCTCCAACCGTCTTTTCTCTCCACTACCCTCACTCGTGTGTCCCTGCGTAGTGGCCGCGCGACCAGTTCAGCACTGGGTGCGGCGCGGACCCTGAGGTTGTCGACGGTTACCTCGCCCTCTGCTCTGAATCCGTAGCTGTCGGGCTGGCCCGCCGCGGGGGATAACGGCGGGACCGTCCTCGTCCCGCCGAGGACAATTTCTTCGCCATCCGCCATGCCCTCGGCCAACGCCTCGGTAGCACTGCGGTACTTGAGGTACTTTCTGTTGGTATAGCTGCCGACGAATAAGATCTGGCGCTTGTCCTGCCGGTCGGCAGCCGAGACGTGGATCCAACTGGGCCGGCCGAAATCCTCGCCGTACTCGTGGATGACTTGGTCGATGTCCAGATCGTGCAAGTGCAGGCAAATATAGGCGAAGAGATAGAAATTTTCGTTCACTTTGCCTCTGGGTGGTTTGCCCGTAGCTCTGAAAATTTCCGCATCAATGTCCTTGCGGATCTTGCTCGTCCCGTCGTCGAGGAGAAAGTTCGGTGACAGCTCGCAATCCGCTGCCTCCCCAAGGCAGTGCTGGGATGTGGCACTGCCGCCAACTAGCTTGTTTACCATGGGACACCGATAGCCCGAATTGATTCTTATGGGATAGCCGATGCCGTGCCTTATAGGCTGGAGCACCTTTCTGACCAGATAGGCGACGCTGTTAAGGACCGACTCAGGCGGATCTTCTTGCTCCGCCTTCAGGCGATCGTCGCGTTCAGCAACATTAGAGCGGAGAAACTCCCCAAGGTTAAAATTCTTGCCCAAAGGCGTTGAATGGTCGACCATTTTATCCCCCTGATTATTGAGCTTTCCGACAGTTGTTTAGTTGGCATATACCAGATAGGCGATACATCCCTGCGGCACATCGCGGGAAAAACGATTTGGCGAAGTATGCGAATGGGTGTTAGGCGCTGCAAGAAGATGCTGTAGCTGAATCAAAGAGCCTGAGAAGGTCAGGTCGAACCGCCTAAGCAAAAACCGCATCCGCCCAAGCGTGTAGCCATAGGTTCGTGAAATGCCGTATCGTCATGGTTGCGAGCTTGACAAAAACTTAAGGAGCGACGGTAGAGCTCCAACGATATGCGAATCATGTGAAGTTTACAACTGCCCAAACGATCCTCAGTACTTATACGGAGGGTACTTTGACTTCGATGCGGTGGCATGCTGAACGGGTGAAGCGATGCTCGCAGCGAGGCGAGCATCAACTCTGGCAAGTTGTTTGGCGGTGGGATTTCGGGCAAGCACAGCGTGACTGTCGGGTTGATCACGTCGGCGGTGTACCTCGCTCCGTCAACGCTTCGAACGCAGTCCGAGCCGATCCACCAGCCACGTTCCCAAAGTCTGTCGCGGTGGCAATTGCTGTCGCGTGTGTTTTCCGTTGACGTTACAGAGTGCCCCGACTGCGGCGGGCAAAAGAGAATCATCGCTGCCTGACGGACCCGGCTGGGCGTTGGCCTACCGGCTCGGCCACGACCCATCGAACAGGAAAGGACATTCCAGCAATCCGAGTTCGATACGCGGCTTGATCACACCACCGCTTGATCTCACAGGATCGATGCGCCTGAATCGATCATATGGGTCTGCAAACCGCAATCCAGCCCAGCCCTGAATCCACCCTGGCCGTGCCCGGCAAGCCCCAATATACCCATGCCGCCCTCACAAATGCCTCAAGTTTTCATTCAACACCAAGCCGCAAACGATCTTGACAATCTATGACGGGCCCTTATCGTTCTTCGTTCCACCCCGGGTATGGTTGAATAACAGCTTCTGTTGCTGAGGATGGTAAATGGGTGCAGGAGTGTGACAATGACCTCATAGACAAAATCACGCTTCAGACCGACAGTACCTCCGATCGTCGTCTTCATCCGGCTACACCACTTGAAAACCTGTGTCCCGTACATGTCGAGTATGAGCCCCAGGCACTCGTTAAGCGGCAAGAGACAGGATGGATGGCCCGCACCTTCACACCTGGGATTGAGCCTGGTGAAAAACTGGTAGTGCAGCTTCAATGCGGTCCCCTGAAGGTCACTGATACTTCCCCAAGAGAGTGGACACCTCGAAGCGCCAAGTTAAATTTCTGGCAGGAGGTGTTCTTATGTCACGCAAGTATGATCGTGAGTTTAAGCTCGAGGCCATTCGCCTGGCCGCAGAAGAAGGGGTATCGGCCCGAGGGGTCGAGCAACGATTGGGTTTAAGTGCAGGCATTATCAGTCGTTGGAAGAGAGAATTGAAGGTCCAAGGAGATGAAGCCTTCCCAGGTACCGGCCATTTAGGTGATCACGACGAGGAGGTCCGCCGTTTGCGGCGTGAGCTGGCGCGGGTGTCCCAGGAACGAGATATCCTAAAAAAGGCGGCGGCCTTCTTCGCCAACGAGTCCAGATGAGGTATCGCTTCATCGAGGTGGAGAAGGCGATGTACCCGGTCACTATGTTGTGTCGCGTGCTGCGGGTGTCGCGTAGCGGTTTCTACGCCTGGCAGCAGCGCCCGATCAGTCCTCGAGCTGAGCAGACTCGGCGACTGGATGTCGAGATCAACAAGTTGTTTGAAGCCAGCAAGCGGCGCTCCGGTAGCCCAAAGATCACCCGCGCCCTGATAGACGGAGGCTGGCAGGTGGGCGAGAATCGCGTTGCACGGCGCATGCGTGTGTTGGGTCTGCGTTCGATTGTGCGACGCCGTTTCAAGGTGACGACCAACTCGCAACATCGATTTGCGGTGGCGCCGAACCGTTTGCAGCGCGATTTCACCGCACAGCGCCCCAATCAAGTGTGGGTCAGCGACCTGACCTACCTCAGCGTCGGTCGCGGCTGGTTGTATTTGGTCGTCGTCATCGACCTGTACTCCAGGCGCGTGGTGGGTTGGGCGTTGAGCTCGGCACTGGATCACCGCGTGGCGCTGGTCGCGCTGCAGCGGGCTGTAGCTCAACGTCGTCCGCCGAGGGGTCTGATCATCCATTCCGATCGCGGCGTTCAATACGCCTGCACCGCGTTCACTAACTGGGTCAGCAAACACGGCTTTGTGCAGAGTATGAGCCGTAAGGGCGACTGCTGGGATAACGCCGTGGCTGAGTCCTTCTTCCATCTGCTCAAGACCGAGTTGACCTACCACGAACACTGGCTCAACTACCGGGCCGCGTATCGCAGCCTGTTCGACTACATCGAGATTTTTTACAATCGAGAAAGGAGTCATTCCACCCTGGATTACGCAACACCCGCAGCATTCGAGCAGCATTCAACCAAACTTGCTGCTTGACGGTGTCCATTTTTCCGGGGGAGTATCACTCCTATCGACCTGTGTCGATGGAACATATTCGGAGATACGTATTACCAACTCAAGGGGGATTCAAAGTCCATTGGCCGATACAACAGAGTGGACCCGAATTCCTTGATTTAACGCATGTCCGAAAGAGTGCTACCAGGCCGGTCCGAGCCCTCGAAACACGTCGTACTCTGCATACCTTGGAAATGGAATAGAGGAGCAGATTTGCCTCGTACGCAATGGGGATACCGAACTACGCCGCCGTTGTTGGACCCGAGGAATTGCCTCGGATCAACGCTCGTCCGCAGCTTTAGATCCTAACCAAGACATCGTCCGCACTGTTCTGATGCTGTACAGTGGCCATTGTCATGACCTTTCAAGGTGCCAAGAAGTAAGCCAATTCTGGGCACCAACAAAGGCACAAGTCACACCCACAATAATGCTGTGTGCTTTGCCAGCGCCTGGGACGAAATGGACGTACGCTGGGTCGTCCACCATGGGGTTAATAATTCCTGTTGACATAGTCTCCACAAAGCTGTTAATAACACCACCACATAAGAGTTGCCCACGGACGAACCAGTCCGGTCTCGCTCTAAATGATATCGAGGGTGATATGTCGCTTAAGATTATTATGCTCATGGCTGTCAGCGGAATCGCAGTAATCGGTTCCGCTCACGCTAAGGAGGATGGTGCGTTGAACGGGCGCGTGACTGATCATACTGGCGAGCCGATTCACGGAGCTAACGTCGTCGTTCATGGCCCCTCACTGACCGCGCCGATGGGGACCTATAGCGTCGGTGATGGAGCTTTCGCAATCGGCGCGATCCCCCCAGGCATTTACCAGGTTGAAGTCACGCATATCGGCTATCGGACGGCGCTACGACGAGAAGTGCTGATCGAAGCCGGAGGTTCTCGCGACATCGATTTCACCCTCGTATCGACCGTCATCTATCTAGACCAGAATGTCGTCTCCGCCTCGCGAATCCAGCAGAAGGCGATCGATGCACCAGCTTCCGTGGCGGTTGTGGAGGCGCCGGAGATTCGGGACAATCCCGTCTTAACCGTTTCCGATCATGTCAAGGATCTCGCCGGTATCGACTTTGCGCAGACGGGACTGGCAACGACCAATGTCGTCGCCAGAGGATTCAACAACGTTTTCTCGGGAACCCTGCTAATTCTAACTGACAACCGCATCGCGCGGGTGCCGTCTCTGAGGATCAACGCCAGCAACTTCATCCCAGTCACGAACGACGATATCGAAAGAATCGAAGTCGTCCTGGGACCGGGATCTGCGCTCTACGGACCAAACAGCGCCAACGGAGTCATGCACGTGATCACACGCTCACCCTTCGTTTCCTCAGGGACCGATGTGAGCATCGGTTTCGGGGAGAGAAGTCTGCGCAAGGGTTCCATTCGGCACGCGGGTACATTAACACCCAATTTAGGTTACAAGGTATCGGCTCAGTCCTATGTTGGCACCGACTGGAAACTCACGGACCCTGTGGAGGAAGCCGCCCGTTCAAAGGAGGCAGCTAACGTCATTGATCCCGCGCAACGAAAACTGAAAGCGCGTGACTTTGGTCTTGGGCGGCAGAGCGTTGAAGCACGCGTTGACTACAGGCTGGCAAAGGAAGCGAACGCCACGCTGTCCTACGGCCACAACAAGGGAGATCACATCGAACTGACCGGGATAGGCGCCGCTCAGGTGCTCGATTGGACCTACAATTACGTACAGGCGCGTTTCACCTACGACGATCTTTTCGCACAGTATTTCCACAACTGGAGCGACGCGGGAGATACATTTTTGCTGGCCAATGGTGATCAAATCGTTGACAAATCGAGCCTGGATGTGTTCCAGATCCGGCATTCCACTCGGCTAGGTGTTAGAGAGCGTCTGACCTACGGAGTCGACGCCTTGCTGACGAGGCCGGCTACTGATGGTACGATAAATGGGCAGAACGAAGATGACGATGGTATTAACGAGTTCGGTGTGTACGTCCAGAGCGAGACCGACCTGACAGAGCAGTTTGATCTGGTTTTGGCAATGCGGTTAGACGACCACAACCGGGTCGACGGTTCGGTGCTTTCACCACGGGCTGCGTTACTCTACAAACCCAGAGAAAGCCAGACACTGCGACTAACCTATAACCGTGCCTTCAGCACGCCTTCTACAAACAACCTTTTTCTGGACAGAGTAGCGCAGCGCGATCCTTACGGTATGGCGCAATTCGGGGTCGGTCCAATCAACGTCACCGCGCAGGGTACCTACCGTGAAGACAACGTGGGCATGACCTTCGTCCGCGACGACGAGACCGGACTGCCGAAGTTCCGGTCTCCGTTTCATGCGCTTGCCGGACTTTCGGCCGACGCTTACATCGACATGCACGATCCAAACTTCACCAACGTGATGTGGGGTGTGGGGCGCGGCGCGGTACTACAGCAGGCAGATCAATTCGTCGGTCTGCTCATGCTTCAGGGAATGGACGAGACAACCGCGCAAGGCACAATCGACCAGTTAACTCAGATCCTACCTGCAGTTATTCCGGAGAGTCTCAACGACCTGAGGAACACCACACTCAAGCTCAACCTGGAGAAAGCCCAGGCCGGCGATCCAAACCCATTCGACCCCGTGGCGCTTACAGACGTTGTGGATGTGAGATTGACTGAACCCACAATCACGAGGACGCTCGAGGTCGGTTACAAGGGTATCGCGAACGGAAACATCGTTCTGTCCGTTGACATGTACCGCACGGAAACCGAGGACTTTTCAGGACTGTTGGCTGTCGAGACGCCGAATGTTTTTCTCGACCCAAGCAGCATCACGGAGAGCCTGGGACCCGTTGTCGAAGCGGCTGTTAACGACAATCCGGCCCTTGCAGACGGTCTACAGGCACTGGACGGTCTGAGCGCGCCCGGTCTCATCGGCGGTGAAGCGAACGACTCCGGAGCAGATGAATTGACATCCGCCTTCGCCCTTGGCGCAGCTCGAATCCCCTTCGGCACTGTTTCTCCGTTTCAGGCATATGATCCGCACGCAGTGATTCTCACCTACCGAAATTTCGGGGATGTGACGGTCTACGGGATAGACCTCAGCGCCGGCTACTACCCGAACGATATTTGGAACGTCACGGGGTCCTATTCATACGTGGATGACAATTTCTTCGCCAACCTCGGCGGAATCGCCGACGTTGCCCTGAACGCACCCAAGCACAAGTTCCGTATCGGTGGCCAGTATCGTATGCCTGCGCACAATCTGCGTCTGGGAGGGAGGATGAGACACAACGGCTCTTTTCAGATGAAGTCCGGCGTGTATGAAGGCAAGGTGCAGTCCTATTCTGTGTTCGACCTGAATGCAACCTATGATCTGCCGTACGGCGAGAACCTCTCTCTCATCCTCAACGTGGATAACGTCCTGAACAAGGAATTTCGTGCCTTCGTGGGAGCTCCAGACGTGGGCCGGTTGGTCTACGCTGAGTTGGGGGTGTCTTTCTGAACGGTATAAGGGTTCCTCGAGCCTCAATTGCACCGGGAACGGTTGGATTGGGACTGCTGGTCGTGCTGGTGATATTCGGTGAAAGCCATGCCGCTCCAGATCTCTTGGTGCTCAGCGATGATGAAGGGCGCTATCCGCTCGGTGTGGGTCTCGAGGTCCTGGACGATAGCGACGCGCCAGTTGGCATCGATCTCGTCTCGCACTCCTCTTTCGATACGCGGTTCACGGCAAGCCCTTCAAGCGATACTCGACTTGGCACCGGTCGCTCGGCCTGGGTGAGATTTGCCCTCGTCGACAGCAGCTCAGATAACCAACGTGACTGGCTGCTTGAGGTTGCACTAACCTATCACGAAACCATCGAATTGTATGTGCCAACTTCCGCTGGAGGTTGGCAGGTCTGGACCGCGGGTTGTCTGCTTCCTTTTACAGCCCGTGAGATTCCTCATCGTAACTACCTGTTCGACCTTCCGCTTCAACGTGGCACGGGCAGCGTAATCTATATGCGTTTCGCATACGAAGACAGAGGGGTGCTGGCGTTCCCGATTACAGTGTGGGACCGCGACGAGTTCGTGGACCACGACCGCTCGGCACTGATCGCCCTGGGAGCTTTTTATGGATTAATTCTAGTGATGGCGGCATACCATTCCTTGATGTTCATCCCTCTACGTGACTCCTCATATCTGTACTATGTCGCCTTCCTGTTGGTGACCGCTTTGCTTTTTTCTTTCCAGAATGGTCTCGCTGCCGAGTACCTGTGGCCGAATTCCGCTTTCGGCTGGGGTCTTCCCGATCTCGTTCTGCTTGGACTACTGTACATTTCTGGTGCCAGGTTTGTGCAAAGCTTTCTCCTGACGGCTGATAATGCCCGCTTCTTCCACCGGCTACTGTGGGTAATGGTTTTGGCATGGGGGTTTGTCATCATCGTGGGACTCGCGGGGTATCCGGGAGCATTTCGCCCCCTAGCACGGCTGTCTATTGCCAGTCTCATCGTAATGCTACTCGCCGGCGGCATTTGCTGGCTGCGGGGATTCAGACCAGCGCGTTTCTTTCTCATCGGGTGGGCGGTCCCAGTCGCCGCAGGGTTGGTGATGAACCTTGTCGATATTCAGGTTTTCTCGGGAGGGTCTTCCATGATTCATGTCACCCAGGCGGGAATTGCGTTTGGGGTGGTCATGTTCTCGTTGGGGTTAACGGACCGAATAACTCTTCTCCGCCTCGAGAAGGAAAGGCATGCTTTACGGGAGCACGCGCTGGAGCATGAGTTGAACACAGCGCATGAGCTGCAGATGAGTCTGATGCCTACCGATCAGCTCCACACCGCCGGCATCGATGTGTATGGCCGCTGTCAGCCAGCGACACACGTTGGCGGCGATCTTTTTTACTACTTCGTGGTCGAGAATTCTATTGGAGTATGCCTTGCAGACGTTACCGGTCACGCCATGGAGGCAGCTATACCTGTCGTTAAGTTCAGCGGCCTGCTCGAAGCCGAGTGCCAACGATATAACTCTCTTGAAGATACCTTCACGTCGTTGAATTCTACCCTCCATAAAACGCGAAAAGACCACAGTTTTGTTTGCTTCGAAATGGTCGAGGTGGATATTCCCTCAAGATCGTTTCGAGTGTGCAACGCAGGCTGTCCGTACGCATATCATTTCAGGGCGGCCGACAGTAAGGTGGTTGCCATTGAGCTCGACGCATACCCCCTTGGCATACGCGCAAGTACCGTCTACCCCACCACCATGTCGCAACTGAGTGCGGGCGACAGGATCATAATCTGCTCGGACGGGGTCAGCGAAACGCAAGGCGATGATGGTGAGCTGCTAGGCTACGAACGTCTCCCAGAGCTTATTCTAAAGGCCTGCCTAAACCAGCAGCCCGCTGCTTCAGTCGTAGCCCAGATCCTGGATGAAACAGGAGAGTTTAGAGGCACGCAGGCACAGACGGACGACATTACCTGCGTTGTCTTAGGTGTGAGTGAAGGTGACTCGCTTGGCGACGGGGAAGAGCCGTGAAGAATGTCCTCAAGGCTGAGGACATGGACCATCGATGAAAAATACGGAGTGGCACGTGGCCTGTTCCAGCAGCGGCGTGCTGACACCACAGGACGGCAACGATCCGCTGCACACCTTTCCCATCGTCGGCTTTATGCAGCACGAACTGGGCGGCGGCTGTATCGCTCACTCCCATCCGGGTCCCCAGTGCTTCTACGTGACCGAGGGTGAGGCGCTCTTCCAGGTGAGTGACGAGAGTCCTTCGTTGGCGAGGGGACGCTGATTGTTGTCCCCCCGGATGTCGCTCATCAGTACAAAAACGGTTGGCCAGAGCCGCATCGCCTGCATGATCATCGAAGCATCGCTGGAAGTTTCCACCAGGCGGCTCATACATGTTGCGCCTGATCGCGCCGATCGAGATTAGCAAGCCCAAGGCAATCTTGATAGGCCAGGACTGATTGTGCATTATTGCAACGTCACGACTCTACGATCGAATAATTCATGCGGAGATGTTACCGATGCCACAAAGACATAACAGCACGGACGACGTACCGGGAAAACTGGCAAGAATAGCCCGGACGGTCCGTGAAACTCAGTTCCTGGGAGCAAACAATGCCAATGTAATACCACATCCGCACTTCACCAAGAAGTGGAGTCATCAGTTCAATCACTTTCAAGGTGTACAGCGTCATGGAAATTACTTGCTGGTTTCGGGGGGGCACAAGCATGGGTCGCATGGAGGATCGCAATTGATCCTGGTCGAGATGGGGTCTCGAGCCAACCAGGCGTGGAGTGTTCCAAACTATTTCGATCGGAATGCAGCAAACAGTTACAAACGGCCGCACCCAGACGACAGAATCATGGCAATGGCCACCATCGACCATGCGAAGTGGCACGGCGGTGGATGTCAGATGATGGGAACCAGGATGGCGATTCCCATCTACGGTGGCGGTAGCGGTTCTGAGGTGAGATTCTATGATTTCGGCGGCTTGTTCGCGGCGCTCGGAGGGGGACCGATGACGCATTCCGATATTCGGCAGTCCATAGAGAACGCTCCCTTCAGCAAGGTCGAAACGAAGCCGAAGGTCAAAGCCGTGGCGCTATCCTGTTTGCCGAACGGCACACCTGTGGCCGTTCTATGGGATGACAAAGATCTGTTGTTCTACCACGAGTCGACCGCCGGAGTTTGGGAGCACAAAGGAACAGTGGACGCCAGCGACATCGCGGGCTTCGACCACCTAGACCCCTTGAGTGGGGTGTGGAAACGAGACTACCAGAATATCAATCTTTTCCTGGACACAACGCAGGGCGGCAGGCCAATGTTTTACCTGCTCTGCTTCCACAATACTTCACTCCTGAACGCGGGGAAGAACCGAGCGGACGTTTTTAAGTTTGCTCCCAACCTCGATCCGACTAGGCGCGTAGTGGATGCTGATCCCGCGCAGGATTCTCAGGGCATCAAACGCGTTCTGCGACTCGAAATGTCCAAAGCAGGCAAACAGGGGAAGCAGTACAACTTTTCTGCGGCAGCCGGTGCTTACCTGGCCAGAGGCGGGAGTCTCTTCATTTATTCCACGCCACACTGGCTACGAAAGAAGGGGGCGCGGCTCAACTTCAACGAGTACGCCCCCAACTAAAGGAGATAGCGTTGGGACTATTTGATTTTCTGGATGATTTAGATTTTCTGGATGATTTTGATGAGGTAAGGACCAATATACAGGGCGGCGAAGCGGGAAATCTGGAGCGGCCGGGATAGCACACGCCTGGAGAGGATTGCCCCAGAGAGGCGGCTCGTAGCAGAAGCGCATAGTGAGGATAAACGGCATTCTCGGGAGTCAGTCAAACGGTTTTTAGGCTTTTCGAGGCCCTCAACACCCTCGAAAAACCTCAAACGCGCTTGACTGACGCCCGATAACGCCCTTTGTAACCACTACACATTTTGCATGTTGGTGGCCGGTTTCGAATGTGGTACCAACTCGGCAACCTAGGTCGTAAGGAGTGCGGGGTTTGTCATGCGGTTAGCTCCGATGGTGTAAGGGGGCAGCAACAACATTCTCTTCTCTGTCGCCCGGACAGGCATGGAAAATCCCTGTGTAGTCTACGACCCTACGGTATGGTCCGGATGAGCGGTTCAAGATGATCACCCGCAACAGGGAGGCGGTCCTGGCATACATGGGCATGTTTCGCCAGACGGCATGCTCTGGCGATTGGGTGACGCGGATCCGAACATCACTGCGCTTGGAAAAATAGTGGCCGCCCTCACCGAAGCCCGCTCGATCCAGCGCTACCTGGCTCGATGAGAAAATCTTCTATGGCGATCGTACCCGTCCCATCAATGGCGCAGCAGGTTGCGCGTAGAGACACTGGCTTTGACCACGAGGCTATTGGCGCGCTGAGCCGCAAAGTATGGGGTCAGTGCGCCACCGAACCCGCGTTTGAAAAGCGCAATTCCAGGCATGTTGGCCCCAACGAAGTCGAAGCTCGCACTGTCTGATTGCTCCAGGAACTTCCAGTAGAGCAGGGAGGTAGCCCCACTGTCGCGGATCGCTGGATCGGCCCCGGCCACCCAGGCGTGCATGCAATCGAAACCTTTGACGAACGTGACGATGGATGCGGGTTCGCCAGAGGCAGACTCCACCAGCTGCGTCTCGGTGAGTCCCTTCTTCTGGGCGGCTGCGGCAAAGCGCTCGACGACTTCTGGCGACACTGGCGCACGCTCAGGCTGGGCGGCATAGATCAACTCGTATTGTCTACGCAGCAACCCCACATCCTCAACCTGTCGAAGCTGGCAACCTTCCCTCTCCGCTTTTCGTATTACGGTGCGGACCCGCCGCTCGACCCGGTTCCAGATGGCCTCGGGGTCACCCAAGTGTATGTGATAGGTATAGCGCGGCTGGACGTCCCATTTCGACCAGATGAGATCTCTCATATCGACAATGTCAGGGGCATGGGTGAGTTGGACCGAATCGTAGCGCTGGGTCAAAAACTCGGATAGGATCCTGGTCGCGGCGCTGTGTTCGGACTCGGTTCGGGCTGGGCTGTCACTGGCCACGGGGGCGTACAGAAAACCACCATGGGGACACAGGTCCGGGGTTGTGAAGAATCGGAAGGGACCGCGCTTGCGTTCGATACCAGTAACTCCGGCTACCAGATTACCTTTGTGGTAGCTGCCGAAGAGTCGCACGGGTCGGTCGATGGCCTCTTGGGCACACTCCAGCCAGGCGCTGGTAGAGAACACGGTCCCCCCGGTCGCCGTGCGGACAAACTCGTCCCACTGCCCGGTATCCGTGACCTCCACTACCTGCCGCGCCTCTTCCGCCATCAACGCCTACTCGAGTAAACTACCTGCAAATTCATGCCGATGAACCCAATAGTGTTGTGTCTTGACACTGAAAAAACCGCGATCTATATTAGCTAGACTTACGCAATGCGTAACTTGTTGGCACCGTTCGATTTGCCGCCGAAATCTGTTACTGAAATGAGCCCAGCGAATTCGACATCCTTCCGGACTTCGTCCTGCCTCAATCCCCTGGTACGCACCGAGGGCGAGGTATTGCTGCGCGCTCGTTCCTACCTCCCGCTGGTCAGCCTCCTTCTTATTCAGTTGATCCAGTAGGCTCCGCTTTTTTTCTCACTAACAGGAAAATCGGACGGAGCCTCTGAAGAAATTCAAAGGCCATCACGCCGTTATGTCTAATCACCACCTTATGTCCAATTAGCCAGGAGAATCAAGAGGATGCAGATGTTTTATGACGATGACGCCAATTTGGAGCTGTTGGGCGAAAAGACCGTGGCCGTCATCGGTTACGGCAGCCAGGGCCACGCGCACTCTCTCAATCTAAAGGAGAGTGGCGTCAGTGTCGTCGTCGGTCTCCGGGAAGGCAGCGCCAGGCGGGCCGAGGCGGAGGCCGCAGGGTTGAAGGTCATGTCGGTTGCCGAGGCCTCCAAGGCCGGTGACATCATCATGATTCTGATCAACGACGAGATCCAGGGCAAGGTCTTCGAAACCGACATCAAGCCCAACCTGGAGGAGGGCAACGCCCTGGCCTTCGCCCATGGGTTCAACATCCATTTCGGGCAGGTGGTTCCCCCGGACAATGTCGACGTCTTCATGGTGGCGCCCAAGGGTCCGGGACACCTGGTGCGTCGCGTCTACGAAGAGGGCGGTGGTGTGCCGGGGTTGCTGGCGGTGGAGCAGGATGCCACGGGGCGCGCCCACGAGATCGGCCTGGCTTATGCCAAGGGGATCGGTTGTACCCGCGGTGGTGTGATCACGACGACCTTCCGTGAAGAGACCGAGACCGACTTGTTCGGTGAGCAGGTGGTGTTGTGTGGTGGTCTGACCGAATTGATCCGCGCCGGCTTTGACACTCTGGTTGAAGCGGGGTATCAGCCCGAAGTCGCCTATTTCGAATGCTTGCACGAAGTGAAACTGATAGTCGATCTGATCTACGAGGGCGGTATCGCCAACATGCGCTCGTCCATTTCCGATACGGCTGAGTTCGGGGATCTGACGCGCGGCAGGCGGCTGATCACGGACGAGTCGCGCCAGATCATGAAGGGGATTCTCAGCGACATCCAGACTGGTCGGTTCGCCAAGGAATGGATGTCTGAGAACCAGGTCGGGCGTCCGGTCTACAACGCGATCAAGAAGCAGGATGAAGAGCATCTCATCGAGACAGTGGGTGCCAAGCTGCGCGGTATGATGAGCTGGTTGGACAAGAAATAGCAGAACACGGCAGGCGCTGTATCGAAGACACGCGACTCAGGGCGCCAACCGGACGCTTACAGGTAACACGGAAAGGGGGTGATGAAGATGGAACCTACTCTGTCAGGGCTGGACGATACCATCGAGCCAGAGCTTAGGTGGTCCGCGAAGCGGACTGACCAGCAGGCGCATGGAATCATGGCCGGCAGGTTTCATCTCACCCCGAGTTGCAACCTCCCCGGCCTCACCCGAATGTCGAACGCGCTAAGGCGCGCGATTTAGGCTTTTCAGGAGACCGACCGATGGCCAAGGATAGCGACAAGAACAAGGTATTCATCTTCGACACGACGTTGCGTGACGCCGAGCAGACGCCGGGCGCCACGCTGACGATTCCGGACAAGTTCAAGATCGCGGAGCAACTGGCGCGGCTGAACGTCGACATCATCGAGGCGGGGTTTCCCATCTCTTCGAACGAGGACTTCGAGGCGGTCAAGCGCATCGCCCACGAGGTCGAGGGTCCACGCATTTGCGCATTGGCCAGGGCAGTAGCTCTGGATATCAACCGCGGCTGCGACGCCCTCGAGGGTGGCATGAGCACCCGTCTGCACACCTTCGTCGGCACCTCGCCGAATCATCAAGAGATGATGAACAAGACGCCGGAGCAGGTGCTGACGATGGCGGTGGAGGCGGTCGAACTGGCTGCTTCGCGCTGCGAGGACGTCGAGTTTTCACCGATGGACGCGACGCGGACGGATCCGGCGTACCTGAACGAAGTGGTTGAGGCGACGATCGCCGCTGGTGCGACCACCATAAACATCCCCGATACGGTCGGTTATGGTGTGCCCGAGCAGTTCGGCGAGTTGATCCGCGGGATCATGGAGAATGTCTCCAACGTCGACGACGCCATCATCGCTGTGCATTGTCACGATGATCTGGGGATGGCGGTATCGAATACGCTGTCCGCCTTGATGGATGGCGCCCGCCAGGTCGAGTGCACGGTCAATGGTCTGGGGGAACGGGCTGGCAATGCCTCGCTGGAAGAAGTGGTGATGGCGCTGGCGACTCGTGAGGACTACTACCACCTGTTCACGGATGTCGTCACGAAGGAGATCATTTCGACCAGTCGCCTGGTGACTCGCCTGATGGGGATCGCGGTGGCGCCGAACAAGGCGATCGTCGGCGCCAATGCCTTCGCCCACAGCTCGGGCATTCATCAGGATGGCGTGCTCAAGAATCGGAGAAACTTCGAGATCATGTCGCCACGCGACGTCGGCCTGGACGACACGGCGATCGTGCTGACGGCCCGGTCCGGACGTCATGCATTGAGTTTCCGCCTGCAGGAACTGGGCTACCACCTCTCGGCGGAAGAGCTCAACAAGGCCTATGAGCGCTTCCTGGAAGTGGCGGACAAGAAGAAGGAGGTCTTCGACGAGGACCTGATGGCTATCGTCGGTGACGAGATCCGCGACGCTCCAGAGCGCTACAAGCTCGAGTACCTGCACACGGTCAGCGGCTCGGGCACGGTGCCCTCGGCGACGGTTCGTATCGCGATTGAGGGGGAAGAGCCGATACAGAAATCAGCCTGGGGGGATGGCCCGGTCGATGCGACCTATGAGGCGATCAACCTAGCGACGGGATCCAGGTCTACGGTAAACGTCGACGAGTACGCCATCCAGGCGATCACCAGCGGCAGCCAGGCGATGGGTGAGGTGACCGTGCGCATTTCAGAGGGTGACAAGAAGACGACCGGCCACGGCGCCTCGACGGATGTCATTGAGGCCAGCGCGAAGGCCTACATCGACGCATTGAACCGGATGCACACGCTCAAGGGGCGCCAACTACAGCCGAAACAGCAGGCTGTTTGAGAGGGCAGATAAATGTCGAGGAATTTATTCGAGAAAGTCTGGGAGGCGCACACGGTGCGTGAGTTGCCCTCGGGTCAGACGCAGTTGTTTGTCGGTCTGCACCTGCTACACGAGGTGACCAGCGCACAGGCATTTGACATGCTGCGGGAGCGCGGCCTGAAGCTCCTCCATCCGGATCGCACCTGGGCGACGGCTGATCACATCATTCCGACCGACTCGCGGGCACGGCCACTGGTCGACGATCTGGCCGAGGCGATGATGGCGGCCCTGGAGAGCAACACCAAGGAGTTCGAGGTGCCGCTGTTCGACATGAACGACGAGCGCCAGGGGATAGTCCATGTGATCGGACCGGAGCTGGGGCTGACACAGCCGGGCATGACGATCGCCTGCGGTGACAGCCATACCTCCACCCACGGCGCCTTCGGCTCGATCGCCTTCGGCATCGGCACCAGCCAGGTGCGCGACGTCATGGCTTCGCAGTGCATGGCGCTGGCGCGTCCGAAGGTACGCCGGATTCAGGTGAATGGTGAGTTGGGTGGCGGGGTGTACGCGAAGGATGTCACGCTCACGGTCATTAACAAGACCGGAGTGAACGGCGGCGTCGGCTACGCTTACGAGTACGCTGGCCCCGTGCTCGAGGCCATGGGTATGGAAGAGCGGATGACGGTCTGCAACATGTCGATCGAGGGCGGGGCGCGCTGCGGCTACGTGAATCCCGATCAGACCACCTTCGATTACCTGAAGGGTCGGGATTACGCGCCCGAGGGTGAGGCATTCGATCGAGCGACCGAGTGGTGGTCGTCACTGGCTTCCGGGGATGATGCTTCCTACGACGACGTGGTCGAGTTCGAGGGGGCCGAGATTGCACCCACGGTGACCTGGGGGATCAATCCGGGGCAGTCCAGCAACGTCGATGAGGGGATTCCGAAGCTATCCGCTTTTCCAGAGTCGGAGCGAGAGGGTGTTCGCGAGGCGCTTGAATTCATGGATTTCAAAGAAGGCGCGCCGATCGCAGGTACCCCGGTTAACGTCGCCTTCATCGGTTCGTGCACGAATTCGCGTCTGAGTGACCTTGAGGAGGCCGCCAAGATCGCCAAGGGTCGCAAGGTGGCGGCGGGAGTGAAAGCGCTGGTGGTTCCTGGCTCCTTCAGGGTCCGCGAAGAGGCCCAGGCCATGGGTCTGCACGAGATTTTCGAGGAGGCGGGCTTCGAGTGGCGGGACGCAGGTTGCTCGATGTGTCTGGGGATGAATCCGGATAAACTGCAAGGGCGCGAACTCAGTGCTTCTTCGAGCAACCGGAACTTCAAGGGTCGGCAGGGCAGCCCGACCGGGCGCACCTTGCTGATGAGTCCGGCCATGGTGGCGGCCGCGGCCGTTGTGGGTGAAGTCACCGATGTGCGCGAGCTGATCAACTAGAGAAACAGAAAGAACAATCAGACAAACAGAAAGAACCGTACGCCGGGCACGCTGGGGATCCTCCCGCGTCTGGCGCTGTAATAACAAAAGGGCATGACGATGACGAACGCAGTTTCAGATTCAGCAGTAAGCGAGGTCACCGGAACCGCCGTCCCGGTTCGCGGCGACGAAATGGACACGGACCGCATCATCCCCGCGCGCTTCCTGAAAGCGGTCACCTTCGACGGACTCGAGGAGCACGTCTTCGAAGACGACCGTTCCAGTGGTGGGCATACGTTTGACGATGAGCGCTATCAACAGGCCTCGATCCTGGTCGCCAACAAGAACTTCGGCTGTGGCTCGTCGCGAGAGCACGCCCCACAGGCGCTGACCCGCTGGGGTATCAAGGCCTTTGTGGCGGAGTCGTTCGCGGAGATCTTTTTCGGCAACTGCCTGTCACTCGGACTGCCCTGCGTCACGGTTTCGGCAGAGGATGCGCAGCGCATCATGGAGGCGGTTGAGGCAGACTCGTCGCTGGCAGTGGCTGTGGATGTCAACGGCAGGGAAGTTCGCTTCGGCAGCGAGTCGGTGCCGGCCGGCATTCCCGATGGTACCCGCGATCAGTTCGTGAAGGGCACCTGGGATGCTCTGGGGCAGTTGTTGGAGGGGCGCGAGGATATCGAGAAGACGGCAGCCTCGCTGCCGTACCTGTCAGGGTTTAAGGGCTGACCGAGTCAGGTCCTCAGCCAACATCTGCAGTTGCGATGAATGACACACCGGAACATATAGAGCGCCGTTTCCGCGAGCTGATGATGGCCCGTTCGCCGGTCGATCGATTAAAGATGGCCTGTGATATGTTCACGACGGCGAAGACTCTGGCGCTAGCTGGAATTGCGCAAGAAGCAAGAGATGCGACACCAGCCGAGGTTCGTAAGTTGTTGTTTCTTAGGACGTACGGGCAGGATTTCAGCCCACAACAACGAGCAAAGATCGTGGCTCATATTGAAGCAACGTAGCATCTTGGAACTCAGTTCACGGCGATCGCAGCAAAGGCGTTAGCTCAACAACATTTAGAAAGGATTTCATCAGTGTACAAGATCGCGGTTATAGGGGGTGACGGGACCGGACCCGAGGTAGTAGACGAAGGTCTCAAGGTGTTGCAGGTGGTGAGTGAAAAAGTCGGTTTCAAGTACGAGCCCACGGAGTTCGATTTCGGTGGCGACCGTTATCTGCGCACCGACGAGGTGTTGCCTGCATCTGCCGTCGAGGATCTGCGTCAGTTCGACACCATTTATCTGGGCGCCATCGGCCATCCGGATGTGAAGCCGGGGATTCTGGAGAAGGGCATTCTCCTGCACCTGCGCTTCGAGCTGGACCAGTACATCAACCTGCGCCCGGTGAAGCTCTACCCGAATGTGCCGACGCCGCTCAAGGACAAGGGGCCCGAGCACATCGATTTCGTCGTGGTGCGCGAGAACACGGAGGGCATTTACACCGGTGCCGGCGGTTTTCTGAAGAAGGGGACCCCCGACGAGATCGCCGTGCAGGAGTCGATCAACACTCGTAAGGGCGTCGAGCGTTGTGTGCGCTACGCCTACGAGTACACCCGCAAGCGCAATCGCGAAAACACACTGACCCTGTGCGGCAAGACCAACGTGCTGACCTTCGCCTTCGATCTGTGGGAGCGAACCTTCAACGAAGTCGGCGAACAAGACTACGCCGACATCAAGCGCGACTACGCCCACGTCGATGCCATCTGCATGTGGATGGTCAAGAATCCGGAGTGGTTCGATGTCATCGTTACCGACAACATTTTCGGCGACATCATCACTGACCTGGGTGCGATGATCCAGGGCGGCATGGGGATCGCGGCCGGAGGCAACATCAATCCCGAGGGCGTGTCAATGTTCGAGCCGATTGGTGGCTCAGCGCCCAAGTACACGGGTCAGGGCGTTATCAATCCTCTGGCCGCCATAGGCGCCATGCAGCTGATGATCGCGACGCTGGGAGAAGACAAGGCGGCGGCGATTGTCGAGGACGCCATCGTCGAAACGCTCGGCAAACTGAAGGACATGGGCGCCGGCAAGATGGGTTACACCACGTCCGAGGTTGGCGACCTGGTGGCGCAATCTGTGGCGGACGCCTGAGATACGGCAGCAAGCGACGTGAATGAGAACCCCGTCGGCCGATGAGGCTCTAAAAGGATCTTTTCAGACCGGTGAGATTCGGACCATCAGTCGCAAAGAAGACGGTACCGACGCACCGGAAAATGTCATCGAGGCGAGCTGGCTGGCACTGCTGGACAGCCTCCATTTCAAACTGATGCGGGACGCGGTTGTCGCCTCGCAGGTCAAGGGTGGTACAGGAACATACTGATGCAGGAGATCGAAAACGGCAGCATTACCTCTCCCGAGGGCATCCAGGCAGCCGGCATGCATGCTGGGGTCAAGTCGGACAGCAGCATCAAGGACCTGGCCCTGGTTTACTCGACGGCTCCGGCAACCGCGGCTGCCGTGTACACCAAAAACCTGGTGCAGGCGGCGCCCATTCACGTTGACCGCGAACATCTGCAGGACGGGTTGGCCCGGGCCGTCATCCTGAACAGCGGCAATGCCAACGCCTGCACCGGCGAGGCCGGCATGGATCATGCCCGCCGCATGTGCGCGGCCACGGCCGCGGCGCTGGGTCTGGTGAACAGCGATGTCCTCGTCTGCTCCACCGGGTTGATCGGGTCACAACTGCCAATCGAGAAGATCGAAACGGGTATACCCATCGTGGCCGGCAGTCTGTCGGATCAAGGTGGTCCAGATGCCGCGCTCGGCATCATGACAACGGATACCTTCGCCAAACACTGCGCCGTGCAGGTCGAGCTTGAAGCAGGCCTGGTCACGGTTGGCGCTATTGCCAAGGGGGCAGCCATGATCGCACCGAACATGGCGACGATGCTGGCACTGGTGTCCATGGACGCCCGGGTGTCCAGCGCCGATCTGCAGACGCTACTCTCCGCGGCGGTGAGCCGGACCTTCAACTGTATCACCGTCGACGGCGACATGAGCACGAACGACACCGTCATCGCCATGGCCAATGGCGCGGCTCTCGCAGACGGGGTCCAGGTTGTCGCCAACAGCGCTGACGGACGGAAGCTTGGAGATGCTATCGAAGCGGTGTGCAGCGAGATGGCAAAGGCGATCGCCCGTGACGCTGAAGGGTCGACGAAGCTGATTACTATCCAGGTAAACGGCGCCCGGGTTGAAAGTGATGCCCGGCGGGTCGGGCTTTCCGTGGCAAACTCCAACCTGGTGAAGACGGCCATGTTCGGCTGCGACCCCAACTGGGGACGGATCTTATGCGCGGTGGGCTACTCAGGGGTCGACCTCGATCCTGATCGGGTAGAAGTGCAGCTGTGCGGGACCTCCATTTATACCGACGGCGCCGGGACCGCATTCGATGAGGCGGCCTTGAGTACTGCCATGCAGGCGGAGGACATTCCCATAGACATCGATCTGGGTGCGGGATCGGAATCCGCGCAGATCTTCACCTGCGACCTGACCTACGACTATGTTCGGTTGAACGCGGAATACACTACCTAGCTGGATCTCCAAATGCCGTGTCTCTAAACCCGTGTCTCTAAACCCCGGTTCACCGTAACCATGGCCCTGTCCGAATACGTCCTGTCCGAATACGTCCAGCGCATCGAGCCGTCCCCGACGATGGCGATCGATGCCAAAGCCAAGCAGATGCAACGGGATGGCATCGATGTCATCTCTCTGGCAGCCGGGGAGCCGGACTTCGACACGCCCGACCACATCAAAGAGGCCGGCATTCAGGCCATCAGGGACGGCCACACCAAGTACACGCAGGCGGCCGGCATTCCGGAACTCAAAAAGGCGATCCTGCAGCGACTGGTCACTGACGACGGGCTGGAATACACCCAGGACCAGGTGATCGTCAACTGCGGTGGCAAGCATACCCTCTACCTGGCGGGAGCGACTCTGGTCAGTCCCGGGGATGAAGTCATCGTGCCGGCGCCGTATTGGGTCTCCTCTTCCGAACAGCCGAAACTGGTCGGTGGCAACACCGTCATCGTTCAGACCAGTGAGGCGGACGGGCTGAAGCTGACGGCCAAAGGCTTTCGCGAGGCTATCACGGCGAAAACGAAGATGGTCGTCTTGAATACTCCATCAAACCCAAGCGGCGTGGTTTATACGAGACAGGAACTGGAGGCCGTGGCCGAGGTGGCCGTCGAGCATGGCATCCACATCCTCAGCGACGAGATCTATGACAAGCTGATCTACGACGGCGTCGAGCATGTGTCGGTCGCCAGTCTCAGCGAGCAGGTTAAGGAGCTCACGATCGTCGTCAAAGGGGTATCCAAGAGCTACGCCATGACGGGTTGGCGCGTCGGCTACGCAGCCGGTCCAACCGAGGTCATCGCCGGCATGATCAAGGCGCAGATGCAGATTCTGTCGCACACCAGCTCGATTTCTCAGCGAGCTGCGGTCACGGCCCTGACCGGTTCGCAGGAGTGCGTGGAAGAGATGCGGCAGGAATATGATCGTAGACGCAAGCGTATGGTCGAAGGGTTCAATCAGATTGAAGGGCTGAAGTGCCCGATGCCGCAGGGAGCATTTTACGCCTATCCCGATATTTCCGCGTATTTTGGCCGTTCGCGGCCGGGGGGCGGAGAGCGAATTGAAGATGGCACAGGGCTATGCGATTATCTGTTGGACGAGGCCCGGGTGGCCTGCGTGCCGGGGGTCAGTTTCGGCACCCAGGAACACATGCGGGTCTCTTACGCCACGTCGATGGAGATCATCGAGGGGGCGATTGATCGTATAGGGACGGCGCTGGACAAGCTTGAAGCGTAAGTCGGTGCGTGCCTGGCCGTTTCTAGGCGCAGGGCGTCGAGCCTTATTTCGGACAATCAGTGGCAGCGATTACTGCGAGGCGATGAAGGGTGCATGGCCTGCAGGCATCTTTCCCGGTACAATGCTCGTCGCGCAGTGACCAGGCAGGGAGAAATCAGGTTTCTGTGACGAAGCAACCGAGTACACTTGGTGTCTATATAGTCAATGACCGAATCCAGCAATAACAACAAGGCCGGCAATAGCAGTACTGCCAACAACAAGCGCGGCTTCTACCTGGATTTCGAGCGCCCGATCGTGGAGCTCGAGAAGCGCATTTACGAGATGCAGTCGCAGGCGCGCGAGGATGGTCTCGATGTCAGTCGCGAGCTGCAGAGTCTCGACGCCAAGGTCGAAAAGCTGCGCCAGGAGATCTACACCAAGCTGACGCGCTGGCAGCGGGTGCAGATCTCACGGCATCCGCATCGGCCCTACGCCCTCGACTACATTGAGCGCATGCTGACCGATTTCACCGAGTTGCACGGGGACAGGCACTACGGTGACGATCGTGCCATCGTCGGTGGACCGGCACGGCTGGACGGTGAACCGGTCATCGTCGTCGGTATTCAGAACGGGCGGGATGTGAAGGAGCGCCAGCTGCGCAACTTCGGCATGCCCCACCCGGAAGGTTATCGCAAGGCTCTGCGGTTGATGCAGATGGCGGAGAAGTTCAGGCGGCCGATCCTGACGCTCGTCGACACATCCGGAGCCTACCCCGGGATCGAGGCGGAGGAGCGGGGGCAGGCAGAGGCCATCGCCCGCAACATGTACGAGATGTCGCACATGACGGTGCCGATCGTCGTCGCCATCATCGGCCAGGCTTTCAGCGGCGGGGCTATCGGTATCACGGTCGGGGATCGCATCCTGATGCTGGAGCACGCCTGCTATTCCGTCATCGTGCCCGAGAGTTGTTCCACCATTCTGTTCCGCACCCGCGACCGCAAGGAGGAAGCTGCCGAGGCACTAAAACTATCGGCCGCGGATCTCGAGGAATACGGTATCATCGACCGCATCGTGCCCGAGCCTTTCGGCGGAGCCCACCGCGACTACGATGAAGCGGCTGCCAATCTGAAGCGCCACGTCCTCGAGGCCATGGAGGAGTTGCGCAACATTCCGGCTCCCGAACTGGTCGACAAGCGGGTGGAGAAGTTTTCTTCGATGGGAGTGTGGCAGGAGTAGAGCGTTCGTTGAGTCGGTGAATGAGAAAAAGGCCCTCCCTTGATGAATCAGGGAGGGCCTTTCCGTTTTTCCGGCCCGACGGCCGCTTTTCACCTCAACCGCGGCGAACGCGGTCGAACAGTCGTTCCAGCCTGTCGAAGGCCAGCTTGATCATATCGTCGTCCCAGTCGCCGTCGATGTTGACGCTGAGTACGGACTTGAGCGTATCCAGGTAGGCGCGTTGTGCTTCCGACAATGTGCGCGAGGGGGGAGCACCGCGCTCCGTGCGCTCGATACGGTCACCACCGCGTTCGGGGCGGTCAACGCTGCGCTCGGAGCGGCTGGATTCGGCCTCCCGCGCCTGCCGTGCCGGCCTGGCCGCGCGCTGCTGTGTCGGCCGGCGCTCTGCTGCCGGCTCGGCCTGCTCTACCTCTTCCTCCGATTCCACTGCTGCCGCTGGGGCCGCGCCGTTGAGGTCAGACTCGCTCAGCAGGTACTTGAAGAACATCTTCATCTTGTTGGCTGAGTCATTGCCCATGCCGGTCTCGCGACGGAAGAAGGTGACGACCTCGCGGTCTACCATGCTGCCGCTGGAGCGGTACTGGGTGAGTAACTCAGGGTACAGGTCCTGCAGAATCTCAGTGATGGTTCCCTGGCGCGATGATTCGTTGACCAGGTTGGTGAGCCTGTCGGTCGGTTTCTGGTCGCGGTCGATCAGCTTCATGGCCTCGATGCCCCGAAGAAAACGGTAAATCATCGAGGGCGTGCGGATGATCGCACGGATGTAGTCGCGATCGATTTCGTCAGGGATCTTGGTCTGCAACCGCGAGAGGAACTTCTCGAACTGCGCCTTGGTGATGTAGGGGAACCAGGTCTTCTCTTCCTTGCCTTCCCCGTCGCCCTCGGCTCCGTCTTCTGTTACTTCCTCTGCCACTTCATCCTGAACTTCGGTGTCCTCCATGGATCAACTCCCATTACGGTTACGGCAGCGACACGGCGGGAATGATTCGTGTGCCGAATCCAGAATCCTGTCGACGCGCGCATTGCGCGTGACGGGATGCCCACTCATGCGGGGTTCACGGATGTTCCGCTGTGACGACTGTGCCGATTCCACCGCGCACGTTGAAGTCGCCGATGACCGTCATGCGCCGGGGCGCACAGGCCGTCACCAGATCGTCCAGAATCTCGTTCGTCACATCTTCGTAGAAGATGCCGCGCTGCCTAAATGACTGTAAATACAGTTTCAGTGCTTTGAGCTCTATGCATGTCTTGTCGGCGACGTAGCGAATCCGGATGGTGCCGAAATCTGGTTGCCCCGTCTTGGGACACACCGCAGTAAACTCCGGACACTCGATCTCTATGGTGTAGTCGCGTTCCGGCTTCGGATTCGGAAAGGTCTCTAAGTGCTTGGGTTCTGCCGACATACTCTCCGACAAATTGTCTGATCGAACACCTTGATCACCGCGAAAAAACTACACAGCAGAAAGTAGACGATTTCGCCTATCGAGCAAGAAAGACGGGCCTTTTCAGACAGAAAAAAGTGCCATTTTGTGCAGTAATCCCGACTCATGAGCTCAGGAGTGGGTCAGGGATCCCGGCCTTATCGAAACCGATCCGGCGAGCATGGCAGCTGTGGCAGGTCCCACACGGGTGATTTTCTGCAATGTAGCATGACCAGGTGAGGTGGAATGGGGCGCCCAGCTCGACGCCGCGAGCGACGATGCCGGCCTTGTCCATCGCCAGTAGCGGGGTCAGGACCTCGAGACGGGTATCCGGCCGGGTCCCCAACGACACCAGGGCATTGAAGGACTCGAAGAACCCGCTCTGGCAGTCCGGGTAGGGGGCTCCGACCTCATGGGCGCCGAGGTAGACGGAAATCGCCCCTATGACCTCGGCCCAGCTGACGGCGATGGCCAGCAGATTGGCGTTGCGGAAGGGGACGTAGGTGGAGGGCACGGCCGCTTGGTCGGCCGGGTAGTCGCCGCGCTCAACCTCAAGAGCCGGATCGGTCAGGCTGGAACCGCCGATGTCGCGCAGGTAGGCCACATCGACGACGCGACGCTCGTCGACGCCGTAATGGTCGGCTATCTGGGTGAAGGCCAGGTGCTCGCGGGCCTGGGTCCGCTGTCCGTAGGCCACATGGAGGAAGCAGAGCCGGTGTTTCTGGGCGGCAATGCCGGCGGTGACACAGCTGTCGAGACCACCGCTGACCAGGACGACGGCATGGGGGAGGTCGCTCATGGTGGCCAATGTACGAAATGCTACCGCCGCGGACATTGACAGTTGACCGGGAGTGCTTATGATAACCGTCAGTAGTTTATGAACTTATAGAAGGGAAACGGATCGCTGGAAAGGAAGCGGATCGCTGATGGCGTTCTCCCAGTTCGATCAAGTCCCCAATCACTACGCGGGGCCGATCATACAGCGCATCAAGGAATTTCGCCTCGAGACGGGCAAGAGGTTGCTCAACCCGACGCGGCTGGCCATTGGCGATCTGGAGGTTCTGGTTCCGCGCCACTTCGGGTTCTGCTTCGGCGTCGAGCGAGCCATTCACATGGCTTTCTCCACGCTGGAACGCCATCCCGATCGCCGCATCAGCCTGGTCAGTGAGATCATCCACAACCCCCTGGTCAACGAGGAGTTGGAGGAACGAGGTGTCGAGTTCCTCTACGACAGGAACGGGGAGCGCCAGATCGCCGAAGACGAAATCACCGGCGACGACATTGTCTTGATTCCGGCTTTCGGGACCACGCTGGAAATCGAAGACTCCCTGCAGCGCAGCGGTCTGGACACTGCTTCCGAAGAGTTTCGCGAACTCTACGACACCACCTGCCCCTTCGTGTCAAAGGTGTGGGACCGGGGAGAGGAGCTGGGACGCGAAGGCTACACCATCGTCATCCATGGCAAGTTCAAGCACGAGGAGACGCAAGCGACCCATTCTCATACCAAAGAGCATACCAAGACCCTGGTCGTCCTGGACAAGGATGAGGCATCACAGGTGCACGACTTCATCGTCGGCGATATGTCAGGGGCAGATTTCGAAGCCCGTTTCGCGGACAAGTGGTCGGAGGGGTTCGACCCCTCCCGCGACCTGGAGCGGGTGGCCGTGGTCAATCAGACGACCATGCTGGCCGAGGAAACCAAAGAGGTTGGCGGCGTGCTGCGGGCGGCGATGGTGAAGAAATACGGCGAGGACGACCTGGAGCATCATTTCGCCGACACCAGCGATACCCTGTGTTACGCCACGAACTGGAATCAATCGGCCAGCAAGGCCTTGCTCGAAGCGCGCCCTGATCTTGGTATCATCGTCGGCGGCTACAACAGCTCCAACACCTCTCACCTGGTGGAGATCTGCTCGCAGGTGATGCCCAGCTACCTGATCGGTGGCCCTGAAGAGCTGCTGTCGCGCGATCGCATCCGCCATTTCGACATTCACGAGAAGAAGCTCGTGGTTGCCGATGATTGGCTGCCGAGCCAGTTACCGGCGACGATTGCCGTAACTTCGGGCGCCTCGTGCCCGGACGTGCTGATGAACGGAGTGGTGCAGACGATTGCCGGCTATTTCGGCTACGGCGCCGATGACATCGAGACCGGTCTGGATCAGCTCAGCCTGTACGGAGACGCGGCGCCGGCCTGACCAGGTGTCTCTACCGGAACTCAATCCGCCGCAATCACCGGGTTTACCAGCCGCCCGATACTCTCAATCTCGATCACGACCTCGTCACCAGCCTGAAGAAAGACCGGCGGTTTGCGGGCGAAACCGACGCCCTGGGGTGTGCCGGTCAGAATGACCGTTCCGGCCAGCAGGGTCGTGTCCTGGCTCAGGAAGTGGATTAGATAGGCGACGGAGAAGATCATGTCACCGGTGGTATGCTCCTGCATGGTCTGGCCGTTGAGGATTGTCTTGATCGCCAGGCTCTGAGGATCAGGGATCTCGTCGGGCGTCACCAGCACCGGACCGAGCGGGCAAAACGTGTCGAAGCCCTTGCCGCGGATCCACTGACCACCACCCCCGTGAAGCTGCCAGTGACGGGCCGACACATCGTGACCACAGGTATAGCCGGCCACGTACTGCAGGGCATCGGATTCGGCTACGTCGCGACAGTCCTTGCCGATGACGACGGCCAGCTCACATTCGTAATCCACTTCCGAATCATGCTGGCAGGCCGGCAGTCGAATCGACTCGCCGGGTCCGAGCAACGTGCTGGTCGGTTTCATGAAGACGACGGGATTCTCCGGCGCCGCCATGCCGGATTCGGCCGCATGTTCGCGGTAGTTGAGGCCGATGCAGAAGATGTTGGTGGGTTCCAGCGGGGCGAGTAGCTTGTGCACTGTCGCGCGATCGTCCGTGGATTGCAGTCCGCCGTACAGGCTGCCGGAGAGAATTCGGGCTTGACCGTCGTCCGTCTCCTCTCCCAGCAGGATGTTGCCGTTTTCGTCTTCGAATCGTATTACACGCATGCCGCGCTCCTTATCGGGTATAGACTATAGTGTCGCGTCTCAGGAATACGTCGACATTCTTCCGCCGATCCATCCCTGCTCGCGGCGTTGCCTTCGCTCGTCGTATCCCACTGATACGACTCGCTCAGGCGCCTTGCGAGCAGGGCGCCTCGGCGGCCGAATTTTGTCAACCTATTCCTGAGACGCGACACTAGTCTCTGAAAGTTGCAGATGAGGAAACTAATGAGAAATCTTTCGAGCGCACGATCGGAGCGGGAGTCGGCTGCCGCGAGGACGTGGTGATTCGGCCATGACAGGTCCCAGTTTGCTGGTAGTCGGAGCTGGAATCGTGGGCCGCTCAGTCGCCTACTACGCCTCCCGTGCGGGCGCTGAAGTCCATCTGGTTGACGCCGATGCCGATCCTTCGCCAACCACACGCGCGTCGCTGGGGGTTCTGACCCATTTCAACGGCGGCGACGACGCTTATGGCCTGCTGTATCGCGACGGTCATGTGCTGCATGAACACCTGGCCGCACAGCTGATGGAGGAAACCGGAGTGGATGTCGGTTGGCGCGCCCTCGGTGGCATCGATGTCGCCTTCAGCGAGGCGGACCTGCAGGCGCTGGTTGAGATGTGCGAGTTCAACAAGGCGCGAGGCTGCGTCGCACAGCTGCTGGATGGCGAGGGTGTGCGTGAGCTTGAACCGTTGTTGCGAGAGGACGCGCTTGGCGGGTTGTACTTCCCTGGTGATCATCGTGTCGATCCCGCGGCACTGGCTGACGCACTGCTGGCAGCAGCTCGCCGCCGAGGGATTCACATTTCATTCGATACGCCGCTCAGTCGCCTCGAGGGCAACGGCACCGGTGTGCGGGCCGTGTTCGCGGGTGATGCATCGGGCAACTTATCGAAGGAGTTCGACTGTGCCGTGGTAGCGGCCGGAGCCTGGACGGGCAAGCTACTGGCAGCCAGCGCTGGCGCGGAAGAGGTGGCGGTCCGTCCGGTGCGGGGGCAGCATTGCGTCTATGGGGCGGGAGGAGGCAGTCTGCGCCGTGTGCTGAGGTACGACGGCCACCATCTGCTTCCGACCACTGAGGGAATCACGGTGGCGGCGACGGTCGAAGAGGTCGGCTTCGATCTCGGTACCACCGAAGCGGCAGCGACCCAGTTCGGGCTGACCCTGGAGCGGGTGTTGGGCATCCGTGACCGGCCCATACACCAGCGTGCGGGGCTGCGTCCCAAACCGCGCAAGGGTCGCCCGGTCATCGCGCCCCTGGATGACATGCCCGGCGTCTTCGTGGCCAGCGGTCACTACAAGAACGGGGTGCTTCTGGGTCCGATCACGGGACAGATCGTGGCTGCCTGGGTACTGGAAGGTCAGCCACCGCGCGACATGAGCCATTTCGCGATCGCGCGCTAGTGGCTTTCAGCTTTCCATTTCGTTGACAGCTGCTGGTTATTCCGATAACGTTGGGTAACCGGCACGAGACGATACTCGTGGCGTGCCGGCACCTGCAACCCTCCCTGACAATGATCCCGGTAGCACCTCTGACTCTCTCGACCGGAGCCCCTGAATGCCACTGAGTAACGAAGAACTGATTGACGCCCTGGATTCTGTCACCTCCGTCATCATCCTGCCCTACCGAGACGGTGGACTCGACTTCGAGGGGATCGGCAAGAACGTCGATTACCTGATCCAGAACAACCATCTGGACGACGATCGACAGCGGGTGGTGGCGGTTGCCGGGACCAGCCTGATCCATCACGTGTCGCGCGCAGAGCAGACGCGGATCATGGATTTCATCGGCACCCGCATCGGTGGCAAAGGTGTGTTGATGTCGGGAATCGCGCCCAATCCGCTGGTGGATGCGGGAGAGTTGATCGAGACCCAAGCCCGATTGAGTCGTCCTCCCGATTGTTATTTGATCATGCCGGTGACCGGGGTCGCCGATCCCGCCGGTTTCTACGATACCTACATGCAGTTCGCCGAGCGCTACGCTGCCAGCTCGGGAGCACGTCTGCTCTATTATATGAGGGAATCGAGTCAAGCAGAGGGAGCCGTGCGCTTGGTCAACGACTCGCCGCACTTTGTCGGCATCAAGGTCGGTACCAGCCAAGAGGATGTCAGCGCCATCGTCGAGGGGGTCAATGATGGTAGCGGCATCGTGATGTGGGGGATCGGGGACCGTTCCACGGGGCCTGCAACCAAGGGTACCAAGGGACATACTTCAGGCATCAATCTGGGCTTCGTCAAGGCTTCCGATGCGATCAACAATGCCCAGCGAAAAGGGGATTACGAGACCGGGTTCAAGGTCGAGAGGGAGCTCACGCCCCTGGAAGAAATCCGTTTTCGCGATGCCAGAAGATACAATTACTCCGCCGTAGTTGAAGTGATTCGCCACGCCGGTTGGGACGATGTAGTGGGAGGGGAAGGGGGCCCGTTCAATCCGCCGGTTCCGCCAGAGGTCTCCGCCGAAGTCGAGACGGCAATCTCGGGGATCCTGCACTACCACTGAGGTCGACATGCGCGGTATGCCCGGTAGGCGCAGTAACAGCAACTTCAGGATGTACGCATTGATAACGGCCGTGTGCGGCCTTCTGGCCGTAATCGCCCATTTTCTCTTCGAGGCTCCGGATATGGTGCGTCAGTACGCCGAGGAAACCGTCGACAACGCCGTTCAGGACGCCGTCAAGAAAGAGGTTCAGCGAGCGGCGGCCACACAACGGCGTCCATAGCGCAATGGGATTGAGTCGACACGAGGAATCCGCTCAGGCCTCGCTGTTCAGGCGGTTGAGGTACTCCTGCCATTCGACGGGGACCAGGTCGCGCTTGTTGGTGTTGCATTCTTTGCAGCAGGCAACCACGTTCGATTTCGTCGAGCGGCCGCCCCGCACGATCGGCACGATGTGGTCCATGGTAAGTTCTCGCACCGGAATCGAACGGTCGCAGTAATGGCACTTGCCGACACTCAATCGGTTCTTCCACCACTGCGATCGCCGCAGCTCTCGGGCTTTGGCCTTCTCTCGGGTGATGTGCTCTTCGGAGGCTGGAGTGTAATAATCCATGACAACTCTATGGTAGACTTCAGCTCCTAGGCGAGCAACCGCATGTCGCAGCAGACCATCATTCCGTTGTTTCCGTTGCCGCTGGTCGTCTTCCCCGGACAAATTCTGCCGCTGCACATTTTCGAAGACCGCTACAAACAGATGATCGGTGACTGTGGCGTCGAGGCGGATGACACCATCGCCGAACCTTCCAGGCCCTTCGGCATTTCGTTCACGCATGACCAGGCGAGTGCCGAACTGTCCTCGCTGACGGAGCAGCCGATCGAAGAGGTGGGCTGCAGCGTCGTCGTCGCCCGCGTCGCCAGGCGCTATCCGGATGGCCGTCTGGATATCATCACCCGGGCCCAGCGACGCTACGATACGCTGGACGTGTTCGAGGACCGTCCGTACCTGACTGCTTCGGTGAATTTCTTCAATGACGGGGACGTCACCGTCGATGCCGCCCTTTCACGGGCGGCTCGTGAGCGTTTCGCGCAACTGATGGAACTGGCTGGCGAAGGAGACCGGGAGGACGATACCAACAACGGGGGGGCCGAGGCCACGCCAGATCAGGGTTCCTTTGCCATGGCCGCGAATGCCGGGTTGGATCCACCCAAGAAGCAGCAAGTGCTCCAGATGCGTTCAGAGAACGAGCGGCTGCAGTTCCTGGTCGAGCACCTCGACGAGTTGCTGCCTGTCCTGCGCAACAAGGTGGAACTGCAGAAGCGGGTCAAGTCGAACGGACATCCCCGCGAGTGATCGGTCGTCCGACTTCAGTCGGACGACTCAGTCGCCGTCGACAAACACGCTCTCGGCAACTTCGATTCCGATGTGGTGGCGGTGCTGGCCATCGATGCTGACCAGAATAGGACCTCGGAAGGGTGCTTTTTCCTCGACCATGACGAGGGCTCCCAGACGCAGTTGTTTTTCGTCCAGGTAGCGCAACAACTCAGCATTGCGGTCGCTCACCTGCCGGATGCGTGCCGCCTGACCCTCGTCCAGATCGGCCAGCCGCCTGAACTCGTGGGTGGCGATTGCCCCATCCTTGGTCGGAATGGGCTCGCCGTGGGCTCCGACGGTCGGGTATCCCAGCGCCGCGTCCATGCGCTCCTCGAAGTCTTCAGAGATAGCATGCTCCAGCCGGTCGGCCTCAGCGTCGACTTCGTCCCAACCGAATCCCAATGCCTGTGACAGGTACAACTCCAGCAGCCGATGATGGCGGATGATCTCGAGGGCGATCTTCTCGCCCGATGAGGTCAGCGTCACCCCCTGGTACGGGGTGTGGTCGACCAGATTCATCTCCGCCAGCTTCTTGATCATGTTGGTTGCCGAGGCCGCTGATACCTTCATGCGTTCGGCAATCAAGGACGTCGTGACCGATCCCGGGGTCTCCCCCGCCGCCAGCTTGTAAATCGACTTGAGGTAATCCTGGACCGATTCACTGAGGACACTGTCCTGGCCGACGGTCGTCGTCTTCGACGGATCGTTGTGTTCACTCATTGGATCATCACCCCGCAACAAGATGCCATACCTGAGTAACAAAGAAACAGAGTGCAAAGCCCATGGCAATGGGGAGCAATCCGGAAATCGCCGTCCATTTGATGCTCTTCGTTTCCCGGTAAATGGTGTAAAGGGTTGTCGAGCAGGGATTGTGGACCAGGCTGAAGAGCATCAGGTTCACGGCCGTGAGCAAGGTCCATCCGCCGGCCGTGAAGATGGCGGCGGTATCCGTTTCTGAATCCAATTCGAACATCACGCCGGCGCCATCTCCAAAACCCGCCACCCGTGCGCTCAACACGGTCAGCATCAAAATCGTCGGGATGACGATTTCGTTGGCGGGGATGGCGACGATGTAGGCGAGCAGGATGACGCCGTTCAACCCCACCAGAAGGGCGAAGGTGTCGGAGCCGGATATGAAGCGCTCGGCGATGCTGACGTCGGCGATGGTGACGTTGGAGGCCAACCAGATCGCGGCGCCCGCGGGAATGGCGAAGACGACGGCCCTCCACAGCACGATCAAGGTGCGGTCGATGATGGAGGTGTAGATGGTCCGCAGAATTCGTGGCGGCCTGTAGGGGGGCAGTTCCAGGCTGAACGCCGAGGCTTCGCCCTTCAAAATAGTGTGAGACAGACCCCAGGAGACGACGAAAGACAGCACAATGCCGAGCACGGCGATGGAGACGACGGCCCCGGCGGAGACCAGGCCGGCCCAGTGCGCCGGCACCAGCCCGCCGATGAAGATGCTGGCGATGAGGATCTGCGTCGGCCAGCGTCCATTACACAGGGCAAAGTTGTTGGTGATGATGGCGATCAAGCGCTCTCTGGGGCTGTCGATGACACGCGTGGAAACTATGGCGGCGGCGTTGCAGCCGAATCCCATGGCCATGGTCAGGGCCTGCTTGCCGTGAGCGCCGCTTTTCTTGAACAGGTTGTCGAGGTTGAAGGCGACCCGTGGCAGGTAACCGAAATCCTCTAGGAGTGTGAACAGAGGGAAGAAAATGGCCATCGGTGGCAGCATGACCGCGATCACCCAGGCCATGGCCAGGTACATGCCATCGATCAGCAGACCGTCCACCCACCAGGGCAGACCCACCGTCGCAGCCAGACCTTTGAGCAGCGGGTGAGTGTCATCGATCAGCAGCGTCGCCAGCATACTGGAAGGCGTGTTGGCCCCTTCGATGGTCAACCAGAATACGACCGCCAGCATCAGCAGCATCAGCGGAAATCCCAGCCAGCGGCTGGTGACGAGACGATCGATGGTGCGATCAAGGTGGAATCGGGGTTTTTTGTCCCTGCGTGTCACGGTGCGGTCGGCGATGCGTCCGGCATCGGCGTAGATTGATTCCATCAGCGTGTCGTGCAGGTTGGCACCAGCCTCCCAGCGCAGGGTGTCTGCCGCGGCCAGGACGCTCTCGGGTGTGGTTTTCTCCGTCATGACGCGGTCTCCACAAGTTCGGGTGGCGCTGCTGTTGCCTCATTCAGATCGCCGAGTTCACCAGAGCGCACCGCCTCGACGATGCGACGGTCCCCCTCCAGCAGACGCATCGCTACCCAGCGGGCGTTGTCGAGCCCCGGAAAGGCGCGTCCGATTTCTCCTGAAAGCTTCTCGATGGCCTGCGTGAGTGGCTCTGATTCACGGGATTCTATTCGATGGGGCTTGCAGGCAACCTGCCCGCTGGCGACTTCGCTGATGGCCTGGATGAGTTCGGGAATGCCTTCGTTCTGGCGGGCCGCCGTGGGCACGACCGGAACCCCGAGGTCGCGTGCCAGGGTGCGCTCGTCCAGCGAAAAGCCGTGACGTTTGGCTTCGTCGATCAGGTTGAGGCAGACGACCGCCCGGTCGGTGATTTCCAACACCTGCAGCACCAGGTTCAGGTTGCGCTCTAGACGAGTGCTGTCGACGACGACGACGGTGACGTCAGGTCGACCGAAAAGGATGAAATCCCGTGCCACCTCCTCGTCGACGCTGGTCGAAAGCAGGGAGTAGGTGCCCGGCAGGTCAACGAGCTTATAGCGTTGGTCCTGATAGGCGAAGCCGCCCTCGGCGCGCACGACGGTTTTGCCGGGCCAGTTGCCGGTGTGCTGACGCAGTCCGGTGAGGGCGTTGAAGACGGTGCTCTTGCCCGTGTTCGGATTACCAGCCAGGGCGACGACATAGTCCCAGTTGGCCATGTTGACGCCCAGCTTGATCAGGTTGCCAGTGTGGTGGGCTGGACACGCCTCGCAGGCGCTGCCCGCAGGGTGCGATTGAGTTGCCATTACGCGGCCTCCATTGATCTTGTTATCAGCACGTGATCCGACTGCTCTCGACGCAGGGCGATCATGGCGCCGCGCACCCGGTAGGCGGTCGGATCGCCAACCGGACTGCGGAGCTCAGCTTCGACGACCGTACCGGGGATGATCCCCAGGTCCATGAGGCGCCTTCGTTCCAGGCCTCGGCAGGCCGGCGAGATGCGGACAACTCGGCCGCTTTCGCTCAGTCCCAGCGTCGACAGGGTTTCGTAGGGACCTTCCATTTCCTGGGTTGTCTGAATCGGCACAATGAAGACGTTGGCCGCCAGCGTAGGCGAGAGCTCGAGGACCTGTCCATCGGCGAGAAAGCGGATGATCTCGTCCGTGCTCTCGTGTACCTCGACCTGTGTTCCCAAATGCAGACCGGCGTCGACGAGTTGGACATAGACTTCCTCCGGCTCATCCTCCATGTGGGCGATCGTGGCCAGGCGTCCAGGTTGCAGTTTGGTGATCGGAAGGCCCTGACGCGGGCCCACGTCTCCCGAGGCCGTCGGAATCGGATCGCCGTGAGGATCGTAGACCGGATAGCCCATCCGCTGGTCGAGTTGATCGACCTCGTCCGCCGAAAGGCGATGTTCCTCGCGCTCGGCCTCGCCGTGCCAGCTGGCATGACCCAATCCGGTTTCCTCAGCCAGATGCTGTTCCCACAACCGGTGTACGCGCACGATTCGCAGGGCATAGTCACGGCCCGTCGAGGTGAGGCTCAACTCGCCTTCAGCCCGCGTCGTCAGGGCCTGTCTCTCGAGGTGGATGAGCAGTTCGGCCGCTTTGTTGCCCGAGATTTGCAAAGCGCCGGAGAGGCTCTCCACTGTGACGGGTTGCTTCCCGTACTCGCAGTGATAAAGGTGCTTGAGGGCATCTTCGATTACGGCGCGATCACCGACCCGGCGCAGCTGGCTCCAGCGAGAGAGTAGTCCGCGTTCGGGCCAAACGATAAAGAGGGCCACAGCCGTGAGCAGGGCAGCGACGATCAGCGCTGACAGTGGGTCTACAGGAGGGTTCACGTCATGCTCTCCAGAGATGATAAACCGTGTGAAACTTTATTTTTAGTCATGGCTAAAAATTATGGTTTGGGGGGGATCTGTCAAGATCTGGGGGGCCCGAAGGTGATGCATCGAAAAACGGGGAAACCAAACACCAAAACCAAACACCAAAACCAAGTACCAAAAATCGAAACCGAAGACCAACCAACACCAGACTTACCAGAACTCCATGGCATGCATGTTGCATAGGGCTGTGTGACAGAGCGGTCACCATGCGAACACGATCGACCCAAGAGGAAAGCGAACATGACGAAGATGACGGCACATCAAGTCCCCATCGCTGCTACGGAGATTGCATGACAGATCGCGGGTTGGCGTCAGTGTTTCCACCAATAGGCCATCCGAAGCCGGCGATGACCTCGAGCAGGGCCGGGTTGTCCGCTGACAGGGGTGGCAGGTAGGACCCAAGTTTTTGGCGTTTCCACCATCCGCCGGTGGCGAAGTCGGTGAATTCGTACTGGTAGAGGTCAGCACGGACGTAGGTCGGCTGTTCACCTTGGAAGGGATCGGCTGCCAGCTGGCTGAGAACGCCCTGGTCCGCCAGCAGCAGCTTGTAGACCAGGTGCACGAGCCACGGTTGGCGAGAATAGTCGGACATAGCAGCAAACCAGATCTGCCAGTCAAGGCGATAGTGGTAAGGCGAAACGATACCGGGGCGTCGATCCGGGTTTCCGGGTTTGCCCTTGAATTCGTACTCATGCCAATCGGACTCGCTGTCCGGAGCCGGGTCGGTCGTGCCAAGCAGAATGACCTCGCGGCGCACCTTGCCGACGCTGCCGAATGCGCCATATGAATTGACCAGGTTGAGCGGGTCGAACGATGTATTCATGCGTTGTCGACTGGACCACATGTTGGCGATGGGGTCGATACTGAGCACGGCGATCACGGCGACGAGGGCGACTACAGTGACGCGCCGCGCATCCGAAGCCGGGACGGATGGCAGTGGACGATGACGTAGCGCTTGTGGTGCGATTCGCAGCAACAGGCCGTCGCTAAGACAGGGGATGCACAACACCAGCGTGATGTAGTTGAGCCACGAGAGATTGCCGCTGACGATGAGCATCAGCTGAAAGGCGATGATGAGGAGAGCGCCAGTGTGGCGGATATTTCTGGGGCCGAACAAGAGCCAGGGTGCGACCAATTCGACCATATGATTGAACAAGGCGCCTGCCTGGTGAAACAATTCCGGTGCTTGGTGCAGGTACCAGCTGAGCGGATTGGGGATGGGCTGGGTCTCGTAGTGGTAGAGCAGGCAGGTCAGATCGGTCCAGCAGGGATCGCCGCGGAGTTTGATGAGGCCGGCCCCGAGCATGACCCGGAACAGGACCCAGCGCAGCAGCAGCAGGACCCAGCGGTCAGTCGTGCGGTTTTCCAGGCGCCATCCGCCCCTCAGCGGCGGGCACAGGAACAGTGCCAGGAAGCCGGTCTCCAGCAGTAGGGTCTCCCACCCGTAGGAATAGAACAGCTGGCCGGTGTGGACGAAGGAGGAGTACAGCACCCATAGAGCGAACACCTGCAGGACGTTGGCGTGCCCGCACAGCAACAGCAGCGACAGCGCTAACCCGACCCAGGCCAGCGCCAGCATGAAGGCGTCACCGGAGTCGATCCACAGCAGGGTGGGGACCTGCAGGTAGGAAGGCCATCCACTGCCGACGCTGGTTTCCACCCGGCTCAAGAACAGGTGGACGGGCAGCAGGCCGTTGTGGCCCAGCAGTGGCCGCAGTTGCAGCACCAATCCGAGAAAGGCGACGCAGTAGACGAGACCGAGGGCGCGCAGAAAGGTGTAGCGCGTCAACACGTAGCTGGGCTGCGAGCCGTACCCGGGGATGTGGTCGCGTCGCAGGGATAGCTCACGCATGGTGCCGCCGAAATCAGGTCGTGGTGCCATCACTCCACCTTGGAACGGCTCATGCTGTGTAACAGGGTTGTCACCAGGTGGCCAACGGTTGTCAGGGCGCCTTGGGGTCGAGTTCCATCATGCCGAACTCGTTGCCTTCGGGATCGCGGCAATAGGCCAGGAAGCCGATGCCGGGAACGCTGGCACGCGAGCGGAATACCTGGCCGCCGTTGTCGGTGACGCGGATGAGGGCCTCGTCGAGGGAAGGGACTTCCACTATGTTGACCGGGCTGGAGGTAGCGGCGCTCTCCCGGTGAACCATGCCGCCATTGATCCCGGGTTGATCATCTTCCCCGGTGATGATTATCCAGTACTCCTGCGGACCGTCCCACCTTCTGAACTCCCAGCCGAAGGTGCTCTGGTAGAAGTTCACGGCGCGTTCGGGGTCGTCTGCGCATATCTCGAAGTGCACGACTCGGGGCATCGTCGGCTCCAATCAACATCAAACGATTCTGCCAATGACCTGTACGACGACAACGGGCGGCTGGCTGCGCCTTCTACTAGCGCGGGCAAGCCGACGAGCAACAACAGTACGACGATCACGGCCGAACCGCTACCAGAACAGGTGGGACACACTACCAGAATACCTCAAACTGCCACAGCAGTTGGCTGGAGTTGCGGCGGTGGCGTGCGGTGCCACGCACAGCATCATGGAAAAGTGCAACTTCGCCTGTACCAGCTGTTATCTGAGCGATGTGGCCAACTACACCAGGCCGCTGCCCTTCGAACAGGCGCAGGGGCAACTCGATGCACTTCGTGACCACCTCGGTCCCGGCGGCAAGTGTCAGATCACCTCGGGCGAAGTCACCTTGCTGGATCCGCATGAACTGGGTCGCATCATCGCCTACGCCAAACAGATCGGCCTCGACCCGATGGTGATGACGAACGGCCAGCGGCTTCTGCAGATTCCAGACTACCTGCCGACCCTGGTGGGTCGCTACGGACTCGAGAAGATCGGTTTCCACGTCGACGTGACCCAGAAGGGGCGTCCTGGACTCACTGAGTCGACGCGCGAAGCAGATCTGCACGAGGTTCGCGACCGCTTCGCCGAGCTGATCCGGTCAACGAGAAGACAAACCGGCAAGCCGTTGCACGCCGGCAGCACGGTAACGGTGACGGAGCGCAACTATCGAGACATTCCAGATGTAGTCCGGTGGGTTCTCGACAACGCGGACAGCGTCAGGATCATCAGCTTTCTTCCGGCAGCGGAAGTGGGCCGCACCCAGGATCGCCGGATTCAACACCTTTCAATGGATGACGTGTGGGACAAGGTCTGCGAAGGTGTCGGCGTGAGGCTGAATCGCAACGCCATGCACTACGGTCATACCGAGTGCAACATAACTGTGCCCATCCTGCTGGTGACCGCCGGCGACCGGCATCGCGTGGTTGAAGTGGTGCGTGCGAGCAAGCGATGGGATCTGCGGGTGTTCAGCAGGGCGCTGAGAGAATTCAGCGAATGCGTCGATCTCAATCACAAGAATTGGCGCAACGTGGTAGCGGTGGTCATGCAGTTGATGGGGAAGCCATCGGCATTGGGCGAACTCATGCTGTACTCGCTGTACCGACTGTGGTCTGCCCGCAGTGCCGTGGCATCCTTCGTCTGGCACACTGTAACGCTCAGGCGCACGAGGGTGCGACCGCTATTGCTGGTCGTTCACCGCTTCATGAGCCCGGACGAACTGGACACGCCCCTGGGCAAGGAGCGCCTGCAAGCCTGCGTATTCAAGTTGCCCGTTGACGGCGAGATGGTGTCGATGTGCGAGATGAATGCGAAGCATCGTCTGAGTCTGAATCTGCGCTACACTTCCGATGAATGAGCAGGGCTTCTGTCTAACAGATAGCTAACAAACAGTGAGAAACGACGCCGACATCGAGAGCAAGCTGTAGGTTCTTCCCATATGGGCAAAAAGTGTCAGAAATGGTTTCAGTCAGTAGTGACACGGGTACATCAATGAGGTGTCAACTGAATGCAATTCGTTCTCCTCCGGGTCTATAGATAATTGTACAGCGGAACAGCGGTGGTGAAGAGGGTTCGGATACGCCTCAACTACGTTGCTCCAGAGCGACAGGACGCCTTTCTCCGCCATCTCCGGGCATCACGGCTGAACGTCACTGCGGCTTGCAGAGCGACCGGTCTGGCCGGTACAGCAGGGATCTATCTACAGCGAAAATTTGACCTGTCGTTTCGTCAGCGCTGGGGAGAAGTAGAGGCGGAAGTTCTTGATCACCTCGAAGAACATCAGTTCAAAGCCGCCCAGAACGATTCTACGGACCGCCGATTCACCCTGACCCGTAGACGCGGTGAGCGCTGGTCACGCCCTCAGGTGGTCAATTTGGAAGCCAGAGCAGAATCCTCGGTCAGGCACATGAGTGACCAGGAACTGAAAGCGATCATCGAAGGGCAGAAATAGAGTGAAAGCCGAACGAAATTGAGGCAGGGCTTGAATCGGGGATGGGGAAGGGTCTCTGAGGTAGGGAGGCCGTCCCCACTCCCGCAGCCAAACTACCGGTAATCTGATTTATCGGTACTCAACCATCCTGTGTATCCAATCCGGGGTGGCCCCCTTTGAGAGTCCCTGGTCGGCAGGCGGAAAGGCTCCTATCGAAATTCAGGCGGCAAAAAGTACTGGCGCGCACTGCAGGAAAGGAAGAGCGACGCTCCGGCTTCGCTAGTCTTATAATTCCAACCTCGCCTAGGTATCCAGATGTTTGTACCGGTACCGTTTTGCCAATCACCCGTTATAGGTAGTCAAAGCCTCCTGTGGTCCGGGGTCTGCCCCCCCTCCAGGAGTCCCGGCGGATTATGCGGGAGACACTCCCCGCCGAGCAGTTCCCCCGTAAAAATCACCGTCAGACTACCGGTAATTGCTCCTTATCGTGCCCAACCGTTCCCGCAGTTTCCCCGCTCCAGTGTGATCACGTGAGCATCAGCGTCGACTGAACCAGCGAGATATCACGCCCGCTAACCGTCACAGTCACGACGTCCGCGGCGACTCACTTGCGCGTGTTGGCGAAGCGTCGCTCCGGTGTGGTGGGGGCCAGGTCGACGAGTCGGTTTGGGCCGTCAGCCTGTTTCAGTAGCTCGAAGGCGTCGTAGAGTTCTCCCGTGGCGGTGACGGCCCGGTAGCGCAATGTGTCGGTGTCGATGGTGACCAGCTGATAGAGCTGCGTGTTCTCGGCGCCCCGGTCCATCCAGCGATCCTCGGTCAGTTCATACATCTTGGGACCGCTGACGGAGACGACGTACATGGTGCCGCTCGAATCGTGCACAGCGGCTCCCGTGGGCAGATTGCGGCCGCGGCCGTAGGAGTGGTCGTGCCCCTGTAGTACGAGGTCAACGCCGTATTCGTCGTAGCGCGGCTTGAAGAGCTCTCGCAGGGCTTGGTTGTCGCGGCCCTTCGCCGAGGAGAACAGCGGGTAATGGTGCGTTACCACCGTCCACCGGTTCGGATTCGTTTGGAGTACGCCGTCCAGCCATTTCGCCTGTTCACCGAGACGTTCGTTCGAGTTGAGGACGACGAAACGCACGCCTTGCACATCCAGCCAGTAGACGGATTCCTCGAGTCCGGGTGGGCCGTTTTCCGGCAGGGCGAACGTCGGCCGCCAGTGATGGGAAAGCCGCCGTTCATCGTCGACCGTCGAGTACTCGTGATTGCCGGCCACGGGAATGGCCGGCATCATGGCGTGGATGAAGCTCCCCGCGGCGAACCATTCGCCCCACTCCCGGTCGCTCTCGGCGCGGTTGACGAGGTCACCGGCGTGCAGCATTAGGTGGGCCCGTGGAGCCTCGCTGTACGCCGCGCGGATCGTTCGTGACCAAAGCGAGAGAATCGAGTTCTGCGCGTCCCCGAAGTAGATGAAGGTGAAGGGTTCGGCCTGCCGACTTGCGGAGCGGAAGTGGAACCACTCGCTCCACGTCGAGTAGCCGTCGCCGACGCGGTAGGCGTATAGAGTCGCTGGCTCGAGGTCTGTGAATTCGACTTCGTGATAGCGCGCGGGACCGCTGTCAGCCCTCAGGATGTGGGAGGCGGAGGGCAAACGCCGCGCCGAATTGGCAAACTCTGGCGAGGCATCGGCCAGGGCGATTTCGGCGAATCCACTGTCAGCGGCCGCGGCCGTGCGCCAGCTGACGGCCTGCGTCGTGGCCGGATCGGAGCGCCAGGTCAGACAGATGCGGTCCGGGCGCGTGCCGGGAGCACTCTCGGCGTCGATACCCGAGTCGCAGCCTGCCCAGCACACGCCCATGCAGACGAGTGCGGCCAAGAGTAGATGTGCCCGTAAGGGCTTTGAATCGCTCGTTTCCCGGCTTTCAAGATTCAGCGTTCGCGCAATTCTCAGGACCTGTATCATACTGCTCAGCCTCCGAATATTGAGTCGGACATCTGCCGCCGAATCTTCAGCACCTCGCATCGTTTTCTGCTCGACCGCACCCCGAATAGTACTCCAAGAAGCCCTTACAAACACGTTCTGCTACACAATCGCCCCACCGGTCGGCCTCGCGGCGGAACTCACTCGGGTCACAGTCGTCGTCACCCTGGGACAGACCTCTGTCGGCGCCGCACGGCGCGTGCCCGCTTTGCCTCACCGATTCACAGAATTCTCCCTGGATTCTTGTACCGGCTGTGATGTTCTATCAGTTAGGGTTATCCGAAAGGTTTCTTCATGACAGCTCAGTCTGACAGTAGGAGACCAAATTTCCTCATCATCATGTCGGACCAGCATGCTCCGGAAACCCAGCGAATAAAACAATCGCTTGAGTATCGGCGTGGGTTGCCGCGGTGACCACGACGCTCCGAGTGTCGACAACGAGGTGATTGCCCCAGTTTTTTCTGCTGCGTGCATGATGCAGAAGATCATCGAGGCCATTCGAGACAGCGGTTCTAGTCCGCCACTCCCAGAGCCTGGTCGTTCAACCCCCAATCATACGGCATGGCGTTGATCTCGTAGTCGACAGCCCGGTCGAGCTCCGCGACCCGATCCTCTGCCAGGTACAGCCGCAGGTAGTTCACAAGAGTGGGGTTCTCCTCAGGGTATTTTCCCCGGTACCACGCCAGGTAGTCCTCTTCATACCAGGTAAAAATGGACGACAGGTGCAGAACCTGCTGCTCATGGTCAAAGCGCAGGTTGCGCGGCTCGTTGACGAATTTACGGGCCTCTGTCTCCAGCTGTTGTTCGAGGTCGTCGCCGGAGAAGGCGCGTCGTGGCAGTCGGGGGCAGCCGTTGGAGGCGCAGTTGATGGCAAAGTGGATCCGCGGCTCCGGGAAGCGTCCGCGGATGACGTCCTCTTCGAGGTCGTAGAGATTGTAAGATTCACCGCCGAACACGAGCTTGCGGAAGTAGAAGAAGCCGCTCTTATCTGGCGCGAAAAAGAGGACTCGGGGGGCTTTGACCTCACTGACGCTGGTGATCGGGTACTCCGAGAGGATGGCCGTCAGCGTCGCGGCGTTGTAGGCGTTGATCCAGTAGGCGAGTCGCTCGTGCTCGCTCGGGAAAAGTTCAGGGTGACTGTCCGGGCTGTAGGTTGCTACCAGCCGGTAGTAGGTATCCAGCTTGACGGGATCGGCCTGCAGCCCTTTGTAATCCACTCGGCCGTTGTCGTCGACATACTGGTGCTGTACCTGGTCAAGTAACTCATGGGAGAACGGGTCGGGTGTTTCGGCGGCAGGGACATCGCTCGCAGGTTCGATGGTCTTGAAAATCGTCAGGAAGGCGATGCCGAGGGTCATGAGCATGGGCATGGTTGTTCAGTTTGATGCCGGCGCCGGAACGTTGGATTCAGTCCATCGGGTATAGGCTGCATCCGCCATCCACGACGAGGACGGAGCCGGTCATATAATCGGCCATGGACGAGCACAGAAAGACGAAGGCGTCGGCGACGGACTCGGGCGGTTGCATGTCACCGAGTGGGATCGCCTTTGAGGCTCGAGCTCGATAGGAGGGATCGGTGTCCCACTGGCGCTTGGCGAGGCCGACGGCGACAATGCCCGGAGCCACCGCATTGGCGCGAATTTTTGGTGCCAGCTCGCGGGCGAAGCCGCGCATCATCGTTTTCAGAGCCGCCTTACTCGATGTGTAGGGAGTGATCTCTGGCCAGGGCACGTCCTGGACCCATGAGGTGGTGAATATGAGATGGCCCGGTATGCCACGGTTGATCCACCGTTTACAGGCTTCCTGGGCTACCACGAAGGCGCTGCGGACGTTGACGTTGTAGAGCTTGTCGAAGCCTTCGATCGGGTAGTCCTCCACCGGATGAGCATCAACCATGCCGGCGTGGCAGCAGACGATATCGGGAATGCGGAGCTCGTCCTCAACTTTGTCAAACAGCCGTTTCACCTCCTCCGGCTCAGAAGCGTCGGCCTGGAAATAGCCGGTGTGATCGCCCGTTGCCTCGGCAAAGAGCAGGCTCAGGGCCGCCTCTTGCTGGCTGACGATGTCGTTGACGGCGACGCGGGCGCCGTGACGCAGCAGATGGTGGACGATTACCCGGCCGATGGCGCCGGCTCCGCCAGTGATGAGGACGGTCTTCTGACTCAGGTCCAGGGGGTCCATGGTGCCTTCTCCTTTCGCGAGTCGAGGGAGGTAACACGTTGCGTCGGCGCCTGAAAAGATATTACTTCGGCGACTCTCAAGCACACCAAATTCTCAAGCACGGAACGGACCGACATGATCATCCGAACGCAAAAAGAAGCGCCGCGGTTTCAGGGGGATGGCACGATCTCCTATCTGCTGGTGTCGCCATGGACCGGCGGCTCCAGCCAGTTGACAACGTCTTTGGTTGAAATGGAGCCGGGGGGATCGCAACGAGCTCATCGGCATGAGCCGGAGCAGATATACTACTTCATCTCGGGTACCGGCATGATGAGCGTGGAGGACGAAACGTGGGAGGTGACGGAGGGAGATTGCGTCCTGGTACCTGCCAATAGCACACACAGCATCCGCAATGATTCCGACGATGTCGGCCTGCGCTACTTTGGCGCTGCTGCTCCCGCTTTTTCCGTCGATCAGCTCAAGGTGCTGTGGCCGTTGCCGAGCGAGGAGCAAGCTGGCGAGGATCAGGCACCGTAGACGACCTTGACCCTGGCGGCGAGGGGTGCGAAGGTACCTCCCAGGAGGATGACTCGGTTATGAGCAAGAAAGCGCTCATCGTGTGGGGCGGTTGGGACGGCCATGAGCCCGAAGCCTGCACGAAGATTTTCGCCCCGATTCTGGAGCAGGACGGGTTCGAGGTCACGGTTTCCGATTCGATGGACAGCTACACGGACGAGGACTTGATGGCGTCCCTGGACGTGGTGGTGCCGATCTGGACCATGGGCACCATCGAGAACGAACAGGCGGACGGGTTGTTGAAGGCGATCGAGAGCGGGGTCGGTGTAGCCGGCTGGCACGGGGGCATGGCCGACTCGTTTCGCAACAACACACAATACCAGTTCATGGTAGGCGGGCAATGGGTGGCGCATCCGGACGGGGTCATCGACTACCGCGTCAACATCGCCGCGCACGACGACCCGATTGTTCTAGGATTGAACGACTTCGACATGCATTCGGAACAGTACTACATGCATGTCGATCCGGGCAACGAGGTGCTGGTGACGACGACCTTCGAAGGCCGGCAAAGTGCGCCGTGGATCAACGGGGCCGTGATGCCGGTTGTGTGGAAGCGGGTATGGGGCAAGGGACGGGTATTCTACTCGTCGCTGGGCCATGTGGCTGCCGATTTCGATGTTCCGGAAGCTCGGGAGATTCAACGACGCGGTACGCTCTGGGCGGCCGGTGTCGCCTGAGATGACGGTGCTGGACGGTGCTGGGCGATTTCACCATGGATGACTAGGGCCTATGGATTTCACACACACCATCAAAAAACTGCAAGACGAAGGGGTCCACCGGGTCAGTGATGCGGTCGGCGACCTGAACGCACCGTGGATGACCCGCCGTAAGCGGCGTTCGCGCAAATTGAAAAGGGGTCTCATCGTCGCCGGTTTTCTGTTCGGGCTGGCGACGATTGCCGCCCTGCTGGTCTACGCCATCGTCAACGAATCGTGGCGCACGGACTGATTGAGCGGGGATGTCGAGGAAGCGCGTACTGATTACCGGTGCCGCGGGCAGGATCGGTAAAGCCTGTGCACGCGATCTGCGGGAACGCTATGATCTGCGCCTGATGTACCACCGCACCCCTCTTGAAGAGGATTTCGGCCATGAGGTCGTTCAGGGGGCAGCGAGCGATCTGGCGCGCATGGAGGAGATCGTCGATGGCATGGACGCCATCGTTCACATGGCCGGCGATCCCCGCGTCGGCGCGCCATGGGAGTCGATCCTGGAATCAAACATCGTCGGTCTGTACTGCCTGTACGAGGCAGCGCGCCGTCGACAGGTTCCCCGCATCGTCTTCGCCAGTTCCAACCATGCAACCGGGTTTTACGAACAGGAGGGCACTTTCACGACGGTGGCCATGCCGGCGCGGCCGGACAGCTATTACGGTGTAAGCAAGGCGTTCGGCGAGGACCTGGGCCGCTACTACCACGACCAGCACGGCATGGAGATCATTTGTCTGCGCATCGGATCGTTTCAACCGGACGAGGCTGTGACCACACGCGACAATGATCGCATCCTGTCCACATGGCTCAGCCACCGGGACTGCGTGCAACTGGTATGGCGCAGCATCGAATCGACGACGAAATACGGCATCTACTACGGCATATCTGGGAACAAGCGCGCTTACTGGGACATCAGCAATGCCCGTGCGGAGCTTGGTTACGAGCCGGAGGATGATGCCGAGCGTCTGGTGTGAGCATCTGCGGCTTGACGCCGCGATGACCCTTCTTAGGGACCTATTTTTTTAACAGTTGAATTGCCGGCGTCGCCGCCTATCTTACTAAAGCTCCCGTAGATCGAAACACCCTACACAACCTCAAATACATGCAAAAACCGGACTAAACGTGACAGAGAAAGAAACCGTGAACCAGGAATTCGGTCTGATCGTCCTCGAACAAGGCAAGCCGCAGCAGGCCCTGGCCAAGTTTTTGAACCTGCTGCTCAACTACCAGTACGGCCTGTCGATCATGGTGGCGCCCGACTTGAAGAAAGCCGCTTCCCTGCTTTCAGAGAACGGCGGACGCATCCGTTGTGTGTGTTCGATTCAGAGCGATGTCATCAATAGTGAGATCACCATCAAGGGTTTGAGCCTGATGGGGAAGATTCCGCTGTTCCTGGTGCTGCCCACCAACAAGCTGGGTCTGCAGCGCATGGCCTGCGCCAAAGCCGAGTCCGTGTTCTTCTGCGCCTGGGAGCGCGCCTTCACCCAGACGGATGCATCTCTGCAGCATGTCGTCGGCCAGGCGCTGGAGCAGCGCGGCATCGGCAACCTGTTCGCCGACCTGGACACCGTGCCCTACCCGGTGCTACAGCAACAGGTCGATCGCCGCCTGCGCAGCCTGAATACCCTGCCGACCCTGCCCGAAATCGTCATGCGCATCATGCGCCTGGTGAATGACCCGAAGACAACGCCGGATGAGTTGGAGAGGGTCCTCTGTATGGATCCGGCCATCGTCATGAAGTTGCTGCAGGTCATGCGCTCGCCCGTGTTCACTGGAACGGGTGGCCGCTCGGCGAAGTGGACGTTGAAGGAGATCATCACTCGATTGGGCGTGAAGAAGGTTGGAGCCATCGCCCAACAGGTGAAGATGATCAACAGTCTGGTCAAACCAGAAGAAAGCAAGTTCGACATGAAGCGGTTCTGGGAGCATTCGGTCGGCTGCGCCATCATCGCCGACAAGCTCTACACGGAACGTCATGTCAAGCTCAGGACCGATATCGAGTTCAACGACTACTGGATCGGCTCCCTCCTGCACGACGTCGGCAAGCTGGTGATCGGCTTCTTCTTCTGGGAATGGTTCGTCCGGGTCGAAGAGCATCGCAAGGAGACGGGCGGCAGTTTTCGCACGGCTGAGCAGGATCTGGGTGACGTGGCGAGCCACGAACGCATAGGCCAGTTGATGCTGTTGAACAACGACATGGGGGAAGATTCCGTGTCAGCCGTTGCCAAGCACCACGAAGCGGCTGAGGAGGCTGACCTGGTGCGCCTCGTCCACGTTGCCAACAACCTGAGCAAGGATCTCGGTTTGGGGTACTTACCCGGAGAGGAGCCAGAGTACGATGCCGATGTGCTGAAGGCGTTGGCGATCGATGAGGGGAAACTCCAGGCTCTGCGAGACCAGTTGGCTGCAGAGGTGGTCGACGAGATCAAGGCGATGGTCGATCAGTGCTTGTAAGCGGCCGTCACTAGGAGCCTGTCCGAGTATCCCATTTGGGCTGCGGGGGCGTCATTGCCGCCGCTGCCAGCGTTCCGTTTCTCTCTCTGAATTCATCAATTCAGATCGATCACGCGCCTTGCCATCGACGACAATGACGCCCCCTCGCCTATCAAAGCGAATACTCGGACAGGCTCCTAGCGTTTTTCCGCCCGTTCATTCAGGAACGCCTTCTTGAAGCGATAATCGCGCGAGGTGTCAACGGACACCAGTCCGGAACGGATCAGATGCCTGTTGACTGGGGTCCGGTTGCGCAAGTACACGTAGGCCAGCAGCGCTCCGTCCTCTTCCTGTTCCTCGTCCATTCGCAAGTACACGCGTTTTCCCCCCACGATCGACAGCAATTGTTGCACAGCGCGTCGGTTATGGCGCTTGATCGGCTTTACCCCAAGCAGGCGTACCCGCTTCCCTGACGACAGCAGCAGTTCATTCGGCGCGACAATCTTCTCAACTGAGAACAGCTCCTCGGGGCGGGTTTCGCCGCCGTCGACCTTGGAACCGTAGCGGGATGAGCGTGGATCGACCTTGAGATCGACGCGCACCGGGTCGCGGAACAGGTAGGGCAGGTCGTCGAGTACCGTCCCGTTGGTGGGGTGACTGTGGGAATGCTGGTATTCAATTCCATCCACGACCAGCTTGGATTTGATCACGGCCGCGAAGTCGGGGTTGATCTCGTATCCGATCGAATCGCGCTGCAGCCGGTGCGCGGCCAGAGAGGTCGTGCCGCTTCCGAGGAAGGGGTCGAGGACGGTATCGCCGACGAATGAGAACATCTTGATCAGCCGCCGGGGCAACTCCTCGGGAAACATGGCCAGATGCTGCTGTTGTCGCTCACCCGGAAAGTTCCAATGGCCGTTAAAGTAGGTATTCCACTCAGCATTCGACAGCTTCGAACGCTCTTTGAGGCTGGGGGAAACGACGGGCGCCTTGCCGGTTTTGCGGAACAGCAGGATGAATTCGTAATCGAGTTTGACGACGCCATTGCGTGGATAGGGGTAGGAACCCATTACACTGCCCCCGCCGGTGGTGTTCGTCGTCGTCACCTTCTGCCAGATGATGGCGCCCATGTAGTCGAAGCCGACGGTTTCGCAGAAACGGATGATCTCGGTGCGGATGGGGATGACCTTGTAACGGCCGTAAAAAGACGAGCGGGCGAATTGGTCGCCGATGTTGACGCACAGGCGGCAACCGGGTTGGAGCACCCGGTGGCAGTTGTTCCACACCACGTTCAAATGATTGACGTAAGTCTCGTAGGAATCGCTGAATCCCAGCTGGCTGTCGTGGCCGTAGTCCTTGAGTTGCCAGTAGGGTGGTGAGGTTATGATCAGGTGGACCGAGCGATCGGCGACCTCGTCCATGCAACGAGCATCCCCGAAGATGACGCGATGCTTCACTGACACCCCCTAGCGCTTGCGTTGGGCGCGCAGCGTGCGTGCGCGTGTCAGCATGGCATCGGCCGACGTCTGTTCCCCGAGTGCCTTGTGGGTACGACTGAGTGCGAGCAGGGTCTGGACGAGCTCCTCGCCACGTGGGTCGAGGCGTTCCGCTTCTTGCAGAGCTTCATCGTACATGCGTTGAGCGTAGGCGTAGTTACCGCGGCCGTAAGCGCGGTCGCCAGCGTCCTGGAAGGCTGACCAATGTCGATCCTGGAAGCCGGCATAGGCCAGCCACAGCAAGAGGCACATCGCGATGGCGATCGCCACCCCCCAAAGAGCCGGGCTTGCAGCCGTCTTGTTGCCGCTGCGGGCGCGTCCGGGACGCGGTTTGCGCTTGCGCCGCGGTTTCTTGGCCCTTGCTTTGCCCACGGGGTCTCATCCTCCCGGCGACCGCGCTTCGTAGCCTGGACACTCCCGCACAGGTAGAGCCGGATATCGGGGATACTCTGGGTCTGACGCCGATCGCGAACACAGAAAGAAGAGGGAGCCTTTGGATGACTGGATCCGTCGCGCGTGGCGGCAGAGTTCACACAAACCGGGATCCATTTCTGAAGTCTGGGAAGTTTCTGGTGTACCCACTCAGGCTAATATACCACATCGCCCGCGACACCACATGCAGGAGAGAACCCGTGTTGCCGGCATTAGAGCGTGAGAGCTATCTTCCCGCCATGTCGAATATTCCAGAATATCCGAGTCAGGGCCATCCAGCCGACAGTGCATCAACGAGTGTCCGTGGCAAGATCGTGTGGCCGGCTATCGTGGCCGCCGCCATCGCCGGTGCTGTGTGGGGCGTTGTCGGGATCATCCTCCTGCCGGCCGCTGGCTTCGGTCTGGCATGGACCCTGATAGCTGTCGCCACCACCGCTGGCCTCTCGATCGCGGTGACCAGCTGGCGGATCCGGCGGGTCGTCCTCGATCCCACTGCCGCGGTCGCCGCCGTCATGACTCAACGCATCGAGGGTGATTCTGGCGCCCTGGTGACGGTTGAGTCCAACGATGAGGTCGGCCGGCTCGCCGCCACCGTGAATGACTTGATCGCCTCGGCCTTCAACAGCGAGGCGCATACCCATGCGATTCTGGACACCGCTGCTGACGGCATCATAACCGTCGACGATCTCGGCCTGATCGAGATTTACAATCCGGCGGCTGAGCAGATGTTCGGACACGCGTCTGATGAGATTGCCGGCCGCCACATCGGCACCCTGCTGCCGTCCTACGAGAAGCTGCCCATCATGTCGATGGGGCTGGATGATTTCAGTTTCGATGACGACGAAGGCGATCGACGCTACGAGACGGAAGGGTGTGATGCTGAGGGGAATATCATACCGCTCAGCGTGACCGTCGGCACCCTGCCTTCCGAAGAGTACACCCGATTCGTACTCGTTATGCGAGACATAACTGTACGTAAACAAGCCGAAGCCGCTCTGTTGGAAGCCAAGGAAGCAGCCGAGCAGATGAGCCGGACGAAAAGCGAGTTTCTGGCCAACATGAGCCATGAGATTCGCACGCCGATGAACGGCATCATAGGTATGACTGAGTTGGCACTCGACTCCGAGCTCAACGCCGAGCAACGAGAGTACCTGGAAGCCGTAAAGATTTCAGCTGACTCGCTCCTGCAGATCATCAACGACATTCTCGACACCTCCAAGATCGAGGCTGGCAAACTCGAGCTGGAGGCCATCGACTTCGACACGGTCAGAAGCCTGAGAACGGCGCTGTTGCCACTGGAGCTCAAGGCCCGGCAGAAGGGCCTTCAGGTTCACTGCGATGTGGATTCTTCGGTACCCCGCATTCTGCGCGGTGATCCGACCCGGTTGCGTCAGGTCATCACCAACCTGGTCAGCAACGCGGTCAAGTTCACCCACGAGGGCAGCATCTCCGTTCATGTACGGGTGGAGGAGCGGGCGGATGACGAGGTGCTGCTGCAGTACAGTGTTCGCGACACAGGCATCGGCATTCCCGCCGACAAGCAAGCCCAGGTCTTCGAGTCGTTCACCCAGGCGGACGGTTCCACGACACGGCAGTACGGTGGCACCGGCCTCGGTCTTTCCATCTGCGTGCAACTCGTCGATATGATGCACGGACGGATCTGGCTGGACAGCGCCGAGGGTGAGGGCAGCACCTTCCACTTCACAGCGCGCCTGGGTTGGACAGAATCTGTTGAGACTGACCTCGTCGCTGAAGAATCCCTCGTGGGTCTGCGAGCGCTCATCGTGCGGGACGGAGAGTCTGAGACCGAACTGGGGCGTCGTCTCACGACGACGTTGCAAGGCTGGGGACTCACGGTCGCCGAAGCAGCACTTCGTGATAAGCTTGGTGAATTGCTGGTACCCGCTGATGACCAGGCCGTTGCCCTGGTGTTGTTGGATATGGAAATCGACAAGGCGACGGAATCGGCCGACCGCATTCGTGCAACCACCGGAGATGGTGCTGGTGTCCTCCCCCACCTCGTGCTACTGGCTCGGGCGGGACAGCGGGGCGACAGCTCAAGGTGCCGCGATCACGGTATCAATGCCTACCTCGCCTCAGGAGGAGACGACGTCGAGCTCCTCGAAATGATCCGATTCCTGCGCAGTGGGGGTTCGGCGCATGGCGATGTCGTGACGCGCCATACCCTGGAAGAGCGACGACGACCATTGCGTCTGCTGCTGGCCGAGGACAATCCGGTCAACCAGCGCCTCGCCACCGTGCTGCTGCAGAAGGAGGGACACCAGGTCGTTCTGGCCGAGGATGGCGAACAGGCCGTTGCCCGCCTGGCAGACGACGAAGATTTCGATGCAGTTCTGATGGATGTGCAGATGCCGAACATGGACGGTCTGGAGGCCACTGCACAGATTCGCCGCCGTGAGCAGCAGGCCTCAACCGGTAAGCCGGGTATTCCGATCCTGGCGATGACGGCACACGCCATGGAAGGCGACCGCGAGATGTGTCTGAACGCCGGGATGGACGACTACATCACCAAGCCGCTAAAGAAAGAGGAGTTGCTCGAGGCGCTTGCTCGTGCGGCAACGCGTCGAGCCGGACGTGTGCGGCCACCGATCGCGGACGGCGATTCCGTCGAGGAAGCTCCAGCGGCAGTGGTAGCGCGGGGAGAGAAACTAGATTTCGACAGCGCTATAACCCGCGTCGGTGGAGACATGGATCTGTTCCGCGAGATCGCCGAGGTCTTTCTCGAAGATTGTCCGAATCAGCTGGCGCGTATCGAGTCAGCGATTGAGAAGGGCGACGCCGAGGCGTTGCGCAGCTCGGCGCATTCGCTAAAAGGCGCCGTAAGCAACTTCGGAGCTGACGCCGCACGGGAAACGGCCTTGCAGTTGGAAGAGATCGGCAAGGAAGGGCAGCTGGAGAAAGCCGCTGTCGTGCACGATGAGTTAAAGAAAAAGGTGGAGCAACTGGTAACGGCTCTGGGGGCGATGTAACGCCAAGAAGAAGCTGGCGCTACCCGCCCCCTTCGAGTTTACGCACCGTGAAGGTGCGGTCGTATTTCTCGCGGATATAGGCTGACAGGGTATCGCGAAGGCTCGCGAGGTCTTCGATCTGTTTGCGCAGGGGGGCCAGGCGTCTGACAGAGGCTTCGAGGTCGGCGTAGGTTTTCTTGTTGGCTTCTTCGAGTTCCGTCTTGGTGGCGGCGAGTTGGCGGATTCGGGTGCTGAGCAGTTCCAGTTGCTGGCGCTGCTGGGCAATGACGTCGCGAGTTTCTCCGCTGCTGGCGTCCGGTTTGTTTTCGGCCGCCTTATGCAACTCGCGCTCCTTCTCCAGTTCTTCCATCTCCTTCTGCAGAGACTCCATCTGTTCGGCCATCTGCTTCTGCTGCTCTTCGTACACCTTCTTGTTCTCTTCGAAGCTGTCCTTGATTGTATCAATGCCCTGGAGGCCTTCGTCCAGCGTCTGGCGTCGCACGTCCAGATCTTCAGCGACATCGCGGGCATAGTGCAACAGCTGGTTGGAATCCATCTGCTCGAGCTCTTCCGAGGGCCTGATCTCCACGTCGCCCGAGGTCAACTCCTTGAGTCTCTGTACCTCAGCCACCAACTGATCCCGCGCCCGGCTGAGATCCTCCTCGAATTGCTCCAATTGCCTCTTGAGTCCTTCGACGGTGTGCTCACTAGCCCGCAAATCCTTGCGCAGTTCCTGATTTTCCTTGAAGCGTTCGGCGGCTTCGGCAGCGGCATCTTCCCCTGAGTTCTCTGCCTGGGCCTTGATCGCGGACTCCAACCGCGTCTCGAGGCCTTCCTGGTCCTCTTTGAGTCCTTCGATGGTGTGCTCGCGCGTCTTGACATCTTTCTGAAGCTGGTCGATCTGTTGCTGCGCCTCTTCCGCTGTCACTTCGGCCTGCCTCCGAACCTCTCGGAGTTCAGCAGCGGAGCTATCGGTCTGCTGGACCTGTTCCTCCAGACCGGCGACCGTGCGTTCCAGGACTTCGATGTTGTGTTCCTTGGCCTGGATCTCCCTTTTTAACTCCTCCAACTCCTGGGCCAATTCCACGGCGGCGGCGGAATCGTGGAGTCCAGGTTCACGGATCGATGAGGCTGCCTCTTCAGCGTCGGAGAACAATGCAGATTCGCCTCCGAGATCCTCGTCTACGAGATCCTCGACGCCGGCGTCCTCGAGGGTGGCTACCCCATCTTCGAAAAGGCTGTGGCCGTTGCCACTGTCCTCGGAGGTATCGAACAGACCTTCGGTGATATCACCCGAGTCGTCGTCGGTCTCGTACCCTGCCGGGATGTCGATACTTGCATCCCGTTCGCTTTCGCTCGGGCGCTGAGCAAGGGCGCGCTCCAACATGGCGATCTTTTTCTCGAGTCGCTGCATGCGCTCCAGCGCCTTCGAGCCACCTTTGCGAAATTTCTTGAGCTCGTGTCGCGCCTTTTCGAGTCGTTCGGCCTGGCGCCTGTAGGCGAGGCTGCTCTTGAGTTCCTCCTCCGTCGGGATGAACATCCCGGTGTCGGGATCGAAGCGTTGAACGAAGTCCTCGAAGATTTCGGGCTGGCTGGCCAACAATCGCTGAATGTCCTCATCGACGGCGGCTTCAATGTCGACGGACGAGATGCGGCCGTTGTTGCTGTTTGCCGAATGGTTGGAGTCGTCGGTCTCTTCCAGAAACTGGTCGACGAGTTTGCGAAAGGCCGGGAACCCGGTCGCCGTCAATCGCTCCCATTTTTCGGTGCCGAAACCGCACACCTGGAGCATGTCAGAGACCGACTCGAGGTCCAGCTTGACGAATTCGTCAAGCTCCTGACGCATGTAGGACTCCCAGCCCGGTGTATAGCGGCGTGGCAGCTCCGGCAGATTGTCGAGCGAGGACTCGCGGAATTTGACGTAATAGCGGGCAAACACGCCGGAGACCAGAGAATGCCAACGCTGCTTCTTGGCAATAGCCTCTTTCAGCTGTTGCTGCGTAGACAGCCCCAGCATGCCCAAGAGGACATTTACACTGCTGGGCATTGCCGCGAGGTCGAGGTCTTGAGGGGAGTCATTTCCACACCAATTGGCGGTCGGTCCGACAGGGCGTCCGAAAAACCATCATGTTTATCTATAGTATATCGACAGGAGCTGCAACCTCTTGGGGGTGGAGAATTTGAAGGCAGCAGGCGAATAACTTATAACTATTTAAAAATAAAACACTTGCGTAAGTTACTCCGGGCGCCAAATACCGTCGCGACCCTTCTCGACCACACGCTTGGCGCCACGTCTTTTGACAGGTTCAAGCTCTCCGGTTTCGGAGTCGCGTTGAGCGATTACACGGGCCTCCGGGTCATCCGGGTCGATGATGATCTTATAGGGAATGCGCCGCATTTGTCCGGCGACTCGAACCTCGACACGGCCGATGATGGCACCCTTGCCCTTTTCGTCTTCGGAGAGGTCGTCGGCAGCTGACAATTCGTCGTCTTCGGGCGCCGCCGCGGCGACGTCCTCGGAACTCTCCTCCTGCTGTTCCTGTCGCTCGGCGACCACTTTCTGTTCAATGGAGTCGATGATACTGCTGCCCCTCTCTTCGATCTCTTCCTTTTCGTCGCTCGTCAGATCCTTGAACACGCGCCGCAACCGTCGCTGAAGGAAATTCTCCGCCTGCTTTCGAGCCTCTTCCATGTCGTCAGTGGCATGGAAGAACTCCTCGACGGTCAGTTGAACCTTCAGCATCCGGATCTCTTTGCGCCACGGTGTCGGCTTGATCAGGTGGTTGATTATGGCGATCAGACAACGCATGTCGGCGGCGGGGCGCACGCGACTGGCGCTGTCCTCCCCATTCAATCTGTCCGACATCTCCTCAGAAGACTGTTCGCGTAACTGATCGACGAAATCTTCTTCGATGGTCAGGTTGCCGATGCGTTCGGCTCCGCGCTTGACGACGTAGCTGTAGGGAGGGAGGCCGACCGAAATCATGCGGACTTCCTGATCATTGCGGTCCATGATGTCGATGACCTCATGGAGCAGTTCCGAATCGGCGGCCAGGTCTGTCACCGCTCGAGTCATCGTTTCGCCACCCTTTTCCTCGTCCAGGAGGCCCTTGTTGAAGATCAGGAATCGAAGGGCTTCGTGGTTCGAGGGCGATATGCGTTTCATCGCCTCGAAGGTCTGGACGAAGCGCACGGCGTAGTCCACGGCGCTGGCCAGTTTGCGTTCGATCTCGTCCCTCGCATCCTGGCCCAGGACAGAGTTGCGCAGACGCTCTCCTTCGGCACGGTCGATCTCGCCACTGGCAACCCGTTCATCGATGTCGCTAAGCGCCCTGACCTTTTCACCCTCCTCGCTGGATATGAAGCCCTGCTGGACATAGGAATCGACGTGTTTGCCGGCATTGGCGATCGCGCGTTCGGTGATGGCGGCTCGAGTCTGGTTCTCCGCTGACGAGCGCTCATCCACCTCGGTTTGGGACACGGTACCGTCGCTGACGGCCTCCTGGGCCTCCGGGCTCACAGGTAGCGGTGGCGCCTCCTCGGCACTCAGCGGTTCCGCTGGGTCGTGCGGCTGAATGAGTTCTTTGCTGCCGTTGACGACTTCGATGGCGTGACTGACGCAGATCTGAGAATCGATCATTGAGGGATCGACGCGGACATCCTCGAGAAACCCCTGCACCCATCCCCGAGTTTTGAAACGCTCGATGCTGTTTTCGCCGACCTGTTCTATCCTGATCGGGTCCCAGTCCAACTTGAACACACCGGACTGGAACGCCCTGGTGACACTATTCTGGACGCCGCGGGCGACGAGTCTATCGGGATGCTCAGTGTTGAAGCTCTGAATCGCCTGGCGGAACAGTTCCTTGAGGGTCTCCGTGGCACCGGATCCAGTTACGGCGAGGTACTCCGACTCGATGGCGAGTTGATAGTCCTGTGTCGTGATCAGCGAATCACCACGATCCAGGCGTACAAAGATCCGCTCCCAGAGCTGGTCATGCACCTCGTCAGGGAGAATGGTGTAGGTGTCGGGTACGGTCGATCCGTTTATCATGTCAATTTCAGCAAGTCGTACCGGGTGCCAGCGGCAAAACGCGCGCCGGAGAGCTACAAAATGGCATACCTGTACAATTAATGATTACAGTAGCGAATGCCAAGCCAGCTGGTTTTGATAACATGCAAAATTCTCTCAATTCAGATAAACAGCTCTCGACCGACATCCGTATGTTATGTAAATACAATGTGTTATAGATCTACGTGAAAGAGCAATCAAGACAAATTTGGGATCTCAGGTAAGGAAGTGGTCGCCCACTGAGCGATATAGTGGGGCAAGACGCACGACATAACAATGATCCAGGTCACGTTTGGGGTGATATACCCAAAATAAGGTCAAATGGCCCACCCAGCTCGAGAGTACTCAATCAGCATAGTGGAAGCTCCAGCTGGTTGCCACCCGAGAGTTCTGGAGGGCAGGGCAAAACGCATATCGGATCGTCGAATCCAGCCTTGTTGACCCCCACTCCGACTTCGTGAGCGGTAAGATCATCGTGGCCATATGGGTGCAGCAGGCTCTGCAGTACCGAGACATCGGAATGCGAGTCGAGCCATCGTTCGCCCTCCTCCCCGGTCAAAATCGCCGGCATGCGGTTGTGGATGGCCGCGGCAAACGAATTCGGCTCCGTCGTCAGGACGGCACAGGTGCGTACAACAGCGCCGCCGGGAGCGTTCCACTCCTCCCACAGGCCGGCCATGACGAACGGGTCCTCATCGGCACGGTAGATGTACTGTGGCAGGCTGCGCTCCCTGACTCGCTTCCACTCGTAATAACCGCTGGCCGGTATAAGGCAACGGTGCCGTCTGAAGGCGTCCCGGAAGGCCGGTTTCTCATTGGCGGATTCCGAGCGGGCGTTGATCATACCGTTGCCGACAGCCGGGTCCTGAGCCCAGGACGGGACGAGGCCCCATTTGAACTGCTCGAGGGTTCGGGATTCGCGCTGCACGATGGCGCTGACCGGTTGCGATGGCGCTATGTTGTAGCGCGGCACCAGGTCCATGAGGACCTGTTCAACCCCAAAACGTTCTGCTATATCTTCCGTGCTGTGATGAAGCGTGAACCGGCCACACATTTGGAGGCTCTTTCCTCCTTACGTTTCGTCGGTGCGAGGTGCGTCTGTGCCTGCTTCGCTTAATCTTTTCGATCCATCCTTGGATCGAAAAGAATCGGCTGCTGGCTCGCTACGCAATCCTGCTGCGCGAGCCAGCAGGCGACGCTGCACAGGCACAGACGCACCTCGCATCAGGTAACATCAGATATGAGTACCATAATCATGCGGGGGTGCAGGTTCCAGACACGGTTAGATGATAGGGCGACCTGGAGAGGCCACGTATGATGGGGGGATCGGAAGGAAAGGCAGCGGAGGCACTCGATCCGGGGGTTAGGGACGGGTTGATTGAGCATCTCGCCGGTTTTGTCAGCGATGCCAGACGGGAGCGGATTGATTGGGTGTTGGAGCGGCGGACTCGGTGTGTGACCGTGTTGTTGGAGGATGTGTATCAGCCTCACAATGCGAGTGCGGTGCTGCGTTCCTGCGAGTGTTTCGGGGTGCAGGATGTGCATGTGTTCGAAGGGCGCAATGCGTACAGTCCGAGTCCGGATGTGGCTATGGGGGCGGCGCAGTGGTTGGATTTGGTGAAATATGCGACGAACACGGGTGACACGATTGCCAGTTGCTGCGACGAGCTGCGCTCGAGGGGGTATCGTGTGGTGGCGGCGACGCCGAGGGAGAGCGCAACGGGGTTGGATGATCTCGAGTTGAGCGAGGATCTGGCGATCATGTTGGGGACGGAAGAGGCTGGGCTGTCGGCGGCGGCATTGGCAGCGGCGGACGAGCATGTTCGCATTCCGATGCAGGGCTTCACCGAGAGCTTCAATGTATCGGTGTGCGCGGCGCTGATGTTGCATCAGGTAACCGGTCGCATGCGCAGAGTGAGGGATGACTTCGGTCTTTCAGATGAGGAAAAGCAAGAATTGCGGTCGCGTTGGTACCGAAACTCGATAAAGAAGGTTCACTTGTTGGAGGCGCGTTACCTGGCAGACCACGAGTGAGTCATAGAGCACTCACTCCCCGTCGCCTTCCTCGGGAGCTTGATTGCTGGTAGCGGTCGCAGTTTCCGGCGGTTCCACATGCTGCATCGTCCTCAGGCTATCCAGCAAGGCTCCTGAGCGCACTCTCAGGATGGGTCCCCGGCGGAGAAATTCGTCCTGTCCGTGCGGACCGCGGTACTGGCCGTGGATGATCGCCCGGTAGTTCCCGCTCGGCAACCTTGCTTGCGCGCTCAAGAACAACTGCTCCTCCGCATCTCCGCCGCCGAATGGCCACCATCGGCGGCGCTTTCCCTGACGAAGTTCGCCGAGGGGCCGCTTTTCTGCCCCATCCAGAGTCTGGATGCTGACAGCGCCGGTGGACCAGGAGATGTCCTCGTCATCCACCAAGCGAAAAGAAAGGCTCAGGGGCTTTCCTTCCGCGTAGTAGGCGCGTCCGGCGATCGAGTCCGTGCTGGCTGCAGCTGCCTTGGCGGTGAAGGTGACTGCTGGGCCGCGATGCGGGGGGGCGGTGGCCGACGATGTCGGTCCTCCGTGGAGGAGAGGCATGGTACGTTGCGCGATCTCGCGGTCGAGTTGAAAGAGGGCGAAGCCGTCAGCACCTGAGCGCCGAGTCGATCTGATCTGATTCACCAGATCTTCCGGGTGCAATTGCCAGGCGCCGATGCCGATGTAGAGGGGGGCTCGGCCGTCCATCCAGCTCACCTGACGCTGCACCAGGCTGTCGAACGCCGATTGGTCGGGCCTGTAGTCCATTGGAATCACGAAATCGAGGTAGCCATCCTCGATCCACTGCACCCAGTCCTGACCGAGCGTGACCCGGGTGCGCGGCCAGTCAGGGAATACGGCAGCCGAGATCTTGACGCCGGGGCGGCTGTCGCTCAGATGCGCGCTGATTTCACGGACCAGGGCGGTGACCTGCTCCATCCTCCAGGTGGCAAAGGCCTCCGAGAGGGGACCGTCGATGACGTCACGCGGCCAATCGGAGATGCTGTGTCCTGTTTGCTCGGAAAAACGCACTCGGCAGCCGTTGTCGAAGCAGGCCCCGTCATGCGGGAAGCGTATATAGTCGAGATGAAGACCATCGATATCATACTCTTCCGCAACCTCGACGGCCGCTGCCAGCTCGAGTTGGCGATTGGCGGGATGGGAAGGGCAAAGCCAGGCGATCTCCCGGCCCCGGGCGTCGGTTTGCAGTCGGTTCTCGAGACGCATGACATCCACGAACACGGAATCGGCCGTCCTCAGTTTGTAACACACCTTCCAGACGTGGAGCTCCAGGTCCTGAGCGTGGCAGGCTCTGATGGCGGTTTGCAGACGGTCCTTTCCGGCCATCGAGAGACCGTCGGCGGACAGTACGGCACTGGGGTAGCTCGCTTCCGCCGCCCCCAGGAATCGTGCGAGTATGGCATTGAAACCGTTGCGGGCTACCAGTCTTGCCGTCTGCGGCCAGCCGAAGCCAGACAGACCCTCGGAATCGGCCAGCCAGACGCCGCGAAACTCGCCACGACGACTCGGGAGCGCCGTGGCCATTGCGGTAACGGCGTGGTCTCGTGATTGCAGGGCGAACTCCAGCGCTTGCGGGTAGCGCTCCTGCGCCAGTGCCTGTCGTGCCCTGGCACCTGCCCGCCGAGAGTCGTGCAACAGGTCGTCAGTGTCGTCGTGCACGGCAACAACGGCTTCTGCTGCATTCAGGGTGCCAACCACAGCTTGGGGCCACGTCTCCGGGAAGAAATGACCAAGCAAGGTGGCATACAACCGTCCGGATTCACCAGAATCACCATCCAGGAGCACATGCGTGAGATGGGCGCCAGCCGGTCCGACCAGCAGGGCGGGAAAGCCGGTGTCCTGCCCCTCGAGGTTGTGCCACCGGGCTGCGACCATGACGGAGTCTCCCTGCGGTTCGACGCGGTAAATGTTCCAGGAGCTCTGGTGGACGACCGGAGGCAGGTTGGGCACAACGTCGATGGTGCGGATCTGGGCAAACTGTCCGCGATACTTCGGCGACACAAATTCGAGCTGGCGGATGCCAGTGAGGTGCTGGATTTCAGGTGGGAGCAAGAAATACGTAAACAGACGACCACCGGAAGCGCGGAAAGTTTGCAGCCAGGTCACAACCTCGGGGTCATCCGATACGTCGTAGGCCAAGAACAGGGCGTCGACTGAATCGGAAGGGACATCGCTCAGCGCGCCGTCCTCGATGCGTGAGTGCTCGAGGCCGACGTAGTCGAGTGACCGAGAGACCTGCTCAAGGTAGGATGATCCGTAGAGGGCGATGACCGGACCGGACTCGGCCGGGCACACGAAGCCCACGAGCGCGAGCACGATCGCGCAAGCGCGGGTCGCGTAAACGCGGATCACGTAAACGCGGGTCGTGCAAATGCGGGCAGCGCACGCGGGCCGAATTAGACGGGATCTCACTTGTCGATGACGAGCAGCCGGCCATGGATCAACGGCGCATCTCCCGGCCATGACAGCAGCGGTTCTTCCACTTGCCAGCTCATCTCGGTGGCACCGAGTTCGTCGACGCAGCGGGATGCCAGGTTTCTGAAGGCCATGCGTCCCGGATCGGAAAGCACGATTCGCCCGGTGCCGGCGCGACAGGCCCTGGCAATGAGGTCGTACAGAGGTTGGACCATGCTGCTGCGGAAGCAGATATCAGCGCCGATCACGACATCCTGCTTTTCCAGTATTGCCGTCTCCACCCGGTCGAAGCCGCCACTGAAATGCTGGATGTTTACCTCATTGACTTCCGCGTTGAGCTCCAGAAACGGAAACACCTGCGGGTCGAGATCCACGGATGTCACCGTTGCCGAACACACCCTCGCGCAATAGACGCTGGCCAGGCCCCAGCCGCAACCAACTTCCATGATGTTGACCGGTTGTACCGGTTTGTGTTTCTCCAGATAGGACAGCAGCAGCCAGGTCGCGTTCCACAGTTTGTGACCCTGATAGGAAGGCGTATGGTGTCGGCGCAGCTCGCGAAGGCGTGGATGAGAGGAGCGCAGCACACGGATGCCGAAAACTTGACGCTCGTATGGCCCTGACTCAGTTTTCCGCGGTGCATCCATCGGGTCGGTCCCATGTCTTTCGTCGTCGTGACGCAGGGGTCTCCGACAAAGATAGCATCAGTCGCGACGGCACGTTTCCCCTGCCATGAATGATGTCTGAGTCTCTGCCGCTCACCAGGATCGTTGCCGAGCTGCCCCCGATGACTCCGTTCGTCGGGCCTGAAACGCTCGAACGCAGGATGGGGCGAGCGTTCGATGTCCGGGTAGGTGCCAATGAGAGCGCCTTCGGAATCTCGCCGAAGGCGACAGAGGCGATGAGCCAGGCTGTCGAACGGGTAGCCTGGTACAACGACCCGGACAATTTTGATCTGCGCACAGCCCTCGGTGACCGCCACGGCATCGAGCTCGACCAGATCTGCGTCAGTGCTGGCATCGATGACCTGCTCGGGCTCATCGTGCGTATTTTCGTGGAGCGTGGAGATCCCGTGGTCGCTTCGCAGGGGTCCTACCCTACCTTCGCCTTTCACGTAAGCGGTTTCGGTGGACGTGCCGAACTGGTGCCCTACGTCGACGACCGGGCGGACCTGGATGGACTGTTGGCGAGGGTCGTGCAAACCGGTGCCCACGTCGTTTACCTGGCCAATCCGGATAATCCGATGGGCAGGTGGCATGAGGCCGACGAGGTGGAGGGGTTTCTCCGTGCCCTGCCGACCGATTGCATCGCCATAATAGACGAAGCATACGCGGATTTTGCCCCCGCCACAGCGATCCCGGCGATGGACCCAGCCGATCGGCGTACCATCCGGACACGCACGTTCTCCAAGGCGCACGGCATGGCGGGAGCCCGTATCGGCTACGCCCTGGCGCACACCGCTCTGGTGGCCGAACTGGAGAAGGTCCGCAATCACTTCGGTGTGAACCGCGTGGCACAAGCTGGTGCGCTGGCTTCCCTGAAGGACGAAATTTTCGTGCAGGATGTCGTCGCAGCGGTCGCGGAAGGCAGAGCAGACTACGCGCGCATGGCACAGGATCTCGGTCTGGCCACGGTCCCTTCCGCCACCAACTTCCTCTGCTTCGATATGGGTTCAAACGAGCACGCTGTGGCCACGCTTCAATCGTTGCAGGAACGCGGCGTCTTCGTGCGCATGCCAAGCTCCCCTCCGCAGAACCGGTGCATTCGCGTTACGGTGGGCCTGCCGCAAGAGCGTCGCCGGTTTGAAGCCATTCTGAAGGAGGTGCTGCAGACGTGAAGATTCTGGTTTCCGGATCCACGGGCTTCGTCGGTTCCGCGCTGTGCACGGTCTTGCGGGGTCGTCGCCATCAGGTCGTTCCGCTGGTGCGGGGAGGCACCGACGTGGACGGGGCTGCTGTGCTCTGGGATCCGCTGACCGGTAGCCTTGACCATCAGCAGCTCGAGGGAATCGATGCCGTCATCCATCTGGCGGGTGAGAATGTGGCCTCCGGGCGCTGGAACGCAGCGCGGAAGGAACGCATCCGCGCCAGCCGCGTGGAGGGGACGCGGTTGCTGGCCACCAGGCTGAGTCTGCTCGACCGTCCACCAGCCGTCGCGGTCTGTGCTTCCGCCATCGGCTACTACGGCAATCGGGCGGATGAAGTGATGACGGAGGAGAGCACTCCGGGAACCGGGTTTTTGGCTGAGGTCGTGCAGGAATGGGAACAGGCCACGATGCCGATGCGGGACAAGGGCATCAGAGTCGTCAACATGCGAATTGGCGTGGTGTTGTCGCCGATCGGGGCAGCCCTCGAGCGCATGCTGCTGCCGTTCCGCCTGGGCTTGGGGGGGCGTATTGGGGACGGGCGTCAGTACATGAGCTGGATCACGCTGGAGGACGTCATTGAGGCGATCGCTCTTGCTCTGGATAACGAGTCACTGAGCGGTCCCGTGAACACGGTGTCACCCGGGCACGTGACGAACCGGCACTTCACCCGGGCCCTGGGCCGTGCCGTGCGTCGGCCGACGCTGCTACCGGTGCCGGCGTGGCTGGTGCGTCTGGCCATGGGGGAGATGGGGGAGGATCTTCTGCTATCCAGCACGCGGGTTGAGCCGGTGCGGTTGTTGCAGGCCGGTTACGAGTTTCACTGTCCGACTATCGAGTCGGCGTTCGAGCACATGCTGTGATATCGCCCAGTTCGGAGCCCCGCGAGTAGGTAAGCTATGCGTGTCAGCTACACTCCCGATTACTACGTGGAACTCGCCTCAGGCCATCCCTTTCCGATGGGCAAGTTCCCTGCGTTCAAGCAGATTCTATGCGGTGAAGGACTGATCCGTCCACAGGATATCGTCGCGCCGGAGGAAGTTGGTTGGGATGCACTCGAACTGGTGCACACCAGGGACTACCTGCGCGAACTGCGGGATGGACAGATGAGCAAGTCGGCTGTGCGGCGCATGGGGTTGCCATGGTCTCAGGCGCTGGTACGACGGTCTCGTCTCGCCGTGCAGGGCACCCTTAGCGCCGCGCGTATGGCGCTGAAGGATGGAATAGCGGCCAACCTGGCGGGCGGTACTCATCATGCCTTTCCCGATCACGCCGAGGGATTCTGCGTCCTCAATGACGTCGCGGTCACCATTCGCCTGTTGCAACGACAGCGCGAGATAGAGCGTGCTCTCGTCATCGATCTCGATGTTCATCAAGGCAACGGCAACGCGGCGGCCCTGCCGGATGGAACCGGCGCCTTCACCTTCTCCATGCACGGGGCGCACAACTATCCGTTCGACAAGGGGAAGTCGTCTCTGGATGTGCAGCTGGATGACGGTCTCACCGACGACGACTACATCGAGACCCTCGACCGCCACTTGCCGCTGGCATTGGATCGCGCGCGAGCCGACATCGTCTTCTACCTCGCCGGGGTCGATCTGGTCGCCGGTGACCGCTATGGCCGGCTGGCGCTGAGCCGCGCGGGTCTGCACCGGCGTGACCGGGCCGTACTGGAGGCCGTGCACGAGCGTGGACTCACCACGGTCCTGTTGATGTCGGGAGGGTACGCCCGGACACCTGAGGAGACCGCTGATCTGCACGCCATCGTACACCGGGAGGCCCACAGCCTGTCTTTCGCACCCATGCCAGGGCACGCGAGGGCTGCCAGCACTGATCTTGTCAAAAGTTTGTCTACGTCAGAAAGGGATCTGCTATCATGACCGACACACCAGAGGACCAGACGCTTCTGTGGTCCGCGTTGTGCCAGAGTCAGCGACTGGAACTGGTCGGCGAGACCACCGGCGGGATGATCCACGAATTGAACAACGGACTCAGCGTCGTCAACGGCCTTGTCGAACTGCTGCTGGAAAAGCTCAACGATAGCCCAGACACGGAAAACCTGTCGACCGCTGGTTCAGAGGATTTGCTCGACGTGGCGCGGCGAGACCTGGCCAAGGTGGTGGTGTGGATGGACTCCAGCATGGCGAGCGCCGAGCGCCTGCTGGCATACGCTCACCGGATGACGGGAAGAAACGCAAAATTGGATGTCAATGAACTATGCGCTGCCGCCTTCGATGAGTCACGCTACCGGTGTGGGCGCGAAGGCATCGACATGAAGCTGGATTTGGCTGACGGTCTTCCGCGCGTCAATGGTCACGCTGGTCAACTGCTCTCGGTGCTGTCGAATGTGGTGCGCAACAGCAGGGAGGCCTATGCCCGCGATGCCACCGCGACTGATTCGCGGACAATCCATATATCGACACACATGGACGGTGCCAACGTCGTCATCCACATCGATGACGAAGGACCCGGCATACCTCAGGGTATGAGTGAGCGTGTCTTCGAGCTGGCTTTTTCAACGAAAACGGACACAGATGCAGTCGTGGGATCGGGTCTGCCCGTTGCCCGGATGATGGTACGCTGCCATGGTGGCGATCTGCGCGTGGGGGAGCGCGCCACGGGTACGCGGATTGTCATCGAGCTGCCCAAGGTCAAAGACTGAGGTTCAGTCTCCATGGGATCAGCAGACTGGCAGCCAACAGGGTCAACGTGTAAAGGGCAGCAGCCAGCAGGGAATAGAGCTGAACTCGTCCAGCCTTGGCCTTGATGCGATCGACGAGTTGTTGGTCTTCGATGGGCTCCGTTCCCTGCTCAGTGGTGCGCGCACCGCGCGCGGCGAGAAACACTCAGGTAGAGCTGAAGGCCTGAAACAGGAAGAGCATGCACATCCAGGCTGGGATGAAGACGATGACGCGCACCGGCAGCGGGAAATCACTCACCGTGAACAGGCCCATGGAGCCGAGGCAGAAGAAAAACAGCAGAATTCCAAAAAACACTCTGAACCGACGGCCGTCCTCGGTGATATTCGAGGAGGAGATCTCAGCCAGCGGGGGCCTCCTCCAGTATGGCATCGATGCGGGTCAGCTCATCTTCTGTAAATTCGACCGTTATCGCTCCGAGGTGATCCCGAACCTGCTCCGTATTCTTGGCACCAACGAGCACGCAGGTCACGGTCTCCTGTCTCAAGATCCAGGAGATCGCCAGCTGCACCATGTTGATGTCCTTAGCCTGAGCCACTTCAGCGAGCCGATCGGCAACGGCGATCTGGGCGGCGAAGGTGTCTCCGGCAAATCGGTCCCTGCGTTCATCGCCTTCGGGAAATTCGTGGCCGGGGCGGTAGCGCCCGCTTAACAGCCCCTTGCCCAGCGGACTGTGCGCGAGGATGCCGATGCCGTGCTCCTCGCAGTACGGAATATCGGCTTCCTCGATCTTCCGGTTGAACATGTTGTAGGCAGGTTGGTTTGAACTGAAGGTGGCGATGGCGCTCGCCCGCTGCATTTGATCGGCGTTGAAGTTGGAGACGCCGATGAAGCGCACCTTGCCCTCTTCCTGCAGTTCGGCCATGGCTTCCATGCTCGCCTCCACCGGGTATTTCGCGTTCCAGCTGTGGATCTGGTAGAGGTCGACGTACTCGACGTCCAGCTTGCGCAGACTATCGTCGATGGACTTGTGGATGGCCTCGGGAGAGTAGTCGTGGCTGACTTTGGTGGCCAGAAAACAGCGGTCGCGATAGCCGTCCTTGAGGGCCTTGCCGACGCGTTCCTCGCTGACGCGATAAGCCTGCGCCGTGTCGACGAGGGTGACGCCCTCATCGATTGCCGTACGCACGATGTCGATGGCCGTCTGTTCATCCATGTCACCCATGCCACCGCCCAGGGGCCAGGCCCCGAGGCCGATGACGGGTACTTCAGGTCCGTCCGTTCCCAGTTGTCTGTATTCCATTGCCGTTTGGTTGATCTGTGGTGTGAAAGGATCAGAGTGTTAGGGTAATTTTAAGCCAATCTTCGAGCAGAAACGATATGCGGCCGATGAGCAGGGACAGGCGTGCCATGATGGTATAGCCGAAGGAGGCGCCGAAGGCGACCATCAGGAAGTAGATGCCGACTTTGGAAACGCCACCCACGATGCCGGTATGCTCCACAGAAAAGAAGAAATAAACCAGCACAGACACCACACCGATGAGGACGACGAGAACGTCGAACCCTTCCATCGTCAGCGATAGCGGCCGCAACGTCGGTTCGATCTGCTGCAGGATGAAGGAAGAGATATAGCGCGGGATGGTCAATCCGGCGCCGAAACCGACGAAAAATGCGAAGGAAATTCGGCTCAACCACGCCCAGCGGCGGGAAAAGCGGGTCAGCATTAACACGCCCAGGATGGTGGGTATGAGAAGCAGCCACTTGGTGTGCGCCTCCGCCTCTTCCTTCATGAAGACGGGTTCGATGAGCATGCCGAAGAAGCCGCCGAACCAGTACTGGCCGAAGATGTAGGCGGCAGCGACGCCGACGTAGATGTGCTCGGCGAACTTGAAGAGAGGATTGTCCTTGTAGAGGAAGCTGTATATCAGCAGCGTGAGTCCGGCTCCCACGATGATACCGAAACCAGTCCAATCCGCCTGCAGCCGCCCCGTACCAAGGAAGACGACGTTGAGTGCCGCAAAGGCCAGGATGAGGCCGCCAAAGATGTAGCTGTCTCTGCTCATGCGGTAGACGACCTGCGAGACAGGAAGAAGGTGATGTTGGCCAGCAGGATGAAGGCGATGATGATGACGTGGGTGACTGATTGCGGTCGCATGCCCGACGAGGCTTTATCCGCCCGCCCGACTAAACTCTCGTATTCAGCGGCGCCGGCGAGGCCACCGATCATCCCTACCATTTGGCCCGACTGGATGAAGGGAAACAGGTCAGGAGCCATGACGGCCGTGCATCCCCCTGCAAACGGGAATTTATAGCGCTCCTGCCCGTAGGGTATCCACCAGTGGTCGATCGATTCACCGGCCGCGAGATCGAAGACGAAATCGAAGTCCGTGAGGCTGTGAACATCGCGGGTGATCGCCAAGGTGTCGGCGAGGGCGCCGAAGTTGTCCGTGGGATAGGTATTGTGAAAGTCCTGCCCCATACTCAAGATGACGGCGTAACCCCCTGGTTTGAACCCCATCAAGGCGTAGTCGACGCCATATTTCCGGTCGGATTCCGCCCCGACCTCCTCCAATGCCGCCTGTGCCAGGCCGACGGCATCCGGCCAAAGACAGACGGCCACGACTTCGATCTCACGCTCGAACAGGTGTCGTAGCAGAGCGTGCGCCATTGGCTGCAATTCCGGTTCCGACCCTCCGCCATAGGCGAAGGAGAGCAGGACTTTGCCATCTTTCACAGCGGCGACGCGCTCGATCTGCTCATACACGGCACGCACGTTGTCCCTGGCCTGGATCGGGAATGAGAACTCCATCAGCAGCGGCACGGTAACACCGACAAGGACGAACAGGAAGATGATGCGTCGATCGAAATTCATCAGGCGCTCGATCATTCCCCTTTACCTCCTCCGAGATAGGAACGCTCGATGCCAAAAATGATGCGCAACGCTGTGGCGATCGCACCGAGGCTGACTCCCAGCAGGATGCCGCGCTTGGCCGCCATGTTCGGAACCGCCATCAGCCAATCGGAGAACTGAGGGATTATGTCGGATATGTAAGCGCCGATCGGGACCCGTCCAAGCATAACGACGATGCCCGCGATCAGTAGCAGAGCCGCTTCTGTGCTTCGTGCCCGGAAGGTGCGGTAGGCTGCCGAGGCGATGAAGAAGGCGAGAATGGAGAACATGGTCGAAGTGCACGGCACGTAGACATTCAAAAACAGCCACTGGTACCCGCCGGTCTTGGCCTGGGCGTGGAAAGGGCCGCTGCCGTCGTTGTAGATGACGAAGGCGATCATCAAGCCGAAACTGACGAAAGCGACCAGGCTGTATCCCCAGCCGGCCTGCCGGGCGCGGATGCGGCTCCAGTGCAGGTTCTTGAGGCTGTAGAGACCGAGAACATAGGCGAAGGCGGTGATGATCATGAACCACTTGGCGAGGTCGCGCTCAAGCCCCTGGGCGACCGAATGCGGCACGTAGAAGACGAGAATTCCTATCACGCCCGACACAAAAGCCAGGATGAGTGGGAAGGTCCGACGCAGAAAGAGCATATCGATTGCCTTAAAGGGCCTTCAACAACTGGCTCAGGAAACTGACGTCGAGGGTAGCCAGGATGACGCCGGCGATGAGGACGGCCAGGAATATGGCTTTGCCGATATCCTGTCCCTTCAGACTTCCGAGCAGTCTGGGCTCTTTGGAAAGGTAGGCGCTGGCCGCGTACAACTCCTCGCCCATCAGGGTGTAGTCGCAAGTGGTGATGAAGAATGGGAGTTGGGTGTAGGAATCAGTGCCCGCAATCTGAATAGCTCCGGTCGTGGATCCGGTTTCGGCGAACAGCAGTGACTCGGCGAAGAATCCTCCCATCATGATGTGTGCTGCCGGCCGGTCGCGCAGCATGATGCCCTGCACCGCCGCGGCGTAGCTGAACTGATCGGTGCCGGCGACAAACACGTCATCCACGTTGAAGGCGTCCGGTCGACCTGCCTCGAGATAGGCCTCCTTGACCGTCTCCTGGCTGACCGACATGACGATGGGGTCGTAGTTGGTGACGCGCAGGCGGGCGTCGAAATCGGCGGTGCGCCTGGCGACGCGACTGAGAATGTTGATGGCGGCGATCGTCGGTATCTGGGACATATCTCGGAGGCCGTGGATGAACATGACGGCCCTGCCCATCTCGGTAGCTCGTCCCAAGGCTTCGTCCAGCGCTTCCAACCCGGCGATGCGCCGGATGTAAAACTCCCGCCGTCGGGCCATCGAGATCGACAACAGTATGATGATGGAAAACACCGAGCCCAGGATGAAATTGTTGAGCTTTGACCACTTGAAGAGGTTCTCTGCTGCCGTTACTGGAGGGCTCACGGAACCGCGCAGTTCACCGGATGGAGAGCGCACAACCAGGCGCACGAAGTAGGGCCGGCCGGCGACGATCTTCGTGGAGGATTCCCCGCCGCTGCCGTCATAGCTGTCAATATGAGCGTAATGGTAGTTGGTGTTGTCCCCGGCGAAGCCGAAAACGGCCGGGTCGTCAGATTTGAAGCTGGTGCCCGCTTCGACCTCAGCTGCCAGATGAAAGGGGCCCTTTGCCGATTCCGCCACGTAAACGCGGTAGACGGTACCCGCAGGCGCCTGGTCAGCCGGTGGCCAGGTAACGGTTATGCTGCCACCGGCGTCGTCTGGCGTGTCGGACACTTCTATCTCGGGTACCGAGGCGGCCAGTTGGGCCGACGCCGGGTGGATCAGGACGCCAGTTGCGATCAGGCCAACCAGTACGGCGAAAATCATTCCTGGATCAGCTCCACGTTGGCACGCGGGACCACGGCCGTCGAACCATCTTCGAATTTTACTCGCAACACGCGCACGCTGGCTTCCGTCTCGATTGCTTGAAGGTCGGCGATGAGCTCGTCGACCATGCCGATGCGGCCGAAGTAGGGGGCGCGGATGGCCCGCAGGGGATCGCCGAGTGCCAGGCCTCCCTGGTGGCTTTCACCGGGACGCTCTGGCACGCGCCCTTCTGTGTCATCATCTGTTTTAACGGCGGCTCGATTCGAGTCGATATTTGGCACGATGATCTCAGGACGCAGCACCCCGGCACGGATCTGGGTGGCGCCCGAAACGGAGGCTTCCCGACCGTTACACGAAGATAGGATATCGAAGGTCCGTGGCGCCATCGCCATTTTGCCGAAGCCCTCGGTGATGACGACGCTGACGCCGATGTCCTCCGAGCCGGTGATGGCCACGCCGAGGTCGTATCCCAGCAGATGGTGCAGGTCGCTGTCATGGATGCCGCCACCGATCACGGCAACGGCTCCAACCTCGGCCGCTTTGGCGATGGCGTCACTGGTCACCAGGCCGCCCCCTACGACGATCTTGCCGTTGCACTCGGAGTCGATCTGATCGGGCAGCAGGTCATCGTCCCGACTCGCCGCAACCTGACGAAGAGTTCCCCAGCGTTCGCCACCGACACCAAAAATGCCCTGCACCAGCGCACCCTCAACTTCAACGTGAACGCCCTCATCCTCGATCAGTTCGGTGACGACGCCATCGACGTAGGCGGAGATTTCCACCGGAGCCGGCGGGCGTCGCAGTATCACCTGTCCTGTCACCGGTGAAATGCTTTCAACGACACCATCGACCTCCGATTTTATCACCGTCTTGAACCACTTGATCAGAGGATGGGTCTCAGCTAACGGCTCACCCACGGCGACAGCGTCACCCTCCTCCTTCAGCATGTAGCGTGACAACTCCTGCGGCGTGATTCCAAGGCGGTTCACCAGGTTCACGGTGACGACATCACCCGGCATTTCGGTGCGGGCAACGACTTGGTCGCGCTGAACGAGGTCGCCGACCGATACCAGGACTTCGCCAAGCAGTGGCAGCCGTCGCTCCTTGACCAACCGAGTGCGAGGGGTAACCCGGAGTCCGGGGGTGTAGGCGTGCGCCATGTCTACTGAGTCGTGACCGGGTAGAGGTTTAGTGATTCGTTCCAGGAAGTGACCCTGGCCTGACGTTCGATCTCATTCTGTGGAAAACGCAACGGACGGCCGCGGGTGTCCATCATGACACCGGCAACACCTCCGGTCACCTGACACGTGAGTTCCTGACCCGACCCAGCGCCCACGTCCCAGCCTCGTCCTGGAACCAACCGCAGGGACGATTCCGTTCCTTCCGGCACAGGCAGCGGAGTAAGCTCGCCGACAACCAGCTCGCCGGATCGCTCCGGAGCGTCCGATGAACCGGTGAGTTCGTAGGTGAGGCAAGCCTCGCCATCCTTGCCACTGCCAACCGGAGCCACACACGTTCCTAGATGGACGATGCAGTCCCGTTCGAAGACGTCCGTCGCTGCCTGTTCGTTCACGGACGCGAGCACGCCCAGGTGAGGCATCATGAAGATGCTGTCGACCGCCAATGCGGTAACCCCTTCCGGCTGAAAGGCATCGACCAGCATGGCGGCGGTCTGGATGCGCCGGGGCGCGTGGGAGAGCACACCACCGCTGCCGACCAGCAAGTCGAGTTGCATCATGTCGATGAGGCTGCCACCCGAAGCGTCCTGGTCGAAGACGTCGGACAGGGTGCGCTCCGACTGCACGCCTTTAAGACCAACAGCCAACTCCCGGTGTTGGACTAGGGCAAGACGCAGGGCTTCGCGCGCGACCGCATGTTCGATCTGCAACTCCTCGAGGGTCTGCGGGATCGTCGTCGGCCGAATCATCTTGTTTTTTATGCGATCGCGCAGGTCTGCCTCATCGACGGCGATCGGCATCCACCGCATGACCCCGGGAACGCCGGCTTCGGTGAGCACATTGGAAATACTGTAGGACATGCCCAGGTTGGCGCTGACCGTGCGGTTAAAAACGGGAGATGCATCGGCACCCTCGGCGAAGACGCTGAATACGTCGGTGGTGGCGCCCCCGATATCGACGCCGAGCACGTTGATGTCGCGTTGTCTGGCGATCGTCTGCATGATCTGGCCAACTGCTCCGGGCGTGGGCATGACCGGAGCCCCCGTCCAGGACATGAGTTTGCGATAGCCCGGAGCCTGAGCCATGACGTGTTCGAGGAACAGGTCGTGAATCACCTGCCGCGCCGGTCCCAGGTTTTCGCGCTCGAGTACGGGGCGCAGGTTCTCGGTGATCGAGAGGGCCGTCTTGCTCTCCAGGGTCTTGCCGATTTCCCCGCGGGCGTCCTGGTTGCCCGCGAAGATCACGGGCAGCTGAAAGCCACTGCCGAACCTCGGTTTGGGATCGGCCGCGGCGATGAACTCGGCGAGTTCGACCACATGAGACACCGTACCGCCGTCCGTACCTCCGGACAGCAATACCATGTCCGGGCGCAGATGCCGGATGCGTTCGATCTTTTGATGCGGCAGTCGTCCGTCGTTGGCGGCGAGGACATCCATGACGATGGCCCCGGCCCCCAGAGCCGCCCGCTGCGCACTCTCGCCCGTCATCGACTGAACTACACCGGCCACCATCATCTGCAAGCCGCCGCCGGCACTGCTGGTGGAAATGTAGATGTCGACTCCCTGGCCGTCGGACGCAGGCGTGATGATGCGCTCTCCGTCGAGGATTTGCCTGCCGGACAACTCCTCCACTTCCTGTATGGCGTTGAGGACGCCACGGGTGACATCCTCGAACGGCGCCTCGACCGTCGTCGGCGCTTCGCCGCGGTAGGTCTGGTGAAAGCCGTCGCCCTGTCGCTCGATGAGGATGGCCTTCGTCGTCGTGCTGCCACAATCCGTGGCGATGACGACGTTCAAATCAGTCGTGGTGATGGTTCTCTCTCCGCTCAATGGTCTCGATGAGGAGATCCACGCTCCGGCGCTTTTCAAGCAATCCCACGAAGCGATCGTACTCGGTTGAAGCGAAGATCAGGGTGGCGAACGGAGACATGAACGCGAGAAGCTGGCTGCCGACGAAATTCAGGGGCCTGCCGCTTTCGAGCAGCATCAACGCCGGCGTCGTCAAGCGGCGCTCGACGACGAAATCAGCGAAACGACAGACCAGGTGCCGCTCCTCGTCGTCGAAGGAACCATCCCGCTCCTCGTCGATGGCGAAGGCGTGTGCCGCCCAGGCCTTAAAGCCGTCAAGAGCCGACATGCTGCTCCACGAATGACGATACGCTTTCCCGGTTGCCAGGGCAGCGGATGAACTCGCCACGGAAGGAATCGAGGCGGTGTGCATGTTCGAACGGACTCAGGAATAGGCCATCACGACGGATCCGGGCACGCCCGAAGTCGGACCAGGTGCGGCGCTTCTTCCACAACAGGTGCTCCGTTTCGACGCCCGATGCGTCTAAACGGTAGCGCGTTGGAAACAGGTAGCGGGACATTGCGGTTATCAGAGTTATGAGGCTGATCACCCCGTAAACGACGCCACCGAAGCTGTGCGCCGCGAGCAAAGGAAAAGCCACCAATGCCAGGCACAGGGAGGCGGATTTAAACCGTGTTTCTTCCACAAGGGGGTGGACGATCCACTGCAGTGTCTTGGCGTCGCTCATTCGGCCGCGATGCTGTCCTCGGGCACGATCAGGATTTCCCGTCCCCGGCAGTGGATATACCCCTCGACCTCCAGCTGCTTGAGAGCCCGCGTGACCGTTTCTCTGGTTGTGCCGGCCATGTTGGCCAGTTGCTGGTGGGTCGGCCGGCGCTCGATCAGGATGCCGTCCGCCGTCTCGACGCCATCGTCGGTGGCCAATCGCAGGATCGTCTTGGCGACACGGCTGTACACGTTGAGCAACGCCAGCCCGCCGACCTGATCGTCAGTGCGTCGCAGTCTTCCGGCGAGCTCCTCGAGCAAGGTTACCGCGATAGCGGGAACGCGGTTGACGAGTTCCTGGAAATCGGAGCGTTTGAGGATGATGAGCTCAGTATCTTCCGTGGCCACGACGTTGGCTGAGCGGGGACGGTCATCCAGCAGTGCCAGCTCGCCGAAGAACTCGCCTTCGCCCAACAGAGACAGAATAAACTCACGGCCGTCCTCGTGAAGCAGGCTGACCTTCACCTGCCCCTCGCGGATGATGAAGAGTGAATCCCCTGCCTCCGCTGCCAGAATGATGAGCTGGCCTTTGGTGAAGTTGCGTGTGAAGGAGAGCTCCGACAGCGCATCGATCTCGCTGTTACCGAGCGCATCGAACAGAGGAACGCGGCGCAAAAAATCAGAGGTCGACAACGGAACTCAACCTTTCAACGTGAACTGCGTCAACCGCACTGTTGGTCCCGCTGGTGCGTGCAAGTCACACACGTGCGGGCCTTATGTCTGGCGGGTATTTGGTGGTTACTGACTAATATCGTCGCCATCACCCGTGATATCCAAGCATAGTGATCAAGTTGTATCGGCGATCCCTCCGGCCTCGCGCACAAGAGCAGCCAGGTTGGCGCGTTCGTGCTGAGGATCCACCAGACCGCTCAGGTCCTTACAATGCTGTCTGAGGCTGTCGTAAAACGCCGAATCCGTCTCCGTCCGCTGCAGCAACTCAGCAAGCGCCTGGGTGTCGGAGTACGGAAAATACCCAGAATAATCAGCTCCCAACAATCCCACGGATCCGGATATTCGAGATGACAGTACGGGTGTGCCACAGGCCAGTGCTTCGCCGACGACATTGGCTCCTCCCTCCATCTGTGAAGACAGAATCAGCAAGCGGCTCTTCGCCAGCAGTCGCAAAGCGCGCCACCTGGGCAGCTCGCCGAGCCAGCGGTAGCGCGGGTTGGCCGCCTGCTCGTCGCGAGCCTGCGTCGCCATGGCCGTTTCGATCGCGCCGCCGGCATGCAGGATTCGAATCCTGGACGACGGCGGCAACAGTCGCGAGGCGGCGGCGGCCCGAAACGGATCCTTCACCGGCCTCAGGTGGCCCAACACGCAGGCGTCGAATGAACTGCCCCGCCTGGATGCCAGTGGGTCGTTGAGGACTGGTGGCCGCACCGACTGGAAGATCACCCGTGCACGTCCACGGTGGCGCTGCGGCAGCTCGTCGATTCCGCACGGTTGCAAAACGATGAACAGATCGGCTAATTCCAGCGCCGTCCTGGCAGCCGCGTCGGAATGAATGTCGCCGTAGAGATCGGTGCCGGTGAGGGCCAGTACCAATGGTCTGGTCGGATGCCGGTCGCGAAAATGCTGGATCGATTCGAAGCTGCGCCGTGCATGCAGGGCGATGAGCAGATCGCATCGCTGCCGATCGAATGTCTGGGCGATGCGGACGGTGTGTCCCAACTCGCGCAGCAGGCGTGACCATCGCAAGGCGGTGACCCGATTGCCCGAACGCGAGCGTGGTGCCGCCGGCGTCACGATCAGGACGTTCACGGTACGGCACAGGTGCGGAATCCGGTCAGCACGTCGCGCCGGTCAGGCGTTTGGAAATTTCGATAGTTGGTGCGGATCAGCCGAGAACGCGTCGTCCAGCATCCGCCCCGCATCACCATGCGCGTAGCGAACCACGGTTCAGAATATTCCTTGTAGGAATCCACCTCGAAACCGGGAAAGGGTTCGAAGGTCGAGCTCGTCCATTCCCACACATTGCCGATCATCTGCCGGCAACCGAAGGCACTGTCCCCGTCGGGAAGGGCGCCGACATCGACGCAGCCCATGGCACGCCAGTCGAGGTTTGCGCGGGTCGGGTTGGGCACCTCATCACCCCATGGAAAGCGCCGTTTGACAGCGGCAAGCCCTCCCCCTGCAGCGGGTTCGGAGCTGGCTGCGGCTTCCCATTCTGCCTCACTGGGCAAACGACGGCCGGCCCAGCGACAATAGGTGTCCGCCTCGAACCAGTTGACGTGAATGACAGGTTTGTCTGCCTCCAGTTCCACCCATTGATCGAAATTGCGCCGTTCCCAGCCACCGTCTGCTCTGCGTCGCCAATAGACATGACAATGCGCATTCTCCGCCTGCCGCCACTCCCAACCGGCATCGCTCCAACACGTGCGCTGGTCATAACCACCGTCGTCGATGAAGGCAGCGTACTCGGACTGGGTCACGGGGGCGTGGGCAATCCTGAACGGATTCAGTTCCACCGGATGGGCCCACTTCTCGTTGTCGAACACGAACGGCTCCTCTGGAGTCGACCCCAGCAGGTAGGTGCCTCCAGGAACGTCGGCATCACCCGTGCATGGCCCGCCGCCGATGTCTCGGTCAGAGCGCGCAACATTCAGCGCCGGCTCCGGATAAGACAGTGTCTGTCGCGTGTAGGTGAGGGCCTCCGTGTGCATGTCTTCATGCAGTACCGAGTACAGGGTGTGGTAAGCCAGGTTGTCATCCGGACCCTTGCTTTGTAGCTGTTCGATCAATTGATCACGGACGGTACGGACGTAATTGAGGGTTTCCTCACGTGATGGCAGCGGCAGGTCCCAGCGGGTGTCGTGTGCGATGGCGATCGAATCGTAGAGGGCGTCTTCGTCGTCTCTTACCGGGGCGAGGCCACAGGCATGGCGCAGGGCCCAGAAGGACTGGAACCAGGCGTGATGTCCGATCTCCCACAGCCCTGGGTTGACGGTCGGGAGCTGGGCACCGATGAGGTCTTCATTGGACAGGTCGGATACCAGCTCGAGGGTCCGCTCGCGGGCTTCAGCAACCCAATCGATCAAATCCTCGACGGAGACTGCTTTCGTTACGTCGGTAGTCATGGCAATAACTCAGGATGATCGCCGTAAGGATTGAAAGTGCAGGGACGCTGGGACCGCCGAATAATAGGGCCAAGGTTGAGCCCGATCAATGATAAATGGCTGTACTTGCACGAATTAGGAGTTGTGCGATTTTCGTATGTCTACATCAACTGCTAACACATGATGGGGGCACAGTGGCACTATTTTCCAAGAAAAAGACGCTGACCGGACTCGCCAAGACCTGCGGGTGAGCAGCCAAGGTGAGTCCGGTCGGACTCGACAAGCTGCTCCAGGCATTACCAAAGAAAGTCGACCCGAATCTACTGGTGGGTTTCGAGACGAGCGATGACGCGGGTGTGTACCGATTGACCGACGATGTGGCCCTCGTCGTCACCGCCGACATCATCACTCCACCGGTAGACGACCCCTTCGTGTTCGGGCAGATCGGCGCCGCGAACTCAATCAGCGACGTGTACGCCATGGGCGGCAAACCAGTCACCTGCCTGAATCTGCTCGGTTTTCCTACGACCGAATTGGGGCCGGAGGTTCTGCAGGGGATTGTCGAGGGGGCGCTGACTAAGATCACGGAAGCCGAGGCGGTCCTGGCGGGGGGGCACACGACGGAAGATGAGGAGCCCAAGTTCGGCCTGGCAGTGACCGGAGTCGTGCATCCGAAAAAATACTGGCACAACAAGGGGGCCAGGCAGGGTGAGGTGTTGATTCTGACCAAGCGAATCGGCAGCGGCGTCTTGTTCAATGCCAATCTCAAGGGCTTGGTGCCGGAGGCGGCGATGAAGGCATGCATCGATTCGCTGATAACGCTGAACAAGTCGGCGGCGGAGGTGCTCCAGCACTACGACGTCAGTGCGGTCACGGACATAACCGGATTCGGCCTTGCCGGCCACGCTCTGGAAATGGCCAAGGGGTCGGATGTGACGCTGGAGATCGACATCGATGCGATTCCGGTGATGGCAGAAGCTGCGAACATGTACGACAAGGGGGTTACTACCGGGTCCAATTTGAACAACCGCGCCCTGATCACCGGCCATACCCATTTCGATCGCGAGCTGCCCGGCAACAGCGGGGAGATTTTCGTGGACCCGCAGACCAGCGGCGGTTTACTGGCGGCGCTACCGGAGTCCCAGGCACAGGAGGCCCTTAGTAGAATGCACGACGCTGGGTTGGACGCCGCCTGCATCATTGGGCATGTTCGTCCACCCTCGGCGCCAGACTATCTGGTCTTCAAATAATCATCAACATCAATCTTAAACACCAATCATAAAACACCAATTATAAACACCAACTATAAACACCAGGGAGAGCGTTCTACATGAAGTGGATTTCCTTGCTGTCGTTGTTGCTGACCATCTCCACCGCCACCGCTGAACAGGCTTTTCGCTTCACCGCCATACCGGATCAAGACACTACCCGCCTGCAGGAGCGCTTTGACGGCATCGCCACCTATCTGTCCGGCAGGCTTGGGGTCACGGTCGGTTACATTCCTGTAAAGTCATACGCCGCTTCCGTGCAGGCTTTCAAAAACGATGAAGTGCAGCTTGCATGGTTCGGGGGCCTGTCAGGCGTCAAGGCTCGCCGTGCAGTGCCCGGATCAAAGGCGATCGCGCAGGGGCAGGAGGATCTCGCCTTCGTGTCCTATTTCATCGCCCACGCCAGCACGGGACTGAAGGAGTCTGAGGAGTTCCCAGAGGGGATTCGGGGCAAGACCTTCACCTTTGGATCGAAAGGCTCGACCTCCGGCCGTCTGATGCCGGAATTCTACCTGCGCAAGCACCTGGGTGGCGCCCCCACCGAGGTCTTCGAGCGCCACGGCTTCAGCGGTGATCACTCCAAGACCATCGCGCTGGTGCAATCGGGAAGCTGGCAGGTGGGCGCTCTCAACTACAAGGTGTGGGACACCGAGCTCAAGGAAGGCAAGATCGATACCAGCAAAGTCAGCGTCATCTGGCGGACACCGACGTACCCGGATTACAACTGGTCCATACGCGGGGATGTGGAGGGAAAGTACGGCAAGGGTTTTATCGATCGCGTCCAACAGGCGCTGTTGCAGATGGAAGATCGCAGCCTGCTGGATCGTTTCCCACGCACCAAGTTCGTACCCGCGAACAATGATATGTACGGTCCGATCCTCAGCACGGGCACGGCCATCGGCCTGTTCGAGAAATGACCCTCCGACACACGTAGACCATTGTGTACGACATAGAAAACCTGACCGTCGCCTATGACGAAGCGCCCGTCCTGGAGAACATCTCCCTCCGCATCCGTGCGGGGGAGAAAGCCGTCATCATCGGTCCCAGCGGTGCAGGCAAGTCGACGCTGCTGAAGAAGCTCTATGAACTGAGGCAGGAGCACTGCGCTTTCATCCACCAGGACTACGCCTTGATCCCGCAGTTGTCCGCCTTCCACAATGTCTACGCCGGGAGGCTGGACACGACGGCGACTTTCTCAAATCTGCTGAATCTGATACGCCCGCGGGACCACGCACTGGAGGAGATTCAGCCGATTTTCCAGGCGCTGGAGATGGGGGACAAAATCAACGAGCGAGTCAGCAATCTGTCCGGTGGTCAGCAGCAGCGGGTAGCCGTCGGTCGCGCCATCTACCGACGCAGTGACATCCTACTGGGCGATGAGCCGGTCTCATCCATTGACCCTCACCAGGCCGGCTCAGTGCTGCAACTCATCAAGGACAGTTCGCCGACCGTGGTCCTGGCCATGCACGATGTGCGGCTGGCGCTTGAGCACTTCCCCCGGGTGATTGGGCTGCGTGAGAAGTGCGTGGCCTTCGACCTCCCGGCCGCGGAAGTGGACGAGTCCGTACTGCGGGACCTGTACGCTGGTGAGTGATGGAATCGCCGGCAGGCATCCTGGTAAGTCGAGCTGGCGCAGATCGGTAGCCGCATGCTGAAGGTGAGTCTGTCGTTTCTGGCTGTCGCCCTGCTGTGTCTTGGACTGGCTGATGTTGAGGTAACGACGCTCGATCCCTGGCAGGAGATCGAGCGCATCGCCACGGGATTCGTTACCCCCGACCTGCCCGTTCTACTGGGGTTTCGCGAGGCCTTACTCAACACCGTCACCTTCGCCTTCTGCGGCATCGCCATCGGGCTCGGGTTCGGCTCCATTCTAGCCCTGTTCTTTCAATACACGGCCGTACGTCTGTTTTGCGCCTTCATCCGCGCCATACACGAGATCTTCTGGGCCTTCCTGTTCCTGCCCCTGGTGGGGCTGAACCCCGTTTGCGGAGTGCTGGCCATCGGCATTCCGTACGCAGGGGTTTTCGGCAAGGTATTCGCCGAGATCCTACAGGAGGCGGACCAGAGACCGCTGGAGGGACTACCCGCAAACACCAGTCGCATGAGTCGCTTCCTGTACGGGGTGCTCCCCGTCATCTACCACGACCTCAAGAGCTACACGTCCTATCGTTTTGAGTGCGCCCTACGCTCAAGCGCCATTCTCGGATTTATCGGCTTGCCTACGCTCGGATTTCACCTGGAGACGGCATTCCGTGAGGGCCTGTACTCGGAGGCGCCGGCTCTCCTCTACGCCTTCTACCTGTTGATCGCGTCCCTGCGCTACTGGGTAAAGCCGAAACTCGTTCTCGTCTACGTGGCCGCTTCGTTCGCGCTGATCTCGACCGAAGTCAATATATCACTGCAGAACATCACGCGGTTTCTGACCTATGAGATCCTGCCATGGCCGATGCGGCGAGAGGGTTTTCTCAGCGGCAGCCGTGAGGTGTCCTTCCCCATTGAGCAGGTCTGGCAATGGGGCGTCGACCTCTTTACCAGCGAGGCGCTGCCCGGGATGTGGAACACGGTCATACTGACGCAGGTCGTGCTCGCAGGCACTGCCATCTTTACGCTGGTATTCTTCGGTGGGATCTGCCGGCACCTGACGTCACAGCGGCCAGCGCGCGGGTTGGCGCACTACGGGCTCATCGTTCTGAGGACAACGCCGGAGTACATCATGGCCTACGTGTTCTTGCAGATGTGGGGGCCGTCGATGCTGCCGGCGATTCTGGCGATTACTCTCCATAACGGCGCCATACTGGCCTACCTTACAGGTAAGAACGCCGATCTGGTGGAGCTGCGAATGGACGCCCCGAGCAAGCGGCGCAATCGCTATCTGTTCGAGATTCTGCCAAGGGTCTACGGCCAGTTCCTGGCCTTCCTGTTCTATCGCTGGGAGGTGATGATGAGGGAATCGGCCATGCTCGGAATCCTGGGCATATTCACGATCGGTTTTTTCATCGACAGTGCGATCGCTGACGACAAGCTGGACAAGGCGGTGTTCCTCATCGCCCTGACGGCTCTCTTGAACATGGGTATCGATTCCATTTCACAGCTGATTCGCAAACGTCTGCGCGTAACCACCGGGGCCGTGTACACTTGATCCACTCACTTGTTTCTGTAATTGGGAGGAGAAGCATCAACGTATGAAAAGGGCAATTTTCTTTTTCGCGGTAGCGGGCCTGCTGGCCGCTGCTGACGGAGCTGCAGCTGAAAGCAAGCTTTCGGGCAACACCTTCGGTGACTACTACTGGTTCGCCGCAAACCACGACGCGGCCACGGAAGATCAGAATGGTCTGTGGATCCGGCGGGTATACCTGACCTATGACATGAACAAGAGTGACAATGTGTCCCTGCGCTTTCGTCTGGAATCAGGGAGTCCCGGTGTTGGCGGCGCGGGCAAAATGGAGCCGTTCGCGAAGGACGCCTATTTGAAGTGGACCCCTGGCGGGGGAAGCCGCACGTGGTACATCGGCCTGTCAGGAGCGCCGACCTTCACGGGAGTCGAAAAGGCCTGGGGTTACCGGCATGTCGAGAAAACGCCCGTCGACCTCTACAAGCTCGGCTCCACGCGGGACTTCGGCATTGGAGTCAAACACAAACTGAGTGAAAAAGCTGACCTCCACCTGATGATCGGTAACGGCAACAGCACGGGAGCCGAGAACAACAAGGGCAAGAAATACATGGCTTCCGCCGGGCTGGCGCTCACCGACGACATCACCGTGCGCGGGAACCTCGATTTCGACGACCAGGCGGGCGAGGCCACCTTCATGACCGCCCAGGTGCTGCTGTTTCAGAAGACGGATACCTACCGGTGGGGTCTGCAATACGTACTCAACAATCAGGATAACGGCACGACCGACCAGAGCGTTAACGTGGCTGCCGGCTACGTCGTTTTCTATTTGAACGAGGGCACGTCCGCGCTGGTGAGGGTTGACGCGTTGCTGGACGAGAGTCCGAAGGTGGGCGGCGGTTACCTGCCGCTGGTCAATACCTCAAAGCACTACTTCATTCTGGCGGGTGTCGACTTTTCGCCCGAAGAGAATTTCCACGTGATCCCGAATGCTGAAATCGTCGTCTACGATCAGGGTGGCGTGGATACCGACATTGTGCCGCGGGTGACGTTCTCCTACACGTTCTAAACGCGAGGTGCTTGGCCTCCGATTGAACGGCGCCTGCTCACGATCTCACTTCGGGGTTTCGTCGGGGGACAGGATTCTGGCGACCAGACGTCTGAGATCTTTGCCTCTGACTGGTTTGGTGACGAAAGGCACGCGCGTTCGGTCCATGAACTCGCGCGCACGTGGAGTAAAGACTCCGCCGGTTATGACGACGAAACGGCCGTCCTTGTTGGCTGCTCCTGAGCAGAAGGCTTCATAGATATCGATGCCGTCTGCATTCGGCATCATCATGTCGCACAATACGAGATCAAAGGCCTCCTGCTTTACCAGGGCCATGGCCGCGGCGCCGTCAGTCTCGGCAATGACCTCGTGCTCGGCGAGGACGAGGGTGATGATACGGCAGATCTCCGGCTCATCGTCGATAACGAGGATCTTCGCTCCTGTGACCGGTACTTCAGGCGATTGCTCTTCCCCCTGTGCGGTTGGTATGTCGACGGCCGGCAGTGCTGCCCGGAACGTGCTCCCACGACCGTGGGTGGATTCGACCTGCAAATCTCCGCCAAATTCGCGCATGGTTTGACGCGAGATGGACAGACCGAGTCCAGCGCCCTCATTGGGTCTACGGGTGCTGAAAAAGGCGTCGAAGATGAGCTCGAGATCTGCGGCCGGGATGCCGACGCCGTTGTCGCTAACCTCGATCACGGCCTGTGAGTTCTCAAGCCTCGTGGCAACGCTGATGCAGTTGCTGGCCAGAGACGCTGTTTCGAAGGCCAGAGAGGCGTTCTGGACCAGATTGATGACTACCTGGCCCAGCCTCGCGGCATCGGCACACACGGTGAGTTCGTCTCGATGCGTACATGATAATTGAGCCCGGTGCGACACCACATTCTGCACCATACGCAGTGAAGAGTCGACGGTCTGACAGAGGTCGATGACTGTGTTGACAGGGCGTTCGTCAGGCGCCAACTCCCTCAGACTGTCAACGATGCTCGCCATGCGATCGATGCCGGTCACCGCTTCCTTCAGGCTTTCCACGAGAGCAGTAAAACGGCCACCGTCGTCCTCTTTATCGAGATTATCGAGCGCATCCTGAACATGCTCCACATTCATCAGGGTGAACGTGAGGGGATTGTTGAGCTCGTGGGCGACACCCGCGGCCAGGGTTGAGATCGCAGAAAGCCGTCCCGTGGCGCGAGTGTGGGCCTCTCGCTCGATCTGCTCTCGTTGCTGCCGCAGATCAGTGATGAGCCCACCGATTTCCTCGCCGCCGGCATTCACCTGGAAAGCGAGAACGTCGGAGGGTGAGCCGTCCAAGCGGCGGGTTGCCTGGGAGCTGAAGTCGCCGGCAGCATGCCTGGACAGGACCTCTCCGAGTTCGAGCACGGTCTCCTCGAGACTTGCCCTCGAACGGTCGCGCTCAGCGAACAGTTCAGTGAGCTCCTCGGCGAGCACATTGACCAGGTAGGCGATGATGTCCTCGGTGTCGCGCCGGCCGTTGCGGGGCAGGCGGGCCGTCAGGTCTCCCTGCGACAAGCTGATGAATACGGAGACCAGCTGTTCATGGAAGCTGCTGGCATCACTCATCGTTCGTCACCGACCGCGCAGTGTTGTGCTGGCGAGCCCAAACCAGGGCCGCATCGAGCTCCGCGAACATCCTCGTTGGCACCGGCGGTTTTGCGAGTCCCAGGAAGATCGAGGCTATGGCGCGTCCGAACATCGAACTCGTGACCAGCGCCACGCAGGTATACCAATCGGCATCGATTTCGTGCTGATAGACCCGCCGAGCGCCGGCTTCCTGATGCGAGATCGGGTCCATCAGCACGATCGACGCGCCAGCATGTCCCGCGCGCTTCCAGTGATCGACCTGCAGGGCGATGGCCGCTCGTGCGGTCTGGGCCGTGTCGACGCAGTTGTCGTGTGGGATGACGACGATGATCCCGTTCTCGGGGGTGAAATACCGGGCCGAATCATTTTCGCCGACTTCGGACCACGTGTCCACTGCCGGCAGGTTCATGTATCGGTCCCCAGCCGTTCCTGGATCCACGGTGCGGCCGCTTCGGCTGAAGCGAACAACCGTGTGGGCACCGACGGCTTGTTCAAGCCCATGAAGAACGCACCCAAGGCACGCGTCAACAGCGAACCACCTATCAGGGCAATGCCCTCCGCCCAACTGGCGTCTGTCCTGGCGGCGTAGACCTGCCTTGCGTCGCGATCTTGTCCGAGGAGACGGTCGAAGTAGATGACGACGACCCCCGTCATACCAAGCTCGTTGAAGTAGCGAATCTGGTAGTCCATGTTTTCGGTGGCGGATTCACCTGTGTCCTGCGTGCCCGCATCTGGCCAGGCTATCAGACAACGCTCCGCGCCGGCATAGTACCTGGTGTTGACGGTGCGGCCCAAGTAGCTGCCCAGATCGCCGTTCGGGACCGCATTCTGACTGTTATTGTCTTCCGACAACTCAGTGTCTCCGAGGGATTGAATCACAGAAGCTAAAACAACAATGCGAAAAGATCACGGTGGACTACGAGCCGTGGTCGCCGCGGTCAGGGGACGGTGAGATTCTCGTCCCAAATGCGACGCCAGACCCAGCCGACCGTCATCAGGTCGGGTCCTGAATCCAGGCGCTGGTTGCCGACGGCGACGGTGCGGTCGCCACGCCTCTCGCCGACGAGGAAGCTGAATACGTAGGCCGGCTCGAAGCCCATGCGTAGATCGACGACGTGAATCTGCGCTCCGACCTGCCTGACCGCGTAGAACCCCTTCGTGAACCACTGGAGCCGCCGAATGGCATCGTCATCCTTGATGTCATCCACAAGCTCGTAGTTGCCGGCATAGCGCCCGAAGGTGATATCATCAGAGTCGTCAAACAGCGAGTAGTACCCCTCATAGTAACCGTCGTCGTCTACGACGACGACGACCCGCCACAGCAAGGCGTTGAACGGGCTGGCGATGGACAGGTAGTTTCGGTGCTCGATGGATTGAGCTGCAAGGGTACGCTCGGTCATCTGGTCCACGTACACCTTGGCCACGACAGTAAACAGCAGGTAGGCCGTACTGACCACCAATCCGAGGGTGTTGAGCCTGAACCCCCTGTTCCGCTTCCAGATCAGGGCGCCGGCGATGCCGACGAGTAGTGGCGCAGTGTAGGCGGGGTCGATGATGAAGATGGTCGACCAGGTCGTCGGAGGCACCTTCAGGGGCCACCACAGCTGGGTGCCGTACACGGTAAGGGCATCCAGCAGGGAGTGCGTGATCAAGCACAAATAGGTGAGTGCCAGCCGACCTCGCAAGAAGGGACGCGATGAGCCCTGGACGCGTCCTATAACCCAGGCCAGGACAGGGGCCGCGAAGGCCTGTACGACGAGAGAGTGGCTGAAGCTGCGGTGTCCGGTAAAGTTTGCGACATCATCGCCCAGCGAAACGAAGACATCGAGGTCCGGAAGAGTAGCGACAAGGGCCCCCCAGGCGAGCGCTTTGCCCCCCATCTGGCGGCCGAGCACGGTGTGGCCGACCGCGGCTCCGAGGGCTGCTTGCGTTACCGAGTCCACGATCGATCCACCGCACTATCGCTGACGACTAAAGAAAACACAGTGCCCCCGCGACGATGAGCAACGCGCACACGACACTCCGGAAGACTCGTTCGTCGAGGCGCGGGTGGATGAAGTGGCCGCCGACGGCGGCTGCCACAACCGCCGGCGCCAACCAGAGTGAGAATTCCAATTCTGTTATCGTGTACAATCCGGCCCTGACAAACAGTGCCAGGCGCCAGGTGTACTCGATTGCGAAGAGGGTGATGAGGGTGGCTCGGAACACCTGCTTGTCCGATGTCTGGTACGCCAGGTAGGCCACATAGGCCGGGCCCGATGTGCCGAACACGCCACCCAGAACGCCGCCGATAACACCGGCAACGAGGCCCCACGCGCGAGAGATCGGCGGCGCTTCGCCGGACCGGTTTCTGTGCAGCAAATGGAGGCCGGCCAGAATGACGAAAACCCCGAGCGCGCTCTTCAGCGATCCATCCGTCACTGATTGCAATAACCTGACGCCAATGATGCTGCCTGCCAGAGCGCCAATCAGAAGGACAGCCAGATTTCGGCAGTCGACCAGTCGCCAAACACGGGGAACGAGGATCAGGCTGAGGACAACTTCGAGGGAGCATTCAACCGGGACGACGAACTGCATGTCGAAAAACAGCGCCAACAGGGGGACACACAGAAGCGCGCCGCCGAATCCGGTGAGGGCACGAGTAAAAAAGGCGAAAAGGACGATCAGGTTGGCGGCGAGTAGAACCGTGGTCGATGCTTCCAAGTTGCCTGTCGTGTGGGTAGGGGTGAGTGAGATCGGCCGTCATGCTCAGACGGTAGACGTGACGCTACAAGCTTCGATCGCCAGCGACTGCAAGATCAAGTTACTCTACTAGAGCGGGTCGTAGGCCTCTAGGACGATGACGACGATTTTTCCTACAGCGAAACAATGGCGTGGATCATCGTGTAACCGGATGCCCGGCGCGGAACGACCATGAGCCGTCGGCCACTCTTGTTTCGGCCAACCGTCGACCTGGTCACTGCCAACCCCGCCACGGTACCGAGGATGGCCCCACCGACGACGTCCGAGAAGTAGTGTTTCTCGCGCTCGATGCGAGCCGGTGGCACGAAGGCAGCAAGTGTGTATAGTGGCAATCCCAGGCGCCACCCATAGCGACGTGTCAGGACTGTAGTGAGTGCGAAGGCGTTGGCGGTATGTCCCGAAGGGAATGAGAGCTTGTTGCTGGCATCGGGGCGTTCCCGGCCAACACCGACTTTCAGTGGCGTCACGAGAACGTTGGCCAGCAGGATTGCCCGCAGTGTTTCGGAGGCTACGGGCCGCAGCGGACGAAGGTCGGCAGCACTGGCCACAGCCCACAAACCACCCGTTGCCAACAGACCATAGGTGGTCGAGCCGTAGATGTTGCCGACGTCCATCAGGCGCTGGATCGGCGCGGCGTCGCTGAGGTCTCCTCGAAACTCGTCGTCCCACCGGTGCCCGAGTAGGGCGCTGCCTATGCCGAGGACGACGAGTCCCACACCGCGAGGTTGGACCAGGTTGCGCAGGTCCTGGCGCAGGACATCCAGCTCGGAGGCCGCGCTGCCGGGCAGGAAGGGATTCATCCAACTCAGGCAGAGAGCACAACACAGGAATGGAATCCGAATTGCCATTATACATCGATTGAGAGGATTCTCATCGGTCCGCCTCGAGCATTTGTCTGAGTTGGTTCGCCACCCAGTCGATGGCTACGTCCGCCATCACGCGTCCCTTCTTCGCGGTGGCGTGGTCACGGGCGGCTTTGTGGTAGACCGGATCCGCGTCTCGGTATGATTCGCTCTTTATGTCGAACTGCTCAGCGTCGTAATCGACCCCCTCCCAATGGACGTTTTCGGGAAACAATGCTTGCGCGAAGGAGGTCTCGAACTCGGCTGCATGGGCGGGGCAGTCATTGGATTCCATCTGCTCCTTCACCAACGCCGCGCTGTAGGCTTCCCAGTAACTGTGGAAGCGGACATCGATGTTCATTGTCTTGCCGAACTCGTCCATGTGTTCGCGCAGTGGGCTGTTGCCGGCGTGTCCATTGCAGATGAAGATGCAGTCGATGCCATGGCGCCGCAGGCTGTCACAGATTTCGCCAGCGACGGCGGCAAAGGTCTCCGGTTTCAACGTCAATGTCCCCGGCCACTCCATCCAGTGTTCGGAGATGCCGACGGGGATGGGGGTGGCTACGACCACCTGAGGATAGAGTGCCAGTGCCGCTTGCCACGCTACGTGTAAGGCGCTGACAGTATCGTGCTCGATCGCCAGGTGCTCATTGTGCTGCTCCGTACTTCCGGTTGGCAGGATGGCCGCTTTGAAGTGGCCCTGTCGCAGATGCTCGCGAATCTGCTTCCTTGTCAACTTCCACAACCTGACTTCACCGGTAATCATCATGCTCTCCTGGAGCCGCGTTTGGTCCACTTTCGGGCAGTATAAGGTCATCACCGAATTGCGGCGATTCCAAGGCTGCCACAGGGTCTCAACAGCATGGCTTCTCCTCGTCGGTGGCTGAAACTATGTTTGACTCCCTGTTGTCGGTGGCGCTTCGACCGCAAGCGTATTCTCTAACAACGAGCTGATCATGAATTCATTCTCGCACATAGACGTGGATGTCGCCAGGGAAAAACTGGATGCCGACGAGGCCATCTTCGTCGACATCAGGGACGGCGACTCGCGCCGGGACGGACACATCGCCGGCTCGGTGCATCTGACGGACGAGACCGTCGAAGGGTTTTTGAGTGCCACTGATACGGAGCGGCCCGTCATCGTCTACTGTTACCATGGCAACAGCAGCCAGATGGCTGCGCAGTTCCTGGTAGAGCGCGGCTTTTCGGAGGTGTACAGCATGGACGGCGGTTATGAGGCATGGGCGAGCAGGCATCCCGAGCTGTAATGAGCTCCTCGCCTCCAATGGATTCGAGCCGAGGATTGCGCATCGCCCGTCGGTACCGGGCCACTGATGCCGTAGTGCCGTGGCTCACCGCGGCTCTGGTCTTGCTCGGAGCCCCATTGGGTGCACAGCACGCCGGCACTGGAGTCAGCATCCAGATTCTGGAACAGCACCCTGACCGTCTGCGGTTGGTCTACTCCGTCGGATCTTCCGTAAACGACGCGATGCAGGAAGGTGGCCCGATTTCGGCCGGGTTGTTGGGGTCCCTGTGTGAGACCAGTGTGGTCGGGATCCCACTTGCTGGAGAGGTTGAGCTGGAGATCGTCGAGGTGAGTCCGGCCGGCACCTTCGGCATGCCTGTGTTACCTGACGGGGAATGGGATCTGCGACTGGATGGGCCGGTCTCCCTGGGCGAACCGGGCTTCGTGCGCAACCAACGCGTTGTCCAGGTGAATTTTACCCCCCGTGCCGCGGATGGTGGTAGTCAGGTGCAACTGTTCACGAGAGTGGTTGCAGACCTGCGTTTCGCCGTCGGGTCTCATCGTGCGGGCTATCGCCATCCGGTATCCAGCTGGGAGGAGCAATTCTACAAACATGCACTCATCAACTACGAGCAGGCCATCGCCTGGCGGCAGACACCGGCAGTGGCCAAGCCAGTTGCCGAGGAAGGCACAGCCCCGGATCGAGTCAGAATCACCGTGCGGCAACAGGGGATTCACCGACTCACGGGAGAGGATCTGGCCGACGCTGGGGTCTCGCTGAGCGAGATCGACCCTGACGCAATCCGCATGTGGTACGGAGGCGGAGTCACCCTCGGGTTATCCAGACAGCCCCATTTTGGCGCCCGCCTGCGCGAGATCCCGATCGCCGTGGACGATGACGACGGCCGTTTCGACAGCGCTGACGCCGTCATGTTTTACGGCGAGCCGACCGAACGCTGGGTGTTCTCCAGCAGCAACGGCGGTGAGTACTCCTGGCGGCAAAACCCCTACACTCGGGACAACGTGTACTTCCTGGAGTGGGCGGTTGAGGGCAGTGGCTTTCGCGCCGGAACCGTTTCCGGGGCTCTGTCGGAGCCGGATGTGATTCAGTCGGACCGCTACCGCGAGCGTGTCCATGAGGAGGATGACGGGGATACGATCATCGAACTGTTGGGTATCAAGTCCGGCTATGACTGGTATTGGGAAACATTTCGGGGCAACGTCAAGGAGTTCTCCTCGTCCCTTTGGGACGTGGTGCCGGAGCAACCGGTCGATGTCAACGTCAGCTTCTGGGGCTTCAGTGAGGGCAGGCACCAGTTCGAGATTAAGTGGAACGACAGGTCGATCGGCGTTCACAGCTTTTCGGGATCGGGTGTCGGGACCCTGACTGCCATCGCCACACGGGGCACGCTGGAGGGGGCGAACCAGCTCAGCCTGTCTCACCGGGACAACACGGCGACCCGGCTGGATTGGTACGAACTGGAATACAGCCGCGCGTTGCGTGCTCGCGACGGTGCGGTGTCCTTTGACTGGTTGAGCGCGACCGGTTTGACGAGTGATGAAGTGTCCAGCGCCAACTCCACAGCCCAATTCCTGCTGTCCGGCTTCGAGGATGGCCGACCCAGGATCTTCGAGTTCAGGGCACTCCGTACCCTGAAAGAAATCGTCGATTTCGAATACGACGACGCGACCGGTTCTGCAACCTTTCAAGGTCTGTACACCGGTTCTGGCACACCACCCCAGTTCCTCGCGATGGGCGATGACGGCTGGAAACGCCCTGCAACGGTCGAGGCGAAGAGTCATGCCCGGTTGAAGACGTCCGACAACGGAGCCGAGTACGTCATCATCACACACGAGGACTTCCGTGCGGCGGCCGACAGGTTGGCAGCCTGGCGCGCTGTCGATGACCGCTTTGGACCGCCGCTGACGACGCACGTGGCTGACGTAGAGGATATCTACGACGAGTTTTCCGCCGGCCTGCTCGACCCCATGGCGATTCGCAGCTTTGTCAACTTCGCAGTCGACAACTGGGATCCCGCCCCCGTTTTCATCCTGCTGATGGGGGACGGCACCTACGATTACAAGAATAACTTCGGGAACAGCCACACCAACTGGATACCCCCTTATCAGGATGGCGCTAGCATGTACGACGAGTGGTACGTCCGTATCGAGGGGGACGATGATCTGCCCGATCTCGCCATCGGTAGGCTGCCGGTCGGCTCGACGAGCGAAGCGGATGCAGTCGTCGACAAACTCATCTCATACGATCGAGATCCCGAAATCGGACCGTGGCAAGCGCGGGTGCTGCTGGTGTCCGACGACCGGGTGAATCCGACCTCCAAAAAGGACGAGCCTTTCTTCGTCCGTGACGCAGAGAGGTTGGCAGCATTCTCTGTGCCGCTGGATATGGATATCTCGAAGCTCTACTTCGGTGAATTCCACCTCGAGGGACGGACAAAGCCCGCAGCACGCGAAGCCTTTGTCAAGCGGTTCAACGAGGGGGCTCTAATCCTGACCTACGTGGGCCACGGCAATCCTGAGACGATCGCACACGAGCAGGTGTTCGTACTGTCCCGCGACATCGAGAGCATCGACAACGGCCGTCGACTCCCGCTGGTGTACACCGCAGCCAGTCAGGTCGGGGTGTTCGACGAACCATCGCGGCGGTCGATGCCCGAAGTCTTCATCAACGATCCGGATGGAGGTGTCATCGGTTTCATTTCCGCCACTCGAGTGGGCATCCACATCAGCAACATGAACCTGGCCAGGGAGTTTCACAAGATCATGTACAGGAGTGGGGATGACCGGGTCCCGGTGGGATTGGCGTTGACCATTGCCAAGCAACGCGCCCCGGCTTCGATAAAAGATCGCATCAACATTCAACGTTATTCGTTGCTCGGCGATCCGGCGCAGATCCTCAACCGACCCTTCCTCAAGGTGCAGATCGAGGCGCCCGACTCGCTCAACGCGTTTCAGGAAGTCCATGTTCAAGGGCAGGTGCAGGACGCATCTGGGAGAGCGCTTACAGACTACGAGGGCGAAGCGCTGGTTCAGGTATTCGACTCCGCTGCGTTGAGCCTGACCGAAGGGAGACGATGGGAAAAGCCGGGGGCACCGATCTTCCGCTCACTGACTCCTGTCAGAGACGGCGTGTTCGAGGCCGTGTTCCGGGTGCCAAGGGATATCAGCTACCGGGAATCCAAGGGTCGTATCAGTGCGTACGTCTGGGGTGAGGGAATGCCGACCGCCTTCGGATCGGCGAGCGGTATCGCCGTAGGCGGTGCCTTGCCGGGCATCACCCCCGACGGCGACGGTCCGGCAGTGACGCTGGCCTTCAATGGGGTAGAGTTTCGGGAAGGGGGCGTTGTTCCCAACCGGGCGGTCCTCACAGCGTCGATCGAAGACGAGAGCGGCATCAATATCACGGGAGACGTCGGACACGAGATCGAGCTTGAGATCGACGACGACCTGTTTACGGTGACCGATTCATACAACAGCCAACATGGCAACTACCAGACTGGCATGCTCAAGTTCGAGTTGCCGGAACTGGAGCCGGGAAGTCACGATCTCAGCCTGAGGATCTGGGACAACTCCAACAATTCTTCGCGGGTAGAGGCGGTCTTTGTGGTTGCCGAGCAGGCTCTTTCGTCAGTGGTTTTCCATCCCAACCCCATGCAGACTCAGGGGCACTTCACCTACGTGCTGAAGTCGGACGTGCACGCCGTCAGCATAAAGGTCTTCACCTTGTCGGGCAGGCTTATAGGCGAGATTGGCGGCAGCGGGAAGGGCGGCTACAACCAGGTTTCCTGGGAGCTGCCGGCGGGGCTGGCAAATGGCGTCTACCTGTATCGAATCCAGGTTACTAGTGAAGATGGGTTCGAGTTCGAGGCGACCTCCGCAATGCAGGTTCTGCGTTGATTTGAGGAGCAGCGTCCCGACGGTCAGGCACGGATTTTCATCAGGGGAGGGTGAACTGGTTCATGTCGTTGGTACCCTGCCAGTAGTCCGGGTGATGCGGGCCATTGGTTTCACCCCATTGATGTAGCAACGGAGTGTATTGCTTACGCTTCCTGGTCACTTCCTGCTGAATCCAACCCCCATCCCATCCGCGCCGGACTTTTTCGAGCAACCGTTCACGTACCTGCGCGTGCGCGGGGTCACTGGCCAGATCGTTGAATTCCTCCGGATCTTCAGCCACGTTGAACAGCATCGGGGTATCGTTGCCGTGATAATGAACCAGCTTCCACTGGTCCTCGCGAATCATGCGCCCCGGGGGAACGTTCAGTGTGTTGTAGTGTTCGGAATAGGTTTCATTCTCCCAATCGTCGCAGGCACCGTTGGCGAGAAAGCCGTGCAGGCTGCGGCCGCGAATGTGGTGGGGGAAGTGCTCGATGCCAGCCAAATCCAGCAAGGTCGGGGCGATGTCGACGAGATTCACGATGCGGTCTATGGTGAGGCCTTCAGAGAACTGGCCGGGCCAAGAGGCCATCAACGGCACTCTCACTGAGCCTTCGAAGAAGTTGCTCTTCCAGAACATGCCATGCTCACCCGCCATTTCGCCGTGATCGGAGCAGTAGATGACGATGGTGTTGTCGGCGATGGCTGATCGCTGCAGCGACTCGAGCATGCGCCCCACCAGGTTGTCCAAGTAGGTGACCATACCGTAGTAGGCTTCGCGCACCCGCTTGGTGATCACCGGGTCGATACAGGTGATGCCGCGATCGGCTATCCATTGATTGATCAGCGGGTGGAGCTGTTCGAAATAGTCCTCTGGGAGACGCGGCGGGGAAGGTACCTTGTCGTGGTAGGAGTCGAATAGGTCTTCGTCGATGACGAACGGACAGTGGGGTAGAAAGGTCCCGACGACCATGCACAACGGCCGTTCGTCCTGGCGCGTGTCGAGGAAATCGACACAGGCATCCGTCACCTGGTCGTCGTAGTCGAGAGCGTAGGAACGTCCCGGGCCCGAGAAACTGGCGGCATGCAATGACTGCCCCATGGCCTCCCACATGTCTTTCATCAGCTGGTCGGCATCCGGACGCAGCTGGCGATGGTGGACACCAGTGATATCACCGACGAGTCGCTTTTCGAAGCCGTGGCGCTGGTCGGGGCCGCAAAAGTGCATGCGACCGCACAGCACGGTCTCATAGCCACCAATCCCGAGTGCATGAGCGAAGGTCGGGATGTCTGAACCCAGGATATCCTCGTTGCACCAGGCTCGAGTGTCGGACGGGTACTGCCCGGTCATGAAGGCCATACGCGCCGGAACGCACAGCGGCGAGGCGGTGTAGCATTGATCGAAGCGCACACCCCCCGTGGCGAGCCGGTCCAGGTTTGGGGTACGGATGACGTCATCGCCAGCGCATCCGATGGTGCCGGCGTGGTGTTGGTCAGACATGATGATGAGGAAATTCGGTCGCTCCATGTATGCTCTTTCTCCGTTTGCTGTGATTATAGGACAGCCCCACGCCCCGAAACAGTTTGACTTTTTATCGCTCAGCCTATTGCGCCACAAGCGAAAGTAAGTTATCGTTTACTTACCATGAGGCCGAGCCGAAAAAAAGAGATAATCGCCGCCGCCATTCAGGAGCTTGCCAGGCACGGGGTCAACGGATCAACCGTGCGTCGCATCGCCGCTTCTGCAGGTGTCACAGAGGGGGCCATTTACCGGCATTTTGCCAGCAAGGAAGAGCTGTGCGATGAGGCCTACAGCCAGATCGTTGCCGAAATGGCCGAACAGAAGAAGGAGATCCTGGAGAGCGGCGATCCAGTCGAAGAAAAGTTGCGAAATTGGGTCCGGGTTACTTACGAGTATTTCGATCTATATCCAGAGGCCTTCAGCTATGTCTTGCTCGCAACCCACGACTTCTCGCCAACTCTTCAGGAGATCGCCACCAGGCAAGGGCACCTGATGATGCAGTTGATGGAGAAAGTGGTCGCCGCAGGCGACAAGCCGGCCAGGTCTGCCTCGATTGCCTGGAGCCACTTCATCGGAATCATGCTCAACATACCGCGGTCGATAAACGAATCGATTCTGCAGGGTCCTGCTGTACATTACGTCGATGACGTGATGCTGGCTGTCGGCAGCATTTTCGGTCTGCCGCAGTCAACGGAGGTCGAGGAGGGGGTCTGATTTGATAAAACCAATTCTGCTCAGTGCCGTCGTATTTGCGACGATGCTGGCGCTGCCACAGCAGGCGGCGGCAGGGGCGTGGACGCAGAGCGAGCGCGGCTACTACCTCAAGCTTGCCGGCCTGTCCTTTACGACAACGGAGGAGCTGGATGCGGATGGCGAAAGTCTGCCGCGGCCCGGTGATGACGAGTTGACCGATGTCGGCCTTAGCGCCTATCTCGAGTACGGACTCACCGACAGACTGACACTCGTCGCCAGCCTACCCTACAAACAGGTCGAGGAGACTCGTGTCATCGGCGGCCGTCCATTTGGGGCGAGCTCCAGCGGATTCGGGGATCTCGAAACCCGTCTGCGTTGGCTGCTGAGGACTGATCCAGTGGTGCTGTCCGTCGCTCTCGGCGGCAAGCTACCCACTGGGTACGAGGTTTCTGACCGTGTACCTCTGGGCACCGGCGAGGCCGACGCTGATGTGCGTCTGCTGGCGGGACGCTCATTCTACCCGTTGCCATTGTACACGACTGGTGAACTCGGGTATCGGAAGCGAGGAGGACGCTTCAGCGACGAGGTCCTGTTTGCGGCTGAGGCCGGGTACACCATCGATAAACTGATGCTGAAGGCCAACCTGTCCGGTGTGCGCACGCTGGGAGACTGCGGCGACGCCAGTCAGGGCGGTGGGCTGATCGGCGATCAGAATACCTTCAAGTTGTCCCCGGGGCTCATTTACAGCGTGCGCCCTCAATGGCAGTTGAGTCTCGATACGATCAGCGTTGCACACGGATGCAACACCGCGACCGGAACGACTTTCATCGTCGGCGCGGCCTACAAACGATAAGGATCGCTGGATAAACGAGTGGAGGAATGATCATGCCCAAGAGAGGTTGGGAAATCCCGGAGCGAGAGGCGACACCAGAGGAAGTGTTTCTCAATCGCCGCAAGTTCATACGGTCGGTGGGACTGGCCAGTATCGGCGCTGTCGCAGGCTGCAGTAGCGGCAATAACGGCACCGGCCCGGTCGACGACACTGGAGATCCTGTTGTGATCGATGAGGGCCCCGGTGACATCACCACGCAGCTGTACCCGGCGGCGACCAACTCTGCTTTCGAGACGCTGGACCGTCCCCTCACGGACGAGACTATTGCGGGCCAATACAACAATTTCTGGGAATTCACCATCAACAAGGACGTCCACCGGCACATCGATGACTTCGAATCTCGCCCCTGGACGATGGAGGTTAGGGGGTTGGTCCAGAATCCCCAGACCTACGATATCGATGCCTTGACAAGGGCGATGCCCCTCGAGGAACGTCTGTACCGGCATCGGTGCGTCGAGGCCTGGTCCATGGCCTTTCCGTGGACGGGCTTTCCGATGAAGGCATTGATGGACGTGGTGCAACCGCTGTCGGCCGCTCGCTACGTCAAGATGACCTCGTTCTTGAGGCCCGAGCAGGCAAAGGGTCAGTGGGACCGGCCGCAATATCCCTGGGCCTACACCGAAGCACTCACCATCGACGAGGCGGCCAACGAACTGACCCTGCTGGCCACCGGTATTTACGGTCACGAGCTGCCCGACGTGCACGGCGCTCCCATCCGTCTGGTGGTTCCGTGGAAATACGGATTCAAAGGGGTCAAGTCGATCGTGCGGATGGAGTTCACGAGAATAAAGCCCGCCACGTTCTGGAACGAGCTGCAGCCGAACGAGTACGGCTTCTTCTCCAACGTCAATCCCGACTCACCCCACCGGCGCTGGCCACAGGACGAAGAGCGCTTCTACGAAAAAACATGGACCCACAGGCCGACGCTGTTGTTCAACGGCTACGCCGACTACGTGGGCCACCTGTACAACGACGACCAGCTGGACGCCCTGGCGTAACGAGGCAGTGTGAAAGCAAGCCGCTAAGAAAACGCTTGTTTCTTGGAAGCCAGAAATGGTCCGAGGATGAGGTGATTCAGGCCCGAATTCACGAGCACGTGCACGGCCTCGGCAGGTGAACCGACGATCGGAGAGCCGTGCAGGTTGAAGGAGGTATTGAGCAGCACACTGCGGCCGGTAAGTTCCCGAAAACGGACCAGGATATCCTCGTACTCCTGATTCTGTCCCGGTTCGAGCAACTGCGGCCTGGCTGTCAGATCCGCATTGTGGACGGCCGCCATCAGTTCGTCGCGTTTGTCGGTGGAGTCGAAGGTGTTCATCATGTAGGGCGAAGGCAGGTCCTTCGCATTGACGAAATAGCGCTCGCCCTCCGAGCGCAGGACGACCGGCGCGAACGGCATCCAGAAATCCCGTTTCTTGATCATCTGATTGATGACGCGGACGACATCCTGGTTGATGGGATCGGCGAGGATGGAACGGTTGCCCAGCGCTCGCGCACCGAATTCCATCCCTCCCGTGGCGCGTGCGATCACCTCGCCCGAAGCCAGCAACTGCGCCGCTCGCTGCGCCATATCAGCAGGCTCTTCAACCGCGATGTCCTCTGTCTCCCGCAGCGCCGCCTGGCAGTCGTTCCGCAGGAAGTCCGGCCCCAAGTAGAAATGCTTCAGCGGCTGGATCTGCTCACCCTTTTCCGCTGCGGCCAGGTAACAGGCACCCAACGACAGGGTCTCGTCCGAACATGAGGGAAACGCCTGGAAATAGTCGACCTGATCCAACTCCGAGAGCACCTTGTTGGCCTTGACGTTCATGAAGACACCGCCGGCCGCCAGAATTCTGCCGATCTTGAGCTTCTCTACGCATGCGGTTGCCCAGGCGGCCATTGCTCTCTCGGTGAACGACTGCAACCCGGCGCAGATGTTGTCGAAGCGCTGTCGCACCAGGGCTTTTTCCAGGCGGGGTCCCAGCTGAGCCAGGGGCTCGGGCACCCTGCGTTTGAAGCGCAACGGATTACCGGGGTCCAGGCCGAGGTAGGATTCCAACAGCCGGGCCACTTCCTCGCCGTACCCGGATGCCGCGTAGGGGGCCATACCCATAAGCTTGTACTCATGCTCCAGCGGCATGAAGCCGAGCAGATGGGTGGTGACGGCATAGATTTCACCGAGGCTGTCCGCCTGGGGAATCGTCTCAACCAGTTCAAGCTCTCCCGCTCGTCCTATCCAGACCGATCCAGAGAGCCCGTCGCCGCCGCCGTCCAGGGTGAGGACTAGGTAGGGATCATCATCCTGGCGCAAGCCGTAATAGGCGGTGGCCGCATGGGTTCGGTGGTGGTCGTAGAACACGATCCTGTCGTCGGGAAATCCCCACGAGGCGACCGCCTCCCGTCGCTGCTCCATGCGCTGATTCGTCCGCAGCTTGCGGTAAGAGCTGCTGCCGGCCATGGATCGAGCCAGGCGTTGCGTGAGGGGTGGATGGTAGCGCTGCTCGAAGGCCTTTTTCATGTAGCCGGGCGGTTGCGGAGTTTGGAGGTATTTCGAGGCGATGCAGACGGCGTCGAAGTCACCGGGTTGGGCGCCCGCGGCGGCCATGCTGGCCAGGACCGCCCTTTCAGGAAGACCGAAGTAGTTCTTGACTCCCGTCAGGCGTTCCTCCTGAATGGCGGTATGAATGCGTCCGTCGCGGAAAACGGCCGCAGAGGCGTTGTGACCGTCGTAGATGCCCAGGTACGACATCAATCCGTGCTGGGGACCATATGCGCGGCAAAGGTCTGGGCAACAATCCGGCCATCACGAATGATGAAGGTGTCTGTGCCGAGGGGAAACGCAGGTTCGGAGGACCACACTATGTAGGCGATCTCGCCTTCGGTATCCTGGCGAACCATCTTGAAGTTTTCCCAGAAGCCGGGCGGCAGAATGTCCGGCAAGATAGTGAAGAAATCCCGAATTTCGGCGGTCCCGCGCATCGGACCATCCGGGGTGTAGAGGACCGCGTCTGCCGTATAGTCGGCCATGATCTCGTCCAGATTGCCTTCGCCGACGGATTGCAGATGGTGTTCCAGGACGGCGCTGGCGCTTGCCGAGCTTCCCGGTTGACCGCAAGTCAACAACAGAATTGCTGGCAGGATGGCGACTAGGGTGAGAATTCGTCTGCGTCTCATGGATCCTCTCTTGTTGTGAATGTCCATTGCGTGATCACGCGCTGACCGTGGCCAGTGTTTCAGCGTACAGCTGCGCGTGGGTGTTGTAGTAGGCCTCATCAATCGTCGAAACGGAGCTGACCACGTCCGAGCTTGCCCAGTGGGTGGCAAAGCCGCGACGCCAACGATCGGAGTCATTGCGATGCGACGTGTGCAGGGTATGGCTGTGGTGGAGGACGACGGCACCCTTGCCGGCACAGGCCGGTGCTTCTGATTTCAGGTCGATCAGTTCAGGCGGCGGAATCTTGTTGTGGGGCTCGTCGGGAATCGGTATGTGTTCGAGCACGGGGCCGCGGTGGGAGCCGTCTATGTAGCGCAGGCAGCCGTTGGTTTCATTCACGTCGTCGAGGGCGATCCAGGCGGTGATGGTCTCGTCACCCGGGTCGCACATGAAATAGGCATTGTCCTGATGATAGGGTTTGGCCGAACCGAATCTCGGTGGTTTCATCAGGATCTGGTCGGTTACGAGTCTCGCCGGCTTGCCGATGACTCCGTTAACGAGGAAATTCAATCGGGGGTCCAGCTCGAAGCGGCGCAGATCCTCATGCGCGAGAAAAGGGGCGTTCAGCTTTCGCGGTGCAATTTCTCCCGTTTCCGAACGGTCGGTGACGACGAAGCTGGCCTTTTCCGGCGTGAGTCGCTCCATGCAGATCGTCGTCGCCAATTCAGCGATGGCCTCAGCTTCATCCTCGGTAAACACGCCTTCGACGACGGTCCAACCACGGCGCCAGAATTCCTCGTACCGTGCGGGATCGAGATCCATCGATTCGCTCTCTCAGTTCAAGGTCGTGGGTCGGTGACTCCAGGAGGCAAATTACCGCAGGCACAAACCTCAATGCAACCTTCTCCGGTCATACCCCCTCGATGATTTGACCCCAGGCACGCAAAAGGCGTCGTTGATCTTCCACACTCTAACACTGTTTTACTACAATTCAATCGAGCTGCGACGCCCGGTGATGTAGTCCACGACGGAGGAAATGATGGCGGATATCCATGCGAGCTGGAAGCGGGATTTTGATGTGTACGATCGAATAAAGGAGGTGGGGATCGATTTGGGGGAAAAGTCGGGTACGATCTCGGATCCCAAGGGAAGGCGTATCTGTTCGCTGACGTTCACGCCGTCCGGTCTGGTGTTTTCATCCGGAACCGGTGGCGGCACGGGGGCCGTGACGAACGACGACGACGACGTCGAACGGGGTTACGAAGCCGGACGGACAGCCGGTATGAGCCACATCCGCTCCCTGCACTGGGGACTGGATGGCTACGGCACCCTCAATGATGTGTGGTACTGCGTCAAGTGCATCGGCATGATCAACTCGCATGGTGGCGGCTCCTTCTCCAAGACCCCACGGGTCGTCGACGGGTACACAACTGTCTTCCACGACGTCTTCGGGGGGCCGTTGTCGCAGTTTGCCCATGACGGAACCGACTCCTCACTGTCGGGATGGCATACCCGCAGCGCTGTTGCCGGTTTTGACCTGCCTGGCCATTGCACGATCGAGCCCGAGATGATCTACCAGATCGATCCCGATCTGGCGTTGAGGATCGTGCGCGAGCGCGGACCCCATATTTAGCGCCCTGTCACGAAAGTATTCCCCTCCGTATTCGGCGCCCATTTCCAAGCCTACTTCCGTGGAGGGCACTAACGGGGGTTTGAGCGCGGCCTGTTTGTCTTGATATTGACAACTAGCCGGACGACTAATAGAACGAACACCATATCACTGGAGTAATGTGATGGGCCCACCTTGCGTGATCCTCATCGGGTTTGATGCAGCCGTACTCGCATCCCAGGCAACGCAGGCGGGTTGGCCAGCCTGTGAGATCGTGCGGATGGCGAGCGGTGGCGAGGCCGTCGACCACGTACGCAGGGATACGGACGCCGCGGTGGTCGTGGCGCGCACAAAGCTGAGCGACATGTCCGGGCTGGAGGCATTGAGTCGAGTCGCCGATGAGGTCCCTGCGGCGCGGCGCATCCTGGCCACGGGGGAGTTGTCGGAGGATGTCAGGCAAGCGTTGGATGGCGCGAAGGTGCACGCGATCGCACCAGAGGATGAAGAAGCCCTGCTCGCGGCGGCGGTGCGTGACGCTCTCGAACACAGTGTCCTTGAAGCCAATCTCAGGTCCACCACCACCCAGATGGAGTTGCTCCGCTCCGAGCTCGAGGACCGGGTTACTGAACGCACCGATCAGCTTGAAATGAAGATCCGCGAGCTGGAAGGCCGCAGTCGCATCGCCCAGCACCTTCTGCGCGTCCACACGATGGATGGAACGCTGGAGGAGGTGCTGAAGGTGCTTACCCAGACCCTGAGGCTGGAACGGGCGGTCGTCCACCTCGCGCAGGGAAACCAGCTGCATCCGAGCGCGGCCATCCGTCTCCACGACCACGAAGAGGCGGAAGTCTACGATCCGGGGGAGGTCGAGTCGTCGGCGCTGGTCCGGCAAACACTGGAGGAGGCTCGTTCCAGCCGGCAGAGCCAGAATGTGGTAGATCCCCAGACCCCGTTCGTGTCGCCGTTCGCAGTCGTGCCCATCCTGCGTCAGGACGAATTGCTCGGGTTGATCGAGGTCGAGAATTTTCGCAGCCAACGGAGCATCACCGAGGCGGAGATCGAGGTTCTTTCCAACCTCGCGGTGGAAGTGGCCGTGGCCATACAGGACGTGCGCTATCACGAAAGCTTCGAACGCTGGAAACACCAGCTTGAACGGATTCTGACCGAAGTCGAGCGGGTTGACTCGTTTGGCGAAGATCGACCGGTTTGAGGCAATAGATTCGGTAACCAGCCATGGCTACTGACGGCAGGAGAAAGCGAGGCGGCAAGCAGCGGGGGAGTCATGGCGCCAGCCGCCGACGACCCCGAGAGGGGGCTCTCGACAAAGCCTATCTCGAAGCCCTGAAGGATGTGCAAGGGGAGGAGGGGGCCCTTCCCGAGGCGTCTCCTGAGGCGGGTGGTGCAGAGGGAGCCGGGACCGCAGATCCGGGGGGGCGCAGTCACTTTGGTGAACAGCAGCAGGCCTGGGTGGTGGTGCAGGCGGCCAAAGACGGCTCCGAAGCACGACTGCTGGAACTCAGCCTGGGCGGCGACCTGACGGTCAATCTGCAGTCTTTGATGGACGCTCTGCGGGATCTCTACGGTATCACAGCCGGAATTAATGAGGAGTTGCTGGGGCAGCTGTTCGGTCGGGCAACCAAGGCTCCGGCCAGTGTCGTGCGCGGCAATTTTCCGATCGCTCGATCGGATTCCCCGCAGCAGTCAGTCGAAGAGGAGGTCGAATTCCTATTCGCGCCTGCGGGTGACATCACCGCGCTGACCTTTCCGCAGTTGACGGCCGCTCTGGGCGAGGATGATCTGCAGAAGGTCGTCAGCCAGGATGTGCTGACCCAGCTGGTGACCCCGGAACAGGAGCTGGCCCGGTTGCCGGCTGCAAGTGGAGACACGGCAGTGAACATATACGGCAAGCCGATCACGGCGGAGCCGAGTGAGCCTCCCCTCGTGGCTGGTGGCAACGCCCGTGTCGCCGCCGGCATCATTATCTCCGAGATATACGGGTACGTCTGCCTGGAAGATGGCCGGCTTTCCGTGCTGTCGCCGCTCTGGGTTTCCGGTGACAACATGGAGGCTTTCTTTGTCCGTTTCCCGCAAGGTCAAACTCCCCCTCGCCCGCAGTCCGACTGGTTGTTGAAGCTGCTGGAGATGAGGAGTATCAACAGCGGTATCGACGAACCCGCCGTCGAGAAGCTGTGCCGGCAGGACTTGCCGGCCTCCAAGCGCACGGCGGTGCGCATCGCCAGTGCCAAAGAGCCCGTCAACGGGAGGGATGCCCGCGTCGACTACGAGTTCGATCCAGTCAAGAAGGCCGGACTGGTACTGGAAGACGGCTCGATCGACCTGCGGGAGCGCAACGTCAGTATCTCGGTCGCCGCTGGCGATATGCTCGGAGAATTCGTGCCTCGTTCGACGGGAGAGGCCGGGGTCGATCTGTCGGGCAAAGAGCTTCCGGCCAATGACGGCGCTGAGCGCACCTTCGTGGCCGGTGAGAACGTCCGAGTGGAAGAGGAGGGCGAGGACACTCAGAAGTTCTACGCCGAGATAGCCGGCCACGTCGCCATCGACGGAGACACCCTCCATGTGCGCACGGTCTTCGATGTTCGGGGCGACCTGGACTACGACGTCGGCAACCTCGACGTGCCTGGTGATGTGCACATCAGCGGTTCTGTAAAGCCAGGTTTTGTCGTCAACGCCGGCGGCAGCGTCACGGTCGGAGGCGCTGTTGAGCTCGGCGCTTCCATCCACGCCAAGGGCGACGTTGCGGTGTCGCAGGGAATCCTCGGCGACACCACCAGGGTGGTCGCCCTCGGAGACGTGGAGACCAAGCATATACAGAATAGCTCGGTCATGGCCAAGGGCACCATCACGGTCGGCAGCTATATCTTCAATGCCCGCGTCCGGGCCGGTGTCCAGGTTGTCGTCAAGACCGGGGGGGGCGAGCGTGGGGGCAGCATCGTCGGTGGCGAAGTCATCGCCTCACAGGGGATCCAGGCACGACTCCTGGGATCGTCTTCGACCGACCGCACCGTCGTGGGCATTGGCGCGAACCCGGAAGATGGCGCTCATCTGGCGCAGCTGGAGAAGTCTCAACAACACGTTTCGTCAGAGACCATGCGTCTTTTGCGTACCCTTGGTGCTGATACCGTGGATGTCGAGGAACTCAAGGAACGCATCCGCAAGACGCCTCAGCCGCGGCGTGAGCGGGTGCTGGAGATGATGCGAAAGTTGCAAGAGCTGGAGGGCAAGAAGAAGGAGATCCTCGAGTCCAGAAGCGAGTTACAGGGACGAGTTGAGGCCGGGCTGTCGAAAGCCAAGATCACGATAACGGAGGCGGTCTACACCGATGTCCATTTTCGTTTCGGTGACACGACCCAAATCGTCAACGCGGATCTCGGGCCGAGCGTGTTCCTGTGGTCCAACGGGAAGATCGGCTACCGGCTTCCGTGATCCTGCACTCTATTGACTGATCCACAAAAAGCCCTTCGCTGGCCGACTCCATGATGAAACAAGGCAACGTTGTACCCGACTCGTACATCCGCGTGATGCCGGACAAGCTAAATATCTTCGTCCGATCGGCATTTTTGAAGGCCGGTCTGGGTGAAGAGATGGCTCAGCTCATGGCCGATGCCCTGGTAGCGGCAGATCTGCGTGGTGTCTTCAGCCATGGTACGAGGATGACGGGGGGCTACGCGCGGAGTTTCATGGACGGTAAACTGAACCCGCGAGCGCAGATCGCAGTTGAGCGCGAAACGGCGACCATGGTCCATGTCGACGGCGACGGAGGCCTGGGGTACGCACCGTCGTTCAAGGCCGTTGGCATGGCGGTAGAAAAGGCCCGCTGTCAGGGCCTGGCTGTCGCGACCACCTGCAACCATGGGCATTTCGGGGCGGCCGGTCACTACACCCGAGTGGCAGTGGACGCTGGTTGCATCGGCCTGGCCGTATCGTCCCATCATCGAGATTACACCTCCGACACCTCCATACTTCATGCGGGTGGTGCGTCTCCCATCAGCATCGGTGTGCCGGCTGGCGTGCAGCCACCCCTGGTCATCGACATGGCCACGGCGGGCAAACAGGCGTTGGAGCTGTTCACCGAGATGCAGGGCACTTTCTTCAAGATGCTCGGTTTCAGCCTCGTCTGTCACGCGCTGGGTGGGATTGCATCCAGCATGGTATCCCGGGAGGAGTCCGGACCGCGCCAGTGGGAAGGAGTAAATCAGGGCGCTTTCTTCCTCGTCATCGATCTCGGGCAGCTGATCGACCCGGAGACCCACCGGCGGCAGATGGATGAGTTTATCGCGGGGTTACGGCAGTTGCAGCCCGCTCCCGGTCTCGATCGCGCCGATGCTCCGGGTGGGTTGGAGCACGAACATGAGCGCGAATGGGTGCGCGAAGGTATTCCAGTAGGCGAGGAGCATCAGGAAATACTGGAGAAGGCGGGCACGGATCTCGGCCTTCCCACCCCCTGGTGAGACCATTTGACGCCATCCGATTTGGCCGTAGCGTTTATCGGAGCCAGGCGAGTCACTGATACTACCCCGAAACACGGAGCAGGAGGCTACATGAAGGTCCTTCTCACAGGCGCAGACCGGCCGCTGGGAGCTCTGGCGGCAACGCGTCTGAGCGAAACTCATCACTTGCGGCTAACGGGTTCGGCGTCGGCCCTCGAGGGCAAGCTATCGGCGATGGACTACCGAGCGGCCGATCTCAGGGTGCCTGAAGAAGCTGCGCCTCTGATCGAAGGTATGGATGCGATCGTCCATCTCGATCCCTACGATCCCGCCCCAATCACCGGCGCAGACGCCGAGCAGGAACGACTCGATATTGCCGGACGGGGCACCTACGTGCTGCTGCAAGCCGCGAGTCAGGCCGGCATCACGAGGGTCGTCGTCGCCAGTACCATGGCCCTGTTCGACAGCTATTCCGACGATTACGTCATCGATGAGACCTGGCAGCCGCGACCGGCTGCGCAGGCCGAATCCCTGGCCCCGATGATGAGTGAGCTCAGCGCGCGGGAATTCGCGCGGCAGGGGGAGCTTTCCATTGTCTGTCTCCGTTTTGGCGCCCTATCCGGAACAGAGGGTACCACCGAAGATGATGCTGTGGGCGCGCTGGCAGAAGCGTTGACGATGGAGTTCAATCAACCGGGTTACCTCTGGCATCTGTTTCATGTGGTCTCGACCGGCCGCTTCGCCAACCAGGGCAATCCACTTCCACTGAAATCGTTTCACTAGGCTGATTGATGACTGCAATCAACCATGGCAACGTCTGCATCTACGGGGCCGGCGGTCCGGTCGGCACCGTAGCTGCCGACTCACTGCGGGATCATTACACGCTCCGGCTGACCGACTTGCGAGCGGTTGAAGACATCACGACGCCGCAGAAAGCAGCGGCTCCGAGACCGGTCCCCCCAGAATCGCCACACGAGTGGCGCCAGGTCGACATAACCAACTACCAGCAAGTTCTGGAGGCGGCCAGAGGCATGGACGCGTTGATCAACGTCTCGGTGCTGCGCAGCGAACTGGTCCCGGCCTTCCGGGTGAACATGATCGGCGCATACAACGTCATGAAGGCAGCCGTTGAATGTGGAATTACCCGCGTCATTCACACCGGGCCACGTCACATCTCGCTGCGACACGAGGGTGATTACCGGCATGATTTTGACGTCACAGACGATGCTCCTCTCCATCCTGGCACCGATCTGTACGCCCTGTCAAAATACCTCGGCGGCCAGATTGTCCGGGTATTCGCAGAGGAACACGGGCTCGAGGTCATCACTTTCCTCTACTGCCACTTCAAGCCCGCGGACGGCGGCGAGGCCGAGGACGGCACTGGTATCTACCCCTTTTCGACCTCATGGGAGGACACGGGAGAGGCCTTCCGCTACGGTCTGCGAGCGACAAATTTACCAACGCCACACGAAGTTTTTGACATCGTTGCGACGTTGCCGCACGGTAAGTTCAGCAACGAGAAGGCACAACGCCTGTTGGGGTGGACACCGAAGCACAACTTCGAACGGCTGTATCGACGTTCCCGCAGCTGAAACCAAACGATAGGTGGGGCATGACAGAATCTGACGCTGCGGAGAGGCGCACGCTGCTGTATTCCCTCTTGGGTGATCTGCCGGACGCAGAACGACCGATCGGAGTCGAGAAGGTCTGCGAGGAAGAGGTCGATGGCGAGTACAGGCTGGAGACCCTGGTTCTGGATCTCAATGGCATCGAGGCGGTGCCGGCCTATCTGGCTACCCCTCTGCACACGACGGGGGGTGTTCCCGCCGTGTTGTATAACCACGCACACGGCGGAGACTACAAACTGGGCAAGAGGGAGTTCACCGTCGGCCGGCCGGCGCTGCAAAGGCCTGCCTACGCTCAAGAGCTCACGCACCGGGGGTACTGCGCGCTCTGTATTGATCACTGGCTGTTCGGGGAGCGTCGCGGCCGCACGGAATCCGAGCTGTTCACGCAGATGCTGTGGGAAGGGCGGGTCCTGTGGGGGATGATGGTATACGACAGCCTGCGCACACTGGACTACCTGGCGTCACGGCCCGAAGTCGATCCGAATAGGATCGCTACCCTCGGCATCTCGATGGGCAGCACCATGGCGTGGTGGCTTGCCGCCCTGGACACCCGGATCAAGGTCACCGTGGATCTGTGCTGCATGACGGATTTTCAAGCGTTGATCGAGAGCCGGGGCTTGGACGGGCACGGTCTCTACTACTACGTGCCTGCTCTCCTCAAACATTTCACGACAAGCCAGATCAACCAGCTGATCGCGCCTCGCGCTCATCTGAGTATCGCTGGTAATTACGACGTACTCACGCCACCGGCAGGATTGGATCGCATCGACGCACAATTGACCCAGACCTACGACAAGGCTGGCGTCGCGGATCGCTGGAAGCTGCTGCGCTACGAAACCGGTCACTTTGAAACGGCTCACATGCGTGCCGAGGTGACGAAGTTTCTGTTGAGATTTCTGTAGGAGGTGGATCTCACTTGATTCCGCGAGACGATCCTCTTTTTCCGACCATGGTTATCGGCAGCCTGCCGCGGCCGGAGTGGGTCGTCGACTTGATCGACGAGCGCACCAGGGGGCGCGTCAGTGAGGCCGAAGCGGACCGATTGCTCGACGACGCTATTCCGTCAGTCATCCGCATGCAGGAGCGCGCGGGGTTGGACTACATCTCGGACGGTGAGTGGCGCCGCGAGAATTACGCACGCGTTTTCGCCGACAAGGTAGGCGGTTTCGTGCGCGAGCAGGCAAAGCGTGGTCGACTGACATTGAGCGCCGTCGTCGTCGGTAAGCTCGAAAGACGGGGACCGATCGTCAGCGACGAGGCCGAGTTTCTGCGGCAGCACACGGATCGCAAGACCATAGTCGCCCTGCCCACTCCGTCCACGATCGCCGACTTGACGTGGCATCCGCAGCGCAGCGCCTCGGTTTACCCCACGCGGGAGGCGTTCGCCCGGGCCTGCGTTCCCATCCTGCGGGACGAAATCACAGCTCTGATAGGGCTCGGGGTAAACGCGGTGCAGCTGGATGAACCCCTTTTGCATCGCCTGGTCAAGCCAGGGTACTATGACGTAACGGGCCAGCTCGAGGCCACGGTTGATCTTGCGGTGGAAACCGTGAACATGGTGACGGAAGGTTTTAAGGAGGCATTCATTACTGTCCATCTGTGCCACGCCCACGGGGTCAAGGAACCCGAAACCCCCGTAACTTCTGAACTGATGGGTCGCGCTGTTCGAGAAATGCGCTCGGATCGCCTGGCGATGGAATTCAACAGCCATGCGGCGCAGGAGCTGCAGGCGCTGACTGATTTTCCGCCGGACAAGCTTCTGGGATTGGGCGTAATTCATCCTTCCTGCGACGAAATCGAGACGCCGGAGCTTGTCGTCGAGCGGGCACAGCGAGCATTGGCGTTTATCGACAAGGAAAGATTGGTATTGAATCCGGACTGTGGACTGTCCACGACGGCGCGCATCGCCGGGGCCGACCGCGCCTATACCAAGCTCGTCGCGATGTGTCAGGGCGCCCAGTTGCTTCGGCAGATGTTTTGAGTGCAGCATCAACGGCTGCGTGAACGGGGAATCGGACTCTCGCTCTTGACGGCAACCTCCATATCAATTTTTATCGCCTCAACCCTCGCCCCCAGGAGGCTCCCATGATATTCAGCTTAGCTCAGCTCACTTCCGACCAGCTCCATTCCATAAGGGATCTGGCTGTGAATGATGGATAACCGCGGTAACTGCACGATGGAGGAATGATGACGGACCAGAAGACGGAAGCCTACTTCGAAGAGTGGGTCGAGCGCGAGGCCGTGGCGGAGAGGATGATTCCCATCATCGGGAAATTGTACCGTGAGCACGGCGTCGTGATCACGGTCTTCGATCGCTCACTGGTACTGAGTTCGCCCGTGGACATTCTATCGGCGCATCGGTACTCCCGCCGGATCCACGAACTCAGTATTCAGTTTGGCGCCACCATCGTTGAGGAACTCAACAAGCTGAACCTGGCTTCATCCCGGATAGACATAGGAAAACTCGCCCAGCGCTTTCAGGCTCAACCGCAAGGTACGGTCCTGGCAGACTTCGTACGCTCTGAGCTGGCCGATATCAACGTCGGCAAGCGCCGCGTGCAGGAAGATCCGCAGGACATCGTCCTCTACGGCTTCGGCCGCGTCGGCCGCATGTTGGCCCGCATTCTCATCGAGCGCAGTGGCGGGGGCGATAAATGGCGCTTGCGGGCGGTTGTCGTCCGCCGGCATTACGCGGGCGATCTACCGAAGAGAGCAAGTCTGCTGCGCAGGGATTCAGTCCACGGGCCGTTCAAGGGAACGATTCAGCTCGACGAAGAGGAAAACGGCCTGGTCGTCAACGGCAACCTGATGCGCATTCTCTACGCCGAGGCGCCGGATCAAATCGACTACACTCAATTCGGCATCAAGAACGCGATTGTTCTGGACAACTCAGGGGCATGGGACGACAGGGAGGGTTTGGAGACGCACTTCGAGGCCAAGGGAGTCTCCAAGGTTATTCTGACCGCACCCGGGAAAGGGGACATTCCCAACATCATTTACGGGGTCAACAACGCCGACATTCGGCCGGAAGAGCGGCTGTACTCCGCTGCCAGCTGCACGACCAACGCCATCGTGCCAGTGCTCAAGGTCATGGATGACCGCTTCGGAATCGAGCATGGCCATATCGACAGCTGCCACTCCTACACCAACGACCAGAACCTGATTGACAATTTTCACCCCAAGAGCCGGCGTGGCCGCGGTGCGCCGTTGAACATGGTGATCACGGAGACGGGCGCGGCGCGTGCCGTGGCTAAATCGCTGCCCCAACTCGAGGGCAAGCTCACCGCTAATGCAATCCGCGTGCCGACACCGAACGTGTCCCTGGCCATCCTCAAGCTGAACCTCGGCCAGTCGACGACACAGGAAGAGGTCAACGAATACCTAAGAGGAATTGCGCTCGATTCGCCCCTGCAAGGCCAGATCGACTACACCACTTCTACCGAGGTCGTGTCGAGTGATTTCATCGGCTCATTGAATACGGGCATCGTCGATGGAACGTCGACGATCGTACAGGAAAATCACTGCGTGATATATGTGTGGTACGACAACGAGTTTGGCTACGCCTGTCAGGTTGTGCGCATCGTCCAGCACATATCCGGCCTGGAACTGCCGTCCTACCCACACTAATCAGGTTACTTCAGTCAGATCTACTTTTTCTTCGGCCGAAAGGCCACGAGGCGGGCCTCATCCGTTGTCAGAAAAGGACCGCCGATGAGGTCGATACAATACGGCACGGCCGGGAACACGGCGTCCAGGCACTCACCGATGGCCCTGGGTTGGCCGGGTAGATTGATGATGAGACTGCCGCCACGGATGCCGGCGGTCTGTCGCGACAGGATCGCCGTCGGAACTTTTTCGAGTGATATCTTCCGCATCAACTCGCCGAATCCGGGCATCAACTTCTCGCTCACGTCTTCCGTCACCTCCGGCGTGACGTCCCGGACGGCCGGTCCGGTGCCACCCGTCGTGATCACCAGGGCGCAATGATCGTCGTCGCACAGTTGGATGAGGGCCTGTCGCAGCTCATCTACGTCATCGGAGACGATCCTGGCCACGGCTTCCCACGGCGAGGTCAGGACCTGGTCGAGGTACTCTTGTATGGCGGGGCCTCCCCGGTCTTCGTACTCGCCGCGACTGGCGCGGTCTGAGACCGTGAGGATGCCTATTTGTGGGACTGTGTCGTCGGTCATGGTCGCTCCTGTTTAGATCCGTGGAATCTATGGCCAGTGACAAGGCCCGTCTATTGACCCACCAACGACTATGACCGTTTATCCTCCGTCACCGTCCTGCGGCAGCTCCGGCCTAGGGGTCGGAATCGGTATGAAACCACCCTGCGAGTTGATGCCTTGAATGAATCCGAGAAGTACCTCTTCGACGTCCACGGGTTCTTGCTGATCGAAGATGTGCTCACAGCGGAGGAGCTGGCCGCCGCAAACGCGGCCGTCGACGCTCACGCCCACGAAATTCAGTACAAGTTTACCGACCTCGCCCGCGGATCCAGCACCCTCGTGGGCGAAAGGGGGCGCGGGGACCTGCTCGGCATGCTGACGTGGGAGCAACCTCATTGCCAGGTGTTCAGGGACATGATCGCCCATCCGCGATTGGCACCCTACCTGAAGGAACTCCTGGGACCCGGATTCCGGCTCGCGCAGATCGATGCTGTCATCATGGACCAGGGGACGGAAGGCTTCTTCTTTCACGAGGGCGGTGAGCCCCGCGATCGTTCCCGGGCATTCCACTATCACAACGGGCGCATGTTCTGCGGTTTGACCAACGTCGCCATTCAGCTCACCGATGTCGGTCCGCAGGACGGCGGTTTCGCCTTTCTGCCCGGGAGCCACAAAGCGAACTTCCCCTGTCCGGACGATATCCGCCTGTACCAGACGCATCAAGAGCGCATGGTACAACCAGCGGCGAAAGCGGGAGACGCCATTCTTTTCGTCGAGACTCTCATGCACGGCTCCTTGCCGTGGGTGGCCAGCCACCAGCGGCGAACGGCGCTTGTCCGGTTCAACACGGCGGTTGCCGCCGAAACCCTGATGGGGACCTACACCCCGCCTCCCTACTACGACGAGCTGACCGAATCGCAGCAGTCGGTGCTGGCGGCGCCGGCCTATCAATACGAGGACAAGGGCTCGGAACTCTACCGGGAAGATTGACGTAGCGTGGGCGGGACCGAGTATTCATGCTCGCAGCATCTCGCCCGGCGCATCTGATGCGTCGACGTGCCGTCCCGTTCTCGATCGGATCCCGAAAAACACTGGAAGGAAGCGAACATGACCGGCCTGGGCGAACGTGCAGAGAGTGAACGCGGACGTGTGTGCATCACCGGCGTGACGGCGATGCAGTTACAGAATGCCACCGGCCAAAGTCTGGTGCGCGTGGACACGGATTCCGGGTTGTACGGCATCGGCGAAGCGGGAGTGAATGGTCGGATCTGCAGAGCGAACCTGGGATGGCTGGGCCCCAAAGTGCTCCTCGGAGCTGATCCGCTCAATATCGACAAGTTGTATCACGAGATGATGGGGCTTCAACACACCTACCAGGCGCATGTGCCGACGGTCAGCGGCATCGACATCGCGCTGTGGGACCTGGCCGGCAAGATCCTGAATGTTTCGGTCAGCGAGCTGCTGACGGGCCGCTTTCGCGAGCGCGTCGACATGTACTTCAACGGGGATCCATCCGACTGGAGCGATCGCTCCGTCATCGACGAATTCGTGGCCGAATTCCGTGCCCATCCCTACGGGTTCCGCACGCTCAAATGCAGCTTCCCGATGCCGGACGACGCGCATCTGTCGCGGCCGTTCGCGGGAGCCGTGGTGAATCAATCGATGAAGTCGAGTTCCCTGAAGGTCATACGCGATGGTGTCGAGATGATGCGGGATGCCCTGGGGTGGGATCTCGATTTCATCACGCACTGTCACAACGAGTGGGATGTACCGACAGCGATCGGTCTGTGTCAGGCGGTAGAGGAATCGCGTCCCGTCTGGATAGAGGATCCGCTTCAGGTGTGGTCCGCCGACGCTTACCGGGGCCTCAGGTCGGCATCGCGTGTGCCCATCTGCACCGGGGAAAAGATCCATGGGTACCGCGATTTCTTCCCCTTCGTCGTCGATGGCGCCATCGACGTTCTGCACCCCGACCTGTGCTGGTGCGGTGGCATCAGTGGTGGCCGCAAGATTGCCGAGCTGGCCGATCAATTCGGCCTGCCAGTGGCACTCCACAACTGCGGCACCCTCGTCCACAACATGGCCAACGTCCATTTCGGAGCCAGCGTGCGCAATTTCAGCATGACGGAAACGCGACTCTACGAACGTGATTACATCGCCCAGATGGGGGGACTGGACGGTTTTGATATTGTTGACGGCAAAATAGCCGTACCTGATGGACCGGGATTGGGTATCGAGCTGGTACCCGAGGTGCTGCGCGCCGAGCTCCCGGAGAATGAGCCCTTCTGGGAGTAACCCTTCGCCCTACTCTGCCGATGCTGACGGTAACCCGAGATCTTCTACTGCCGACGACGATCGTCGGCTCCTACCCGCGTCCACACTGGTTCGCCGAAAGCCTGCGTGGCCGTCCCTTCAAGATTGCCCTCGCCGACGCCGTGTTTCGAGAGCAGTACCTCGATGCGGTGGCGTGCATCCTCAACGACCAGGCTCGCGCCGGACTCGATATCCTCACGGACGGAGACGCACGATTCGATCGCGATGTTGGCGGCCGCTCCTGGTTCTCTTATCCCCTGGAGCGCCTGGGCGGTGTGGCGGGACACCGCGATCACGCGCCGGGATGGTCGCGTCGCATGGATCTGAAGCCCGGGCAGATCCTGTGGGAAGTGGAGGAAGCGTACCAGGCTCCTGTCGCCGTCGACAAGCTGGCAGCAGGTCCCATCGACTACGACGCGGTGTGGAAGAGCGCACAGCGTCTGACCGATCGCCCTGTCAAGTTCGGGGCCATCAGCGCGCAGACGCTCCCGAGCATGTTGTGGAATGAAGCCTACGACACCGATGAGGAGATGATTCTGGCGCTGTGCGATATCATGAACGCGCAACTGAAGGCTGTCGCTGCGTCAGGGTGCCGCGTCATCCAGATCGAAGAGCCGCTGCACCACTTCATGTCGCTCAACCCCGACACCACCGATGCCGATCTCGCCTTCTTGACCGAGGCCTTCAACCGCGAAGTCGCCGGCGTCGACGCTGAGATCTGGGTCCACACATGCTGGGGCAATCCGAACCAGCAGGCCTTGCACTGGAATCGGCCATCCTACGAGCGCGCCCTTCCCCATCTTCTGCATCTGGATGCTGATGTGATCACATTCGAATGCGCGAGTACCTCCGGGAAGGACCTGCCCTTGTTCGCGTCTCATGAAACCGACAAGAAAATCGCCATCGGCGTGGTCAGCCACACCAATACCACCGTCGAGCCCGTCGAGGTGGTGGCCGGCTTGATCCGAAAAGCCCTCGAGACCGTGCCACCGGAACGCCTCGTCATCACCAGTGACTGCGGGTTCGGCCGTGAAGGGCTGTCTCGGCGGATCGCGTTCTACAAATGCGTCGCACTGGTCCAGGGGACCAACGTCGTTCGACGCGAGCTGGGCCTGCCCGAGGCTGAGGTCCGCGCCGCCGATGCAGACTTGGCGTTTTCGCCTCCCCGAGATTCAGCGTGATTCTCGGTCTCGCCCTGCCTACGTATAGTGGCGTACTTCCGGCCGATCGTCCCCTCGGATGGCTACTGGATCGATGCCGGGATCACGGCTTTCGCGCCCTCGAGGCGTCCCTGCCGGAGCCGGACGGCGAGGATCCGGAACAGATCGGGAAGCGATGTGAGGACGAGGGAGTTACTTGGATCGGCTATTGGAGCGACGACTTCGTGACGCCGGATGGTGGCATGGATGGGTTGCTGGTCAGGGCGCGTGAGTCATTCGAGGCGGCTGTACGGGCAAGAATCGAGAAACTCGTCATCTTCGGGCGGGGGGATGTTCACAACCGGTTCTCGAAGAAGCCGCCTCTCGAGGATCAACTAAGCAAGGCCGCGGATCACCTCGCCCCCGTGGCCGAGTCCGCCGCCGAGCACGGACTCGTCCTCGGTTACCTGCCCCACCTGGATTACCGAGCGCGGGAAGCATTGCAGATCGTGGAAAGCGTGGCGTCGAAATCGTTGCGCCTGGCCTACGACACCACCAATGCCTTTCCTGTGTGCGAGGATCCCGTCGACGCCGCCAAGGTGGCGCTGCCGCACGCCATTGCCGTCGCTCTCAAGGACGTCCAGATATTCCCGCACCGATCGAACGATGTCACCATCTGGGGCACGCCGATCGGTGAGGGTTCGGTCGACTTCGCGACGATCTTCGAGCTGCTGCCCACCACGCTTCCCGATCCGGATCAGACCACCGTCTGCGTGAAGCTCAGGCTACCTCCCGAGTCCCAGGATCACGAAGCCTGGATGGGGCGGAGTCTCGACTTCATCCGTGGAAACGGCCTGTTTCCATCCGCGTAGGACTCGGGGCCCTCCCTAGGCCAGATGAAGATCAGACGCATGCAGTGCACCCAGGCCCCGGTGCATGCGCAGCAGTTCCTTCTGGCGAGGGGATAGGCGGTCGAACCATTCTGCGGGGAAATCATCATGGGGGTCGAGCTGGAACATGAGCATGGATTTGCGATAGTGGGCGAATAGGGCATAGCGGTTGCGGTCGCTGCTGTTCGTACCGCCGGCGTGCCAGCATTGTCCGTTGAATATCAGCACACTACCGGCCTTGGCTTCCGGTTGAAATTCATGCTTGACGACCATTCCCTCCGGTGGTCCTGCGAGGCCACTCTTGTGGGAACCCGGCACGATGCGCGTGCCGCCGATCTGCGGACTGAAGTCCTCCAGCATCCATACCGTATTCATCATCACGGGGGAAACCGGGTTGAGCATGTTCTGGCCGACGTCGCTGTGAAAATCCTGCTGGCCGTCACCCGGACGAACGATGCGGGAGCTGAGACTACCCAGGATCATTGTTGAGTCCAGAAAATGCTCCAGAATCGGCAAGGTCGCCGGATGATCGATCACTTGGAAGAATTCCGGATCCAGTATGGGCAAGTTGAGGACCACCGTAGAGGTCCCGTTGCGGTTGACATAGTCCGGCTTGCCCGCTGTTTCCGCACAACGCACTAAGGCTTCTTTCAGTGTATCTATCTCATCCGGTTCGAGTACATCCGGAATCAGCGTAAAACCGTACAGCTCGATTTCCGTGATGGCTTGCTCTAAGGGTGTCATCTGTATTTCCTTCTTGTGGAACGGCGTGTGCGCATAGTATCCGTTGAAGATGGGGTCATGTCGAGGATGGGGGAGTAGCGCGACTATCCGAATACACCGAAGAAGGGATGGAGATTATGGCCTTGGCACCAGCCCCATTGTTCCTCGTCAGCACCCACACAGACGACGAAGGAATCTTCGTCTATCGCCTCGCTGACGGGGACGGCCATCTGGAGTTGCTGCACCAATACCGGGAAATCGGCAATCCGTTCTTAATTGATATTCACCCCAACGGCCGCGTCGTCTACAGCATCTCCACTCCGGACAATGCAGCGGCCCTCTCCCTGGATCGATCCAGCGGCGAGTTGGAGCTCATCAACACCCAGCCGACCCGGGGGGGACCATGCTACATCGAGGTTGATCCCAGCGGTCGGATGGTGGTGGTAGCCAACTATACAGATGGTAGCGTGATTTCGTTTCCGTTGGGGAAAGATGGCGCCTTGGGTGAGGCGGGGTCGTTCATCCAACACGTAGGCAACAGCGTTCACTGGCGCCGTCAGACCGAACCCCACGCCCATTGCATCAAGGTGTCGGGCGATGGCCGATTCGCGTTCGCCGCCGATCTGGGCACCGACAGAATCAACATCTACGCCCTCGATCCGGCTGCCGGCCGCTTGAGTCCCGCAGAGCAGCCCTTCGCTCGCGTTCCACCCGAAAGCGGCCCCCGGCATTTCACCTTTTCACCCGATCACCGACACGGCTATGTCATCAATGAGATAGGGAACACGATCACGGCGTTCGCCTATGATGCTGAACGGGGGTTGCTGCTGGAGCGGGACACGGTACCAACGCTGCCCGCCGACTTCGACGGCGAGAGCGGTACGGCCGATCTAGCGCTTACCCCCGACGGGCGATTCCTCTACGGAACCAATCGCGGCCACGACAGCATCGCCATGTTCAAGGTGGACGCAGACAGCGGCACCCTGTCACCGAACGGTTTCGAGCCGAGCCGCGGTGAGATGCCGCAGAATCTGACGATGACGCCGGACGGAAAACTGCTCTTCGTCACCAATACCAAGGGCAACCAGGTTGTGGCCTTTCATATCGAAGAACAATCAGGTAAGCTCGAATTCAGCTGTGAGACCCAGATGCCGGCACCGGGGTCTGCGGTACTCGGATGAGGGGGGTACGAGATGAGTGTGGATCAAGCACGACATGACGCCCGCTGGCGCCGCCGCCGGATCATCTACAACAACGACGGCGACGATGCGCTGTTTGCCCGCGACGGTCTCGAACATGAACACGATGTCGCCGAGGCCCTGGCCGTGCGCACCTCCGGAGAGTTGGTGGACGATTTTCTCAATGCCCGCAGCACTCCGTTGATCGGCTCGCAGGTGGACAGCAACTGGTACGCCAGCTGCATGGCCGGCCTGACCTTCTCCCATCACACCAAGCTGGGTGGTTTTTACGGCAAGGAGCTGCCACAGGAGCTGGTGCACCGATACGGTCGCGACACGCTGGAGGTTCAGCTGGATTTCAGTCGCGAGAACTCGATGGAGGCGGTCTGGGCCCTGCGCATGAACGATACCCACGACGCCTATCCCATGGGGACGCGGCGCTGGAACTACGGATTGGCGGCGTTCAAGGTCGAGCATCCCGAGTGCATGATGGGCGAAGAAAGCGATTGGGAGCGCTTCGAGGGCAACGGCAGGAAGGCGCATTGGACGAAGCTCGATTTCGCCATGCCGATCGTACGCGACCACATCTTCTCCATAATCCAGGAAGTGGCCCACAACTACGACGTCGACGCCATCGGGATGGAATTCTTCAAGTATTTCCCGTTTTTCCGTGAGTCACGAGAGGAAGAGCCGGTCACGGCGGAGCACGTGGAGATGATGACGGACCTGCTGCGCCGGATCCGCAAGATGGCGGACGAAGAAGGCGACAGGCGGGGCCGGCCCATCCTGCTGGCGGCACACACGGCACCCAGCATCGAGTTTTCCCTGTCCGTCGGACTCGACCTGGAAACCTGGCTTGCCGAAGGGCTCATTGATCAGCTGATGCCCGGCGGTCTGAACGAGTCCGTGTTCAGCCATTCGCACGCCGAGATGATCGAATTCGGGCATCGCCACGATATCCCCGTCTACCCCTGCCTGTCGTGGGGATTCTGGGACAAGTGGGCGTACCTGGACCTGGCGCGTGGCCAGCATCGATCTCAGGCGTCGTACCTCGAAACGGTATATGGCGGACAGCCGGATCGCCTTGGCAAACCTTCCTACATCCTGGAATTCAATGGTTGGGAGGGCACCTTCGCAGCCTGGCGCGGTACGGCCATGAACCTGTTCGATGCCGGGGCCGATGGTCTCTACATTTTCAATCCAGGCCTGGGCAGGCCCGAATGGTGGCGGGAAATCGGCGAGACTGCCACCATGGCGGGTAAGGACAAGCTGTTCGGGGTGGATGCATTCCCAGGTGAGTCCGGAAACGTTGATCAGGTGGAACTGATTCAGGGAACGCCCGTGCGGTTGAGTTTTCTGGTGGGCGAAGACATCGACACTGCAAGGATTTCCCGGCTCCGGTTCCGCGCCCATTTGTGGGATCTGTCCAACGAGGATGAAATCGCACTACAATTCAATGGCCGACCGTTGGCAGGGCTGGAGCTCACCGATGCGTTTGCCTCACCCGATCAGGGGCAATGGCTGGAATGCGACGTTGACGCCAACCAGGTTGAACGGGGAAGGAACTCGGTCGAACTGCTGTTGAGCAAGCGAGCCGAGTCGCAGCAGGTTGCACTGTTGCTGAATGCCATTCAGCTGGTGGTGCGCTACTAAGTTGAGAGGGGACACTCCCAGCACTTCCACGCCATCATCGCTGGCCCGTCACAGGCCCTGTGCTTTCCATTCCGCCAGATCGTCCAGGGGGAAGAGCGGACGCGGAGCCTTGGTGAAGTCGAGAATCCGCAAGTCCGACGGTGACAATCCCGGACAGTCCGCGAGGATGGCGGCCACGGATATCTCGCTGTAGGCCAGGCGGAATCCCACCGGCGTTTTGACGACGACGATCTTTGCTGTCGTTGGCTCGAGACCGAGGTGGCGATAGACCATGGGATCGTGGCCAGCGCCCACCTGTTCGCTCAATACAACCTTGACCTCCCCGGTGTCAACGACAACGGTGCGTCCCATATCGATATCACTGCCCAGATGGCCGCCGATGGTGAAACGCCCGTCCGAGATCCGGGTGACCCGGCCCGTCACCGACACCGGTTTGCTGAAGATCCGATCCCGTTTCCCGCCGACCGAGAGTGTGACCACCTCGCCGATACCCGCGACCACGGCTTGCTCCACGGCAAGGGGATCCACGACTGTGACGAAGGCTGGCCCTCCAAGCGATTGCCCCAGCATGGCCCTGAGTAGATGGGTGCTGTCGCCAGGAGCACCGGAGTTTACGCTGTCGGAGCCGTCGGCGATGATGACGGGACCTCCCTCGATGGCGAGGGCCTGGCGGATGGCCTCAGGGGGCGGCACCTTCTGTTCGAAAAACTCCTCTCGAAGATTCCAGGCCATCTGTGCCAACTGATCAGCCAATTTCTGGGCCAATTCGATGTCACCCCTGGTAGTAACTACCGTGGTCCAGCCCAGTTCGGGAACGTCGAGCCAGGGTTGGACGGGGAACAGGGAGACGGACAGCACATCTGTTTGCTCCTCCAGCTCTCGCGCAGCATCGAACCACGTCTTCATCGGTTCTGTAGTGGTAAAAAACCTGTCCGCCGGCGCGATCATGGGGATTTTTCGCCATGCAATAATCGGCGTCATTTCCCCTCGAAGATGGGAGAACAGCAGCTCTGCCGTCCGTTTTCCGGTCTCGAACATGTCGATGTGGGGCAGTGACCGATATCCAACCAGGATGTCACAGTGGTCGATTATGCGCCGGGTGATGTTGGCGTGATGGTCCAGGGAGATCGCGATCGGCACCTGCGGGCCAACACTCATTCTGATCTGGCTCAAAAGTTGACCCTCCACATCGTCCATGGTCTCGGCGACCATTGAACCGTGGAGGGAGAGCAGGACCGCGTCCACGGGCAGCGCCGCGACCAGTTCGTTCAAGAGGGTTTCCTCCAGGTGGGTCATGACGTTAGCTGCCACTGTGCCACCCGGCCACGCCCCTGCCGCCAGGATCGGTACAAGCTCAACGTCACCGGCGGCCTCTGCCGCAGCGACAAAGCCACCGATCTCCTGCCCATCGCGACAGTTGGGGAGGACCTCCTCCCCGACATGAAGTCGATAGGCCTGGAAGTCTTCGAGTTCACAGCGGACAGGAGAGAAGGTGTTGGTCTCCTGCCAGATCTGAGCGATGGCGATTCTCATGGATTAGATTACCCCTCCCGCTGATTCGACGTCTCGCGGGCACTTTCAATTCGGTGGTGGGGAGCGACGGTCCCTGTCTCGCGAATTGCACAATGTAATTCGCTCGGCAACGGGGGCGAAAGCTGAAAAGGAGTAAGGACTTCATGGATCAAGAACGGAAAGCAGCCCGCTGGCGAAAGCGACGCATCATCTACAACAACGACGGCGACGACATCATCGAGACCAACAACCATTTAGGCGTCATTTCCGGACTGATGCAGCGCACGGACGGCGAGTTGATCGATGACTTTCTTCAGGCGCGCAGCAAGCCGCTGGCGGAAACCCAGGTGGACAGCATCTGGTATGCAACGTGTATGTCCGGACTCACCTTCACCCACCAAACCAGGCTGGGTGGATTTCACAACAAGGGGATCCCTCAACAGCTGATTGAGCAGTACGGGCGCGACAACCTCCAGATTCAACTCGACTTCTATCGTGAGCAGGAGATGGAGGGTTTCTGGTCATTGCGCATGAACGATACCCACGATTCGTGGCCCGGGGGGTCTGCCTTCCAGGTAGATGGCCTGGCTCCCTTCAAGCGGGAGCATCCGGAATGCTTGATGGGTGAGCCGCCCGACCCGGAGAATCCCGAGAAGGTAATCTGGACTGCCGTCGATTTCAGCTATCCTCAGGTCCGGGAGCACGTGTTCTCGTTGATCCAGGAAGTCTGTCAGGGATACAACGTGGATGGGGTGGAGCTCGATTTTCTCCGGTCCCCCTCCTATTTCGTGCCGACGGAAAACGGACTTGCGGTGGAGGAGGAACACCTGGACGCCATGACTGACCTGGTGCGGCGGGTCAGCGCGATGGCCGCGGAAGTAAGTCGGCAGCGAGGGCGTCCGCTGCTGCTGGCAGCACGCACGCCATTTTCCGTCGAGGATTCCAGATTCGTCGGACTCGACATAGAGCTGTGGCTGCAGGAAGATTTCATCGATATCTGGGTACCGGGCGGTCTTCAGGAATCGATTATGACCCAGTCGTTCAAGCCAATCGTCGACCTGGGACACCGCTACGATGTGCCGGTCTATCCCTGTATCGCATGGGCCTTCTGGCAGAACTGGGCTTTCCTCGACGACGGAGCTGGAAGCAGCCGGACACGAGAGTTGTGGACGAAAGCCCTGCGCAGCGAGGGCACGGCCAATTTCGTGGCGCTCAATTCATGGGAAGGAGCGATGGCGGCATGGCGGAGTGGGGCGGTAAATCTGTGGAATGCCGGCGCGGACGGGATCTACGTCTTCAATGGTTTTCACGGCGCCCCCGTCGATGTGTACGGGGAGATCGGGGATCTCGAAACGATGGCGAACAAGGACAAGATCTTCGGCGTAGACCGTTTTGAGGGAGGCTCCAGCTTCTCAGACGCTCGCGAAGTGGAACTGCCGCAAGGGGAGCTCGTCACAACGGAGTTTCAGGTCGGCGAGGATATCGCGTCGTCGGGGAATGCCAGTGAGTTGCTGTTCCGTGTACATGTGTGGGACTTCTCGGGGGACGACGATATCTCCGTGAAGCTCAACGACCAATCACTGGATGACCTGAAGCCAGCCGGCCCTGAGCAGGAATCGGGCGGGCAATGGCTCGAATGCCTCCTCCTCGACCCCGGTCAGGTCGCGAGGGGGAACAATAAGGTCGAGATGACGGTTACAAAGCGCGATGAATCGATACAGACGCCGCTCATTCTGGATGGCGTGCAACTGCGGGTTCATTACACGCACTGACGTCGGGTTGTCAGTCGACGATCCGGGTGCCGCGCTACTGATACGGCACGGGTTTAGCACCTTTGTGCGGGCCGATGCGCGTTACAACCATCCTTGCCGGGCCTCCCTTCGACGAACAGTCGGGCGGCATCTTCTTCCGGCAATTCATCTGGATGATCTGAAGTGCCGACAATCTGCTCTGCGCTCGTCATTCAGCCGGCAATCCTAAGCTTCGTCGCGGAGAGCCCTCGCCTTGTGGACATATTCGAGGAGGAAAGCGAGGAAGATGGAGACGACGAGCCCGACCGCCCCGCTGACGAGAGATTTCTGGACCGGGGACTGTCTCGCTACTGATCTGGGGGTGCGCGCCGTGGTGATCACGCGCAGCCCGGAGGCGGCCTCTTCCCGTGCGATTCGAGCTTCTTCAGCGCGCTTCGTGAACCTGTCGAAGATTCTGACCATCGTGTCCTTGGCCCGCACGAGACGGTCGCGCCTGGCGAGGAGACTGTTGAGCTGATCGAGAGTCTTTGCGGCGTTCTCCGTGACTCTGCTCAGCTGCGCCTGTCGATCTTTGAGCTCGCTGCGAAGTTCACGGACTTTCGGGCTGAGCTGTCCCTCTCTCCTTTTAGCGCGTAGATATCGCTGCTTTCCACTGTCGTGAATTCTATCAAGAGTCAAAACCTGGTCATCGAGTTCGCCCTGACGGTGCTCAGCGGCTTCGACTATCGCTTGCCTTTCATTCCTCAGACTGAGGAACTCGAGCTGGATATCGGCAAGTCGATTCTGAAGCCCCGAAAGCTCTTCCGCACCGCGTCGCAGTTGGGAACGGGCGATTTCCAGCCTTGCCCCAGACTCCGCGCGGCGCTTGTCCAGCGCCAGGAACACCGGATTCGGAATTTCGGAGTACAACTTCAGGCGCTCCAGCTTGCGAATCGCTTTTTCGGATGGAGGATCGGCTGACAGCTCTTCGAGTAAATCGTCATCAGCAACTGCTTTGGCGACGGCCACAGCCGACGAGTGTTTTGCGAGTTCGTGCTCCAACCCTTCGATTTCGGCGAGCGCTGAAATCCGCTTCGCCTCCGCACTGCGTGATTCCTCGGTATAGGCCAGAATCGCGTGCTCGAGCTGTTGAACTTCCTGCTTCATTTTCGAGTAGCCACGCCCCCTGTCAAAATCCAACAGGGTGCTTTCAAACTCTACGAGAGCGTCGCGTCGAAGGCGGCTCAGGGTCTCGATCTGGGCAAGGTTGTCGACCAGTTGCCGAACCTGCCCAGACAGACTGTCCCGGCTCATCTGGTCGACCTCTTCGGGGTCGAGCAAGAACACGGGAACACCATCGATTTCCAGATCCGTGACGATTGTTCGCATTCGCCCGAGCTCGCTCTCCATCTGTCTCAACTGGATCTCGGTGTGAATAGCACCGGACTGCAGCCTGGTGATTTCCTCTTCATACACGGTTCGACGTTGCTCCAGAAAGACGATCCGCTGCTGCTCTTTTTCGAAACTCTCCAATGCCTCGTCAGCCGCGGCGAGCTTGGCACCAAAGGCATCATGCTGTCTGTCGACAAACTCGAGATAGCGTCCGCTTTCGGTTGCCGTCAAACCCGCTGTGCGTGCAAGGAAAGTATCTGTCCAGGCGTGAACGAACGGCACGGTGAGCTGCCGAGCTTCGGAGGTTGCCGTCAACCTGATCCCGGCTTTGTCGACGACGACAGCGGTCAGCGAGACGCCGGCCGCTTTGATGGCGAGCGAATCTGCCAGATAGTTTCGGTACCCGTTCATGGCGAGCTTTATTTCGTCTGCCGTCGCCACAGAGCGATAGAAGCTTACGTCGAGTCGCGGCGTCTGCACTTCCGTGTCCGCCTGAGTTGCATCGGAAACGAACAGCAGGGCACTGGCTTCATAGAGTCGCGGCGCGGATCTGGCATTCAGCATGCCCCAGACCATGCAGGCGAGAGTGCCCAGCAGAATCAGCCACTTTCTCTTGAGCACAACCTCGATATAGTCGATGAGCTCAATCTCGCGTTCGTACTCAGCCATGGCTACTCCCGAGTCGGCAACTCAAAAAAATGGCCTTCCGCAGTCCCGCAGGAAGGCCATGAGAGAAGGGAACAAAAGCTGGGGCCGAGTGACGGGATTCTAACCCGCGACTTCCAGGACCACAACCTAGCGCTCTAACCAACTGAGCTACACTCGCAATCAGCTGCAGAGTCGCAATCGATTCGCGGCTTCTTCCAGGGTACCATCAGTATGCGCGCGGACGTGAGGGTGAGCTATTTCGGAAACTGGCGTGCCCAGCAGGACTCGAACCTGCGACATTTTGCTTAGAAAGGCAGATGCTCTATCCACCTGAGCTATGGGACACCTTCGCTAATCCACAGCGGGACCTTGACTTACGGCCCAAGCGAACGATTACACAAGAAACGGTACGGCGAGGGGGAACGCAAGAGCCACCTGGGACAAAGAGCTGGTCGGCGCGGTGCTAACCGTCTTCCGGCGCGTTGTCTACGGCTGGTATCGACGCCAGGCACGAGCACGGATATGCGGAGGTCGCTGCGGCTCTGTGACCTTCGTGCAGCGATTCGGTTCTGCCTTAAATCTCCATCCCCATGCTCACGCGCTCATGATCGACTGGGTCTACGTCGACGGCGAGGCCGGTCCTGAGTTCGTGCCGGCGCCTCCCTTGAGCGACGACGACGTGCAACAAATCGTCGAGACCACGGCGCGACCGGTGGTGCGCCTGCTGCAACGGCGCGGCCTGCTGGAAGAGGGCAATACCGATCCGCTCATGGCGCAGGAACCCCTGCTGGCGACGATCACCGCGGCCTCGATCCAAGGTCAAGTGGCCACCGGCGAGCGCGCGGGCCAACCCGTGCGCCGGCGCCTGCTCGATCCCCTGCAGGGGATTCGCACCTGCCCGCTGTGCTTCGCCGCGCGCGGATTCTCCCTGCATGCGGCCACCCCGTGCCGGCCGCCGACGGCCCAGCCTGGAAAGACTGTGCCGGTACGTCAATCGACCGCCGTTGGCGGCGGGACGCCTGCAGATCCTGGACGCCGAGAGAGTGGCCAGTTTCTCGATTAATTCTTGACAAAATAAAGATTGTCGCCGTGCTTCAAAACCTGAGTAATTCATTGACGGCGCTGCTTATCCGAAAATATTTTGGATGAATTCATCCTTGAAAACAAGACGCGACTTTCTTCACAAACAGAGATGGATGTCATCTCAAAGAGTTATTATGACGCCTACACTCATTACGGACAGCAAATTTCGACAGGATCATTCGAAGGTATCTAGTGAATCTGAAAGTCCGAGCCCTTGATCCGCTCGATTACAGTTGCAACAAGGAACTGAAAACGTGTAGCGTGATCACCGACAAGACGGAGAAGATCTATTACGATCACGGCCATTATACGTTGGAAGGCGCAAAATACCTCGGCATGACAATTTACAAGACCGACCGGTCTCAAGTTAACTAACTAGCTGTTGAGAATGGCTGTCGACAAGAACCAGAAAAAGGCGCTCCCAAAAGTTGTCGTTTTTGCGAACTCCACAGCTGTACGACACTTCACGATGTCTACTCTGCTTATGCAGGATCATAGTCCCAAACTCAAAAGAACCTTGCTCGTAAACATAGCAAAGAACATAGTGTGCCTAATTCCCGGTACGAAAAAGGTGCGCAGACGTATCTTCGGTTCTCCATTTAGCCGCTCATCATCGAATAACGAAAGTTCATGGTACGAGAGAAGGGGAGCACAGGTAGGAGAAATCTTAAGTGCATATTTGCAGGTGTGGGGCGATTTTGATTGGTTCCAGGGGAAAGTCGCAGTTGAACTCGGAAGTGGCGACGACATTTCGCTTCCGTTCTCATTTGCTCTTCTGGGGGCTTCGAGAGCTTATGCAACTGATATACCTCCAATTGACGATATTTCTCTACCGAACGCCATGAGAGACAAAGTAATATCTGTTACGGAGCAAGCCATTCCGCGGCAAGTCTTGATTCAACCAGATCGTGCTGAAAAATTGGTTGAAAAGAGGTCTGGGTTGTGCGCTGAAGCTTTGGAGAGTGCTTTCTCTCCTGAAAGCGTTGATTTTATTGTAAGCACAAGCACGTTAGAACATGTCGATGATCCTGAACTAGCTGCTTCCCAGATGTTTCGTACGTTGCGACGCGGCGGACGGATGGTTCATGCAATCGCTTTAGGGAATCATTTTTGTGGTTCCGGAAAGCAAGACCGACTCGGTCATCTCTATTATTCGGATAGGTTTTGGAATTTGATGTTCAGCCAACGTGTCGGTCATAATCGCTTACGATGGTTTGAATGGGAGAGCGTCTTGACAGACGCCGGGTTCGATATCGCTGGCTGCGACATAGCGATTGCTTCCTCAGCTGAGATAGCACTGTGCCGACCGTATTTAGCGGCCCGTTTCGCGACAATGAGTGACGAGCAACTTGGACCGAGCTATGCTGTTGTTAGCTGTGTAAAAGGTACATGAGCGTAGGGAAAAGCCGAGCGATGTACGCACCCTATACAGCAAATTACGCCAAACGACCGCTGGCCGAGTCCCTGCACTTCCTCCGCAGCGAGCAACTTGCCGATGCGGTTTCCTTACCGACCCCGCTCAATCCAGCGCTACCTGGTGGGCATCGGACTGCCGTCACGGGCTCCGCCCATTGCACCGGCACGGCCCCAGCCCCAGCACGAGTTCGACTTCGCCGTCTGAGACCGACCGGCCAGACACCGCTGCGCCCCCATCTCTTGCTGCCGGCCGCCGCTGCACCCGCTGGCAATGATCCAAGGACGCTACCCACGCCTCATCCTTCACCGCACCGCGATCGACGCACAAGCACGGCCCTCAACGCCCGAAAAACCTCAAACGCCGCTTAACCAACTCACGAGAATGCCGTTTCTAACCACTACAGATCGGGCGATTGCGCTCATCCAGCTGGTGTAGCCCATGTAGGAATTGCCATAGGTGCCCACCCGGCCGACACTGCCTGGCAGGTCCGCGGCCCATTCCACCGAGTCATGGCCGTCCGGGCCTTCGCCGGTCGTCTCCGCGTTGAGGAACATCAGCGTCGCTTCCCCTCCGAGGCATGGCGGCCGCGGGTGTCCTGATTGACGACGATGTAGCCTCGTGCCGTCAGTGCCTGGGCATCGGCCACCGTTCCTGGGCGCAGCTTGTCGTAGGGCGTGCGTAACAACAGCACGAGGATGTGCCCTTCGCCGTCCGCAACACCACGCCATCCCGCATGGGAACGGGCAAGTTCAGCTCCTCGGTCACGGAGAACTGCTGGGGAATCTTCTTGTTCATCGCGCTTTTTCTGGTTTGTCGCCCGGGCATATGTTGCAGGAATTCGCGTCATTTGTAGCAGTGATTCGCTAGCAGATGGCTGGCAAGCGGTACTATATATATATCGATATACTGTGAGTCAACGGACACGTCTACGGCAAGAACCATGACTGACAACCTTGAAGCCGCTTCCGGCAAGTACAGAGGAAGGACACGGCGATGCATTTTCTCGCAGACAGCAGCATCGAAGTCGTCGGTGACTTCCTGCCAGGCGAGGCACCTGCACACGTCTTGTTTGATTTCGACGGCACCCTGAGCCTGATTCGCGAAGGCTGGCCCGATATCATGGTGCCCATGATGGTCGAGTTTCTTCAGGCCACGGGCACGGACGAGGCGCCAGACATCCTGGAGGCCGTGTGTTCGAGCTTCGTGATGGAATTGACCGGCAAGCAGACGATCTACCAAATGATCCGGCTCGCGGATGAGGTCACGCTGCGCGGCGGGATACCGCTTGATCCTCTCGAGTACAAGAGCGAATATCACGATTGGTTGATGCGTCACATCGAAACGCGCCGGGAGGGACTTCGCACCGGCGAAGCTCTCGGGCCAAATGTTTGTCCGCGGAAGCGTCGAATTGCTCAATCTGTTGAAGCTTTACGATGTGCGGCTCTATCTCGCCAGCGGTACCGACGAGCGATATGTCCGCGAAGAGGTTGAGCTACTGCAGCTATATACGTATTTCGGCGGACATGTCTATAGTGCGCAGGAAGACTACAAGTCGTTCTCCAAGGCGCGGTTCATTGAACGCATCCTCAGCGAAACGCCAGCGGCTGATCGGAGCCGGAGCCCATGTTGTTGTGGCTGACTATGGCAAGGCCGCGCGGCTGATCGAGTGGCTATGGCAGATTTGAGACGGGAGTGTGGGATGTCCCATCCTCAGTTAGACCGTTCCGCCGTCCGCATGGAACCGTTGCGGGCACGCGAGAACAAGAAGACGATTGAGGCCGATCACGTGTCGCCGGACACGGCACCGGCTCCGCTGACAGACTCAGGTCAACGGATCGTCGAGGAAACCGCGCAGCGGATCCGGAACGCTCGCTCCAATTCCCGGCCAGTCGTCGTTGCCTTCGGAGCCCATGCCATCAAGAACGGTTTGGGGCCGGTTTTTCTGCGTCTGATCGAGCAAGGCTCGTTCACACACTTGGCCACAAACGGGGCGGGCGTCATTCATGACTGGGAATTCGCCTATCAAGGGCAGAGCTGCGAGCACGTCGGACCGATGGTTTCGGAGGGACGATTCGGCAATTGGCAGGAAACCGGGTTCAATATCAATCTGGCGCTAAACGTCGGCGCCTATGAAGGCAGGGGATATGGGGAATCCATTGGCGCCCTGATCGAGACCGAAGGGCTCGATATTCCCAGCGCCGCGGAGCTCGAGCAGACTGTCCGCGATTCGATTGCCTCGGATCCGCAGCGCTCTGCAGCGGCGGCGGATCTGCTGTTCATCGTACGATCGTTCAACCTGGAATCCGGCCGGCGAGAGATTCCTCATCACTGGAAACAGTACAGTATTCAGGCAGGCGCGTATCGTCTGGGCGTCCCGTTCACGAGTCATCCGATGGTCGGACACGACATCATTTACAATCATCCGATGAACCACTGTGCCTCGCTCGGGCGGGCGGCCCAACGCGATTTCCTGGCCTATGCGGACGGCATCAGCCGCATCGACGGTGGCGTTTACCTTTCCATCGGCTCGGCGGTGATGAGCCCGATGATCTTTGAAAAGTCGCTGTCCATGGCGCAGAATCTGGCCCTTCAACGCGGCGAACACATCGACAACCACTACATTCTGGTCAGCGACCTGGCGGAGTCGGCGTGGGATTGGAGCCAGGGTGAGCCGCCCGAGAGCGATCCGGCCTACTACCTGCGCTACAACAAGTCATTCAGCCGCATGGGTGGCACCATGCGGTACGTGCAGGCCGACAACCGGGACCTGCTGCTCAATCTCGCTCATCTCCTGCGAGAAGACACGCCTTGAGTGCCACGTTACTCGCTTCGGAACGTCTTCAGCAGATCACCTCCCGTTTTGCGTCGTGCCGCATCGCTGTCCTGGGCGATTTCTTTCTGGACCGCTACCTGGATATCGATCCGGCACTCGAAGAGCCGAGTGTTGAGACGGGCAAGCCGGCGCATCAGGTTGCCGCCGTGCGCTGCTATCCAGGCGCTGCCGGTACCGTCGTCTCCAATCTTTCCGCCCTGCAGACCGGCGAGCTCCACGCCATTGGGTTTACCGGAGATGACGGCGAGGGCTTCGAGTTGCGTTACGGCTTGGCGAAACTCGGATGTAAGACCGAGCATTTGCATTCGACGACACAGCGGTTCACACCAACCTACTTGAAGCCACGGGACATGACGACACCGGGACTCGAAGGAGAGCACTCCCGAATCGATACCAAGAATCGGCTGCCGACTCCACCGGACATTCAGCGGGCCATCGGTGATTCGCTGGCTGCAGTCATCGATGGAGTCGACGGAGTGGTCGTGTTGGATCAGGTCGAAGCTCGGGATTGCGGCGTTGTCACAGACGCTGTCCGTGACCGGATTGCTGAACTGGCCGTTAAGCATCCAAAGGTGTTCTTCCTGGCCGATAGCCGGCGACGGATTCGTGAGTTTCGGAATGTCATGATCAAGCCCAACGAGTTCGAGGCCGTCGGAAATGAGGATCCTCAGCCGGGTGACACCGTTGGCTTTGACGAACTGCGATCAACGGCCAGCCAACTGCAGGCAAGTACCGCCGCACCGGTGTTCATCACGCGCGGCGAAGACGGAATATTCGTCAGCGAGCCCCACTGGACGGCTGTTCCGGGAGTCCGCTTGACGGGTGAGATCGATTCGACCGGCGCCGGCGACAGCGTGACGGCAGGCTGCATCCTGGCGCTATCTGCGGGAGGCTCTTGTGTCGAGGCGGCTGTGATCGGCAACTTGGTCGCGTCCATCACGGTTGAACAGTTGGCCACGACCGGAACCGCGCAACCCGACGAATTGGCGGCACGACTCGAGCTCTTGCACGAACAGAACGATGGATAGTGGGCGGCGCGAAAGGCCCCCGGAGGAGACGAGATGCTTGGTGCGACGCTAGACACGAAATCGTACATCAACCGGCTCCATGAAGAGCTGGATGGTATTGACCGGACGGCGATGGAGGGCTGGGCAGATCTGATCTATCGGGCCTGGGAGTCGGGAAGGTTCGTTTACATCATCGGCAATGGCGGATCGGGGACGACTGCCAGCCACATGGCGGAAGATCTCGGCAAAAGTACGCTCCGTGAATCCGACTTGGGTGACGAGTCCAGGAAACGACTGAAGGTACTGAGCTTGACGGACAATGCAGGGTGGTTGATGGCTGTTGCCAATGATCTGGCCTACGATCAGATCTTCGTGCAGCAGCTGATGAACTACGGCCAATCAGGCGACGTGCTCCTGGCTCTCAGCGGCTCCGGCAACAGCCCGAACATCTTGAACGCCGTGGACTGGGCCAACCGGCATGGGTTGGAGACGTTTGGCCTGACCGGTTATGATGGCGGCAAACTGAAGGGGATGCAGCAGGACGGCCTGCACGTTGCTCTGGACGACATGGGTATGGTTGAAAGTATTCACCTCTGCTTGTTCCACTGGGTGCTCAACGACGTCTTCGCTCGCATCAACGGCGAGGGTCACTACGCGGCTTGAGCGGTCAGTACTCTTCCACGGTCAACTCCCGAACGAGTTCATCGTCCCACTCGGCGCCCCAGCCTGGACCGTCGGGGGGCGCCAGGCAACCCTCTTCCAGCAGCGGCGCATTGAGCAGGCCCCACTGAGCGCCGGCTTGGCGATGACCTTCCCTGTCCTTGTTCGGGCTGAAGCATTCATATGAGGTTGCCGTCTGACCACACGTTAGAGGAACTCAAGCGCCTCGACGCGGGCTCGTGGATGTTGCCCACGGACCATCCGAACTTCGACTGGGGTGATGGCTATGCAGGCGAGCAACTCATCACGTTGGACGAGTTGTTCAACACGTTTGCCGAGCGGTTCACCTACGACGTTGAGATCAAGGATCGGGCCGAAGGCATCGTAGAGGACGTGATCGGTGTGCTGGCGCCCATCGCCGCCTACCGGGCAGGAATCGTACTTAAGAAGAGGCCTGCGAAGCGGATTCCTGTGCGCATACGGAACCCACCCCGCTCAACGCCGGCACCGCGTGGCCCTGGGCCGACCTCCTCCGAAGAGTCTTTCGAATAGACGTCACCCAGTGCCCCATCTGCGGCGGTCATATGAAAGTCATTGCCGCCCTTACCGAGCCCCGCCGGGGTATCCAATCTGGCGGTTTGTCTGCTACTGATACGGCACTGGTATCTCGTCCCCATGCCAGGGGAAGGCATACGTAGGACGATTCGCAAAGCGGCGCATGCCCACATCGACCCGGATGGAGGTTGAGGGTGGCAGCTGGACGGCGAAGTATTTCGAGTTCACGGGCACGGTTCCTTCGTCATGGGTCAGGTCGATGAACTCGTGTTCGGCGAAAGCCCCGGCCTGCACGATCAGGTTTCGCGTCTCACTGGGATTCAGGTTGACCAGCTGAATACCTGCGCTGTCGGCGCCCAGTTTGTCGACCAGGGCGGCCACGTCGGGCGGCAGGCCGGGCCGGGTGCGGTCTGAATCGAAATAACGCACGGTCGCGCGCAGGAGGCCGCCCGTGTACACGGATTGCGGCGCGCCCATCTGCACCTGCGTCAAGCCCTTGGTGTAGACGGGATCCGGAGTACCGACGTTTTCCTCGATCAGGGTCAGGGGATCGCGGGTTTCGTTCTGGATCATGTCGAAGTCCCTCCGGGCATTCTCGTACTCAGCCTGAAGGATCTTCATCGGCCAGTCCGGATTCTTGCCGTCGTAGTACTGGAAGCGGGCCATTTCGGTGTCGGCGTAACTTTTCTCACCCAGGACCGGCACGTGGTTCCAATCACGCATCTTGTCCGTATCCCGAATTCGGACGATGAGGTCGTAGTCCTCCTCAGCCATCGAAGCGTGGTACAGATGGGCTAATTCCTGCATCCGATACGGCACGAACCTGCCCTTCTCATACTCGTAATCCTCCCTCGTGTACTCCCAGCCATCGTGGCCATAGCGGGACGGCAACAGCAACTGGCCGTCCTCGCGAAAGATGGCGTTGTCCATGAGGAGCTTGATCTGAGAGCGCAGCAGGTCCAGATAGCCATAGTCGCCGGTGAGCAGGAGAGCGCATTCAACGGCAATCGCCAGCGAACTGAACATGATATAGTGACCGACGAAGGTGTTCCAGCCATAGAGCCCGCCCCACCACAGGCCCTGCCGCTGCTCACCGATCTGCCCGGTAGGTCCAACGTTATCTGGTAGAATCCCGCCGTTTTTTTCCTTGCGCTCCATCCACACCTCCGTGTAGTCGAGGACCCACTGCTTGTACTTGTCCTCGCCAGTGTAGAGGTAGGCGTTGGTGATGAGGGCGGTGGAAGCCAGACTATGAGGGACGTCCCCGTTGAGGACGATGTCGTCGAACAGTTTCAGGATCTCATCCCGGCGCTGGGGGTTCTCGAACCAGTTGCCCTCCAGATCCGCCACCGCTACCACCGGGTCCAAGGTGGCCCGCACTTTGTAGGGACGGTAGCCCTTCTCATAGCCTGTTTCCCCGCCTTGAAGCCAGGTGATGACGTTGTCGACGGTGGCGTGGCGCATGGGGCCGACACTGGTCGGTATGGGGCTGCGCAGGATCTTGTAGCGAGGATCGTAATTGGGAGCTTCGGGGTCTTCATCCATGAACATGGCAGCAAATCGCTTGGAGCGGCGCACGTTTTCCGAGATCGTGGGGTCGGCCAGGCCGAAGTGGTAGAAGGCGGTGTTGCCCTCACCCTGGTGGTACCATTCGTTCGCACCCGCAGCGGCCAGGTTGTAGTATTCGTTGTGGACCTGAGGTTCAAACCGGGGATGGACGCGACTGACGATGTCGTCAGCGAAGAAGCGGGTGGTCGCGTTCCACGACTGCAACCCGAGATCTAGCACTCGTCGGTCTGCCCCCATGGCGTAGAACAGGCCCCAGTTGTAAACCCGTTCGTAGAGGTCGTCGACATCGTCGGCGTAGTAAAAGGCCCCGCCCCTTTCCGCGTACTTGTCGACCATGGGCTGAACGGCGTCCTCCATGAGTTTCATCAGCTTGCGTTGCAACAGCGCCCATCCAGTGGGCGGTGAAACTCGGGTTGCTTTGATCTCAATCATCTGGCCTCGCCCTCTCTCAATCCGATCGTTATGTGTTGCGGTCCGGAGGCGTCAGCAGCAACAAAGGCCTGCTTGTTTTTGCACAACATCGTTGACGACGATGTAGGGTAGTAAATTACACTGCGCCCTTACCGGCAATTGTAATAATTGTGCCACTTCTTTTGAGCAACTTTTCTAGTACAACAATAGGTAAGCAGAGTATTGCAAGAAAAGCGCCAATCATAAGATTGATTACATTGACCAAACGACTATGACCTGTTTCTTTGCCCCTCAGATAATTGAAAAAAACATTTTGAAATTTAAAGATGCAGTTGAGGGCACTTTGGACCCAACCAAGAAGATCATACTCTAATTCCTGATAACGCTGATACTGCACAACAAATCCTTTTGTTTTTAGACAGTACTGTAACGACGAGGCATCAAGATGATATAGATGGCGTGGAACATCAAGATGAAACCATTTACTCTTGAAAACTTTGGATTGCAAGCTGCTGTTATTTGGTACAGCAATAATCAATATTCCACCAGGCTTAAGTACTCTATGGATTTGGCTAATCATAGTGCCTATATCTTGCATATGTTCCAATGTATGCCACATTGTAATACAATCGAATGGTGCGCAATTAAATAGCTCATCGACATTTCTCTTCACGATAAACTCTTTTGTCGATTCTAACTTCGGATCTATCTCTATGCCCGTTACCTCCCACCCTGAACGATTAATTGCCTTAAGGAACGATCCATCACCACATCCGATATCAAGCAGCCTATTACCATTGCTGTCTTTCGTCGCTAAGAATACCAATCTCATGCGTCGTCCCATGCAGTAGCTTTCTGTGAAGCCATGTCGATTGCCATAATAGGATTTGTCGTAGTATTTCATTAAGACCTCTGGTTGAGGAAAAGTATGACCGAGGCCGCACTTGCTACATCTATATTTGGAAAAACATTCGTTTGTCATTGAATCCTGAACCCTTGGGTATTGGATAACTAGTTCACTCCCACAAAGATTACAGGTAGGCATGCCTAAGTATTTGGCTTTACTATGAGTATCGTTCGCCATAACTAGCAACTAGCATAAAGCTTCTTATACAGTAAGAAAGATCTTCGATGTATAAAGACAAGAAAGTTACAGTAATTATGCCGGCCTACAATGCAGAAGAGACTCTAGTTAAGACGTGTAGTGAAGTATTAGAAGAAGATATAGTTGACTTGGTGTTGTTAGTCGATGATGCAAGCAGGGACAATACCGTTGCAATAGCTAAGACGATTTCAGATAAAATCGAAGTTCATTGTCATGATAAAAATTCCGGATACGGAGCGAACCAGAAAACCTGCTACAGGCTTGCACTTGAGAAGGGCTCAGATATTGTAATAATGGTCCATCCAGACTATCAATATACACCGAAATTAATTCCCGCAATGACGGCTTTAATAGGTAGCAATCTTTACCACTGTATACTCGGATCCCGGATACTGGGAGGACTCGCTCTACGCTCGGGAATGCCTTTTTGGAGATATATTAGCAATCGATTTCTGACCCTTGTAGAAAACATATTCCTCCGGGCCAAATTGTCAGAATATCATACTGGGTATAGAGCTTACTCACGTGAACTCCTCCAAAAATTACCAATTCATGCCAATTCCAACGATTTTGTTTTCGACAACCAAGTGCTTGTCCAGACCATATGGTATGGCTATACGATCGCGGAAATCAGTTGCCCAACTAAATATTTCGCTGAAGCATCTTCAATCAATTTTATCCGCAGTACGAAATACGGTATTGGATGCATGTTGACAACACTGGAATTCATCCTTGCGAAATATTGTTCACGGTATTCGAAAAGATTTCCAGATCTCAAGAGTTGAGTACTTCGCAATGAACGTTCCAAGTTGTGAGCTAAATAGAAGATATTTTTACCTAGTAGGTCTACTCCTCGCCGTAACAACACTTGCTGTTTACTGGCAAGTGCTGGGCAATGGTTTTGTTAGCTATGATGATGGTATGTATGTCACAGAGAACATTCGTGTTCAGGAAGGTGTGACCTTTGATAACTTGATCTGGGCATTCATCTCTTCGGACGCGAGCAACTGGCATCCTCTTACATGGATTTCCCATATGATCGACTGCCAGCTGTACGGTCTGAATCCGTGGGGTCATCACCTTACCAGTCTATTGTTTCATGTGGCCAACACGCTTCTGCTGTTGCTGATTCTTGTACGCATGACCGGCGCGTTGTGGCAAAGCTCTCTTGTCGCAGCGTTATTCGCCCTCCATCCCCTGCATGTGGAATCCGTTGCCTGGGTGGCAGAGCGGAAGGACGTCCTTAGCACATTTTTCATGATGCTGACTCTATGGTCTTACATGCGCTATGTCAAAAAGGGTGAAGGCAAGAGATATTTGCTGGTAGCTCTGCTCTTTATGTTTGGTCTCATGTCTAAGCCCATGCTTGTTAGTCTGCCTTTCATACTGCTAATGCTGGACTTCTGGCCGCTTGGACGTGTTTGCCTTTTGCGCGATACCCGAAGTGGGGTAGCTGGTCAACTGATAGATGTGAGATTGGACATATACCGGCTGGTGTTGGAGAAAATTCCTCTCTTTGCTCTCGCCGTGAGTTCAAGTGTGGTTACGATTATCGTTCAAGAGCGTGGCGGGGCTGTACAACTACTAGAGTCGTATTCCCTTCAGACGCGTATTATTAACGCATTTGCGGCATATATCGAATATATAGTGAGTATGGTCTGGCCTGTGAACTTGGTGGTGCTTTACCCTCATCCGGGCGATAGTCTACCGGTCTGGAAAGGTGTAGTTGCAGGATTTGCGCTGGCATTCGTAACAATATTGGTTATCCGTAAAGCCCGGGAAATCCCATATCTTGCCGTTGGGTGGTTCTGGTATGTTGTAACTCTAATTCCGGTGATTGGTATATTGCAGGTGGGTTCGCAGGCGATGGCGGACCGATACACGTATATAAGTCTAATAGGATTATTTATTATTATTGCCTGGGGAGCAAATGATCAGTTGTCAAAATGGCCTCACCGAAGAATATGGCTTGGTACATTAGCAGCTGTCATTCTTCCGGTTTCAATGGTATTGACATGGAAGCAAGTCCAATATTGGAAGAACAGTATTACACTTTTTACCCATACTCTTGAGCACACCTCTAATAATTCCATGATGCACTATAATCTAGGCACTGTTCTGGGCGAACAGGGTAAAATGGAGGAAGCGATCGAACAATTTTTGGAAGTCCTGCGATTAAGGCCTGATTACGCGGACGCACATAATAATCTGGGTGTTGCTCTTGTCAATCAGGATCGAACAGAGGAAGCGATCGAGCAATTTTTGGAAGTCCTGCGACTAAAGCCTGATTACGTGGACGCACATAACAGCCTGGGCGTTGCACTTGGCAGGCTTGGTCGAACAGAAGAAGCGGTCGAGCATTATTCGAATGCCCTGCGATTAAGGCCTGATTATGTGGACGCGCATAACAATCTAGGTGTTACTCTTGTCAGTCAGGGTCGGCCAGAAGAAGCGATCGAGCATTTTTTGCAAGTTCTGCGATTAAGGCCAGATTACGCGGACGCACATAACAGCCTAGGCGTTGCGCTTGTTAATAATGGTAAAATTGAAGAAGCAATTGATCAATTTAGAAAAGCGTTGAGTATCAATCCCAACAGTGTCAACGCAAAAAAAAATCTGAAAAAAGTAATGATGATGCAACAATAAAAAATAGACGATCAACCTGGTGCGCTATCACGGGGGTGTTGGCACCCAATGCCGCCGCTCGAAAACAGATTGTGCCGTTTCCAGCAAGACAATCACAGGGCAGGCTCCACTGGTCTTCTTTGACGACTGCCAACAGTGTATTCCTGGCCACCTGAGGCATCATCGTACTTGCGGCATACAGCAATTCATGGCCGCGTCCCGTGTCCATGAGCTCCAGGGATACGCTGCGGGGTCACGCCAGGCGGTGAAACCCGGATCGTTTTTCTGGTCCACCGATTCTCTGCTCGATGTCGCCGGCGTGGATGGCCTCGGCGAGCTCCGCCATGACGGGCTCGGCGGCCTCCAGAAACGCGTCGACATGGCGATCTTCATGCGCCAGCATGGGATAGATTCCCGCGATTGAGAGAAACCCGCGCTCCAGCATGCGCGCGGTCCAGAGCGTGAAGAAGGCGTTGGATTCGGGATGGTCTATGCTGAAGTACATGAGGCACGGATGGCATGAGAACGACCACGGCACTTTGTGTGCCTGCGCCAGTTTCGCCAGACCGTCCCGCACTCGGGTGCCGATGCGGGCAAGGTGAGCGGGCACATCGAGGCGCATGTGCTTCTTGACGGCTGCCAGAGCCGCGGCCGGACCGACGGCCTCACTCCAGTACGCGCTCGAGATAAAGGTTTCGTGGAAACCGCTCATGGCGTCGGCCTTACCGAGAACGGCCGCCATGGGATGTCCATTGCCGAGCGACTTGGCGAAGACCGCCATGTCGGGCCACACTCCGTAGTTGAGATGCGAGCCGCCGCGACAGAGCTTCCAGCTGATCGTGATCTCGTCGAATATCAAGCGGGCCCCGCAGTGATCGGCCAGCTCACGTGCGCCTTCGAGGAACCGGGGCTCCGGCTCGGAGTTGCGGGTGGTCTCCAGCACGATGGCGGCCAGCTCGGATCCGTGTGTGTCGACGATCGCCTTGAGGTCATCAAGCTGGTTGTACGCGAACGGCAACGTCATACCGCCCAGACCGCGTGGGACACCGGCCGGCTCCAGGCCCGGCAACAGGTGCCAGTCGCCAAGTCGATCGGCCGTCGTGCCGTCCTGGTTGGGCATGTTGGCGGCCAGGTACCAGTCGTGCCATCCATGGTAACCGCAAAACGCGACCTTGTCGCGCCGCGTGCTCGCGCGTGCGATGCGAACGGCGATGGTCATGGTCTCGCCGCCCAGGCGGCCAAAGCGGACGTGTTCGGCCCAGGGATGAAGCTCCAACAGCAGCTGGGCGAGCTCGACTTCTTCGGGCGGGTTCAGCGCGCACATCGATCCATCCTGCACGCGCCGCACGACGGCTTCGGTGACATCGGGGTCGGCGTATCCGAGCGCAGTGGCGCCAACGCCACACTGCCCCATGTCCACGTAGGTCTGACCGTCGAGGTCGGTGACCTCGCATCCCTGCGCCTTGACGGCGTAAGGCGGCCACTGCTCGGGGGCACGAAGCTCTTGCCGGAACCCGAACAGCCCGGTCGCACCGGGAATCAAACGCTTCGCTTTGTCGTACAACGCCTGCCCGGCGGGAATCGTGTGGCTCGAGGGTTTCATCGGCTCCGGTCTCCTTGTCGCACTTCGTGACTGCCGGCGAAATAACCGCAAAAGGGGATCGGATCGTCAAGCAGGCGAGGCTCGAGTCACTCGACGCACATCGAGCTTCGGTATCCATGCTGGATGCCTATGTGCGGGATCTGTGGGGTTTCGACCGCAACGTCCGACTCTACCTCATCAGCGGCGCGCTGGTCGGGTTTGCCGCGGCGGGTGGCATATACACGGTTCTCTCGAATCTCTACATCCTGAGGCTGGGGTACGGTTTCGAGCTGGTGGGGTCGGTCAATGCGGTCGGCGCCTTCGCCTATTCCCTGTTCTGTCTTCCCGCCGGCGCCATGGGCAGACGGTGGGGTACCCGCCGCATGATGGTGATCGGCATGGTGCTGATCACGGTGGGCAACGGCATGCTGCCCATGGCGGAACTCATGCACGAGTCGTGGCGGGCCGAATGGCTCGTCCTGGGCCGGGTGCCCAGGGCGTTCGGCTTCGCCCTGTATCTCGTCAACGGCAGCCCGTTTCTGATCGCCGCCACAGAAAGAGCCAGGCGTCATCATGTGTTCTCGGTGCAAGCGTCGATGCAGCCGCTGGCCGCCGTGGCCGGCAGTGTGGCCGGAGGCCTACTGCCCGGATTGTTCGCGGTGGTTCTCGATGTGGGACTGGACCAGGCCGCCCCGTACCGCTACCCCCTGGTACTGGCATCGCTCCTTCTGATCCCCGCGGTAATGGCTCTGTGGGCGACCCGGGGAGTGGAGCCGCCTGCAGGCACTGCCGCCACCGCCGACACGGCTCCGATCCCCACCGGCCCCGTGGTCTGCGTCACCGTGGTCGCTTTTCTCGTGACCGTCGGCCTGGCGGTAACGCAGACGTTCTTCAACGTGTATATGGACGACGGACTGCAGCAGTCCACAGCGCTGATCGGCCTGCTGATCGCAGCGGCTCAGCTCGTCAGCGGCGTCGCCGCTCTGGCGTCCCCGATGATCGCGGCTCGATGGGGCAAGGTACCGGCCATCGGAGTGGCGTCGCTGGCGACGGCCGTGTTTCTGCTGCCGCTGGCCTTCATCCCGAACTGGGTCGCCGTCGGTCTTGGATGCATTGGCGTGTTCGCCATGACAGCCTTGCGGAACCCACTGTTCACCGTCTTCGGGCAGGAGATGGTTGCCGCCCGGTGGCGGCCGACGATCTCGGCGGCGATGTCGATGGCTGCCGGACTGAGCTACGCCGGCGTCGCTATCGCAGGCGGTTATCTGATTCCCGTTTTCGGTTACACTGCCTGCTTCGGCCTGTCAGCTGTTGTGGTCGCTGCAGGAGCACTTCTCTTCGTGATCTATTTTCGGATTCCTCGCGGCGAGCACGCCGGCGGGAGGTCCTGACACACCACCATAGACTGCCAATCTCGTTTCACACTACTCCTGCCTTGGGCTTTGCCGGGTAGCGAGCCTCAACCGACGGCGCACGGGGCTCCAGCCTTCGATGAACGGACCTACCGAGACTTCATCTCCCGTGTACGGACGACCGAAGTAATCGAGACTCAGCAGCTCTTCGCGGCCCACCATCAGGACGGCATCGGTGGGTGATGACCACTCCAACCCCTGGTCATCACCGATAGCGATGTCGAGCGCCATCGTCGTGCTGTGGGTGTCCTGGCCATTCGCCTGCCAGTCGCCCAGGCTGAAGTCCTCACCCATGTCGGAGAAGATGTTGTAGTCGGAGACATTCTCTTTGGCGAACTCGAAACCAACCGGGCACTGTGCGATGATGTTGTTGATGATGCGGTTGTGCTTGCAGACGCCCACCCGGTCCCGCTTCGGATTCTTCGACATGCGAATCCCGGGAAGACCGCAATTCAGTATCAGATTGTGGGCAATCAGGACCTGATCAATGTCCTGCGGGAAGACGCCACTGCCCCCTATCACGTTGTAGATGATGTTGTGGTCGATGAGGCAGAGGAAATTCGATTTCTCGGGGAAGATCGCGCCACTGGTGACGGCAATGTCGTGCACGAGGTTCCGGCATACACGGGTATTCCAGTTCCACACATCGATCCAGATGGCGGGAGCCGCAACGATGTCGTGAAAGTGATTGCACTGCAACAAACAGTCGGCAGTGTAGACGGTCTTGATGGCTCCCGTGTGCCAGTAGCGCTCGATTTCCTGCCAGCCACAATCGTGGATGTGGTTGTCGGCGATCAAGGTGCGCGAGACAACGTGGCCCTGGATGCCCCCCGTGCCGCAGTCGTGGATCTCATTGCGCAGTACCAGGTGGTCGCCGGTGCCTTTCCGTGCTTCCTCCATGGCTATGCTGTCTGATTCTTTGTCGGTGCGCGCGCCGATCTCGAGGCCCACAGCATTGATTTGACGGATGATGTTGTCCTCGATGATCCAGTGGTGCCCACCCCAGGTCGTCACGGCGCCGTTGCCGTAACACATGAAGCCGTTGCCCGCATGCTCGAAGGTCAAGCCTTTTAATCGTATGTACCCCAACCCCGCCACCTGGGGCTGGAAGAGGAACTGCTGGGTCGTGGCCTCCATTTGACAGGTGTTGGGGTCGGCGCGGTCGAAGGGTTTCACGTGGAGTTTGCGGTGTTCGGCATCAATCCAGAACGTGCCGGCGACCTGGGGCAATTCATCGTGGGTCCCAAGTTGAATCAGACGCTGACCGTCCTGGAAGACCATCGCCCGGGGCAAGGTGTGCGGGACCCGTCCGAGCTCCGCGTGCGCCCATGGCATGCTCTCGAAATCCTCCTCCGTGGTGCAGACGACGGCAAAAGGATGGTCCCCTTCGAAGAAGGCCTCGGGCAGCTCCGCCATCCACACACTGACCGAGCGGGCCACGTCTGAACCCGTCCACGGGCTCAGCACCTGCGAACCGCGGATGGTGGCGTCAGCCCCCGGCGCGGCCTCGAAACTGATCATGCCATCCGTCCCCGTACCGCCTTGTCGGGGCTGGACCAACTCCCGGTAGACGCCCGACTTGATCAGAACCTTTTCGCCCGGCCCGACGACCTCGGCGGCTGCCTGGATGGTGACAAACGGCGCCTCTTCGGTACCCTGGTTGTCGTCTGCCGCGTCGGGGTGCTGCTGATCCACGTAGTAGACTTTGCGGTAATCTGTCTCATCCTGCCAGATCTGGAACGGTGTCCCGTCCGGAAGAAGCGTTGGAACGTCTTTCTCAATACTCGAGCGCGTCGTCATTTTCTATCTGTCCCTTATCATCAGATAACGTCAACCATCAGATAACTTCATAACGTTTCGTCATCACATCTCCACGTCGTGCCACGGCATCTCTGCGTGCCAGGCCTCAAGACGAGCTCGAAGGTCGGCGGCTACCTTGCGTTGCGCGCCGGGGATATCGTCGAGCTGGTAGGGGTCCTGCCGCAGATCGTAGAAGCAGGACTCGGTTTCGGTGATGCGACGCTCGTCCTCATCGAGCCTCATCCCGTACGTGTGGGAGGTCGTGCGCACACCGATGTCGCCGCGGGTCGTTTCAATGAAAGCCTGATCAGGCGCAGGCCCGTCGCCGCACAGCGCCGGGACCAGGCTATGCCCCTGCACACTGTCCGGCACCTGTGCACCGGCCAATTCGAGCACCGTCGGCATGACGTCGACGAGGGAGGCCACGCCATCTTCGCAGACGCGGCTGCGCCAGCGGGATGGGCAGTGCCACACCATGGGGACACGGATCGATTCTTCGATCAATCGCCCCTTGTTGAACAGGCCGTGGCTGCCCAGGTTGTCGCCGTGGTCGGAGATGAAGAGGATGATGGTGTCGCGGTCGAGGCCATGCGTCTGGAGGCCGGCCGTGAGCCGGCCCACCATGTCGTCGACCCAGCTCGTCAGGCCGTAGTAGCGGGCAATTAGGTGGCGGAGCGTGAAACCCTCGGGCAGGTGCTCGGTGTGGGCCTCATGCTCCTGGTAGTAGATGAAATCCCAGAGATAGATTTTGAACCAGTCTTCGTCGTAGGGCAGGCTGCCGTCGGCGCGCCATACATTGTCGCGCAGCGGCACCTCCTCCGGGGCATACATGCGCAGGTACTCCTCCGGCGCGTCGTCCAGGGGCATGTGCGGCGGCGAGATGGAATAGAAGAGGAAGAACGGCTTGTCCTGCCCGGCGACGCTGTTGAGATAATCAGCGACGGCACGGGACTCGTAATCGACGCTGAATCCGTCGACCAGCTCGCCCTCACCCATGTTCTCGACAAAGGTCTGGCCCGTGTGTCGATGATGGACGCGGGGATAGAGGCTGTAGTCGAAGCCGGTCTGCGGCGGTGACGGCTGGACGTGCCACTTGCCGATGAGGGTGGTCTCGTAGCCGACGGCCTTGAGCTGCTCCGGCAGGGTCGGGTCCACGAGAAATCGGCGAGCCTCCTCCGGGTACTCCGGCACGTTGAATCGGTCTGGCCCCCCAGGATCCTTGTAGTTGCCGAGGAAGCCGTTACAGGTGCGGCTGTACTGCCCGCTCAGCAGGCAGGAGCGCGCCGCCATGCAGACCGGATTGTTGCTGACGGCGTGCTCGAAGCGCACCCCTTCGACGGCGAGCCGATCGATGTGCGGGGTACGGATCACGTCGTTACCGTAGCATCCCACCTCGAAAGACCGCAGCTGGTCGCACATCACGACGATGATGTTGGGCCGCTCCAGGACATTGCCGACTCCGCGGCCGTTCACTCCTTCCGTTCCCATCACAGATCCCTTCGTCATTAGTACATCATGCTCAGGCCGTTTCCCATCATCCCAGTGAAATAGTCGACGATGAGCCAGAATCCCCCGGCCACGAACTGACCCAGGATCAACCCGTAGAACACGGGAATGAGGGCGCGGTAAGCTTTGAGACCACCGTACTTCAAGAGGACAGACTTGAGCATCCAGGCCAGGAAGATCGGAAACCAGGCCGTACCCATCACCCTGTCCATACTGGCCACGAAGCCAAGAGGATGCAACGGCCACCACAGGAACCGGCGCTGCAGCATGATCAAACCGGCCATCACTCCGCCTCCCAGCAGCCGGATGAACCATCCCAGCCAGTTCGGTCCGGCATTCTCCTCGACCCGGCGTCCGACGTACTCCCAGGTAAAGTCCGGCAACCCGGCGAGGGAACCGTCTACATTGATGCCTCCCTCTCGATACGCTATCGACAGCGTCATCCAGAAGGTGCTGAATGCGGAAATCCCGATCGCGATCGCCAACGCCAGCAGCAACCAGTGCTTGCGATAGGCGATTTCCCCGCTCAGCTTCAACCCCGTGGCGGCATGTACCATCATCGAGCTCTGCACGGATTCCGTCCATATGACGGTCGGTCCCATTGCCGCGATCCCGGTAGGACTTACGTACTTTGCCCCAATTCCCGAGATCACGAAGTCCAGTGGGATATTGCGCGGAAACACTATGGGCAATCCGGCCTCGGCGATGATGCGCGTGAGGCTGACAAAGGTCACCAACGCGCCAAATAGAAACAGCAACCCCGCCCACAGGGGCAATCCCGCGTGCCACAGCCACAGATTCATCCCGACCAGTCCGAGCATCACTCCCCACACCGCAGTGCGGTAGGACATGATTTCATCAGAATCGTCCACCGAATCATCCCCTCGAAAGGCCTTGCGGAAAACATGTCGCAGATGCCCGCGGGCGATCCAGAGTCCGAACAGGACCATCGCCATCATGGCCCCGATGCTCTGGTGAGCCAGGATTCCCCTGACGCCGCCGCCGCCACCATAGTTGGACAGCGCCTCTCCGAGGCCCGCCCCCGTCAACGTCAGTATCCCCTCCTCCATCGTCCGCAGCAGGGTGAACACCCACATCCCGAGCATGACGTCCGGTTTGAGGAAATACGCGAACCCCAGGATCATCAGATTCAGATAAAAGGAAACACTGAGGACACCTCGCCACAGCGTGATGTTCCCGAAATTGGCTGGAATCACGGGTACGAAAGGGAAGTAGTGGTTGAGGGCATTGAGGCTCTCGCGGGTGAACGCCAGCAGCAGGCCTACCCACATCAATGGGCTCTTGAAGAACGGCGCTACCAGCGATCCGCGAGACGGCGACTCCGCCATGGCCAGCGGAACCTTGGTGATAGGGTAAATGAGATGCTCGTTCTCGACCCACTGGCGGCGGAGGATGACCATAGCGCAGATGCTGAACATCCACAGCGCCGCCATAAACGCCAGCCACCACAGAAGCGGCGGCAGCCACATGTCCCAGGGAATGGACTCCCCGTCCGGCAAGCCTTCGAAAAACCACCGGATTCCCAGTTCATCGTGGGGGACCAGCCAATCCGCCACGTAGGGGTGAACCCGGTCCACCCACTCGTTCTCCGGCTTCGCCAGGTAGAATACCCCGGCCGTGGATCCCAACAGCATCATGCAGAAGCCGTTGCGCTCGCCTCCCGCGAAGGCCGTGGCCACGACCATCATGATGTAGATGGTCAGCAACTCCCCCTTGCCCAGGACCAACTTCCGGTGAATGAGCCCCAACAACACCTGGACGAAACAGACCCACACGAAGAACAGGAAAAACGCGGCGGGACCATTCAACGCACTCATGTGGCTGCCCATGATGACGTACGCACCATAGGGCTCGCCCACGCCGATCAACAGACTGAGTGCTGCTCCGATGATCAGAGAGCGCGGCGTCACCCCCGACGCAGGTGCCGGCTGTATTTCCGTTGTCCCTGACAAACCCAGTGGTCGTTCGCCTGTCTCTGATAATGTGTTACCTATCCACGCGCTCGGTTGAGGATAGACCGGCCTCCCTCACGAGTCCAGCGCGCACCTGGGCCAACCTGTTCTGGAGAGCGAAGGCGAAGCTGACTACATTCCGTGGCGTTCGAGGGCCAGCGCGGATCCCGAATTCCCCAACGCTAAAGACCCAGTTTCACCGTTCATCGAACTGCAGGAGACCAACCGATGGAGCATCGTCAGCTTGGTAAAGAAGGCCCGCAGATACCTGTCGTGGGGTTGGGTGCGTTCCCTCTTGGCGGCGCCATGGGGCGCTTGGACGAACAGATCGCCATCGACACCGTCCGCGCTGCCATCGACAGCGGCATCACGCTGATCGATACGGCCCGTGGTTACCAGACCAGTGAAGAGACGATTGGCAAGGCGCTCAAGGCAGGCTACCGGGATCGATGCTTCCTGGCTACGAAGGTGAGCGGGGATTTCTCGCGCGAGGGCATCGTTTCCTCCATGGAGGACAGTCTTCGGGCGCTGGAAATCGACCACATGGATCTCTACCAGATTCACCGCTGGGATCCAGAGTATCCGATGGAAGAAAGCATGGAGGCGTTGGCCGGGTTGCAGGCTGATAGCAAAACCCGGTACATCGGTGTCTGCAATTCTGACGTGCAGCAGATGGGTCAAGCCATGCAGGTCGCTCCGTTCCAATCCAATCAAATCCGCTATAATTTGTTCGACCGCCGCATCGAAGCCGAGGACCTGCCGCATTGTGAGCGCGAGGACATCGGTGTGCTCACTCACAGCACCTTGGCCAAGGGACTCCTCGCAGGCCGCTACGGCACCGACTACAGGTTTCCAACGGACGACATGCGCTCCGGATCCGAGAAATTCCAGGGAGCCATGCTTGCCCGTTTTGTGGCCGCGGCCGATCGATTGAAGGAAGTAGCCGGCGACAAAGGGCTCAGCCTGGTGCAGCTGTCCATTGCCTGGGCACTGCGATTGCCTGCGATCACCGCCGTGTTGGTTGGCGCCAAGACTCCGGCTCAGGTCGAGGATTACGCCGGAGGAGTGGGTGTAACATTCAATGCTGATGAAGTGGATCGTATAGAAGAGATTCTCGCAGAGGCCCCCGACTACTGAGACGCCGAGGCATCGATGGCCGCGCATCGACCCGCGGTGTCCATTTACTTAAGGTTGTGATATGAAAATAACGAAGATCGAACTCTTTCCGGTTGGAACACGACGCGAGACCCTCAGTCTCAGCCCGCACATCATCATCACGATGGCGACCGACGAGGGCCATGTGGGTATCGGAGAAATGTCCGATCTGGGTCACAACCCCATTTTCCCAGACGTCGATCGACTCGACTATCTGCTCAACGAACGGCTCAAGGGTGTCGATCCGTTCGATCCTGAGAGGATCGATCCAGTCGTAGACGGGCTCGCCAGTCCGCTGGGCGCGGGCATTGACGTAGCCATCCACGACCTGCGGGGCAAGATCCTCGGCGTTCCCGTTCACGATCTCTACGGTGGTGCGTACCGTGACCGGCACAAGATCTGCTATCCGATCTTTCGCCAGTCCGACGCATCCGAGATCGATCCCAACATCGACCGCGTCACCCGTATGCTGGAGCTCGGGTTCGATCTCTTCCGTGTCTATGTGGGTGGCAATGTCGACGTGGATGAGCGCTTTTTCCACAAACTCCGGGACCTTCACGGTGACAAGGTCAGGATCAAGTCCCTCGACTTCAGCAAAACGTTGGGTTGGAAGGAATGCGCCGCCGCCGTCGACCGACTCGACTGGGTCAATCCGATGCTGGTGGAGAGTCCGGCGCCGGACATTCCAGGTAAGGCCATGGTGCGGGAGCGGGTCCGCTTTCCGATCAGCGAACACTGCGAAAGTGGAGCCCAGGCAATCGCGTTTGCCGAAGGGCAGGCCGTCGACATCCTCAACCTGGCCGTCTGCAACCACGGAATTCGCCGTGCTCGAAATCTGTTCTCATTGGCTGAGACCCTGGGGCTCAAGACGCTGATAGGCACGACGCAGGAGCTTTCGATCGGCACTGCCGCGCAGGCTCACCTCGGGGCATCGGTCGCCAACCTCGATTACCCGGGGGATGCGGCCGGGGCCCAACTGTACCTCGATGACGTGGTCGCGGATCGGGTTCAGTATGACCACGGCCATCTGGTGGTCCCGACAGGATCGGGGCTGGGTATGGAGCTCGAGGAGGGGAGCTTGACCAAGCTCACCGACCGCACCTGGGAGTTCATGAAGAAGTAAGCCGTCGGCAAGAAACGCAGCAGCATCCAAAGCCACTTTGCTGTGCCTGGCTATTGTCTCTGCTTAATGCCCGCAAGGTCAACAGTGAGGAACTGAGTGGAGGTAGTAATCACTGGGTTGAAGCGGCTGAACCGGGCAGCGTGATGTCCATCGTTACGTTGACCACCGATTTCGGCTGGCAAGATGGTTATGTGGGTGCGATGAAGGGCGTAATCGCATCCCTTGCACCGGACGCGAAAATAGTAGACATCGCCCACGAAGTCCCAGCTCAAGACATCCCAGCTGGGGCCTACATACTGAGTCAGGCGGCGCCGCACTTTCCCGAAAACACAATTCATCTAGCGGTGGTGGATCCAGGCGTCGGCAGCGAGCGCGTCGGGATCATCTTGCGTGCAGGCCAACACTGGTATGTCGGCCCAGACAACGGCTTGTTTGACTTGGTTGCCCCAAAACCCAACGAGGCCTACCAAATCAAGGACGAGCCGTTTCGAATCTCGACGCCTTCCTCTACGTTTCATGGCCGGGACATCTTTGCAGTTGCCGCGGCCCAACTTGCGCTCGGAACGCCTGCCCATCAGGCCGGGCCGCCGTGTTTCCGTCACCCCTCGAGCACAGTGTATGCCGCCCAAGTTGTGCACATCGACCGCTACGGAAACATCATCACCAATCTGCGCGGCGCGGATCTGGCACCGGGGAAATCGTTCTGTGTAGGAGATAAGCTCACCGCTGAAATCCGCTCCACTTATGCCGCGGTGGAGATCGGCCAACCAGTAGCCTACGTGGGCTCGGCCGGAACGCTCGAGTTCGCGATCCGCAACGGCAATGCGGCTCAAGAATTCTCGTTGACGCGCGGAATGCCCGTCTTCGAAGTCAACACTGAGATGAATCCAAAGCCGCATGCATGAGGCGGCCGTACCAACGGGGAGAGAGGGGACATGCACCACACACCCATAGACGTGGGGTCCAGAAAGCAGCTGCTCTTCGACGAGCTGCTCGTTGCGAGCAAACGCGACATCTCGCTCGTCGTCAATAAACCCTATCAAGACCCTGATCCGGTGCTGGTGGCGGACCGGCCCTGGGAGTCTGGTGGGATCGGCAGCTACAACACCGTGATGTGCGAAGACGGTGTCTTCCGAATGTGGTACGATGCCCTGATGAAGCCGGGGGATCGGGGAGCCAGGTTCGACAGGCAACTGTGTTACGCCGAGTCCACCGACGGGGTGCACTGGGAAAAACCCGAGCTGGGCTTGATCCGATTTGGCCGTTCCAAACGCAATAACATCGTCAGTCCGCCAAGCGGTACCCAGAGTCAGCAGGGCGCCACAGTCTTCCGCGACGATCAGGCGCCCAAAAGCGAGCGCTACAAGGCCTGGACCAAGCTGAACCCGGCGTTCCGGCAGACATCATCGACTCGATCGGGTGGGTTGCGCGCACTGGTCTCTCCTGATGGCCTGCGCTGGAAGTTCCTGGACGAAGGCTATCCCCTGCATAAAGGCAACGCCGCCGACAGCCAGAACATCGCCTTCTGGGATGAGGAACAAGGCTGCTACGTCGCCTACGTGCGCATGAAGCGCTTGCCCAGGGGTCGGGACCGCACCTGCTGGGTGGGCCGGATGACGTCACGCGATTTCCGCAACTGGACGCGGGCAAAGACCGTCTTCGCGGCGGACAAGACCGACGAGGCGATGCCCCTGCCGGCGGGCACGAAAGCGCGCCAGCCCGTGCTGGATTTCTATACCCCCGGCGGCATGAAATACCCGGGAGCTCCATCCAGCTACCTGCTCTTCCCCTCGGCCTACCACCATTGGGACGAGGGCCGGTTTCCCGGTACCATCGACGTGATCCTGCTTACCAGCCGCGACGGCATTCATTGGCACAGGCCATCCGAGCGAGCCCCCTACCTGCGCCTCGGCCTGGACGGGAGCCCGAATTGCGGCATGCTCAACGTCAACCCCTGGCCCATCGTCGTCGGCGACGAGGTCTGGATCTACTACGGTGGTGTCGGGCGGTCACACCTGGAAGAGAGAACCGATCCGAGTGAGTCGGGCCTTTTTCGCGCCCGCTTACGCCTGGATGGTTTCATGTCTGCCGATGCGCCCGCCGGCGGCGGGGTCTTTACCACCCCACCCCTCACCTTCGAAGGGGACCGTCTCGAACTCAACGTCGACACCAGTGCCGGCGGATGGGCGCAGGTGGAGATCCGCAGCGGCAGCGGCCGGCCGCTGTCAGGATTTACCCAGGACGCCTGCGACGTCGTTCGCTCAAACGCAACGCAAAGAATCGTGACCTGGAATGGAAGCTCCGACTGTTCGGACCTGGCCGGCAAACCGGTGCGCCTGCGATTTACCATGCGCGCGACAAAACTCTACGCCTTTCAGTTTACGTCTTCGCTCTGATCGTCTGCTCAACATCCCGTTTGTAATCGTCTCCCATCACACTCATGGCGCGGTCGATTCCCGACCCCTTTGAGGCTTGGAGATCCAGATCGGTGACCGGTAGCAACGAGGTGACGTTGGCGTTGCCGCGGAGGAACTTCTCCGCCAGGTTGACGCCGGCGCACCAGCCGTAGTGACCGTAGAGGCGCATGATGCGCTGGCGCGCGTATGCCGGTGTGTGTCCCTGCGACTCGTAGCTCATCTCGGCCTCGATGCGCTGCTCTTCCCAATCTGATATATCGACGTAGACGTCAACTTCGTCCGAGGGTTGGGACGGAGCGCAGTAATAGATGCGGGCCGGTTTGTGGGGAACCCGCTTCTGGCCTTGACGCGGATGGCCGGCGAGGACGAGGGCGTCATTGACGATGGCAGCCGTCATGGTATGGTCGTCCTGGGCATTGGAGGTGCGGCTCTTTGTCTGCTTGGAGGGCACCTCCGTGATCAACACGTCCGGCTTGACCTCGCAGATGAGGTCGGCGACGTCCTCCATCAACTCATCGCCGGGTTTCAGGGGTTTGTCCGGGTAGCCCATGAAGCGCACTTCGTCGATGCCGAACAAGGCGCAGGCGCGTCTAGCCTCGTCGTACTTCTGCTCCGTGTACTCGTTGCGATCCTGCTCTGTCACGCCGGCATCGCGCTCTCCTTCACCCTTGCGCAACTCCTCGAAAAGCCTCTCGTTGTGCGTACCACCCCCATCGGTCAAAATAGCGACGGTGACGCTGTCGCCATTGTTGACGTGATTGCCCATCGTTCCCAGGGCGTGGGTAAGGTCATGAGGATGGGCAAAGAGTCCCAGCAGCTGCACCTTCGTCGTCGTCTGCAACCAATTCATAATCATCTCCTCGTTCGTGATCGATATCTGCGTCGGTGACCGGCAAACGTAGCGCAACGGGTCATCGTCCTCCAGCAGCCCTGACGCGTCGACGAGTGACCACGATTGGGTTATAATCGGCGGCGCAGAGGCATTGGAAGCATTCAGCATACGGAGATGGCGAGATGGCATCGAGATTGACTGCTGAGCGAGTACAGGAATACCGCGACCAGGGCTTCCTCATCGTCGATGAGCCCCTGTTCTCACCGGATAAATTCGCGGCCTTCAAACAGCGCTTCGAGATGCACCTGCAGGTGTGGGAAGAAGTCGTGGGCTCTCCCACTGAATCCATCGATCGCGCCCACTTCGTCGACCCCGTGCTCAACGACTGGCTGCTGGCGGACGAAGTGCTCGACCTGGTCGAGCCGCTGATCGGTCCGGACATTGCCCTGTTCGCCAGCTCCTGCCTCAACAAGCTTTCGACCGTTGGCAAGAGGGTTCCATGGCACGAAGACGGCTCCTACTGGAAACCCCTGGCCTCAAACCGCATCGAGGTGGCCACGGTGTGGCTGGCGATCGATGCATCGACGACGGACAACGGCTGCATGCGGGTCATTCCCGGATCACACCTGCAGCGTGATCGCGAGCACGAGCGTGTCGACGACGTCAGCGAGGTCCTGCTCAAGAACGAGGTCAGAGAGGATCTGTTCGACGAATCTACGGCCGCGGACTGCGTTCTCGAGCCGAATCACTGCAGTCTTCACGATGCCTACCTGATTCACGGCTCGGGCGCCACCAAAAAAAGGGCGCGCCGTTGCGGTTACCAGATGCGCTACATGCCCACGACGGTCAAGTCATCGGATCACGATGGCCAACAGGTCTATCTCGCTCGCGGCGTCGATCACGCCGGCAACGACTATGCCGATCCGGGCGCTGTCAATGAGCGCCGGTTGAAGGACAATCCCAGGATGCAACAGATCGCCCGCATGTGTGCCGAATCGCAAGCCGGCCTAAGCCGTGGTTGAGCGGGACTCTCTCGAAGAGGAGGGCGCAACATGGAGACAATACGAGTCGGTGTCATAGGTGCAGGCGGGAAGGCGCGCCAGCACATGGGATTCATGAGCGCGTTCGAGGAGGTCGAATTCGCCGCCCTCTGCGATCCGCTGGAAGAGGAACGCACCATTACCGGCGAGAAGTTCCAGATCGGTGCTCGATTCGCCGACATCGACGAAATGCTGGAATCGACAGAGCTCGACGCCGCTGTGGTTTCGACGCCCCCGGAGCTCAATGCGCCGGCCGCCAGGACATGTCTGGAACGCGGCATCCACACTTTACTCGAAAAACCCCCGGGGATGACGGTGGGAGAAACCCGGGAATTGCGGGACACGGCCGCGAGGACTGGCGCCCGGGGCATGGTCGGCTTCAACCGGCGCTTCCACGATCAGATCTGCAGGGCACGTGAGATGGTCACACAGCGCGGTCCGGTCGTCCAGCTCGTCGGTGAGTTCCACAAAAGCATCGACATGCTCGAGGGCCGTTATGGCAGCAGACCAGCGCTCATGGACAACTGGCTAGTCGCCAACGACATCCACGCCATCGACCTCGTCCGCTGCATCGCCGATGCCGAGGTGGAAGAGGTGCACAGCTTCGCGCGCCGGGCGTTCTCCAAATACTGCGACCTCCACGGCGCCCTCGTCGTCTTCTCAAACCAGTGCGTCGCTCACTTCATCTTCAACTACACCACCGACAGCCGCATGGAACGCTACGAGATTCACGGGCGTGGTATTTCAGCTTACCTGGAGGGCGTCAAACAGGGCGTCGTCTTCTGCGACGGCGAGCGCCATGAGTTGCCAGAGCCTGACGACGGATTGGGAGGCACACGAGGCGAGGACCACCATTTCATCCGCTGCCTGCTGGAGGATCGCCCGATAGAAGCTCCTGCGCCGAACCTGGACGAAGCCGTCAAGACCATGGAACTGGCCGAGGCCATTCGAGGTGGGCTGCGCGAGGAGTAGAGGGCCAGTCTACCGCAGCAGGGTCATGGTCCTGGTCTGGTCGAGTCCGGCCACTGACGCTTCGAGGCGATACACGTAGGTCCCGCTTGCCACGGGGACGCCGGCCTCATTCCTGCCGTCCCAGGACAGCAGGTAATAGCCGGCCGCCTGCTCGCCTTGCATCAACGTGCGTACGAGCTGACCCACGGTGTCGTACACCCGCACCGAGACGGGGCTGCTCTGCGGCAGGCTCACCTGGATGTGGGTCGCCGGGTTGAACGGATTGGGGTAGTTCTGGCCAAGGGCGAATTGGGAGGGCAGGCGCTCGCCCGCTTCCTCTTCCTCGACCGCTGTCGCTGTCACCGGCGGTGCCTCGATGATGCCCTCGCCCTCCCATCGGGGTGCTCCCTGCCAGTAGGTGTCCCAGGCGAACCACATGGAGTTGTACGCAGGTACCTGCTCCAGCCTCTGACCTTCGAGCTCACCACCCTCCATGGCGTGCCCCAGCATGTTCCACCTCATACCGGTCTCCACATCCTGGAATTCGACAGGCAGATCGCCTGTGGCCTCGACGGCGTAGAAGGTCAGCTCGCGTCCGCCGACGCGGCTGAAATACGGAATGGCGGTGTTGGAGTCCCTGTCGAAGGTGATGACGACCGGCTCGCCCCCAAGTTCGTCGTTGATGACCGCGCCGTCGGGCATGGCATCGAAGGAATAGGACTTGGCCTCCCCGTTCCGGCAGAGGCCGAGGACGACGTTTTTAAGGTGGACAGTGTCGAGATCCGGAGAATCCGTCGTCACCGGAAATATGAGGCGATTGCTGGTGCGGTAGTCATTGTAGGGGTATGTCTCGTAGCGGCTGATATTCGCGTAGCGTGCCTGCTTCCCTTCAGAGTAAGACTCCAATCCAGTCCCGGGTACGGCGACCTCCGTATCGGGGTACATCCGTTTCCACATACCCCAAGTCGTTTCCACCATGGTCAGCAGCTCCAATTCCGTTCCTTCACCGGGGCCGGAGAAGGCGGTGTAGATCATCTGTGGAATGAGGGTCTCGAAGTCGCGGCGATCGTACATGATCAGATTGCTGTTCATGAGCAGACCGGAAACGCCCAACTCGAACGGCTGGCCGTCTTCACCAGTGGCATTGAAATTCAGGGCCGTCCCCGTCAGCGGACAAAAGGTCACGGAAATGCCTTGACCACCGATCACGTCGTTGACGATCTCGTGGTGCCAGCCCAGCGCCTGCGTATACGCCTTGGCGACACCGTGCATGTACACGCCCATGATGAGGTCGCTCTCGGCGACGAAGTCGGCGCGCTCGGCAGAAACGAAGTCCGGGTTGGTCATGGCCGGAATGCCGTCCACCCCCGGACCGCCATTGAAAACATGGTCGGTGGTGGCCAGCTCAGCGGGGTCGAACCCGGAAAAGTCCTGCCATTGCCCGGCCTGAGTGGCTGCACTCAGCAGTAGCACTGCGAGGCAGGAGCACATATATCTGGACGGTACCATCGGTTTCCTCGTTTCGCGATCGGGATCGAGCTTTTCCATCAGTACAATAATAAAATGGTGTGAAACGCCGAAATGGTCCGTGAACTATGCACGAACACGTGCCGCGCGTGATCTCAGTCCAACTCCATCGCCAGCGTCAGATCAACATCGGCTGTACCAGCACCTCCTGTACTTCGATCTCCCCAGGCAACTCGGCCAGATGGACGATGGTGCGGGCGATGTGAGCCGTGTTCAGCGCCTTCGGATTGCCTCTTCCGGGGCCGAGAATTTCCGTGTCGATCGGTCCGGGGCAGTAGGTACAGACGCGCAGGCCGCTCTTGCGCAGTTCGTCGCTGACCGAACGACCCAGACCGAGCAAGGCGTGTTTGCTGGCCACGTAGGGTGCCATTCCGGGGATGCCTTTAATCGCGGCATCAGAGGCGATGTTGATGATCAGCCCACCGCCCCCGGTCTTCATGCGCCGCGCCGCTTCGCGCATCATCACGAACGCACCAACCAGGTTGACCTCGAGGATCTCTCTCAATTCATCTGTAGGTGTTTCGATCAGGGGACGGGAACGGGCGATGCCGGCGTTGTTGACCACCACGTCGAGGTTCTCGAGCGATTCCACAAAGGAGATGACGGCCGGTTCGTCGGTCACGTCGAGCTGAACGGTTTGCACGCCCTCGATTTCGCAGGGCGACCGGGCGACTCCGATGGTTTCGAATTCGTGGGCCGCAAAAGCCGTGGCGATGGCGTGACCGAGACCGCGGCTCACGCCCGTAATCAGGACCGTCTTCATCATCTAACTATACATCCTCCCAGTTGTGCTGGGGGCGGTACCCCAGGGTCTTTGCTGTTTCCTGCCAGTCGAACTTCGCGCGTGGGTGCCCGGCGACGACGTTGAAGGCCCCGGACCGCACCGTTTGTGAATCGATCGCCTGTTCCACCGCCTGGGCGACGTCCTCGGGGTGAACATAAGTGAACCAGTGCCCACCAGGATCTTCTCCGAGGTTTTTGGGATCAGGATTGGCGCCATCCCCGGCGATGACGCCGGGCCGCAGGTTTATGACCGCCAGGTCGTTCGCCTGGTGATAGGCCCGACCGATCTCCTCGCCCAGGTGTTTGGACAGGGTGTAAAACAGGTCACGGGTGCGAAAGCGAGCCGGATCGCCGACGCGGTAGGCGCGTTCCGTTTCCTGCGGGCTGCCGATGGCGACGACGCTGGAAATGTTGATGAGCTTGTCCACGTCTTGCTGAACGCAAGCTTCGGCGACGTTCCAGGTTCCCTTCACCATCACGTCGGCAAACAGATCGTGCGGTTTGTCGAACCGCTCCCGGACCAGGGCTACCAGGTGGACGACGACATCCTGTCCGCTACAGGCTGCTTTGACGTCGTCGAAGTCGGTGATGTTGCCCTGAATGAAGTCTCCTTCGGCTTCCACTTCGGCCCGATCAAACAAGGTCAGCGAGTGATGGGGGGAGTGCAGCCGCTTGATTACGAAGCCGGCAAGGTATCCGGCCGCGCCGGTGATCAGGATCTTCATGTTCGCTCTCTCATTTAATTTAACCCTCCTCCTCTTCTGAGCAGCGACTCAGGAAGAGCAGGGACAAGACCAACAGAAACGCCGAAACCCAGAAGACATGGACATATCCAAAGGTCTGGACGGCAAAACCGAAACCCAGAGGCAACAGGATGGCGTACGGGGTAAACACCAGGCTGGTGAGCGTCGTGTAACCGACGCGCCGGTGGCTGGGATAGATGCGCATGGCGAAGGCCGTCCCCGTGGCCACCGTGGACGAACCCGCCAAGGCGTCGATGAAGATGATGAGGATAAACCATTTTGCTGACGGGGCGATTGAGGCACCGAAGGCGGACAGGGCGTACAGGATGACCCCTATGGCGAGGACTTTCTTGAGCCCGATCTTTGTGGCCAGCAGGGGGAAACCAACATAGCCTGAAATGGCGGCGTGAATCGCCCCGGGTTTTTCGGAGACTCGGTTAGTTGAGTCCCGCCACCATGGCTTGGGACTCTTGGTGATCGTAATGCAGCTGCTCAAACTCGACGGGAGGGATGTTGCCGATCGGCGCCAGCAGCCGTCGGTTGTTAAACCAGTCCACCCATTCGAGCGTGGCGAATTCGACGTGCTCGAGATTGCGCCAGGGTCCTCGGTGACGGATGACTTCCGTCTTATACAAACCGATGATGGTCTCGGCCAGGGCGTTGTCGTATGAATCGCCAACACTGCCCACAGACGACTCGATACCAGCTTCGAGTAGACGCTCGGTGTAGCGAATCGACAAATATTGGACGCCACGGTCGCTATGATGTACGAGCCAGTCGCTCTCGGGGCGAGCGTACAGGGCTTGCTCCAGGGCATCCAGGGCCAGGTCACTGCGCAGGGTAGTAGCTGCGCGCCAGCCCACGATCATGCGTGAGAAGGCATCGATGACGAAGGCGACGTATACAAAGCCCGTCCAAGTCGCGACGTACGTCAGATCCGCCAGCCACAACTGGTTGGGTCGTTGCGCGCTGAAGTCGCGTTCGACGAGATCGGCAGGCCTCGACTCCGTCCAGTCCACGATCGTCGTCACTTTGAAGGATCGGCCGCGTGTGGCGCCCTGAAGCCCCATCTGGCGCATCAAACGTTCGACGGTGCAGCGGCCGACATCCCAGCCTTCACGGCCGAGCTGGCGCCAGACCTTACGGGCACCGTAGACCTGGAAGTTGTCGTTCCACACCCGCTCGATCTCGTCCCGCAGCAGCGCATCACGACGGACGCGGGGCGGTATGCGAGAGGGATCTGCCTGTCGAGCCTTGTGCTCGTAGTAGGTGGATGGGGCTATCGGCAGGACCCTGCAGATGGGCTCGACCCCGTACTCCCGGCGATACTCATCGACGAAGGCCACCATCACTACGGTCGGCGGTCGAGCTCCGCCTGAGCGAAAAAAGCCGAGGCCTTGCGAAGGATCTCATTCGTACGCCGCAGCTCACGAACCTCGCGTTCCAGATCCTTGATCCGCGCTTGCTCGTCGCTGGTCACACCGTCCCGGCGGCCCGTGTCGACCTCGGTCCGACGTACCCACTTGCGGAGTGTCTCCGCAGTACAGCCGATCTTAGCCGCGATCGAGTTGATGGCCGCCCATTCGGAGTTGTACTCACTCTCGTGCTCGAATACCATCCGTACCGCCCGCTCGCGTACCTCTGGGGAATACCTCTTTGAGTTTGCCATGACTCCAATCCTCTCAAGAAATGGAGCCTCCGGCAACCCCGGGGCGATTCAGCGATCTGTCGTGCCCGACTGCGAGAGCAGGGTCCATGCCGTGATACTTTACCGCCACCATGGCATAGAAAACCCCCGCATAGACCCCCACCTTTCTCACGCACTCGTACAGAATGTAGGCGCGGTACCGTCCATCATTCTTGAGCACCCTCAAGAGATCGCGGAAATATTCCAGAAAAGACTGACGGCTCTTAGGAACTCCGTCATGGGGCATTTCATCCACCAGGTGGAGAGCGAACCAGGACAGCGCCAGAAGCAGGATGCTGATCAGGTACACGGAGGCATAGTTGAGTGGAAAGGCGATTTGGGCCAGGAGCACTCCGACCACGGCCGCCAGCGCCAACCCCATTCCGGCAGAGGCCGCGTGGCTGAAACCGAAAATCTGGCTGATGAGATTTTTCGGAACCGTCTCCGCGATCAGATCGAACTCGGGGGCCATCATCAAGGTGATGGCGATGGAGCCGAAAAAACTCACGGCCGCGATGACGACAAGAGCTGTTGCCGGGCTTTCATGTCCGAAAAGAGCCAGGCTCGCGCAGACGAGCAGCAACGGTAGCCATTTGCACAGATCCAGATAGAGCAGCAGCCGTTTCTTCCGCCGCACCGTCTCGACCCTGTGTGCCGAGAATAGCTGCGCCAACTGGGCCAATCCCGGGACCATTGCGAGGATCCCCAGTACGGCAGGTTCGAATCCCAGGACCGTCACCAGCACGGCCAAAAAGTCGGTTCCAGTGATCACCCCGTAACCAGCGCCGCTAAAGCCGCTTCTGGTGATGTGACACCAGAAGTTGGCCCGGACAGGGTCGAGGCGCCGGTTGAGGTATTGTCGAATTTTCCCGGTCATGGAATTCGAATATAGAGTGGTGGCACCCACCGCGGAGCTGTGAAAGCACACGCCAACAAGGGCAGCGATCGAACAGTTGGCCTTGACGGGCAACGGCCTGTTAGCCTACTTGATTCCGCCCACTGCGTCTCGCGAACCGCGTCCCGAGATGCGAACCGCGTCCCGAGATGCGAACCGCGTCCCGAGATGCGAACCGCGTCCTGCCCTCTGGACGCGGACCTGATCGATGATCACGCCGGAGAGCACCAATGATTCACGTTGACAGTGGCAGCCCCACCTTCTCCACGGACGAAGCCGTCCTCTTTCCCTTCGACGACTACAGCATCCCTTTTCGCAAGGACGTGCTGATGACGCTGGTGCCCGGCAGCAGGAAACCCGGCGATTACCGCGAGAACGCCAGCTACGAACCGAATCATCCAGGCGTACCAGTAATCGAGAACGGCCCGCCCGGTACGTGCGACTCGATGGAGATCGTCTTTCCGTCGATCGCCCGCGTCGGCGATGAGCTGCGCATCTGGTACATGGCGCGCGGCAGTTCGGACGCGGATGCCGGGGACAACGAATGGGGCGGTGGAGGGGCGATCGACCAGCACCGGCGCTACGCCTACGCCACCAGCAAGGACGGCGTCGAGTGGGAGAAACCCGATCTCGGCCTGGTTGAGTACAATGGCAACAAGCACAACAACCTCGTCGACGTCGATGGCGGCAACGCCTGGAGTGTCGCCTATGATCCCGATGATGAGGATCCGAAAAAGCGCTTCAAGATGATCAGCATGGGCGACGCGATGCGGCTGCGCGTCCATTACAGCGCCGATGGTTTCACCTGGACGAACGGTCGCATCGTCGGCCACGGTATCGAACCGGCCGGTCCTCCGTTCAAGTTCAACGGCTGCTGGTACGTCAACGGCCAGGGCGGGCCCGGTCCATGGAACAAGACGATCCCCCATCCCGTCGACGGGGCTTCGAAACGGGAAATGCTGACCTGGGCGAGTTACGACTTCGAAACCTGGACCCACGCAGCGGTGCCCAGCTTTCGCCGCGATCCGCAACCGCCGCGGCCGATACTGGATTTCGAGTGGCATCGCGGCGAGCAGGTGCACCAGGGCGCCCATCTGTGGGATCGGGGGAATGTCATCGTCGCCTTTTATGGTATGTACCACAACGACACCAATGACCGGTTGTTCGCCACCATGGACCTGGGGCTGCTGGTCAGTCACGATGCCATGCACTTCCGCGAGCCGGTGCCGGACTTCAAGATCGTGCCCTGTTTCGAGGAGCGTGCGCTGCTGAACCCGGCCTTCGGGGACGGCCCAAAACTACTGCAAGCCGGCTACGCCAACATCGGCGAGCGCACCCTGCATTTTTATTCGACCTGGGAGTACCCGATGCGTGGCATGGTGCGCATCGCGACCTGGCCCATCGACCGGCTCGGTTTCTTCTCGGCCGTGTCCAAACCGGTCTTTCAGGGCGAGGGCTACCGGGATGTAGCGGTGGAGCCCCATGTGATCTCCTGTCCGCTGCGTCCCGACAAAGCGGATGCGTGCATCTGGTTGAACGTCGACCGCCTCGGAGAGTACTGCCAGCTCCGGGTTGAGCTGCTCGATCTGGGATTTAACCCGATCCCCGGGTACTCAGGGGGTGATTGCATGGCGGTCGCTAAATCCGGGTTTCGACAGCGGGTTGCGTGGAAGCAGGGCGAGACCATTGGCCACTTCGATCACCCTGTGCGGCTGCGGGTCAACTGGGAAGGAATCCGGCCGGAGGATGCGCAGTTGTACGCGGCCTATATCGCCTAGCCCATGCATCCCTTGCCCGCCGAGCACGAACTGGATGCCCACCTGCTGCGAATGCAGCTGCAGGGTTACACCCTGGTCCCCAGGGCTCTGGCGCCGGATCAACTCGCCCCCATTAGGGCCTGCTTCGACGAGCTGGTCGAACACCATCCGGACATCCCGACCGCAGTCTGCGACGAAGCCACCGGCATCGTCGACCTCAACCGCCTGTACGAACTCGATCCCGTCTTCGAGTGCCTGATGGACCTGCCCGCCGTTTTCTCGATCGCCCGTGCCGTCATGGACGATGATATCACCTTGCTAGGCGGCTCCATCGGACAGTACGTACCCGCGAACACTCCCTCTCCCATGCACTGGCACGGAGACGGTGAGTACCTGCGGTTCACCTATATACTTGACGACCTGGAGGAAAACGGCGGCGGCACTGCCCTGATCCCGGGGTCGCACCGCGTCGAGGGCCGCATCCCGGAGTGGTTCCACGCCCCGGGCGAGGAACCACGTGAAATACCCGGCATGGTGTGCCTGGTCGCCCCGGCGGGATCATGTATGATCAACCATACCAGACTGTGGCACACCCGGTCCTCGAACCAGTCCGATCGCCCGCGCCGCACCATCTGGCAGGTCTTCAAACGCGCCGACCAGGCCTCAACCCAGAACGAGGCCCTGCGTCTCACCGAAGAGTACACGAAGTTGCAGACCGACCCCGGGCGCCGCGCTTTGATGGGGCTGGAGCCATTACCCTAGTTCGCCGCCGTTGGCGAAGCTTCACCGCATGCGGGATTCAGCCACCCACATGTCAGCGTTGTCACCGATCGCCTCTTTGATCGGCTGGGTCAGGCGCTCCAGGTTGGCGGTGGTCTCAGCGCCCAGGTCCTGCGACAGCGAGGGAAGGTTGCCCTCGAGTTCCTCCGGAGTCCGTGCCCCGACCAGAAACGATGTCACTCCTGCCTGCTGTCTCACCCAGGCAAGGGCAACGCTTCCCATCGGCGCGCCAATCTGCTCGCTCACTTCGCGAATGCCGGTGAGGGCGTGGAAGACGGCTTCTTCGCACCCGGACTCTCCGTGGTTCACCAACGGACGCGTAGTCGAATAAAACCGAGTCCGCGCCAACCCTTCCGGCACCTCGTCGGCCGTGGCATATCGTCCCGTCAGCAGCCCCTGTGCCAGAGGGCTGTAGCAGATCAGCCCGATCTCCAGATCACGACAACGGGTCAGGATATCATACTCGATCGCCCGCCAGAGCAGGCTGTAGGGTAACTGGTTCGTCTGCACACGGCCCATCTTCAGATCGACCAGTTCGGCCAGATCATCGGAGCCGAAGTTGGAAACACCGAGGGCGCGCACCTTACCGTCCCTGACAAGATCTTCGAGTGCGCGCCACGAGGTCTCGATCGGGATTTTGTGATTCGGCCAATGGATCTGGTACAGGTCGATGTAGTCGGTCCGCAGATTCTTGAGGCTGGTCTCGCAGGAGGCGACGAGTCCGTCGGCCGTCAAGTCGCTCACCTTGGTAGCGATGATGGCCTGGTGACGCTTGCCTTCCAGGGCGCGTCCGAGAACCCGTTCGGAAGCACCCTCTTCGTAGCCTGGAGCCGTATCGAAGAAGTTGATGCCATGGTTCAGTGCCGTCTGCACCGTGGCAATGGACTGGACATCGTCCTGATCACCCCAGAATCCGCCACCGGCGAACGGCCAGCAACCCAAAGCCATCACCGAGACGTCGATATCGGTGCTTCCCAGTTTTCTGTACTCCATTATCGCATCTACGCCTATTGTATTTACGTCTTTGTATTTACGTCTGTATTCGCCCTTATCGCATCTGCGCCTTACTGCATCTGCTCCTGGATCGCCTCGACGACGGCATCAGACAGGACTTCGTTGCCGAAGGCCGTCATGTGGCATCCGTCGTTCTGTAGACACTTGGTGATGTCGTTGCGAACGATGACGTCGTGCAAGTCGTTTACGGGTACCCCTTCCCTCTGCACAATTTCGAGAGCGGCGGCATTGTACCTGTCGATTTCACTCGCCTCATCGATCGGCCACTGGGCCATGGGCAGGTCTGGATCACTGGTGTACAGGGGCGTGGTCGTAGCCCAGATCATTTTCGCTTTTGCGATATCCCTGACCTTGGCAATGAACCGCTGAACGCCGAGGCGGTACTGGGGGAGAAGAATCTGATGCTCTCCGTCAGACAGAAGCACGGCATCGTGGATGCCGAAGTTGACGTGGACCAGATCCGGCTCCTCGTCGACGACCCATTCCTTGCACCGGTCCAGCGCCCACACGCTGTGACGACAATTCTGTACCGGTCCCCCCACATCGACGTCAGGGGTTTTTTTAATTACGAGAGACTGATACCCCATGCGGATGGAGTCACCAATCAAGACAACCTTCATGTCGACGAACTCCTCTCACTCTCAGGCCGATTGTGTTCAGCTCTATCATTGGTGAATGAGTATGGTTCGGCCATCGGGCCGTGTCGAGGGATGTCCTTGACTGCCGACCCGAGCGGCCCTTGTTTGTGACCCGAACCAGCAACCAGAGCGAGAAATGGAGAGAAGGCCTATGCAACTGACCCAGCAACAGCTCAACCACTTCGACACCTTCGGCTATCTCGCTTTCCCGGGGCTGCTCAAGGAAGAGATCGGCTGGATCTCGGAGGAGTTCGAGGACGTGATGGCGAACTTCGCCTCCGGCAAGGACCACGACGGCAGCACACGCACCATCATCATTCCCACGATCGATCACAGCGAACGATTATGCACGCTACTGGACGACGAGCGCATTCTCGGCATCGCCGGTGCTCTGATCGGCGATGACTTCAACTACGGCTCCGGGGACGGCAATTTCTACAGCGGCAACACTCACTGGCATGCGGATGGCGGTTATCCCGAACTGTTCGCCATCAAGCTGGCCTTCTATCTGGATCCGTTGACAGGGGGCAGTGGCAGCCTGAGGGTGATTCCCGGCAGCCACAAGGCCGACTCCATGTGGCGCACCGCCGGTCTTAACGCGAACGAGGCCGAAGAGCTGTGGGGTATCTCGCCGGCGGACATTCCGGGCAGTGTGCCGCTGCAGACTGACGCCGGAGACCTGGTGGTGTTCGATCACAGCCTCAAACACGCCTCCTTCGGCGGTGGTAAACGCCGGCGCATGTTCACGATGAACCTGCACAAGCGTGGCAAGACACCCGAAGAAATCGAACGCGTCGACACCTATCTGCAGCACCATTGTCCGGTCGCCGCCGGCTTCAAGATCGGCCACATGTACACGGACATCATGCTGGATACGGCGGGCCCGGGCCGGCTGGTGCATCTGGAACAGGCGTTCGAACGCCACGCCGTTGTACATCCCATCGATACCGTGCAGCGCCCGTTTCCCGGTCGCTGAAAGGGGAGTGGAACCGCTGGCGAATCTGCCGCAAGCGTTCGTCTAGCTTCTAGTAAGACCTCTTCGCGGTTATGGTAGCATCCCACCGGCGTGATATCAGATCATCGATGACCGCCTGCCTGGCTGATTCCGTGCCAACCCGGTTGAGCGTCTGGACCGCGAAGAATCCCACTTGGCCAAAAGGGATCTGCAACGCATCGATGAGGGCCTCTTCGGAGGCCGCTGCCCCGTCGCCCAGCCTGGTGAGAGCCATGGCGGCGGTGACGTGGACGGCATCGGCGACGGTCCAACCCCAGTTCTTTTTCTCATCCCAGGCCGGGCGCTGTGCCCTCAGAAGACGGGCGAGCGCTTCGACCGGCGCATCTTTTTTTATAGCCCCCAGTGAATTTGCGGCCACGCGAATGACGTAGTGCGACTCGTCCTGCAGCGAGGTTTCGAGCGCGGGCACGGCAGAAGCGGCCTCCGAATCCATTTCTCCCAGGGCGAACGCAGCATTCATGCGGGTCCATTCATGAGCAGAGCCGAGCAGCCCTATCAAAGGCTCGAGGGCCGGTGCACCTATGGTTCCCAGGGCGTAGGCGGCATCATGCAGCGTCATCCAGCGTGAATCAAAGTCGGGTGACTCCTCGCCACGGCTGGCGCGCTCACCGGATTGTTCCAGCAGACGGCACAGCGGATGGATCGCCGGCTCGCCGATGGATGCGAGGGCGTAGATGGCTGAAGTGCGCAGGGCCTGATGCGCCGTATTCAACAACGCCGAAAGCGCAGGAACCGCGGCCACCGCTTCAGGGCCCGCCGCCGCCAGCTCGGTCAAGGCGCGCAGCTTTTCTTCGACGGAGAGCTCGGCGTTGAGTGTTTCGACCAGAGCAGGGACGTTCGAAGACTCTGAGATGTCTGGGGGGAGTGAAACTGCTTTCTCACCGCAGTGCCAGTACCACATTGAGCGCCACGCCGGTTCCAGGTCGTATGGAGCGGTGATTTCTTCGGGCTGCTGCCATTCCGTGTCTTCGCAATCCCAGCTGGGCTGTCGCGGTTCTTGAGCCCGCATGAAGATGAATTTGATCATGTGGCGTGAACGATCCTGCATATTGACGCCGGCCGCATGACCGATATCGAAGTGGGACAGGAAGACGAGCCCGGCTTTGCCGTCGACGGGAAGCACCCGGTTTCGATCTTCATCGGTGAGACGGTCGTGACACTGGGTGCCCGCCAACACATGGGTCGGTCCCATCTCGATTGGGGTGTCCTGAGAGTAATACATGATACGCGCGTAGCGGGTGCGGTGAGAGCGCGGTTGGCTACAGGGACTGTAGGAGTCCTGGTGGCACCCGCCGGAGACCGACTTTGCCACCTCGTCGCCAGATAGTGCGTCCTCGACGGGCTGCCGCATGTGCCAATAGCGGTGGGGGTGCCTGAAGTAATTCTCGCCCAGAACGCTGGTGAGCGCTCCTTGCACTTGCGGGCTGTTGAGGATCAGCTCCAGTTCCGGAATGCGAGGGATGATGTTGTTGCCCGGATTGAACTCGTGCTCAACGATAAAATTGAATTTCTCATCGATGGTCCGATGGACTTCGTCAGGCACGCTGGGACGGAGAAGGAGGTAGCCGTTGGCGATGAACTGGCGCATCTGTTCGTCGCTGAGAAGGACGGGCTGTTGCGATTTGAGCCCCACGATCAGCCTTCGTCGGCTACATACGCCGCGTACAGAAACACATCATCCAGGCGCTCGCACTCGAGGTTGATACGCAACCGCAACGGGGCATCGATCCCCTCTACCTTCTGTTTTCCTTTCCAGGCAACGGGAGTGCGAAGGCCTTCCTCCGTCACCGGCAGACAGTCCTCCCTGCTATACCCGGGAAGCGGCCTCATCTGCTCATCCAGTATTTCCGCGCGCAGGGTGTTTTTCTCCGACAGTCCCTCGGCGTTGATGTAGACGGACCCTGATTTACCCTTCAGGTCGATGAGGCAGGAGATGAAGTGCGGGTCCGCGTACTCCGGTACCTTGTCGCCGATATGCTCCCGCCAGTACAACTGATGGGTATCCTCGCTCGGCTGCAGGTTGGGCTTGGGATCCGGCACTACTTCGAAGTACCCCAGACGGTCCCGGGGGAATCGCGCCACATTCAGATCGCCGCCGCGCCAGCTCGAGTACCAGAAGAGCGACTCGTCGCCGACGTTGGCGAAGCCCTGTCCCTGCTCCAGGGTCGGAAAATTCATCTCTCCACGCGCGATCTCGTAGGCCGGAATGAATCTGAAATCCGGGATCGGCTCGACGAAGTGCAGGGCGTCGTTGCTGACGACCAACCCCAGATCCATGCTGATGAATTCACGATCATTCGACTCCCCGTGCCACATGCCATAGACGCCGATGATGACGTTGCCCCGGTCCCACAGACCGGCGCCCAGGTGAATCTGCTCGCCGGCGTGACAGCCGGGGATCTGCTTGTGGGGAGGCTGGTCGCGGCGCATGCCAAGGACGACGGCGTCACTCCAATTGTCGAAGTCGTATGAAACGAAGGTGACGAGGGCCCTCTTGGTGCCGACGTTGCCGCCCTGGCCGTTGAGGACATAACAACCATTGTATTTGATCAACCCCGTGGGCTCTACCGCATTGTGTTTGAGGATCGGGTTGTTCGGCCCCTCCTTCCAGTGCAGTCCATCCGGACTGTAGAGGACGGCGATGTAGTATGGGTGGAGCTCGATCACCATCTTGAAACGACGCTCGGGATCCGGATCGTCCGCTTCGTACAGAACCGAACACGAGCCCGGATCACTGCCGAGATCGCAGTCGACGATGTTGTTGTGCTTTGAGCCGTTGAACTCGACCAAACCGAGGTCGGGTTTTTCCCAGTTGAGGCCGTCGGTGCTGACAGCGTAACAGATATGACCCTTCGCTCGCCCACCGGTCTCCACCCCATGACCCCTGTACCACACCCGCAGCTCATCCCCGACCTGGCAGACGGTACCGTAGTATGCGATGGCCTGCCCGTCAGGCGCTTCCGGCTCGCCCCGTTTCATGGCGATGAGGTGGCCCTTGTAGGGGTTGAGGCCCTCCACGAGACCGATCTGCAGTCGGTACCTGAACGGGATGGTACGGTCGTCATATGGGAACAACACCGCTTCGCTGACATCCACTGCTGGTCCACCGTTCAAAACGAGCATCTGTCTGTGACTCCTGGTTTCGCAGGTGTGCTGAGTTCGGGCAAACGGTTGCGTTTCGTCCTCTCACGAGCAGCAGAATAACCTTCTGCTCCGCAGCGGGGTCAACCATCCGGTTGCTACCCGCGCCACGCGTACTAGGCGGACGGTGGGCGCGAATGCAGGGGAAATTAGCTACATTCCGCGCCGGAAAACGACCAGAACACAGGTGAGTTACGCGAAAGGGAAGGGCCATGAAGACGATCGAGTTTGCCGGCCGAACCACGCCCCCCGAATGGGCGGTACGACAGCGCCATCTAATCGACCAGATGAATCGCGCCGCGCCCAGGTTTGTAGAGCGCTACACCCGGCCCGACGGCACCCTCATCTGGCGCGATGAGTGGCCGGGGATGGATGGCTCCGACGACGGCTACGAGAGCTTCCTCACCTTTCCCCTGTTCTACATGCTCGGCGGCAATGAGGAGATCCACACCATGGCGCGGCGCCTGTGGAGCGCGGTGACCTGGCAGTTCACCGAATACGGTACCGTGACCCGTGAGTTCGCCCGCCACTACGACTGGATGCACCACGGGGAGGCCTACACCTTTCTCCACTACTTCGGTCTGGCCGATCCCGATTGCCATGTCGATCGCCAGCGGGCCCTGAAGTTCGCGGCGATGTACATGGGTGAAGATCCGCAGGCACCCAACTGGGATCCGGAACACAAGATCATCCGCTCCCCGATCAACGGCGGTGCCGGCCCCTGCTTCGAGATGACGGCCGAGGACTGGCTGACCCACCGTATCAACCTGGCGCGCTACCTGTCGCCGTACGAAGATATTGAGGGCCTCGACAGCTCGGACCCCTTCGCCGCAGCCGACTGGGCGGACGACGCCATGTTTGCCAAGGTCCTCAAGCTGATGAACGAGCGCATGGTACCCGGCGACGTGCCGCTCAACCTCAACGCCACCAGCCTGATCGCCAACGCCTATCTGTATACCGGCGACGACAAGTACAAACAGTGGATCACCGACTACGTCCAGGCCTGGATGGATCGCGCCGAGGTCAACGGTGGTCTCATTCCCGACAACGTCGGTCCCACCGGCAAGATCGGCGAGCGCATGGGCGGCAAGTGGTGGGGGGGCTACTACGGCTGGCGCTGGCCCCACGGCGGCTGGGTCATGCTCGAGGCCATGTGCAACGCCGGCTGCAACGCCACCCTGTTGACTGGTGACCCCTCCTGGTTGGACCTGTTCCGCTCTCAGGCGGACAAGCTGTGGGAAATGCGGCGGGAGGAAGACGGACAAATCATGATCCCCAACAAGCACGGCGACCAGGGTTGGTTCGAATACACCCCGCACGCCGAGAGCCATACCCTGCGGCTGCTGATGTACGCCTACGCCGTCGGCCGCCAGCAGCAGGACCTCGACCGCATCGAAGAGCAGTACGGGGACCGGCCGCTGCCGCGGGATTTGCCCCTGCCCGGTTGCAGCAAAGCGGGCAACTTCCACATCCACGACTGGTTCGAGTACACTGTCGGTCGCAACCCGGAGTTTCCCGAGCGCGCTCTGGAAATCACCCAAGTCGAGATGCGCCAACGCCTGGAAGTCATCGATTCGGAGACCCTGGACTGGACAACCTGGCGCGACGTGCAAGACTGGCAGGACGTCCACCACTGGCAGTCGATCAACCCGGTGGTTCCCGAGGGCATCATGCAGATGTCCATGGGCACGCCCACGGCGGTCTATCACGGCGGCATGGTGCACGCCGCGCTGCGCTATTTCGACCCGGTAGATCGACGGCCGGGACTGCCTCCGCACCTGTCCGCTCTGGTCGATGAGGTTGAGACCGACCACATATGCGTGCACCTGGTGAACACGGACATTCTTGAAACGCGGGAGGTGATCCTGCAGTCCGGGGGGGTTGCCGAGCACGAGTTCGGGGAAGTGCGCCGTGACGATGGCGCCGCCGCGCCGGTGGCCGTCGATGAGCGCCACCTACGGGTGCGCCTGGGACCAGCGACGCAGGTGCGGCTGCACATCGGCCTGAAACGGCTGGCGCACAAGCCGACCTACGCACGGCCGGACTTTGGGATTACCAAATAGATGAAACGTGAGGGTAAGACAGGATCTTGTCGTCTGCCGTCAGGACCGACATGCGGTGTAACCTCGCAGTAGCCGTGATGAAGCGGTCTGCCGGATCCCGGTGGTAACTGCCAGGAAGGGAGTACGCTTCCTGAATGATGGCCACTCCAATGTCGATGACCCACCATTGGTTCAGTCCAATTACATCGTCGAACCATACTTTCCAGTGTCTGTCCAGGATGATGCGTTGGCGCTCAGCAAGACAGGCGACCTCTGCGCAGCTGATGGCGGAGACGTGGACCTCGGTGGTGTCCGATTCCAACGCTTCGATCGCGGCGGGACTCAGCTTATCCGGATCGGACGCAGCCCAGATAACGCAGCATGTGTCGAGCAGGATCTTCATTTCACCTCACACATCACTCCCAAGCATGTCCCAATCATCCTCGGGCATAGCGGGAGCGGTCAGATCGCCTTTGACCTTAACGCTTCCCTTAAACGAGCCCAGTTGGGTCTTGTTGGTGGGCGCCTTGGGCAACGGTACAATGCGTGCAAATGGCACGTTCCGTTTGGCGACCTCAACCGTTTCTCCATTCTCAACCAGCCTCAAGTAATCGCTGAGGTGGTTCTTGAGCTCGGCGATGTTGGCGGACTTCATCGGCGGACTCTCCTCGCAAGGTGTTGGAATATAATATTGGCCAACTATATGGCCATATAGTAAGCCATAAATATGGCCATGTCAATGCACCCAACTCAACGAGGCGTAAAAAGACCCTCAATAGTTCCTACGCCATTGTCCCAAAGCGGGCAGGAAGCCGATGCGCTTCTACCGACAAACAGCACAAGCACTCCTGCAGTGTTGATCTGCACACGCGCACGATGTACGTGTGCATCCTGGACCCGTACGGACTCTCCAAATTGTTCATCGTCCATCGCAGCGCCGGCGCAACCCGTCCACCCTGACGCGTGGCGTCAAGGCCATTCCGTTAGATCGCCTCAAGGAACTCTGGCAGGACTGAGTTGGATTGGGCCCGAGAAGATGCCCAGACGCTGCAGGCCGGCCATGCGGTTATTCCAGGATCTGGGTCAGATGCTCGGTTGTCAGTAACTCGGCGTCGGATGGATGCTGCAGGAACGGCGCCACATCCTCGCGCAACCTGACGACATCGTGACCCGCCAACTTGGAACGCACCAGGTCGGGCCATCGGTGCGCCTCATGGTGGCCGACACCTTCCGTCTGATCCAGTGCTGCTTGCAGCAACTGGAGATTGGGCTCGACACGGGGCGAACGGGAACGGTACCACAGCAAATCGTACCAGTCCCTGCCCTTCGGGTACTCTCGCACGATCAGTGCGTGCACCTTACCAGCCATCAGTGACGGCAGGTCGTGATGGCGGAAGGCCACCAGGAAGTGTCGATTGACGACGCGGTTTTGGGTGACGGCCCCATCAGGGGGCACCGTGTCGATCTCGACTTTGACGGACAGCTTCTGATCCGCTAGAGGCGACAGCCCGCACTCTTCCAGCAGGCTGGCTATCCGCACCCAGCCCACGTGCACTGTTTTGCGGTCATTCCATGTGACGCTCACGTCAAAGCCGGCGCGAGTGAGATCCGTTTCAAGTCCGGTGCGCCACGACGCCGGGTCGTACGCCTGGGCGGACTCGACCGAGAAATCGAGATCCTCAGAGAATCGCTGTAAGTCGTACAGAAAGCGCAAGGCTGTGCCGCCGACAAAGGAGAGGGCTTGAAAGGCCTGTCCCTCGTGCAGGGATCGCAAGACGGATGCCTGGGCGTACTCGCGCAGCAGGTTGAGTCGCGTCACAGGGTCGTCCACGCTTCGGGCCAGTTCCAGTGCACGTGCCTTCATGCGCTGTCCTCAAAGGCTTCGTCCTCAACCAACCGCAGCCAGCGTGCAGCGGCGCGGCCCAGTCGTGGCGATTGGCAACGCTCGACGTATTCGTCCAATCTCGAGGGGTTCACGAGTCCTACCTGCTGGAATCGCATTTCCAGCAGCCGGTCTTGGCTCCACTCTCCAGAGTTGAGGTGCCACAGATCCAGCAGGGCCTTCTCAGGCTCGGCGATAGAAAAGGCCACACCGTCAATGGTCCGAGTCACCGATCCCCAGAACAGACTCTGTTTGAGACTCGAATAGGTGAACATTCCGACCGCGTTTTCGAACTTGCGCGTGACGCGCGGGGTGACGCTCTGGTAGGCCGCAACGGCGTCGGGTAAGAGTCCGTAAAAGCTCAGGGCCCACAGACAACTCAGGTAGGACGGCCGGTACATCTCATTGGCCACCTGGACGGGGGACAGGGCCGTCCTGCGATAGACATGACCGATCGAGTAGAGACCACGCCTCAAAGGAATGAGCTTACCACTACCGATCCAGCGAGAAAGCTGAGCCCTTACCTGCGGTCGTGGAGCAGCCGACAGCTGCACAGCCGTGGCAAGGTCGAACAGGGCTTGGTCGCCAAGCTCCTCGAGTAAGGTGAGCCATTTCATTTCTTTTAATATACATAAATAATTTATAACTGAAACAATTACGTCGAATTCGATTTCCAAAACGAATGGCGAGCGCGGTTCCGAGCGCCAGACCCCCCATGAAGCTGGACAAGGCCAGAGAGGATGCCCAGACGCTGCTGCCAAAGGTCAGGCCTGCCATGCGGAAGAAAAGGGTCTCGAAAATCAAACCCGCGGCGCCCGACAGGAAGAACGCCAGGCAAAGCAAGAGCTTCGTCACTTCGGGATCTCTCCCAAAACCAACTCATCCTCCAACTCCAATCCATGCTTGCCTACGGTTCCCGACGTCAGCCCGTAGTACGATTCAGCGCCCGCCACATCATCCGCTAGAACCAATCGTCGTTTTCCCGACTCGATCGTCCAGGGGTCGTCAGAGGCAAGCGACCAGCGCTCCCCGTGGGAGAACAGGATGGTCCCGAGGGTGCGGACCACCGTCATCGCCGGACGGGGGTTACACCGGGTGTCGATCAGGCCGTGCGTGATGTCGTTGGTCCGGTCGAGGTCGGTCAGCGGGTCGATGAACAGGCGCGCACCGGGAACGGTCGACAGAGTAAGGAGGGCCTGGGCCGCGCGTCGGGCGTTGTCGTCGTCGCTGACGCCGGGCAGGTCGATGGCGAAGTCGGCGCGCCCCGAGGTGGCCGCCGCACTGTTGTGCCAGACAAGGAGCGAATCGCCCGGCGCCACGCGGCAGAGGTTGCGGCCCCGGGAAAAGTTTTGAGTTGCCGCGTCGAGGCTCCAGCCGATGCTCGTGCGAGGTTGCTGCTTGCCGGCGACGACGAGGCCGGGGTCGATGGGACACAGGATCAGCGGCAGATCCATCTCGTCGATCGCCACGAAGGTGGCGGCATCCCGGGCTGCGAACTGGACCTCGAGGGCATCACATCGGCCGGCTAGGTCCGATACGGCACCGGTGACGTCGTCTGTCGTGGGAAACATGTGGTAGGCCGTGACGGAGATGCCCTTCGACCTGAGGATGTCAATCCGCTGGACCGGGTCCAGCGCCTCCTCGAGAGGAACTCGGACGTGGCGGATACCCATCTCGAGGCACGACAGAAGTGGGTAGTCGTTGCGGACGGGCTGCTGTATGACCGACGGGAAGGCGACGGGGACCTTGCCGGCCGGGGACACAGGCCCCCTCAGCGTGATGCCGATGGGGGAGTTGGGGAGGGCCGCACTGGTGCGCGTGAGCAGGCGCGACCGTCCGTCGACGGTTTCGGCGCCGCTCGTTCTTATCGTGTGGACGTCCGTTCGTTCACCGACCGTTCGAACGAGGGTGAACCCGCACTTGGGTGTGTCGTCGCGTCCGTGCTCGGGCGGCGCGGCTGACGAGAACAGGTGCGAGAAACCGGGTCGCACGAAAGAGGGCGACGGCAGGATGCGGTAGTCCGTCGGGCCGATCCGGTGGGCAAACGCGAAGTGAACGTGGCCGGCGAAGATGGTGTCGACCTCGCTGTTGCGGATCAGGTCGAGAAGCCAGGTTCGGTCGGGCTCGTCGATCACGTCGTAGTGACCGAGGCCCTGTTCCTTCCCGTCGAACAGGTACAGTGGGAGGTGAAGGCACACGAACGTGCGCCCGTCGGTTCGTTCTGATAGCCGCTCGGTGATCCACGTTCGCTGCTGGGCAGCGTCGGGCAGGTCCGTGTTGAGGATCTGGGAATTCAGGATCAGGATTCGGTGCGGACCGAGGTCGACGCGCTTCCAGGAGGGACCGCACCGGCCGTGGAACTTCCCGAGTGTTTCGCGAGTGACGTGATGGAACGGCATCGTCGGATCTGGCTTGTCGCCCACGTCGTGATTCCCAGCGACGTGGTGCGGAGCGAGGCCGGTGTCGCGGATCTGGCCAAGCGCCTCGTGGACCGCTCGGTCGAAGTCGGGCGTCTCGGGGTATTCCTGGACCAGGTCGCCCAGATGCACGACGGGATCCACGCCCAGGGCCGCGACCAGGCGGAGTGCAACCCCGGCCCGGGCCGTCTGCTTCCGACGTGATTCGAACTCGAGCGGCGCATCTCCGACGTCGAGCATGTAGTGCGTGTCGGAGATGACTACGAATTCGTGATCCGCCTCGGGCAGGTATCTTCGATCGAACAATCGACTCTCTTCCCGTAATCGAAAAGCGCCACCGATCATCTGCGTGAAGCTCAGGTGGGCAGCAGAGGGGATACAGAGGCGCGGCACAACAAAATACGCACAGGATCCCCACGTCGGAAACCGTGGATGCGGACACGGCCTGACGGCACAGCTTGGAGATCACCGCGGCGTGCAATACCCTTTTCGTGGTCGCCACTTCATGAATCTGAATCACGAGGGACGGATGACCATGGGGCAGGAGCGAAAGCAATACATCACCCAGGACGACCTGTTCAAATTCAACTACCTGTTGGGAGCACAGCTGTCTCCCGATGGCAGGAATGTCGTCTACGCACTCGGCCACGAGGGCGTGGATGAAGACCGGGAGTACGCCTCGATCTGGGTGCTGGCGCTGGACACAGGTGCGACGCGCCGTCTGACCGATGGACGGGCGCATGACACGAATCCGCAGTGGTCACCCGACGGCACGCGCATCGCTTTCCAGTCCTGCCGGGATGGTGTGACCCAGCTGTACCTCATGGCCGCGGAAGGTGGCGAGCCGTGGGCTGTGACTTCGATGAAGCAGGGAGTCGGCACCGGTCCGGCCTGGTCACCGGACGGCACGCGCCTCGCTTTTACCGCCGGTCCGGATGTCGATCCTCCCATACTGGACAAGCCCTACCGCGTCACCCGCCATATCTATCGCTTCTACCTGATGGGGTACCTGGAGGGCACCCTGCAGGATGTGTTCGTGATCGCCGCGGATGGGGGGGAACCCACGCGGCTGACTCATGACGACTGGCACAACACGGGCCCGCAGTGGTCACCGGATGGACGCCAGATCCTGTTCAGCGCGACGATGGCCCCGGATGACCACCTGGCCTTTTACCCCAGGCTGAAGGCGGTCAGCCTGGAGGCTGAAGTCCGCGATATCACCTCCGATTGGGGCATCGTTTACTCCGCGAGCTGGTCGCCCGACAGCGCCCGCATCGTCTTCGTCGGTGTGCCCCGGGGACGGCCCATCAGCGCGAAGAGCGCGTTGTGGATCGTCGACCGTCAGGGAGGCGAGCCCGAGTGCCGCAGCGAAAACCTCACCTATCAGGTGGGAGGCCAGGTGCAGCCGGACATGGTCGCTCTGCTGGGCAACTGGTTCGTGCCGAGAATCCTGGTGACGGACGACGGTGAGCAGGCCTACGTGCGGGTGCAGCGGGGCGGCGCGCTGTCAATCTACCGCATCGGTCTGACGGGACCCGAGTCCTGGGCTCCCGTGTTTGAAGGGGAGCGCTCGTGCTTCGCCCTGAATCTCCACGACGGACAGCTGCTCTTCGGCGCCAGCACCCTCAACAACCCCGCCGACCTGTACCTCGCCGCCGCCGACGGCTCGAACGAGCGGCGCCTCACCGATCTCAATGCCGAGCTGCTGGCCGAGAGGGATCTCCTCAAGGTCGAGCGGTTGTTGTACCCCAGCTCTGATGGAGTCCAGGTGGAGGGCTGGATCCTCACGCCGCCCACGGGCGAGGCCCCGTACCCGACCATTCTGTACGGTCACGGCGGTCCGCGCTCCGCCTGGGGTCACCTGTTCTCCTTCGACTTTCAGATGCTGGCCGGTGCCGGTTACGCCGTGCTGATCATCAACCAGCGGGGATCGACGGGATACGGAGAGGAGTTCGGCCACCGACTGATCGGTGACTGGGGCCATCTGGACTACGACGATTTGATGGCGGGTGTCGACTTCGTTATCGACAAGGGCATCGCCGATCCCGATCGCCTGGGGGTGTGCGGTCTCTCCGGTGGCGGTATCCTGACCTGTTGGATCATCGGGCAGACCGATCGTTTCAAAGCGGCCGTCCCCGAGAACCCGATCACGAACATGACCAGCCACTACGGGACCAGCGACATCGGCACGTGGTATGCCGTAGGGGAGATGGGGGGTCTGCCCTGGGAGATCCCGGAGGTGTACCGGCGCAGCTCGGCCATCACCTACGCCCACCGCTGCAAGACACCGACCCTGCTGATTCAGAGCGAAGCCGACTACCGCTGCCCGCTGGAGCAGGGCGAGCAGTTCTACACAGCTCTAAAGGCCAACGGCTGCACCGTCGAGATGCTGCGCATGCCGGGAGCCGACCACACCGCATCCATTCTGGGCCCGCCGGTTTATCGCCGCGCCCAGAATGAGGCCCTCCTGGACTGGATGAACCGCTACGTGCTGGGTGACAACGACGGAAGAGAACACTGATCCAAGCGGCGCCGTCACGGCCGGACCCTGACGAGCCTCTGCAGAAGCACCTCCTCGATGTCCCGGCGGCCGTCGAAGACCGCGAGCACCGTGACGCGGTCATCATCGACACGATACATCATTCGGTAGGGTCGAACGACAAGCTCGCGGAATGTTTGGATCCCGAGCCCGGCCAACTCGGGGACAACACGGCCACGCTCCGGCGACTTTTCGAGTCGGGCAGCCCGCTCTCTGAGCTTGCGCAACACTTTCCTCGCGGTGACCGGCGAGTCAGCAGCTACGTAGGCGACGAGCTCCTCCAGGTCATGGGCCGCAGCGCGTGCCCAGATCACGAGGTAGCGTCGCTCAGGCATCGTGATCCGCTCTCGTAATCGTCTCCTCGGCGGCGTCGAACGCCTCTTCCTGGGGAATGGTGTGGCCAGCGTCGACGTCGGCCTGAGCGTGCGCTGCCAACCTCAGCAAGGCCATTGCCTTGCGCCAGGCGTCGTAAGTCTCCACCCCCATCACGGCAACCTTGGCCTCCCCGTTCTGGGTGATTATCACGGTGTTGCCGCTCTCCGAAACCTGGCTCACGAGATCGGCTGTCTTGTTCTTCAGATACGTAATCGGCTTGATCTGCGCCGTGAAATCCATGGACACCTCCCTCGAGTATATAGGTCAGAATATAGCACGTAATTATGACCTATGCAAAACCGGCAACGTATCATCCGGCGCAGGACCCGATCACGAGGGGCGTGCTGTCGCAGCGGGCAAGACCCACGAGGTTTCCAAGAAAGAGTTTGCACAACACACGATGTTAAAAAGGCCAGGGACTCCACGGGAGATTGCCGCGTGAGTTCTGTTCCTGGCTTCTGACGAGGCGTCATTCGTCACCGGCTCCTGCCTGTTTGCCGACGGTGGCCAGACGGCTATGTAAAGAAAATTGGATTCGACCAGGCATATCCGTCTTCTCCATCCCAGATTTCGACGCGGAAATACCGTCCCACCGGCATCTCCTCACTGATGCTGCCGTGTTCCCGCAATCCCGCGACGAGTCCCGCTGCCCGTTCCGGCGTTGCCACGCGTCCAAGCGACACGGTCGCCCCATCCAGCAGCTCCCCGGGTGGAGCCACCTGCCGAGTCCCCATCCACGGCAACGAGGCGAAGGTGATGGAGCGGACCGGCGACGTGGTCACGCGAATCTCTCCATCCGCGATGGTGACATCCTCGAATACTGGGCCGGTTGTTGAATAGAACATCCCTTTTTTCATGGCATCGAGGATAGCGGGCCGGCTGCAGTCCGTGGCGCGGACGACAACCCAGGCTTTGAAACGGTCGAAATCCCGTTTGTCGGGCGCGCCCGGCAGGTCGCCGCTGTGGCGGTCGTCGGAGGCCAGACCCAGGACCCGCTGACCCACCGAGAGTAGGTCGTCCCAGTGCGTTTGCGCGAAACCGCGACGTCCCGAGCCGTGGCAATAGGCGTTGTAGACCTCTATTCCAGCAATGCCTTCCAACTCCATCATCTTGCCCGAATAGACCCCGCTCATGTGCGGATGAGAGATCACTGGCATCCCCCCTTTTTCCAGCACATCATCGATCACCTGCTGCGGATGCACATAGGAACGCCACACCTCGTCGATTCCCAGGCTGCAGACTTCCATGGCAAAGGTGCCGTCGCAACAGACCGCGATCTCCGCTCCGGGGATAACCAGCATCGTGGCAGCCCGGCTCTGTGACACATCCGCCACCACATTGTGATCGGTGATGACCAGAAAGTCGTAGCCGCGGTCCTCATATTCCCGGGTCAATTCAGCGACGGACAGCTTGCCATCAGACGTTGTCGTGTGGGAATGCGTATTGCCGCGATACCAATCGCCCGTGGCTGAAAATGGGTTGCCTTCCATCCTATTTACGTGCCTGCCAGGCACGCACAAAGCCATCCTTTGCCCGTCGCACCATCGTCAGCGGATCGAGCTTCCAGAGGGAGTCGGGATAATTTGCTTCGAAGGTACCGTCGTCGGAGAAGATCTCAAGATCGTACCACCCGTCAAAACCGCCAGCTTCCAAGGCGCCAAGGAGTGCCGGCAAGTCCATGGCCCCTTCACCGGGCAGCGCTCGATCCGCCCAGCCGCGGGTAGGCTCACGCCAATCGTTGATATGGATGACACTGCCGAAGCGGCCCACGTGCTCTCGAATCTGCCGCAGAATGTCCGGTTGGTCCCAATGATGGTAGAGGTCGAACAGGATGCTGACATTGGGTTGGTCAATCTGATCGATCAACTCGATCGTCTGCGCCAGGTTGGTGATGATGGTCTTGTCACCCAGCACCTTGGGATGTAGTGGCTCAACGGCGATTTGAATCCCCAATTCGCCCGCCGTCTGTGCCGCCTTGCGCAAGCCGTCAGCCGCGATGCGCCGCGCTTCATCGAGCGGCAACTTACCCTTCGACCCGGGCAGGCACCCGATCGCAAGCGGATCGAACGGAGCCAGGCGGCGAATCCCCGCGCACATCGCCTCGACTCTCCCATCCACATCTGTCGGCCCACCGAACCCGCTGGGAAGCACCTCGACTACCGATGGGCGCACAAGGTTGCCTGCAGGCCACTGGCGCGCAACTGGTCCAACGATTCGCCGTCGCGGCCTTCGGGTAGCTTGAACTCCCAGATCCCGACGCCGCCGGCTCCCGCTTCGCGGTAGACGGCCAGATCTTCCTGGAAGGTGAGGTGATAGGTAGTCACTTCTGAGACCGAAAATTTTGGTTCATTACACATCAGGGCACCTCAAATCAAACACAGGGTTAGATGTGGCCTAATGGCATCACGCGTTCCGGTCTGCCCGCAGCTGGTCGTAGATTTCCGGTCGGCGGAAATGTCTGAAGAAGCCGTCGGCGAAGGCGCGTGCGTTCGCCAGATCGTCCGCCTTGAGGTCGGTGACGACGATCTCTTCGCTGGTGGTGGAAGACTCGGCTATGACCTCGCCGCGAGGATTGCAGATGAAGGATCCACCGGAAAAGATCTTGCCCGTGCCGTTGTCTCCCACCTGGTTGCATACCGCTACGTAAACCGTGTTGTCGAGGGCGCGGGCCGGAATAAAGCGCAGCCATCCCGCTTTCTTGTCAGCCGCAGATGCCCCCACTCCGGATGAGTGCGGCAGAAAGAGGATCTCGGCACCGCGTTCGGCCAGGATGGAGCTGACCTCAGGGAAGTGAGCATCATAGCAGATTTCGATGCCGTAACGGACTTTGGGGTGCTCGAAGGCCGGTATATCGCTGCCGCAGCTCCAGGTGCTGATCTCACTGGTGGGAACGTGTGTCTTGCGGTAGTTGCCGACCATACCTTGCGGGCCGAAGACCACCTGGGTGTTGTAGACGATGCCGCTGACGTCCCGTTCCAGCAGGCCGGCCATGAAGGTGATGCCGAGGCGTCGGCCGATGCCGACCAGGGCTTCGGTAGACGGTCCGGGGATCGGTTCCGGGGTCGATGCGGCAGGGTCTCCGGCAGTGTAACCCTGAACCGAGAGCTCGGGGAAGCAGACCAGGTCGACCCGGTCGGCCGCCGCATCGCTCAGGAATTGCTCCATCCTGGCGATGTTTCCCTCCGCCTCGCCGACGCGGCAGGTCATCTGTACTACGGCAATACGTACATCCTGCATGCGAATTTTCCTACCCAGGCCGGCTCAATGGGGCGGCGTCTCTTGCACAGCGCCAAACCAATAGGAGTATATGGAGGCGTCATTCAGGTTAAAGCGCAGCTGCACCGGTTGGTTGACCAGGGCCGCCAGGTCGCCGGTCCGCCACTGTACGGGATAGCGCCCACGATCTCCTTTGATGGGCCTTGACTCGGCAACCGTGCTGCCTGACTTATCCAGCACCTCCACCTGTACCGACCCACCGGCCGCATCGAGGTTGATGAACAACCATGGACTCTGCGGCAGAAATGATTCCGTCAGTAGTGCTCCCCCGTCGGGGCCGGCATCCAGCGAGATGAAACCGTCCCGCCTGAGCACGGCCAAGCAGGCGGCGCTGCGCTTGGGTTCCGGGTCGGCAGGCTCCTGGCGATATCGCGAACCATTATAATAGAACCACAGCTCCTCATTCTTCAGAATCGCATTGGAAGGCGGCATGATCCCGTTGCGATCGTATGCCCCTGATTCGATCGTGGACGGACCGATGAAGGCCTCGCGTTTGCCCAGTCGGTTCCAGTTGTGCAGATCACGGCTCGAGGTCAGCTGCACCAGGTGGAACCCATCGGAATTCTCGTCTACGTCACCGGTGTGATGGAAGAATGCGGGCAATCCGATATAAAGGCCTTCGTAGCGGAATACCCCCATGTTGTAGACATCGACGAAATACTCCTCGGGCACATTGAAAATCGGCTGGTTGAGTGAAGGATCGTCCAGCCGCGCGGCGATCACCTCTCGATTGAGTTCCTGGTCCCGCTCATCCGCGTGAAAAACCAGCTCCGGATGTGTCCAGTGCTCGAAGTCCATGCCGGTGGCCAGGGCTATGGAACGGCCGTATGGGCCCATCTCCCCTTCTTTCAAGGTGGCGATGAAGGTCCCCGTCTCTTCGTCCAGACTGAAATTACCCTCGTCACCACAGGGCAGTCCGGGGCAGTCCAGCAGGCGCCAGTGAATGCCGTCGGCACTCACGACCAGATCTCGTGTCTGATAACGGCCCATGCCTTCAAAGCGCTCGTTCTCCGGGGCGTCCTGCCGTTCGCTGACCCGGATCACCCAGCTCAGCTGGTACTGGCGCGGATTGTCGAGCACATGCCCCTGGGGAAATGCCAGGCGCCACGGGTTGTGAGTGAGCTTCCAGTGTTGGGAGATGGGGCTCACCATGCGCTCCGAGGATCCGCGCAAGTGGAGGGCCTTGTAACGCCGTGACGGATCCGGGTCGGTGGGATCGAAAACCACCTGCATGCCGCACGGGCCCGCCACCAGACCATTCTCCAGCGAGCCTTTGTGCTCCCGCACCCGCAGCACCGGACGTTCCCAGTTGACCCCGTCGGTGCTTTGCGCCAGCCCGATACCTCCCTCACACATGATCCAGAGTTTGTAGCAGCCGGCCTGAGCGTCCCACGCCGGAGCGCCACGGATCTGAATGTAGCGTTCGTCGTCTTGCGGCTCGATCACCGCACCTTTCTTTTCGGGCTGGTGCATGGTGCGCTGGAGGCGTTGGGTCTCGGCGATACCGTGATCGTCCAGAAAGAGCTGTCGCTGACCGACCGGAACTTGGAAGGGCTTGCTAGTCATGTGGGAATCTCCATGCGTTCAGGTACTGTCACGAATCGTGTCGGGCCGCTGCAGGATTCGCTTGCCTTACCGCACCTTCAGCCAGCTCGCCTGCTTCGATGCCCCACTCGGCGGAGGGCTGAAGATGTAGTAATAGACCAAATCTTCGTCACCGTTGTTGAAGGACTGATGATGCACGTTGGCGGGGATAAAGACCGTCATGCCCTGCCGAACTGTGTATTCTTCATCCCCCAGTACCAGTTTTCCCTCACCGCTGACGACGTAGTAAATCTCGTCTGCAACAGGGTGTATGTCTGGTTCAGACTCATGGCCGGGATACAGCCGCCACAGGCCGGTCACCATCACTTCGGACCCACAAGAATCGTGAGTAATCAGCGGCGTCACACAGCGGGACGCATTCTGCGCTTCCCACATTGGAAGGTGCTCGTGCTCAATAATGCAGTTGGCATACTTCGACATCGTGATTTCCTCGACCTCTTGCGGGCCAGTTAGTCAGATACTGATTGTATAGGAACGATACACGGCCAAAAGAGATAGTCTAGATTGCCTGGGGCCTGAAGTCGAGCGGAACTTGGGGCTGGTTGGGTGTTTCGCGGGGCTCAGCCGGCCCGTACCGGGTGTTTTCCGGCTGAGTCATTCGATCGTGTTCCTGAAAAGGGGGGCTTTCTATAATGACGATGTGACGCTATTTTATACGGCTCGGCTCTAATCCGTTGTTCGCATACTTCTAAATCGGAAACAGGGGTATATCTGACAGATGGCAAAGCAACTTCAGTTCAGAAACGCAGCGCGCGACGCGCTGCAGCGCGGTATTAACACACTCGCGGACACCGTCAAGGTCACGTTGGGCCCCAAGGGTCGCAACGTGGTTCTGGACAAGAGCTACGGCTCCCCGACGGTGACCAAAGACGGCGTGACGGTGGCCAAGGAGATCACCTTGAGGGATGCCTTTGAGAACATGGGCGCCCAGATGGTGCGCGAAGTCGCCTCCAAGACCTCGGATGTGGCCGGTGACGGCACCACCACTGCCACGGTGCTGGCACAGGCCATCTTCGCTGAAGGCCTCAAGAACGTGACCGCCGGCGCCAAGCCGATGGAGCTCAAGCGGGGCATAGACAAAGCTGTCGAAGCGATCGTCGGTGATATCCGCAAGCAGAGCAAAGCCGTAAAGAGCCGCACTGAGATCGCACAGGTGGGAACGATTTCCGCCAACAACGACGAGGCCATTGGCGAGTTGATCGCCGATGCCATGGAGAAGGTCGGCAGGGATGGAGTTATTACGGTGGAGGAAGCCAAGAGCACGGATACTTCCCTGAACGTGGTCGAGGGCATGCAGTTCGATCGCGGTTACCTGTCGCCCTATTTCGTCACCGACCAGACCAGCATGGAGGCCGTTCTGGAGGATGCCTACATCCTGATCCACGACAAGAAGATCTCATCGATGCGCGATCTGCTGCCAGCGCTGGAGAAGGTCGCGCAGTTGAGCAAGCCGCTGCTTATCGTGGCTGAGGATGTCGACGGGGAGGCCCTGGCCACCCTGGTAGTCAACAAGCTTCGCGGCACCATTTCAGTGGCCGCGATCAAGGCCCCCGGATTCGGGGATCGCCGCAAGGAGATGCTGGAGGACCTGGCCGTGCTCACAGGTGGGCGGGTAATGGTCGAGGAAGCCGGTCTCAGCCTGGAAGCGGTGACGCTGGAAGACCTGGGCCGGGCCAAGCGCCTGGTCCTCGACAAGGACAACACGACGGTCATTGAGGGTGCCGGCAAGGCGTCTGACATCCAGGGCCGTGTGGCTCAGATTCGCCGTCAGATCGAGGAGAGCACATCGGATTACGACGGGGAAAAACTGCAGGAGCGGCTGGCCAAGCTGGCCGGCGGCGTGGCCGTCCTCAACGTCGGTGCGGCGACTGAAACGGAGATGAAAGAGAAGAAAGCGCGCGTCGAGGATGCCCTGCACTCCACCCGCGCGGCCGTCGAAGAGGGCATCGTCACCGGCGGCGGCGTGGCCCTGCTGAGAGCACGCAAGGCGATCAAGGGAGTCGACCTCGAGGGCGATCAGGCAGTCGGCGCCCAGATTGTCTTCCGGGCTCTGGCGGAGCCGACCCGTATGATTGCTGCCAACGCCGGCGCCGAAGGCACGATCGTAGCGCAGAAGGTGGAAGAGGGCAAAGGCGCCTTTGGCTACAACGCCCGCACAGACGAGTTCGAAGACCTGATCGCTGCCGGCGTTGTGGATCCCGCCAAGGTTGCGCGGTCGGCCCTGGAGAACGCCGCCAGTATCGCCGGCCTGCTGTTGACGACGGAAGTCGTCATCACGGACATTCCCGAGAAGGCGCCGCCGATGCCGGCTGGCCCTCCAGGTGGCGACATGTACGGTGGTGGCGGCATGGGTGGAATGGGTGGCATGGGCGGAATGGGAGGCATGGGCGGCATGATGTAGGCCGGCCTGGTCTGAGAAATTCAGGCGAGTAAACAGAACCTGGAGCTGCGGTGATCGCGGCTCCGGGTTTTTTTTTAGCCGGATTCAGCTCACCTTGGCGGCCATCGCGCTCTGCTCTTCCGCGAATCGTTTGCGCGTCATGAGATATCCTCCTGGCCTTAACCATAGCCGGTGAACTCTCACTAACAATAGTCCAGTTTCTGGGGGCAAGGTCAGATGAATGATGGCGAGCCGTGTTGCGGTACTCGCCAGTGACCCTTCACTCTCCCGCTTGACCCGACAGCCTCACTTCCTTGAAGACGTCGCCTCGGGCGTTGCTCTCTATCTCGAGCGTGGCTCGATGGGCGCCTCGCGCTGCCGGCCGAAACTCGATTTCGAGCTCCAGTGTCTTGCCGGGCTCGATGAGCGCGCGCTTGGGCGCGCCTTCCGCCAGAAAGAAAGGCGCCGCGAGGACAGCTATGCGTGACAACTCCAGATTCTCAGTCCCCAGATTAGCCACCCGCAGAGCCCTACGGTCGATCGATCCGACGGCGGTTTCGTCGAATGCGAGAAACGACGGGGTTATCTTGATCGCAGCGAAATCCTTCAGTGACAGAACGCGGTCCGTCATTTCGGACACGCTTGACTTCTGCAGGTCGAAATCTTCCTGAACCAGCTTCTGCGCCTCGGCGAAGCGTCCGGCCTCCGTCAGTGCCTTGCCCAGCAGATAGCGAACAGAGATATCGGTCGGAGCTGCCTGCTGTGCGGCAGTCAAAACCTCGATGGCCTCATCGCCACGACCCAAGGCGAGCAACAGATCGCCGTAATAGGGCGCGATATCCTTCAAGCGCGTCGGCCGCAGGCCTTCGTAAACCTGTAGGAGGCTCGCGATCTTGTCCTGATGCTGCTCGTATCCGGCGCCGAGTGGGATCGAACGTGTCAAATCGATGATATCTCTGTTTATCTGCGAAAACAGAATCGGGTGGAGCACTTTGAAGCGCTCGGCAAGGCGATACGTCCTGATCATGGGCTCCATGATGCACGCTTCCTGATCTACGTGGATGGCTCCCAGGACGTGGGCTATCTCATGGACGAAGCCATGGGCGTTCATGACCCTGTTGACGACGATGTTCGTGAGCACGCGAGCGTACCCGATCGCCGACACCCCCCGCCATGAGGTCGCTGGCGCCGGCGGCCCCACGCACACGAAGGTCATGTCGACCTTGTCCCTGCCGGGCACGGCGGCGGCGGCCTCGGCGATAGTGAAGATGCCAGCCTCGGGTGCTGACCAGCGCTTAATCCTCACCACCTCGAGGGCGATGCCGAATTCGCGCGCCAGAACACGTGCCGTCAGATCGAGTTGCGACTGGAGGTACTCCTTCGTGCGCTTGCCCGGGCCCCTCAAACGCTGGTCCGTGAGCACGAGCAGCCGGATCGTAGTCGATGTGGGGTAGGTCTTGACCGGAATATCGACGAAGGCCTCATCGAGATTGCCGTACGGCTCGAGGTTCGTGTACGACGGCGGATCGAAATAGGGCGCTCTCAACTGTGCCTTCCAGGAAGCGAGCTTCTCACCACTGCCGGTCTCGAACAGACGCAGCTCTGCCTCAGCCCTATTTTCGTTCTCGTATTCTCCGAAGCCCTTCACGGTCGCCGCGAGTACGGCGTCGGCGCCCAGCTCCGCGGCCTTGTCGACCGCTTCCGCCTCAGTTTCTACGTAATACTGATCGAGGTTGTAGGCCCGATAGTTCTTGACGTTGTCCAGATAACCGGCCAGAAAAACACTGACGTCCGGTGCCAGGGCGTCACCCTTTTCGATGACGGTGAACACTCCGATACTGCTGACGCCGTCCAGCCCCGCCGCGACCGGCGTCCCGACCGTCAGGCATGCGACAAGCACGGGCCAGCCCAGCTGTCTGGCGGAACAGGCATACCCTGCCCTCGACATCGATCCTCGCTACCGCAGCCTGGTGAGGGTGGACCGGGTCTCGTTGGCAGTGGCTTCAAAGAGGCCGAACAACAAGCTGTTCCGTGGGATTTTGAATCCTCCCTTGATGATGAACATCTCATTCATATCTGACGACCCCAGCAGGTCATCGTGATAACGGACCACCTGCTTTCGCGCGCTCCAGACTTCATTTCGCGCGGGCAAGAGCTCGATCGATTGCACGAGGTCGAAGGTCCACTGCAGCACCTTGGTGACTTCCTGCTTCTTCTTATAATGCAGGGTCGAAGCCAGCAGATCTTCCGATTTTCTGCTCTTGACTCTGGTGTCTTCCACGGTTTCCGCATCCAGGTTGTCGAGCCCGACGAGCATCACGTAATCAGCCAGCGTTCCCTTGAGCTCGCTCAAGCTGGGGCATGGGATTATGCGGCGAAACTTGCGCTTCAGGCTCATGGATCCGGCAAGCGTTTCTGACAGAAAGCTGGTGCCGGCGGCGGCAGCGTTATCGGGCCAGTAGCGGAATCTTGACATCGAGTTCGAGTTCATCTTTCTCTCTGTCTTGAAATGGACAGCGAGCACGTAGACGCCCCTGGGGATTGATTTCACATCCGCCGGCGGTGGGGGACGCAGCCTTCGAGCTGCGGTAGACAGCAGTACGATCGCGATGCCGCGCGCTCTGCTTTCGTCCAGTTCAATCGCATCCGCCGCCTCGCCGATCAATTCATCCAGAAAGATCTCCTCCTCCGACGGCAGAGACATCTGCAGCGTGGAGAGCAATTCGGAAACGTAAAGACCGATGGTATCGGGAGGTGCGCCCGTCAGCTTTGCCGTGCTGGCCTCTATCTCGCTTCGCTGCTGCTGAATCTCGTCTTGCGGAGCTGCGGCCAGTACGCTGCTGGCGAGGGATGCCAGGGAATCGGGAGCCGCGCTGCGGGGGAACATGATCGATCCCGCCGCGTCGCCGATGACGGTGTTGAGGGTGACGTCTTTGTCGCCGTCGAGGGTTTCGTGAAGCATCTCGAGAGCCGAGAGCGTCAGCAACAGCGTTTTACCTGGCTTCGTACCGGGCTCAGCGGAGCTCGCCTGTCGCGCTGTCGAGGCGCACAGCACGATGGCGGCGATTTTGATGACGTCGGAAAGGTTCATCGCATATCCTTTTTTCATCATAAGCAAAGCCACCTGGCCGGCGATAGGCCAGACGGGGGGATGCTCTGTATCGGCCTTCCACCGCGCTTTCCCCTCACGAAAATAGATGGCTCCGGGCAGGTGTCCGTTGTCCTGCTGTCCGGCAAGGTTGTTCTCGATCGGTGGCGCGCATGTTCGGCATCGAGTGGCAGGATATCCAGGATGGCATGCTTGCCGTGGAGATCCGCCACATAGTTCAGCATAATCGCCATTCTGCCTTGCCCAGCGCCTGCATCTTGCTGGTATCAATCTTCATTTGAACTTCAGCAAGGCCTTCATGGCGGGCGCTCCGCTCTCCATCTGTTCGAACACGCTGGGAAGATCCTCCACGGCGACCTGACCCGTTATCATGCGCTCAAACGGATACCGGCCGTGGTAGATCGACAGATCCGAGCCGCAGACGCCGCCGTAAGCGACCTCGATGCGGACCTCCGACGCCCCCGGGGACCGGGGTTCGCAAGGACGAAATTCGAGTTGTCTTCTTCCGGTGTAAAAAGCCGCTGTCATGAGAGCACCTGCGCGACATGGGTGTCAGGGGTGTGAGGGAAGGAAGTGGAAGGGTGTAGCGGGGTCAACCGAGTCATCTCGAGCACTCGCTCCATATCCGGGATATTGAGCCTGTCGTCCTCTGCTAAACTCTTAGATGCCAGGCGTTCGCGTTCAGATAGGCTGCCCCTCAAAAAACCTGTCTCTCGTCAGCGCCCCATGCTTCGCAGAACTCCCGGTCGACTTCCTCGATCAATCGGCCGAGCTGCTCATCGCCAATCAACGCACCGATCTCCCCATAGATCCGGTCAAGCGCAAAGTCGCGGCGACGTAACTCACGTCCGCCATGGCAGAAATCGTGGTGCGTGGCGTGCCGGAGAGCCCAGCGCCCTTGACGTATCTGAAACCTTCTTGAGGTGCTCGACTCTGGTCTGTACCACACGATGCCAAGCCATCGCAGCATCTCCAGGCTTGCTGTTGTAACTCTTTGCAGAGATGAGAGTTACGCCTCTCACCCATGCAATTTCCCCCAGATCGGTTTCATCTGCCATACGTCCATGGAGCGCACGAAGGCCGATCCGCCCTCAGCGAAAAGGGCGAGCGCGGTGTCTTGCCGCGGTGGGTAAATGACGCGTGAGATGGATCTGAGGCCGCCGTTGGCAAAAATCTCCATCACGGATTTGTCCAGAAACACACGCAGTTCGAGCGCCCATGCTCCCGGATCTCGCTCCAGGGGAACTTCGTTGACCCTGCCCGCGTCGACGGCGACCACGCGCCCGTCGTAGCGGATCTCTACGCCCGTACCATCATCACCGCAGCGCACCCTGAGTCCGCAGGCACCGGCGTCGCCGGGCTCGATGACGACCCAGATCTCGATCGTGTCGCCGCCGACGCCTTGCAGGACCTCCGTCCGAGAGTCCAGAGCCAGCGCCTCGAGCCTGAAGTGCTGGTGGCGCAGTACTTCCAGTTCCGGCACGGGCTGCTGTCGCGGGCTGCCGTCCTCCCCAATCGTGAGCACGCGCGGTAATCCCATGCAGCCATTCCATCCGCGCTGGATCTTGAATCCGCTCTGCCACCCCAGCAGCAGGCAGCGGCCCTGCTGGTCGTAGTTCATGCTGGAGCCCACAAAGCCGCGATCGTGACCACCGTCCGGCCGGCGATGGCCGGGCGCGCCGCCGTATTGCATGATGCCCTCGCCTGTCACCTCAAAGTCGAGCCGGTTCAGGTCGAATGTCCCTGCGTAGTACTGCATGCTTTCGATTTCCCAGCAGGTCGTCATCGCCCAGCGATCGTCGTCCCTGTACAGCATGGGACACTCGAAGTACGGCCTTTCGCCGGGAAGTTCCGTGTCGAAGATCAGTCCCAGGTAGTCCCAGCGCAGCATATCCGGGTCGGTGGTCTCATAGAGGGGCAGCAGACATCGGCCGTCGATGTAGCAACTGCTCAATATCATTAACGTCCGGCCCTGTTCCTGGAAGATGTACGGGGCGTCCCATTTCTCGTAGTCCGGTCCACCGTGTGTTCCCGGCATCATGATCGGGGCCTCCAGAAACTGCCACTCGATCAAGTCGTCATCGCCGATCGCGGCCCATATCTCTCGTGTCAGCCCCGGGCGGGCAAGGGCTCCTGTGGCATCAAAGACGGCGGGGACAAAGAGCATCGGGCGTCCGTGGTCGTTGACGGCCGCGCACCCGGAATTGATGCGGACGACCCCCGCAGGGGCGGTCAAGGCAACCGGCAGGTGTTCCCAATGCACGAGGTCCCTGCTGCGCGCATGGCCCCAGACCGTGCTGTGCACGCCAACCGTGTCGGAGTAGGGATTGAGCTGGTAGAAGGCGTGATAGAAGTCCCCATGGTGAATGAATCCGTTGGCATCATTCATCCAGCGGGCGGGACAGCGGAAGTGATACACCGGGCGATCGGGATCGGCAGCCACGCGCGGCATCTCATCATGGACCGCAAACATGGCATGGCGAACGAAGTGGTCGGTCGAAGCCTCGGCAAGCTCAAGCCAGTGCCGTGCCTCGTCCGCCGGTGTCACGGGCCATCTGCTCTCACTCATGCGCACCTCTCAGGTCCGGATCCAACCGTCAGATGTCGCTGATTTGAGCCGACTCATGATCAGGGCGCTGGTCCCCAGCAGCGCAGTACCCAACAGAAAAACGGGTGTAAAGGAATCGACGGGCAGGATCAGCCAGTGCCCGGAAACACCGTCGAAGGTGTCCAGCAGTACCCCGGCTACAATCGGCCCGAGCCCTCCCAGTAATCCCATCCAGGCGTAGTAGACGGCGAGGTACTCCGTTTTCTTCTCGGCGGGAATGACGTTGACATACAAGAGGCGCTGCTCACTCACGGCCCACCCCGTATTGACGATGCCCCAGAAAAAGGCGATCGCCACTCCCGCGGCGAAGCTCCAGACATCGTTACGAGGCATCGCCCACCAGCACAGGGGCAGGATGACCATGAGCCCGAGTGCCCACATGATCACCGGCTTGCTGCCGCAGCGGTCCGCTGCCCATCCCCAAAGGTAGCAGGAGAGCAGGCCGGCGCAGAAGCTGCTCAACTGCAGCAGCAGGATCTGACTGTCCGCCAGTCCCACCTGCTCCTTCATGAACAGGGGAACGAAGGCGAACACCATACTGTATCCGCCCATCACCGTCAGGCCGTTGGCGGCGAGATAGATCCGGAAGTCCCGATCCCTCAATGCCAGGCGCATAGCACGCCCGTGTGCGGTTTCCCTTTTGCGGCCCGGTCCTCCGCCCGGAATGGGCAGGGCGCAGAGTACGGAGATGAATCCGAAGAGGACGCCGGCCCCGATGAGGGCGACGTAGCCGACGATTCCCGGCCTGTGATCGAGGATGTAGCTGGCGGCAGCCAGAGTGACGCCGGTCCCGAGCATGCCGAAGAGATTGCTGACGCCGTTGAACCGCCCGCGGATTGGATCGGGAATCATCTCCCGGTGCCAGGGATAGTAGGCAGTCTCCCCGATGGCGCGGAGGATGGCGAAGGTCAGCACCAAGGCGACGACGAAAACGAAGGTTATGTCAACTCCGTGGCTGCTGATGAGGTACGGCACGGCAAAGAAGAGTGTCGTCACCGTCGTGCGCAGGGTCCAGCACATCAGGAACACGCGCTTGACACCGACCCGGGCAATGGCTGCTGCCAAGACGAGGGCCAGCGGGCTGCAGAAGGGGAGCAGAGAGAGCAGAAATCCGATGCGCGTCTTGGGCAGGCCCAGTTCGCTGAGAAACAACACGAAGACCGGACCGAAATACGTAAGCGAGGAGAACACCTGGTTCAGGGTGTCGTGGCTTATTACCCACGGGAGATGACGGGGCCGGACTCCGAACAAGCCGGGAGCAGGTGCTTCGGTAGGTGCCACCGGAGACCTGAAGCTAGGAGGCGTAAAGCGCAAACAGCCTGGCGCGGTCGAGGTAGATCTTGACCTTGAATCCACCGCGGGTCTGCGAGACCATCTGTTCAAGCCGGGTGTTTTTCCACCGTACTCGGTGATCTGTTTCGTCCCCCGAGAATGGAACGCAGTCGTCTTTGCCGAAACCTGACAGGATGCGGTCGAACGGATCGACGAGCTCCACCCGTAGCGACCCGCCGGTGGCGTCGCCGTTGATGCGCAATGTGTCAGTACTCTGGACCTTCAAGGGCGCCGTGGTCACGACTCCCTGCGCCTCCGCCTTCAGGCAGACCAGCCGGTCCTTTCGGATCTTCGCCAGACTGATGCCCCTGTGAATGTTCTCGTCATGGCGCGGTGGTTTGCCGTGTAGGGTGTTGGCGCTGCGGTGGTAGAACCATATCTCATCGTCGCGTACGAAAGGGGCATGCGAAGGATAGACATTGCCGCAGTCATGGCTGCCAGGAGGGCCACATGGCAGGATCGGTTCACGGTTCCCGGCGCGATGCCAGGTGCGGCCGTCCTTCGAATAGGTCAACTGAATGTCCATCTGGTTCATCCATTCGGGCATCCAGTCCTCGATCTGATTTTGGGCGATCCACCCCTCGTGCTGGGTGTGGAATACGGAGAGGAAACCGATGCGGAAATCGCGATAGGCCATCGAGGTCATGCCGTAGAACTCGTGATCCTGCGGGGGATCCTCCTCATCCGGGGCGACGATGATTTGGCGCGGCGTCCAGTTTTCGAAATCGTCGCTCTCGGCCATGCAGATGACACGTACGTTGGGCCGTCCCCGCAGATAGACGACGTAGCGGTGGATGGTCGGATCCCAATGGGCGGCCAGGTGGGTATCCGAGCCTTGCGGAATGACCGGGTTGACCCAGTGTGGGGGTATGTTCCAGTGAATGCCATCGGCCGAATACGCCACGCAGACCGGCTGGACGATGCCGGCGAATATCATGTCCCCGGTCTGGAACATGAAGAGCATCTTGTAGCGCCTGGCGGGGTCTGCTTCGATCGGGTCTTTCATGACGCTAGTGCCAACGCCCCACCGGAAAAACGGAAAGACCAGGTTGTTCTCTGTGCTACCGCCGTCCTCGACGAGGTTGAGGACAGGCTTTTCCCAGTGAATCCCATCGTGCGACACCGCGTAGGCCACTCCGTCCGCACCCTCGCCGTCGAGCTCGCTGTCTAGCTCACTCCCTCTTTTGCTCACGCCGTACCACATCTTGAAGAGGTCTTCCTCGTCGTCGTGGAAGACATTGATGTAGCTGCCGAGTTCCCACTCATCTTCCCAGTCTCGATCTGTCTCGATCAACGGTTGTGGCGAAACCTTCTGTGCGGGAACGACCCCTTTGACGACGCCCTCGAGGTGTTCGATATGGGCGTCATCGATGAACTGGAAGGCCGATTTGTCGTCTGTCATGTCCTCTGCCATATGGTGTTATCCGGTGTTATCCAAAACTGTCGCGTGCGTATCAGAGTAGTCCGTCGATTGCTTTCGTCGAAGCGCTGCCAGATTATCGCTCCTTCTCGGCAGCATCGCCAGATGGCATATGACAGCGCCCTGCACGGGGATCCGAGTTTGACACGCACCTCTTGTTTTTGTTCGTTGACCGCCATGACACAACTATATAACGGCGTAGATAACCGCGTAGATGACCGCGACTGGAGCCAGCTCTCCCTCGGCGATCGAATTCAGCAACTAGAGGTGGAGGGCTATGTCATGCTTCCCGACCGGTTGAGTGATGACGACATAAGAAAGCTCAAGGAGCAGGCCGCTCAATTCGAGACCACAGCCGCCGACTACAGCGTGAATCAGCGTGGCACGAACGCCATTCAGTTTGCCGGTGGCGCCATCACTGAGTTGATCGCCTATCCGCCGACGATCGAGTTCCTCGAGACCTTGTGCGGCGACATCGTCGCCATGTCATACGACTACACCCGTTCAGAGCCGGGGCACCCCGGTATCAGCCTCCACTGTGATGGCCAGCCCTGGGGGTCGACGATTTTCCCGGGTGAGTACACCTGTCCCAAGCTGATCCGGGTACTCTATTACCTCGACGACCTGACTCCCGAGGTCTCGCCTTTTCGCGTGGTACCGCGCACGCACCTGAGCTTTCACAACCAGGCCAACCCCTACCTGCGCTACGAGGAACATCCCGAAGAAGTGATGGTGACCTGCAAGGCAGGCTCGGTGCTGCTGTTCAACAACAACGTCTTTCACGGCAACTATCCCAACACGGGGTCGTACGCGCGCGCTTCGCTGCAACTCTCCTACCGCCCGGTATGGGCTGGACCGGCCGAACCTGTCGAACCGTGGGATGCCGGTGAGGTGGCCAAGCTCTCACGCGCGGTGCGTCGCCTCATGGGCGACCGCAGCTGCCGCACCTGGATTCCCGAGGGTGGCAACAAGCCGCCCGACATGCTCCGCGAAGCGCCAGGCATCAACCCGAGTCGCTGGAAATAGCCAATGAGTGAGCCGATTGAGCTTCAACAGACGGTCATTGACGGAACCGAATCAGGCCCCCATCTGGTGATCACGGGCGGTGTACACGGCGACGAGTTCGAGCCGATGGCTGCCTTGCGCAGGCTGAGCGCCCATTTCGACGACGATGAGGCTCGCGATGAACTGCGCGGCCGGCTCACTGTTGCTCCCGTCGTCAACGAGGCAGCGTACCTGCGGGGTGCCCGTACGGCGGAAGACGAGCTGGATCTGGCCCGCGTCTGCCCCGGCGACCCCGACGGGTCGATCACCGAGCGCACGGCCCATGCGTTCGCCGAATTGATCCGCTCGGGCGATTACTACATGGATCTACACACCGGCGGCACCAAGGCTTCCGTGTGGCCGATGACGGGATACTACCTGCACCCCGACCCGGCGATTCTCGAGCAGCAGCGCGCCATGGCGCGGGCCTTCAACCTGCCCGCCATATGGGGAACCAGGATGATGGGGGGCCGTTCGCTCTCGGTGTCCTGTGAGGCCGGCATACCGGGTATCTATGCCGAGTACCACGGCAGCGCCACGTGCGATGCCGAGGGGGTCGATGAGTATGTCCAGGGCTGCCTGAATCTCATGTCCCATCTGCACATGATAGACCGCCCGGCGCCGCCTTCGAGAGTCCTTCATTTTGTAGAGGATGACCGCGATGATGCCGGCATCATGGATCTGCACAACCAATCACCACTGACCGGTTATTTTGACTCCGCCGTGCAGCTCGGCGACTATGTGGAAGAGGGAAGTCCGCTGGGAACTGTCTGTGATGTGCTGGGAGGAGATGTGCAACAGGTATGTTCGGAGAGCTCCGGCTACGTGCTCACCCTGCGCACCTATCCCCGTATCCTCGCAGGCGACATGCTCGCCGTCATTCTGGAGGCGCCGCCAGCAGGCTGAATTCCCCACACTCTCGAACAACGGAGGACTCCCTGTGAAAATCGCCCTCGGCCTCGGCCCCGAACCCGATGCCAAATCAACTTTCGGCACCATGTGCGGCGTAGAACACGCCGTCGGTTTCTTCAGTCTCTCGCCCAAACCGGATCTGGGCATCGACCACGACGACCAGCCGTTCAGTCGTTCCTCATTGGCCGCTACAAAAGCGGCGTACGAGCGCAACGGCTACCAGCTTTCGGTGATCGAATCACGACCGCCGCGGGAGAAGACCATGCTGGGGCAGCCCGGGCGCGACGAGGAGATCGAGGTCGTGTGCGAGTTCATCCGCAACATGGGCGCCGTCGGCATCCCGGTGTGGTGCCCGGCCTGGATGCCCGTCCACTTCGTCATCCGCACGACCGAGGAGGCTCCGACCCGCGGGGGGGCGCAAGTGACCGCTTTCGATCTTCAAGAATTCGAAAAGACCGCGACACCGCACGAACACGGCGAGATCAGCGAGGAGAGTCAGTGGGACAATCTGAAATACTTCCTCGAGCGGGTTGTGCCGGTCGCCGAAGAGGCCGGCGTCAAGCTCGGCATGCACCCGGACGATCCGCCCCTGTCGCCGATTCAGGGCGTCGCCCGCATCATCAGCAGTGTAGACAACTACCAGAAGATGGTCGACCTGGTACCCAGTCCGGCCAACGGCATCGGTCTGTGCCAGGGCAACTTCGGTTTGATGACTGACGACCTGCCCGGCGTCATCCGCCATTTCGGAGAGCAACAGAAGATCAATTTCGTCCACTTTCGCGACATCCGGGGCACACCCGAAAAATTCGATGAAGCCTTCCACGACGATGGAAAGCACGACATGGCCGAGTGTGTACGCGCCTACCGCGATGTCGGCTACGAGGGTGTGGCACGGCCGGATCACTTCCCGCGCATGACGCACCCCGGGTTCGAGGACGAACACGAAATCGAGCGCCTCTTCGCCATCGGTTACATGAAGGGGTTGGTCGAAGCCGTTTACAGCGAATCCAATTGAGGACAACACCCATGACCGAAGATCTCGATCCCAGACGACATCTGGAACTGGAAGGCACCGTCAACACCAGGGACATCGGCGGATACGCCACCGCGGACGGGCGCAAGACCCGCTGGGGCAAACTGCTGCGCTCCGACTCCCTGCATCAACTCACGCCCAAGTCACAGCAGACCCTCATCGACTGGGGCCTGCATTCCGTTCTCGACTTGAGAAAAAGCAAGGAGATGCAGAAGACACGCAATGTGTTCTTCGACCACGATCGAGTGACCTACTACCACCAGAACATGGTCGGCGACACACTGATTCGTGAACGCGAGACCATCCCCGAGGGATTGGAGTATGTCGAGCACATGCGCTGGTCCTACTCCGTGGTCCTGGATCGGCGCAAATCCCACATACACGACACGCTGTGCCTGCTGTCCCAGCCCGACACCATGCCGGCGCTCGTCCATTGCGCCGGCGGCACCGAACGGACGGGGCTCATCGTCGCCCTCGTCCTCGGGATCGCCGGTGTACCCGATGAGACCATCGCCGAAGACTTCGGACTTACCGCTCGCTTTTCCTACCAAAAATACCTCGAGATCCATCCGGAGGTGAGCGCTGAAAGCTACACGTTGGAAGATCACCAGGCCCAGGTGTGTCGACCCGATACCATGCTCGCCGTGCTGCGCACACTCGAAGAGCGCTATTGCGACGTTGTGGGTTATGCACGCAACATCGGCATGAGTGAGACGCAGATCGAAGCGCTACGGGAGGCCGTTGTCGAATAGGTTAGTCTAATGCAACGTGGCTCTCTTTCTTCATGTGGAATACCGGCGACGATCTCCGTCGTCCCTCCGGGGTCGTTATGAGCGCTCGTACTGATGACCAATTCGTCGATAGGATGATCGACAAGCTGTTTGTCGCGCAGGACAGACGACCGGACGATCTCGGCGATATCGATGTCGCAGCTCTTCCGTCTTTCGAGCGCGGCCTGCTGGTGATAGTCGGGCTCGTAACCCAGTTCATCGAGGCCTACAAGATGGAGCCGGTTCAGGTGCACCAACTGACGCAGGAGTGCCGTCGGTTGAACCAGAGTGATCCCTGGCTAGACATGTCGGCTGGTCAAGAGGTCACGTCACGGCAGGTAATACTGAAGGGCGCAAAGAGTGGGACAGCGTACCTGAATGGCGAGGCACTCATAGTGGCGGAACGACTTCCGGAGGGGGTGCAGCGTGACCTGCATGAGTCGGGCATGGGGCTGGGACAGATTCTGCGACATCGCCGAGTGGAGACGCACGGCGAGTTGCTGTGGTGTGGCACGGAGAGCGGGGAGCCAGAGTCGTCTGACGCCCGGCCAGTTAACCCGACTATCAACAAAACCTATCGATTCATCTGCGACGGAAGCCCGATAATTTTGATCACGGAGAGATTTCCTCCACCGCAAGGAAGTTGAGTCGAACCATGTCTTGGCGATGCGCGATACACTCCATGTCGGCGCTGGCGGTGAGGTTTCTGATGGCGGACCCCGCTGTGACGATCTGGCACAAAACCTTGGACTACTGGACCAGCTCATACCCACATTCCCAGGAGATGACGAGATGATCCAGAAACTACCATTCGGCAGGACCGGTCACGACAGCACACGGACCCTCTTCGGTGGTGCCGCATTCAAACAAACCACCGAGCAGGATGTGGCGGACCGCACCCTGGAGGTGTTGCTGGAATACGGCGTCAATCACATCGACACGGCCCGTGGTTACGGCCGCGGCAATTCGGAGACCCTGATCGGCCCCTGGATGGGCACCCACCGTGACCAATTCTTCCTCGCGACCAAGACCGGCCAACGCACCAGAGAAGGTGCGGAGGAAGATCTCGCCATTTCCCTGGCGCAACTGCAGGTAGACCACGTCGATCTGATCCAGATGCACGCCCTTACCGATGAGGAAGAGTGGGAGACCGCGATGGGCTCCGGCGGCGCTCTGGAGGCGCTGGTAGCGGCACGCGATCGCGGCCAGGTGCGTTTCATCGGGGTGACGGGACATGGCCTGGTGGCACCCAGCATGCACTTGCGGAGTCTGGAACATTTTCCGTTCGACTCCGTGCTGTTTCCCTATAACTACGTGCTGGCACAGGACAGTGAGTATGATGCGGATGTCCAGCGGTTGGTGGAGGTTTGCGCCCAACGCCAGGTGGCCGTGCAGATCATCAAGTCCATCGCCCGGCGTCCGTGGGGGGAGCGCGAGAGAACCCGGGGTCCATGGTACGAACCTCTGGAGGAGCCGGAGGATATCCAGAAGGCGGTAGACTTCGTGTTCAGCATGGGCGACGTGTTCATCAACATGGTGTCCGACGTGGATGTTCTCGAGCACGTGTTGAATGCGGCCAGTCAACCGGGCCCACGTCCGCCCGATGCTGACATGGCAGAGATGGCCCTGCGCATGGAGATGGCCTCTATTTTCCCAGAGCGCGAAACAGCATAGCACGGAAGGAGTGATCATGAAACGCAGATTTCGGAATGGGTCACTCGCGAACGCAGTGACCGCGACGGTGCTGGTCTGGGGCTTCAGCGTCGACCTCACGAGCGCTGAGCCGGGCAGTGGATCGACGGCCGACTGGCCGCAGTGGCGTGGGCCGAACCGGGATGGGCTGGCGCCAACTTCTCATATCGCCAAGGCATGGACGGAAGCTGGTCCAAAGCAAGTCTGGCGGAGGCCGCTTGGTGAGGGGTTCTCCGGCATATCAGTCTCCGGGTCGCGAGCCTATACCATGTACGCCACCCAGAACAACGAGTACGTCGTGTGCCTGAATACTACCGACGGCAGTGAGGTCTGGAGCCTGCGCACCGGAGCCAAATTCATGGAGGGCCATGGCAACGGACCGCGCTGCACGCCGACCATCGACGGAGACCGAATCTACACGATGGGCGCCAGCGGTGAGCTACTGGCAGTGGAGGCGGAGACGGGACAGGTCATCTGGAAGCACAATCTGCGGAGGAAATTCAAAAGCCAGCGGCCTTCGTGGGGGTTTACGTCATCGCCTCTGATCGAGGGCAACATGGTCCTGGTGGAGGGGGGAGGATCGGGAGAGCGATCCCTGATGGCTTTCGACAAGGAGTCAGGAGACGTCGTGTGGACGGCGGGTAGTGACCCAATCGGGTATTCCTCACCGATTCCCGTCGACGTTCACGGCGTGCGTCAGATTCTGTTTTTTACCGGATCCGCACTCGTTTCCGTGGCGCCATTGAACGGACAGATCTACTGGCGCTACGAATGGCCGAACGATCATCACATCAATCCGGCGTCGCCCGTATTCATCGGTCCTGACCGGGTGTTCGTCTCATCCGGCTACGACACAGGCGGGGCAGTCGTGGAGATAACGAAGACCGAGGCAGGCCCGGGCGTCAGCGAAGTCTGGTTCAGCAAGGGGATGCAGAATCACTTCAATTCATCGATCCATCACGAGGGATTCCTCTACGGATTCGACGACTCGATTTTCAAGTGTATTGCTGCCGACACCGGCGAGGAACAATGGAAGACACGAGGCTACGGCAAGGGCAGTCTGATGTTCGCCGACGGACACCTGATCGTGCTCAGTGACGATGGCAAGCTGGCTCTTGTGGAAGCGAATCCAACGACCCACGTCGAAGTGGCGCGCGCACAGGTACTGAGCGGCAGGTGCTGGACATCACCCAGCCTGGCGCGTGGGCTGCTTTACCTGCGAAGCCTGGAAGAAATCGTCTGTCTCGACATGCGGGGACAAACGTAGTCGTCGTCGCCACGATCAAGGAGCAAGCGCATGGCATCCAACATGTACAAGGTCCTCCCGTTGGCATCGATCCTGGTGTTCCTGGTCTGTGCCGCCCAGGTGCCGCAGGAGGCAGCGGCTCAGACGAAGAAACTGGTTCAGTTCACGACCCACAGCACGCACGATTGGAACCCGGATTGGTCTCCTGACGGTGAGTGGATCGCTTTTGAATCGTTCCGCACCGGCAATCGCGAAATCTATATCCAGCGTCTTGCCGGCGGTGAGGCAATCCAGATCACCGACCATCCCGAGACGGACGCCGTGGCAAGATGGTCTCCGGACGGGAAGAAGCTGCTTTTCATCTCTACACGAAGCGGGTGCTTGAGACTCCACATCGTGGCGCCGTTTGAGGAAGGTATGCCGGTGTCGCTGCTGGGGACCGAGGCAGACTCCCTCGCATCCGACATCGTCAACTGGTCGCCCGATAGCAAAGAAGTCGTGTACTGCGCCGACACCGAGGGCAACCTGGGCATCTGGGCCATGCCGGTCGCAGGCGGCCCTCCTCGCAGAATCATTGACCGGCCCCAACCCGATTATCACCCCGACTGGTCGCCCGATGGCCAGTGGATCGTCTTCGCCTCCGACACCACAGACGGCCCCGCCGATCTGTGGGTCGTTCCCGCAGCCGGTGGCGAGGCTCGTCAACTGACATTCGACCTGAACGGCAACACGGAGCCGGACTGGTCTCCGGACGGCAAGTGGATCGCCTTCTGGACGAACCGGGGTAATAACATAGCCATCGCGGTAATCCCGGCGGCGGGAGGAGAGCCGATCGCAGTGGGGGTGCCCGGTAATCGTCCGCGGTGGTCTCCCGACAGCAGACGTATCTGTTACCAGGGCTTTACTGAGTCGGGTGACCTGTTGGTGGTCTCGGCAGATGGCGGCGATCCTGTACCCCTGGCCGCCAACGCCGAGATGGGAGAGAGTGGCGGCGCCACCTGGTCTCCCGACGGTTCGAACGTTGCCTACGTCAGTGCCGATGGCGGCAGGAGAGAGATCTGGATCGTGAAAGCGGATGGCAGTGGGGCGGTGGCGCTGACCTCCGGCGCCTCGGCCGCCACGGGGGAGGCGACCGTGCGCTGGTCTCCGGATGGAGCGCACATCGCCTTCGTGTCGGATTCGGGAGGGCAAAAAAAGGTCTGGATCGTCCCGGCGGCCGGTGGCGAGCCCCGGTCGGTAAGCACAACTCCCGGGGAAGATCAGCACATGGCGTGGTCACCGGACAGCAAGCAACTGGCCATCTCCAGCGGAACGTCGGCGGAGAGCGACCTGTGGGTCACGACCGTTGCGGGAGGGACAGCACAACGGTTGATCGCGAGTCCAGGCGCTGATACAGACCCCGACTGGTCGCCCGACGGCGAGAGGATCGCCTTTGCCTCAACCCGTTCTCATGGGGGCGAAGAAGGCCTGTGGAACCTATGGACCGTGGCGGCCTCGGGCGGGGAGCCGGTCTGGTTGGCTGAGGGCCGGTCTCCACACTGGTCGCCGGACGGCAGCCAGTTGCTGCACGTGTGGGACAACGACGTGTGGACGATACCGGTGGAAGGTGGCGAAGCGGAGACGCTGTTGGCCCTGAGTCAGGAATCCATGCGCCCCCGATGGGCCCCCGATGGGCAGTCGGTCCTCTACACGGGGGGGTTACACAGGCAGGGGGATGTGTGGATTGCCGATATCAGCGACGTCGTGGGCGGTGACTGAAGGGCCTCCCCCGTTACCTGCCGGGGTGGACGGTGCGCTCGCGACGGGGGTCGGCCGCCACCTCGGAGTAGAACAGGCGCTGGGCCGGCGTCATCCGCTCCAGCGCTTCCGCGCTTAGTGAGGATAAGATAGGTTATCGTTACTAAGTCAGGCGGCGTTTTTTGCAATTTGCCGCATTTTGCCAGCATTGATGGCGGTTCTTTGTGGGGTGACGGTCGATCGACGAAAGCTGAGGCTTCGAACAGTGTCCTCGGAGCCGCTCTGAGCGAAACGGGCGTTCTCAGCGACAGATCAGGGCACAGCGGTGACGTTGCTGTGACCGCGAATCGATTTCAGGCGGCGAAATCCAGTTCAGGTTGGGGGTGGGGGCGTGCGGGTGCGATCGGCGGTGCCCGTGATGGCAGGCCGACGCCTTCCAGGTAGCGCGCAATGGAGCGGGGCTCGGTAAGGGCCGCAACTCCCTTCATCGGGCCGCCGCAGGCGGGGCATATGGTTACGTCGAATCGAAAAAACAGATCGACATCGCAGACCAGAACCTCTTCCCGTCCCTCCCGATTCGCTCTCGCCAGGACCGAGCCGCTGGACGAGTAGACTACACTGCCACCACTGCACGCATGGTCCCAGGACATACCCGTGCGGTTGCAGGCCAGCATGGGGGCGCCGATCTCCTGCGTGAGCGCACCGAGTTCGTCGAAGTCGGGCATGTTGCGACGGTTGTTGGGATAGAACACGACCTGGGGCCCCAATGCCCTGGCTCGCTCGATGCAGCGAGGCGCTTCCCCGTCGGAGCAGACGAAGCAGGTGGCCTTGATCCCATCGAACTCGAACAGCTCCGGACCCGTACCCGGATCGTATAGCGCCCATTCGTTGCGATATCCCGTATCCGTCGGGTCGGACCAGATCCAGGTCTTGCGGTATCCGTGCACCAGGCCCTGGGGGCCGACGAACACCTGTGAGATGTAGAACCGCTCGTCGTCGATTTCGGACAGGCCGAAGCTGATGAAGCAGTCTTGCTCTCGCGCCAGGGCGATAATGGACGAGGTCGAACGCCCCCCCGGCACAGGTTCGGCGTACTCCTGCAGATGTTCCGTGTAGTCGCTTACCGTGCCTTCGTGAAAAATGATCCAGCGCGCGCCGCGATCCCGCGCCTGGCGCACGAAGGCGTGCATCTTGTCAAGATTGCCATCGACATCTTCCGGCCGGGCGTCGAACTGTACCAGCGCTACGCGGATTCCAGGCACTCGAATGGCTCCAATGACTTCCAAAACACCTGTTGATTGGCGCGGAAAACTTCAGCACGCGCGACTCACCGCTTCTTGTGCCAGGCCTTCTCGAAGTGGTCGCGGGGGGCAAAGCCCAGGATTCGCTTGGCCTTCTCGTTGGAGAACTGACGGTGGGGCAGGTCGCCGAAGATGTTGAAGGCCTCGCAGCGGGAGGGCAACGTCGCCAGATCGACCTCGAGGGCGAGCCGGAAGGCCTCGCCGACGTCCCGCCACGATGTGGTGAACGGGGTCAGATCCTCTCCCTCCCGCGCATCGTCGTCGTGGCGCAGGTGGAAGAAGAGCAGGGTCAGGACGTGGAGATCGAAATTCTCGGTGAAGACCCTGCAGATCTCCTGCCCAAGCCCCTTGGTGATCGGGTACAGGCTGGTCGATGTCTGTGCCGGTACGTCGGGATGGATGTCGTAGTCGAAGTCGGTGTAGGGGAAGCCCTGGATGGTGAAATGGGGACCGCTGTTGACGACCCGCCCGATGCCGTGTTCCAACGCCGCGCGCATCGCGTTGTAGCAGCCGCGCGTGCTCACGTCGAAGGCGAGTTTTCTATCCTCCCGCAGCACCGACAGGTTGACGATCGCCTCCCTACCCTCGGCCGCCGCCACTACTTGATCGAGGTTCGCCACGTCCAGCTGCCGCGACTCGTGCTGCGTATCGATCGGCACGACGTCGGTCACCAGCAGCTCGTGGTGCTCACCGAGCGCCTTGACCACCGACGGCCCCATGCGGCCACCGCCGCCGAGAATCAGGACCCGCATCAACTGCCTCCTCCCGTGGCCGGCTGGAACACCGGCTCATAGCTCAGGTTGCTCCTGGCGCGGCCGATCAGGAATCGGGACCGGGCAAACTCCGACTGTATGTGATAGATCGCCCAGGTGTCGGCCGGCGATTCGAGGGAGCCGACAAACGCCTGCACGGCATCCTCGATCTCGAGCCAGCTGGTATCCAGCGGCTGGCCAGCAGCCTCCGCGGCGGTCACCAGGGTCCCGAGCCTGAGCAAAGTCACATTGATCCGTCGTTCCCGGGCAAACTCGCGGACCGTGAACTCGCCGAGGTGTCTCGCCAGCACGTCCGCGTCAGTCGTGGGCGCCGGCCGCCACGATTCGGTCACCGTCCAGTCTTCGTCGTGCCCCTCGAACAGGCGCAGGGTGCTGGTGTAGATCGCGTGCCCGATGCCGGCGTCAGAGGCGGCGTTGAAGAGGTTGTAGGTGCACCGCGTCTGGAAGTCGATCATCCGGCTCTCCGGCTGCAGCGACTCCGCAAGAACGGACGACGGCGGTTCAGCTACGTGGATGACCGCATCCATGCCGGCGACCAGGGTATCGGTCTCTTCCTCGTGACCGAGCTTGCACCTGACGAAATCGAAGTCGGTCTCAACCGGCACCAGGTCGGTGAGGCGCAGCTGGTGGTGCTCGCTCAATGCCGCGGCCAGCCGTTGCGCCAGTTGCGAAGCGGCCGAGGTGATCAGGATCTTCATTCGCTGTTCCCCGTTATGGCGGGTACGTTGAGTTTCAGAACGACGCTTCTTTGGCCTTCACCAGCGCGGTAATCACCTCGTTGGTGGGCGCCGCCGTGCCGACTTCGCGGGCCACTACCGGGACCATGCCGTTGATGGCATCGATCTCGGTGCGCCGGCCCGCCAGGTAGTCGAGAAGCATGGAGGGCCGTGCATCGGGCATCTTCTCGGCAAAGGCCGTGATGTAGGCGGTGGCATCGTCGAACGAGAACCGCACGCCTTTTGCCACGCCGGCCTCGTAGGCCTCGAGACCGCAGCTCAGCGCCACGCCCCAGGCGTTCTCGTCGGCCATCAATTCGCCAATGGTCTTCTCCAGCACCGTCGTAGGTCCGCTCAGGGCGACGTTGCAGATGAACTTCTCCCAGACCAGTTGCTGGATGTCGTCGTAGGTTCCGATGTTGAATCCAGCCTCTTTCCAGACGTCGGCCACCTTCTCGAGACGCTCGCTGATTTCACCGTTCATTTCGCCGAAGCGGATCAGCTGCATTCCGTTGTGATGGGCGTGACCGGGGCCCTTGATGGAGGCACCAAAGCCGCCGGCAACGCCGATCATAATTCTCTCGGCCGGCAGGGCGCTTAGTGAGGATAAGATAGGTTATCGTTACTAAGTCAGGCGGCGTTTTTTGCAATTTGCCGCATTTTGCCAGCATTGATGGCGGTTCTTTGTGGGGACGGTCGATCGACGAAAGCTGAGGCTTCGAACAGTGTCCTCGGAGCCGCTCTGAGCGAAACGGGCGTTTTCAGCGACAGATCAGGGCACAGCGGTGACGTTGCTGTGACCGCGCGGCTTTTGAGGTTTTTCGCGGGCGTTGAGGGCGATATGTGTGTTGCCCATCATTCGGTGAACTACGGGCCAGCGGATGGGGTGCCCTGATCAGCCTCTGCGGGCGCAGCGGCAGCTGTCAGCTAGAGATGGGGACGCAGCGGTGTCTGGCGTCGGTCTCAGGCGGCAAAGTCGAGCTCGTCTTGGGGATGAGGCCGTTCCGGGGCGATGGGCGGCGAGCGCGATGGCAAGCCGACACCCGCCAGATAGCATTGGATAGAACGTGGATCGGTGAGAGCAGCCACTATTTTCATGTGGCCACCGCAGGCGGGGCACACGGTAACGTCCACGCGAAAAACCCGTGCTAGCAAGGCGGCCCAGGCCAGTCGGTGCCGGCGTTGGGCGGGGGTGGGCTCCTCCGTATGCGCACAGGTCTCCGCTTCGGGGGCCTCTTCTTTGGGGCCCGGTACGATCTGTGCCCGATCGGCCGCATTGGGCGCCAACACGCCATGGTAGCGCACCAAGTTGAGGCGCCGTGGCGGCACCAGGGCGGCCAGTTTCTCTATCAATTCTTGCGGCGAGAGCTCAATTCGATAGGTGCCGTCCGACCAGACCGTTTTCAGGTCGAAAGCCACTCTTTCGGTATCCAGGATCTGCAGGCGTCCCGCTGCAAGCGGCGGTCTATTGACGTAGCGGCACAGTCTCTCCAGGCGGGTACGATCGGCGGCCGGCACGCGGGTGGCCGCATGCAGGGAGAAGCCGCGCGCGGCAAAGCACAACGGGCCGGTGCGGATGCCCTGCTGGGGATCGAGCAGGCGCCGGCGCACGGGCTGGCCAGCACGGTCGCCGGTGGCCACCCTGGACTGGATCGAGGCCGCAGTGATTGTTGCCAGCAGAGGCTCCTGCTCCATGAGCGGATCGGTACTGCCCTCTTCCAGCAGGCCGCGCCGTAGCAGCAGACGGACAACGCGTTGCGCCGTGGTCTCGACGATCTGTTGCATTGACGTTCGACGGGCGAGACACTCAAGACGCGTTTGCCAGGGCCGATCACATGGTTGAGAATAGCCGTGGGGCAAAGGAGAATTCAATGAAAATCAAATCCGTCGAAGTCGTCAGCATCGAACGCCCAGGCGCCTCAAACGCATCCACAGGGTCTGGAACGACATTGGCAGCCTCAACCGCGTTCGTCCCTGAAACAGAAGGCCGTCGAAAAGCCTGGCCCACGCAAATCGAAGTCGCCAACCCCATGTCAAAATTCCCACGCTTCAAAACACGCCGCCAACTCTACAGCGCCAAGCAATGGCCGAGGTTCGGTGTCAAAGTCACCGCTGAAAACGGCACCTGGGGGTTGGGCACATCGGCCGGACGGCCAGCAGCCATGGTCGTCGAAGACGCATTTGCCCATATCCTTGAAGGTGAAGAATGCCTTGCGATTGAAAAGCTCTGGGACATGATGTTTCGTGTCTCCAAACCTTTCGGCACAGCTGGTATCGCCTCTCTCGCCATCAGCGCTGTAGATCTCGCCTTGTGGGATCTCGCTGGCAAACTGCAGAACAGACCTGTCTACGAACTCCTCGGCGGCCCCGTGCGTGACCGCCTGTTCACTTACGCCACTGGCGACGATGTCGATTGGTACAGGGAATTGGGATTTCGCGGTTTCAAACTCCCCTGCCAATACGGCCCCGTCGATGGTTTGCAGGGATTGCAGGCAAACGAAAAGCGCATCGCAGAAGTCCGCCAGCTCATCGGCGACGACAGCGAGCTCATGCTCGACTGTTACATGGCCTTCGATGTCGAATACGCCACCCGCCTTGCCGAACGTCTGCGTGCCTATGGCCTGCGCTGGATGGAGGAATGCCTGATCCCCGAAGACGTTCTCGGCCACATCGACCTCAGAAAGCGACTGCCCTGGATGGCCTTGGCCAGTGGTGAGCATTTCTACACACCTTATCCCTATCAAATCATCATCGAAAACCGTGCCCTCGATGTCCTTCAACCCGACATTCAATGGGTCGGCGGCATGACCGCCTGTGTCAAAATCGCCAACATGGCCGCCTCTGCCGGTTTGGAAGTCTGCCTTCACGGAGGTGGTCGCGATGCCTACGGCCAACACTTCAGCTGGGCCATGCCCAACACCCCGTGGGCCGAATACTACATCGGCTCAGATCCCGGCATTCCCCTCGAAGCAGTCGCCCAACCCGGCTCTGTCATTCCACGCGACAGCTATCTCGAATTCACGCAAACAGGCCCCGGTTTCGACCTCGGTGTCGAAGAAGAATGGCTTGTACCGTTTCAGCCATAGTGATCATTTGCAAGGAGCTCAGATGATAGTCGATTACCTCAGTAACGCACACAACTACTACGGCCTCGGGCCGCGGATAGAGGCTGCTCTGCGATATCTTCAGGATGACGATTTCGACGATTTGGAGGAGGGCAGCTTTGTGTTCGATCTGGAGCAGGAAGGGCTGCGGGCAGTCCGCAGCAACTTCGAGTCGCGGCCGATCGAGGACCCAAGTACGAGTTCCATCGGCGCTCCATCGACGTGCAGCATTTCATCGAGGGCGAGACGCTGTGCGGCTGGGCGCACATCAGTCAGCTGAAGCTGGAGGAATACCATGCCGAAGAGGACTACCTGTTCGGCACGGGCGAAGGTGACCTGATCCGCGCCCGCCCCGGGACATTCTTCATCTTCGCCCCTCAGGACGGCCACATGGCCAACCTGCAGCCGCCGCAAGCTCCAGGACCGATCAAGATGAAGAAGTGCACGGTGAAGGTGGACCTCGACGACTCGAGTGCCTACTCCCGCGGTGCATGATTCGGGCGACCGGCCTCTCTACCCACTCACTTCAGCGGCCCAGGGCAGATCGTAGGAGGGGATATTGACGAAACGGTCCATGCCCAGATGCAGCCTGATCCTCGAACACGGCTTCATCGCGACGCGGAAAAAAGAAGCCCCCACGGCGACTTCGTTCTCCTCGACCTCGCCGGCCATCTCCTCGTCGTAGCGTTCCTCTTCTTGCCAGTTGGTGCCTGAAAAAACGTCGTGACTGCGTCCGCTGGCCAGAGCCTGGTAACGGATGGTCGTGAATCGATGTTCGCCGAAGGCGCCGGCCTGCACCACCAGCTCCCGCCGGGTCGCCGCGCTCAGGTTGACCAGTGTCACGACTGCACCATCGGCGTCGATCGATTCGACCAGTGCCGCCACGTCCGGCGGCAGTCCCGGTCGCTTGCGGTCCCAGTCGTAGTAACGCAACCGCACCAGCAGCAGGCCGCCGTTGAAGCTGCCCGCCCATCGTCAGCTGCACCAGCCCCTCGGTGGTGATCGGATTGCGCACCTGCAGGTAGTGGTCGCCGTAGGTCGCCGGATCCTGCTCGTCGTGGGCCATGTAGGCCAGACGCTGGTAGACCTGACCGTGGTTGTAGTGCAGGATCTGCTCCGGGTAGTCGGGGAACTCGCCCCGCAGATATCCCAGCCAGGTCGCCTCGTGACCTCCGCGGTCCTTGCCGCCTTTGACCTGTATCGTCTCCCAGTCTCGCGAGTTCGGGTCGCGCTGGCGCTCGATCCGTTCCATGTCGGCCGCCTCCATCGAGATAGACCAGACGTGGGCCATGAACCGGGCCTGTAACGGACTGTAGCCGTCCCAGCCCTTGTCGTGGTGGTGATGGGGAACGAACAGGGCCCCGTCCCGGTCTTCCCCCGTTGGCCATCATCAGGTCGATCTGCGAGCGGGCTAAATCCATGTACTTCTGATCCCGGGAAACCAGCATGGCATTCTCGGCGCCGCTGAGCACCGCGTCGCCCATGGTGTGCCAGCCGTGCGGCCAGGTCCAACCGTAGTACCCGCCGTACCACCGTCCGCCCAGGTACTCCCCGACCTGGCCTGACAGGCCCACGTTGTCGGGAAGAATGCCGTCGTTCGCTTCGACCCGGTCCATCCAGGCGCCCACGGCGCTTAGTGAGGATAAGATAGGTTATCGTTACTAAGTCAGGCGGCGTTTTTTGCAATTTGCCGCATTTTGCCAGCATTGATGGCGGTTCTTTGTGGGGTGACGGTCGATCGACGAAAGCTGAGGCTTCGAACAGTGTCCTCGGAGCCGCTCTGAGCGAAACGGGCGTTTTCAGCGACAGATCAGGGCACAGCGGTGACGTTGCTGTGACCGCGCCGTCGAAGGGGACTTTGTGATGATCGGGGTCTGCGCGTCGAGTAGATCTGGCGATTCAAAGGCCTTAAGGTCCTCTGCCGGCAGGGAGTCGTCGGAGTCTTCGGGGACCTCGAAGCGCGTGCTGTCGCAAGTCAGGCCGGTCCTACTCGTTGCCCCAGGGGTAGGACGGGATGCGCAGTGATCGATCGGTGGCGGGCAAGTTCACCCGCGCGCCTGCATTGTTGCTGGAGAGGTGGATAGCGAAGCCGATCTCGGTAGCCCGGCGGGCGTGATCCACATCGCAGGCTGTGGTACCGCCAGTGCGTACTGCCTGTGCCAGATCACTCACTGCGGCTGGACCGGCAGGCCATCCCTCGGGCAGGATTGGCAGCTCCAGCGGGCGTGGTTGCAACTCTGCCCGCCCATCGCCGCTGGTCTCGGTCCACAGGTGCGCCTGGCGGGCATCGTTGAGGATCAGCAGCCGCCCGTGTTCGCCCAGTACCTCGAACCCGGCACCGGGGCCGCCCTCCGGTATCGCCACGGCTACCGCACCGTTGTCCAGACCGATCTGCGCCCTGCCAGTGGGATCCATGCGACTTCGCGCGTCGGGCGGCTCGTCGGAAACGTCTTGCACGAAGCCGCTCACCCACACCGGTTCGGGATCGCCGGCCAGCGCCAGCATGGTGTCGTACCAATGGCAGCCGTGATTAATCAGGTTGGGCAGACCGTAACCGGTAACGCCGGTAACGGCGCCGATCGCACCATCGGCGATGACCTGGCGCAGGAAGCGGTAGGAGGAGTCCCAGCGTCGATCCAGTCCGAAGGCCAGCGGGACATTGGCGCGCCGGCATGCCTCCACAATGCGATCGGCCTCCTCCAGACTGGTCGCCAGCGGCTTATCGGAGAGAATGCCCCGCACTCCGGCCGCCAACGCCTGCTCGCATTGCTCCGCGTGCATCGTCTGGCGGACGGCGATACAGACGATGTCCGGCTGGGCCTCCTGGAGCATTTGTGGGTAGTCATCGTAGCTGGGGATGTCGCCCCAACATTCGACGAAGGCCGCCCTGGTTTCCGCTCCCAGATCGAACACCGCGACCATCTCTGTCCCGGTAACCGCAGCAAAAGCGCTGGCCCAGTTGTGGCCGGCCTGTGGGCGCGTCAACATGCGGTGACAGCCGGAAATCGCTACGCGCAATGGCTTTTCAGTCTGTGTCATCTGCTATGGCCACAGGAACAACACACCCATCGCCTGGTCGGGGTGCTCGTAGAGAAAATCAAAGCCCTCCTTGGCCTGTTGCCCGTCGAATCGGTGGGTGATCAGCGGCTCGACCGCGACCTCCCTTGCGGACAGTGCCGTCATCGCCACCTGCCCGGCCTCGTTGCGGTCCGTGTCCGGCGGGTAGCCACCGATCAGGCGTTTGCCCATCATCTTCGAGGCATCCAGCGGCAGGGGGGCGTTGTGGTAGATGCCTATCAGTTGCAACAGGCCCCCGGGAGCGAGCATTTCCTGGGCCTGCGCAAACGACTCGATCCCGGCGCGACCGCCGACGCAGTCTATCACGATGGTGGCCAGGTCGCCGCCGGTGAGGCGCGAGACCGCTTCTACCGGATCTTCCTCGGCGGCGTTTACCACCTCCGGGGCGCCGACTTCGGCGGCCAATCGACAGCGCAACTCCAGGGCATCGACGGCGATCAGCTGCGCGGGCTGATAACGCCGTGCGCACTGCATCACCAGGTTGCCGACGATACCCTGGCCGAGCACGACAACGCGGTCCTGCGGGGTGATCCCGGCAACCCCGGTCCAGCCGACGCTGCTCGTAGTCAGGGGATGGAAAGTGCCCTCTTCGAGGGAGAGATCGGGATGCAGGGGGACGACCCGCTCGGTGAGGGAGTACTCGGCGTGGGGAGCGCTGGCGACGACGCGATCTCCCGGGGTCACCCGAGTCACACCTTCGCCCACGAGCTCGACAATTCCCGTCGTAGAGTAGCCCATTGCGCTGGGATCGACCGCCTCTTCCCGCTCGTAGCGGCGCCATAACTCCGAGCCGCGACTGATCAGGCTGACCTGCGTGCGACTCAGCACCTGGCCCGGACCCGGCTCGGGGATGGGCACCTGCTCCAATACGACGTTGCCAACGCCCTCGTGCTTGGCCGTCCGCCACATCATCTCAGCCATGGTGGTCCTCCTCTTTCTTTTTTGGCTCAGTCCAGCAGGTCCAGCGCCTGCATCGCGGCGCGGATGTAGCCGAGGGCGAATGCACGGCCCCGGTGACCGTAGGCCGAGTCGCCGATCACCCTCGGCGTGTGGTCCGGGGTGATCACGCCCTGGTAGCCGGCGTCACGGTAGGCCTTGAGCGCCGCGATCATGTTCACGTCGCCCTCGTCGATGAAAACTTCGTCGAACTTGGGTACGCCCCCTTTTACGTTGCGGAAATGGACGTAGAAGATCTTGTCCTGGGAGGCGAATCGCTCGATCGCGTCGAGGGTGTCTGCCGGTCCCATTTCCGCCACAGTGCCCTGGCAGAACTCGAGCCCGTTGTTGGGACTGGGCACCAGGTCGATCAGTCGTTGCATGGCGTCGTGGCTGGTCAACAGGCGACCGGTCCCGAACAGGCTCTCCACCGGAGGATCATCCTGATGGGCCGCAAGCTGCACGCCGGCGCGCTCGGCCACGGGCACGATGCGCTTGAGCATGTAGGCCAGCCGCTCCCACATCTGATCGACCGACACCGGCGCGTCTTCAGCGCTTAGTGAGGATAAGATAGGTTATCGTTGCTAAGTCAGGCGGCGTTTTTTGCAATTTGCCGCATTTTGCCAGCATTGATGGCGGTTCTTTGTGGGGTGACGGTCGATCGACGAAAGCTGAGGCTTCGAACAGTGTCCTCGGAGCCGCTCTAAGCGAAACGGGCGTTTTCAGCGACAGATCAGGGCACAGCGGTGACGTTGCTGTGACCGCGAATCGATTTCAGGCGGCGAAATCCAGTTCAGGTTGGGGGTGGGGGCGTGCGGGTGCGATCGGCGGTGCCCGTGATGGCAGGCCGACGCCTTCTAGGTAGCGCGCAATGGAGCGGGGCTCGGTAAGGGCCGCAACTCCCTTCATCGGGCCGCCGCAGGCGGGGCATATGGTTACGTCGAATCGAAAAACGCGTGCCAATAAGGTCGACCAAGAAAGGCGATGACGGCGTTGGGCGGGCGTCGGCTCAGAACCTCGACCGGGGAGCGCTTGGGGGGCCTGCCTCTCTTCCTTTGGGGGGACGGGGTATCGGTGGTTGCCCACAGCAATGGGCGTTGACGGGGATACAACAGTGGATTATGTATGGGACGAAGATAGTCAGGCAGCTAGAGCAGTGGGAAGCGGGAATCAGTCAAACGTGCGATGCTCTGCGAGCATCTCCGTGATATTCCGATGGGCGCCGGAGGACGAGGTCGCAGTCAGCCTGGACGGAAACGCACTCGGCTCTCCGGCCATCATCGATGTTGCCGAGAACGACGACGCCCCACCGAGGGTGTCGGAGAACAAGTGGCTGGTCTGGGACCTTAAGCCCGATCAGATCGCCAAGGGAGCGCACACGATCAAAGTGGTTCTGGTCAATCGAGATTCCAGAATCAAGGTGCCCCTGACCATCGACCATGTCGATCTACACGTGAGATACTGATAGAACCGTACCCCCTCCATACCGCTCGATCTCCCAGAGGAGCCGCGATGAAATACGCAGGGTGTCTTTCACACAGGGTCTCGCGCCTCGCCCTTTCCTCGGGGTTGCCGGCGTGCCTGTTGTCGTGGGCTGTCGCTTCATCGGTACCGGCCGAACTTGTCGCCCAACTGGACCCTTCCGTTTCCCACAAGAAGATCATCTCTTTCCGCGGTCCCACCGCGCGTGGGCTGGCCCTGGACATCGAGAAGATGGAGAGGCTGCTGCCGGGAATCGACGGCGTCGCCATCTATCCGTCCACGTATCAGGGCGGGATATCAACCGAAGCCGTCGGGCGCATGTTCCGCAAGGATTGGCATCGGATCGAGCAGTTCGAGGATGCCATCGGCCACCTGCAGTCAGTCAAGGCCAGGGCCACGCGCTACAAACACAATTTCCTGCTGGGATACCTCACCCCCGGCGACAGGGCCATAGAAATCCCCGACTGGTTCGACGACGAATTCGAGGCCGTCATCAACAACTGGCAAGTGAGTGCCCTGTACTGTAAACGGAGCGGCCTCGACGGTATTCTCTTCGACGACGAGGTCTACTACGGCAGGAACCTGTGGTCCTACCGGGGCTCCAAGTACCAGGACACCAAATCAGCTCAGGAGTACGCGGATCAGGCATTCGAGCGCGGGGCACAGATCATGCGTGCGATCAACCGCGTTTTTCCCGACATCCACATCATTTCACTGCACGGTCCGAGCCAGGCGACCCGCGAGGTCGAGCTGGGCGATCCGGCAGCAGGCTACGGCCTGATGGCCGCCTTTTTCGATGGCCTGCTATCTGAGAGCACCGGCGGAGCCAGGATCGTCGACGGGCACGAGTTGGCCTACGGCTACCGGGCGCCGGTGACGTATGCCAGGGCTCGGCAGGTGATGAAGCAGACAATGCGTGACCTCAGCAGGGTGCCGGAGCAATACGACCGGCACTGCCAGGCTGGATTCGCTTTCGTAATCGGAGCCTACGGTGAGATCGGCTTCAGCGAGGACCTCGCCACCAACTACTACACTCCAGACGAGCTGACGTGGTCATTGCACCAGGCGCTCAAGTACAGCGACGAGTATGTGTGGCTGTACCCGCCTCACTGTGACCTGTGGGAAAAATCCGGCAAACCCGGCATCGTCGTCCCCCAGGCCTACAGAGAGGCGATCACCGCGGCGCGCCAGCAACAGGTTGCGCCGCCGGTGCTGCGCAACTTCGACGCGCACGTCGCCGCCTACCCCGGCAGCGCCAAGCCGCCGCGCAAGTTCGGGGCGCCGGTACCGGGGTTTCCGCAGGACGACGGACGTGGCGGCCTGGGTACGGTTCTGGGTTATGACGAGGACCAGACCTTCGGGGATCTATGGGACGACCACGTCCAGCTCGCGGAGCTGTCACACCACTGGCGATTCCGCATCGATCCGCTCGACGTCGGGGTCGAGGAGGGCTGGCACAGGCCGGATGTCGAGGAGCGTGACTGGTTCTGGATCACCGATCTGCTCCCGTGGGACAACCACGGCTACCGGACCTACGACGGCCACGGATGGTACCGGCAGACGGTGGTAGTTCCGGAGCTGGAAAAAGATCGAAAGGTTTTTCTCGCTTTCGGGGCGGTCGCGCACGGCGCGGAGGTGTACGTGAATGGCGCTAGAGCCGGAAGCCACAACATGGACGGCTGGGCGTACACCTCCGGGGATCCCTGGAAGCGGCGCTTTCTCATAGACGTGAGCCCTCACCTGCACAAAGGCGCTGCAAACGTCATCACCGTCCGCGTCGTCGACTACGGACCGTGGGGCGGCGGCATCTGGAAACCGGTCAAGTTGTTAACACCGGTTCCATCACTCCACGAATGATTCCCGGATAGCCTGGATCTGTTGGGTCGTCAGGCCGATCTCGCGCACGTAGGCTTCGACTCCGCCGTACGTGTCTGAGCGTAATCCGCATGGTTTCAGCCGGAGCCAGATAATCCATGCTCTGCGCCCGCCGCAGGTCGTCCGTGGACCATCCCGGAGGAGGCCCGTCGGTCGAATAGCGCTTGAACGGGGTTGGTGCCGTCAAAATACCGATGTTACCATCCCTCCTGGTCCGCTTCATGCACAAGAACAAGGATCCGAGGTGATCTAGGTGTCAGATTCTGACAGCTCGATGTATCTCAATCGGCGCTGGTGCCTTAAGACATCTTCTCGAAGCGCTTGGGCATCCCACCCGTTCGAACGGGCCAGCTGGTGGAGATCCTCGAGGATGTCTCTGCATGAGTCCTCTCCACTGAGATCGTTCCACTCGTGCGGATCTTCCTCCAGGTCGAACAGGAGTGGGGGCAGTCCGGGTGCAAACCAGGCTTTCCATCGCCCCCGACGGATCATCCTCATCGGCACGCGTGTGCCCTCGCAGGCGTAGTCGGACAGGACAACCCGGTCAGGCCAACCCTCGGATGGATCCTCGAGCAACGACACCAGGGAATGGCCGGGCAGCTCCTCGAATCCCCGATCCTGTCCGGTGAGCTCCAGGAACGTCGTCATCCAATCGACGGTCGATACCGGGGCCTGGCATTGGGCGCCGGCCTTTGCACAGCGCGGAGGCACGACGATCATGGGAACCCGCACGCTGTCCTCGTAGAAATTCAGCTTCGACCAGAAACCGTGCTCTCCCATGTTGTCGCCGTGATCGGACAGGTAGACGACCCAGGTGTTGTCTGCGACACCGAGTCGATCGAGGTGAACCACGAGTCTGCCGATCTGTTCGTCCATGCAGGTGATCATGCCGTAGTAACACCGGCGCGCAGTCCGCACTTCCTTTTCTGATGCACCATCGCCGGTCAGTCCCTGCCATCGTCTGAGCCCCTCCAGCTGCGCCGGCACCGAGTCTTCGTAGCTGCGACCATCAGGCGGCGTCCGGGGCAAGGGAATATCTGCTCCGTCATATCTATCGTAGTACTCCTGGCTGACCGCATACCGGAGGTGTGGCAGATAGAGGCCGACCATGAGCGCCCACGGACGACCGCTCTCACCCGATGTAAGGAAGGACAGCTCCTGCAATGCAGCCTCGGTGACGGCTTCGTCGAATCGTTGCACCTTCGTCGGCTCCGCCGTCGGGCCCGCGTTCTTGAGCGCAGAAAGCATGCGGTGGGCATCCTCCTGGGGCTTGTCCCAGTCTGCGTGGCAGTACGGAGTCGGCTTGTGAGCAAACTCGTCGTGCACCCGCCGCTCGAAACCATGCATCTGGTCGTGGCCGACGAAGTGCATGCGGCCACTGATCGATGTGGTATACCCTGCGCGGCGAAGGACGTGCGCCCACGTCGGCAGATCCGACCTCAGCGGCGCGCCGAGCTCCCACACCCCGTGCTCGGGAGTCAAGAGGCCGGTCATGAAGCTGGCACGTGACGGGGTGCACATCGGGTAGCAGCAATAGGCGTTGCGGAATGAGACGCCTGCCGCCATGAGTTGATCCAGGGTAGGCGTCTGCACCGCCGGATGGCCCATGCCTCCGATCGTTTCCGGAGCATGCTGGTCCGACATGATGATGAGGAAGTTTGGCGTCGAACTGTCGGATCGAGTGGTCATGCTTCGTGGTGTTGGCCAAAGGCGATGGCGTGGCCGTCCGGATCGCGCACCGCAAACTCCTTCATATCGTAATCATCCTAAATACAAGGGTGGCGATGCCAGTCGCTGCGGGCTCGACCTCAGTGCCCGGCCAGCTCCGTCAACGCCGCGAGTACCTGAATCCGCGCCTCGTCCGCCATTGTCCGGTCCACGTTCTCGTTCAGCCAGTCAAAGTCGTCGTCTTCGATGTCGTCCCCATGCCCCCCTGCCTCGCAGACACGGGTCGGTAGAGTCTCCAGCAACCGACGGGCGCGCTCCAATTCCGGACCTGTGATCCCCTGAGCAGAGGCTTCCTGGATCGCCCGGTCCAGCATGGCTAAGTACTCGTAGTCCTGGATCCCTTCCCTCGTCGCCTCGAGGTGTTTGCCCGCCGTCACCGAGACCTCGTCGAGGAAGATGGGGGTGTAAGGCAACTTGGTAGTCACATATTCGTTCCACGATGACGCGCCGCCCGTGTCGCCGAACGACCACACGTGGATGGCCTCCGCCCCGTAACGCCAGCACGTCCACGGCATAAGCCGGCCCATGTACGGATCCTTGGTCCGACCCATCCACGCATTCCAGTACTCGAGGGCGATCCCCTGATCGCGCTTGTTCCGGAAATAGTTGCGATACGCCTCGCCCTGCTTCAGAAAGGATCCATAGTGGGGACTCAACACATGGCAAGCGTTGATCATGTCCTGGTTCGCGTCGTCCATGCTGCTGTGGATCACATTCTCCCAGACGCGGATACCCGTGCCGGCCTCGCGGATCGGCTTCGCCCAGGCCAGGATGCGCGCGTCCGCGTCTGGGTTGGCAGGAGTATCTGCCAGCAGCGCGCGAACTGCTCCGGTGATATTCCCTTGGACCTTATGTGTTCCGCCCAGAAGGTCACCCACGCCTTCACCGCGGTATTGAATTCCGGTGTCCCCTTGGGCCATGACTCGAAATTCTCGGTCGCGTCTGCGAATACCATGTACTGGGCTGCATCCGGCCACCGCTCGATCCAGGCATCGAAGTGGTCGGTGGTGGGTGGCGCCGTCATCGCTCCCGTCTCATCGTGCGTGCCGCGCGGCAGGGCCAGCGGGTGGGCCCACGGCGAATCGACGCGGTGTTCGCGCAGATGCTCGATGAACGCCGGCAGGTGCGCTTAGTGAGGATAAGATAGGTTATCGTTACTAAGTCAGGCGGCGTTTTTTGCAATTTGCCGCATTTTGCCAGCATTGATGGCGGTTCTTTGTGGGGTGACGGTCGATCGACGAAAGCTGAGGCTACGAACAGTGTCCTCGGAGCCGCTCTGAGCGAAACGGGCGTTTTCAGCGACAGATCAGGGCACAGCGGTGACGTTGCTGTGACCGCGAATCGATTTCAGGCGGCGAAATCCAGTTCAGGTTGGGGGTGGGGGCGTGCGGGTGCGATCGGCGGTGCCCGTGATGGCAGGCCGACGCCTTCCAGGTAGCGCGCAAGCGACTCCAGTGACGGGTCGCAGGCGTGGTAGACATCGCACTTCGAGCGTATGGCGAGAAGTTCCCCTCGCAAGGTCTGACCTCGAAGCGAACCGGCCCGCCACCTCGGCGAGATCATCGCCGCCCGGACTCTGGCTGGCGCTCGACCACTTCACCGGCCACGTCGGCAGCTTTCTCACCCAGGCGTAGCCTGCCGCGCGGGCGTCGACAGCGCTAACGCGGTGGGATCATCGGCAGCACGATGTGTGAAGGGCTCCCCGAGTTGTGCACGACCGTGTTCGCGGCCACCTTGCCCGACGCTTCCCGGTGAATCGGACCGCCCGTGTTGAGGTTGCGGTCGAAGCGGGGAAAGCTGCTGCTCGTGACCACAATCCTCATGCGGTGCCCCTCGAGAAACACGTTGCTGGTGGCCCACAGGTCGATCTCGAAGCGATACACCTCTCCAGGTACCATCAGCTCCGGCTTTGCGAACGAGTCTCGGTACCGAGCCCGAAGGATGCCGTCGCACACGGGGCGTGAGTACCCGTCGGGGTGCACGTCGGTCACCCGTACGATCCAGTCGGTGTCGGGCGCCGAGGAGGTGGCGTAGAGGACGGCCTTCACCGGGCCGGTGACCTCCAGTTCCTCGGTGAGTGGCTCGCTCGTGTACGTGAGGCAGATCTCATCTACGGGTCGCTGGTCTATCACGCCGTCGGAGATCCCCAGGGTGGCGCCGCCCAGACTGGGCACCGGTCTTTGCGGGTCGTACTCGAAGGTGTCCGCCCCTTCGGCCCCTGGAGGCGGCTCAGCCGACAGCAAGCCGTCGTTCAGCGACTCGATCGAACCGCTGCGTGGCGCGCGCAGGTAGTAGTTGACGTACGTCGTGTCGGGGAGCGGCCAGTCCTCCTCGTCGCGCCATTCGTTGCGGCCCATCACGAAGATGCGCACCGGCGGCTCGTCCATCACTCCGTTGTCGATCCCCTTGAGCCAGTAGTCGAACCAGGGCAGACGCATCTCGTTAAAGTCTCTGGCCGCGCTCTCTCCGAAGTCGAACTCGCCGACGACGTGTTCGGCGATGTTCGGGGAGCCGTGGATCCAGGGCCCGATGATGAGCTTCTGACTATTACGCGCCTCCTCGGTGCGCGCCTTCGCCTTCATGCCGAGGAAATTCTTCAGCGTGCCGGCCAGGAAGATGTCGAACCACGCCCCCTGGTGGTACGTCGGCGTCTCGATCTGGTCGTGGTGCGGCTCGATGCTGAGCCCTACCCAGTACGGCCCGGCCTCGGGGTGGTCGAGCCAGACATTGTGCCAGTCGCTCAGCCCTTCGAGGAAGGTGCACGGGTAGACAGGCAACCTGGCCAGCCAGTCGTCCATCTCCTCGCCCACCTTGCACAAGAGCTTCTTCTGGCGCTCGAGCTCTTCCCCTTCGACCAGATGCTCGAGATTCTTCTCGGTCACGGTGTGCGCCCAGTAGGTGTTGAAGCCGAGCTCGAAGGCGCCGTCGCGATAGACCCACTCGCGCTGGAAATCGGCCGACGATTCGCGTACGAATGTCGCCCGCAGGTGGGGCGGCCGGCTGAGCGCGGCGCGGTACTGGGTCGCGCCGGAATAGGAGCCACCGATCATGCCGACATTGCCGTCACACCACGACTGCGCGGCCAGCCACTCGATCGTGTCGTACCCGTCCTGATTGGCGCCGGCGCCGTCGTCTCTGAAAGGGTAGAATTCGCCGCTAGAGGCGAACCTGCCGCGCACGTCCTGGACGACGACGGCGTACCCCCGTTGCGCGAAGAATTCGGGAGAGCCCACTGCGTTCTCCGAAGCCCCGTCCTTGTTGTAGACGGTGCGCTCGAGCAGTACCGGGAACGCCCTCTCGGCGTCCGGGCGGGTCACGTCGGCGCGCAGGATCGTGCCGTCGCGCATCGGCATTTCCAGGTTCTTCTCGAAAACCGTTTCAAACTGGGGTTGTGACAGGACTGCAGTGTTGATCACGCGGTTCCTTCGATATCAGGGCAGGGCCTCGAAAAGGCGATCGATGTCGTCGTGGTTGTTGTACACCGACGGTGACAGGCGCATCTTGTTGCCGAAGCGCATGGCGATGTGAACGTCGTTGTTGCGGCAGCTGGCCATGGCTCGATCTGGGTCGGGCGCCACAAAGGCGACAATCGGGCTCTCGTTTCCCCTGGGAGTGATCGATTCGTACCCGCGCTGCGGCAGCTCCTCCTGCAGGCGCCCGGTCAGCTCCCGCGCATGATTGCGGATGTTCTCGACTCCCAGGTTCAGGATGTATTTCACGCTCTCCCGCGCGCAGATGACCCCTTCGTAGGAGGGGTAGCTGACCTCGTACGCGCCGATCCCGGACGACGGTGAAAACGAGATCTCATCGCCGTCCAGGCCGGAATTCTCGCTCCAGGGCGGGTAATTGTACGAAACCCCGCCGGTGGGCTGGGACGGCTTGAGCACGGTTCCCTGCAGGCCGGAACGCACGTACAGAAACCCGAAACCCTTCACACCCATCAGCCACTTGAAGGTCGAGCAGGCGGCGAAGTCGATGCCCATCGCTTTGACGTCGATCGGCACGCATCCAGCTGCTTGCATTATGTCGACGTAGATGTACGCGCCGTGGTCGTGGGCGAGCTTGCTCAGGGCACTCACGTCGGCGAGGTATCCGTTGATGTTGGAAACGAGGGCCACCGATATGAGCCGCGTGTTACCATCGACCGCCTGTCGCATCGCGTCCATGTCGATCTGCCAGTCGCGGTTCTTGACGACGCGCACGTCGAGGCCCTGCTGCGCGCGAAACTTGTAGTTGCCGACACAAGGGTTGAAGTTCAGATCGGAGATGACCACGTTTCCGCCCTGGAGGTGGTCATTCAGTCCATTCAGGATGTTGCTCTCCGATTCCACCGTGCTGCGCGCGTGGGCGATCTCTGTGGGGTCGGCGTTGATGAGCTCGGCGAAAAGGATTTTCGCCTTGTCCCGCGGCTCGGCCCAGGCCGGCCACCAGGGCTCGCCGACATCGTGTGTGACCCACTCCACATAACGGTGCAGCGCCGCGGCCGAATGCATGCTGATCGGATGCGACGAGGCGTTGTCGAAGTAGGCCATCGTGCGCGCCCGCGGAAAATCCTCGCGGACCCTGTCGAATAGGTCGCTCATATTCGCCCCCCGTCGAAGTCCGGCTCCGCCCGAAACACTTGACTGCTCACGATAATATAGCTTCTATGGACAAACCCGAACGGATAGGAATGTGGAGTCATCGGTAGCTGCGCCTCGCCGGGCGGCCTGACAGTGGAATCCATTCCTGCAATCGGCAGTTGAGCCCCATCCGGCTATTTTTCGATTACCAACTTTCCACTACGTTATAATTATATTATAATTAAGGCATGGCAGATCTACAGTTTGAATGGGACGAAGCCAAAAACAAAGCGAACCAAAGGAAACACGGCGTTTCATTCGAGGAAGCCCAGACGGTTTTTTTCGACGAGCATGCTGTACAGTTCTTTGATGACGATGTGCTTGGAGAGGATCGCTTTCTGATGCTGGGATGCAGCGCCAGGCTCCGCGTTTTGATTGTCGTCCACTGCTTTCGAGATGAGGAGTCAGTAATCCGCATTATTTCTGCCCGCAAGCCCACGAGGACGGAGCGGTCCGAGTACCCGGAGGAGTCATGAAAAAGGAATACGATCTTTCCAGCATGAAGCGCCGCAAGAACCCCTTCGCCAGCCGACTCAAGAAACAGGTGACAATCCGCCTGGGAGTGGACGTAATCGAGTACTTCAAGGCGCTTGCTGATGAAACCGGCATGTCGTACCAGAACCTGATCAATCTCTATTTGCGCGACTGTGTATCCAGTAATCGCAAGCCGGTCCTGGAATGGGAAGAGGTCGGATAGATCCGTGTCCCGGGGAGAGTCATCCATGAAAACCGCTGTCGTTGCAGGAGTCGGACCGGGGCTCGGTGCCGCTCTGGTTCGCAAGTTCGTTGCTGAAGGTTGCCGGGTGGGCATGCTCGCCCGCTCGCCCGATTACCTGGAAGAGCTACAAGCTGAACTGGGCGAAGAGAACGCCCTGGCCGTTGCCGCTGACATCACGACGGATACCGCCGTAGTGTCCGCCTTCGCTCGAGTCAGGGATCGCTTCGGACCGGTCGACATTCTGGTCAACCACGCCAGCCTGTCGAACTGGAAAGGCCTCATGGACATAACACCGAAGGAGTTCGAGCGCGCCTGGCGCGTGACCGTTCTCGGAGCGCTGCATTGCAGCCGGGTGGCTGCAACCGACATGCTGGCCGACAATCGTGGTGGGACCATTCTCTTCACGGGAGCGACTTCATCCATTCGCGGGCGCTTAGTGAGGATAAGATAGGTTATCGTTACTAAGTCAGGCGGCGTTTTTTGCAATTTGCCGCATTTTGGGCTCCGCTTCATCCGATTGTTAGCTGGATACTTTATACGGATTAAGTTCACGCAGGATCAAATTACGCATATTTTGGACGATGCAGAGTACACCCGCGCTCGACAAATCTTGCACTGAATCAACTTGAAGAGATGACAATGTGTTTGCGTGCATGAATGCATCGTCGACTGTTTTTCTGCTACTGAGCGCGGAATAGAACGTCTTGCAGAAGTAACCACTGAAATCCACGTAGACGGTGCTCGTCGACGCGATGACAACTTGAACATCAGTTGCCTGCAAAGCCCCAATTACGTTGGCGGAGTTGCAGGTCATGAACAATGCAGTCTTTACACCACGGCCGTGTAGAATAGACGCCAGGCGCGAAGGCGGGAGTGAACCATCGGCTAGATGAATCAAGCCATCAGAGTCTACGTATACAGAAGTGCACGATTTCCACATCATTCATCAGCGCTTTGGATAAAGTTGCTGACGTCACAGAAGGCAAATGTATGACTGAATCACTTGGTAGTAGGGCGTCCCGAATCACCTTAGCGTCAGCGGCCGCAAATCGATCATAGAAATCGCATTGGCCGTCAATCTCAGCAGAAGCCACAAGAACGTTGATTGGGTTGCCTTTTTGTTGGTTGGGCGTTTCGATTTGCTCTCGGCACGCGTCTTCAGCGAGCTGTTTCCACGTCCTAAGGGAATCTACGGTAAATCGATCTGAGTCGTTGTCTATTAGCTTAGCACAGTTCTGACAAAGCCAAATGCCATTGCTAGGTGCCTTGCGTTGCTCAGATGTCATCGTCTCATCGAATCGTGGGCCGAGTTCGGACGCTGCGGTAATGTGACACGCTACACCGATGTTTACGTTCTTGGTTTCGTCCTCGCGTGGGCCGGTGGTGAGCTGACGACACCTCGGGTTTGAACAGCGCAGCCCAACACGTGTCGCGAGAATGTGCTTAACGTCAATTGTGAAGTCGTCTCGCATCTTTTATCCAGCTAACGCAGCAATCACCTGCGCCAGGTTCACTGTTTGTGTTGAACCTCCGGTCCAACCCGCGAGCCACTGATTTGATTCCAGCACCACCATCAAAGCCGTCAGGTGCATTGCATGCTACGCGTCCCTCATTATCCAAAGGTTCTATTCAAAGCCACTCTCCTGGAACCTTGGCTCCCAAACTTCCACGTCTTCCAACTCGGGCATCGTTACCCGAAATCGTTGTGGGCATTCGCTCTGCCTATTGGAAATGGGGAGCGCTTAGTGAGGATAAGGCGCTTAGTGAGGATAAGATAGGTTATCGTTACTAAGTCAGGCGGCGTTTTTTGCAATTTGCCGCATTTTGCCAGCATTGATGGCGGTTCTTTGTGGGGTGACGGTCGATCGACGAAAGCTGAGGCTTCGAACAGTGTCCTCGGAGCCGCTCTGAGCGAACCGGGCGTTTTCAGCGACAGATCAGGGCACAGCGGTGACGTTGCTGTGACCGCGAATCGATTTCAGGCGGCGAAATCCAGTTCAGGTTGGGGGTGGGGGCGTGCGGGTGCGATCGGCGGTGCCCGCGCGCAATGGAGCGGGCTCGGTAAGGGCCGCAACTCCCTTCATCGGGCCGCCGCAGGCGGGGCATATGGTTACGTCGAATCGAAAAACGCGTGCCAATAAGGTCGACCAAGAAAGGCGATGACGGCGTTGGGCGGGCGTCGGCTCAGAACCTCGACCGGGGAGCGCCTGGGGGTCCTGCCTCTCTTCCTTGGGACCCGGTACAATCTGTGCCCGATCGGCCGCATTGGGTGCCAACACGCCATGGTAGCGCACCAGGTTGAGGCGCCGTGGCGGCACCAGGGCGGCCAGTTTCTCGATCAATTCTTGTGGCGAAAGTTCAATTCGATATGTGCCGTCTGACCAGGGTGTCTTCAGTTCGAAGGCCACCTGCTCGGCATCGAGGATCTGCAGGCGTCCCGCTGCCAGCGGTGGTCGATTGACGTAGCGGCACAGTCTTTCCAGGCGAGTGCGGTCGGCGGCCGGCACGCAGGTGGCCGCAAGCAAAGAGAATCCACGCGAAGCGAAGCACAGCGGGCCGGTGCGGATGCCCTCTTGAGGATCGAGCAAGCGTCGGCGCACAGGTTGACCGGAGCGCTCGCCGGTAGCCACCGGACCCTGGATCGAGGCCGCCGTGATCGTCGCCAGGAGGGGCTCCTGTTCCCACAGCGGATCAACGCGGCCCTCTTCCAGCAGGCCACGACGTTGCAGCAGGCGCAAAACGCGTCGCGCCGTGGTCTCGACGATCTGTTGCACATCATCATCGCTAAGGGTCGGTGCGGCCACGAACTCCGGACCCACCTCGCCATCGACGTAGACGCCGTCGATCATGAGGACATGGACGTGAGGATTGAGATTCAAAGATGACCCGAATCGCTGCACGAACGTCACCGAGCCGCAGCGACTGTGTTCGTATCCCTGCGCTCGTGCCTGACGTCGATACCAGCCGTAGACGACGCGCAGAAAAACGGCCAGTATCGCGCCCACCAACTCGCCGTCCCAGGCCAGGCGATAGCGGATCTCATACGGCAGACTCAGCACCCATTGCCGCACCGGTACCCGCGGCAGGACCTCGTCCGTCAAGCGCGCAGCGGTGTCCACCATCCTTCGTCCCATACAGCTGGGACAAAAGGAACGTCGCTGGCACGAGAATGCGACGACGCGATCCTGAGTCCAGTCCTCACACCGTACCCGCAGGAATCCATGTGCCAGAATGCCGCATTCCAGATAGGCACGGAGTTCCTTCTCGACGTTGGCCGGCAGCTGGCGGTCCGATGAGCGTGTGCGCTCTACGAAAGTCTCAAGATTCTCGGCCAGCACCTGGTAAAGAGGTTCCTTCTCGGGGGTTCGGCGACGGTAGGAGAACCCGCTGCCATGGGTGTGAGCGGCTGGCATGCCTTGGTGGCACGCAAGATGGAGACCAGCCGTGAGTGTGCTCGAGTATCACGTGGTCCTGGCAAGGGAACCGTGGGCACTCGGCTACGCACACGTGTGTACCAGACGACACAACACGGCAGCAGCGGACGAGTCCTCGTCGTGACGGAATCAGACCAGACTCGCCAGCGCTACCGCCGTATCTGCCCGGTTCGCTGCGCGACCTCTGTACCAAGTGATAATGGCGTCTATCGAGCCTACGCGTTGCGCCCAGCAAACCTCATGGGCTCTACTACACGCGTTTGCAGGGGGATGTCTGGATTGCCGATATCAGCGACGTCGTGGGCGGTGACTGAAGGGGCTTCCCGTTACCTGCCGGGGTGGACGGTGCGCTCGCGACGGGGATCGGCCGCCACTTCGGAGTAGAACAGGCGCTGGGCCGGCGTCATCCGCTCCAGCGCTTCCTTCGCAGGCCAGTAGCCCCGCCACTTCATGCCGACGTGGTTGTATTTGTAGAACAGGTTGACCCGATCGCGGTCACTGTTCCAGGGAGCCGCGCCGTGGGCCAGTGCCTCGGTGAAGATGATGACTGAACCGGCCCTGCATGGCACGGAACGCACCGCCGGGTTGTCGATCCTGCCGTGCTCGAAGGCCCCCATGCCCTTCGGAATGGGGAAGTGGGCGTTGTGGCTGCCGGGAACGCAGATGAATCCGCCTTCCTCCTCGCTGACGTCGGTCAGGTTGAAGGCGACGACGCTGTGGCCGGCGAAGACCTGCCCGTTGAAATGCCGATACATGAAATGCGGATCCACGCCGTCGCCGCCGCCATGCAGGGACAGGCCACCGAACCCCTTGCGGCGAATGAGTGCATATGCAATTTCCAGCCGCAACTGAGGACCGATGATTCGGGTGAGGACGTCGATGACCGGGGGCAGGTCGATCAAGTCCGCGAACAGCGGGCCCATGGTGGGCAGGTCGCCGACGCTGATCTCGCCGAGCTCAGGTTCGCGGTGGGAGACTCCGGTGGGCAGTTGGTCGGACGGCGTGCCCTCGACCTCGTGGAGCGCTTCGATGAGCCGTTCGCAGTGGTCGCGGGACAGCACATCCTCGACGGCGAGATAGCCGGCAACATCAAACAGATACAGCTGTTCCTCCGTCAAAGTCTCAGCCGCCTTTTTTCGCTTCCAGACGGGCCTTGTCGGCGTCGGACAGAAACGGCCTGACCCCCTCAAGGAATTCTGCCAGCGTCTCTTCGAGGGTAGAGGTGGTGGTGTCGAGGACCAGCTTGTTCTTGATGAGGCTGGCTTCGAATTCTTCTTCGAAGCGGGCCAGGACGTACTCGACATCCTTGTCCTGTACCACGCCCCGGGTGGGCTCTCCGTCCTGCTTGGACAGCTTCTGTCGCGCCACGGTTTCCGCGTCCGGGAAGAAGTTCTCGGCCATCCGCTCCCTGATGACTTCCGGCGTCGCTTTCATCAAGACCAGGACGGTATTGGGAGCCTGCTGGAGAATCTCTTTCTCCATGTGCCGGGCCATCTGTGTTCGCTGACCGTCGGGGCTGCGTTTCGGCGAACCACTATCAGGCCCGCCGTAGCCGTAGTAGAGTGGCGCATAAACCGCTTCCTCGATGTGGAGCCCCATGAGATGATGGTGGGGAGCACTGTAGAAACCCGCTGATATGTGATAGGTGATCATGTAGCGTTGGAGCATCTCTTTGACCTGGGGATCAACGGCCTGATAGCTGGCAGCCGCCTCAGCGCTCAATTCGGAAGAGGGAATGGTGAAGTGGTCGTGGAAGTGGCTGCCATCCCCCATGTTCTCTTCGATCCAGTAGACGATCTCGGTCGAGAGCGTCGTCTTGCCGGTAAACTCACAACCGATCATGAGTATGTTCATACGTGCCTCGCTCGCTTATGATGAGTGTGACGATAGGTGCAATGTAGATCGTGCTTGTTCGTGAGTCACGGTACTACCTGGGACCCCCAGGCGAGGGGGTGTCACAGAATGGGCAATGCTGCCGGTGCCGGCGCAGAGAGCACCTCGGCACCGCGCTCGGTGACGAGGACATCCTCCTCCAACATGAAGAACGCTCCCTCGGCGAACAGCCCGGGTTCGACCGTCAACACCATCCCTTCTTCCAGAAGCACATCGCTGTCAGCATCAATAAAAGGTGGTTCGATTATATCCAGCCCCATGGCGTGGCCGATTCCGGTGACGTTGTCGGCGTAGTCGGCGTGACCCTGCTGTCGCAATACAGCATTCGAGGCGCGGACCAGATCGGCGATCGGCGTGCCTGGCCTGGTGACCTTGATGGCCGCCTGCAGGCAATCGTAGGTGACACGGTAAAGCTGTGCGTGTGCGCTGCTGGCGCTTTCCAGCGCGAACATGCGGGTATAGTCGGACCAGTAACCGCGGTACACACCGCCGGCATCCTGGGTGATGAGTTCACCGGAGGTCAGCACGCGGTCGGTCGGGCGTCTCAGGGTCTGGTCCGAAATCCGCTGGGAACCGGGAATACACGGCGACATCGAAATGGAACCGGGCAGTTCAGCACCACGGTTGAGGTGTTCGATCGCCAGAAACTGATAGACCTCCCGTTCGGTCATGCCCGGCTTTATGGCCGCGAAGAGCGCTTCGTAGACCTCGTCGGTGATAGCCACGGCCGCACGGACACGGTCCACCTCGGCCTTCGATTTGCGAGCCCGCAGCTGCCACATCATCGGCGAGGCGTCGACGAAGTCGATGCCGGGAAGGTTACTTTGCAGCTGGCGCAAATCCTGGTAGGGCATGCGCATCCAGTCCATGCCGCCCAGCTCCGTACCGATGCGTCCTCGCGCCAACCCCAGTTCGCGCACCGCCTGCGCTATGGCGTCAACACCCTGCAGGGTGTGAGATGGAGGGAAGGAGCGAACGGTTTCGATCCAGGAGTCCTCTGCGCACATCGAGGCCTCCATGGGCGTGACGATGAGGACCGCCTCACCCTCCAGTGGAAGGAGGGCAAAGATGCCCGTGTACTTGTGACTCCATCGATGCGTGACATGGCCGGTGAAGTAGCGGTGGTTGGATTCGGTGGTGAGTAGTACGGCATCGACGTCCCGTGCTTTCATGAGGGCCCGCAGGCCCGCAAGCCGGCGCTGGTACTCCTCTGCCGCGAATTCATTCATCCAGATGATCCTTCGGAATTGCTATCACTGAGGATGTGGGGAAATTGAGGCGCGCTCTCGATGTCTGCCCAAGTTTCTGTCACGGTCGGCTCGGTAGCAAGGCGCGGCTCTGTCCTCATTCATTGGCCTCATTCATTGGCCTCACTCATTCGCTTGACACTGACAGCGGTGCTCTTGAGGTTCCTGCGCAAATTGAGCTTGACCGAAGCAGCAACGGACCTGCCAGATTCATGGCAATAGAGGAAAAGAGATGAACGAAGTTGAGTTGTATGAGTTTGATCGGCAGGGCTTCATCGTCATCCCCGGACTGCTGACACCGGACGAAGTGGCCTCGCTGTCGGCGGCCATCGATGTGCTGGAAGAACACGCCCTGAAACATGTCGATGAACCACCGCGCAAGAAGAGTGGCTGGGGAAGTGAGTACCACCAAAACCAGGAAAAGGGGTATCACGCCAGGGGCTCGAACGACGAGGGCGCCACCCTCATAATCGAGGATTACTGGAACTCCGATCCGGTATTTGATGTGTTGCTCCAGCACGAGGCTACAATGGGGTACGTCGACGCGGTGATTCAGGGGCGTTCGACGATCAACAACTCCGAGATCCGCATTCGCTATCGCGACAATCAGAGCGGCAATCACGGAGGTGGGGTGCGCGAGGCGAATGCCAAGTACCGCTACAACTTCAACAGCCACGGCATCGATTGCATGATGGTGCGTATGGTCTACTTCGTGCACGACGTGAACGACGAACAGGGTTCCTTCTGCGTTGTGCCGGGCACCCACAAGGGCCATGTGGCGTGTCCCTACGGCACTGATCCGGATATCGAACCGGGGGTTGTGGGTCTGGAGGTGAAGGCGGGAGACGGCGTCTTTTTCACGGAAAGCCTGCGTCACGGGGGCCTGACCAATCGCACCGATCAGGTGCGCAAGACGCTGCACGTGGGGTACGGGCCGCATTTCATGATGTCGCAGAACACGGCTACCGTGGACGAGCTGCCTTATATCACGGATGAGACCAGAAGGCGCCTGACGGCAGAGCAATTCGCCTTGTTCCGGCCTTATCCGGCTGTCGCACAGAGCTGATGAAACTGGTTACCTACAACATCCACTTCGGGTTGGGGAAGGACGACCGCTACGACCTTCCCCGAATCGCTGATGAGGTACGCGGGGCGGATGTGATCAGCTTACAGGAAGTAGAGCGCAACTGGCGGCGCTCCGGCATGACCGATCAGGTGGCGGAGCTGGCCACCCTGTTGCCGGATTACTACTGGATCTACGGCGCCGCGCTGGATGTGGATGCCAGCACCACCGAGCCGGATGGGCACATCATCAATCGCCGCCGGCAATTCGGCAACATGATCCTGTCCCGCTACCCCATACTCAGCAGCCGCAACCACCTCTTGCCCAAGTGGGGTACGGTAGGGCAATTCAGCCTGCAGCGCAGTGCGCTGGAGGGCGTGGTGGCGCTGGCTTCGGGCCCCGTCAAGTTCTACACCGTTCACCTGCACCACATCGCCTCCAGCCTGCGCATGGAGCAGATGGAGGCCCTGCTGGAGGTAATCGATCAGGCCCCCAGATCCGGAGGGGTGTGGTGCGGCGGGCAAGTCGATCCGGCGAAAGGTTGGACGGACGAGCCGGCTCCACCCATGCCCCGAGAGACCATCATCCTGGGTGATTTGAACTTCACCAGCGACGCGGCCGAATACGAACGGACGATTGGTCCGTACGACGCCAAGCAGGGGCGGCTCGTAAACGTGGAAGGTCTGGCCGATGCCTGGGTCGCTGCCGGGCACGAGGAGACGGATGGAGGGACCGTCTTCTCTGCGGATGGGCAGGGTAAACGGCTGGACTATTGTTTGTTGAGCGCGTGGCTGGCTCCCTCGGTTCGGGCGGCGCACGTGGATATGGAGGCGCAAGGCTCCAACCATCAACCACTGCACATAGAGATCGATCTGTAGAGGAGGATGGAAACTGATGGACGCGCAGAGAAGAGCAGCGAGGTGGCGCACACGGCGCATCGTGTACAACAACGACGGCGACGATGTGCGGGAACCGCAGAACGATCGCGAGTACACCTGGCATTTTATGAACCGCACCGGGGGTGAGTTGAGAGAGGATTTTCTCGACGCGCGCAGCAAGCCGCTGTTGGGAACGCAGGTGGACAGCCTGTGGTACTCCACCTGTTATAACGGCCTCACCTTTTCCCATCTCACCCAGCTTGGCGATTTCCTCGGAACCGGCGTTTCCCAGGAACTCGTCGATGTGTACGGGCGCGACAACCTCCAGATTCAGACGGACTACTGCCACGAAAACGGACTAGAATCATTCTGGTCCCTGCGCATGAACGACGCCCACGACTCCATGCCCGAGGGCAGGCGTACCGGTTTCCACCAACTGGCCCCCTTCAAGCGGGACAATCCCCACTTCATGATGGGGCAACCCGAGGACTTTGAGAAATATCCTTCCCCAAAAAAACAGTGGACGACTCTCGATTTCACCTTTCCAGAGGTTCGGGAGCACGTGTTCTCGTTGGTTGAGGAAGTCTGCCAGGGGTACGACGTCGACGGCGTGGAACTGGACTTCTATCGAGCTCCCATATTCTTTCCACCCACTATGGAAGGACGTCCGGTAGATCCGCAGCACGTGGAGATGATGACGGACCTGGTGCGGCGCATCCGGATAGCTGCTGACAAGGCGGGCAAGCAGAGGGGGCGACCACTATTGCTGGCCGTACGGGTACCGCTGTCAGTGGAGAATGGGCGCTTCATCGGCCTTGATGTGCCAACATGGCTGGCGGATGATCTAGTCGATCTGCTGGTCGCAGGTGACAACCCCAATCCGACATTGACCGAGTCGTTCGAGGAGATCATGGATCTGGGCCACGGTCACGATCTTCCCGTCTACATCTGCATTCCGTGGTTGTTCTGGCACTACTGGGCTTTCCTGGATATGGGCGCGCACGAACACCGGACCTACGATTCGTGGGTACAGACGCTGTATTACGGAGATCCGAAAGACGTACACAAGCCGTGTTATCTGGATGTCTGGAATTCGTGGAACGGAACGGCGGCAAGCCTGCGTGGTGCGGCAACGAATTTGTGGAACGCAGGCGCCGACGGTATCTATGTCTTCAACGCATTCTGCGGCCCTCGGACTGACGTGTGGCAGGAACTTGGAGACCCCGAATTGCTGGTCGATCAAGATAAGGTGTATGGCGTGGATCGGTTCGCTGGCGATCCCGGCCCCGAAGGAGCGGTGCGGGCAGTGGAATTGGGCCACGGAGAGACGGTTGTGGCACCCTTTCAGGTGGGTGAGGATCTGACGTCGGGAAAGATTCCCCGGCTGAGATTCCGTCTGCATCTGTGGGACGTAGGTGGGGACGACGAGATATGCGTCCGACTCAACGATGAACAACTGGAGGGTCTCCAGACCGCCGGCTCGACCAACACCAAGGGAAGTCACTGGCTGGAATGCCAGCTGGATCCAGCCCGGGTGAAGCGGGGGGAGAACCGGGTGGAGGTATCAGTGAAGCAGCGAGACGCATCAATGCAGACTCCGCTCATCGTCGACGCGGTTCAACTGCACGTTCACTACTAATAGTTAGTGGGCAAAACATGACGCCAGGCGGTAGAATCAACCGAGTCGTCGAACTCCTCGCCGCGGATCAACCCATCTACTACACCGGGGCCCACGCAGGGCACGTGCTGACACACGAGCAGGGGGTGGAGGACGCCGCCACCTGGGCCGACTACATCAACGTCGGCATGGAACACGGATCGTTCGATATGACCGGTCTTGACCAGTACCTGGCAGGACTCGTCGCCGGTGGGCCGACCCGCAGTGGCCATCGCACTCCCGCCGTGATCGTAGAGGCCCCGGTGGAGGGGGTGTCCGAGGAGATGGTGCGGTTCAATGCCTGGCAATTCCGGCAGATTCTGGCACGGGGGGTTCATGGCATTCTGTTGTGCCAGGCAGAGTCAGCGGCTGCGGTGCGGGCTTTTGTCGAGTCATGCCGATATCCAGTCAATCAGATCGGTGTCGGAGAGGGGTTGGGCATCGGCCGGCGTGGCGTGGGATCGGAACCGGTGTGCGCTGCTGTGTGGGGGGTGGGTGACTCCTACATCGCCAGGGCCGATCCCTGGCCTCTCAACAAGGATGGTGAGTTGCTGCTTGGCGTCAAAATCGAATCCGTCGACTCCCTGCCCCACATTGAAGAGATTCTGGCCGTGCCGGGCATCGGCTTTGCCGAGATGGGGCCCGGAGATCTGGGTATGTCACTGAGATCTCAGAAACTCGTGCAACCGTGGCAGGAGTTGATGCAGGAAACACATGAACGGGTCAAAGCGGGATGCGTGCAACACGGAATTGCCTTTCTCGAAGGCGCTACGCCGGAGACGATTGTCGAAAAGATCGACGGAGGGGCGCGCGTTATCGCCGGAGGAAACGAGGAGACCGCACGGGTGGGACGGTTGCACAGCGGCCGTCAGATGCCAGCGTAGCGGTAGATAGAATCTCACAGTAAGGGGGAAGAGATGGGCAACCAAACAGTTCAAGTTCTCAATCCGATGGGGCATCCGCCGAAGATCGGTCAGCTCGGTATGGCTCCGCGGCCCGATTCGCTCGAAGGTCGAACCGTCTATCTGGTCGATTGCCGTTTCGACGACGGCGATATCCTCATGCGTCAGATGGGGGAGTGGTTCGCAGAGCACCGTCCCGGCACCAAGGTGGAAGTACGTCGCAAGTCGAACGTCTACTTGGAACGCGACGACGCACTGTACGAGGAGATCAAGCAGGAAGGAGATGCGGCCGTCATCGGCGTCGGCCACTGAAGCACGTGCGCGCCGGCGGTCGCCGACCAGTGCATTACCATTGAGACCGAATACGGAGTGCCGACAGCCTCCGTCCAGACCGACATCTTCGAACCCCTCGCCCGGGCCCAGGCCGTATCGCGGGGGATGCCAAAACAGCGATTCGTCTTCGTCCCTCAGCCAGTGATGGGCAAGTCACCGGCACAGCTGCGGGCTTATGTCGACGGACCCGATCCCATCACCGGCCGTCCGTTCATGACGGAAGTAATCGAGGCGCTGACGCGCCCATCTGGCGACGAAGAGACTGAGGTCACCACCTTTGATCGATCCACACCCCGTTTCTGCGAGCCGGACTCCGAAGAGAACCTTCATGAGCTCTTCCTCCAGCAAAACTGGACGGACAAGCTGCCCGTCGTCCTGCCCACGGAGGCACGGGTGGAAGCCATGCTCAGGGCGACGAGTCGGGATCCTGATCAAGTGGTAGGACAAATGCGGCCGACGGCCCCGCGGGAGGCGTGGGAATACACGGTCGAGAAGGTCGCCGTCAACGCAGTGATGGCCGGTGCAAAGCCCAAGTACTTTCCAGTCATCCTGGCTCTGGCTTCGACGCAGGTCACCGCTCGTGCGAGCACGACGAGCTCCGCGGCGGCGATGGCCGTCGTCAACGGTCCCATCCGTGAAGAGATCGGCATGAACTCGGGCGTCGGCGCCATGGGGCCTCACAACCACGCCAACGCCACGATTGGGCGCGCATACGGGCTGCTGTCTCAGAACGGCCAAGGGGGGTCACTCCCGTTGCACACCTACCTCGGCTCTCAAGGCAACAACTATGCCTACAACAGTCTCTGCTGCGCCGAAAACGAAGAGCGCAGTCCGTGGGATCCGCTCCACGTTCAGCACGGTTTTGAGGAGGAAGACAGCACCGTCAGTGTGTTCGGAGGCTGTCAATCCACTGCCTTCACGCTCGGCCTTCGGGAAAAGCACTGGCAGGCCCATGTCGTCCAGATGCTGCGCGGCATGGACCCATTTATGAAACCCACCTTCGTCCTCGACCCGATTACGGCCAATCAGTTCGTCGACCGCGGCGGGTTCGACACCGTAGAGAAGCTGAAAGGTTGGGTTCACGAGAATGCCACGATGGAGGCCGGCGTCTACTGGGACTACCAGTTGATCGAGAACTACATCGAGCCACGGGCACTGGCCGGCATCGAGCCCTACGCCACGATGCTGCAGGCCAAGGACGACGAACTCATACGCATGTGGCCGAAAGACAGGATCAACGTCGTCGTCGTTGGAGGCGAAACGAATGGCTACTGGCGCATCTTCGGTGCCAGCCACGCGAAGACCGTGTCCGTCGACGAATGGCGGTGAGTCTCGATGCCGAGGGGACCCCGACCGTCAATTTTCTGGGTGGAGTTGATCGCCGAGGACCGAAAACCAACAGGCTAGACCTCATCGCGAGACTATCATTGAATCGAATTCAGGAGACAGGCAGGATCACCGATGAAGAATATTGAGCTGAGCCGATGCGGGCGCGTCGCCGTCGAGACCTGCATGGCTGTCAAATCGGGAGAGCAAGTGCTCGTCGTCGCCGATACGATGGCTGACTCCAGCGTCACCGACGCCCTGCACGGCGCGGCGCGAGCGGCAGGAGCCGAGGCCATGGCCCTGGTCTTCCCGGCGCGTCCTCGCGGCGGCATGGAGCCACCAGATGCCGTGGCGGAAGCGATGAAGTCCGCCGATGCCGCTTTCCTCCATACCTCGGCGTCGCTGACACACAGTAAGGCACGGATCAGCGCACAGGCAGCCGGCACCCGCGTCATCTCCATGCCAGGGGTCAGCGAGGAGGGATTTCTGCGCACGCTGTCGGCGGACATGATGCCGCTGGCCGAGCTGACGCAACGCCTTGGAGCCCTTCTGGATCACGGCCGTTCGGTACGGATCACCTCCGACCTGGGTACGGATCTGACCCTCGAACTCGGCAATCCGACTCTCGTCCTCGACGGACTGTGCCACACCGATGGCGACCTCGATACCTTTCCGCCCGGGCTTGCACTCAGCGTGCCGCCCGTAGGGACCGTGAACGGGCGGGCGGTCGTCGATGGCTCGGTCACCAGTATCGGCCGTCTGGCAACGCCGATCACGATGATCTTCGAGGGGGGGCGCGCCGTGCGCCTGGAGGGGGGGCCGGAGGCCGACCGCCTCGATCAGCTACTGTCGCAGTTCGATGACCCGGGGGCCTATGAGTTCGCGGCCTGGGGCATGGGAACCAACCCGGGTGCTCGCCTGCTTGGAGATGAACCGAGCTTCGAAGGGGAGCGTCTCTTCGGCTGGGCTCATGTCAGCACGGGAAGTAATGTGGCTCTGCCGGGCGGGACGGTGCAGGCGCCCATCCATCTGGATGGGATCCTGGCTATGCCAGAGGTCGAAGTGGACGGAGAGGTCGTCATGTGCAAGGGACGCTTCGTTTGAAATATTCCTGACGGACGCGGGACACGGTGCGTGATTCGGTCCGCGTTACGAGATCTCCTGCAACTGTTTCAGGACGTACTGCGGCAATGCGTCCAGATTAGAAGTCGCTAGCCCATCGTCAATCTGGGCTTGCGTCATCATTCCGGGAACGACGCAGCTCAGGGCAGGGTGCGCGAGGATGAATTTGAGAGCGGCCTGAGGTAAGGTGCTGGTGGCGTCACCGACAATTGCTCTGATGTCGTCTACCTTTCCCAGGTCTTCGAGGAACTGTTCCCGGGGCCAGGTGTTGCGATAGTCGTTTTCGGCGAACAAGGTTGCTGGTGTCAGATGCCCCGACAGCAGCCCCGAGGCAAGGGGTTGGCGACCAACAACGGCAATTCCCTCGGCCTGCGCTGCCGGCAGCACCTCTTCAGCCATCGATTGATCGAACATGTTATACGTCAGCAGCATCATGGAAATGCCGGTTTCCCGCATGGCTTTCAGTGCATGCTCGGCCGTCCAGGGACAGACGCCATAGAAACCAACCTTCCCCTCGGCCGTCAGTTGCTCCATGGTCTCGAAGGCATCGTCCCACTGGTCATCAGACGGCATCGAATGGAACTGGCAGATGTCCAGTCGTTCTCGACCCAAGCGTCGCAGACTATCTTCTACAGCTCTGCGAACGTAGACCGGAGAAGGGTCAAATTGTGGGCGCCTGCCACCGCTGCTGAGCCAGCCGTCGGAGTCAATCTCGAAACCGACCTTTGTGGCGATGACGATATCATCATCGTGCACGTCGGAGAACGCCTGACCGAGCAACTCCTCGACACGACCTCTGCCGTATTGATCGGCGGTATCGTAGAACGTGACTCCTCGCTCACGGGCATAGCGGAGTAGACTGATCGCTTCTTCCTCGCCGACGTCACCCCACTCCCGGCCGCCTAGCTCCCACGTCCCCATGCCGATCTCGGAGACCGTCAATCCGGTCGTTCCCAATGGATTGTATCGCATTAACGGTCGTTAGTAGGGAGTCTCTCTGGTCGTAATCGGACACCATCTCGTCGTGGTCAGGTACTCGATCAACATGTCTTTGGCTTCATCCGTGCCGATGCGCTGCAGCGCCAACACCACTTTTCCCCGAACGTAGCGATTCTCGTGGTTCAGGCACGGGGCAAGTCTCGGTACGACCTCGGCAGCCTGTGACCCGAGACGAGCCATCGCCAGCAGCGAGTGGCGGACGACCCAGGGCTCCGAATCTTCGAGCGCATCGATGAGGGACGGGATGGCGGTCGCCGCCGCGTCACCGACATTACTGAGTGCCCAAGAGGCTTTTGTGCGGACGTCACTGTCCTCGTCCCTCAAAGCGGTCTGCAGGGTCCCGATTGCCGGTGCCGCGGGCAAGCCCATTTCGCCGAGTGCATCGACGGCGGCCGCTCTGGTCTCGGCGCGTTCGGCGCCGACCACTTCTTCGAGTGCCGGCACCGCGGCCTGGCCGATTGCCGCGAGGCCGTAGCCGGCGTTTCGTCTCAGGTCTTCGTTGTCAGATGACAACCGCGTGATCAACTCAGGCATTGCTCGAGCGCCCATGGTGGCCAACGTGTAAGCTGCCTGAAAGCAGGTGGTCTCATTGGCATCCTCGAGTCGCAGGAGCAGTTCGCCGACGTCACCGTCGCCGGTCGCTTGAGAGCCGTTGCCGCTATTGCCGGAGCTCCACTCCCACATGCTCCTCCACATGCTATTGCGACGATCCTCCGTGTCGGGCCAGCTGAGGTCGCTGGAATCCCAGGTCGGTGATGCGGGTTCCGACATGCGTGTAAAAAGGAACTTGTACATGTAGCGTTGCCCGTTGCCGATTTTCTCGGACCGGCGATGCCACAGGTCATAGTGAACGATGGTGATGGAGCCGGCGGGTCCACAGAAAGGGGTCTCTTCCCCCACCTCTGAGTCCGGCTCGTGGTTGTAGTACTGTGAACCGGGCACGACCGTGGTCGGGCCGAGCTCGACATTGGTGTCCTGTGGATAGTAGAAGGCCATGCACCAGCGGGTGCGGGGCCCCTTGCTGCTGCCGTCACTGTGCAGGCGCGATTGGTTTTCGGGGCCGAGAGGGCGGCGGTGACAGTAGCGGTGCGCGTTCAGATGGTATCCAGCCCCCAGGATGCTGCTGAGCGTGCCCGTGACTTTGGGGTGGTCCAGGACCTGATGCAGCTCAGGTATCACCGCCATGACGTTGTTGCCCGGATTACCCGACATCTCCATGGACTCTTCCGACCGCTTGAAGACGGTCTCGTGCAGGCCCGGCATGTCCGTCTCGAAGGTGATGAATCCCTTGCGAATGAACTCCCTCATGCCTTCATCATTCAACATTTCTTGATGGTCTGCCATCTTTGGCCTCTCCGCGCCTTTTTGCGGTTTAAGAAGCAACAGATTTCTGTCAGTCTTTTTGATTCTAACATTTTATTCAAAAACAAAGGTATCCTACACCCGGACCTTGGCCAGATATATGTTGGTCCCATCTTCATGAGATGAGTAGTAGCTCAACCACAGCAGGTCTTCATGCCAGACCATGCCGACATAACTCGAATCGCCTCCACACGGCAGTGTCAGTGCCGGCTCGAAGGTCGTTCGGGTCATTCTGGCAAGCACCGTGGACCCTTCGAGCGCAGGCACTCTCCCGGTAGCCCACAGACTGCCGTCGGGGAGGCGAATGAAATTGGGTCCGCCGATGGTCGTCGACAGCTCGGTGAAGGACCATGTACGATACGGCGATCGGCTCGATCCGATGTAGTTGGGGCGAATCAGAGCGATCATCTCGCCATCCGGCATGAACCGGAGCGTTGTTTCACTCACCCCCGCTATCCTGAATTCGGTCAGCCAATCCCACTCAATTCCATCGAAACTGGAGTAGAGGAATCCTCGGCGGGGTCCGTCGTACTCCCCCAGCTTGGACAGCGCGTAGACACGCCCTTCGTGCCAGGTTGCCCGCCACAGCCAATGGTCTTCGGCCAACAGCTTCTTCGGCGTTGTCCATGCCACTCCGTCGGACGAGAATGAAACCCGGGGCGCACGTGTCAGGTAGACGCCGCTCTCGTCATACACACTGCCGCCCATCAGGAGCATGAGCCGCTGGTCCGGTGTGATGGACAGCTTTGAGTCCCGCAGGTCGATGCCGTCTTCGCAGATAACGGCTGCCGACTCCCAGTGTGTTCCGTCGGCGGACGAAATCAGTCGGATGACGCCACCTGGAGTGGCGTGTCCGGACGCCTCACGAAACACGCACCACCACCGGCCCTGGAAGCGGATCAGGTCCGTGAAGCCATTGTGCGGTGCGTGGTCCCAAATTCTGTCGACGGAAATGAGCTCAGGCATTACTTGATTTCCGGCAGTGGGATCAGGCATTTCCAGGCAGCAAAGGGCATCTGGGTCAACTGCCGAAAAATAGGGAACACAGCCGTATCGTCCCAGGAAAGAGTCCGCTCGACCGGGCAGGAATAGGCTCAACTGCAGCAATAAGCGGTTGTGGTGCTCCGCTGCACAGCTGCCGTGCAACGTCACGGCCATCCCGACGACTTTCGTGATCGACAAGCAAGGGATCGTGCGCTATACCTACATCGGGACGCCTTCGGACATGCTCGTTTTCCAGCAGCACGTCGAGGAGCTGTTGGCGGAATAGAGTGTTCTGAGGCTCAAAACCGGGCTCGGGATCCGAGAAGACGGGGTGTGGAAGGCGACACGCTTTATGGCCATCGCCGCCGCTTCAGTGCGCGGCACCGTGGGCACCGGAGACCGCGCCGGGCAACGGCACAGGCGCGTGCTCAAGGACCCGGCTCAGGCAGTGCGCACGGCGCCTCTGTGCTTTGCCTCCAGAGGGTTCTCACTCCATGCAGCCACCCGAATCGAGAGACGCAACCCCGCCGCGCTCGAGCAGCGCAAGCTGACGTCAGTACGGTGAGTCGTCGGTCGTGATCGGGCACCAGCGCGAGGTCAGCAGTTCCTCGTATAGAGCCTCCCTGGCGTCGTCGGTGTCGATGCGCCTGAGGGCGACGCCGGCGTTAAAACGGACGTACCGGCTCTCGTCACGCAGCGCCACGACGAGGGAGGGTACGGCGGCGCCGGCATCAGGTCCGATCTTGGCGAGTGCCCGGGCGGCATTGTCGCGGATCCACTCCAGTTCATCCGACAACAGCTGTCCGAGGGCGGGTACCGTTTCGGGAGCAGGTTTGCCAATCGCACCAAGCGCTTCGGTGGCGTTGCGCCGGACCCAGTCCGAGCTGTCGCTCAATGCTCGGGTCAGCGCCTCGACAGCCTCGGGTGAACGATCACCGGGTGGAATATCGCCGAGGGCGTACGCCGCGCAGGCGCGGATGGTGCTGTCGTCGTTTTCCAGAGCCGCGATGAGTGCCGGGGCGGCCGACTCGCCGGCGGCGGCAAGGGCAAAAGCGGCCGGATGCGAACCGTCCTCGCGGCTGCCGTCGAGGGCTTCGATGAGCGGCGGCACGGCGGACGCGCCACACGAGCCAAGGGTGTAGGCGGCATCGAGTCTGACCGCTTCATCCTCGTCGGCCAGAGAAGCCACAAGCTCTTCCACCTTCTCGCGATCGTCCGTCGATTCACTGCCGTCATTCCCCGAGCCGCGGTTCCAGTCCCAGAGTTCACTATACACTCGATCCAACTCGTCGACCGCGCCTGAGGGCGACTGCCAGTGAGCAGCTTCGTTGTTCCAGGAGGGTGAATGCGGCTCCTCGAGGCGTGTAAAGAGGAATTTCAGCATGTAACGTTCTTGGTCGCTCGCATTCGGGGTGGCACCGTGCCATAGATCGTAGTGAACGATCGCAACGGTTCCGGCCTCTCCGCACAGCGGTAGTTCCGGTCTTAGGTGAGCGCGTTCCCCGGTGTCATAGTACTGTGACGCGGGCAGGATGGCCGTTGGCCCCATGTCGACGGTCGTATCCTGAGGATAGTAGAACGCCATCGCCCAGCGGCAGCGGTGGTGGCGCACCTGTTCATCACCCTCATACGAGTCTTTGTGCATGTCCTGGCCCTTGGAACCGGGCCGGTTGGTGTGACAGTAACGGTGGGTGTGCATGACGTAACCGGGGCCGAGGATGCTCGTCAGCGCGCCGTGAACGGCAGGGTCGTCGAAGACCTGCTGGATCTCCGGTATGAGGGGCAGGAGGTTGTTGCCGAGCGACCCGTGTCGCGGGACGAGGTCCTGCAGGCGACTGTGAATGCCCTCGTGCAGAGATCGGGCCAAGTCCGGCTTCACAAGCAGGTATCCATCAACCACGAACCGTTTCATCCCCTCGTCATCGAGCAGCAATCCATTGTCCGCCATGTCAACTCGCCTCCGGTCTCTCTGTAACTGGTTTGTCCCCCGCACCGGGCAAGGGGGGCTTGGCGCGACCGGCAGCTTCCTTCTCGATGAGCTCGTCGATGTCAGCGTAGGCGTACACAGTTGGCGCCATGTTCTGCATGAGCCGCCCGTATCCACAGGTCTCTGGGGAGGATAGGGAAGGCAGCTGTGCCGGTCGAGTTGACGTCATCGCCAGCCTGGCTTCAGTTTGAGGCATCGGAAGCGGCACGGCCGCATCGGTCACCGGAATCAGTTGCGAGGATCAGAAGATGGGCGAGCGCAAAAAGGTATTCATCACAGGAGCCTGCGGCAGGGTTGGCACCGCTCTCAGCGAACGGCTGCGGAGCCGATACGACCTGAAGTTGCTGTACCATCCCTCCCGGATTCCCGAAAACCGCAATGAAGCTGACGATGTGGTGGTGTCGGACATGAACGATTTCGATGCCATGGTGGAGGCCGCGGCGGGAATGGATGCCATTGTTCATCTCGCCCTCTCCAAGGGCAGGGAGGGGGACACTCCACTGCAGCGGTCCCGGGTTACCGTCGACGAGAACATTCCCGGTGACTTCAATATCTTCGAAGCGGCAAGAATCAATTCGGTGCCGACGATCGTCTACGCCAGCACCAACCACGTGAGCGGCCGGTACGAGAATGATGGAGTGCTGTCCCGCGCGGACGCGCCGATAAGACCCGATGGCGTGTACGGCGCCGGCAAGGCCTTTGGGGAAGCGTTGGGTCGCTTCTACTCAGAGGGTCACGGAATCCGGGTACTCTGTTTGCGCATCGCCAATTGTCCGGGGGCGGGAAGCGATGAGCCGGGTAATCCCTACGAACCGGGGTTCTCCAGGTGGCTGAGCAACCGGGACGCGGCCCAGTTGGTATGGCGGTGTATCGAAACGGAAGAGGTGAGGTTCGGCATTTTCTACGGCGTGTCCCTGGGCGGCGAGAAAAAATTCGATCTGTCGAATGCCCGGGAGATACTCGGGTACGAACCGGAAGACGACGGCTCGCTGGCTGAATACCGAAATAAGTACAGCTGCTGAAAGGCCAAGTCCATGAAGATTGAACGGATTGAAGTCAGGTCGGTTGCTCCCCCGACAGAGCAGTTCACCTGGTCTCACAATCTGCCGGACCAGTTCGCCACTAATACGGTTTTGCGCTTGTACACGGACGAAGGTGTCGAGGGGGTTTCCGGCGTATTCAACGCCACGTCCTACGGGTTCGAGAAATACACGGCCGAGGCCATTCGCCACATCGCCCCCATTCTGATAGGGCGGAATCCATTAGAGCGGGAAGCGCTGTGGCGCGACATCCGCCCCCGGGTGTTCCCTGTACCGCCCCAGGCGCTGGCCTCAATCGACATTGCGCTGTGGGATCTGGCCGGACGGGTAGCCGGGATGCCGCTGTATCAATTGCTGGGCGGAGCGCGAGACCGGATTCGCTCCTACGCGAGCACTCCCATGCTCGAGGATATCCCGGCCTATCTGAAGTCTGTCGAGGGTCTTTTGAAAGAAGGCTACACCGCGGTCAAATTCCATACCTGGTGCGTCCCGGACAAGGACCACGAGCTGGCCAAAGCCGTTGCCCGTGAATTCGACACCGCCAACATCGATTTCATGCTCGACGTGGAGAACAACTACGATCGTGGCAGCTCGTTGAGCGTCGCCAGGGGGATCGAAGATCTCGGATTCACCTGGTTCGAGGCGCCCCTGCCCGATTGGGATCTCGACGGCTACCGCGAACTAACCCGCAGCACCTCCATCCCCGTACTGCCATCGGGCAACTGGTTCATGGACCTGATGACATTCAACGAGGCGATCGCGTCCAAGGCCTGGCGATCGGCTCGCACCGACGCGCACATGATGGGCGGCATCACGCAGACCCAGAAGGCCATCACCCTGACGGAAGCTGCCGGCATCAATTGCGAGCTGATGTCATGGGGGTACAGCCTGAACTCGGCCGCGAACCTCCACCTGATGCTGGCTCACGACAACTGCTCCTTCTACGAGCACTCGGTTCCTCAGAAGCCATACGAGTTCGGCATGCACGATGTCATTCGCTCGGATGCGAACGGTTACGTCCACGCCCCGCAAAAACCCGGCCTCGGTCTGGATGTAAACTGGGATGAGATGCAGTCGGCGACGTTCCACGAATTCGTCATCGAATAGCCTCCCGATCGCTGCAGGTTAATGCGGTCAACGACTACACATAACACCTACAGGAATGGGATCGGGGGGCTGTCGCCGTGCCACGGAAAGGCGTAAGTCGGTTGATTGGCGAAGCGACGCATCCTTATATCCAGCTTGACAGAGGTAGAGGGCAACAGGTTTACCGCGAAATACTTGCCGTCAACGGGCACTGATGCCTCGGACAGTGGCCAGTCCTGGCGCTGCCATGTCGCGGGGTTGGGGCCCAGATCCTCCCTGCTTTGTCTGGTATAGGCGACGGCGGCGACCTGGTGCTCTGCGAACGCCCCGGCCTGCACGATCACGCGCCTGCCCTCGGTATTGCTCAGGTTGACCAGATGCACGCCGGCGCTGCTCTCATCCAGCGCGGTGACCAGCGCGGCGACGTCGGGAGGCAGACCGGGCCGTCCCCGGTCGCGGTCGAAGTAACGGACTCGCGCTCGGAGCAGGCCGCCCCGGTAAATGTTCTGCGGCGTTCCCATCGTCACCTCGATGAGGCCCTTCGAAATGCACGGATTGGGTGGCCAGAACGCATTCTGAGCCCTGGTCTCCAGGTCTCTGGGGTCCTCCCGCATCGCTTGCAGGTGCCGGACGACGCAATCGTATTCGGCCCGCAGCATATCTTCCGGCCAGCTCGGGTTGACACCGTCGTAGTACTGGAATCGCGCGCGCTCAGACTCGCCGGCCCCTTTGTCGCTGCCGCTTTGAGCCTGGTTCCAGTCGACGGTCTTGGTGTTGTTGCGAATGTGGGTGATCAACTCGTAGTCAGCCTGGTCCATCGAGGCATGCCAGAGGTGGGCGAGGTCGCGGATGTTCATCGGTTTGAAGTCGGACCAGCCGTCGCGTCCGTAGCGGTATGGAACGCGTAACTCGCCGTCTTCCGTGATCGCCTGGTCGATGAGGAGTTTGAGTTGGGAGCGCAGCAGATCAAGATAGCCGTCGTCGCCAGTTAACAGCTGGGCGCACTCGGCTGCTACACACAGCGAGCCCATGAGTAGATCACCGGCGCCGGCCCGACCGCAGTCCCAGCCCCAGGCCCCGCCCCACGGCTGGCCGTCGCGCTGCTCGCCGATCTTGCCTGTTGGACCGACGTTGTCCGGTATCATGCCGTCGTTTTGCTTCATCCGGTCCGTCCACGCCTCCACGTAGTCGAGGACCCACTGTTTGTAGCGGTCGTGACCGGTGTACAGGTACGCGTTGGTGACCAGCCCGGTGGCGTTGAGGTTCATCGGGATGTCGCCGTTGAGCACTGTCCGGTCGAACAGCTCACTGATCTCATTCTTTCGCCCTTCATCACGGTCCCAGTCATCCTCGAGGTTCGCGACTGCGGGGTAGAGGGTCGTCATCGTGGGCGGTGGACCGGGTGGTTTGACCGCGGCGCGGCGGTAACCGCCCGTTGGGCCGAGCATTTTCTTGGCGAACTCAACGTCGACGTGGAACAGCGGCCCCCGGCTACCGGTGAGAGGCGAGCGGATCACGCGGTGGCTCTCGTCGTAGTTGGGCGCCTCGGGGTCGTCCCCGGTGTACATGTCGGCGAACCTCATGGCGCGACGGGCGTTCTCCGGGATACCGGGAGCGGCGACGCCGAAATCGTAGAACGGCTGGTTGCCTTCGCCCATGTGGAACCAGTCGCAGTCGTCCGGGTCAGCGGCGTTGTAGTACTCGTTGTGTATCTGAGCGAGGTATCTCTTGTGGTGGATCGGATCGCCCGTCTTGACGACGATGCCGTCGTCGTAAAAGCGGGTCGTGGCATTCCAGTCCTGCAGCGCCAGGTCGAGAAAGCTGTCCCGGGCGCCGATGTAGTAGAGCTGGGCGCGCCCGGAGCGGGTCTCGTAGGCGTCATCGAGGGTGGAGGTGTAGAACTGGCCGCCGCCCGGATAGGTGTACTTTTCATTGAAAAATTCGACGGCGTCTTCAATCGTGTGGACGAGCCGGCGCTGCAGGAGGGCCCATGCAGGCGGTGGCTCAACGACGGACGCGGTGATTTCGGCCATTCCGGGAAGGGAGACTGCAGAAGCTGTCGTTGTTTTCATTTTTAGGCTCCTCATGCTCAAATCTCGTCCTCAAGATACAGTTGTGATATACTTCCCCCAGCAGGTATCACGTCGTAACCAGTCAGCGTGTGAATTGGAGATGCTGAATGATGATCCCCGGGTTGGTCGAAGTCAAGGCGACACAAGTTTCACCACCCCCTGGTTGGGCGCTGCTGGAACGCCAGCTGATGACGCTGATGGAAGGCGCCGTCGGGCCAATGGTCGACAAGTACGCCGAGAAGGGCGGAGCCTTCTACTTTGCCGACGACGTCGACGACCTCTACGAAAGGGTGTACAACTGGGGCCTGTTCTACGCCATGGGGGCGGATAGGCAGGTCCTCGACCTGGCCCTGCAACAGTGGAATGCGACGACCCGTTTCCATGCGGACGACATCGTCAGCCGTGTCCACAAGCGTTTCCACCCGCAGATTCACAATGAGTACTACAACCATGCAGTCCCCGGTGCGGCCGAATGGTTTCACCAGGGCGAGGGCAACATGGCCTTCTACCATTTCGGCCTGGCCGATCCGACGATCTCGGAGAACGTTCGTCGCGCCAAACGATTTGCCGCCATGTTCACGGGCGAGAACCCCGAGGTCCCCAACTACGATCCAGAACACCGGGTTTTCCGCAGTCCGATCCAGACCGGTGCCGGACCCTACACCCACACCAGCCTCGAACACGCGATCTCGTGGCTTCAGGGGGGGATACCGAGCATCGGTGAGGTGTATCGCTGGTACGGCGTGCGGGCTACCCTCGATCCGGTCGTCAAGGACCTGGAGCCTGACTGGACGGAAAACCCGGAGCGCCGGGACGAGATCCTGAAGCTGTTCGATCATGTCGTCCTCAATGGCGATGTGGCTCACAGCCTCGGCGCGACCGCCCTCATCACCAACGCCTACCTCTACACCGGCGAGGAGAAGTACAAACAGTGGGTTCTCGATTACACTGAGGCCTGGTTGGATCGCATGCGGCGCAACGGTGGCATCATGCCGGACAACGTTGGACCAACCGGGCAGATCGGCGAGAACCGGAATGGCCAGTGGTGGGGCGGGCTCTATGGCTGGAACAGCTTCGTCGGCTACGGCATCATGTTCAGCGGGCTGACGATTGGGGCTGAGTGCGCCGTCTTGCTCTCCGGAGACTTTGGCTATCTGGAACTGCTGCGCTCGCAGATCAAGGTCCTCATCGACAACGCCATGACTCGCGAGGACGGTCATCTCATTCCACCGGCGCGCTATGGCCCCGACGGCTGGTCGTATCATATGGGCCATCCGGATCCGGAGAAGGGGAGGACGCAGCCATTTCGCCTGCAGGAACCGACTCACCTCTACCACATCTCAATGGCCAGCGAAGACTACGACCTCATCGTCAGGATACGGGACGGGGACAAAGAGCGCGATTGGAATCACGTGCCGGTCGCCGGCGAGAAGAGCGCCGGTGACACGGAGCTGGCCCGCTTCCAGTACTACGACGGCAGGAATCCAGACTGGCCGATGAAGATCCTGCAGGCCGAGTACGAGAATGCCCGGACCAACGTCGACAAGATTCAGAACGAAACCCGCGATGCCAAGACCCTGATCGAGGACAACCCCTCTTCCCCCAATCCGGTTTTTACGAAGGGATTGACCCAGGTGACGATGGGTGCTCCGCACTCCGTGTACACGGGAGGACTGTTGCGCGCGACGGTGCGCTACTTCGATTCAGACCGCACGCGACCCGGCCTGCCACCCGACGTGGCCGCCCTGGTCGACAAGCTGGGCGCCGACAGCGCCGGTGTTCAACTGGTCAATCTGAATACCAGCGAGACGCGGAACTTGATCGTGCAGGCCGGAGCGTTTGGCGAGCACGAGTTCGTCGACGTGACCCATGACGATCAGACGGTCAAGGTGGCGTCGCAGTATTTTGCCGTCCAACTGCCACCCGCCTCGTCCATCCGGCTGGACGTGGGCATGAAGCGCTTCGCACACCGTCCCACGTATTCTTTCCCCTGGCACGGGGATGAGATCCCGGTGCCGTACCAATAACCGACGCCGTACCGGCAACCGAGAGGAAACGATGAGCGATTCGAAGATCCGTGATGTGCGGGCCATTATCACGCATCCACCTGGCGCGCGTACCCTCACCGTCGTCAAGGTGGAGACCGATGAGCCGGAACTCTACGGCCTGGGATGTGCCTCATTCTGCACACGACCGACGGCTGTGGCCGCTGCGGTGGACGATTACCTGAAGCCCTTTCTGATCGGCAAAGACCCTGGTGATATCGAAGACATATGGCAGTCGTGTTACATGTCCTCCTATTGGCGCAACGGACCCGTCCTCAACAATGCCATCAGCGGCGTGGACCAGGCGTTGTGGGACATCAAGGGCAAGGTAGCGGGGATGCCGGTGTACGAACTGTTCGGCGGTAAATCCAGGGAAGCTGCGGCCGTTTACGTGAGCCCCCGGGGGCAAGACCGCGCGGAGCGCGAAGAGCACACCCGGGAGCTTTTGGAACAGGGCTTCCACCACATCAAGTTCGGCTGGGGAAGCACGATGGCGGAAGAGGATACGGAGTACTACCAGCGAACCGTCATTACCAAAAAGGCCTCCATCGACGGCGGCGGCATCATCGAAGCGACATCGATCTGCCGTAATATCGTCAAGGCCTTCGAGGAGTTCCGGGAGACCCACGGCCCGAACCCGGAGATACTCCTCGATGTCAAATCGCCGATGCCGCCTATCCAGGGCCTGGCATTGGCCAAGGACGTGGAGCAGTACAAGCCCTACTTCCTGGAGGACCTTTTTGCTCCCGAGGACAACGACTATTTCCGCCTGGTGCGGGAGCAGACGAGCACGCCGATGGCCATGGGTGAGCTCTACAGCAATCCCCATGAAGTCATCCCGGTGATCAAAGACCGGCTGATCGACTTCCTCCGGCTGCACATTTCGACGATCGGCGGGCTGACGCCTGCACGCAAGCTGGCCGCGCTGTGCGAAGCCTTCAACGTCCGCACTGCCTGGCACGGCTCGGCCGATGTCTCGCCTGTCGGGCACGCCGCCAATCGCATGCTGGACATGAATGTGTGGAATTTCGGCGTTCAGGAGGCTTCGTGTTACCTGAGCACCCATGAAACCTTGAAGGAGGTGTTTCCGGGTGTACCTGAAGTACGCAATGGCTACATGTGGCCGAGTGGCAAACCCGGTTTGGGGGTGGATATCAACGAGGAGCTGGCTGCCAAGTATCCACTAACAGATACGCGTCTTCGGGAAGACGCCGCACGGCGTCCTGACGGCACTGTGACCAGGCCCTAGTTGCGGGGGAATTGACATGGCACCCGGCTTGACGTATCTTGACATGTCAAGCAAGGGGGCGTCATGGCTGCTACGAAAATCAGTTCCAAAGTCGAAGAATCCGTCTGGAAGGACCTCCAGCAACTGGCGGGGGAGTCCCACCAGAGCATTTCGGGGCTTCTCACTGAAGCCATTCGCGAATACGTCCAGCGACGGCGCGTACGTCCGGAGGTGCTTCGACATCTGGATTCCTCGATTGCAGAAAACGAGGAGTTGGGCCGGCGACTTGCCCAGTGATCGCGTCCAATACCTGAGCGTGGATGAGGTGGTCGCCATCCACGACCGCCTCATCGATACATTCGGTGGCGCCGCAGGCACACGCGACCTCGGCCTGCTCGAGAGCGCTCTCTTTCGTCCCCGGACTGGTTACTACTCCGACATCACAGAAATGGCTGCGGCCCTTTTCGAATCGCTGCTGATGAACCATCCATTCGTCGATGGCAACAAGCGAGTCGCCTTCTTTGCCACGGATGTCTTCCTGAGATTGAACGGCTGGAAACTCCAGGTCGATCCGGAGGAGGCGCACAGGTTCCTGATCGGACTTCTGGACGAGGGCCACTGTGATTTCGAGCGCCTGCTACCGTGGATCGGTGGGGTTCTCGAGGAGACCGACTGATTTGACCTGACGGATCAGAAACCGTCACGGCGCGCCCGTCGTCGGCTCGACTTCAGCCCGCCGCGATCTTCGCGAGCAGTACCCTGTTGATGTCCCCCTCGCGTTCGCCCGACCTGACACCTTCCCCACAAGTGACCCAACTCTCTGTCTCGCTAACCTGACAGACGCCGAAGTTTCCCATGGCGGCGTCGTTTTCCGGGAGCGCTACGCGCTCGGTGCTGCGGATCACTTGCAGCCTGTCGGGATCCACCTCGGCGATGAAGACTGGTGCCCGATGGCGAAAGATGTGGTCGTTGTCTGCGCCGGGGCGGTTGTAGAGCAGATAGAGGCCCCCACCGATGGTCGCCCAGTGCTGCTGGGTGCAGTAGCTGCCGAGGATTTCGCTGTCGTTGAAGGTCCACTCCCTGACCTCCTCGAAGTGGATGCCGTCAATGCCTTTGGTCACGAATGCGCTGTGATCCGAGCGCATCGTCAGAAAGAACGCTCCGTCGAAGGTGGTCAGAGACGGTTCGCACAGGCCGCGGGCTGAAAACTCGACACCACGCCGCGCAGCGAGTCGGCGAGAATGGTCTCGCGAGATGGAGTGCTCCGTTCCGTGCTCTTTATAGGTCAGCGTCTGTCCGTCGAAGCCACAGCGCGCCACGATGCTGTTGTAGAGGACTCTCTCATCGCTGAAGTCAAACATGTCCTCATTCTCGTCCAGGTCGGAACTTGGCATATAAACTATCGGCAGCAGAATATCCCCGTCAGGCAAATCGACTCGCTGGCTGCATCCAGCGCTCTGAGCCAGCATGGGCTGGGACGCGTGGTCCCGCTCGGGCAACTCCAGCTCCCGCAGCGGACCCCAGGTCTCTGTTTTCGGATCCATCACCGCGTAGGCGACCCGGTGCCTGAGGTGGTGCTCGTGCCTGCCGCCGGCAAAGTAGAAGCTGACGCCGGAGCTGAGAATTATACCGCTGGGGGCGTGCCACTGGGTCCAGAAATCGCTGCCGGCCACTTCGTATCCGTCGGCAGTCTCAACACGGCGTAGCGAGGCGACAGCAGCGGGTGCAGACCAGGTCGTGCCGTCGTCCCGGCTGATCGACTGATAGACGTCGCAATAGTCGTGCGTGAACCGGTGTCGTGTCTGGTTCATCGTGGTCACGCACACGGGTGATTCGCCGGGGATGTAGGCCGACCGGGCCTGAAACCAATCCCATTGGTCGTTGCCTTCGGCGATCGTCGAGCAGGTTATCTGCATCAGATCGGTGAAGCCGACGAGGGTGGCAGGGTTCCATACAGCCTCGTATCTAACCCACACTCACACACAGGGATAAAACCGCCTGCGGTCATATGCTACTAGCGGAGCAGTAGAAGCTTGCGCGTTGCCACTCGATCGCCGGCTGTTAGACGGTACAGGTATACGCCCGACGACAGATCTAGGCCAGCGTCGTCACGACCATCCCATAGGAGGGTGTATGTCCCTGCCTGGCGGCGCCCCTGCGCCAAGGTAGCCGCTTTCTGACCGGCCAGGTTGTAGAGTGCCAGCTCGATCTCCTGCGACCGCGGCAGGTCGAAGCTGATGGTGGTCTCGGGATTGAATGGGTTGGGATAGTTCTGCAGCAGCATGAAGGATTGAGGGGTTGCGTTGTCCCGTTCCTCCCGCACCGCGGTAGATGGTGGAGTGCCCTCGGTGATCACCAGACTCTGGTTGACCGCCACATCGGTGAACACCTGCCTCACACCCGAAGGCCAGCGGATGATCAGCGAGTCCACGATGCTTGCGCTACCTATGCCGAAATCCACCGACAGCGAGTGGAACGAGAACAAGCCTGACCCGGCTTCCACGTCTCTGCGTTGCCGGAGATCGTCGACCACGGCAGTGATCCGGGTGCCAACCGCGTCGCGGTTGCTCGCAGTCCCCACCAGATTGAGTGTCAGCCAGTTGTTGTTGGTTCCCTCGTTGCGATAAAGTGCGTTCGGCCATCCGATGGGTCCACCATCAGAAAATTGGACTGTCGGCAGATAGAGATCGAGATCACCGTCGTGGTCAAAGTCACCCCAGGAGGCCCCGCCTGAGTGCTGAGCAACGCCCGCACTTGCACCAATCTCCACGAATGGGCCATCCCCGCTGTTCTGGAACAGTCGGCTCGGGCTGCTGCTGGCGAGGTTCGACACGTAAAGGTCCAGATCTCCATCCTGGTCGGAGTCGACCCAGGTGGCGGTATTCCCGAAACCGGTTTTCGGATCGTCAACCACGGCATCTTCAGCAACGTCGGTGAAGGTACCGTCTCCATCGTTGCGGTACAGCCTGTTTGGTCCGCCGTTGTTGACCACATACAGATCCAGGTCGAGGTCGTTATCGAAATCGCCCCACGCCACCCCACGCGACAGCCCACTGGATCCTACACCGGCGGTGGCACCGACCTCGGTGAAGTCGCCATTCCCGTTATTGCGGTATAGCCTGCTGGGTTGGGGCACAGTACTACCATCATTCTCGAACTCGGAAGCGACATAGAGGTCCTGATCACCGTCACCGTCGTAGTCCCCCCATGCTGCCCCCAGGCCATGGTCACTGCCTCCTATGCTCGGCCACGTATCGGTGAACGTGCCGTTCCCATTGTTCCGGTAGAGACGACTCGGTGGAGATTCAAAATCTGGACGAACGTTGACGACGAGCAGGTCGAGATCGCCGTCGTTGTCGTAGTCAGCCCATGCTGCAGCCCTTACGTTGTCAAGATCTCCACTCTGGGCCATTCCCGAAGCCTGTCCCACTTCGGTAAAGGTTCCATCGCCATCGTTGTGGTAAAGCAGTTTTGCAACAGTTTCTGGATCGAGCGATCCCCCGGTCACTGACAAATCGAGATACCCATCGTTGTCGTAGTCTCCCAAACGGCCGTCCATGCAAAGGGGGCATCCATGATACCCGAGGTGGCTGCAACATCGGTGAAACCGCCAACTGTCGCCTGCCGGTAAAGTCGGTCGGCAGTCCCTCCATTCGTTACGTAGAGGTCCAGATTGCCATCGTTGTCATAGTCTCCCCAGGCAGAGCCACGAGCACTACTATCGTCGGCCACGCCAAGCTCGACCGCTACATCAGTGAACACCTGTGCCTGGAGATCGTGCACTTCGAAAAAGGCCAGTGCAACACCGATCGCTATTGAAATCCGCATGCCAACGCTCCTAACTATAGAGATGAAGATTACGACTCAAAGACTTGGATACGGCCTGAGTCGTCAGCAATGTAGATCGTACCCTTGGAGTCGACGACGATTGCTCCACCAACAGCCGAGGAGATCTTGAATTGCCCGTCACCCGATCCGAATTCGCCCCACTGGGTGACGAACCGTGAGAAATCGGTCATCGCTTCAAACACAAGCACCCGTCCCTGCTCTTCCAGTGCCAGCAGCCTCGAACGCTGAGGGTCGAAGGCGAGTGCGACCGTGGTCTGGCTCATTCCCCGATCGTGCCCGACACCGCGGTCGATCGCGTCCAGTACTGTAAACAATAGGCCAGGCGTATCCTCGGTTGTGTTGCCTGACATCAACCGGTTGGCACGGCTATTCGGCAAGGAGAGGAAGATGCGGTCCATGCTGCGATCCACTGTCGCCGGCCCAACAGAGGCATCCACCACATCCGGAAAGCCGAATATGAACCGTCTCTGTGGCACTTCCTCATTATCTGATCGCAGTTGATAGCGCCATCCTCGGCTGTCGAACATGACAAGGTCTCCACTACTCACGAGATCCAGTCCGACGGGAGAGGCCCTCGCGGTCGCGATCGTGGTAGTCCACGCCACCTCACCCTGATGATCGAGTGCCCAGATACGACTTGTGCCATCATCCAGACCCACGGCGGCATAGACCTGTCCCCCGCCCGCTGCCATCTGAACCGTGGATTGCAGATCGGGACGTTCACTGCCGGTTGACAGAGAGATGCACTCTGCGTCTGGCAAACAAGCCCAGACTGCGGCCGTCAAAGTCGGGACTCCGAAGCCGCTGGTACTGAGTTCCGAAATGGTGGACGAGCCGACGAAGAGATCGTCCAGCTCATCCACGGCGAGTCCTATGGCGTACGGTTGCAGATTCTGTGGCAGTGGTACCACCATGACTTGCTGCAGTCCGTGGAACATGCCCGACTGCAGATTGCTCCCCACCCCCGTGGCTTCTCCCCAGATGCTGCGGACGTAAACCTGGTAGGTGTATTCGGTGTTCCCGTCCAAGCTGGTATCGACAAAAGCAGTCGTGCCCACATCCGCGAGTTCCATCACCACTCCCTCCGACAATCCGTCAGCACTTCTGTGGATCTCGTAGGCATCAAAACCAGGGCCACCATAGGCAGACCAGAACAGGTCTGCCGAGGCCGAGTCACTGCTGAACGAGACGGCGTCGAGATGAACGGGCGGTAGACTGAACTCTCTCGCTGTCACTTCCTCCGATGAAACCGTGAACGCCGACTGGTTTTCAGTCAGGACTCGAAAGCTGTATGAAATTTCGGGTTCGAGAGAAGTGAGAAACGACGTCTCGGCCGGATCGGTGATGGTGGCGAGTGTATCGACGGAGTCCACTCCAGCCACCTTGCGCAATACGCGATACGATGCGAAAGCCGCTTTCCCTGAATATGGCGTCCACGTCAGCGTAGCCGTTCCAAGCGTGTCGTTGAGGGCAACTTGGAGTTGTGACGCTGGCGTCAGGTTCGGATCGAAAGGGTTCTCGCGCTGCGCGTCGTGGCAGGATGCCAGCAGAGCCAGCAGAAGTAGGAGACAGAATGGTGCCATAGGTAACGGTCCGGCCTGTAGGGGTGGTTGTCTCCGAACCGTCCAGAACTTCAGAATCGGCTCGCCGTTCTGTCCGGAATCTTGGACGAAGTCAGCGATCACCAGCGGCGGCGTCGCGACGGAGTGCCGCATACTCCCGACAAACCGTGGGCGCGAAGTGCCAGACGACTTGGTGGGGGCACGTGCGACTGGCGAAGGGCTGTTCCAGCCCATTCCATACCGAGTCTTGAGCATGTCTCGGTTAACGACGCGCGTTAAGCGTATACGGGGAGGTGGCTGGCCGCAAGCCTTCGCGTTGAAGCGATTTAGCCCCGTTAAGAAAGATTGCGAGGGGGCTGAGGCCGGTTTACCTCGAAAGCATCATCGCTGGCACCGCGGGTGTGGGTTGGGCAGTTAGACTCGCCAGCAAGGCCGACGGCATCTTCCCCGGTGTAACAACAGGGTCCTCGCTAAGCAGCTCGTCTAGAGCCGGTAGGCGAACAGTTTCGCCTGAAACATCTTCACGCGTATGGCCGCCATCTCACCGACGCGGGAGATATCACTGGTTCCTTTCCAGGTGACGACCTGGTCTTCCTCGTCTCCCGTCAGTCGGTCGCACTCCTCGAAGGAGTACCCTGTGAGGGGATTGGCGTCCGGAGCCAGCATGGTAGGGATCAGCGGCAGTAGCTCGACCTCGATCCAACCGCCCGGTGCGCAGCGGTAGTTGAGGCGCAGTTCGTTCTCCAGGCGAAAGACCGTGGGAATGGTGAAGCTACCCTCCGAGTCAGCCTGCACGCCGCAAAGACGGTGGGGCCGCCAGCGCGCCCACCGGTTCTGCAGTGGCCCCATCTGCGGGAAAAGCGCGGGTTGACGTTCCTCTTCAACCGTGTGCAAGACCGAGTGGCCCTGGTACGGGACGGCCCAATGGCCATCGGGGAGCTCCACCAGGCCGTTGCGCCACACGTGAATCTGGGCATCCTCGCCACTTCCCGGTGGACCCAGGCCGGCAACGGGCCGGCGCTCCGGCCGGGTCCATACCAGCCCGTCGCGGCTGAAGGCGATCTGCAGGTCCACGTGATCGGTGACCTGGTGAAAAACCGGTAGGATCATCGCGTGCAGGTCCTGCCGGCCCGGGTAGGGGAAATAGCACGCCCCGTAGAAGGAGATGTCCAGCGGATCCTGCGCGTCGGGATGGAGCAGGAGCTTGGCCGCCGGCCAATGGCGGAAATCCTTGGTCCGCGTCAGCCCGACAGCGCGGCGCACGACCTCGGTCTCGGGGATACCCGCTCCCATGCCCACAGGCTCGTCCGGGGCACAGCCCTGGGGCTGGATGTAGGCGTAATAGCACTTGTTGTCCTCGTCATACCCGGTGCTGATGCCGCCGTTTACGGAATAGTGGGCGAGGGGTTCTTCGATCCGTGCCCAAGAGAAGAGGTCGGGGGAGGTCCAACCCACCATCCGACCCTTGAGAACCACCTTGCGACCGCTGTAGGCTGCCCCCTCATACTGTTCGGCGCGCCAGCATTTGTCCGCCTCCACCCCATCCACCTCCTCACCCGAGTCGCGATCCTTCCAGAACCCTTGTGCCTCCAGGATTTTGAAGCGCTCGGCAGGCGGCGCCGAGGGATCTTCCAGGATGCTGCCGGGAGGTGTCGCGGTCTTGAGGATGTTGTTATCAGTGGAACCGTTGAACTCCGTCTGATTCAGCGCCGGCCGCTGCCAATGATAGCCGTCACCGCTGGTGGCATAGCAGGAGTGTTTTCCGGCTTCGTACAGCATGTGAAGTTGTCCGTCTTCATGCCAGAAATAGACAGGGTCCAAACGGTCGCCCGCCTCCCATTCTCGTTTGGGAGTCTGAAACAGTTCGCGTCGGTCTGCCTCCTCCACCCGCAACTGCACGCCGATCGGGCCGTCGAACATTTCATAGCGTCCATCCTTCGTGATGCTTCTGTGGCCGGTAAAGATCTCGGCCACGTCAACCATGGCCATCCACGTACCGGGATTGAATCGCGGTCGCACCCAATCACCGGGGAAGTAACTACCGCGCTCCAGAATCTTCTGTCGTTGGTCTGTCATTGGCTTATCCACACTGATTTACCCACATTGGGCCCATTCTTCGGAAAGTCGGTCGAACCTATCGTGCAGCGCATCGACCGCCGCCGACGGGATCGGCAGACTGCTGTTGACCATCTCTACGTTCGACTCCAGGTGATGGCGGCGCTCCGTGCCGACGATGGCCACATCGACTTCGTCATGCGCCAGCACGAATCCCAAGGCCGTCAGGATGCGGTCCTCCGGTTCGGACGGCAGCGGACCTTCAGCCTGCAGCACGCCCGTCCGGCGGAAATACTCCTCCGTGTAGCTGGGAATGTGCTCATATGGCCTCGGGTCTTTGGGGGCTCCCCACACTGCATTGCCGATCGGCCGCTTGACGATGACGCCCATTCCCTGTTGCTCTGCCTTGTGGAGGAGTGTGGTGCGAGCTTTCTGGTCTACGAGGTTGAACGAGGTCTGCAGGGTATCGAAGACTCCCGAATCGACCGCCCATTCTGCGTGTTCGTTGTCGCCCGAGTAACCGATGAATCTGGTTTTGCCGGCCGCTTTCGTCTTCTGCAACGCCTCGATTACCTCGCCGCGCTCCAGCACCTCCACCTTGCAGGAGTGGAGTTGCAGGATGTCCACGTGGTCCGTCTTCATCCGTTGCAATGAGCGGTCGATGCTTTCATCGATGACCTCGGTAGTCCAGTCTTCTCCCTCTCCCCGGGGCAGGTAGTGCCCGCACTTGGTGGCGAGGATGAACTCGTCGCGCCGATCCGACACGGCAGCGCCAACCCACTCTTCGCTCAGCGCGTAGCAGGCCGCCGTATCCAGGAAGTTGATGTTCTGATCGAGCGCGGCATTGAGCACGTCCTGCACCTGCTGCTCGGAACCCTCGGGCACGTTGTAGCCGATTTCGGACAGGCCGAAGCCAAGTCGACTCACTTCGAGGCCGGTCTTGCCGAGGACTGTCGTCTGCATGATAGGTCTCTCTTTCATTGGATGGATTGAACCGCAGCGCCCGGAAATATATCACATCTGAACACCGAATCCATCGCCGGAGCGCCAGGTGTCGGACTCGGGCCAGCGGCGCCAGGTGGCTGTGCCCGCCATTGACTGTTGATGTCGGCGATGTCGAAGTTCAGTTGAGTGTGAATGACAGTACACCGGTAGTACATCGGCGCAGTGCATCAGGCAGTCATTGAGCCAACATCAGAGAGTGCCCGAGAGCGCCCGATTTTCGGAAGCTGCTGAATCACGTAAAGAAAGCGAACAATTGTGAAGCTCGGCGCATCGACCATTCCGTTCATGCAGGAGCCACTCACCAGCGACGTGCTGGCGACTTACAGCGAGGCGGGCATTCAGTCGCTGGAACTGTCCGATTACCACCCGAACTTCTCCTTCTCCGACGCCGGGTTCAGCGCCTTCCTGAAGCAGGGGTTGCGGGACATGGAGTTCCACCTCAACTCCATCCACATTCACATGATCCATCGCGATCCGGCCAGCGATCTGGCGAGTCTGGATCCGACTCATCGAGATAAGGCGCTGGGTGATCACAAGCAGGCTGTTGATCTGGCTGCCGATCTCGGGGGCTGTATTCTGGTGACGCACGACATCGCCATTCCCGAGCCGGACGCAGAGTTCGGGCTGGAAAAGCGCGCGGCTTTCGTGCAGGGCATGGGGGAGGTAGCCGAGTACGCCGCACCGGCTGGCGTGCGGTTGGCATTGGAGAACACGGGCAGGAGCGGGTACACCGGCAATCCGGAACGCCTCGTCGCCCTCATGCAAGACCTCGGTGCCCCGAACGTGGGCGTCGTCATCGACACCGGTCACCGCAATCTCACCGGCGACCCGGCCGCTGCCCTGCGCACCGTCGGGGACCACCTGATCACACTCCACCTTCACGACAACCATGGCGAGCGCGACGAGCATCTGTTGCCGGGACGCGGCAATATTGCCTGGGGCGAAGTGGGTGAGGCGCTGAAGGATGTCGGCTATGACGGGGTGTTCATGTACGAGATCAACCGGACTGAGGATGTGCGGGAACTGGCGGCAAACGCCGCCTGGGTCCAGGGACTGTGAGGCATACGGGCCTCACGTTTCGATGCCCGGATCAGGACCACCGCCCACTGAGGCGCTGCGGAACCTTCATGCTGAAGCGGCGTACTCGCCCCTGGCATTCCAGCCCGGGTACTGCTCCTCCAAACGCGCCAGAGTCTGACTGTCATAGTAGGAATGCCCCGCGGGAGGAAATCTGAAGAATTCTCGCTGCCTCGCCGTCAGCGAACCGATGAACTTCGCGAAACGCTCTTTCATCCCCAAGCTGGTATAGCAGAACATCCCCTCCCAGTAGTGGTCGGCGCGCCCGTAGATGCGGGTGACGGAATACCGTTGCCCCTCTTTGCCGTTGAACACGGTCGCTGAATGCCACAAATGGGCATTGAAGATCATCAGCGTCCCCGCCGGCACCACCAGCAAGACCTTCTTGGTCAAATCCTTGCCGTAGGGCTTGGGAATGATCCGCATGGGTGCCTGGTCTTCGCTTACTCCCTCGGGAAAGTACCATGAGCTGATCTGCGCGTACCTCTTGTTGTCGCAGGGAGGCAGAAGCGAGTTGTTGACATTATCTATGTGCAGCCCCGGCTGTGTCGCCTCCGGGACGGGATACTTGGCCCAATTGTGGGCGTAACGGAAGTGAATATCTTCACTGTCGAGAGCCCGTTGCACAAAGTCGATGAGGTCCTCATCGACGGTGAGTTGGTTGAACAGCTGCTCGCCGTAGGGAAAGTCGTCGTCCCCGATGCCGCTTTCCGGCGGATCGTCCTTGATCTCTTCCCAGGGGGGGATGGTCTCGCGTAGCGCGGCGGCAATGCGCGCTCTCTTCTCTTCCTCATAGAAGTTCTCGACGACTACGAATCCCTGTTCTGCAAATGTATTCAACTGATCATCTGACAGCTTCATGGGGAACTCCAGTTGTCGCGTTCACTCGTCCTTGTGCGGGGGACGATGAGGCGCCGGTTCTTGCCCGGGGTGCACGAGGGTCGCTCCATCGTCCTCCAGCAGGGGGCGGTCGTACATGTAGGCCGGCTCCAGGACGGCGCGTTGCACATCGGTCAGTTCGCCCACCCACTCGGGTTGAGTGGTTCCGATGTATTCCTGGTGACAATTGAGGTACTTGGGGCCGTAGCGGTAGAAGAGAGAACGCCGGTTGTGCTCCGCTGTCCACGGCAGGGCTCCGTGGATGGTAGCTTCGAGAAAGATCGCCATGTCACCTGCTTTGCCGGCGACGTTGTGCACGATGTCTGTGTTGGCGCTGTAGAGCATGATATCTTTCGGGCACTTGAAATTCGCCTTGTGACTGCCCGGGATAACGGCCAGCCCGCCGTCTCCGGGATTAATGTCCGCCAGTTGGAACTGGAATACGGCCAGCCCTGCGCGTATCTCACCGTTGGCGTAATGGTAGAACTGAGCCCCATCGAAAATTCGGCTGGTGACACCGTGCAAGCCGTGACCGCCCGTGCCTTTCCTGGCAAAGCTGATAAACGGCAGGTGGTCCATTCGCCAGCCGCGACCGAAGAGGGTATTGAGGTACGGGATGAGTTTCGGATGGGCGATCATGTCGCGGAAGGGCTGACACCACGGCTGCTCCCAGGTGAGCATTCCCGCGGCATTGCCTTTGCCGAACTGTCCGTCCATGCCGCCGCCATACTGGGAGCCCTCGGGAAAGAAACCCTCTGCATTCTCATCGACATTGGCATCCACCGCCTGGTTCAGGGCCTGCACTTCCCTGGCAGTCAGGAAGTCTTTTACGTGCAGAAATCCCTGCAGATCCAGGAGGAACTTCTCGCGCTCGCTCATTTCTATCATGACCTGTCCCCTATCCAGTTCAACGCCCATACTCGTCAGCTACGGATTCTATCTGAGTCGCGGCATGCGCACAAGGCACGATCCCATGTCCGAGCGGGTTGAGTCCCATGGATCAGAAAGGTTTAGTATAGAGATCGAGTTGCGCAGTTGGAGGTACTCGCAAAGAAGTGACCTGATGTGGGAGGTTTGAAGAGATGAAAAATGCGATATGGCGTGCGTACGTGGGCGGCGGAGCAATCCTCGCTGGCCTGGCGCTTCCCGTTTCGGCTCTGGCGGAGGGGGAGCAGCTCGTCCTGCAGGGAAAAGAGGCGCAGGTAACTGTCGAGGTGAATGGAGGTGCGATCACCGAGTTCCGCATGTCGGGAAACGACGTGAATCCCCTAGACGTCGACTGGTCGGAGGTGGCCACGACCCTGTTCGGGTTCGACCTCATCTATCCCTGGCGGGGGCACTTTGTGTGTCTCGATCGATTCGGCTACCCGTCCGAACGGGAGCTCGAGAACGGCATGGTGTTCCACGGCGAGGCATCGCAGGTGCAATGGGAGGTCACGGCGCAACCAGCGACAGGTGAGGGCGCGGTCGAAGCCCGGATGGCGTGCACGTTGCCGATGGCTGGCCTGGAGTTGCAGCGGACTATGCGCCTGAGTGAGGACGCGGCGGTGCTGCGCGTACACGAGGCGATCACGAACACGAACGCTCTCGGAAGACTCTACAACAATGTCCAGCACGCGAATATCCAAGCGCCATTTCTCGACGAAACGGTTATCCTGGACTGCAACGCTACAACGGGTTTTCTGTACCAGGAACCTATTCCCGAAGAGGTCGATACCTTTCGTTGGCCGGTTATCGAGCACAAAGGAAAAACAATCGACCTGCGGCTTCAGACGGCCAACGCCGACACCTTCGGAGTCTTCCTGGCCGTAGACGAGCAGGCTGAACATGGATGGGTGACGGCGTGCAACCCCAGCCAGGGATTGATGCTGGGGTACTTGTGGAGCCCGACGGAGTACCCCTGGCTGCTGGTGTTCCGGATGCCGAAGCACGGTCAGCCCGCCTGGCTGACCTTCGAGCCCTCTACCGGGTACCTCGGGCCCAACAAGCACCTCGTGGCCAGAGGCCGGGTCCTCGATCGCTCGCTCGTCGCCTACATCGACGCCGGCGAGACCATCAGTACCGACTACACGGCGTTTCTCGCGATGATTCCGGGGGACTACGCGGGTGTAGAGGACGTGCGGTATGAGGACGGCGAGATCGTGATCAGAGAGCGCGGGTCCGATGCGTCGAGGGATTTGGGCTGGCGCGTTGACTAGTTCAACCACAGGCGGGCCCATCCAGTCTGGTGAGCCCCGAAAAAAAGGAAGGCCCACTCGACAGGAACCACCCAACCGATCTAGACTATGGTAACGGGTAAGGCCTTGACGCCTGGCCGCCGCCGCGATCTATCGAGCACCTCCGTCCTTCGGGAAACATAGGCTGTGAACGTCCTCACCGACTTCGACCACGAATTCTTTTACCAGCATGGCTTTGTCGTTCTGGAGGGTCTGCTGACGCGCGACGAGTTGCGCGAATACCTCGAGCTCTTCGAGGAAGACCGCCGCAAAGTGAAACTGCGCTGGCCCCTCCGCGGCACTCAGAGATGCAACTGTGACGCCCTCATCACCACGCCCGAGTTTGACCGCGTCATTCGCCACCCGTTGATATTGGGGGCGACCGTCGAGCTCATGGGCGGTCCCGTCTGTTTTGGCGAGCTGTGCGCGCGCCAGATGGACCCGCTCGTACGTGCAACAAAAAAGGGCTGGCACCGCGACAAGCCGCATTGGCCCGAGCATCCGCTGCGCATGGATTTCATTCAGCTGATGCTCTACCTGACGGATGTCGACGAGACCACACACTGCTTCTCGATCTCACCGGAAGCAGTCGACGAGCCGATTCTCGACGACAATGCCCGACAGGTCAAGCACCGCGGTGCCATCGACATTCATGGTCCGGCGGGCACGGTCTGCCTGTTCAACGTGTCGGTCCTGCACCGCGCCAACGTCCGCAAGGCCGGCGGGGAGCGCAAATCCCTGCAGGCCTATTACGGCCATCGGCATCGTCCCTACCTGGCTAATGACTCCATTGTCCCCCCGATGTTCTTCAACGACCCCGATCCGGAAGCACGTGCCTTCTACGGCAATATCAATGAGATCACCCGCATCTACCTGCGCGGGTTTGGAATGGAAGAGCCCAAATAAATGAGCGAACATCCGACCTTCACTCCCGATCAGAAAAACGAATCTCTCGATTTCTTCGTCGATCAGAACTATGTCGTCGTCACCGACGCCCTGCCGCCGGCGAACCTGGAAGTCCTGCGCGCGTTCGTCGACCGCTCCGAGCGTGACACCTCGCGCGAGTGGGGTCCCGACAAGCTCGGCTGCCGCTCGCACGCCCAGATCCTGGTCTATCACCCCGAGCTCGACGAGCACGTGCGCCCGGTGGTCGCCCAGGGCCTGGTCGACGAGATCATGGGGCCGGACACGCGTTTTGCCCAGTTCGACTTCCGCGATCTCTGGGAGGGAGTGACCGAAGGCCAACCGATGCGCTGGCATGGAGACCGCCCCTACGTCCCGCGCGACGCCGACGACCCCAACACCCGCTACGACTGCAACTACGTTTGCGCAATCCACTACTTGTTCGATGTCGGTGACGAGCAGCCCTGTTTCGGCCTGGTGCCCAACAGCCACCACTGCACCAGCTTCGACGAGGCCCAGGAGAAGATGGGAGACGCTTTCCGGATTGTGCCCATCCGTGGACCGGCGGGAACGGTCGTCCTCTACAACATCGCCATTCAGCACACCCGCATGCTGGGCCGGGGCCGCCGCCTGACTCAGCACAACTACTTCAGCCGCGAGCAGAGCAAGTCGCTGACCAACTGGGTCATGCTGCCCAGGCGCCTGACCGAGCACGACGACCCTGAGATGCGCACCTTCTACAGTCAGTGGACGGACGCCACGCGAGCTTTTGCTGCATCCGGATACGCCGACGAATACTATGAGGCCAATGTCCTGGACAAGCCCACATGATCATGGATGTGATCACTTCGTGATCACATCTGAGCGAAGGAGAGACCGCAGAGATGGCGATGGTGAGCATGACCCAGGTCAGACCGCTGGAAGACTCGACCTATCTGCTGGGTGATCCCGCTGCTCTGAGGTCGCGAGCTGAGGAGGAAGGGGCGCTGTTTTTCCGCGGACTCCTCGACAACGACTCCGTCCTCAGTGTCCGGCGTCAGATTCTCGAAGTGTGTGCATCACACGGCTGGGTGAATCCAGGATCCGACCCGATGCAGGGAATCGCCAATCCCAACGTGACAGTGGGAGAGAGTCAGGATCCGCGGTGGCGCGCCTTCTATGGGGATGTTCAGAAATTGCGCGACTTCCACGCTCTCGCACTGCATTCGGCCATAATCGGGGTCCTCGAGACCTTGTTCGGCGAGTCGGTCCTACCCCACAGCCGAAACATCTGCCGGCTGGTTTTTCCCGGTTCGGCGGAATTCTCGACGCCACCCCATCAAGACAACCTCTATATAGGAGGCTCGCAACAAACCTGGACGGTGTGGATACCAGGAGGAGACTGTCCCGTGGCTCTCGGGGGATTGGCCTTTGCGACCGGTTCGCACACGGCGGGCCAATTGGCAACACGGGCGGCCGTCGGACCGGGTGGGAGCCAGGTCGACGTCGATGAGGAGACCGCGTGGATGGGTGGCGATTATTTAGCGGGCGATGCCGTGTTCCTTCACAGTCTTGCCATCCACCAGGGGCGGGACAACGACTCCGGCAATCTCCTGCGGGTTTCGTGCGACTACAGGTATCAGCCGCGATCGCATCCGGTGCGGGAGGATTCCCTCCTGCCACACATGGGTTGGCAGTCCTGGGAGGAGATCTATTCGAACTGGGACCAAGACGATTCGATGAAGTACTACTGGAATGACTGGAATCTGGATGTGGTTGCCAGGGGGTGAGTCAGCCTGGCATCCATGGATGACAGATGGCCTTGGCCGGGATTCCTGATCTCGCCACATTAGATGTATGAAAACGACAGATGCATGAAAACGACAATTGATATTCCCGAAGAGCTTCTCTGAGAAGCTATGGAGTTCACGGGCGCCAAAACCAAGCGGGAGGCCATCGTAACCGCCGTCAAGGATTACAACGACCGGAGAAAGATGGCCAGTCTCGTCAAACATCTCGGAACCTGTGAAGACCTGATGACCCCCACTGAACTCGACCAGCTCAGGTTTAAGGACTGATCCACACCATTCCGCCAACGGATCTGGTCATTGCCGCCTGTGCCCGCCGCCACGGCGTCGAGCTCGAACACCATGATTCTCATCTGGAGGCTGTCCAGGCCCTGTAGCCCGGTTCTCTCGCAAGGCACATGCTGAATGTAGAAATACTTGAACTGGGTGATGTTGAAAGAGCGGCAAGCGTGTTTCATCGCGACGGATTCGTCTGCGTCGCCACGTGGGCAGCAGTTGTGTCGATTCATCGTTGAAGACTAGTCCCCATGCAGGAAGACAACATCGCAGTGAAGATGGTCCGCCCCGATTTGGACCACCTGCCCAGCTACGAGACCCCCAGCCCCTTCAGCATTCGGCGCTACCGCCCCGGGGACGAGCAGGCGTGGCGGCAGATCCACATCGAGGCCGATGCCTACATGGCTTTTCCGGACTCCAGGTTTGTTGAGCAGTTCGGCATTGACGAAGATCGCATTCGCGAGAACCAGTTTTACCTGTGCGATGCTTCGGGATGTCCGGTGGGCACGGCAACTGCATGGCACTGCCGTGAGGAGGGACGAGCCCGGGATGACGGCCTGGTACACTGGGTGGCCATCGTTCCGTCCCATCAGGGCAAGGGACTGTCCAGGCCGCTGCTTGTTGCCGTATGCCACCGGTTGCGTGAACGCGGCTTCGAGCGAGCATACCTCGACACTTCCTCGGCGCGGATCGCGGCACTGGCGCTCTACTTGTCCTTCGGCTTTACTCCCGATATCCGCGAGCCATCTCACCGGGCGGTGTGGACGCGGATATTGGACCGGCTAGGCAGACCGGGCCAGTTGTGATGTGACGTGGAGGCGCCTCCCTGAGGGGCTCACTCACGAGGCGTGAGAGTCGGCGCGGTTCGAGCGATCGCGTAACTGGCTCAGACGGCGACCGAGCACGCGTAACTCCTCTTCGATCAGACCGATTTCATCGCCGACCGTGATCTGCCCGTCGTGCTCCAGATGTCGGCGTCGGTCTTCGGCCTCACGCTCCGCCTGGGCTTCCTCCATCGAATTGATGATGACGCCGATGAACAGATTCAGCATGATCATCGTACCCAGCAGGACGAAAGAGACGAAGTAGGCGGCCCCGAGCAACGGCCGGGCGACGGACACTTCGACCTGATCGGCCAGGGCGAAGTCGGCGTATCCGGGGTACACGGCACTGCCATACATCTGGATGTACATCACATCCGTCCAGTCCTCGAGCGTGACAACACGAAACAGGGTCAGCAGCGCGGTCGACAGAGCGTCGAAGTGCACCGGATCGTTGCCGCGAAACAGGAACACGCCGACAACGGCGTAGATGTAGAACAAGACGGTCAACAGCAGGCCGACATAGGCAAGCGATGGAATGGACTTGAGCAACGAGCCCACGAGCAGCTGCAATCGGGGTATGGCCGTGATCAGACGTAGTGCGCGCAGCACCCGGGCCAACCGGAACACGGCCGCATACTGGCCGCCGACAGGCAGGAAGCAGAACACGACGATGGCGAAATCGAACAGGTTCCAGGGGTCGGTGAAATACAGGTACCAGCGTCGTCCGTGCCGCAGGATCTTGAGCGCCGCCTCGACGACGAACATCCACAGGACCACGGCATCGAGGGCATGCAGGATGTCGCCGTAGCGGACGACGAGATCGCGCGACGTCTCGAGCCCGATGAGAACGGCGGCCAGCATGATCACCGCCAGGATGAAGTTCTGGAACCCGCTGGAATCTACGAACTGCCCGAGTCGTACCGTCATCTCACTCTCCGACAAGCGTGGGCGAAAGAAGATACCCGCTGGCGACAACAGGGCAATGGCGATCCCTGTCCGGTCACCCACATGGCGCGATGCCGGTTGCATGACCGCCGTGGATTGACCTGGCCACTCTGGCCGTTGCAGGTTTGTGCAACCCGTCACGTCAGTGTGACTACTGTTTTCGAACCCGGAGGCACCTATGGCAAGTTATTGGATGGTCGGCATAGTTACCATGGAGGCGACCCCCTGGGCGCAAGAGGAGAATTTCGGGCGCATGGAGGAGTACGTCGGTGAAGCCGTCAGGCGCCGGGCGCAACTGGTGGTCGCACCCGAATCCGTGCTGGACGGTTACGTCTGTGGTGCGGATCCCGAGGTGACCAGGGAGCGCATGCTCGAGATTGCCCAGACGGTACCCGATGGCCCTTACCTTGCCCGCGGTGCCGAGTTGAGCCGCGAGTTGGGCATCGATCTCGTCTTCGGATTCCTGGAGCTGGACGGCGATGACCTGTTCAATAGCTGCGTCCTGTTCGATCCGCAGGGACAGCTGATCGCCAAACACAGAAAGGTGCACACCGCGGGCGAAGCGTTTATCACGCCGGGTGGCGAACTCAGGCCGTTCGATACGCCCATGGGACGCATCGGATTCCTCATCTGCAAAGACCGGGAAGTGCCGGACAACTTCAATATGCTCGGCGTGCAGGGAGTGGATGCCGTGATCCTTCCGATGGACGGCTCGGGGGGCAAGGAGAACACGAGGAAATTGATCCAACGCGCCCAGGACAACTGCTGCTGGATCGTTGTGGCCAACACCTGGAGTGCCATCATCATCAGCCCCAGCGGCGAGGTCATGCTGGAGAAATACGAGTCGGAGTGCGTCAGTGTGCAGCGGGCCGATTTCAAGAGCCCACTCGATGGGCCTGGCCGAACGCGATTCAGTGAGCGTCGTTTCGACCTGTACTCTACCCTGGCGCAGTCGTTCGAAGCGGAGAAGTACTACGATGCCGAAGGCCGAGCGACTGACCTGGCCGAGGAATTCGGTCAGGAACATCGCAAGCAATTGAGAGAGCGAGCCGAACGATAGCACGGAACCGTTTAGGCGTTATCAGGGTGTTTATTGCTTATACTCCGTTCCGCACGGGCGACGTTCGCTGAAGGCTGAATGAGGCACGTCGCATCGAGGCTGACGGCTTGCTGATTCTGTGACCATACTGTTCGGTGCTGAACTGCGTGGTATAGCGGTTCCAGACCGCTGTTTATGACGGGAAAAACCATGGGACGATCTAGCACATACGCTCTCTGCGTCTGGTTTTGCGTGGCCGGAGCGTCCACAGCATCGTCTGATCCAAAAGATGAGTTGGAGCTGTTCGAAGAGCTGCCCACGGTGATAACGGCGGCCCAGAGGGAACAGAAAATGGCGGAGGCACCGTCGACCATAGAGGTCTACGACCGCCAGTTCATCGACGAGACAGGCGTTGTGACGCTCGGCGAGCTTCTCCGTCTGGTTCCCGGTGTCGACGTGCTGCTCGCCGAGGGCGGCTTGAGAGACGTCGTTCACATCAGAGGCGGTGGCGGCCGAGGTGCTTCCATGCTACTGATGGTCGATGGCGTAATCCTCAACCACCCCTATACCGCAATTGCCTACCTCGATGCCCGACTCCCGCTGGTTCAGGTCCAACAGATAGAGGTTGTTAGAGGCCCCGGCTCGTCGCTCTATGGTGCCAACGCGACAGCCGGCATCGTCCATGTCATTACCCGAGGCTTTCCCGAAGTAGCGGAGCGCAACTTGTCAGCTTCGTACGGAGGGTTCGGTTCCGCTCACCTGAACGCTTCCTATGCACAGAACCGGTCCGTGACCCGGTTGAGTCTCAATCGCTCAGATGGCTATGCGGGAAATCGTATCAGCAAACGGGACAAATTCGAGAGTCTCAGTGTCGCGACGCGTGTGGGTCTGAGCCCTGACATAACCGTTTCTGGGGGCCTTACGGCCGGAGAGATCGGTGTTCCCGGGATCGCATCGGGGCCGCTGGAGAGGACGAAAGAGCAGCATGGAGACGGCTTTCTCAGCATGGCGTACAAACGCGACTGGACGAAGGCCATGTCATTGCACAGTGACATCTACTACGCCCATTTCACGTCAACGTACTTCAGGGATGACGGAGAAGAGCGCGACACCGACGAAGGGCGCGGAGCGGCCAACTTGCGCCTCCACTACGACTTGATGCCGACTCAGTCTGTGATGGTTGGAGTCGAGTACCGCACCGAGTCGGCCGAGTCGGACCTCGGGCCGGCAAACCGTGAGACCACAGGGAACGTGGCCCTTTTTGTGCAGGATGAGCTGCGGCTGGCCGACGATCGTATCTACGTCACCGCCGGCGGCCGCTGGGACCACCACAGCGTCTACGGCAGTGAGGTGTCCCCGCGGGCGGCGGCCATCTACTACGCAAGGCCCGATCTGTCCCTCAAAGCATCGTACGACCGCGCCTTCCGGGCGCCGTCTCTGTCCAACCTCTACATCGACGATGCCATCTCACCAACCGTTACTCTCAAAGGCAACGAAGAGCTACAGCCTGAGCACATCGAGATGATCGACCTGGGGATCCGATTTCAACCGTACGTGACGACGCTCCTCGAGACGTCCGTTTTTCTGACCGACGGATCGGACATTATCGGGATTGAGACGGAAGGCGACAGAAATGCGTTGATGGGTACCACGGTCAATAGAGACGAGATCGAGATAAAGGGGGCAGAGTTCAGTGTCCGACACCGACTGAGTGAGGACTTCAAGCTCAGAGTCAACTACACGTTCCTCGACGCAATGGATGTCACCCGCGACGCTGAGTTCTCAGATGTTGCCCGTCACAAAGCTCAGATCATCGGGACCGCGAAATTCGCCTCTCCGGTGCAGGCCACCGCCACTATAAAGGCTCGCTATGTAGGGGCGAGGGATTTCGTGTTGAGAGGGGGTGCGCGCCAAAACAGCGATGCGTTCACCGCACTCGATTTGTTCGCGCGCGTGACTCCGATCGCCGATGTCCACGTCACGCTACAGGTCCGCAATCTCACGAACGCCGACTATCAGGAGTTCCTCGACCTGCCCCTTCCCCGCAGAACCTTCGAAATCGGACTCGAGTACGACTTCTGATTCATGACTGACCTCTTACCAGCATTTGGCGACTCCATGAAGGGCGCATTGAAACACTCTGCCATGCGACTCTGCTGTGCCGTTGCCATCGTCATCTGCCTCGTAGTTCCGCTCCGCGCAGAGCAGTCGGTACTGGTGCTCAAGGAGGACGTCCCTCAATACAACGCCACGCTACAGAGTATCGAAGATGCTCTCTCCGAAACAACCGGAGAGTTTTCACTCGTCGTCGTCGATGTCGACACACTCGACACCGAGCTCGCCTCGTCTTACACCGATCGGACCAGCGGTCCGATTCTGTCCATCGGAACTGAGCCCTCCGTATTCGCTGCCCAGACTTTTCCGGACCGCCCCCTCATCTACGCTATGGTCTTGAACCCGGGGCGGGATGAGCTTCTTGCGCTCGACGACGAACGGGTGATAACGGGCGTTTCGGCACGAGTCGATCCCTCAAGTCTCATCGAGTGCGTCGTGCGACTGAACGTCGGCCTGGAGACGATCGGCCTCGTCTACACGCCCGATTACTTCCAACAGTACGTGTCAGACTTGAGATCAGCCGCCGCGGAAGTGGAAATTGGCATGGTGGCTCTTGAAGTCGAATCAAAAGACGAGTTCGTCGATCGATTCAACGAGGTCCTCAACTCCGGCATCGATTGCTTCGTGATCCTGCCGGATTTCGACATTTACGAGCCGAGCACCATCGAGTATGTCCTCATCAACACATTCAGGCGAGATGTGCCCTGCCTGGGACCGTCACACGCCGTTGTGGAATCGGGCGCGCTGTGGGGATTGAGCATTCATCCCCCCAGCATCGGTAGACAGGCGGTGGGGATGCTGATCAGATACCTTGCGGGCGAACCAGTCCCGCCGGAGTACTCGAAGCGCAATGTGTTCAGCTTCAATCCACTGACAGCGGAGAGTCTGGGCGTCCGGATCGGGATTGCCGATCTCGATGGGACCAGCGCGATACTGCCTGAATAGGGGCATTTGAAACGTGAGACTCTGGATAAAGCAATCGCTGTTGATATCCGTGTTCATCTTCTCTACGGCGACGTTGCTGGGCTGGTTGTTCCTCAGGTACGAGGTGGACATCATCGAAAACGCCCTGCGCGAAAAAGGAAAATCCCTGGCTGATAGCTTCTCGCGCAGCAGCGAATTTGGCATCGCCTTTCGCCACACCGACCAGCTCGAAAAGCTCGCCTCCGGGCTCACCAAAGAGAGAGACGTCGTCTACGCACTGGTACTCGACGACGAGGGCAAGCTGCTGTCGGGGGCGTACAATGACGTTCTGTCGGTTGATGGGCGAAACGAGATCGAGTCCTTCGACCGCAGTGTCCCGACACTGACCATCACCCGTTTCACGCTCGGCCAGACAGAGGAAGAGATTCTCGACATCGCGGCCCCCGTGCACATGCAGAAGTTCGCACAGCGCAAAGCGGAGCTCGATCCTCTGGCCGGCGGTGAAGATGCCGTCCTCCGCGAAGACCAGCAGATCGGCCAGATCGCGATCGGATTTTCGCTAACCTTGATGCACGAGGCCATCGCCGCAGCAACAAGGCGAGTCATCTTGCTCACGGCGCTGATCACAGCTCTGGCGATCGCCCTGTCGATCGCCCTGTCGGCCTTGATCACGCGACCGATCGGTGACCTGGTTCGCGGCACGCAGGTAGTATCCACGGGCAACTTCGACTACGTCATCCCTGCCGCAAGCAACGACGAGATCGGTGAGCTGGCGGAGTCTTTCAACGACATGACTGCGAACTTGAAGGAAACGACTGTCTCTCGCGACTACGTCGACAACATCCTCCGTTCCATGAATGAGAGCTTGATCGTCGTCTCCCATCAAGAACAGATGATACAAACCGTAAACCCGGCCACTTGCTCCCTGCTGGGGTACGCTCAGCAGGAGCTCGTAGGCCAGTCGCTCGAACGCATAATCCCCAACGTCGGGCAGATCGACGTTCCGGGGTATGCAGAGGCTTCGGAAACGGGAGTCGGGCCCACCGAGAGCGTTTACCTGAGCAAGGCCAGCGAAGAGATACCGGTGTTGCTCTCCACTGCCGCCCTGCGGGGGCGCGACGGAGAGATCCTGGGGATCGTGTGTCTGGCACAGGACATCAGAGAGCGCAAGTTTCTGGAGGAGCAGCTGCTGGGCGCTCAGAAGATGGAAGCCATCGGCCAGCTCACCGCCGGTGTTGCCCACAACTTCAACAACATGCTGCAAGGAATCTCAGGCTGCTTGGAAGTTGCTTTGCTCGATGGAGACGCGAAGACTGAAACGCCGCTGAAACGCGCGCAGGAAGCGTCCATGCGCGCTGCTGAGATGATCCAGCAATTGCTGCTGTTCTCACGCCGCGAAATCGTGAGCACTGCCGAGCCAATTGAGATTCCGCCGCTGCTCTCCGAGACCGCGGAAATGTGTCGAAGGACGTTCGACCGGAGAATCGAGATCGATCTCGTGCCCCTGTCGCGTGAAGTCCCGAAGGTCCTGGGAGACGGCGCCAAACTCGAACAGGTCTTCCTCAATCTGTTGATCAATGCAAGAGATGCCGTGGCCGGCAATCCCGGCCGCGCTTCGATCGACATCGCCGTCGATTCGTTGGACATATCGCGCGATGCGTCTCCACCGGGTATCGCTTCGGGGTGTTTTGTCCGAGTCAGCATCGCCGACAATGGCGTCGGCATGGACTCGGAGACGAAGCCGCGTGTGTTCGAACCCTTCTTCACCACGAAAGAGGTCGGTAGGGGCACGGGTCTGGGGTTGACGACTGCTTTCGCCATAGTGCAGCAGCTGGGAGGATGGATCGAGTTCGACAGCGAGCCTCAGGCGGGGACCAATTTCCGTGTACTCCTGCCGCAGGTCGAAGCGGACACAAAAGACGTAAGCTCGGCGGCACCATCACCACCGCGATCCGGGCTCGCGACCGGAACTGTTCTGGTCGTAGAGGACGAAGACGTCGTCAGGGAAATCACGGTGGAGATTCTCGAACGCAGTGGTCACGAGGTGCTCGCCGCTGCCGACGGCGTCGAGGGGCTACGCCTGTTCGAGACCGAGGGGGGCCGCATCGACGTGGTGCTTCTCGACCTGTCCATGCCGCACATGTCTGGAACCGAAGTGATTGAACGGCTGCAATCCTCACCGAAGCCGCCGCAAATCGTCGTTTTCACCGGCTACGGATTCGACCAGGATCTGGCGGAACAGGTTTACGATGTGGTTCAGAAGCCCTTGAGGAAGGACGATCTGCTCAGGAAAGTGGGCAACGCCCTGAGTGCCACCTGAGAGTCCTACGGCTCGTCCTCCACCAATCGCACAGCTGTCATGTACCGAAGCAACGGAGCAATGTGTCATGATCGTCCAAAACGGCGGACCCCACACCAGCCTCGAAGAGGCAGCTCTCTTCCCATTTGACGATCACAGCGTTCCATTTAGCTACCGTCTTCAGTGCGGCCTGGTGCCGGCGGCCAGTCCCTATGAGGGCCACATAAAGGTTATGGGAAATGGCCAGCAGGGAGCTCCGGACAGCGAAAACATCAAATACTATGGAAGCGTCATCCGCATCGAAGACGAGTTCAGGATGTGGTACATCGGCGTGGACGATCTGCCGCCGGACAAGGCTCTGGACGGGGCGATTCTGCAGGGAACGGGCCCCGGGGCGGGAAGTGGTCGAGTCTGCTACGCGGTGAGCCGGGATGGCATCCACTGGGAGCGACCAGCGCTCGGCCTGGTAGAGTACGGCGGCAACGCGCAGAACAACCTCGTGGACCTGGACAAGAGGGGGTTGACGATCTGCCTGGTCCTGCACGATCCCGAAGAGCCCGATCCTGCAAGGCGATACAAGATGATCTATGAGATCAACCCATTCGATATCGGCGCCGCCTTCAGCCCGGACGGTCTGTGCTGGGTAGACTCTCCCCACAATCCTGTTTTGAAACACAACGCTCTTGAGCCCGGGGGGCTGGCCCGGTTCAACGGGTGCTATTACCTCAACGGACAGGGCGCCGACCACCACCTGCGGCTGCAGAAGCGAAGGCTCATCACCTATGTGTCGTATGACTTCGACCATTGGGTTGAGGCGGCAGCACCCGGCTTCAAGCGGGATGACCCTCCCCGCGAGCAAGTCGCGGGAGTGCACAGAGGTGAACAGGTCCACGAAGGGGTGAACCTGTGGAACAGGGGCAACGTCATCCTCGGTCTGTACGACCAGTGGCACGGCACGTCCACGGATGCGCTGGGCACCATAAACGAGGGGTTCATCGCGATGGATCTGGGATTCGTCGTCAGCAATGACGCCATCCACTTTCGAGAGCCGCTTCCCGATTACCCGATGATTCCCTCTGACGGCATCTGGACAGCCTCCGCATCGCAGCCACTTCACGTGGCGCCATCTCTGACGAAGGGCCAAGGGTGGGTCAATCACGAGGATGTGACTCTGACCTGGTATGCCCACTTTTGGGGAGGGGTTGTCTGCGTGGCCCGGTGGCCGCGCGATCGCCTCGGTTATTTCGAAGTGGTCCCGCGCCTCGATCCAGGCACATTGATACCGAGCCTGCAGACAAAACTGGACCCACACTTCACGTCATGTGCGATCCAACTGGAGCAAGCGGATACTCAAGTCTACGTGAATGCCGACGGTCTCTGTGAGGGCAGCTCGATCAAGGTCGAGATTCTGGACGAGCAATTCACGCCCTTGCCGGCCTATTCGGGGGACGATTGCATTCCGCTTTCAGAATCGGGTCTGCGGCAGCCCGTCGCCTGGCGCGGCAGGAGTACGCTCAAGAAATGGGACCACCCCATCCGTGTGAATGTGAGCTGGGAGGGCTCGAGGCCTGAGGACGCCTTTGTATACACAGTCTATCTGGTCGAAGGAGAGGACACACGGTAGGAGGATTCGATAAATACTACCGGAATGATTGGCCGGGCTACGCCTTCAGAACCTCGCCCACGATTGCCGCCGCCGCGTCGATATCGTCGTCGCCGAGGCCATGGTGGGTTATGAACTTGACGGATCCAGCGTCGAGTACGCTTACCCCAACTCCTTTACCTAGCACGCGCTCCGTGAATTCGGCTGGGGTCATACAATTGATCTCCACACGCACGATGTTGGTTTGGACCGTCTCCATATCCACGCTGATACCTTCCATGGCAGACAGCAGCTCGGCCAGGCGCCTGGCGCGGGCGTGATCTTCCGCCAGCCTCGGTATCATCGTTTCCAGGGCGACGATGGCGGCGGCGGCGGACATGCCCTCTTTGTGAATGGAGTGCGAGCCGAGCATGCGGTGGTTGTCCCGCGCTCCCTCGATGAGGGATGCGGAGCCGCACAACAGAGATCCGTAGGGCGCCCCGATCCCCTTGTTCAGGCTCAGACTCAGCGCATCGACGGGTGCCGCCAGCTCACTCAGCGAAAGACCGAGCGCTACGGCGGCGTTGAAGAAGCGAGCCCCATCCACGAACAGGGCCGCATCGTGGCTGTGAGCCACCTGCGAGACCTGGGTGAGGTAATCCAGGGACAGGGCGATGCCGCCCGCCACGTTGTGGGTGTTTTCGAGACAGACTAGAGGCGTGCAGGGGCGAAACCCGTAGGGGCAATCGCTGAAGGCGGCCTCGATGTCGGCGATGGCCATTTCGCCGAACTTGTTGCCGCGGATGAGCCGGGGTGCCGCAGCGGCATGGGCGGCGATATTGCGTTCCTCCACCCACCACAGATGGCACCGCTCCTCCATGATGGCCACGTCACCGCGGCTGCAAAACCCCATCATGGCGAGCAGGTTGGCCACATTCGTCGTCGGGCACAGAAGGGCCGCTTCTTTCCCCGTCAGCTCCGCCCCCATCTTCTGCAACTGGGTCACGTACGGGTCCTCGTCCCATGATGGCCAGCCGATGTCGGCGGAACGCATCGCCTCCCACATCGCGTCGGTGGGCTTCAGCAGGAATTCACCCCGCGTGTCAATCTCCGGCTTTCTGCGGTCCGGCATGAGCCTCTCCCGTTGGTCTAGCCTATGCTGCCCGAGTTGATGTCCTGCAGGGCAGTTTCAATCCGATTCAGCGCTTCGTCGATGTCCTCAGGCGTGTGGGCGGCCGAAAAACCGTGATGACCGGTAACCAGCTTGCCGTAGCCGTGGAAGTAAACACCCCTTTTGGCGCAGGCTCGATTGAACCGGTCTGCCATGTCGGCATCCTCATCGAAGGTCTGCTCGAAGCGATCCACCGGCTTGGTGAGCCCGAAATGAATTCCGAAGCGCGCCCCCAACCCCTGAACATACGCGGTGATCCCCGCGCGCTGAAAGAGCTCCGTCAAACCACCGTACAGAGTGTCGGCGGTGGCGTATATGTGATTATAAAATCCGGGCTTCGTGATCTCCTCTATCGAGGCCAGCGCCGCCATGACGGCGAGGGTGTTGCCGGAGAACGTGCCGCTGTGGGCAACCTCCCCGGTGGGACTGACCTGATCCATGACGTCAGCCTTGCCGGCGATGACGACGATGGGGGCGCCGTTGGCGACGGCCTTGCCGATCACGCAGACATCGGGAGCGACTCCGTAGTATCCCTGGCCACAATCCGGTCCTGTCCTGAAGGCCGACAGAACCTCATCGTAGATGAGGACGATGTTGTTGGCCGTGGCCACATCCCGAACCAGCTGCATGTACTCCGGAGTGGCGACGATACAGCCCTGGTTGTAGTTGATGGGCTCCATGATGATGCCGGCGATCTCGTGGCCGTGTTCACGCACCGCCCGTTCCAGTGCCTCCTCGTCTTTCCAGGGGATCACCAACACCAGATCGTCCAGCTCGGCCGGCATCCCTGACGACTCACTGCAGACCTCCACATAACTGCCCGGCTGGACAGGGTGTAGTGGACTGTGGGCATTGTACATGACGTAGTCGTGCATGCCGTGAAAGTGCCCCCAGAACTTGAGCAGCTTCTTCTTGCCGGTGAACGCTCTGGCCAGCCGCAAGGCGACCTGGGTTCCTTCCGAACCGGTGTTGCCAAGGCGCACGCGTTCGGCGCAGGGAATGATTTCGGTGATTTTTCTGGCCAGCCGGGTGTGTGCATCGATTTCGTAGCCGGCCAGGATGCCTGTGTCCAGCGCCGACAGGATGGCCTGGTGTGTGGCCGGGTGATTATGGCCCAGGAAGGTGGCCCCATGGGACAGATTGAAGTCGATGTACTCGGTGCCATCCACCTCGAAGAGCCGACAGCCATCAGCTGAGCGCAGATAGAGCGCCCGTCCGATGGATGGATTGAACCGGGCCGAGGCGCACACGCCAGCGGGCATGTACTGTTCCGCTTCGCGTTGAAGCTCGCTCAGCCCTGACGTCTTCACGGGGTCTTTGGTGCTCATGGCTTTGTCGCCGGAAGGTCGTCCAGGATTGCCATGGTCTCATCCAATGAGATCTGGTCGCGCCCCTCGGTTTGTTTCAGGTATTCCCGGGACAGGTTATTGAGATTGCCGTAGAAACCGCGTGTCTCCTCGTCCGGATGGTCCCGCCACAGAGAGGGGGGTATGTAGGTGTGATCGCTGTGGTAGTCCCGGTGCCGGTGGCCGTAGTAGACGCCGACGGTTTTCCGTTCAGCCTGGGTTGGGCGGATGCAGACCGTGTGCAGGTGTGAGATATTGAACAGCACCGCTGTTCCCGCAGGGCCCTGAAGGTCGTGGATTCCGCACTGCTCCACCTGGGCTTCCTTGTTTATGATTTCATCATCGATCGATTGTGGCGAGATGGCGAAGCTGTGGGTTGCATCGCTGACGTCGGACAGATAGAGTTGCTGTCTCATGTAGCCGATGCGCAGCGGATGTTCCCGCCACATCAGACTATGCCCTCCGTCACGATGCCAGCGGCGGCCGACGGGTCCATCCCACGTCGTCATCGCGGGAACCGGCTCCTCACCGTCATACGGCCCCATGTTGTTGAGACAGATCTGCCCGAAACTGGGATCATCGCCCATCAGCGCCCGCAGCGGCTCCATGATCTTGGGGTGCCGGATAATTTCATCGAACTCCGGCGCCGTCATCAGCGACTGGCAGTATTGGGTCTGCCAGATGCCGTTGTTCGTCCAGAAGCGGGCCAGGTCTCTCCGTTCGCGTTCGAAAATTTCGAGATAACGTCCTACCTCGTCAGGGGTCAAGACCTGGATAATGAGGTAGCCGTTCTGCTTGAAGAAATCGAGATCTTCCTGTTTCATCGGGAGTGCCTTTGGTTCGGTGTCGGGCCGGGTCAGGATTTCAACGACAAGCCACACTATATTGCGGACTCGCCGTCGAAGCAATGCATCCAGAATCTCACCCGGAATCTCACTCCTAGTGGAGTACCTGAATCATGAAGATCGAGCACATAGAACAGATACCGATAGCCATGCCCTTTGCGCGGCGCTACGACAACCACGCCGGCCGCATGCGCATGTACGACATGGACCAGCATCTCGTCATCAAGGTCCACGCAGACAATGGCCTGGTCGGGTACGGAGACTACGAAGACTACCCCGATCCGCTGCCTCAGGATTTCATCGATTCGCTGATCGGCAGAGACCCCTTCGACTTTCTGCACAACAATTTCAACATGGCCCTGGGGATGGCGCTCTACGACCTGATGGGCAAGCATCTGGAAGTCCCGGCATACAAATTGATGGGTCAGAAAGTGCGAGACTCCGTACCGTACGGTGCCTGGACGCGGCCATGTCCGCCGGATGTTTTCGCCGAGGAAGTGCAGCGCGCCGTTGAGCACGGTTATCGCGTTTTCAAGATGCACTCCGATTCCCGCTACGACGTAATCGAGCAGACCCTGGCTGCTGAGAAGGTGGCGCCGCCGGGTTTCAAGCTGCACTGGGACCTCAACCACAACCGCACCATGGGAACGATTCTGCCCCTGATCGTTGAACTCGAGAAATTTCCGCTCGTCGGTTTCTTCGAGGATCCCCTGATCTGGCACGACATCGATGGCTGGCGAACTCTAAGAGAGAAGACCAGAGTGCCGTTGATCATGCACATGCCGCAGCTGGGCGGTCTGCAGGAAGTCATTCACGGCGTCGCCGACATCTACATGATCGGCGGTAAAATTGGTGAGACGCTGATGTCGGGCTTTGCCTACGGCAAGGCCAACATCCAATGCCTGATCCAGCAGTCGGGCAATACCCTGATGCAGGCCATGACCTTGCACCAGGCTGCCGTGCTGCCGACCGCCTCAGCACACTCGATGACCTGTACGGATCAATACGAGGGCGATATCACGACCGAGACCTTACCGGTGATCGAAGGGTCCGTGCCGGTGCCGGAAGGACCGGGGCTGGGCGTAGAAGTCGACGAACAGAAGTTGGCAGAGGCCGCGGAGCGTGCTCATCTGCCACTACCCGAATTCATCGGCATCCTGCACATGCCCGGCGGGCACAAGGCGTACAGCCTAGGCCAGCCGCATGTCGATCGACTGACAGGGACCGAGGAGGGGCGCATCGTGGGTCTCAACTTCGAGCATTGGGAAAATGACGGATCCGAAGAGTTCGCACGCGTGTTGAAGCGTTTGCAGGATGAGGGATCATTCGTCGAAGGAAGCCGTTGATGATAAAGCTGTAACCCGTGCCGTGCAGAAACAAGGCCGCTAAGAACCAGGGCCACGCCAGGTGCGCGGAGGCGTACCTGGCCGTCGCGCCGGTGGCCGTGAGCGTGCCGAGGTAGCCGAGGGTTTGCAGCATACCCAAGGCGTCGCTCTCACGGTTCAGCTCGGCGAGGACCTGGCGGTCGAGGCGCGTGCGGTACCAAGCGATCTTCCGCCGCGAGTTCAGGGTCCTGCTGCTGAGGTGACAATCGGGGTCCTTTGGCCGTCAGGACCAGACGAAGATCTCGTCGTCGTCGGGGGAGGTCGCGAAGAAGCTGGCCAATACCGCACGCGGACTGTCGCCAACCACGTGCGGCACCTCGTGGACATTCTCCGAAGAGAAGAAGTACAAATCCCCCGGTTCAAGGTGCACCTGAACACGCTCGATCCCGTTCTCGGCGACGTGCTCCCGGAAGGCCTCGGTCACCAGGATGGGCTGCAGCTCGGGTGTCCCCTGGCAGTTGTAGAGAAAAGGCTCGCCCGTGTCGCCGGCCGTGGCCGAGTTTTGGAAACAGAGCACCCCAGCGAACTGCTGCTTGAAACGGGAAACGTCCCAGTCGAAGGCCTTCGAGCGCCTGACCACCGAGTCGTAGTGGGGGCCGTGACCGAGCTCCTCGTGGTAGATGCGGAAGATGGCAGGACCGTACTGCCGGCCATCCGGCTCGTGCGCCGTCATCACTTTTTTGTTCGGTGCCAACCGCGCCAGCGCATCGTACATCGTGCGGACTGGATTGCGGTAGCCATCGAAGAGCGTCGAGAACAGCTCGTGGGTCTGTTGCGCGTGGGCGAAGAACGCTTCACGATCGACGCGGTGGGAACCGAAGCTGGTACCGATGTCGACCCGGGTCTTGCCAGCCGCCGACTCGTCCGGTGAGTGGAGCAGGCCTCGCTCGCGGAAGCGCTCCATCAGGGCACGACAGTGGTCGGACGGGTAGATGCCGCGCAGGACGAAGGCGGGCACCTCGCGCTGGGCAAGCGCCTCAAGGGGTTGCGGGTAGCGCTCGAGGATCTCTTCGGGCGTGCCCTCTACGGGAGTCCAGGCAGTCGTCATCATGATGTAAAGAACGATAAGGGCCCGTTATAGGGAGTCAAGATCGCTTGCGGCTTGGTGTCGAATGAAAACTTGAGGTTTTTTGAGGGGTGGCGATGTGCGTTTTCGCTTAGCTCGTCGGGCATGATGGTCTTGGATTCAGGGCTGAGGATGGTTTTTTTGGCGTTTTTGCTGATCCGCAAGGTCGATTCAGGCCCATCGGTCCCGTCGGATCAGGCGGTACCCGCTCGAATCAGGCTGCGTATTCGAGCTCAGATTGCTGAGAAAGCCGTGCCGGTGCGATGGGTGGTGGCCGAGTTTGCCGGACATATCCATATTTTCATCTCTAAGATGAGGAGGAAAGCAACTGGTGACGAGTGAACCTGTTGTCGATACTATCCCTGACGGCCAGATGACGTGGAGATGTGAGGCAATCGAAATGAGGCTCGAAGTAGAGCACAATGAGCACTGATACGAGTCGAGCACTTGTGACGGGCGCAGCAAGCGGGATCGGTCGAGCCGTCGCCGAGAATCTGATCGCAAAGGGCATAGCAGTTACTGCCGTCGACATCGACGGGAGTGGAATGCAGAAGGCGTTTAAAGGCGACGCCGAAATTCTGCCGGCAGACCTCGGTGATATCGAGCAGCGCGAGGCCGTGTGCGAGGCCGGGATCGGCTGCGACTACCTCGTGAACGCCGCGGGCATCCTGCGTTTGAAGCCGATCACGGAAATCACCGTCGACGACTGGAGGAACGTGATGCGGATAAATGGCGAGAGCACCTTCTTCCTGTGCCAGAAGATCGGCCCGAGCATGTCTGCCGGCGGGTCGATCGTGAACTTGTCGTCCGCCTCCGCAAAGCTCGCCGACACAACCGAGGCCGCTGTCTACGCCGCATCGAAAACGGCGATCCTGTCGGTGACGCGTTCTTTCGCCTACGCGCTGGCGCACATACCGGTGCGCGTCAACGCCATATGCCCCGGCATCATCGATACGTCCATGCAGGAGCAGATTCTGGAACGCGTGTCGCCTATGAGGGGGATGACGGTGGAGGAATTGAAGCGGGTTCGCCACGCGAACATACCGCTGGGCCGCAGCGCCGCTCCTGAGGAGCTCGCCGGTTACATATGGTTTCTGCTCTCGCCCGAAGCCGGCTACATTACCGGCCAGGCGCTGAACTATGGAGGAGGCACCATCACATGGTGAGGGTGTGCAGCCCGACCCTCGCGGCTAGCACGCCGTCGCGCCCGGCGGTGGCGGGTCACGCTCGACGAACTCCAGCCAGTTGCCGTCGGGGTCCTGCAGGTAACAGGCCTTTTTCGCCCAGGGATACTCTGCGTCGGGACGGACCGCAGGCGGATTGACGAACCTGATTCCCGACGACGACAACGTTTGATGGAACGCGTCCACATCGTCCACAATGAATGCGAGATGAGCTGTGCCGATTTCGTTCAGCTCCCGCGGCTCCGCTTCGATTCCTGCAGGATTGAGATACTGCAGCAATTCGATGGAGTGTCTCATGTCTCCGATTCCCAGGCAGACAGCGTGGAGCTTGGCGTCCTGAAACCCCGTGAGTTTGGAGATTCTCTCCCCTTCGATGACGGCGCTTCTCTCTTCTACGAAACCGAGGGTGTCGCGGTAGAAAGCGAGTGCCTGATCCATATTGCGAACAACGAAGCTGGTGTGAAACATCCATTCCACTTTCACGATCGCCTCCTGTGCCGGTCGTGCGGTCTCCGTGAGTCAGCCGATTGCGCTGAGATCGTCGAGCCAGCTGGAAAGTCGATGTTGCGATGAGCGTCGACAAGACCACCCTCACCTGTGATCCACACTTCCATATGTGGGACCTCCCCAATCGACCCAATCCGAACCTCGGCGAGGCGACGTTCGAGCGATTGCCCACCTATGTGGCCTCGGAGCATTGGCCGCACTCCCCAACATCTACGTGAAGTTGTCCATGCTCTGGTTTGCCCGGGATGGCTACCACCAGGCCCCGGCGAAAGAGGCCATAGTGCGGGATCGACCGATCGTCGAGATCACCTGGTAACCGAGAGAGTACGTGAATGGAAACCTACCGCGCCGTCATCGTTGGACTGACCGGCATCGGTGCCCGTCGACCGCCAGAGCCAACAGACCTGCCGCTCTACGGTGCCATGCCGGCGTCGCACGCCGCCTCATACCATCGCTATCCACAGACCGAGGTCACGGGCGTGTGCGACGTCCGCCAGGAGGCCCTGGATGAATTCAGGGAAAACTGGGCCGACGTGTGGCCTCAAGTGAGTTACTACACCGACTACCGCGAGATGTTCGAGAAGGAGCGCCCTGACCTGGTCAGTGTCGTGACGTCGGACCACCTCCACGCCGACATCACCGCCGCCGCCGCCGAAAGCAGCGCCCGCGGCATCCTGTGCGAGAAGCCGATCGCCACGACTTTGGCCGACGCCGACCGCATGATCGCTGCTGCCGAGGCCAACGATGTGGTGCTGTCGATCGAACATACCCGGCGCTGGAACGCCGAGCATCACAAAGTCCGGGAGCTCATCCGCAGCGGCGAGATCGGCCCTTTGCGGACCGTCGTCGCCACCTTACTTAGTCCGCGCGCCATGCTGTTCCGCAACGGGACCCACACCATCGACACGATCTGTTTCTTTGCCGAATCGGACCCGGTCTGGGTGTCTGCGGAGCTGGAGGAGGGGTTCGAACACTTCACCGAATACAATACCGGGGGTGGCCGCGATCCGGGGGCCGATCCGGCAGCTTCCGCCTACATCCGCTTCGCCAATGGGGTGCGCGCTTTCTACAACGGCGTCAAGACTCAGATGCTGGGCTCGCAGCTCGAGCTGCAATGCGACGATGGGCGCATCGAGGTGTCGGAACGGGGGGCGGCCCTCGTCCAGTCCGATTCGCACGTCGCCTGGACACGGCGGGAGTTACGGCCTGATCGCTACATGTACACGCAGCAGCTGGGCGCCGTCGCGGAGCTCGTCGACGCCGTCGAGAACGGCAGTGAGCTGGTCTCGCCGGCGCGCGAAGCCCGAAAGACACTGCAGATCATACTGGCTATCCTGAAATCGCACGGGGGCGGCAACACCAGGATCGATCTCTCGTAGAAGAGTCGATCACCTTCACGTCGAGCTGCGCCGGAGAGGGCTACTCGAATCCATCAACGACCTGGCGCAGCAGCAACGGATCGTCGCCGATGACACCTCCGACGCCGTTGGCCACGGCGCGGCGCAGGCGCTGGGGATCGCAGCTGCCATCCTTCCCGGTCACGACGAACGCGGGGGCACCCAGGTCAGCGGCCCGGGTTGCGACTTCGGCGTCGACGAGATGATCGCGGGCGATCAGCAGGCGCCTGTGCTCGTCAGCGACGCAAAAGGCCAGGCGGCCGCGACTGCAGCCGATGCTGGCGACTTGCCGTGACTGCAGATCGAGCTGGCTCTCAGACAGGTGGTTGAACAGGTACGCGCGCTCGGCCAGGCCAGCCGCGCTCACGGCTTCGCCGACCCGCTCCTGCTGACCTGCCGCCTTGAGCTCGAACAGGATCCACGTCAGCTGCGTCGCGACCAGGAAGTCGAGGATCTCCGCCAGGGCTGGCACGGCCTCACCACCCGATCCGCGCAAACGGCGCATCTGCTCGAGCGTCAACTCGCTCACCGAACCGCTGCCATCCGTCGTGCGTCCGACGGTCTCGTCATGCATCGCCACGATGTGGCCATCCCTCGTCATGCGGAGGTCGAGTTCCAGCCCGCTCGCGCCTTCATCAATGGCAAGCTGGAAAGCAGCCAGGGTGTTTTCCGTCTTCTTCAGCATGGCCCCACGGTGGGCGATGACGTCGGTCATGCTCTCAATACAGCATGATCAGAGGGTCCTCGCAAGTACAGCCGCCCCAAAATGTTCAATCCCGGCTCCTATCGACCATAGCACACCGGCGAAGTCAGGTTGCGGAGCGCCTTGATGACGGTAAGGGAACGTCGGCGCTCGTGCTGGGATTCTGCTTGGTGGGCACGCCCTTCCAGAAAACGGGAACCGCTACTGGCAGGCCCTTCTACCCGGACTTCGTCGTCCGCAGTCGCTCGAATCCCGACTCCGTGCTGACCGACTACGCTGAATGGGCGCGGATGTGGGGGGCGATCCATCGAAGTCGAAGCTTGCCGCCGGCGGAACTTGCTCGGCGCCTGGCATCCGCGTCCTGGCTGATCGCGCCCTCACGGAGCCTCATCCTCGAACAGAGATGGGAAGAACCGGTGCGGATGGCCCGGATTGTGGAACAGAATCTTCTGTTGACAGGTAAGCTCCTGGGTTGCCGGCTCTTGCACATGGCGGGGCCTCCAGGCCAGGTGAGAGATGCAGTACTTGTAGAACAGGGACCTCCGTTGGCAGGGACCGCGCCACGCCGTGGTGCCGTGTGTCAGTGACTCGGTGAACACGATGGCTGAGCCGGCCGGCGCTGGAGGCACCACCACGCAGGGGGCATCTTCGCGGGCTTCCGCTATCTCCCGCGGCACCCGGTAGTGGCTCTTGTGACTCCCTGGGACACAGCAGAATCCGCCGACATCTGGGCCGAGATCCGACAGGGCCCAGCTCACGACTGCGTATCCCTCGGCGATTTCCAACTCGGGAAACGAGTAGTACTCGCCCGGTCCGTTGGGAGTGTGATTGGCCGAAGCACCGAAATCGGCGTGGAGGGGGCGACTAGGCATCCCCGGGTTCATGTGAATGCCGTAGATGCGGTCGAGTAGAAAACAGTCGCCCAGACGGAGGCGAAGGATCGGCATGACTCTCGGATGCGTCAGCAGCTGACAGAAAGGCGCGCCCCACTCCAGGAAACCAGCACCGTCAGGGGCGCGGCCGAACTTCAGCCGCTCCTCTGGCGGCGGCAGTGGCTGCCGATCGAGCAGCGAGTTGAGCGCCGCAACCTCGCCGGTGCTCAAGACGTTTTCGATTACGACATAGCCGTTTAAGTCGAAGAGGTACTTCAGCGTTTCATCATCCATCAGACCTCCCACAGCAACCTCCGTTTGACGCAGACAATGGTCATTATGTATAAGAACGATAAGGGCCCGTTATAGGGAGTCAAGATCGCTTGCGGCTTGGTGTCGAATGAAAAACTTGAGGTTTTTTGAGGGGTGCGATGTGCGTTTCGCTTAGCTCGTCGGGCATGATGGTCTTGGATTCAGGGCTGAGGATGGTTTTTTGGCGTTTTTGCTGATCCGCAAGGTCGATTCAGGCACATCGATCCCGTCGGATCAGGCGGCACCCGCTCGAATCAGGCTGCGTATTCGAGCTCAGATTGCTGAGAAAGCCGTGCCGGTGCGATGGGTGGTGGCCGAGCCGGCAGGATGCTGGCTCCAAGCCAGGCAAGTGCAGCGCGAATCGTGTCGGTGTGAGCCAGTGCGTGCGCGGTGACGAGAGTCAGCGCGATCTGTGCCATGAAGGTAAGGAGCCCCTTGAGTCCCTCACCCCATGCGACGGGAACTTCCGCCGGTCCAGCTTCAGTCAGCCCCAGCCCCAGCGCCATCAGCTCCACGAGTGTACGGGAGTGCCCAAGACGGGAGAGATTTTTGGAAGGCCAGGGGAAGATTCGATATATTACCTGACAGCAGAGCCGCGAACTCGCTTACCGACGTATGCTGAGGCCACCGACTGCACCTGAAGTAACCGGAACGATGGCTGGACACTTGCGAGGTTTCCTAAGAACTGGAGGGGAGGATGAAAAAGACACTGCTTTTCTCGTTGACGCTTTTCTCGTTAGCCAACGCCCAGACAGACTACGACTATGTATCGCCAAAACCTGGTGCGATACTGGTCACAAACCAGACAAACATAATATTGCGACACGCAGATCAGCTTGATGCGGCGACGATATCTGATGATTTAATCAAGGTGGTTGGCGCTAAGTCCGGATTGCACAAAGGCGAGCTAGTTCTCTCCGCCGACGGTCAGACCGTTGTTTTCAATCCGCATACCGCTTTTTCTGAAGACGAAGATGTAACCGTCCAAATTCGAAACGGGATGAAAACGCAGACGGGGGTCGGCATAAATGACTTTTCATTTCATTTTGAGACGGCACCTGGCGGGATAGTGCAAAGATACGTACCCGCGTTTTCTGGTTACACAACAGCTGACGTCATCCCTGAAACTCAAAAAAAACTTGCCCAAAGTGAGCTGCTTCCGGCACCGCCAATAACGGTTCACTCGGTCAATAATCCCTCTCCGGGCCATATCTTCATGACGGCCTGGGATCGCAATAATCCCCATGTGTACGGCAATTTTCTATTTATCCTCGATCACAGAGGGACCATCGTGGACTCGGTGAGAGTCGATGGCGCGCCTTTTGATTTTAGGGTTCAACCAAATGGTCTTCTGTCCTACTCAAAGGGTGATTTCGCGGGCAATGTTCCCGGGGCGGGAGAGGAACAGCGGCAGATCGTACTCGATAATACTCTTGCGGTAGTGGATAGTTTCAAAACGGGGAATGGATACAATACGGATTTTCATGAATTCAGGATGTTGCCCAATGGCAACGCAATGCTGATGTCATATCATCCGGTTACATACGATATGAGCAAACTGATCGAAGGCGGAAAAGTCGATGCATCACTCATACTCAACGTAATTCAAGAACAGGATCGGGATAAAAATGTGGTGTTTGAATGGCGCAATATCGATCACCTTCCGATTACCGATACTGTCATAGACTTGACTCTCCCTCGAATCAACTATGCAACCTTGAATGCTTTTTCTATTGACGACGACGGAAACATTCTCACCTCTTTTAGAAATATGGGTGAATTGATGAAAATCAATCGTGCAACCGGTGAGGTGATGTGGAGGATGGGAAGTCCGCGCGGAGAATTCACCTTTATCGGAGAGAACGAAGAAAACGCCCCCTATTATTTTTCCCATCAGCATCACATAGTCAGGCTCCCGAATGGTAATGTTTCCTTCTTCGATAACGGAAATTTTCATTCTCCACCGTACTCTCGCGCGGTTGAGTACGCCCTTGATGAAGACAACAAGACAGCAACATTGGTTTCAGAATGGCGCTATCCTGGTGAAGACATTTTCGCTGCCTTCGCCGGTAACGCCCAGAGACTTCAAGACGGTGGCTGGTTAATTGGATATGGAATCCTATCCCCCCAAAGCCCCGTAAAGAGAAACGTAGTAGAGACCCATGCAGACGGAACCATCGCTCTGGAGATCTCCTTGCCTGAAAACGTAATCTCATACCGGACATACAAGTTTCCTTGGAAGGACTCTGTGGTCCGAGCCTCAGTTAGCCATTTCGATTTATTTGAGGGGAATTCATACTCTTTTGATGATGAATTCAATAGGACCGGCGTTACCGTACATTATACCGCTTTAAGCTCTGGTACATACAATGAAGCGACAGTTACGAGAGTTCCTCTCGCTCCGTTAGAGCCGGAGTTTCTGGAAAGTCCTCCAACGATGTATCCCGTTTCAATCGTTTACAGCGGATCCGCTATTACATCTCATATTGTAGAAGTCCGTCTGGATTTGGGTGCGTATCCGGAGATCAAACATCCGGCAACGAGCTCACTGTACTGGAGGGAGTTTCCGGGCAACGGATTGTTCTTGCCGGTGGAAACTGCCTACGATAGTGGGACCAATGAGCTGATTGCTACGGTCAACGGATTTGGCGAGTTGGCTGTTGGAAATACTGGAAATGAGTACGGTGCCAACCCACCGATTCTGTTCGAGCCTTTAGACAATGATAGATTGCTGCTGGAGGATTCAACGCCGCTCCGTTGGAGCGGGAGGGGATCAGCTGATGCGTTCCAGATTCAAGTCTCGACCGACAGCGAATTCAATACGCTCCTGGTAGATTTCCAGATCAGACAATCGATTTTTGATGTTGAGGAACTGGCCAACAATACCAGGTATTATTGGCGTGTCCGAGCGATGGTAGGTGCAGAGGAAAGTGCCTGGTCTCCTGTTTGGAGTTTTGAAACGACCGATCCCTTTATTGATTTGACATTCCCGAGTGCCGTTGAGGGATTGTTTTTCTTGGGATCGGTCAGAGTTTTGCGTTGGGAAACCAACATATTGGACACAGTGACAATCGATCTGTTCGCGGACGGCCAACATGCAATGGCCATTGGGGAAATTGCCGGAAACATCGAAGCATTCGCATGGGAGATACCAGCTGATCTGAGTACTTCGTCGGCATATACGATTCAAATTACAAGCTTGGCAGACGCAGGTCTTTCCGTTTCCAGTCAGGGATTCAGTCTCATCGACAGTGATATGACTGCCATCACCGAATCCGGTGATGCCCTCCCTTATAAGTTTTCCTTACGTCAGAATTATCCGAATCCGTTTAATTCGGAGACGGTTATTGCCTTCGAAGTGCCTAGGGATTCATATGTGACGTTGAAGGTTTATTCACTAAGTGGTGCGACGGTAGCCGCTCCGATACAGCGGCACATGTCAGCTGGTCAACACCAGGTCAGCTTTTCAGGGGAGGGGTTGGCTTCGGGGGTCTACGTTTATTCACTGGAGAGTGGCGATTTTGGACAGGTTAACAAGATGCTTTTGTTGAAATAGGTGCGTATTGACGAATACGGATGGAATCTGAAAGGAGTGTGACGTAAACAGGCAATGTTGCAGGGTTCCCCGAGTACTCTACGCAATCAAAGGCGGCCCCTTTGGTTGTTGTGTGTTATCGGTTTGTGCATCAGCTGGAACGGTGACCTGGCCCATGCGGTGACCGGCTCCTTCCGCACCATTCAGGGCGTTGCCGTACCCAGCGATTTCCCCGCAGTAACGACTCACATCAACGATTCGCCGGACCCAGGGTTTATTTATTTGAGCACCTTGGGCAGCGTGCCTTATGTCTTGATGCTGGACAATGCTGGCACCCCACTGTTTTACAAGAAGCTCAACCAGCTGAAATCTGTGGAGCAGGAACCCTTCGACTTCAAGGCACAGCCCAACGGCTTTTGGACCTATTACGACAGAGGTTACCCCGCCCATATTGTGATGGATTCAACCTATACCGTTGTCGATACCATCAGGGCTGGAAACGGGTACTGGCCCAATGCCCACGAGTTGCGACTGTTGGCAAACGGCCATGCGCTCATCATCGGCAGCAGGCATATGGCTGTTGATATGAGCAGGATCGTGGATGGGGGCAACCCGAAGGCGATAGTCAGGACCGATGTCGTGCAGGAACTGGATCGAGAGAGGAACGTCATCTTTGAATGGCGTGCGTGGGATCACTTTGAGATCACCGATGCCGTGCACGAGAACCTGAGGGCATCTTTCATCGACTATTGCCACATGAATTCAATCGATGTGGATACTGACGGGCATCTGCTCATCTCCAGCCGGCATTTGAGCGAAATCACAAAGATCCATCGCAGATCCGGGCGAATCATCTGGCGCTTCGGGGGAGTTAACAACCAGTTTAGGCTGGTAAACGATGATCGGGGCATTTCGTACCAGCACAGCATCCATGGCCTGGGAGACGGTCGCTATCTCCTCTTCGACAACGGCAATCACCACTCGCCACCCTACTCAAGGGCCGTCGAGTACCATCTGGATGAAGCGACGAGAAGGGCCACGCTGGTGTGGGAATACGATGGGGGAGGCGAATACCTTTCGCGGTCATTGGCCAACGTCCAGCGCCTGCCCAGCGGCAACACGCTTATCAACTGGGCCTACCCCCACATTCCCAAACTGACCGAAGTGCGCCCAGACTGCACGCTGGTTTACGAGCTCGATTTTGACGACTATGCCTTTACATACCGGACCTTCCGCTTCCCCCAGCAGGGCCAGGCGGAAGTACCTTATTTGATCGCTGAACCCCACGCCGATCACGTTCTCTTGGTTTTTAATCAATTCGGAGAGGCCCCGGTAGCCCGTTACAATATTTACGGCGGTACCTCCCCTCACCCCCAGGCCCGAATCGCCTCGACGGAAGACAACGCCATCGAATTATCCGAGCTGCAGAACCTGAGGAAGTACTATTTTCGTACAACTGCGGTCGATGACCAGGGACGTGAAAGCGGGTACTCGAACGAAGTTGCCGTATTCGTCCACTTCATGGATCCAAGTTCCGATAGGGTCCTCAACGGAGATTTTTCTCAGGGTGACAACTTCTGGCAACTCAAAACGAGCGACCAGGCCGTTGCCAGTAGGAGGATCAGCGACAGTGGGGTTTATCACCTGGGTATCGAGAACGGAGGCAGCGCCCAGGGAAGCGTTCAGCTTATCCAGGAACCCATCGAGCTAATTGAAGGAGTGTCCTATGTTCTCGAACTTGAAGCCTACGCCGCTACCAGCCGGCCGTTTTCGGCCAAAGTGCGGAGGATCTCCGGTCATTCGCCCGACTATCTCCGGTTAGGATCGAAGCCGTTAAGCTCAACGCCGACGAAACACTCCTTCCCTTTCTTGATGGAAAAACAGTCAGACCACGAGGCCCGGCTTGTACTGGAATTTGGCTCTCTGGACGTGGACGTCTTCCTGCAGAATGTCTCCCTCAAGATTTCAAACCCATCAGCCGCCGCCGAAGGCGTCGTGGGCGCGCTGGATGTCGACGACTCTGGCACGGGCAGACTGCAATTCACATCATCGCAAGGCCCGGTAGAGCTATTACAGCCGGTGGAGTTCGTCGATGCTGATGGTAACGCCGTAGATCCAAATACGATTGAGGAGGGTACTGGTCTGTCTATGGGGATACGGCGGAGGAGTACGGGTGAGGTACAGGCGTACGAGGTGGTAGTGGGCGGAGCTCTTGGCGGTGGTGAGTCGTTTAATATGCACTTCGGCGGTTTCGGAACCACAGCCGGTGGTGGCGTAACAATCCTTCCTCAGGTTGACGAATACGAGATGAAACCCGAAACGCTGGTTAAGCCTTTCGGGAGCTTGGAGACCGTTTCGTTTTCTGCGGTGTCCGCGGAAGACGTGTTGGGATACAGCGTAGAGTTGTGGTACACGACGGATGAATCGGGGGTACGGGTAGTGACGGAGGTGCATGTGTGCGGGCTGCCAGAGGACCCGGAGCCGGACCAATACAGTAACAGGCGATTGTCGGCATATGCGGTCGACCCAGAGACGGGCGTAATTCGGCGGCAAATCATGTCTATTCTACATGAATTTGCTGTTTGGCAGGACACCCAGGGCAACACAGTGGATCCGCAGACGGTGGTGGAGGGTACGCGGCTGGTGAACTACGGTCGGGTGGTGCGGGTTAAAGCAGAAGGAGACTTCGTCGAGGCTCGGGAGCGGGGGTTCATTCGCTTCGAGGACGGTATACTGTACACGTATCCGTTGTTTTCTGAGCAGATGCGCGTGGCGTCGGATGTGGTGTTGGTGGATGAATCCACAGGGGAGGACGTAACGGCCAATGGCCTTTCTCAGGTTGACGGCTTGGTGCGGATACAGACCTTGCTTCCTGGCCGCTTTCCGAACGATCTGATCGTGCGGATCGCTCTGAATCCGCAGGATGGGAAAAAGGTCGGCGAGGTTGCCGCCCTGGAGTTGAATGAAGATGACGTGCTGATATTGCGATTCAAGTCGGATCCGGTGCCATTGACGTCGGCCGTCGAATTTGTCGATGTCAGTGGAAACGTGGTAGATCCGTCAACGATCGCGTCAGGAGCCAATTTGGCGCTGGAGGTGTCGGAGACAGGCGCCGGTGAAGTAGAGGCCGCAAAAGTGATAGTGGGACTATCTGGTGAAGCAAGTCCATCGTTAGTGAGAATACTGTTTGGCGGGTTTGAGACACTGTCAGATGGACGCGAGGCGATTGTGCCGCAGCGGCGTCCGTTTGAGGTGGATCCGGCGGCGTCGATTTCTCTGCCTTGGTCCCGGCCAGATCTCGTACCGGTCTCCTCCATATTGTGTCCGGATGATGACATCGTGGGTCGCGACGTGACAGTGGACCTGGCAGCGAACGAGTCGAATGAGCCGGTGGGACAGTCGATCGTTGTGCATGGTTCGGCAGAGACTGGGCTAGCTCAGGGGCTTGTGAATGCCATGGTGTTGGATGAAGCAGGCGGTGGTACCCTACGGTTGGCGCCAGTCAGACCCGTGGCGGTGAGTGAGATCACGGAATACGTGAATGCAGAAGGCAATACGGTAGAGCCGGGCTCGATTGGGATCGGCACCCAGGTAACGGCGCGTGTATGGTGGACGACCGGCGGCGAGCCTCAGGCGTACATGGTGCGCGTAGGGGGTGAGCCGGCGACTGGAGTTTCGTCGTTGTCGTTCAAGTTTGGCGGATTCGAGATGCTGGAGGACGGTCGCGAGGTGATCGTGCCGCAGGCGGCGGATGATTTCGTCGTAGCCCCGGATCAGTTGGTATGGATGGGGAACGGCGATGGTTCTGTGCCGTTTTCGTCACTGTCCGCCGAGGATGTACTGGGTTTTCCAGTGAACGTTAATTGGTCGGAGGGACCGTGTGGTACAAACGTAGTTGCAGATTTGACTGTGCATGAAGCGGTCGAGATACCGCCGGAATTTCAAGATAGGTTTGTTTCCGTATCTGTTGTGGATGAAGCACGCAGACTGATCGTGTTGAACCCTACTCTCAAAGTAGATGAGTCGACGGAATGGGTGGACATCGACCCGTCGCTGTTGCAGCCAGACTCAGAGCTGGTCATCGAGACGGCGTTCATCGAGGACTCGGCGATCCAGTTTGTTGTAGACGAATCGTCGGATTGGTCGGGCATCGATCCGTCGTCGTTGCAGCCGGACACGGAGCTGGTCATCCAGGCGGTGGCGATCCCAAACGCCGAAGGCCGGTTGCTAGAGCACGCCAGGCGGGTGGAGGTGACGGACGAAGACGTTGATTATTCTCCGCCGTATGGGGACGGTCTCAGGGTGCTTTTCGGCGGGTATGTCTCCTTTGATGGAGTGCAGTTGGTGGTGGACGCGGAATCCCCTCGCTCGGTACAGCAAGCCAGCCGTGTGTGGTTGAAGGAGGAAGGAGCGGATTACTCTCATCTGACCGATTGGATTTTCGCCGGGTTCCTGTCCTTTGACGGCGAGGCGTTGGTCACGTATGACTTGAACGCGGTGACGATTGCAACTGGTTCTCCCGTCCTGGCCTTGGACGCCCGGTTGACGGACGACCGCACCGGCGCTGATGTCACGGCTGGCGGACTTCCAGCCGAGTTCTCACAAAAGTCACGTCTGCGGATGATATCGCTTCCTCCCGCGGAGAATAGACCTGCGCTTCTGGTTGCGGAGATCGGCTTGAATGTGCCAGGAAACAACGCCGAGACCGCTGCCGCCCTCGATCTGGACCCGGAGCCCGGGCCCCAGGGCGTCGTCCGGCAACGAACCACAGCCGGCGAGTCCATTCAGTTGTCGGTTTATCTGTCTGGTTTGGCCGAAGTGACCGGCATAACCGTCGACGTCGTCTACGACCCGGCGCAGGTCCTTCTCGAAGGCGCTTCACCAGGGGAGGGTGGCTTGGAAGAGAATGTTCTGGGGAGTGGAGCTGTCTTCACTTCTGAAGGGGACGAAGAGGGTGTCGTCAGGTACACGGGAACTCTCCCGAGCTTCTTCGGAGGCGGAGTTGCGGCACGGCAGGGTCTGTTTGTCGTACTCGAGTTCCACACCTTGCCAGGATTTACTCGTGCCGACTTTACGCTCGGACGCGTAGCGCTGAATTCCTCGAGTGGCTCGAACATCCTCAAGCCAAGTTTGGTCGCCCAGCTGATCGGCGACACAGGAGCGGATTTCAATTTCGATGGATTCGTAGGTTGGGCTGATCTGTTCCTGTTCGCAGATGCCTGGTTGATCGATGACTTCGATCCGATTTACGATCTGAACTGGGACGGGGAGCTCGACGAGCTCGATCTGTCCATGTTCCACCAGCAATGGGGTCAGGTGGTGGGTGGTGACCCGGCAAAGCTGTTGGCCCGCCGCGAGCCGCCGGCAAAGGCTGGCGTCATGCAACTCCAAACAGGTCGCGATGACGAGGAAGAAGTAGAGCTTCTCCTCCGGGTTGATGAGGCGAGTGTTCTCGCCTACGGTGCTTCTCTCATCTACAACCGCAGCGCCTGGCGCCTGAAAAGCATCGCCGACGTGCGCGAAGGATCCACGCCGGCGCGGCGACAGACGCATGTGAGTGGCGAGCGCCCTGATGAAATCCTCCTAGTTGGTGGTACAGTCGATGGTGCGGAGGTCGAAGGGGTGCTGGCACGGTTGGTTTTCGAACGTTTGGCACCAGACGCCGTGGGTAGCTTTCAGATCGCCGAGGCTGCGCTACGCCTGACAGATGGCACCGTGGTGCAACCGCGTCGCAACATCCACGCCGAAATAGGGCGGATCCCAAAGGGTTTTGCTCTTGACCACAACTACCCGAATCCATTCAACCAGTCAACGAAGATTCCGTACCGACTGGCTGCATCTTCGACTGTGCAACTGGAGGTCTTCGACGTTGCCGGTCGCAAGGTGCGAACCATCCTCACCGAACGCCAGGAAGCTGGTTTCCGCGAAGCGAGGTGGGACGGACGCGACGAGGACGGTGTCGGCGTCGCCAGTGGAGTCTACTTCTATCGATTGACGGCATCGCCATCTATGGAGGATGGAGCCAGTTCTGCGCAGCGCGAGTTCGTCGAGGTGCGGAAGCTGATGTTGCTCCAGTAGTCCGCCGCCATGGCGTCTCCCATCCGTCTCATCGTCCGAAATGTGTTCATCGGCTTATTAGCCGCAGCTCTTGCGGGTGACGCGGCGGCTGGCCGGGAGCACCTGCCGCTACCGGTAATGACTCCAGTCATGGCCGTCGATGACGAGGTCTTCGTCTGTGCCGGAAGTGGGCGACCTTCCGATCCGCGCTTCGGGGTTTCATCTCACATCGCAGGCAAGGCCACAGCTGCGGCAGCAAGCACGACTACCGGTACGCTCAGCGCCCTCGTCATTTTCGCCAAATTCCGTGGTGAGGCAACGTCAGTGAACACGAAGCCGGTTTGGGCGGATGACCTCTTTGACGCGAATCTGCCCGGAAGCTTCACGCACTTCTATCGCGAGATGTCTGGTGGCCAGTTGGAGATTTCCGGCAGCGTTCTGCCCACGCGCTACACCTCGCGGTCACGGGCGTCCGCGTACGTGGCGGACCAACCGGGGACAATAGGCAAGTTCGCCCTCTTCAACCTCGAGATCCTCGAGCAGGCGGATGGTGACGTCGATATGGGCCAGTTCGACAATGACGGTCCCGACGGTGCGCCCAACTCGGGAGATGATGACGGCTACGTCGACGTCGTCTTCATCAACCTGCTCAGCGTGCCGCGCGATTTCTTCAGGAGCGGCGCGAGCGGTTTCGGCTCTCTTGGACTGGAGACCGACTTCGTGACAGACGACGCCGCCGCCGGTGGGGGCGCCATCCGCATCCGGAGCAGGTATTCCGGTTTCGGCGGCACCACCCAACGCGGCCATGTGTTCACGGTGACCGCCGCGACCATGTGTCACGAATTCGGTCATGTTCTGGGATTACCCGACCTGTACGATCAATCTTCGCAGGTTGCCGGTGAGCTCGATCCGGAGATCGACAGCGCCGGTATCGGCAGATGGGGTCTGATGGGGTTGGGGACCCTCGGATGGGGCATAGAGAACGGACCCAACGCGTTCTGTGCCTGGTCGCTGGCGCAGTTGGGCTGGCTCGGATCGGGCAATGAACGTCTCGAGGTCATCGAGGAGAGCCGGAGCGATATCGTACTCGAGCAGATCGACCGCGACGGACGCGTTCTCAAGGTGCCGATTTCGCGCGACGAATACTTCCTCATCGAAAATCGGCAGGCTTCGGGCAGTTTTTACAATCGCGAGATCCCCGGCCGTGGACTGCTGTTGTGGCACGTGGACGAATGGGCTGACAACGACGAAGAGCGCCACAAGCGGGTCGATCTCGTCTGCGCCGACGGACTCTACGATGACGCCGGTTTTCCCGGATCCCGTCCGAATCCCGTCAGCGGTGGCGACAACCTCGATTTCCACTCTCGCGATACCGCCTACAACGACGAGCACAACGGCAACCAGGGCGATGCCACGGACCCGTTCGACGGCATCCGTTTCAGGCGCTTCGCCCACGACACCAACCCGGGGGCACGCGCATACAGCGGAGCCAGTCGCGGTTTGCCGCTGGGGTTCGCACTCGAAAACATCGCCGATTTGGGTGACGGAAGGATGAGTCTCGACGTCCTTCTGAGACAGCCCGTGCCGGGCAATATCGCCGAATCGACGATGTGGTCAGGTGAGATCGACGTGAGCGGTGACGTGGTGGTTGAACGCGGCGCCACCCTTACAATACAAGAAGGCACGACCGTTCGTTTTTCCACTGACGACGAACGCGGTGCGGGGTTCGACCCAGATCGCTGCGAGCTCGTCGTTTACGGCGACCTCGTACTTCCGACCGGCGGCGCCACAACCTCCATGATTTCGGCTGCGACGCGGCCACGTGGAAGCGACTGGTTGGGCGTGTTCCTGATGGATGGCCAGGCTCCCGACGTCGAAGCAGCGATCGCCTCAGGCGTCTTGCAGGTGGCCAACAGCAGCCACGGCGTCGTGCGCCTCGTCCTGCCCGCCGGCCGCACGGTATGGGGCCGCGGCCGCCGGGTGATTCCGTCAGATCTGATCGTGCCCGCCGATGCCGAGCTGTTCGTCGAGGCCGGTGCGAATGTGCGCTTCAGCGCGGGGGATCTCAGTCTGCGCGGGAGGAGCCCGGGCCTCGTCGAGCTCGTCATCGCCGGCACCTTGGCCGGGGGCGGCGACGAGAGCTCGATGGCGCGGTTCACGATCGATTCGGCTGGCACTGACGATGCATGGTACGGGATCACCGCGCAGCCTGGGTCGGTGGTCGACCTGAGCTTTACCGAGATCTTCCAGTGTCTGGTCGCCCTGTCAGGCGAGGTGCCCGAGGGTGCTACCGTGCGCCTGACGGATAGCCTCATCAGGCGAGTATTCCTGGGTCTGTTGTTCAACCTGTTCGGCGAGTTGCAGGTCGACGGCACTCGGTTCGAGGCGGTGACCTCGAACGCCATTCAAGTGCGCGGCACAGGGATCGCCCGCATTCGCGGGTCGACGTTGGACGCCATCGGCGAGGAGGGAATCTCATCCTCTAACTGTAACATCGAGGCCATCGACGTCCTGATCGAGGGCAGTGGTTCGCGCGATGCCGAGGACCCGCGCTCAGGGTTGATCGCTACCGGCGGTCGCGGACAACGCATCGATTTGTGGCGCAGTACCATATCGGACAACACCTTGTATGGTCTGGATCTGACCGCATGGCAGGGGATCGTCGAGGTCCACGGAAGCGAGATCAGCGCCAACAAGTCGCATGGCGTAGTTGCGGCCGGCCTGGAGCGGCTGGTGTTCGAAGACAACGCAGTCGTGCGCAACCTCGGCCACGGTGCGCACATCGGCGACACGGTGGTCGAGATTTGGACGACGGAGTTCGAGGACAACATCGGCTCGGGTCTGCTTCTTGACGATGGCGCTACGGGCGTCATCGAGATGAGTCTGTTTCGCAACGGCACCGGGTTGGCACTGCAGGGACTCAGGACGATGATCCTGCGGTCGAATCGCTTCGAAAACACGGCCGTTGGACTCGATTCGGACAACTCGGCGCCCTCCCTAGTCCAGAACCGGTTCGACAACAACATCACCGCGATCCGGGTAGACGGCGGTCGTATCCCCGTGCAGATCAGCGACAACTCGTTCGTCGGCAACACCACGGCGATACAGAATTTGACGCGGCGGGTTCTTCAGGCCCAGGGCAACTTCTGGGGCACGTCAGACAGCAGCGCAATCGCCAGTCAGCTGGAAGGACAAATCGAGTGGACGCCTTTTCTGGATGGAGAACCGGGGATGACGGCCGTCGGCGAAGCTGGCGGCCCCCCTCTTCCGGAGCGATTCGCCGTTCACCAGAATCACCCCAACCCCTTCAACAGCCTTACCGTCATACCGTTCGATCTACCTCATGATGCCATCGTTGAGGTGACGATATACGACGTTCTGGGCAGGCGGGTCAGGCGTCTGTTGTCGCAGCGTCTGGCAGCCGGGTACCACCGACTGGTATGGGACGGGAGGGACGAGAGCGACCAGAGCGTCGGTTCCGGCCTCTATTTTTATTTTTTCAGGGCGGATCAGCTCACGCAGAGCGGTCGCATGCTGCTACTTCAATAAAGACCGCATTGGAGGGCAGGCCCTTCGAAGAGGAAATCGTCGAGGAGACCGACAAGTATTACGTCTGGCGCGGGCGGGGGATCTTGCGCAAGGACGTAATCAGCCCTATTCCTGTGGAATGCTGACGTGCGCCAGAACCCCATAATGACTCTTACTGTGGCAGTGGAGAACGTCTTGGCAGAGCAGGCCAGCGGCGAGGGTTCCCTGGACATCGACTCCCGATTGGAGCTGTTCGTTGATGACTACCTGATAGACGAGCTGCACGGGACTCGACTCGTCCTCCACCACCCTCGTCCGGCAGAGGTGGCCCTGAGATTCGATCGGCCCTGGGAGGGTGCCTTCTGTGCCTACGTGACCGTGCTCCACGACGGTGACATCTACCGCATGTACTACCGGGGACAGCCCAACGCCATGCCGGACGGAAGCCTTGACGAGGTGACCTGTTACGCCGAGAGCCGTGACGGGATCCACTGGGAGAAGCCCGATCTGGGGCTGTTCGAGGTCGCAGGGACGCGGAAGAACAACGTCGTTCTGGGCTCCGAGTATGCGCCCGTACCCCACAACTTCATTGCGTTCGTGGACACTCGACCCGGGATTCCTTCCTCCCAGAGATACAAGGGCCTGGGGGGCCTCTTCCCCATATCCGAGGAGCGGCGCTTTAGCAACGGCCTCCTGGGCTTCACCTCCGAGGACGGGATTCGATGGAGGAAGATCCAGCAGGCACCACTGATCGGTCCCTCGCTCCACGTCTTCACCGACACCAGTCCCAGCCCGACCTTCTGGTCGCCACACGAAGGTCGCTACGTTTGCTACGTCCGGGCCTGGAGTAGGGATCCGAAGGAACCTCCCCACTTCGAAGGTTGGACCGGGAACGTGCGCTGGGTCGGTCGTACCACCTCCGAGGACTTCCTCAACTGGACTCCGGTACAGATGATGGACGCCGGGGACTATCCGTTGGAGCACATCTACACCAATCAGACCAGCCCCTACTTCCGGGCTCCCCACATCTACCTCGGCGTGGCTGCTCGCTTCCTGCCAGGCCGTCAGGTGGTGAGTCAAGAGCAGGCTCGGAAGCTCCAGGTTGACCCCAAGTATTTCCAAGACTGCTCGGATGCTGTCCTGCTCACGAGCCGGGGCGGAACCCGCTACCAGCGTGCCTTCCTAGAGGCTTTCATGCGCCCGGGCATCGGTCTGCAAAACTGGACGTCCCGTACCAACTACCCTTCTCTGAATCTGGTCCCCACAGGAGCTGAGGAAATCTCCCTCTACGTCCAGCACAAGTACGGCCAACCTGGCCACCAGCTCAGGCGATACACTCTGAGAACAGACGGCTTAGTGTCGGTAAATGCACCCTACGGGGGAGGAGAGTTTCTGACCCGAACCCTGAGATTCAGTGGAAGCGAACTGGTCGTAAACTTCTCGACCTCTGCTCCCGGTGGCCTCCGGGTGGAAATCCAGAGTCCAGGTGGCCGGCCGATTACCGGTTATGCCCTCGATGACTCGGACCAACTCATAGGAAATGAGATCGAACGGGTCGTCACTTGGAAGGGCAACCAGGATGTGGGGCCGCTCGCTGGCAAGCCGGTCCGCTTGCGCTTCGTGATGAAGGACGCAGATCTGTACTCCCTGAGGTTCAGATAGGAGCAGAGCCGCCCACTCGTCCCGGGGCTCCTCCTCTTGTCGCAGTACGGAGCCTACCTTCTCATTGCCAGGCGAAGTGCTCAGGCTGACAAACATGCCGGAAACTCCGTCCCAGCCCATGAGACCCACCTGGCCTCAAGCATCCGAGCCCCGGGTCAGCGGAAGACGGGCTCGTATCGCTGCTTCGCAGACTCGTACCGTTCGGCGTACGACTGGCGCGCGCCGATCGCGTCGAAATGCTCCCGCTCGGCCTCGGTCCTGGCCCTCAGCTCCGCGAGCGGGTCGATTATCGCCCTGATGCGGGGGTTGTCGCTGCTCGCAAAGGGCTCGACGGGATCGTAGATGCTGCCCCTGTGGTCGTACCGCATGAAGGACGCGATCTCCTCGTCCGTCTCTGGCCATGCGGCGAAACGCAGCTTGAGATAGCGCCGGCCGGGCTGCATGCCGTACACGCCGTGGTAGATCTTCTGGGTGAAGAAGACGATATCACCCGGGTCGGACTCTACGACAACTCCGGGGATGTCCGTGGGACTGAGCCCGTAGACCTTCTCAGTGGTGTCCTCTCCCTGCTCGTTCAGCAGAAGGAGGTCGTCATAAAGGGAGGGTCTGTGTGACCCCGGGATGAGACGAAGCGCCCCGGTGTCACCCCTGAGCTTTTCGAGGTAGAGGTGGAAGCTGTATGTAGTGGAGTGAGGCTCGCCGGGTCGGTCCGAGTGCCATCGATGCTCGCCGTTACCGGTTACCCCTGTATAGGACAGGCTACCGCCAGACCCGTTCCAGACAAAACGCGGTCCCAGTAGCTCCTCGACCGTGCCGAATATCCGGTCGTCAACGAGCATCCGTGTCCCCACCGGGCTCTTCTCTATAATGTCCTCAAGGCCCTGGTTCTGTCCTGGCGGTCCACCTCCCCTCTGCTCCGCGAACAGCTTGTCCACTTCGTGGCTGAGCGACTCCATCTCGTCGGCCGAAAACTCCTGCCTCAAGCGGATGAACCCAAAGTCGTAGAAGTGGGCCTTCTGCTGTGGTGTGATCATGTCTCTGCTCCTTCGGGGCTGTAGCGAACGTGCGAAGTTCGATTTGTCAGCCCCTGCGACAAGCCGGGGGATTGACTGAGAGCCAGCCCCGGGGATAACGAAGGCGAAGCGAATTCAGCAACAGACCGGCTTAGTGTTACCAATCCTACCCACTCTCGTTTCCAAGCCCGATCTGCCACTTACCTGCGAGTTATAAACGGGTCGGTAGTCAGTCAAGTTCGGATGTTCGGCTTTTCGAACCATGGACCGGGTTAGGCGGGATGTGTGGTCGGTGCGGCTATGGTGTGAAGGCAGCTATTTCGGGTTTGCGGCGGTGAGGACGCGGCTGGTTCGCGGTGGCGTCGACGGGTCTCGATTTAGGCCGCGGACGCTGCGAGCAGCGTTTCCACCCCTGCCGCTCGAAGCGAATGCAAGTGAGGTGCGGATCTGGGAAACGGATGAGGGGAGACGGCTGGGTGTGTGCTCGGGGCAATGAGTGCGGCACCAAGCCCTTCGATCCGCGCGCCCAGCGCATGAGCTTCCGTGCCCGGATTGTCGTCGGAGGCCTCCGGATGCTGCTTCGGTCATGACTCTCTGTTCTCCGATCGTGTTAAAGGTCCAATAGTCTCAGTCGGCGGCACACGGCCCCCCAGCCTTCGATGAACGGACCCACGGGGATTTCATCGCCGGGATACGGACGACCAAAATAGTCGAGACTCAACAGCTCGTCACGGGGCACCGTGCGGACCGCATCGGTTTGGGACGACCAGGCCAGGCTCTGGTCCTCGGGATCGATCACCAGGTCGAGCTGGGCCATAGTGCTGTGGGTGTCCAGACCGGACGCCTGCCAGTCGCCCAGGCTGAAGCCCTCGCCCATGCCGGAGAGGATGTTGTAATCCGAGACATTCTCCATGACTTCGTAGTCGAATGCCACTGCGCACTGCACGATGATGTTGTTGATGACGCGGTTGTGTTTGCAGAGGCCCACCCGGTCCCGGGTCGTCGTCTTCCGCATACGAACCCCGGCAAAACTGCAATTCAGTATCAGATTGTGGGCAATCAGCAGCTCGTCACAGTCCCGTTGGTAGATGCCGCTGCCCACTTCCACGTTGTAGACGATATTGTGGTCGACCACGTTGAGGACATCCGATGCCTCGAAGAAGATCGCCCCGTTGCCAGCCGTGATGTCGTGCAGCAGATTCCGGCATACGCGCGAATTGTGGATCTTGAAATCGATCCAGATTCCGGTAGCAGCAACACAACGGTGGATGTGATTGCACTGCACCACACAGTCGATCGCGTAGAGGATCTTGATCCCTGCCGTCTCCAGATAGGACTGGATTTCCTGCCAGCCGCAATCGTGGACGTGGTTGCCAGTCATCAGGCTCCGTGCGACGACGGTTCCCTGAATGCCTCCTGTGCCGCAGTCGTATACATGATTGCCCCGCACCAGGTGGTCACCCGTGGTCTCGTACAGCTGCTGATAGTGTTTCTCGGCGCCCTCGTCGACGAACCCGCCGATCTCGATGCCCACAGAATTGATGTGACGGACGGTGTTGTCCTCGATAATCCAGTGGTTGCCACCCCACGTCGCCACCGCGCCTTTTCCGGAGCGGATGAACCCATTGCCCGCATGCTCGAAAGTCAACCCCCTGATCCGGATGTAGCCCAACCCCTTCACCAGCGGGTTGAAGAGGTACTGCCGCGTCGTCACCTCGACTTCACAGGTGTTGGGATCGGCGCGGTCGAAGGGATGCACGAGCAGCCGATGGTTCTCTGCGTCGATCCAGAAGGCACCGGGGATCCGGGACAACACATCACACGTGGCGAGCTGGGTCAGACGCCGGCCGTTATGGAAGACGATGGCACGGGGCAAGGAGTGCGCGACCTCTGCTTTGGACCAACGGGCCCAGCGCATGACCTCGAAGTCCTCTTCGGTGGTGTTGACCACGGCAAAAGGATGATCGCCTTCGAAGAACGTCTCGGGCAGATCGGTCATCCAAACTCTTGGCGAGCTCGGGAAGTCCGAATTCGTCCACGTCGCGCTCAGCAGGTCGGAACCGCGGATGATGGCTTCGGCGCCCGGCGCGGCCTCATAGCTGATCATCCCATCCGGCCCCGTGCCGCCGCGGCGAGGTTGGACCAACTCGCGGTAGATGCCTGACTTGATCAGCACCTTCTCCCGCGGCCCGACGACCTCGGCGGCGGCCTGAATGGTGAGGAACGGCGCCTCTTCGGTGCCCGGGTTGTCGTCGGCCGCCTCCGGATGCTGCTGATCCACGTAGTAGGCCTTCGCGTACTCCGTCTCGTCCTCCCAGACTGGGAACTGAGTCCCGTCCGGAAGAAGGATCGGTGAATCGTCATTCGGCATTGTCATCTATGCCCCCCCTCTCTCATGATGTATAAGAACGATAAGGGCCCGCTATAGGGAGTCAAGATCGGTTGCGGCTTTGGTGTCGAACTAAACTCGAGGCTTTTTTGAGGGGCGGGATGGGTATATTGGGGTTTGTGGGGCATAGCGAGGGTGAAGCATGGCCCGGGCCATTCGACCATCGTTTATCGGGACCTCAGCGTCGTGCAGGGCGAAAGAGGAGCGACGCTCATCTGCCTCCTTCGATCGCAACCAGGTCCATTACCAATTCGTGACCGATCCGTCGCGGCGACGCAGGCTAAACTCACGGGTGGAGTCCGACGGCGGCCTCAGGAGTGACTCGTCCACCTCCACGCCCAGTCCCGGCGCGTCGGGCACCAGCATGTTGGGACCGTCCGCCACCGGCTGCACCGGGTAGACCGCCTTGTCGTACCGGTCCACGTGCTCGGTTGGCGATTCGCGAATCTCCAGCCACGACACGTTCGGAACGGCGGCGGCCAGATGGACCGTGGCGGCGGTGCAAAGTGGTCCCAGTGGGTTGTGCGGCATGAGATCGATGTAATGGGCCTCCGCTATGGCGGCGATCTTGACCGCTTCGGTAAGACCACCCACGATGCACACATCCGGGCGCGCGAAGTTCATGATGCCGCGCTCCAGGTACGGCAGGAAGTCCCACTTGCTGGTAAACTCTTCGCCGATAGCAAAGGGAACGTCCACCATGGCGCGGAGTGATTCGTACGCTTCGGGGGTCTCGGCGCGGATCGGTTCCTCCAGAAAATCGAGCGTCCCGGGAGGCATGCGGTGGCAGAGGGAGGCGGCTTCGGCCACGGTCAACCGGTGGTGATAGTCGACGCCGATGACCGCCTCTGAACCGACGGCTTCGCGCAATCGCGTGAGCCATTCGGCGGTCAGCGCTATCGACTCCCGCGGTTCGAACCGCCCTCCGGCCTCGAGCTCACCGAAGCCTATCCAGGTGCGAATGACCTTCCAGCCGCGATCCATCAGCAGCTGTCCATCGGCGATCAGCTGATCCAGGGTGGGGGCCAGGGTGGTGGCAAAACAAGGAACGCAATCCCGCTGTTTCCCACCCAGGAGTTGATATACCGGCACCCCCAGCGCCTTGCCCGCCAGGTCGTGCAAGGCTATGTCGATGCCGGACATGGCTGCCGCAAGCACGCGGCCGCCTTCGCTGTAATGACTCCGATAGAGACGCTGCCAGTGCTCTCCGATAGCCATGGGATCCTCACCCAGCAACAGCCGGCGAAAGTGCTGCACCGCGCCGTCGACGGCCAGGGCCCGAATCCCGAATCCGGCTTCGCCCCAACCGTAGAGATCCGAATCTGTCTCCACCTTGACCAGGAACTGTTCGCACGGGCCGGTGTAGGTCTTGATGTCGGTGATTCTCATCGTTCACTCGAACTCCATGCTCAGTGACACGTCCATCCTCCGTCCACCATCTCGATGATCGCTGATTCGCCATCTGTCGTCATGCGATCGGGCGGGACCATACTGCCATTGACCTCCACCTGCATCCCGCTGCACCCGTGCAGGACAAGAGTGTGCTCCATGGCTGTGCTGCCGAGATCGACGCTGACGGTCTCGCCGTCAACGGCAGTACGAATCTCGCAGCTTGTGTAGTCATCCCGATAGGTGAATGCGGACCTGCCATCCGGATAGATATCCAGGAGCAACTTCTCGAGAGGCTTGTCTTCGATGTATGGCACTTCCTCCTGCATCGGAATGATAGCACCGGATTTGACAAACAGCGGCAGTACATCGAGCGGTGCGTCATAGTGATAGACCCGCCCGCCCGCGTAGGGCTCCTTTGTCCAGTAGTCGATCCACTTCCCTTCCGGGAGGTACAGATCGCGTGAGTCCACGGCCGAGAAGACGGGCGCCGCCAGGAAGCTGTTCCCGAAGATGTATTCGTCATCTATCTCCTGAGCGATAGGATCGTCCTGGTACTCGAGCACGAGAGGCTTGATGAACGGGAGATCCATCTCCATGCATTCCCAGGCGCATGAGTATATGTAGGGAATGAGCGAGTATCGAAGCCTGTCGAACTTCCTGAATATCTCCTCCGCCAGGGCGCCGAAGTGCCACGGCTCCTTAGGGTACAATCCGTGGCATCTGGTATGTGAGGTGAACATGCCAAACTGCATCCATCGCAGATAGAGTCGTGCGTCCGGTACCACGGGGGCGGTGCCCCCTATGTCGTGGCTCCAGAACGCGACGCCGGTGAGAGCCAGCGAAAGGCCGCCGCGCAGGACCTCGCGCATGGCTTCCCAGGTCACCTGCGGGTCGCCGGCCCAGCATATGGGGTAGCGGTGCAGTCCGGTCCAACCGGAGCGAATCAGACAGATGGGCGGCTCAGACCTTCGCTCTTTCATGAAATCATATACCGACGAAGCGTAGAGCGAGGAATATACGTTGTGCATCTCCTTGCCGGTCTTGCCGTTGAAGAAGTGGGTATCTTCGGGTATGTCTTCGCCGAAATCGCACATGATCACCCCCGCGCCCCAATCTATCAGGAACGCGAGCTTGGACAGAAACCAGTCGATCGCCCCTGGATTGGTGAAGTCAACGATACCGGCCTGCGGTTGTATGCCGAGGGCTTCGATGTCAATCTTCGAGAAATCAATATCCTCCACATCCTCGGGTTGATTGGGCAGTGGGCACTGCCATAGATAGGTCTCTCCAGCGCCGTCTTGCAGGAAGAACCCCTTCCGGTCACCCTCCGCGAACATCTCCGTTTTGACGGAGACCGCGGGCTGGATCCACACCCGCGTCTTGAAGCCTTTCTCGCGTAGCGCGGTGAACATCTGCCGAGGGTTGGGAAACTTCCTCTCGTTGAAGACGAAGTCGCAGTAGTGTCCGTTCTCGAGCCAGAACGGATCGATGCCGAGGACATCAGCCGGTATGTTCCGTTCCCTCAGAGCTGCTCCCGTCGCCTCAACCTGCTCCCTGGAGGTGTACCCGTACCGACTCATCCACAATCCGAAGGACCACTTGGGAGGCAAGACCTCCATGCGGCCGGTGAGATCCATATAGTGGGAGATGATCTCCTTGAAGGACCCCCCGGCGATGAAGTAGAAGTCGAGACGACTATCCTCTACCGCGATGGAGTAGGCGTCAAAAGACCGTGTGGCGAGGGAGTAGTTAATCCTGGATGTGGTGTTTATGAGAACGCCGTAGTTCTTTGAGTTCATGAAGAAGGGGATGTTCTTGTATGCCCGGTCGGAGCCGACGCCCCTGGCATCGCAGTTCCAGGCCTCCATATTCAGGCCGCGCTTGTTGATGGGGGAGAATTTCTCACCGAAACCGTAGAGCTTTTCCTCGTGCTCGAGGGCGAAAGAGTCTATCACCGACCGAATCCGGCCGTCCTGCTGCACGAATGTGAGCGCGTCGGTGTAGCGATCGCCCACGATATCCTTGTCGTCAATCGCCTCCTTCAGGAGGGCTCGGCCGCTACTGCGTATCTCGTAGTAGTAGGGATCTCTGGAGATGTACACTTCCAGGCAACCATTGGAGGCAGTGAGTCCGTCCTCCTCCTCGCTGGCCTCTATGGGGGGAGCGTCACTCGATGCTGCTGCTGCCTCGACATCCCGTACGTCATCGGGTGCGCCACAGGTGATGTTGATCACCTCCCTGGACACAAAGCGGAACGACATGCCAACGTCGTCCGTGTCGAACACCAGGCGCACGAGCCCCTTGCCTTCCTCCACCTGGAATGATCTCACGGCCGCAGGACACAGTCTCGTTTCCATGAGTACGACCTTCCGTTGTTTCTCCAATTTCAGGAGATCAATAGTATCAGTCGACGACCGGGCCGTGTCGAGCGGCGTTTTTCGGGGCGTGCGTGCCGGCTGGGACCCGGTGGAGCCTACGGGGTACGAGGCGATATTCGCTTTTGCAAAGAGAAGATCTGTAGAGTGGGGAGACCAATATGGACTCGCAGCGAATTCTAGAGAAGGTCTGTCAGGCGATCGACCCAGGCATCAGCGGGCTTGTCGTACCACAGCCGCTGAGATCCGCTCGTGGTCTGTGCTGAAGTATCTGCCATCAAAGTCGCGTCTTCATTCGTCTTGGTCTCGTGCCCCCAAGCGGAGCAGCCATCGCCTGTCCGAGATGTCCGTTACCTTGCGAACCAGAGTTTCATTCCTTCGGGTGACAGCCCGAACAGCTCCACCAGCGCCCACATGGCAATCCTCCAAGGCCAGTGACCACGTCGAGCTCTGAAATGCCAGATTGCGTAACCTCCACGATGCTCACCTATCCTCCGAATGTAGGCATCCCCAAAGGGTGTCGGACTTCTGGCCGAGGTTCCACAGAGATGCTAGACCCGCATGGCCACGAGTGAATGGCTGACTCAGTACCGGCCACCTGATACCGAATAGCAATCGGCGAGCGCTGCGCTCGCACCGCGAAACAGGAGCGGGTTTTGCACGATCGACAACGGTGCTGATACAACCTACTCTTGCCGTTGTAGCCCTGGCCGATACCGACGACAAAGGCCGGGCCAGCGCCCTTGAGCGGACCGGCGCACAGAGAGGGTGCGTCGACTATTCGAGCTGGTTCAGGGCGAGAATACCTTGCTGCACACCGGGATGGCGATGATGGCCCACGCCGCCCACATCTCCGTAACGAAATCCTCAGACGTCTTACGCTGTGGGCTTTGCGCTTGGCATACCCATCTGAATGGCAACGCCGGGGAGACACTTCTGATGCCCTATCTTACATCTGACGACAAAGCCACCTTTGAAGAGAACGGCTATCTGGTCAAGCACGACACCCTCACCGAGGAACAGCTTCAGAATGCGCTCGATGTGATCTGGGAGCATCTCGAATGCGACCGGGACGACCCCGGAACCTGGATCGACTCCGGCCCGCGCAATCCTCCCGTCGGAGACCATCCGGCAATCCTGGCCACCCTATACGAGTCCCCCATCTTCGACATGGCCGAAGAGATCGTCGGCAAGGGGAAACTCCGCAGAGACGGAAGACCGGGGCCCCACTTCCGGTTTCCGACAGGCAGAACTGACTGGAAACCCGCCTCGGGAGGCCACCTGGACGGCTACTACACCCCGACCAACGGCGTGCCGGAAGGCACCGTGGACAAATTCAGCCTGGGCACCACCCTCTACCTGAACCACGTCGAACCCAGGGCCGGCGGCTTCACCCTGTTCCCCGGCACCCACAGGCAGGCCGCAGAGTATTTCAAGACCCACGCCCTGCCCAGCCTGAAGGGCGGCAACGCCACCTGCGACATCTTCGACATGCCCGAAGCGGTCGAGGTCACCGGCCCGCGCGGAACGGTCTGCTTCTGGCACGGACAGCTGGTGCACACCGGCAGCCAGAACTACGGCAAAGAGATCCGGATGGCCCTCATCAGCCGCCTGCACCGGATCGACAACGACGACATCCTTTTCGAAAGCCACGACGACATCTGGGAATACTACGAAGGGATCGAATAAACCGATCATGGTTCAAGGGGTCGCCCGCCCGGTCACCTCTACGGCCTTTCACAGGAGCTACCATGAACCTGAGCTTCAGCCCGACCGTCTGTCCAGAAGCTCTCCTCTCCGACGCCCTCGAAATGGCCAAAAACGCCGGCTTTGACAGAATCGGACTCTTCCGGGCCTGGACCGAAAGCAGTCCGATCCATCCCGACACCTCGGTCCGGGTGGTCCGCGAATGCCTTCAAGCGGCCGGTGTCACTCTCACCGGCCTGAACGTCCGCAATCTCACCGGCCGCAAAGCCGATTCGGACGAACGCAACCTGCACTACAACCTGCGGCAGGTGGAGTGGGACATCCACCTGGCCCGGGCGCTCGGCCTAAAAACCGCCAATCTCAAAGGGGGCGCCCGAACGCAGGAAGCCCAGGAGGACCTGATCGAAGGTGTCAACCAGCTCCTGGAACGGGTCCCGGACGTCACTCTGAACCTGGGAAACCACATGGGCAACCGCCTGCAGGATCTGGCCGATTACCAGACCGTCATGCCCCACCTGGACAGCCGCGTCAGAATCCTCCTCGACACCGGACAGCTCCTCTCCGCCGCCGGTGACATCCTTCAATTTGCCGAAACCTTTGCCGACCGAATCGGCCTGGTCCACCTCAGGGACCAGCAGGGAGATCAACCGGTGCCCTTCGGAGAAGGCGACCTTCCCTTCGAAGGTCTGATTCGCACCCTGAAAGGGGCCGGCTACGACGGCACCCTCGTCGTCGAACTCGAAGGCGTCACCTGGGCCGACCCGGCAGAGGCGGCCCGAACGGCACGCGAATATGTCGAAACGATCCTGGCGGCCTCCCGATGAAGGAATTCGTCGAAGTGGAAGATGGAGGTCCGATGTCGGCGGCCGGGCCGCAGCGTGTTCACTCTGATCCTAACCCTACTCACACACCGACATAACTGCGATGGAATATCGACAACTTGGAACCGACGGACTAGAGATACCCGTCATCGGCCTGGGCGGCGGCCCCTCGGCGGCGGCATGGGCGCCATGGACGATCGGACCGCGATCGATATCGTGCGCAGTGCCATCGACGAAGGCGTCACCCTCGTCGACGCGGCGCAGGGTCCGCACTAGTGAAGAGCGCGTCGGCAGAGCTTTGAAGGACGGCTACCGCGACCGCTGCTTCCTCGCCAGCAAGGTCAGTAGGAGGCCACTGATGCCAGAGAGAAGAAAATTGGAAAAAGAGCGAGAGATAACACGAGGACCTCACTGACCTGGATGCCTAAAAAGGCGTTTAATATAGGGTCTTCTTAAAATTCCATGGGCCACCATCTTTGGAGGCAAGACCATTTTCAATTTTGAAAAATCAAATGTTTCTGCGCTCCAACGGACATTCCTAAAAACATCACTTTTATAAATCTGATTGAGGACATACATATAGTGGCCAGCCTCGGTGAGCATGGGGAGCATCTTTCGATCCTTGACACAAGTTGGGCACCAGGCCGTCAAACCCTGATAATCCATAAAATCATCTGAAGTATTCCAATGATTAAAAGTAGATTTTCCATACTCCATGGTGGGCCAATTATCGCTCACTGGCCTGGCCCCCTGGGTAGCTTTTTCAAGTGTGGCTGAATTGGCAACAAAAGAGCCCACAATCTGAGTCACACCGTTCATCTCAACATTTTCTAGATCTTTAGCTACTGCAGGAAGGGAGTTGATTCTCGTTTCCAACTCAAAAGGGTCTATGGTGTTGCCGGCGTCTTTTCTTCCAATAAGAATAAATTGATCAAAGGCGCCAGCCACCATCACCGCATTTGAGAAATTATCCACAAAGGCCCGGACTAGTTCTCGAACTGTGTCAGCCGGAAGCTGGCGAATGGGCAGCCACTGACTCAGAAATCCTCCAGACTTCAATCGCCGACGTGCCAATTTATAGAATTCCGTTGAGTAAAGAGATGAAACACCGGCATGGGAAAGAGGGGGCGGTTCCAAGGTCACCAAATCATATTTTTCGTCGGAACCCATTCGAAGATGCTGTCTTCCGTCGTTTATAAAAACTCGAACTCTAGGATCTAACAGAACATTCTTATTGGATTCAGCAAAAAGAGGGGCTTGTCCCAAAACATGCTTGGATAAATCAGCGATTTCAATATTTTTAACAGTGGGATGGAGTGAAGCAGCGTGAACGGTATTGCCCACACCAAAACAAATAACGAGGACCGATTCAGGGCTTTCCATTTGTAAAAGAGGAATATGAGAAAAAGCCCTCATATACCTTTGAGACCCCATACTAGTTGAAGACATAACATGGCCATTGGTCCAAAGGATTCTATACCCACTCACCTTTTCTTGGGTGACGACAATGGTTTCCAAAATTCCTTCACTCACCCGAATCGCGGGCCCATCGACCAGAGCCGCTTGATTGGGAAAGCTTTTGTACAAAAGAGTTCCAGGAGGAACCCTCGTCCACAAATAGAAGCCAATCATGAGGGAAATAGCAGGGACCCCGTTCACAAGAACGGGTATCAAACTAAATTTGAATGATCCCGCTTTCACAAATGCCCACGTGACAATGGGAAGACAAGCGATGGCCCCCGCCATTGCCATAATCAAGGTGACTTTCTGCATTCCAAATTCAGGGAGGAGATAAAACCCAACGAGAAGAGTCCCCAGGACCCCCCCCAAGCAATTCCACAAATAAATCAAGCCAGCTCTGCGCCCAACCTCCAAATTTTGATGTTGAACCAAACCATTCAACAAAGGGAAGAGCATTCCCATCATCAATGCCGGCACACCTAAAACCTGGGTTATATATTTGATGTACTGGACATTCCCTACAAAGGACCTAAAGAAGGGGGGGGCCCCCTCCATGGCTAAGTTAAAACTTGGAGCTGCCAGGGACTCGTGAGAGGCTGAATAAATAGTCAAAAGAACTCCCCCCGAGAACGCCATCAGGACCAGCACGACCATTTGTTCGTGATTTTTAAACTTACGAGATAGGACGGAGCCGAAAATGGCTCCACAAAAAATGGCGAGTAAAATCACCGTAAGGAGCAAAGAAAAAACAGCCCTTGAGTTTCCAAGGGTCCCAACTAAATACCGAAACCAAAGAACCTCCATCCCCATACTTGCTAGACCAGCAAGACAAGCGGTCAATGGAATCAGGTAAATCCAAGGGCCTTCAGAATGGGAGCCATGCTTTAATCTGCTATCGACAATATCTCCGTTATCAGGTAGCCTTCCTAGCAAGGAAACAGCGGCGAGAGCCGAAAATACATTTAAGCCTGCCGCAACCAACTGAGCCCCAAACAAGCCGAGATTTGGAATAAACAAAAAGTCGCTTAAAAATGCCCCACTAGCGGCCCCCAAAGTGTTGAAGGCATAGAGCATTCCGATAGTCCAGGAAGCATGATTTAGATTGGTGCGTACGAGAGTCCGAACGAGAAATGTGAGTGTGCAACCCATCAAAAATGAAAGGGGGGCGATAGACAGGGTAGCCACGAGGTATCTAAAGAAATAAGAGGAAAAGGTCAGTTCCCAGTATCCATTTTCGCCAATGCGATAGGAAGAGAAAAGGGCAGAAATTTTTTCAAGATCGGAAAAGAAGAGAGCCAAAGCCATGGCACCCAATGCAATCCCAATTTCACAACGGGCGTAGTATTTCAGGGGCACCCGAGGGGACAAGTTGAGTTTCTTATCTGATAGTCTCCCTGCGAAGTAGGCTCCTAGCCCCAAACAGGAGATAAAAACTCCTGTAACCAGAGAGGCTGAATAAACCGTATTGCCAAAGACCTGCCCGAACTCACGGACCCATATCACCTGGTAAACAAGACCGCTGATCCCGGAGAAAAAGAAAATAGCAAAAAGTGCAAATGCCGTCATCGCGTATCGTATGGTTTGGGGGTCGTCAAAAAGCCTTCTGCCAGTAATTTTGTCGGCAAATGAACTTGCATCGTTTCATTTCCATAACTATTGGCTCCCCACCACTTTACCTTTTGAAAAAATTTACTTTTGTAAATCCTGTGCAAAACCAACGAATAATCTGAGGCTGCCTTATACTGTGGCAAACGATGACCTCCCTCACACTCTCAGCAGAGAGCTGGCGAATGGGAAGACACTGGGTGAGAATCCCCCCTTGCTTCAGTCTGCTTCGGGCCAATCTATAAAATTCCGTAGAACAGAGCGAGGAACCCTCAGCATGGATCAGTGGAGGTGGCTCCAAGGCCAGCATCAGCGGATATCGGAGTGCAGGTAGAGATGACGACGCAATCGACACGAGGTTCACCGATCATTCTTACGGACGGGTCGGAATTCCCGATCTGGCAGGACGAGACCGAATACCGGAAGGTGTACTATGGGGCGGAACTGCCCTACACATCGACAACTGAGGTGGCACTATGGACTTGAGCGGCAAGGTCGCGTTGGTAACCGGCGCAGGCAGTGGGATCGGCAAGGCATCGGCCCTGGTGATGGCGGGCGCGGGAGCCGATATGGTCGTCAACGACGTGGACGAGGCGAAGGCAAGCGCCGTGACAGCCGCCGTCGAGGAGATGGGCCGGCGGGCGCTGACGAAGGTCGCCGATGTCTCCGACCCCGACGCCGTCGACGGCATGGTCGATGAAGTGGTGGACGGCGATGGCGGACTCGGTGCGATCGATATTCTCGTCAACAACGCCGCGATCTATATACGTCACGACGGGGAGGTCGGCACGTTGCCCCACGAGGCCTGGCATGGAGTGCTCGACGTCAACCTGCACGGCGTGTTCTATTGCACGCAGGCGGTGTTGCGCCACATGATACCGCGCAAAGCGGGCGGTAAGATCATCAACCTGAGTTCCGTGCTGTCGCAGACGGCGCACTTCGAGACATCGTCCTACCACGTTTCCAAGGCAGGGGTCAACGCCCTGACCCGGTGTCTGGCCGTCGACCTGGCTCCCTACAAGATCAACGTGAACGCCGTCGGCCCCGGAGCTATCGCTACCGAAGGACTCGGCGCCAGCATCGACGAAGCCGTGATTGCCGGGTACCGGCGCCGGATCCCGATGGGTGCTCGTGGCCGTCCCGAGGACATCGCCAACACGGTCGCCTTCCTGGCCTCCGACGAGGCGCGCTACATCACCGGACAGATCATCTACGTCGATGGGGGATATCTCGTCGACAGCACTCCCGAAGACATCAAGAGACAGGACCATCCGGTACCGCCGGACGATCCCGACGCCTGAAGGTTCCAGGTGCAACCACAAGGTGAATAATATGAAAGCTCTCGTTAAGACGGCCAAAGGCATCGGCAACCTGGAGGTCCTCGAGATGCCTGAACCGGTTCCGGCGCCGGACCAACTCAAGATCGAAGTCAAGGCTGGAGCGATCTGCGGCACCGACCTCCATATTCACGACGACGAGTATGTGAATTGTCCGCCGATGGTGCTGGGGCATGAGATGTCCGGCGTCGTGGTCGAAGTCGGCGATGCCGTTACGCGCTTCAGCGTCGGTGATCGTGTGACCTCCGAAACCTTCAAGTTTACCTGCGGCCAATGCCGGTTTTGCCAGACTGGGTTGATTGGACTCTGCGTCAATCGCGACAGTATGGGCGTTCATGTCGACGGCGCGTTCGCGAACTATGTCTGTCAGCGCGAAGAGAGTCTTCACAAACTGCCGGACAACGTCGATTTCGAGGCTGGCTCGATGTCTGAGCCGACTGCGGTCGCTGTGCGAGCAGTGTACGAGCGTGCCAGGATTTCACCTGGTGACACCGTGTTCGTCTCTGGGCCGGGGCCGGTGGGGCTGCTTTGTCTGCAGGCAGCGAAATCGATTGGCGCAACCGTTGTGCTGGCTGGTGCAGCGGGTGATAAGAATCGCCTTGCTCTTGGTAAGAATCTGGGAGCAGATGCCATTGTGAATGTCGCCAATGATTCCTTCGACACACTTCTTGATATGACCGATGGACTCGGTGCCGATGTCGTCATCGAATGTGGCGGTTCAAAGGCGTCGCTCGATCAGTGCATCGCACAGGCGCGCAAAGGCGGACAACTCGTGCTGGTCGGTCTGTTCGGCGGCGAGATTGCGGTCGGTCTGGACACCGCGATCATCAAAGAGTTGACGATTCTGCCGAGCTTTGCTTATCGCCACAGGACGTGGGAGCGCACGATGCGGTTGCTGGGCGAAGGCAAGATAAAAACCGGGCCGCTGGTCAGTGGTCGGTTTCCGATAACCGAATGGGAAAATGCGTTCGAAACCGTCCGTTCCCGTCAAGGCAACAAGTATCTGCTGTTGCCGGTTGACTGACTGTCTATCACGAACCAAAGGAGTTTATCAATGGCGATTCTCAACGGCGATCCCTTGCGTTTCTCGAATGCTGCGGAGAGTACGCAGGCAGGAGTCAGACGTTTACCGCTGGACTCCAATATTTCCAGAGGTTCTGTGGCACGTCGTATCGGCTGAGTTTCCGGCCTGGGTGATCCGCTGGTAGAAACCCTGTCGCCGTCGCGAGCTCGTCATCCTCGTGCGGTGATGATGTCGGTGGGCGTGACCATGGCGTGCCGTCTTTATCGGGAAACATGACGATCGGTGCCTGCTCGCGCATTTCCCTGTGGGAGTACCGTGCAAACTGCGCCACGCGCGGTTGCTGCGACGCCGCCGCGTTGGCCGAGCCGATGTGCATGGTGAGGCCGTGCAGCAGCAATGCGTCGCCAGCCCGCCCCGTCATGCATACCACCTCGCCCACGCTGGGGTCGCCGTCCAACAGCGCCCGGTGTCCACCGCTTCGCACAGGCTCTGTGAAGAGGTAGGAGCCGTCGAATTGCTCGGGGTGCTCGAGGAAATACCGGTGGTTCGCCAGGTGCGATCTCGGCCAGTAGGCCGTGCCACCGCCTCTGGGACTGCTGACGTCCCAGAGCAGTACGGCGAAGAACGCCATGAACCCACCGCCCCAGCGTGACGCGTACCCATCGAGGTGACCGTCAACCGGGGAGCTCCACTCCGTCCCCGGCTCGCTCGGCAGGATCACCCGTGTCATCGGTATCGGCATCGACCACGGCTGCCCGGCCGGGTGGGTGGGGGCGAAGGCGCCCCCACCGATTTGCTCCACGATGGATTGCAGGCTTTCCAACTCGTACAGGATGGGGCTGAACTCGGGCCAGCTACCGGCGGGTGCATACCGGCCAGTGGGCCAGGTGCTGGGGTCGTCGATATGGACGCCGTCGTCGGAGCAGGCGGCGCGTATTTGCGCCCGCCATCCCTCAAGCACATCAGAAGGTACCAACCCGGGGACCGCCAGCGCCCCCTCTGCCTTGAACTCGTCCAGCTGTGCCGGCGACAGCTGCATGCTCGGTCCGACGCCAGGCTCACGCGTTTCTGATCGATTCACCATCAACACTCCATGAGGAATGAGACGAAAGTGAGCAATCGCTCACAGGAGAATGCTAAGAATACGATAGGTTCGGAGCCATCAGCAAGATTTTATGGGTGAAAGCTCCAAATTTCGCATTACCCCGAGTCGTCATTCGGAACGCAGACGTTGCAGTTGCTGGTCGATCCAATCTCGACCATAGCCTTCATCACTTGCTATCCGGTTTTCCCTTGGAACCGCACACGGCCTGTCGCCGACCACGGCGGCACCTCATGGACATTCCTATATAGATGCGAATCGGGAGTAGCCCAACATGAATTGAGATCAGGAGTTGGTTAGGTTAGGCGACTAATCAGGATCCCGATTCGCGCAAGAGGACGGGCATGGCACTGATCGACATCGGTTCCACCAAGCAGCTTTTCGTAGACGACTACCTGATCGACGGCATGACCAACACGCGGCCGATCATGAACCCGGCGGTGAAGGTCAAGGAGAACCCGATCCTCCGCCCTGAGCGCCCCTGGGAAGGAACGCATCTGGCTCTTCAGATGGTCGTCTACGATAACGAGGAGCAAATCTTCCGGATGTGGTACAGCCCGGGCCAGCACGTGGGTCAACGCCAGGGTGATACCATCGTCATGACGAACGCGTACGAGGGACCGCGCCATGCAAGCTGTCTGGCCACGTCGGAGGATGGGATCCATTGGGAGCGTCCGGAACTCGGGTTGGTCGAGTTCAAGGGATCGACCCGAAACAACCTCCTGCCACCCCAAAGCTCGATGCCCGAACTCTTTCCGCCGGAGAGAAAACCGGGATTCACTTTCTTCGATGATCCCCATGAGAAGGAGGCCGGCAAGCGCTTCAAGGGGCTGGTACGCACCTTCGGGGCGCTCGCACTCGACCCGGATGGACAGCAAGCCGCCAGTGGCGCTGTCCCTGCGGCTCCCCCTGGGATGAAGTTCCACCTCTACTACTCGCCCGATGGACGGGAGTGGACGGCCTGCGAGAGCAACCCGGTCATCGACTATTCGCCGAAACCGGGCCGCTGGGGGCCGACCAATTTCATGGGTTGGGATCCGATCCGCCAGGTGTACGCCGTCCACATGGAGAACAACCTGCACTGGCACGGTCCACTCGGGAAGCGGGTGATCGGTCGTGCCGAAAGCCCGGACATGATCCACTGGAGCGAGGCGGAGACGATTCTGGTCCCGACCGAGCATGATACCCCGGACACGGAGTACTATGCGATGCCGGTGATCGCCTATGAGGGTCTGTACGTTGGCATGTTGTGGAATTTCCGCACGACGAACCTGACCCATCACCCCCAGATCGTCTTCAGCCGGGATGGGATCCACTACAACCGGGAGTTCCGCGAGCCCTTCATCGTCCGCGGCCCCCGGGACGATTTTGACGCCAATTCCGTGTACGCGCGGGCGCCGATCGTCCATGGTGACCGCATACTCGTCTACTACTACGGTACCAATAGCCGATCACCAGAGCAGGCGTTCGACCTCGGTGACAAGGCGACCACGGCCATCGGACTGGCGACGCTTCCTCTGGATGGATTCGTTTCCCTCGACGGCTCGAAAGGTACCCTGGGCGCTTACCGGCCGGCCGACATCGGGCCGGGCAGCCAGATGGTCACCCGTTCATTCAGCTTCTCCGGAACCCAGTTGTACCTCAACATGCAAGCGCCACCGCGGTTCAACAGCTCGGGATCGTGTGAGGTGCAGGTGGAGATCCTGGCGCCCAACTACGAACGCATCCCGGGATTTACCGTCGACGACGCCGATGTTCTGACAACAACCGGCACGGCCCACGTCGCCAGCTGGAACGGCCAATCGGACGTCAGTCAGTTTCTGGGTCGAGCGATCCGGCTTCGGTTTTATATCAAAAGCGCCAAGCTTTACTCGTTTCAGTTTCGCTAGAGGCTGAAATGATAGATCGTGACCGCGTTCGCGAAGCCCTGACCGGACCCTTGACGTCGATCACCACACCCTTCAACAGGGATGGGACCGTCGACTACGACAGCTTGCGCCGGTTGCTGGATTTCAACATTGAGGCCGGCAGCAAGACCATGCTGCTGACGGCGGGGGACAGCCACTACATCGCGATGTCGGATGAGGAAATCACGGAAGTCTCCAAGGCCACCGTCGAGCACACGGCGGGTCGGGCGATGGTCGTCACTGCCGATCGTTACTACCACACGCGGCAGGCTGTAGAGTTTGCCAGGTACGCGGCGGACATCGGAGCGGATGTGCATATGGTTCTGCCCCCGGACTGGGGAGCCTCGTGCGCGCCCGAGACGGTATGCGATCACTACGCCGAGATCGCGGAGCAAATCCCCGTGATGATCGTGACCGGGTTCTTCATTCCGCGGGGTGAGGAGTTCGGGTTGAGGACCCTTAAGATGGTTCTGGATCGCGTCGACAACGTGGTCGCGATCAAGGATGACATGCACGGCAAGTTTGCCAGGCGGATGACACTGATGCTGCACGAGCACTGGGCTGTCTTCTCAGGAGGAGAGAAGCAAAACCACTTGGACCTGCATCCGTACGGTTGCCACGGCTACATGTCGACGTTTCTCTCGTTCAAGCCCCAGATCGCTCACGACTACTGGCGCGCCGTTCAATCCAATGATATGCCCTCCGCAACGTCGATCATCCGTAACCTCGATCTGCCGCTGTTCGAGCTGCTGGGAACAACCACGGGTGGGTTCGACGCGGCCATTCACGGTTTGCTGGAGTTATACGGGATCTGCCAGCGCTGGCGTCCGCCGCCGTATTACAGTTTGAGCGATGCAGACATGGAAGAGTTGGACGACGGCCTTCGAGGACTGGGGCTACGGTAATGCATCAGGAGCGGCCGACGTCGGGGGTAACACCCCGTTCGTTGGTCATCGGGGCCGGGCTCAGTCTGGTAATCGGCGTGGGAGTACCCTACGGCGCCCTCGTCATCATGGGCAGCCAAATGAGCTCGTTGAATGCTCCCGCCGCCTTCTTCCTGTTCTTCCTGTGGGTGGGTATCGTCCAGGTGTTGCTGGGGCTCATTCGTCGGAAGTGGGTCCTGGGCAGGGGGGAGCTGCTGACCATCTACATCATGATGGTCGTGGCCACGGCGTTCTCGGGCGGCGAGCGCAACGGCTTTTGCATGATGCTGTTGTCGAACACGGCCGGGGTCTTCTACCTGGCGACCCCGGAAAACGAGTGGGCTGAGCGGGTTCACCCCTATGTCGCAGATTGGATGGTCCCTCACGACGAGCTGGGGATTCGGTGGTTTTTCGAGGGGATGCCGGATGGCCAGTCCATTCCCTGGGGCATGTGGCTGCCGCCGCTGTTGTGGTGGTTGGTGTTCATGGTGGCGCTGTGGATGTTCAGCATCTGCGCCATGGTCATCCTCCGCCGCCAGTGGGTCGAGCACGAGCATCTGATTTACCCCATTACCAAAGTACCGCTGGCCATGGTCGAGGCGCCGTCCGCCGGAGCGAGGGTGGCGCCTTTCTTCAAGAAGCCCCTGATGTGGGTGGGCTTACTGCTGGCGTTCGGCCGCGAGAGCCTCAACGCCCTCAACCATTACTATCCCTTCGTGCCCGTGGTTCCGCGGCGCCTGGGGAATATATCGATCATGCGGGGATCAGTTGGAATCGGATTTTCGCTGAACCTGATGATCCTTGGGTTTGTGTATTTTCTCAAACCGGACGTCATGCTCGGGATGTGGGTGTTTCATCTTCTCCGGCGCGTGGAGGAGGGAGTCCTGAACCTGACAGGGTCGGGCATCGGGGAATCGCTGTCTCGCTATGGCGGCGGTGGGGGCGTGACGGGATTGCTGGCCCATCAGAGCATCGGGGCCATGATCGCATTAGTCCTGTTCGGGCTCTGGATCGCGCGCGGGCATCTGCGGATGGTGTTTCGCAAGGCCTTTGTCGGGGACGATTCGGTGGACGATTCAGACGAAACCCTGTCCTACCGCACGGCGGTATGGGGGGCCATCCTCGGACTGCTCGGGATGAGCGTGTGGCTGTGGCATGCGGGCCTGCCGATGTGGGTGACGCCGCTGTTTCTTTTCGGTGCAATGGTGACTTTTGCCAGCCTGACGCGGATCGTCGTCGAGGCCGGCTTGCCCATGGTATTTCCGCGCAACATTCCCCTGGACTTCGTGATCTCGGGAATTGGAGCGCGCCATATCGGCCCCACCGGAATCGCGGCGCTGGGTCCGACGGTGATATGGACCGAATCCCTGGCCAGCTCGATGATGACACACACCGCCACCGGGTTGAAGCTGAGCGGGGAGATCGCCTATCGCAAGCGCTGGTTGTTGCTGGCGATCGTGATCTCGATCGCGGTTTCCGGGATCAGTACATTCTGGACAACCCTGTCGATAACCTATCGTGAGGGCGGTATCAACGTCGCCGCGTTCGTGGGAGGGATGCCCGACTTTACCTGGGAGTACGTGGGGCGCCGAGTCGATGAGCATGCGGGACCGAACTGGCTGGGTTGGCTCATCCGCTTGATCGGGGGAGGGGTGATGGGGGGGCTGTTGATCTTGCAGCGCCGGTTTCTGTGGTGGCCGTTGCATCCCCTGGGGTTCGTGGCCGGCATGGACAGGGTGATGGATACGGCTTGGTTTCCAGTCTTCCTGGCCTGGTTGATCAAATCGGTCCTTTTGAAGTATGGTGGTCTGAAGGCCTACCGCTCGCTCATTCCTTTTTTCTACGGGTTGGTCCTGGGTCAGTTTTTCGCCGGAGGGTTTTGGCTGATCGTGGATTATTGTACTGGAATGATGGGAAACGGATTGGGCATGGCCTACTGACGGCGCAATATAGCACGCAACAACGAAGGAGCTGATCGAAATGCAGGATCTACGCATCGCCATGGTGCAGATGAATAGTCGGGTTGACGACCACGTCGGCAATCTGGCCACCATCGAACGCTTCACCGAGGAGGCGGCCGCGCAAGACGTCGACATCGTCTGCTTCCCCGAACTGTGCGTGTGTGGCTACAACGCCGGCGACACCTCGACGCCCGAGCCCGAAGCGCTGGAAGGGGAATCTCTCCACAGGCTCGAAGAGATTTCTCGCAACAATAAGATTACCCTGCTGGCGGGTCTGCTGGAGCGGGACGTCAGTGGCATCGTCTACAACACCCAGGTCATATGCGGCCCTACAGGGTACGTCGGTCACTATCGCAAGACGCATGTTCCCAGCGTGGAAATCGACACCTGGTGCCAGGGTGACGCCCTTCCGGTGTTCGACCACTCCAAGGCTCGCTACGGCGTCGAAATCTGCTACGATTCCCACTTCCCGGAGGCGAGCACGATTCTGGCGGAGAAGGGTGCCGAGCTGATCTTCCTGCCGCACGCCTCACCATCGGAGACTCCCGAAGAAAAACGTGCCCGCTGGATGCGCTACGTTCCCGCACGCGCGTATGACAACAACCTCTACGTAGCTATCTGCAATCCTGTCGGTGACAACGGTGCCGGCCGTATCTTCTCCGGCGTGACCTTCATCTGCGATCCCCTCGGCGTCGTCATCGCCGAGGTGCAAAGCGGCTCCGAAGAGGAGATGATCGTCGCCGACTTGAGTGCGTCGGCGCTGGCTGAGAGTCGCAGTGATAACGTCATGTTCTTCCGCCATTACCGCCGGCCGGAAATGTACCGGCGCTGGGAGAGTGAGACCAAGTAGCTGGCATCAGTTCCTTACAGAAAGGCGTACTGTGGAATACCGAATTTTGGGTAAAACGGGACTTCGCGTATCAGCGGTGGGCATCGGCTGTTGGCAGATGGCCATAGACGGCAGTTGGGGAACGGGCGGAACGGATGAAGAGTCGATCGCGACCATTCAACATGCAGAAACCCTGGGGATCAATCTCCTGGACACGTCGGCCAGCTACGGGGGGGGTCACAGTGAGGAGGTGATAGGCCGTGCGTTGCAAGACCGGCGGGACCGCTACATCGTGGCGACCAAGGTCAAGCCCGTCACCGATGACCCGGACGAGGACAATGCAAGGCAGCAGATTGTACAGATCTGTGAAGCCAGCCTGAAACGCCTGCAGACTGACTACATCGACATCCTCCAACTGCACCGCGATCCACACGAACAGACCATGGCGGCCGTCATGGACGCCCTGGCCGATCTCAAGCGCCAGGGGAAGATTCGCTGGTTCGGCATCTCATCCAACAACACGCAAGTGATCGGTCAGTTGCAGGCACTCGGAGAATTGGCCGTCGTCCAGGTCGGCTACCACCTGATAAACCGCGGTGGAGAATCGACACTGGCCCATGCCAAGGCTGAGAACCTCGGGACGCTGATCAGAATGCCCATGGCCTCGGGAGCACTGACCGGGAAGCATTTCAACAAGGAGCCGAGCCTCACCGGCAACGACCTGCGCAAGTCCCGATTTACCTCGGAGAAAGGCGTCGCTGCTTTCAAGCGGCTGGCGGAATTGCTCTTTCTGACCGAAGGGGGTCGCCGCACCATGGTACAAGCTGCGTTGCGGTTCGTCCTCGACACCGACGGCGTATCGGCGGTGATCCCCGGCGCCCGAAACCGCAAGCAGCTGGAGGAGAACGCCGGGGCCGTGGATGTACCTCCACTGACTCCGGACGAGCGCTCACGGGCGATGCTCATCGCCGGTGAAGTGAGTAGTTTCTCGAGCCTGGGGGTAATTCAGGGTTGACCGCCACGCCATGTCGTCAGCTGTCGCAGGCGACGAATTCCACCCACCCAGGTCCTCCGCCCACCTGGTGCACTTCCAGCTGTTCCAGACCCCCTGTGGCCGCATCGATGCGATAGGAGGCCAGTCCGCCCGTGTCCTGGCCCGACACGTACAGGTACTGCCCCGTCGGATCGAGGTTGAACATGCGTGGCGTCTTCTCCGTGGCGGTCTGACCCAGCGGCGTCAGCTCCCCGGTGCCTGCATCCACCCGGTACCCGGCAATGCTGTCATGCCCCCGGTTGGAGGCGTATAGGTAACTCCCGGTCGGTGTGATCTTGATCTCGGCGCAATTGTTTTCCGATGCATCATAGCCCTCCGGCAAGGTCGTCAAGGTCTGGAAGCCATCAAGAACGCCAGTCTGCGAGTCCATGCGATGGGCCGATACCGTGCCGCCGTTCTCGTTAACTGAGTACAGGACATCCATGGTCGGGTGAAAACAGATATGCCGTGGCCCTTCCGGCGTCGACGGTGAATAGCACGGCGGATCGCTCGGGGTCAGGCGGCCGGTCGCTGCGTCGAAACGAAACTGATCGATCCGGTTCGGTGGATTGATGTGGGGGACGTAGACGAACCGGCTGCCAGGATCGGCCTGGATCGAGTGCGCATGCTGGGCCATCGTCCTCAATTCGACGGGTTGATCCTGAATCGATCCGTCCGCATCGATGCCGTGCACGCCAATCGTGCCCTGTGTGAAACAACTGTAGAACAGGAAGCGATCGGTGGGATTGGTGTTGAGGTAGCAAGGCCCGGGCTCGATAACGACCGAATTGATCGGTTCGAGGTCACCGGTGTGACGATCGACCCGGAAACTGCCGAGGCGGTCGCTGCCCATTGTTCCAAACAGGAATCGTCCGGCGCCGTCGACCGCCATGGCCCCGATGGAGTGCGGCGTCTCGATTGAGGTCTGAGCCGTGAGTCGCCCCGATGATGCGTCCATGCGAAATCGCGCCAATTTCCCGTCGGCTGCTCCCGATACGTACAAGTGATAATGCATCGCCAATCTCCTGTTGCGCCGTGCAGGATGCGCCAGGTGGTAGTGTTGATCCGGGCGGGAACGTAACAAGGCTTGCACTCCTCCGACAGCTGCCACGCCGGAAGCGGACGCTCTTCATATGGGTGCTCCCGCATTGACACAGAGCGGAGTATTTCGCCTACTCTGTGGAGAGCCACGAACCCAACCAAAAGGTGACCACCTCGATGAATGCGAGTTCACGCCCCTCCGACCTGAAGATCACCGACCTGCGCACCGTCAATCTGACAGGTACCCCCTTTCGCTCCCGGCTGGTGCGATTGGACACCAATCAGGGCATCAGCGGCTACGGCGAGATCAGGGACGGCGCCAGTGCGACCTACGCCCACATGTTGAAGAGCCGTCTGATCGGTGAGAATCCCTGCGAAGTCGACCGTTTGTTCCGGCGCATCAAGCAGTTCGGTCATCACGGTCGTCAGGGCGGGGGCGTGAGCGGCATCGAGATGGCGCTGATGGACCTGGCGGGCAGAGCTTACGGCGTGCCCGTCTACCAGCTGCTGGGAGGAAAGTTTCGCGATCGCGTTCTCTGTTACTGCGATACAGCGAGTGTTGCCGACGGTACCGAAATGGGCCGCCATCTGCGCCAGCGCATGGACATGGGTTTCGAGTACCTGAAGATGGACGTCGGTCTGAGCATTGTCCGCGACCGGGAGGACTGCATTATCGCGCCACCAGGGATGCTCGAAAGTAGAGCGGTCATGCATCCGTTTACGGGAATCCAGCTGACGGAAAAGGGCATTGGACTGATCTGCCAGTACGTGGCCGCCGTGCGCCAGGAGATCGGCTACGAGGTACCGGTGGCAACCGATCACTTCGGTCACCTGGGGCTGGAATCCTGTATCCGCCTGGGCAAAGCGCTCGACCAGTTTTCACTGGCCTGGTACGAGGACATGATTCCCTGGCAGTTCACCGATCAGTGGGAACGGCTCGCCGCTGCCGTCGATACGCCGGTGTGCACGGGAGAGGACATCTACCTGAAGGAAGGATTCAACGAGCTCTTCGATCGCCGCGCCATCGCCATCGTCCATCCCGATCTGGCCACGGCCGGCGGCATCATGGAGACGAAGAAGATCGGCGACCTGGCTCAGGACCACGGCATCGCCATGGCCCTGCACATGGCCATGACACCAGTGGCGGCCATGGCCTCCGTGCACTGCGCCGCGGCCACGGAAAACTTCCTCGTCCTCGAGAATCATTCCGTCGACGATCTGGAACGCTGGAGCAGTCTGGTAGAGGGGCTTCCGCGGCCGCTTGTCCATGACGGCTACATCGAAGTACCGGAGAGCCCCGGTTTGGGATTCACCGAGCTGAATGACGAGGTACTTGAAGGTTTTATCGAAGACGACGCCGAACTGTTCGCCCCCACCAGCCTGTGGGATAGCGAGTTGTCCAGCGACAGCCTCTGGAGTTGATGCCGGCGGTCACAGGAGGGAGCGGCGCTGATCGATCGCGGAGACTTCATCCAGTCTTGCGCGCAGGTCCGGGTCCAGTGACCAACCCACCCCCCCGAAAACCTCCTCCGCATGTTCGGGCAGGTCGGGACCGATGATGGCGGCACTGACCTGCTTGTGATCCAGAATCCAGGCGATGGCGACCTGGGCCGGCGTCTTCCCGAGTTCACTGCCGATATCGACTAGGGTCCGAATCACCGATTCCACCTGGTCGGTCAGCGCGGCGCCGACATCCCTTTTCCCACCTCGGTAGAGTGCGCCGTCGGCAGCAGTCTGCCCCTGGCGGAACAAGCCGGTCAGCAGGCCGACCGCCAGCGGACTGAAGGTCATCAACCCGAGACCGTGCTTGAGGATGACCTCCGTCAGGTCATCTTCCACGACGTAGCGTTGGAGCAGGTTGTACGGATTCTGGGAAACGACCATCGGCGCCAATCCCTGTGATCGGCAGATACCGATGTGTTCCATCAGACGCCACGGCGTATGGTTGCAGGAGCCGACGTAGGTCGCCTTTCCCTGGCGTACGACGTCATCCATGGCCCGGAGGATCTCATCCGAAGGCGTGTCAGCGTCGGCGTTGTGCAGCAGATAGACATCCACGTGGTCCATCTGCAAGCGCTCGAGGCTCCGGTCGATTTCCCGCATGATGTGGTATCGTGACAGACCCTCGTCGTTTGGTCCGTCGCCGATTGGGCCCTGGACCTTGGTCGTGAGAACGACATCATCGCGTCTGCCTTTGAGCGCCTTGCCGACGATGGTCTCCGACCGTCCCCGACCGTAAAAGTTGGCGCAGTCGATGAAATTACATCCCAGGTCGAGGGCCGTGTGGATGATGCGTTCGCAGACCTTATCGTCGCTCTGCTCGCGGAAGCCGGTCCCGAGGCAAATCCGAGACACCTTGACTCCCGCTTTGCCGAGCTGTCTGTAGTTCATCTCGCCCTCGTTTCAGATTGTCCGGATCGATAGAGACAGGCAGACCGATAGTATCACGTGACCGTTGGGCCGTGTCGAGGGGGGCGCATCCGGATAGCTCGCTATGCACTTGACACAAACAGATGCCAGAAAGTATCGTGACGTTCAGCCCAGATCTCACGGAACTTCTGTGCGGGCGATCGACATGAGCGGACTGAAAAGGATTATGCGGTGACCAACATGAAGATTCGCGATGTCAGGGCGATAATCACCCAGCCGCCCGGGGCGCGCACCCTGGTGGTCGTGAAGATGGAGACCGATGAGCCTGAACTTTACGGGCTCGGATGCGCTTCATTCTTCTCGCGGCCGACGGCCGTTGCTACCGCCGTCAACGACTATCTCAAACCCTTTCTGATTGGCAAGGACCCGGCGGATATCGAAGATCTATGGCAGTCCTGCAACACGGAGGCCTTGTGGCGCAACGGACCAGTGCTCAACAATGCCTTGAGCGGTGTGGACCAGGCGCTGTGGGACATCAAGGGCAAGGTAGCGGGAATGCCGGTGTACGAGCTGTTCGGCGGCAAATCCAGAGAAGCGGCGGCCGTGTACGTCATCCCTGGGGGCAGCGATCGGGCAGAGTACGAGGAAAACATCCACGAGCTGCTGGAACGGGGTTTCCACCACCTCAAGCTGGGATCATTTCATCCTTCGAAGCCGCCAGACGAGCCCAATCACGAGCCGGCCGTCATCACCAGCAAGGCGGGGCATCCCGGTGTGACCATCTTCGAGCCCAAGCCCCACGCCCGCAACATCGTCGATGCCTTCGAGCACTTCCGCACGACCTTCGGTCCGGACCCGGAGATCCTCTACGATGCTCACGAGCGTTTGCCGCCGATCCAGGGGCTCGCACTGGCCAAGGATGTGGAGCCGTACAAACCGTACTTCCTTGAGGATCTCTTTTCACCTGAGGACAACGACTACTTTCGCCTGGTGCGTGAGCAGACTTCCACCCCGATCGCCATGGGGGAGTTGTACTCCAATCCCCAGGAGGTCGTCCCCATGATCAGGGACCGGCTGCTGGACTTTCTCCGGCTGCATATTTCAGCGATTGGCGGGTTGACGCCAGCACGCAAGCTGGCGGCCCTGTGCGAAGCGTTCAACGTTCGCACCGCCTGGCACGGTTCAGCCGACATCTCGCCTGTCGGGCACGCGGCCAACCTCATGCTGGACATGAACGTGTGGAATTTTGGCATCCAGGAGGCCTCCGTTTACCTGAAGACGCATGAAACCCTGAAGGAGGTTTTCCCAGGTACCCCTGAATTGCGCGGCGGTTACATGTGGCCCAATGGCAAACCCGGTCTGGGGGTGGACCTGGATGAGGAGCTGGCCGCCCGCTTTCCGGCCACAGGGCTGGGTGGGCCCAAGCTGTGGGGGGATGCCCGGCGCGCCGATGGCACCGTCATCAGGCCGTAGGCGGCCCCCATAGGTCGGCTTCCAGAAACTCGTCCGGCGCTAAGCCCCGCGACGAAAAGCGCGCGATGCGCATGGCCCCCTTGTACCAACAGACTCGGTTGATCCGCACTCCCACCGAGGTTTGTCCCTGTTTCAATGGGGCAAAGTCGATCTCGGTCTCCAGCTCCATCTCTCCGTTCACAAAGTGCCTGAACGTACCGTCGGCAACGACGATGGCGATGTGATACCAGGGGCCGATCTCATGTTTGAACTCTTCAGCGAACAAGACCTTGCCGTCGGCCCCAGCCTGAATACAGGTGTCCAGGAACCACTCGTCGTCGGTCAGGCGGGTTTCGAACAGCAACCGATTGTCGCTGCCATCTTCCTGGATATGGAAGAATCGTTGGGCGCTCAGTCCATCCGGATATGGTCGAAATATCAGTTCGGCAGTGAAGGCCTTGAGATCAATTAGAGGGTTGGCATCTACCACGAGTGCATCCCCTGCACCGTCGAATTCAACCGCAGTGCCCGCTTCGGTCTCGATCAATACAGGGCTGCCTACCATCTGTGTCCCATGGCCGCCAACGGAATCCATGTTGCACAGATCCCATGTGTTCATTGTCCTACCTCTTGTGTCAGCACAGATGTGAATGGAGAGACGCAGACTGATTCGAAGGGCGACGCGGTCAGCGAACCATCAACCACATCGAGTGCGGGCCAATATAGCCTCTTGGCCAACACTCGGCCCACCGTGGTACAGCAGGGCCTCCCGTATCGGCGTAGCTCCCGGTGGCAGAACACTCCGCGCGTAAGGGTGGGAGCTGATCGCAGGGTTGTAGGCCGGTACGATCGGTCATGCCCTTGCGGAGAGATCTCCGGCCTCTTCATACTTGCCTTCGCTGTCGGCGGCGCTTGGCACGGCTGAGGGCCATACGCACCCGCGTCGTGCATGGCCACATCATCGGGATTGAGGGGGAGAGCCGGGTTTGCGAGGGGGAACACAGGAGCAGTCGACTTCAGGAGTGACGCCGCGCTCGTTGGTCATTGGAGCCGGGCTCAGTTTGTTGATCGGCGTGGGCGAGCCGTATGGTGCGCACGTCATCATGGGCAGCCATATGAGCTCCTTGAATGGTCCCGCCGCGTTCTTCCTGTTCTTCCTGTGGGTGGGCGTTGTCCAGGTCGTGTTGGGGCTCATTCACCGGAGCCTGGTCCTGGGCAAGGGGGAGCTGCTGACCATCTACATCATGATAGTCGTGGCCACCGCCTTCGCAGGAGGCGAGCGCAACGGCTTCTGCCTGATGCTGTTGTCGTCGGCGGCCGGGGTATTCTACCTGGCGAAACCGGAAAACGAGTGGGCGGAGCGGATTCATCCCTACGTGGCCGATTGGATGGTCCCTCACGATGAGTTGGGGATCCAATGGTTTTTTGAAGGGATGCCGGACGGCGAGTCCATTCCCTGGGGCATGTGGCTGCCGCCTCTGATGTGGTGGTTGGCGTTCATGGTGGCGCTGTGGATGGTCAGCATCTGCACGATGGTCATCCTCCGCCGTCAGTGGGTCGAGCACGAGCACCTCATTTACCCTATCACCAAAGTACCGCTGGCCATGGTAGAGTCGCCGTCCGACGGTTCGGGGCTTGCGGCGCCGTTTTTCAAGAAGCCCTTGATGTGGGTGGGATTGCTGCTGGCGTTCGGCCGCGAAAGCCTCAATGCCCTCAACCATTACTTCCCCTACGTGCCTGTGATTCCGCGGTACCTGGGGCACGTATCGCTGTTGCGAGGATCATTCGGAATCGGTTTCTCGCTGAATCTGATGATCCTGGGGTTTGCGTATTTTCTCAAACCGGACGTCATGCTCGGGATGTGGGTATTTACCCTGTTGCGCCAACTGGAAGAGGGTGTGCTGACTTTGACGGGGGCTGGCATCGGGGAATCGCTGTCTCGGTACGGCGGCGGCGGCGGCGTGAGTGGATTGCTTGCCCACCAGAGCATAGGGGCCATGATCGCATTGGTCCTGTTCGGGCTCTGGATCGCCCGGGGGCATCTGCGGATGGTGTTTCGCAAGGCCTTCGTGGGGGACGATTCGGTGGACGATTCCGACGAAATCATGTCCTACCGCACGGCTGTGTGGGGAGTGATCCTCGGATTGGTCGGGATGAGTCTGTGGCTGTGGCGTGCGGGTTTGCCGATGTGGGCAGCGCCGCTGTTTCTGTTCGGCGCGCTGGTGACCTTCATAAGCCTGACGCGCATCATTGCCGAGGCCGGCTTGCCCATGGTGTTTCCGCGCAACATCCCCCTGGACTTCGTGATCTCGGGGATCGGGGCAACGTATATCGGGCCCAAAGGGATCGCGGCGCTGGGCCCGACGGTCATCTGGACGGAATCCCTGGCCAGCACGATGATGGCGCATACCGCCACGGGGTTGAAGCTGAGTGGGGAGATCGCCTATCGCAAGCGCTGGTTGTTATTTGCCATCGCGATCTCGTTGGGGGTCTCTGCAGTCAGTACATTCTGGACGACGTTGTCGATAACCTATCGCGAGGGGGGCATCAACGTAGCCGGTTACGTGGCCGGGTTGCCGGACTTTACCTGGGAGTACGTGGGGCGACGGGTCGATGAGAATGCCGGCCCGAACTGGCTGGGATGGTTCATCCGGCTGCTGGGGGGTGGGGTGATGGCGGGTCTGCTGATCCTGCAGCGCCGCTTCCTGTGGTGGCCGCTGCATCCCCTGGGATTCGTGGCCGGTATGGACAGGGTGATGGGTTCGGCCTGGTTCCCGGTCTTCCTGGCCTGGTTGATCAAGTCGGTCCTCTTGAAGTATGGTGGTCTCAAAGCCTACCGCACCCTCATCCCTGTTTTCTATGGTTTGGTCTTGGGTCAGTTCGTGGCCGGGGGATTCTGGCTGATCGTCGACCATTTCACCGGAATGATGGGTAATCAACTGAGTATGGCCTATTAGGCCCCACAGCCCAGATCCTATCGATGATCAGCTGCCCTGGATCGGGTCGACTTCAGGCGTATTCACCAGGCTTGAGATGGTTGACACAATTGACCAGCTCAACACTGTCCAGCACGCCATCCTTGAGATGGGCGACGGAAAGTGAGGTGTTCGTGATCATCAGGGGCAACCCTCGCTTGGAGGGACGCCCTGCCAGGGTGTAGATGAGCAGGCGGATGAGGTTCCCATGGATTGCGAGGAGAATCTTTTCCCCATGGCCATGGTTCTTGAGCAGAAGCCGGACGAAGCGCTTGACCGACTTCTCGGACTTCGCCATGCGATCGAGGATCGCCTTCTGTCTTGGCGTTCTTCCGGGAAGAACGTGATGCGCTGACACCTCGCGGATATCCGCTGATACGGTGTACGGGGTGCTCTCGTGATACGCGATGATGGCCTGGGCCGTCTGATAGGCCCGCGACATGTCGCTCGAGTATATGTGATCGAATTCTTCGTGGGCCAGGCGTCGAGCCACTTTGGCCGCTTGCCTCTCGCCTCGAGCAGTCAGCGGCGGGCCGACCTCGCCCGGCCGTGATTCTCCGCCCGCCTCTCCATGGCGAACGAGGTACAGGGTCAAAGGTTCCAGGGAATCATCCTCTCTGTGCGCTCTCTTTTTTGACATGTCCATATCTCCTGCTATAGCGGGGTCGCACGTGTCCTACATCTGCCCGCCGACGCGCATGGGCGGTTCGGCATACTCGATCAGCAGCTCCACCTGGTGCAGCACCCGGTCCTCGACGCGTTCGGCCAGCTCGTGTTCCAAGGTGACTCCAACCTCGTTGGTCCCCTGCAGGACCAACTCGATCGGCAGGTCGAACTCAAACCAGTAGTGCGTGTTGATTCTGACGTCACGGCCCAGGCGCCACGACATGTAATCGACGATACCGCCATAAACGGTTGAGATGTTCCGCGTCTCGGGAGTCAATGGAGTGTCATTGAACGTGAAGTTCAGCTGGTCGTCCATGCCGGTCTGGACGATCCGCACTTTCAAGGTGGCGCGCTTCAACTCACCATCACTGCGGGCGGCATCCAGTTCATCGCCGACGGTGAATGGCACCACTGACGCCACGCCCTGTTCCAGGGTTTTCGGCAGGTGACACTTGACCGGCCAGGGCTCGGTACTGGGATCATACCGTGCGGGGAAGTAGTGTTTGTTCTTGCGCTGGTAGATGTCCGCGTCGGCGAGCTCGCGCATGATCAGGTACTCGTCGGGTCCGTGCGGCCACAGCAGGTGGGAGAGGTAGAGACCGTCGGCACCGGCGGCCATCTGGTTGGTGGCGACGGCGCGGACCATCTCGATCGTCGGTTCGTGGTGCCGGTCGTCGTAGGGGAGGCGACCCATGTGCGGGTAGATCCAGACGTCATTCTCATTCGCCGCGTCAACGAGCCAGCCGAAGTGGGGCTCCGGATCCAGGTCCATGCTGTCGGTGTCGACGACGATGGCATTCACGAGCTTTTCCCGCATCCATGAACGCACGTCCATGCCCACGGCGAGGTTGGCGTCCTCGCGCGGGTTCACGCGGGCCGCCAGCATCAGTCGTTTGCCGCGTTTTTCACCGATGCGGTCCAGGAGCTCACGGACACTTCTGATGAAATCAGTCAGCAGCGGTGTGTGGCGCTCGATCTCTGTGGGCTTGAAGAACACGCGGACGTATTCGTCGATCTCGATGCCGTCGGCGCCGTAGCGGTCACAGACCTCTTCGATGACATCCAGCCGTTCCTGACGCACCTCATCGATGGCAAAGTCGAGGCAGGTGGCGACAGCCGGCCGCTCCGGGTCTTCCTCGCCGATCATGTACTCCGGGTGGTCGAGCTTGAGTCGGTTGCACATGTAGGGTTGTCGATTGGGACCGCTTGCCGTGCCGGGTTCGTTGATGCGCAGACTGGCGATGATCTGAATGTCTTTTTCATGAGCCCGGTCGATGACGACCTGCAACGGGTCCATGCCGGCGGCGAGGGCGGCCTCCAGGTTCTTGGCGGCGCGCCACCACATGATGCCGTTGTCGTGGTCGACGACCGAGTCGCCCCATTTGTTGCCGACCTTCGAGTCGTGCAGGAAGGTCGCCCCCGATGCCAGTCCGAAAGCCAGCGTGTCTACGCCGGTTCCGAGGATTTCATCCACCGGACTCTGCAGACGCTTGCGGCTCAGAGGTGGGTCGAACCGGTACATCAGGTAATGGCGGGCGTCGTTGTTGAGAATGAGCCTGGGTTTGCGCATCGCGGCCTCGCATGGTCAGTTGGTGGGCGAGAGTATGGCGAGCGGGCGACTTTATGTTGAAGGTGTGTCGCCGGCACGACTGCGGATTGAACATCCGTGAGGTGGCTGTCATCGGGCAAAGATAAGCTGGATATTCGCTGGATCCACTGTTCGGCCTGGATCCGAACGGCGGCATGGCGTACCTGGCTGCTGAAGGGCAACCAAACAACGAGGAGACATTCGATGAAGATCGTTGACGTAAGGACGATTCCGGTCGCCCGCTACCTTTTCGTTGAGGTCGTCACCGACGAAGGGATTACGGGGGTGGGAGAATCGGGGGCATGGGGTTATCTGGAGGCCTCTGAGAAGGCCGTCGAGACCTTCAAGCGCTACCTGATTGGACAGGACCCTCGCCGCATCGAGCACCACTGGCAGTACCTCTATCGGTGCAGTCATTTTCGAGGCGCGGCCATCATGGGCGCCCTTTCTGCGATTGATATCGCGCTATGGGATATTCTGGGAAAGCATTTGGGGGTGCCCTGCTACCAGCTTTTGGGCGGGAAATGCCGCGACAAGGCCAGGGTCTATTGCCATGTTTACGGACAGACCACGCAAGAGCTCGTTCAAGGGTGCATCGACGCCAAAGCGAATGGATTCACGGCCGTCGGACATCTCACACCTTTTTTGGACGAAGCCCGCGACATCCCGTTTTTCAAGACCCATGCGGACAAGATGCACGACGCCGTCGACAGCGTGCGTCAGTACCGTGAAGCCGTCGGTAACGAAGTCGATCTGTGCATCGAAATCCACAGGCGGCTGACACCGTCAGAGGCGGTCGTGCTGGCCAGAGGCATCGAGCCGTACCGTCCGTTATTCTACGAAGACCCGACGCAGCCCGATAACCTCGACGCCATGGCGCAGATTGCCGAGAAGATCCACATCCCGATCGCGACGGGGGAACGCATCCACACGATCTACGAGTTCGAGATGCTGCTGCGCAGATCGGCCGTGCAGTTTGTCAGACCGGACGTGTGCATGTGCGGGGGACTGACTCACGCGAAAAAGATCGCTGCCCTGGCGGAAGCGCATTACGTTCAGGTGGTGCCCCACAATCCACTCAGCCCGGTCAGCACAGCGGCGTGTGTGCAATTGGCGGCATGTATCCCGAACTTCGCGATTCAGGAATATCCCACAGGCGAGGGGGTCCCGCCGAAGAGCGAGATCGTTCAGGCGTCACTCAAGTGTGAAGACGGGTTCCTGATCGTCCCGGACGCACCGGGGATAGGGATTGAATTGGCCCCGGATGCGCAACAGCGACATCCCTTCCAACCGCGGGGCGTGGAAACGCGGCTGCACGTCGATGGATCGGTCATCGATGAGTGATACGCCACCCATTCGACTCGCCCTCATCGGCTGCGGCGGCATGGGGCTGAGGCATCTCCACGGCTTGATTGAACTCAAGCGCTGTGGTTTCGATACCGTCGATCTGGTGGCCGTCTGCGATCTCAACGCAGAGCACGCGGCCCACGTCGCCACCGTTGCTCATAACGAATTGGGCACGGCGCCGAAGGTATATGCCGATCTGTCGCAGCTGTTGAAATCAGAAAAAAACATTGACGCCATAAACCTCGTCACCGACCCGGTTTCCCATCACACCCTGGCGTGCATGGCATTCGACGCGGGCGTTCACGTCATGGTTGAAAAACCGATGGGGGTTACCGTGCGGGCGTGTCACGCGATGATCGATAGCGCAAAACAGAACGGCTGCAAGCTGGCGGTCGCTGAGAATTACCGCCGCGACCCGATGAATCGCTTGCTGAAGGCGGTCCTCGACGCCAAGATCATCGGTCAACCCTACCTGGTTTTCCACAACCACATCACCGGTGGCGGCTCTATAATGAGCGGTACCCTCTGGCGACATCAGAAACGACGCGGCGGGTATCTGATTGAGATGGGTGTCCACTACGGCGATATGCTGACCTACCTCCTTGGCGATATCCGCGAAGTCTATGCGGCGACGGCCCTTTTTGAGCCACACCGGGAAACGAAATCGACATCCCCGTTCTATCAGCATCGCCTCAAGAACGAGCCGACATCGATGCAAGCCGACGCCGAAGAAACGGCCGCAGCGACGCTGGTTTTCGCCAACGGGTCATACGGGCAGTTCACGCTCAGTCACGCGGGACACGGGCACGGCATCTTTACCCGCAAGATCTACGGGGCCAAGGGAAGCATCGAGGCCCCCGGCGATCGCTCCGGGAGGCCAATTCGCTTGAAGTTGGATGAAGGCGATGAGTTGGTCGGCGACTCCGTTCTGGACCTTGTTCCCGACTTCCGACTGGACCCCATCAATCGCGGACTCTTCGGTTTCGAGCGCGCGGGGAGTTACGACATACCGTATGATACCCTCGACCAAAAACTCCTCGCCCATGAGTTGCAGGACTTCGCCGAAGCCATTCGCGACGATCGGCAACCCGAAGTCGATGGTCAGTGCGGGTTGAACGCCACCGCGTTCGGGTACGCGCTCTGTGAGTCAGGGCATCTCGGGGCGGCGGTCACCCTCAGCGCTGTGGCGGCCGACGAGGTCAACGCCTATCAAGCTGAGATCAATGAGCACGCCGGATTATGAGGGCAGCCTGGTACCGCAGCGAGCCCCTCAACCTCGGCGCAAGTGCCGTTCGTCACGCCAGGGCTTTCAGATCGCTGGCTGAATACAGATGGGCTACGTACTCGCCGTACCCGTTGTAGAGCAGGGTGGGCCTGAAAGACGCGGAACTGAGGGAATCCTGGATGAAACTTTCCTCTGCCTGCGACCACCGGGGGTGAGGCGCATCCGGATTCACGATGGCATTGAAACCGTATTCGGTCCGGTTCGACAGGGGCCAGAAGGTAAGCGGTTTTTCTTCCGTGAACTCCATTCTGACGATCGATTTGATGCCCTTGAAACCGTACTTCCAGGGCACGACCAGCCGGATGGGAACGCCGTGCTGTTTTGGCAGTTCATGCCCATAGATGCCGGTGGCCAGGAGTGTGAGCTCGTTCGCGGCCTCCTCGATGGTGAGTCCCTCCGTGTAAGGCCAGGGCTCATCGGGCCGGTTCCACTGGCTCCTTGCCTGGTCGGGTCGCAGAAAGGACGTCATCTTCACGTAACGGGCTGAGGCGAGCGGTTGGACCGCATCCATCAAGGCCTTCATCGGAAAACCCGTCCACGGAATTGCCATCGACCACGCCTCGACGCACCGGTGCCTGTAGAGACGCTCTTCGAGGGGCATCGCACGGATCAGCTCATCGATATCGTAGGTGCGGGCGTTTTGGACCAGGCCCGTCACTTCCATGGTCCAGGGGCGGGACTCGAAATCGTCGATCACCCTCCAGACATTCTTGCTCGTCGTGAATTCCCAGAAGTTGTTGTACTTGCCCGCCACGGTCTCGTCCGTGAGCGGTCGGTCGAGCTCGGCGAACGCGGTGTTGAGTGTTGCCGGATACAGGTCGCTCAGATCGACGTCGGCCGGACCGGTCACCGACTCGTCGCTGCCACATCCCGCGATGGCTCCGAATCCGGCCAGTCCCATCGATGTCATGAACTTGCGACGATTCAGAAAAACCTCCTCCTCCGTCGCCTCGCGTTCGGGGATCTCCCAACCTCTCTTGATCATCTGGTCAATCACTCCATCATGTGTTGATGTCGCACCGTTGGGTCAACTCATCACTCCCCGCCCCGCTGAGCGCTTGTGTCATACCTACTCACACCACCCCGTGGCTCGTCACCGATTGTCCCGAACCACATGGCCCTATCCGACGACTGATACACCGAAAACACAATATTACTCACCAGGCCGTCGCTCGTCGTGAAGGTCTGCCAGTTCACACCGTCATACCGACTCACCCCATTGAGTGTCCCGAACCACATGGCCCCATCCGAGGACTGATAGACCGATTTCACACGATCGTCCGCCAGGCCGTCGCTGGTCGTGAAGGTCTGCCAGTTCAGTCCATGGTACCGGCTTACACCAGCACAGCATGTCCCGAACCACATGGCCCCATCCGAGGACTGATACACCGATTTCACATGGTTGTGCGCCAGGCCGTCGCTCGTCTTGAAGGTCTGCCAGTTCACGCCGTCATACCGACTCACACGAAAAAGTGTCCCGAACCACATGGCCCCATCCGACGATTGAAACACCGACTCCACAAGGCGGCCCGCCAGGCCGTCGCTCGTTCCGAAGGTCTGCCAGTTCACACCGTCATACCGACTCACGCTGGCCGATGTTCCGAACCACATGGCCCCATCGGCGGACTGATACATCGAAAACACAGTATCGCTCACCAGGCCGTCGCTGGTCGTGAAGGTCTGCCAGTTCACGCCGTCATCGCGACTCACACCATTCCCTGTCCCGAACCACATGGCCTCATCAGAGGACTGATACACCGAAAACACAGTATTGCCCGCCAGGCCGTCGCTGGTCGTGAAGGTCTGCCAGTTCACGCCGTCATACCGACTCACACCATTAAGTGTCCCGAACCACATGGCCCCGTCAGACGACTGGTACACCGAAAACACATTGTTGTGCGCCAGGCCGTCTTGAGCAGTGAACGCCTGCCAGACCAAAGGCGTCAGCTCCGGATCGAGCGGGTTGTCTCGCTTGGCATCCTGGCCACAAGCTCCGAGCATCAAGAGTCCAACGAGGCACCAGGCGGGCTTCTTGCAACTAAGGGCGTTATCGTATGTCATCCGAGGGCTTACTGTATATGAGGTACGCTGATGCATCGAAGCAAAGACCCCTACGTGCACAATGGATATAAAACCGATAGTCACTAGTCAGTCAAGTGGATTTCGGGCCTTCAACCTCGATCCAGCGGGAAGTTACGACATGCCGTATGATACCCTCGACCAAGATCTCCATCGCGCAGAAACGGCTCCGCTTCGCCTACCTGCGGGCGATGGGACTGAAACAGGAGACCATGCATGAACGAATTCCATGTCCCCTGGGCAGCATGGTATGGCAGCGAGCCGCTCACGTTGCGATTTCCAACGGGTTGGGAGGTGTCGGTATGCCGCATGCGCGGGGGGGAGGATATCGGCGACGCCGGGATCCGCAAGGCGCTGGCCGAACCGATTGGCGCGCCGCCGTTGCGAGACTTCGCCGCCGGACGGCACAGCGCCGCCATTCTCGTCGATGACCTGTCGCGACCGACCCCCGCCTTCCGTGTGCTGCCCTACATCCTCGAGGAGTTGCATGCCGCGGGCATCGAAGACGACGGCATCACCATCATCGGCGCTCTGGCCGCGCACCGGCCGATGATGCGGGACGACTTCGTCAAGAAACTGGGTCCCGAAATCGTCGAACGCTACCGGGTCGTCAATCACAACGCTTACGAGAATCTCGAGTTTTTAGGCTATTCCAGCCTGGGTGTCCCGGTATTCGTCAACCGCGAGTTGATGGGCTGTCAGGTGCGAATCGCGGCTGGCATGATTACACCTAGAGGAGAGATGTTCGGGGGCGGCGCCAAGCTGTTGATTCCGGGGGCCTGCGGCCAGCAGACGATCATGCTAAACCACCGGCATGTGAATGGCGAGCCCTTCCGGCCGCACCTGGACGAGGTCGCCCGGATGGCCGGTCTGGGCTACATCGTCAATCCGTTGCTGAACGAGCAGCTGGAGATCATGGACCTGGTCGCCGGAGACGTTACGGCGGCCTTCGAGCGCGGCTGCGAACTCGGCGCCCAGCGCTACGCGACGCCGATGCCCGCGGCGGGATCGATCGACGTGGGTGTGTTCAGCGCCTTCCCGAAGGACACGGAGCTCATCCAGGCGGGACTGGCTCTCGTGCCACTCAGGAGTTGCGGTCACGATCCCTTCACCGATGACGGCACCATCGTGATCGCGAGCGCCTGTCCCGAGGGGCTGGGATGGCACTCGGTGCTGGGGCCTGGAACGGCGCTGCGCGGCGAGGCGGGGCCGCAACGGCGCAGGACCTTCCTGTTCTCTCCCGGTGTCAATGAGTACGATTGCCAGGCATTGTACGGCGACCACGTGTCATGGTTCCGCCGTTGGGACGAGCTGGTCGAGCGCCTGACGGCCATTCACGGCAGCCAGGCGAAGGCGGCACTATTCCCGGCCGGTGCTCTGCAGATGGCAGAGCAGTAGCCGCGGATTCGCCTAGCTCTCGTAATCAACGTGCAGCTGCACCGCGTCCACGATCAGGGCGTTTGTCGCGATTCACTCACCTTGCTGACCGTAAACTCTACAGTGTTTTCCCCTCTCCTGACCTGTGCGGGGCTGAGCGGGCATTCCAGCCACTGCCCACCGGTCGATGTCTGTGACGGGCCTGCAGGGCTGAGGCCGTCGAGGACCACATCGTTGAGCTTCACGACTATCTCGTCATCTCCGGCAACATCCCAAAGGTGGAGGCGAAAACGCCATGTAGGCCTATCGCCCGCGGTCGCATCCTCGCCTACCTGAAACGGCACGCTGACGGGCTCTCCCGGTTTCAGGTGCAGCTTGTGCGGCTCCGCCAGGCTGGACTCCCCAGGGAAACGGTCCACACCGAACATCTTGCTCTTGTCGGCCATCACAGCGGGATCACCGATCTCCCGCCAGGTATCGATATCGGTGCTGTGAAAACCGTTGAAGATGTAGACCCCGTCGGCACCTGAGTTCCAGGCATTCATCGCCGCACCGCGCCATGCGGGAGCGACTCCATCCCAGGAGTTGAACTCCTGGATGTAACAGCGCGGGATGGACCAATCCCGTGTACGATCAGTACGCACTCGTGGGCAGCCGTTGTTAGACCGGGGAAAATACCTCAGCGTCGCCGACGGTCTGTGACGAACCCGGACATCCTCGCTGCGTGTGTCGCCGGGCACACACATGCGTGGCCTCCACTACCCAGCGTCCAACTCCGGGACCGACGCCCCTCTCGGGTGAACTCACCACTGGTCTCCATGTTGCATGCCGCCACGGTATGCCAACCGCTCACACCCATGGCAGCGGTTTCACCTACCGTCGCCGGACCCCCGAGAAGGAGCCCCTCTACCGGGTGCTGGCCGAGCATCTTGAGACGTTCGTAGAGCGCACGCGTTCATCGGACCGCCAGCTGCCGGGCCATGTCGAAAGGGAACTGCGTGCCTATCTGGAATGCGGCATTTTGGCACATGGATTCCTGCGGGTACGGTGTGAGGACTGTGCCGAGGACCCCGTCGTCGCATTCTCGTGCCAGCGACGTTCCTTCTGTCCCAGCTGTATGGGACGACGGATGGCGGACACGGCCGCGCGCTTGACCGACGAGGTTCTGCCGCAGGTGCCGGTGCGGCAGTGGGTGCTGAGTCTGCCCTATGAGATCCGCTATCGCCTGGCCTGGGACGGCGAGTTGGTCGGCGCACTGTTATCCGTTTTTCTGCGCGTGGTTTATGGTTGGTATCGACGTCAGGCACGAGCGCAGGGATACGAAGACGGTCGCTGCGGCTCGGTGACCTTCGTGCAACGATTCGGGTCGTCCCTAAATCTCAATCCCCATGCCCATGTCCTCATGATCGACGGCGTCTACATCGACGGCGAGGACGGTCTGGAGTTCGTGGCCGCACCGACTTTGGGCGATGATGATGTGCAACAGATCGTCGAAACCACGGCACGACGCGTTGTGCGCCTGCTACAGCGCCGCGGCCTGTTGGAAGATTCCCATGCCGATCCGTTGTGGGAACAGGAGCCCCTGCTGGCGACGATCACGGCGGCCTCCATCCAGGGCCAGGTGGCCACCGGAGAGCGCGCCGGTCAGCCCGTGCGCCGGCGCCTGCTCGACCCGCAAGAAGGCATCCGCACCGGCCCGCTGTGCTTCGCCTCGCGCGGCTTCTCCCTGCATGCGGCCACCCGTGTGCCAGCCCGCCGACCGCACTCGCCTGGAAAGACTGTGCCGCTACGTCAATCGACCGCCGCTGGCGGCGGGACGCCTGCAGATCCTCGATGCCGAGCAGGTGGCCTTCGACGTGAAAACGCCCTGGTCAGACGGCACCTATCGAATTGAGCTCTCGCCACAAGAATTGATCGAGAAACTGGCCGCCCTGGTGCCCCCACGCCGCCTCAATCTGGTGCGCTACCATGGCGTCTTGGCGCCCAACGCCGCCGCTCGGGCACAGATCGTACCCGGCCCACAAGAACAGGGGAAGGACCAGAGCCGGTCCCCGGTCGAACTGGTGAGCTGACACCCGCCCAACGCCGACACCGCCTGGCCTGGGCCGCCCTCTTGCGCAGAGTGTTCCGCGTCGACGTCACCGTGTGCCCCGGCTGCGGCGGTCATATGAAAATCGTCGCGGCACTCACCCAGCCCCGCTCCATTGCCCGCTACCTGGAAGGCGTCGGCCTGCCACCACGGGCACCGCCGATCGCCCCGGCACGCCCCCATCCCCAACCTGAGCTGGATTTCGCCGCCTGACATCGATTCACGGCCACAGCCAAGGCACCGCTGTGCCCTGATACGTCACTGGCAACGCCCTCCTCGCTCACAGCTGTTCACCGCACGGCACCATTCCCAGCCTCAAGGTTCATCCATCGACCGTCAACCCCCGAAAACCGCCATCAACACCGTCAAAAACAAAAAATAGCACCTGACCGATTAACGATAACCTATTTTATAGCCACTAAGCACTTGTGGTGTCTGGGCGACAAAGATTCGCTTGTCCTTTTTTGCTAAACTTTGTAGCAATTCAAAAGAACCGTCTTGGCTGTGATCATCGACTATCACCACGCGGGACACCGCTACGACATTCAAAGCATCGTAAACAACCTTCTCAATGAAGCGTGCTTCGTTGTAGCAGGGGATAACTACCGTAATGATTTCTTTATGATCCATAAACTTTTAAACCTATTCATTCAACTCATCGGATTTAGGCAGCGATCTATTAGAAAGCTGCTTCTTGAGCTCAAGGCGAAATAACTGCCAAAAGACGAGTCAAATTCAATAATTGCGGGTTTATTCAGTGATCGGACGAAGTGAGAAATTCCTTAACTGACTCGGAATGAGGTGAAATTTCGATTTTGAATGTGCTTATCAAAGCCCCATTGTCAAAAGCCTTTGCATACCTTAGACCCAGTAAGTTTTCGGTGTTGATCCCAATAGGTATTGAAAGAGCTTCAAAACATTTTGCGGCCCAAAACATCAGAGAAGTCGGAACGGGTATGAACAAACGTTTTAGGCCCAGTGTCAAACAAATCGTTTTGTAAATATCTTTTACTTGAGTTGCAGGCATTTCAGCCGCGACGAATTGTCCGCTCACATCTTCTTGGAGACCGACAGTTATAATCTTACAGAGGTCCTGCCAATGGATAGTTTGCATTGGTTGGCGGCCCCCGCCGATTAAAGGGACCAGCGGAAGAGCCTTCATAATTTCAACAATGGCGCCAAACACACCACCAGAAGAAATCACCAAACCAGGTTTGAGAACAAGTGCCTTAGAGCCTGCCAGCATAGATTCTATGGCAAGCTTTTGCCTGCCATAGCGGGATCGGGCTTTGTCGTGTGCCGCCAATGAAGACAAAAATACAAATTTAACATTGGACTCTTGGCACTTTTGCCAAAGCTTAGTAGTGCCGACAACGTTTACGTCTTGGTCGTGGGAACTAACAAGCGGCTGGTACGCGCAGTGGACGAGCGCATCCAAATCCCCAAAAATTGAATCTGCGAGTTCTTGGCCAAGCTCGTATTTAACTGTATTAAATTGGGAACTAGTCGTCCGCTGCATCCTGACGACATCGTGTCCACAATTACACAAGTGCTGGCAAAGCAACTGGCCAATGTTGCCACTGGCACCTGTAACCGCAATTTTGAGAAATTTTTTCATTGAGCGATCAGGCCCTTTGCCACCCTGTGAGCATTGGCCATAATAGAAAATGTCAATCCATTAGAAGGAAGGAAATTGAAGCCACTTGAATCGGCGCAGTATACACTTTGGGTCCCGTGAATTCGCCCGTCGCTTGCCTGGGTCAAAGGGACATCATTATTGGAAAACGGGAGCGTGCCAGCATAATGGATTGAAGAGCCATGTTGTAACTTTTGTTTGGTCAACGGTATTAGTCCCAGCGCTATGTATGCTCGTTTGATTTTGTTGTCAAAAGCCAGATCCTCGCTTTTCTCACTGTTTGATAACTTGTAGTCGATGTGTAATTTATCCCCTGTAGGAGAAGATGAATCTGCAACCAACTTGAGTCTTTTTTGGTCCGTGATGGAATCAGGGTGGTTTGTAGTTGTAATCACGATTGCCGAGGAAATGGCGTGCATCAATCTGCGTGCATCTTTGGTCGATAAAGGTACTTCTTTAATAAGTTTAAAAAGTAGCAATGAACGATAGGTATACATTGAAACGGTTCTATGGCTGTGTTTAGGATCAACGCAGTACATGGTCAGCTGACCCATGCTTGTTTTAAGTTGATCTAGAGGTGTGCCTAACATCCGGTAGTGGAGGCAAGGGCTAATGGCGTAGTGATTGGTCAATATGGGGACCGGCTCCTGGGACCCAAAAGAGCGCAATACGATCCGAGCTGTACCCAAAGCGCTCGATCCCAGGATCAACTTCCGACAGGTAAGGATCTCTTCTTCGCGGCTTTCTTGGCGAAGGCAATGTAATTCGACAAGACCCTTGGATGTTTCTTTGAAGCTTTTCACAAACAATCCGTCTAAATATTCAAAATTTGGATTCGTTTTAAGCGCATCAATAGTAAAGCGGGGCCTGTATACGGATTTGCCATGATCGATCCAAAACTCCATGTCAGAATAGTCGCAAGCTCGCCGGTCGGCCAAAGCTTGGGTCAGCACAGCAAAGGGAGTCTGTCCCAAAAATACGCCCATCGATTTATTGAATTTATTTTTGCCACGGTCGTAGGCGGCCAACAATCGGCTGGACGAGTTGTCCTTTTGCATGGGCTTTTGTATTGACTCGATCCCTTCCCCACAAAAAGGCCAGATGTCGTCGTGGCTTCCGGATACACCAATCCTATCGGCAATATGCTCATAGGCTTGGCGCATGCTGTTGATTGGGAGCGACATTTTTTCTAGTTCTTGGTTGGTAAACGCAGCACAACCAGCCCCCCAACCGTTTCCCAGGCCGCCATAGGCGAGGCTTTCCATGAAATTGAAATCATCGGATTTGCTTGTCAAAAATTGATCTACGCCATCAACGATGAACTGCCGCGGCGGCGTCAGCGAGTGTTTTGCTACTCCCCAGGGAAATCCCTCGAAATTATTTCCTAAAAAATAGCTGCGTTGGTCTTCTTGGGTTTGGCGGATGGATACAAAATCTTGATCGGGGACCAACTGATTATAGTGGTTGGGTTTGTGCCCTACATCCACCATAGCCACATTTTGGCCCGACTCCACTAGTGTTTGTGCAGCGTGTGCACCGCTCATGCCTGAGCCAACAACTATAAAGTCTTTAACATTCAATTGTTTATTGTCCTTCACGTTCACTTAATCACAACCTTGACAATTATATATCCCAAAATGCTGCGAAGACTCGCACTGGCCATTGCCGCCGCAAACTTCAACCAGTCAATTGGCCGAAACTTTTGCGGCAAAAATTTATCTGTATGGCGTGTTGAGGTTTCTAGGATGGCTAACATTAGAGTGATTTTTTTGCGAATCTGACAATGAGGTGCATTAATCCTCAGACCAGCATCAAAAATCCCCATCAACATAGAACTCCTTACCATGCTAGTCCAAATTGCCTTATGGTTTTGACTCTCCAATTCCATGTTTGTGCAGCCGTGAGCTCTCATATAAGCGCTAATCTCGTCGTCAGAAGGAGATATGCCTATAAGATATTTTGAAATTGCGATTGCTTCAACGCGTAAAGGCCCCATCATTGGTGCCTTTTTCGTAGGACGAAAACACCATGCAATGCTGAAAAAATTTTGATGGGGCTCATTAGTCCTTCCAAAAGCTTAACTGGTGCAATCATAAAATCTGGGAGCAGTTGTCGAAAATTGAGGCCTCCAGAAAAAAAATATCGCAAATAGTTTCCGATAGGGTTTTGGTATATCAGTTCAAGATCTGGAAAGTCATTTTTAAATTTTTCCAGGTCGCGTTTGAATACGATATACGATAAGGCCTGATTTGCATTTGTCATATGGCCAAGTTCTTTGCCTTGCTGCCAGCCCTGCTGTTTTTTATCAAAGTGTTCGGTGTTGTGGACATTTGCGTGAAACGCTGCCGAAACAGGACCATAATGGGGTTCAATTAAAACGCAGCCACCGCCAGGAATCAGGGTCCTTTGAAGTTGTTGAAAAAAAAGTTCGGGCCTGGGGAAGTGATGGAAGCAATTCAAGCCAAAAAAAGCTCGGACGGATTCATCATCAAAATCCATTTCTTGGGCGTTTAAGGTTTTATCTAAATGCGGAGCGGGGACAATGTCTGTTACGATCAAATCCGGACAATAGTTTTTGAACAAACTAACCCCCGCGCCCAACTCGACAAGTTTGCCGTCGCCGGAGAAAAACCTTTCATTCATGCGCAGGCATTCGAAATAAAACTCTTCAAAAACACCGAGCATCACGGCCTTTGATTGCAGGATTTCCTTGTGAACTAAAATCCTGTGTTCATCGTCCACATTTATATTTTTCATTCGGGGATCTGAGAGAATTGACCGTAGTACCGCGATAAAAGTCATTTTGTAATTGTCGCCGTTGGCTGGAAGCTCGTGAGTTTTGACTATCCGACTGTATTTACCCCGACGGGTAAAAGTCCGTTTTCTGTCGACGGTCTCGTTTTCTTTTTAGAGACGATCAAAGGAACGGCCTTTTATTCATTTCTTATTTTAAAGTCCCAACCACTTATAGCTATATTGCTTGTTGTTTTCATTCCAGTCGCCATTTGGTGGCGTGTAGGGTGGCGACTGTCAGCTGGCATGTGCCTTATGGGCGCGATGTACCTTAGTGCGATTGCCAGCGTATATACTTTTGCGTTTCCAGGCAAAGAAGGCGAAAGATTGGCCGGATACGATCGGTATTTTAGCGAGCTTCTAAAAATACTATTATTCGTTACTAGTTTGCTCTATTCGTTTTCAAAAGCAGAGAACCGAGCTCATTAAGCAGCATATAACAAAAGTCATTGCAGTTCTCGCTGTGTCGCTTTTTTGGCTTGTCGTCAAGCAGGCACAAAGTTCGGCGTCAGCTGTCAAAGACGACTTAATTCCGCAGATTGCGTTTGTTCAAGAAACGGTCTCCCGAGTCCCTGGGTCACATAAAATTATGGCGATCAACATCGACGGTGATCACATTTTAGGCTTTAAATTTGACTATTGGGCAGTCAGGAGAAAGGTCAAGGACAGGTTGCATTCGCCGCCTGACATCGATTCACGGCCACAGCCAAGGCACCGCTGTGCCCTGATACGTCACTGGCAACGCCCTCCTCGCTCACAGCTGTTCACCGCGCGGCACCATTCCCAGCCTCAAGGTTCATCCATCGACCGTCAACCCACGAAAACCGCCATCAACACCGTCAAAAAACAAAAATAGCACCTGACCGATTAACGATAACCTATTTTATAGCCACTAAGCACATGGCAAACCGCACGTGTGGCGCGATGTGATTTGTATGATTTCTAGCATATGACCCCACAAGGAGTGCAAAAGGTTGGGGTGCTCTTGTACGAAGCACTTAATAGGCCATTGCAGTTGCCGTTAATTACCCACCCGCAAGGAATAGCTCGCCGCGTTTGTCGACCCTATTCAAACGGAGCAGCGACCGTGAAAGTCACCGCCGTCGAAACCCACATTGCAGCGACCTGGACATTCGTCAAAGTAGTGACCGACGAGGGGCTCTACGGAGTCGGCGAGGTCCACCCCGCCAGCGGCACCGGCGGCACGCCGTTCACCGCCAGGGCCGCAATCGAATACTGCGCCGAATACCTGGTCGGCAAAGACCCGCTGGCCATCGAGAAGCACTGGCAGCATATGTTTCGCCGCTGCCTTTTCCGCGGCGGCTCCGATCTAATGGCCGCCATCGGCGGCATCGATACGGCGCTGTGGGATCTCGCCGGCAAAGCGGCCAATTTGCCCGTGCACCGACTCCTCGGGGGACCGACGAGGGACCAGGTGCGCGTCTATGTCCACCTCGGCGGCGATTCACCCGAGCACATGGCCGAAAACGCCGAGAAAACTGCTCGCCGAGGGCTACACCGCCCTGCGCTTCTACCCATTGGGCTCGTTTCACGCCGACTTTCCGAGCTACCAGGCGCTGGTGCGCACCGCGGTCCGCTATACCGCAGCGGTGCGCGAAGCCGCAGGCCCCGATACTGACCTCATGATCGACGTCATCAACCGGCTCACCCCGCCCGAGGCCAACGCCATCGGCCGCGCCCTCGAACCCTTCGGTCTGTTCTTTTTTGAGGACCCGATCGAGCCGGACAATATCGACGCCATGGCGCACGTGGCGGCCGAAGTGCCGATGCCGGTCGCGTCCGGAGAGCGCCTCTATACGATCTACCAGTTCCGGGAGCTGTTCAACAAGAACGCTTCCGCCTACGCTCGGCCGGATCTGAGCCTTGCGGGCGGCATAACCAACATCAAAAAGATCGCGGCCCTGGCCGAGGCCAGCTATGTCGGCGTCGTACCGCACAACCCGCTCAGCCCGATCATGACCGCGGCCTGCGTCCAGCTCGACGCCGCGACCCACAATATCGCCATTCAGGAATACTCGGCGACCGAGTGCGACGCGCCCAAGAGCGATATCGTCGATCAGCTGCTGGCGATCAAGGACGGCCACCTGCAATTGCCGGACCGACCCGGCATCGGCATAGACCTCAATCTCGAAGCGTTCCCGCACTACCCACCGCAGCCCTGGACCAGAGCAGCAATCTCCAATAGCGACGGTGCGCTGCGGGAGTATTAGCTGGCCGGATATGCCTATTGAGAGATGAAAAAAGAAAATCTGATTTCCTTTGGGCTCGACGCCGCCGATCTGGAAGAGCGCGGCCAGTTTAGCGATTTGCGCTACGACGGCGAGGGCGCTATTGGCCTCGACGATAGAGTGCTGGTGGAGGACGCTGACAGCCATTCACGGAAGCCATGCGAAGGCGGCACTATTCCCGGCCGGTGCTCTGCAGATGGCGGAGCAGTAGGATACAACCCGCTCAACTGTCGTAGTCAACATGTAGCTGCGCCCCGTCCACGATCACGGGTGCTGGTCGCGATTCACCCACCCTGGTGACCGTGAACTCTACCATGTTTTCCCCTCTCTTGACCTGCGCCGGGTTGAGTGGGCATTCCAACCACTGCCCCCCGGTCGCCGCCTGTGACGGGCCGGCAGGGCCGAGGCCGTCGAGGACCACATCGTTGAGCTTCACCAGTATCTCGTCATCTCCGGCAGAATCCCAAAGGTGGAGGCGAAGACGCCATCCAGGATCGTCGCCCGCGGTCGCATCCTCGCCTACCTGAAACGGCACGCTGACGGGCTCTCCCGGTTTCAGTTGCAGCTCCTGCGACTCCGCAAGGCTGGACTTCCCAGGGAAACGGTCCACACCGAATATCTTGCTCTTGTTGGCCATCAAGGCGGGATCACCGATCTCCCGCCAGGTATCGATATCAGTGCTGTGAAAACCGTTGAAGATGTAGACCCCGTCGGCACCTGAGTTCCAGGCATTCATCGCCGCACCGCGCCACGCGGGAGCGACTCCGTCCCAGGAGTTGAACTCCTGGATGTAACACCGTTTGTCCAGGTCGTTCGGATGACCTCCGTAGAGTGTTTTTACCCACGAGCCGTAGGTCCGGTGCTCCCCCGATCCCAGGCCGAGAAAAGCCCAATGAACCCAGAGTGGCCAAACGACGCACGGGTACACCGGCACATCATGCCGGTGCGCGAGGTCGACGATCTCGCGGAACGAATCAGTCATCATGGACTCCTCGAGACCGCCCGCTATCAGGATATCGACGAGGTCCTCTGCCAGCCACCGCTTCACGTCCAGGCCGACGAATCGCGCGTCCGAGGCTGTGAAAGGCGTGCGCACAGCTAGCAGCAGGGGACGCCCGCGTTCGAGCTCCACGTCGGCGGTCATCCTCTTTATGCGCCGCACCAGATCCGTCATCATCTCCAGGTGGCGTTCCTCCACCGGGTTGCCAGCTAACGAAGCTGCAAAAAACGGGGGGCTTCGCAGGAAGTCCAACTCGACACCATCGACGTCGTATCCCTCACACACTTCACGAACCAGGGAGAAGATGTGCTCGGTTACCTCTGGACGGCTGAAATCGAGGGATGTCCACTCAGAGTGACGTGGTCCCTCCGGATACTTCTCCCAATCACCCGGCTCTCCAAGCAGGTACTCGGGATGATCCTGTTTGAAGGGAGCTATCCCATAGTACCGGGTGCGATACCCCTCCGGATAGGAGTCATGGGTGTCGTTGACGCGCAGGGACCAGAAAACTTCCAGGCCGTTGTCGTGGGCGTGGTCCACCTGAATCTGCAGGTCATCGCGCCCGTAGGTATCGATGAGCTCCTGCGAAACCCCTTTTCCATAGTAGCCACCTAGTTTGGTATGGTGCGTGAACCAGAGGCCTCCCGTGCAGGTGGAATACCAGATGCTGTCGACGTTGGTGCCCACCAGGGAGGTGGTGCGCGCGTTCAGGTAGTCATCGATCAGCTCCCCTCCACTGCGCGCCAACAACTGCCAGTCGCCGTCGTGGTGATTCTGCACCTCCCTCACGTCGTCACCGTCATTGTTGTAGATCAGCCGCCGCTTGCGCCAGCGTGCCGCTCGCCGTTTCTCATCCATCCTGGTTTCCCTCTTTGTTCGTGGGCGCTTCCTGCAATTCAGTGGAAGATATGGACGTGACCGTGGGCAATGCGAGCGTCGTGGTAATTCGTTGTTGCCACCTGGCCGATGTTCTATGTTCCTCGACCGTTGTCGCAGCAACCGAGTGGGCACTGGCTGACTGAACATACCGAATGGGGAGCATTCAGAAATGGTACACAAGATTCACAAGATCGCGATCATAACCGACGATATCGACGGAGCCGTTGAGTTCTACACGCAGAAGTTAGGGTTGTCCGTTGTCGAGCGCTTCGCCAACGAGGATGATGAGGACTACGTCTTCCTCGATGCCGGAGGCATCCTGCTCGAGCTGATGCCGCAGAAGACCATGGGGCAGGACAGCGGTTTCCACCACATCTCGTTCGACGTCGACAGCGTCGAGGACAGTGCACGGGAGTTGAAGGACAAGGGAGTCCCCATCACCGTGGAACCTTTTGAGGTGGGTGGGGGGACCGGTATCACGCTGGGTTTCTTTGAGGGCCCCAACAAGATGAACCTGCAGCTCTTCCATCGCGAGAAATGAGGTCGCCATGCGCATCTTGAATGCCAATCGAGACGAAATGAAGGAGTTGAGCGGCGTCCATGCTGGTGCCGGGGCGATTCTCTTCAGTCGTCTGTGGGGTCGGTCCGATTTCGAGTCGCCTTTCGCCTTTTGTCACTCCGCGATCCTGCCGCCGCACTCTGGAATAGGCTATCACCGACACGACGATGCCGAAGAGATTTTCATCACAACCGACAACGCCGCGCAGTTCACGCACAACGGGAGGACGGCGATCGTCGAGGGCGGCGCCGCGGTGCCGGTGCGCTCAGGCGAGATCCACGCCATCTACAATCACACCGAACAGGAGACGCGCTGGTTCAACGTCCACTGTGTGGTGCCCGGTGGGGACCCCAAGTCGACGGATCTGAACGACGACCGGGTCGGTGCGGAGCTGGAGTCGACGGACCGGCTGCCCGTGGGACGACTGGATCGCACGGCACTCAAGTACGGCCCGCGGCACGGCGGTAAGGGCGAGGTCGGTGCTCGGATAATCTGGGGTCCGCAGGATTTCCGCAGCAATTTTCACGGCCTGGCCCATTGTCTGCTGCCGCCGGAGACTTCGATCGGCTATCACCGTCACGCCGCCGTCGAGGAATGCTACATCATCATCGAAGGCGATGGACGGATGACGGAGGACGATGAGACCCAGGATGTTTCTCAATGGGATGTTATCCCCAGCCGGTTGGGGGGCAGCCACGGGCTCTACAATAACACGCAAGCCGATCTTGAACTGCTGGTGGTTTCCGTCTGTGTCGAGAAGGAGCAATTCGACGCGACGGATCTGGGCGACGACTTGAGTCAACGCTGAATACACATTCTTCTAGAAAGGATTCCAAATGGCATCGGTCAAAATCACATTCATCGGCCACGCATCTTTTCGTTTCGAGTCCGAAAAGACGGTTACCTACTTCGACACCTGGCTCGACGACAATCCCACCGCCAAAATGAAGCTCAGCCAGGTACGGAAAGCCGATATCGTCATCGCCAGCCACGGCCACGGCGACCACATCGGCGATTCCTATGAAATCTGCAAGCGCACCAAAGCCAAATTCGTCGGCAACTACGAGCTGTGTATGGTCGCCGAGCAGGTGCACGGTCTCAAGATGGGCTCCCGGGCGCTGTCGATGAATCCCGGCGGTACGGTCAAGGTCAAAGACGCCGCGATCACGATGGTCCAGGGCCATCACTCGCAGTCGCTCTCGACTCATGTGACCGGTGCGGAGCTGCCCTCAGGGGTGATTTTCCACCCCGACAGTGCCGTGAATGGTTTTTGCGTTGCGTACGACAGTGGCATCACCATTTACGACACGGCGGATACCTGTCTCTTCAGTGATATGCAGCTGATAGGCCAGATGCACGGCCCGCAAGTCGTCATAATGCCGGTTGGCGGACAGTACACGATGGGTATCCGCGAGGCGGCACGGGCGGCCAGTCTGATCCGGCCCGACGTGGTCATTCCCTGTCATTACGGGCCGATCATGGGACAGCCGGCCAATATTGGCGAGTTGAGCAAGGCAGTGAAGTTTCTGTCGCCGAATACTGAGGTAGTGGAGATGAAGGTGGGGCAGACGCTGACCTACACGGCGAGCAGTCACAGTCTGCGCTAGTGCAGGCGGTGGAGCTCCCATGGCGCCCACGAAAGTGCTGATTACCGGCGCCGCCGGTGGCATCGGAAGCTATCTCCGCAAAGCCTTCGCAGATCGCTACACCATGCGGCTGGCGGACATCGTCGAGATCGACGACCCGCAGGGGCACGAGGTCGTGAAGGCGGACATTACCGATCTGGACCAGATGCGTCGTGCCTGCGAGGGCATGGATGTGGTCGTCCACCTCGCCGCATGTCCGGACGCAAGCGCCGATTTCGACACCCTGCTGCCGTTGAACATCAGCGGCACCTACAATGTTTTTCAAGCGGCGAAGGATGAGGGCTGTCGGCGGGTGGTGTTCGCCAGCAGCATCCACGCGATGCTGGGCTATCCGAAGGAGCTTTCTGCGCGCTCAGATATGCCGGTGAATCCGCCGAACTTCTACGGCGTCACCAAGTGCTTTGGCGAGGCACTGGCTCGGTGTTACGCCAATGACGGGCTGTCGTCAGTGTCGATTCGGATCGGTGCCCTCAGGCTTCAGGATAATCCGGATCTGCAGCGGCCGGCGGCAGAGCGTGGGGAGGGGGAGGCCTGGATCAGTCAGCGCGACCTGGCCCAACTCTTCCAACGCAGCATCGACGCCGAAGGCGTCGACTTTGCCATCGTGCACGGGCAGAGCGGGCAGAAAAAACCATATCTCGACATTTCCCACGCTCGCGAGATTCTCGGTTACCAACCGCAGGATCCGCAGTAGGCCACGGACGGCCGCCGTACTCGGGTCGGAAGCTCGCTATCCCTTGTACTTGGGAAACAGCGGATCCTCCAGCGCCTCCTTGTAGCTCTGTGACCGTCCTGAGTGGTCGCCTCCGAGCCACCGGTAGGGCCTTGGGTAGAGCGTCAGCGAGCGGTCTTCCAGCGGGAGCTTCAGCGGCACGCTGCCCCACAAGGCCGAGTACTTGGCGGCGATCGCCAACTCCAGCGACTGCCGCAGGTCGTGTCCGGATATCCACAACTCACCACCGTTCGACACCACATTGAGGAACGACTGGATCGAGGTGCCCAGGTAGGAGTACCGGGGATATTCTTCCGGCGTGAACGCCCGTTCCACTTTGATGCGGGCGCCGGCGTTGTCGAAACCCTGGTAGACTTCCACGGGCGCCCAGCTCCAGCGGACCAGCGCGTCGTCCGTCCACACGTCGACGCCACGAGACGGAGTCGCAGTACCGAAAACCGGGCAGATCAGACCGTTGCTCAGACGGAAGTTTCCGTGGATGACCAGGTCCTCGTCGCAATCGCTCTTGAGCGCTTCTTCGGGCGTACCCCAGGCAATAACTTCCGTTACTTCCGCATTGGCAAAAAGCCGCAGAACCGCGATAGCCTGGCATCCGCCACCCGAGATTTCGCCCCCCCATCCGTGCAGGCTGGCGCCGCGAAGTTCCCCGTAATCGCCCGCGCGCAGCCAACGGCCGGCATCCTGAATGTCCGTACTGGCCCGCTTGAGGTTGCCCCCGGCAAAGACCACGCCGCGCTCCGTACACACGTCGATCATCTCGTCTACGTCCGCCAGGCATGCCCCGATCGGCTTGTCGGTGGAAACCCCCTTCACACCGGCTTGAGCGCTGGCGATCACCGCCTCCTTGATGTGCTTGCCGGGCAGCACGACGGCGGCAATGTCGGGTTTGATTTCCCGGTACATGTCCGCCGCATCCCGATAGAGCGCCTTGACACCGAAGCGTTCGCCGACGGCCTTGCGCCGTTCCGGGTTGTATTCGGCGATGGCGACCAGTTCGGTATTCGGCAGGGTCTGGAAGACCTCGGCATAGTGCTGGCCGAGGCGCCCGCCGCCGATGATGGCAACGGTGTACTGGGGTTCAGCCATGGGTGATTGCCTCCTCAAATCGCATTTGAATCTCCATTCGAAAAGAACCCCCGATCGTAGACCGGCTGTGTCCACAGGCTGGCACCCGCTTCGCTGTGGGCGCGAACCCGTACGTAGCGCTCGTCTCCACGTAACCGGTACTCAGCGACTTTCCCTTCTACGACCGACAGAATCGCGCCGTCCTCGCCCGAAAACAGGTAGCGATTCGGGGAGCCTTCCCAATCCTTGGATCCAGCCTCGACCGTGATCGTGGACCCGTCGAATTCGAACCGCTCCAACTCCAGTCCGTTCGAGCAGTAGAACTGACCCGACCGAACGGCCCCGAGCACGGATTCCCGATCGGCGTCGGTGTTGGAGTACAGCGTATTCCTTGGTACCATCGCATCACCAGCATGCAGGTGGAAGTTCGCGCGCAACCGACCGCGTCCTCTATACCATTATATGGGTTCGCGTAGTCCATGGGGTGCGCAACGCCAGGTCAGCGTCAGTAAGGCGCAGGTCCGTCGCCGGAGGGGATCATGGCCAGGAAGCGGTCGCCGGTCTCTTCGCACCATGTTCGAAGGTAGGCGCGTCTGCTCGCCAACACCGATGTGAAGTGTGAGCTGCCAGCCAGGTTCACCATCTCACCGGGATCCGCCGTCAAGTCGAACAGCTGCTCCCGGTACCGACCCCAGTCGTAGATGACATACTTGTACTGCCCGTCGTAGACGGCCCGGCCGATCAGGTTCTGGCCCCCGTGCTTGCCCATCTGCTCGCCCCGGTCGATTTCGATCACCAGGTGCTCGCGCCACGACGTGGGTACCATGGCTTTCGATTCCTCTTCCACTACCGGACGTAGTGACCGGCCGCGCAATCCGGCCGGTGGATCGATTCCCGCGTAATCGCAAAAGGTCGGCATGAGGTCGAGCCCTGTGTGAGCCAGCGCCGGCGAAACCGTCGAGACGGAGCCTTCCTCAGCCTTCGGGGGCCTGACGATCAGCGGCACCTTCGCGGCTTCTTCGTAGAGTATGAGCTTCTGCTTCAATTTGTGTGCGCCCTGGCTGTCACCGTGATCGCTGATGAAAACGACGAGGGTATCGTCGTCCAGTCCGCTGTCGCGAAGGCCCTCCAGGACAGTACCGATGTGGCTGTCAACCAGTTCTATGAGCCGGAAGTAAGCGCTGCGGTATCGCCGCCACCAGTTGGGGTCGTCGGTCAGGTCCTCCGTGGAGAACGCGGAAGGATGGGTCGCCGTAAAGGATCGTATGGCCTGCGGCTCATACGGAGCGATGCCGTGGTTGGCCGGCAACACCGGGCAGTCATGGATGTGTCGCTCCTCTATCGCCCCCAGATAGGTATCCTGCTCGCGCGCCCATTGGCAGATGTTGTGCGGATTGATGAACGATGCAACCAGGAAGAATGGGCTGCTTTCGTCTCGCTGGCCACGATCCACAAGGAAGTCGCGGCAATCCACGGCCATGTCGGCATCGAGGGATTGCGAAAGCGGCTCGAATCCGCATACCTGTGGTTCCTCGCTCAGCGCGAAGGAGCGATTGCCGGCATAGTAGCAGTCGTAGCCGGACGCGGACAGGATGCGTCCGAGGGTGGCATCTGGAGTCGAAATACCGCCGTCGTCAAACGAAATCTCATGCGGCTGCGTACCAGTCATGATGCTGTTGCGTGCCGGCGCGCACGATGGTGTGGCGCAGTAGGCCCGCTCGAACCGCACACCATCCGCCGCCAGGCTGTCCATATTCGGTGTAGAAATCTCGGCATTGCCCGTGCAACTCATGGCGTTCGCCGATTGTTGATCGGTGAAGATGAGCAGGATGTTCGGCCGTCTACTCATGAGATGTCGATGCGCGCGGGGTCAACGGTCTCTCGCCAGGCGGCAAAGGCCGCTTCCATCTCCTCCGACCATCCGCGGTCTACTTCCCCGGGTGTGTAGGTTCCCTCAGTGATGCTCATTTTGCCCCAGTAGTCACGCAACCGCGTGTTCTCCGAGGTCTCGACCACCTGCTTGGCCAGTTGAGGAGGTATGGAGATCATCCCGCTCGACGTGCCCAGGATCACATCTCCCGGCAGCACGGTAGCGTTGCCGATACGAATCGGGCCGTTCATTTCCATCATCGTCACGGCGCCGATCGCCGATGGATGAAGGCCTTTGGTGAATACATTTATAGGCAACTGACGAACGCGCTGGGTATCGCGGATACCGCCATCTACGACGAGCCCGGTGCCGCCCGTGTTGGTCGCTATGGCGGTCCCCAGATTGTCACCGATGAAGGTGCCGCGGTCTACTTTTCCGAACAGCTCGACGACCAGCACATCCCCCTCCGTCAGGGTGTCGATGACCCACGAGTTCTGACCACCGACGCGCCCGTGCTCACGGCCCTCCTCTACGATGACCTCGTTCAGATCGGGTCTGAAGGGCACATAGCGGCAAGTGACGGCTCGACCCACCAAGACCCGTTCGGGATGGAGATTGATCCAGTCACCTTCGAACTGGAGCTCAAACCCCTCTCCCTGGAGCACACCCCAAGCCTCTTCCGTAGTCACTTTCAGCATGCGCTCGAGGACGTCACCGGCTACACGAGGTCGTCCGTCGGCGGATCGCTCCCCTTCGTAACGAGAGGTGAGTTCCTTGATGCGCTCGGTTGAATTCAAATCCATGGTGGCGACGGCCTTTCTCTGGTCGAGTTTTGAAACTCGGAATTAGGACTCATTCGATATCGAGTCAAGCACCCACGACAGGGTTTACCTCTCGACAGAGCCCGAGCTTCGCCCGATACTACCAGCCCCAACTAACCCAACGAGGAGATTGCCCCATGTATTCGATCGGTCTGGCCACGACACTCCGTCCAGGAGCCTACGCCGAGTACAAACAAGCCCACGACGACCTCTGGCCGGACCTTGCCGCCACCATGGCCGACAACAACGTGAGCATGGCCATCTATCGCTTCGGTGAGAACCTCATCCTCCACGCCGTTGCCCCTACCGAGGAAGACTGGAACAAGAGTGGTGCCGCACCGATTCAGGCCAAGTGGCTCGATTACATGACTAAGCTCCTGGAGACGAACGAAGAAGGTGAGATCATCTTCGAAAGCCTAACCGAGGCCTTCGCTTTCGGCATGTTCAAATAGGAATGACCATGGCGGAGTGCTGCCCATGCTTGTGAAAAACGGTGGACCTGATGTGCCTCTGGACGAGGCGGTTCTGTTTCCCTTTGACAAGTGGAGCATGCCTTTGCGGTATCGCCTCAAACACGGGCTTGTATCGGCTACAAACCCGTACCGGCCGCATGAAAGGGTCCTGCTCAGCGGCGATCCCCAAGACCCTGACGGCCTCGGAATGCACTACTACGGCACGGTCATTCGCATCGGCGACGAGCTGAGGATGTGGTATGGCGGTGACGGGGACGACGGTACCGTTAAAGGCACGCGCATGTGTTACGCCGTGAGTACGGACGGCATCAACTGGGAAAAGCCGGAATTGGGTCTGGTGGAGTTCAACGGCACCAGAAATAACAACCTGGTGCAGTTCGACAGCGAGCACAGCGCCAACATGGGCTCGATTCTGGTCGTTCACGATCCTGAGGACCCCGACCCTGATCGCCGTTTCAAACTGGTGAACGAGGTCCACCCCTTTTTGAATATCGCAGCGTTCAGCCCGGACGGGTTGCACTGGCGGGAATCAGAGCACAATCCGGTCCTCAAGCACAACGCCGTGGAACCCGGTGGCCTGATGAAATACGGCGGCTGCTTTTACCTGTCGGGCCAGGGGGGAAACGTCGGCACCAAGCGGGCCCTGGTGACCTACATCTCTTACGATTTTGACCATTGGAGCGATGCCGTAGCCGTTGGCTTGAGAAAGGATATTCCCCCCTATCCGGCCAAACCCGGTCCCCACGCGGGGGAGCAGGTACATCTGGGCGCCAGTTACTGGAACCGCGGCAACGTCATCCTCGGCATCTACGGACAATGGCACGGGGAGTCGAACGACCGGGGGTTTATTTCCATGGACCTTGGCCTGGTGGTAAGCCACGACGCTCTCTACTTCGACGAACCGGTACCCGACTTCACCCTCATTCACGGGTACGAGATCCTGTCGACGAAACGGAAGGACATGGTGCGCGCCCCCAAAGCGGAACAGGGCCAGGGCTTCGAGAATATCGGGGATGAGACCCTCATATGGTACTGGGGATGGGAGGCAGACTTCATCTGCGTCGCGCGATGGCCCCGCGACCGACTGGGTTACTTCGAAGTCGTCGCCGACCCCAAACCCGATCTGCTCATGCCGGAAGACACCCACACCATGTTCTGGAACCGGTACAAAAACCTTCCCATCGACCAGACTGATCCCCATACGGTCTCGTGCCCGATTCGCATCGACTCTCATGCGACGAGTATCGCCGTGAACGCGGACGGAATTTCCAGTGACTCCTTCCTCAGTGTCGAAGTGCTGGACGAGCAGTGCCGTCCCATCGAAAGGTTGTCGGGAGATGCCGCCGCCACCATCCATGAGCCCGGATTGCGCCAGACGGCGGTATGGACCCGCGGGGAGGCCATCGACCTGGCGGACCAGACGATCCGCGTCAAGGTCACTTGGTTGGGCAAGAGGCCTGAAGATACCCATCTGTATGCTTTGTATGTAAACGAAAATTGACACCTGACATCCTTCTGGAATACAGGCAGCTGGGAAATTCGGGGGTCAAGGTATCGCCGATCTGTCTCGGGACCGGATTCCGGGTACAAGAGGACGACGCCCTGTGCGAGCGCGTCGTACATCGGGCCTTGGAATTGGGCTGCAATTTCATAGACAGCGCCAATTTCTACGGCTATGGACGTTCCGAGGAGATCGTCGGCCGGGCGTTGAAGGGCAAGCGCGACGACATCGTGATCACGAGCAAGGTGTTCGCCAGAATCGGTCCCGGGCCGAATGACACCGGCCTGTCGCGCTATCACATCATGCGCGAAGCTGAGCGCAGCCTCAAACGGCTTCAGACCGATCGCATCGACGTCTACCTGCAGCACGACATCGACAGGGATACACCGCCGGATGAGATCCTTCGCGCTATGGACGATCTGGTGAGACAGGGGAAGGTCATCTACACCGGCAGCTGCAACCATCCTGCGTGGCGCCTGATGGAACACATCGGCATCAACCGCGCCGAAAACCTGGGGCCCCTCACGGTGACCCAGAATCCCTACAGCCTGCTGGAGCGCCATCAGGTGGAGGGGGATTTGATGGAGGTGGTCAGGAGGTACGGGCTGGGATTGATGACCTACAGTCCGCTGGCCGTCGGGCTGCTGACGGGGCGATTCAAAAAGGGGGAGGCGCCCGCCGGGACGCCGTGGGCCGGCAGGGGCGAGGACCTCGACTCCTTCATGACGGACCATGCGCAGTGGGTGGTGGACAAACTGACGCAGGTCGCGGCGAGAATCGGCAAGACACCTGCCCAGACCGCCCTGGCGTGGGTTCTGGATCATCCGGAGGTAACCGCATCGATCATTGGACCCGATACTCCGGAGCAGGTCGACGACATGATGGGTGGACTCGGTTGGGAGCTGCAGCCTGAAGACCGGGAGACGTTGGACGCGATCTCGGAAATTCCGAGACCGCGCCACATTGCGTAGACCAATCCGGCACTCGACCTAATGTCAGCTGAAGTAGAAACGAGGCTCAGATGATCAACGTTGCACTGATTGGCTGCGGCAGCCGGGGTTTAGACGAGCTGCGACATCTATCCACCTTCGAGGATGTTGAACTGGCGGCCGTGTGCGATCCAGCGCCAGAGGCGCTGGCACAGGCAGCCGGCGAATTCGGCATCGAGCGCCGCTACGAGTCGATCCAGCAGATGCTGGATGCGGGCGGAATCGACGCCGCGTTCGTGACCACACCGGCGCACCTCAATGCGCCATCAGCGCTTCCCTGTCTCGAAGCTGGAGTGCATACCCTGCTGGAAAAACCGCCAGGGATGCATGTTGAGGAGACGATCCAGCTGCGCGAAGCCGCCGAGTGTTCCGGAGCAAAGGCGATGATCGGTTGGCAGCGGCGCTTCAATCCCTTCATCGTCGAAGCGCGTCACCAGATTGAAAAGCGCGGTCCCATCGTGCAACTGGTCGGGGAGTTTCACAAGAGCATGGCCAACTTCGAGGGCAGCGGACGCTTCCCGGAGATTGTCATGGACAGGATGCTCATGGAAACTCCCATCCACGCCATCGATTGCGTGCGGGCACTGGCCGGCTCCGACGTGACGGAGGTCCACAGTATCGTCAAACGCCGGTTCTCGAAATACAACGATGTGCACGCGGCTCTGGTGCTGTTCGAAAACGGCTGTGTGGCGCAGATCTCCGCCAACTACACCACCGGCCTCCGGCTGGAGCGCTACGAGATCCACGGACGAGAGATTTCCGCTTATCTGGAAGGGATCAAGGGTGGCACTGTGGTCGTTGACGGAGAGAGACGGGAGTTGACCTCTACTGGTGACGCCATTCGCGCCAAAGACCGGTTCTTCCTCGATTGCATCCGTGAAGATCGTCCGGTCGGTCTGCCGGGGGCCAATCTGGACGAAGCCGTCAAGACGATGGAGCTTGCTGAAGCCATTCTCGCCGGGCTCCGAGACGGCTGATCGAGACTATGCCGCGGCCCGGTGCAGCTTATGTCGCCAGTGTATCCCGGATAAAAGCAACGGCGCGGGCCTCCCGGTCTTCGCCGGGGGCTCCCGCTCCCCAGTGTTCCGGGCAGATCAGGCCGGTGTAACCGGAGTCCCGCAGTTTTCGCACCAGTCCGGCAACTTCGCATTCGCCTTCGCCGGGAAACACCTCTTCGAAGCTTTCCCAGTTTCCGATCTGATCGCGAACGTGGGCGAAGTGGATGCGATTCTGGAAGTCGTCCATGATTTGCGGCAGGTTGTCGCCGGCAAGCTGGCCGCCTGGACAGAACGTGATGCCGATGTTCGGGGTCGGGATGCCCTCACACATCTCCCGGTAGGTTTCGAACCCGTGGAACATGCCTGGCCGGCTGACCCAGGGGTGTGAGGCGATGTTGAAACCCACTGCCGCGCAGTGGTCACCAAGTTTTTTATAAAAGCTGGAAACGCGAGCAAGCTGCTCCTGCTTCTCTGCCGCGTCTTCAGAGGCACTTGGAATGGCCCAGAACAGCATCGAGTCAACTCCTGCCTCCGCGAGCACTTCGACGGTGTGGTACAGGGCTTCTCGTTCCTTTTCCCCGTCCGTCTCACCGAAGAACATCGCATCTGAGTAGCGGGCACCCAATACGCTTGGCACTTCGACATCGGCGCTTCGCAATTCGTCCAGCACACGGTGCAGATGGTCGGTGTCCGGTACTCCCTCGTCCTCAAATCCGTCGATGACGTTGCAGCCCAGGCAAACTCCGTCGGCACCCACATCCTTGCAGCGCTGTACCAGCTCCGCAGGGGACTGTTCCCGATTTTGAGCATGGATGCCGATCTTCATGAACTCTCCTGTTCCGCCTGTTCCTTTTGTCCTGCCATGATCAGGGTGTTCGAAAACGCGTGTCCGTACACCTCCACTCGCGCCTTGCACGAGTCCGCCTTGCCGGCCAGGTACCGGTACGCCAGGATCGTCGGGATCGCGACCACCAGCCCGGTCGCCGTCGTGCCCAGGGCCTGCGATATCCCTCCGGCTACCACTCTCGGATCTCCGGTCCCGGCCTCTGCGATGGATTCGAATGCGATGATCATACCCATGATCGTTCCCAGCAAACCCAGCAGCGGACTGATATTGCCGATCATCTGCAGTATGGACAGATGTTTTCCCAGGTAACCTTTCAAGGCCTCCTCGGTCTCGATCACCAGTTCATCCTTCAAGTCCGTCAGCGCCCTCTCCATCACCAGAAACCGTGCCACCTGGCCTCCTCCTCCGGCCTCCGACAGACGGATGATCTGGTCGTGCGTCCCCTGGAATTCCCGCTGCTCCATCATCAGGACGTCGTAGCGCTGCAACAGAGATGCAAACACAAAGTTGAGAACTCCCTTTCCACGATTGCACTCCTCAACCACCGCATCCCCTCCTCTGCTGACCAGTGAAGCTTCCACTTGGTCCAGTTGCTCCTGGGCTCTCTCGCGGTTGGGAAGGCCGCGGAACACGAAGAAGCGCTCAATGATGAAGGCGAGGGAGAAGATGGCGCACCCGATCAGGGGTACCATCACCGGCCCTCCGCTCTGAATGACTTCCAACATCCGGATTTCTCCTTTGGTGGTATTAAGTTCTGGCCTCTACTGCCGGACGCCGCTCACAGCATCCGCAACGAGCACGATCTGGCCCCGCCAATGTAACCGAAATAGAGGAGATTTCAAACGTCCAATGTCAGCCCGGCGCTGCAGTCGGTTCCATGCAAGGCTCTGCGAGCACATGGGGTCCGGACCGGCGCTCAGGCACAGATGTATAGGGGAATCTCAACTGCCGTGTCAAGCGGGGCCAGCACACGGGCTGGAGGCAGTCCTGGCATCCTCTACCAGACACGACCTATTATCCGCGTCATGCTCGCCTGCCTGAAGACCCCGCAGACCTATCACCTGATCGGTCGAGATGAACTCGCCGTGTCACCCGCGGTGGCATCATCGACGAAGACGCTGGGGGAACCGCCGCCACCGGGCAGTCCGCACTGGGGCCTTCCCAATCTGATCTTCACACCGCACCAGGCCGGCGTTTCTCAACATCGCAAACGCAAGCCCTTTGAATTCTTCTGCGAGAACCTCGACCATTACCTAAAAGGCGAACCACTGCGAAACGTCGTCGACAAGAAGCGTGGATTCTGACACGGAGGCCCAACTGTGAAAATCACCGATCTCAAATGCGCCATCATCGGCCACAACCCCGTTGTCCGGATCACGACGGATGAGGGAATCGAAGGGTACGGGCAGGCCGAGAGCCCGAAGAGGTACCTCAAGCCACACGTCCTGTTCTATCGAGACCATGTCCTGGGGAAGGATCCTACCGATGTCGAGCGCGTGATGTCGTCGATTCGCCGACTCGGCGGCTTCAAGCCGTGGGGAAGCGCAGTCAGCGCTATCGAATTCGCCCTGTGGGACATTGCCGGCAAAGCGGCAGGTGTGCCGGTCTACAAGTTGCTGGGCGGCAAGGTGCGCGACAAGGTCCGCGTTTACAACGGCGCTGTCCGTCCGCCGTTGGAAGGGATTACGCCAGAGCACTACGCCGACAACATGCGTCAGATGAAAGAGTCCCCGGAGAACTTCAGCATCATCAAGCAGGGAGTCGCCTTCCACAGCCCTATGTCCACGGAGGTTCCCGACTTCTTCTACGGGGATCACGTCGACGCCCGCTTCCATCCGAATAGGGGCTTGCTGACCGAGAAGGGCTTCAAGCACTTGATGGCCTGCATAGAGGCGACGAAGGATGTGTGCGGCGACGAAGTCGGGCTCGCCCTGGACGCCGGGCCCGGGATGATGGCCCCGGACCTGTTGCGCCTCGCCAAGGAATGCGAACGTCTCAACTTGATGTGGATCGAAGACGCCCTGACTGGTGATTATGTCCCGTATGTGCTACCGGATGTGTACCGGGACGTTACGATGGCCACATCGACGCCGATCCACACGGGCGAGCAGATCTACCTGCGCCAGAACTTCAAGGATCTGATCGAGCAGAAAGCCGTCAATGTCATCGGTCCCGATCCGGCCGACATCGGCGGCATCGCGGAGTTGAAATGGGTTGCCGAGTACGCCGACCTGCACGGCATTCTGATGGCGCCCCACGGCACCGCCGACGGGCTCATCGGTCTGGCGGCGTTGGTTCAAGTCTGTGCTACCCTGCCGCCCAACTTCATCGCCTTTGAGTATCCGACCGGCAACCCGGAATGGTGGTATGACATCATCGACGGTCTCCCCGATCCGATCGTCACCGACAGCTATATCGATGTCTGGGATACCCCCGGCCTGGGGGTATCATTCAACGACAAGGCGAAAGCCTATCTGCGAGAGGAAGACGCCGACTTCTTCGATTGACAGAATTCACCCTTTGGGGTTGAGCCGGACGTGGCGGCACGTCGGGTTCAGGCCTTCGATGAAGGGACCCACCGGGACTTCATCACCGGGGTACGGACGGCCGAAGTAGTCGAGCGTCAACAGCTCGTGCCGGGGAACCGTCGGGATCCCATCGGTCGCCGTCGACCAGTCCAGGAGCTGGGCTTCGGAATCGATCGCCAGGTCGAGCTGGACCGTGGCACTGTTGGCGTCCAGACCGGATTTCTGCCACTCCTCCAGGCTGAAACCCTCGCCCATTCCGGAGAGGATGTTGAAGTCGGAGACATTCCCCATTCTCTCGTAGTCGAACGCCACGCCGCACCCTACCAGGACATTGTTGATCACGTCGTTGTCCTTGCAGACGCCCACCCGGTCCCGAGACTCCGTCTTGCGCATGTGGACGGCAGCGTAGTCGCAGTTGACGACCAGGTTGTGCGCGATCAGCAGCTTATCACAGTCCCGTGCGTACAGACCGCTGCCCACGGACACGTTGTAGATGATGTTGTGGTCGATCAGGTTGACGACGTTCGAAGCCTCGAAGAAGATCGCCCCGTTGAATGAGGCGATGTCGTGCAGGAGATTGCGGCTTACCCGGGAGTTGACGTTCACGAAATCGATCCAGATGGCCGATGAGGCGCGAATGTCGTGGATGTGATTGCACTCCACCACCGTGTCGCGCAGCAAGAGGATCTTGATGCCGGCCGTCTCCTGGTAGGACTGCACGTCCTGCCAACCGCAATGGTGGATGTGGTTGTCGGCCACCAGACCGCGCGGGACCACGGTTCCCTGGATGCCGCCCGTGCCGCAGTCGTAGACGTGATTGCGGCGCGCTATATGATCCCCCCGCTTCTCGTAGATCTCCTCGCGGTCCTGGTCCTCAGCGCGCTCGTCGGTGTAGCCACCGATCTCGATGCCGACCGAATTGATGTGACGGACGGTGTTGTCCTCGATGATCCAGTGGTGACCGCCCCACGTCGCCAGAGCGCCATTGCCAGAGCGGATGAAGCCGTTGCCGGCGTGCTCGATGGTCAATCCTTTGACGCAGATGTACCCCAATCCGGTCACCAGTGGGTTGAACACGAACTGCCGTGTTGTCGCCTCGATCTTGCAGGTGTGTGGATTGCGGTCGTCGAAGGGACTGATGTACAGTTTGCGCTCTTCAGCGTCGATCCAGAAGGTCCCGGGCACCCGTGGTAGATCATGGAGAGTGCCCAGCTGGGTCAGCCGGCGCCCGTCCTGGAAGACCATCGCCCGGGGCAGTGCGTGCGGCACCACCCCTTTCGACCCGCGCGCCCAGCGCATGAGCTCGAAGTCCTCGTCGGTGGTGTTGACGACGGCGAAGGGATGATCGCCTTCGAAGAAGGACGCGGGAGGCTCCGTCACCCACACGCCGACCGAGTTGGGTGACCCCGTATTGTCCCAGGTGGCGTCCAGCACCTGCGAACCGCTGAGAATGGGCTCGGCCCCCGGGGCGGCCTCGTAGCTGATCATCCCATCCGGCCCAGTGCCGCCGCGTCGCGGCTGCACCAGTTCGCGGTAGATACCCGACTTGATCAGTACCTTCTCGCCAGGTTGAACAACCTCGGCGGCCGCCTGAATGGTGAGAAAGGGAGCTTCTTCCGTTCCCGGATTGTCGTCGGCTGCGCCCGGATGTTGCTGATCGACGTAGTACGCCTTGGTGTACGCCGTTTCATCGTGCCATTGCTGGAACTCGGTTCCGTCCGGTAGAAGGATCGGTTCATCATTCGACTGTATGGCCATGTGTACCCGCTTCTCCCATCGTCATGTTTTGGAGTCTGAATTTGTCAATGCTGTGCGTTTCTTCCATTGAAGGCAAGCTTCAGTCGCCGGGGAACCGGGCTCCAGCCTTCGATGAAGGGTCCCGCGGTGATGTCGTCGCCCGGATACGGACGGCCGAAGTAGTCCAGGCTCAACTGCTTCTCGCGGCTCACCATCGGCACCGCATCCGCCTTCGAAGACCAGACCAGGCTCGGATCTGCGGGATCTATAGTCAAATCGAGCTCCACCGTCGCGCTATGCTCATCCAGACCGGACTCCTGCCATGCGCTAAAGTCAAAGCCGTCGCTCAGGCGTGAGAGGATGTTGTAGTCCGAGACATTGTCCATGACGTCGAAGTCGAAGGCCACCCCGCACTCTGCGATGACGTTGTTGAGGATAAGGTTGTTGGTGCAGATCCCCACCCGGTCCCGGCTCGGTGTCTTGCGGATGCAAACCCCGGCATTGGCGCAATTCCGTATCAGATTGTGGGCGATCAACAGCCCATCGCAGTCCCGCTGGTAGACGCCGTTACCCTGCTCCACGTTGTAGATGACGTTGTGGTCGATCAGGTTGAGAACATTGGATGCCTCGAAGAAGATGGCTCCGTTGGCCGCGGCGATGTCGTGCACCAGATTCCGGGTTACTCGGGAGTTTCGGTTGCCGCAGTCGATCCAGATGCCGGGAGCGCCGTGACAGTCGTGGATGTGATTGCATTGCACGACGGCGTCGAGGGTGAGCAGGATCTTGACGCCGGCCGTCTCCTGGTAGGACTGCACTTCCTGCCAGCCGATGTCGTGGATGTGGTTGTCAGCCACGAGACTCCGGGCGACTACGGTGCCCTGTATGCCTCCCGTGCCGCAATCGTAGACGTGATTGCCGTATACCAGATGGTCGCCGATGGTCTTTTCGAGCTCCTTCGGGTCGCCGCTGTTGGGCCCCTCTTCGGTGAAGGCGCCGATCTCGATGGCGACGGCGTTGAGGTGACGGACGGTGTTGTCCTGGATGATCCAGTGATGGCCGCCCCACGTCGTCACGGCGCCATTGCCGGAACGGATGAAGCCGTTGCCGGCATGCTCGAAGGTCAGCGCTTTTAATTTTATGTACCCCAAGCCCTTTGTCCGCGGGTTCAGGAGGAATTGCCGGGTGGTCACCTCCATTTCGCAGGTATTGGGATCGGTGCGATCGAAGGGCTTCATGAACAGTTGACGGTTTTCGGCGTCGATCCAGAACGTCCCGGTGACGCGGGGCAAATCGTCATAGGTCCCGAGTTGTGTCAGTCGGCGACCGTCCTGGAAAACCATGCCGCGGGGCAAGCAATGCGGATTCGTGCCCCTGGACCCGCGTGCCCACCGCATGATATCGAAGTCCTCGTCGGTGGTGTTGACGACGGCGAAGGGATGATCTCCTTCGAAGAAGCCCTCCGGTAGTTCGGTCGTCCACACACTCACGCAGCGATCCGAATGCGTCCATGTCGACCCTAACACTTCGGACCCGCGAATGATGGCTTCAGCCCCTGGGGCGGCCTCATAGCTGATCATCCCATCCGCCCCTGTGCCGCCTTGTCGAGGTTGGACCAGTTCCCGGTAGATGCCTGACTTGATCAGTACCTTCTCAGCCGGCCCGACAACCTCGGCTGCGGCCTGAATCGTGAGAAAGGGTGCCTCTTCCGTGCCCGGATTGCCATCTGACGCATCCGGATGCTGCTGGTCGACGTAGTATGCTCTTTGATAGTCCGTTTCATCCTCCCAGACCGGGAATTGTGTGCCGTCCGGAAGCAGGATCGGCAAGTCACTCATATCTGCCCGTCTCTCCCGTCATCTTTTGAGAACTGCGCTATGGAACCTGGAACGGTACCGGAATTTTGTCGCCGTGCCAGGGGAAGGCGTAGCTCGGGTCGTTGGCGAAGCGGTCGAGGCCGGCTTCCACGCGAATAGACGTGGACGGTGGCAGGCCGACGGCGAAGTACTTCGCGTCAATCGGTGTGACCGTGTCCGCGTCCCGACCTTCCTCGTGATATCGGATCTGCGTGAACTGGTGCTCGCCGAAAGCACCCGCTTGCACGATGAGATTGCGGGTTTCGCTTCGGTGGGTGTTGACGAGCTGAAGGCCGACGCGGTCGGGACCCAGCTCGTCGACCAAAGCGGCCACGTCCGGCGGTAGTCCCGGACGAGTGCGATCCTGGTCGAAATACCGCACCGTGGCCCGTAAGAGTCCACCGCAGTAAATGGTCTGAGGTGCACCCATCGTGACCTGGGTCAGGCCCTTGGTAACGACCGGCTGGTAGGGGAACTCGTTGGTCCGGATCATCTCGTCTTTCGTGCGCTCATCGAGCCGAATCCGCTCGTAGATCTCCAGGGCGTGCTGATACTCAGCGGAGAGGATCTTCTCCGGCCAGTCCGGGTTCTCGCCATCGTAATACTGAAACCGGGCGAACTCGTTCTGCCCGCCGTTTTTTTCACCCAAATCCGGGGTCACTTCGTTCCAATCCCGCTCCACTTCGCCGTCGCGGAGATGGGTGATCATCTCGTAGTCCTCTCGGGACATGGAGGCGTGGTACAGGTGCATGATCTCCTGTCCGCTCATTGGCCCGGGAGGCGCGTAGGACCACTGCTGTCCCATCGGGATGCCATCGTCATCGTAGGGCTCGACAGGCGGACCCTTTTCCCAGCCATCCTTGCCATACCGATGGGGCACGACGAGCTGGCCGTCCTCGCGCAGGTACCCCTGGTCGATCCTGACCTGGAGCTGCGAGCGCAGGAACTCCAGGTAGCTGCTGTCGCCGGTGAGCAGATGAGCACACTCGACGCCGATGTTGATGCCGTTGAACATGATGTTGCAGCCATTGTAGGAGGTCCAGCCATACTGCCCTCCCCACCATACACCCTCGCGTCCGCCGCCGATGACGCCATTGGCATCCACGTTGTCCGGGACGATGCCGCCGTTGCGCTCCGCTCGCTCCATCCAGGCCTCGGTGTAGTCGAGAACCCACTGTTTGTATTTGTCGTCGCCTGTGTAGAGGTAGGCGTTGGTCACCAGCGCCGTGGCACCCAGGCTGCTGGGGGTATCACACTGCATGACCAGTCTGTCGAACACGCCGAGGATCTCTTGCTCGCGTTCGGGGTTCTCGAACCAGCGGGCCTCGAGGTGCTTGACGATGGGGTAGAGGCTTGCCCGAACTCCGTAGTAGTTGCCCGGGTCTCCCAGCCGGCGGCCACCCAGGAGCATGACGTTGGCGAAGACCGTATCGGCTTCCAGCTTGGGACCCTGACTGGAATGGAAGGGGGAGCGCAGGATCCGGTGCTCGGGGTCCCAATTGGGGGCTTCGGGGTCTTCCCCGATGAACATGGCCGCGAAGCGCCTGGCTCGCCGCACGTTCTCGGAGATGGTCGGATCGCCCACGCCCATGTGATAGAACGCCGTTCCTCCCTCCCCGAGATGGTGCCACTCCGCGCCCTCGTCCAGGTTCCAGAACTCGTTGTGGATGGAAGGGCGGTAGACCCTGATGAAATCGTCGTGGACGTTGGGGCGATGGCGAATGCTGTCATCCATGATACGGGTGGCTGCGTTCCACTGGTGCAGGTGGATGTCCATCATGTCGTCGGCAGCGCCCATGGCATAGAACAGGCTGTAGTTGTAGAACTGCTCGTAGAGGTCATCGAGATCCTCGGCGAGCAGGGTACCGCCGCCACGCTCCGTGTACTTCCTGGTAAACAGGCGCGCTGACTGCTCCATCAGCGCAAAGAGGTTGCGCTCCATGAGGGCCCACGCCGGTGGTGCCGCGACCTTCGTCGCCTTGATTGACTTCATGTTCGGGAATTCCACGGTTGTGGGTGTATGGATCGAGGCTCAGTCTGCGAACGTCCAGACGGAGAGCGCGCTCTTGCTGAAGAGCCACTCCTTGTCGTCATCGGTGAGGAAGTCCATGTGGGTTTGAAACAACTCCAGCGCCGGGCCATAGCCTGGAGCCTTGAGGACGTGCGGGAAATCGGTACCCCACATCACCCGCTGCGGACCGAAGGCCTCCAAGAGCCGCTGAAAGGTAGGGAAGGCATCCCGGTGCGGATAGGGCTCCTTCGATGTGGGCAACTGGGGTGTGAACTTGACGTACACGTTGGGATATTTGGCCATGCCCAGGACGATGCTCTGGACCGGATACGGCGGGTCCTCGTCCGTGGGGGCGCGGCCCATGTGGTCGAGGACGACCTTGACCCCCGGGTACCGTGCGATGATGGGTTCGACCGCCGGCAGCAGGGGAGCCGGCCCATAGACGATGAAGCCAGCGCCCAACTTCTCGGCGCGCTGCCAGATCGGATCCTGGTTGGGGGCCGCCCATTCAGCGGGGTCGTCGGGTCGTGACAAGTGAATGCGCAGCCCGGCGAAGCCGTCCTCTTCGACTAGGCGTTGGAGCTGATCGGGCGTGTCCGGAGCGTGGCGGTCCAGCAACCCGATGGCGGCGAATTTTCCCGGGAAGCGCCGAATACATTCGGCCACGTAACGATTGTCGTAGAGGTAGTAGGCGGGTTGCACGATGCAAGCCTTGTCCACTCCCGACTCCTCCATGGTCTGGTTCAACAGCTCCACCGGAGCTCCTTCCTTGGTCTCCACCCCTTCGGCGAAGGGATAGAGGTCGAAGTCATCGCTCCAGACGTGAAGGTGGGCATCAATGATCATGGTTCCTCCATTCTATGGCCCCGGCGATGCAGGGCGTCAATGTTCAGCACCCGGATCTTACTCGAACCGGCTCCGGTACTGCATCATGTTGTCCTGTGGCTTGTAACCGAGGATATCGACCGCCGGGCCGATGTCGAGGGGGCCGCAGCGATGACCCCAGCTGTTGCCGGAGGTGCCGTAGGTTACGATAAATCTCTCCGGTCCCTGGTAATCAATGGCCAGGCCGAAGAGTTGGACGCAGTCGCGCGGTGACAGCAAATAACCGCAAGAGCGCAAGTTGCTCGGCTCAGTCTCTCCGGAATACGTGCCGATGCGGATGGCGGTGAAGCGCATGTCGCCCCCATTCACCATCATACGGCCGCCGATCTCGCCCATCCCTTTCATGGCGGCGTACCAGCTTTCGGGCTGGAACTGATCGGTCGTGTACACAGGCCCGCCGCCGCTGATCTCGCTCCCGGTGTTGACTTTGTTCGTACTGCTGAAGACGATCCTGCCGATGCCGGCCTTGCGGGCGGTCTCAAACAGCGCCAGGGTCATGCCGATATCGCTCATCCTGCCGCTGTCGGGGCTGGTGTCCTCGCCCCTGAAGAAGGCGAGGTGGACGAGCACATCCTGATCCTGACAGATCGTGCGCATGAAGCCAAGATCGCAGACGTCACCGATCTCCGTTCTCGAGCGCGCCTGCTCGATCGGCTGCACATCGCTGAGGGTCAACTCGTATTTACCCTCTGCCTCCCAGGCCTGCCAAAGGGTCGTGCCCACATTGCCGGCGGCACCGGTCATGACGATTCGGGGCTTGTTATCAGCCAAAGGCTCCGTCCTCCGCCAGATCAGCTAGAATATTCTCATACACCTCAAAATGCTCCCCCTCTGCCTCCTGCGGATCCACCCACTTCATCCACAGCGCCGAATCCTTGCGGGCGCCGCTCAGTTTTCGTCGGCTCCCCAGGTTCGCCGGGTCGGGTCCGTGCCAAACCACCTGGTCATCCTGCAGGAAGAGAAACTCCCCGGCGTAGGATTCCGTCAGCTTTTCACGGTGCTCACGGTAATACAGCGCCTGCTCACACGTGGTTCTGCGCCAGCTCTTCACGGTCTCAGGGGAATCCACCTCGACCGAGTCGAAGACAGCCAGTGGTGGCTCAACGTCGGTCTCGAAATCAATCTCTTCCAGGTTTACGGTGCCGAACCCGTGCTCGGCCGCAACCAGCAGGGGATTGCGGTCCCTTCGGTAGGGTGGCGTCGGCCAGTCCCCGGCCGGATCATGTCCCATCAGCCACGCCCCGCACGCGTCCGTGGACACGACGTGATCTCCCGCCACCAGCACATTGCCGATCCGGCCCTCGCCACCCCATTCCCGCTTCGACTGGCACACCAGGCCGTCGATGATGTTGAGACAGGGTTTGGTGATCATGCCCAGATCCGGGAGCACGTGCGACAGGCGGATGATGTGGTGGTAGTAGCGTCGATAGCGTCCGTGGGGCGGCATGGGTGGCAACCCAAACAGGTTCTTCAGACACAGTGTTACCCCCATGAACCCATGGTTCTTCATCTTGGCCAGGGATATCACGGCATCCGCCTCGGCGAAGCACTCACTCAGCTGATAGCGCGAGAACATGCATCCTCCACCCGGCACGTCGAAGTACCGGGAAGGAGGATCGTTGGATTCGAGGTATTCCACCCCGAAGTCGTCGAGGTGGGTCTGGATATTCAAGGCCAGATCAGGTGCGGCCGTGGTGTCGGTGACGATGACCTCAGCCGACGAGCGCTCCCGCAGCAGGCGCAGCAATGCGCGCAGCACCGCGTCGTCGACGAGTTCCTGACGGCGACCCTCGAAATACACGATCCCATCACCGTAATCAACGCCCGGCGGCGGCCATAACATATTCAGCTTGATGACCACCCGGCGGGCGTTCTCGATGCGCTGCCAGGAGCGCTCCAGAGGTGACGTAATCCGACTCATTGTCTCGTAGATCTCATCTTCCGAGGCACGATGATCGCAGTGAGCGGCTCGAACGGAATACTCAGACATAGGATTCACCTTCCCTAATAGTCCTGCACGGAGCCATCCTCGCGGCGCCAGTGGGGCGGCTCAGTGGGATTGAAGGGATTGGCCGCGGCCGCTTCCTCGTTCAAATCGATCCCCAGGCCCGGGGAGTCCGACGGCAGCAGATAACCCTCCTCGATGAGCATGTCGTACTCGAACACATCGTTCATCCACGCGGTCGGCGGTGAGTACTCCTGTACCGCGCAGTTGGGGATGGACATGTTCAAATGCAGCATGGCCGCCGTGCTCACCGGACTGGCGGTGAAGTGGCAGGCCATTTCCTGATAGTGCACCTCGCCCATGGTCGCGATCTTTTTGCCTTCTGTGATGCCGCCGGTGTGGCAGATGTCCACCCTCAGGTAGTCGACAAGCTCATCCTCGATCAGCTCGCGGAACCCCCATTTGGTATGGAACTGCTCACCGGTGCCGAGAGGTACGTTGGTATGTTCCCGCAGCGTTCTGAACGACCTCGGATTCTCGGAACGGATCGGGTCTTCGACGTAGAACGGACGACCCGCTTCAATGCCATTGCACAACTCGATGGCCCGTGGCGGCGTCAATCGGGTGTGCGCTTCCAGAATGATCTCCACGTCGTCGCCGACAGCCGCCCGCAGCGCGGCGAAGTGTTCGATACCGTCCGTCACGGCCGACTTCGGATTGAAGTCGCCGACGCAACGAATCGGCGAAATCCGCAGAACTCGCCAGCCTTCATCCAAGAGCTCAAGCGAATGCTCTATCAACTGTTCCGCAGTCGTTCCTCCGCCCGCATGGCGATACAGCAGGACTTTGTCGCGCGAGGCGCCACCAAGAAGCCGGTAGGTCGGCACCCCCAGCGCTTTCCCAGCCAGGTCCCACAGCGCAATGTCGATGCCGGCCAGTGCCGACTGCAGCACCGGTCCCCCGCGCCAGAACGTGCCCCGGAAGATGTCCTGCCAGATATGCTCGATCCGGGTCGCGTCCTGCCCGATGAGGACGGACTTGAGATGATCCAGGGCGCCGACGACGGCCAGCGACCTGCCGCCGAGCGAGGCTTCCCCGATACCGTACAACCCGTCCTCGGCGACGATCTTCACGTAAACGTACTCTGCCACCGGGAACACCTTCACATCAGTGATTTTCATGGATTCTCCTCGATATCAATTCTCGAGTCTGAAGACAGCTTCCGAGAGGAATTGAAGCTTCACAGGTCCCAACAATCCGGACACCGTCTGTCCTTCCAACACGTATTTGGTAGGATAGGTACTCATGTGGTTGGCCAGCGTGTTCACGACTTTCACCTGGATCTGGTTCGGCCCCTCTTTTACCAATTGGGTGAGGTCGAAGCGGTAGGGTGAGGCCATCCCGATCCCCGCCGGCTTCCCGTTCACATGCACCTCGGCCGTCGTCGCCACCCTCCCCAGATCCAGGACCACCTTTCCTGCACGCGGCTTCTCCTCCAGCTTCACTTCTTTGGCGTACACCGCACCCCCCGAGTACGTCGCAAGGCCGAAGTCACACCAGTCTCCAAGGGGGATCCTGCCTTCCTCACACGTGAAGACCACGGGCAGTTCAAAGGCGGCTCCGGCATAGCACCCCGGCTCCTGCTCCACCCGCAAGGCGATCTGAGAAGGGTCCTGCCTGGGCGTCTCCAGAACGATCCTATTCCCATCTGCATCCTCCTCCACGAAGACGGACTGTCCATCTATCCAGGCTGTGACTGCTTTGGCCTTCAGGTTCAAGCTCATGGAACTCAACCCGGGTGGCGCCGGAAACCGGTACCAGCCGACGCGGCTCTCCTTTTCGGGCGTGATATCGTACAAAAGCCGATGGGGTTCCACGAACCACCTCAGCAGCGGCACCTTGGGATTCAAAGGAGGCGCCCCACCGACGCCGTGCAATACGGCGAAGGTAGCCAACCCTTCGCCCTTGGGTTGAACCAGCTTCAGCAGAAGGGAATTCCACCCCGCTGTGAGACGAACCACCGTCTGTGCGTTCGCTTCCCGGGAGTCGACGGACACAGCTCGTTCGCCGTTCACCCAAGCTTCTCTGGAAAACTCCGCTGTCCCTCCAACGTCCAGGAGGTAATCCTCTTCTTCCGGCGAATGGACGTTGGTGAAGAGGTAGCGGGTGGCGTCCCGATCCTCGTCGCCGGCGTCAAAGACGATGAACCTGTCTGAAACACCGCGCAACCCTCCTCCGAGGGTGTTGTGGGTTTCTTCACCTTCATGCCCGAACTTCTGGGAGAAGCTGTACTGCTGCCACTGCAAACGCTTCCCCTCTACTTCGTACGGTCCGCCCGTCTCGATTTCTCCTGCAAGCGCCCTCTGCAGTATCTCCTCTGGCTCCTTCTCACCGAACGGACCGGTCGTCCACCAATAGGGGCCGTAGGAATAGGTGACCTGCTGCCACTCGTCGTCGTCCAACTCCGGTCGATGCCAACCCATCTCCGTGCCTGCTTTTCCTGCCTGCTCTTCCCTGTAGCGGAATCGCCGAGCTTCCGGGCCGATCATCGTCTCCGATGCCGGATATCGGAAGTCACCCCAGCGGTTGTCCATGGTCGGCTCCAGACGGACCTTCCAGTGTCCATCCAGGGACAGGGGTGCTTCTGGTTCGTCGGCGATCAGATGCGAACGGCGAGCCTCGCCCTGGTGCAAAACACGCAGGTGCTTCTTGCCTCCGGAATCGCAGAGCCCGCGAACCTCGAGGCCGTCACCGAGCTTTTCCAGCGATGTCACCAACGTCAGGTCGTCCTCAAGAATCTGTGGCCGCCCCCCGGAAGGGACGACAACCAGCAGCGCGCCCTCGTTGGGCTCCATGCCAAGGCGTACCTCCATCCTTCCCTCATCCCCGGTTTGGAAACGATGGAGGAGTGTCGTCTCTCCGTTGAAGGCATTCCATAGTTGTGGCTCACCGGAGGCTCTCATCGAGAAGGAGAGGTCCCGTTTCTCGCTCATGGCGTTGAACAGGAAGTACACGTCCACATCACCGATTTTCCTATGTGTGTGATAGACTTCCTCTTGTGAGGCCACCACATCCTGGGAGATCGCGTCGGACAGTAATCCGGGAAGCATCGAGGCGTCCGCGTCCGGCGGCAGAAAGATCCCCTTCCCACCTTGCCCGTTCTCCTGCCGTACCGAGCCCTTGACTGCGTCGCCTGCTGCAATGCCAAAGATCTCCCTCAACAACGCCTGGATGTTCGGGTCATCCCGACCCTGCTCCGGGGAGGCATTCGGCAACCGGTGGCAGGCCACCACGGTCCCGCCACTGTCATAGAACGCCTTGATGTGCTCGAGAGTCTGTGTCCGGATCGTCGTCATCGGGGGAAGAACTATGGCGCGGAAGGCCATGCCGGCTAGTCTCAACTGTCCCTCCCCGACCTCGCCGCTACAGAGGGACCGATCGTCGATGAAGTCCAGGTCGATGCCGCCCTTGTAAATCCGTTTGGCCACCTCATAAGACGTCTTCGCGGCCTCGTGCGCGGCGGCGTCGAAGTCCTCTGGATGGTTGAATTTCACTCTCGTGCCCTCCTCCGACATCCTGCCCGCCGGCCAATGTGCGTGGATGGTGGTGAGGGGATAGAGCTGGGCGACGTCCGGTTGGTGAATCCCCTGGCTGAGGATGTAGCTGAGTCTCGTCACGTAGTCGGTGAAGTGCTTCCAGTACTGCCAGTAGGGCTGACGGAAGTGGATCTCCGGTGGGACCCACTCGTACCATCCGCCCATGGTGCTGTAGAGGACACCGTGTCGATTGTACAGATTGACGCCAAGCGCGTAGTTCTCATGGGTCCAGGTCAGGTTCTGCTCGGTCGTATGGCCCCAGCCGGTGCCCCAGTAGACACACGCCCCCACCCGCTCCCGTCCATACAGATCGGCGATGGAGCTGGCCATCTTGGCCTGGAAGGTCCGGGTGCGTCGGCTGTTCTCTTCGTTGCCCGGTATCGTGTAGTGGGACATGTAGCGAAAGAAATCGCCGTAGTTGTAGGTCTGACTCAGCATGTCTTCGCTTTTGCCGTTCGGGCAGAATTCGGTATAGAGCAATCCCCGTTTCTCCAGCCCGCGGGACAGGGGGGCGTAGAGGTTTTCTTCCACCATCGAAGCCATGAGGTCGTAGTAGTCGCACCGAATCTTGTCCGTCATCGGGCCGATGTCGTGGAACAGTCCGATCAGGTGGGGCGCGGGATCATAGCCTTTTTCCGTCTTGAATCGATCGAACAGGGCAGGGGAGCAGAGAATGCTGCCGTTGAGGACGAAGACTTCGTCCGTGCCGTGGGCCTGCAGCGTCTCGCCGACGAAATCCCCGAGCTCTTCGTCGTACGCCCCCAGCAGCATGCCCAGCCACCGATCCGCCACGAATGGGTGGAGGTAGTCCAGATCGTGGGGTTGCCCCGTGACCACGGCCACCAGCCATCCCGCCTCACCGGCCTCCCACGTCAGCCTGTGGTCTTTTACGGCAGCGCCCAGATCTTCAAAAGCTGGATCCTTCAAGGACGAATCCTCCAGTCGCCCGTCGACGGTTTTTCTGTAGGCGGCCGCGTGGAGCACCTCCTCGTCGGCAGGGATATCCACGGTGATGAGACCGGGTGCCTTTGATTCCTCTGTGTGAAGCACCAGACGCCGACCGGCCAGGCTCGGATTTTCCTCGCGCTCGGCGCGTAACCTGTCCTGAAAGAACTGGCGCGCTGTCCAGTCATTGAGCCATGCGACCATACCCAGCCGACGATGCTCCTCCATGGAGAATCGGGTAAAGTCCCACCACTTCTGTGTCCAGTAGGGGGGATCTGAACTAAACGGTTCTTCGCCCAAGAACCTGGGGTAGAACCAGGTGCCGGCAACGCCCTTCGCGTTCATCTCTTCCAGTTGCCACCGCATTCGCTCTTCGTCGAGCTGTCCGGCTTCCCACCACCAGCAGTCTATGGGTCCGTACTCCCTGGGAGGAGATTGGAACTGACGCCGAAGGGTCTCCGTCGAAGGTGGGGACGCACGTCGCTGTTCGGAAGCGGAGGAATGGGGTTCGCGATCAGACGGCATCACTCAATCCCCGACACGATGCATTGAACGCCCGTTTGCGTTCATGCAGCAAACTGAAACGCGAACAGCTTCGTGGAGCGCATCACGAAGCGCAGCCGTACCGTGGTCTCTCTCAACGCGGACAGATCGGACGAACCCTTCCACGTGATCAATTTCGCCACCGAATTGCCGCTGATGGTGTCGCATTGATCCAGGCCAAACGATGCCAGGGCTTGCCCATCGGCAGACTGTATCTCGACCTGCAGCCACCCGCCGGCACTACCGTCCATGTTGACTTCAAGGCGCGATCCGGAAAAAATCACGGGCGGTGTGGTGAAGGCCCCGCCGCCGTACCCGGCATGGACCGACACGAATCCATCCTGTCGAATTCGAGCCCGGAAGACACCGGCCATGGCCGGGTCCCGGTTCTCGTCCCGATGGTCGTGGCCGACCCCCCCGTAGTACATCCACAGCTCGTTTTCAACCGGAATGAGCCAGGGATTGGCGTAGATCATGTTGCCGTTAGCCGATCCGTCGGGTCCGAGACGGAGGAACGGCTCGCGGTCGGGATGCTGCCACCACGTCATCCCGTCACGTGAAGTCGCCAGCCGGACGTCAACGGTGGATGGAAAGTGGTCCTCCTGCCAGTGGTAGTAGGCTGCCGGCATCAGGATGTAGGCGTTGGGAACCCCGGGGACCTTCATGCCGCCCGGAGTATAGAAATCGACAGTCGGCCGCATGCCCGGCGTGCCGGGCACGGGGCTGTCCTCATCGATATCGTCGGCCTTGAATATCTTCTCGGCCCTCGTCCATTCCCGGAAATCGTCCGAAAACATGATTCCGGCCGAGCAAGTCCGCCCTCTGCCCTCCGGACGCTCCTTGATCCGCACGAAGCCGACGTATTTCTCCAGGTCTTCGTCCCAGAAGCAAAAGCTCTGGGTATCGGCCGCATTCCCCTTCCACAGGGGATAGCCTTGGTCGCAACGACTCCAGTGCAATCCGTCCGGGGAGACCATCCCCCACAATCCGGTGCCGATGCCCTGCTCTTTCTCCTGGTCCGTCGCGTAGTACTTCGTCCACAGCTTGTAGCGCTCTGAAGCAAGCCCATGGTCATCGCGGAAGACGCTGCCACCGGCCATACGGGAAGGGGCGACGATGCTGTTGCTTTTGGATCCACGAAACTCAATCTGGCCGATCTCCGACTTTTTCCAGTGGACTCCATCCTCCGACTCGGCATGACACAGCGCGCGGTGGGTCTGTCCATCTGTCCCGTCGGCAACGGCGTCGTACCACATGCGGAACGCACCGTTTTCGCGCAGTACTGTACTGAAGGGACCGAGCCCAAATTCCTCCCAGGGTTGGTCGGCTGTCAGGACCGGATCACGATCCTGGAATGCTTTTTCCGCGGTTAGGGAGACCCCGTTCGATTCCTCCAGGAACAGCTCATCGAATAACAGCTGCTTCCGTGATCCCAGCTCCATCGGCTTTGCATCGTTCGATCCCATGTTAATCCCTCATCAACCCTGCGCGCGGTAATGTGCAGCTACAATGCTGCGATGCGATGAATCAGTTCCCTTGACTCCGCATGCCCTCGACCCGCTCTATGATCGTGTCCTCCCAGCCGCCCGGTTCCGAGGGCGGGATCTTGTCCTCCTGGCGCATGGACTCGAGCACCTGCCGCATGCCCTCCTCGAGCGTTATCCGCGGCTGGAATTCGGGGACATCCCTGAACAGATCTTCGGCGCTGTAATAGCAATTATGAGAGAAGATATTCCTGCAGATGCGGACCGTCGGAACCTCAAACAACTCGAGGTCGTCACAGCTGAGACCTACCATCTCGACGGTCGAGCCCAACACCTTCATGGCGGTCTCGTGGTAGCGCCTCCACGGCGTGAAGCCTTCAGGCACCATGTTGTAGGTCTGGCCGATGCACTTTGTCCTGCCCAGCATGTGAGCGAAGCACAAGGCGGCATCATCCACATGCAGGTGCTGGTGAAAGGCGTGACCGTCGCCGCAGATCAATATCGGACGCCCCTCAACCACCCGGTTGATCCAGCTGAAATCCCAGGCAATCTGCCGCAGGATTCCCATCTGCGGACCATATGTCGTCGAGGGCTTGACAACGGTAGCGGGGAATTGCTCCTGCTTGAAGGCCTCAAGAAAAACCTCATCTGCAGCGACCTTGTTGCTTCCGTACTCGGTGATCGGCCGCAGCGGATGATCCACCGTCACCGGGAACCAGTCGTAGTCGACGCCGTAGGTGCATACGGTGGAGACCTGAATGAAGTGGCCGACGCCGCGGAATGCCCGCACATCACTGAGCGCGTCCTCGCGATTGTAGCAGATCACATCGATCGCCGAGTCGAATGCCTCTCGTTGCATCGTCTCCTCGAAGCGATCGCGTTCGAGCCGGTCCCCGACGATCACTCTGGCGCCCTCGGGCGCCGTGCCGCGCTGACCCCGGTTGAAGCAGGTGACCTCATGCCCGAGTTCGAGCAACAGCTTGACCGTGCTGGTGCTGATGTTGCCGGTCCCGCCTACGACACAAACCCTCATCATAATCTCCTGAGCTTCAGTGCGGGGGCTCTTCCGCCTCCGAGTCGAGCCAATAGGAATAGAGCGCCGCGTTCTGTAGCTGGAAACGCAGCTGTATGGGGCGATTCAGATGGTTCTGCAAATCGCCCGATGCCCACTGTACGGGAAACCGCTGTTGGTCTCCTCTCACCTCGCTGGAGCGCGCGACCACCGAACCGCCGTCGATGACCTCGATCGCAAGTGAACCGTGGTCAGCATCGACATTGACGAAGAGCCAAGGATCACTGGCAACGAAGGGGTCCGTCGTCACCATCCCAACCTGGGCACTGGCATCCAGAGACATGAAACCGTCTCGCCGCATGGTGGCCAGATTGATGGCGCCCTGTTTTTCATCCGCCTCAGGCGGGGCACTACGGTACTTGATTCCGGTGTAGTAGAACGAGAGCTCATCGGCGCTGCGCAGAACCGGTCTCGAAGGGGGCAGAATCTGGCTCAGGTCGTAGGCCCCGGAGCCCACTTCCGAGGGGCCGATGAAGGGCTGGCGGTCGCCGAGCCTTGTCCAGTTACGCAAGTCCCGGCTGCAGGCGAGCTGGATGTGGTGGAAGCCATCTGAATTCTCCTTGACGTCGCCCGTGTGATAGAAAAAAGCGGCCAGGCCGATGTAGCGGGATTCGTATCGACTGACACCCATGTAGTAGACATCCACCATGTACTCGGCCGGTACATTGTGCTGCGGCTGCTGCAGTCTCGGATTGGCCAGGCGCTCGGCGATCACCTGGCGGGCCAGCTCCTGGTCCTCCTCGTCGGCGTGGAAGACGAGGTCAGGGCCGTTCCAGTGCTCGAAGTCGGAGCTTGTGGCCAGCGCCACCGAGCGTCCGTGCGGCCCCATCTCGCCTTCCTTCAAGGTTGCGATGAAGGTGCCCGTTGCCCGGTCGTAGGTGAGGATGCCGGTATCACCGCAGGGCATGCCAGGGCAATCCAGCTGGCGCCAGTGAATGCCATCAGCACTCACCGTCAAATCGCTCGTCTGATACCGGCCCCGGCCCGAAAAGCGCTCTTCCGGCGCCGCATCGGGGTGCTCTTCGACATGGATGACCCAACTCAGCTGATACTGCGAAGGGTTGTCCAAAACATGCCCCTGGGGATAGGCGAGTCGCCATGGGTTGTGCTGCAAGCGCCAGTGCTCGCTGGTCGGACTGACCATGCGCTCGTAGGCGCCGCGCAGTTTCAAGCTTTTGTAGCGGCGAGAGGGATCAGCCTCGTAGGGGTCGTAGATCACCTGCCTGCCGCACTGAGGGGAGACCAGGCTGTTCTCCAACGACCCTCTGTACTCGCGGCATCGCAGGGGGGGCCTTACCCAATGCACGCCATCTTCACTTTCGGCGTACGCCGTACCACCCTCCTCCTGAAACCAGATCTTGTAACAGCGGTCTTCAGGGACCCATGATGGCGCATTCGTGGTCTGCAGAGACCCCGCCCCTTCGGGTTCGATGACGGGACCCTTTTTGTCAGGCTGGTGGAGCGTATGGGTGACGTTTTCGCGGCTGCAGACGTCATCCAGATCGAGAAAAAGCTGACGCTCGCCGGTAGGGAGTTTCCGCACCGGATCAGTAACCGGCCAGCTGCTCACGCAGGTAGACGGCGGATTTGCGCACCTCCTCGACCCGGTCCTCCGCCTGCCCTTCGTAGACGATGGAGATGGACCCGTTGAATCCGGACTTTTTCAAAATCGGGATGATGCGGTCGTAATCCAGCCACTCATCTGTACCGCTTTCCATGCGGTAGAACTTGGTGCGGATGTACATGGCATGCGGTGTGATCTCTTCGATGGACCGATAGAAGTCGACGTCCGGCGTTTCGCCTTTGGGGTAGCCCCCCAGCGACCCGATCCACTGGCCGGTATCCATGATGAAGGTAAAGTTCGCACGATCGGTCTCACGCCAGATTCGCAGCATCACATCGCTCGTCGACGGATGGTTCTGCAGCCCCACGGCGATTCCCTTCGTGGCGGCGTAGTCGCAGACTTCCTGATACCCGCCGATCATCGCCGGCCACGGATCGCTGCCATCCTCATTCTTCTCCGGCTCCGTCTTGCAGAACACGCGCACGATCGGCGATCCAAGGAAGGCCGCCAGGTCGATCGATTCCCTGCACAGTTGATGGAAATCCCGCAGCTGCTCTGCCGTCCCCAGGGGGATTCCGCTGATACCGATGTAACCGATCGGGAGGCCAAACTTGAGACACTGCAGCTTGATGGAGGTGAGATACTCCGGGTCCCTGTTCTCGAAACTGCGTTGATGGAAGTCGACGACATCCAGTCTCATATCGTAGGCCATCTGGAGGAAGTCCTCGATGCTGGTATCCTTCAGACTCAAGTGGTTACATCCGATCTTGATCATGGTTCCGGTGTCCTCTCTCGTTGGGGAAGCTCTCGGTGGGGAAGATGTTTCAGGGCTCTTGGTCCAGCTCGTCACGCAGTTCACTCAGCGCGGATTCCAGTGCGTCGAGTTCCTCTCCGGCCCGGGACCAGTCCCATTCCTGCAGCGCCTCACGCGCGCCGCGAAAGTGGGCTTCGGCCCCCGATACCAGTCGTGCGGCCGTCTGCAGCCGAACCTCCGTGGCCGGGATGTCGCCGGCCGGCGCAAGCGCCGGTTCGGCCTGCGTCCCAGCCGGATCAGGCGCCATGGCAAGTCCAGACTCAACGCCGAAGATCTCGGCCAGCGCTTCGTCGAATGAGCTGCGCATGATGACCTGGCCGCCAAAGGCCACGATCACCTGTTTCAACTCCGGGATCGCCGTGCTGCGATAGCTCGGCCGCATCGGTGCTTGTGGCGGGCCGTCTGCGCCGGTGGTCCTGGGTCCCGGCAGACCGGTGCTCGGCGGTTGCTGACTGGCCTGCAGGTACACCGCCTCCACGTACAGGAACGACTCCTCGATGGGAATCGCCAGCATGTTGCCCCGGATCACCTCGGACCCCTTCTGGCCCCAGAGCGTCAACTGGCTCGAGATCTCGGGTTGCTGGTCGATGCGCGCCTCGAGCTGCATGGGTCCGAAGATCATGCGATCCTTGGGAAGCTGGTACACGAGCAGGTCGCCGTAGTTGTCCCCATCACAGCGCGCCGCCAGCCAGCCGATCATGTTGTCCTTGCGCGCCGGCGTGAAGGGCACCATGAGCATGAATTCCTCACGTTCCTCGCCGGGCAGCTTGACGATGATGTAATACGGCGCCATCACCTGTGGACGGTCGCGGTACATCTCATTGGGGATAGCCCACAAATCTTCCTGGTTGTAGAAAACCTGCACGTCCTGCATGTGGTAGCTGCGGTAGATCATCGCCTGGATATTGAACATGTCGCGCGGGTAGCGCAGATGCCGGCGCAGATCCTCAGGCATGGTTTCGACCGGCTGCAACAGATCCGGGAAGATCTCAGCGTAGGCTGCGACCAGCGGATCCTCCTCGTTCATTCTATAGAACACGGCCGAGCCGTTGTAGGCGTCCACGACAACCTTCACAGAATTGCGGATGTAGTTGACGAGCGCTCGTGGGACGCGCGAGGAATAGGGGTACATGTCCGAGGTCGTATAGGCGTCCAGCACCCAGTACAGCCGTCCCTCGGAGACGACCATGTACGGGTCCGTGTCGAACTGCAGAAACGGGGCGACCGTTTGCACCCGATCACGGATCTGGCGACGGAACATCACCCGGCTCTCATCCGTGATGTAGTTGCTCAGGATCAGATTCAGGTCCATGAACCGCAGCGCAAAGGCGACGCGACCCAGCGGCCCACTCATGGGCACACCGCCCGTGCCGTGGTAGGTCGAGAACACGTTCTCAGCACCCCTGGGGTAATCGAACTCCTGTGTGGTGGTGTTGGTGACCACGTAGGACCGGGTCTGCTCGCCGTAGTAAATTTCTGGGCGATCGATCTCCAGGCCCGGGGCGGATACCGGTGGAATGTCGCGCACCAGCAGGTCCGGCAACCCGTCCGGTGTGACCTGGTTCACCGGGCTCATGGCGATGCCGTACCCATGCGTGTACTGGAGGCGCTCGTTGACCCAGCTGCGCGCCTGGACTGGCAGTCTGTTCGAGGCCATCTCGCGCGCCGACAGCATGACCTGACGATATACCCCGTCCACGGTGTACCGGTCTACGTCCACCCCGGGAAACAGGTAGTAGGGACGGATCTCCTGGACCTGCTGGTAGGTCTGCACCAGGGGCCGCTCATCCCAGATGCGGACGTTGCGAATGGTAAGGGGGTTGGCCCTGATGTCCGCGGCGCTGAGCTGATCCGAGGCGGCAAAGGTCTGCTCCTCGATCCGGTCCAACCCGTAGGCACGGCGGGTGGCCTCCAGGTTGTGACGGATGTAGGGGGCTTCGCGTGCCAGTTCGTTGGGCTCCACCAGGAAGGTCTGCGCCAGCGACGATGGAATAATGCCAAGCAGGATCGCAGCGACCACCAGGGCGACGCCGGTGAGCAGGGGTTGGCGCCCACTCGTGGGTCGTGCATTGATCAGAAACAGTATGCCCGCCGCCATGAACATGATTACCAAAAGCCTGTAGACCCACATCTGGATGTTGGCGTCCACGTAACCGGCTCCGAAGGCGACCCAGTCCTCCGAGTACAGCAGGCCGAAGATCTTGAACCGGTACACCCATGCCACGGCGAGCAGGAACAGACCTACCAGGACCGACAGGTGCGCGCCGGGTCGCGGCAGCACGACGATCGTTTCCTGGAAGCGGATGCCGCCGCCTGACATGTAGACGACGCAGACCGCGACCAGCGACAGGATGATGCTGCCCAGCAAGAAGCCGGCAAGAAAACGCAGAAACGGGAGTTCGAAGACGTAGTAGCCGATATCCAGAGCGAAGATCGGGTCAGTCAGGCCAAAGGGCAGGTCGTTCAGAAAGCGCAGCCACAGGAGCCACTGGCCCGAACCGATGCGCGCCATCACCACGACCAACACCGCCCCGGCTACCAGGTAGGCCGTGCGAGAGCGAAGAAGCGGGTCGACCGGACCTCCCTGCTGCCCCTCCACCGGCGAGCCCGTGCCCCCCAGCACCTGCAGCATGTTCCGGCGCGCCACAGCCAGATTGGGTCCGATCAGCAGCGCCGCCAACAGACCGAAAAAGCCTCCGGCCAGCAGGCGGGCACGGACCATGCGCCAGTATACGGATTCCAGGTCCAGGCTCTGGAACCACAGCCAGTTGGTGTACACCGTGGCCAGCGTGAGGGCACCTGTGACGGCGACCAACAGTGCGACCGCCAGTGCCCAGAGACGTCGTCTGCTTGCCAAAAATCACCTCATCGATTCGGGGGAGGGAAGAAATGGACCCAGCGGCGACTCAGGTTTTGGCCTCGGCTTGCTTCCCCGCCAGAAGTTCCTCGCCCTGCACCCGGTAGCCGGCCTTGATCTCGGGATCCACGGTGCGCCAGATGAGGAACTGCTTGCGGATGACATTGATGAAGCGCTGGTTGACCCTGCGCCACGACGAGTCCTCGCCGCTGAGGCGACGGATCTGGAGTGTTATGACGTAAATGTTGTGCTCCGCTTCCGGCACGGCCCGGAAGACTACGTGCTGGCTGACGCCCAGATCGAAAGGCGCCAACCCAATCGTCATCGCGATGCTGTATCCCTCACCGTGCTCGGTCTCCACCTTGTCCAAACTGGCCCCTTCGGTGTAGAACGTACCGACCGACTCCTCGCTGTAGGAGTCGAAGTAGCCTATCAGGAACACCGACAATCCGAGCACCTCGTGGCCGCTCACGGTGAAGGGGAACTCGAAGTTCCATTGGTCGCCCTCGGACGGCGGCAACCGCCACTTGCGGGTGACGTCGGGCACCGCCATCTGCGAGGCCTTGTGAGCGGGGTACACCGTGGACAACATTACCACCGCCATCACCAGCATGCTGGAGAACACGGCAGACAGCGACGAATAGTTCAGAGTGAATCCGGCCAACAGATCGAACACCATCAGGAGCTTGGCCACGGTTTGGCCCGTCAGGTACCCCGCCACCACGCCGAGCACGGAGTAGACGCATGACTCGGCCATGAACAGCCAGGAGATGTGGCCGGGTGCGAGTCCCACCGACGAATAGATGCCGATCTCGCGGAAGCGTTCGTACACGCTGCCCATCATTGTGTTGAGCACGATGAGCGCGGCGATGAGGATGGGGATGAACAGGTTGGCCAGGCCCGAGAACCCCGTCACCCCCAGCGAGCTGTAGACCGACACCCCGACGCGATCGTCACCCTCTTCTTTGATGCCGGCGAATAGGGTCACCGCCAGGCGTGAAAGCAGTTCCTCGATGTGCGCCCGTTCGTCCACCCCCTCGTCAAAGCGCACGGCCACGGACTGCAGCGGATTGCCGCTGCCGACGTTGCGCAGCAGGTGGTATGGCATGACGAGGACGTTGGCTGGTGCCAAATGCACGAACGGATCAACGGTGGCCTTGGTTTCCGTGAGGCCGTCTCTGGCGCGCTTCTCCTCCTCCGCCATTTCGAGCACGGTCAGGCCGCTGGTGCCGGCGAAATCCGCCGGTGTGATCATTTCGTCGTCCAGGTCTTTGAGGTCCTCCAAGAGCTTGGAGTTGAGTACGCCGATCACCGTGAACATCTCGCCGAAAACGCGGATACGCTCCTTGCCCGCCTTCACTCGGTCCAGGTCGATGTTCAGCTTGTCTGCTGCGATCATCTGGTCGGGCAGGATGCAGACGTCCCCGTCGCCGGCCTCGAACCACCGTCCTGCGATCAGCGCCCGGTCCAACCCGGTGACCTCAGTTTCTTGAGGCGTCAGGCCGAGTACGCCAAGAGCGTAATGCGAATTCTCGCCGTGCTTCATTTTGATGTGTGACCTGGCCTTGTCGCCGTACCAGCTGCGCGGGGCGACGGTGCCGATGTCGCGGAAGGTGTTGTTGGCATACTCCAGGACCGACTCCTCCTGCGGGCTCCACGCCTTGCTGCGTATCAGCATGCCCTGATAGAGGCCCTCGTTGCCGCGGTGAAACTGGTAGAACGACAGCGAGGTCTGGAAGGAGGTGAACGAGAGCACGGTGAAGGTCAGCAGCATCAGGGTGGCGAACGTCAATGCCGTGCGCAGCTTGCGCCGCTTCATGTTGGAGATGCCCAGCTGGAAGGCCGCCAGCGAGGCGCCGGAACGTTTTACATCCGTATGGTGGATAACAGCGACCTCGGTCCGCAGCTGTCTCATGCTCTCGTTGAAGCGACCGCTCACGATCACCATGACCAACACCGCCATCGTCCCCATGATAAAGGCCAACAGGATGCCGAAGGGATTGGAGATCTCGAACGCCGGGTGGACCATGGAGAGGATGACCCATATGGCCAAGAAGACGCCCACGAAGCCGAAGATCTGGTTCTTGATCGTGGCCGCCGTGATCAGCAAGCGCTCGGCGAAAAACGCGCACGGAATGAGCAGCGCCAGGAAGAAGACGATGCCTTGAATCACGTCATTCTGGGTGGCCTTGACGTCCGGATAGGCGCGTGATTCCAGGCCGATGGCCGCGCGTGCGCGACGCACAGACTCGCTCCAGCGACGCTCCTTTATCGCCTCTTCGGCGGCCTCCAACTGCTCGCGCGTTCGCGTGTGCAGGGTGCTGAGACGGCGGTTCTCGATGCCGTAACGGCTGAGCTCACGCATCCGCGCCTCGTTCAGCGTCCACATGTCGCGCGCCGCCAGGTAGGTGGTGTGGCCGAACGAGCTGCCCGGGGTAATCTTGTACCCCTGACCGAGCGCCAGCTCGGGGTCGTCAGAGACCGCTGAGTTGAGGAGCAGATAGCGGAAGCCAAGGAGCCCTGCGCCCAACCCCAGCTTGATGCGCGTCCCGTCGGAGGCGAACAGCACGCCCAGCGGCTCGTTATCGGCTGACGGCCCCTCTCCGATCGTGTAGCCGTATTCCGAGGGCGCGGTATTGGTCTCGGCAAGCACGTTGAACTCGGACAGCTTGTTCAGGTACCGCGGATCGACCAGATCGTACAGGTTGTAGGCGCGGCATGGGAACAAGACCACCTGCCAGCTTTTGTCGCGCCAATCCATCGTGATCTTCATGGGGTAGGCGCCCCCCTTCTGGCCGCGGTCCGGGGCATAGTTAATGGATCCCGTCGCGGGATCCATGTCGTAAGCCTCGATCCCAACGTTGTTGACGCGTATGCGGTTGAAATACATGGCGCCGTCGCCGTCGACGATCTCGTAGTACTCGCCGCGCACGCCCTTGTACGACTTCTTCTGGCCGTTGCGAACAATCCCCACCGCCCCCTTTCTGGGCAGGTCGGGCACGATGTCGCGTTGCGGGAAGCCCATGGCCCGTACCGTCAGCGACGACAGCGTATCCCGCAGCCGCATTTTGAAATCCGGGAACAGGCGCGGATCCTCTAAGGCGATGTGGAAGATACCGGCCAGGGCACGAACCTGCCTTGCCAGATTGTCGACGTGGACCTCGTCGAGGCGGTCGAACGGGGTGTCGACGACGAAGCGGGCATCGTTGACGGTGACCAGGGCCAGTGCCGGGGTGCCCGTGGTCAGCACGACCTCGCTGTTGACGGAGATCTCGCCTGGAACGAAGGAGTCCCAACTCATCCCCCCGGGGGGGCTGATGCCGTTGATGAGCACATCTTCGTGGTTGTACCCGAGGGCGCTGCTCACTTCGCGCGCGTAGCCCATGAACCTCTTGCCGAACGGCGCGAAATAGCGCTGGAAGTAGAACTGCGAGTTGCTGTTCCACAGACCCATCTCGTCTGTCTGAGTCGACAGGTCTAGGCTGACGAACAGTTTGATCGAGAGTGAGTCGACCTTGGGGTCTACCCACTCCTTGAAGAGGGCGAGGCGCAGATCTTCGTTGCCCATCAGCTCTTGGGCCAGGTCTTCTTCACTGGCGAATCGGCGGTCGTCGTAGGCGAGTTGTCCGCCAGACCGCAAGACCAGACCCTCCTCGATCGAAGCCTGGGTGACCCGGCGGATCAGGGTCGAGTCCGTTTCGGCAGTGCGCACCAGCGCCTCCTTGCCGAGGAACTCCTCGTCACTGAGGTGATACCGGACGCCGTCCTGCTCGATCATATTTCGTGTCAGTGCTGCTTCGACGACCCTTCGGATCACCATGCGATCGACGAACGGGTCCTCCCGGCGCAGGTAGCGCTGAATGAAATCGTCGACCCCACGCAGGCCAAGATGATGTGCCGAGGTAGCCAGGAAGACTACGGTGCGGGCAGGGGGATTGTTCCGGAAATAGTGCGCCAGCTCGATCAGCGCCGTGATGCCGGCTGCCTGCTCGGCGCCGGGTGCCAGCGCGGGCACGACGGACATGGCGTCATAGTAGGATTCCAGGACGATGACATCGTCCCTGAGCACCGGGTCGGTACCGGGGATGGTCCCGAGGATGTTCCAGGCCGGACGCCGCTTCCACTCCATGCGGTACTTCATCTGCACCCCGATCTCGCCCGCCGGGCTCGCGGCGATACGCTGCCGCAGGCGAATCCCGTCCTCTTTGGGAACCCACCAGCGCGACAGGTCCAGCGGCATCGTCAGGAACTTGCGCTCACCCTCCAGGCAGACTGTAGAATCCGGTTCGATAAAGACCACGCCGCTGGAGCCCAGGTAGCCGCTGTTGAGCCAGGCGTCGCCGGTGTTGTAGTCCATGAGCACCATCGCCCCCTCGACCTGCTTGCCGTCCAGGTGGGTGTAGGAGCCGTCTCCGGCGTCGATCAGGCGTGTGGCGATTCCTCCCTCGGGCAAGGTGGAGGTCTTGACCAGGTTTGGCCACAGTCCGTGCAGCTGTGCCGTCTCGCCCGTCGAGGCGACCCGGATGCTGCCCGCTGTCTTCTCCACCGGTATGGACACGTCGTATTCGTGAACCGTGATCCCGATCAGTCCGATTTCGCGGAAGGTATCCTCAATGTAGCGGGCAGCCGCATCGGCCCCGGGATACCCGACCACTCGAGATTCGTGCGCGGTGAAACGTGCCAGCGTCGCCGCCATGCGCTCCTCCGATATCTGGTCCTTAACCGCGGCCAGGTCTACCTCGGCGCCAACCGTCGGTGCCACCAGCAGCAGGACAGCGCACACCCACGGCATCAGATCGCGGCGGGGCGTGTCCGAGATATCAGATCCAGAAAGCATGATTGTCCTGATTCATATCCGTGAGGCTATCGGTGATGAGACGAGGGAGGGGGAAGATGATCAATGACCGCATGTTCATCAACCCGGTCCCCCCTCACTGGAAAGCCAGCTGGTGTTGCAGCACCGCCGCCGGCTATCTGGCCGTTGGTTCCGTTTTCTCAGACCACCGGCCCCCTTTTTTTTTCGTTTTTTTGCTCTTTTTTTCTTGGTTCTGGAAGATCGACGATGTATAATGTGTCCCAAACACCGTACCAGGTGCAGTAGGACGAGTGGATTGGTATATCAATGGCGCGGCATCGACCGAAAGTGAGCTTCATCTCAGAAGAAACGGTCGACCTGACGCCCTTGATCGACTGCGTTTTCATGTTGTTGATCTTCTTCATGGTCACCACCGTCTTCATCCATGCACGAGGACTGGATGTGGACTTGCCCAGAGCCTCTCAGGCCACTGAGCAGCAGGAGAAGAAGGACATCAACATCATCATCGAGCGGGACGGTCGCATCGAGATCGGTGGTGAGGCGGTACTCGCTGGAGAGTTGCGCGCCCGCATTGAGCGCGCGATGGTGGAAAATCGAAACGACAACGTGATCATTCAGGGAGACCGGGGAGCTGCTCAGTCGCGGGTGGTCGAGGTCGTGGACGCAGCGAAGGGGGCTGGGGTAAAGGGAATCGCCTTTGCCAAGCTACAAGGATCGTGACAGCCTCGGAACAAGAGAACGGTCGAGTGGTGCGATGAAGACTTAATGGCACGGATACAGCGCAGGAGCCTTGTTGGGTCGGTGGAGATGGAGTTGACGCCGTTGATCGACTGCGTGTTCCTGCTGTTGATCTTTTTCATGGTGACGACGGTTTTCAAGCAACCCTACCGGTTGAAGGTGTTGCTGCCCTTGGCGATAGAGGCCGTCATCATCGAGGAAAAGAAACTGGTGGCCACGATCGACCGGGGCGGGACCATGGAGGTGAACCGTTTCCCGGTGACGCCCGAAAGTTTGGAGGGCGTGTTGACTCGGGAGAAGGAGGGGGTGCGGGTGGTGACGTTGATCATTCGCACGGACAAGGATACGGGTCATGGACTGGTCCTTGACATGATGGAGACGGCGAAGCGGATCGGGATAGAGAAGATCGTGCTCGCTACTGAGAAGAAGGAGGCAGGATAGCTGAAAGCATCCTGCGAGGCAGGGAGGGCGTGTTGACGAGGAGGACACGCGTCACGGATTGGTCCTCGACATGATGGAAACGGCCGAGAAAATCTCGGCATCGAGAAGATCGGTCTGGCAACGGAGAAGAAAGCGGAGGCCTAGCTAGGGACGCCTGGTCCCCGGGGATTTTAAAAGTGCTTGGATTTCGAGGTGGTTTTTTACTACTTTGTGGCGGATTGGCCCTTCTCACTTGTTCCAAAGAGGAAGGCCCACAAAAAGACGAAGGCGCAAAACTCGCTGCCCTCAAGGCGGCGAAGGTACAAGGTCAGACCTATCTGGATGTTCACTTCGTGCTCGGCAGCAGCTTGGAAGAATTGGTCGCGCGCTTCGGTGAACCCGACGCCTATCGCCCGCAGCTGGGGAACCAGCCGTATGGGAATATCAAATGGAAGGATCTGAAAGGGGTGACGGTTTTCGGCATCGTCAAGGACAGTACATGCGCTTACGTGAACTACAAGTTCGACAAGCTGGACCCTTTCGACGAGACGGAGGCGTTCAGGATTATTGGGGTCGAACGACCTGACGACGATCCGGCGGTATCGGTACTCAAAACCGGGGTCACGAAGTGGTATCCGTTCGAGCACTACCATCACCTGACGGTCAGTCCGCAGCAAAAGAATGTCAGTATCAAAGGTTTTGAGTTTGCGATGGGGCCTGGAACGTCGTAGGGCGTCCAGGCGGAACACTATTATCCTAATTGCTAAGGCAGAATCAACCTGAAACAGCGGAAATCAACCCGAAACGAGCAGAAAGGAGGAGACTCGACCGCGGTGCTGATTGTGTCTAATTGTGTGGGATGAAGGAAGCGAGTTGTTGTCAGCGATAAAAGAACCCAAGGAGCATGAGAAGATGAAAGTCAAATTGACATTAATGTCCGTGGCCATCCTCACCCTCTGTGCGTCTCTGACGTACGCGGGGACCGCTGGCTACGAGTTTGTGCGCAGCGAGGATCCGGTGATTCTCGGGATTGATGTGGGGAATGTGAGCTACAATTTTGACGGCAATGCCGAGGTTCCCTTTACGCTGTCGGGCACCCAAGCAACCGTCTATCTGGCGATTTACACCACCGACCAGGCCACTCCAGGTGGCTTCGGCGGCCCGGGTAGGCCTGAATGGAATGGCGGCCACGCCCTGCTTCGCGCGCCGGGGATCCCCAACATGGTGAAAGTGGTCGAGTGCGGCCAGTATGATGTTGGAGATGGTAGCTGCTTGTGGGATGGCACGGATTGGGCCGGAGACGACGTCGAGCCGGGCGCCTACCGGCTCTATGTTCTGGGCTACGACAACATCACCGATGCCAACTGGATTGCCGTTACGGGTGCCGGGTTCCGGAACCGCACCAGCACGGTGAAGGTCTTGCAGGGCCAAGGATATATGCACACCAGCCCCAACAAGATTGGCAAGGAAAATGAGGGGCCAAGAAACGAGTACACGTATGGCATGGGCGGTGCCTTCACGCTGTATCCGCTCCCACCGGGGAATTGGCTGGAAGTCGACGACCCATGGGATATGATGGCCCCATTTACAGTTGAATTGCCGGAATACGACTTAGGAGAGAACGACGACGGGAACCCAATAAGGGTCCTGGGTGGCTCGGCACATGGCGTGGCCATCGATCCTCAAGACTTCTCCAGGAACTGGATGTTCGGCTATAACGGTGTAGGCGCCATCGGCGTTACCGTAGATTGGGATTCGCAGACATCCGAGCCCATGGAGGGCTTCGGGGAACCACCGGCTAGCTGGCAGGCGCAGATCGCTCTGGGCGACCATATCAATTTCTTCCACTCCATACAGTACTGGGATGGCTTCCTGTACATGGGCAACGGGTGGTTGAACGATCCCCCGGCCGCCGGTATCTACGAGCTGGATTCCAGCACGGGCGAAGTCACCGATGTCATCGACGTCAGTGAGTGGATGGTACGCGAGCAATACGGTCACGACCCGGAAGTTACCGAGTCAACTCTCGCCGCGAGCATGATCAACTGCATAGGGATCGATGAGTCAGGGTTCGTCATGTCCGCTGGCGGTTGGGGTCCAAGTTCGCTCAATCAGGTTCCGCTCAAGGTCGACTGGAACGGCGATCTCGTCTACCAGAACCATACAGGGGACGGCTTCAATGACAACATATGGGCAGGCGAAGCCGCGGCACTGGGTGTTGAGTCTGTGACGGATGGTGAGTCTCATGCGGTTTCCATATCTCGTGGGGCTATCCCGGGATTCGCCTTCATGACTGAGGCCTCCAAGGGAGACATGGCCCGCCAGCCGGCCTACGGAGCGGTCTACGGCCCCGATGGCGCCGGGATCTTTCACGCCCAGGGCCCCAATATCCCGCTCACCAATCACGAGGCGACTGGTTCGGGGACGAACATGATCCACGAGCAATCTGACTGGGACGGACTCTATATCCTGGTTGCCGAGAAGGCCGTGGGGGAAGAGGATGGTTTTGTTGAGCGGACGGGTGGCCATCAGGTCGCTCATTGGCCGTTCCGGATCTCGCAGGCTCTGATCGGCACCAACCTCGATGATACGGCGATCGCGGAGGTCCCTTCCGCCGTGACGCCCGAGCAGGTCGAACTGGGTGATGCGTATCCCAACCCGTTTAACCCAACGACGACGATCGAGTTCGCCGTTCCCACCAATGGCCTTGCGACAGTGACAGTACTGAACACGCAGGGCCAGGTGGTGAACACGCTCGTCAACGAGTTTGTGTCAACCGGGACCTACCGTACCACCTGGGATGGCATGAACGCGAACGGTGAGCTGGCTGCCGGCGGTCTGTACTTCTACCGCCTGCGGGTCGGTGGCCAAGAGGTGACCAAGAAGATGACGTTCCTCAAGTAAAGAGAGCGCCACCATCAACCGTCACTGATCGGTTCAATGAGGTGGAGGGGGGCTTGTGTCCCTCCTCCACCTCTTGTTTTCAACAGCGAATGTTTCACAAAAAGACGTCGGGAAGATGATTTTCGAGGCGGTCTGAATGACGAAGCGTAGCCACAAGCAACTCAGCAACATAGCCCTTTGGATTTTTCTTCTCACCCTGCCCACGCCGGTGGCGTCGGAGGTGGTGTGCGAATCTGGGGTGTGCCAGGAGGGTTCCTGGGCTAGCACGGTATGGTACTACACCGAATTCGAAGCGGATGAGGCGGGGGACGGCGTCATCCGCGTGACGGCGGCGGATGAGCTTGATGATCTGTGGTTCAATGGCGACAGGATCAATCTGAGTAGTTTGACGTCCAGAGACTGGACGCAGATCGAAGTTGATGAGATAGAGGTCGAGAACGGCACTAACGAAATTCTGGTGGCCGTGACCACTCAGGGGACAGGGGGCGGGAGCGGGTTGTTGTTGGAGCTGGAGACCGGCGCGCAGCGGACCGGCACGAAGGTGGGGAATCGGGAGGGGGCATGGCGGTGGTCCAGCGAGGATCCCGACGAAGTCGAGGTGGACTGGGACGATGCCCAGTTGGTCCAGGCCGGCAGCATGGACCTGACACAGATAGAGGGGCGTACCGATCTATCGGTTGTGCCTGTGGCGGGTTATCCGGGAGACGTGGACATCGGGACCAAGGACGGAGGGATTACGCTGAGCTTGATCGACGGTCGGAATCTGGCTCTGGGGCAGCCCTCCAACGTCCTGGAAGCCAACGATGGAGTGTTGACCAGCTCGTGGACGCCCGGTGCGAATGCTCTCAACAAGCATGTGAGCATGGACCTTCGGGAGGTCCGCAGGGTGAGCCGGGTCCGGGTGATCACCAAGGCACCCCGTAGGTCGGGTAGCTATTTTGTCAATTCCCTGAAGGGGTATTCGGTTCAGGTGAGCGAGGACCAGTTCCGGTGGTCGGAGGTGGCGGTTCTGCACGGGATCACGGAGTACGAGGAGACGACGGTCCGTTTTGAGCCTGCCCTGGCGCGATACATACGGATTGTGGTCGCGGAGATAGACGGGATCAGTGCGCCGGATGTGGCCGAGGTCGAGGTGTATGGTGAAGCGTACAGTGCCGCCGGGACGTTCGAATCGGAACCCCTGGATCTCGACGAACCCAGCGCGAAGAACATCGGCAAGATTACCTGGCAGGCAGACGTCCCTGAGGGTACCTCGGTAGCTCTCCAGTTCAGGACTATGGTGGATGCCGTGTGGAGTCCGTGGACGAGGGAATACGCCTATGCGGACAGCAATACCTTCGTCGAGTCGCCCGAGCCTGCGAGCCAGTTCCAATACCGTGTACAACTGTCGACGAGCGTGGAGGGCGCTACGCCCCGGTTTCGGAGTATCACGGTGGAGTCCTCTGCCGATGATGTACCCGCCGAATCAGCCTCGGGGCGGATTTCGCCGGTGACCGTGGAGATGGGGACGGATACGACATTTACCTACGATCTAGATTTGGAAATCTCAGGGCAGAATAGTGGTGTTGAGCGGCTGATCATCGCGGTTCCGGGGCCGGTGACGCTCGACCCGGTTGCGCCCGTCGACGGGCTGGAAGGCAGTGGCAGTGTGGTGGAATTGGATAGTGTCAAGGTGACGTCGAGGGGGTTGGAGATTCCCTTCGATCCTCCATTGAAAGACCTGGATGTGCAGTTGTCGATTCATATGAGGGCCACGATGTATGCGATAGCTCACTCCTGGAGCGCACAACTACTCGCACTGGATTCGGAGAATCCGCAGAACGTGGTCGAAGATACCCGGGGCGGGGGATGGTTGGTTTCCGCCCCTCAAGTGTTGGGTCGAGTTTTGCTAGACGCTCAGGCACAGCCCGCCGTTTTCACGCCGAACGGGGATGGCAGAAACGACCACGCCACCATCGTTTTCACGCTGGCCAAGGCAGAGGGTGCACCCGTATCGGTTCGGGTTTTCTCTTTGGACGGATCGCTTGTTCGGGAGCTGCACACGGGTCCACTATCGGCGCGACGGTATGATGGCAGTTCGCAGTCCCCGCCGGGTCGCTGGGATGGAACAGATGCCCACGGAAATGTCGTGCCCCCGGGGATTTATCTGTATGAGTTGCTGGTGGAAGCGGATGAAGGGGATGAGCGACGCATGGGCACCGTAGGCCTCGTGTATTAGCCTCTTCCGGCCGTGGGCAGGAATGACCGCGAATTCCTCAAGGGCCGGGGGATCGTATTCCCCTCCTCAATTCGTTCTCGTGGACCTCTGACTAAGGGAGCAGCCGTGCGTTTTCCAAGGCTCTCGATCATCGTATGGGTCGTGGCTCTCGCCTCGGGGGCTTCGGGGCAGTTCATCTCCAGGGACTACTACCCCCTGTGGGGGGAGTCGTACGAGAACTATGGATCGATCGGGTATCAGGATGCGCTGCAGCCGATCCTGGGCGTAGGAGGTTCCGGGACTCGGACGACGAGCCCCGTCAATGGCTTCGCGGTGGAGCTGGAGCGTCGACAGTACGATCCGTTCGGCAATTACCTGGTGGATGGCCTGGACGTGTTTCGTCTGCAGGAGTTCCGCGGCATCGCGCCGAGCCGGGGGAGTCTTCTCTTAGAGAGCGATCTGTCAGAAAGACTCTTCCAGAACTTGATGATCGCCAGCGATGAGTTCGGCGGCTGGTCCAATCGCGTCCTCATCGGGCATGCAATACGCACAAATTTCACCTCACTGACGTTGAGCAGGTCACGGTTCAGCGGGATTCGGTGGGATGGGGCAACCCGGCGCAACCGCTTTACCGTTCTGGGGTCCAGGATCTCCAACCCCACCCCACGGTCCGAGGTCACGGGTGCGGAGCTGCATTCGAGCTATCTGTTTGGGGGTCGGTGGGAAAACACCGTCGGAGATCTTATGACGATGGGGCTTTCCTACGTGACCACCTTCCGCAGCGACGCTACTCGGCGCAAGGGGGGGCGTATTCAGCGCGGGGTGGTTCCTGTCGATCTGGGGCGAACCAGTTCAGATGAGCCGGGTGGGATTGAGGAGCTGTATGTGATCTTCAGTGATGACAGTCCGGAGGATGGGTCTGGCGCACAAGTCCATGGGTTGGAGGTGTACATCGACGGTGCGCGCGCGCACCTTCAACCCGAGGCGGTGTTGATACCTGAAATCCATTCGTATACGAGGTTGAGTCGGCTAACCGCAAACAAAATGCCGCTTCGGACTCAGTTCTTGTCCGCCGTGCGCGCCGACGGGACATGGTTGTCTGAAGCACTCAGCCACAACACTAATATAGGTCCTCTCTCGCGTCTGGAAACGATTCTGAAACAGAGGGGGGCCGACGACAGGACGAAGAATCCACGCCACGGCCCCCCGCCAGAGCCGGTAGCGCTGACCGACGGACAGCCCCTGGAGGCCAGCGGCACCGATGTGCTGCTGTTCAAGTATCAGATACCTGCGGAGGCACGATCGGTTCAATTCCGGGCTCTGGTGGCAAACGACTACTCGATCGATGTGGCTACGCGCGTGGGGTACTGGGCGGATTGGCACAATGTCCGGCGTGCGGTGGGCAAGGTGCGCGACCGTTCCAATTTGGGTTGGGTATCCTTCGAGTACGGGTTCCCCACGGGCCTGGCGACGTATGGGACAGACGTTGAACTCGATATTCTCGGCGCCGTGGTTCGGGGGGAGGTCGTGAACAACGTGGGGTACTATACCTATCCCGGCATCTCAGGGGCGTGGCACAAGCAGAGCACGCGAGCCTACGTCGTCAACGCTTCACGCCGTTTCTCTAGCGCCCGCGGCGCCGCCCATGTAGGTGCTGAGCTGTTCGATCTTCCTTCGACCTACAGGACCTCGTTTGAGGCTGTGGATCCGCAATCGCCCAACGCAATCGCGAAGCTCTACGAGCTGGTCGAGGACAACGATGACCAGGATGAATGGCCGGACGAGGATGAATGGCCGAACAGCTCGGATCGGCGCGACGGGGACGGGATTTTTCCCGGGCTGGACGAGGATGGCGATGGGATTATCGATACGAACGTCAACGACAACGAGGTGCCGGACTACCAGGAGCCGTTTCTGATGTACTATGTGGATCCGGATGGATATACATACGGCGACGACTTCGACAACAACGGGACGGTGGATGTCCGGCAGGACGACAACCGCCCCGACTACCCCTACAATCTGGATCGGCGCGGACGGCATCTGTTCGCCCGGCTCGAGCTGACCCCCGCGCTGCAGAATACGGTCGGCTGGTATCGCCTCAGGAGCATCACGGGTGGGGGGCGCAACCGGGTGCTGTATTCGAAGGCCCGGTACGGGATCAGGCGCGAGGGGTTGGGTAGCATCGATGTGCATTACAAGGTCAAACGGGTGGAGGACGACATACCGGCGGACATCCGGGGAGGGGACCTGCAGTTTGTGGGCTTCGACGTGGAGGGTACGATCCAGCCGGATCAGCTGTCCATGCGCAACAGCCTGGTCAACCTGTTGTTCCTGGAGACGAGGTTCACGGGTATCCCCCATCTGAATGTGTCGTCCAAGTTCCGCTACGAAGTCAATGACCGTCGGCGCGCAGAGTTCAACGACGGGGCGGTTCAGGAGAAGAGTCGGGATCGATCGCGGGCGCTGGTAACCCGGGCTGACTACGAGTGGAAGCTGGGGCATCTCACCCTCATGCCGATGTTCAAGTTCCTGACCGAGCACAAGAAAGTACCGTCATCGGGACGGCGTCCGTTTCTGCACACACGTCATCTGATTCCCATCCTCCGGATGGATTACGCATTGACCTCGGGCACTGTATTGCGAGCGGGAATCCAGGGCTTTCCGATGCTGAAGGAGCAGTTTCGGAATGTCGCCTGGCCTTTCGTCTCGCACGATGCGACGAGTCACGTGCTGCTGTTGCAGAATCGCGGGAATTACTCCGGGTATGACGTGCGTCTCAACCTCGGGTTCCTTCGCAAAAGCGTAGATTCTTGGAGCGCACTCAGCCGTCGATCCGAGTCCTCGAGAGAGGTGTTCCTGCAGCTGTACTTCGAATAGCGGCTGCGCGCCGAGGCTCGGGCGCGGCCTGCACCATGGGAGTTTCTGGACAGTGACGCATAAGAAGGTGTCTATCCGCAGGGGGTTCTTGTTCAGTGTGTCGCTGCTGAGCGTGGTCCTCCTGTGCGCCAGCGAGGGTGGGGCGCAGCTTGTATCCCGCCGATCCCTGCTGTCACGGCCGGTCCCGGAGTATGACAACTACGCGCTACAGGGCTATCGGAGAATGGGGCGACAGGAGTTCGATCGCGGCACCGCGCTGGTCTTCGATGATTTCGGTAACCTGATCATGGACGGGGCGGAGCTCTACCGGCTGTCCCAGTCCCATCCAATGTTCGACGATCCGACGACGGAACCCCGTGAACCGGGAAGCAGGCTTCAAAAGAGTTTGCTCTACCACGATTACCTGGCCAGACTGGTGCTCGCCAAGGATACCTACGTCGGATCCAACCAGAGGCTCATCATAGGGGATCACATTCGCACCCGCTTTACTTCGTTGACGATGGATATGGCAGCGTTGAACGGGATCCGCTGGGATGGGGATTTCGGGCGGCACGGCTTTTCCCTGGTGAGCTCCCGGTTGGACAAGCCCATCTACGAACTGGAGGCCATCTTTTCGTACGAAGACAACGTCCATTACGATCAGAGGGTAGAGGAAGTTGGGGGCCTGGCCCGGAGCTTGTTGGCGGCGTATCTGCTGGGTGGATACGCACAGACCCGGATAGGGATGTTCGATCTCGGGTTGACGTATTTGAATCAGTTCCGCGTGGACACCCAGGTGGGACTGGCACAAAACAGCTTGAAGGGCACACTGCCCGTCCATGATCCGGGAGGGATCGGGGTGGCCAGGCGGCCCTCGTTCATCGAATACCTGGTGGTCAAGATAGCCGATGAGACCGAGCGGGATGGTCAAGGGGCGCGGGTGTACGATGTGCGCATCTCCCTCAACGGAGTTGAAAGGGACGACATTCGGCCCGTGATCACGCGCCACGACACGGAGGTCCTCGAGCAAAGCAACCTGGGGGCCAACGCGAACATCGATCAGAACTTCCCCCGCAACCGCACCATCCCGCCATATGTCGAGTTCATCAGGAGTTCCTTAGCGCCGGAGCCTTTTCTGCCCACGGAGACCGCGGGAGCACAGGGGCTGGAGGCCAGCGGCACGGAGTACCTGTTGTACTGGTTCGCCATGCCCGAGGCCGGGACTCGCGAGGTGCACTTCGAGGCGCTGGTGGCCAACGACTACGAGATCAGCGTGTCGGAGGTATACGTTGCTGGCCTCGTACCGAAGGACCGGCCTCAAGAACGAAACCGGGCAACGTATTTCTACCGGGTTGCCGGATCGTCGGGGCGCGTGACGGACATGAGCAATCTGGGGTGGGTGGGGTTCGACTACGGGCGGCAGACGGGGGTCACCGTGACAGGGGTCAACCTGTCGACGGCGGTAGCGGGCTTCCAGTTGAGCGCCGAGTACAACCTGAACTGGGACTTCAGACAGTACCCCGACCTGGGAGGGCAGTACCACCAGCGCCGGGCGGAGGCGTACTACGTCAATGTGAAAAAGGAGGTGGGGGGGAACGGTTTCCTGGGAGGAGAGCTGTTCCGTATATCCCCGCACTACACGACGACGCTCTCCATTCAAGACGGGAGTGTCGGGCTCTACGGCGCCGTGCCCTTTTTCACCGACCTCATCTCCCAGGGCGGGGCGGGGACCGTCGACGACACGCGCAACACCACCATGGAGTTGGACCTCGTGGACGACAACGACGATCGCGACGTCTTCCCGGAGAACCACTTCCTGCCGGCATTTGCCGACCGCAACGGTGTGTTCCCCGGACTGGATGGAGATCAGGACGGTCGCCCAGACATCAACCAGAACAACAACAGTCTGCCGGACTACCTCGAGCCCTTCTTGCTCTACTATGTCGATCCCGACGATTACGCGTACGGAGACGACATGAACAACAACGGGGTGATCGACCGCCGCGAGGACGACGACAAGCCCGATTACCCCTACGACAAGGATTCGGAAGGGGTGCACCTGTTCACGGGGGGGCGTTGGGACAACGGGCTGCAGCTGAGGCTGGGATTGCTCGACATGCGTCAAATCCTGGGTGGGGGGCGCAACTGGATGAGGTATGCCAAGGTGGAGTACAACACCAACGAGCCGTCGTTGGGCAAGATCCAGGCGGTCAACTTCCTGAAGCGGGTCAAGGACACCATCCCCGACGAACTGAATCGATTCGCCTATGACGACACCTTCGGGCCGTTTGGGTCGATCACCCCGGTGGGCACCCGCGGGGTGAATCCCGACGATCTGATCGGCATCGGTATCGCGAGGTACCAGGATCGGCCCCTGCGCATGCGCAACAGCGTCGTGAATACGACGTTCGTGGAGGGCCGTTTGAAGTGGTTCCCGGGATTCACCGTGCGCTCGAATGCGCAACTGGATCTGAATTTTCAGCGGAAAACGGCGTTCCACGAGGCCAACCGAATCCAGGACTGGACCTCGGTGGTCGCGGCTGATTACGTATGGAAGCGGGGGAGCTGGACACTCAGGCCACAGCTGAAGTACATGGCCCAGAGGACGACGGATCAGAAAAGGGTAGTGCTGCCGGCTCACGAGGTGCACTACTATCCCATTCTGCGGATGGACTACGTGCTGAGTCCGAAAACCGTGCTGAGGTTTGGTGTGCAGGCGCCAGGTCGCTATCGCGATATGACGAACCATTCGGCTGACTACAGGTCGCAAGACTATCTGGCAATGGTCACCAACACCTCCTCATACAGCGGATACGAAATGAGCTTCAATGCAGGCTACCAGCTCAAGCGCCGCCGGATGGACGATCGCAGCCGCGCGATCGAGGACATAGACTACTCACTTTTCTTCGTCCGGATGGTTGTCGGGCTGAGGGCCTCGGAGGCGCGGGTGACCGAGGTGACGCGGACTATATAGGCCAGAATCATGCACTGCATCGTGCGTAAAGGCAAAAGACCGGGGTGCGGCTATCGAGGGGGGCCTGTGTCTCTAGTACCTCGCGGCGCAAGTCCGTTGCCGGTTGAGCGCCGATCCATCCCGGCTCGCGGCGTGGGACCGAACTCTTGGAGTTCGGCCTCGTCCCTGAGCGCGCTCCGCTCGCCGTATTCCCTAATACGACTCGGTCGCGCGCCTTGCGAGCCGGGCACCTCGACGTTCAAACCTATGGCAACGTACTTCCGCCGCGAGGTACTCGCCCTCTATGTGTTGGTGATGACGGTTGCGATGGGGGGGGAGGCGAGTTGGGTTGAGGCGCAGGGGGAGAACGTGTGGAGGGCGGAGCGTCGGTGGAAGGAGACACCGGCGGTGCCCGCGGTTGTGCCGGATCGGATGTTTTTGGGAGACCCGGGGGAGGTGTATCAGAACTACGCCTTCACGGGGTATCGGAACTACGACTCGCTGACGGGTCGACCGCCGTGGTCGAACATCTACGATCCGCTGGGCAACTTCCTGATCAGCGGTCGGGAATTGGGCTCCTGGACTGGGGAACAGTCCACGGAGGGGGGCATCCGCAGTGGAAACAGTCGTATTCTAGCTAACCTCGCCAACTTCCACGGGGTTTTGTCCATGGGCGGGCAGACCTATTCGGGATGGGCGAGTAATCTGATCTTTTCGAGGAGCGGTGCGGGGAGTTTCTGGACCAAGGGGATCATGACGCGGTTCACACCGCTGACGTTGAATCGAGTGGCGCTACAGGGCGCCCGGGGGGACATTCTGAGCCCGTTCGGTGATGCCCTGAGCCTGGTAGCCTCCTACCAGTATCTGGGCTATACGGGAGGAGTTGGGTTACATGGAGGTGGCGACGATTCGGTGATTCTCCTGGCCGGACACTATGAGCGCGAGACGGGGCCGTTGCGGTTGGGCGCCACGTTTGCCAACCTGCACATGTTCGATGTGCGCTATCCGACGACGGACTTGAGGGGGGATCTGCACGCTTCTCAGGCGATCCCGGCGCTCATCGCGGTGCGGATCTCGGACGATTCGCCGAGCGATGGACGAGGTGGCCCCGTCGTGTCCGGGGTGCAGTTGGTGATCAATGGTCAAGCGCGCCCGAATCTGGTTCCGGACCTGGTGCGTCGGGATCTCACGAATACGTTCACGGTGGTCGGGAGGACGGGGGTCGACGGGAATTTCCGGCCCAGCTTCTACTACGAGCCCTCCGTAGCGCGCAGTACGGGTCCCTATTTGGGGATGGAGAAACCGCTGTATGCCGACTACCTGTATCGGCGGGATCTCGCGCAGGGAGAGGATGTGTCCGACTTCGCCGACGTAGATCGTCTGGTGAGGTTTATAGAATGGGAAGACCCGAGCCAGGTTCAGCGTGCGGATGGGACCGAGTCCCTGGTGTACTACTTCAATCTTGAGGGGCTGACCCACGTGCGCTCCGTGGAGGTGGAGGCGTCGGTGGGCAATGACTACCATATCGAAGTCGCCGACATCAGTGTGACGGCTCCGAATGACGATAGGTATGATTCCCGCTACAGCGCGCCGTTCTACAAGACGGTGCGTCGTGCCGAGGGCAACGTGCAGGATTTGTCGAATGCCGAGCGGATACGGTTTCCGATCGGCAATGAGACCGGTCAGTCGGTATGGGGCGTGAACATGGCGCTGGACCTCGTGGGTCTGCGGGTGCGTGGGGAGTTTGCACAGAGCATCACCTACAGCCGCTACCGGGACGGGGTGCCCGGGGAACAGCTGGACCTCATCGGCACCGACCCGGTGCTCTACGAGGGCAATGGAGTGCGCCACCACGAGCGGGAACGGGCCGGGTATGTTCAACTCGAGCGGGAGACGCCGCGCTACGGTTTCGGGGGAGAACTGTTTTCCATCGGGCCCATGTTCAACCAGCGACTGACGAAGAGGCCAGGTGAGGTGGCGATTGGGGGAGGCTTTCCCTACCTGAAGAACAAGACGACCTTCTTCTCTCTTCTCGAGGACAATGATGATGGGGACGCCAATCCGGAGGGCAAGATCCGAGGTTCGGCCCCCCGTGATCTATCCGTGTTTCCCGGCAACGATGCGGACAACGACGGTATCCCTGATACCAACCGCAACCTGAACGGGCTGCCAGATTTTCTGGAGCCTTTCCTGCTCTACGAAGCGGATCCGGATGAATACGTGTACGGTCTGGATTTCAACAACAACGACGTCGTGGATGAGCGCGAGGACGACCTGAAGGAGGACCTTCCGTATGACCGGGATCTGCGGGGGGCCCATGCTTATGTCCGCTGGAAGCCATGGACAGGCGCGGAGGCGACAGTGGGCTGGCTGCAATCGCATCAGATTGCCGGCGGAGGCCGCAACGACCAGCGCTACCTCCGACTGCACTATAGCGAGGTGCATCCCCGGGTGGGAGAATGGCTGATCGAGAACGAGCTGAAGCGGGTGTGGGACGATGTGCCGGATGACGTGTTCAGCTGGACGGCGGCGAACGCGTCAGTAGACCAAAGATTTCTCAGGACCGATGAGGGGCGATTCGCGTATTTTCCGACGTTCACCCCCGATCCGTTGGACTATCGCAACAGTCTGGCGAACCGGTTGCACATATCGGGCACCCTGAAGTGGCTTCCCGGCTGGCGGATCGTCACCCGGCTGAAACTGGAACACAACCGTCAGTATGGGGGGAGCCTCGAGGACGGTTCGGAGCAGGCCCGGGATCGGATCCGTTCCCTGGCGTGGGTGCAGCAGGCCGACTACACGTGGCACTGGGGGAATTTGACGCTGCAGCCGGCCCTGAAAGGACTCTGGTTGAAGCGGACCCGGCAGCGGGCAGACCGGGCGTTGATCCACACCGAAACGGTCGTCCCCATCGTCAAGGCCCGCTATGAGCTGTCTCCGGCGACGGAGGTGAAGGTGGGTTTCCAGGGAGTCCCGGGCTGGTGGTTCGAGGAAACCCACCTGGCCGATCCGCGCAACAGCTTCAAGCGGCGGACGACGATGGTCTTCCTCTCCAACATGTCGGATTACTCGGGGTATAAGATTTCCACCAATCTGGGGTTCAAGCAGGACAGGCTGGAGTACGCAGACGAATTCCGCTTCCTCGAGAGCTTCGACACGACGGAGATCTTCGTGCGCCTGTTCATGGGGTATGGGCAAAACGTACTGTATTAATGCAGGGTGACTATTTGTAATGGCAAAAGGCGATGTGCATCCTTCTGAAAAGCGCGAGTTCTCGGATCCGGCGACGGATGTGCGCGTCATCCAGCTCACGGACCAGCCGTGTGTCAACACGAGCGCCTATTACAATCAGGAGCAGTTCATCGGTGGGTCAGAGCGATTCGTCTTCATCTCCAACCGCAGCGGTGAAAGTCACCTCTACACGGTGGAGGTGGCTTCCGGCAAGATCGTGCAACTGACCGACGAGGAGCCCTCGGGCGGCTTCACCGTCGACCCCGAACGCGGCATCGTCTACTTCGGGCGCGATCGGCAGTTTGTCGCCCTGGATGTGGAGTCGTTGCAGGAGGAAGTGGTAGCCGAGTCACCGGAAGGCTGCGGGCCGATCGGCGGACCGGACCTGTCGTCGTGCGGGCGTTATCTCGTCCTCGGCTGTGGCCCGGCGGACAGGAAGAAGAGTTACGACTACCGGTACGGCAGAGAAGCGATGGTGCTCCTGGTCGATGTCGTGGAGAAACGGCAGGAAGTGGTTTATCATGGGCCGAGCGCGGACAACCAGGCGGCGCCCGACAGCCACCACTTCATCAGTCGCGGCGACCCGTCCTACGTGTGGTTCGGCAGCTATGCCAGGCTGCAGCCCACCGGCATCAAGACAGCCTGGGTCATGAAAGTCGATCTCGAGCGCCTCAAACCCATACACGACCCGATACTGCTGTTCGATCAGCAGCCGTATGACTACATCAACCACTACTACTCAGCGCCCAATGCTCACGTCGAATCGTTTCACTACCAGAACATGGCCTACGACCGGGACGGGATCCCGATCGCTCAGGAGCAAAAGCTGCCGATGCTTCTCGACATCGATCTGGAACGACGCACGACCAGCCGGTGGGTGTTCCCGGGGCTGGCACCGACGCATTTCAAGTGCAACAACGCCGACGACATGTGGGCGGGGGATCGGGCCGACCCCGGTTTTCTCTGGCTCGAAGGTCGCGGTGAAGACGGCAGTGCCTATATAGATGGAGACGCTGAGAACGCCGATTACTGGTTGCACTACTGGCCTGAATCCAGCGCGCCGAGCTTCCCCGCACACGAGTGGATCGGGGTGTTCCGCAAGCACCATTCCTCCTACCTTGAGGTTCGTCCGCTGGTTCGGCACAAGACCACCTGGTGGGAAGGTGTCCATCCGCATCCGGTGTTCTCGCCTGATGATAAATGGATTGCATACTGCGCCGGGGAGAAAGAGCGATCTCAGCTCTACCTGGCCGAGGCGGTCTGGCCAAGATGGCTCACGTAGCTGAACGGAGTCTTTGATGTCATTTGCGTGGATAATCGTGTCGTTGAGTCTGGTGGTTACGGCGTGGACTCGGCATGTGCCGTCCGCGGAGGACGTGCAGGCCTCTTTTCGAAAGGCGCAGCGCTTCTACGGGGCAGAAGCATACGACCAAGCGGTCGAGCAGTACGAAAAGGTCGGCCAGGTAAGCAGCACGCTGCTCCGCCTCGAACAGGTCACCGTGACGGTGGGCGATATTACGGCACCGATCACCGAGGCAGCCCTGTACCAGTCGGGCAACGCATACTTCAAGATGGCTCAGGATGCGCGGCGCAAGGTGCACCGGGCGGAGAGCGCGACGGATCGAGAGAAAGCCGAACGTCAGGCCCAGGCATTCCTGGAACGGTCGGTCGGATTCTTCGAGCGAGTGGAATCCGAGGCCACGGCTGAGGGATTGCGGGTGCTGGCACAGAGTCGTCTAGTGACGACCTGGTACGAAACGAAGGATTACGAACAGACCATAGCTGAAGCTCAAACGCTCATATCGAAGTACCCCGACAGCAAGTTCGTGGCAAACGCGATGTACGATATCGCCTGGTCGTACTATGAGCAAGGTGACTACGAGTCCAGCATCCAGGCGTTCGAGGCGCTGATCCGACATTCCCCTACGGGCTTCCGGGCGGACCGGGCGCAGTTTCAGATCGCGGAATGCTACTATCTCCAGAACGACTATGAGAAGGCCATCAGTCACTATCAGCAGCTGGTGGACCAGGCCAACGTGTACGGATTGACCGGCCGGGATTTGATGAGGATGCGGCGGGAGAAGCTGGCGGGATTGGTGGACGAGACGGCACTGGAGCTGGCCGCCAAGGCGCAGTTGAAGATCGGGGATGGGTATTCGAAGCTGGGGCAGCTCGACAAGGCGACCGAGGCATTCGAGCGGGTGATCGAACTGTTCTCGGCGGAAAGGGGCTTCGTCGAAGAGGGTTATCGCCGTCTGGCGGATATGTACTATGAGCAAGGGGATCTCGAGCTGTCCGTGCGTACCTACAGGACCGCCATCGACCGGGTACGCGATCGGTTCTTCCAGGCCCGTATGCAGTCTCAAATGGCCCGGCGTTATGCTGACAGCGGACGTTTCGACGAGGCCATCGAGGAGTATGAGGTCTACATCAAGGGATATGAGGAGGTGGCGGCACGTGCGGGCTTTCCAGTGGACGAGGCGGATTACAATATAGGCAGGGCATACTATGACAAGGGACAACAGGCGCTAGCCGCGAGTCAACGGTCGATGGCCATACCGCATTTCCGTGAGGCGACCGCCCGGTATGAGAGCACGCTGAAGACCTATCCCGACACCCGGCTAAAGGTGGACTTGCAGTTCAATATCGCCCTCTGCCAGCAGTTCATGGACGATGCGTCCTCGACGGCCCGGGCCCTGGAGGGATTTCAGGGCATCATCAACGACCATCCCGATGACCCACTTGTCGAAAGCTCGCTCTTTCAGATCGCCCGGATATTCTACGACCAAAAAGAGTACGCCAGGGCTGTGGAGATTTACGGTGAATTGCTCCAGCGATTCCCCGATTCGCCCCAGGCGTCGATGGTGCATTTCGAACGGGGTATCTGCCGGCGGGACCAGGGAGAGCAGGACAAGGCGCTCGAGGCATTCCTGATGGTGCTGCCCGAATCGCCGCTGTTTGCCGATGCGCGCGTGACCGCCGGGGAAATCCTGATCCGCCAGGGGGAGTTTGTCCGCGCGTTGGAGATCATTGACGAAGCGCTGGCCTTTCAAGTCACGCCCGAGGTGCCCATACGCTATCTGTACATCAAGGCCAAAGCCTTTACCGGAGAGATGGCCTACGAAGAGGCTGCGGGGGCGTTCACGGGCATCATCGAAGGGGCGAAGGATCAGCCCCAGTTGGTGGAGAGTTCGCTCTATGCCAGGGGAACCGCCCTGCTGAGCTTGGGGCGACATGGAGAAGCCGACCGAGACTTCGAGCGTGTCGTAGACGAGGCGGATGACCCCGTGATGCAACGGGCAGCCCGTCGGATGCTGGGGATGTCCCTGATTCAACAGGGGCGTGAACTAGAGGCCAGCACCAACTACGAGACCCTGGCCGCCAATGCCACTGATGTGCAGGAGAAGGCGGAATATCTCCTTCTGTTGGCCGAGCTCTATCACGGGCTCAAGACCTACGATCGCGTCGTGCGGATCTGCAGCGATATCGTGGCCATCGCTTCAGATGAGAGCCTGCAGGGAGGTGATTCGATCCAGGAGAAGGCGCTTTTTCTGCTCGGGGACGCGCATAGTCGCATGGAGGAGCATGCCGCCGTTACAGACACGTTCAGAGAAGCTCTGAGGCGCTACCCGGACTCCATATACGCGCCGGACATGACCTTTGTGCTGGGGCTGAGCCTCATGCAATCGGGGCGGCGAGAGCAGGCGGCGCTCGAGCTCGAGCGTTTCCTTGAGCGCTATGAGGGCGATGCCAATACGGCGCATGCGCTATACTACCTGGGACATATCCGGTTTGGTCACAGGGAGTTCGCGCCCGCCATACGTGTGTTCGAGCGGCTGGTTGCGGAGTTTCCCCAACACGAGGCGGCGGCTGATGTCTGGTTCAGAATCGGGGAAAGCTACTTCAACCTGGAGCAATATGAGCAGGCGTTGAACGCATATGGAAGCGTCGTCGACGACTGGCCCGGGCCGGAGCAGGACGACGCGTTGTATAACAGCGCCTGGGTGTACATGGAATTGAACCGCGGAGAAGAAGCGGCAGCCACTCTAGGCCGGCTGCTCACGGAGTTTCCCGACAGCGAACTGGCTCCCAACGCCCAATTTACCATCGGAGACTACCATTACAACGAAGGGCAGTATGAGCAGGCCCTGGATGCCTATCAGGGGCTCATGAAGGACCATCCCGACGCTGAGGTTGCGGCGGAAGTGCCGAAGTTGATCGAGGATTTGAGGGAGGCGGTGGCTTTTACCAGGTATCAAGCGATCGTTGTCGAATTCCGCCAGGCCATGACAACCAAGGACAAGGAGTCGCTGCGCCGCATCCTGTCCCGTATGAAGAGACTGGCCGAGGAATATTCAGGCACCGAGACCGAACTAGGCATTCTGAACAACATGGGTATTTCCTACGAGTCCCTGAACGAATGGACGGAGGCCGTAGGTGTGTATGAACGCGTGATCGACCGTCATGAGGCGGGGACAGGTACTCCCGATGCGCATCAGTTCGCCAAGCAGCACCGGGATTGGATCGTTGCCAATCGGCTGTAAGGGAGAAGAGCTCGTGAAACACGTTATTTGCGTTGTGTTGTGTGCGGCGTTTGTCTGTGGGACGGCGTGGGAGGTGAGAGGCCAGGAAGAGATGTTTGCCGAAGAGGTCCGGGTGTCGCGGAATAGGGCGGTGATGCTGTCCGTGCTCTTTCCCGGTCTGGGACAGATGGCCTCGGGGCAAAAGCAAAAGGGTGGCGCGCTCTTTTTGAGCGGGCTGGTTTCACTGATCGTGGCGGTAGACGCACACGAGTCATACAACACGCGTCGGGATGTGTACGCGTCATCCCGGAGCGAGTATGACGCCCTGCGTGTGGAGGGCACTCACCAGGAGGCGGAGGTCAAGTGGCAACGTGTGGTGGATCTGAACGATGACCTGGACAACCTGCACAGTCGCCGGCAGATCTTCGGATACGCGGCGGTCGCGATCTATGCCTTGAATGTGGTAGATATCCTGTTGCGGCATCCGGGAGATGCGACCGCTGGGCAAGAGATTGACCGCCAGCTTCTGGTGTCAGCAGGTCCCGTAGGTGGCACGACGGGGATCGTGGTATCGAAGAGCTTCTGAATGGAGGAGGATCGTGTTACGGAATAGAGAGATAGCGACGGTGGGGCCATACGTGAACATCCTTTTGTTCGGCATGCTGTTGGCAGGCTCAGTCTCCTGCAGCAAGGAGCACGAGGCTCCTGTTGCGTTTCACCAGACGTTGCTGGGCACGCCTACCGAGCTCGAGGCTCAGTTTCAGGCCAGGCAGGATGTCGTCCTGACGTGGACGATGGAGGACATCGCGAATGTATCGGGGTATGTAGTCTCGTTGTCCGATACCCTGGGACTTCTGAGGGAGTCCCGAGTGACCGAGACGACCCACACCTTCGAGGAGTCCAGTTTGATCGCCGACGGGTTTACCGATTCGACCTGGTTCTTCTTCCGGGTCAGTGCGTTGGATTCATCCCTGTTTCGAGGGCCTGCCGCGCGTCTCGATACGGTGTTCGTCTTTTAGCAGGCTGGAGGAAGGGCAATGGCGCAACGCGGTCGATTTGAAGACGAGCCGATGGGTTGAGGTTGGATCGGCTGCTAGCCGAGAACCGTCGGCTGGTCCAAGCGGGCCTGGTCATCGCCCTGTTGGCACACGCAGGGCTTTTCACCTACCTGGTGATCTCCAAGTCGGTTATCAAGGAAGCTCAACCGCCCAGCCTCGAGTTTGTGATGCGGACCCCGAGGCTCACCAAACCATTCGAGTTGAAGAAGAAACGGGTTCAACGCAAGATGACGCGAAGGAAAGTCGAGACGAACGTGGTTCCCGACATCGCCATCACCGAGCGCATCAATCGTCCGGATGTATTCGGGACGGTGACGACGTTCAACTACGCCATCGAAAGCGGGGCGAGTGTGGGTGGTCAAGCTGTCGTCCCGGAGATCACGGCTTTCGCGCGCCTGGCCAGCACCAAGGATCCCGAGAAGCGTCTCAGCATGCAGGAAGAGTTTCTCGATCTGGAGGCATTGGACACAGGAAAATACAAGGGACTCGTAATCCAGAGTCCGACCAACAAGCAGGACATCCAGGGGTTCATTTATCTGGCGTTGGCAGTGGGAGAGGAGCTGGATCCGCCGACGCCTCGGGCGATCCCGCAACTGGCCAGGGCCGTCAACAAGTACACCATGATCAATGCCAAAGTGGAAGATCGCCTGCAACTGGATTCGCGGGATCTTTTCAAGGCACCTTTCGTGTACATCACGGCGAACAAGGGATTCAACCTCACCACCCAGGAGGCCCGCAATCTGGGGGAATACATGAGGATGGGGGGGTTCGTGTTCGCGGAGAACGGCGTCCCAGGTCTGGAGTACGGCCCGGCTGAAGCCTCGTTGCGGAAGATGTTAAAGGATGTGCTCGGGAAGGATTATCGGCCCCAAATGCTCCCGTACGAGCACCCCATCCATCACAGCTTTTTTGACTTCAACGATGGACCGCCACCCGGTGGAGAGGTCACAGGCGCCACGGGGGGCGTTACGATTCCTTCGCCGCATCTGGAGGGGATCTTCCTGGAAGGACGGCTGGTAGCGGTGTATTCGGACAAGGCGTACGGGAAGATCTGGCAGAGAGAGTTTGAGAATGAACCACAGTTGAAGATGGGGTTGAACCTGGTCGTATTCGCCCTGACGCAACAGGGCTCGATCGCGCAGCAGCAGATCGATTTCTACAGCCAGCAATGATGAAAAACGGACTTCCACCGATCGCCCTGCCGGACGGGACCGCGTTCCAGCTCTGGCGGGATGAGACCATCTACGGATTTGTCTACTACGTGGATCAGCAGCACCCTGCGGCAGCCGACGACAATGCGGGCACCGAAGAGGCGCCCTTTCTGACGATTCAGGCCGCCGCCGAACTCGTCGAGCCGGGCGAGAAGATATTGATCAAGTCGGGTGTCTACCGCGAGCTGGTCCAGCCCCGACGCGGCGGCAGCGGCGCTGATTCGATGATCAGCTATGAGGCGGCGCCGGGTGCCGAGGCCGTCATCCGTGGGTCCCAGGTGATCGACGCCACGTGGACGCATACGGGTGTGGCTCGATCGCTGAGCGTGTGGACGGCGGATCTGCCTGAGAGCTTCTTCGCCGGGGATCATCCGTTCGCCGTCGCCAACACCACCAACGCGGACTTCGAACTCATGCACTGGGCGGAGGGGGAGCGCGGGCGGGCCCCGCACACACTGCCCCGGGCCATGGTTTTCCAGAACGGTCGCCGCCTGACCCAGTTGGGGACGCACGACGAGCTGCCCCGGGTCCCCGGCACATTCTGGATCGACGCCGAGAGCAAGACGTTGCTCGTGCATCCGTTCGAGCGCCAGAATCCCAACACCTGTGAAATCGAGGCCACGACCCGGCAATTTCTGTTCAACCCTCTGATCAAGGGGTTGGGGTACGTACGATTGGCCGGGTTGACTCTCGAGCAGGCCGGCAACGGCTTCATCCGCTCTGGAAACGGCGCCGTGACGAGTTGGGGTGGGCATCACTGGATCATCGAGGACAACACCGTCCGTCACATCAATTCCGTGGGTGTCGAACTCGGCGGATTTACCGATGAGCGCTCAGAAGATGAAAACCGCAACGAGTTGGAAAAGACGACGGGCGGTCATCTGGTACGACGCAATCACATCTACGACTGCGGCACCGGCGGCATCCAGGGAACGGTCGTCCCGCGAACTCTGGTGGCCGACAACCACATCCACGACTGCGGTTGGCAGGAAGTCGAACGCTACTGGGAGACGGCAGGCATCAAGATCCTCATCCTCACCGATACCGTAGTCCAGTGCAATCACATCCACCACTGTCACGCAGCTCCCGGAATCTGGATCGACTTCGCCAACGTGAATTCCCGGGTGACGCGAAACCTGCTCCACGACATCGCCTCGACCACCGGGGGCATCTTCTTCGAAGCATCGAATGTCGTCAACATGATTGACCACAATGTCATCTACAACGTGGAGGCGGGCAGCGGCGTCTATCAGCAGGACTGTGACCAGCTCCTGATCGCCCACAATCTGGTACTGAATTGCGACCATGCCGGGGTCCACATGCGGAAGTGTCCAACCCGCGACCGCGTGGGCGTATGCAAAGACAACCGTATCATCAACAACGTCATCGTTGGATGCCCGAAGGGATTCGAATACGTGGTGATGGACAATGTCTCGGACTACAACGTGCTCGCCGGTATGAGAGAGGACTTCAGCCTCGACGACTGGCAGTCCAGCGGTCTGGATGCCCATAGCCGCATGGTAGAGCTCGACATGGTGATCGACGCCGAGGATCAAAGCCTAGCCTGGTCGTCATCGGCCGCTACGGTGAGGGTGAGCCGTGACGAGCTGATGAGTCTCGACTACTTCGGTCGTCCGTATCCCGAAGAGGAGGTCCCGGTGGGGCCTTTCACCGAAGGTTGGGGCCCGGGGGGGCGCCGACTGCGACTTCGGTAGTAATGCCACGTCCATACGAGGAGTGTGATGGCAACGAGTCGATTGTTGCGGGAGCTTGAACTGATGCTACACAGCCGTGTCCTGCGTTACGGAATGTTGATGGTCCCGATCTTCCTGGCTGCGTGCCTGTCGGTGCCGCGAGTCGAGTACCGCTCGGTCCTCGAGCCAAAGGAGTCGGAGCGAGAGCAGCATTCCATAGGGGATGACGGAATAGTCTCCTACCATCTGGAGGGCTCCCGGATTGAGGTGCAGTACATGACCGAGCCGGTGCTGAACGAGATGTTTCCCGACGATTCGAAAGGAGAAGAGCTTTCGACCAATCCCTACACCTACGGGGATTGGGTGGACCCGAACGTGGGGTACATACCGAATCGATTCACCGTGTTCAACATCGCGGTGTACAATTACACCTACGCCAAGATGCAGCTGGATCCACTGAAGGTCATCCTGTTGACTGACCGTGGAGGCTATCTGGAATCGTACACGATTGCCCCGGTGGCTGATCGCAAGAGCCTGGAGGGGTACTTCCGGGGCTTGCGCGGCATCAGCGGGAACGAGCACTATCGCTTTTCGAAACGGATCGGGATCGTGCGATCTAGCGCCTACGGAGAAGATGAGGTGATTTTCAAAGGGGAGAACTACAGCGGGCTTCTCGTGTTCGATCCCCTCCATCCCAAGGTGCGCAACGTGCGTGTGATTCTCAAGGATTTCGCGCTCAAGTTCGACGCGTCGGGGCACCCAATCGAGACCATAGACATTCCCTTTGATTTCAACCGCACAGTCAGCAAGCAAGTAATCGCGGAGGACAGGGAAGCGGAACAAGGGCCCAGGGAGACGACGCGGGTGGTTATCCGGGGCCCGCGCCAGATCCGCGGCAACCAGCAGGGAGATCTCGCCCGGAACACCGGCGCGATCAATTCGATAGTCGACCGCAATCTCACTGATCTGCGGCGATGTTTTTCCGAGTCGTTTGACCAGGGAGATGCCGTCGAGGGCGTGGTGGAGGTTCAGTTCACGATTCGCGTGCACGGCGTGGTCGAAGCTGTGAGCGTGACAGAGTCCACGGTCATGAATGCGCAGGTGGGCGCCTGCATCGTGGCCGAAATGAAGCGCTGGCAGTTCCAACCCGCCGGACAGTATGCACAGCAGGCCAGGCCGTCTCAACAGAGCACATCGCAGGTTGGCGAGCCAGGATCGGCTGAATCGCGTCAGGACGAACTCTCAAGACCTCAGAGACGTCCCCCGGTGACCGATGTGATGGTGGTGTACCCGTTCACTTTTGAGGAGATAGAGTAAGTAGCAGCACTCCTTCTCGCGCGTCTCCACTGTTACTCGTCTCCATTCTCCATCCCATTTCCATATCCATCTTTCCATTCCTCCGCTATCATCTTGCTGACCATTGAGATTGAGTAGGTTGTCGAGGTTTCCTGGCGACACTCGAGAGAGGGACTTCCGGGTTTGATAGAGAAACCGTCGGCGTCAGGCGTGACGCTGCGTTCGCTCGTCATCGGCGCGGCACTCAGCCTGGCGATCGGCGTGGGCGAGCCCTACGGTGCGTTCGTCATCATGGGCAGCCGGATGAGCGGATTGAACGGGCCCGCCGCCTTCTTCCTGTTCTTCCTGTGGGTGGGGGTTGTCCAGGTGGTGTTGGCGCTCATCCACCGGAGGCTGGTTCTGGGCAAGGGCGAGTTGCTGACCATCTACATCATGATGGTCGTAGCCACGGCGTTCTCGGGGGGCGAGCGCAACGGCTTCTGCTTGATGCTCTTGGGGTCCACGGCGGGTTTGTTCTACCTGGCGACGCCCGAAAACGAGTGGGCAGACAGCATCCACCCCTACGTGGCAGACTGGATGGTCCCTCAGGACGAGCTCGGGATCAGCTGGTTTTTCGAGGGGATGCCGGAGGGCGAGTCCATTCCCTGGGACATGTGGTTGTCCCCCCTGCTCTGGTGGTTCCTGTTCATGGTGGCGCTGTGGATGTTCTGCATCTGCGCCATGGTCATCCTGCGCCGCCAGTGGGTGGAGTACGAGCACTTGATCTATCCGATCACGAAAGTGCCCCTCGCCATGGTCGATGCGCCGTCGGACAGTTCTCTGGTAGCCCCGTTCTTCAAGAAGCCGTTGATGTGGATGGGACTGCTTATGGCATTCGGCCGCGAGAGCCTCAATGCCCTGCACCATTATTTCCCCTTCGTCCCCGTGATTCCGAGAAATCTTGGGCAACTGACCCTGATACAGCGATTCGCCAATGTAGGGTTCTCGGTGAATCTGATGATCCTGGGGTTTGCCTACTTCCTCAAGGCGGACGTCATGTTCGGGATGTGGGTGTTTTATATCCTGCGGCGCCTGGAGGAGGGCGTGTTGACGATGACCGGGCTTGGGATCGGGGAAGCACTCTCCAACTACGGCGGCGGTGGGGGTGTGAGAGGATTGCTGGCCCATCAGAGCATCGGTGCCATGATAGCGATGGTCCTCTTCGGACTGTGGATTGCCCGGGGGCATCTGCGGACGGTGTTCCGCAAAGCGCTCACAGGGGACGCGTCCGTCGACGATTCCGATGAAATCATGTCCTACCGCACCGCCGTTTGGGGGGTCATCCTCGGGTTTATCGGGATGAGCCTGTGGCTCTGGCGTGCGGGACTGCCCCTGTGGGCAGGGCTGCTGTTTCTATTCGGTGCGCTGGTGACCTTCGTCAGCCTGACCCGCATCATCGCCGAGGCGGGATTGCCGATGGTGTTTCCCCGCAACATCCCCCTGGATTTCGTGGTCTCTGGAATAGGGGTCCGCTACATAGGACCGACGGGGATGGCGGCCCTGGGTCCTACGGTAGTATGGACGGAATCCCTGGCCAGTACGATGATGGCACACACGGCCACCGGGTTGAAATTGACCGCTGAGATTGTCCATAGAAAGCGCTGGCTCCTGCTGGCCCTGGTCGTCGCTATCGTGGTCTCTTCAGTCAGCACGTTCTGGACGTCGCTGTCGATAGCCTATCGCGAGGGCGGCATCAATGTCGCGCGTTCCGTCGGTTACCTGCCTGATTTCACCTGGCAGTATGTGGCAAGCCGGGTCGATGAGAACGCGGGACCGAACGGGTTGGGTTGGCTCATCCGATGCATCGGGGCCGCGGTGATGACGGGCCTGCTGTTCATGCAGCGCCGGTTCTTGTGGTGGCCCCTACACCCGCTGGGGTTTGTCGTCAGCATGGACCGGGTAATGGACACAGCTTGGTTTCCGGTTTTTCTGGCCTGGTTGATCAAAACGTACATGTTGAAGTATGGCGGCCCGAAGGCCTATCAGTCGCTCATCCCGGTCTTCTACGGGTTGATCCTAGGCCAGTTCGTGGCCGGAGGCTTCTGGCTGATCGTAGATTACCTCACCGGCATGATAGGTAACGGATTGGGCATGATGTACTAAAGTGAATTCTTCACGATCGGGAACTAGATTCTTACCTACGTTCCATGTATCCAAGGATATTGCGCGCTTGGTCTCTTTCTCCGCGCACCGATGATGACGATTCTATCGTGATGCGGGTCAGCATGAACGGTTTCATCCGTGCCTATTCCATCTAATCATGCGTTGGAAGGCGGACTTCCCGGATCGTATGTTCAGAGCAAGAGTTACTCTAGTTTTATTGATTCTCATCGGCAGCAGCGAACAGGTGCGGTCCGGAGCATGGGTACAGAGCAAGGGGGCGTACTATCTCAAGCTCTCGTCCAGCCACTCGTCCACGACCAGGGAACTCAACTACCGCGGCGTGGGCCTGGACCTGTTCGAGGAGCACCCAGGGTTCGCCGACGGCTCTTTCGTCGACTTCAATCTGACCACCTATGTGGAATACGGACTGAGCGACCGCGTCACCCTGGTATCCAACCTGCAGTACAAAGCCCTACGAGCATCACGCACCGGGCTCATCGGCGGCGGCGCAGTGCGATACAGAGAAATCCTTCACACCAACGGCCTTGCCGATCTGAGCCTGTCCCTGCGCTATGCCCTGCTCATCTCTCCTGTGGCTGTTTCCCTGCAGGGCGGTACAAAGATGCCCCTGGGTTACGACAAAACGCCGACGAATGACGGTCCTCCCCTGGGCAGTGGCGAAGTGGATGGTGAACTCCACGTACTGGCTGGCAAAAGCCTCTACCCCCTGCCGCTCTATCTGTCTGCCGATCTGGGCTACCGCCGCAGGGGCGGGCGGTTGAACGACGAGATCCTCTACGCGGTCGAGGCGGGGTTAACGGCCGGCCGGTTGCTTTTCAAGGTGGGGCTCGACGGTGTGGAGAACACGAGCACTCCGCCGGATATTTACGGTCAGACCGTAGTGACCCCTCTGCCCGGCGGTGGCGGAGTGTTGCCCGATCTCGTCGTCGGCGACCAGCACATCACCAAGCTCAGTCCGGCTCTCATCTACACCTTGAGGCCGGACCTACTACTGCAGGCGGATGTTTTTCATGTCCTTGCGGGCAAGAACACGCTCAGCGGTACTACGTTCGCTCTGGGTTTCGTCCTAGTGCGCTCTTAGTCGGCCGGCATCGTGTGGGTGGGTAGCTGACAAGACTGGAGACAATGTCATGAGAGTTGCGATTACAGCCATTCTTTTAGGGCTCTGGGCCGTGCTTTTGAGTGGTTGCGGCAGCGATGTGGTCTACCAGGTTCCTTCCCCGCCCGCTCCGGACAGCCAGGGACAGGGGGAAGAGGGAGAGGTTTTTATCACCGACAGGACCGGCAAGGTATGGGACGTGACCCACGCGGCCCGGAATTACGGCATGGGGCCATTCTTGTTCGAGTACGGTCTGGGGCCTTTTGCCATCCAACCCATAATAAACGCCAGGATGCTGTCCCCCGGCGACCTGAATTACCCGATCGACAGCCAGGGTGCTCTCGTGATCGGGACGAGCCTGAACGGTTTCACCCGCGCTTACCCCACCGAAATCTTGAGCCGGTTCGAAGTCGCCAACGAACAATTCGGGGACGCGCACGTGGCCGTGGCCTACTGACCGCTGGTCAACCTGGCTGCCGTGTACAGCCGAGAAATCGACGGACAGATCCTGACCCTGAGCGCCAGCGGATGGACCTATCAATCCACCTTCGTGCTGTACGACTACGAGTCCGAAAGCCTGTGGTACCACCTGCCCGGCACGGACGGCCTGACCTGTATCGCCGGCGCCTACGCCGACCGCAAGCTGCCCGAACTCAGCTCCGTCTTCACCCGCTGGAACCGCTGGAAGGCTGACTTTCCGGATTCAAAGGTTTTCACGTACCCCTAAGTGTCCTGTCTCAGAAATATGTCGACATTCTTCCGCCGATCCATCCCTGCTCGCTGCGTGGGACCGAACTCTTGGAGTTCGGCCTCGTCCCTGAGCGCCTTCACTCGCCGTACTCCACCAGTACGACTCGATCAGGCGCCTTGAGAGCAGGGCGCCTCGGCGGCCGAATTCAGTCAACCTATTTCTGAGACAGGTCACTAGGAGCCGGAGATCCGAGCAAATGGAATACTCGGACAGTTTGCTCTTGCGATGAGGACTGAGCCATGAAATGGCCGAATCGGCTGTTGACCTGTATGGTGTTGTCGGCGTTGGGGTTGGCCGACTGTGGCAACGAAAGCCCCACGCAATCCGGCTCTGACCCCACCGTCCTGGAGGGAGATTTTTCCGTCCGTTCCCAAGAGGACCTGGACCTCCTCGTGGCTCTCGGAAGAGGTACGTTCGGGATCTCTGGCGATCTATCGGTAGAGGATTCTCCCTTCATCACCCTGGAGGCCCTCGAGAATCTCACCAGCATCGGCGGGAACCTGTCCATCGGCAGTCTGGGGGCCGGCAACGCCCGGATGACCAGTCTGGCCGGTCTCGAGAATCTTACCAGCGTCGGCGGATACCTATCCATATTCGGCAATGCAGCTCTGACCAGCTTGGCAGGGCTTGATGGCGTCACCAGCATCGGCGGGGGTTTGTTCGTCAGGAACACCGTCCTGACCAGCCTGGCAGGGCTGGAGGGTGTCACCGACGTCGGCGAGTTCATGACCGTCGTCAACAATGATGTACTGACCAGCCTGGCGGGGCTCGACAATCTCACCCGCATCGGCGGGTCCCTGTCCATCGTCAACAATGATGTATTGACGAACCTGGCAGGGCTCAACAACCTGACCGGCCTCAGTGGAGAATTGTCCATCCACGACAACCCCTCGCTGACCAGCCTGGCAGGGCTCGAGAAGATCACGAGCATCGACGAGGTGTTGGACCCAGCATCCGAAAGGGCTCCAGGCGTGTCGATCCTGGGCAATGACGCACTGACCAGTCTCGCGGGGCTCAACAATCTCGCCCGCATCGGTGGAAACTTGTCCATCGGCACAAATCGTGACGGCAACCCAGTATTGACCAGCCTGGCAGGGCTGGAGAATCTCACCGACATCGGCGGGCGTTTGACCATCTCCCGCAACCCCGCGTTGACCAGCCTGGCCGGGCTCGAGAGTCTCACTCGCATCGGTGGATACCTGGGTGTATTCAACAACGCAGCGCTGACCAGCCTGGCAGGCTTCGAAAGCATCGCCAGCGTCGGTGGAGGCTGGTTTACCGGCAACCCCGCACTGGCGAGCCTGGCAGGGCTCGAGACGCTCACCAGCGTCGGCGGATTCCTGTCCATCGTCAACAACAACGCACTGGTCAGCGTGGAAGGGCTCGATAATATCACCAGCATCGGCGGGAGATTGAAGATACAACACAATAGTGCACTGATCAGCCTGGCACCGCTCGGGAATGTCACCCTCGTCGAGGGCGATTTGAATATCAGCGGTAATGAGAAACTGACCAACCTCGCAGGGTTCGAGAGTGTCACCAGCATCGGCGGAGGTCTGTCCATCTGGTACACCGCCCTGACCAGGCTGACGGGGCTCGAGACGCTCACCACCATCGGCGGAGACCTGTCCATCGGCGGCAATGATGAACTGATCAGCCTGGCAGGGCTCGACGATCTCATCAACATCGGCGGGAGTCTATCCATCGGTGATCGATTTACCGGCAACACCGTCCTGGCCAGCCTGGCAGGGCTCGAGAGTCTCACCACCATCGGCGGCGACTTGTCCATCCGCGGCAACGGAGCGCTGACCGATTCGTCAGCTCAGGTTTTCGCAGATCGATTGGTGGCAAGCGGGTTCACGGGCAGCGTGATCATCAGTGGCAATCAGCAATGATTGCTTGCCTCACTGCATCCGCACCCTGACGATGGATAGTGCAGTTTCGCAGGAGGCGCTTGCCAGGGCCTCGGATAGACGGGTAGAGATCGAACGGCGTCGCTTCCCCAAGGTCTTGTGTACAAACAATCCCAGGTGTACAGTCTCTCCTCCATAGTCCGCGTGATTGTTCGCACTCTAACCTTCGGCGTGAGGTAGTTATCGCTCTTCTTCAACGGCTCCCAAATCTTGCCGGTGCTCCGCTGATTCTCGCCCACGCCACTCTGGTGGCGTCCGCCACTCTGGTGGTGTCGTGCGAGAAATCCGGAGTCGCTGGGCACGAGAAGATGGTGGCGCTCCTGTCCAAGGAGGCCAAGAGGACGTCCCTGTTCGACAATAGGGTTGGACAGTTCCAGGCGCCGGCGTTGCGCCGTCAGGTCGCTGGCATGGCTGGGGCCGAGCCGCGCCTGCGGTGGCCGGTGCTGCGGGGCCTGGCCAGCGAGGAGTCACGGCTCGGGAATCTCGATGCGGCGATCAAGCACTATGCCGAGGCTCTCGATTTGATCCGCGCCGAAGGCATCGAGAACACGTCGCTCTATCTGAACATCCTCGAGCTCGCGATTGTCTACATGCGCTGGGGCGAGACCCAGAACTGCGTGGCCATGCATACGAGTGACAGCTGCATCCTTCCGATCAGTGAGAAGGGTGTTTATGTGAACCAGGAAGGCTCGCGCAAGGCGATCGAGCTCTTAGAGGAGTATCTCGGGAGGTTCCCGGGGGCGCCCGCAGCGCGCTGGCTGCTTAACATCAACTACATGACCGTCGGGGATTACCCTGAAGGGGTCCCTGCGCCGTTTCTGATTCCGCCCGACACCTTTGCCTCGGATGAGCCCTTTCCACGCTTCACGGACATCGCGCCCGAGCTCGGGTTGAACGCATTCAGCCTCGCCGGAGGCAGCATCGTCGACGACTTCAATGGCGACGGCTGGCTCGACATCGTGAGCTCGAACTCTGATCCTTCCGGCCAGATGCGCTACTTTGAAGGCAACCCCGACAACACGTTCACCGAGCGCACGCAAGAAGCCGGTCTGGTGGGTTTGTTGGGCGGTCTCAACATGAACAACACCGATTACAACAACGACGGATTCCTGGACATCCTGGTCCTGCGCGGAGCCTGGCTGGCCCGGGCGGGCACCACACCCAACTCCCTCTTGAGGAACAACGGCGACGGCACTTTCATCGATGTGACCTTCGACGCCGGTTTGGCCGAGGCCAGCTATCCAACGCAGACGGCGGGGTGGGCCGACTACGACAACGACGGCGACCTGGATCTGTACGTGGGCAATGAAAGCGAGCAGGAGTTCACCGCTCCGTGCCAGCTCTTCCGCAACGAGGGCGATGGAACGTTCGTTGACGTGGCCAGAGAAGCGGGCGTGCTGAACGGGCGCTACGCCAAGGGTGTCATCTGGGGCGATTACGATGGGGACCGTTTCCCCGATCTTTACGTATCCAACATGTTCGGGGAAAACCGGCTCTACCACAACAACGGCGACGGGACCTTTACGGACGTCGCCAAGAAGCTGGGCGTCCTCGCACCCCACACAAGCTTCCCGCCCTGGTTCTGGGACTTCGACAATGACGGTGCCTTGGACCTTTGGGTCGCGTCCTACATAGAGTCGTTGGATGTATTCGTGGCCAGCTACCTCGGGTTGGAGCACGAGGGTGAGCTGGCATGCCTCTACCGCGGAGACGGCAAGGGTGGCTTCCGAAATGTTGCCTCGGAGCAGGGCCTCACGTTGCTGACGCTGACGATGGGCTGCAACTTCGGCGATCTGGACAACGACGGCTACCTGGACTTCTACCAGGGCACGGGCTACCCGGGGTACGAGGCCCTGATGCCGAACGTGATGTACCGCAACCGCGGCGGGAAGGGCTTCGTGGACGTGACGATGGCCGGCGGGTTCGGCCACCTGCAGAAGGGCCATGGGGTGGCCTTCGCAGACCTCGACTACGACGGGGATCAGGACGTCTACATGCAATTCGGGGGCGCCTGGCCCGGCGACAAATACGGCAACGCGTTGTTCGAGAATCCGGGCTTCGACAACCACTGGATCAGGGTGCGGCTCTCGGGCGTACAGTCAAATCGACCAGGGATCGGAGCGCGCATCCGCTGCGAGATCCAGGAGGCCGGGAAGCGTCGCTCGGTGTACAGGCACGTGAACAGCGGCGGGAGCTTCGGGGGCAACCCGCTCATGCAGATGATCGGGCTCGGAACGGCGACGCAGGTGGACGTGCTGGAGGTGTACTGGCCTACGAGTGATCGGTTGCAGACCTTCCGCGATGTGGCGGTAGACCAGTCGATCCTCATCACGGAGGGCCAGGATACGTTCGAGCGCCTGCCGCGCTGAGAAGCTGGTTCGATGGCGCACCAGCCGACTGCTTCCCTTGCTTGCGTTGGAAGTCTTCGGTTTCGAATATATCGTGATGATGGTATTCTCATCTCCGGTGGTACTGCGTTGGGGAGGACTCTGCTGGCTCCTGGCGTACTATGGTTGCGGACCTCAGCCAACACTTCCGGAGCTCACGATTCCTGAGAGTCTCGATGCTGAGATCCGTTCCCTGGTAGATGATCGTCTCGAAAGGGTACGCGAAGACCCATCGAATGCGGAGCGGTTGGGGCAGCTCGGCCTGGTTTTCGAGGCAAACGTGCTCTGGCAACAGGCCCGCCAGTGTTTCGAGGCGGCGGTGTTACTGGCCCCGCGGGAACCCGTCTGGGCTTACCATGCCGCCCGCGCCACGCAGCATCTGGGCGATTTCGACGGCGCCGTAGCGGCCATGCATGCGGTGGTGAAGAGCTTTCCAATCTTTGCTCCCGCCCAGCACCATCTCGGGGACCTGCTGCTCGAGTTTGGCGACGTCGAGGGGGCGGACGCAGCGTTCCGGCGTGCCGTAAAATTGCACGGGAAGTCCCCAGAAGGGCACGTCGGTATCGGCCGTGTCGCTCTCGAGCGTCGTGATTATCCTGGTGCCGTCACCGCTCTAGAGCGGGCTCTCTCGCTCCAACCGGGCCACAAAATGGCGGCATTTCTCGTGGGGCGCGCCTACCGGCGCCTCGGTCGCACCGAGGATGCGGATCGCGCCCAGGCTCAAGGTGAGGATGCCGAGAAGTCCTACATACTCGACCGCACGAGCAGGGACCTGGCGCGCTACTCCCGCGGCTACAGCACGCGGCTCGATCACGCGGTGGGATTCATCCGCGCCGGCAAACCCGCAGACGCCATCGTCGTCCTGGAGAGGATGTATCAGGAGCGGCCGCGGGACTTGATGGTCATGAACAACCTCGCGGTGGCGTATCGCCGGGTGAACCGCGCTCGAGAGGCCCTCGCCATCCTCGATGCGAGCATTGAGGTTCACCCTGACGCGTTCGGGACATACATCAACAAGGCGGATTGCCTCGCCTCGCTCAAGCTGTATCCGCAGGCACTCGCGGCCGCGAACGCCGCCATCGAAAGGGGTCCACAGATCGCGCAAGCTCACTTCGAGCGCGGCAAGGCGCTTCTATTCATGGGAGAGTTCGCCCCGGCGCGTGTGTCTCTGGAGACCGCCATCGGTCTCGACAACCGGCGGCCTGCTTTCCATCAGGCTCTTGCGCAGGTGTGCCTCCACCTCGAGGACCGCACCGGGGCGCGAGCGGTGCTGGAAGAGCTTCTCCGGCTCACTCCACAAAGCATCAGCCACCTCGTCAACCTCGGCGTCGTCTGCGTGGATCTCGAGGACTGGCCCGCCGCGATGCGAGCCCTCGAGGCCGCTCGCAAACTCAACCCGAACCACCCAGCCGTGAAGCAATTCGAGCAATACTACGAGCAGCGCAAACCGTGATGCGCGCGCGGAGATCGTCCGTCGCGGCAGCGCTGTTGGTCGTGAGTCTCGGCTGCGAGCGAACGCCGACCACCACGAACAGGAACGCGACTGCCGAGTCCGGCGGATCCCCGTGGTTCGAGGACCGAACCGCGGGCTCGGGCATCGACTTCCTGCACACGTCAGGCAAGCAGAAGCGATTCTGGTATCCGGAGATCGTCGCCAGCGGCGTTCTCCTCCTCGACTACGACGGAGACAGGCTCCTCGACGTCTATCTGGTTCAGGGTGGTGAGATCGCCGCCGGAGGAGATTCACCGGGGAATCGTCTGTACCGGAACCTCGGGGATTTTCGCTTCCAGGATGCGACGGAGAGCGCCGGCGTCGGCGACAGGGGCTATGGCATAGGCGGCACCGTTGCGGACTACGACGGCGATGGAGACACCGACTTCTACGTCACGAATCTGGGGGCGAACGTCCTCTACCGCAACGAAGGCAACGGCCAGTTCACGGACGTCACCACCGACGCCGGAGTCGGCGATGCGGACTGGAGCGCGAGCAGCGTCTTCTTCGACGCCGACCGTGACGGAGATCTGGATCTCTATGTAGTAGACTATCTGCGCTGGTCGATCGCTGCCGACGTCGAGTGTTTCTCCGCATCCGGGCGGCGCGTCTACTGCAATCCGAACAACTTCCAAGCGCCGCTGCCGGATGTACTCTACCGCAACGACGGCGACGGGCGCTTCACCGACATCAGCGCCGAGGCTGGCATCCACCAGGCGCGGGGTAACGGACTCGGAGTCGTGGCCGGGGATTTTGGTGGCGACGATCGCATCGATCTCTACGTCGCCAACGACGGCATGGCCAACCAGCTGTGGATCAACCAGGGCGGTTTGAAGTTCGTCGACGAGGGACTCTCCTCGGGGACGGCTTTCAACGCCGTCGGCGAGGCGGAGGCCGGTATGGGTGTCGCCGCCACGGATGTCGACCACGATGGGGATCTCGACCTGTTCGTCTCGCACCTGAGGGAAGAAACGAACACGTTTTATGTCCGTGAGCAAGGCGGTTTCTTCGAGGATATCACGAATCGCACCGGGCTCGGCTCAACGAGCTATGAGTTCACCGGTTTCGGGCTCGGCATCATCGACTTCGACCACGATGGCCTCCTCGACATCTACCTGGCGAACGGCCGCGTCGGCTACTGGGAACCGATCAACGACCCGGAGGACATCTACGCGGAGTCGAATCAGCTCTTCCGCGGCGTCGATGTGCTGAGATTCGAGGAAGTCGCGCCTCGGGGAGGTACCGCGAGGCCGATCGTCGAGACGAGCCGTGCCGCCGCCTTCGGAGACCTCGACAACGACGGCGCCGTCGACGTCGTCGTCAACAACCTCGATGCGAAGGTCACGGTTTTACGCAACACGGTCGGTTCACGGGGACATTGGGTGCAGTTCGCCGTCCGCGGCCGTGATGGGCGATATGACCTGCACGCCCGGGTGCGTATCGACGCCGGGGGGGTGTCGCGCTGGCGGCGGGTGGAGCGGGCTTACAGCTACTGTGGAAGCAACGACCCTCGCGTCCACTGCGGGTTGGGAGCCGCGGCGGTCGTGGACATGGTCACCGTGTACTGGACGGACGGCGCGACGAGTGAATTCGGACCCTTCGAAGTCGATCAAACTCATGTCCTCCAACGCTAGGAGCCCGTTGATAAACCCCATTTGGCCTGAGGCCGGCCCTTTCGTCCGATCTCTGCGTTGTGCTCACTCGCCGCATCCCACTGATGCGACTCGATCGCACGCCTTGATATCGGCCAAAATTGCTCGGCCTCAGCTCCAAAGCGGGTTTATCAACGGGCTCCTGGTATCCTGTCCGGCGGTGGTAGACCATCATGGTGACCGTCAGTCAATGAAGGGCTGATTTATGACCTTTGATCTGCGCTCACTCATTTTTTTGATCCCGGTTTACGTTGCTTTTTTCGCATCCGGCGCGAGTAGTCTGATCGCTGAGGTTACATGGAATCGGATGCTGATCACGGTCGTCGGTAACTCGATGAGTGCAACGGCCATGATTTTGGTTGCGTTCATGGGAGGACTTGGACTCGGAAGCCACATCGGGGGGAAATTCTTCAGCGGACGCAGCGCTTCGCTCGTTCCGTATATCTTGCTGGAGATTGCCATCGGCGCCTATGTATTTTTCTCGCCCGCGCTGTTCGATCTGCTGGCGTATCTCTTCACCCTACTGGCTGAGAATGTTGACGATCGAGCCAACCTGACCATCGCGCGCATCGCTGTCAGCCTTGCGGCGCTGCTACTTCCCGCCTTTCTGATGGGCGCGACGTTTCCAGCTATCATCTCGGCGGTAGCGCCGGATTCGTCGTCACAGCGAACAGCACGCACAGGCTATTTGTACAGCACCAACACCTTGGGTGCCGCCGTGGGTTGCTTCGTGGCTGGATACTTCCTGTTGGGCGAGTTTGGTGTTCAGACCACCTTGGCCTGCGCCCTCGGCCTTTATTTCGTTGCGGTGGTGTGTGCGTTCGCGGCCAGAGCAGCTACAAGGCGCAAACCCAGTGACGTCCCCGCCGCCGCGCCGATCTCCGGTGGTACCGGCCCGTTCGTAGACATTAGTTCGAAGCGTTTTCTAAACATCGCGACCTTCGGAATGGGATTCGTCGCGCTTGCCTACCAAGTGCTCCTGACGAGGCTGGGCATTCTGTACCTGGGTAACAGTGCACCGGTATTTCCGGTCGTGCTGACTGGTTTTCTCTTGGGAACAGGTATCAGTGCCATGCTGGGGACATGGCTCTACGGACTGTTGCGCCGCACCACGCAAAGAAGCAACAGCCTCTTTGGCCTCACTGCGCTTGGTGCTGGAGTGTTTGTCCTCTTGACCCCGTATCTTCTGTTGACGCTCAGCACAGACCAGTCTGCCCAGTTCGCTGCATTCAGTTTTGCAAACCTGGTACCTATTCTGGCGATCATCGTCGCTCCCACGATTCTTATCGGTGCTCTGCTGCCGGTTGCGATCAGAATGCTCCAACCGGAGGGGCGTGGCCAGGCAACACGAGAAGCCGCCACACTCTATGCGCTCAATACGGCTGGAGGCCTGCTGGGTGCCGGCCTGGTAAATCATTACCTGGTCCCGCTCATCGGAGTCCAGGGCATCCTCATCAGTATAGCTTCGATATGTGCTGCAGTGGGCATCTGCAATCTGCGCTCTCCAGGTAAAAGTTTTCGCCGTTGGTCTGCCACCACTCTAAGTGTTGTCGCGTTAGCGGTTGCTCTCGCACTAACCCTGCCAAGGATCATAGATCTGTACGCAGCGAGACTCGCGGCATCCAAGAAAGCGCTTTCGACGGAGGTCCGCCTGATTCAGGAGGGACGCGCCGCAACGGTCAGCGTCATTGACCAAGTGGATCCCAGGAAGGGCACATACCGCGACATGTACCTGAACGGTGTTGAGGAAGCTTCAACCCGTTATTGGCACACCCAACTGTTCAAGCTATTGGGAAGTTTTCCGGTGCTGGCCCACGAGGCGGAGGAACCCAAAGAGGTGCTGGTGATCGCCTTTGGGGCCGGTATCACGGCGGGCTCGGTACTGGCCTCTGATGAGGTCTCCAACCTCGATGTCGTCGACCTCAATCCCGATGTGGAAGGCATCAACGACCTGTTTACGGATGTGAACGGGGATGTGTTTCACAAGCCGAGATTCCGTTTTCACAATGACGACGGCCGCAACTACCTGGTGACCAGCAACAAGCGGTATGACGTGATTATCAGCGATTCGACCCATCCGCGCGCCTACGATAGCTGGGTTCTCTACACGGAGGAATTCTACCAGGCCGTCAAAGAACGTCTTCTTTCCGGTGGTATATTTGCGCAGTGGGTGCCGGTGCTCGGTGACATGCAGGGAGACCTGTTCACGATACATCTGAATACGTTCCGACGGGTGTTCCCCAACTCCACGTTCTGGTATGTCTACGGCTCCGACCAGGCGTTTCTCCTGGCTACCCCCGAACCCTTCATGTTCGACGTTGAACGCCTGCAAAAGCAACTGGACCAGTTGCCCGAATGGTTTCGTGCGGAAGAATACCAGATCGACACGGTCACCCGCATCGCCGGTTTCTTCTGGATGGATGAGGCGGCCATGGCGACGATGATCGGTCGCGAGACGAGGGTCAACACCGACGATCTTCACTACTTCGATAAGCAATCCGCATTGGTGCCGGCACCGGCGCAATTGCGGCTTCCACGATTCCAGACCGCGGCTCTTCCCTATCTCGACCAAGCAGATCATACGCTTGCCGTTGCCATCCGCGAAGAGCAGCAAGTGGCTCAACTGGTGGCCAGGTATGGGTTCTACCGAACCGAGGAAGATCTGTTCAGAGCCTACTGCATCATGCCTAACAATGGCAATGTGCGATATTTCTTGTCTCGAGGACTCCCCGACGGCAAGCTGCCGGACAACGAGACCTTCTGTGAGGGATTACAGATAAGGAATTATCTAGCAGCCATCGCGAGGCAACCTGATGATGTTCGCGCCATGACCGATCTGGCGCGTCTTCACGCAGGTAAGGGCAGGTATGCTGAGGCAGAACCGCTTCTCAGGCAGGCGTTGGCAATAAGGGAGAAGGCCCTCGGGCCAGAGCACCCCGAGGTGGCGCAATCCTTGACCGATCTGGCACACCTGTATGAATCCCAGGGCAGGCATTCCGAGGCTGAACCACTTTTCAAGCGATCCCAGGAAATATTGAAGAAAATCTTTGGGCGAAGCATCCCCGCGTTGCGGAAACCATGAGCAGTATAGTGCCCTGTTACGAGCGCAGCTTTACCATGGCCAGGGCAAGTGCGCGGATGCGTTCGTAGATAACCAGCAGAGAGGTTGATATGTCCCAGGACAAAGCCTACCGTGTTCGCGCGATTCCCTGCAGCCACAAGGCGTCGGGAGAGGAGATTTACGAGCGGCTCAAGAGTATCACCGCGCCCCTGGACCGCTCCTGGGCGAAAATCGAAAAGGCCCGCAAGGTCGGAATCAAGTTCAATATGCAGATGCGGACCGAGTCTGTGCGCCGCATAGGGGGTCGGCGCCAGGAGCTGGTCGACGAGGACGTGGTGCGCGCTTCGCTGCGCCTCTTGCAGGAACGCACCGATGCAGAGCTCTTCGTCATCGATACCAGCATGGTCCCGGCGGGCCAGCGGCCCGGGCACGATTTCAACATGGCACCCGTCTTTGAGGAGTTCGGGATCCCGTACGTGGAGGCCGGTGACCCGCCTTTCGAACGCTACAAGGTTCCCGGTGGGGGTACGATGTTTTCCGAGTACCAGCTTTCGGCCGCTCTCGGCGAAGCGGATGCCTTCGTGTCCGTCGCCAAGATGAAAAACCACGGATTCATGGGGATCACCCTGTGTCTGAAGAACCTGTTCGGATTGCCGCCGATTCCACCGCACGGCCGGGTGCGGACCTACTTCCACCACGTCATCCGTCTCTCCTACGTGCTGCCGGACCTGGGGTTGATTACCCAGCCCTGCCTGAACATCATCGACGGTCTGACCGGCCAGGCCAGACGGGAGTGGGGTGGGGAAGGACGGATCTGCGATGCCCTGATCGCCGGCGACCACGTGATTGCCACCGACGCCTGTGGAATGCATCTGATGGGAACGGATCCACATCTCGATTGGCCGCATCCGCCTTTCCGACGGGATCGAAGTCCGATCGCGGTCGCTGCCGAACACGGTTTCGGCACGACGAACCTGGAGGAAATCGATTTTGACACGGGCGGGTTGCAACCGCCATTAGCCGAGTTCGATTCGGAGGAACTGGTGCCTGGTGAAATGGTCAAGAACCTGCGCCACACCGCTTGCGAGCAGGCGCTGTTCTACCGGGAGCACCGCCAGCGCCTGTGTGATCAGCACTCCGGCTCCTACATCTTTCTACAGGACGGCGAAGTCGTCTGGAGTGGCGCCGACCCCAACAAGGCCGGCACGGTCGAGGATGTCACTGGGGACCGCAAGGATCACGCCGTGTGGCTCAAACTGGTCGATCCCGATGAGCGGGAGGGAGAGCACATCGGCGTGTATGAACGCATTCTCGCGGCCTGAGCCGTCTACCGCGCCTTTTATCCGTACTCTCCTACTGAGTTCCAGCCAGGGTACTGTTCCTCCAACGCCTCGAGTGTCTGCTGCGTGTAATACGGGTGTCCGGCCGGCGGGAACCTGAACAGCTCCCGCTCACGCGCCGAGAGGCCGGAGATGAACTTGCGGAAATGCGGATCGGTGCCGACGCGGGTGTAATGGGCGACACCCTCCCAGTAGTGGTCGGCGTGGCCGTAGGCGAACTTCCATATGTACTTCTGGCCGTCCGCTCTCAGGTAATCCGGAGCTCCATGCCAGGTGTAGTTGTGAAAGACCGCCAGTGTTCCGGCGGGACCGACCATGTCGACGGCTCTGGCCATGTCCTGGCCGTCTGCGGTCGCGATGAGCTGAGTCGGCGCCTGATCCTCATCCACATCCTCCAGGTAGAACCAGAAATTGATCTGCCCATACCTCCGATCGGAGGTCGACGGAGGTAGCAGCGAGTTGTTGCCGTTGTCGATATGGCCTTCGCTCACCCTCGATTTGAAGCCGGGGTAGCGGACGATCGAACCACCGGGACGGTAGTGGATATGGTCCGTCCCCAGCCATTGCTGAGAGAAGCGGATGGCCTCCCAGTCGACGATGGACTGGTTGAGGATCTGCTCGGAATAGGGAAAGACCTCGAATACCGTGCGCTCTTCGGGCGGGTCGTCCTTCACCTCGTCCCATGGCTTGAGTATCCTGCGTATTGCAGTAGCCATCTGTTCGCACTGCGCTTGCGGGAGATAGCTATCTATGATGAAGAAGCCGTTTTCACTCAACTCATCGAAGTGGGCTTGCGTCAGTCTTGGAGACATGTGCTCAGCTCGCGGTCATGATCGGGGATCAGACCCGGTGGGGCCCTCTCGCAGGAGGATGTTGGTGCATCTGTTCCAGGGCTTCGTCCCAGAGTTTACACCACGAAGCGTGGTCGGTCAGGACGCTTCCGGGGTCGGACGGACTGCGCACGGGGAAATCGGGATGAAACGGGCGCCCAGTCGGTGTCCCGCTCTGCTGGTAGCGCAGGTCGAGGCTCCAGCGTACATCCCATTCGGTCACGTTGGGCCTTGAGCGATGGGGAGTGAACTGACTCATGAAGATGACGCCGCCCTTGTCGACCTCGGCGACCAGTGGTTCAACCTGGGGCAGCAGGTCCGGCCTGATGGTGGTGCCGCCCTCAGCCTGATGGTGCAGGTGTCCGTTCTCGAAGACATCCGGCATCACCTGGATGCAGCCCCTGTCCCGGGTCGCGTTCACCAGAGGAATCCAGCAGGTGACAATCCTGACCGCGTCCGCCTCTGCCCAGGTGACTCCCGAATCCTGATGCCATGGCGTGTCGTAGTAGAAGTTTGGCTCCGTCAGCCGGTTCGGAGGTTTGTCACGCAGGTGTTGGATGGGTGAACAGGTGATCTCGGATCCGATCAGGCTGGCGACCGCATCGAGCAGATGGTCGTTGCGCAGAAAGTCGAACAGGGCCGGCGCCCGCATGCGGTTGATGTCGATTCCGTGACCGATTTCGGCACTCTGAGCCCGGAGTTTGGCATAGCGCCGCTCAAACGGCTCGTCTTCGTGCAGCTCCTCGAGCTTGCCCTGAGCTTGCAACGTCAAGGCGCGCCGGTTGACGAAATCCGTGACGGCATCGATGGTCGGCTGCAGATCGGCATCGCTCAACACACCCTCCGCGATCAGCACGCCGTGCTCCTCGAAGGTCGCTACCTGTTGCGCAGTCAGGGACATGGGGCTAGGCTCTGATCGGGGGTGACAGGCTGTGGAAAAAGAACAACATTTCGGGATGTGTCGGCCACCACAGATGTGGGCGCGTTTGCGCCACAGGAGCGGTAATGCAGCAAGAGGATTACGATTTCTTCAAAAATAACGGTTATCTGTCACTAGGAAAGGTCCTCAGCGACGATGAGGTGGCCCGCTTCGAGGACGCCTTCGACAGGGACCGACGCGACTTCAGCCGCTCCTGGACTACGACCGGCATCTGGCAGACCGAGAATCTACATGCACTCCTGACGGCTCCCGAGTTCGATGAAATCGTTCGCCATCCCGTGGTCCTGGAGGCTCTCGAGGCGCTGATGTGTGATGAGGTCTGTTTCTCCGAAATCGGCATAAGGTACATGGGACCCTACGAGGGAGAGCCGGTTCCGGCCATGCGGTCGTGGGACGGCCCTGTAGGCTATCGCTGGCATCGAGACGGAGGAACAAGCTTGATGTGGCCGGAACATCCGCTGCGCCTCGGCTACGCCCAGGTGATGGTCTACCTGTGCGACGTCAGCGATACTACCCACAGTTTCGCCATTTCCCCAGAGTCAGCTGATAGTGAGATCCTGAATATCGAGGGCCAACTGGCACGGAACGGAATGCGAGAGCTGCACGGCTGTGCCGGCACCGCGCTCCTATTCGATGCGTCGCGTGTGCACACGGTCGTCGTGCGTCCGACACAGTCCGAGCGCAAATCCGTGCAGACTTACTATGGTCATCGACACCGCGAGTTCCTCAGCGAGCAGTCCTATACTCCTGCAGCGCTATGCCGTGACCATCCAGACGAGGAAACTCGTGGATTCTACGGTGTGCTGAACAACAAGACCCGGGAATTCTTGAAACGCACTGCTGGGCGCGCCGACGTGCCCGTGAACGAAGCCCTGGAGATCCTGGCCGACATCAAGCCACAACCTGATTGAATACACGACCCATGGTCGATGACAAAGGGGACATGAAGTGAGCATCGAAGCCCAGAGAACGCAGCTGATGGAGTCCGGATACGTCATGTGCCGCGGCATGATTCCACCCGACGAATTACAGCGGTTGCGCGCAAGTGTCGATCGCATCGTAGCGCGGCCGCCGGAACCGTCGAGCCGGGTGGACCTCACCGAATGGGTCGATGGAGAGACCGCCGACGCGGTCGAATTTTTCTTCGACGAGCGCACCCTCGGCTTCAGTTGTGATTTGATGGATGTGGCCGAGGCAGAACCGCTGGGATTGTGGGTTCTGTGCCAATCGGGAACGGGCTGGCATCGAGACATCCATCCCATCGACATGGCACCGCTCGATGGGTTGCAGGAGGACATAAAACTCAACGGCCCGCCTTATCTGCAATGGCACGTGGCGCTGTACGACGACAGCTTCCTGCACGTGATACCGGGGAGTCATCGTCGGCGCAACAACGACGAAGAGCGCAAGATCGAGAGGCGCATGGGGGTGGTGCCGCTGCCCGGAGACACGGTCGTCGACATGAAGGCCGGTGATGGGGTCGTCTACATCAATAACTTCCTCCACGCGGCCGAACCCAACGGCGACATCAAGCGCCGCACCTATCACATGGGATACCAGGCGTTCGGCAACAAAGGATTTACCCATTACCTTCCGAACTCCATGGGAGTCGGCTTCATCGAACACCTGTCGCCACGGGCCGCCGAGCAATGCAGACAGTTCGAGCGCCTGCATTCGCAGAAGAACGACCAGATCGCGGCCACATTCCGCGGCATCATCGACGGTGATGGCACAGCGTTCATGGAGGCCTTCGACACGCTACACCCGAGTGAGCACGCGCGGATGACGTCCTTGATCGTGCTGTCGAGAATCGCCTACCAAATTCGCAAGTACAAGGATTCCGACGACGATGACTACCACAACACTGACACGGTCCAAGCACTAGGTGCACACTTTAGTGCCGAGGAGCTCGATCGGCTTCAGGAGCGATTCGCCGCGCTAGAGGACAAACTGACGGCGGACACGGAGCAGTACGAGTCGCTGTTTCAGAACGCGGCGATGAAGTATTACTTCTACGAAATGCCGAAGAACTTCGGCATTCACGACCTCATCGCCAGCTGGAGCAGATGATCTTCCTTATTTGACCAACGCCATCTTGCGCGTTTCCATGAGTTCCTTTCCCGCCAGCAGTCGATATACGTACACGCCGCTGGCCAGCTCGCGGCCTCGCTCATTGCGACCATTCCATCGTACGGTATAGACTCCAGCCTCTCGAGATCCGTCTACGAGCTGCACCAGCTTTTGCCCCGCCAGATTGTATACGGCCAGCTCTACCTCTTGTTTTTCTCTCATTTCAAATCGGATCACCGTCTCAGCGTTGAACGGGTTGGGATAGTTCTGCTCCAGAGAGTAGCCCTGCGGCAGCGTCGTGGGGTGCTCTTCCAGTACGGTGGTGGCTACTGGGGGCCTTGCCGGTGCGGCGACAGCAACCAGACGTATGTCGTCGAGGTAGAAGGTGCCATGCCCTCGCCCCAAAAAACCGATCCTGGTGATCACATCCAAGTTAAAAGACTCCAGTGGTATGTCTATCACCTGCCACTCCTTCTTGTCCAGGTCCACCTGGCTGCTCCTTCGACCCCAGAACAGAGGCAGTGAATGTTCGTCTATGATTACAGTAATAGCCAAATCGTTACCCGGCACTCCGTAATTGCCCGGGTGAAAGGCAAAGCGCAGGGAAGCGAATCCGAAAGCGTCTACAGGGTCGGTCGGTTCGTAGAATACTCGGAAAAAGGAGTTGATGTTCCTGAATGCCAGCGCTGAGGCGCCCAGGTAGACGACCTGGCTTTCCTGAGTATCCAACTCCCCACCCCTCATCCGGTTCGTCACCCGCCACTGGTCTCCCACTTCATCTCCGAACACCAGCAGATCCCTCGCAGGATAGACGTGAAAGGGTACGTCGTAGGGATACAAGCGTCCCTGATCATCTTCCAGCTGAACCTTTATTCGATGCTCACCACTGTGCAGGTCCTGTGGCACCTGAATACGCCCGGTAAATAGCCGTCCACCGGCCCCATCTCCGTCGTCGAACAGTGTCCACTCTTCCGTCTCTTTTGTGTCAAAGAACCGGGCGGAAACCCGGGCGATCTGTCCGGTGATTCCGCGCGGTGATGGCGCGGTTGTCGCGGTCACCGTCACCCAGTCCGAGTAGCCCGCAACCGAAGACTGGGCACTCAACGATACCTGCCTGATGCCGTGGGACGGCTCATCAAAGCGGAATGCCAGCAGGGCGGGCGCACCGACGCCACGCACGTGACGCGCGTTATCGGCCACATAGATCAAGCCGTCGGTATGAGGTTGTGCACCCCAGGCACCGGGCGAGGAGAAGTAGGCGATCTCTACCGGATGATCCGGGGTGGCGAGATCGAAAATGCGCACTCCGGCGTCGTAATAGGCCCAGTAGAGCAGGCCGTCCCGGGCATAGGGGTTGTGGGGGCCCGTTGTCTCAAAGAAAGGGGGTGGTTGAGCACGGAAGGTCCCCACCTCCACCGGGTAGCGCGGATCGGTCGCGTCGATGATGTGCAGAGGTCGATTCCAGCCGCCGTATTCCTGGTTGCAGTAGACGAATCCGTTCTCCATCCAGGCGCTGTGCAGCCCTTCGGCAATGGGCACAGAGGACAGGGTAACGGGATTATCGGGGTCGGCCAGGTCCAGGATAACCAGACCTCCGCTGTCGCCAAAATCGTTGCTGACGCTAAGGAAGGCCATGTCATCGCGGATGAAGACATCATGGATGAAATTACTGAAGCCCTCAGCGTCGTTCATCCAGAAGCCCGATTCCGACGGTTGCGCAGGGTTTGAAATGTCCAGAATCGTCATGCCTTCGTCGATGGAGCTGACCAGATAAGCGCGATTCTTGTAGAGGAAGAGGTTGTGTACCCCTCCGCGGTCCGAGGCCTCGAAGTTCGAGAGGATTTGGGGATTGGACGGGTCGGAAATATCGATGAAGATCACCTCGCCCAAATAGTTTCTCTGCGCCCCGACGGCGGCCAGATCTCCGCTGACCTTTATGTCCAGTGAACGAATGCCAAATAGGAACAGCGAGGTGTCCAGGCGCATGGCCTGTGGTTGAGAAACGTCCACGATGTGTAGTACGTCTCGATCCCGATTGCCGACATAGGCATGGCTGCCAGCGACATACAGGTCGGTCACGCCCTCCAGCACAATACTGTCCACCAAGGCCATACTGAAGGTATGGGCGTATGCCGAGGCAGGCGCAGCCTCCCACGAGGATTCTGCCGCAACTTCGCCCTCATGTGCGTCCGCACCGTGTGCGTCCGCACCGTGTGCGTCCGCATCATGGGCATCTGCATCAGACGAGAGTGCCGGGTAGGTCAGCAACAACATGAAACAACAACTGATGTGACAAACAGTGAATCGCCCCGGGTTTTTCGGAGACTCGGTTAGTTGAGTCCCGCCACCATGGCTTGGGACTCTTGGTGATCGTAATGCAGCTGCTCAAACTCGACGGGAGGGATGTTGCCGATCGGCGCCAGCAGCCGTCGGTTGTTAAACCAGTCCACCCATTCGAGCGTGGCGAATTCGACGTGCTCGAGATTGCGCCAGGGTCCTCGGTGACGGATGACTTCCGTCTTATACAAACCGATGATGGTCTCGGCCAGGGCGTTGTCGTATGAATCGCCAACACTGCCCACAGACGACTCGATACCAGCTTCGAGTAGACGCTCGGTGTAGCGAATCGACAAATATTGGACGCCACGGTCGCTATGATGTACGAGCCAGTCGCTCTCGGGGCGAGCGTACAGGGCTTGCTCCAGGGCATCCAGGGCCAGGTCACTGCGCAGGGTAGTAGCTGCGCGCCAGCCCACGATCATGCGTGAGAAGGCATCGATGACGAAGGCGACGTATACAAAGCCCGTCCAAGTCGCGACGTACGTCAGATCCGCCAGCCACAACTGGTTGGGTCGTTGCGCGCTGAAGTCGCGTTCGACGAGATCGGCAGGCCTCGACTCCGTCCAGTCCACGATCGTCGTCACTTTGAAGGATCGGCCGCGTGTGGCGCCCTGAAGCCCCATCTGGCGCATCAAACGTTCGACGGTGCAGCGGCCGACATCCCAGCCTTCACGGCCGAGCTGGCGCCAGACCTTACGGGCACCGTAGACCTGGAAGTTGTCGTTCCACACCCGCTCGATCTCGTCCCGCAGCAGCGCATCACGACGGACGCGGGGCGGTATGCGAGAGGGATCTGCCTGTCGAGCCTTGTGCTCGTAGTAGGTGGATGGGGCTATCGGCAGGACCCTGCAGATGGGCTCGACCCCGTACTCCCGGCGATACTCATCGACGAAGGCCACCATCACTACGGTCGGCGGTCGAGCTCCGCCTGAGCGAAAAAAGCCGAGGCCTTGCGAAGGATCTCATTCGTACGCCGCAGCTCACGAACCTCGCGTTCCAGATCCTTGATCCGCGCTTGCTCGTCGCTGGTCACACCGTCCCGGCGGCCCGTGTCGACCTCGGTCCGACGTACCCACTTGCGGAGTGTCTCCGCAGTACAGCCGATCTTAGCCGCGATCGAGTTGATGGCCGCCCATTCGGAGTTGTACTCACTCTCGTGCTCGAATACCATCCGTACCGCCCGCTCGCGTACCTCTGGGGAATACCTCTTTGAGTTTGCCATGACTCCAATCCTCTCAAGAAATGGAGCCTCCGGCAACCCCGGGGCGATTCAACAGCGAAAAGGCGGTTGGGCTTTGCTGTCTTCATGAGATTGCCCATCGAAAAGCGAGTCTGCACCGAAGGGGAAGATACGCAACGGCGCCGGAAAAAGCCCAATGAGTGTTTCTCGCACTCACCTACCGACGTCCAACTTCATGTCGACTTTCACCTGACCAACGCCATCTTGCGCGTTTCCATGTGTTCCTCTCCCGCCCATAGCCGATATACATAGACGCCGCTGGCCAGTTCGCGGCCTTGCTCATCGCGACCACTCCATCGTACGGTATGGACTCCAGCCTCTTTCGATCCCTCTACGAGCTGCACCAGCCTCTGCCCCGCCAGATTGTAAACGGCCAGCTCCACTTCCTGTTTTTCTCGCATTTCAAATCGGATCACCGTCTCACTGTTGAACGGATTGGGATAGTTCTGCTCCAGCGAGTAACCCCGCGGCAGCGTCGTGGGGTGCTCTTCCAGTACGGAGGTGGTTGCTGATGAAGTGGCTGTCACCAAGCGCATATCGTCGAGGTAGAAAGTGCCTTTCAGCCCCCCCCAAAAACCAATCGAGGTGATCACATCCGAATCAAGAAAATCCAGCGGTATGTCCATCAACTGCCACTCCTTCGTGAGAGTATCCACTGCGTTCCCTCCCCAATCACCAAACAGATATACCTGCTTTCCGTTTATGATAAGAGCAAGCTCCGTGTACGCCGTGGAATCGCCCGGGTGAAAGGCAAAACGCAGGGAAGTGAACCCGAAAACACCAGCAAGGTTAACGGGTTCAAAGTACACGCGAAAGAAGTCGCCGATGTTCCTGAATGCCAGCGCTGAGTCGCCCCGGTAGACGAGGCCGCTTTCTTGACTATCCAAGTCGACGCCACTCATCCGGGTTGCCTGCCACTGGCTCGCCAGCGAATCTGAGAACAATACGAGATCCTCGGCCGGATAAATACGGAAAGATACATCGTGGGGATATGCACGAGCCTGATCATCTTCCAACTGAACTCTTATTCGTTGCTCACCGCTGTGCAGGCCCTGTGGTACCTGAATCTGCCCGGTAAATAGCCTTCCACCGGCCGCTTCGCCAGCCGTACCGTCGTCCAACAACGTCCATTCTTCGGTCTCTTGTATGTCAAAGAAGCGGGCGGAAACCCGGGCGATCTGCCCGGAAATACCGCGCGGTGATGGCGCCGTCGTCGCTGTCACCGTTATCCAGTCCGAGTTGCCCGCAACCGAAGACTCCGCACTCAACGATACTTGCCTGATGCCGTGGGACGGCTCGTCAAGGCGGAGTGCAAGCAGGGCGGGTGCACCGACGCCACCGACGTTATCTGCGCTATCGGCCACATAGATCAAGCCGTCGGTATGAGGCTGGGCACCCCAGGCACCGGACGATGAGAAGTAGGCGATCTCCACCGGATGATCCGGGGTGGCGAGATCGAAAATGCGCACACCGGCGTCGTAATAAGCCCAGTAGAGCAGGCCGTCCTTGGCATAGGGGTTGTGGGGGCCCGTTGTCTCAAAGAAAGGGGGTGGTTGAGCGCGGAAAGACCCCATCGCCACTGGGTGGCGCGGATCGGTTGCGTCGATGATGTGCAGGCGCTGATTCCAGCCGCCGTATTCCTGGTTGCAGTAGACGAATCCGTTCTCCATCCAGGCGCTGTGGAGCCCTTCGACAATGGGTACGGAGGACAGGGTAACGGGATTATCGGGATCGGTTAGGTCTAGGATAACCAGGCCGCCGCTGCTGGTTAAGTGGTTGCTGACGCTGAGGAAGGCCATGTCATCGCGGATGAAGACATCGTGGATGAAACTACTGAAGCCCTTAGCGTCGTTCATCCAGAAACCCGATTCCGATGGGCGCGCGGGATCCGAAACGTCCAGAATCGTCATGCCTTCGTCGAAGGAGCTGACCAGATAAGCGCGGTCTTTGTAGAGGAAGAGGTTGTGTACCCCTCCGCGGTCCGACGCCTCGAAGTTCGAGAGGATCTGGGGATTGGACGGCTCGGAAATATCGACGAAAATCACCTCGCCGACAGAGTTTCTCTGCGCCCCGACGGCGGCCAGATCCCCGCTGACCTTTATATCGAGGGAACGTATCTCCGACAGCGTCAGCGACGTGTCCAGGCGCATGGCCTGCGGCTGAGAAATATCCACGATATGCAGCACGCCTTGATCCCCATTGCCGACATAGGCGTGGTTGCCGGCAACATACAAGTCGGTCACGCCCTCCAGTACAATACTGTCTACCAAGGTCATGCTGAGGGCATTGGAGTGGACCGACGTGAGTGCACCCTCGCCGGCGGACTCTGCCTCACCTTCGCCGTGATGAGCGTCTACATCATGCGCACTTGCGGCACCGGCCAGCAACAGCATGAAACAACAGCCGACGCTGAGAGCGAGTAGGCGGTGGTGTTTTGATGTCCACCACTTCATTGGTTGTTCAAACAAGAACGCGTCCGATCGAGTAGAGATCCGTATTCTGAAGTCGACCCAGATCGTTAGTATGAAAAGATCCGGGATGTGTAGCAAAAATACTTCTCGACACTGCGGCCTGACGGACCTAGACTAACGGACACCCTTCAGGAGGTGAAGAATCCGCTTATTCATCGCCAGCGCTCTTCTTCTGGCCGCGTTGGTCACCCGAGGGTACCAGGATCATCATCGGCTCCTTTCGTGACGCCGCTATCAATGTCTACGCGATGAACGCCAACGGCACCAACCTCAGGGTTCTCATCACCGGTGCTGCCGGTTACGTCGGCGGTCTGCTGCGCTCCCACTGGGGAGACCGCTACCCGTTACGGCTCGCCGATCGGCGTCCAGTCGAAGGGCTTGCCGACAACGAGGAGTTCGTAGAAGTCGACATCACCAAATATGAGCAAATGCTGGAGGTCTGCCGCGGCATGGACGTCGTCGTTCACCTGGCCGCCGACCGCAGTCCGGCAGCCAAGTTCTACGAGACGCTGCTCGAGCTCAACATCATCGGCGGCTATAATGGCTTCGAGGCAGCGCGCGAGGCGGGGTGCAGGCGGATCGTCTTTGCCAGCAGCATCAACGCTGTGCTGGGCTATGAAAACATCACTGACGTCGCCTGGGATGCGCCGGTCTATCCAGTCAATGTGTACGGCGCGTCAAAGTGCTGGGGGGAAGCGCTTGGCCGGGTCTATTCTGATCAGCACGATCTGTCCTGCATCAGCGTACGTCTCGGCAATCCGCGCTTCGACCAGGGCGGCGACTGGGACCCGGAAGAGATCCACGGCAACGTGTCGCCGCGCGACTGCGCCCAGCTGTTCAGATGCTGCGTTGATGCTGACGATGTCGATTTCGCCATCGTTAACGGCGTGTCCAACCATCGACGATCGTCGCTGGATCTCGAGGTGTCACGGCGGATCGTCGGCTATGAGCCCGAGGATGGGACCGCCTTTCCGAAAGCGGACCGCTCACAGCTGGGAAGCTGACCCACCCACTCACTACAGTTTGTAGGCGAACAACTTCGCCTGAAACATCCTCACCCGAATGGCGGCCATTTCACCGACTCCGGAGATATCGCTGTCCCCATTCCAGGTAACGACCTGGTCCTCTTCATCTCCGACCAGGCGGTCGCACTCCTCAAAAGTGAATCCCTTGAGCGCATTGGCATCCACCGCCATCATCGTGGGTATGTAGCGGAGCAACTCGATCTCGATCCAGCCACCCGGCGCGCAGCGGTAGTTCAGACGCAGTTCCTTTTCCCGGCGATACACGGTGGGAATGGTGAACCGCCCCTCGGTTTCCGCCTCCATGCCGCACAGGCGATGCGGGCGCCAGCGCGCCCATCGTATCTGGCTCGCCTGCATCTCCGGGAACATATCGGACTTGTACTCTTCCGGTGTGGTGTGCGTCGAAGAACGGGCCTGGTAGGACAGAGCCCAGTAACCGTCAGGAAGCTCAACCAGGCCGTTGCGCCACGGATGGAGCTGGCATTCCTCCCCGCTACCGCGAGGGCCTACGCTGAGTACGGCGCGTCGTTCCGGCCGTGTCCAGACGATGCCGTCGCGACTGAAGGCGAGCTGCAGATCCAACGTGTCGGTCACCATGTGGAACACCGGCAGAATCATGGCGTGGAGGTCCTGGCGTCCCGGATAGGGGGAGTAGGCCGCCCCGTAGAACGAGATGTCGAGGGGATCCTGCGCATCGGGATGGACCAGGAGCTTGGCTGCCGGCCAATGACGGAAGTCCTTGGTCCGGGTGAGGCCGACGGCTCGACGCACCACCTCGGTTTCGATGATGCCAGTGCCCAGGGCCACGGGCTCGTCCGGAGCACACCCCTGCGGTTGGATGTAGGCGAAGTAGGTTCCACTGGCGGCGTCATAACCGGGACAGAGGCCGCCGTTGACTGAATAGTTGGCGAGCGGTTCTTCGATCTTGGTCCAATGAAGGCGGTCCGGGGAGGTGAACCCGACCATCGCCCCCTTCAACACCACCTTGCGACCGGTGTAGGCCTCTCCTTGATACTGCTCGGCTTGCCAGTGTTCGTGCGCCTCGTCGCCGTCGACGACTTCGCCGGAATCGCGGTCGAGCCAGAAGCCCTCGGCACCCAGCGACTTGTAGCGCTCGGCGGGCGGGGCTGATGGATCCTCGATGATGCTGCCCTGCATCCCCGCTTCGAGGAGGTTGTTGTCGGTGGAGCCGTTGAACTCTACCTCGCCCAGGTGCGGCCGTTCCCAATGGTAGCCATCATCACTGACCGCGTAGCAGTTGAGCGGACCGGCACCATAGGTCATGTGGAGCTTGCCATCCTCATGCCAGACGTGGTACGGATGGACGTCGCGGTCCAGTTCCCATTCCTTTTCGGGCGCCAGAAACGGCTCGGATCTGTTAGCCTCTTCCACTCTCAGCTGGACGCCGATCGGCGCGTCGAACACCTCGTAGGTTCCGGCACTGGTTGTGCTGCGGTGGCCGCTGAAGACCTCCATAACGTCCACCAATGCCATCCAGGTGCCGGGATTGGACCGTGGGCGCACCCAGTCGCCGGGGAAATAGCTGCCGCGTTCCTGGATCTTTTGTCGTTGGTCGTCCATCATGGTCTCCTGATTTACAATAGTATCAATAGCACAAACTTCAAAAACAGGACAAGCTGCAATAGGCATCGTGCCGACCGCGCGGCGCGGCGGACAGAGCAATGTCGCAACACTCCCACTCAGGGACAAGATCTCATGGCCCCCGCGTTTCGGTACTCGGTGAGCAGGTCAATTACCTTTGTCCACCGCACTGCACCGAAAAATCGATATATTGTTGGCTTCGCTGAAAATTGGTCCCCTTGATTGCGGAGAAGCAGGATGGATATCCTCGAACGGTACGTTGCCATCGACAACAAGTGCGCCTGGCCGAATCTGACCCTGATGCCAGACGGCAGCATCGTGGCGACCATCTTCGGCGAGCCCTGTCACCAGCTGTGGGAAGGGTCGTCCGAGTGCTGGATCAGCACGGACGGCGGCAAGCTCTGGTCCTTCATCAGTGTTCCGGCTCATCACGAAGCCGGCCGTACCCGTGGAGACCTGGCGGCGGGTTTGACCCACGAAGGCGCCTTGGTGGCTCTGGTCAGCGGTCGCAAGTTTGTGCCGCCAACAGGTGAAATCCTCGACCGGGACAGAACCCTGGAAGAGCAGGGAAACTATGAAGCGGCGATCTGTCGCTCCACGGATGGGGGCAAGACCTGGACCATAGAAGGAGCCCTAGACGACTTTCCTCCGAATGTGTCCAATGCCGTCCCGTTCGGGGATGTGGTGAAGCTACCCGGAAATCGGCTGGCTGTTTCCTGCTACTCGATGCCGGCCGACCATCTGGAGGATGAAGCCGACGACAGCGCCTGGATCTACTTCAGCGACGACGACGGCCGCACCTGGGGCGACGCCCGCATCCTCGGCCCGGACCGCTACAACGAAACCGACCTGCTGGTCCTTGGCGACGGCAAGATGCTGGCCGCCAGCCGCACGACGAAAACGGGCCACACCGAGATCTTTGCCTCTGCTGACGATGGGCAGACGTGGACCTGCCGCGGTCCGGTGACGGCGGCCATGCACATGCCGGCCCATTTGCTGCAGTTACAGGATGGGTCAATTCTATTGACTTACGGCGTGCGGCTGCGAGGGATGCTGGGTGTGTGTGCGATGATCAGCGGCGACGAAGGAGTCACGTGGGATGCTCCGCGGGTGCTGTTCAATACCGAAGTCTACAAGTCGAATACCAGCCCCCAGGGCACAGATGGGGGGTACCCCTCAAGCACGCAGCTGGCCGATGGCACCATCGTCACAGCCTACTACTGTCAGCGCATTCCGACGCACCAGCGCTATCACATGGGGGTCGTGCGTTGGCGCGTTTCTTGATCCGGGATCATACAGCAGCAACACAGATCTGAAGGCGAGATTCTCAACAGGAGATAGAAGAGTGAGCACTGAATGGAATGATGCGCGAGGGTATTTCCCGGGTGACTGGGTCAGGCCCAGGAAGAGCACTGGGAATTGGCGTCCACTGGTCGATCTGACGGAGGTCTTTCCCGGCCATCGCTCCATAAACCGCGCCGGCGCTTTCGAGCTGTATGATGCTCCTATCGGCGTCCGCCTGGCGGTGGAGGAAGCGGACAAGTCGGATCCGCTGGAGTTCGAGGGCGACATTGACGACGACGTCGATGACGTTACCAACTCCCTGCAGGTGTGGCGAGCGGATGACGGCTACCACCTGCTTTACTACCAGGGACGACATGTCGCCTATGCGGTGAGTGAGGACGGCTACCGATGGACCCGTCCCTCCCTGGGGATCATCGAGAAGGATGGCTCGAAGGAAAACAACCTGGTTACGGATGTCGGCGGTGACATGCTCAAGGCGGTATTCGAGGATCCGACCGCGCCACCGGAAGAGCGCTTCAAGGGTATGGGCTGCGAGGGAGCGTGGATCAATTCCGCGACCGGCCAGGTTGCCAACCAGGGCGAGGAAATGGATGAGAACGCAATCAAGAAATGGTGGGCTGATCAGGAGTATCAGGGACCAGACTTCGAAGGCCCCCGGCTTGTTCTCAAAGGTCGAGTAGTCGGTTGGACCTCTCCCGACCGCATTCACTGGAAACGGTCTGACCGGATTCTGGCTAATTATCCCATGGACGGAGGGCTTTCCGCCCGCTACGACGAAAAGTCCGGTTGTTACTATTCATACTGTCGCATCAACGGCGTGCCCCAGGAACAGTTCGAACTGATCGGCAGCGGTGTTACCGAAGACACCATCTTTCACCGGGCGATCGGACTGACTCGAACCAAGGATTTCTACGACTGGCCGGCTCCCAAGCTGCTCATTTTTCCGGATGGCCAGGACGCCCCCGACCTTTCGTTCTACGGTGGCGAGTACTTCCCCTACCCGGGCGGGGATGATCTGCATTGCATGTTGGTACAGGCGTATCATCATGCCACCGATTCCGTGGACAGCCAGCTCGCCGTCAGTCGCGACGGCCTGATCTGGCAGCGTCCCGAACGCAAGGCGATCATTCCGCTGGGCGCTCCCGGCGCCTCCGATTCAGCCCAGGTCTATTCCTGGGGTAGCGGCATCGCGGAATTGCCGGACGGCTCCTGGGGGTCACTCTACGCAGGATACACCACCCTGCACAACGAACATGCCCGGGAAGCGCACGACAAGGCTATACGGTGGGCCCGCTGGAGGCCGCACCGATTCTGCGGCGTCGAGGCCGACGTGGAGGGAAGATTTACGATTCCGACGGTGACACGCACCGGCAATCAGCTGCGGCTCAATTACCGCTGTCGTCCGGGGGGATGGATCAAGGCAGAGATCCTGCGCAACATTCCGTCGAGGATTCACCCCGACATCGATCCGGTCGCTGGTCTGACGTTCGAAGAGAGCGATCTCCTCAAGGGAGATGCCCTCGACCAGGTGGTCACCTGGAACGGCAACAGCGATCTGTCAGGGGCAGGGGAGACGGTGGCGATCAGGCTGCGGCTGTTCCAGGCGAAGGTCTTCGCGTACCACGTCTGAGTTGCCGGGTTCACCCCGACGAAGGCCGGCACGCACCGGATCGGAGTCCGGGGCGGTGCGCGACGAGCCGTGCGCTCACATCGGGAAGCGGCGGCTCCTCACACCTGGTAGGCGAATATCTTGGCCTGAAACATTTTCAGCCGGATAGCCACAATGTCGCCGATGCCGGAGATGTCACTCCTGCCGTCCCACGTCACGACTTGATCGCCGGCATCCCCCGTCAACCGGTCACACTCCTCGAAGGTGAACCCCGCGAGCGGGTCGACGTCGCCGTGCATCATGGATGGCATCATGTGCATGAGCTCCACACTCACCCAACCACCGGGTTGGCAGCGGTAGTTCAGGCGCAATTCATTATTGCGACGGTAGATAGTGGGTACGGTGAATCGCCCCTCGGTCTGGGCATCGAAACCGCAAAAGCGGTGCGGCTCCCATAGGGCCCATCCCATCTTTCTGGGCTGATTTAGCGGGAACAGGGTGTTGACCGACTCCTTCTTGATGTTGTGGAGCTGGGATTCGCCCCAGTAGGTGGCGCCCCAACGGCCATCACCCAGTTCGACGATACCCGAGGCGCCGATCATGCAATCTTCGCCACTACCGGGAGGGCCCAGCGTGACGATGGGTCGGCGTTCGGGGCGGTACCAGATAAGCCCATCGCGGCTGAAGGCGATCTGCGCGTCCATCTGGCCGGTCATGTGATGGAAGACCGGCGTCAGCATGCCGTGGAGGTCCGAGCGTCCCGGATAGGGGAAGTAGCAGTGTGCGTAGAAGGCGATGTCGAGGGGGTCCTGGGAGTCGGGATGCATGATGAGTTTGGAGCCCGGCCATTTTCGGAAATCCTTGGTTCGGCAAAAACTGTTGGCACGGCGCACCATCTCGACTTCCTGTACGCCCGTTCCGATGCCGATCGATTCCGGGGGAAATCCCTGCGGTTGCATGTACGCGAAGTAGGTGCCGCTGGCCTCATCATAGCCGGCGTTGACGCCGCCGTTGACGGAGTAATCCGCCAGCGGCTCCTCTATCTGCTTCCACCCGTGAAAACGATCCGGGGATGTCCAACCGACCATCCACCCGCGCAGCACCACCTTGGGACCCTTGTAATCATTGCCCTCGTAGTGCATGGCGTTCCAGCGCTTGCGGGCTTCCTCTTCATCCAGCTTTTCCCAGTTGTCGGGATCGTACCAGCCGGCACCCGCGCCAACGGCCTTGAAGCGTTCCTCCGGCGGTGCAGAGGGGTCCTCGAAAATGCCCCCCTCCGGGTGGTTGGCGTGCATGTTGTTCTTCTTCGAGCCCTTGTACTCCACCTCTCCCAGTTCGACACGGGTCCAATGGTAGCCGTCGTCACTGACGGCGTAGCAGTAGGCGCTGGGCCCAGAGGCCTGGTAAAACATGTGGTAGCGCCCCTCTTCGACCCACACATCGCCTGGTGAGACCCCCTCCTTTTCCCATTCGACCTCTGAGTCAAATACGATTGGCGCCTTGGTGGCTTCTTCTATTTTGAGCTCAACCCCTATGGGAGCGTCGTAGAGGTTGTACTCGCCCTGGCGGGAAACGGATCGGTTGCCGGGAAAAATTTCTGAGACATCGATCAACGGCATCCACGTGCCAGGGTTGCTTCTGGGCCTGACCCAGTCACCTGGGAAAAACCCCTGCCATGGTCCGTGGGGCATGTCTCTCTTTTCATTCACGGTTTTTTTCCTCTCTGACTAATCGGCTTCTATGGTCGTGCGCGGCAGGGCGAGCACTTCTGCACTCAGTTCGCGGCCCAGACCGGGTCGTTGGGGTAGGGGCAGGTGGCCCTGCGCCCATTCGATGGGCTCATCGAGCCAGTTGTTCCATACAGTATAGTGTTGGGGCGTGTGCTCCAGGTGGCGGGTATTCGGGATGACGGCCATCAGATGCGTCAGGGCCAGACAGCTGAACGGTCCGTAGTTGTGCGGCGCCATCGGGATGTAATGGGTCTCGGCGTAGGTAGCGATCTTGCGGAGTTCGGAGATGCCGCCGGCCCAGGCGATGTCCGGGTTGAGCACGTCGGCCGCATTCGATTCGATGATCTCACGGAAACCCCAACGTGACAGGATGCGTTCGCCGGCCGCGATCGGCACCCCGGAGCTTTCGCGCACCTCGCGCAAGGCGGCAGGGTTATGCGGCTGTATGGGCTCCTCCATGAAGTAGGGGTTGAACGGTTTGATCGCCCGGCCGATACGGATGGCACTGGGCACGTCGAAGGAGCAGTGCAGATCGATTCCGATTTCCATCTGATCACCGACGGCCTCGCGCGCCCACTCGAAGCGGCGGGCGCCTTCGGCGGCATTGGCCGCGCTGATATAACCGGCCGTGTCGCCGTAGAAGTCACCGAAGAAGCGGGCGGTTTTGCAGGCGGTCCAGCCAGCGTCGACGCATTTTTTGGACCAGTCCTGGACCTCGTCTTTTTTCATGTCCACCGGATCATAAATACCGCTGTAATAGATGGGAACCTGGTCGCGGGTCTGGCCGCCGAGGATGCGGTAGAGCGGGCGGTCGAGGGCTTTGCCAAGCAGGTCCCACAGCGCCAGGTCTATGCAGCTGATAGCCCGCAACTCCGCGCCCATGAAGCCGAACAGGGAGGCCCGTTTGTACATCTGTTGCCAGATCTTCTCGATGTCTTCAGGATTGCTGCCCAGCAAGATGGAGCTGGCGTATTCGTGAATGAAGGCCTCGGCCCCATGGGCGCCATGGTGCGTTTCGCCGATACCGACAAGACCGGTATCCGTATAGACGAGAATCCAGCAGTACCCTTGAACGGTTGAGCGAACAGTCTCTACTTTGACGATCTTCATCTTCGGTCTTTCTGCATTGGCTGGAACAGCGCGGATGGAGATTTGGAGTACAAGATGATGCGGGAATGCACGGCAAGATATCCAAATCCACGACACCGCTCAAGCACCGGCAACAACAGCGGCTCGGTGCTTTGGATGCCCGGCATCAGGTGGAGGCCACCAACTCTTAGGGAGGCTTGATGAAGGCGACGATCGAACAGCAACGAGAGCAGCTCGCGGAGTCGGGATACGCCATCATCCGCGGCATGATCCCACCAGACGAGCTGCAGCGGCTGCGCGAGAGTGTCGAGCGGATGATCGAACGGGTTCCGGAGTCAACTCCAACTGACCGGCTGACGACAACCGAGTGGGTCGAGGCCGAAACCGCCGACGCCGTGGAATTCTGTTTCGACGAGCGCACCCTCGGCCGCAGTCGGCGATTGATGGATGTGCCTTCCGTGGCACCATTGGGAATGTTTCTGGTGTCCACCTCGGGCACGGGGTGGCATCGCGACATCGTACCCATGGACATGGCTCCTCTTGATGGACTGCGGGAAGATCAGAGGCTCAACGGTCTGCCTTACCTGCAGTGGAACGTGGCGTTGTATGACGACAGCTTCCTGCATTTCGTTCCGGGAAGCCACCTGCGTCGCAACAATGCCGAGGAGCGCAAGATCGAGCGGCGGATGGGAGTGGTGCCGTTGCCGGGAGCTATCACCGTCGACCTCAAGGCCGGTGACGCGATCGTCTATAACCACCACTGCCTTCACAGCGCCGCGCCCAACGGCGAGCTCACGCGGCGCACCTTGATCATGGGGTACGAGGCCTTCGGCAACAGGGGGTTCGTCCACTACCTGCACGAACCCATCGGCGTCGATTTCGTCGAACACCTTTCGCCACAGGCTGCGGAACAGAGTAAGCAGTTCGACAGGCTGCACGAGCAAAGACGAGACGAAATCGTAGCCACCTACCGCGCCATCATCGAGGCAGACCGCACGGTGTTCCTGCGCGCGCTCGATTCTTTGCATCCGAGTGAGCACTGCCGGATGACGTCTCTGATCGTGCTGACGAAAATTGCCTACAAACTGCGCAAGTACAAGGATTCAGATTCGGACGACTGGCAAAACACCAATGCCATCAAAATCCTCGGAGCGCGTTTCACCGCGGATGAACTGGATCGGCTCTGGGATCGATTCGCAGTGCTGAATGACGAATTGACGGCGGAAACGGAGCAGTCCGAGTCGCTGTTTCAGGGCGAACCGGCGATGATGTATTACTACTACGAGATGCCGGCCAACTTCGGCGTGGAGGATTTCATCGCCAGCTGGGACGGTTTGAGGTAAGTCGATATGGCCGAATATACGTTTCCAGATCTGCAGGGCCTGGTTGCGGACTACGACCGGGATGGCTATGCCGTCATCCGTCGCGTGCTGGATGCCGATCTGGTTCAGGAGTTGGATCAGCACGTAGACTGGCTGATGGCGAAGCACCCCGAGCTGTCGCCGGAAGAGCTTCCCACCAGGCTCATCGCACAGGATCCATTCTGGGTTCGTTTCTTGTCCGATCAGCGATTGCTGGATGTGGCCGAAGCCCTGGTGGGTCCCAACATCGCCCTGTTCGCCGCCGATTACATCTGCAAGCCGCCGCTCAAGGGCCGTGCTGTTGAGTGGCATCAGGACGGTCACTACTGGCCGCTCGATCCGATGGATGTAGTCACCGTCTGGTTTGCCGTGACTCAATCTGTAAAGGCCAACGGATGTGTCCGGTTTATCCCCGGCAGCCATCGCCTGGGTATCCAGCAACACTCAACGGAGCGGGATGAGACCAAGATGCTTCGCAAGGTCGACGAGGCCGCCCTCGACGAGAGCCTGGCTGTCGATATTGAGCTCGAAGCTGGCGACATTTCGGTCCATCATCCACACCTTCTGCATGGATCCGAACCCAACACCAGCGAGCGATGGCGGCGCGGCGGATCGATTCAGTACATGCCGGCCACCACCCGGGTGACGGTGCAGAAGTGGCCTAGCCTGTTCCTGTTCCGGGGCGAGGCAGTCGAAGGTGTCAACGACTACCGTCCACGTCCCATGTATGTCGAGGGTGAGCACATGCCGTTTCGCAACTGTGAGGCGTGGGCGTAAAGACTGGCTTCAGGAGGCTTCGTTTACCTTCCAACCGGGCAGCTTGGGGCCCCATTCGAGCGGGTTGTGCCAATCCTTGAATACAGTTTCATCCAGGTGCTTGTCAGGGTCCCTGAAGTCCAGGACCTTGCCTGACGGGCATTGGGTTAGATCGATCTGCGCCAGCACTATGTTCGTAGCGTTGTTGTCTTCAGCCACCTTCAGTCCCTTTCAGAAGAGCTCCCTACACACGGAGAACGATGAGGTCCGGACGAAATTGCTAGGCATATCGTTAGTTTATATCGCTTTGGGAGTTGGTGTCGAGTGGAACCCTCGCCAACAACTTCACGAGGTTAGCAACACCTCACGCTCCTGCCGCCCTTCTTGGCACGTCCCTTGCAATGGTGTATGGTATTGCCCTCGGACGACTATGCTCTGAAAACTATCAGCCACACAATACCGTTCTTGTTCACCGTACATCCACCCGGGAGATACCATGCAGCTTTCCGTTCGACGATACCTCGTTTTTCTCAGCATCCTGGTCCTGGCCCCGCTGGCACAGGCCAGTGCCCAACCCTTCTTCACCAACATCACCGATGCCGTCAGCCTGACCGCCTCCGACCTCGATAATACTCCTCCGACCGGTCTTGTCTTCAACGACTACAACAACGACGGCTTCCAGGATGTTTTTGTTTCGAATTTTCCCGGAAACCGTCTCCACCTGTTGCAGAACACGGGAGACGGTCGCCTGATCGACATGACCTCCGCAATCCCGAGTGAGCTGCACAGGGTCCCGGGGTTCGGCATTATAGCCGACTATGATAACGACGGGGATGAAGACCTTTATCTGGCGGTTTCGTTCCCTCCTCGCAATCTCCTCCTGCGCAACGACCACGGTCTATTTACCGAAGTCACCTGGGACGCCGAAGCGACTCCGTTGTTTTCCGCTGGAGCGATCTGGCTCGATTATGACCGGGATGGGCATCTCGACCTCTACGTCGACAACCATTTCGGCAACCCGCTGCGAGGCAAACGACTGTTTCGCAGCAACGGTGCGGGCCTCTTTGTCGATCGCACGGCAGTGTCAGGTTTGGACAGCATCTTTCATCCCCAGTCGGGCGGCTCTGTTGGCGGCATGGCCGGCGGCGACTTCAACAACGACGGCTGGCCCGACCTCTATATCGGCGTTGGCGCCCACCCCCTTTTCGGCGATGCCACCAACATTCCGAATCGACTGTTTCTCAGCGACGGCCAGGGCGGCTTCGTGGATGCTACCACCGGTGCGATTGCCGACGAGGGCGACGCGGTCAGCGCTGTCGTCGGAGACATCGACAACGACGGGGACCTCGACATCTTCCAGCCCGCGATCGGATGGACCCGTGATGGAACCGGGTTCGAGTTTGCTTTCGATGAGCAAGGATCCCGTAACCTGATGCTGTTGAATCTGGAGGACGGGCAGTTCCTTGACGTCACCGAAGGCGTCGGCCTCGGTGTAAGTGTCCTGGGTGCCAACTCGACGGGTGCCGTTTTCGCTGATGTCGACAACGATGGCGATCTGGATCTCATTATCGGCACTTCGGTAACGCAATCGGGACCGAGGAACTTCCTTCTGCTGAATGACGGCAGCGGTGTCTTCACGGACGCGACGAACCAATCCGGAATAGACGACCGCGGAATAGTTCTGGCCTTTGGCGACTTCGACGAGGACGGTTTCGTCGATCTCTTCTACTCCGGCACTCGTTGTTGCGCCTTCGTCTACCGCAACAACGGCAATAACAATCACTGGCTGCGAGTCGAGCTGAACGGCATAGAGAGCAACCGCAATGGCATCGGCGCCCGTTTGATCGCTGAGGCCGGCGACCTGGAGCAGATGCGGGAGATGCCGGGCGGCAAGGGTCGACAGCAGAACGAGAGGGTTGCGCACTTCGGCCTGGCCCAGCACACCCAGGTGGACCGGCTGGAGATCCGCTGGCCTTCGGGACAGGTGGATGTACTGGCGAACATTCCCGCCGACCAGAAGATCCGCGTGGTTGAAGGGCAGGGTGACTATCACATTGTCCACCCGACGATCTGGGAGCGGCGGCCACCGACCGCCCTGGTCGCGGAATCGACGGGCGAGCTGACCGCCCTGGTTCGTCCAGCTCTGTTCGACGCTCAATCCCGGATCACTCGAGTCACCGCTGATCTGAGCGGGGTGGGAGGGCCGATGGCGTTCGATCTCAGCCCTGAAGAAGAGGGTACCTACCGACTGAACGCGCCTTATCAGATCGACGGGCCCAATCGCGTCGAGACGGTTTGGGTCACCATCGAGCAGGCGACGTCTCTCGGGCCGTACTGGACGAAGCTTGCGGCACAGATCGAGGTCTGGCCCACCGGGGATCTGAGCGTATTCGGGGATGCGAGCGCGGGATGGGCACTGACTCAGGAGCGGATCGAAGTGCGCCTGACGCACGACAGCGCCCGGGATGAACGCCCATCATGGTCACCGGATGGCAGCTCGATCACGTTCGCTTCATTTCGGGATGGCGATGCCGAGATCTACGTGATGGACGCGGATGGGACGAACCAGGTAAACCTCACCAACCATCCTGACGCTGACCTGGATGCGGTGTGGTCACCCGATGGCACCCGCATCGCTTTTCACTCTGATCGGGATGGCGATTAGGATGTGCACGTGATGGACGCAGACGGCGGCAATCCAATGGCTCTGACGACCAGCTTAGGCGACGACACTTGGCCGACGTGGTCGCCCGACGGGACCCGCATCGCCTTCTCCTCTGAGCGCGACGGGGATCGCGAGCTGTATGTGATGAACGCCGACGGCACGAACGACGTGCGACTGACGGAGCATCCGGGCCCTGACTCTAAGCCGAGATGGTCGCCGGACGGCTCAAAGATCGCCTTCGAATCTGAGCGCGACGGAGAGTGGGAGATCTATGTGATGAATACCGACGGCTCGAATCAAGTGAACCTGACCAACAGTCCTTCTTCTTCGGATCATCGGGCGACCTGGTCTCCCGACGGCTCGAGGATCGCCTTCGAATCCACCCGTGACGGAAACTTCGAGATCTATGTGATGAACGCCGACGGCAGCGGCGTCGTTCGGCTCACCGACAGCCCCGGGCAAGACTTGTCTGCCAGCTGGTCGCCCGACGGGACGAAGATTCTGTTCACCTCAGGTCGGGCAGGCAACTTGGACATCTATTCGATGGAGGTCGGAGCAGGGGCGCTGACCGTTCTGGATCCGCAACCGATGGAAGTGGTCTTCGAAGGCGATACGGCGCTGGAGGTGATCGCCGACGGAGACTGGAGCGTGGCCTATGCGGCATCTGAACCCCACGCCCAGACAGGGTACGACGTCCTGCGCCTGGCCCTTCACCCCGGCGATGTTACAGCGGGGGCCGGTAACGCTGTTCGGGTTGCTCTCAATAGCGGCCGGATCGTCAATCTGCTCGGCGGTGACCTCGAAGGCGTGGAGATCGACCTGACCCGGAAGGAGTGGCAGTCTGTGGAGATTCCCCTGTCGCTCTTTGCCCTGGACGGACCCGTTGACGTCATCAAGCTGTCCGGGAATCTCAGCGGCCGCTTCTATGTGGACGACATTCGGCTGGTGCGCGCCACCCCTGGGCAGATCACGGCGGTCGTCGAGGAAGAGGTCTCTATTTTGCCCGAGGAGTTTACCCTCGATCAGAACTACCCCAACCCCTTCAACAGCGGCACCGTAATCCGCTTTGCACTGCCCAAGGCTGATGACGTGGAGCTCGTCGTCTACAACCTCGCCGGGCAGAGGGTCATGAATCTGGCGCAGGGGCCGCGCAACGCCGGGTCCTACACGCTGCGCTGGGACGGGCGCGATGATGCGGGGCGCGAGCTGGCCAGCGGGATGTACCTGTATCGACTGCAGGCGGGGGAACAGCTGGTGGAGACGCGGAAAATGGTGTTGTTACGATAAAGTGCGGAGGGTGCGCGCCACTTGTGCTCGGTATTGATGGGCATCGAGATAGTGCTCACAGCGGTAAAGAGACCGCCCGGCCCTGTGACGAGGACCTGTACGCCGCCTGCAGAAGTTCGGTGAGATTACGGCCGTCCTGGATGGTGATGCTCATTTCCGTTCCATCCTCGATCGCGTTGATCCACTGCTCGATGGCAGAGGGAAGCTCCTCCGGACCCCCGGCGACATAGTCTGCCGCCTCCTCGTCCGAAAGCACCGTCGTCTTCAACACCGGCGGCCCTGCTCCGATGGTCAAGGATCCCTCCGTGCCGAACAGTTCGAACGGGTTCGGACCCGATCGGTGAACGAAGGAGACGTCCACCATACCGATGCCCTTGTTGGCGAACTCGATGATGGTCGCCGAGTTGTCATCGATGGTATAACGGCTACTGATGTTGTTGATGATCGCCATTACCTTCTTCGGCTCTCCCATCATCCAGCGCACGGCGTCGATGCGGTGACAGCCCAGATCGAAGAGGGCCCCACCGCCCGCCTGTGCGGGATCGACAAACCAGGCGCTGTCCCCGCCGAACCATTTATCCAGGGCAGCCGCATGGGCCACCCGGCCCCGGCACAGGGTGACATCGCCGAGCAGTCCGTCGTCGATGGCCTTGCGCGCCAGAAGTAGATTTTTGTCGGACCGGTACGGGAGAGAGATCATGAATTTCACCCCCGCCGCCTCTACCGCGGTGATGATCCGGTCGCACTCATCCACCGTGATCGCGAGGGCTTTTTCCGTGAAGATGTGCTTGCCGGCCCGGGCAGCCGCCACCATTACCTGCGGATGCAGGTTGGTTTCGGCATTGACCATGACCGCATCGATGTCGAGCTCGAGCAGCTGGTCCAGGTCATCGCAGAACGGCACATTGAAGTCTTGTGCCGCAGACTGCCCTCTGGTTTCCTGGTGATCCCATACCGCGACCAGCTCCGCTCTGTCGTTGTCGCAGACCTGATCGGCATATGCCCTGGCGTGAACATGGGCAAAAGTCAGCACGCCAATTCTCACCATCTTTGCGGCTGCTCTTTCACCATCCCTTCCAGCTGCCGTCGGCATGGCGGTATTGACGAAATGCCATGGGCTGGTGCGGGATTTTGGCGATGTCCGCTTCCTTTACCTCGATCCCCAGGCCCGGCCGGTCGCTGACGTTGATGTAGCCATCCGCAATCTCCCAGTCGTGTTCGGCATAGCTGGAGAATCGCTCGAAGTACTGCGCAACCATTTCCAGAATCAGAAAATTCGGCGTGACCGCAGACGCGTGGAAGGTCGCCGCGTTGCCGATCGGACCGGCCACATTGTGGGGCGCCATCAACATCTGCTGCCGGTTCGCCCTCTTGGCAATCTCGCAATAGGCCGTAATGCCAAAACAGTGGGTGATGTCCGGCTGCAGGAAGGCGCATGCCCGGCGCTGGATCAGCTCTTCGAATTCTCTGACGGTGAACAGCTGCTCACCCGTGGCGACAGGGATGGGGCTGCGCTGGGTGACGTCCATGAGCGCGTCGACGGACCCGACCTTGACCGGCGCTTCGAGAAACATGGGGGAATACGGCGCCGCCCGGCGAGAGAATTCGATGCTCAACTCCGGGGTCGGGCTCCCGTGGGTGTCGAGGAGGATAGCGGGATCTGGCCCGATCGCTTCCCGCACCGCGGTGATGCACTCGAGGCTGCGATCGATCGCTGCCAGATCCATCGGCGCCTGTCGCGATTCGAGCGGGTTGCCCTTCACTCCGCCGTAGCCGTTGGCAATATGTCGTTGGGCGGTCTCTGCTGCCTCGCTGGGGGAGCTTTCGATGAGCCCGCCGCTGGCGTAGACTTGAAGGCGGTCCCTTCGCTTGCCACCCAGAATCGTATGCACGGGCACCCCCCAGGCCTTACCGGCAATGTCGTACAGGGCCATGTTTATGGCGGCGATCGCCGTGCCGATGATGGGCCCGCCTTTCCAGGGGGAGAACAGCTCGACGTCGTCGGTCAGCGCTTCGACCTGGGTCGGATCCCGGTCGAGCAAGAGTGGAACCAGCTCCTGCAGCATCGTCTCCACAGAGCCTACCAGCCACTCTCCACTGCCCTCGCCCCAGCCACTGATTCCGGCATCGGTTTCGAGCTTCAGGAAGAGCCAGCTTTTGTGCGTGCTGCACATCAATTCGCCGGTACCGGGATCGCGGATTTCCTGGCCCGTGGGCACGGACAACGGATAGGTTTTTACCGATGTGATTTTCATGATGTAATCTTCATGGCAGCGATAGTATGATTCGTACCCGGCGATTTGTCGAGAGGATGTTTTCAGCTACAACAGGAGGCAGGTATGGCCGTCATCGAAGTCCTGGACCATCACATTGTCTACGAGAACCCCCGGCCCCAGAATCGCGCCCGGCACGGCTACTTCCCCGGCCTGGTGCAGCTGCCATCGGGTGAGTTGTGGCCCTGTTCATTCTTGGCGAAGCGCTCGAGGCGGCCGACGTGACGACGATGGTGACCCGTTCGCAGGATGGGGGACGCACCTGGAATCTGGAAGGCCCGCTGATTCAGAAAGGGGACGCCGACCGCTACAACTCCGACTACATGAAGCCGACGCTGTTGAAGGACGGCAGGCTGCTGGCCCTGGGTTACAATTTTCATCGTACCGATCCGGATCAGACCCTCGTCAACCCGGAACCGGGGGTCGATGGGTGCCGAGATGGCGACAACCTGGTTTCGTTCTCCGAAGATGATGGACATACCTGGTCACACCCCACCGTCATCCCCCGAAAGCACCCGGAGTTGATCGAGCAGTCCGGACCTGCGATTCAGCTGCGCAGCGGGGTCCTGCTGGGGGCCGGCTCGATGTTCCCACTCTGGGACGGTGGCAATCCCAGCGGCTGCGTCGGGGCGCTGTGGCGCAGCGAGGACGACGGCCAGACCTGGGACGACAGCACTCACTTCTTCGAAGATCCCGCCGGACGATACGCGCCGGCCGAACCGAGGCTGTGCGAAATGCAGGACGATCGCATCATCTCTCTGAACTGGATGTTGGATCACCTCAGCGGCACCAACGTGACCAATCACATTACGGTGTCCGACGACGGTGGCGCAACCTGGTCTGAACCGATCGACACGGGTGTCTGGGCTCAGGCCTCGAATCTGATGCATTGGGAAGAGGACATCCTGCTGACCATCCACTGCCACCGAGAGGGCGAAGAAATCGGGCTGTTCGTGAGGATCGTTGACCTGGCCGGAGACCGCTGGCGCATCATCGAGGAGTGCAAGGTCTGGGGGAACGTCCCATCGATGAAAATCGGCGGCTATTCGACCATGGGTCAGAATCTCCGGTTTGGACAGTCATCCCTTCTACGCCTGGATACGGGTGATATCTTGGCGACTCACTGGGTGGTCGTGGAGGGACAGGGCCGCATCCTTACGCATCGGCTGCGGGTTGCGGTCTAGGAGCCTGTGGCCGAGCACATCCTATGCTACGCAATTGCTCGACCTCGCCTACGAAGCGACTTTTCACCACGGGCTCCCGAGGGCATGGTAGGGCTGCTGCGGTCCTCTCTGTGTAGATTTCCGCGACGGGTTCCTTAACGCGATTCGACCGTGAGAAGAGGTTAATGATGGCTAAAGCCGAGCCGAAGATCCGGGTAACGGAAGAGCAGGTCGAGTTTTTCTGCAGGGAAGGCTACCTGGCGATCGAGCGGATTACGAGCGACGAAGAGGTCGAGCGTCTGCGGGCGACCTACGACGAACTCTTCGAGCGCCGCGCCGGCCGTGAGGAGGGCAGGCAGTACGACCTGGCCGGCACCGACGAGGAAGACTCGGTGGCAACCCTGCCGCAGATTCTGGAGCCACGCCAGTATGCGGCACAGCTGCGCAACACCCATTACGAGGCCAATGGCCTCGCCATCGCCGAACAACTTTTGGGGGGTCTGGCCGAGACGCTACAGGAGCAAGTTCTGTCGTCTGAAATCGTCGACCTGGGCTTGCACGCCATCCTCAAGCCGGCGGGGATCGGTAGCGAAACGCCGTGGCACCAGGACGAGGCTTACTGGGACCCGGCGAAGTACTTTCACGGCCTGAGCGTGTGGATGCCGCTTCAGGAGGCGACCGAAGAGAACGGCTGCATGTGCTTCATCCCGCGGACCCACACCGGAGAAGTGCTGCCGCACCACCACGCCGGCGACGACCCGAGGATCGAGGCCCTGGTGGTGGACGATGGCCACATCGACGTCTCCCAGGCAGTGGCCTGTCCGATCCCGGCCGGAGGTGCCACCTTTCATTTCTGCCGCACCTTTCACTATACCGGGCCCAACCGCTCGGTGGTACCGCGTCGTGCTCTCGCTCTGACCTGCTGCTTACCGCAGTCGACCCGTGAGGTCTCGCGCGACTTTTTCTGGCAGGGGGAGAAACGGACCAACGCGGGAAAGAGGAGAGAGGAAGCGGCCCGGCGCCTGACAGAATCAGAGAAGGACTGAGACGGGCCGGCGCCGTCGGCATCAACCAGTTGAGAGGAGTGGGGCAAGCGTATGTCTGGAACACCATCGGGACTTTTTCATCGTGATCCGACCTACACCTATCCCGTCATCGTTCGGGGGGACGGAATCTATCTCTATGATGAAGCGGGCAAGCGCTACATCGACGGTGGTGCCGGAGCGACGAATGTAACCCTGGGACATGGTCGCGAGCGCATCGCCGCGGCGATGGCACAACAGGCGGGTGAGCTCGCATACGTCTTCTCGGCGCGTTTGGCGAATCAGCCGGCGATCGAGTTCGCCGACCGCATCGCGGCGATCGCCCCCGGAGACCTGAACCATGTCTACTTCGTGTCCGGGGGATCGGAAGCCAACGAAAGCGCGCTCAAGATGGTGCGGTTATACCATCAGGAGCGGGGCAACGGTGACAAGCGGCTGGTGATCTCACGCTGGCGCAGCTATCACGGCGCGACACTCGGTGCCCTGTCGCTGACAGGTATCCCATCGCTGAGGAAAAACTTCGATTCGTGGCTGCTGCCGTTTCCGCACATAGATCCCTGCTATCCCTACAGATGCCCCTTGGGCTGTGAGGGCTCCTGCAATCTTGCCTGTGCCGATGCTCTGGAGCAGGCGATTCTCGAATCCGGGCCGGAAAACGTGGCGGCCTTCATCGCGGATCCGATAGGCCCGGCGGCTGTTTCCGTGCCCCCGCCCGACTACTACTCGCGGATTCGCGAGATATGCGACCAGTACGACGTCCTGTTCATCGTCGACGAAGTCATCACCGGCTTCGGCAGAACGGGGAAGTTTTTCGCCATCGAACACTGGGATACCTTCCCGACATGATCACCTTCGGAAAAGGAGCCAGCAGCGGTTATTGTCCTCTGGGCGGTGTGATTCTGACCGATCGGGTACGGGAGGCCGTGACCGAATCGGGCAACAGCTTTCCCCATATTTTTACCTACGTCAACAATCCCCTTGCCGCCCGCGTCGGACTCGAGGTGCTGGATATCATCGAAGAAGAAAACATGATCGCTCGCGTTGCCGAGGCAGGCGATCAACTGTTTGAACGGGCAGCGGAGCTACGCCAACATCCGATTGTGGGGGATGTGCGCGGTAAGGGCCTGCTGCTGGGAGTGGAATTGGTGAAGGATAGGGCCACCAAGGAGCCTTTCCCCCCATCCTTGGAAGTGAACAAACGGTTGGACAAGATCTTCATACGAAAAGGTTTGTCGTGCGCCACGGGGGGTGCTTCAACGGAATGGACGAGTAGTGATGACTTCCTCCTGTCACCGCCGTTCGTCATCACCGGACCTCAAATCAACGAGCTAGTCCAAATCATCGACGAGGGACTGGCCGAGCTTCAGGAGGAACTATCCGGTCTGTGAATCGGCGACACCTGTCGATGGCCGGCACATCATGCGAGTACGTCGTGCGAGTAGGTCATGCGAGTACACGGACGACGATCAACGCCCTCGAAAAGCCTCAAAAGCGCTTGACTGACTCCCGATAAAGCTGTTTATAACCACTAACCATCTCATCTGGTGATTTTAACTGTTGAAAAGGGGGATTTGTCGATAGTATACCAGCTCGGCAGAGATCCTGGGAGTCCGAAGGCCGCCAAGCTTCGATTGGCCTGATTTAGTGCCTGGTCGCCGCTGATAGGTTGTGCCTTCAATGCTTATTCCCGAGCCGGCCAGGCCGTTTTCGCAAGGTACGACATCGTGGAATTGAGTAAGGATGTGGGAGTGTTTGACGGCAAGAGAGCGGCTGTTATCTCAATTGTAAGCCGAGCACTCTGTGCCGTCCTGCTACTCCTGATCGCCTGCGTCTTCGCTGCGCCCGCGGACGCGCAGTTCCATAAGCGCGCCACCGCCTACCGCGCCACCGGCCCGCTCGAGATCGATGGCCGGCTCGACGAAGCTTCGTGGGCCTCTGTCGCTCGACTGGGGCCCTTCGCCGATTTGGAGTCGAGCGCAAAGGCCCGCAACGAGACGTTCTCCCGCCTCCTGTGGGACGACGACTACCTCTACATCGCATTCGAGTGTGAGGATCCGGATGTGCGGGCGACGAAGTCGCGCCGGGACCAGCGGGTTAATGAGGACGACATGGTCGAGGTTCAACTCGATCCGGATGGGGATGGACGGGACTACCTGATTTTCTCCGTGAATCCGTTGAACACGCTTGGCGATCGCCACCAGGAACGCGCCTACACGGAAGGGGAAGATGACATCTACCATCTCGACTGGGATGCGGAAGGCGTGCTCACAGGCGTGCACATCGAGGGGACGCTCGAGGAACGCGCGGATCGAGATCGACGCTGGTCCGTGGAGATCGGGCTGCCCTGGAAGGCCCTGGAGACCTATGCCGGCGGCCAACAGGTGCCGCCGACCGAGGACTCTGTGTGGCGCGTCGGACTCTATCGGCTCGACCTGTGGGGCGAAGGCGATGACGAAGGCCATGAGAAAACGGCGTGGTCTCCCACACGCCAGCGGTTCTGGGAAGATGCCGAGCGCTTCGGAGCCGTGCTGTTCTCGGAAGAAACCGCCATGGACCGTCCGGCGCTGAGCCTCGCGAAGTACGCGACCCGGAATCCGGCCAGATCTGACGAGCGCCGTTCGTTGCCAGCGCCGGGTGAGGAGCTCGTCGTCGAGGTCACGCTCCGGAACCAGGGTAACAGGACTGCGACCGACATCACCGCCACGCTACGGGGCACCGATCCCCAGGTGACGGTGCTGGATTCCGTCGTGGAGGTGGGCCGCATCGACGCTCTCGATACCGCCACAGCCGGGTCCTTCCGCCTACAAGTCGGGATGGGCTACACGCCGAACACGCCCCTGCCTGTGAGATTGCACCTGCGCGACCGGTCCGATCGACGCTGGGTCGAGGGACTGGACCTCTACCTCGACTTCATCGAGGACCGGCCGTACAGCCGAAGGGACGTCGAAGGCAAGAGGTTCGTCGCGCTGACGACTTGGCGGTATCACCCCGGCGATGACATGGCGTGGGCCGATCCAGCCTTCGACGACAGCTCCTGGGAGCTGGTGAATTCCATCCTGACTCGCGATGACCTGCCGGAGGCAGGCTGGCAGGGCATCGGCTGGTTCCGGCGGCGCGCGATGGTCGATTCCACCCTGTGGAACAGATCGCTGGCGCTGATTGTGGAAGAATCCTCCGGGGCCGCCGAAATTTACCTGGACGGCAGGCTGCTCTACACCCTCGGCACCGTGGGTACGTCGGCCGCGGAGGAGGAGGCCCGTCGGGACCCGAATCCGAAAGTGATCCCCCTCGACGATTCTCCAGCCCACGTGATCGCCGTGCGGTTTTCGAACTTTTCCGCCGAGCAGTTCTTCGCACTGAGGGGGCCGGCGGGCTTCTCTCTCGCGCTGGCTGGCCTGAACGAGAGCATCGCTCGGCGGGCGGAAAACGCCCGGGAATCCTCGGTTTATCAGACGGTGGCCACAGTTCTGCCCCTGGTCCTGGCCATTCTGCACCTGTTGCTGTTCCTCTTCTATCCGCGTCATCGCCAGAACCTGTACTACGCGGTCTCTACCGCGCTGTTCGCCTCTATCATGTACCTCTCATTCCAGTTCCAGTTCAGCACCGATCCAACCGAGCTGCCGGAATTCTTTCGGGGTTTCAAGATCCTCTTCGTCCTCGCTTTCCTGGCCACGGCACAGTTCGCGTATTCTCTGTTCTACACCCGAGTGCCCCACCAGTTCTGGGTATTCTTCGCCGCCGGCGTGGTGTTGATCGTCTGGGACTGGATCGACCCGGCAGAGGACCCGACCTACCAAGGCGTGTTCGTATCGATCCTGCTCGTCGAGATCGCCCGGGTGATCGTCACCGCTGTCATCCGCAGAAGGGCCGGGGCGTGGATCATCGGCCTGGGATTCGCGGGCCTGATCCTGGGGTTTGCGCACTTCTTCGCCGTAATCCTCGATGTCCTGCGGCCTGTCGATGCGCCGCTCCCCATCTATGGAGGACTTTGCCTCCTCGCCTCGATGTCGGTTTTCCTGGCCCGCACCTTCGCCCGCACGAATCGAGACCTCGAGGAGCAGATTGTCCAGGTCCAGAAGCTGTCCGCCCAGACGCTCGAGCAGCGCGACCAGGCGCGCACCGAGCTGGTGCGGGAACGCCGACAGCGCATCCAGGTGCAGCCACACGAGATCGAGCACTGGACTCTCGAGGACTTCGTCGGTTCGAGTGCGTCCTGGCAGTCGGTCCGCTCTCGAATCCGCGATCTTCAGCCGGACGACAGCCGCACGCTGATCCATGGCGAAGCCGGTACAGGCAAGGAGCTGGTCGCTCGGGCGATCCACGCAGGCAGCCGGCGAGCAGATCAAGCCTTCGTCGCGGTGCGATGCGCCGGACTGCCGAGACAGGTAGAGTCGCTGACTCAGCGGACCGAGGCGCTGTCCATTCTGTTCGGCCATACGCAAGGCGCCTTCCCCGGTGCTACAGAAGACCGTCAAGGGCTTCTTCAGCAGGCGCAGGGAGGTACTTTATTCTTCGACGAGGTCGGTCTACTACCGGTGGCTCTGCAGGCGCACCTGATGCGAGTGTTCGCACAGGGAGAGGTGCGACTGACCGGCGCCTCCGACAGCGATCCTCTCGACGTGCGGGTGATGGCCGCCACCAGCGAGGATCTGGAGATGCAGGTCGAAGTAGATGGCTTCAACCGTAAACTGTACGAGTACCTGGCGACGAACGTGGTGGCCGTACCGCCGTTGCGGGATCGGCGGGAGGACATCGCCCCGCTGGCCCGGCAGATCGCCGATAGTGCGTCGAGAGAGCTGGGGCTGGATTCAGCACCTATTAGCGACGAAGTGCTGGCATTGCTCGATGAGTACGGCTTCCCAGGGAACGTACGACAGCTCCGGCGTACCTTGGAGCAGGCGCTGAGGATGAGCAGCGGTCCGATCAAGCCAGAGGATATCAGCCTGCAGGCATAGAAGTGGCGGTCAGGGCTGAGAACGGCGGATAAAATTCGCTGATCGAAAGAGGATGTCGTCCCGCCGAATCGGAATGGAGGTACGGCCTGTACCATATGCGCCTTCACGAGTAACAGGGATCATTGCCAACCCTGCATTAAGTGATTTGTGAGTTTGCGGTGCGTGATCCAACCGATAACACCGCGCTCGCGCTGCGCGGATTCGCAAAACCGAGAACCGCTGTCGGCAACCTGGTTTCTGTCTTTGTTCTGGAAATCTGACGCCCAGTTGTTGAATCGAAACCAATCGCTAACAGCTGCCGCTGCGCCCGCAGAGGCTGATCCGGGCAGCCTGTCCGCTGGTCCATCGTTCACCGGACGACGATCAACGCACAAGAACGGCCCTCAACGCCCTCGAAAAGCCTCAAAAGCGCTTGACTGACTCCCGATAACGCTGTTTATAACCACTAACCATCGTCTATCCTACCTGAGGACACCGCCATTCTTTTGACGAGCTGGGGCCAGGTGAAGGAAACCCCCGGCGGGAGCGACTGAGCCTCCGCGAACGTGGTGGACAGCTAAACGTCCCTGCGGACTGATCATATGTGTTACCCCTGTCAACTGATACACCGCACAACCCTCAGCAACCTGCCGCGCTCATGCGCCGCTACCACCACACTCATAATCCCAACTCTGAACAAAGCACCCTTCTCAACGAAATCGTGAGTCATCTTTCGATCACCGTCTTTCTTTTTTGAGATGGTCCAGCACAGTCGTGGGAGATGATAGTCTACAGCAGGAGCATCGTCGAAGCGATTCGGGATGACTGTCAGTATCAGTTGACGCTGTTAGATCCGGTTCCAGCGTCGTTTGTCGAACTGCGCTCTTGGCCTGACGCTGCAGAGAGGTGTTGCGCTCAAGGGCCAGTTCCCTGGCCGCGTCCAGCGAAAAAAGGAAATGGATCGTCAGCCACAGCGGGCGCCGGGCCGAGATGCTACTTCGTGTCACACGCGCTTTTTTGCCAGAAACCTGCCGTCGCAGGACGATGGCGCCTGGCGGTGCCTATCCGTACAATGCCGGTCATGTTTGCGATCTTCGGGAGACTGCTACATCAAGCCAGACAAAAGCGGTGGGCAAACCTGCTGGTGGTAACTCTGCGCATCGGCCTCGCCTTTGCCTTTGTGCCGGCGGGGCTGAAGAAGGTGATATATCAGCCCTTTACCGATCCGCAGAACACGGGTCTCTTTCATGAATTTCTGCACGCCTTCTACGCCACGGGCGCCTTCTACTCGTTCGTTGGAGTCATGCAACTCCTGGCGGCCCTGCTGCTCCTGTCTCAGCGTTTTGCCCTGGTGGGGGCGCTCATCCTTCTGCCCATTGTTTCGACCATTCTCGTGTTTTGCTGGAGTACGCAGGTCTACCCCACGGCGACGGTTGTGTCGTTCATGTTTGCCGCCACATCGGGCCTTGTCCTGTGGGACTTGCAGAAATGGCGCACTGTTTTCTTCCAGGATCAGCGGGGTGGTGAAATTCGGATGGAGCCCTCCTCTGCCTCCGTTGACCTGAATCTGTGGACTGGGTGCGGAGTCCTGGTCACGTCGCTGTACCTGCTGGTCTGTGCCCTGACGGGTGGCGTCTACCGCCCTATGGGTGCCGAGTTCGATCGCCCTGCTTTTTACGTCTTCCCCCTGATGCTCCTGATCTTCGCCGCGACCTTCATCGTCGATCAAATCCGATACCGGCGGTCGATCCGGGGCTGAGTTCTCAAGTGACAGGACTTCCCCGCTCGAGCGATGGGGACGATCATCTGCCAGCTGTTTTTCCGGCTTGACGCAGATACGTTTTGGCGATATTGCCGCGCTGGGAGAAATCCGGCGTTAGCAATGCAACAACGCCGTTCATCATCACCGGACCTCAAATCGATGAGCTGGACCAGATCATCGACGAGGGACTGGCCGAGCTTCAGGAGGAACTATCCGGTCTGTGAATCGGCGACACCCTGTCGATGGCCGGCACACTGGGTGGGTCAAGCCGATTGCGGTTCGCGGGCGAACGTAGACTGGTAAGAGGCAAGCGCCGCTCCACCGAGCCGTTCACCCATGGTCCGGAGCTCTTCGCGCCGGTACTCCCACGTGCCAGACCGCTCGACCTGCTCCAAATGGTCACACAGGTGTAGTCGCATCAGGTCCTCGAATTCCTGGTTGGACAGGTCCAGGGTTTCGCCCGACAGCCGGTCTACGATCGCGTAGCGGTCCTGGTGTTTGTCGACCAGGGCAAAAAACGAGGCGCGATCCATGGCACAGTTGGCATAGGCGATCAGCTCTGCCCGGGGCCCGATCAGCGTGCGCAGTTCCTCGCGCCGATCCAGCGGGAGGGTGAAAGCCTGAAACCCTTCGGTACCGTAGATCGAATGGAACACGGCAGCGCGGCACATCTCCTCATCTGCTTCCCACGATTTCATGTAATTGTACACCCCGACCGCGTGGCCCAGGTAGGTCGTGCCCGAATGGGGGAGTTTGGCCACACCCAATTCGTGGATGTAGTTCGTCATCGTTTTTACCGGCAGAGTCATCGTTGCCTCCTCGTATTCAGCAGGTCGGACAGGCCAAACGCGGTGTCCTGCCAACCCGCGAGCGGATTTGCATCACAGAGATTCGGGCTTTTCCTGGATCATTTCCAGCTCTCGACAGGGTGGAGTCTTCAGCCCATACTAACGGCGGCTCCCGCAACTAGCGCATCGACTTACGCACTTTGATCAATCTCTTTTTCTCGGACGCCGCTGGAAGATCAATGGAACAGCGTCAGCCCGCCCCACACAGGTAAGCAGCGATGAATGTGCTCCTGATTCTGGCCGACCAGTTCCGCGCCGATTGTCTGCATCATGCCGGCAACGAAGTGATTCAGACTCCCAATCTGGACCGGCTTGCCTCTGAGGGAGTCTCGTTCACCCACTGCTTCAACCAGACAGCCCCGTGCGGTCCCAGCCGCATGTGCATCTATACCAGCCGGTACCTGTGCTCGACGCGGGTCGTCCACAACGGGACCCCGCTGCTGGACGCTGAGGACAACGTCGCGTTCATGCTCAAGGAAGCCGGCTACGACCCGGGGTTGATCGGCTACAACAGCTACACCATCGATCCGGCCCGCCTGCCCGAGGGAGATATCCGCCGCAACAGCCTGGACTACCACAACAGCCTGCCCGGGTTCGAATGGATATTGAATCACGAAAAGGACAGCGACGAGTACTTCCAATGGCTGGGCGACGGGAAAGGGTACCCTCCTCAGCTGCTGAACCACGACGCCATTCACGAACCGGCAGTGCCCGAGGAGGGGCCGGGCGAGCATCTGCCGCAGCATTTCCCGGCTCGATACCGCAAAGAGCACAGCGAATGCCGCTACGTAACCGAGCGGGCCGTCGATTATGTGCGCGAGCGCAAACCGTCCTCGCCCGTGGACAAAGGCTGGGTGTTGAGTCTCAACTACAACAAACCGCACCCGCCCAATATCTGCTGCGAGCCGTATTGCGACATGTACGACCCGGCCCACATGCCGCCGGCGGCGCGATCAGAAGAAGAGCTGACTCCGGCCCATCCGTACCTGCGGAAGCTGGCGCATAAGGCTCTGACGGACGAGTTGCATCTACAAGAGTACCGCGCCTGCTACTACGGCATGATCACCGAAGTGGACGACAACCTGGGACTGCTGTTCGATGCAATCGATGAGAGCGGGCAGTGGGACGACACCTTGATCATCTTCTCCTCCGATCACGGCGAGCATCTGGGTGATCACTACATAATGTCAAAGGGCCAGTTTCACGACGGCGGCATGCGCATTCCCTACATCATCAAGGATCCGTCTCCCGAAGCCGATGCCACCCGCGGTCAGATCATGCCCCACTTCATCGAGTCCATCGATTCCGCCCCAACGATGATGGAGGCTCTGGGTCAGCCGATCCCCGATCGCTTTCAAGGGCGCAGTCTCCTCGGGCTCTTGCGCGACGACGCGGAGTACGAACCGCGCGAAGAGATACACTACGAGTTCGACTACCGCGGCCGCCGGTGGGCGGGAGAGAATCCGGATCCGGATGTCCATGTTCTCTGGGTGGTGCGGGACCGGGAGTTCAAATACATCTACTTCGCCGACGAGGAGATGCCGCCTATTCTCTTCGATTTGACAACCGACCCAGACGAGCTGACGAATGTGGCCGGACGGCTGGAGTACGCCGCCGCCGAGTTGCGCTACAGCCACAAGCTGCTGCGCTGGCGCATGAAGAACGAAGATCAACGCATGGAGCGCTGGGCCCAGCCACTGCGCGACTAGAGTCCGTGTGCGCACCGGCTCGTCCGATGCGATTTAAATACAAATAGAGGGACAAGCGATGGCGATGTTAGAGATTGGATCCAGCAAGCAGCTGTTCTTCGACGACTACCTGATTGAGAGCCTGACGCACGCCACCCGGGGGTTGAACCAGGCAATCAAAGTGGATGAACCCATCCTGCAGCAGGAGCGGCCATGGGAGGGAAACTGCATGCGGCCGCAGAAGGTGATCTTCGATCCCCACGACCAGCTGTTCAAGATGTGGTACTCCACAGTGACCACCTCGGTGATGGTCAAGGACGGCAAACCTGTGCGGGGCGGCTTTGACGGTTACCTGTGGGATTCATCCGGGTCGGCCACGTGTCTGGCAACATCCAAGGATGGCGTGAACTGGGAGCGGCCGTCACTGGGATTGACCGAGTTCGACGGATCGACGGACAACAACATTCTTCCGGAGCGGGAAAACCTGCCCAATGTACCGTCGTTTCAGGATCTCCACGAGAAGGATCCCGCCAAACTCTACAAGGCGATGACACTGACCGGCGGTACGCAAACGCGGGGTTTGCAGTACGACCTGTTCTACTCTCCCGACGGCCTGGCCTGGACCCCGTACGAAGGCAATCCCGTCATTGATACAGGGCAGGAGCTTGGACGCTGGGCGGGCAGATTCTTCCCCTGGGACCCGATTCGGGAGACTTACTTCGTGACGATGGAGGCCAGTCACCACTGGCGGGGTCCCTACGGCAAGCGTCTTGTCGGCAGGGCGGAAAGCCCGGACATGATTCACTGGAGCGAGCCCGAGATTCTTCTGGTTCCGGATGATAAGGACGCCGCGGACACGGAGTTCTACAGCTTTCCCATATATCCCTACGAGGGGATCTACGTCGGGTTGTTGTGGATTTTCCGCACCACGAATGTTACCCATCATCCCGAGGTCGCGTTCAGCCGCGACGGTTTTCACTTCCAGCGCAATTTCAGGGAGCCGTACATCCCGCGGGGGGGCGCCCTGGGGGAGTTCGACTCGAGCAGCGTCTATACCATGGACACGATCGTCCACGGGGACCGCATCATGACCTACTACATCGGCACCAACAGGCGCTCACCTGAAGTCGGTTTCGCCCTGGGCGACAAGGCCAGGGAAGGCGTCGGTCTGGCCATCTCGCGCCTCGACGGTTTCGTTTCCCTGGACAGCGGCAAGGGCTGGATCGTCGCCGATCGATCGGAAGAGGAACTGGAAAAGACCTCGGGAGAGCGGGTTCTGTTCGACGAACCTGAATCGTTCGGCCAGATGGTGACGCGACCCTTCGGGTTCTCAGGGTCGAGTCTTCACGTGAATGCGAGTATGGCGCCGCTCGCTGCCGGACCCGGCCCCGGTGAGGTGCGGGTTGAGATCGTGCGGTCGAACCACAAGAAGTTGCCGGGATTCAACTTCAACGATGCCGACCCGATAACGGAAGGCAGCACCGACCACGTCCTATCGTGGAACGGCAACACCGATCTGAGTGCGCTTGCCGGCCAGCCGATCAAGCTGCGCTTCTACTTCAAGAATGCCAAGCTCTACTCCTTCCAGTTCAAGTAGCCGGGGGGAATGAACGAGGCTGATGCCCGCGGCGGAGTCGCCGGGCTACGAGATATGTCCTCTGTAATCGGCCAGCAGCGCCGCGGCGCCGGCGCGAATCAACCCGATCTCCGACTCGGTCTCGAAAAAACAGGCGCCCTTGCGGACCCATTCGCCGGCCGCCTCGCCGTCTGACGGCGTGGTTCCGAAGGCGATTCCGTACTTCTTGCACAATTCAAGTACGTCTTCCATCGGTCCGCGCACCTCCGGGTGATTGTAGTCGCCAGGGTGTCCCAGTTCGATCGACGAATCACCCGGCCCCACATAGCACATATCGATGCCAGGCAGGCTCAGGATATCCTCCGCGTTCTTGTACGCCAGCGCGGTCTCGAAGTGGACGACGACGACGGTCTCCTCATCCTGTTCGTCCATCCAGCGTTGCCAGTCCGTGACGCCACGGTAGTCGCTGTTGCCCCATCCCGGCGCCACCGCACGGGTTCCTCCCGGCGGAAATTTCAGGTAGCTCAGCAAGGTCTCGACCTGGTCGCGCGTCTCCGCCCTGGGCAACTGGATGCCCACGACGCCAGCCTCCAACAGCTTCGCCACCTCCTGCCGATCCAATTGCGGGGTTTTGGCGATCACGGGGAGTCCGTTGTCGCGGGCTGATTGTACGGTATCGACCAGATCTTCCGGGTCGAAAGAGGTGTGTTCGTATTCGATGTAGACGAAGTCGTACCCGGCATGCTGAAACAGTTTGATCAGTGCTGGCCTGGCGAATTGCTGTAACATGGGGCCGATCAGGACGTCCCGTTTGAGTCTTGCCTTGAGGTGCCGTCCGGGTCCCCCCTCCGGGTACCAGGGGTTGTCGATGCCAACGCTGGATATGGATTGCTGTGCCATGGTTCCTCCGCTGGGCCGCAGTTGTTCAGATATATCCGGGAGAGCTGAGGATCTCGATCTGGTCACTGAGGCGTTCGAGCACGTGATCGGGATAGATGGACATGCGCTGGTCGGGCAGGTTGTTGCGCCCGATGGCCGGCATGTAGTTGAAGAACACGGAGCGGCGGACTGAGTCGTCCGTCACCGGGTAAGCATTGTGGGTCATACCTTCAGAGAAGATGACGACATCGCCGGGCGCCGCGAACATCGGCACGCACATCGGATTCTTGCTGGCATCGCTCATATCGAACGGGCAGGCAAAATTGGCCCTGTGGCTGCCGGGAATCGCTGCGAACGGTCCGCTTTCGATGTAGGTCATGTCGGAAAGGATGACGACGCTCTTGGTGCTGCAGCAGGCAAAACGCTGATTGGTGTGGTCGTAGGCGTAATAAATGTCCCGGTCAATGGGGTAGCCACCGTTGTGGAGCCTGCCACCGATGGCGGGTCGTAATGTCCTTTGAGAACAAAGTAGCCCCGGAGATCGAGTTCATATTTCTGTTCGGGGGTGACCTCAAATTCTGTGCTGGTTTCGATGGATGTCATGATTCTGCTCGGTTGGGTGAAAAGCCTTCGGACGGTCAGGGCAACGACGTCATAGGTGGAGTGTCGAAGGAAGTAAATTCACTAAGCACAGTCAACGAAACACCGGAAAACCAGGATGACTCTCTCTCGACAGAGCCCGATGCTCGCCCGATACTAACGCGTCTGTGCAGACGTGTAAGCGGTCTCGGGAACCTACCGCGAAGGTTTTCGCTTTCAGCATACGCAATCTACAAGAAAGGAAGGGTTGAGCGTTGATGTCTGTGACGATTACAAGGCAAGAACGTGCATCCGGGTGTCTGACCAGTACTAGTGTCAACCAAGCGGTGGAGGCGATCCGGCGTGACGGGTTCGTCGTAATTGAGAATGCGGTGTCCGATGAGCCGCTCGACATGCTCAGGGAAAAAATGGATGAAGACTCGCAGGTCATGATCGACCTGGAGTGGTGGGGTGGAGCAGGGCGTCTCAAAGGACATCTACAACAGGCGCCACCACCATTCAACCCCTTTGTTTTTTCCGAGATCGTGGCCAATCCGTTCGCCATTCAAGTCAACATTGCACTCCTCGGCAGTGGTATCTCCAACGCTTTCTGTACCGGGAATACCAACTGTCCCGGCAGTGAGACTCAGATGCTACATCGCGACGGTGCGCCGCTGTGGCCGGGCCATGAGCCGGCCCACCCGACCTCAAGGGTCGTCGTCAATATTTCACCCCACGATGTGACGGAAGAGAACGGCGCGGTGGAATTGTGGCCGGGTACCCATCTGCATCCATTTCCGGAGAAACCGATTGGTGAAGTCCTGGAAGCGGAGCAACGGCGGGTCGCACCGCCCGTGCGAGGGTGCGCCAGGAAAGGAAGCATCGTCATCCGGGATGTTCGACTCTGGCATCGGGGTGTGCCCAATCATTCAAATCGGCCACGCCACATGATCGCGTTCCTTCACATGATCAACTGGTTCCGCAAAACTGAGCCCCAGAAGTTCAACACCGGCTGCGAAGAGGCCTTTCCGGACGATTGCGGCCTGGATCACAATGTTCAATTCACCGACGAAGCGATTGACTATCTGAATCTCAAAAGGACGTCATGACATCAGTGCCAGCAGAAGGACCCCAAAGGCTGTGGTACGACAGACCCGCCGATGGCTGGCTCGAGGCCCTGCCGGTCGGCAACGGCCGTCTCGGTGCGATGGTCTTCGGGGGGGTCCCCGCCGAGCGCATGCAACTCAACGAAGACACCCTGTGGACCGGTGTGCCCGGAGGCTGGAACGAACCGCGGTCGAAGGATCTCATCCCGATGATCCGTCGTCTCGTCGACGACGAACGCTATGCAGAAGCGACCGAGCTGTGCAAGCAACTGCAGGGTCCGTTCAATCAGGCGTACCAACCCGTCGGTGATCTCTTTGTCGAATGCGACCACGACGGCGATCTATCCGATTACTGCCGCGAGCTTGATCTGGCTACCGGCGTTGCGTCGACCGTCTACCGTGCCGGCGGACGCACCTGGCACCGTGAGGCCTTCGCCAGCTATCCCGACCAGGTTATCGTCATGCGGCTGGAATGCGACCGCCCCGGCATGGTCGGGTGCTCCCTCAGCATGTCGAGTCCTCTCAGACATCAGGTGGAATACACGCCATCCGGCAGCATCCGGCTTGTCGGGCGTTGTCCCCGTCAGGTGATCGCCCGCGGCTGGGACACCGTTTTCGTCTACGACGAGGATCAGACGGAAGACATGCGGTTCACGAGTTTGAATAAGCGCCAGCCGCTCGAGGAGCCGGTAGGTTGTATGCGGTTCGAGGCCCGTATCATGATATGCGCCGAAGGGGGCCGTGTGGCCATGTCCGATGATCGCCTCACGGTGTCGGATGCCGATGCCCTCACTCTGCTTGTTGCCGCGGACACGAGCTACAACGGACATCGAGCCCATCCCGGCAGGGAAGGCGTGGATCCATCTGAGGAGGTCGAAGCCGTGCTCGCTGCGGTAGGGGATGTGCCGTACGAACGCCTGCGCGAACGGCATACGGCTGATCATGACGAGCTGTTCGGCCGGGTGACCGTCGATCTGGGAGCGGCATCGACCTGCGACCTGCCTACCGATGAACGGATCAGCGCATTCGGCCAATCACCAGACCCGTCGCTGGTCTCTCTCCTGTTTCAATACGGTCGGTACCTGACGATCGCCGGTTCGCGTCCCGGCTCGCAGCCTTTGAACCTTCAGGGTATCTGGAACGATCAGATCGATCCCCCCTGGTGGAGCAACTGGACTATCAATATCAACACCGAGATGAATTACTGGCCGGCAGAGGTGACGAATTTGTCTGAGTGCCACACGCCTCTGTTCGATTTCATCGACGGGCTTGCCGACAACGGCGCTGAGACGGCACAGATCAACTACGGGCTCGATGGCTGGGTCGCTCACCACCAGGTCGATCTCTGGCGCCAGAGTGCACCGGTGGGCTGCTTTTTCGGGAATTCCAACTACGCCATGTGGCCGCTGGGCGGTGCTTGGCTCAGCCGTCATTTCTGGGAACATTTCCTGTTTACCGGTGATCGCGATTTTCTGCGTGACCGCGCCTGGCCTCCCATGAAGGGCGCTGCCGAGTTTTGCCTGGGCTGGCTGATAGAGGACGATAGCGGTTTCCTGGTGACCTCGCCGTCGACCTCGCCCGAGCACGTGTTCAGGCTTCCGGATGGCACCAGGGCTTCGGTGAGCAAGGCCTCTACCATGGACATGGCCATCATCCACGACCTGCTTGGCCATTGTATCGACACCGCCGCCATTCTCGGAATCGATGCCGAATTCGCCGAACGCTGCGCCTCGGCACGCTCACGTCTGTTCCCTCCGCCGATCGGTGAGGACGGTTCCCTGCTAGTGCTCTGTTAAGAAATCGAGCTTGTACTTTGTCGTAAGTCGTGGTATCATGGATACATATGGTGAATCCGTCAGGAGGGTGATGCTATGTGTCTCCATGCTCGTTCGCCGAACGCGGCGGAGTCTAAGGAACTGGGACGGTGGCTGAAACGGCCTCGCAACGCCGTGCAGATGCGCCGTGGGCAGTTGATCTCGTTCAGCGCCCAGGGCATGCGCGTCCAGGAGATCTCGGATACACTGCATCTGCATGAGGAGTACGTTCGCCAGTTGATCCGCCAGTACAACGAAGGGGGATTGACGGTTTTGCGCACTCGGGCACGTCCGGGGCGTCCTTCGAAGTTGACGCCGGAGGACGAATCCGTGGTGGTGGAAATTGCCACGATGCCCCCCCGTGCATTCGGCCAGCCGTTCAACCAGTGGTCGTTGCGCAAGCTGACCGACTGCCTGGTGGGACGGCAGATGATTCCCGAGGTTTCGCATGTGACCATCGGAAAAATCCTGGATCAACATAAGGTTACCTATCAACGGACGCGCACCTGGAAAGAATCAAAGGACCCGGAGTTTGTCTCTAAAAAAAACGCATCAACCGACTCTACAAGCGGGCGCCGAAAGACACGGTCGTAGTCTGTTTCGACGAACTGGGACCAGTCCAGATCAAGCCGCATGCCGGTGCTTCCTGGGCCCCACACAAGCGCCCGGTCCGGCATCGGGCAACCTATAGCCGCCACGGCGGCGTCAGCTATTTCTTTGGAGCCTATAACGTCCATGAGGACATCCTGTGGATGCATCACAAACCCAAGAAACATGCGTCGGTCGTACTCGATTTCCTCAAGGCCATTCGGCTCCGCTATCGCACGGCGGAGCGGATCTATGTCGTCATGGATAATCTGTCGACGCACAAGACACCGCCGATCCTGCAGTGGTGCCGACGAAACCGGGTCTCGCCGGTCTTCACCGCCACCAACGCGTCATGGATGAATCGGCTCGAATGTCACCTCACCGCAGCCCATTATTTCGTCATTAAAAACAGCGATCCCAACGATCATCGAGAAGTCGGCCAGCGCATGCAGGAGTACCTGAGGTGGCGAAACAAGAACACGGACAACGCCAAGCTGGCCAAAGTCCAAAACTCAATGCCCACTCTTTAACAGAGCACTAGAATGGTTCCGTGATTTCACTCCCCAGGATCCCGAGCATCGCCACCTGTCGCATTGCTATGGTCTCCACCCGAGTGCGCAAATTACCGCCGAGCGCACGCCCGAGCTGTTCGAGGCCACCCGCAAAGCGGTGGAAAAACGAGGGGATGCCGGCACCGGTTGGTCGCTGGCCTGGAAGGTGAACCTGTGGGCCAGGCTTGGCGACGGCGACAGGGCATACTCATTCATCGCGAGGCTTATCACCCCGGTTAACCCTGCGGTCCCCAGCGCCGGCGTGTACGCGAACCTCTTCGACGCTCATCCACCGTTTCAGATCGATGGCAATTTCGGGGTGTGTGCGGGGATCGCCGAGATGCTGCTCCAGAGTCACGCGGATTCCCTCGACCTGCTCCCGGCGCTGCCGTCGGCATGGCCCGATGGCGAGGTGACAGGGCTTCGGGCCCGCGGAGGATTCGAAGTCGACATCACCTGGCGTGGCGGCGAGTTGCACCGGGCCAATGTCACTTCTCTGAACGGCAACCGGCTGGCGCTGCGCTACCGCGAGCGGACGGTGGAAGTGGCCTCCAGCCAGGGTTCGCGCCATGAGTTCGATGCGGGACTGCAGGTAGTGTAGCAGCAACGGCGACTGAATCGAGCCTACTTCCGTGACAGGGCACTAGCTCCTACGCTGAGGCGATGGTCAGCTGCTTCATCTTGTCATCATCCAATTCGATTCCCAGCCCCGGACCCTCTGGCGGGTACAGGTGGCTCTCCTCGGCCCGGATGCGCTTCTTGGCGGGCGACGCCGTGTACAGCAGGGGACCAGCCGGATCGGAAGGAAGATCCAGGTTGGGGACCGAAACCCCCAGGTGAACGGCCCCCGCCGTGCCCACGGTGGAATCCTGGTCGGTCGAAAGCAAGGTCTTGAAACCAGCGGACTCCGCCAGCGCGAACATGCGGCGGACGTAGGTCGGCCCAAACCAGATCCAGGCCAGGTTCAGGACCGTACAGGCGCCTCGTTCAATCGCCTCGTAGCCGTGCTCCAGATTCCATATATGCATGCTCGTCGGCACATCCATGCGCTTGACGAACTCAGCGGACACCTTCATGTCGTTGGATGGTTGCTCGAAGTTGTAGGGCTCATGGTGACGCAGCACGTTGGCATAGCGCAACGGGGTTTCCCAATCCGGAAAATTGCCGATGAGATCGATAGACTTCAGACGTATGCTGTCACCAAACCGGGCTTTCATCTCAGTCAAAAACCGGTTGTCCTTTTCAGCGTCGCCGGAGATGTAGAAGCGGAAAAGGTGATGTCCCAGATCCACCAGCCGCTGCAGGTAACTGGCATTGCGCTCGAAGCCTTCACTCAAATGCTCCCCGATGATGGGATAACAGAAGTACACGCTTTCCCGCACCTTGCCGCCCATCAGGGCATAGGCTGGCACACCCTGCATTTTGCCGTTGAGGTCGTAGAGCGCCAGATCGATGGCAGCCGTCAAGTGCGCGTTGTTGACCGTGCTTTCGAAGTCCTGCGCTCGCATTAATTCATTGATTTCAGTAATACGGGTGGCATCGCGTCCGATCAGCAGCTCGCTGTAGCGCTTCGTTATCGCGCCCAGGTCATCCGCCTTGCTGTCCGGTGCTTCCCCCAGGCCTACCAGCCCATCATCCACATAAAGCTTGATGATGACGTGGCCAGTTGGTGATTCGTCGCTTTTGACGGGGTGCTCCTGGTAATAGCGGGGGGTCAGAATCTGAAACGCTTCGACTTTCGTGATCTTCATGAATGATTCCTCGGTGGCTGATTATGTAATTTCATGACCAGACAAGAATTTCTACGACCAGACAAAAATCTCTTCATCGTCCGGGGACATGCCAACGAAAGCTGCCAGCACGATACGCGGCTGCTCACCCGTCACCGGTGGTACTTCATGGATGTTTTCTGAAAAGAAAAAGTAGAGGTCTCCGGGTTCAAGCTGAATCTGAATCCGGGGGATGGCGCGCTCGGCGGCGTACTGCTTGAAGGTGCCTGCGGTGATGTATTCCTGCACGTCGGGTGTCCAGGGGCAGTTGTAGAGGAAAGGCTCTCCGCTTTCGCCCCCCTGCACTGAGTTCTGGAAACACATCACTCCGGCAAACTGATGCTGGAACCTGGATACCTGGAAATCGAACAGCTTCTGCCGCTTGGCGACGGAATCAAAGTGCGGGCCGTGTCCTTTGCCGGCATGGTAAGTGCGGAAGACGGCCGGTCCGTAGAGGCGTCCATCCGGCTCTCGGGCGGTCATCACTCGCTTGTCAGGTGCCAGGCGTGACAACATCTCGTAGAGTTTCTTTACCGGATCATCATGCCCCTCGAACAAGGTGCTGAAGAGTTCATGCGTGTCGGCGGCGTCAGCGAAGAATTTTTCGGGGTCAGCACTGCCTACGGAGAAATGGGGGCCGACGTACACCGGTCCGCCGCCATCCGGGGACGGACCCGGGTCGTATGCCAGGCCACGGTCGAAGAGCCGGTTGACGAGGGCCACACAGTCATCGGGATTGAAGGCTTTTCGCAGGACAATCCCTGGTATTTCTCCCGCCGCCAGCGCATCGAGAGGTCGTTGATACTTCTTCAATATGTCTGTTACACTGCCCTCGGCGGGTGTCCACGCACCGGGTGCTGTCATTCCTGTTGGACTCATACCACGCTCGTGGGTGTCATTCGACCAGGGACTCGCGAAACCCGATAATAACCCCCTGAAAGGTCTGGCCGCAAAAAAAGTATTCTCACTCGAGGAGCGAGCTCACATGCCCTGGTTGCAGACGGAAGAAAGCATTGGCTTTTTGGGAATCTACGCCCACCCCCACGATTGCACCCACGCTCTGGGGACGATGGGCAATCATGTAAAAAAGGGAGATACAGCCACCGTGGCGATCATGACCGACGGGGGCGCCACCCACAACGAGCGCCTCTGGGAGGAGCTGCACAAGGAGGAAGGCGAGCGCAACACCGGTGTGACCGAGCAGGACCGGAAGGAGTACGCCGATCAGAAGTACGAGGAGGCGAAGCTCGCCTGTTCCTACTTCGGGGTTACCGACGTCCGCTTTCTCGGGTATGCCGACAAGCCGATCATCCGCACGGACGAGATGGTTCAGACGGTGGTGGAACTGATCTGCGACGTTCGCCCCGAAATTCTGATCACCGAGGTGCCCGCGCTGCACTGGATGGATCGCACCTTCGCCACACCGGACGATCACAGCACGTGCTCCGCCGTGGTCACCGAAGCCCTGTTGATCGCCGCGCACCCCCGCCCCGGGGATCAAGGACGGGTTCCCCACAGCACTGGCCGCATTTTCTACATGGCCCCGGGACAGCCCGCAGACCAGGTGGACTACTACGTGGACACCTCCGAATGGGAGGAGGAGCGCATCAAGGCGGAGATGTGTTACGCTTCGCAGGGACACACGCCATCCTATGCCCGCGAGCGTGTCATGCGCACCTGCGGCGGCTACGGTTGGGCGGCAGGGGTCAATCTGGCGGAGAAATTTCTGAAGGGGAACGCCAATGTCAGCTCGTTCCTGCCGATCACCGATCTCGACCTTCAACGGTCCAGAGGCTCCGGCATCGATCACGCCATCAGCGTCATGGGTGAGGAATACCGGGAGGAGGTGGATCGCACCCTTCGCGCCAAGGCGACAAGCGAGAGGTTAATCTCTGGCGACGGCAAGTTTCATCCTCCTTGAAAGTCCCACTCGGTGTCACGCGGTCAAGGTTGAGCCTTGAACCGGAAGCGCGAACTCACGACCTTCGCTGTTCCTGTTTGAAACGGGGCTTTGAGCGGAAGGTCGTGGAATGAAACCACGAAGGCGAAAATTCGGCACCGTTGCCGGTCCACATCCGAAGACGGCAGCCGCCGGCATGGAGATGTTGAAGGCTGGAGGCAACGCCGTCGACGCAGCGGTCGCCGCCGCCTTCGCCGAGGGCGTGGTCGAACCGCGACATAATGGCGTGGCCGGGTACGGTGGCTGCATGCTCGTCTACCTGGCAGCCAAGCGCAAGGTGGTCTCAATCGACTACAACAGCACGGCCCCGGATGCTGCGTCGGCGCGAATGTTCCAAATCGAGAAAACCAACACGCCGGCTGGCTATCGGGTTCCGGGCGGTGCCAACGCCCATGGACCGCTGGCGGTCGGGGTGCCCGGGGTCGTGGCCGGCCTGTGTCTGGCCCTACGGCGATTCGGCAGCATGCCGCTGGCGGATGTGATGGCGCCGGCTATACGTGCCGCCCGTTACGGCTTTGTGCCCAACAAAATCACGCGTGGTGGCCTGGTCGAGGAGGCGAAGCGCTGGCGTCGTGATTTTCCGGAGACGGCACGGGTATTTCTCGACAGTAGAGGACGCGCTCCCCGAGCCGGCGAACGCACGGCCAACAGAGACCTGGCGCGGACGCTGGAGATGATCGCGTCGGAAGGCCCCGGTGTGTTCTACCGCGGCGCTCTTGGCAAGACGATTGCCGATCACATTCAACAGCTCGGAGGATGCCTGACCATCGGCGATTTGCGCTCCTATCGCGCGCGCGTCCAGTCGCCGTGCGAAGTTTTGTACCGTGATTGTCAGGTCTACACGCCGCCTGTGGGCGCCGGAGGTTTGACGACGCTTCAGATGCTTCGGCTGATTGAGGGTTACGATGTCGCCGCCATGTCCATGGTCGAGCGCCTGCATCTGTGTATCGAGGCCATGAAGGTCTGTTGGCCGGAGCGCCTGCGCCGATTTGGCGATGCGGACTTCGTCGATTTCGATGACGCGAATGAACTATCGGACGAACTCATCACCCGTCTTGGACGTCGGCTTCAGCGTGGGCTGAAGTCTCCAAAACCCGGGAAGGTTGTTGCACACGAGCCCCTCAGTTGTACCAGTCACATCTCCACTGCCGATAGCGCCGGCAACATGGTTTCACTGACACAGACTCACGGAGGCTCGTTCGGGTCGATGGTGACGGTGCCGGGCACCGGGCTGCTCCTCGGGCACGGCGTCGGCCGCTTCGATCCGAGGCCGGGATGGGCAAACTCCATAGCGGGGGGAAAACGGCCGCTGCACAATATGTCGCCGCTCATTGCAACGCGAGATGGGAGGCCATTTGCCTCTTACGGCATACCCGGAGGTCGCACCATCGTCAACAACCAGCTCTCTTTTTCGATCGGGCTCATCGATCTCGGTAAGAGCGCACAACAAGTATTGAGTGCTCCTCGGATCCATTGCGAGGGGGGCGAGCCCGTGGGCATCGAACGGCGAGCAGGTAAACGGGTACTGGGTGGCCTGCGCCAACTCGGCCATACACTCGAGCTCGAAAGCGGCATCGGCGGTCCAGGTCACGCGATCGTCCTGGAAGAGGATGCCGCCGTGCAATCGGGCGCTACCGACCCGCGATTTGAAGGGAGCGTGAAGGCTTCCTGATGCTGACCAAGGAGAAATCAACCACTTCGACACCTTCGGTTTCCTGGTGCATCGCCAGGCGTTCGACTCCGCGGAGATGACGGCGCTGTCTCATAACCATACTGCAGGAGGCGTATGAGTTCGGTTGATATCGAAACACCGGCGGTACTCATCGACCGCGTCAAGCTGGAGGCGAATCTGCAGGGGATGCAGGAGCTGGCGCAGGAGCATAGCCTGGTCCTGCGTCCCCATGCCAAGACGCACAAGTCGGTAGAAATCGGACGGCACCAGGTCGAACTCGGGGCCTGTGGTCTGACGGTGGCTACCGTCGACGAGGCACTGGTTTTTGGCAATCATGGTGTTGCGTCGATTACCATTTCCCGGCCGGTCGTTTCACCGGAGAAGTTCGAGCGGCTGTTCGCAAGTCTTCCGCAGGGGGTCGACCTGAGAGTCGTCGTCGATTCCGAACTCGGCGTGGAGGCGATATCGGGGCGAGCTGCTGCGTCTGGTAGAAAGCCTGGTGTTTTCATCAAGGTCGATGTCGGCCTGGGTCGCTGCGGCGTTGATCCCGAGGGGAGGGCTGCGCTTGAGTTGGCGCAGCTCATCGATGATGATGCCGATCTGGAGTTCAGGGGGATTCTCTCCCACGCCGGCCAGGCCTATGCCGCCGGGTCGCCTGATGAGGCTGCCGATATCGCGGAGGCGGAGAGGCTGACGATGCTGGCAGTCCGGGATGGGCTCGTCGACGGAGGGATTTCGGTACCGGAGGTCTCCGTCGGCTCGACGCCGACCGTGTTAGCCGCCAAGAGTTTCGAGGGCATCACGGAGATCCGCCCCGGCAACTACGCGTTTTTGGATCTACTGCCGATCGGGGTGGGTGTGGTCACTGAAGAGCAGGTTGCACTGACCGTACTGGCAACCATTATCAGCAAGAATTCGCGTTATTTCGTCACCGATGCCGGCTCGAAGACGCTGACTTCCGACTCAGGAGTCCATGGCATGACCGGCACGCAGGGATTCGGTGCAGCCTATCCAGAGGATAGGTATCTGAGTCCTGATCACCGGCTGCGGGTAGAGGGATTGTCCGAGGAGCATGGCAAACTCGCACGCACCGATTTCGATTTGCCAGTCGGATCACGGGTCAGAATCATCTCGAATCATTCCTGTCCGGTTGCCAATCTGGCGCAGGAGCTCGTGGTCGTCGAAGGTGATTCGATTGCTATGTGGCCGATCGACGCGGCGAAGGGTTCGCGCTAGTGCTCTGTTAAAGAGTGGGCATTGAGTTTTGGACTTTGGCCAGCTTGGCGTTGTCGGTGTTCTTGTTTCGCCACCTCAGGTACTCCTGCATGCGCTGGCCGACTTCTCGATGATCGTTGGGATCGCTGTTTTTGATGACGAAGTAATGGGCTGCCGTGAGGTGACATTCGAGCCGATTCATCCATGACGCGTTGGTGGCGGTGAAGACCGGCGAGACCCGGTTTCGTCGGCACCACTGCAAGATCGGCGGTGTCTTGTGCGTCGACAGATTATCCATGACGACATAGATCCGCTTCGCCGTGCGATAGCGGAGCCGAATGGCCTTGAGGAAATCGAGTACGACCGACGCGTGTTTCTTGGGTTTGTGATGCATCCACAGGATGTCCTCATGGACGTTATAGGCTCCAAAGAAATAGCTGACGCCGCCGTGGCGGCTATAGGTTGCCCGATGCCGGACCGGGCGCTTGTGTGGGGCCCAGGAAGCACCGGCATGCGGCTTGATCTGGACTGGTCCCAGTTCGTCGAAACAGACTACGACCGTGTCTTTCGGCGCCCGCTTGTAGAGTCGGTTGATGCGTTTTTTTTAGAGACAAACTCCGGGTCCTTTGATTCTTTCCAAGTGCGCGTCCGTTGATAGGTAACCTTATGTTGATCCAGGATTTTTCCGATGGTCACATGCGAAACCTCGGGAATCATCTGCCGTCCCACCAGGCAGTCGGTCAGCTTGCGCAACGACCACTGGTTGAACGGCTGGCCGAACGCGCGAGGAGGCATCGTGGCAATTTCCACCACCACGGATTCGTCTTCCGGCGTCAACTTCGAAGGACGCCCCGGACGTGCCCGAGTGCGCAAAACCGTCAATCCCCCTTCGTTGTACTGGCGGATCAACTGGCGAACGTACTCCTCATGCAGATGCAGTGTATCCGAGATCTCCTGGACGCGCATGCCCTGGGCGCTGAACGAGATCAACTGCCCACGGCGCATCTGCACGGCGTTGCGAGGCCGTTTCAGCCACCGTCCCAGTTCCTTAGACTCCGCCGCGTTCGGCGAACGAGCATGGAGACACATAGCATCACCCTCCTGAAGGATTCACCATATGTATCCATGATACCACGACTTACGACAAAGTACAAGCTCGATTTCTTAACAGAGCACTAGGTGCCTAATTCAATCCAATACACCTTCATCCTCGACCACGGCCAGGAGAGAACCTTCGAGTTGAAACTGGAGCCGAAGTCGCTGGGACTATTACACGAGGACCGTGAATCGGTGCCGGAATGGGCGGCACTCTCGTGCTGCAAGTGCCCGAATTGCCCGCTGGACGAAGCCGTCCACCCTCACTGTCCGATCGCGATCAACATCAGCGAGCTTGTGGATTTCTTCAAGGACGAGATGTCGTACGAGAAGCTGGACGTGCGCGTCAGCACGGATGAACGCAGCTACGTGAAGCACACGACCATGACGGAGGCGGTGAGCTCACTACTGGGGATCTACATGGTCACCAGTGGTTGTCCGGTGATGGACAAGCTGCGGCCGATGGTGCGATTCCATCTGCCCCTCGCCACGGCCGAGGAGACCACCTTCCGAGCGTTGGCGATGTACCTGGTGGCGCAGTACTTCCTGGCGCAGCGAGGCGAGGAACCGGACTGGGAGCTGCGCGGCCTGCCCGGTGTCTACAAGGAAGTGCAGATCGTCAACCAGAGTTTCGCCAATCGTCTTCGCGCAGCCGGAGGCAAGGATGCGAGTCCGAACGCGCTGGTACGGCTAGACACCTTCGCGAGTACGATTCTGATGTCGCTGGATTTCGATGAGATGGAAAATCTCGAGGCCCTGTTCGAGTCCTATTTCCCGCAGCGGTCTGACGGCGGGTCATGAGAGTCGGTATCCTCTCCCTGATTCACGAATCCAACACCTTCGCGGTGACACCGACGACGATCGACATGTTTCGGCGGGACGAGCTGCTGATTGGTGATGACGTGTGCCGCGTCTATGAAGGCGGCCACAATCAGGTCAGCGGTTTCCTGGAGCATCTGGAAGGGACCGGCATCGAGGCGGTGCCGATTTTTCACGCTTCGACGCCGCCGTCCGGGACGATCACGCGCGACACTTGCGAAGAGCTGATTCGGTTGATGTTTACGGCTCTCGACCAAGCGGGCGAACTCGACGGCTACCTGGTGTCGCCGCACGGCGCCAACGCGGGAGAGGGTGACGACTATCGCGATCTGGACGGCTTTTGGTTGACTCGGTTGCGGGAGCGGGCGGGGGAGCGACCGATCATCTGTGTCATCGATCCGCACGCCAACCTGTCTTCGCGCATGGTCGAAGCATGTGATGCCACCATCGCCTATCGCTCCAATCCTCATTTGGATCAAAAGCAGCGTGGTGTGGAGGCGGCTATTCTCATCGCGCGCACCCTGAAAGGCGATATTCGGCCGGTACAGCGGGCAGCTTTTCCGCCCTTCGGCATGAACATCGAGCGGCAGGGCACGACCGAGTGGCCATGCCTGCCGTTGTATCGGTTGGCAAACAGCCAGCTGGAGCAACCAGGTGTCTTGTCCAACAGCGTCGTGCTCGGCTTTCCTTACGGCGACGTCGAAGAGATGGGGTCAGCCGCGATCGTCGTGACGGACAACGAGCCCGAGTTGGCGCAACGGCTCGCCGACGAGATGGCCGCTTACATGGTAGAGCACCGCGACGAGTTCGTCGGCGAATACACCACGGTAGAGGAGGCCGTCGACCAGGCGGTGGCGCAAGCCGGTCCGGTATGTCTGCTGGACATGGGAGACAACGTCGGCGGGGGTTCAGCCGCCGACGGTACGCTGATCGCGCATGAAATTCACCGAAGGGGCAATACCAGCGCTCATGTCTGTCTGTACGATCCGGAGGTGCAGGACCAGGCGCGCCAGGCGGGAATCGGCGCGACGCTCGAGCTGTCGATGGGTGGCAAGACCGACGATCGACACGGCGAACCGTTGTGTGCGCTGGCAACAGTGAAGACTCTGCACGACGGACAGTTCGAGGAGTCCGAAATTCGACACGGTGGCTACACCCATTTCGACATGGGTCCGACGGCCGTGGTGATGACGGAAAGCGGTCTCACCATCAGCTTGACGAGCCTGAGAACGGTGCCGGTAAGTTTGGGAATCGTCACGAGTGTGGGGCTCAATCCAACAGATTACCAGGTCTTGGTGGCCAAAGGAGTGCATTCGCCGGTGGCAGCCTATCGGGAAGTGTGTACGGCTCTGATTCGGGTAAACACTCCGGGCGCCACGGCTGCCGATATGCGGAGGTTCGAGTACGAACATCGCCGCCGGCCGCTGTACCCATTCGAGGAGATCGGTGACTGACCAGACCCGTAGCGCTCATCCGCCCGTGACCGAGCTTGCTTTCATGGCAGCCAGGAAGGCCACATAGAAGCGACCTGCGGACTTATCGCACTGCGCCGTGGCCGACACCTGAGTGGCGATCGTCGGTCACAATCTCTCAGCCCCCTGCAACCAAGCCGGCTACTCATAAGCCTCCATGATCTCGGATATCTTGTTATACAGCTTTTCAGGTCCAGTGGCCCTAGGTGCAGGTTAGTTTGCCAGCCAGTTCCTTGACCTCAGCAACGGTGTTTTTTGATACTCGGCGATCACCTGGCTATCTTACTGACCAGGCGACGGCATGCCCGATGCCGTTGCTTGCGTAGTGAGTTCAACCGGATGAAATTTTCCCGGTGACGTGGCGGGGCACTGACGGGAACACCACCCCTAGACAACCTACGATGGTAAAATCTGAAGTGGAAGTGGGCGGGTACATGGACGATCGCGATATTGACTTCCTCGGACCTGCAGGAATTCCTGCATCCTGCACGCAGCCCTGACTGCGGACGATGTCAGGGAGCCTCGCGTCGTCGTTTACTGCTAGTGGCCCTCGTGGGTACCTTCCGCCACCCGTACCAACCATCACCTGAATTGTTCGAACGGCTGACTCCGGAGCGCCGACAAATCGTATGGCCGCAGAATACACTCCAGCGCCTGCCCAACAAAACCCCCGATCTTCACGGAATGCAATCCGCGGGGACGGTTTGAGCATGCGGTTGCTTGTCGCGGTTGTGCTGACACTGAGCACCCAGGTCTCCGCCGCAGACATAAGCGGGTTCACGAGGGACGCCAGCAATGGCGAGAGTCTGCCCTACACCAACGTTTATCTCAAGGGAGAGAAGCGAGGCGCCAGCAGCAACGAGAGCGGCTACTACGTCATCGTCGGTGTGCCACCAGGGAAGTACACGCTGGTGGCTTCGTTGGTCGGCTACCGGACATACACAGAGGAACTTGTGGTCGCTGACGACAGCATTGTCCGGGATATCTCGCTGATCGAGCAGGCGCTGTTATTCGAAGGCAAGGTGATCAAGACGGAGGCCGAGGAGACTGATTTCGACATCAGTCCTGGCCGAACTTCCCTGCAGCCGCGTGAGCTCAAGGCGGCGCCCGCCGCCATCGAAGCCGATCCTATCCGCACCATCCAGACATTGCCGGGGGTGGCAGCGCTATCGGATTTCTCGGTGGGTCTGTACGTCCGTGGGGGGACGCCGGATCAGAATCTGGTTCTCCTGGATGGTACCGACGTTTATAACGCCTCCCACCTGTTTGGCCTCTTCAGCACCTTTCCGGCGGATGCTGCCAAGAGCACGGAGCTGATGAGGGGAGCCTATCCCGCCCGCTATGGCGGCCGCCTGTCGTCGGTTCTCAACATCATCACCGACGAGGGCAACAAGGAGGAGTTCGAGGCTACTGGGGGCGCCAGCCTGATGGCGTCGAGGCTGACGTTGCAGGGACCGGTCGGCCGTGGTTCATGGCTGGTTTCCGGCCGGCGCACGCATCTTGATCCATTGATCGCCATCGCCCGCGACGCCCTGGATGCCAAGCGCTTCGGCTACAACTTCTACGACCTGCAGGGCAAGACGCACCAGGTGTTGTCCCACTCCGATCAGTGGACGCTGGCTGCCTACACGGGCCAGGACAACCTGGTCTATCGCTTTGACGAGTTCGATTTCGACCTGGAATGGGGCAATCGTACCATCAGCTCAAAGTGGACGCATCTGTTCGACAGCAACCTGTTCGGGTCATTTCTAGTAACCGGTAGTCGCTTCAAGGGGGCCACTGTCTTTGACAGCGAAGACGTGACGCTGACGGAGATCAATCGCCTCACCGACATCTCAATGAAGGCGGACATCAACTACGTCCCCGATGAGAACCACACGGTGGAGGCAGGGGCGCTGATCAAGCGCATGTCCATGGACTATCAGTTCGGTGAGTCCAATCAGATCTGGTACGATCTCGATGTGGAGGGATATCACAATTCCGTGTACGTGCAGGACAACTGGTCGGTCGATCGACAGCTGGTGCTACAGCCCGGCCTGCGCTTCAACCAGTTCTCCAATGGTGGCTACACTGGATGGTCCCCGAGGTTGGCGACGCGCTACCAGGTTGGCACGGAGACCTATCTCAAGGCCGCCGTCGGCCGCTATCACCAGTATATCTTCAGATTGACCAGAGAGTTTCAGGGGATTGCATTGTTGTCGAACGTATGGGCGCTGGCTGATTCAACGGCCGAGCCCAGCGCTGCCATGCACTATGTTACTGGAGTCGAGACGCGGTGGAAAAAGTTGGACGTGGATGTAGAGGCCTACTACAAAGACTACGACAACCTCTACGAGATCAACTACGACGAACAGCAGTCGACGAAAATCGGGGATATTCTGCGCCGGGGGCCGGGGCGCGCCTACGGACTCGATCTGCTATTACGCAAGCGCTCCGGACGGCACACGGGATGGCTGGCGTTTTCGACCGGTTTGAGCGAACGCACGATAGATGGGCTCAAACTGGATGAGTCGCTGCAGCCACAGCCATTCAACTCCAAGTTCGACCGGCGGGTGAGTCTCAACATCATTCACTCCATGCGCTTCCGCCAGCGTTGGAGCCTGAACTCCCGTGTCGCCTATGCCTGGGGACAACCCTACACCCAGGTGCTGGGGCGGGGTGAGATCACCCTGCCCTCGGGGATGCGCTGGTCCTTCCAGGAAAAGGGGGAGCTCAACGCGGTGCGTCTACCGTCCTATCAACGTATCGACCTGGCGCTACAACGTCGCTTCGAGTTCAAGAACTGGGACATGAATGTCAATCTGCAGATCATCAACGTGACCAATCACAAAAACATCTTCAACTACTTTTGGTCAGAGGGGAAACCGCACAGTCAGACGCCGGCCAAGCGGCGTAAAATCAGCATGCTGCCCATACTGCCGAGCTTCGGCATTGATTTCAGTTTCTGAGGCCATGAAAATGCGAGTGTCCGTCTACGTGCTTCTAGCAGGAGTCATCGCCCTTTCGGGTGGATGCAGCTCCCCAGTCGAGGTCGATAATCCGGAGCAGATTCTGCTCATCCAGGCTTTTCTGACTCCCGGCGAAGATGTCGTCGTCGACGTGCAGACGACCCTTCCATCACGCACTTACTACGAGGGCTTCGAGAATCCGGTGAGCGGTGCCACCGTCGTCGTAAACACCGAAGCGACAGAGGTCGAGCTGGGAGAGGATCCTGATGCGGCCGGCCACTACACCGCCACGGCACAGAGTCTACCCGTCGTGGAGGGTGAGACCTATCACCTGGAGGTGACCCACGAAGACCGCGTCGCCCGGGCGAGCACGACGGTGCCGGTGAAATCCCTGGTCACCGAGGTGGTTGGCGATACCATCACCTACTTCCAGCGTTACGGGGACCTCTTTGGCGAACTCAGTCATCCGGGAGAGTTTTACTGGACGAAGAGTCCGACAGCCGCCGGTTATGTCGTGATCGTAGAGGCCCTCGGGGTTTCTTCCTTACCGGTCACTGCCGATCCTCTGACTGGAGAGCTCGACCGACTTCTGGATTTGCGGGAGAGTCTGGAGGGTCAGGTGGATGCCGATTCTTTGGAAGTGCTGGAGCGGCAGATCACCGACCTGCGGGATTACTTCGACGAGAACATCACTCTGGTCAACGACGCCGGTGACACCACGCGATTCCTGCGCGAACGCGAGCAACAGGATTGGATCGAGCAGGAGGAGGAGGACTGGACCGAGGGCAAGCTGTGGCGCGAGAAACGGTCGGACCTCCACAACGGCCGGGTCCTCGACTACTGGATGCCGGCCGACTCGACACGCAGTGACTTCTGGTGGCTGGGTGTGCGTTTCGACGGGGATTACCGAGTCACGCTGCAATCGGTCGACGAGAACTATTTCGACTACTACACGACCTTGTTCAATGGTAATACAGGCGCTGACGCTGACTTCGGTCCCATCTTTCACGTTGACGGCGGCACCGGCGTCTTCGGTAGCTACACCAGCGACAGTTTTCGGGTGTTTTCGCGCCGCGGCGACTGAGTGTTCGACCAGCGTTCCGGCCTCGGGGCTTACCAGAGTACTGGCGGACATCGCCCCGAACGCGGGGCGTCCTCTCGATGACTCCTCAAACCCGCTACAGCCTCTACGCTGTGGCTTCCGCCCTGTTCGCAGCCATGGCCATTGTCATGACCGAGGTCGCGATGCGATTCTACGCTCTGTCACCCCTGTTGGTCGCCCTGTATTCGAGCGTCATCGGCGGTCTGCTGCTGATCACGCCGATGGCAAGGCACGGGATGAGTTTTTTCCGCTGCTGGCCCAGGGGCGACTGGGTGCGATTCACCGTCGGCTCATTGCTGGTGTTCGTCGTGGGTATGGTGCTGGTCTTTCTGGCGATCGATCTGATAGGCTCGAGCAAGAGCGCCATGATCAGTCGCTTGGAGTCGCTCTTCGTCGTCGCTCTGGCGGTGGTGATCCTGGGAGAGCAATGGACGCGCCGCCGATGGGTTGCCAGCGCCATCACGCTGGCCGGTACTCTCCTGGTCAATTTCGATTCCGAAGCGCTGGAACTGACGTTGGGTACCGGCGAATGGCTGAACGTGGGTGCGGCCTTCGCATTCGCCAGCGGTATCATCATCATAAAGCCCATACTGGACCGGCACGACATCCTGCTGCTTGCAGGCAGTGCCATGTTGCTGGGGGCCCTGGTCCTGGTGCCGATATGCGCCTATTTGGACGCCTGGTCCGGGAGCTTCGACAGCACGAGTGTCGAGACCCATGGCCCCGGTTGGCTGTCTCTGGCGCTGTTGATATTGATGAGTCTGCTGCGGGCGTTGTCGTGGTCGACCTATTACATCGCCATGCGACACATCGGCGCCGCGCGCTGCTCGATCTTCTTTCTGACGAGCGTTGTCTTTATAGTGGTTCTGCAGATCAGCCTCGATGCCATCGCCCCCGGCCTGGGTCTGCAGGTTCCACAGAATTTGGTGCCGGCTCTGGGCGGAGGTGCACTCATCGTGCTGGGGATTGTTCTGTTGCAGCGATCCTGAGGGCTTGTGGAGTGTAGCGCTCGACATCAATTTGACTATATTAGTCATATTGAAATGACCTGATGTCCTGTTGGCGTCAACTGAGGGGGATTGAGATGGAGCATGCAGGAATCGCCGAGTTGAAAGCACGACTCAGCGGTTATCTCAAAAAGGTCCGCGCTGGAGAGGAAGTGCTGATCACCGACCGCGGCCAACCGGTGGCCAAGTTGGCTCCAGTGGCGAGTCATAGCCCCGATGTGCCTGGTCACTTAAAGGAGATGGAACGCCAGGGACTGGTGAAGATCGGGACAGGCAGGATCCCTGACGAGTTGCCCAAGCGACCACGCATTTCCGGGAGCTATTCAGCCGTTCAGGCGGTGACCGATGAACGCGGCGAAGATTTCAGGTGAGATTCTGGGACAGCTCCGCCTTTGTGTGTGTTTGTGTGGAGCAATCGGGTGTCGTTGATCTACAGCCGCTGTTGGAAGCCGATAGTGAGATCGCCGTCTGGTGGGGAACGCAGGTTGAGTGCTGCTCGGCATTCGCCAGGCTGCGCCGCATGGGAGCACTTACCGTCGACGGAGAGCGTCAAGCTCGCGATCGAGTCGCCAGCTTTTTGGATTCGTGGACGGATGTGCTGCCGAGCAATTCCCTGCGTCGTCGGGCGGTTCGACTCATCGCCACACACGATCTGCGAGCAGCTGACTCGCTGCAACTTGCGGCCGCTCTGACATGGGCAGGTCAGGATCCGGATGGAAGCGAGTTCGTCTGCCTGGATCAACGATTGACACAGGCGGCCCAAGCTGAGGGGTTTACTGTTTTGCCGGCAGATACCGAGTCATGAGTATCCCGAAGCTGACCGGACAACTGGAGTACTTCCACTCAGGCATCGATGGCGCCGAGGCGCCGTGTGCCGTGTGCGCGACCGATACCACGGACGAGCCCAAGCCGCTGATCGTCGAAGTCAGTCCGGGTGCCATGAAGAACCTTGCCGGCTGCGTCACGCAGGTTGAGGACATGGCGCGCGTGGCCAGCGAGCATGGTCTCTCCTGTGTCGCACTGAGAGCTACTGGTCGTGGCAGCGGCAGTGTCTATCAGGACTACGGCGAGGTCGACGTCTTCGAAGCGATTGAGCATGTGAAGGAGCACTATGCCATCGACGAGGACCGCATATCCGTAACGGGTGCTTCTATGGGGGGAGCTGCGACCTGGTACCTGATCTCGCATTATCCCGATGTGTTCGCGGCCGCGGCGCCCTACTGCGGTTACTGTGACTATCGCCTGTGGGAGAAACCCGGAGGGTCCACCTTTCACATGCACGAGTGGGAGGAGGCGTCGTGGCGCGCCCGCTCAGCTGTTTTTCTGGTCGAGAATCTCGCCTACACGAAGGTGTGGATGGTGCATGGCGAGTGGGACCGTGGGGTTGGCGGGGGCGTACCGGTGGAGCACTCGCGACAAATGGTCCGACTGTTCGAGGAGGCCGGATATGACTTTCGCTACACGGAAGTACCGGTGACCGGTCACAGCTGTCAGAAACCGGAGATCGTCGACGAGGTCATACCCTGGCTGCTGCAGCAACGGAAAGAGCGAGATCAAAAACGGGTGATACACTCTGCTTTCACGTTGCGGCACAACCGTTCGAGTTGGGTGACGATCGAGCAATTTCAATCATACGACTGCAAAAGCACTGTCGACGCATGGGTGGATGACGGCAAGCTTGTGGTGACGACGGAGAACGTCACCAGCTTTTCGGTGGCGCCAACAGTCGCTGCACTGCTTTCTTCGGGGTCTGGTGGCGTCACGGTTGATGGGCAGGCGATTGTGGGCGGGCACATCAACAGAGGGGCCGGGTTTTTCACCCGAGGCGCCGATGGCAGTTGGCGACACGGCCGCTCGAGTGGCAAACGCCACGCCGGGTGCGGTCCGATCGGCGATCTCTTCCATGACGGGACCTTGCTGGTGCCGGGAACATCGGGGACGAGCTTTGAGACGCACGTGACACGGGAGATCGCCGCTGGCGCCGCAAAATTTTACCGCAGCCGCAACGGCGGAGTGCATCGAGGAGGCATTCCCGGAGACAACGAAGTCGAGTTGCGCGTCTGTGATGACGCCGATCTGACTGACGAAGAGCGCCGGAGACACAATCTGCTTCTCTATGGAACGCACTCGTCGAACCGGGTGCTGGAGGAGTACGGGAAAGCGATCCCGATCGTGTTCGAGGAGCATTGTATCAACATCTGTGGCAAGGAGTTCAAGGGTGAATCAGTCGGCGCCATCGCTATCTTTCCGCATCCAGAGCACGATCAGCGCTACGTTGCCGTGCACGGGGGAACGACGGAGGACGCCATTTGCTGGGGCAGTCACCTCGACATGGCGCTGCTTCCCGACTACCTCGTCTACGCCAAGGGCGAGGTGATCGAATGGGGTTTCTGGAACAGCGAATGGAGGTAAGAAAACAGAGATCGTTCCCGCACGGCCTGCAGCGAAGCGACGTGCCGTTTACTCGATGGGTACAATCGGCAAAATGATGTGAGAAGGGTGTTCAGCGTCATGATAGATGGTCTGGTTGGCTACCCGTAATTCCGTATCCACGCCGAACGCATTGCCGGTATTCGGGTTGCGGTCAAACTGGGGGAAGTTGCTGCTCGAGACTTCCAACCGAATGCGATGCCCCTTCAGGAACCGGTTGCTCGTGGACCACAGATCGATGGCGTACTCGTAGACTTTGCCGGGTTCGAGCAACCTCGGCTGCTCCCATGAGTCGCGGTATCTAGCACGGATAATCCCCTGCGCGACATTTATCGCCCGCTTGTCTGGAAATACATCCACCAGCTTCGCAGTGAAATCCGTGTCCTTGGCGTCCGAAGAGGCGTACAGCACCATCGAGACCGGACCGGTGACTTCGACATCTGTTTCGAGAGCTGGCGAGTCGTAGACGAGGACATCAGGCCGCCATTCGACAGGCTGCTGGTCGCGTGGTCCCATCGGGATGGGAGTAATATCCTCGCCGCAGCAGGTGCTGCCGCCCAATGTCATAACCGGGTTGTCCGGATCGTATGAGTAGTGGTCCGGATTTTCTGATGCCGGCTCAGTCGTATCGAGCACGCCGTCGCCGAACAATGAATTGGCATGGCCTCGACTGTGCAGGTAATACGGGACATACGCAGTGTCAGGGAGCGGCCATTGTGACGAGGTACGCCATTCGTTGGCTCCCATGATGAACACTCTGACAGCAGGCTCATCCCCAATACCGTTGTCGATTCCCTTGAGCCAGTAGTCGAACCAACGAAGAGACTCGCTGCGCAGGCCCACCAGGGCGTGCTCTGTGAAGTCCATGTCGCCTGTCATGGTTTGAGTGCCGTGCGCTCCCAGATCGTGTATCCAGGGGCCGATGATCACTTTCTGGTTGCTCTTGCCTGGCTCTCGTCCATCTGTGCTCACACCCATGAAATTGTTGAGCGTGCCCTGCAGGAATACATCGAACCATCCTCCCATCCCGTAGATGGGGACTTCAATCTCCGCATAGCACTCCTCGACCGGCTGCATACTCTTCCAATACTCGTCGTAACTGGGGTGGTCGACCCAATCCTTCCATATTCTGTTGTCGCGCCCGGCTGCTTCATCCATCGTTCGCAGCGGCAGGTGCCAATGCAGATCGGAAAGGTGATTGCCCTCAGGAAACCACAGATACTGTGTCTGCATTGTGCGAGTGTGCATCTGTATGGCCGTCCATCGAAGGTTGAAGCCAAGCTGGAACGCACCGCCCGTATAAGCCCAGTTGTGGTAGGTGTTCGAGTAGCCGACCCGCGGAATCAACGCCTTCAGGTACTTGCTGCGCTTCGGTGCGGCTTGCAGTTGGACCAACGCCAGATACGAATTGCCCTGCATGCCGACGTTTCCATCGCACCAGGGTTGAACGCCCAGCCACTCGTGCGTATCGAATCCGTCGTCAGCCTCGTGCCTGAAGGGGTACCATTCTCCTTCAGAGTCATAGCGCCCGCGCACATCCTGAATAGCGACGGCATAACCACGAGACGCAAAGTAGAAGGCCTGCTCAACTTCTCCTTCATTGTTGTTGTCGTAGGGTGTTCTGACCAGTATCGCGGGAATCGGATGATCTACATCGGGCAAAAAGATGTCGGTAGAAAGGGCTACGCCATCTCTCATGGACACTTTGACATCGCAGTCCATCCGCACTTTGTGTAGCGGCCGTGACGCTTCTGCTTTTCCTTGAGCCATTGTCGTCTCCACGAAAACAACGCCTGACCAGTAACGATAACCTATTTTTCAGCCACTATGCATCAGCCGACCATGCACCTTGCTGTCGCACAGCCTGTCTCCTAGTCCTCGAAGGTCGCCCATGGAGCTGTACCTCATCCGCCACGGACAATCTGCCTCGAACGCCAACCCGGCCGAAAAGTCGTTCGAGCCGCCACTCACCAAGCTCGGCGAGCGGCAGGCCCGTCGTGCCGGCAGTGAGCTGGCGGACAGGGGCATCGTCAAACTCTACTGCAGCCCGATGCTGCGCGCCCTGCAGACGGCCAGGCTCATCGCCGAGCCCCTCGGTCTCGTCCCCCACGTGTTCGTCGGGCTGCACGAGTGGTACAGCCCGCGGAATTACCACGGCCTCACCCGGCAGCAGATGATGGACGTCTGCCCGGATGTGGTCTTGCCGGAGGATGTGACTGACGGGGTTGGTACTACTACCCGTGGGTCGACATCCCGACGATGCTGGTGCAGATAGGCAAGAATGCGCGGCGCTTCCTCGCTCATCTGGAAAGGCATCACCCGGAGCCCCACGAGCGCGTCGCCGCCGTCAGTCATGGAGGCTTCCTTTCGACGCTCATCGGCACCTTCTACGGCCTCGAGCCCGACGACGACCCGGATCGCTTCGCCCACTGCAACGCCGCGATCAGCAAGATTCGCCGGATCGATGGACGCACTCAGCTGCGCTACATGAGTCGCCTGTCTCATCTCGACGGCGACATGGTCACCTAGTGATGCGGTCGATGCAGGCTTGACAATATGGTCTGGTCTGACCAGACTATGTACAACGGAAGGAGGGAATACGTGCAGATTGTGAACATCTCTGAAGCGAAAGCACAACTGTCGTCGCTGGTGGCGAAGGTCATGACTGGCAAAGAAGTCCTGATCGGAAAAAGCGGCAAGCCAGTTGCCAGACTCGTGCGCTACGACCGCAGCGAAGAACCCCGCAAGCCAGGCGCGCTGAGGGGCAAGATAAAACTCGCCGAAGACTTCGACGAGCTTCCGGATGACCTCGCCATCGCATTCGGCGTTAAGGAATGAGACTGCTGCTGGATACACACGTGCTTCTCTGGTGGCTGGGTGACGACCCAACGCTGTCGCCACAAGCCAGAGCAGCTCTGGCCGACGGCAAAAACCCGGCTTACGTCAGCTCTGCCGTTATCTGGGAGATCAGCATCAAACGAGCCATCGGCAAGCTCAAGGTGCCCAAGAGGTTTCGTGCAGTTCTAGATGATCAGCCCTTCGAGCCACTAGACATTACCCCCGAACACGCCCACGCCGTCGGCGATCTGCCATTACATCACAGCGACCCGTTCGACCGCATGCTCGTCGCTCAAGCCAAGATCGAGGGTCTGACGCTGGTCACACGCGATAAGCATCTGGCGGCGTATGAACTCGCCATCCTCGCAGCCTGAGAACCGTCGGTACGGATAAGAACGACAAGGGGGCATTACATAGTTTTGAATCCCCTTGCGCACCAGTCCACGCACGGTCTGTACGAGGACGAACGTAACCTATTTTGTTAGCCACTATGCACGGACCCCATAACTCGGAGCCCAACACTCATGCGCATTCCCATCACCATGTGTCACGGCATCTCAGACACAGGCGATCATCCTCTCAGTGTGGACCACTTCAACACCTTGGTGCAGATCGCCAAAGACATGGAGTTCAATTCGATCAACTACGACGAGCTGGCCGCATGGCGCGATGGTACCGGCCAGTTGCCGGAGCGTCCCATCATGTTCGATTTCGACCATCCGATGAAATCGATGCGCTACGAGATGCACTCAGCGCTGGATAAGTGTGGTTACAGTGGCAACCTGTTCATCAACACCGGTTTGATGGAGGGTGACGGTTACGGCACGGAGACCATGACCTGGGACGAAGTGCGAGAGCTGGCGGACCTGGGATGGCACATGGGCGCCCATACCGTGACTCACCCCAATCTGTCCGAGCTGTCCAAGGAAGATCCGGACGGAGAGCAGTTGCGTCAGGAGCTGGTATCCTGCGATGCCACGCTCGAGGAGCAATTGGGTCAAGCTCCCAAGGATTTCGCTTTTACCGGCACCAGTTGGAGCAGCGTTGCCGAGAAGCGCGTCATGGAACGCTACCGCTTTGGCCGGCTGTGGCTCATCGGCGCGATATACCAGGTCGACGGCGAAAAGAAGCGGGTCGCCGAGTTGATTGGTGTTGATGGGGAGGATGAAGCGGACGGAGGGCCGCCGATGGCGGCGCGCTACATCGAGCGCGAAACGCCTACCTACCGGTTGCCCTCAGTCGAAATTCAGTCGCCGCTGCTGCACACGGAGGAGGCCTTTCGGGCCTACCTGGAGGGAGCGATGAACAGCTGATGTCGTGACGGACTCAAAGACTTCACTCTGCGCGGTCTCTCGCTGCTCGGACGCGTCCGGTGCCGGCTTCTTAGCTCGACAGGCTGAACAATTTCACTCCGCGCTGCGGTCTTGACGACGTTGGAATAGTGCAGGGTCTCTGCTGACTGGCCATCGATGACCATGGTCGGTTCGCGGATGGCGAACTCGACCTCATCGAGCTGATTATACAGCACGTAAGCCAGCTGGATCCGGTCCACGATCATGTCCTCGGTCGAGGCGAAATCCGGAAACAGGATCGGACCGACATCCACCTGAAAGCGCCCCGCGGGAGGGTGGATGTTGACGTAGCTGACCGGGTATTCCAGCTGGCCGCCACGGTGATGATGTGGGAGTTGCGATAATCCAGGACATTCATGCAGGTGCTCTTTCGTTAGTCAGGTCAGATAGGTTTCAGGTCAACCTTATACGAGGCGGAGAGGTACCGCAATGATCAAGCTCGGTTGTTTTTCGTTCATGTACGACCGCGAGACGTCGACGAAGGTCGAAGACCCGCTGACGTTCATTGACTTCGCCCACTCTGTGAAGCTGGACGTCGTCGATTTCGATATCAACAAGGGCTTTCCGTCACAGGAACGGCACTACCTGATGCAGGTCAAGCTGGCGGCGTTGAGGCGCGGGCTGACGATCGGCATGATCGATGGCGGGGGTAGTTTCGTCGGCACCGAAGAGGAGCTCCGGCAACGGGTAGAGCTGGCAAAGTCACGAGTTGATACCGCTGTGTTTTTCGGCGCGCCGATGATTCTGCTGGGAACTGGCGGCGTGCCGGAAGAAATTCGGGCAGCGATGATCGCCTGCTACAAGGAGGTCTGCGACTACGCCGGCGAGAGAGGTGTCATGGTGGGGATGCGGGGACACGCGCCCGTTACCGAGCCGACGGGGGAGGATATAATCCGCACCCACAGGGAAGTCGATCGCGAGAATTTTACATTCAGTATGGACACTGGACGCTGGGTCGGGTCGCCAGGGGTTACTCCCAAGGGGGAGTGGGACGGCACTGATTTCTATGCCTTCATGGAACAGACCGTCCATCTGGCGTCGTACGTGCGGGCCAAGGTCTTCAAGATCGATCAGGGCTGGGAGGAGTGGTTCGACTACGAGCGGATAGCCGGCATTCTCAAGTCGGCCAACTACAACGGCATCGTGTCCATCTACTACCTGGGCAAGAATTTCAGCTCATGTGACGACTACGAGGGGATTACTCTGGCAGTCAAACACCTGCGCGGACTGCTGGGGGACGACCAGGCGGGCTGACTAGGCTACTGGGCCATTTTCAGGAGCTACTGCCAAGTAGCTTTTCAACTTCCTCCCTGGCGACCTGTTGGGCAGCCGCGATGTACTGCGCTGTTGTCGGGCCCTCAACGCGCGATTCAAAGCCGTACGCTCCGAACCCATAAACGATCGTTTCGGCGACTCGCTTTTCGGGGTCGTTCAGGAAGTATGGATGTACCTCCCGCAGTTGCTCTGGTAAGGCTTCGCTACTGCCCGGGTACATGGTCGGGTTGGCGAGGACGGCCTGAGGCCGGTCGTCGTCAAAGACAACATGCTGGACCGGTGTCGGGGGGATGTCACCGAACTCGGCGACCGGGAACATGTCGTGGGACCAGGTGGTGACGCGGTAGGCCGGTCCGGGTGTGACTCCGGCAGACAGTTCGCGGCGACGGACGACGAACTCGTGCCACTTCATCAACTCGTCGATGAAGTCGGCGGGTATAGAGCTCTCGTCGACGTACTTCGATCTATCTCCTTGAGCCCGCACGTCGTTGAAGGCGGCGAACCAGTTGGCCACACTGCGCAGGGCCTTGGAGATCTTCATGGCTCCGGGATTCTTGGCGCCGCTGGCGCCGTCGGTGATGATGAGATGCGGCATCTGGGTGTCCATGCGGCGGACGAACTCGGATGGGAACGCGGCCGGAGTCGAGAGGCGGTGAGCGAGCAATGAGGAAACACGGTCGTAACGAACCTCGATGCCGGACTCGATGAGGAAGGGTTCGATCGGTTCGACGAACCAGAGCCGGCCGTAGCGGTCATTACCGATGACGATGACGGGTCTCGAGGTCCCGGCCTTGAATTTCTTGACGAATTTGAACAACCCCACGGCTTCACAGGCGACTCGTCGCGCGGCCAGGGTCTGCTCCTTGCTCAGGCTGAACTCACATCCGGACGGAGGAGGCAGCCGGCTCAGCGCGGTGAATTCACCGTACATCTGGGCCGTCGCCATGGGGAAGCGATCTCCCGTCGATTCCATGGCGAAGCGCCGAAACTCCAGGTCCCGCTGGATGGAGTCATCGGGGTCGAAGCGGCCGGCTCTTGTTTGTGCGGCGCGATGATCCAACTCACTGAGGAGAGGTTCCAGGTCTCCAGGTTGCGTCAGGTGCTGGATCAGGAGGGGCGTCAGGATCACGCCGTAGTGGTTGAGCAGGTTGGCCTGTTGCATCCATCGATTGAGCCGTTCCAGTCGACGGATGACCTCGTTCTCTGGGTACCTGTTGAGGAGATCCTCGACCACATTGTCGTCGAAGCCAAGTTGATGGTTATTGATGGCAGGAAAAGCCCTGGGAAGGTCTATCGGCATGGCCAAGGAAGATGATGACGAAAGGCGTCACTAACAATGACTGAATATGTGAATAGCATCATCAAGCTCGACACCGTCAAACACAGCCCGTCGTACGGAAGTGTAGCTGTGCTCGAGGACGGCCGGCTTCTATGGGTATGGGGCACCGGGCGAGGCGACCCCATCGAGCCTGTTCAGGGGAATTACTCGGAGGACGAGGGTGCAAGCTGGAGTGCGCCTGCAGACCTCACGCTCGAAACAGGCGGACCGATGCTGGCGGTCATGGATGCCAACCTGCTGCGGCTGAAGTCGGGGGATCTCGGTCTGGCTATGCGCAGCAGGGCCGAGGTGGGAGCGTATGAAGGCGATTACCACGCATCGCTCACGTTTTCCCGGTCGGCGGACGAAGGGACCACGTGGTCAGAGCCGGTGCAGATCAATCCGGTCGGCGATGATGCCGTTTTCACGAACGAGCGTTCGACGGTGTTGAAAGATGGACGCATCATCGTGCCATTTTACACGGGGCTTGGTGCGAAGCCCATTGGCAACGAGAAGATCCTGCACCGCTACGGCGAGGCGTTTGGCACCGCCGAGCGTGGAGGGTTGTCCTACAGCAGTGCCTACTACTCGGATGACGATGGGGGCAGCTGGCACAGGAGTCGCAACGAGGTCTACGCCACCATAGAGAACGGCAACAAGGGCACGTTCTCTATGGGCGAGCCGGCGGTGATCGAGGTCGAAGACGGGCGGGTGTTGATGTTGGGCCGCACCAACCTGGGCCGGTTCTTCCAGAGCTACTCCGACGACCGTTGTGAAACCTGGAACCAGGCTCAACCTACCGAACTGGCTTGCTATCCGTCGCCGTGCAAGATTTCGCGCATTCCGTCTACCGGTGACCTGCTGGTCATCTGGAACCAGATCTCGCCGTGGGAGACGATGAACGGGCTTTATCGCCACCGCCTGTCCTGTGCCGTCAGCAGTGATGAGGGTGTGACCTGGCGCAATCACCGCAACCTGGAGTCGATGGACGACACGACCCACATCGAACCCGGGCCCATCGAAGTACAGCCTATCGGCAAGATGCGCCAACCGGTCGATCGCAAGCGTTATCACCGCGCTCCGGCGCCACTACGATACAACCAGCCTACCTGTACCTACTTCGGCGACAAGGTTATCATCACCTACGGCATGTGCGTCTTCGGCGACAAGGCCATCATTGTCGACACGTATGGGATGAATTACGACGAGCTGATGGAGAGTTTCGGCTTGGCACCGTTCGAACGGGGCAACAGGGTCAGAATCGTGTCCACGGACTGGTTCTACGAGTAACGGTATCGCCTGCTGTCGTACACATGCCTTCACATAACTCCGCTCGTGATGATGGCAACCTGGAAGGCAACCTGTGGAAGCTCTATACCATGCAGGCCTGCCGTTGGTTCCTGCTGCTCATGCCCATCCTGGTGTTGTTCTATCAGGAAAACGGGCTGGACCTGCACGATGTCTTCATCGTCCAGGCGTTCTATTCGGTTTGCGTCATCCTGTTCGAGGTGCCATCGGGGTACTTCGCCGATCGCATTGGTCGACGACGCTCGCTGCTGATTGGTTCAATCTCGGCATCGGCCGGGTTCTGGGTCTATGCATTCTCCGAGACGTTCGTCGATTTTCTCGCCGCTCAATTCTTGATCGCCATGGGCGGCAGCTTCATCTCTGGATCCGATTCGGCCCTGCTCTACGATACCCTGATCCACTTGGGGCGGCGCCGGGAGTACCAGAAGGTTGCCGGCCGTCTCGCCTCGATAGCAAACTTCTCTGAGGGGATCGCGGCACTCGTGGGCGGCGGGCTTGCCCTCATCAGCTTGCGCACTCCCCTATACTGGCAGGCCGCTGTACTGCTCGCGGCCGTGCCGCTGGCCTGGTCCCTGGTGGAGCCACCCCGAAAGACGGCGGATGCCAACGAAGGGAGCTTCAGGGCGGTCCTGAAGATCGTTCGCTATGCCCTGCACGGTCATTCCGAGATCAAGTGGCTGATTCTGTACTCATCCCTCGTCGGCACGTCGACGCTGACCATCGTCTGGATGGTGCAGCCGTATCTGAAAGCCGTGGGCCTGCCGCTTGAATGGTTTGGGGCCGCCTGGGCGATCCTGCAGTTTGCCGTCGGTCTCTCTGCCGTCAACGCGTACAGAATCGAAGCGGTGCTTGGTCGCAGGGCATCCCTTATCTCCCTGATCCTGCTGTCGGCAGCCGGATACATCCTGCTGAGCCAGTTCCAGGCGCTGTGGGCGACCGTGTTCTTTTTCGTCTTCTACCTGGTACGGGGCATCAATGGTCCGGTGATGAACGACTACATCAACCGCTGCGTCGACTCGGACATTCGGGCCACGGTTTTGTCGGTGAAGAGTCTGGTCGGCAGGTTGATGTTTATCGTCGTCGGTCAGATGGCCGGGTGGGTGAGCGGGGCTTACTCGTTGAGCACGGCCTTTCTGGCCTGTGGTGTGACCTTTTTGCTCTTCGGTGTGCTGTTTCTGGTGTTTTTGCAGAGGAATAAGGTCCTATAGGCCGAGCTTTGCTCGGCACAGCGGAGTTTGCCTTCCCCGAGGGTGGTACTGCAGTATTGGGGAACACGGGTGCACTGCATCTCGCAGGTTAACGGAGACTATCATATATGGCCGCCATAGTTGCTACTGAGGTTTCGGCACCGCCGGGGTGGGCACTGTTGGAGCGGGAGCTCATTGAGGTGATGAATGAGGCGGCCGATCTGGTTATGAAGCGGCATACCGAGCGCAGTGGGACCATGTTCTTTGCCGATGATGTCGACGATCAGTATGAACAGTTTGCCAACTGGGGGCTGCTCTATGCGATCGGGGGCAGCGAGCGGTTGCTCGAGTACTCACTGCGGACGTGGAATGCGACGACGCGCTGGGGTGATGACTCTATTGTCAGTCGACGGAAGCACGGCGAATACTGGCATGGTGATCTGCGTGACTTCGGGCAGCAGATACACAACGAGTATTACAACCTCGCCACGCCAGGGGGGACCGACTGGCATCACATGGGCGAGGGCAACCTGCAGTTCTACGATTTCGGGGTGGCGGAGCCGACGATCTCAGAGAACGTCCGACGCGCCAAGCGCTTTGCGGCCATGTTCATGGGAGAAGACCCCGAGGCGGACAACTACGATACGACATACAAAATCTTCCGGTCGCCGGTTCAAAGCAGTGTCGGGCCGTACAAGCATGCCAGCGTCGACTTCGCCAAGGCCTGGCTTCAGGGTGGCGGCAGGCGCTGGGTGGTAGGCTGGTACCCGGACCAGCCGGTGCCGCGCGGTCTGCGCAGCAGCCTGTACCCGGTCGTCAAGAACCTGGAGGTCAATTGGTTTGAAGACTGGGGCAGGCGGAAGGAGATTCTCAAGCTATTCGATCATATCATCCTCGACGGTGATGTCGCCAACAGTCTGGCTGCCGCCGGGCTCATGACCAACGCCTACCTCTACACCGGCGATCCCAAGTACAAGGAGTGGGTGATCGAGTACGTCGAGGGATGGATGGATCGCATCCAGCAAAACAACGGCATCATTCCCGACAATGTCGGTCCGACCGGCAAGATCGGCGAACACCGTGAGGGCCAATGGTGGGGTGGTCTGTACGGCTGGAATTACTACATGGGGTACAATGTCATCTTCCATGGAGTGACCATCGCTGCCGAGTGCGCGAAGCTGTTGACCGGAGACGACAGCTATGTCGATCTGTTGCGGTCGCAGATCAAGGTGGTCGTCGAGCAGGGATTCCGGCGGGAGGAAGACGGCCAACTGATCGTACCCTCTCGTTACACGCCCAATGGCTGGGATCACGACACTTCCGGCCCTCCCAAGCCGATGCGGATGCTGGAGCTGGCGCATCTGTATCATATGTCGATGTCGAAGGATGACCGCGAACTCATCGACTATATCAGGGATGGCGACGTGATTCGCAGCTGGACCGAGGTGCCAAGCCAGGGCGAGAAGAACGATGGGGCCACTGAAACAGCCCGCTTCAACTACTACGACGGTAAATTGCCAGACTGGCCCGAAAAGGCGTTGCGTGCAGATTTTGCCCTCGCGTTGCGTGATCTCGAATCGTTGAGACACGAAAGCCGCGATCCTGAAACATTGATCAAGGAGAATGCCTCAATACCCAGTGGGGTCTATGCGAAAGTCCTGACGCAGATCACGATGGGCGCTCCTCAAGCTGTTTACTGTGGCGGTTTGTTGCGGGCGACAGTGCGCTATTTCGATCAGGACCGGCAACGGGCCGGCCTGCCACAGGATGTGGCGGCTCTCGTCGATGACCTGCAGGCTGACCGCGTCGGTGTACAGCTGGTCAACACGAGTTCGACCAAATCACGCAGTCTAATCGTGCAGGCGGGGGCCTTTGGCGAGCATGAGTTTTCGAGTGTCCGTCACAGGGTAGGAGAGTCGCTGGCTGAAACTCCGGTCGATGGAAAACACCTCTCTGTGACGCTACCGCCGTCGACTTCGGTTCGACTCGATATGGGATTGAGGCGGTTCGTCAATGACCCGAGCTATGCTTTCCCCTGGCATCGCGGTAGAATCCCAGTGCCGTTTCAGGTTTAGTTGCGGCGATCACACGCTTGTGTTTTCCAACACCGGCACGTGTTCCGGCCGAATCTCGCTCTCCTCGCACAATGTGCTCGTCCTCTCGATCACATTCGCCAATTCAGCTGCATTGCCCGGCCAGTCGTACGCCATCAGTGATTCCATTGCCTCGTCTGAGATCTTGAGTGGTGCCTGTCCATCTCGCTCAGCCCTTGTCTGAAGGAAATGGACCGCCATGGTGGGAATGTCTTCACGTGAGGACCGCCTTGTGATTGCCCTGAGTACGCTGAAGGCTACTACCCGACCTTCTTCTTCGATCCGGATGGACTGAAGTACGAGTTCGTTCACACTCCTGGCTACGAGCACAAGAGAAAAAACCGTCCGAGAGGGACAGATCAAAGAGCAGTATAGTGTCAGGCAAACTTGATCCCGAGGTAGAGCAATACCTGCGGCAAACCGCACAGCCGGAGGCACCTCCTCTGGAAACCGTGAGTCCGGAGGAGATGCGACAAGTCTGTGTCGATCTCGTAAATCAGTTCGGTGGAATCCCTGAGCTGGTCGCTGACATCAGGGATCTGCAGATTGACGGTCCTGCTGGAGCCATTCCGATCCGCGTGTTCACACCAGAGGGTAGTGGTCCTTTTCCCGTACTGATCTATTTCCATGGCGGCGGCTGGGTGATGGGTGACCCCTCTACGCATGAGAACATCACGCAACCTCTTACCAACCGCACCGGCTGTGTGACGGTCTCCGTCGACTACCGTCTGGCACCGGAGCATATATTCCCGGCCGCAGTTGAGGACGCCTACGCAACCACTCGATGGGTCGTCGAAAACTCGGATAGCATCAATGGTGATGGGAATCGTATTGCCGTCGGAGGAGACAGTGCCGGAGGTAATCTGGCCGCAGCGGTTTGCCTGAAGGCACGGAATGAGCGTGGTCCATCCCTGGCATATCAACTGCTTCTCTATCCAGCGCTTGATCTGTCTTCTTTCGGTACCGATTCATACCGTGAGTGTGGCGAGGGGTACGGCCTGCCGCTAGAAATGATGGAGTGGTGTCGCGGGCACTACTTGCCGGCAGAGCCGGATCGACTCAATCCCTATGCATCCCCTCTGGTGGCGGAAGATCTGACAAATCTACCACCGGCACTCATATTGACCGCCGAATTTGATCCCTTGAGAGACGAAGGGGCCGAGTACGCGAATCGGCTCAAGGATGCAGGCATCGCAGTGAAGTATTCCTGTTACGATGGCATGGTCCACGGTTTTCTGAGCGTAGGAGGCGCCATAACGCGCGCGAAGGACGCCATTGATGAAGCGGCTTCAGAGTTACGCGCGATCTTTAAAAGCTGAATCAGATCACGGATGCTCCCGGTCCTGGCGCCACTCACTCTGATTCGGCAGCCCTCGCCCTTCAGCGACCCGGAGTGGTTGTTCGAGGTCAAGTATGACGGCTTCCGAAGTCTGGCCTACATCGAAGACGGTGCGTGCAAGCTGGTGTCACGCAAGGGGAGCACCTACCAGCGGTTCAGGGACCTCTCGATGGCGCTGTCCGGGTTGGGGAGTGAGACGATACTGGACGGTGAGATTGTGTGTCTTGACGATGACGGCCAGCCACAGTTCGACGACTTGATGTTCGCCCGGGCGCCCGCACACTTCTACGCCTTCGATATCCTGTGGCTCGACGGCAAGGATCTGCGGGACCAGCCCTGTCTGGAGCGCAAACAGGTGCTCAAGGGCCTGGCAGAGTGCGACACTCCGCGATTGCACCATGCAGACCATGTCGATGGTGAAGGTGAACGGCTGTTCGAGCTGATATGTCAGCGAGACATGGAAGGTATCGTGGCCAAGCCCATGGCCAGTCCGTACCGGGAACTGAAGGGCAAGACTCCCTGGATCAAGATCAAGAACCCCGACTACTCTCAGGCCGAGGGCCGGGGCGAAATGTTCCAGACTGACCGCTAGCACAACCGTATCTTGCCTAGCTTTGTGGTAGATGGGCTACATTCGCAAAAACCTGACCTAGCAGCAGCGTTGAGTATCGACCAATGACAGAGATGCCCGACCAGATCCACGGTGACCTTCGACTCGCATGGACACCCAAAATCTGACATCTTCCAACCTGGTCTCCGCGCACGGCGGGCACAGCGGGCAGTTCTGCAGTCACGCCTCTGACTCCCTGGAAGCCATCGTCGACGAATACGCCGCTCAGCACTTCAAGTGGGTTGGTATCACGGAGCATATGCCGCCGGTTTCGGAGCAGTTCCTTTATCCAGACGAAATCGAAACAGGCCTCACTGCGGAGTCCATATATAATCGTTTCGCCGAATACTTTTTAGTCGCGCGGGTCCTGCAACGCAGTCATCGGGACTCGTTGCAGATTCTTGTGGGCTTTGAGACCGAATGCTACACAGGCTACGAACGCTTCGCCAAGGATCTGCGCGCAGAGTTCCATCCGGACTATATAGTCGGATCGGTTCACCACGTTCGGGACATTCCGATCGATGGAACGCAGGAGCAGTATGCCGAGGCCGCAGCTGCGTCGGGTGGACTCGATGAGCTTTATTGTGACTACTTCGATCAGCAGTTGCAGCTGCTCGAGGCACTGAAGCCAGAGGTGGTCGGCCATTTCGATCTGATTCGGATCTGGGACAGCGGCTATCACGCGCGTTTGGCAAGGGGTCCGATCAAGGATCGGATTCGACGCAATCTGGAAAAGATCGGGGAATTGGATTCCATCCTGGATTTCAACCTCCGTGCCTTCGAGAAGGGAGGGACCGAGCCTTACGTTTCCGGGCCCATTCTCGAGATGGCCCTGGAGCTTGGGATTCCATGCGTCCCGGGGGATGATTCTCATGGCGTCGCGGGAGTTGGATTGCACTTCGAGAAGGGTATTGAAATACTGAGGCAGCACGGTTGCAGTACCGATTGGCCCCTGCCGCGTAGCGGTGGGGCATAACGACTGGAGATTCAACTTGAAAGCCAAGAATCCGATGGTCATTCACTATGTCCATGACATGGATCGCGCCAAGACCTTTTACACTGACGTCTTCGACGTGAAACCCTCGTTTGAGTCACCGGGATGGACGACCCTCGACTTCGGGGCCATACAGCTGGCGTTGCACATAACGGCGGGGGACGACGCACTCCTTCCCAATGCCGGCTTGAACCTTGAAGTCGATAACATCGAAGAGATCCAGGCAGACGTAGAGAAGCTCGGAGGCCAACTAATCGAGCTGAGGGAGCCCCGCGGTGGTGTGCCGGTTCGGGTGGCTTGCCTGCGGGATTGCGAAGGCAACGGATTCGAACTGCGTCAGCAACCCTGATATCTAAATTGGGTATGCGAGTACATGGAAGGCCGTGAATGAAGTTTGAAAAGATCAGTGAAGGGTTTGTGCGCCGGAACGAGGCGGAAGAGGATGGTCTGATCAGTGCCGGACCTCGCAGTGCACTGACTCGTGACGGACAGGTACTGTGCACCTACGCGTTGACGAAGGAGCTGGGGACGAATGACTTCGTCGCGGTGTTGAGCCGGTCCAACGATGGTGGCAAGACATGGGCGCATGAGGGGCCTGTCTGGCCGTACTGGCGGTCGCAATACTCAATCGCGGGTTCGATCTGCACGGCGCCGACGGGAGAGCATTTCTTCCACGCTATGCGAACACCGATCGACGAGCCGGGGGAGTCCTTCTGGCGCGACGAAAACTCCGGGATGAAGCAGAATGAGCTGGTTTTCACGCGCTCGCAGGACGATGGTCGTACCTGGGAGGAGCCCAGCGTCATTCCCATGCATGCTCCTTGTTCAGCCGAGGCACCCGGAGCGATCTGCATCACCCGCAGTGGCACCATGCTTCTTCCCTACGCGCCCTACAACAGCTTTGCTATCTCTGACGTAACGCGCAATCATGTGGTCGTGGCGCGCAGCAGCGACGATGGCAGTTCGTGGACTCACACCAGCATGCTGCAATTCGACGAAGGCAGCAGGGGCGCTGAAGCGTGGGTGATCGAGTTGGGCGACGGCCGTCTGCTGGGAACGTCCTGGCTGGCGAGCGTAGACGGCAAACAGGATTTTCCCAACGCTTATGCACTGAGCACGGATGATGGGCAGACATGGTGTGCGACCGGCTCTACCGGAACCATGGGACAGTCGACGGCGCTGACTCCGTTGCCGGACGGGCGAGCGCTGTTTCTGTACAACGATCGCAAAGGAGAGCTGCCAGGGGTGCGAATGGCGGTGTGCCGGCCGAAGGAGGCTGATTTCGGTATCGAGCACGACGATCTGGTCTGGACCGCATCCAGGCCGACGCAGTCGGATTCGTCGCGAGAGCACTCGGAGTGGACGGACTTCTCATTTGGCGAGCCATCAGCGACGGTACTGCCGGATGGGACCGTGTTCGTGGCTCTGTGGAGCTTGCAACCGGGAGCTGGTGGAATACCCTTCGTCACACTGAAGCTGGTCTCCTGAGCAGCGGTCAGTGCGCGCGCGTGCGCCTGCCCGCGCTCTCGATCACATCCGTACCGCGCTGGCTTTCCCCGGGGGGATAGCCTAGAATCTGAAGCCGCTACCTTCTATCCGATCACCAAACGAGGACGAACATGGCAGACACCCCTCTTCTCATCGTCAGCACTCAAACCGAAACGGACGGTATCTTCGTCTTCAAGATCGCCGACGGCAACGGCAGTCTGGAGTTGCTACGACAGACGCCCGACATCAAAGAGCCGTTCTTCATCGACATGCATCCCAACGGCGAGGTGCTCTACAGCATCGTGGATCCGGGAGGAAAGGGGTTGGTGGCGGCGTGGGCGTTCGACCGGGACAGTGGATCTCTGGAACTGATCAATCAGCAGTCGACCCAGGGGGACTATCCATGCTACGTGGAGGTCGATCCCTCTGGGCGCGCCGTCGTGGTGGCCAACTACATGGGAGGAAGCGTCATCTCCTATCCTTTGACTGACAGCGGTGCCCTCGGGGACGCCGGTTCCTTCCATCAACACGTGGGCAGCAGTGTCGACGAGATCCGGCAGCAAGGGCCGCACGCGCACTGCTTCAAGGTTTCCGCCGACGGTCGCTTTGCGTTTGCCGCCGACCTCGGTACGGACAAGGTGATGATCTATGCGCTCGATGCCGGTGCCGGGACGCTGACACCCGGTGAGCAGCCGTTTGCGCGGGTGGCCCCTGGGGGAGGCCCCCGTCACTTCACCATCAGCCCCAACAACCGGCATGCCTACGTCATCAACGAACTTGGCAGCACGGTTACAGCTTTTGACTTCGATTCCGAGCGCGGGTTGCTGCTAGAACAGGACAGCGTGACGACGCTGCCGGCGGATTTCGATGAGGTCAGCCACACGGCCGACCTGTGCCTGACACCGGATGGACGCTTTCTTTTCGGCAGTAACCGCGGCCACGACAGTGTCGCCATGTTCAAGGTCGATGGCTCTGGGGCATTGACGCCAAACGGGATCCAACCCTGCGGTGGCCCGGTGGCGCAGAATCTGGAAATGTCGCCACAAGGTGACCTGTTGTTCGTGGCCAACTCAGACACCGGCAAGATCAGCGCTTTCCGCATCGACGGCAGCTCGGGCACGCTATCGCCGGGGAGCGAGACGGACGTGCCCATGCCGGTCTGTTCGATCGTAGCGTAGGCGGCCAGCCTCGAGTAGGAGAATCAGGCAGGCGCCGGCTTCAGAGCGCTGCCGAAGTCGGACCCTGTCGGGTTCTGGAAGACACGCAGATCGAAGGCCGGCATAACCGCCAGCAGGTGATCGAAGATGTCGGCCTGGATCGCCTCATAGTTCGCCCACACGGTATCGTTCGTGAACACGTAGACCTCGATCGGCAGGCCGTTCTCTCCCGGTGGCAGCTGGCGGATGAGGAAGGTCATGTCCTGATGGATCTTCGGATGCTGCCGCAGGTAGGCGGCCACGTAGGCCCGGAAGGTACCGACGTTGGTCAGTCTGCGTCCGTTGACGATCTGGGTCGTATCTATCTTCTGGGAGCGATTCTCTTCATCCACTTCTACCTGACGCTGTGTGACGTAGTCGCGGATGAGCTGAAAACGGCCGAAGCGCTGGAGCATTTCCTCGTCACAGAAGCGGATCGAGTTCATGTCAACGCGGATGGCTCGCTTGATGCGCCTTCCTCCACTCTCCTGCATCCCCTGCCAGTTTTTGAAGGAATTGTCCACCAGTTTGTGAGTGGGGATGGTCGTTATCGTCTTGTCCCAGTTCTGCACCTTGATAGTATGCAAAGCGATATCGATGACATCGCCATCGGCGTCGAAGGCCGGCGCCTCGATCCAATCCCCGACCTTGACCAGGCGATTGCTGGCGATGTTGACGCTGGCAACCAGGGAAAGGATGGTATCCCGGAAGACGAGGACGATCACGGCCATCAACGCGCCTATTCCGGACAGCAGCACCCACGGTGACTTACCCGTCAGTACCGCTATGGTCGCCAGGCCGCCGAGAACGTAAAGGATGATCTTGACGATCTGAGCATAGCTCTTGATCGGCAGCTCGCGGTAGGAGTCGAGCTCGGCGTAGATGTCCTGAAAAGCCGTAATCACGGCGCCGGCGAGCAGCACCAGCGTAGCCGTGAGCACGCTGTTGAGCAGCTGCCGGACGGTCTCCGGGGACCCCGGCAACGCGTCGGCCCCGTAGTAGAGGACGACGATCGGTACCATCAACGAGAGGCGTCTCAGAACGTGCCGTTCCAGCAGGATGTCATCCAGCTTGGTGCGGGAGCGACGAATCAGATTGCCGAGCCCGCGTATGAGAATGGCCCGGGCAAGGAAGTAGCTGGCCAATGACAGCAGCAGGACGGCAGCGCACCGGGCCCCTGCGTAAGCGAAGTCGCCCGCGTCAGCGTAGGGCAGGGATGCCTTGAATTGTTGAATCAGTTCAGCCAATGAACAAATAGCTCCTTGTCGCGCAGAAGAGTCAGATCCTTATCATATACGGACAGCGATGTATGTCAATCAACCTATAGTCGCCGACGGAGCAAATAGTCGCCGACGGAGCAAAACAGGGCTTTCGTGGTCGAGGGAAACAGCACTACTTTTAGGGCAACCCACAACACACGGGAGGGGGTCCCATGCAACGTATCGCACTAGCGTCCGTAGTCGTGTTCGTCTTCGTCTTTCTTTTCGAATTTCTGTTCCACGGGATTCTGCTGAAGGGGATGTACGAGGCAACGGCCGAGCTGTGGCGGCCGGAGGAGGAGCACGAGATGATCTACCTCTTCCTGAGCCAGCTGTGGTTCGCGATCATGGTCGTCGTCATCTTCTCGCGCAACTGCGAGGGCAAAGGCGTCGGCGAGGGTGTTCGCTACGGCATCCTGATCGGACTGCTCATGGCTGCTCCTCAGCTGGCCACATACTGCTACCTGCCGATGCCGTTGTCGCTGACGCTCAGTTGGGTCGTTGCCAGCGCATTGAAGGGACTCGGGGCCGGGATCGTTGCATCGCTGGTCTATCGCACGGACGCAGCCAGCGCTCAGGGATAGAGATCGGGGCGATAGCGTTTGGCGTAAAGGCGGGTGGCCAGGCTCGGATCGATGTTGGCGACGAGCAGGCCTTCCCGCCTGTAGGGGATGTGGTCAATCAACTCACTGTCCGGATCGATCAGGCTGGTTGCTGAGTTCTGGTATTTCATGGCCTGATTGACGCTGGCGAAGTAGATGCTGTTTTCGCCTGCCCGGCATTGCATGGCCTTCTCGTAGAACGTGTTCCCCCATTTGCCGGGTCTGTGTCCAACCTTGTCACTGCCCGTGACCTGCGGGTTGAAGACGATGCGGGCCCCGTGGACGGCCGCCCAGCGCACCGTTTCCGGATATCGCCAGGCTTCGTGGCAGATGGACAGGCCGAATTTTACGCCCTTTACCGTGAACATCCGGCGCTGACCGTCGGCCACGTAGTTCTCGGATTCCCCACCGGGCGTGATCTGGTTCTTGGTCTGGTGACCGAGAATGCGACCAGCCGCGGAGATGACGGTGGCGCGGTTTTCGAGGCCGAGTGCGGAGCGCCATTCCATGCCGATGATGGCCATTACCCCGTTGTCGCGGCAGGCGGATCGCAGCTGGGCTAACGCCGTTTCCATCACGGGCTGATCCGGATCGGGCAGGTCGAAGTCCGCACCTCTCAGGCCCGGGAGGTAGGTTTCGGGTGTGCAGACTATGTCGATGCGGCGCCTTTTGCACTCGCGCAGGACTGATATGAGTTTGTCGACGCCAGCAGGCACGCTGGCCGGTTGCTCGAGAGCGGCGAGGCCGATGCGGAGCCTCCCGGGATTGGTGCTCATGGCGTGGGAAAGGTGCCAGTGATTGCTGCGGAGCCGGTCTGCGACGGGTCACTACCTCCATTTCCGTTGCCGCTGCCATCGCCGTTACCACCGCCCGGGGTAGCGTCATCCCCGCCCTGGGTTGCGTACCAGGCTGCCCCGCCGCCCGCACCCAGTACCAGCAACCACCACGGCACGCCGGTACTGCCTCCGTCGGCAGGCACCAATTCACGCGCGAGACGACGCATCTCCCTCTTTCTCAGACGCTCAATATCGTAGTCTACTTTGCGGGTAGTTTTGGCGAACGTAAAGTCGTTTTTTACTTCGTAGAGCAACCCCTGGATATGGACCTTGTCGCCGACCCGGCGGATGCTGCCGCTGACGACCCACGCGGTCCCCAGCGCGCGGCCGACGGCCTGCAGGCAGGAGTCGTCACAGGTTGCGGTGTCGAGGCCCTTGCCCTCGAGGAAGGCGTAGAGATCGGAGCGTTCGACCATATCGAAACGGTCCATTTCGTCGAATTCGTACCGCAGCCGCTGCGACAACAGCAAGGCTTCCGTGTGGTCGAAGGAAGACGCCACCAGGTCCAGTACCGCCATGCGGTCGCGGGCCTCGGCAGTTACCGTCAACAGCGACAGGCATACGAACAACAGCGGCTTCATGGGGAGCGCACCAGCACGACCTCGTCGAGGTTGCGATCGCTGATGGCGGCACCGACGACGGATCCGATCTGCAGCAACCCGGCCTTGCCGATGCCGCTGAGCTCGGTGAGTTCGTCTACGGCGGTGCCGGCGGCATCCTCGGCGGCCAGGGGGACACCCAACGTCAACGACGGTCCTCTGAGTCGCAGCTGGTCGTCGATGATAGAGCAGGTGAAGGCCAGTTCGAACTCCGAGCCCTCACCCAAATCCTCCTCGAGGATGCCGACGTCGATGCGACCGATCAATGGCAGGGAGCCGAATAGCTCGATGTCCAGTTGATCGAAGTCGAGGTCCAGGGTACCGTCACCGGGCGTCCATACGCCGGACAGAACGAGGGTGCCACCGTCGAATTGATCGAGCTGCCCGAAGTCGACCCCCTGGAGCTCATCCAGCTGTCGGAGGGCACTCAGGAAGGCGCCGCTGATACGATTAGAGAAACGGCCATCAGAGTTGAAGGTGTAAGTAAACTCGAAGTCATCGGTGGCACCGACCTCGAGCTGCCAGGTGCCGACGAGTTCGAGCGCTTTCGGAAAAAGCGGGGCGTCGCCGAAGTCACCGTCGACGTCAGCTGAGCCCGAGACCGGTAAGAGTTGAATCCGCACGTTAGTGGTGACGCCCGCTTCAATGGTGGCGCTCGCCGAACCGGTGTGACTCAATTCGCCAGTTGTATCATAAGCGTTCAGGGTAAAGAGTCTGTCCGTGCCGGGCGGAATACCGGTGATGGTGCCGCTGGCGGCATTGCCGACAATGGGCAGGGTACCGCTCATCGTCGTCATGTCCGCGGCTGAGACCGTGTACTCGACGCGCGCGACGGTCTGCTGAAGGGCTTTCGGAATAGGCAGGCTCATGGACACCGAGCCTTCGCCTGACCTGTCTTGAGGTCCGGAGAGTCTGTCGCCCTGCGAACCGCAGGAGAAAACGGTGAGCAGCAGGCAGAGAGAAGTCAGGGGTCGTTTCATGTCAGCGATATGCTCCGTGTCGATGAACGGCGCCGTACGTCGGCGCGTCGAATCAGACTGACAATACTAAGGCCGCGGACGTCGCGCCACTCGCATTCACCCGGGGTAGAGTTTTTCCACGTTGCCACCCATGAGTCCAGCGCGTTCGTCGTCGGTGAGAAAATCGGTCTGAGTCTCGTAGAGGATGCGCGACTGACGGTAGGTCGTCACCTTTTCACATCCGGGCATGTCCGACCCCCACATCAGCTTGTGGGCGCCGACGGACTCTGACAGGTCGCGGATGACCTTTGATGCCGCCGGATGATACGGCGCGAACTCGACGTCGTGCAGCATCTTGTGAATCATCAATTCGATGTGCCAGTTCGGCAGTGAGATCAGATCGATGATCGGTGGGGGAATGTCGAAGCGATCCGGGCGGTCGATGTCGATTCTCAGGTTCTCGAGACCATGCGTCAGCACGGATGGAATATGCGGATGGGCGCGGCCCCACCGGGCGAATTCATCGATCTCGCTCAGGTACTGCTCCAACCGGGGCTGCTTGCGGTTGGCCGCCATCCAATGGACGGGAATGCCAAGGTCGGCGACCAATGTCCACAGCTGCTCCAGGATGTCGTCGTTGATGCCGAAGGCGAAGTCATTGTGACAGAAACCGCCGGTCGAGAAGTAGAGGCCGGCGAAGCCAAGGTCTTCGACCTCATGTTCCAGGCGCTCCAACTCACCAGGCTCGCCAGCACGCCACTCATCAACCTGCGCCAGGACGACCAACCGGTCCGGGTATTCGCGGACGGCGTCGGCGAGGTAGTCATCGAGGCGACCGTAGAGTCTGTCGTGCTGAATGACCGCCCGATCGATGCCGGCGAAATCCATCTGCGCTATTACCTGCTCGGGAGGCGAAGAGAGGTCGGGGTAGGATGGTGGGCCGTGCTGAAAGTAGTAGTCCTCACCTTCGTAAGTCAGCAACACTCTGCCGTACCAACCGATACGGAAATCGAGGTCCGGCAGTGACGAAATATCGCCGTCACCTTCACCGACCATGATTGGCTCCAGGAGGGGCTCGTTGTCCCGTACCCGGCGGTAGCCCCCGGGACCGGGGAAGCGGACATGGTACTGCAACTCTTTCATGCAGTTGTCGTCGAATACTTCACCATGGAGCATGGACGGGAAGATGTGCGAATGGGCATCGAAGATGATGGGCATGACATGGGACTCCAAGACGAGACTCTTAACGTTAATACGCGCAGTAAGTTACCAATGTTGCTCCCCAGTGCAATCGGAGCCCGGGGTAGCTCGTGCGGGCCCAGGAATTGATGGGACGGGGTCACTTTCGGAACTTATACCGGTGAAGGGAAGTTTGAAAATTCAGAGAGCGACTACTGGAGAAATGATGACGGGGAACGGCAAAACGCGCATCGGGGTGATGGGGTTCGGGGAAATCGGCCGGCAGATCTATCATCTCGCCGCCGAGAGTGACGATATCGAGGTAGTGGCGATTTCGGATCTGGGGAAACCCGAGATTCTGCATTATCTATTGGACACCGCATCGATTCAGAGCCCCGGAGTAGAACTGGACGGAAATTACCTCAGGAACCCGAAATTCAACACCCGGGTGATGCAGACTGACAGGCCAGCGGAGACCCCCTGGGACCTGATCGATGTGGATATGGTCGTCGACACCACACACAAGTTCCAATCTCCCGAGGATATGCAGGGCCATCTAGACAACGGCGCGCATCGCGTATTGATCTCCACCGTGCCGGCCGACCATATCGATCGATTGCTTATTCCCGGTATCAATGAAGAGGGTGCTGACAGTGAGGATCGAATGATTTCCGCTGGGTCGGCGACGACGGTGGCGCTGGCGTTGGTGCTCAAGGTGTTGAGCGATGAGTTTCCGATCGAAGCGGCCAGTGCGACCTCCGTGCACGCCTATACCAGTGACCAGCCGGTGCAGGACTATGCGGGCAAGGATTTTCGCCGCAGCCGCTCAGGGGCGGAGAATATCATCCCCAATACCATCGATTCCATCCCCTGGGTAGAGCGCTCGCTGCCCTCGACAAAGGGGAAACTCAGTGGCCATGCACTTAACGTTCCAGTGCAGAAGGGTTCTCTTCTGGACCTGAGCATCGTTTTCGAGAAGGATGCAGTCGGCGCGGACGAGGTCAACGAGGCGATGCTGAGTGCACGAACAACCTACGCCGGCAAGATCGATGTGGTGGAGGATCCGATCGTCTCCTCTGACGTCATAGGCAACCGTCATTCGGTACTGTTTGATATGAAGGGGACGCTCAAGGGCGGGCAGAGAATGGTAAAGACGCTGAGCTGGTACGAAAGCCTCGGGCACGCCTGCCGACTGTTGGACGTAGTCAGAATATACTCGGGGTTGAACGTTGCGGGAGGTAAGCGATAATGCGTGTGGCCATCAATGGCTTCGGTCGCATCGGACGTTCCGTGTTCCGGATTCTGGACAACCGTGATGATGTCGATGTCGTCGCCATCAACGATCTGGGGGATCACGAAGCGCTGCGTTACCTGCTCAACTACGACACCGTCATGGGGACATTCGGTAAAGACCTGCGCTTGGAGGATGGCTACCTGATTACTCCCGATTCTCGCGTGAAGCTGCTCAAGGAGAGGGAACCGGAGAGCCTGCCCTGGGCGGATTTCGGCGTCGACGTCGCGATCGAGTCGACGGGAGTCTTCCGCGCCCGCGAGCAAGTGGCCAGGCATCTGGCGGCCGGCGCCACGCGTGCCATTCTCACGGTGCCATCGAAGGATGAGATCGACTACACGGTGGTTCTGGGGGTCAACGAGGACGGACTGAAACCGGAACACCAGATCATCTCGAATGCCAGCTGCACCACCAACTGTCTGGCACCCATGGCCAAGGTGTTGAACGATTCCTTCGGCATCGTCGAGGGCCTGATCAATACCGTGCACGCCTACACCAACGACCAGCGGCTGGCGGATGTGCCGCACGAAGACTGGCGTCGCAGTCGCGCCGCCGCCGAGAATATCATTCCAACCTCCACGGGCGCAGCCAAGGCGGTAGGAGAGGTGTTGCCCGAACTCAAGGGCAAGCTCGACGGCATCGCGGCCAGGGTACCGGTGCCGGACGGGTCAGTGGTCGATCTGTTCGTGGAGCTGTCGCAGCCTGTGACGGTGGAGGATATCCACGCGGCGGTGCGCGGCGCGTCAGAAACTGACCGCATGCAGGGGATTCTGCAGTACGCCGACAAGCCGGTGGTCTCGAGGGACATCATCGGCAACCGCCATTCATCCATCTACGACGCCGCATTCACGGATGTTTCGGGGGGGCGGTTCGTCAAGGCGCTCAACTGGTACGACAACGAGTGGGGGTACTCCAATCGGGTATGTGACCTGCTGGGGTTGATTCAGAACCGGTTTTAACTCGCCAATGTCCTCGCCACCAGCTCTCCCACAGTAGATGCCCAGCCAATCGCTGCGTGAAGTGATTCCGGCCGACGCCAAAGACACAGGGCCGACGTTACAGCGGGTAAGGGTTCTTTCAACCTGGCTCTCTTCCAGCTGGGAGCACACGGGGTCCGATCGCGATGGCCAGTATGCGCCCTGGGATGCGGAAACGTTGCTGTCATGGGGGCCCGCCCAGATCGGCCACGACGGCAAGCGCCCGGTGGCCATGTGTGTGCACTACGCGGCGGCCTTGGTCAGTGCCGCGCAGGTGATCGGAATACCGGCGAGGTGCGCCGTTCTCACAGGCGGGGTGAACCAGATGAATGGTCACTTTGTCGCGGAGATTTGGGTGGAGGAACTGGACAAGTGGGTGGTGGTCGATCCGAACACGGACGCGCTCTTCGTCCGCGACGGAGTGCCGATGTCGATGACGCAGATCCAGGAGGTTGGTGAGGAGATCGGCGGGTTGATCGAATGGGGTCCAGGCTCAACGTTCCAGCGCGGATTCCCTCACATGGTCGAATTCATCCGCGACAATCTGGAGAAGGGGGTTTGCTTCGGCCATCGCAGCGTCTGGTTCCGTTCCGATCTGCTGGCTCACCCGCAGTTCTCACCGCCGGAGCATGGATCCTTGAGTTACTGCGAGACCGGCCTGGTGTGGGAGAAACGGGATCTCGACCGCGGCTTTGGCATGTTCCCCTGCTTCGGGGATGAGGAGTATTTCGACGCGCGACCGGTGAAGGCATAGTGACTTACCGCCACTTCATCGCGGCTATCTGCCCCTGGCGGGCGTAGTCCGTCGCCTCGGCCAGGATTCTGGCTGCTTCCTGCGGTGCATGAAAACCCATCGAGTTCTCGGCTGCAATAAAGTCGAGTCGCCACTGGGCCTTGCGTTGCAGGCTCAGCGCTGGTGCCAGATCCTCTTGTGAAGCGCCCGACGTCCTGGCAGATGCGATCGCATCGAGCAGGTCCATGAGGGCGGCGCCGGATCGCTGCAGCAGATCGAAGTTTCGCTGCTGAATTCCGTCCACCCGCTGTTTGATCTCCTCCTCGGAAAAATGATGGCAGGTCTGGCAAGCCCGGTTGATGTTGAGCAGGGGGCTCCGGACCCAGTGGTCGGAGATTTTGGTGGCGCCATCTCGCATGTAGGGCATGTGACAGTCCGCGCAGGCCACACCGCTGCGGGCATGGATGCCCTGGCTCCATAATTCGAACTCGGGATGCTGAGCTTTGAGAATCCTGGCTCCGGTCTCTTTGTGTTCGTAATCGTAAAACTGATCGCCGTCGGGAAACGTGGTATCATCCCAGAACATTTCAGTCTCTTCGACCTTCAAGCCGTTGCCCCATGGAAAGGTCAGTTTCATGTTGCTGGCACAGTAGTACTCGACGTGACACTGACCGCACACAAATGAGCGCATTTCAGTCCGCGACGCCTCGATGTTGGGGTCGTAGGCCTCGGACCGCTGTCCCTGACGCCAGCGTTCGACCGACTGCAGGTGTGGCACCGGGGCGTCTGACTCGGCCAGCATACGGATCCCCTGAATGAAGCCAGGCCGGGTGACGCGCAGTCGCATATTCTTCGGGTCATGACAGTCAACGCATGACACGGAATGGCCATTGCCCCCATCGTGGAGCATCTGATTCAGCTCCTGGTACGAATAGGCGTAGGTCTTCTCAAATCCCTTCATGGCGTCACCGTCGCCGAGTTCCCGGTAGAGGGGCATGATGGAAGCGTGGCAATGCAGACACGAACCAGACTGAGGCTTCGACTGGCGTTCGGTGTTTTCCTGGTCATCGAGCATGTAGGCATGGCCGCGTCGATCGCGGTAATCGATGGAGAACGCGTAGCCGAGGAACATCCGCTTCAACCAGGGGTCACGCTCAATCTTCTGTTCGGGAAGGGCCTCACTGCCACCGTGTCCACCAAAGCGCGTGCGGGTGGCGAGGGCAGTGCGTTTGTATGAATCGTATTGTCGCGGCCAGTTCGCCGCCCAAGTTTCCGGATCGGTGGTATCCTCGGTTACTTCGACGAGGCGAACGTAGGCGTTCCTGGCTTCGGATTTGCGCTCGATGATGTTGACGAGCAGTCCCGCAACCAGGGCGCTGACGATGGCTACGGTGGTGAGAATCAATACGAAGTTCAGCCTGCCGCGCTTTTCAGTCTCGCTCATTCCATCGCTCCATTCAGGTACACGCGTTGCGGACCACCCAGACCCACGGCCTCTCCGTGCCCGACGGACCGATGGCAGTGGATGCACTTCACGACATCGTCGTCCGTGGCGTTGAGCACCACTTCATGGACGAGGTCCTGGTGGCATTCGATACAGTTTTGTTGGAGGATCCGGCTATTCTTCTCGTTGATGAGAATCGGTTCGTGAAAATCCTGCAGAGTAAAGGCCTTCGAGTGGTTGTACCCGTTCTCGGCCTTGGCGATGTATTTACCAATGAAATCGTGGGGCAGATGGCAGTCTATGCAGGCGGCAGCCGTATGATGGCTGGATTTCTGCCAGGAGTCGAACTGGGGTTTCATGATATGGCAGTTCATGCATGCGGCGGGGTCCTTGCTGAAATAGGACAGGCCTTCCGCGTAACGAGCAGTAAAGCCTCCCACGCCAATGAGAACACCAAGCGAACAGGCCAGTACGGCTGTGCCTGCGCCCAGGCCCAGGAGGCGCTTCTGATCCCACCGCTTGAGCGAATTCACTCAGTTTTCGCCTGTATCGAGGGCTTGAGGGCATCGTAGCCCTCGGTGACCGCATCGTCAAATGCCATATCGGGAAAGGTCTCGATGGAAATGGCCTCGTCGAAGTCTATGTCTTTCAAAGCCTGCACCACTCTGGGGTAGTCGACGACGCCCCGTCCCGGAATCCTGTGTTCGAAGTCGGGCCAGGCGCCTTCGTAATCTTTGAGATGAGCGTGGACGATTCGCTTTCCCCATTGTTGGGCGACGTTCACTGGATCCAACCCGAGCAGCATGAGGTAGCAGGGGTCAAAGTTGATGCCGAAGTGCGGGCTGGCGACGTCGTCATGCAGCTGCAGGAATGATTCGGGGGTCTCGGTGAGCCAGCCCTTCCACACACCGTCCACGGCGAGTTTGATCTCGCGCGCGGCGGCGTAATCGAGGGATTTTTTCAGGTAGTCGACGACTCGCTGCCAGACTTCATCGCTGTCGCCTGTACCTTTTACGGGGCCGCCCATGTGGAAGACGACCAATGGGGCGCCGACCTCGACGGCCAGATCTACCGAGCCGTCAAGATCCAGAGGTTCCTCGGTGAAGAGGGAGTCGGTGAGGATGGCATGGGTGATGATGGCTTCGATGCGGAGGCCCAGGCGAGTGGCGGTGTCGCGCGTCAGACGGCGCAATTCGGGAGTAACGGAGAGTGGATCAGCCGAGTTGCCGTGCGTGCCGGATATGTCGATACCGTCGTAGCCTGACAGGGCGATCGTCTTGAGCGCCGCCTCCACAGACATCTCCATCTTGTCCGTGTAGCTGTATGTATAGAACGCGAGTCTCATCGTGCGCGAAATGTGGAACGTCGGCCGTGCACCGGCAAGCCGCACTTGCCCAGTATCGACAACAGCCGTTATTGGCGTGGCAGCGGACCACTTAATCTGCGCACGTGTGCACCTCGCACGCGCGCCCACGGAAAACTCCGTGTTTCCCCGGCCAAGGACTTGTCATGGCTCGATTTGATCAGATGAAAGGGGTTTTCGGCCTGTTGCCGACGCCCTATTCCGAAGACCTGGAAATCCACATTGATGACCTGCGCGCCGTCGCCAACTTTTGCTGCGAAAGCGGTCAGCACGGTATCGTCTGGCCGGTCATGGTCGGCGAGTTCTATTTCCTCGGCGAGGAAGAGCGGGTGCGCGGACTGGACGCAGTGCTCGAGGAAGTGAACGGCCGCCTGCCGGTGGTCTTCGGCTGCTCGGGGGTGTCAGTGCCGCAGGTACTCGGTTTCGCTCGCGCGGCACAGACTGCTTCGGCCGACGCCATCATTGCCATGGCACCCGATCGCTGCGATCAAGCTACGGCCATCGAAATGTTCCGGCGGCTGGCCGAGGCCTATGACGGCCCGATCATGGTACAGAACGCGGACCGTTACGCGCCCCTGCGGGGTGAGCAAATCGCTGCTCTGGTCGACGAGATTCCGCAGATCGAATACATCAAGGAGGAACGGCAACCCTGTCCCAAACACATTGCCGAAGTGGCGCAACTGGTAGGCGACAAGGTGAAATGCATCTTCGGCGGGGCGGCTGGCAGGTTCCTGCCCGACGAATTACGACGCGGCGCCAACGGCAACATGCCGGCCTGTGAGCTGGCTGATGTGCTGTCGAAGGTCGCCGAGTTGTGGTGGGCAGGGCAGGAAGACGAAGCCCGCGCCCTGCATCGACGGCTGCTGCCGTTGCTCAATCTGGAGTCGCATCCGCTAATGCGCTACATACTGAAACGGCGTGGTGTCTTTACTACGGTCGTAGAACGGGCTCCGGCCGGTGTGCAGGCGCTGGACGACGAAGACAAGAACGAGATCTCCATACTGTTGAAAGCGATCGAAGCGGATATCGAAGTGTTTCCGGTAGGAGCGGAATAGCAGGCATCAGTTGGATTCCACGGCACGCTGCCATTGTTCGAAGTAGCCATGCAGTGCCGGGTCATCGAATCTCTCGATGCGCCCAAGCTGCAGCGGTGACTCGACATCGTCCGCCTCCCAGGCCGGCAACATGCCGGCGCCGACGGCCGTGCCCTCTGTTTCGTGGTTGACGAAGCAGTGATCGCAGCCGGCCAGCGTCGCCAGTAAGCGGCAATACAATTCATTGTTGACGAAGCCGCCGTCGATCATGAGGTTGCCATCCATTTCGAGCATGCGTGTGCTCGTCGCCGTCATTAGGGCGCAATAGAGTGTCACCCGCGCCAGCATCTCTCCGCTGGTTTGCGGCTCGGGTCCCAGAGTAGACCCCTGTCGGCCCATGTAGGGTCCGCCGGGGGCGTAGGATGGCAGCAGCATGCTTTTTTGCACGATCACTTTACGCAGGTCGGCTTCGGTGAACGACGCTCTGCTGTCGCCGGCCTCGCTGGTGAGGATTTCGAACTCCCGGCCACCCATGTAGCGGGCAACCGGCAGCGACTCGCCCATGAGATCGACGATCGCCATGGTGTCGCGTTCTTCATTCAATCTGTCTAGGGGTAAGCGCGGGCTGATCATGACAACCCAGGTGCCGGTGGAGACCAGGCTGAAGGGTGCGGAGCACGCCCTCAGGTAGAGGCTGTAGGCGGAATTGCTGTCGTGGATTCCGTTGTACACGAGGCAATCGGCCGGTAGACCCGTGCTCGAGGCGATTTCCGGACGCAGCGATCCCAGTGCGGCATAGGCCGGTTGCAGCGGCGGAAAGAGCCGAACCCATCCCTGGCGCTCGACGAGGCTCGAGAAGCGCCGTTTGCGCGGGTCCCACAGATGCGCATGGCAACCCACAGAGGTGATTTCGCTGGCCGTCACGCCACACAGTCGCCAAGCCCAGTATTGCGGATAGGTGAGTAACCAGTTGGCGCGGGTAAAGTCCTCGGGGAAATCCCGCTGCAACCAGAACAGGTGGCGACCAAGATTCAATCCGGCCGGCAGGTTCGGCGATTGGGTCTCGGCAAAGGTGGGTGCCACATCGCGAAAAGCTTCAGCCGTTTCATCGGGCACTTCGGTTTCGTAGTCGACGATAGGCAGTACCAGTTCATCGGCATTGACCAGGGCTGCCGTGCAGCCATGGGTAGTCGGCACGATGGCATCGATCACACGATTTGCAGCGAAATCCGCCGCGGCCTCCAACAGGAATTGCCAGATCTTTTCAGTGTCCACATGCGGATACGGCGGTCCATCGAGACTCTCGTTGCGGAGTCTCGCTGTATCCAGGATGGTTCCTGCCTTGTCCATCACCAGCAGCACGACGTTGGTCTTGCCCACGTCGAGGACAAGAGTGCACGACTGCTGGGAGCAGGTCTGCTGGGAGCAGGACTGACCTCGAGTCGGGGGATCGGGCACGGGATTGGCGCTTGGTCAGTTGGCGGGTGGCTGCTGGAAGGAGTCGAGTTTGGCGTAGCCGGGTACCTCGGCGCTTCCCAGCTGTGGCTCGAGCCGGCGGGTGTCGATGATGAATCGGGCTGCCTGATCCACTGCCTGGGTGCTGTTGAACGCCTCCCCCAGAGAATCTCCGATAGCAAAACTGCCGTGCCACTTTAAGATGGCGGTAGGGCTGACGGTGAGGGCGTCGGCCATCTCTTCAGCCAGCAGATCCCACTTCATGTAACCGGCAGCGCGGATGCAATGCACCTTCTCGCCAAGGTAGTAGATATTGTTCTCGTCGATCGGGCAGATGACGTCGGTGTAATAGGATAGCAGGGTGGCGTGGTAGGGGTGAGCGTGCACGATGGCGGCGGCCTCGGTCTTGCGGAAGATGGCCCGATGCATGTCGAGAGTGGCCGAGGCGCCTTCGACCGGCTCGTCATCGTCAACGCCGGCGAGGAAGAGGTCTTCAGCGTGCAGGGCTCGTTTGGCTGAAAAGTGCCCGGTGATCGCCAAGCGATCTCCCTCGCGCACGCTGAAGTTTCCGCCCATCAAATGGACCATACCCGAGACCACCAGCTTCTCGCTGATGTCAGTCATCTCGGCTGCGATTGTTTCCAGGTTCATGGTGGAGCCGTCATCTTTCCCGGGTTCAGGATTCCATTCGGATCGATAGCGTACTTCATGCGACGGATCAGCTCCAGTCCACTGCCGAGGTAAGGGGCCACGTGGTTGCGGCGGATGTGACCGATGCCGTGATGATGAGAAATCGCGGCCCCGCATTGGAGCGCCGTCTGCATGGCAACGTCCCAAATCCGGTTGAGCGTCTGCGCGGCCGCGGCATCGTCGGCAGCCTGACCGAGCAGAATCAAGTAGAGCGAGGTGCCCTGGGCATAGGCGTGAGAAAAGTGGCCCAAGACTTGATCGGCATGGGGTTCCAGCGCCGTCTTCATCATCTCGTAGGTGGTCTCGATCTCGCTCCAGAAGTGGGCGACCTCGATGGTCTCGGCGAGGCCGCCGGGTGTGTCCAGGATGTTCTCGACGGCGGAGAAGTCGAAGCGGCGCTGCATCCAGGCTTCCACCGGCTTGCGACCCAGCGCTTGGCCGCCGTGCTGGTGGCAGATGTCGAGGAGGGCAGCCATTTCGGCTCCGGCGACGGATTCGAGTCCCTCGCAGCCGACGAACATGACGGGTGCCGCGAACTTATCGTCGTGCATGGCATGGCTGGACTCGTCCTCGTCGTAGAGGCGCACCAGAAAGGGTCGCAGGTGGTGTCCCATGAATACGCGCATGGCTTCCAGTCCGTCATGGAGCTCAGGAAACTTGAGGCACTCGAAGAGGCGAGTCTCGGGCAGCTCGAAGATTTTGAGATTGACCTCGGTGATGACGCCCATCATGCCCTCGGCGCCGATGAAGAGGTGGCGCAGGTCCGGTCCGACTGCGGCTCTTGGAGTATTAGGAGTCGTGATCGACTGGCCATCGGGCAGCACCGCCGTGCAGGAGATGCACAGATCCTCGATGCTACCCCAGCGGCTCGAAAACTGACCGCTGGCCCGGGTGGACAGCCAGCCTCCAACAGTGGAGCGATCCAGTGACTGGGGCGAGTGATTGAGGGTGAAGCCAAGCTGGTTGAGTTCCCCTTCGAGGTGGTGCCCCATCTTGCCGGCTTCGACGCGCACGAACTGATTGACGGTGTTGACCTCGAGCGTCCGATTCATGGCCGAGAGGTCCAGGCTGATGCCGCCCTGCGCGAGGGGTGCTCCGGTGACGGCTGAGCCGGCCCCCCAGGGGGTCACCGCGACTGCGTGCTCGTTCGCCCAAACCAGTAGCATTGCGACCTCGTCATGATCTCGAGGAATCGCAATAAGGTCGGGACGCAATGGGGTCTGGCCCTGTCTTCGCCACTTGGCAGCCAACGGGGAGGCGTCATAACAGTGGCGTTCTATCTCTATCGCCTCCACGGACAGGCGGTCGCGGGGAATCACCGTCAGCAGGTCATCCAGGTCGATCAAGCAGGTTGATTTGCGCGGGGTCGCCATAGCCTCAGTGCCCAGGTCGATAGGGAGACTGCCGTCGAAGGATACGCCCTTTTGAGGGGACCTGGCAACGGCACATCGAAGCCGTTTCCCGGGTTCACTCGGAAGGCTCCTGTTCATAGATTCTTCTGATGGCCGCCCCGTACCTGATCCCGCTTCTGCTGACGCTCGCTGCTTGCGGTGGTCCCAAAGAAGCCACCGTCGAGGCCTGGCTGGATTCGGCCTGGACACCCATTGCCGTTAACGACTATTCGATCGACGGCCGGCGTGATGGCAAGACGACGAAGGCCGTCGCCAGCTTCGTGCTGCAGGATGGAGCTCAACTGATAGTGGAGGTGGAGGTGTTCTACAACCCGCAACCCATCCTCAGCGCCGGTCACTGGTCCTACACAGGCGAAACTTCCTTAGAGGGAACAGTAATCGAGAGGTCCATGAAGTTCTTCGGCGGTCAGGCGGAGGGTCCCAGCCTTGGTGGCAGATTTCGTCTGGACCATCAGGGGCAGCCACAGTTTCGCATCGTCCTACCTTTGCGTCCCATCAGCAGGCCAACGTGGCCCCAGCAGCGCTGAAATAGTGCGACTACTGGTCGGACGCGTCCGTCATAATTCGCGCCAAACGCCGTCGATGTCCCGGCCAACAGGCCGCACGGCGTCTTGTCGCTTCAAGGGCTCCAGCTCTCCGGTTTTCGCATTTCGCTGGGCCAGCAGATACTTCCCGGAGTCGTCAGGCGACGGCATGATCTTGCGGGCTACTATGCGTGTCGTGCCGGCAATGCGCATCTCGACGCGTCCAATCAGGGCGCCCCGCCGCCGCTCCTCCTTTGAAAGGGGCTCCCCCTCTTCCGCACTGGCACTATCATTGGAGGGCTCGAGATCATCCGAGCGGTACGAACTGCCCGTTGCTCTTGCCTCCTGCGTCAGGACGGCCAACTCAGGCTCAGATGGACCGAAGGGCTCGGAGAGATCGTGGTGTGTCAGGGGTTCCCGCTTGCCGGAGGCGACCTCGACAGCGTGACGGACACAGGCATCGGCATCGATCGTGCTTGGTCTCAGCCCCACTTCGGAGAGCAGTTCGCGGACCCGGTTGTGCGACTTGAAGCGGGCGATGACCATCGAACCAGAGTGCTGAATCTGCGTCGGAGCCCATCTCAGTTTCGTGCACGCCGACTGAAAAGCCCGGCGGGCCGAATTCTGGAGACCAGCAGCGACATACCGTTCCGGACTCGACCTGTTGATGGTGACGACCGAGTTCGCCAACGCCCGTCGCACTGTCCTGTTGACCCGCTGCCCGGTGATGCCAGCATAGTCTGCCTCGAGGGCTCGCTGGAAATCCTGGTGTCTGACCAGGGTGTCTCCACGCTCCAGTCGAGAGTCGATGCACTTCCACAACTGGCTGTGGATAGTTTCTGATACGTGCCCTACCACTTGGGGCTGAAGTGCAGACGTCATTTGTACCACGCTTTGTAGCCAGTCTATAAAATTGGATAAAACTGGCACAAAACTGATAAAAACAAGACTGAACGTCAAATCCCCTACACAGCGCGTCCCCAGGAACGGAGTCGATGCCCTCAGCAGAGATGTTCATGCGGATCTGCATTTTCTCTCACCTTGGTAGGGTCTGCTAAATGACTGTGGCAACACATTCGTGACATTACCGGGGAAGACCGCGATATTCATCGCCCGTGACCCGTCAAATGCTCCGGAGACCGTTCGTGATGGCAGCGGCTGCATGACGCTGCCACACGAGACCTAAGAGGGGAGTGATAGGTATGAACATAATCCTGATCGGTTGCGAGTTCGCGGGCAAGACGACGCTGGCAGCCGAGATCGTCAAGTGGTCCGAAGAGACCATGGGGTTCAGCAGCCCCTTCCACGACCACTTCACGATTCCCAATGCGGAGCTGTCCGCAGAGGCGGGTGCCAGCTACGAGGCCGTCCACCCCCAGGTCAAGGAGATGTTCCAGCGCTTCATGATCTCCTATCACCTGTCCGCCGGGTTCTACAGCCAGCACGACCACAATCTCATGGGGGCCCACATCGAAGAAGCGGTCTATGCGCCACTCTACTACGGCTACGGTGGGCCCAACACGGGTTCGCCGATCCGCAGCCCGGAGGGTCAGAGAACTAAGATGGCCCGGCACATGGAGGAGGAGATTCTCGAGAAGGCGCCCAACACGATCCTGGTGCTGATGAAAGCGACGCCGGAGGTAATTCGAGCACGGATGTCGGCGAACACGTTCGCCGACGCAGCGACCGTCGAGCGCCAGAAGAAGTCGAAGCTGTTCGGAGAGCCCACCCGGGGTGTCGTGCAGGACAAAGATGTCGAGCACGTCCTGGCCCGATTCGAAGAGGAGTTCGAAACAAGCCTGATCAAAAACAAACGCGTCCTCGACACCACCAGCGCCACGCTCGAGGAGACGATGGCCGAGTTCGTCGAGGGGGTCACGCCGCTGCTGTCCGACGCCGACAGAGAGCGCATGGCGCAGCACAAAGGCACTTGAAGTACGCCATGCGAGGTCACGCAGCACGGCCTTGAGATCAGCCGCGGCTTTCACGCGATCCCGAGCAGCGCTGTAATGGCAGCAGACCAGCTGTTCGTCGTCAGCACCCTCACCGATTCCGACGGCATGCTACGTCTATCGGATCGCCGACGGGGATAGACATCTGGAGCTGGTGCGGCAGTACGGGGAAATCAGCAATCCGTTCTTCATCGACCTTCAGCGAAATAGACGATCTCCCGCGCCCCGTCGGGCAGGATGCTTCCCATGTAAGGCCGTCGTCCTGCGAACGCACGGCAGAGCCGGCGCAGAAGGCCGCCCAAATGGTGGAACCGCTCAGCGACAGGCCGAAAAACAGGCGTTCTGAATAGCAGCTTGCGGCCCCCGTTCGAATCTGGGTCGAGCAGGATCGAAGATGGTTTCGTTGGGTATGTAGTGCCAGTTGGCCCCGCCGGTGAGGGAAAAACTCAGTCCATCGCCGGTCTGCTGGGCCTGGCCGGATACTTCCGTATCGAAAAAGGGTGCTGACCCAGATCGTGTCGCCGACCGCCAGGGCCCAACGCTGTGGAGATGGGAAGGCGGGTGCCTCTCGAGTTGGATATCGATGGACTCGCCGAGATCACGCCCTTTGTAGTCGAACTGCGTTACGATTCTGGTTTCTGGCCGGATCACCACACAGCAGCGGAGGCACTGGCGACGGCAAAGGAGATCTGTTCGCGAGTAGCGAACGCCTTGCCGGGAGAAGCATGTCCCTCATGCTAGTTGGAGTCGCGAAATGAGAATAGGCATCGTCGGCGTGCACTACGGCCACATCGGCGGCATGGTGAGCTCGGCGCGCCATGCGTCGAACGCCGAGATCGTCGGCATCGTGGAAGAGGACGACGCGCTCTATGAGCAGTACACGCAGGAATCGACGATCCGTCGATACGGATCGCTGACCGAGATGCTGGCGGAGGCCAGGCCGGACGTCGTTTTGGAGGGACTCGCGCACCACGAGAAAGTGGATGCGATCGAGGCGTGCGCTGCTGCCGGCGTCCACGTGTTTCTGGACAAACCGCTGTGCCGGACCATGGAAGAATGGCACCGGATCCGCCGGACGGTCGAAACGTCGGAAATCAAGCTCACTATGTTCTTCACCTCCCGTTTTCACCGTCCGTTCATGGCGCTGAGAGAGGCTGTCCTGGCGGGCGAGCTCGGAGAGATCGTCAGCCTGATCTCGACGCACCCACACAAGCTCGGCGGGTGGGCGCCTGAGTGGTACTTCGATCCGAACCAGTATGTGGGCACCTTCAGCGACGTCGCCTGCCACGGAGTCGACCAGGTGCGATGGCTCACCGGCGCCGAGTGCGTCGGCGTTCACGCTTACGGTACTTGCAAGAAGCACACAGGTGCGAACCGATTCGAGATGGATCATGTGCATCTTCTCTCGTATTTTTTCGCGAGAAAGTCAAAGCAACCGAGCTGGTCGGTGCCTCCCTGATCGTAGCCGCTCTGGTTGTGCTCCTGCTATGGGCATAATCTCATGCGTAATCGCACTATCAGTGCGATGCTCGTAGAAGTACCGGTTTGGTCGTCCACCCTGTCGTCATCGTGAGCATCGTCAGCTGTGTTCATTGAATCATCCTGCTGTGTATGTTGCTTTGCCTTCAATTTCCAACAAAGCCCGGAATGACCGATGTTGGTCTGATTGAGGTCCACCAGGTGCCGCAAACGGGGTTAGCGAGAACGGAAAGCGGAGAGCTGAGACGTGCATAAGCCGGGCCTCCAAGCGCACCACGTTTGCATCCGGCGCTGCACCGAGCGTTTTCTGCTTGCGTGTATTCTGCAGCAGTTTATGGGGTGTTTTGTGGGCAAGTCCGATTTTGGAAAATCCCTAGCTTGTTGTGAGAGAAAAGAGTAACTCTTGAATGAAGACAGTACCATACCTGCACGAGATCCTGGGCGAGGGTTTCCGTCTGGATCACGATCTGGGGATTATCACGATGCGCAAGGGTGCCGAGGGCTTTGCCCTGCACGGGGGGTGTTCACAATCCGGTTTCGACCGTCACCAGTACTACATCTTCAAAGACGGAAAGATGCACAACGGTCTGACCGTGGCTGCCTACCAACTGGTCGACGTCAATGAAGGCGACGGTGGCTTCTGCCTGGTACCGGGTAGTCACAAGGGCAACTACGCCTGCCCCGACTCGCTGCGCCGCTTCGAGCGCTACCGTGAATTCGTCAAGCCGGTCCCCTGTAAGGCAGGCGACCGTATCATCTTCACTGAGGCCGCCGTCCACGGCACCCTGCCCTGGACCTCCGACCGCGATCGCCGCACCGCGCTCTTCCGATTCTCGCCCGGCAACCTGGCCTACATGCCTCACGCCTGGTCCGAAGAGATGCTGGCACTGCTGACGGACGAGCAGCGCAAGGTACTCGAACCTCCATACCACGTGCGTATGGGTAGACCGGTCCTGGGATCAGAACCCGAGTATGGGAGCTGTTAGACCAACAGCCAAACAAGGTGGCGGTGCAGGTTCGGCTACAACCTGCCATTGCCCCAGCGGCGTGGACTGATGCCGGCCGCATCACGTGCCATGTTATCCGGCCGGTTGGGCAGATCGAACTCGATGTCCCTGGTATTCAAACTGCGGAAGAATGGTTTGATCTTCTCGGGCAGCCTGGCGATTTGCTCCGAATCGTAGTCTTCCACGTCGTCGATCGGGCCCGCCCACGCCGGGCGGTAAGCGATAGCGAGCATCCGTCGCTGGCGGTTGCTGTGGTTGGGGAAATTGCCGTGGAAGACCTTCTGGTTGATGATGGCGGCGGAACCCGCTTTGCAGGTGACCATGAGCTCGTCGGGATGGCTTAGAATCCGGCCGTAAGGACTTCCGTCGCGGTGCATGGAAAGGTGTGAGCGCGGAATCACTTTGAAGGGCGAGCAGTCCGGGGTCAGGTCGTCGAGGTAATAGAGGACACGGGCGAGGATGGGGGAGCTCGACTGCACCCCGAAGATCTTCGAGCCGTAGGGCTGCGAATCGGTGTGAATGGCGATCCCTGGATGACCCGGGTCGGAAGTCCCAAGGCCGATCGAGGTGCAGATCAACTCGTCGCCGAACAGGTCGCTCAGAAACTGGACGATCGGGGGATGGGCGACCAGGTCGGTGGCCACCGGGCAGTCCTTCCTCCAGATGTCCGAACACCCCTTCTTGTGCTCCGAATAATCCGTCGCCGTCAGCGGCAGACGAGAGAACTCGTCGTGGAGCGCGGAGATCACGTCGGTCGTCAGCAAGTCCGGAATGACCAGAAAGCCCTCCAACTCGATCGATCGAATCTGCTGCTGCCGGGTCAGGCTGGCCCAATCGGTGTCGTCCCGCCTGGCGTTGGCGATCTCTTCCTTCGAATTCGTGAATGAAGTATCCATGGTTCCCTTTCTCCTCTCAACGATCCATAAAGCCTTCCAACATGCGTGCCCGCTTCTCAGAGGTAGGTTCCTGTGACGCCCGCACATCGTGCTCGGTGACCGTCAGATGGGTCTGCACTTGCTGTTGGGCCCGCACAAATGGCTCGGCATACGCCACCTTGGCGTGCCAACCGAATTGGCCGCCGCCGATTTCGAGCCGCTTCTGGGCGAACTCCTCAGTGTGTCCCTGGGTTTCAAACATCTTTTCCGCCTTTATGCGGTTGTCCATTTGATCCGAAATGTCGACGGACACGTGAATGTCGTAGTAAGCGAATTCCACGCCCATGAAGTAGGTCGTGGCGACGTTGTGTGGGGCTCGTTTTCCTTGAACGTCTGGTTTGGCACAACGCTCCTGCGCTCGGTAGATGGCGATGCCGGCGTTGGTATGGTCATTGAGCCATGTGGCGGCTGCCCCCGGCCATCTGGAATAGGGCGCGTGGGTCAACAACACCTGCGGCCTTACATCATAGATGACTTCGGCGAGAACTTCCACCAGTTCGTCGGTGATCTTCAGCGGCAGATCTTCGAAGGGCAACGTGCGCACGTCACTGATGCCGAAAAGGGCACACGCCTTCGTCATCTCATGGGCCTTGTCAGCCGTGTACGACTCCGCGGTCTGTGCCAGGATGGCCGGGTCGCGTTGCTCCGGCGGTTTGCGCAATTCGTCCAGGAGCGGCTCGTTGTGCATGGTTGTGCCCCCGGTGACCGCGACCACGGAAACCGAGTCCCCGCGCTGAACATGATGGGCGCACGTCCCCGCCATGTGGGTGATGTCGTGCGGGTGAGCGACCACGACCAGCAGTCGCAGGGGTTCAGCGTAGTGCGTCATCATCGTACTCCTCTATGAGCGGCCCGACTCGGCTGTCTCCGGACCGCGACCATCCGTTTCGTGTTCCATTTGCCAACCAGGCAAAGTGACGGACTGCTGCGGTTCCACCAGCTTGCCGTACAATTCGGGCCGGCGGGCTTTCAGGTATCGATAACCAGACGACTGCGCGATCTTCTCGGGTGTCAATGTACCCACGACAACGTCGTCCTCCAATACGTCGCTCTCCACCAGAATTTCCCCAAACGGATCGATGATCATTGCCAAGCCCGGCTTGACCGTGTCATAATCCCAGCCGATCGGGTTGCTGAACACGGCGTAGATGCCATTCTCGTACGCCCTCGTGGGAAGCCAGCGCATCAGCCACTCTCTCCCTTTGGGGCCACGGAACTCCTGGCGCAGGCGCACCGGATCCTGATGCCGGTTGTCCCAGAGCTGGCGATCGACGGTGCCTCGTCCCGGCATGAGGGATGGCAGACAGCCGGTCACGTGGGGCATGAAGACGATTTCCGCCCCCATCATGGCGGTGATGCGGACGTTCTCAGGCAGGTTGTTGTCGTAGCAGATCAAGAAACCCACCTTGCACCCAAGCAGGTCGATGATGTTGTATTCGCTGCCGGGGGACAGGTGAGGGTTCACGAAGGTGTGCAGTTTGCGAAACTTGGTAAGGTAGCCATCGGGACTGACGGTCACGTAACAGTTGTAGATCCGTCCGTCGTCGCGCTCAAGCAGTCCGGCCATCACTACGGTGCTGAATTCGCTCGCGATCTTGATGAGCTCTCTCACCGATGGTCCATCCGGAACGGGTTCGGCCACCTGGAGAAGATCCGCCTTATCCAGTGGTTGGACCCACGAGTACCCGGGTACGCAGACCTCGTGGAAGCTGACGATCTCGGCTCCCTGGTCGACCGCCTTGCGCGTCAGTTCGCGAATGCGCGACAGATTGTAGGCCTTGTCATTATCGCGATTCTCAAACTGCGCAGATGCAACCCGTATCTCTCTCATGATTGCTGCTCCATGGCTCCATCAGTTTACCGAAGCACTCCGAACCGTGCCAGAGGGCAACATACCGCATCCGTGGGCACCGACAAATCCCGCACACCAGTCGAGTCGGGCATGGCCGTGGCTGCAACACTCGACGAAGTTCCCATTCCAGGCGTCGGGCTCGCTCGTGATGAAAACCGGATTGGGAGCAGGGATGTAGATGAATCGGCGAGTTTGCCGCCGAATGCCTACCTTCCGTCCACTACCCAGCGGAACCCAGTCAAATAAACTCAGGAGATCAACGACATGAGCGCAGACACGATTCGCATCGGATTCATCGGAGCCGGCTCCATTTCGCGAAGTAAACACCTGCCTGGCCTGGCGGCCATTGACAACGTGGACCTGGTTGCCGTGTGCAACCGAAGTCGCGAGAGTTCGCAGGCGGTAGCCAGTGAGTTCAGCTTTTCGGCTACCGAAGACGACTGGCAAACCCTGATCGGCCGGGAGGACATCGATGCCGTCTTCATCGGCACCTGGCCCTACATGCACAAGGAGATGTCGACGGCCGTGCTGGAGGGCGGGAAGCACTGCTTCTGCCAGGCCCGCATGTGCATGAATCTGACCGAGGCCAAACCGATGCTGGCTGCCGCACAGGCTCATCCGGATCTCGTCAACATGATCAGTCCCGCTCCCCATCCACTCGAGCATTACCTGCGCGACGTCGTGCACTCGGGGCGCCTGGGACAGATCACCTCCGTGGAGCTGCGTGTCATCGGCAGCGGCAACCTGGATCGAACCAGCGTGACCTGGCGCGAGCGAGTCGAGTTCAGCGGCAATCAAATTATGTACATGGGTATCTACGCAGAGATGCTGAATGCGATCGTCGGCCCCTACGAAACCTTATCAGCCAGTCTTTCGACGCCTATTGCCGAAAAAACAGATGAGAACGGTGAGCAGGTGCAGATCGCCATTCCACAGGTTGTTGCCATCAGCGGACGACTGCAGAGCGGAGCCCTTGCGGTCGAGCACCACAGCGGTGTCAACGCGGACCAGACCAGCGGCGGATCGAGCCTGACGATTCGCGGTCTGGAAGGGACCGCGATCTACGATCTGGGAGATAGCCTTCAGATCGGAGCCGCGGGCGAGCCGATGAGTGTGGTCGATGTGCCTGCCGAGCGCCGGACCGAGTGGACGGTGGAGGAGGACTTCATCGGCGCCGTGCGGGCGGCACGGGCAGGAAGATCGCCCGAGGAACGGCCGGTGCGGCCGGATTTCGCAGAGGGGGTTCTGTACATGCGCAAGGTAGAGGCCGTGCACCAGTCGGCGCGGACCGGTCAGGCAGTGGAGCCTGCCAAGCTGTAGCCTCGCGCTCAATCATGTCGAGGATTCTCCGCATGGTACCGACATTGCTGTTTAAAGCCGGCTCCCGTTGATGCTGATCTCTTCTGTCTGTGCTATATATTCGGTAGTGACGAAGTGGTAACCCTGTTAGCCGTAGACGCTGGAGACGATCATGACCGAGATACGTTCAAGCACTGGAAGTCAACCTGTAGCTTACCTGGATGTCGAGAGTCGCGCGACGTTTGTCGTGCAGACCTACCTGCATCTTCTAGGCTCGATTTGTGCCTTCGCCGCAATCGAGATCTTTTTCTTCAAGAGCGGCATGGCCGAACCGATGGCTGTCGCCATGCTCGGCACGAACTGGCTCTTCGTTTTGGGTGCATTCATGATCGTCGGTTGGTTTGCCAGCAGCGCTTCCCACCGCGCGACTTCAATGCTGACCCAGTATGGTGCGCTGATTCTGTTCGTCGCCGCCGAAGCCGTCATTTTCGTGCCCATGCTGTTCATGGCCCAGTACTATGCACCAGGAGTTATCGAGAGCGCTGCGACTGTGACCCTGGTTGGCTTTGCCGGTCTGACCCTGGTCGCCTTCGTGTCCAGAAAGGACTTCAGCTTTCTGGGAAGTGTACTGCGCTGGGGTTTCATCGTTGCCCTCGTCCTCATCGCCGCGAGCGTCCTTTTCGGTTTCAACCTGGGAACGTTCTTCTCCGTCGCCATGATCGCCCTTGCCGGGGGAGCTATCCTCTACAAGACGTCGGGGATACTGCATCACTACACTCAGGATCGCCACGTCGCCGCTAGCCTGGAGTTGTTCTCATCTGTCGCACTGCTTTTCTGGTATGTCTTGCGACTATTCATGTCCCGGCGCTGACGATTCGGGACAGAGACCATGAGCGAAAACCCACGATCGAGTGTGGCTCTGGTTCAACCAGGGTTTCCATGCAGTGTTAACCCACCTTGACGTTGCCGGCAGATCTGCCTAGCATCAAAGCATGACGGACACCTTGAAAGAAGCCGGACCGGACGCCACCCGCGGCGTCGACGACGGAACGCAGACCCGGGACGCGCGTGGTGAGTGGATGCCACGCGTTCTGACCAAGGCTCAACCCTTCGTGTGGCCGATTCAACCAAGAAAACTGCTCCAGTTTCTCCTTGGCTTTCCGGGTTTTCTCTGGCCTCTTGGGGCGGCGGCCCACTACGGGCTTGCGGCGTTGACGTGGCGCTATCTCCAGCCTGGGGCGGACCAACTGAGCAACTTCAGCCAGCTGAGTCCCGAATGGATCCTGCCGATGTACGCGCGCAACGTGGCTATGCTGCTGCTGGTCGCCGGCAGCCTGCACATCATTCTGTATCGGCGCCGCATCCAGGGCACCCGCTTCAAGTACAATGCGCGGTGGCAGAACAGGTCCAAGGCGTTCCTCTTCAACGACCAGGTCAAGGACAATGTGTTCTGGAGTGTCGCCAGCGGCGCCACTATATGGACGCTGTACGAAGTCTTCATGCTGTGGGCGTATGGCAACGGCTGGGTACCTTTCGCCACTTGGCGAGATAACCCGGTGTGGTTCTTCGGGTTGGCCGCGGTCTTGCCGTTCTGGCAGGACCTGCATTTCTACGTCGTGCACCGAATTTCGCACTGGAAACCATTCTACAAAGCGGCACACTACCTGCATCACAAGAACACGAATGTCGGACCCTGGTCGGGTCTGTCCATGCATCCGCTAGAGCACATCGTTTACTTCACCCGATGGATCATCCTGTTCCTCGTCCCATCTCATCCCATCCACATGTTTTACCTGATGCAGCGTCCCGCACTCAATCCAGCCATCGGGCACACCGGCTTCGATCAGATTATCATGAACAAAGACTCGGAACGAGGGATGTCTATCGATTCGTTCTTCCACTACCTGCACCACCGCCACTTCGAATGCAACTACGGCACCCCCACGGTGCCGCTGGATCGCTGGTTCGGCTCGCTCCATGATGGGACTCCGGAGTCGTTCGAACGGATGCGTCGCAAGCGGCGCATGCCGCCGGAGGTTGATGCGAACTCGGATCGCAGCACCTCGGTGGAAGCTCAGGCATAGCGATCGACCTCCAGCGCAGGCCAGCATTCCTTGCGGGGCCGGCCAGGCCAACGTAGTCTGCTTGCGCAACGGACCCAACATGCCGATTTGGAGGCAATCCAGATGACTTCCGGACAACTTGCCAGGGTAACAGCCTCAGAGATCAAGCCGCCGCCCGCGTGGGCGACGATGCAGCGCCACCTGATGCGCACGATGGAGGAGGCTGCCATGGTCGCAGTTGAGAAGTATGCGCGCCCGAGCGGACTCGTCTACCACGTTCACGACGTCGACGACGGGTATGAGAGTCGCTCGATGAGAGGCCGCTTCTACGCGATCGGGGCGAGTGAGAAGATGCTGGAGGTTTCCCTGAAGGAGTGGGACGCGATGACCCGGTTCTACGACGACGGCGTCAAGCAACCCGAGGGCATGCTGCCCAATCCGATGTACATGCCGCAGCTTCACAACGAGTGGTGGAACCTGGCGGTCCCGTACAATTCGGACGCCTTTCACATGGGAGAAGGCAGCCAGTACTTCTACGATTTCGGTCTGGCCGACCCGACGAACTCGGAGATGATCCGCCGTGCCCGCAGGTTCGCGGGGATGTACCTCGGGGAGGATCCGGAGGCGCCCAACTACGATAAGGAACACAAGATCATTCGCTCGCCGTTCCACGGCAGCGAGGGGCCGTGCCTACAGGCCAAGAGCAAGTACCGTCTCAGTCATTCGACAGGTGACACAACCGGCGACCTGGAACTCGTCATCGCCTGGCTGGACCAGCCGGGACATGGCGGCTTCTTCCACCGCCACCGGCCCGACGGAGTCCCGTCCGGAAAGGCTCGCATCTCGCCACTCTATCCAATAGTAAAAGACCTGGATCCATATTGGTTCCAGGATGAGGAGTATCAAGAGTACATCCTGAAGTTGTTCGATGATATGGTGTTGAACTCGGACGAGCCGGCGAATCTGGCGATGACGGGGCTGGTCACCAACGCCTACCTGTACACCGGCGAGGACAAGTATAAGAACTGGGTCCTCGAATACGTCGAGGCGTGGATGGATCGGATCAAACAGAACGATGGGATCATTCCGGACAACATCGGGCCGACCGGTATCATCGGCGAGAGAAGGGGGGGCCAGTGGTGGGGTGGAATACACGGCTGGAACCGTCTCTACTTCACGCCAGGTTTTCGCATCCTCATCGGTCTGGCCATCGGCGCCGAGTGCGCGCAGCTGTTGAGTGGCGACAACGGCTATCTGGACCTGCTGCGCTCGCAGATCAAGGTGATGCTGGACCGGGGCAAGAAGCGCGAGGACGGGCAATTGATTGTCCCGACCCGGCATGGCCCGGAGGGTTGGGACGAGTACGTGCCGGTGCAGATGCAGTCGTTGGTTCTGCTCTACCACGCCTCCATGGCGGAAGACGACCTCGAGATGTTGCGGTACGTGCGTGACAACGAGGTGGAGCGCGATTTCAACGAGTTGAGGCCTCACGGCGATCGTGGCGGCGCCAACCTGGAGGCGAGGTTCCAGTACTACGAGGGCCGCCTGCCGGACTGGCCGACGAAGACGCTGGCGGCGGACCAACTCTACGTCAACGCCATGCATGAGAACATGCGAAGGGACAACCGGTCAGTGGAGGAGATCATCGAGGAAAACCGCTGGCCCGCCAACCCGGTCACCGTCAAGGGGCTGACGCACCTGACGCAGGGTGCGCCTCAACCTGTCTACAACGGCGGCATGCCAAGGTACACGGTGCGTTATTTCGACACCGACCGTGTCCGCCCGGGCCTGCCAGAGGACATTGCCGCGTTCGTGGACGAACTCAAGGCGGATGCCGTCGGTATTCAGTTGGTGAATACGGGTTCAGAAGCTCGAAACCTGATCGTTCAGGCGGGGGCGTTCGGCGAGCACAGCTTCACGAGTGTGAAATACGTCGAACATGACAACGCCGCGTTGGACAAGAGCGCTGGCGCCTGGTTGCGCGATTCGACGAATCCGCAGGCGCGCGAAGTGCCGGCTGATGGCAAGCACTTCGCGGTACAACTACCGCCGTTCGCGTCGGTGCGGCTGGAGGCCGGCTTGAGGCGCTTCACCAACAAGCCGACCTACGCGTTTCCGTGGCACGGGAACAGTGTACCGGTGGAGTAGGACTGTGAGGCGTTCTACCACATCGTGACGACCGGATAGCGCCGAATCTGCTCATCCGGTGTCACCAGTGCCAGACCATGGACAGCGGCCTGACAGATCAGCATGCGGTCGAACGGATCCCGGTGCAGGTCAGGTAGCTTGGCCAGGTGGAGGGCAGCATCTTCTCCCAGATCGAGCGAATCGATTCCGTGGCGCTCGCGCTCGGCGGGGATCAACTCGGTGGGAGCGCCATCCAACCTCAACCTGCCAAGTGCGAACTTCACCGCGATCTCCCACGCCGACACGCTGCTGAGGAACACCCGCTGCGCCGGGTCCGTCACCAGATCCCGGGCGCGCCCGGACAGAGCCGGGTCATCGGTGATCACCCACAGGAAAGTGCAGGTATCCAGGAGCATGTTCATTCGGATTTGCTTCCGAAGGCGTCCAGCAATTCCTCCGGGAGCGGATCATCAAACCCCGGCAGGACGGTGACCTTGTTCTTGGCGAGCCCGATGGGACGGCGATCGCGCCGCTCGGGCGGCAGCCCCCGTATCTCGGCTATGGGGGCGTTACGCTTGCACAGCAGAATGACCTCACCCCTGGCCAAGCGGTCGAGGTAACGGGACAGGTGGGTCTTGGCCTCGTGTATATTGAGTCTGATCATGACTCATAATATGAACTTATAAGTGAACTAAGTCAATGGTCGGGGTCTCAGATGGGCAAGTCTGTGCGGTGGTCGAGTTTGGCGATGACCGAAGTCGAGGATCAGGGTCACCTCGGGGGCCATTAATAGGGTCTCATACCGCCCACTTCTCGATCTTGGCCTCATCCAGCTGCACCCCTAACCCCGGTCCGTCACTAGGTCTCAAGCGGCCTTCCCGGTAGCGAAAAGGCTGCGTACAAACATCGTCGACAAGCAGGCCGGGACTGACGAGGTCTGAGGAGACCGAGATGTTGGGTGAGGCGACGGCCAGGTGAAGGAAGGCGGCGGTGCCGGGTCCCAGTTCGATGGTACTGCCCAACAGCGCGGGTATGCCCGCGGTTTGGGCTGTGTGCACGAGCCGCTGGGCGCGCAGGAGCCCGCCGCCCTGAGAGGGGATGACGTTGATGAAGTCGACGGCCCGGTGAGCGGCCAGGGCGGCACACAAGACGTCCCCGAGGTCGGCGACGTGCTCGATGATGTCTACGGGGACCTGGGTGCGCACCCGCGCCAGCGAGCGGGCGGCCTCGTCGGCGTTGGCTTCGATTCGCTCGGGGTGGTCGTTGGCGATGCCACGGTTGACGGCGACAGTTGGAGTTTCGCAACCATTGATGCCGGCGGCAGCCATTTCCGTGATCTTGGTGATCGCCTCCGCCTCTTCCCATACCCCACTGGCGTCGACGCGCAGGTAGGTGTCGGGACCGGCAATGGCGCGGAACAGGCGGATGCGTTCGAGGTCGCGCTGGTGATCGGTGCCGACCTTGAATTTGAAGGCACCGAATCCCTGGGACAGCTTCTCCCGAACCTCCGCTTCTAGGGCGTCGAGTTCCTCTTGTACTGAAACCTCCCCGCGCAGGAAGGCGACCCAGCAGACTTCGACACGCTCGCGGCAACGGCCTCCCAACAGCTCATAAAGGGGCGTTCCATACCGCTGTCCGACCAGGTCGAGTAAAGCGATTTCGGCGCCGAAGAGGGTCAGGTTTCGCAGCTCGGGGTGACAGACGGCCGGCTGCAGTTCGGCGACTCGCGTGTACATGGCACGCCAGCGGTTCAGATCCTGTCCAAGCATGGCTTCGACGAACAGGTCGCGGGTCTGCGCAGCGGAGGGCGGGTCCATACGCTTGGCGATATCGGAGATCTCTCCCAGACCGGTGAGTCCATTCTCCGTGTGGAGCTCGATGATCTGATAGCGCGAGCGGCTGGGATCGGGGGGTGCGCTCTGCCCGGGCTCGGCGGTGTAGGTGTCGTAGATGCGAGGGATGGAGACTTCGCGGATGCGGATGTCGGTGATTTTCATAGGGTGGGTGTTTGCATGGGTTGATCATGTGTGGTTGGCCCCTGTGGCTTTCTCCCGATGAAAAGACACTCCTGGCGGATCTTACGCAGACCACCTTCGCGGCGAATCCGTTGGACGATCTCTTCCGATTCGTCCCGAGAAGCACCATCCTCCATGTGAGCACCGATGATCTCTTCATTGTCGTACTCGTACTGATAGGCCCATCGATGGTACTCCGTTTCCGTAAACCCGCCCTCCAGCATACTCTCCACGGTGAGACCGAAACTATCTTCCCAAGCCCCGAAGAAATGCCATCCTCCCGGACGCAAATACTGCAGGATTCTGGCGTCCTTTTCTCGTTGGCTGACTCCCTTTGGACTGAAAGGAGCCAATCGCTGTACGATCGCATCGAAGCAACCATCAGAAAATGGCATCGGGCCTCGGCCATTCGCTCGAAACACGTACACGGAATCCAATGCGGCTACGCGTGTCTGTATTTGGAACAATGCCCGCCAAGAAAAATCGAAGCTGAAGATCGACGTGCCAGGATTACACGACTCCGCTAGCCATTGCGTGAAATGTCCTGTACCTGCTCCGATCTCTAGGATTCGAAATCCTGGTCGGCTGACCTGGGCGACTCGCTGAATGAGATATGTTACACCACGCCATTCCCGATGTCGCAGGTATGCCATCTCTCGCCCAACCATCGCTTCATGCTTGAGCCATTTGCGATTCGCATCGTCGTCGGGTACTCGACTCGATTCGTCCTCGATGTAGAAGTCAGGAATCCCGTCCTCAATCGTGAACGTGTGGCCACCACCTTCGCTCAGTATCTGGTCAGATGACCATTTCAATGGCCGGCCGGTTAGAGGACAGCAAAATTGATCGATGGTCACAACGACACTATCTGACGGTGATTAGAGGTGATGTGCGCAGTCAATCTCGGTGCGTCTACGCTTTTCGGGCTGCTCCGCGATGGTTGGTATCCCATTTCATCAGAATGTGCGTTTCGGTTTTGTCGAACCGCACCAGCCGTTTCCGTCTGATGCACTCATTCGATATCATCTTGAAGTGCTCTAACGAATGTATCAACAATCCGGTTGTAGGAACCGTCCTCTCTCATAGCTCCAACAGCAGTATTGAATCTATCCAGAAGTTCCCTCCTGCCACTCTCTCTTGCAAAGACCAAGTATGCTTTGTTGACTGCAGCAGGCCGGGCCAACCTATCAACAACGCTCTGGAGATTCTCTCGATGGAGGATTTGAAGAGCGGACAGCTCATCAGCTATAAGGCAATCTATCCTACCCCTAACCAGCTTTCCAAAGTTTGCATGATTGTCCTCGGCTTCCTTCGCTTCAAAGACTTTTGCCTCTCTCGCCTCATCGAATTCTTGCCCATAACTCCATCCGCGATTGATACCAACCCGCTTTCCTCTCAGATCGCTCAATTCATCGAACTTGAACATTTCACCCTTTCTAACGAATACCACAAGCTTCTCCTCGAAAAGAGGATCAGAGTAATCGTAGATGAGCAGACGTTTCTCATTCTTGTAAATTCCACCAACAGCCTCCTCTCCACGCTCTCCCAGCAACAAGGCTCTTTTCCAGGGATATCCAGTGATCTCAACTTCCACTCTTATGCGCGCGAAGATCTCTCGCATCAGCGTTGGATACAATCCGTGAGCGCCTTCATCGTACATGTATGGGGGATAGGTCTCGTCAACTGCGATTCTGATTCTCTCCGATTGCGCATGAACCATCATCGAAGAGTCAGGCACCCCGAATAGCAGGAGCAGACAAGTGGTAATTGCTCTTCTCATATGAAATCCTTCGTGCAAGAGGCGTTCAAGCGGAGTCCTCAAAGCCAACAATTGATTATATGCCACGGCTGTCTTTCCGACGAACTCAAAACCGCCGGCCTATCGCTCGACTCATAACCCCTTGTCGCGGATAAGGAAGCGCGAGCCGGCACACCCGGTCAAGGGTTTTCTGAGACCGGGTTGCAGACGGAGCTGTACGCATAATGCGGTGAACTGAATACCATGGTCGTAATGCGGTCGTAATGCGCTGTAATACTCGGATATGCGGCAAGCCATCTGACGCACCGTATGAGGCACGATGAGCAGGCATTGCTTGACCCAGCGCTAACGTGCTCTATCCTCACTGACGTATTGTTTCCTCAACCACCACCTCAACAGATGGAACTCATGGACTTATGAGCAGTTACGACTACCTGATCAAGAACGGCAGCGTAATCGACGCAGCCAACAATCTCGACGGCATCATGGACGTCGCCATCACCGCCGGCAAGATCGTCGCGGTCGAAGAAGACCTCCCTGCGGATCAAGCCCAACAGGTCTACGACGCCTCCGGCAAATTCGTAGTACCCGGTCTCATCGATATCCACATGCATGGCTACAACCATGTCACGCCCCTGGGTATCGACACCGACTACTACTGCCTGGGGCGAGGTGTGACCACGGCCGTCGATGCCGGCAGCGCCGGTGGCTGCACTTATCCGGGTTTTCGCGTGTACGCGGTTGAGCCGGCGACGACCCGGTTGCTCGGGTTTCTCAACATCTCGCTGGCGGGGTTGGCTGTGGGCGGAAAGAGCGATGGCACCACAGCTGGCGAACTCGATGGGCGCGCCTTCATCAACGCTCCGACGTGCATCGAAACCATCGAGGCCAACCGAGATATTTTCGTCGGCGTCAAAGTCCGTCTCTCCCGCGCCATTGCTGAAGACGGCAAGAACGAACCGGAGGCTTATCGCGCGGCGCTGGAAGCAGCGGCGTCAGTGAAGCTGCCGCTGATGGTCCACCATGCCTTCTCCGTTGTGCCGCTGGAGGAATGTCCGGGCAAGATGGTGGCCGGCGATATCTACACCCACTGTTACCACGGTTTCGAGAGCACGATTGTGGATCCTGATACCCGCAAGATGAATGCATCGGTGATCGATGCACGCGAGCGCGGCGTCATCTACGACATCGGCCACGGCACCGGCGCCTTCAACTGGACGGTGGCCGAGATCTGCGCCGCCGAGGAGTTCTGGCCGGATGTCATCGGCACCGACCTGCACAGCCTGACCTGCGAGGGTCCCGGGTACGACATGCCGACGGTTATGTCGAAGCTCTTGCACCTGGGTATGCCGCTGCCGGAACTGATCGAGGCTTCGACCCTGTCCGCGGCGGAAGCCATTGGCTGGGAGGACCGCATCGGAACGCTGGGAGTGGGGCGCGAGGCGGATGTGGCCGTGCTCTCTCTGGATGAAGTAGATGTCGAGCTCGAGGATTGTCAGGGTCAGATGCGCCGGATCGAGCGGCGTCTGTCCGCCAGCGCTGTGTGGCGGGCTGGTGTGCCGGGTCTGATCACGCACCCTCTCAAATGGCCCAACCCCGAGAAGCTGGAGGACCTGCGCAGTTTCATTCCGATGCTGAAGATCAGCGACCAAGGGTGAGGCCTGAGCAGCGACCCAGTCTGGACAGTTTTTTCACACCGTGGGTGACACCTTGGGCCTCCAGGCGTGTTCTATGAGGCGAATGGGCAAACAGCGCTAGCTCGACGCCCGAAGATGGAAACACGCCAATCGGAGGTACCCAACATGAACTCAATCACATGGATTCGGTCGGCCCTGTTCGGGGCCAGCCTGTTCCTCTTCGGCCTGGCCGCGTGCAGTGACAGCAGCGGCGACGGCAATCCCCTGGGGCCGGAAGGTTCGAACGCCGACCAGCAACTGACGGATGACACGTCCGGGGCGCCGGATGGCGATTCCGGGGCTGAGAACAGGGACAACGACGGCAACGGTAGTATCGGCATCGTTCCGGACGATACCGACGAGCCCAGCGGTGAAGTCGTAAACCCAGTGCCGGGCGATCCGCCGATAATCCTGCCGTCCGAGACTGCTCTTAGTGACCTACTGGAGCGCATCCGCAGTCTCGAGGTCGAGGTCGAAGACACCGGTGACTTGATCGACCTGCCAAGGCTGGAAGGGCCCGGACACGTCGTCCTCATCGACCAGGACATGGTCCATTTTTTCGTCTACGAGAGTGCGGCCATCGCCAAGGATCAGGCCATTCAGCTGATGGGCGATAGCAGCCAGGTTGGCGAAATGGCAGATCCCAATGCGTTGCCACGCCTGTACGCGCTCGATCGCTTCGTCGTCCTCTACATGGGTGACAGCGACAGCGTCATCGGCACGCTGGACCGGGTGTTCGGGGGACCGCTGTTCATCGATACGACGACCGGTCCCGTTGAAGACCCGTTTGAGCCACCAGATGATGTCATTGACGATCCGGGTCGGGTCGGAATCGTCACGATCACCAATGAAGATGAGCTGGATCGCTTGCTGGGACTAGTCCAGGATGACGCGCTCATCGAGCGCCTGTCAGCCGTCGACTTCGAAGACGACTTCATTCTGGCTGTATTGCGGGGAGAGATGCCGACGGCAGGCTACACTGTAACCATCGAAGATGTGCGCTACGCCGGTGAGATGGTGGATGTGTTCGTGTCCTTGACCAATCCGGGACCAGATGAGATGGTGGCCCAGGTCATCACCTATCCACTGGCGGTCCAGGTCATTTCCAGGTCCGATGTCCAGGAGCCCGGCAAACACGGGTGGGCGGTGATATCAGCGGACGGGGAGGTCCTGGTGGAGATCAGTCCATCGGATTCAAGCTCCGGGGGGTCTACCGGTAGTACTGGCGGTGGCACCCCGACGGACCCGGGCACAGAGCCTGAACCAGGCATAGACGTCGACGGTTCCGGGCAGATCGACGACCCGTTGGTCGATCCGGCACCGGATGTGGCACCGCGGGGCTTCGACATCCGCGGCAGCATCACGACCTTCGAAGAGGGCAGTGACCGGTTGCTGGCGCGGTTGTTGATCAAGAGTGAATTCGACAACACCGCGTATGATCAGGCCTGGGTCGCGATCACGGACGAGACCCTGATCCACCTCAGTGGACAGGAAGCAGAGGAGACATTGGCTGCTCTCGAACCGGGCGTTCGAGTACAGGTCGTCTTCGACGGCCCCGTCGCCGAGTCCTATCCGGTTCAGGCGGTGGCGGGGTTCGTGGTAATCTTGGAATAGCTATCGCGAAGTTTGCCTTAAGCGATTCGTACAGGTGGCCCGCTTCCTTCGGGAGGCGGGCCACCTTTTTTGGAGTTCGCTGGCCTCTGCCCTAATCTATCGGGAGGAGAACACAATGAACCGAACCGCAGACGAATCCCTCATCGCCGTCTTCATCGACTTTGAAAACCTGGCCATCGGACTGCGCCCGCAGAAGTTCGACCCCGAAATCATCCTGCGGCGCCTGCTCGAGAAAGGCCGCATCGTCTACAAGCGGGCCTACTGCGACTGGAGCGGTTACCGCAAGGAGGTCGGAGACCTACACCGGCACGGTATCGAACTCGTCGACATTCCGCAGACAAGAGCCAGCGGCAAGAACAGCGCCGACATCCGCATGGTCGTCGACGCCATGGACCTGTCCCACGCAAAAGAGCATATCGACACCTTCGCTCTGGTTACCGGGGATAGTGACTTTTCACCACTGGCATCGAAGCTCAAGGAAAATGATCGTCGCGTATTGGGCTGCGGCGTCAGGAAATCAACCTCCGACCTGCTGGTAGGTGGTTGCGATGAGTTCATCTACTACGACGACCTGATACAGAAGGTCAAACAGCGTCGCGCGGCTCCGCCCAAGGCTACCGCCAAGAAAAAGCGCAAGACGAAAGAATCCTCACCCGTATCCGATGAACGAGAGGCCGCTCTGGATCGCCTCGTGCACATCGTCGCTTCACTGGAAGAGGATTACGACCCTCTGTGGAGTTCCCTTGTCAAACAGACCGTGCGCCGTGTTGATCCCGGGTTCAACGAGAAGCGATTCGGTTTTCGCAACTTCAACGAGCTGCTGGCGGCCGCTGAGAAAGCCGGACTGATCGTTCTGGAGCACGACAAGGAGAGAGGCAACTACAAGGTCAGCCTCAGCAACTGACACGTTGATGAAGGTCAGGGCATGCGCGTCGTTACGTACAACGTATTGGGACTGCAGGGATATCCTCCAGGAGAAGCGCTGGAGGCTCTTGGGAGTTTTGGGGGTGACGCCCATATTGACCACTTCGTGAAGGTGTTTGCCGAACTCGACGCCGACATCCTCGGCCTGGAGGAGGGCGTGACGGCGTCGATGATGAAGGGGATCGCGCAGAAGCTGGGGTATCATCTGGCGACCTTTGCTTCGCCGACGGCTTATCCCGGGCATGTGCTTTCGCGGTATCCGATTCTGCAGTCGCAGGTCTTCAGTCACTTTGACCCGACGGCGGAAGTAGTGCCCTTCAGTCGCACTGCGGGGGCCGCGTTGCTGGATGTGAATGGCGAGCAGGTTTGGTTCGTCGTCATTCACCTGCATCCACGGGAGGTGGCCATGCGGGAGCATGAAGCCGATCTGCTCAAGGCACATATAGAAGAATTGATGAAGATGTCGGAGCGGATGGTGGTAGTAGGGGACTTCAACTGTGATCTGGAGGAGCGGGTGCACGGGCAACTCAAGGGGTTGGGTTTCGTCAACGCCATGGAAGGCGCCGGCGGTGGTGTCGAGTTAACGATGGATACGGTTGGGATCAAGCAACTGCAGATAGATCACATCTACGCCAGTGCGGCGCTAGCGGCGCGACTGCAGAGTGCCCAGGTGGTACGGAGCCCGGGTTTTCGCCACGATGGGCCGCAGGTGGCCGGATTGTTTGTGCACTCCGATCACCTGCCAGTGGTGGCGGAGTTTGGCGGATAGCAATGGCAAAACCAAAAGAAGTCGTCATCGTCGGCGCCGGCATCGCGGGATTGAGCGCGGCGTTCCACCTGGCTGACAAGGGGGTCGAGCGGGTCATCCTCATCGACAAGGGTCGCGTGGGCTCGGGGTCGAGCAGCCGCTCGGGTGCGGTCAACACCATGATGATGGCGACCGAAAATGCTACCCGCGCCCGTGGTGTCAGCTTTGACATTTTCGAGCGCTTCGACCGTCTCCTCGACGACTACGAGTTTCATCAGGACGGCTGCATGGGGATCTACGACTCCGAGCAACTCGCAGCGGCTTCCCAACTCCACGACATGCACCGGGCAGCCGGCGCCCGCTTCGAGATCCTCGATAGCAAACAGATCCAGAGCCGGTTTCCCGATCTCAACGTCAAAGCTGACGAATGTGGTGTCCTCGATCTTCGAGGTGGTTGGAGTGAACCCGACCGCTACATACCCGCCCTTACCGCCAAGATTCGGGAAATGGGTGTCGAGATCCGCGAACACCAGGCGATCGAGAGCTTTCTTTTTGACAATGGCGGGATCGCGGGGGTTCGCCTTCGAGGAGCGGGTGATCTGCGTGCCGACGCCACGGTCTGTACCGTCAACGCATGGGCGAACTCACTGCTTGCCCAGGTTGACCAACCCTTGCCGGTGCGCAACTTCGTGCATGAGCGCTTCGTCACCAAACCCTTCGATCATCCGCCGCGTTTGCCCGCCGTCAACTGCGACGCTGCTGGATTCTATTTTCGTCCCACCGAGAGCAATGGCCTGCTGCTGGGCGCCAACAACCTCGAGGCCGAGCAGGTTATCCCCGACGTCGACTTCGACTTGGGCGAATTGACACCCGCCCCGACCAGTCTTCCATTCATTCTAAACGTCGCAGGTACTTACATCCCCCTCATGCAGGACGCGACCGTCGACTACCATCGCGTCGGTCTGATCAGCTACCCGATTGACTTCATGCCCAATATCGGTCCCGTCGCGGCTTTGCCCGGTCTCTTCCTCGGCACCAACTTCTGCTCGGGCGGCTTCGGCCATCATCCAATGGCCGGCCAACTCATCGCCGAATACATCGTCGATGGCCAGACCTCCTTCGAAGGCAGTGATTTCGACCCTGACCGATTCGCGGATTTCGACACCGAGAGCTTTCTTGTCAAAGAAATGTCGCACGAGGACATGGTTGAGGTCCATGCCGCCAACGCCAGAGGATTTGTCCGCAAGCGTCACTGAGTCAAGGAGATTCCAAGCTCTCTCACTCCAGTGGGGCAATACCTATGCCACGTACCAACTCCGGTCAATGGTCTACTGTCGTCGTTGGCCGCGGCCGGAGTTGATACGGGGAACATTGAACGCCGGTGCTTGAGTCGGCCCCCGTCTGCTTCAACCGTCGGGCGTCAACGAATCCAGGACGTCGCCGATGTCCAGTCCAATAGCTTCTGCTGGAAGCTTTATCCGGAAGGTCGTGCCTACGTCGACCTCGCTGTCGACCTCTACCTCGGCGTCGTAGGGTTTGAGAAGCTGCTGCACGGTGTACAACCCCAATCCGGTGCCCTCCTCGCCATCATCGACAGATTTCTTGGTAGTAAAGAACGGCTGAAAAAGCTTTGACATGTCGGTTTCGGCGATGCCACAGCCGGTATCCGTCACCTCGATGACGACGAAACCTGTTTCTGCCGCGGTAACCACACTGAGCTTTTTCGGTTCTCGATCACGCATGGCCTGCACCGCATTGCGCAGGAGATTGCCCACAGCCTGGGAAAGATCGGAATAGACGCACTCGACGGTGGGTATGTCGGGTGCCAGACGGATGTCCTGCTCGACCTGGTGCTTGAAGGTCCGGTCCGCCCGTAGAAAATCCAACTCACGCTGCAACAAGTCGTTCACGCTCACGGCCTCGGGCGCCTTTTTCTGACGGCTCTTGGCCAGCACATCTTCGATCATTTGCGCCATCTGCTGCGCGGCTGAGAATATCTGCCCAACGTCGGTGATTTCGGGACGTTCACTCTGCATCAGCTCTGAGTGCCCGAGGACGACGGACAAGGGGTTTCTGAGATTGTGCACGATACCGGCGGTCACGATGCCGACGGAAGCCATGCGCTCTGACTGAATCAGATGCCGTTCCAGACTCCGGCGTTCGTCTTGTGCCCGCCTCTCCTCAGTAACGTCCCGGAACACGACCACGGCGCCGCCCGGCGCATCGGTTTCGCGGATCGGCGTGGCCACGTAGTCGACGGGAAAGCTGGCACCGTCTCTTCTCCAAAACACTTCGTCACTGCGCCGCTCTTCCACTCCCTGCTTGCAGCTTGCCATGATGGGACATCCGCAATCAGCATCCGGCTGGGTATCCCCGTCGGAGTGGTGACAGAATTCGAGGTGTGACCGAGAGACCAGTTCCACTGCCGGCCAGCCCAACATGTCGGCTGCCGCAGGGTTGGCAAAGGTGAGACATCCCTCGGCGTCGAGTCCGAAGATGCCTTCACCGGCCGTGTTGAGAATCATCTGGTTCTGACGGTTGAGGCGTTTTGTCTCTTCTATCAGGCGGACGTTGTTGACGGCCACGGACGCCTGAGAGGCCAGCGAAACGGTCAGCTCCTCGTCATCGGCAGAGAACGACACCACCTCCCCCGAGTCGGGATCGAGCGCGTTGATCAGCTGCAGGACGCCGATGACGCGCTTCTCATGATCCTCCATCGGGACGACCAGCATGGACTTGGTGTGATACCCGATCATCTGATCGTAGGTCTTGGGTGTAACAAACTCGTGTTTTTGATTGTCGTAGACATCGGCTATGTTCAGCACCTCGCCAGTCATCGCTGAATAGCCAGAAGCGCTGTTGCCGCTGATCGGTACCGGGGGAATGTCGTCGGTTTTCAGACCGTCTTCGGCGCTCGTATCCAGGCTGTCGTTATGAGCGACTTCGAACGTGAGATGGTTGCCGCTTGCGAGGTATAGCGTGCCAGCATCGGCTCGCGTGAACCGCCTGGCTTCAGCCAGGATGCGATCCAGCAGGGCCGTGAGATTATGCTCGAGCGAGAGCGCCACGCCAATCTCGTTCAGGCGTCGCAGGCGGCTCCTGAGCTCGCTATCACGCTGGTTGTTGGAGGTCATTTCACCCCATCCCGGTTTGTGCTTCGACCCCTACGTTACGCAGTATTCGCGGGGTATCCAAGTACTGCGTGCGGATTGCTCTGAAGATGAGTATCACAGACTAATAACGCCGGAGGAAGGGAATGCTATGTACGTAGGCTGTCAGGCCATGATCCAGGCGGTCACCAACGAGTGCCGGTCCCTATATTGAACAGAATCATTCGGCCAGGAATGCAACCACCGATGCACTCACATCCTTGGCGACACGCTCGTAGTACTTGTCGAACTGCAGCCCGGGTCGTGTCTCGTCGTCCATGGCCATTGGGAAGTCGTAACGGTACTCCTCGACCCTGTTGTAGACCACGTTCTTCAATCTGTAGTCATACAGATCGACCTGGATCTGCATACTCACGTTCAGGACCCGTTCCTGTGTTGCTGCGGCGGATCCACGCCAGCGCGTACCAAACGTTAGGATGTCGAGGTGGAGGGCACAGTCTGGTTCGACTCGTGGCGTGGGCGCGATCACCACCCATTTGACGAGATTCGATGCCTCCATCTCGCGTCTCAAGTAATAAGCCATCGGGTCGGTCACGGCTTTTCGACCGAGCGGTGTGCCAGCTCCGACCCCTGCAGGAGGCAGATTGGAGTTTCCGTACAGAGGGCTCAGCTTGACGACGTCTGATTCTCCTGCACTGAAACTGCGCACCCTCAACATCATGCCTACGCGCTCCGGAAGCCCCGTGAAAACCGCTACCGTGTCGGGGTTGACGCCGATGGCTGAAAGCAGGATCGCTCGCGCCCGGTAGTCGGGCATATCGTCGGCGCGCTTCGCCGCGTCACTGAGGAGATCGGACAACGAGTAATCACCCTTCTTTTTCAGGATCTTGTCCGCTCTTTTTCTCAACTCCCTGATGAGCTTGTCGACGTTTTTCGGGGTCGCCCTGCGGCCTCCGAGCGAGATCAGCTCCATCCAGGCCGGCGACTTGCTCTTGCGTTGCGTTTGGAGCTGGTTCAGCAATGCTCGCAGGCGCGGTCGCAGATCGGCAACTTCAAGTCCGGTGTCGTTGCTCAGTCGATCGAGAAAAGCGTGAGATCGCTCGGGATCAGGCCTCTTTAGTTGGTCGCCGAGCGCCTCGAGAACCTGCTGCCGCAGGTCCACCTGCGCTGTCGTCACCGCCGGGATCGCCAGCAGGACAACCCAGGTCAGGATCCATGTGCGTGGCATTCGAATTTTCCGTGTATCGTAGATGACTGACCGCGAATGATACAGCGCGGAGTGTGGGTTGGCAACCTGCTCGTGATCGCAGTGGTGGGTTGCCCGGGTTGCACTCACCAAACACATTTACCTCACACGAATTGCTCCGTAGTTCAGCGGGCGAAACAGATATCCTGGATGGAGTCTACGAGACGATGGCGAATAATCCGTATATCAGTCCGAAGCTATTCAAGTTTTTCCGCGACCTGAGGAAGAACAATGATCGTGAATGGTTCGAAGACAACAAGCAGCGCTACGAGGACGACGTGCGCGGACCCTTGCTCGCCTTCATAGACGACTTCGCCGAACCATTGTACAAAATCAGCCCCCACTTCCGTGCCGACGCACGCAAGGTAGGAGGATCCCTATTCCGCATCTTCCGCGATGTGCGGTTCTCGAAGGACAAGACGCCGTACAAGACCCATGCGGGCGTGCATTTCCGACATGAGAACGCGAAAGACGCCCACGCGCCGGGGTTCTACCTGCATCTGGAACCGCGGGAGGTCTTTATGGGCGCCGGCATCTGGCATCCGGAGACGGCGGTGGCCAGGCAGATCCGGGCGGCTATCCTCGAATACCCTGATACATGGAAGAAGGCAATGAAGAGCGCCGCGTTCGCCAAGAATGGGTTCACCCTCGATGGCGAATCCCTCAAACGCCCGCCGGCTGGTGTCGACGCCGATCACCCCATGATAGAGGATCTGAAGCGGAAGGACTTCATCGCGATCGCGGATCTGACGGAAAAGGAGGTCTGTGCCCCCGGTTTCCCGAAGGTCTTTGCCGAGCGGTGCAAGTCGACGTCTGCCTTCGTGGAGTTTCTGAGCCGGGCAGTGGAACAACCGTTCTAGCCTAGCTGACATCCCGGACCAGCGTGTGCCGTCGACCGGGTGGGATCAAAGGGTGTTACGAGCGGAAATACAGAGGCAGTATCATTCCGGCGAGTGACAGCCAGCTCATCAGGATCAAGCCGTAAGTCCAGCGGAATTGGCTCGCTGTTCGTGCCTCCGACCGTTCGATTCGATCAGAGGTTTCCTGGCGGAGGGCTTGACGGCCGATAATGTCGGAAACTTGGCCTCAGTGTATGACCGGGCTGCCGCAGCACTCCGGTATGCAGTTCGCCAACGGGAGAGTACCAGTGGTTGATGGAAATCCTTCTTCATCCGCACGCGCTGGGGAACTGGCACAGGGCCTGTACCCCCACCAGATAGAAGGTCTCGCTTTTCTACTGGGCCGGCGGCGCTCCATCCTGGCCGATGACATGGGGCTCGGCAAGACGCGGCAGTCGGTTCTCAGTATCGTCGAGGCTGAACCCGAGGGCCCGTACCTGGTGGTGTGTCCGGCGTCGATCAAGCACAACTGGGAGCGTGAGATCCACATGGTGCTGCCGCGTGCGGAGACGGCCATTGTCGGACCGGACAATCCTCCTGCTGCCGGCTATCGTGGATGGGTCATCATCAACTACGACATTCTGAAGAAGCACATCGATGTCCTGGGGACACATCCGTGGACCGCTTTCGTCTTCGACGAGGCCCACTATCTGAAGAACCACCGTACCGTGCGCAGCCGACTCTCCACTCAGCTGGTAACCGAAGCAGCCGGAGATCCGGTCGTTCACGTGCTCACCGGTACGCCGCTGACGAACCGTCCGCGCGATCTTTTTCCGCTGCTGCAACTCGTCAGGCATTCACTGGGGCGCAGCTTTCTCGCGTTCAGCAAACGTTACTGCGACGGACAGCGCAATGACTACGGACACTGGGTTTCGGCCGGCTCCAGCAACATCGAGGAGTTGGCGGTGCAGTTGCACGGCATCATGTTGCGACGCACCAAGGACGAGGTCCTCGATCTGCCGCCGAAGTTGCGCACCTGGATCGACGTCGACATCCACGAGCGCGCCCGGGAGAAACTCAACGAGGCCGTGCGATCCTTCCTTGGTTCACCGACCGAGGAGCCCGAGCGCGATCAGCGTGGCCGCCGCCGGGGGATCGGTCAGTTGTCCTCGGCGCGGCGCACCCTGGCCGCGGTGAAGGCCAAGCAGACCTGCGAATTTCTCGACGGTGTCGTGGATCAGGGCGAGAAGGTTCTCGTGTTCTCGGCCTTCATCAATCCGATCCAACGCTTCCGCAAGCACTTCGGAGAGCAAGCTGTGACCATCACCGGGGAGACGCCGGTGGGGCAGCGCCAGGGTCTGGTGGACCGCTTTCAGACGGACAACAGTGTCCGTGTTTACGTGGGCCAGATTCATGCCGGCGGCACCGGAGTCAACCTCACGGCGGCGCGGCAAGTCGTGTTCAACGATCTGGACTGGGTGCCAGCCAATCACTGGCAGGCGGAGGATCGCGCCTATCGCATCGGACAGACGGGCACGGTCAATGTCACCTACATGGTGGCCAGGGGTACCATAGAGGAATTCGTCCGCACGGTGCTCGAAACCAAGGCGCGCATTGTTGATGATCTGGTGGAGGGCAAGGCGCTGGGCGCCGATCTCGACAGTGATGTCATGACCGAGCTGCGCCGGATGATTCGCCTGATAGACCGCCAGTTCGAGCAGGTGAACAAGCAGGTTGCTTCAGAAGAACAGCTGACTGAGATACTGCGCGCGGCCGGAGAAGCTTATCTGGACGATCAGGCGGAGCACCTGGGCAGGGCCACCCGGGAAGCGCTGATCCCGGTTTCCGAGGGGGCGATCAAGGCACTTGCCCAGGTTCTGGAAGGACCGCAACGAGCTATCTACCGGATCGCTAGCTCACGCGATGAGAGTGTTCACTACACACTCGAGGTTGTGGGTGGGGACATCACCTGCGACTGTAAGGGCTTCTCTTATCGGGGAGCATGCAATCACTCTCGCACATTGAAGGACAAGCTGGTGTCGGGGGAAAGTCTGCCCGAGTATGAAAAAGTAGAATGAGCACCGTTGCGAGGTGGTTCAATCCGCGCTTACCAGCACAAGCCGCAGCCCAGTGATTCGCACGCGCACGCTGTCGAGCCCATCGGCCAACGCCGACAGTTCCGCGCGCGCGGCCTCGATTTCCGTTTGACCAACCGCCGCATTGACGCGTGACAATTCGATCAAGCGCTGCACTGCCGGCTCCAATACACCTCGCATGCGCTCCCGCGCTGCTGCCGCGATCTCGATGCCGCGGTCGGAGGCGACGTCGCGCGCATTCTCCAGCAATCCCGGCAACAGCGAGCCTACCTGCGGCAAGTCGAGGACGGAGCCATCCAGCCCTTCCAGGCGGTCGCGCATGTCGATCTCATCGACGCTCTCGCCTTCCATGTTGACGACGACGCGAATCGGGGTGGGAGGCAGGAAGCGATCGGCCCGCAGGTGCTGGTCCAGGGTGGTGTCGGCAACGTAGAGTGCTTCGAGCAGCAGCCCGGGGTCGCCGCCGTTAAGCCTGGCGACTGCGGCGTTGCCGATTTCGTGCTTCCAGCAGGCTATCGACGGTGTCGCGAACCATAGGGTGGTCCCAGGTCAGCAGGACGCGATCCGGATGGTCGAGGGCGGTCGGACGATCGAAGGTCACGCCCATCTCATGGCCGACGAAGCCAGGGAAAGGGCGATGGTAGTTCATGCCGGTGCGCACGGCGTAACTGCGAGGTCCGGTAACCTCGACATCGAGATCGTGGCGTTCAAAGGCGTCGACCATAAAAGATTCTAGCTCGTCACCACTCTCCATTCTGCTGATGGTTTGCTGCAACTGATGACCAGCCTGGACATCGAACGAAGTCAGTTCGAGCAAGCGGTCCCGTCCCGATTCCAACTCCTCGATAATCTCCTCGTTGCGCGCCGCACCGCGTTCGACCAACTGCTCGATCGCCGTCCCATCCTGGGACAGCAGCGCTTCCATCAATTCGTCGCCAAACTCGCGCTCGATGGCAGGCGAACCGTGCCAGGGCCGATCGAAGATATGCAGGGCTTCAGCGTACCACCGTCGCAACCGGGCCTGCGGCGTGCCTGTCATCACGAGCGGATAGAGGTGCACTTCGTTTCCCTGGCCGATGCGGTCGACACGGCCAATGGCCTGCTCCAGTCGATCGGCGCTGGTTGGCAAATCGAACAGAACCAGATGTCTGGCTACCTGAAAGTTGCGCCCCTCTGCGCCGACGGCGGAACTGACTACCACCTGCGGACCTTCGCTGTCGAGAAACCAGGCCGCCTGGCGATCGCGTTCAATGTTGCCCATGCCCTCGTGGAAACGCGCGACCTTGCGCTGGGGAGTCTCCAATGCCCGCGCCAGTGCCTCGACCTTCAAACGGTTCGAACACAGCACCAACACCTTTTGGCTCGCATGAGTTGTCAGGAATTCGCCCAGCCAGACAACACGAACGTCCTGCGCCGTTGCGGCAAAGCGAAAACTCTCGTCGCGACCGATATCAGCGAGAAATTCACGGTGCACGCGCTCGGAATCGCCTTCCTCAAGTTCGATCACGTGTGGCACGCGACGTGGAAAGCCGGGGATGCGCGCGCGGACGTTGCGAAACATTACTCGCCCAAGGCCATGCAAATCGAGGAGGCGGGCAAGTAGCAGGTGCTGACTCCGGGGGTCACCGGAGACCAGCAGTTCGTCGATGTCGTCGCCGGCCAGACGCTCCTTCACCAGGGCGCGATCATCACCGTCGAGCGGGTCGCCCCGTTGCAGACGCTCCGCCACGTTGGCCAGCTGACGATAGTTCTGAGCGTCCCGGTAGTAAGCATCGATATCGTGGAATCGAGCTGGATCGAGCAGAGCGAGGCGGCCGAAATGGGCCTCCTCTCCGTCGCGGTCGGGGGTTGCGCTCAACAGCACGACATGCTCGGTGCGCTCGGCGAGCTGTGTGACGAGGGCCAGCTCGGCGCTGTCCGGCTGCAAATGATGAGCCTCGTCGACGATGACGATATCCCACGGGGTCTCCATGAAGAGATCGCCGACTTCGACACCGAGGGGGCAGATGAACAGCTGCGATGAGAGCAGTTGATCGGGCAACTCCTCACTCTCGACGTTGATGGTGCCACCGCCGTGAGTGTCCTCGCCCATGACACTGAGAACCAGGTTGAAACGCAGGTAGGCTTCGGCCAACCACTGATGCACCAGCGCGGGCGGAACCAGGATGAGAACATTCTCCACACGCCCCGTGAGCAGCAGGTTGTGGAGGATCAGCAGGGCTTCGATCGTCTTCCCAAGGCCGACTTCGTCAGCGAGCAAGACTCGTATCCGGTGGCGCTCGCAGACATCGCGGGCGATGGACAGCTGGTGATCGAAAAGACGGATGCGCCCGCCGACGAAGCCGCGCGCCGGCGAGGCCAGCATCTGGTGGCGGACGAGAAGGGCATCGTGGCGCAGGTCGAAGAGACGGAAGTCATCGACCTGACCGCTGCGCAGGCGATTTTCGGGGGTAGCGACATCCACTTCGGCATGAAGCTCAGATTCGCTGAGCTCGCGACCCTCGCCCCGGTAGAGCAGGAGCGAGTCAACCTCGAGGACCTCCTCGACGTTGAAGCTGTGGCCATCGCGATCGCGCGCCTGCTGGCCTTCGGTCAGGCGTGATCGAGCCAGAGGGGGGTCGCCTGTGGCATAGCGGCGCACGACATCTCGCGCGGGAAATGCCATGATGACCTGTCGACCTTCTACCGCCTCGACGAGGCCGAGACCGAGTTCGGGTTCGGTCAGGCTGTGCCAACGTTGGCCGGGAGTGAAATCCACTGAGGTCCTACCGATGGGTGTGCTACCGATCTACGAGCCAGCCGCTCTCTCTTTTTCTAGTCGTGCTTGCTCGTACACCCGCGCCGGCACCTTGTTCAACTCCCAAATTATCCCCAACCACGACATGATCTTCAAGCCGTAGTAGGTCAAATCGTACTCCCACCAGTAGAATCCCTGACGCACCGCTCCAGGGAAGTGGTGGTGGTTGTTGTGCCAGCCCTCTCCGAAAGTGATCAGCGCCAGCAGCGGGTTGTTGCGGCTGCTCTCGGCCGTGTCAAAGCGACGCCCGCCAAAGAGGTGCGAAAGCGAATTGATGGTGCAGGTGCCGTGGAAGAGGACGATGGTTGAGATGAAAAACCCCCAGACGAGCATCTGCCAGCCATTGGTACCCAAACCGGGGGCAAAGGTTTCCAGCACAACCCCCAGGCCGTACATGGCTGAGCCCAGAAGAATGGGAACCAGGATGTCAAAACGGTCCAGGAAAACCAGCTCGGGATACTTGGCGAGATCTTTCACTTCCTTCAGGCCGGTAGCGAAATTTTCTCTGGAAGTGATCCACAGCATATGACTCCAGATGAAGCCGTGCTGCTCGGGGGAGTGCGGGTCCTCGAACTTATCCGAGTGACGATGATGCTGCCGGTGGTGTGCTGCCCACCAGAGTGGACCGCGCTGTACGGCGGAATTTCCGAACAGCGCGAAAAGGAACTGGGTGAAGCGTGCAGTATTGAAGGTTCGGTGGAAAAAATAGCGGTGGTAGAAACCGGTAATGGCAAACATTCGCACCACGTAACCTGCGACAGCCACTCCAACCGCCACCCAGCTCCACCCGACCCAAAACACGGCCAGGCAGGCAACGTGCAAGGCGATGAACGGGAGAACCCTCACCCAATCCACCTTCTTGGCCGTCGTCTGGACATCATGAATGATCCCGGGGTTGGCCCCAGGTTTGACCGCATACGAATCGAACCACCGCACCAGGCTGGATGTCCAGGGGGTTCGCCGCTCAATTGACTCTGATTTCACACACACTCTTCCATTCAAAGGCTGCAAAAAAAGCCGCCCCGCCGACACGTCTCCGGCAAGGCGACTATCGTGCAGACAAAGGTACCGGTACCTGGCGAAAAACTCAAGAGTTACAGAAACCGGACTAGTGCCCGATGTTTCAAAAGGACTGCCGGGATCATCGGTTTCACGTCGCTTGCTCCTGCTTGCGAGCCGGCTTAGTGCCCGGGATATCCGGGCGGTATGACTGCCGTTTGCCCGTCGTCCAGGCAGCGTCCTCCGGGCAATGCAGGGCGAGCCAGTCTCGCAGCGGCGTGTCGCCTTTGTCCGGAGTATAGGTGCCGTTGTTGCTCGGGTTGTCGCGCAGGAGTTGCCGGCGGATCGGATCGAGACCGGGATAGAGGTGCTCGACGGTCATGTCGTCTTTGGGCAACAGCCAGCGGAAGCTGTAGTCCATGAACAGCATCTTGCGGGTCTGGTGCCAATCATTGATGCTGCGGCTGTGCCAGATGCGGCGGTCGATGATGACGGCCGCGCCCGCGGGAACGCAGATCGGAATGGCACCCGCTGGGCTGGAGCAGCCATCCTCGGGAACGGTGACTTCGTCGAGCAGGTGAGACCCAGGCACGATCAGGGTGTTGGCGCGTCCAGGTTCTGACATGTCGCTGACGAAGAAGAACACCTTGATCGACAGTCGTGGCCGGGGACTCACTTCGATTTCGTCGTTCACTCGCATGCTGTCCTGATGCCAGGCCACACTGGCTTCCGACGCGGGTCGTTTCGGGTCGACCGGGGGTGTCACCAGCAGACCGGAATGATAGATGCAACTGTTCCAGCCCAGTATGCCCCAAGCCTTTGGGAAAGTCGTTTCGCAGTCGATGAGATCCAGAAAAAGCGGATCTCTGCCGATGATGTCGGCGATATCCACGGGGTCATGTGGCCCCAGGCCATCGGCCTGCCGTTTTTCCGCGATCAGGCGATCACAGGCGTGAACGAGAGGCTCGAGGCGCTCAGGAGCCAGCGCGTTTTCCACTATCAAATAACCATGCTCGTCGAACTGACTGCGTTCGGAGTCTGTCAGGCGATGTTCAAGGCAGTTCGTATTCATCAGTCTCATACTCCCACGGCTTGGGCCAGTCCCCTCATGTGACCGACGGCATAGGACCAGTACTGGTGCCCCCAGTCACTGTCGCTATCGATGTGCAGTATGTGATCCGGCGACGGAGCCAACGTTCAAGAATGATTTCACGCTATCTGACCTATTTCATTTGTTCCGGATCGAGGAAGTCCATCTCCGGCCTGAGATCCCAGCGGTAGTGATCAGCCGGGGTGGTGTTGCTGGCCCACTCTCTGAGAATACTCCCGTCGGCCCGCATGCGCGCCATTTGCAGTGCGATAGTGTCAGGATCCCAACCATCGAGTACTTCTGCGGTCAACGCGGCGACAATTTCAGTGCACGATTCGTCCTGTGACCGATCGATCAACTCCTTCGGGTCCTCCTCCAGATTGAACAACTGGCAGGGATAGCCGTGGTAGTAGATCAGCTTCCATGGGCCACGGCGCAACATTCGCTGACGAACGCCGTCCTCCGGAAAGGGCCCGCCGCTCCCGGCCAGGTCCAGGCAGAACTCGGAGTAGGCGACGTCCTCCCAGGGCGCATTCGCATCTGCGATAAGCGGCAGCACGCTGCGTCCGGGTGAGTTCGGGAGCGGGGGACAGTCGAGGGCATCCAAGATAGTGGCGTTCAAATCGAGCTGACTGATGACACGCTCGCACCGCGAACCCTGCGGCAATCTACCCGGCCACGACATGATGAGGGGGACGCGGACCGATCCTTCGTAAAAGGTCTGCTTCCACCACAATCCATGTTCGCCCACCTGCTCTCCGTGGTCGGAGGAATAGATGATGAGGGTGTTGTCGGCGAGGTCGTTATCGCGCAACGATTGCAGAATCTGGCCGATCATGATATCCATCCGCGCGACGAGGGCCCAATAAGCAGCTCGCGCTCTCCTGGTCTCCTCCGGCGTGACCTCGATGATCTCGCACGACTCACGCCATTGCCTGATATAAGGATGGATGCTGTCGGACATCGGCTCCGGTGTCTGCGGTGGCGTCATGTTCTCGAAGTAGTACTCGTAGTCTTCCCGGCGGGCGACGAAGGGCTGGTGAGGGAGCATGAGGCCGACAGACAGGCTGAACGGCTCAGTATCCTCTCCACTTCGTCGCCGGGCGGCCAGTTGCTTCAGATACTCAACCGTTGCCGTCGTCACGTCCTCGTCGTGGACCTGGTACGCACTCTGGCCATGACCGGATTTCTCCAGGCTGACTCTGAACGGACCGGCCGTTCCAGTGAGCTCCCCATGGTCGACCCCGACCCCGCCGGTGTGGTTGGGGCCATGATCGCCGACGAGTCGCTCCGTATAGCCGTGCAACTGATCGGGCCCGTTCGAGTGCATGCGGCCGACAAGCACCGGCCTGTAGCCTCCAGCGCCCATGGCGTGAGCGAAGGTGGGGATGCCGGAATCCAGAATGTGGGTGTTGGTCCAGACCTGGTTCTGGTACGGATGGCGGCCTGTCAACATCGACATCCGTGACGGCGTACAAATCGGGGAAGGGCAGTAGGTGCTGTCGAAGGTGACGCCCTCTCTGGCAAGCTGGTCCAGGTGAGGTGTCCGCACGAGTGGATCCCCATAGCACCCGGTGACGGCCGGATTGTGCTGATCGGAGTGGATGTAGAGGAGGTTCGGTTGCTGCGGCATTGCCTCTGCTCTTCTTTAAGGTGTCGGGAGGATAGTAATATACCGGATGTCATCATAGAGAGGAACACGGCTGATGAGCACTCCAGATCGATCGCGAGCGCTGTACGACCTACATCTTCACAGCTATTGGAGCTATGATGCCTTTGCCGCCGTCGAGGCTCATTTCATACGAGCGCGCGAACTCGGCGTACGCTATATCGCCATCACCGACCATCACGTCATGGACGCGTCGAACCAGGTGCTGGAATGCGCCGGGTGGTATCCGGAGGTAACGGCCATTCTGTCGTCGGAGATAACGGTTGCGACGTCCGTGGGCAGCATAGACCTGCTGTGCTACGGATTTCCGATTGAGCTGACGCCACAACTACAGGAAGTCTCGGATTTTCATCACGTCTGGCAGCGGGCAACCGGCGCCGCCTGGTCCAACGGACTGCAGGCTCTCGGGCATCCATTCAGCGCTGCCGACCGCCTGGCCCTGCTCGAGTCGTACAGGCCTGCGGAAGTGATCGCGGTGCAGGGAAACACACACGTCAAGAACGGGTTGCTCTCCGATTATTGTGTCGATCACGGATTCATCCCCAGTTCAGAAGGGTATTGGGACTTGAAGGTCCGCATGCGAGAAGAAGTGCCCTCACCGCCCTATCCTCCGGTTGACGAGGTACTGCCGATCCTGAAGGCTGCCGGCATCCAGGTTGCCATCGCCCACCCACATGGGTACTTCAACCAGGGCGATAGAGGCCGGATGGATCTGCTGCGAGAGGAGTGTCAACTGGACGGCATCGAGTGCGCCCATCGCCAGGTGCCTCCCGAGTTCACGCCGGTTTACCGCGACTATTGTGTCGAGCACGGACTCTTTTCAGTGGGTGGGTCCGATTCACACATCGACAGCGACATCCAGGAGCACTTTGCCGGACACGGCGGCGCCGACGAGTGGCTGGATGAGTTTCTTCCGGCGTTAGGGGTGCAGTGAAAAGGTGTCTGCGGATCGCACGGCACCTGACGGCGCACATAGGGTAAGCTCTCCGTGCGCATGTCAGCGGCCCCGGGGGGATCAACAGTGTTGAGAATTCAACGTCTGTTTTTCGGTAGTGCCGATCACTGGCCGTGGCCACATTTAATTCCATGAAAAGACCTGATCAACTGCCACCCGCAAATAATGAGCTTCCCACTGAGGCTGTGATGATGCAGGCTTTCCTGCAAGGCGATGCCTCGTTCGATGGCATCTTCATCACTGCCGTGCGTACCACCGGTATCTTCTGTCGACCGACGTGCACGGCGAAGAAGCCGCGACCAGAGAACGTCCAGTTTTACGGCACCCCTCGCGAGGCCTTGCTGTCGGGTTATCGTCCTTGTAAGCGTTGTCGACCCCTCGAGGCAGCCGGTGAAACGCCGGCCTGGCTGCACCCACTGCTGGCGGATCTCGATCAGGAGCCGACGCGCCGGTGGCGGGACGGTGACCTGCGCGAGCGGGGTCTGAGCCCGGAGCGTGTGCGTCGATGGTTCCAGACCAATCACGGCATGACCTTTCACGCTTACAGTCGCGCTCGGCGCCTTTGTTCAGCCCTGGGGCAGGTACAGGACGGTTCGCAGGTGATCCGCGCCGCCTTCGAGAGCGGTTACGGGTCGTTGTCCGGATTTAACGAGGCCTTCCAACGTTACTTCGGGGCCAGTCCGACTGATGTGGAAGGTTCCACCACGATTCGGGTCGATCGTTTTACCACGCCACTGGGTCCGATGCTGGTGGGTGCCACCGATTCCAGGTTATGCCTGTTGGAGTTCGTCGATCGGCGCATGTTGCCGACCCAGGTGCAGCGCCTGCGCCGGCGTCTGGGGGCCGTCTTCGTTCCCGATCGCAACAACATTATCGACCAGACTGAACGCGAGATCGGCGATTACTTTGAGGGCAGGCGAAGAGACTTCACGGTTCCCATTGTCACCCCGGGCACCGAGTTCCAGGAGGCTGTGTGGTCGGCCTTGGGTCGCATTCCCTATGGACAGACCGTCAGCTACCGTGATCTGGCCGAGGAAGTCGGCCGTCCAGGTGCAGTACGGGCAGTGGGAACGACGAATGGCCTCAACGCACTGGCCATCATCGTGCCCTGTCACCGGGTGATCGGCGCCGACGGTAAGCTCGTCGGGTATGGCGGGGGGCTCTGGCGCAAGATGCGCCTGCTGGAACTGGAGACCGGTGTGGCGGCCGCACAACCCGGGTAGAGACCGCGTGCTTGGAAAGTGGCACCACATGTCAACCTGCAGGATGGACCGTCACCGCCCGCATTGAGCGGCACCTCCATGCCGAACGGGCTTGTGCCGAATCGGCCAGATTCGTGTGGTACATGAATCGACTTATACCGCTGAGATTCCATTCGACACTAGTTCGAACCGATCTCGAGGTGGTGTGGTCAACCGCGGCCCAGCGCCATCTTCGGAAACCAGGTGACCAGTTCCGGAAATAGAATGACGATGACGAGCCCGATAAGCTGCAAGATCACGAAGGGGATGATGCCGCGGTAGAGATGGTCGAGCTGCACGTTCGCCGGGGCCACCCCCTTGAGATAGAACAGGGCGAACCCGAAGGGGGGCGTGAGGAACGAGGTCTGAAGGTTGATGGCGACCAGCATGGCGAACCACAAGGTCTGATCACCCACCGTGGCAAACATCGGTCCGAAATCGAGCTTGCCGACGATGGGGCCGAACACGGGAAGCACGATCAGGGTAATCTCGATCCAGTCGAAGAAGAACCCAAGCAGGAACACGGTGCTCATCAGCACGAACAGAATGCCCCAGGAGCCAAAGGGCAAACCGAGCAACGCGGCCTCGATCACGTCCTCGCCACCCAGCGATCGGAACACGTAGCTGAAGGCCGTGGCGCCCACCACGATCATGAACACCATGGCCGTGATCTTGGCAGTGCGCTGAGTGACGTCCACGACCGTCTCCCTGTTCAAGCGCCGGTTGAACCACGCCAGCAACACCGACCCGAAGGCGCCTACGCCGGCTGCCTCGGTGGGTGTGGCCCAGCCCACGAAGATCGATCCCAGTACGATCACGATCAGAAACAGCGGCGGCAGCAGGGTTCGCAGCACGCGGCCTGCAAGGGCTGCCAGGGGGATCTGCAGCTCCTCCCTCGGCATCAACGGCGCCAGATTGGGACGCATGTACGACAGAATACCGATGTAGAGGATGTACAACCCCGAAAGGACCAGTCCGGGGAAGACCGCGCCGAGGAACAGATCGCCCACCGAGATCGACAGCAGGTCACCCATGATGACGAGCATGATGCTGGGCGGGATCAGGATGCCCAGCGTCGCTGAGGCGGCGATGGTGCCAACAGATAATTCGACCTGATAGCCGCGCTTGAGCATCGGCGACAGGGCCAGGATGCCCATCATGACGACGGAAGCACCGATGATGCCCGTAGAGGCAGCCAGGATCGTGCCCATCACGGTTACGGCCATGGCCAGGCCGCCGCGGATGCGGCCGAGGAGGATCTGCATCGTACTGAGCAGATCCTCAGCCACCCCCGAGCGTTCGAGCATGATCCCCATATAGATGAACATCGGAACAGCAACCAGCAACAGATTGGAGGCGGCCCCGCCCCAGGCCCTGAGGACGATGTTGTAGAACTCGATCGCGGAGAAGTGGCCGAGCATCATGCCCAAGCCTCCGAACCCAAGAGCCACGCCCGGTAGTACGAAGGCAACCGGATAACCAGAGAACAGCAGCAGCGCCAGAGCCAGGAACATCAGCAGGGCGAGGACTTCCTCAACGTACATCGACCCCTGCCTTTTGTTCACGATGTTTCAGAATCAGGATCTGCTTTGCGACGGTGGAAACGCCCTGCATTGCGAGCAACAGAAATCCGATCGGCAGAGCCGACTTGATGATGAACCGGTAGGGCAGGCCGCCTGGCGCATCGGAGACCTCATTGAGCAGGTAGGAGTCGATGACGAACTGCGATCCGAGAACGACCATGACAATCGAGTAGGGGGTGAGGAAGAGCGCGGCGCCGATCAGCTCGATCCAGGCCCTAGGCGTAGGGCCGAGGCGGGCGCGGAAGATATCCACCCGCACGTGGGTGTCGTCGATGTAGGCGTAGGCGGCACACAGCAGAAACAGGACGGCGTGCAGATGCCACTCCAGTTCCTGCAGGGTCACCGAGCCCAGCGTGAAAAACCGCCGCGTGACCACGTCGAGGATGACGACGGTGATGATCGGAATCGACAACCAGGCGGCGGCCCGGCCCACGGAGGCGTTGATCCAGTCCAGCCGCGCGCTCAGCTGTCGGAGTAGCTCCATCGATCAGTTGCCGGCAGCGGCAGCGGAAAAACCGGTGGGGATGCGGGACAGGGCAGCCCACTCGGCATATCGGGCGCGGAATGCCTTGTAGGACTCGTACACCCTGGCGAACATGGGGTCATTGGCGGCCTCTTCCTCCATCACCTCATCGGTGGCCGCCTTGTAAGCCGCCATGATTTCCGGCGGCCAGGTGTGCACCTGGACGCCCTGCGCCTTCATGTTGGCCAACGCCTGACCCTGCTGCACTTCGCCCAGTGTGAGACCGCGGATGATGGTGTCCCTGCAGCAGAGTTTGATCAGTTCCTGATCCTGGGAGGACAACTCGTTCCAGCGTTCCAGATTGATCATCAGCTCGGCGATGGAGGACTGCTGATGCCAGCCAGGAAAGTAGTAGTGCTTGGCGATTTTGTGGAAGCCGTAGCGCTCGTCGATGCTGGGCATGGAGAACTCGGTGGCATCCAGAACACCCCGCTCCAGAGCCGGAAAAATGTCGCCGGCGGCGAGCATCTGCACCGAGGCGCCCAGCTTCTGGATCGCTTTGCCGCCCAGGCCGAAGAATCGAATCTTCATCCCCCGGAGCTGGTCGACGGACTCGATCGGCTCCCGAAACCATCCCGAGGCTTCCGGCGGAATCATTATGCAGGGAGTGACCCAGAGGTTGTTCTCGGCGTACATCTCCTGCCACAGCTCAAGGCCGCCGCCCTCGTAAATCCAGGCCATGTATTCCATGGCGTTGGGACCGAACGGCACGGCGGAGAACAGGGCGGCCGCAGGCAGTTTGCCGATCCAGTATCCGGCCGACGCCCAGCCGGCGTCCACCGCGCCCTTGCTCACCGAATCGAAGATCTCCATGACCGGTACCAACTTGCCCGGATCGAAATACTTGATCTTGATGCGGCCTCCTGATACGTCTTCCAGCTTTGCCGTCCACAGAGGTCCCGCATCGCCAACGATCGGCGTCGTGGTGGAGTAGGCACCGGCCAACTTCCAGTTCACGCTCTTCTGGGTGGCGCCGCCGCCCGCACCCTGGTCTCGCTGCTTACAGGTGACGATGGTGAGGGCGACTGCGATCGCCATGATTGTGATTCCACGTGCGTTCCAGTGCATGAACCTCCTCCTTGCCGGTAGACGTCGCGAGTGACCTTCGACGTGCTGCACGAGTATGAGTCCAAGGACGGGTCGTGTCGAGGACACTTGGTGGGGTGCGGGCTTCTACGTCCCCACAACGGTGGAGGAGCGATACGAAGGAGGCGAAATTACGTGAATTCTTGCACCCACACGTGTGCAGGAATCTTCACACATTCCCCCTGAGTCAGGCCTGACGGTTCCACCGGCTGGCGTCGATTCCCGGCGCTTCCGCCTTCATCCCCTTCGGTTTGTTTTCAAGCTCCCAAGTACCTCCGGTAGTATTGAGGCTCTGCAGGAAAGGTTTGGCCTCTTCGGGAGCTGCGGCCACGAGTTCGGGATCCCAATCTTCCATCGGTTGAATCGGTCCTGCCCACGCGGGACGATAACCAAACTGAATCAGTTCGCGCGCTTGCGGATCCCCGTTCGGGTGAGTTCCGTGAAACAGATCCTTCGGAAGCAGGATGGCCGAGCCTGCTTTCACGCACAGGGTGATCTCTTCGGGATGGGACTTGTAGCGCAGGTACGGGTTGGCGTCGGCGTGGAACGACAGGTGGGAGCGTGGCACCAGGCGGAACGGGGCTCGCTCGGGCGTCAGATCCTGCAGGTAGTAGAGGACCCGCACGAGGCGTGGTGAGCTGCCTTCGAAGGTGAAAATCGAGGAGCCGAAGGGCTGACCGTCCGTATGCATGGAGATGCCAGGTGATCCCTGGTGGGTGCGTTGGAATGCCCCCAACGTGTAAACGATGTCGTCTCCCATCAGTGCTCGTAGGAACTCGATGACCGGCGGGTTGGCGATCAGTTCGGCCACGGCCCGGCTCTGCCACTGCGGCGGCTCCGTCGACACGGTCTGGTGGATGCTGTAATCCTTGTGCCGCATCGGAATGCCGGCCAGCTCGTTCCCTAAACGCTCGACCTGCTCTGGCGGGATGACATTGGGTAGTACCACATACCCTTCGACCTCGAAGTGGCGGATTTGCTCTCCGAGCGAAAAGCTGGAAAAGTCAGTCTCGTCGATGTTCATGAAGCCGATTTCTTCTTCAGGATCGGTCAAGATACTCTCTCCCATGTGTCACGGATGGCTCAGCTTCACCGCCCGCAGCTTGTTGTTCCAGTGGTCGCTGATCAGCAGGATGTCCTCACCATAGAGGCGAAGGGAGTAGGGATAGTTGAGGGTGGCATTGGTAGCCGGGCCACCGTCTCCGGAATCGCCGCCGTCATCGCTACCGGCGATGGTGCGCAACAAGCCATCGGGACCAACACAACGTACCTGGAAATTCTCCGTATCGGAGACGTAGATGATGCTGCCGTCTGGTGAAATCTCGACGCCATGTGGGGTGCCCAGGCTGGCTTGCAGCGCAGGCGTGCCGTCCGGAGAATGTCCTTCACCATCACCGGAGCCGATGACTGTGGTGATGATTCCTGATTCTGCATCGACACGCCGGACCACGTTATGGCCGATATCGCAGAAATACAGATTGCCAGACGTGTCGAAGCGGACGGACATAGGTCTGCCGATACGGGCCTGAACCGCCGGTCCCCCATCTCCGGTACGGCCATCGAGACCGTTGCCGGCGGCGGTGGTGATGATACCAGTTGTCGCATTCACCTTGCGGATACGGTGGGCGGAGGCGTCGGCGATGTAGAGATCGCCGTTGGGGGCGTGCTCGACGCCGGCGGGGTATATCAAATTGGCGCTGATTGAAGGACCACCGTCACCCTTGTCCCACGGAAAGGCAGCCCCGGCAACGTTGTGGATCACTCCATCGGCATCGACGCGGCGCACATGGCCGTGGCGAGTGTCGGCGATGATGAGGGTGCCATCCGGGCTCACCGAGACATCACCGGGATTGCCGAGAAAGGCTTCGGTGGCTTGCCCCCCGTCACCGCCATAGGCGCGCGCGCCCTCGCCGGCGACCGTGCGGATGACGCCGGTCTCAGCGTCGATGGCGCGAATCCGCTGGTTCCAGGAGTCGGCGAAGTAGATGTCACCGTTGGCGGCGATGGAAATACCGTAGGGCCCGCGCAGGAATGCACTGGTCGCGGGCTCCCCGTCGTGAATGGTAGTCCCGCCCAGTGCGGTGGTAACGATTCCGGTCTTGCCGTCATAACGACGCAGGCGTCCGGAAGAGTCGCCCCAGAACACGGTACCGTCCGGATCGGCCCATATTCCCGCCTCGATGGAATTGATGCGGCTCTCGGGACCAGGCAAGCCCTCATCGCCCCAGCCGGCCTGGCCATTGCCGGCCAGCGTGGACACCCGCCCCGTCTTGCCGTCCAGCTTGCGCAGCCGGAAGCCGTACTTTTCACCGACGTAGAGGTTGTCATCCGGATCGAAGCAGAGGGCGTCAGGCATCAGGATGGCGGCCTCGGTACCGAGCTCACCGTCGCCGCTGGATGCCCGCTGACCATTGCCGAGAACGGTACTGATGATGCCCGTCTTCATGTCGATCTTGCGGATGCGGTCGTTGGAATTGTCGCAGATGAAGAGGTCGCCGTGTGAGTCGAAGGCCAGATGCTCGGGATGATGAAGGCCGGCATGTTCCTTCGGCCCGCCATCGCCCGAGTACCCACCCAGGTTCAGCCAGGGACCGGAGAACGGCCTGCTGCTTCCACGCTCGAGATCGTGATGCCGCTGCTCGATACCGGCGAAGATGTCGATGATGCTGGTCTTGGCGTCCACCCGGCGCACCACGTTCGACCACTCGCAGCAGATGAAGATGTTTCCGTCATCATCGACGGCAATGCCGGAATCATTGTCGAGCTCGCATTCCAGTGCGGGGCCGCCGTTGCCGCCCCAACCAGCCTTTCCGCAACCGATTACAGGCGTCACGACGCCGGTTCCTGCATCGATGCGGCGTACGACACGGGTACGCATTTCGGTCAGGTAGAGATTGTCATCCTTGTCCTTGTTGAGGTCGTGGGGATGATTGAAGCGCGCCTTGGATGCAGGACCGTCGTTACCGCTATACCCGGGTACCCCGTCACCGCCAAAGGTGTGGAGGATGCCGTCGGGGTCGATACGCCAGATGCGGTGTGCCCACATGTCGACGATAATGAGGTCGCCGCTGGCGATGCGGACAACACCCTGGGGCGCGCCTGCGGGCGCGTCGCGAGCTGGGATGCCTTCGAGGTAGCCGACGCCGGCGATGGTGGTGATGGCTCCGGGTTCGAGGTCGGCGAGCTGCTTCTTGAGACTCATTTGGTTGGCTCTCCTTCCGTCACTGCGCTGGCGATCAGCCAATTGCCGTCACGACCGCACGCGGCGTAATACATCCGGTAGCGACCATCGTCGGTCTCGGTCACGGACATGTCCTCGGCATGAACACCCTCAATGTCGTCGGATTCGTAGCCGGAACCGTGATCCAACTCATTGAGGATACTCCTTGATTGGCTCCGGGCAGAGGCCCCCGCCATACCGGCAGCACAGCTGCTGGTGATTGAGGGGCAAAAACGCTCGCGCCGTTGCCCGTGTTGATGCAAATTAGTGACATCAAGCCACGCCTGACACGAGCAGGGGGAGGCGATTTTGGTTGAAGATACCCAGACCGTCCTTATCGTCGATGACGACCATGTTATTCTCGATTTCCTCGAGGATGTACTGCAAAGGTCGTACACCGTGATTCGCGCCGACAATGGCAGGGCCGCGGTGGACGTCTTTCGCGCCGTTGATCACATCGACCTCGTCCTGCTCGATCTCGCCATGCCCGAGATGTCCGGTTACGAAGCCCTGGCCGAATTCCAGATCGTCGAACCCGACGTCAAGGTTGTCGTGATCACGGGAATGAGTCCCGAGCACGATCAACTACCGGGAATTCTCGGGGTTCTGACCAAACCTTTCCAGGCCGAGCAGATTACCTCCGTTGTCGAGGATGTTCTGGCGGCCTATTCCTGAGCCGGCGGCCATGGATCCAGGCACGCCCCGGTCGGACGCGGCTCGGTCGTGCGCCAGGGCAGTTGTTCGCAGGTACTGTAGGTTACGTCCAACCAATCGGTCTCAATGCGCCGGTGTCCCTCGTGTCGCGAAGTAAGGGCCGCCTCGAGCACGCCGCTCGTCAACAGGGTGCGCTCCACGGGATAGCTGGGTTTTCCAGTGAGAAACATCTCTTCAATGTTTAAGCCCAGATAGCTGAAGTGGGCGTGGGGTCCCCGCTGCCCTCCGTGACTCTGGCAGTAAAACTCGGTCGCGCGGATGTCGCCTCTCCCACTGCGGCAGGCGTAGCCCAACCCCGTCACGTAGCCGTTCAGCATCAGTGCCGATCCCTTGAGTCCATCACGGTATTCTACGACAAACAAAGCCGGGTTTTCACAATGCTCCTCCATGGAGCCGTCCTCCTTGTCGACGATGACATCACAGGCTGCCTCGCCGAGTTCTCGCGACCAGAGCCCTTCGTCGGCGGCACGCCAGACGTCGTCACCTTCCAGGCAGGTCACTGCTCGCACTCCAGTCTCGTTGCCGAGACGGCGCTCCACCATGCACTGCAGCGTTTCCAGGGTGTGGAACCCGTAGATGTCCAGTCCCGAAAAGCCGACGGCGAGGGCCTCGGAGATCTCTTCGCCCATGTCGTGCTCAAACCAGGGAGACCGCCAGGTCACTGGCAGAGACGAGCCGGCCATGAAAGGGGCCTGAAGCGAGCTCGCGCGGTCGCACATCCACTTTGCGTCATGCCAGTTGTAGGAGAGGTGCTTGTCGTTGAACACCGGGACGCCCCGGCCACTGGTCGCCATCACACCGCATATCTGTTCCATGAAATAGCGCCGCGGAAACAAATGTTGCTCCTTCTCGTTCCAGGCGTAATCGCCGTGCTCGCCGATTAGGAGAACACCATCAACATCCAGGTCGGCTCCACCGCGCTTCAAGGCGTGGGGGATGCTGTGGTAGATGGGGATGTCGTGCTCGGCAGCGAACTGGCGGCCGATATCGGTTTCGGGAAATTGATCGATGTAGAGAGAAACGATCTCCACGCGGGGCGTGCGGAAGCCCTCATCGGTGGGAAAACCCATCACGAACTTCGGGACCAGGACATCGGCGTGGGAGCCGCGGAAGAAAACCGTGATGATGGCGGCGATCCTTTTCACTCCGACACCTGCGCTCTCAGCGCCTCACCCAACGCCGTGGCTGAGCTGTCGTCCAGATGCAGCGGATTGACTGACAGCTGGCCCTGGCTGAGCAGACCGTGTCCCAGATATACCGGGGGAGTGCCGTTGCGCAGGTTGCGGCAGATTTCCAGGGCACTCTTGCCCGCTTTTTTTTCGTCCACCGCAACGATCAGCAGTGGCAGCTTGGCCTTCAGCGGATCCTCATTGATCTCACATTCGACGGCGCGGTGGTCGAGTATGGTAGCGATGGAACGCAGTAAATCCATTGAGATGTCATACTGGCCGTCGTAGGCCCCGTCGTTGAAAAGACGCAGAGCGGTCAACAGCGCCACGATCTCCTCCTTCGATACCTTGAATCCACGCCCGATACCATGGCGCGGCAGGCCGGAGAGCTTTGACTTGTCAATCAGATTCGGCGGCGGATCCCAGAGTTCCCAATGGTCGTCCATATCCAGCATCTGCAAAGCGGCGGCACCTACGAGGTCACCCCTGCCACAGAGAATGCCGGTGGATTGACTGCTGCGAATCGACTTGCCACCGCTGAAGGCGACGAGGTCGGCGCCCGTTGCCGCGATGGCCTGCAGGTTGGATCGCGGCAACAGCTCCCCAGCAGCGTCCACGAGTACGGGCAGTCCGTGGCGATGGGCGACATGGACCACCTCGCTCAGAGCCGGAGCGGACTCTCTGCCAAACACATAGTGCACGCCGGCCGTGTTGGGCCCGATAGCGGCCTCGTACTCCCAGGCTTCGGTGCGGCGCACTCCGGCATTGGCGACAATTTCATTCATGCCAACCTCGACAAAGCGAGCGCCGGCAGCGCGCACCGCGTGGTCGTAGCCGTTGCGCTGCTCCCGCGAGATGATGAACTCGTCAGCCATGCCGTCGGCCCCATCGTCAGTCTGGGGCAGCCGTTCCATTTTGCCAATGTCGAGCCCGGTGAGTATGGCCGCAGCGCCCAGGGTCAGGGAGGCGGCGGCGCCTGCGGTGACCATAGCCGACTCCGTCCCGGTTAATTCGCTGATGATGGAGCAAGCCTTTCCCTGCAACTGCTCGAGCGGCACGCACTCGGCGGCAGCGGCGGCGTAGGCGTCGAGCACGGCTTGCGGCATCGGCGCCCCGCCCAGGCGGGTCACGGCTCCTGAAGCGTTTATGATCGGGGAGAGTCCAAGATCCGCGTAGATGCTCATTCCGGGAAGGCTCCTTTGACTGCACCCGTTGACAACTGGGGCTGTGACACTGATTGATCGATGACGACGGAGTGAAATCATCCGCCTGCCGCAAGCAGGCCACCGTCCACGGGCAGAGAGACTCCGGTTATGCACCCGGCGGCTGGTGAACACAGGAAGGCAACCGCCCGGCCGATGTCCTCCGGGGTGCCGCGCCGGCGCAGAGGCACCTTTTCCGCGAGCTTGCCTTCTATATCGCCGATCCTGGGAGGAGGTGTATCGAACACGTGTTTGGTGTTCATGTGGCCGGGCAAAACGGCGTTACACCGTATGCCATGCTCGCCCAGATCGTTGGCCATACTCTCCGTCATGCGCAGGATGCCGGCCTTTGCCGTACCGTAGGCCGTGTCACCCGTCCATACCCGCCGGCCATGTACGGAGGAGGTGCTGACGATGCTGCCGCCATCGCCTTGAGCCACCATGGCGCGGGCTGCCTGCTGGCTGCACAGGAAGAATCCCTTGAGGCCGATGTCCAGGTTGAGGTCCCAGTTCTCTTCCGTAAGCTCCAAGAAATTCTGTCCGGTGCCGCCGTAGGGATTGTTGGCCAGAATGTCGATTTGACCGAAGCGCTCCAAGAAGGCTGCAAACATCTGTTCGACCTGCGCGCTATCCGAGATGTCACCGGGAAAAAACTCGGCCTCCTTGCCCATGTCGCGGATCAGTCCAAGGGTCTGTTCTGCGTCTGCATCCAGTTCCAGATCATTGATACCGACGTCACAGCCGTCTTCGGCCAGGGCCAGAGCAATGCCTCGGCCGATGTTGCGTTTGCCGCCGGTGACGAAGGCTTTCTTGCCCGCGAGCGAATGTGCGTTGGACATATCAGTTTTCCTTTGTCTGTTGAGGTGTCTTCGCCGATGATACTGGGGCAGTCGCACATCAGCCACAGTGCACAATCAGAGGTACATAAGCAGAGTACACAAGGGCTAATCGCCGGAATGGTCAAGCGAGCCGGCTGTCACGCCGGTGTATCGTGGCCGGCCATGGCAGCAGTCGAAGCGGTCCAGGGCGGTCAGACACTGATGCGGCAGGGGCCAGGTTGAGGACTGGCTTTAGGGATAATAGAGCCTACCGATTGTCGTGGTGGAGTGGTAGGTGTGGGCAGGATGCCTCGACTATATTGTCCACCATGCCATTGACAGTGAATCGTCTGAGTCCCGCACTCGGGGCCGAGATCACCGGTCTGGACGTCACCGCGCCGATGAGCGACGAGGTCTTTGCCGAGATACGCAAGGCTTTGTGCGACAACGATGGCGTGCTGGTTCTGCGCGATCAGCATCTCACGCCAGATCAGCACATCGCCTTCAGTCGCCGCTTCGGTGAGCTGTTCGGGGATCGGGAGCAGCTGCAGGATTCGGTGACCAAGTATCTGTTGCCGGGCTACCCGCAGATCTTCCGGGCATCAAACAAGATCGTCGATGGTCAGCAGCAGGGCCGCTCACGGGCAGGCAACTACTGGCATTCGGACGTGTCGTTCAGGCCGCGTTCGGCCATGGTGTCGTTGCTGTACGCGATCGAGATTCCGCCCAGTGGTGGGGACACTCTGTTCGCGAACATGTACAGGGCCTACGAGGGGCTTTCGCCGTCGATGCAGCAGTTTCTCGGTGGATTGCGGGCTCGGCACGACTTTGCCGTCAACACCAACATCGGTTTCGCGCACGAGACGATAGAGCAGCAGGACCTGGAAGGTGCCAACACCTGCGTTCATCCAGTGGTGCGGACCCATGATGAATCAGGTCGCAAGTGTCTCTTCGTCAACCCGGGCAATACCGCACAGATCAAAGGCTTGAACCCTGGAGAGAGCATGGCGTTGCTTGAGTTCCTCTACGAACACAGCGTTCAACCAGAGTTCATCTACCGGCACCAGTGGGTGGCGCGGGATTTAATGATCTGGGACAATCGCTGCACCATGCACTACGCGGTCGTCGACTACGAAGGTGATCGCTACATGCACCGGACAACTGTCATCGGCGAACGACCCGTCTAAGGGCTGGCTCAGGTCTTCAGCGCTTGAGCTCTGAGCTCTGACAGTGTCGTCGTCGGCAGTATCGCCTCCGGATCGATGACGAGTTCGATCAATGCCGGACCATCCGAGGCGCGGGCGCGCTCGAAGGCGTGCGCGAAGTCGGCCGTTTTGGTCACCGTTTCCCCGTGGGCCCCATAGGCTCGCGCCAGCGCGGCGAAATCCGGGTTCACCAGGTTGGTTCCCGATACCCGCCCCGGATAATTGCGTTCCTGGTGCATGCGGATGGTCGCGTACATGCCGTTGGTGACGACGATGAAGATGACCCTGGCGTTTTCCTGCACCGCGGTGCCAATCTCCTGGCCGTTCATCTGAAAGCAGCCGTCGCCGTTGAAGGAAACGACGACCCGGTCCGGATGACGGATGGCGGCCGCGACGCCGGCCGGCACACTGTACCCCATGGCCCCAGACTGAGGTCCGAGCTGAGTACCATACTGCTTGTGGCAGAAAAATCTGTGTACCCAGACGGAGTAATTGCCGGCGCCGTTGGTGATGATGGCATCCTCCGGCAGGTTGTCACTGAGCCAGGCGACAATCTCAGCGTAGTTGACGTCGCCCGGCATGGACTTCGGCGTCGAAAACGCGAGGTAGTCGGCATGGGCGGTTTCGGTTTCCGCTCTCCACGACGGCGTCACCGGCTCCATGGTCCGCGCGGCCGCACAGAACTCGGCCATGCCAGAGTTTATCCCCAGATCGAACTGGTGGACCTTACCGAGTTCGTCGACACCGGCGCTTATGTGGACGAGGCGCTGCTGCGGTTTGGGGAAGTCGAAGTAGGTGTAGCCACCTGAGACGATTTCTCCCAGCTGCGGGCCAATCACAATCAACAAGTCGGTGTCAGCGATGCGGGCTTTCAACTTGGGATCAATGCCCAGCCCGACGACGCCGGCGTAGTTGGAATGGCGGTTGTCGAGCAGGTCCTGGCGGCGGAACGTCACCGCGACGGGCAGGTCGTTGGCCTCGGCGAAGGCTCTGAGGTCATCGCACGCGCTCGTCGACCAGCTGCATCCGCCTGCCAACACCAACGGCCGGCTCGCGGCCTCCAGCATATCCCGCAGCCTGCCCATGTCGTGAGCACCGGGAGAAGCTTGTGTCGTCTGATAGGGTTGACCGTCATCGACGTCGGCGAGCTGGCTCTGCATATCCTCCGGGATGGCGAGGACGACCGGGCCGGGACGTCCGGAGGTGGCTACGTGAAAGGCGCGGCTGACCAGTTCCGGTATGCGCGCCGGGTCGTCGATCTGTGCTACCCACTTGGTCATCTGGCCGAACATCCGGCGGAAGTCTACCTCCTGGAAGGCCTCGCGCTCGATCATGTCGCGGGCAACCTGGCCGACGAACACGATAAGGGGGGTTGAATCCTGATGGGCAGTATGGATACCGATGGACGCGTTCGACGCGCCCGGGCCGCGAGTGACGAAGGCGATGCCCGGTTTGCCGGTCAGTTTGCCCCAGGCTTCGGCCATGTTGGTAACGCCGCCTTCCTGACGGCAGACGACCAGATGCAGGTTGTCGCTAACATCATAGAGTGCGTCGAGGGATCCCAGGAAGCTCTCGCCGGGAACGCAAAATGCGGTATCGACGCCATGCAAACGCAGGCAGTCGACGAGGATCTGTCCACCGGGACGAGAGGTCGATGAGTTATCAGGCACTATGCTGTCTCAGTCAGAGGATATTTACGTAGCTGTTTCGATAGTATAGTTCATCGCCATGGCTGTCGAGGGGCACGGATCGAATCAATTCACCATCTTCTTCACCACAATGAAACCTGCCGACAAAGAGAGTACTCCCGAGAGTACTGCCGAGAGTACTGCCGAGAGCACTGCCCGAGCCAGTGTCAGTCTGTTATCCGGCAGCATGGAGGAACGTCGCCGGATCCTGCGGGCCTTCGCCTGGACCAACGATCCGGTGGTTTCCGGTAGCGTCAGTCTCGCCATCTTGAACGACATCCTGTCCTTGCTCATCTATTTCAGCATCGCCCTGTTCGCCCTCAGCCAATGGCGTTGACGGTTCTCGGTGGTGAGCAGGATGCCGAGCCCCGACGTTGGCACTCCCTTCGAGCATTCCGCAACGGTGCCTTCCGGCATCTGTGGGCTGGCATCATCGTCAACGGGTTCGCCGTCTGGATAGGCCGTTTGACGGTGGGATGGTTCGTCTTCGACCAGACCGATTCGGCGCTGCTGACGGCCGTTTCCTTCACCATGCAATCCGCGCCCGGATTGGTGGTAGCGCCCTTCGGCGGGGCCATCGCCGACCGGATCGACCGACGTTACGTCCTGGCCGGGGCGGCACTGGTGAAAGGGATAACGGCTCTGGGACTGGCGTTCGTCGCCGTGGATGGTATTGACTCGGTGTGGCCCGTCATCGCTCTGCTGGCGGTGGCCGGCGCCATGACCAGCTTCGAGCTTCCGTCTTCTCAGGCATTGATTCCCGATGTGATCGGTCCCAAGGATGCGATGAACGGCATCGCCGTCTGCTCGGTCGGTCTCAGAGCGATCAGCGCCTTCGGAGCGCTGACCGGAGGGTTTCTGCTCGAACTCTACGGAGCGCCGGTTGCATTCCTGACTTCAGCCCTACTGCACTGGGTCGCCGCCACTATCGTGATACGGCTGCGGGTGCCATCCAGGCCCATACACCCGGATACGCCACGCCGGTCGTTTGTCGCCGACACCAAGGAGGGGTTGCGTATCATGGCCAGCTTACCCACGGTGAGGGCCTTGCTGGTCATGACCCTGCTGGTCGAAGTGCTGTGCTTTTCACACGCCTCGGTGCTGCCAGTGCTCGCCCGGGATCGGCTCGGACTGGATGAGTCCGACCTGGGTACGTTGACCGCCATGGGTGGGTTCGGGTCGTTCCTGGGCGCGCTTTGTCTGGCCGGCATGAGCGAGTACCGGCGGAAGGGTCTGATGGTCATCGTCGTCGCCGCGCTCTACGGCGCCAGCATACTGGCGCTCGGCCTGTCCGACCTGTTCATGTTGTCGATCGTCGTAATCACCATCGTAGGTATGATGGCGGCCATGTTCGACGCGCTGCAGTGGGGTCTATTGCAGGCGAACGTGCCTGATGCGATGCGGGGGAGGGTACTTGGCGGCTGGATGCTGGCCGTCGCCTTCGGATGGATAGGCCACGGGGAGCTGGGGATCGTCAGCGATGCCATCGGGGTGCACTGGGCATACGTCATCAACGGCGGTCTCATCATCGCCGTGGCCGTCGTGGCTCTGCTGGCAGTAAAGTCACTGAGGAGGGCATAGGGTGAGTGCGCACGACGACTACGACGTCGTTGTCCTGGGTGGTGGGCACAATGGTCTGGTCGCTGCCGGGTATCTTGCGCGCGCCGGCCTCAAGGTAATCGTGCTGGAACGGCGCGACATCGTAGGCGGTGCCTGCATGACGGAGGAGCTGTTCCCCGGATATCGTTTCTCAGCCTGTTCCTACATCTGTTACCTGTTGCAGAGCCAGGTTATCGAAGACCTCGAGTTACGCGAACACGGATTCGACGTCTACGCCCATGATCCGACACGCTTTCAGCCATTCCCGGACGGCAGCCGCCTTTTACTGTGGGAAGACGTCTCGCGGACCCAGGAGGAGATTGCCCGGATTTCTCGCAGAGATGCCGACCGCTATCCGGAGTGGCTCGCGTTCTGGGAGCGAGCCGCCGGCATCATACATCCATTCTTCTTGACGGCCGCGCCCACAGTAGACGAGATCGCTGAAGGCCTACGCGGTACTCGTGATGAAGCCTTTTTCCAGCGCCTGCTCACCGTCAGCATGAAGGAGTTGCTGACCGAACTGTTCGAGTCGACCCAGGTGCGCGCCGCATTCACCCACGCTCACGATGTCGGTGACCTGACAGCCCCCGGAAGTGCCTGGTGTTACGCCCATATCAAGACCAGCGTCAAGAACAAGCCGGAGGATGTCGGACTCGTGCATGGAGGCATGGGCGGGATTACACAGGCGATGGCGAGATCGGCACAGAGTGTGGGGGTGACCGTGAAGACAGGTGCTGAGGTCGATCACATTCTGGTGGATGATGGCGAGGCTCGCGGTGTAGCTCTCAAGGATGGCACTCAGGTGTGCAGTCGCACGGTGATTTCGAACGCCGATCCCAAGCGCACCTTTCTCAAGCTGATAAAGCAGGAGCACATTGATGCCGACTTCACCCAGCGAATTGGCGAGTTGAAGACGGATGCGGCATACCTGAAATTCCACGCGTCGCTGCGGGGACTGCCCGACTTCTCCGCGTACTTCGACGGAGAGTTCGATCCCCGTTGGCTGTCCGAGATCAAGATCTGCCCGTCGATGGAGTACTTCGAAAGCAGCTGGCGTGATGCCACCGAGGGGATTCCGTCACGTACGCCGATGATGGAGGTGCAGATTCCGTCCGTCTACGACCCCACGATGGCTCCACCCGGCCATCATGTCATGTCCGTCTGGTCTTGCTACGCACCGGTACGGCTGCGTGAGGGCAGTTGGGAGGACAGGCGCCGTGAGGTCGGCGAACATTTGATCGACACCCTTGCCGAATACGCTCCGAACATCCGCGAGGTGATCATCGACTGGTCACTGTTCACGCCGCAGGACATCGAACGGCGGGTCGGCCTCACGGACGGTAACATTCGCCAACTCGACATCATCCCCGGCCAGTTCATGGCCCAACGACCGATGGCTGGATGGTCCGACTACCGCACCCCGATATCGCATCTCTATCTGTGCGGTGGCGGAACGCACCCGGGAGGCGAAGTCACCGGGGCACCCGGCCACAACGCGGCGGCGGCCGTCCTCGCCGACTGGGGATAGCAGCACAGGGATGCGAATTCGACACCTGAGGACGACTACGCTCTCGACAACGCCGGGTCTCTCCGGTACCCTTATTCTACCGGCTACTTGATAGGACACTGAGTCAGAACCGAGTCTCTTCGAAAACCTCGTAACCGCATTCGACTTCAACACGGGCGGCCAGGGCTTCGAGTTGCTGGCGGTGTTCGTCTCCCAGAGCGATGGCACCTCGCTGCCGGTTTTCACGCTCCCACTGCCACTCCATGCCACCGGGCAGTTCGGCGCGATCGAGCCCGGGGAAGGGTTGCATTTGTCTGACTTTGCCTACGAAACGGTCCATGTCGTCACGGAAGTCGTCTGCCTCCATAAAACAGGAGACGTCCCACGCACAAAGGAACGCGCCCTGGTTCGAGGCCCATTCAGAGGAGAGCGGTTCCGGTTTCTGGACGCCTGCGAGGACGCTGGCAAAGGTCTGAGTGGCGGCAGAAATTCCGAGTGCCTTGAAGACCCCGTTGGGAATCTGCGCCATCAGATCTTCTCGCGGGGGTAGAATATGTCCTCCCATGTCGATGACGAAGGGCGGCTGATCGCCGGCGGGAAAGCCGATGCTCAAGGGGGATGAGGTCACGACCCCCATCACCATCTGTGCCGGGTCGAGCATTCGCCGATGGTCAGACATCGCCATGCCGATGAAGCCCTCCTCCACGGCCATACGGGTCCAGATGCCGGCCGAGCCGATGTGGAAGTGATTGCGCGTGGTGGCCGCGCCCATGCCCAGAGCCCGGGTCTTCTCCAGCACCTGTTTCATGGCGACCCGGCAGGCGAAGTAGCCCATGCCGCCATCCCCGTCGACGACGGCCGTTGCTCCATAGTCTGAGATCACCCTGACTTCGGGCTCGTGATTGATCAACCCCTCGCTGAAGGACTCCAGGTAATGGTCCAGCAGGCGACTGCCATGACTATAGAGACAGCGCAGTTCATTGGTTGCCAGCAGATCGGCTAGGTAATCCGCGTCGGACGGGCGCATCGGCGTGGATCCCAAAAGAGCACGGATCACGGATCGATGGTGATCGATCGGCACTATGATGCCGTGTTCGGGCGGGTAGTTTCTGGATTGCAGAATCGGGGAAGACATATCCTTATGCCTCACGCGCCATCAGAGCCCCGGCGATGGAGATCGCGGCGATGACGGCCGTTTCCGTGCGCAGCGGCCGCGTTCCCAGGTGAGCAAACAGAAAGTCCGACTGTCTGAACAACTCGCGCTCGGCTGCCGTCCAGCCGCGCTCTGAGCCTACACACAAGAGAATTTCTCGATCCATTACGGCAGGCGGTTTCAGGTGCGCGGCCAGAGCACACGGCGACTCGTAGTTGTCGAGGACGATTCTCAGCGCGCCATCCGGGCATTGGCTAACTGACTGCTCGAGGTCATCACCGAACTCGACTTTGGGCAAACGCGTCGTAAATGCCTGGGCAGCACCTGCAACGAGGTGTCGGCGCCACTCTCCCGTGGACCACAGCCGCGACTTGGCATAGGATGCCTCTCCCCGTTCCGTTTTGACGAAGCTCATGCTGCGCACACCCAGAGCGGTCGCTTCCTGCAGGATCTTGCGATTCGTCTGCGGGCGCGACAGGCCGACGACAAGATTGATCGGCGGCAAGGGTGGTTCTGCCTGACCCCATTCAAATTCGAGCTCCAGTCCCTCGGCATCTACGGAGACCAGCGTTGCTTTTCCCCTGGTACCGTCGATGATGCCGGCATCGAAGGTGTCACCAGCAGCCCTGTGCAAAACACTGAGGATGTGCTGAGCACGCTCATCCGCCAGCGGAAGTCTCTGGTCGATCTCATCACGCTCGAACAGGACGATGTTCATCGATTATTACCTGTCACCGCTGCCGAGGTTGATGTGACTGGATTGACGTGATCATGATTGCGTGATGATGTGGGGTGCGTGAATGATGAAAGGTAGGACTGATGCGGACAGGCATCCACCGAACGAGTGGGACCCGATCGATGAGCGACGGCGTCGCTTAGCGGGCGACGAGGAAGGGCGCTCGATGCTCGACCGCAGATCCGGCGTCGTCGCGAGCCCGGATGCGATATAGGTACGTGCCGTTAGCCAGCTGACTCCCGCCGCTGTCACGCCCGTTCCACTTCGTCTGGGAAAAGCCTGGTGGCTGGCGATGAGGGTCGAGACGCCTGATCAAGCGGCCATTTAAGGAAAACAGCTCCACCGTCACTACAGCTTCGTGTGAGAGCACGTAAGTGAAGGAAGCCGGTCCGGTGACTGGGTTGGGATAGACCAGTGGATTGGCCAGGGTCAGGTCATCGGTGACTAAGAGGCGAATTTCCGACTGATAGCGTTTCTCTCCGATGTGCAGACTGACTCGCAAAAGATGGTCTCCTCGGTCCGCGCTCGGGCGGTAGAGAACGCGCCCACCGCTCAACAGCGAATCGGCCTCTGCGGGTTGCCCGTCGACGACAAGCTCGATCTCTCCCTCATCCACACCGGTCGCCGCGATAATGAGGCCCTGTCCCGCCAGGATCGGATCCCCGGACACAAAAGGACGACCCTCCGGCCACAGGCTGAAGGCGAATGCAGGCAACACAGTCTGGGATAGCTCAATTTCGAACACATTGTCGCCCGGGTCCGCGTCAGGGATTGGGATCTCGAGGTGGGCAAACAATCGACGGCCGGTCAGCGGCCTGGGTATGGAATCCAGCGAAACAACATGGGTTTCTCCGCGAAGAAGCACCGGTACGGTGGTCGAGACCAATTCCACGCCATCGTCCGTTCGGGCGACCACCCGGACCCCGGCGACGGCGAATGGCGAGAGATTGCGGATCGTCACCAGCGCCCGCAGGCCATCATCCCCGTCGGCGTGTTCGACAGCGGCAATCCGTAACGACGGATTCGCTCTGAAACGGACCTGTAACGCCGAGAGTGTCGGAGCGAGCGTGTTCCGCTGGCGCAGTGATGCGCGCAATCGCAACCGCGGGTGCCGGGTTGCATCGATGGCGTTCAAGTCGATGCGCTGCGCCTCCATGTCCCGGTATTCCTCGAGCGGTCGCCATTCGCCACTGCTCTCATTTTCGCTCAGCAGATCAATGCGCAGATCGCCAGTGGTCGCTGTTGCCTCGATATCGAGACTCGACCAGGTGTGAGCCGGTCCGATAGGGTCTGTTGTGAGTGTGCCTGAACTCAGCTGGCTCAAACCCGTATACCGATACACGTCGGAGCCCAAAAGATCCCCGAGCCAGACCTTGTTGTTGACCCAGTCGTACTGACCGGATACCGAATGAGTCGTTTCCTGCTCAGACACCCACTCGTCCAGAAAACGCCCATCGAAGGCATCTATCATGCGAATGCGGTAGCTGTCGTCGAATTCGAGCAGGTAGAGTCGCTCGCCATCCGCCAACAGGCCATCCGTCCACATGTAGGTGAAGCCGGTTTCCGTTGGCTCCGAGGTGAATTCGCGCACAATGCGCCAGCCGTCGGCCGGGTCGAACACCCGCACGCCCCACCCGGTGCGAACCCCCGACACCGAGCTCATCGAGGCGTTGTAGATGTAGCGGCCGTCAGAGGCGATCAGAAAGTGCCCGTCCTCGACAAGGCCGGATCGCCATTCGAGCATTCCCTCAGTAACCGCGATCGTGTCCAGCAGGCCGGATTCGGTCGAGATGCGCTCGAGCTCGAAGGCGTTCCCGTTTTCGTTGTAGATGAAGCCATCGCTGTGATAGGTCGCCGAGATACCCGCCGTTGACGGGCCGGAAAGGAACTCGTACAGGCGTCCGGCCTCGGTGCCGTTGAATCCGGTGCCGATGCGGGCGAACTCATCCACTCCCGGATAGACCGTCGACCCGTCATTGAACCAGCGCTTGGCGTAGAGGTAGGTACCGTCGGTACAGACGATCCCGGCACCTTCCAGGCCGGTCACGGCGAAGTTGTCTTCGCGCTGCGTGCCGTCGGGATGAAACGAGAGGGCCGCCGCCGAGATCTGCAACTGACGCGCCTCGTCGAGGATGAGATTGCCGGCATCGCCTCCCAGCAGCTGCGGTCCCTGCTGCCGCCACAAACGCTCATCGTCCGGGGCATCGGCACCGATGCCGTCCGCGAGCAGGGCGAATCCCTGGCTGTCACTCCAGGGACCTGACGTCGCGCCGTCGACGACACGAGCACGCCAAATGAGGTCGGCTCCTGATTGCGCTGAATCGACCACGGCAGGGCTCACCCCCGGGGAATAGATCGCGATGCCGTTGTCGGTAGCCACCGGCATCGAAGCCGCCAGAGCCGACTCCGGAGTGAGGGGACGCTGTGTTCCGAGCAGGAATTCTACGGAGTAGGTATTTCCCCCCGCATCATCAGCCAGCGGTACGACGGCTTCGAGGGTGAAATCGGGAGACGACACCACTCCACCAGCCGGTGGGAAGATCGGCGTGGCCACCGTTGACTCGAGAATCTCGACGTCTACGGACAGCTGGTTGTTAAACTCGTCGATCTCGGCGACGCGACCGTGCGGGTCGACGACGACCTCAAGACGGTACGGCCCGGCGCTATGTTCGATTGCCCAGTCCAGGTTGAGCGTGTCTGAGCCGACGAAAGAGGGATACACCAGATGGGCAATCGTGTCCGGTTCGGCGTCGCCGCGGCTGAAGCCGAACAGAGCGATAGCCAGGCTATCCGCTGTGAGCCTGGCGTTGTTCCGCACCACCAGTTCGATCTGGGTATTGAATCCATGCATCAGAGGCGCTGATTGAGCGCGTAACGACACCGGGGTGTAATCGGCAAGAACCGGCAAGGCCAGTTCCTGCGCAGGGTCGCCGAACAGCTGCATCGTGAGAGCGGCCTCGACAAAGGAGGAGCGCTCAGTCAGCACAGCGACCTTGGCGGCGTTGAGTGTCGGGCCAAAAGCGAGCAAGCCGTCCTCGAATATCTGACGGTACATATGGTCGGACAGCAGATCGTTCTGGGCGACGAAACTGATAGCACTGGAAGAGATGTAGGCGATAGCACCGCCGTCCTCTAGCCTCGTGAATACCTCGCCGACGCTGTCGACCGTTGGGTTCACAGACATGCCGTTTAGGCACGACAGAGCCAGAACCAGCGGGAGTTTGCGGCCGTTGTTGATGTGACCGGCGTATCCCCAATCAGGTATCAGGCCTATGACGAACTGCATGAAGTTGGCGCTGCCGTGGCCGGCAAAGTTTACGAGCAGGGCTCCCCGATTCAACGCGTTGAGAAAGGCCTGACCGGTCACGTTTGGTACTGGAGTGTTGTCCGGGTTGTAGATCTTGACCGACTCGAGTCCAAACGGTTCGGTATAGGTCCGCGCGAGTGCGTCGCTCGGTTCTGTAAAGCTCCCTTTAGCGTGGTAGTTGGCCAGATAAATGACTCGACTGCGCCAATCGCCGCCCTCGGGATCCGTGTCGTAGCGGATGATGCGATCGACGGTCTCATCCGCCTGCTCCGTGCCCTCTACGGCGAGGCGGCCCAGGGCGAGGTCCGGCAGCAGGTCGTCGCCGTCGACGAGCGTGTACAGGTAATCACTGGGGGAGTGCCCGCGATTGCGCGCCTGGTAATACTGCGAGGGCACGTAGCTCGGTCTACCGCCGCCAATGATGTTGCGGTAGTCGTAGGTGGCGTCGCCCATCAACAAGACGTAGGCGGGGGCAGGTTGCCAGTTGTCGTAGGTGTACTGTATGAAGTCGGCGATCGCGTTGCGCTGGATCTGACCACCGGAAAACTCGTCGTAAACGTCTGTCACGTTGACGACCTCGACGTCCAACCCGCTCTGCCGGCGATGGTCGGCCAATCGGTTCGAGGCGTTGACGAACAGGTCATGAGTGATGATGACGTAGTCGGCCCCGTTTGCCGGTGAGCGCCAATCAGAGGCCATGTCGACGAATCCTCGCGGGACGAGTATGCTGAGGCTGTCGGCGGCCACGTAAAACGGCTCATGGGAGGGTGCGTCTTCGAAGGTGGCTACGAAAAGCCCATCGGGTGACGGTTCTACCAGCGCGTCCGTGATGCGGACACTGCTGGCTACATCAAACAGGAAGACGTTCGGATGGGAGAGTTTGCGCAAGGTGATGCGTCTGCCAACGGAGGGGGTCTGAGGGAAAGCCAGATGCCCCGGGAAGGTGTCGTAACGCCGGCGGTACTGGAGCTCGAACCAGTTGAAATAGACGCGGTCAAAGGGGGCCTGGTCGGCAAAAACCTGCACGGTCACGCGATTGGTCGGTTCGTCCTCATTGATGTAGGTAGATGGGATTTCCTCATCGACCAGCAACCCGACCTGACCCTCCCAAATAGTGTCGTCGACTATGTGTTCGTTAAATTTCAAAACGGTATGGTGTCCAAGTTGGCTCCAACCATGCAAGGAAACCCGCAGGCGGGTGAGGTATTCCTCTTCGAGAAAAGGCGCGGAGATCTCTCCCCTCACCACAGTCGATCCGATTTTGCCTGGTTGGTCTGCTTTGATCCGCGGATTGAACCAGTGGTCACCCTCGTTGTCGACGACGAACTCGAGCTGGTCGAACCAGAGATCGCTTTCAAAATGGGAGGTCGCCCAATACCACTCCGAGGCCGGGTAATCGTTGATCGGAGCCCCCGACTGTGAACCAAAGCGCTTGCCTGGCTCGCCGCCCCAGGAGAACCAGTAGATATTCTTCTTGCCATAGAGGCTGTCGTGGTCTCTCTCCACTCCCTGTGCGTCCCGAAATCGCCGCTTGCGCCCGAAAAACAGGCAGAAGTCGGCTTCGTCGAACGAACCGTCCTCTCCTCCCTCCACGTAGAGGGGCTGCTCCTCGCCATCCAGAAACAGGCGAAACGTCCGGGGGTCGATACCGTCCGCTTCGAGGAAGCGGCGCTCGAGCCAACCTCTGTCAATCTTGTGGATGCTCTCCTCCACGACGAGGATTTTGACCCACTTTTTCGCAGGGTCGTACCAACCGCCGTCAACACCCCCCTGCGTCGTTTTTCTTACCGCGATGGGTGACCGTTGGAAACGAGGAGGGTTCAGGAACGGGGCGTATAGGGCTGCGGTGGGCCCCACAGACGCCGTCGCGGGAAACGGTTTGCCGCGAAAGCCGCCTTCGAAGCGGAGGGCCAGGACCATCCGCTCATAGACCCGGAGGGTGCGTCCCTGCGCATGGTAAGCGACCGGGTACAGGCGTAGCGCGTGCGCAGGCACGCCTCTGATGGAGCCTATCTGCTCCAGTCTGGCTCTCGCCTGCGGCCACAACAGGCCAGGTTCGTAAGGCAACTGTTGATCGAGGTCGTTGGGCTCTTGGCCTTGAGCGACGGCGTAGTCAACTCCCTCGTATTCGACGAATTCCGCTTCAAGCACCTCGACTGATACCGTGGCATTTGGAGGCGCGGCCACGAGCTCGGCAAAGAAAGGAAGGGCCGGCAAACCCGAGCTCTGCAGGCGTGGCACCGCGCCGGGTAGCATCAACTCCTGGTGTTGGCCACTCTCCGTGGCGGAGAGGAGCGCAGTCGGCATCACAAACTCGACGAGCAATCGGTCGGCGGACTCGTCCACAATCCGCAATGGCGAAGCCTCAGCGCCGATACACCAGATGAACACAAGCACGATGCAGAAGAGCATCCTCAAGCAGCCGGTCAGTACCGAGATACAGCTAGCCATGCGACGGTCAGGTAACAACGCGGTCCGTAAATACTGGGGGTAGTGTTATACAGTTCGATGAGGGACAAGACCATTTCCGGGGTATGCGTAACGTACGGATTGGGCGTCTGGTGTCCATGGTCTGACCATCACAATCGGTAAATAGTTCCGGCGGCAGCGATCCGACTCGATCATGTCACTTACTTCACAAATTCTCCGTCGGGATTCAGCAGGAAATCATAAATCGACTTGGCTACAACCCGATTCCCCTCCGGGGTGTGGTGGCAGTGGTCGAAGAAGAGAGGCGTCGATGAGGCGTGGGCCTCACGCAATACGGGAAGCAAGTCGAGGAAGGGAACACCGAGCACTCCGGTGAGCTCCGTAAGTCGCCTCTGTGGATAGTCTTCGACGAACGCGGCTTCAACCTGAGCGCGGACAGGAAACCCCACGACACGGAGTTGAAATCCGTTCTCATCCGCGAGACGCTTCATTTGCTCGAAGCAGGAAGATACGAGCGGCCAGGTGCGTGGACTCCAGGCGCCTCCCCAATCGCGGAACGCTCCGAGCACCTGATCATCGAACTGCCTCAAATCTTCGCGACCCCTATGACGTGAGGCGAGTTCAGCCTCGAATTCACTTCGGGCAGCTCGCGTGTCGAGGCGTCGCGAAACGGACGCCTTCACACGGTGGTAGGTCCACCACGTGTGCGAGGCGAGCCGACTCCCGTCAAGGGGGTAAGGCAGTGGTTTGATCCGAACCCCAGGGGACTCGTGAAAGTCGTTCAGATACCAGCAGACAATCACGACGTCAGGCTCTACGGAGATGCCCGTTTCCATCAGGACGGCGAGTTCATTCTCGATTCCAATCGCTCCGATGCCGGCGTTGATGGTCTCCCACGCGAGGCCGTCAGATCGAGCCCTTTCTTCGACGACTCTCACGAAGGTTTCCGCTTCGGGCAAGTAGTCGCCGAAGGTGATCGAATCTCCGAGGAACAGGATACGGCTGCCACGCTTCTTTGCGATCTCACGGTTGCGGTAGCCTAGGCTGTTCGTTGAGATTTCGACTTTGCGGCCACTGAGCAGGTGATTTTCGATCGTGACCTGCGTGTTGGGACGGAGCCTGCCGCCGGTCGGCGTGTGCACGTAAATCGAAGATTGTCCAGGGTGGTTCGCGACGCTGTGTCGCGGTACAGGCGCCAACGGGTTGTAGCCCTGAGTTCTGACTCGGACGTGTAGAGGCTCGGGCAAGATAATCCGCGCCAGCCCTTCCGTGACGAGGAGAGATATCAGGACAGAGGCGCCGGCCAGTGTGAGCTTGTGGCGTGTTTCCTGTCTCACCTTGTCGCGTCTCGTTCCTCGCCCCCCGTCGTCGCGCCGTTCCAGAAGACGTCATTCGTCCCCGCGGCTCGTGGCCAAGTCGTGGGAGTCCCATTACCGTAGAATCTACATCAGAATCTGCATCGCCGTCGTCGGCAGCTCAGCAGTGGGCACCTGAATATGTTAAAGTAGAGTCACGACCGCTATTGATAAACTTACAACCCAATCCACCCAGATCGACAGCGGCAGCTCTTTCTTGACGACGGGGTGGTACTGGGGGTATACCACGCTGACGGAAGCCTCCCATTCCCTCTATGCCACTTCACCAGATGGGATCAATTGGGAGCGTTCCAATCTCGGACTCTTTGAGTGGAATGGCAGCAAAGCGAACAAAATCGCCTTCGACTCAGCTGATTGGAACCTCTCTCACGTAATTCGCGACGAGGGCGACCCCGACCCACAGCTCCGCTACAAGGCGCTGTTCAGCGATGCGGCACACCTGATCGCCATCCCGGTTTTTCACCCGATGGTTTCGAGTAACTTTCCCGGATGTGCTACCCATCCCGAGTCAGGAAACCTCCCAGCTCGCTCATGACCGGTCCGCCAATCGCTATCCGGCCACGGTGAAGCATCGGACCCAGTGGGGTCGATCAGCGTGGTTAGTGGAGAGCACGGACTTCGTCCACTGGACCGATCCCGAACTGGTCATGCACTCCGACGAAATCGACCAGGAGAACCGGCGCGGACGGATACAGGACGTCGTCGACGATCCGGCCTATCTGTCACCACAGCGGCCAACGCCAGCACAAGCATTGGGGGGCTTCGTGGCCCTGTACATGCCACCTTCTACGTTACGTAACTTCTCTTGTTCAAAGGAGTTAGATGCTATATCCTAATGGTTTACGAAGACGGGATAACGGACAATGGCGGAAACAGACTCTGTAGAGTTACACATTGGCACCCAAAAGCCACGCGGCAAATGGTGTACGGACGGCTCTATCGAGTTGTCGGAGCGTGATTTGCAGCCTGACGCTCGAGTTGGAGACAGGCTTGTAACGGCACCAGCCGGCGCGATTCGAGCCGGGATAAACACGCGCTCAGAGACCACCAGCACCGGCGAGGAATTTCACGCCACAACCGACGGAAACGTGCAAATCGACAAGAACGAGATAAGGATCGTGCCTCTTCTGGCCGTCGACACCGATATCGGATACGACACCGGCAATCTGGATTTTGAGGGGGATGTCTTCGTCAAGGGTGGCATCGGACGAGGATACTCAGTCAAGGCTGGTGGCAGTGTGGTCGTCGCCGGCAGCGTCGCCGAGGGATCATCGGTGATGGCAAAGGGCGATGTCATCGTGTGCCAAGGGATCGAAGGCCGCAAGACCAAGGTGATTGCCGTCGGTGACGTGCGCACACTGCACGTTTTGGAGGCGACCGTCCATTGCGCCGGCGACCTTACGGTCGGCAATCACGTCAAGGATGCCCATCTGCGCTGCGGCGGCCTGCTGACGGTCGACAAGGGCGAGGGCAATCTGGGTGGCAGCATCGCCGGTGGGCAGTCCTGGGGCCGCAAAGGAGTGGAAGTGCACCAAGCGGGTAGTCCGACCGGAGCGTCGACGGCCCTGAATGCCGGTCTGCAGCCGGACCAGGCCGGTCAACTCGACGCGCTGCAAAAGAAGATGAGCGAGCTCGGAAAGCAGATCGATCGGCACCTGTCACGCTTCCAACTGGAAGTCGTTGATGTGCCGCAGATTCAGAAAATGATAGCCGCCTCGACGGGGCCGCAGCGGAAGTTACTGGCGCGCGCAGCCAAGCAGCTGGGCGAATTATTGCAGATGAACCAGCGGCTACTAGATGAGCGTGGCGAGATCGAGAACAAGATGACCCGGTCGCTTTCGGGTGCCAAGATCAGGATAGCCGAGAAGGTGTACCCGGGCGTTGAGGTGCGTCTGGGTGACCACAAGCGGCGGCTGAAGGAAGCAGCGGAGGCGCTCTTGTTCTATGTGGAAGGCGAAGAACTGCGGGAAACGGCGCCAACCGGTGGCGGCAATTTGCAGACTGAGGCGGAGTCATGAGAGTGGTTGCAGCCATGCTGTGGCTGTGCGCCGTCCTGCCAGCCGACAGTACGCAGCGACTGGTGTTTGCCGCTGCCCAGACAACGGACGCCTACGCTGCCGCAGCGGTTCTGGAAGAAGCGTACGGCCGCTTGGGAATCGACATCGAGGTCGATTATCTCCCCGGACTTACCGCACTGACCCAGGCTAACGCGGGGATGTATGACGGTGACGTCCAGCGGGTCGCCGGCCTGGAGCGCCAGTACCACAACCTGGCTCAATTGTCGATCCCGGTGAACTACCTGCACGGCGCGGCTTTCTCGAAACGACGCGATGTGGTGGTTGCCGGATGGTATAGTCTGCGACCCTACCGAATAGGGATAGTCAGCGGAATCAAGTTTGCAGAGGCAGGGACGCGCGGAATGGATGTGCGTGTCGGCGATTCGTACGTCGACCTGCTGGCATGGGTCGAGGCCGACCAGATCGACTTCGCGATCATGCCAGTCATCAACGGTCTTGTAGCCTTGAAGTCCCTCGAGGATTCTCGAATTCAGCAAGCCGGCGTCGTGCTCGAGACCTTGTTTCTCTACCACTATGTCAACAAGAAGCACCAGGAACTCGTGCCGAGGCTAGAAAAAGTTTTGAACCAGATGTTGACGGAGCGGGCAACCAAGCGCATACGGGACGAGCTCTACGCAGATCTACTGGGCATCGAAGTAGCGGATCTGGAGCGCGCGGGGACTCCCTCTCGTCAGTCGGTCGACTCATCGGCTCCTATTGCTGCTCGTCAGCCAGGTAACGAATCTCGGCAGGGAGCCACCAAGCGTCTCGAATTCTCCACGAGCGCTGAGTCTCGTGAGACGGAAGCCGCTGCCGCGGTTCTGCGAGAGGCGTACCGACGGCTCGGTTACGAGATCGAGCTCCGCAAGTATGAGGGGCACTCCGGGTTGAGCCAGGCGAACGCAGGTTTGGTCGACGGAGAGCTCATGCGCATCGATGGACTCAGCCGACGCTATGACAATCTGGTGCAGATTTCGATTCCATTGAACTACGCCCCCATGGTCGTGTTCGCGCGAGACGCAGACTTTAACGTCGGGGGCTGGAATAGCCTGCAACCGTACCGAATCGGAATTGTCCAAGGAGTTCTCCTGAGTGAACAGGGAACGCGCGGCATGGACACGCGCCCCGCCGATTCGTTTGACCAACTGGTTCGATGGTTGGCCAACGGCAAGATCGATGTTGCCGTAACGCTGCGCGTGAGCGGTCTGATGACCCTGCGGGACTATCCTGACTCCGGTGTCCGGGAGCTACCGGGTATGCTGGAAACGATATTTCTCTACCACTACCTGCATTCGAAAAACACCGGCCTCGTCCGTGACGTGGAGCGGGTGTTGAAGAGCATGCTCCTCGATGGCACGCTGAGGAATATTCACGAGCAATCATACGCCACTCTGCTCGGGACGAAATCCTGACGCCATGGAAAAGCCAGTAACACAGGGCCAAATCCAGGTTCGCTCGATCGTCATATTGATCGCCGTTGTGTTGACGGTGACCGCGTGTGGTTTCTATGTGGTGTACCAACAAACGCTTGAGGGGCGCAAGGTGCAGCTGCAGGAGCTTGTTCGCTCTCAGGCGCGACTGATGGAAGCGGTCGGCAAGTTTGACGCCTTCTTCCACAGCGGCTTGGAAGCGGGCGCGAGCATGGCGGCCACTCTCAGCCAGTTCAAGGAGGCGCATCGCAAGTACACGGGCTTCGGTGAAACCGGCGAGCTGGTGCTGGGGCAAAGGAGAGAACATCAGATCGAGTTCCTGCTTCCGGTGCGAAGCCGCGACTTCCAGATTCCGCCTCCGGTACCATGGGACGGAGAGCTAGCAGGGCCGATGCGGTTGGCGCTTTCCGGCCAGTCAGGTGTGGTGGAAGCCCTCGACCACTCGTCGAACAACGTGTTGGCCGCCTACGAGTACCTCCCGTTTCTGGAACTAGGGCTCGTTGCCAAGATCGATAAGTCCGAGATCCTCACACCCTTCAAACGCGCGGCTGAGGCTTCAGGCATCATCGCCTTAATCGCCATAGGCATCGCGACGCTGCTCAATGTTCGCAGCGTGGGACCATTGATCCGCAGTGTTACTGAGCGTGAACAGAACATTCGCACCCTCCTGGAGTCGACGCCGGACGGGATGGTGATCGTGGGCACCGATGGCCTGATCACGATGGTCAATGGCCGCACTGAAGTGTTGTTTGGGTACCATCGAACCGAGCTGATCGGTCAGCCCGTGGAGATGCTGGTGCCGGAGCGTTTCAAGGATCAACATCCCTCTCATCGGTCCGACTATCACGACCACCCAAGCTTGCGGGAAATGGGAGCAGGCATGGAACTCCTGGGATGCCGCAAGGATGGCAGCGAGTTTCCTGTCGAGATCAACCTGAGCCACATCAGCTCCGGCGGACAGACGCAGGTACTGTCAGTAGTCCGCGATATTACCGCTCGAAAGGAAGCAGAGAGAGAGCTTAAGAAGCTATCCCGTGCCGTTGAGGAGAGCCCGGCAGCCGTGTTCGTGACCGATCGCGACGGACGAATCGAATATGTCAACAAGGTGTTCACCGACATCACTGGATATTCATTGGACGATGTCGTCGGCCAAAACCCGAGGCTGCTCAAATCCGGCGACCAGTCACCAGAGTTCTATCAGGAACTCTGGGACACGATCCTCGCCGGTCGGGCCTGGAGCGGGGAGATGGTCAACCACACCAAGGATGGGCACGACTTCTGGGCCAGTGAGCTAATTTCTCCACTCACCGATGACGGTGAGGTGACCCACTTCGTCGCCGTTATGGAGGACATAAGCGCACGCAAGAAAGCAGAGGCACACGAGCACATTATCCACAGGGCCTCGCAGATGGCAGCAGAGACTGATTCGTTCGAGGCTTCCCTTCAGATGTGCGTCGATATCATCTGCGAGATGACCGGGTGGCCCGTCGGTCACGCCTACCTGGCCCCGAATGAGGAAACCGGCGGCGAGCGCCTGCAACCGACTGAAATCTGGCATTGTGACAGTCAGCGTCACGCCGAGTTCAAGGAAGTGACTGAGCGCACCGAATTTGCCAGTGGCGAGGGACTGCCCGGTCGCATCTGGGAATCGGGGGAGGCCGCCTGGGTCGTCGATGTTCAGAAAGACCCGAACTTTCCTCGCGCCAAACTGTGCGAAGAAATCGGTGTGTGCGGGGCTTTCGGATTCCCGATCAAGATTCGGGAAGAGACGGTCGCTATCCTCGAATTTTTCGCCGAGAGGGAGATGTCCTCCGACGAGGATCTGCTGCGAACGGTGGAAACAGTCGGGGAGCAGGTGGGGCGCGTGCTAGAGCGTCGCCGTGCGGAGAAGGCGATCAGGGAGAGCAAGAACTTCCTCCTCAGCGTCATCGACAACACTTCGGCGGCCATCTACGCCAAGGACCTGGATGGAGGGTACCTATTGGTCAACCGAACTCTGGCTGACATGGTCGGTGTTGAGCCGTCGGCAATGGTCGGCAGGACGCCCTTCGACTTTTTTCCGCCTGCTGTCGCCGAGCAGCATCTGGCCAACGACCGCCGAGTCGTCGAGGCAGGACAATCTTTGATCGAGGAGGAGCAAGCCGTCGTCGATGGGGTCGAGCGGACATTCCTCTCCATAAAGTTCCCGATCGTTGATTCGGGTGGTGATGTGAGCGCCATATGTGGCATGTCCACGGACATTTCAGAGCGCAAGCAAATGGAGCGGGATTTAGTGCTCGCCAAAGAGCAGGCCGAGTCCGCCATGCAGGCGGCAGACGACGCCAATGCTTCCAAGAGCTTGTTCGTGGCCAATATGTCGCATGAGATCCGCACACCCATGAATGCGATCCTCGGGTTCTCGGAGATTCTTGGGGGGCTGGTTCGCGATGCACAGCAACGGCAATTCTTGGCGTCGATTCAGTCGAGCGGAAAATCCCTGCTGGGATTGATCAACGACATCCTGGACCTGTCCAAAGTGGAGGCAGGGAAGCTGGACCTCGATTACCGAGCTTTCGACGTCGCGGCTGTGTTTCGTGAGATGGAAGCCATATTTGCGCAGAAGATCGCCGAGAAAGGGATTGACTTCGTCATCGAAATCGATCCGTCCGTGCCGAAGGCGCTGATACTGGATGAAACTCGTTTGCGGCAGATCCTGCTCAACATCATCGGCAATGCGATCAAGTTCACGGACGAGGGTCACGTTGCACTGACCGCATTGAAGACGAATCCGGAGGCAGATGGCAGCAAGGTCGATCTCGTGTTTTCGATTCAGGACACCGGTGTCGGCATTCCCGAGGACCAGCAGGACAAGATCTTCGGGGCCTTCGAGCAGACGAAGGGGCAGAGCTACACCAAGTTCGGGGGCACCGGCCTCGGCCTGGCGATCACGAAGAGGCTGATCGAGATGATGAATGGCGACGTCACGGTGACGAGCCAACTCGGGGTGGGAAGCACCTTTCAGGTCGCGTTGCGAGGCGTGGATGTCGCTGCCATCGATGAACTGGCTGACGATGACGACCGTGCCAGTATTCAAGGGCTCGCGTTCGCCAGATCCAAGATCTTGCTCGTAGACGACATCGAGACCAACCGACAGCTGGTGTTGGCCTATCTACAGGAATATGACTTCGAAATGCTGGAGGCGACTAACGGTCAGGAAGCCGTTGATCAGGCAAAGAGGTATCATCCCGACCTTGTCTTGATGGATATGCGCATGCCGGTGATGAGCGGGTACGACGCTACTATCGCAATCAAAGATGATGACAAGACCAAGGATGTTCCAGTGGTGGCGTTGACCGCCTCTGTGATGAAGCACGACGAGGGCAAGGTTCGCGAGGTGTGCGACGGGTACCTGCACAAACCGGTGACCAAAGCACAGCTGGTCATGGAGTTGACGCGGTTCCTTCAACACACGCAGTCTGCGGCAGCGGCTGAGATGGCAGACCAGGTCTCCGCGGGCGCCCAGTGGGCACCGGAATCGCTGGACGACTCAGCGCGCGACAAAATTGGCGGGCTGGTGAAACAGCTTGAAGAACAACGTGCTGCGTGGGAGGATATCAGTGCCACGCTGACGATCAATGACATCGAGGCATTCGCGGGGGGTATGCGGGAACGGGCCGCAGAGTTTGACTACCCACCTCTGCAGGAATGGGCACAGCGGCTGGCAGATCAAGCGAGCCAATTCGACCTGGCGGCGATGCCGGCAACGCTGGGGGAATTCCCCACCGTAATCGAGCAGGCCCAGAAGGTGGCGAAGGGATAGCCCCATGAAACAATCAAACTGCGTCTACTGGCACGTCCCGCTCGGGAAGTGGTGTGCGATCGCAGCCATTTTCGCATTTCTGGCTGAGGCCGGGGCTCAAGAGGAATGGTTTCCGCACATGAAGGACGCCTACTGGCTGGCCGTCAACTACGGCATTGCCGATGAAGCCCAACGGCTGGGCGTGCGCATGGATTCGAAAGAAGCAGGGGGGTACGAAAACCTCGATGCCCAGATCGCCCAGGTACAGGAGTGTGCGACCGGCGGAGCGGACGGAGTGATTCTGGCCGCGATCTCGTACACCGGTTTGGACAGCATCGTAGCTGCTCTGGCCGAGCAGGGCATCCCTGTGGTGGACAATATCAACGGCATGGCGTCGGAACGCATTGCGGCCAAGTCTCTGGTCTCTTTTGGCGAGATGGGGTATAAGGCTGGACATGACTGTTTGCCCGTTGGCAATGGGGCGACCGTGTCGTCGACGCGGCTGGCATGTTCGACATGGTCGAGATATCGCGCAACCTGGTCTGCTACAGTGACGTCATCCACCAACTGGCAATGAAGGAGCGCGCATGACGCCGGGCCATTCTTCCAATGCCAACGGCCGGGTCTACCGCCTGGTTCACCAAAAGCCGCTGCTTGTTTTCGGGGTAATCCTCGTGATCGGGTTTGCGGCCGTGACCTACCATGCCACCCGCCTGTCCAGCAGTCTGCTGGAGTCCAGCGCTGTCAGCAACGCGAGACGGTACACTGAAGTCATTGCGGAGTTCCGCTCGCTCTACACCTCGGAAGTCGTCAACCGGCTGCAGGCCCACGCGGTGGACGTCACGCACGACTACGAGTCGACGGATGGAGCCATTCCGTTGCCTGCTACCCTCAGTATGTTGTTGGGTGAGCAGATCGGCGTTGGCGGTAGCGGCACCGAGTTTCATCTGTACAGTCCGTACCCCTTCCCATGGCGAGAGCATTCGGCAGGATTGAGCGACCGTTTTCGCAAGGAGGCGTGGAGCGCGTTGAGCGTAGACCCAGGAAAGCCCTTCTACCGATTCGACCAGTACGGAGGCAGGTCCTCGTTGCGTTATGCCACCGCAGATCTGATGCGCGCTGAGTGTGTCAGTTGCCACAACTCTCACCCGGATACTCCAAAAAACGATTGGCGCGCCGGAGATGTCCGTGGCGTGCTCGAAGTCGTGATGCCGCTCGAAGCGGTCAAGGAAGAGAGCAGAGCGGGTCTATGGGGGACTATCGCTTTGCTCACAGGCATGGGACTGCTGAGCCTGGTCTGCGTAGCCCTGGCAATACGTCAACTAAAGAGCGGCGCGCGTCGGCTGGAAAGTGAAGTCGAGGTGAGGACGGCTGATCTCCAGGACGAGATCCGCGAAAGAGAGGAGGCGGAGCGAGAACTCCGGACGAGCGAGCTGCACAAAGGTGCTGTGCTGGATTCGGCCCTCGACTGCGTCATCGGCATGGATCACCGCGGCAAGATCACGGAATTCAATCCCGCGGCGGAGCGCACGTTCGGCTACCGGCGCGAGGATGTACTCGGTGAGGAACTGTCCGACAAGATCATCCCCCCCGATTTTCGGGAGAAGCACAAGAGCGGTTTGGCGCACTACCTGGCAACTGGCGTAGGGCCGGTACTCGGCCAACGCATCGAGATCACGGCCATGCGCCGCGATGGAACAGAGTTTCCGGTCGAGCTCGCCATAGTGCCGATCGACGTGGATGAGACGCCGCTCTTCACCGCCTACCTGCGGGACATTACGGAACGACAGCAGGCAGAAGAAGGCCTTCGCGAGGCGGTGGGGCGGGCTGAGTCCGCCAACAGTGCTAAGACCACATTTCTGGCGAACATGTCACACGAAATCCGCACGCCGCTCAACGCCATCCTGGGATTTACGGAGATTCTGAGTGGTCGAATCCAGGAACCACGTCAGAAAGAGTACCTGGATTCGATCCAGGCAAGTGGCATGGCGCTGGTGACGCTGATCGATGACATCCTGGACCTGTCGAAAGTCGAGGCTGGCATCCTGGAAGTGAAACCGAGTCCTACCGATGTGCGCGCCATCCTACAAGACACCGAGCGAATTTTCTCTCAAAAAGCTCGGGACAAGGGGGTGAGACTCGATGTCGAGATCGATCCGGGCATGCCCGACGTGTTGGTACTGGACGGCGGCCGCACGAGACAGATGTTGACCAACCTGGTTGATAACGCGCTCAAATTCACCCACCAGGGACATGTCCGGGTGACGGCTGCGGGGTCGCGCAAGACGGATGATGCCGCACATGTGGACCTGGTTTTGGCGGTTGCCGATACTGGCATCGGAATCCCGGACAACCAGCGCGAACGAATCTTTGGCGTCTTTGCACAGCAGGAAGATCAGAGCATCAACGAGTATGGCGGTGTGGGCAGGGGGTTGGCGCTGATCAAGGCGATTATTGATCGGACCCACGGGGAAATTTCGGTGGATAGCCAGGTGGGGGTAGGCAGCACGTTCACGGTAACCTTCCGGAATGTCGAGGTGGCCTCGGTGGAACAGATCGCCATGGCCGAGGCGGAAGATCTCGACCCGGACTCTGTCTCTTTCGATTCCGGCACCGTTCTGATTGCCGATGATGTCAGCGCCAACCGCGAACTGGTCAAAGGATTTCTGGATGGTCAACCGCTCAGCTTCATCGAGGCAGAAAACGGCGAAGAAGCGATCGAGATGACCAAACGGCAACGGCCCTCCCTGATTCTGATGGACATTAAGATGCCGGTGTTGGACGGTTTCTCGGCGTCTCAGCGTCTGAAAGGGGATGAGCAGCTGCGGCAGACTCCGATCATCGCATTGACAGGCTCCGTGTTGCGCGAAAGCGAGGAGGAGATCCTGCGGGTGTGTGACGGATTTCTGCGCAAGCCGGTGACCCGGCAGGATCTGATTCGGGCGATGAGCCGCTTGATTTCCCATACTATAGAAAGGCAAGATGAGCCAACCTCCACAGATGCGGACAGCGAAAATGCAGTAGAGTGGTCAGTCGAGCTGCTCACATCCGTAGTCCGAGGGCGGCTCCCGGGACTGATTTCTGAACTCGAGGGCCAGCGGGGTACGTGGGAGGAAGTAGCCGCAACGTTGACGATCGACGAGGTCGACAGTTTCGCATCGCGGATGGTCGTGTTGGGCAAAGAGTTTGAGTACCCGCCGCTTTCCGGGTGGGGGCGGCAACTGGCCTCCCAGGTCGGTGCGTTTGACATGAATGGCATACGGGAAACGCTCTCGGGGTTTCCCGGGATGATAGAGGAGATCAAGTCGATCTCTGTTTAACCAACCACAAGGGAATTGAGATGGCTGAAGACAAGGGTCCGAGAGTTCTGATCGTCGACGACACGGTGCAGAACATCCAAGTGTTGGGCACGGTGCTGCGTGAGCAGAACTACCAGATCAACGTCGCCCAAAACGGGCTGCAGGCGCTGGAGTCGGTCGAAAAGGTTCGCCCCGATCTGATTCTCCTCGACGTGATGATGCCGGAAATGGACGGCTTCGAGGCCTGCAAGCGGCTGAAGGCAAACGACGAAACCAAAGACATCCCCATCATTTTTCTCACCGCGAAGGTCGAGACCGAGGATGTCGTGCACGGGTTCGATCTGGGGGCCGTCGACTACGTGACGAAGCCATTCAACGCGACCGAGCTGCTGGCGCGAGTGCACACCCATCTGGAGCTGCAACGGCTTCGTCGGGAGCTCGAGGAGTACAATCAGATGCTCGAGCAGAAGGTACAGGAGCGCACGGCCGAACTGCAGGTGGCACACAAGAAGCTGCAGTTGCAGGTGAAGGAGTTGGATGGCCGCGACAAACTCGGGCACGCGCAGACCTCGTGCGGGTCGATTGGTGAAGGCTACGAACGAATTCTCGAGGTGTTGCAGGAGGTGCTCGAAGTCGGCAAGGCGCGGATCTATCGCGAAGATGAGTCGGGGGCTCAACTCGCTGTTGTGGCCGGACTCGGGCTATCGGGACCCGGAGTGCTGCAGCAGGCAGAGGATCTGGGAGAGGAACCGTCGGTGGCTGCCGGGTCAGATTCCCCGGTTGCGCAGGCATTCGCCGATGGGAAACCACTTTCGGGGGACGAGGGAGAAGCCGTGGTACCGATCGCCTATGGTGACCACACACTCGGTGTGGTCAGCGTCGAGGGCATGGTCAGTGAGGATCATGAGCAGAGTGTCCTGCAGGAGGTGCTCTGGAGATTGAGCAGAGAGGCGGGTACCCTGTGCCACGCACTCGAGCTGAACAAGGATCTCGAAGCCGGCGATATCGATGTCGCAGCGCTGCTCGACATAGAGGAATAGTCCCACTGCAATAACGGGCCGAACACTGAGAACGTATGGCTGAAGAGAATACAACAGAGGAACAGGCTGCTGTCGATCCGGGTGGCGAAGGCGAGGGGGAGGCTGCTGCCGAACCGCTGTCAGCAGTCAATGCCGCGCTCGAGGATTCCGGAGGCGAGCTGGTTACGCCCGAAGAGGACAAGCGGCTGCACTGGATCGCCAGAGGGCTCGACCGTGAGCTCGAGCACGCCGTACTGCGCAAGGCGGGTGACGAGGCGGGCGCCGACGCGGGCCAGTGGTTCTATCAGCTCGATTTCACTGAGTGCACGCTGGCGATTCGGGCCGATTGCATGAAAGCGTACCTCGCCAGTGTATCGAAACTCGCCAGTATGTCCCGCGTTTCCGATATCGTCGGGCAATCGAATTTTCGGCAGCTGAAGGAGCCGTCGAGCAAGGAGATCCGAAAGTCGTTGATGAGCTCACCCGTACGCTGGTTGCCGTTGTGCGACGGAGAGTCGCCGCAGGCGGCGGGGGCTACGACGCTGTGCATCCGTGGCGACACCGAGAGCGTGATCGCACGTGAGACGCTGGAATCGTTGTCCTCAGATCTGAAGCAATTGTTCGACGCTGATTTCGCCAGCGAGGAATCAGCCCAAGACTACCGTGCCATCGTTGCCAGCGCCGATGACGTGATCGCCCGCGTAAACCCGGATCAGGAGGAACGCGAAGGCGAGGATGTCTTCGGCCGGCCCATCACTCCTGACCACCGTACGGCCCAACCGGAAGTGGGCCTACACGTAGAGCGTGACGGGGACGAGTACAGGGCAAAGCGCTACGGCTATGTGGCGCTGTTGAAGAACAAACTCTCAGTAGTGTCGCCGCTGTTCACCGATTGTTACGTGACCTCCGTCCACTGGTGTGTGCTGGATCACCGCTCGGCGGAGGTTTCTGCCGCACACATAGACGAGTGGCTGACCGATCTGGGCGTCGTCGAGGGAGTCGAACGCACGGCCATAGAGCACATGGCGCAGCAGATCACTGCTGGCGAACACCGTCTCGGATTGCATCTGATTGCCAGCGGCACGCCTCCCGTCAACGGCAAAGACGCCGAGGTCCAAATTCTGCTGGACCTACGGTCGCGCTCTGGTGAGCAACAAGACGATGGATCGACCGATTTCAAACGTGTGAATTTCAAACCAAACGTGGGCGAAAGGCAGGAGATCGCGCGTCTGACGCCGGCGACAAAGGGTACTGATGGTCGCGACGTCATGGGCAACGCCGTGTCATGCGTCGACGGCAAGCATCACGCGCTCAAAGTGGGGGTCGGGGTGCAATCTACCAAGGATGAATACAGGGTTGAACACTACTACGGTGCGATCGAGGGGGCGTTGAAGTACACGAGGAAGGAAATCGCCGTTGTCGATACCCTGGTCATCGAGGGAGACGTAGGGTTCGAGACCGGCAATCTGGAGTTCAAGGGAGAGGTAATCGTCAAAGGATCCATTGGTCAGGGTTTCTCCGTCAAGGCGACCGGGGATGTGGTGGTTTTCGACAAGGTCGACGCGGGTGCCACCATAGCCTTGGGGGGTAATGTCCGAGTCGGCCGCGGTGTCATGGGCCGCAAGACGAAGATCATGGCTCTCGGGGACGTGCATGCCCAGTTCATTCACGACGCGCAGGTTCGGAGCTCGGGAGATATTCTCGTCGGCGATTTCATTCATCATGCAACCTTGAGGGCCGATGGTACTGTCGCCGTCGCCAAGAGTACCGGGCAGCGAGGGGGTATCCTCTGTGGTGGGCAGGTGTGGAGCCGGAAGGGCATCGCCTTTCACGTCGCCGGCAGCTCCAATGCCATGACCACGGAGCTGGCAGCGGGGGTCGATCCGGAGCAGGCAAAGGAGCTCGATCTGCTGTCTCGCAAAATCGACGAGAGCAATAAACATATATCCAGGCAACTGTCTCGCTTTCATCTGAAGACCGTCGATGTGGCGGCTATCACAAAATTGCTCAGTGCTTCGACTGGCCCCCAGAAGAAGGTATTGGCGCGAGCGGCGAAACAGCTCGGTCAAATGGTTCAGCTTCACCAGAAGCTGGCGGTGTCGAAGAAGGAGATCGAGGACGCCATGGCCCGGGGACTCGATATGGCCTATATCGCCGCCGAGGAGCTTGTCTATCCCGGCGTTCAGGTCCGTATCGGCGACCACACTCGAAAGATCACCGACGAGATGAAGAAGCCGTTTTTTAGCCTGTTTCAGAATCAATTGATGGATCACTAGCACGGGAGTCGTCAACTCTATGGCATGGGTCTACACCGCGGTCGCCCTCGGCATGCTGGGGATATTGCTTGAAATCGGTCGCTCTTATAGCAAGACGAGCAAGCAGTTGATTCTCGAGCAGAAGGACCTGTACCGGGAAATCGGGAATCACCGAAATTCGATCAACGTGCTGGAACGTGATAGGAAGACCGGCGAAGACTCAGTGGCGCGCTTGACGATGGAGAAGGGAGAGGTCTCGAAAGAGCTCAACTGGCAGCGTCAGAATCTGGACGATCTCTTGCGCAGAGACGCTGGCACTCGCCTGGGCCGCCCCAAGATCGATCGGGACGAGAAGGAATAGGGTAGAAGGTCGATGGAAACCGCCGCCCTGATTGCCGCACTACTGCTGGCTCTGATTAGTGGGGTAGCCAAGTTCAGCAGCAGTTTGCATCTGAGCAGGCTGCGCCGACAGAACACCGAGCTGATGAATGAGCGTGATCTCCTGCAGGGACAACGCTCGGCGCTGGAGACGGCACTGGTGGACGTACAGAAAGAGGCGCGTGACTTGGGCAACGAGTGCAGGTCGCTCTCGGACAACCTGAGGACTGTCGAAGTGGAGATCGAGAGACTCACGGACGAGGCAGATCATCCGATCGACGACGGTCACTAGTACGCAGGCCGCAATGACAGCGAAAATCTACGCCGTCCTCTGGATCGCGATAGCCGCTGCGGGCGTGACCGGCATGTACAATGTCTACGCCCTCGTGATCTCGGTGAGGCACATGAATCTGACGCGCGAGGTCGAGTTGGAGATGCTCAGCTGTCGCCGCTACGAGATGGATTTCGTGGCTACCGAGGATACGAATCTGCTCGACAAACACGCAGCCGCATTCGAACGGGTCGCTGGCGGGGCGCGGCGTCTCGAGGTCGCTATACCGGATGTTTCGGTGCTCCGTCACCTGGAGATCTACCGACTGGCCTTTCAGGATATGGTCAAAGCCATGACGGAAGTGGGGTTGAGCGAAGAGGACGGTCTGAGGGGCCGGCTACGTGCGTCCATTCACGACGTCGAGGAAGCGCTGCAGGGCCGGGACGATCTCGTCAACCTGGTTCTGATGTGTCGGAGGCACGAAAAGGACTTCATCATCAGAAACAAGGAAGTGAATGTGGAGAGGTTCGAGCGCAGTGCCGACGAGCTGTTGCGTGCCGTCCTGATGACTGATCTGGCCGCAGGTGGACAGTTTCTCATTCCCGACATGATCGTGACCTACCGCGAGTCGTTCAGGAGCCTGGTAGATCGTATGGTGGAAGTCGGCCTTGACGAAGGCCAGGGCCTGAGAGGCAAGATGCGTGATGCGGTCGACCAAACAAATGCGATTTTCGCGCAGCTGCACCGACTCGCAGAGGTAGAGCGTCAGCGTACCCTCAGGAGCTCTATTGGAGTCGCAGGGGTCATGGTCGCGCTGATGGGCATCGCTGCCGGATTGCTGGTCAGTGCCAGGAGGAAGGTGGTCGCTCTGCATACTGAAGCCGCCCCGAGGCCGGAAGCGGTGGACGGTGGGAATTAACTCCTGGATCAACTGCATGTCAGTCAACTCCATTATTGACGCCAAGATCAGGGGCGCAACCAGTTCTTGGATCATCCGTTTCTATCTACTAGCCCATGTATTGGCCGCGCCGCTAGTGGCCCAGACTCCTTCTCCCGTTCAGGTGAAGAGTGCCTACGTATACAACTTCCTCAAGTATGTGACCTGGCAGGAAGAACGTTCCGGCTCCATCTCCTGAGAAATTTCAGAGTTCTTTGGTATTCGCCGCAGAGTCTGGAGTGATCCGAAGTTGTGGAATCGCGTCGCAGGCAGCTTCCAGGGCAGTGCGAGCTGCTTCCAGATTCCACACCTCCATCGGACCCTTCACGTCCGTGAAGTAGTCTCCGAGCGAGGCCTCAAGGAGGCTCTCCGATTCCTGGAAGACGTCGAGCGCGGCGCTGTCACCTTCAGAGAGATTATCGTGTAGCGCCTGGATCGCATCGCTCGCAGCATCCCAATCTATCTCAACGGCCAACGGCACCTGTGTATCATCCTGCCGCTCCGGAATCGCATCGCGAATTCGGTTGACGACTACGTCGAGCTCACTCTCAAGCGTAGACAATCGGGCTTCGACGTCCTGGCCGTCGCGGATGGCTGCTTCGACCTGTGCGGCCTGTTCCTGAACGGCAGTCGCACCGATCGTGCCTGCGACACCCTTGAGGGAATGGGCGGTGCGCTCGGCTCCTTCGCTGTCATCCTTCTCGAGCAGCGCCTTGATCGTTGCGACGCTGTGGAGCTCATCTCCTTCGACGAACTGGCGCAGCAGGTTTTCGTAGAGCGCCGTTTTACCGAGCACGCGACGCAGCCCGGCCTGCGTGTCGAGGCCGGGGATATCGAAGGACCCGTTTGAAGTCTCTGTCCGTGGTTGCTGTGACGCGGCCACTTCATCCTTTTGTGCGTCCTCGATCTGGTCGAGTTGAATGAAATTGAGCAGGGCGTTGAAAAGCACGGAGGGCTCAATCGGCTTGGCGATGTGGTCGTTCATACCAGCTGCACGCGTCCTCTCGCGGTCCTTTTCCATGGCGTTCGCCGTCATGGCCAGGATTGGCAAGTCGGCGAAGTCAGGATTCTTGCGGATCTCTCTGGTGGCGGTGACTCCGTCCATCACCGGCATCTGCATGTCCATGAGGACGACATCGTAGTCGGTCTCGCCGACCATGCGGACGGCTTCCTCTCCATTCTCAGCGAGATCCACTTCGAGGCCAGCTTCTTTGAGCAGTTCCATCGCCACCTGCTGGTTGAGTTCGTTGTCTTCGACCAGCAGGATCCGTGCCCCCGCGATCGAGCCGATGCGATCTTCCCAATCCTCGTGTTGTTGTTCCTGCTCGGTAGCGACGGCGCCGCCAAGGGCACGAATGGAAGCATCGAATAGTTGTGATTGGGTAACCGGTTTCGTAAGGACGGTGCGGATGCCGGCTTGCTCCGCTTCGTTGACCACCTCGGACCGGCCATAGGCCGTCACCATGACCCTTTGCGGTTCGTGTGCAGCACCCAGCGCTGCGATTCGCCGGCCGGCTTCTATGCCATCGATGCCGTCGAGTTTCCAGTCGAGGAAGACGATATCGTAGGGATCACTGCCGCTGTTTTGATCGCGGACAGCGTCGACTGCCTCCTCCCCAGAGCTGACGACGTCCGCTCTGAAGGACATGGAAGTCAACATCGTGGACAGGATCTCACGAGCGCTGTCGTTGTCGTCCACCACCAGGACACGCCGATCTCTCAGGTCGGGGTCAGGTACCCGGTCACGCCGGGAGGTCGCTGCCTTGCCAATCCCAGCCGTGAACCAGAAGGTGCTGCCCACACCCTGCTGGGAAGCCACGCCGACTTCCCCGCCCATCGCTTCAGCCAATCGTTTCGAGATGACCAGACCGAGTCCGGTGCCACCGTACTTTCGGGTGGTGCTGGTATCGGCCTGAGCGAAGGACTCGAACAGCTTGCTTCGCTGCTTCTCGGTCATGCCAATTCCGGTGTCCTCGACCTCGAAGCGGACAAACAGATCGCGTTCCCGCTCTTCCAGGATCCGGGCGCGCACGACGATCTCACCCGCTTCGGTAAACTTGACCGCGTTGGTGGCGTAGTTAATCAGAATCTGGCCGATTCTCAGCGGGTCTCCAATCAGATTGCCGGTCAGATTCGGGTCGACGTCAAAGATCAGCTCCAGTCCCTTGGCAGACGATTTCTCCCCAATCAGGCTGGCTACATTATCAAGAACCTCTTCGATATTGAACTCGATCTCTTCGATTTCGAGCTTTCCAGACTCAACCTTCGAAAAATCGAGGATATCATTGATGATTCCCAGCAGATGCTGGCCAGAGCTGTGAATCTTGGCGACGTAGTCCTTCTGTTTGGCATCGAGGTTGGTTCTCAACGCCAGATGGGCCATGCCAATGATGGCGTTCATCGGAGTCCGAATCTCGTGTGACATGTTAGCGAGAAAATCGGCTTTCGTCTGTGCCGACGATTCTGCGGCCTCACGAGCCGCCTCGGTCGACACTGTCATGCGATTGAAGGTGCGGACGATGACGAACATCAGGACGAGACCGACCATGAGTGCAATGGTGCCGATACCGGAGACGATGTAGGTGCTCAGCGTGTTGCGTTCCTGCAACTGCGGACCGATGGTGTCCTGCACTCCTTTGATGTCGAGCTTTACGTCCTCGACGTTCTTGGCAATTTCTGGCCCCAGGCGGTCCAGAGTTTCAGTGATGATGGAGTTGCGCTCGAAGATTATGTCGACCAGGTCTTCGAACGTCGTGCGGTATTCGTCGAACGCCACCAGGACCGAGAGGAGCATTTCCCGCCGGTGTTCGTTGTCGAGGTCGCCGTCGAGAGTGTCCAGGCGCTTGTCGACAGCCGTGAACTCTCTGCGCACACGGTCGACGGAGGCCTGATCGTTGTTGACGAGGAACTTGGTCACGTAGAGACGTGCCAGCAGGAGGTGTTTCATCGCCAACCCGGCGTGGAAAGCGGCCGCCATGTCGTGGCTCTCCTCCGCCGAGGTCATGATCGCCGTGAGGTTTACCTCCATGTACGGTCCGCGAACATCGAGGACCTTGAACACCGCGTCGTTGCGGCGCTCGCGCAGGGCGACAACCTGATCGAAGGCGTCGACATAATCCCTCAGGTTGAAGGCGACATTGTCAATCTGGGCCGCGCGTTCCTCCTTCGTTATCTCCTGCTGTGCCTCCTCCAGGAATCCGGCCATTCTGCGGTAGTAATCGGCGTACTGCTGCAGGTCCTTGTAGCTGCCAGTGATGATGAAGTCCTTCACGTTCATCCGGACCATCAGCATGTTGGCCTGCAGGCGGCCAGACAGGTTGGCGTCTCGAGCCATTTCGCGATAGCGGGTAAACCCGGATGAGGAAGTATCAATCACGTAATAGCTGATGCCTGATACCCCACTCAAGAGAACGAGGACTGCCGTAAAACCCCAGATCAGTCTGCGTCCCGCGGACGCAGACTGGGCTTGCCCTATCATCTGTCTGAGTTTCAGCATGATCCCTCGAAAGCGTGGTAACGTGTTGCCTTGGCAACAACTTAGACGCGAAACTCGATATTATAGACAAAAGTGACCCCGATTGCCAAACCAAGACGCTCGGCATCTGCGCGTGCCCAGGACCGAGGAGTCGCCAGGCCCGGTGATGGCTCACACGCCAGCCTGCACGTAGCTTTTCGGTCGCGTGGTGAACCACTTCACTGGGTATCACAAAGAGGGTCTCAGCTCGGGGACCAGATCGAGGCACATATGACGCTCAGGCAAAAGCTCATCGGTACTCAGGCGCTGGCTGTGATCGCGGTATTGCTCGGGATGTCCTTCTATTACCAGTACAGCTCCCTGGCGGCGGAGCGCGAACTGGCAGACAAGCTAACAGCGACCGCCGATCTACTGGCCCAGAACACTGCAGCCGCAGTCGTGTTTCTCGACCCGGAGACGGCGAGCGAGATGCTGGCGTCGCTGCGGGTCGAGCAGCATGTGATGAACGCGTCCATCTACAACGAGGCCGGCGAGGTTTTCGCCAGCTACCAACGTGAGGACGTAACCGAGTTTTCCTTTCCTGCAGTGCAGACGTCCGGTACGACGCTCACCGAGGACCAGTTTGAGCTCTTCCATCCACTGACGTCTGGAGGCGTGTCGGTCGGCACCGTGTACCTGCGCTCGAACTTGACGTGGCTCGAGACAAGGCGTCGAGAACTCCTCCAGCAAACCGTCATTCTACTTTGTCTCGGTGGAGGGATCTCCACCCTTTTGTTGTTGTTGTTGCAGCGATCGATCGCTGGACCCCTGCGCCGACTCTCGGAGGCCAGTGCGCGCGTTGCCGAGAGCAGTGAGCACACCCAGGTGGAAGGTGGTGGTACCGACGAATTGGAGGCTCTGGCCACGGCCTTCAACCAGATGGTGTCGCAGGTGCAGGCTCGAGACCGCTCATTGCGGGAAGCGCGCGACACACTTGAGCAGCGCGTGGAAGAGCGCACGACGGAGCTGCGGCAGGCCACGGAAGCGGTGCAGAAGGAGCTCGACGGCCGTCTCGCGGCCGAGGAACGCATCCAGGCGCTCGTTGACTCGGCGGCGGCGGGGATGCTGGTGGTCGATGGCCAGGGCCGGATGGCGCTCGTCAACGATTACTTCGTGTCCATGTTCGGCTACGAGCGCGACGAACTGATCGGGCAGCCTGCCGTGATGCTGGTTCCGGATGCGGCGCGCGAGATCCACGAGGGGGAACTGCACGATTTTCTGGATGACCCCGACGACCCTGGACAGGGACGGTTGAGGAGCCTGCACGGACGCCGAAAGGACGGCAGTGAGCTGCCTCTCGAGATCGGTATAGCGCCCATGGTCACGCAGGAGGGCACGTTCGTGTCGATGGTCGTCATCGATGTGACCGATCGCAAGCGGGCGATGGAGGAGCTGAATGCGGCGCGTGACCTGGCGGAGCGGACGAATGCGGCCAAGAGCGCCTTCATGGCCAACATATCGCACGAGCTTCGCACGCCGCTCAACGGCATCATCGGTGCCGGGGAGATCCTGCAACACGGTAGTTTCGGTCAGCTGTCGCCACAGCAACACGAGTATGTCGGCACCGTGCTGGAGAGTGGACAGCAACTGCTCAAGTTGATCAACAACATCGTCGATGTGGCGAGGATGGAGTCCGGCGAACTGGCACTGGCACCGGGGGCGGTCGACCTAAAGAGGGTTCTCGGCGAACTGGAAGAATCCTTCGGCGTGCGCGCGGCCGAAAAGGGATTGGCGTTCAACATCGACCTCGACGGAGAGGTGCCGCAGGCGATCGTCATCGATGGGCACAGGCTGCGTCAGGTGCTTGGCAGCCTCATCGACAACGGTATCAAGTTCACCAAAAGGGGTAGCGTCCTGCTGCAGGTGAAGAGCAGCACCGCTGCTGAGATAGGACAGTGCAACCTGACCTTCTGTGTGCGTGACACGGGCCCCGGCATCCCGGACGATCAGCAGCAGGGCATCTTCGAGGCCTTCGGGCAGCGCGAGGGCCAGAGTATCAACGAGTACGGTGGGGTCGGAGTCGGCCTGGCACTGACACGACGTATCGTCGACAGCATGGGAGGCACAATCCATCTGCAAAGCGTCCTCGGCGTGGGCTCGACCTTTGAGGTCGTCCTGACCGAGGTCCCGACGGCGTCGTTGGAGGAGATCGCCGAGGAGGTCCCCCACGTCGACGCAGATCGCGTCACCTTCCACGCGGCAAAAGTGCTGGTGGCGGATGACGTGCACACCAACCGGCACCTGATCAGGGGGTTCCTGGAGACCTACGGTCTTGCGGTAGTGGAGGCGGATAACGGCGCCGAAGCGATCGACGCGGTGCGTCGCGAGTCGCCGGACCTGGTGCTGATGGACGTCAAGATGCCGGTCCTCGACGGCTTCAAGGCGACGGAACGGCTGAAGGCGAACGAGGCGACGCGAGAGCTGCCCGTCATAGCCCTGACGGCGTCGGTGATGCGTGAGTCGGAGACAGAGATCCGCGAGCTGTTCGACGGCTTCCTGCGCAAGCCGGTCGGCCGCGATCACCTCGTGGAGGAGTTGGCGCGCTTCCTCTCAAACGAAGACGCTGCCGCAGGGGAGGAGTTTGGCGCAGGCGCGGAGGGGCCGGTGTGGTCACCTGATACCCTGGACGATGCGATGCGGGCGCGGTTGCCGGAGCTGCAGGAGGTAGTGGACGGGGAACTGCAGACCGAATGGGAGGAGGCCAACCACACACAGATTCTCAACAATGTGGAGGCCCTCGGCGAGCGCGCTGGCGAGCTTGGCCGGGAGTACGGGTTCGAGCCGCTGCGCGACTGGGGCGAGCGCCTGCAGGTCCAGGCCAGCACCTTCCAGATGGACGCGATGCCGAAGACGCTGGAAGAGTTCCCTGGAATGGTGTTGCAGTTGAGAGCAGCGGTGGAGGGGGCGTAGCCCATGGACCAGACGTGTCCTGCCGGGAGGATGGCCACCAGACCATGACCATTCGAGCGAAGTCCTTCCTGATCTTCATGCTCCTTGTTGCCGGCCTGCTGGTCGTGGTGTGGCAGACCTCGACGTCGATCTTGCTCGAAGACTATGTCGCCCTCGAACAGGCCAAAGGTGAACAGAATCTGGAGCGTCTCAGGCGGTCGGTCGGGCAGGAGCTGTCGCAGATGGACCGGACAGCGAACGATTGGGGCTCCTGGAACGAGACCTACGAGTTCGTCGCCGATTTGAATCCGGAATACATAGCGCAGAACATCACGCCAACGACCTACGATTCGTTGGGGATCACTCTCAACCTGGCCCAATACCTCGACCTGGAGGGGCGTGTCGTCTTCGATCGTGGTTTCGACTTCCACCGTCACCAGTGGGTGGCAGCAGCGGATCTCAGCGACCACCACACTGAGGAGGGCCTCCTGCGCCCCCTCGCGCTGGACGAGGCCCTGTCGGGAATAGTCATGGTCGATGAGGGTCCCATGCTGACGATCGTGCGGTCGATCCTGACCAGCGCCGCGGAAGGTCCCAGCCGGGGCCGCATCGTCATGGGACGCTTGCTGGATGACAACGTGGTTCAGCATCTGGGCAGAACGACGAGACTCGATGTCGTCGCCCACGAGTGGAATGCCGTCGACCTGCCGCCTGACGTCGAGTCGGCCCAGGACGAGCTGTCGAGCAAGACTCCGACGTCCGTCCAGTTCCCACGAGACGACTTAGCGCACGGCTATCTGCTGATCGACGACATCTACGGCGAGCCGGCGGTGATCCTAAAGGCGACGATGGATCGCGAGATCTATCTCAGCGGCAAGTCGACGATCGAATTCCATATCGTGCTGCTCCTGGCGGGCGGGCTGGTCTGCGTCCTCATCTGTATGCTGTTCCTCGATCGGACCGTGCTGGTCCGACTGACTCGGCTGGTGAGCCAGGTCAACCAGATACGGGAGGACCGCAGCATTCGCATGGAGGCGCCTGGCAACGACGAGATCTCCGTCCTCGCCCGGCAGTTGAATGTTATGCTGACGGCCGTCGAGCAGGCGGAGGCGAACCTGCGCGAATCGAACCAGTCTCTGGAACGGCGAGTCGAGGAGCGCACCGAGGAGCTGGCCGGCCTCAATAGACAGCTCGAGTCGGAGATGGTCGAGCGCAAGGCGGCCCAGCGCGAGGCGGAGGAGCAGGCCGAGGTGGCAGAGAAGGCCAATTACGCCAAGAGTGCCTTCCTGGCAAACATCAGTCACGAAGTCAGGACGCCGATGAATGCGATCCTCGGCTATTCTGACATCTTGCAGCGTGCCCTGACCGATCCACAGCAAAGGGGCTATTTGAGCTCCATCGACAGCAGCGGTCGGACCCTGATCAGCCTGCTGGAGAGCATCCTCGACTTCTCGAGGCTGCAGTCCGGCGATCTCGTCCTTGACACGTCCGCAATGCAAGTGCGAAGCCTGATCACCGATCTGGACCGATCGTTCGAGTCGGAAGCCGAAGCCAAGGGTTTGTCCTACTCCTCCAGCATCGCCGAAAACATCCCGGATGTTGTGCTGATGGACGAGAGTCGGGTCCGGCAGGTGTTGCTCAACCTGGTTGGAAACGCCATCAAGTTCACCGGATCCGGCACGGTGACCCTGCAGGTGACGGCTTCGGAGGATGCCTCAGGTGCGACGATCGTCTTCTCGATCCGTGATACGGGGATCGGGATTGCGCCGGATCAGCAAGAGCGAATTTTCGGTGCCTTCGATCAGCAGGCCGGTCAGAGCATCAACGAATATGGTGGTACCGGCATGGGCCTCGCTCTGAGCAGGGGCCTCGCGACGTTAATGAATGGCGAAATTACCGTGGCGAGCGAACTTGGTGCGGGCAGTGAGTTCACCGTGACGATTCCCGGGGTGGAGGTGATCACGCGTCCCACAGCTCCGCAGGAGATCGAAACTGATCAGGGACAGGTCAGCATCGATGTCGAGCTCTCAGATGACACCATCGCCGGGCTACCCGACCTGCTCGAGCGTCTGCAGTCGCAGACAGCGACGTTGGACTCGTTGACCGAGACGCTGACGATCAACGACCTGGAGTCGTTCGCGCGGAGCATGTCCAGCATGGGTCGAGAATTCGACTACCCACCCCTCGAGAACTGGGCGAACATCCTGGCGGAGCAGGTCCGTGGGTTCGACATGGACGCGATCCCGCACACGCTCCAGGCGTATCTGGATGTGCAAGAGGCAATCAAAGCCCGTGTGGGTCGGTAGGCTGCAAGCTCGTCTCTGAGCTGGGCGCCGACGCCCTCGATGGCCTGCCGATCCCAAACGAACCGGGCAAGGGCTATTTCGATCTGGACGAGACGCTGAAGATCAAGAAGAAGATTGCCTGGCGAAGCGAAGCTACCGTTGGGCCGCGTCGGTTTCGCCAGTGACGTCTATCAATGGATGCGCAAGAACCACAGAATGGAGGTGGAGTCCCCGCTCTGTGTAATAATACTATGCCGCGAATGGGTGGGGAGTCACTCCGAAGTTCTTGTAGGAGTCGACTCCGCGCAGGAGGATGGGCTTCTGGGGGTGCACGGTCTTTTCTTCGGTTGGACGGACTTCGGGTCTGATGAAACGGACGGTGAGGCCGCAACGGCGCCGGTCGGAGATGTTGGGGTTGCTGCAGTGGTAGGTCTTGCCGTCGTGGATGGAAATCTGACCCGCTTCCAGTTCCAGGTGCCTGACCTTTGACTTGTCGATGAGCTCATCCGGGATTTCCTGGTTGATACTGAGCAAGTTGCCGTCGCGTTCTGATTTTCCGTGTGGGGCGATGGTGCCGTTGATGTGGGAACCGGCGACCATTTGCATACAGCCATTTTCGCGGTCTGCTTTGTCGACAGCAATCCAGGCCGTGTGTGCTTCGGGCGGTTCGAGGCCCCAGTAGGTCACATCCTGGTGCCAGGCGACGAATTTTTTGCCTTCCTCCGGGCCCGGATACTTGCAGAAGAAGTGAGTCGCCAGCAGCATGACGTCGTTGCCAATGAGAGCCGAGATGGCATCGACGATGCGTTCGTCTGAGGCCAGTAGCCAGATGAATTCGTGCTCGAAGTGCCTCGACACCATGCCGATGGAGGTAGTCTCCCTGCCAAGACGTTCCTCGAGCTCATCGAATTGCTGCCGGTAGCCTGAGATCTCTTCAGGCGAGAAGATGTCGATGCCGGTGAGAAATCCATCTCTTTCGTATGCCGCTACGTCCATGTGTGGGTGTTCCCGTGTTCATGGGGTTGAGAAGTAGGCAGTGCAAGTCTAAGAACTTAGGGAAAGGATCCAGATGTTCAACGCGAGGTGTCCGTCCCCATGCTACCACTGATGGTCGATGTCCACATTGTCACCCTTGCCCCCTGCCATTTCCTTTTCAGCGATCCAACTTGTGACGTCGGATAGCGTTTTCAGATCGACGTCATCAAAGGGAGTCGTGCGCCTGCGCTCGACCCAATGTTTGAACGCTGTCAGAAGCTTCCGGGCATGTATGTGGTCGCCGGATGCCAGTTTGTCGTACGCCTGCTGCGCCTCCTGGACGCGGTTCAACTCAAGATAGGCCTCCCCACGGTACTCGATCGCCTCAGCGTAATCGGGAGCCAGCTTGAGGCATGACTCGTAGGCTTTCAATGCCTGCTCGTATTTTCCGAGCTTTCGATAGGCGTAGCCCAGACTGCTGAAGGCTTCATGAAAACGGGGGTTCTTGTCGACGGCGGCCAGCTGCTGCGCAACAGCCTTCCCGTACTCCTTGCTGGCTTTCTCGAGCCTCTTCTTCCGGTTCTTTTCCTTCTTCTCCGTGGCTGCCTTCGACTCGTGCTTCCAGGCCTTGTCGCGGTGTTTCAAACCCTTGTTGTAGTGCTCGATGGCCTGCTGTGCGGGACTTGGCTCCTCGGCCTTCTTCGGCGCTCCGCCGGCAGCCAGAGCTTGGTCTGTGAGGCCGCCTGACAATGAGATGAAGGCAAGGATGAAGACGAGGATGAACGGCAGGACGATCGCTTTGGTCATTGAATGCTCCTACGTAGCTAGGGTGTACGCCAGTTCTCCGGAAAACGAGCTGGAACCCACTCCCGTGGGTACTGCCAATCGAGCCAGCGGCCCAGATGCGCCAACCGGTCACGCTCTATGCGCGCTACTGCCTCTGCCTTGGCGTTCTCGACCCCTTCGATGTAGGCGTCCGTGAAGACACCCGAGGCCAGGGCATCTTCCCAGTCATCCTCGTCCTTCCAGTGCCAGTCGAATGTCGGCGGCACGATGATGTCGAGGTCGAGATCGAGAGTGTCGAAACCGGCGTGAGAGCGAGTGAACGGAACCTGGAAATTCACGTAGTAACTGATGAACTCGCCGGTAGCCGTGCTCCAGAACATGGCGAGTGCGTAATAGCGCTCGGGCTCCAGGAACCAGAGCACGCGGGTCCGCCCCCAGGGTCTCGATACCAGGTCCCAACTGCCACTCTTCACCGCTTCCCAACGGAGGGCGCCATCCTTCTTGTGTCCGGAGCTGGTTGCGAGTTGGCGCTCACACCCGGGAATGACTAGCAAGACTGATTGTTCGGGAGAGTCCTCGACGACGGTCGCGGCGGTTGCACTCCAGATGCCGCCGTCTATTACACCTCGTATGGCTACGTGCGTGCCCGGGGCGTGACTCATGGAATCAGCAACACAGATGGATCGTCATGGACAATGTTTCAGATTGCTTAGGTAGAGATGGGTAGATCACCATCAGTCGGTACACGGTTGTTCTAAAATGTCCCGGCGCCGACTGATTGTCGAGGGCTCGACAACACAGACGCGTTAAGGCACTATTGGATCCTTGGTGCTGCCAACGCGATCCCAGGATCTACTGTCATGGCCATAACCTACAGCTTCGACTCTGAAGAGCCCGTCAAAGCGGTCAGAGTGTCAGATATCTCTGAGGGCGACGCCGATGTTCCGGAACGAGTATGGCAGGGAGAGTGGGCATCTGAATATCCGCTCAACACCTTCCATCTGAGCCAGGATGGTGGCGGCGCTAACGGCTCGCCGGGATATCTCGTGCTGCCGGTGTGTGATGCACCTGAGTTCTATGCGGAGTCAACACCCCAGTGGTGGGAGCAAACGACGACCTTCGATCTGCGCGGAACCCGAGCCTCGTTCTATCTCAAACAGATTGCGCCCATCACGGTAAACGAGGGGTATGGACCGCGATTGTTCATCGCAGACTACGAGCGCGGCCATGGGTACTGTGGATGGGACCTGCGAGCGCAAATCGTCGTCGGCATCGAGGATTGGGTCTTCAATGAGGTCGAACTCGTTAATGATGAGTCGGCCTGGGCGCGTTATTCGAACGAGCGTGACCTCGACCAGGTCCTTTCCCGGGTCGGCTTCATCGGCATTCGCTACGGGGTGGATCACGGGCGCAAGGGAGTCGGAGCCACGGGAGCGCTCGGCATCGACGAGTTCACTTACGATCTGAGGTAGGGATGGACTCGATCCTGAATATCGCGTCTCGCGTTGAACCCTTTGTAGACGACTGGCTTATCGATCGAATGCGGAACGTCGGTCTACGCCTCCACCATCCAGTGGCGCGCGAGGTGTCGTTCCAGTTCGACCAACCCTGGGAGGGGTCGTCGAGCATTTTTCTGCGCGTCATGAAGGACGGCGACACCTATCGCAACTGGTACCGGGCAGGGGCGGATGCCGATCAATTCCCGGCCTATGCCCAGAGCGCGGACGGGATCCACTGGACTCGTCCCGACCTAGGCCTCGTCGAATACGCCGGCTCGCGACACAACAATCTCCTGTTCGATCTTCCTGACGTTGCCAATTTGAGTGTGTTTCGCGACGACAATCCTGCGGCTGTCGATAGGGAATGCTACAAGGCGATCGCGATCGGTCCGAAGGTGGACGGCAGGCGGACGGTACGTGGATTGATATCGCCAGATGGTCTTGAGTGGGCGATCCTCGACAAGGATCCCATACTGGTGGCACCGCCCGATCGCTGGCCGATGTTCGATTCACCAAACGTCGCGTTCTGGGATGGGGTTCAGCACCAGTACGTCGCCTACTTGCGTGGATGGGTTCCAGGTCCACCTGACGTTGTGTCCGATCACGACGGTGGAGTGCGCACGATCCGGCGCAGCACCTCCGATGACTTTAGAACATGGTCTGAACCCGAGTTCATCGACATGGCGGACGCACCATTGGAACACCTGTACACCAACGCCTGCACGCCTTATTTCCGAGCACCCCACATCTATGTCATGTTCCCGCGCCGCTTCGTTCTGGGCCGCAAGGTTCACGATGAGTGGGAAGAAGACGGGCTGTCGGATGTCGTGTTTATGACCAGCCGTGACGGGGTCCGTTGGGATCGACGATTCATGGAGCCGTTCATTGCACCCGGCCTGGACGGGAACAACTGGAACGACCGCAGCCTGACGGTCGGAGTCGGGCTGGTGCCCACGGGTGCGAACGAGATGTCGCTTTACTACAAGGAGCACAACCGGCTACCCACCTCCCGCATGCGGCGGGGAAGCCTGCGAACGGATGGGTTTGCCTCGATCAACGCTGGTTACACCGGTGGGGAGTTCGTGACAAAGGCGCTGATTTTCGATGGCCGGGAGCTGGCCATCAACTACAGTACATCAGCGGTGGGCAGCATTCAGGTAGAGATTCAGGATGAGCACGGAGCGCCTCTGCCTGGATTCGGCCTGAAAGACTGCACGCCGATCTTCGGCGACGAGATCGAGCGTGTCGTTCGCTGGAAGGAGGTGGGGGATCTTTCCGGTCTGGCTGGGCGGCCCGTACGCCTGCGCTTCGTCATGGACAAGGTCGCGGATATCTACTCATTGCGATTCAACCCGTAGGTGCGCAGCGATAGCAACCATGCACGACGCGCGACGGGCGGTTCGCGCAGGGATCCGCTATTGCGGCGTACCCCGGCAACCCGGACAAAGAGGGTTGGCCAGATTCCGTTCTGGTGTTCCGTCCGCAAACTGGAAGGCGTAGAGGGCAGTGTTGGTCAGGTGGAAACGCAATCGCACAGGCTGCACCAGGTCCGCGATCGCGGAACGGCCGAGCCAGGTAACCGTGTGGTTGAGCTCGTCTCCCGTAAACGTATCGCAGTCTTTCCGGGCGTACCCCGCCACCGGCCGGCCCTCGGCATCGAGCACTTCGACCTCCAGGGTCCCATAGGGAGTAGGAGAGTCGTGACTCCCGGAGAACCCATCTTCGGGCGTTCTGGCATTTACCGACAGACGGTTCCCGTCGAACAGCAACGGCCTCGTCGTCAGCGAGCCGCCTTTCTGGTCACCATCCATCGACGCAAACCCGTCCAAGCGCATCCTGGCCAGGCCGATGGCGTGCCCCATGCGTTGACCGTCTTGGACCGTATTGGCGATGTCGTGAAGCGGATGATCGGTACCGGTGGCGCCCATGGGCATGTTGCTGCCCGAATAGAACAGGAACAACTCGCTGTCTTTGACGATCGGCTTCGTCAATCCGATATGGTCACGATCCCAGGTACCCCAGAGCCCAGGGCGCATGAACTCCCAATGAGGCTGTAGCCGATGCCAGCCGGTGCCGTCCCGGCTGAAAACCAGTTCGGTGCGATACTCCGCGAAGGAATCGGAATAGACAGTCTCCCATAGATCAGGTGGGACGTCATTAGTGTCGTAAGCGGTAGTCGAGTCGACGAAGCCGACGTACAGATCATCCGTGTACAGCAAGCCGGCCAGGTCGATGCCGTGACTCGGGTTCCAGTTCGGAGGATCTGCCTCGGCACGGGTAAGAGCCTCAGCGGTATCACCCCACGTTTCGAAATCGGGACTGGATGTGCGCATGACGGCCTGGCGGGTTCGTGTGCTGCGTCCGTCGATATTGACGGTGATCCGGCCATCCTTGCGGTGATAGTGGACGAACTCCCGAAGTTTGGGGTCCCAGCCGAAGAGGATTCCGTTGGGAGCTATCGGTCGATCGAAGCGGGTCGGCTCACCGACATTCAGTTGCCAGTGGATGCCGTCGGCGGAGTATCCCTGGCACAGCGCCCAGCGTCCGTCGATGCTGTCCATGTAGAGCATCTTGTAGCGCCGGCCGGGGTCGGACTCCTCGTAGTCCAGGATCAGGTTGGGGCGCCGGATCTGCTTGTCGGTGCCGATGGCTGGCGGCAACAGGTTGTTGCGGGTCGAGCCCTCATGGTCGACGAGACCGAGCTCTGGCCGCTCCCATGCGAGGCCGTCTTCCGAGATGGCATAACAGGCGCGGTAAAGGCCATCCGTCGAGGTGCGATACCACATCTTGAAGACGTGGTCCTCCTCGTCGTAGAGCACTGTCCCTCCGTACAGATGGATGCCGCCACCAGACAGTTCCCACGGCTGCTCCGGCTCGAGAACCGGATTGTCTTCGAAGCGTCGCGGTCGGTGTAGCCGTCTTTCGACACCGTCAACACGCTCGATGACGCGATCATCGAGAAAGAGCTGGCGGGTGGTACCGACAGTGATGGATTCCATGCGGTTTCGTTTTGAGTACGCTCGCGATTGCGGGAAAGATTATCGATAGTATAGTCCGGAATGACACTCATGGACCAAAACCACTCCAACACCGAAACCAACGACGCCGCACTGCGGCGGGACATCCGCGAACTCGGGCAGCTCCTGGGTGACGTGCTTCGAGAGCAGTGGGGGGACGAGTTCTTTGACCTAGTGGAGAGTGTGCGGCAAGGATCTCGTTCCATCCGAGTCTCCGAGGACGAGATCGACCGGACGGCGCTGTTCGACCGACTCGACACGTCTTCCACCTGGGAGATCGTGCGGCTGGTCCGGGCATTCACCATCTATTTCCATATTGCCAATACCGCAGAACAACACTACCGGGTGCCGCCCGGACTCACGCAATCTGGTTACCAGATCTCCCAAGTCATCGAGCGAGTGATCGCCGCCGGGGTAACCCCTCAGCGGATCGCTGATTTCGCGAAGCAAGCTCACATCCGTCCCGTTTTCACCGCTCACCCAACGGAGTCAGCTCGACGATCCATTCTGAGCAAGCTCCAGGCCATGGACGGTCCACTCGCACGCCCGGCCGGCCCAGACGGCCGTGACGCCGCGTGGCGCCGGCGCATGGTCGAATTGATCGAGGGGATCGTGCAGATCGACGAACTGCGACAGAGCAGACCGGGTCCGCTCGATGAAGCCAGAAACGTCCTCTACTACCTGGAGCAGCTGGCGCAGGGTACGGTCGCCGAAGTGGTGGAGCAGTTCTTCGAATCACTGCATGATCAAGGGGTCAACACCACCGATCTACCCAGTCCGTTGCGCTTCGGCACCTGGGTTGGTGGCGACCGTGACGGCAATCCGCAGGTGACGGCAGAGATGACGCGTCGCGCGCTGGCGTTGTACAACCAGCGCGCGCTGCGGACGCTCCGAGAAGCAATCAGGGCGTTGGCGACCGATTTGGGCCAATCGACGCGGATCGTCGAAATCTCGGAGGAATTGCGCCAGTCGCTCGAGGGCGAACGGGTCGAAATGCCCGAGATTTACGAGGAGTATCACCGGCTCGACGAAGAAGAACCATACCGGCTCAAGTGCGCCTACATGTTTCAGCGCATACAGAATCAGCTCACCACCGCCATCGACTGGGTGACGCCTGACGGTCCGGGCTACGGCGATACCAGTGAGATGCTCGATGATCTCTACATCATGCGCCGCTCTCTCGAGCAGAATCGCTCCGTTCACGTCGCGCGCGGACCGCTGCGGCGGGTCATCACGCTGGTCCAGACCTTCGGCTTTACCATGGCACAGATGGACGTGCGCGAGGACTCCAGCGAGACGAATGCCGCCATGGACGAGTTGATGACGCAATCGGGTGCCACCGAAACACCGTTCGGTGAGTTGAGCTCGGATGAACGGTCGGTGGCTCTATCGGCGGAGCTTGCGAGTCGGAGACCGCTGCACAGTACGGCAGCCAAACTATCCGACCGCACGCGTGAGATCCTGGCCGTGATGGAGACCGTGCGCGACGCGCAGGACCGCTTCGGCGAAGATGCCATCGACACCTGGATCATTTCCATGACGAGAACCGCGGCGGACATGAAAGCGGTCCTCGTGCTGTCACGCGAAGCGGGCTTGACGCTGCCTTCCGAGGGCGTGGCGCGGCTCAGGGTAGTGCCCCTGTTTGAGACCATCGAAGACCTGCGCAATGCGGCTTCGATCATGGAGGAGTTCTGGTCGGATTCCGAGGTCCGCAAGGTCATCGCGGTGCAGGGTGACGCCTGCGAAGTGATGCTGGGCTATTCGGATTCCAACAAGGACGGTGGCATAACGACCTCACAATGGGAGCTCTACAAGGCACAACGGGAACTTCGTGATCATGCCGCCAGGCACGGAATCAGGTTGTTTCTGTTCCACGGCCGCGGGGGTTCCGTCGGCCGCGGTGGCGGACCCACGCGCGAGGCCATTCTGGCTCAACCGTCCGGCACCGTGAACGGCATGATCAAAATCACCGAGCAGGGCGAGGTGATCTCGGATCATTTCGGCAACCGTCGAATCGCGGAATCGCAACTCAACCTGATGATCTGTTCGGTCACCGAGGCCTCGCTGCTGCACACCGAGCCGCGTTACTCGAAAGAGGAAATTGCCAAGTGGGCGGCCGCCATGGAGACCATCTCCGCTGATGCGCTGACGGCTTACCGGGGGTTGGTCGAGACCGAAGGCTTCGTCGAGTACTTCACCACCAGCACACCGGTCGAGGAACTCGGCTCGATGAACATCGGGTCACGCCCGGCCCGGCGCGGCGGCAAGACCGACGGGCTCTCCAGTCTGCGAGCCATCCCATGGGTCTTCGGATGGACCCAGTCACGCCAGATCATCCCCGGATGGTTCGGTCTCGGAACGGCCCTCGAGAGTGCGTCCGGAAACCGGGGCAACCTGGTTGACGAGATGTACGCCGAGTGGAGCTTCTTCCAGACCCTGGTGTCGAATGTCGAGATGGCACTGGTGAAGACCGACATGGAGATTGCCCAACGTTACGTGGAGGTGCTGGTCGATCCCTCGCTGCACCATATTTTCGAGGTGATCCGCAACGAATTCGAGCGTACCATTCAGGAAGTGCTGAGGGTCACGGGGCAGGCGCAGCTTCTTGATCGCATCCCGGTGCTTCAGCGCACATTGAACGTGCGCGCCCCCTACATCGATCCGCTCAACTACCTGCAGATTTCGCTGCTCGCCCGCAACCGCGGTGACCAACCGGTGGATCCACTGCAGGAAAGGGCCCTGTTGTTGACAGTCAACGGCATCGCAGCAGGTCTCAAGAACACGGGCTAACGGTCGGAAGGTGGGTACATGAAAAAGTCCTACAAGACTGCGATCATCGGATGCGGAGGTATCGCCCACGCCCACGTCGAGGGATATCAGCAAATCGATCAGGTTGAGATCGTCGCCGTAGTCGATCCGCACGCTCCCGCTTGTCAGATCTACATGGATACTTATGGAATTCCTGCAGGTTACGCTGCGGTCGAAGACATGCTGGAAAAAGAAAAACCCGACATCGTCAGTATCTGCACCTGGCACCTGCTGCATCCACAGGCCACGATCGCGGCGGCGCGGGCGGGTGTGGCCGGGATAATTTGCGAAAAGCCGATGGCCATCGGAGCTGCAGCCGCAGACAGCATGGTCGAAGCGTGTGAGGCGAGTGGGACCAAGTTGGTCATCGGCCATCAGCGCCGCTTCACGCCGGGTTGGCAAAAGGCACGAGATCTGGTCGCGGAGGGCGCAATCGGTCAGCCGATCCTCGCCAAGAACCGAGTCGCCGAGGGGTTGATGAACTGGGGCACACATACGATTGACGGTACTCGTTTTGCTCTCGGAGATCCGGTTCCTGACTGGGTCTTTGGCGCGGTCGAACGCAAAAGCGATCGTCACGAGCGTGACGTCGCCATCGAAGACGCGTGTATGGGGCTGGTTCATTTCAACAATGGAGCGGAGCTTCTGGTCGAGTCGGATCTTGAACGCGAGGGAGCGGCGGCAGGATGGTTTCAGATCCAGGGATCGGAAGGGCTGATGGAGGCGAGTGAGCGGTGCCTTCGCCTGTTCAATGCTACTTCGAGTGGGTGGTCGGATATCGATCTTCGGCTCGAGGACGGGGACAAGGAGATCGGAGGGAACACGAACGCCAACCAGGTCAGAGAGCTGATCGCGTGGATCGAGGGAGGTCCGGAGCACCGTGGATCGGGACATGAGGCCCGTGTTACGGTCGAGATCATGATGGCGATCTACGAATCGGCGCGACGCCATAGCGTGGTACGGTTTCCGCTGAGCGAGCGAGAGTATCCACTCGATCTGATGATCGCCGAAGGGAAACTTCCACTCGAAGCGGAGGGAAGGCATGACATCCGGGGATTCCTGACGCGGGATGCCGTCGATGAGGCCGCGTACAAAAAACTGTGGTCGCAGGGAGTGCCGCACCATGAGATCATGAGACAGCTGAACGAATGGGACGATGCTACGGGATGAGGTTGCTCACCGTCACGAGCTGGGCGAGAGTGTGTGTGCGCTCAGTAATCCACGGGGGTAGTCCAACGCTCTTCCTCGTGCGCGTCCCAGTAACGCTGCCGCATCTGCAGCGTCACAGGACCCGGCTTTCCGGCGCCGACCGGTGCACCGTCCAGTGTGGTCGCCGGCATGACGCCGCCGGCGGTGCTGGTGATGAAAACTTCCTCGGCGTCCCGCAACACACTGGCATCGAATTGTTCGACCTTGGTTGAAATACCGAGTTCGGCAGCTTGTTCCAGCACTGTACGCCGGGTGATGCCTTCGAGCATACCGGAGGCGGGTGTCAGCAGGGCATTGCCATCATAGGCGAAGACGTTGAAGCCGGGTCCTTCCATGATGTTGCCATCGGCGTCGGCCAAAACGATCGTCTGACCGCCTTTTTCATAGGCTTCGAAGAGACCGCGTACCATGTCCCCCCAGTGGAAATTCTTCACCGTCGGGTCCACGGCCTGGTTCGGGATGCGAATGGTTTTCTCGCTGATTACCATGTGCGTGCCGATTTCCTGATCCTCGGGCTTGAGGATCCATATATAGGCGGTGGCATAGGCGTAGAACCGGTTTTTCATCAATCTGGGATCGCGGACGCCGGGAAGGGCCATGCCGCGCGACATGATCATGGAGACATAGGCATTGTCGAGGCCGGCACGGCTGACGCAGCCGTCGAGGATGGCTCTCATTTCCGGTGCGGACAGCGGCGGGGTCATGTGCAGCCGCTGCCAGCTTGCTTCGAAGCGCTCGAGGTGTTCGTTCAAGCGGAAGTACTTCCTGTTCCAGACGGCCACGACATCGTAGGTTGCATCGCAGCGCAGAAATCCCATGTCCGTGAGGGGTATTCGAGCCTCGGTCAAAGGGACATAGTCGCCGTCGACCCAGGCACAGCCGCTTTCGTAGTTGTTTTTGCTCATCAGCACAACATAACCATTATGGATCTCCACATCATCGCCGTTATTCTGTTGTCGGCAGCTCTGCATCCATTTCGCGAGTTCTGGATCAAGGGCAACTCCGGGCCGGAAAGCCTGACTCTTGCCGTGGTCAGCGTATTCACGGTGCTGGCCGCCATCCATGCGACCGCATTGGGCCTGGATCTGACTTCAGCCGTTTCGGTGTGGCCACTGGTAGTCGTATCCGCGGCGAGTGTCGTCGGTTTTTACTGGTTCCTGTTGCGCACCTTCGCCCATGGGGATCTGTCCGTCTACTACCCCATCACACGGTCTTCGCCTCTTTTCGTCGTCATCGCCGGATCCCTTTTCCTGGGCCACTCCTATTCCGCGCTCTTGCTGCTCGGCGTAGCCCTGGTGTTGATCGGTGCTTTCTTTCTGCAATACGAGCGCGGAGCCCGGTTGCTGAGCCAACCGGCGACTCTGGCCATGGCCGTCATGACCATGTCGGTCCAGGGGGTTACCACCCTCGCCGACGCTCAGGCCATGAATACCGTCAAGCCCGCGGCCTTCCTGTTCGCCGCATGCCTGATTATCACTCCCTGCGTGGCCCTCCTCTTTGCAATAACCAGGCCGAATTCCAGGTCGCTGGGCAGCCACCTTTTCGGGGGTTGGCGACACCAACCGGTGAGATTCCTGGCCGCAGGCACTTCCTGCTACCTCTCATATTATCTGCTCCTCGTCGCATTTCAACTCGGGGCAGGAGTAGCTGCGGCCAGCGCGGTGCGACAGGTATCGATTCCGATTTCAGTGATAATGGGTGGGATGCTGTTCGGGGAGGCCAGGATGATGGGCCGGCTCGGATGGTCATTCGTGCTCGCCGTCGGTGTCGTCGTCATCATTCTGAGTCATTGACGACTCAGTGTCATTCCGGGTAGAATCGCACAGTTGAGCAGTTGGGCGGGGACATCTATATCGCAAGTGGTGGTGGCGTGGAGCCTACGGGACGATGAAGGCACCGACCACGTTTCAGTTGATGTCTTGATAGCACACTATATTGATGTTATGATTGCAGAATGAGAAGAACGACAGTCACACTGGATGCCGATGTGGAGCAACGCCTCAGGGAAGCGATGCGGCGGCAGGGCAAGGGCTTCAAGGAAACCCTCAACGACGTCCTGCGCCGCGGCTTGACCCCGTGTTCGGATCAGGAAAGCGAGCCATTCGAGGTAGAGTCTCGCCCGTTGCGCCTGCGGACGGGACTCGATCCTGCGCGACTCCGGGATTTGGACGATGACCTCGAAATCGAGGAATTCCTACGCAAAACGGCTCGTCTCGCCGAGCACGGGAAGTGATCGTCCCCGACGCCAACCTGCTGCTCTACGCGTATGATGAAGCCAGTCCGTTCCACGCCCGAGCCAAGGCGTGGTGGAGCAACTGCCTCTCGGATCCCGAACCGGTGGGCCTCGTCGCCGTCGTCCTATTCGCCTTCGTACGCGTCGGCACCAGTCCCAAGGTTTTCGAGAGCCCTCTGTCTATCACCGAGGCCACCCATCACGTCCGGGCTTGGATGCAGCTCCCCACGACGGAGCTGCTATCAGTGGTCAGCGCCGATGTCGATCAGGCTCTGGTCTGGTTGGCGGAGGCAGGCTCAGGCGCCCATCTGACAACGGACGCCCAGATCGCCGCCGTCGCCATGAGATGCCGCGCGCAAGTGCAGACCGCCGACACGGACTTCGCACGCTTCCCCGGTGTGAAATGGAAGAATCCCATCATTTGAAACAAGCATGGCTGGAACGCGTTCGTATCCGTGTACCACGCTGCAAGGTCAGTGACGGGAGGAGGTTGGTGGAAAGTGGTGGGTGAGTGGCCAAGAGCGCCGGTTAGGTTTGGCGCAGGGCGGGATGATGAGCTATGGAAACAGGTAGCCCTGGTCGCCTGGCCCCTTCGAATCGATCTTCAGAATCTTGACTTTTTTGGGCAGCGGATCTACAGCAGCGGCGTCGACGAACCCGATCGCGCCCGCATGGTCGCCCACGTGGCCAACAATCTCCGCCCGGGACCTGGCAGCCTTGGGGAGTTCGGGCATTTCGCCCCGAAAGACCATTCCGAACCACTGGGTGCGCAAGCGCATGGCTGACATACCTGTCGCATTCTTGTAGAACGCTTTGGCCCAATCGAATTTGCCCTTGCAATCGATCAACATGACCCGCTCTTTGCTCTCGGAAGCAAAGTCCCAGCGCCCGATGTCTCCCTTGTAGAGCTGTTTGAGCTCACTGTGACTTACGGAATCCACCGTGTTGGCGGCGTTGATGATAACTGCGGTGGCTGCATGGACCGGTGCAGCAACGGCGATTAGCGCCAGCAGCAGGAAGGGCATTCCCAGCCAGTGTCTGCGATGTGGCCTGTGGTCCGTGAGTGACACTCCGTCCGTCCTCATTAAAAGGCGATGGCGACTTGCGTCAACAAGTCGTTACTGCTGCTGCCTGCCGGGCTGTTGTGGCGGAGTTGCAATTTGGCCACCGCCAGGTCGGAGAAGTGATAACCGAAACCCAGCGAATAAACCTTTTTGTCAGATGCCTTAAAGAAAATGTCGTCCGCATCGACCTTCAGGTAATCGAACTTGACGAACGGTGTCCACAAACCGCTGTCGTAGGCCGCAAGAGCTCCTACGGCCTTGGCCGAGGAGTCGTTGCCGCTGGTGTCGCCGTCGCTGTTGGCCAGGACGAGCTCAGCCTCGATCATGACGTCCCCTCGACGAGCAGCGATGCTGGGAGACAAGATGAGCAAGGTCAAGTCTTCGGTGGCTGCTCCAGCCTGCAGCGACATCTCCCCTCTCGCCGCGCCCTGAGATACGCTCTCGCGATATACCGACAGGCCCAGGTCGACGTCGTCGATCGCTCTGCTGCGCAAGTGGATATTTACAGATTTCCCATCATCGTTATCACTTTTAGGCGATCCACCGGTTCCGTTGCCAATCATCAAATCGTAAGAAATGCGCGCACCAGAAGACTGCTTTCCTGAGAGCAGCAGGCCCGTCGTGTGGATTGGGAAAAGGCTTCTGCTCACTGGCTTGTCGATGGATGCGAACAGGAACGAGCCGTGGTGGTAGGTGCGGTTCCAGTAACCGACAGCCGAGTGGAATTTTCCGACAGATGCGTTCAGGAACTGGTTGAACTCGTAGCGCACCCAGAATCTTTCGAGCGCGAGTTCCCAGCCGTCCGCTCCTTCGTGCTCGACCGTGATCTCACTCAGGTACGACGTCCGTTCGTCCAGAGTGCCAGTGACGTAGGTGTCGTATTCGCCCAGTTTGAAGCGTGAGTCGCTCCCGGGCCCTTCGATCATATCAAAGTTGACATCCGCAAAGCCGTGCACGGACTTGATGATTTCCTGAGCCGAGCCGAGGGCCGGACAGAGTAACAGTGCCGAGGCGATATAAGAAATTGTGCGCATGCCAGGCAAGATAAGGACAAAACTCGATTCACCAACAAAAAAATTCGGTTGGCCGGCCGGCTCGCCGCTGACAGCCAGCCATCATTCCTGTCGCTGTCGCCACCTTTTTCTGCGCTCCTGTCGCCATCGATCGAACTCCTCCTGACCGAACTCGATGGCCGGGACTTGGCCTTGCCAGGCTTCGGCGATGATGCGCATGATGGGCGGTGTCGCCAGTTGGAAATCGCGGCCGATGGGGTGGGGGTGGGGGAACCACTTCCACAAGAGGGCGCCGAGAATGCGGGGTTCATCGCCGATGGCATCGAGAGCGGTGAGCCAACACAACTCCTGGATGACTCGAGCCCCTTCATCGTCGATACGGTAGTTCCAGGGTTCGGCAGCCGTCGTGTAGGATTGATTGTAACCCAGCTCGGTGAACAGAATGTTGCGATTGTGCTTCTCGCCATAAGCGCGCAGCTCAGCGACGATTCTCTGCCATCCAGCCTTGATATCCACTGCCGTCGGGTTTTCTACCTCTGAAACGGGAAAGTACCCCTGGATGCCTATCACATCCAAAGCATCCCAAAAGGGCACGCGTCGGTAATCCGACCAGTTGGCCGCATAGGTGACGGGACCATCGTACACCTTTCGCACGTCTGCGATGAGCGTACGCCATTGGGCTTCGTGTTGCAGAGTCCGGTCGAGTTCCGTGCCGATGATGAAGGCGTCGGCCTTGCTGCAGGCCGCGGCCAGTTCGAGGATCCATGCGCTGTAGTCTTCCCAGAAACGTTCCCACTGTTCGTCGGTGTCGAAGGTGATGTCGCCGCGCCAGGAGAAGCCACTGCGCCAGTAAGCCAGATGGGGTTTGATGCAGACTTTGAGGCCCTGCGCGTGACCTTCGACGATAGGACGAGTCCAGTGCGCAGGCGGGGTGTCGCCATTCCCGCGTCGGCGCCTGACCACGCCATCGGCGGTGATACTGCCATAGGGATGCGTGGCAATCCAGTTGGCGCCAAGGGTTTTGACGTCCCGGACTGTCGGCACCATTGCGTCGTGGGCCCAGTCCTGGCCACTGCCATGGGTAGAGATGGTGATGCCGCGAACGACGATATCGTCCTCCGCGGGAGTACTTGCCGTCGTCGGGCCGACCACAGCGCCCAGAAGTACCCCGAGGATCAACCGGAAAATCATCTCATACATATCTTATGTTGCTCTACTAGCCACGTATATGTATACGATCCAATACGGAGGGCTCATGGTCAGCGAAGAGTGCATATTGTTCAGCGGAGGAAGAGCTGGAGAAAGGCGACGTTCAGCCTCAGCTACGTGTCCAAATTGCTGAATCGAACCTACACCGAAACGTCGACTTTCCGCAAAATCTTGCAGAGCATCTGGTACCAGATCAACCCACCCCACATAGTCGGGATCGGAAATTAACATGACCAAACCAGCAGTGATGAAATTGGAGACAGGCGGTGGCGCGTACGAGCGAGGTGTTGAACATGGCTCCAAGGCAGGGGGCCTGGTGCGCAAGGGAGTGGACTTCTACGTCAACATGTGGGAGCAGAATACCGGTGGAAGCAGGGCGGAAGTGTTGGAGACGGCCGGCAAGTTCGCCGCGCCGATCGGCGACTTCGATGCGGAAATCTTGCGCGAAATCGAAGGTATTGCCGACGGTGCCAATGTTCCCGTTGAAGAGGTCCTGTTGATCAATGCTCGTTACGAGTTGATGATCGCGACGGTATTCGACAATCCCTCACCGAATGGTGCGGCTCCAGGGGAGTGCACGTCGCTGGCTGCTTCCCCCGAGGCTACCGGCGGCCATACACTGATCGCCCAGAACTGGGACTGGACGGTCGAGGCGGGCCAGCGCTGTGTGCTACTGGAGATCCACCAGGATGGCCGTCCCGATCTGTTGACGCACGTGGAAGCAGGGATGATCGGGCATAAGGGATTGAACACAGAAGGTCTCGGGTTGTGCGCCAATGCGATGGCCTCGCAGCACGACCGCTTCGTTCCTGCGGTGCCGGTGTGGGTGCTGGCTCGATCGGCGTTGACCTGCGCGAGCCTCGAGCAGGTCGAAGAGAGGATGAACCAGGCTGAGCGCACGGCGTCGATCAATTTCACCGTGGCATCGAGCGATGGGGAAGTCGGTGCGGTCGAGGTGACACCGAAGGATGTCAAGGTCGTGGCGTCCAAGCGCGGCCGGGTGTCACACGGGAACGTATTTGCAGGCCTGTCCCCCGAGCGTGACGTCGAAGATCGCCTCGCCGTCCTCTACCCGCAGTTTTGCGACCGCGCCCGGCGCGCGGAGGAGCTGGTCCAGAAGGAAGGTGTGAGCGTGGAGCGTTTGATGGCGGTGCTGATCGACCATGAGAATCGACCGGAGTCGATCTGCCGTCACTGGGAGGATGCTCCTGCCGAGACTTCCGAGGGCCTGCTGTTGGAGACCGTTGCCTCAGTAATCATGGACCTGAATGATGGGAAGCTCTGGGTTACGGCAGGGCCACCTTGCCAGGGAGAATACGACGAGCACGTGCTGTCGCGAGAGGTTTCCGCGGTGAAATAGCGGCAGCTTGCGCCACCACCTCTCCCGCCCTGACGGGCATTCGCTGGATGACGCCGAGGAAACAAATGCGGCTTCATGTGAGCCTCCATACAGAAATTTGATACAGCTCCCGCATCTTTAGCATCAGATGTTGCCACCGAACATGGGAAACGAGATTACGACATGAGCCAAGTCATTCACGCCGGTTTCACACTTTGTGCACTGACGTGTGCACTATTTCTGACGACGGCCAGTGTGGCTCAAAATCTGCCGACCCCCACTGCCGGATCCGTTGTCATCGGCCTGCGGCCGCTGGTGCCTGCACAAGGCGAGGTGACAACCCTGACCGTTACGGGTGAATTCCCGTTCGCCAATGGGATCGTGGCGCCGGATCAACTCGAGATCGTCCCCGAACTGGTAACGGTCGATCTTACGTCATCCTGGATTGAGGGTACGGATGGCCCTGACGGGGGAGAATCGACGAGTTGGGCGGTCCCGCTGGAATTGGGCGATCTGGAGCAGAACGTCTACGACGTGATCGTGCGAATAAACGGCGAGCAAGTTCTCTTCACCTTCTTCATGGTTGAGGCTGCCAGGACGGAGCCAGAACCATTGCGCGATCCGGCACCTACAGTCGTTCCGCAACGCTCCCTGGGAATAAACCTGGCGCCGGCGAAAGATGCCTCGCATGTGCTCATCTTCGTCGATGCCTTCAAGGTCGCGCGGACGTGGATTCCCCACCGCCCTTCGGACGAAACCTGGGATACGGGCGAAGCGCTCGATCTTGATGAGCTCGGCTGGGTGCGATCAGTACAACCGGATCAGGAGGCCGGCACGCTGGCCATGCTGGAACTCGGCGACGCTTACCCGGGCGGTCGCTGGACGGCCCTCTACGATGGAGAGGGGGATCTTGATTTCGAGTGGGATGCCCGTGTCATCGACCGTGAACCTGGCCGCATCACCCTTTGGGTGACGCCGGAAGAGGGAATCCACGTGGTGATCCGGGAGACCAACCCCGATAACTACATCCGCAACATCCGTCTGATCATGCCGGGACATGAGGAGACCTATCTCGACCAGCCGTTTCACGTGAGCTATGTAGACTTCCTGCGTCAGTTTGGCGTGCTGCGGTTCATGGACTGGGCTGACATGAACGAGCCGGAGAACAACGTGCCCGAGGTGGGCGAATGGTCGCAGCGCATCACACCCGACCACGCTTCACAAGGCACTATTCGTGGTGTTTCGGTCGAATACATGATCCGTTTTGCCAACACCGTGGGTGCCGATCCCTGGATATGCGTGCCGATCGTGGCGACCGATGACTACATCCAGCGCCTTGCAGTGACGGTTGAGGAAGAACTGGATCCCGAGCGCCGGGTGTACGTCGAGCTCTCCAACGAGGTGTGGAATCCGTCTTTTCCGCAGCACTTCGTTGCCGCAGAACAGGGGCGTGCGCGGGGGTACGATGACGCCGATGCGGCTGAGCTGTTCCGTTTCTTCGTACCCGACCACGAAACCTTTCTGGCGGCGCTGCGTTTTCACTCGGCGCGTTCGGTTGAAGTATTCGGGTTTTTCGAGGCCGTGTTCGGTACGTCGTCCAACCGGTTAGTCAAGGTCATGGCTGGATTCTCGCCGGACGGCGCCGAATTCGCTAACAATGTCGCCACCGAGATCCTCGATTGGCAGGACGCCTATCTGCACACGGACAAGTACGCGATAGCTCCTTACTTCGGCGGCTTCCTGGCCACGGAGGAGTACGTAGACGACGTGGAGTCCACGAGCGTCGACGATCTGATCGAGATCGTCAGGGGCGACATGCGGTTCATGATCGACGTCGGGCGCAACGTCAGCGAGACGGTGGCCTCGCGCGGCCTCGACCTCGTCACCTACGAAGCGGGGCAGCATATGGTGCAGGCTTCAGAGACTCCCTATCTCAGCGAGGCCGTGCGCGATAAGCTCCACATGGTCCACGACGATTCCCGCATGTTCGATATTTACCAGGAGTACCTGGCCAGCTGGCATGAGTACAGCAGCCTGATGAACCTGTTCAACGACAGCCTGCCGCTGGGCAGATTCGGTCTGGTATCACGATGGGATCAGAGCGAGCCTTACCCGAAAACCCTGGCCGTCCTGGAGTTCCTGCAGACCGTCCCCTTCACCTTCGCAGGGGACGGCGACGGGGATCGGGACGTCGACTACGACGACTTCTTCCTATTCTCGGAGGCCTTCGGAACCGATGATCGGCGGTTCGACTTCGATGAGGACGGACGCGTCGATTTTACCGACTTTTTCGGATTCGTGGACGTGTTTGGCACGTAAGCTGAACGTCCAAACAACACATTCCACCGGCGCGGTGAGTAGGATGATGGATGTGCTCTTGAAGGGAGCCGCCAGTCCGGGGGAAAGGCCGAGCCTACCTTCTACGTCGTCTACATAGCAGCTTCTTTCAGCCCGGCAAGATCCGTTCAACCGGCTCGTGCAATACGGTCTTCACGATAACTTCAGAATGCAGGGTGCGGTGCACCGGACAGCGCTCGGCGATTTCCAGCAGGCGTTGGCGTTGCACCTCGTCGAGATCGCCACGTAGCTCAATCCTGCGCTCGATGTGATCGATCCACCCATCGGTAGCCTCGCATTCGGCACAATCCCGCGCGTGAATCTTGCTGTGGCTGGATTCTACAGTCACCGACTCGAGTGGCCACTTCTTTCTGTCGGCGTACATGCGCAGGGTTATGGAGGTGCAGGCGTTCAGGGAAGCCAGCAACAGATCGTAGGGTGTCGGACCCTGATCTGTGCCGCCAGCGTCAAGGGGTTCATCGGCTACGAGCTGGTGGCCGCGGACTTCGATGTCGGTGGCGTACCCTGACGGTCCTGTGCGAGCCGTCACAGGGGAGTCCGCCGCTGCCGGGTCCGGCACAGCCTCTGCTGCCTCGCTGACATCACCCGACAGGTACTTGTGTGCCCACGCGGCGATGACGGAACCGATGTACTGCGAGTCGGCCCTGTTCGAAAGCAGATGATTGGCCGTGTCCAGCGAGACGAAGCTCTTGGGATGCTTGGCAGCAAGGAAGATGCGAGAGGCATTTTCGATGCTGACCGTTTCGTCGTCAGGGGCATGGAACACGAGCAGGGCCCGATCCAGGCCGGCGATTGCAGTCTGGGCATCGGCTGCCTCGACATCGTCGAGGAACTGCTTCTTGAAGGTGTAGGTGGTTCCCGCCACGTCGACCTCGGCCTGGCCCTGCGACACTATGGTTTCTCTTACGGAGTCCAGCACGTGGGTCAGATGGGCGGGCTCGTAGGGCGAGTTGATGGTGGCGACCGCGACGGAATTCGGTATGGACGATGCCGCCCACAGGGCAGCGGTTCCGCCCAGGGAATGGCCAACCAGAATACGGACCGGGCCGTAGTTGGATTCCACGAAACGGGCGGCGGCCAACAGGTCGTCGACGTTGGTGGTGAAGTTGGTGTCGCTGAAGTCGCCTTCGCTGTCGCCGAGTCCGGTGAAGTCGAAGCGCAGGACGCCGATCCCCTCATTCACCAGGGAACGACTGATGTTCACCGGCGCCTTGAAATCCTTGTTGCAGGTGAAGCAGTGGGCGAAGAGGGCATAGGCTACAGGATGATTCCCCTGTGGCTGCTCCAGCAGCGCGGCGAGTTTGTGACCGGACGCGGAATCAATAGTGACCTTCTTCGGGGCCATGGTTCTCTCGTTTAGCGAAAGTGCACGTCCGCGGCATGCATTGCTCCCGGTCCTTTGTCCATTCGGAGCAGCTGTCGTTGACGCGGCGTGAGTCCGTCGAACCATTCGGGTGGAAAGTCGTCGTGGGGATCAAGTTGGAACAGGAGCATGTGTTTGCGGTAATGGCCGAAAAGGGCATGACGGGTACGGTCGCTGGTGTTGGCACCTCCTCCGTGCCAGGTCTGGCCGTTGAAGACGATCACCGAGCCGGCCGCGGCCGTGGGTTGAAACACGTGCTTGACATCGAATTCCTCCGGAGGCTCGCCCAGTCCGCTCTTGTGCGAGCCCGGGACCACGCGGGTGCCACCGATTTCCCGACTGAAATCATCCAGCATCCACACCGTATTCATCATCACGGGTGAGGTCATGTTGAGCATGTAGGTAGGTATGTCGCTGTGCAGACTCTGGTAGCCGTCTCCGGGACGGACGATGCGTGAATTGAGACTGCCGAGGATGAGGGAAGGTTCGAGGAAATGCTCCAGCAGGGGCAAGACGCGCGGATGGTCGATACATTGGTGGAATACGCGATCGAGGACCGGCAAATTGGAGACGTGGCGGGCAGTGCCACGGTGTGCGTGTTCGGTGCCCGCTTCCTGCTCGCAGCGGATGAGCGCTTCGCGCATGCCGCTGACTTCATCCGGCGTCAGCACGCCTACGAGCAGGGTGAAGCCATACACCTCTATTTCCTGAATGGCCTGTTCCTGTTCGTTCACAGAAGATCTCCTCACATCAAAGCGTTGGCGATCAAGCGCAGGGCAAGGACGGTGACGAGTACCTTGAAGATCTTGCGGAACAAGGCCTCAGAGAGTCGCCGGCGCAATCGGGTGCCGGCGTACGAGCCCACGGTCACGGCCACGATCATGCCGGCGATCAGTGGAAGGTACGGGGCAAAGGCGAATCCGATCAGTCCGAAGACGAGTATCTTGAACAAGTGGGTGATCGCCATCAAGAGGCCGGAGGTGATGACGAGCCGATCCTTGGAAAGGCCCTGCCGCAGCAGGAAAGCATTCGTCAACGGTCCCGTCGCCCCGACGAAAAGGGACAATCCGGTCTGCAATGCTCCGAGGACGGCGAAATGCCCCGGGAAACGGAAATTCCTTTCGGGAACCGGCACCCAGACGGCCAGCAGGATGAACACCCCCAGGATCAGGGTCATGGTGTCCGGCTCAAGGTGCACGACGATGCGGGAACCGAGTAGTGCGCCGACGACGGAGCCCCCCAGAAAGGGCCAAAGAATCGTCCACTGCATATGGCGCAGGCCGAGAGCCACGCGGCTGCAGTTGGAGGCCAGCTGTACCGCACCGTGCACGGGTATGATGGCGGCCGGGGCCACGAGGCCGGGCATGATGGAAATGAGCATGATGCCGCCGCCCATGCCGATGACGCCGGTAAAGGTCGAGGTCAGGAAGGAAATGAAGATCAGGTAGAGGGTTTCCATCTACCTTAGAGTCGGTCGATGGCCTCGCGCGCGGCAGCCGTCATTCTCGGGTCGCCGCGCCATTTCTCGATGAACGTCGCGTAGGCTTCCCTTGCAGCGCCCGGCCGGCGGGACTGCTCATGGAGGGTGCCCATAGCGTAATACGCTCTGATGAAGTTGGGATCGATCCGCAAGACTTCCTCATACGAGGTTCGGGCCTCGTCGAATTGCTTCAACTGCAGGTAGGCGCTGCCGAGATTGAAGCGCGCTTCTGTGTGGTCGGGAGCGGCTTCGACGGCTTTGCGGAAGTGCTCGACCGCCTGCTCAACCTCGCCGCCGACAAGAGCCAGGTTACCGAGATTGTGCCAGCCTTGAGCGTAGGAAGGATTGATCTCGACTGTTTTGGCGAACGCCTGCTGCGCTTCCTGCGGTCGCTGGGACAGCCGGTGAATGTTGCCGAGGGTAAGGTAGATCCCCGGTTCATGCGGATTGCGCTGAAGCAGGGTTTCAGCCAGCACTTTGGCTTCATCGAGTTGGCCGCTTTGTGCCAGCAATTGACACAGCTGCAAGCCGGAAGACAAGAGACCAGGATCGATGGACAGCAGTGCCCGGTACTGGATGATCGCATCCGTGGTCTTACCGAGCAGGCGGTAGGTCTGCGCCAATCCCATGCGTGCCTCGGTGTTTTCCGGACTGCCATACAGTGTGGCCTTGTACCTGGCCACCTCATCGGATAGCTGATTCAGCCGTTGAGCCCTCTGCGTCAGGAGCTCAGCCTCGTTCGTGCCTTCCCGAAGTAGAGCAGCAAGATCGCGCGTGCCCTGCAGATGGGATGGGTCCGTTCGCAGAACCTGGCGCAGCGGCTCGACCGCCTCCTCCTTCCTGCCGGAGCTACGGTAGAGCACACTCAGCTCGTAGTGGGCGTCGATGTCACTGGGCGTGAGTTCGAGCGCGCGCTGCAGCGCGGCTTCGGCCGGTTCGTACCGTCCAAGCCCGGTGAGAAGACTGCCGATCATGAGATGGGTCGCGGCCTCATCGGTTCTCCCCAACAGGGCTTTCTTCAGCGTCGCCTCGGCTTCCTCGTTGCGGCCCTGCTCAATGTAGATCTCTGCAAGACTGCGCAGGGCCGGAGTCAGGCGCGGTTCAAACCGCACCGCTTTCTCGATCAGAGCTATGGCCTCCACGGGCTTGCCCAGATCCCGCTTTACCGATCCCAGCCGATACAGGGCCAGCGCATAGGTCGAATCGATCTGCAGGGCTTCCTCGTACTGGTGCGCGGCCTCGTCAAGGCGTAGCATAGCTGTGTAAATTCCGCCCAACCCCACATGAATCGATGCGTCCGGTAGAAGCTTGATGGCCCTGCGGTAGGACTGAATGGCCTTGTCGAAACTTCCTTCCGTCGCGTAAAGGCTACCCAGGAGTCGATGGCAGGGGGCGAAGCTGCCGTCGAGCTCGACGCAGCGCTCCATGGCCTCGGCTCCTCGCTCCATGCTGTTCATCTGAATGAGAACCTGACCCAGGTTGTACTGAGACTTGGCCTCGTAAGGAGCGTGCCGCTCGGCCATTTCAAAGGCGTCGAGGGCCGCTTCGAGGTCACCTAGCTGGTGCGCGATGCGACCGAGATTGCTGCGTGATTCGGCGAGAGTCGAATCCAATCGGAGCGCGGATTGAAAGAAGCGTCTGGAGCTTTCCAGGTCGCCACTGTATGCCGCCAGTTGTCCCAGGCCCTGGTAAGACAGGGCATAGGTAGAGTCGATCTGCAGGGCTCTCAAGTAGCTGGCCTCGGCTTCGTCGAATCTCTGGCTACGCACCAGGGCCACGGCGAGGTTGTGATGGGGCAGATGGTCGGTGGGGTTGGCCTCGATATCGGCGGAGTAGCGCGCGACGAGGTCGGCATCGCTCTCCTGCTGCTGGGTATCCTGTGGCTCATCATCGTTGCCGCAGGAAAGCAGCGCGGCCGTGAGAACTATCTTGAGAATAGGTGTAGATCGTAGTAGGTACCGAATCTTCATGGGGACTCTTGCAGAGAGAGTGATTGGCGATGAGGTTTGCGCAACAGAAAATACCATGTTTCACCGTTGAGTCGAATCCCTACTGAGTTTGATCCTAAACTTGCTGTTGACCAGCAGAGACTGGAGGTCATTTTGCCTGACGATGAGTTCTACACGCGGCCGATGTTCCACGTTCGAGAGGTCGGTACGAGCATCGCCTACTACTGTGAAAAACTTGGCTTCACCAAGAGCTGGGAATTCAACGTCATCGCACAGGTGGGTCGCAACGGACTTGACATCATTCTGGATGCGGGCAGCGATATTCCCAGAGCCGCCGTGCCGTCCGTCATCAGCATGTCCGTTGGCGATCTCGATGGTTTACACCAGGACCTGGAGAAACGCGGCGCGAAGATAACGGCTCCTCCTTTCGACGTTGACTGGCAAGAAGGCATCCGCCAGTTCGACGTGGAGGATATCGACGGAAACATTCTCGTTTTCTGGGGTGACGAAGCGTAGTTCGGGCCTGACAGGTGGAAGCCAAAGTCGATCGGCTGAATCATGGGCAGAGAAATCGAGAGAAAGTACCTGGTGCAGGACGATCGGGTTCTTCAAGGGTTGGACGGTGTGTATTTCAAGCAGGGGTACATTCAAGGGCGCGAGCGTGTCGCTGCGCGCATCCGGATCAAGGACGGCAGGGGATTCATCACACTCAAGGGGGAGGCGAAGGGGATTTCACACAGCGAGTTCGAGTACGAAATTCCCCTGGACGACGCCGAGGCAATCTTGGAGCAGTTCTGTGAGAAACCGTTTATCGAGAAAACACGATACGAAATTGAGCACGCGGGACTGGTGTGGGAGGTTGATGTCTTTCACGGCGACAACGAAGGCTTGGTAGTGGCTGAAGTCGAGCTGGAGCGAGAGGATCAGAAGGTGGAGCTGCCGCCGTGGGTGGGGGAGGAAGTAAGCCAGGATGGGCGCTACTACAACGCCAGTCTGACTGTCAATCCGTACAAGAATTGGGGATAGCAGCTCACTACAACGGTTAGCCTAGTTACCGAGCCAACCGGTATCGCAGCACCAGAAACAGCTCGCGCCCAGGTTGTGGGTGATAAGCAGGGATGAAACCTGAGGGGTTTTGCACCGTGGGCTGCAATTCGTCGACGGGACGCACGCCCGAACCCGATTGGCGTCCGATTCCCGCGTAGTCTTCGCCGAGCAGGTTGCGGACGATGAGCTGTGGTTCCAGCACAGAATTGCTGCCGAGCAGATCGTGGCCGGTGAGGGCGAGGTCGACGAGGAAGTGGCCATCCATGAAGCCGTCCGGCGACGCTTCGGTCACGTAGTCGTATCCCATGGCGGCGAGGGTAGCGTCGGTCTTGGGTTGGAAGTAGAGGTTTGATGCCGGCGCCTTGATCTGTCCTCGCCATCTGGCCCGCAGGTTGGCATTGACATGAGGGTGCTGGTAGTTGAGTCCGGCGTTCGCCTTGTGGGCGGAGATGTTGTCCAGGTCGTCACCGTCTTCCCCGCGTGTCAGGCTGTAGTTGGCGAAAGCGAAGAGCCGCGGCCCGATCTGGAAATCACCGGTCAAGCTGAGGCCATGGACGCTGGTCGAGCCGATGTTCTGGTAGTAATCCAAATGCTGCCCGGACGGGCCAATCGGCACCTGCGTTGGATCCGGGTTGGGTGCTACAACGATGAGATCGGTCAAGCGGCTGTAGAAGAAGCCGCCACGGACCACCGCTCTCTCGCTGAAGTGGTAGGACAACTCGGTTTCTCCGGTGGCGATCTCTTCGGGCTTGAGCAGCTCGTTGCCACGCCATTCATCGAACTGCTCGAAAACGGTCGGAGCTTTGAAGGCCTCGCCGTAGAGCAGCTTGAACCCCAAGCCGTGACTCGGATTGCGCACGACGCCGAGTCGCGGGTTGAACACGTGGCCGTACTCGTCATCCCCATCGAAACGCAGTCCGGCCGTGATGGTGTGCTCCGGATTCAGCCGATATTCGTACTGTCCGTACAGGGCAGCGTTCTGGGAGAAGAACACTGGTTGCACAGATCGTTGCTCATTCGTCCAGGTCGATCCGACGATCGTCGAGTTGGCATCCTGGTCTGGTCCCAGAGAGATGCCCCAATGCTCCTTGATCTCCTGCTCGAGCTGCAAACCTACGACGAGGCCACTCCGCTCTGACAGGTCGAGGTTGAGCTGCTGCTCCAGGCCGACGACGAAACCCTCACCGTGGTACCCCTTTTTTTTATCCGCCACCTGGGGATCGCTGCCGTTGTCGACACTCTGGTATTGGTAGGTATAGGTGAAACCGGTTTCGGGCAGAACGCGATCGCTGCGAAAGTAGGTGCGCGAGTGGGACTGAAGATTGTCCGTCAGCGCGGACTCGTAGGCGGCATAGGCGGCGTAGCCGCGGTGGTGAGCCCGGTAATCGATTCCAGCCGTGTTGGCGAAATACTCGTAACCGACGACCTCGCTGCCCAGTGCTTCGTCCTGGTCCCAGAAGTTGAAGCCGATGGTGAATCCGTCCTTGGTGACGCGCCCCCGCAGGAAGATATCGTCGATGTCCGTGCCGAATCCATCGGCTACCTGCAGGCGGCTGCCATCGGTGTTGCGCTCATTGGCGATGTTGCCGAACTCCGTCGTCAGCACCGAGTCCGGCTGGGCATTACCGTGGAAATAGCGGCCCGGATCCTGCCGTTCATCGCCGCCGTCTCCATCGCTGCGATACCATCTGCCGGCAAGCTGCAGGCTGACGCCGTTATCGAAACGATATCTCGCCATGCCTTCCGGGGACACCGTCCCATGCTGCCCCCCTAAGCCCAGTGCCTCGACGGTGAGCCCGGGAGGGGCCTCTGTTGCACTGCGGGTAATGACGTTCACCAGGCCGGCATAGGCATTGGCGCCGTAGAGGGCTGACCCGGGGCCGCCGATGATCTCGATCTTCTCGACATCATTGAGCATGAAGTCGTAACCCACGTGCCGGGCCCAGCCGTTGGAGACGTCGTTGATGACGATACCGTCTTCCATGACCAGCATCTTCGTCTGTCCAACGTCACCGACACCGCGATAGAGAAAGTGCGTCGGGTATTCCCCCGCCGGCTGCCCGGTGGTAAAGTCGAAACCGGGCACATCCTTCAGGGCATCCTCCAGGTTCAGGTACCCGCGCCGCTGAATCATCTCGCGGGTTATTACGGTGACGCTTGCAGGAGCCTCGGCTACGGTCTGTCCCTTGCGCGCGGGCGTGACGACGGTCATGTCCATCAGCATGTCCAGGTCCGTACCGAGCAACTCATCCAGCTCGTCGGCCATGGTCTCGCCAACATGCAGCAGACTGGTCATGACCGTGGTGAGGACGGCGCATCCTCTGAGGTAGCGCCGCGAAACGGTTCTAACTCTAAGCGCTGAATCCTGACTCACCTGTAACTCCTTCCGATACCGGAAAATCGAATGAAGATCGGCATCATCGGCTGTGGCAGTATGGCGGCCGGGCTGGCTGGTCTGGCAGACTCGATCGAAGATAAAGCAAAATCACTGGCAACTGAATTGAAAGCACAAGCATACTGCGGAAGCGGATGTGGTGGATCTTGTTGCGCAGGGGGCCGCCAGCGCGGCCTTCATGTCCGGCTTCCACCAATCGGGGACAAGGTGGGTCCCGATGTGACCTGTTCCGCCTATTACCAAAACGCGCATATGGGTCTCCTGTCACTCTTTCAATGAGTCGGGTCGGGAGTCCAACGAGTCCGACTCCGGCATGGGCAAGCGCCAGGAGTAGCGACTCATGAGCTCGTGATCCGAATCCCCGGATTTCCGGCGAGCATAGGCGGTGAGGGGCAGGTAGTAATGGACCTCCGAATTCATCCTGATGAATCCTTCCCCGTAGGCAACCGTGCCGCCGCCGAGGCTGCCGTCGCTGGTCTCGGTGCGCTTGCGGTTGTAGGCGCCCGCGTAGCCCTGGCTGACCAGACACTCCATGGCCGCGAATTTCTTGTCGATGACATCGGTGGTGTCGATGAAAACATCGTTGGTGTACCCTCCACGGGAGTCCCATAGGCCGTCGCGCACCCTAGCCGCTCCCCCTCCGAAGAAGAACACCTGCGCAGTGCGATGGGGCGGATGGCGGTCACCCGGGTCCACGCTGCCGGCATGCTGTAGGGCATGCAACACAATCTGGCCGGCCACGGCATGCGCGCGCACGTGCCCGTCCCCCTCGAAGGGGTAATGGGTCAGCACGATATCGGGACGCAACTGGCGTAGCAGGCGGGCCAGTCGGCTGATGATGTCCCGCTCCACCAGCAGGATGCCATCATCCACACCCATGAAGTGAACATCCTCCACGCCCAGGATCTTGCACGCGGTCACGATCTCCTGAGCTTTCACGTCGGAACGGTCACCCATCAACTGTTCCAGCTCTTCGGCGTCCGGGATCTCCTCGCGGTGGTACATCGCGTCGCTGATGACGGCGTCGTGGACACGTGCCCCGTGGGTGAGCGAGATGCAGGCAACATAATCGCCGCGAGCCGTGTGGTGTGCCATGGTACCCCCGCTCTGATCGAACACGTCGGCCGGATGGGCGCCAATGGAGACGATGCGCAAAGGTTCGGACATGAGTATTCTCCTCTCTTGGGAACGAAAAGGGCCCGTTTCGATATTCTGTCAAGGCGCTAAGGTCGATCTACGGCCAGTGTTTCCATGGCAGGGCGGTCGGTCACGAACAGCTGGTTCTGTCGCTGGACATCGGCGAGGTGGTCGAAGGTCTTGTAGGTGAAACTCGTCATCCCTTTGCCGCTCCCTCTCTCAACTCCTCCAACTCTGCCCAGCGATCGACGGCTGCCGTCAGTTCCTCCTGCACTTCCTCCAACCGGGAGTTGAGGGCAGCCACGTCGGTACCGTCGGTATAGCTGCCCGGATCGGACATTCGGGCGTGCAGCTGGCTGACTTCCCGTTCCCAGGCGTCGATGCGCCCGGGCAATTCGGCAAGCTCCCGTTTTTCGTTAAAGCCCAGCTTGCGCGGGCGGGGCTTGCTGCTCGGTTCGGATGAGGGCTGGGCCAACCGTTTGCGCCTCACGGGTTCTTCCGTGGCGGGTGTCGGTCGGTGGCGCAGCCAGTCGCTGTAGCCCCCAACGTGCTCATGGGCCTGGCCGAAGCCGTCAAAGACAATGGTACTGGTTGCCACGTTGTCGAGAAACTCCCGATCATGGCTGACAAACAACACGGTTCCGGCAAAGTCTACCAGCATGGCCTCCAGCACTTCCAGGGTCTCTGCGTCGAGATCATTGGTCGGTTCATCCAGGGCCAGCACATTGGCCGGCCGAGTGAACAGGTGCGCCAACAACAAGCGGTTGCGCTCTCCTCCCGACAGCACGCTGACCTTACACTGGGCCTGCGCCTTGGTGAACAGGAAATCCTGCAGATACGCGAACACATGCCGCGTGCCTCCGTTGACCTCCACACGATCGCTGCCATTGGCGACGCTGTTGAAGACGGTCTGCTCATCATCAAGCTGGGCCCGCAGTTGGTCGAAGTAGGCGACCTCGAGGCGCAAGCCATGCCTAACCGTGCCACCGTCCGGTGCCAGGTCCCCCAGCAGCAACCTCAGCAGGGTTGTCTTGCCAGTGCCATTGGGGCCGATGAAGCCGACCTTGTCGCCACGCATGATCGTCGTCGAAAACGATTGCAGGACGATGTTGTCGCCATACGCGAACGCGAGATCCTTGGCCTCGATGACGCGACGGCTCGACTGCTGGCCCTCCAGGACATCGACCCGTGCTCCGCCGGCGGCGGAGCGTCGCAGGCGACGCTCCTCTCGCATCTGAAAGAGCGCACGCACGCGGCCCTCATTGCGCGTACGTCGGGCCTGGATACCCTGGCGGATCCAAACTTCCTCCTGCTTCAGCCGATCGTCGAACTGCCGGTCCTGCCGCTGCTCGGCTTCGAGCTGGGTCTCGCGTCGGCGCAGGAACGTGGTGTAATCGCAGGCCCAACTGGACAGCTTGCCGCGATCGAGTTCGAGAATCCGTGTGGCTAGTCTGTGGATCAGCGCGCGATCATGGGTGATGAACAACAGGCTCCCGCGCCGCTTCAGTAGGAATGACTCCAGCCACTCGATGGCCTCGATATCCAGGTGGTTGGTCGGCTCGTCGAGCAGCAGCACATCCGGCTCAGTGGCCAGTGCCCGCGCCAGCAGCGTGCGGCGCTTGAGTCCGACGGATAGGCTGGCGAATTCAGCCTCCGGCTCCAGCTGCATCTTCGACAACGCGATGTCGATGACTGGCGGGCCGGATGATTTGTCAGAAACCTGGGCACCAACCACATCATGGATGGTTCCCTCCAGGTCGGTGGGCACATTCTGAGAAAGCAGGGCAATGCGAGTCCCAGGCTGCTGGGCCATGGTGCCGCCGTCCGCCCCCAGGCCGCCTTCAATGACCTTGAGCAGGGTCGACTTGCCGGCGCCGTTGCGGCCAAGCAGGCACAGTCGCTCACCGGGTTGGATATTCAGGCTGACTCCGTCCAACAGGGGGCCGGCGCCGAAAGACAGAGCAATCTCGTGAAGTGACAGGAGAGCCATGGTGGAATTCGGCTTGGTGATGCGGTGGAGGGTTCCGACTATGGCGGCGCTAACAGTATAAGGTGTATGGAAGGACAGGTCATTGAAGCGATCACTCCTCATGGTCCCGGGATTCTGTAGATCTTGCCGTGCAGGGTTGGGCGAAAATCCGAGCCCCGGATCATTCAAAACGCGGCGATGTACAGGGTGCCGTCGGGGCCAAAGGCCACATCCAGAGGATGTTCGTGAACACAGGGTTTGTGACCGATGCCGAACGGCGTGGTCTCTGGTCCGACGCACGGGAATTCGATGAAGTAAGCGAATTTCCCATGGTGGTGAGCTTACGGAAATCCGACCAACACGTCAGGTGATCGGCCGGTTGCGGCACAGGTGGCAATACACCATCATTGCAGCTGTCGTGAAGAACGTATCGGCTCAGGCGAAAGAATGGATCAGGCGATGAACAAAGCGCAATGGAAAAAGACGGCGTTACGGGAAATCGAAGAAAGAATCGGTGAGTTTGAAAAATTTCTGGGTGATGTAATCCGCATTCCCACAGACAATCCTCCCGGTGACACGACCGAATGTGTCAGGTTTCTCGCCGATCATTTAAAATCCTGCGGCCTGCCAACCGATATTTACGAACCAAAAGAAGGAAGACCGAACCTGGTATCGTATCTAGCCGGGGGATCGGGGAAACCCAACCTCGTTCTCAATGGTCACATCGATCAATTTCCCGTGAATGACAAAGAGCTGTGGTCTTTCGATCCCTATTCAGGTGAATGCAGAGATGGCAAGATTCTCGGCCGTGGATCGGGGGACATGAAAGCGGGTTCCGTGGCTTCACTGTTATGCCTCCAGCTCTTCCGTGAGTTGAACATACCCCTTGAAGGGCAGCTTACTCTGACACTGGTGTCCGATGAAGAATCGGGAAGCAGATGGGGCAGCCGCTGGCTAATAGAAAATGTTCCAATGACCAGGGGTGACAGCTGCCTGAACAGTGAGCCTACGCGCATGACAGAGGTACTGATCGGTCACAAGGGGATGTTCTGGCTTCGGGTCACAATCAACGGACCGGGAGGACATGCAGCCCTCCCATCGGAGGAAAACGCTGTCGCCATGGCAATGAAGATCGCTCAAGCCGTCACGGCGATACAAGGCTGGAAACTTCCCCCTCCCGCTGAATTGGCTGAGACGATAAAGCTTTCCAAATCATTGACAGAAACTGGACCTCAGACAACGGGACAAGGCTGGGTGGTAGATTCCACGACTGTAAGCATAGGATCGATCAAAGGGGGTGTACAAGCCAACACGATACCGCCGTACTGCGAAATGGAAATTGATCTGCGACCTCCCATAGGTATCACGGGAGCGGAATTGAAGGCCAAGGTGGAAGAGGTTATTGAGAGTACGGATCTCAACACGGACCTCATAACAACAGAATGGTATTTGGATTTCGAGCCGGCCTACTCTTCACCCGAAGATAGGATCGTCACACTTACCCGGGATAACGCTGAGATAATCACTAAAGAAAAGGTCGATATCACCACGAGTTATGGTTCGACCGACACTCGTTTCTGGTGGGCAGAGGGAATCCCGGCGGCTGTTTACGGAACGGATCTTTTCAATATCGGAGAGGCAGACGAATGCATTCTCCAGAAGGATTTCGAAAACTGCATCAAGGTGCATATGGCTACTGCGATCGACTACCTTTGCTCCTGATAGCAACACTCGGAGGCTACCCATGGAAATGCGCTATCCGCAGGCCTTGTTGGTGAGTTGCGAGTGTCCCTGGGACGACAACGAGGAACTGCTGGAGGACGTGTTCCGGACTGAGGTTCGCGCTACTCTGGCCAAAGGTTTCAATCACCTGTATGTCTTCGGCACGGCAGGGGAGGGGTACGCCGTTACCCTGTCACAGTTCAAACAGATCGTCGAGGTGTTCTGGGAGGAAGTCGACAAGCCCGACACCTTTCCGATGGTCGGCATCATCGGCATGTCGACAGGACAGTTCGTCGAGCGCATCACCTTCGCCCGCGATCGGGGATTCCGCACCTTCCAGGTCGCCCTGCCGCCGTGGGGCATTCTGGATGACGACGAGTACATGACCTTTTTCAAGGATGTGTGCGGCAGTTTTCCCGATTGCCGTTTCATTCACTACAACCTGCCCCGAGCTCGCCGCCTGCTCAGGGGCGAGGACTATCGGCGACTGGCTGACGCTATCCCCAATATCGCCGGTACGAAGAACTGTCGCACGGACATCGACGACGTGGTGAACATCGCCACCTGCGCGCCGGAGCTGCAGCATTTCTACGGCGAAACCGGATTTCCCATCGGGTGCCTCTACGGCGAGTGTTCCCTGCTGAGCTCCTACGGCGCTCTCTTTCCGAGCAAGACCAAAGAGTTCTTTCAGTACGGTGTCGACAAGAACTGGGACAAGCTGTTTCCGATGATGGCCAAGTACAACGAGGTGATGATTGCCTTCGACGAACCGACTCTGGCACGGGAGGGCATCGATGGTTGCTACGACAAAATGATCGTGCGCGGCAGCGGCGTCGACATGCCACTACGCATGCTCTCACCCTACCAATGCTTCGACATGGAGGTGTACGAAGCTGTTATGCGAAACATGCGTGAGCGCTATCCAGATTGGCTCGACGCGCAATAACAGGCCGCTGCGTCATGCCGTCCTGGATGGCCAGGTTGGCACGCCTACCTGGACAAAGCGATTGCAGAATGATAGAGCTGGACGCCAACCTGTCTGAGGATGAATGGAGGGAGTTGCACAGCTCGTATGCTGAGCTGAGAAGTCAAGTCATCACCATCAAGCACCCTGGGTTTCCACACGGGTTGTGGTTCCTGCGCCTTCCTGAACAGATAGCGACTGACCAAGATCCGAAGACCGGTCCTTATCAGGTCGGCATGACCTGGGTGAGAGTCGAAAAAGGTTGGAGATTCGCGCCCGGTCCCATAGACGGGTTGGACGGCACTGTAGAGGCGACTATATCATCCTCAGCGGCCGGCGCGATTGACTTTGTTTTAGCTGTTCGCAATCAATCCCAAATGCCCTGGAGAAGGGCATTGGCCTGGCTGTGCTTCAATCATTCACATGCGATGGAGTACTACCGTTATCGCAATTTCGTCTGTTGTGATAGGGGAATCGTAATGACCCCGCCAAAGACCGAGGAACACTACTGTCTTCCCGGCCATGATCGCGAATGGTGGAGCAAGGGGAAGGTTTATCCAGAGGTCCCCTTTATCGGAACCAGTTGTACTATGGACGGCGGAGAACCCTTTTGCGTCGCCATCGCTGCAGAAGAAGCCATCATGGTTGGGCAGAGCCCCGGATGGCCCTGTACGGACATTGCCCTGCTTTTCGGTGATGTCATGCCGGGGAACACCTCGGCGGTTCGTGGAAAGATATACTTCAGCAAAGGGACGCCCGAAGAAGCGTTGGAGCTCTACAGGCAAGACTTTGGATAATCATTCGGAGGAAGCAGTTTGAGATGAACGCCGTATGAAGATTCTCGTGGATGCCGATGCCTGCCCGCGTGCAGCGAAAGAGATCCTCTTCCGTGCCGCCGAACGAACCAAGGTCCCGATGACACTGATCGCCAACCAGTACATCCGCGTACCCAAGTCCGCATATATCGACAGTATCGCCGTTGCCGCTGGCACGGATGAAGCCGATGATCGTATCGTCGAACTTGCCGAAGCTGACGACCTGGTGATCACGGCCGACATTCCGCTGGCCGATCGTGTTGTCAGCAAAGGGGCCACGGCTCTCGATCCCCGGGGTAAGCTACTCACCCAAGCCAACATCAAGGAGCGCCTCGCCACCCGCGACCTGCTCGAGGAGTTGCGCAATGCCGCTCTCGTCGACGGGGGCCCCGCCTCCTATGGACAGCGAGACAGCCAGGCCTTTGCCAATGAGCTGAACAAGATCCTGCAGTCACGCCCCTCAACCTGACATGCTACCACGGTTATTCTGGCACCAGCGCTCACTCCAAGCCGAATGGTGTCAGCCGAAAATGACCGGGTTCAAGTCGTAATCATCCAGGTTCGAAATGACTGCGGTCTCCTGATCCTTCCTGGGCCAGGAGTTTTCCGTTCTCATATGGATCGCGAAACTGCGACGCGGTCGACCGGAGGTATTGGGGTGACTGCCGTGGAAGGTCAGCTTGTGATGAAAGGCAACCTGCCCGGCTTTCAGAAGCACCGGCACCGCTTCGCACTGGCTGCCCTCCGGCGCATTGATCGCATCCTGAAAGGAATCATGCGTGGTGTCAAAGAAATTCCCCTGATCGAGAAAACCCCATTTGTGTGAGCCCCGTACATAGAGCATCGGTCCGCAATCATCACTGACATCGGTCAGGGCTACCCATGCCGTGAAGAGCTCACTCTCCTCTTCCCAGAATCCCCAGTGGTCGCGGTCCTGATGCCATCCCACTTTGGTTTCGTGTGCACCCAGGCCGGGCTTGATCAGCAGCTGCACGGCCCAGACCTGCACCCATCGTGCACCCGTAATCGCAGCGGCCCATTCTCCGAGAGCTGGATTCGAAACAAATTGTCGTATGGTGAGATCGGCGCGGTGGGAAGAGTCGATCTTGATCATCTTGCCCGGCGGTCCGACCGAAGGGTCGAAGGGACTCCGAGGGGCGATGCCGGTTTCGTACTGCCCGGATGCTACCAGATCCTGATGTGATATGGCCTTGGCAACAGACTCTTCATCAAAAAGAACGGGAGAAAAACAAAACCCCTGTTCCTCGAATTGCAATTTCGCTTGTTCGTACTTTGTCATTTTCCTATGGCACGCCTATCGTGGTATGATGCGTGCGTCCGTTACTCGAACCACAGCGAGAAGATCTCCGCGTCGCGCAGACTCAGCCGCACACTCCAACCCCCATCGTACGGTTTTTCTGAAGCGGAGTTCTGCCACTGGATGACGTGGTCGAGCGAGTCGCCGTCGAACGGCTGGCAGGTGTCGGCCTCAAACCCGGGTACTGCCTTCCCGTTTTCGTCCAGTAGTTCGGCTGTGATCTGGCCCCGTGACGCGTCGGCGTTGAGGTGCAGTTCACGACCCGCCGGTACAGGCACCGTGATCAGTTCGCCACCCCCGTCGACAGCTCGAAGCCCCACCAACCTGTCCCTCTGCCATCGCGCCAGGCCGATGGCCCGCTTCATGTCCCCTTTTCTGTGCGTGCCATGGGGCCGGTCCATGGCGAAGTAGTAGAGCCGCAGCTCGTCGCCGTTCTCGACAAACGACTTGGCCGAACGGATGAAGCCGCCGTCCCATTCACCGCGCCTGCCCATCTCCAGGATGCGCTTGCGGTCTCCGACCCGCTCCCATTTGCGGCCGTCGCGGCTACTGATGAGCTGAACGTCCATGACGCCTTGCGTGTTGAGGCCGATGTTGCCCGTCATGGTGTCGGTCGAGCGCAGGATGTCCATGAAGCCCAGCAGCAACGGTCCGTAGCGGAATATTGGGATGCCGTAGATCTGCGAGGCTTTGTCCGGATCACCGCCCGCCCACTCATCGTCGATCTGGTCGGGGATCACGGCAGGCAGAGGCAGCGTCCAGTCCAGCGCGTCCTCACTCACCGTCCAGTTCTGGATACGGCGTCTCCTTCCCCGGATCTGCAGGTGACACTTGACCATCCCACGAAAGAGGTTTTCGCGTTCATCGTACATGTAGAATCCGACATCGTGAAAGCGTGGAATCACCGGTTCCGACGACCAATCCGTCCACCTCAGTCCGTCCTCGGAAAAACGGACGTAATGACTGAGCCCACTGAGCGCGAGCAGGGTGTAGCGCCGGCCCGGTCCCAGCTGCGGCGTGTGCAAGACGTTCGAGTACTGATGGGGGCGGCTCTGCGGGTTGAGGAAGATATTGCTTTCCATCGATCCTTCGGGGTCGGCGAACTGACCCAGTGCAGGCCGGCGCCACTCGATGCCGTCGTCGCTCTCGGCGTACATCGACCAATTGACCGCCTTCGTTTCGCCTCGGCCCCCGATGCCCGATCCGTACCACATTCGGTAGAGACCCTCTTCCTTGAGGACTGTCCCGAGCATGGGCTGGCCACACTCCCACGGCCGGTCGCCACGCAGAACAGGATTGCCCTCGTACTTATCGCCCGGATGGATACGGCGCTGAAGGCCATCCATCGACTGGATCTGCGCGTCGTCGATAAACAAGACCCGGTCCTCGGAGCTGGGAGAACTCGTAACGGGCGTCATGGCTCCCACCACAGTGAAAAGAGTTCGGCATTTCGCAGCTCCAGATGGATGCGCACTGTGCGACCGGCCAACGAAGAGAGGTCGCCGTTTTTCCATTCGAGTAGATGGTCGAGAGCGTCGCCGTTCATGGGCTCACATTCCGCGACCGAGAAACCATCGATTGGTGTTCCGTCCTCCTCCGCTAGCGAAGCGCGTAAACTCCCGCTGGAAGCGTCGGCATTCACGCGCAGGCGGCCGGCGGCCACGGTCGCCGTGGTCTCGACGACGCCGTCCTCTCCGGTCGCCAGTCCGACGAGCCGATCTCGCGGCCAGGACGCCATACCGATGCTCTTCGTCCACTGGCTCCGCAGAAGCGCACCCGGAGTCTTCCGGCACCCGGTGTAGTAGGCGACAACCCTGTTTCCGTCCTCAATCAGCGAGTTGCCCATCCACACGTATCCACTATCCCAAAACGAGTCGGTAGACTCGTCAGAGTCGTCAGACTCGTCGGAGTCGTCCGACGCCCCGCCGCGCTCCAGGATCGGGCGTCGGTCTCCCACGCGATGCCAGATCTTGCCGTCCCTGCTGGACACCAGCTGGACATCCATCTCGCCGTCGAGTCCGCCGCCAATCACCCGGCCTCGCAGCACCTGGAGGAAGCCCAACAGCATCGGACCATAGCGCGTGATCGGCATCGCCGGGAAGAAGGTACTGTTACTGCGGTCGCCGCCGGCCCATTCGGTGTCCGCTTCGTCGCGATTGATGACAGGGCGGGGGAGGGACCACTCCAACCCATCCGTGCTCTGCGTCGCGTACAGCTGTGCTTCCCAGCGTGCATAGGAAATCAATCCCCGAAATTTCTCGTCGACCTCGTCGTACATGAACCACCCGATCTCGAAACCGGGGATGACAGGCGTCTCCGGCCCGTCGCTCCAACGTACCCCGTCGTCGGAGTAAGCGGCAAAATGACCGTTGTAGGGCAGATCGTAGCCGCTGCCATAGGAGAGCATGGTGTAAGCGTGGCCTGCCGGCGCGTGGGGTCTGCAAAGGACGGACGGGTGGATGTCCCGGTCGAATTTCGTCCTGACCAAGGTGATGTTGTTGGCGTAGGAACCCATCGCATCTTCGGTCACGCCGAGCTCGGGCTTCGACCACGCTAGACCGTCATTGCTCTCCGCGTACAGGTGGAGTGAACGGATGAAGGAGTCGATCCCGATAGGATCTGGAGCCATCGCGTAAGATTGGTACCACATCCGGTACCGACCGCCCTCTTTGCGAACGGTCCCCAGCGTCGTCTCCGCTCCCTCCCATTCGCGGTCTGATGAGACGACCGGGTTTCCGTGCTTGCGGGCGGGGTGGATCCGGCGTTCCACGCCCTGCATCGAGGTGATCTGGGCGTCGTCGATGAAGAGGATCCTGTCCGTCATGGCGATTGTAGCGCCGCCTGCTTGGTAACGGCTTCGATCATCGCCTGTATGTAACCATTGGCGAATGCTCGTCCGCGATGGTCCCAGGGTGTGTCGCCGTGTGTGTGGGGTACGTGATCGTCGATGAAAAAGCCGTGGTAGCCGGCCTCGTAATAGGTCTTCATCGCCCGGTACATATCAACGTGGCCGGTGTTGATGAACTCCTCGTGAAAGCGCTCCGGGTTTGGGCCGGACACGTTCCTCCAGTGCACGTAGAGCACCCGGTCGCGCTCGACCATCTCCTTGATGAACCCGTAGATGTTGTCGCCGGTCGAGTCGGCCATCTCGGCGAAGGTACCCTGGCAGAATTCGATGGCGTTACACGGGGAGTCGACGATGTCGAGGCAGCGACGGTAATCGTCGTAGGAGCTGAACAGCTGCGGGATGCCGGCGAGGGACTCGACGGGAGGATCACACGGGTGGATGCCGAGCCGGATTCCTTCCTCCTCAGCCACGGGAGTGATGGTCCTTATCCAGAGCTCGAGGCTCTCCCACATCTCCGCTCTGGTGTAGACGCGTCCATGAGTCAACGGCAACTCCCGCACGGCCTCATAGTCAAATGCCGTGGCCATCGCTCCGCCGCGGACGGCGACCTGAGGTGTTCGCCACACGAAGGATGGCATCCAGTGGTAGCCGAATATGGGGATACCGGCACGGGCCATGTTGCGCACGTTCGTGATCATCCTGTCGATCTGTTCATCGCGCCTGGGGCCGTTGAGGATGATGTGGTCATAAAACGAGATCGGCACGTTTTCTATCGCAGTGAGCTTCATGCCGTACTCTTCGACGGTAACACGCAGTTTGATCAGATCATGCAGCGCCCACGTCCCATCGTACTCAGGCAGATGTTGAGTGCTGGGGATGATGTCGGTGGCGCCGAACTGCTGGGCGTACCGCAGGGATTCGGCTGTAGGAGCGATGTTGCTTCCGAATCCTACTCTCATTTCAGCTTTTTTCTACCAAACGGCAGCAGCGCACGTAGGTGACTTGCTCTTCGGTGACGTAGAAGGCGACGATGATGGTTCCGTCTGATAGCTGCGTGATCGATGGGGTCCCGAACGTGAAGTGATGGTACGAGTCGAAAGCGTCCTCGACGAGGTCACGCTTCCTCGACAGCACGGGTGCGCTCCTGACGCGGGCGGGCTCGATGCCCCACAGCTCGAGATGATGCTCCTCATCGAAACTCGCACCGCCGTCATCAGATAGCACCGCGCGCACGCCCATCGGTTCGCGGCGGTGGTTGGTCACGGCGATCACGCGGCCACTCTGCAGACACAGCACGTCGGTTACCTGGCCCCAGAATCTGGCGTTCTGCGGATCGCTCCAGGTTTCACCGGCGTCTCTCGAAAACGCGGTGTGGACGTTCAGCCCCGAGTCACTTTTCATGTCATGGGTCCAGAATGCAGCCAGCAGACTGTCGTCGGCAAGCTGCGTCAGGCGAAGGTCGAAATAATACCTGTTGTCAACCGGCCCCTGAACCCGCCGCCACGGTTCCCACGAGCGAGCGCCGTCGTGGGATCGAGTGATGGTGGCCGCCCAATCCGGTGGCTCGTCGTCGGTTCGATCCTCACCCCACTCACCGGCGGCTATGATGGTGCCATCTGCCATCGTCAACAGGTTGCCACCAGGTCCCATGCGATCGAATGGGGCACTGTCTATGGGAGCGAGCGCCGACCAGGTATCTCCGCGGTCCTGAGAGGTGGCGACAAGCTGTCCATCCCCTGTACCGCTGCGGGGGTAGCGCACGCAGGCGACGGTCTGTCCGTCTGCAGTTACGCCGAAGCCGCCGGGAAGCCGCCAGCCTTCAACTGCATCTGGGGGTTCGGGCAGTTGGCCGGCGCGATCCCAGGTCACTCCTCCATCTGTTGAACGGTGGATGACGACAACGCCGTCGTCGCTCTCTCGGGCGGTAGCATGCCGGCACATGCACAGCAGCGTGTCGTCAGGCAACGCCTGAATCGACGGGAAGGCGACGTACTCGTTTTTCAGGTTGGGATGGGGATTGCGATAGATCTCGCAGTGCCCGGATACCTCGAGATGGGCCATGGTCTCACATGCCGTCGTTGGGGGTCAGCGAATTTCCAGCGAACGTAGCAATACTCATCCCTGTTTGCCATGATGTCAGGGTGCAGGACCCTGTCCGGCAGGGGGAAAGAAGGCAGGGTGAATTCTTCACAATGGGGGACTGGGTTTTCGTATATATTCCATACTATAGTGTTACGAAGTGTTTACTCGAACTTGTAGCTCGTAATTCCTCCGCCTCGGAAGCGGTGCCATGAAACCTGCGACGAAAGCCGCTCTATTCGGGCTCTGGGCCCTCGTGCTCTCAAGCGGTTGCGGTTACGGTGACGATGTGGCTTACAGCCCGTCGGCTCCTGCCTACGATGCGGAAAGGGATCTGGGCCGGCCAACCACCGCCACGATTCAAGACCGCACCGGCAAGATCTGGGACGTGGCTCACGCGCAGGAATACGGCATGGTGTCATCCGGCTTCGAATTCGGTCTGGGACCTTATGCCATCAAACCCATAATGAACCCGCAGATGCTCTCCGCGGGCGATTTTAACTACCCTTCGAACCACGACAATTTTCGCGTCATGGGGGTTAGGCTGAACGGTTTCATCCGCGCCTATCCCCTGGGCATCTTGACAGGGCACGAAGTTGCCAACGAGCAGTTCGGAGACGCGCACGTTGCCGTGGCCTACTGACCACTGGTCGATCTGGCTGCCGTGTACAGCCGAGAGATTGACGGCGAAATTCTGACCCTGAGCGCCAGTGGATGGACCTATCGCAGAACCTTCGTGCTGTTCGACTACGAGACCGAAAGCATGTGGTACCACCTGCAAGGTGACGACGGATTGACCTGCATCAGCGGTTTCTACGCCGACCGCAAGCTGCCTGAACTCGAATCCAGCCTTACGCGCTGGAACCTTTGGAAAGCGGAATTTCCGGATTCAGAGTTCCTCAAGTACCCCTAGGATTGCCGGCCCTTCTCGTTAGGAACCAGCCCCACTTTTGAACCCAAGTTCGCCAAGCATGCTATAAGGCGGTTAGACAAAGGCGTCGGAGGAGAGAGTCCATGAGGGTCGGTCTACTACACTGGCTTGCGATCCTTCAGGTTCTGTCCCACATACCGGTACCCAGGCACATTGCCGGCGCAATGCGTTCCGCGAAACAGCGTCTTCCGCATCGCGGGCATCCGTTCCACCAATGCCTCAGGCGGCTGCCATGGGCTCCACCGGGACCCGACGCTGTTGTAGAGATTAAAGATCGCCACCCGCTCGTCGTCTGCATTGGTCCAGGGGCACGTGCTGTGCGCCAAGGCCTCGGTAAAAAACAACACCGACCCTGCCGGGCATTCATAGGTGTCCCACACCGCCGAATGCGGGTCTTGTATTGACTCGGGCGCGGCATAGGCCGCCTTGTGGCTGCCCGTGGCCAGGAGTGTCCCGCCCTGTCCCATCTTCACAGGGGCCAATTCCCACACCACCCGTGTCAGGCCACTGAACGACTTGCCGGGGATGCTTTGATAGTGGTGTGAGTCGTAGGCGAAGCGGAATAAGCCGCTGCCATTGTGCGGACCGAAAACCCCTTCTCGTTCGGGTGTGGCCGCCGGGTTGCGCAAGCCGCTACTCTCCATGCGAAAGCCATAGCACTCCGGGCTCGACAGATGTGGAAAAGCCAGGAATTCGTTCAAAAAACCCACCACGACTGGATGGTCCGTCAACTTCTGCAGTGGGCCGGCGACATGGCTGCGCTCGTGCTCTGGCAGTGACTTCGGATTTCGCACCACCCTCAACGCGTATTCACGCATCGCCTCGATCTCGTCATCGGCCAACACGCCCGGCACCAACAGCCATCCCCGCGTATCAAAGAGGTACTTCTGCTCCTGCGTCAACGCTATCACCGGTTCGCCATCGGCGTTCCTGGTGGGTAGGTCGCCTTCGGTAATCTCCAACTTATGTCCCAGATTCTTGTCTACTACGTATGCTTCGCTCATCTATCCGTTGCTCCTTGGACTGTCTTCGCTGGCCAGTTTCTTGTCCGCCAACACCAAGACCGCCAGGGCGACCAGTTCCACGACGGTAGGCGGTACCGACGCAGGGTCAAAAACAGGGGTATTGACAGCAGTCCTATGAAAATCTTTAGGCCCTTGTTCATAAAATCCTCCCGCGTATAGTTGATAGGTACAAAAATAAACCAGAGGCAGCCATGCCGCACAATCCGGACGCGGCTGAGTAAAGAAAGACGATCAGATGACACCATTCCAGGAGAGACTTCGAGGCAGCATCCCCGCGATGATGACGGCGTTGAACGAAGACCTCACCGTCGATCGAGAGGCCATGAGCAAGACGGCACGCCGTCTGCTCGACAACGGTTCACGGGGGGTGGTCGTGCTCGGTACGACTGGTGAGTTCGCCGGGATCGATGACGACCAGCGTGAATTCGCGATCCGCAGTGTCGTCGACGAAGTCGGCGGACAGGCCCCGGTGATTGTCGGCTGCGGCCAGCCAAACGTCCGCCGAACCCATGAGCAGGCCAGGGCCGCCGCTGACCTTGGCGCCGACGGCATTCTCGTCAACCCTCCCTTCTACTTTCCCATGACCCAGGATCAGGTCGTCTCCTTCTTCGGCGATCTGGTCGGTGCTTCACCCCTTCCCGTCATGCTCTACAACATCCCCTCGATGACGATGGTGTCAGTGGAGCCGTCCACCATACCGAAACTGCGGGACGTTGGTGTACAGGGTACCAAAGACAGTTCCGGAATCCCCGCCAACACCCTCGCCTACCTTGCTGCGCTCAGCTCCGGGTCGGACTTTCGCGTCGTTGTCGGCGGTGAGACCTTTTTTCTGCACCTGCTCGATGCTGGTGTCTGTGCCACCACCGGCCTGGTGCCCAACGTCGCGCCGCAATTGGCCGCACGCGTCCACGCAGCCTGGCACGAGGGAGACTACAAGGCCGGTTTCGCCGCCCAGCACCGAGCCAATGCTTTCGCTTCCGCTCTTCGCGGACTGCACGAATTCGTGCCGGCCGCCGGCAAGGCTGTGCTCAACCGGCTCGGTCTGATGGAGAAGTGGGTTGCGCCCCCCAAGACGCCCATGACCGATGAAGAAGCAGACCGCGCTTTCGAGACCGTGAAGTCATTCCTGCCTGAGTTCGATACAGAGTCATGAGGCGGAGTCCATCGAGCACTGTCAGCTATCGCCCTTGGCCTGCGTCGCTTCACGTTTCTTGGCCGCGTAGGTGTCGGTCTCGAGTTGCCAGTAAAAATCCCGGGCCTTCTCCAATGGTGGCTGACTCACCTTGAAGCCGAGTACGAAGGCGCGCCGGGGCTCCTCGGAGGTGTTGGGCGGCGTGTAGTGGCAGGTCCTGCTGTAGTGGAAGGTTGCTCCTCCAGCGGGCAGTGGGCAGGCAACGGCCGTCGATATATCGAAATGGCCATCGTCCATCTCCAGGCCGTGGATTTTGGGATTGTTGTCGATGTGGTGATGTGGCGCCACCTCGGCGCGGTGGGTTTGGGGGATGAAATGCATGCACCCGTTTTCAAGCGTGGCCGGTTGAAGGGGCATCCACACGCTCAGGGCCAGGTCGTTGCTGGCTGGGTCCCAGTAGGCGATATCCTGGTGCCACGGCGTGGCGACGCCGATGCGGGCCGGCTTGAGGATGGCGTGAGCTCCCACGACTTCGCATCCCGGCCCCAGCAGCTGCGTGCTGATCGCTAAGGCATTGGCCTCGTACAGACTGTCCCTCAGGTCGTCGGCGTATTTTCGGGGTTCCAGGATTTGCGGCAGAGCGGGCTCGGTGCCCTCCTCGTCTGGACCGGCAAGGTCATACTCATGGCCCTCCTCGCGTCCGGCCCGGCGCGCGAAGATCTCGTCGTAAGCCAGGCGCATCCGCTCCACCTCTTCATCGGTGGTGATTCGTTCGACGGCCAGGTATCCCTGGTCGCGGAAGAGGTCGACTTGCTCCCTAGTAACGGTGATCATCGACTGCTGTCTCATAGTAGCTGACCTTTCAGAGAGGATACCTTATAGACGATAGGCGAACACCTTCGCCTGAAACATCTTCACGCGAATAGCCACCATCTCGCCGGCGCTAGAGATATCGCTGTTCCCATCCCAGGTGACCACCTGGTCTTCTTCATCTCCCACCAGGCGATCGCACACGTCAAACGTGAAACCTGCTATGGGGTCTACATCCGGGCAGTTCTTTGATGGTATGGCCCGCATCAATTCCACGCTAATCCAGCCACCGGGTGCGCAGCGGTAGTTGAGGCGTAGTTCCTTTTCCCTGCGAAACACCGTGGCGATGGTGAATCTTCCTTCGCTCTCGGTTTCCATGCCGCACAGCCGATGCGCTCGCCAGCGCGCCCACCTCTTCTCGTCCGGCACCATCTCCGGAAAAAGAGCCGGCTTGTAGGCTTCGTCGGACGTGTGGGTGGTCGAACGAGCCAGATATTGCAAGGCCCAATAGCCTTCTGGAAGCACCACCGGAGGGGCGCACGGGTAGAGCTGGCCCTCGTCCCCGCTTCCGCGCTTGCCCAGGTTGAGGACGGCGCGACGCTCCGGGCGGGTCCACACCAGACCGTCGCGACTGAAGGCGAGCTGCAAGTCCACGTGATCGGTTACCATGTGGAAAACTGGGAGGATTATTACGTGAAGATCCTGCCGGCCCGGATAGGGGAAGTAGCAGGTCCCGTAGAACGATATGTCCAGGGGGTCCTGTGCATCGGGATGGAGCAGGAGCTTGGCCGCGGGCCAGTGGCGGAAGTCCTTGGTCCGTGCCAGCCCCACCGCGCGGCGCACCACCTCGGTCTCGGGTAGGCCGGTGCCCAGACCTTGAGGTTCTATGGGGGCGCATCCCTGGGGCTGCAGGAAGGCGAAGTAGGTCTTGCTGTGCGCGTCGAAACCTGGTGAAATGCCGCCGTTGACGGAGTAGTTAGCGAGGGGTTCCTCGATCTTGGTCCAGTTGATGCGGTCCGGAGAAGTCCGGCCCAGCATCTGACCCTTGAGAACCACCTTGCGACCGCTGTAGTCTGGTCCTTCGTACTGTTCAGCGCGCCAGCATTTGTCCGCTTCATCGTGGGGCACTTCCTCGCCTGTTTCGCGGTCGAGCCAGAATCCCTTGGCGTCCATGGCCTTGTAGCGTTCGGCGGGCGGTGCCGACGGATCTTCGAAGCCCTCGGGCTTCCATTCCTCTTCGGGTATCGAAATCGGCTCGCATCTCTGGGCCTCTTCCACCCGCAGATTCACCCCGATCGGCGCGTCAAACAGCTCGTACCTTCCGTCGCGGGTGACGCTGCGGTGGCCCGGGAAGATCTCCTGTACGTCCACAAGAGCCATCCAGGTGCCGGGATTGAACCGGGGGCGCACCCAGTCGCCGGGGAAGTAACTACCGCGTGCCAGAATATCCTCCATCTCACCAGCCATCTTTTGACTCCTTTCACCACGCGGGTTTCGGGTTCAGCTCTCGTGTCCACTGGTCTATCACGTCGCCTTCTGCCGACACCGCTTCTCCGCGAATAGTCGAGTCTTCGAGCGCGAAGCGCACGTAGGTCTGCCTGTCGTCGAAGGCCTGGGTGTACTCACTCGGCTTCTCACCCATATCGTCGAAGAAGATGTCAGAGGCGCTGGTCATGATCTGCAATATCGTCTTGTAGCGGACCCGCTCGTAGGCGTGAAGATGACCACATAGGTACAGATCGACGCCCTCGTCGAGCAGCATGGGAAGCAAGAGCCCGCTGGTACCCCGCTCCTCGTCGCGCAGTATGGAGTGGTCCACCAACCAGGGCGCCACAATAATGGGATAGTGCCCGACAACTATTGTACACCGAGCCTGCCTTTTGGCCCGCAGATCGCGCTTCAGCCAGTGCGCCTGCGCGCCGTCCTTAAAACCACCGCGATGCCTGCCAGTAAGGACATCCAGATTGGCGATATGCACGCCGCGGATGGTCTTTGCGTGGTAGGTTGTCTTGCCCTGGCGGCCCACCTGTTTCAGATAGTTCCCAGAGGAAGGCGGTGATCCGGTCTGGTCGTGGTTGCCGATGGTCGATATCACCGGGCACTGCCCCTGCAAAGGAGCCATGACGCGATGGTAGGCCGCCCACATGAGCTCGACCCTGTGGACTTCCTCGGGATCGTCGTTGACTGCGCCGGCGACGTGGTCACCACCATGGATGACAAAATGTGGCTTTTCAGCCGCGACCCGCTCGATCAGCAGTCGTCGCCGTTCCTCGTGTTCGTCGAGATCTGGTTTCAACTGCAAATCACTGACGAAAATCCAACGGGTCATTGGCCAGTCCGTGTGGGGTATGGACCGAAGTGTACGATTACCTCTACATCGACAACGCTGATGTCACCGTAGAGATCCTCCGGTCTGCTGTGAAGGGTGACTTCGAGGGTGTTGCGTCCCCTTTGAGGCCGGATCTTCTCCAGCTCGATCTCTATCCATTGCGACTCGTAGGGCGCGACCAGGCCACCATACGATCGGACCGCTGTCTCTCCTGCCAGCGAATTCCCGTTGAGCGCCATCGCCACATCATCCCCCGTCACCGTGTTGAAAAGGTTCACGCGTAGCAAAACGTGCCGTACCTGTTCCTCGTCAGCGGCGAGGTCATCAGATAGATAAAACGGGATCGTCGCCGAACCGCCGACAGATATGTGCTGTGGAAGTGCCCTGTCGTAGCCAACGGCGGCGTTGGACTCGTCTCGCCACGGGAGGAAGTAGTGCTTGGACTTTCCGCTCGCAAGGTCCGGGTCGCCCAACTCGCTGAGCAGGGCGCGTTCCGCGTCGCCGAACGGCCACTTGAAGAACCAGGCGTACAGCCCGTCCACCCCCTTATCCAGGTGGTTGGAGGCGGCCGCACGCACCATTTCCGGCCGGGCATGCACGATGTGGTTGAAACGCCGGTCATCTTCGATGTGGTAGTACGGGTGCAGGAATCCATAGACCGAGGTATCGGCTGCATGCGCCGCCTCGATCAACCACTCCATCGGCATGTCCCCGTCCAGGTAGCAGGGTTGATAGACCAGGGGCACGACGTAGTCGAGGAGGCCGTCCTCGAGCCAACGCCTCACGTCGAGGCCGGCATTCAGACACATCTCTTCGGTGGGAAGAACCCGCGCGCCGACAATTCCAGGTTTCCCCGATCGGCTCCGGACCATGTCCGTGACCCTGCCGATGAGCTCTGTCATGATCGCAAGACTCTGGCGGCCCTTGTCGACCTCGAAGTAAAAGTCCGAGAAGCAGAAGTCCAGCTCGACGCCGTCGGTGGGATAGTCGGTCACCAGCTCCTTGAGAACCGAGAAGTGGTGGTCACGAACTTCCTGGTGTGCGTGATCGGCTCCACCGCGCATCCGTACGCTCACCGACTGTTCCGGGACTGGAATCCGGTGTCTGTCCTCCAGGCCGGCGTATCCCGTTAACCTGAGGCTTGCTATGAAGTCGATGCCCTTGTCATGAGCCCGGTCGATGAGGACCCGGAGCGGATCGTGGCCCTGGTCGATGAGCGTCCTCAGATTTTTCCACGTGCGCCATTCAATGACTGACTCCATCCTTTCCCTGTCGTCTCCAAACATGATCCCGTGTTTTGACGGATAGAACAGGCCGTCGGTCCGCTCCACACCGTACACGAAGGTGTCGACCCCGGTGCCGGCGACCTCGTCAATAGCCCGCCACGCCTCCTGAAGTGTCATGGGCGGTTCGATGACAAACAGGTAGTAATGACGAGCGTCGTTGAAGTAGAGGGTACGCTTGGTTCGGGCCATTCAGAACACTCCAGAACAGGGCTGTGGAGACACTGTACATCCGGGATGGTTAGCGCACAAGGCGAGCGGCTTCTGTCGATATTGCAGGGTCAACCACACATAGGTACATTGGCGGTCCTCACTAACGGTTCAGATTGACGGACCAGATTACTACAGGCCGGAAATGACCACTGCGTCGCAGCCCGACATCGATCAACTCGTCAACGAACTCCACATCAACGGCTTCGTGGTGTTCGAGGATCTCATACCCGTAGAAACCATTGACCGGATCTACGCCCGGTGCAAGCCGATGATGGATCGGATCGAGGCCTGGAATTCGACCGTGCTGAAGGGCGAGCGCTCGACAGGCCAGGGCCGTGTGACTCAGAAACAGCGGTTCAAGATCTACCCGCCCTTCGAAACGCCGTTCAGTGATCCTGTCATCACCGAGAACCCGCTGGTCCTGGAGCTACTCGAACGGGTCTGGGGCACCGAGGACATCGAGCTCCATTCATACGCCTCAAACTGTCCGGCTCCGGGTACCGAATACCAGAACTGGCACCGCGATGGAATGTTGATCGCGCCCAACCTGGCCCTTCCTGTCTATCCATCCCTTGGGCTGAACTTCTCCCTCGTCGATACGAACGAAGACAACGCCAGTACCGAGATCATCCCCTGTACGCATCACTGCTCCATCGAAAGCCTGCACCACATCCCCGGCTCCGAAACGGCTCAGTCATTGAACGAGGTTATCGAGGCGGGGCGCTATCCGTCCAAGATGCGCCTGAACCTCAAGCGCGGCAGCGCCTGGATCGTCGACCCGCGAATCATTCACCGCGGCATGCCAAATCGCTCCGACCACACACGTATCATGCTGGGTGTCGGTTACACCCAGTCGTGGTTCGGAGGACGTGGCGACGACACGGTGCCGGAGCTGACGCAGGACCAGTTCGATCAACTGTCCGAGCGTGGCAAGCGCCTGCTGCGAAACTGCACGATCGTCGATTGAGTCGGGTCGGGGAGAGTCTCTCCATGAACAGCCATCAAGCGATCGCCCACCTCGACGAGCACGGATACGTCATACTCGAGGGTGCGCTGACCCCGGATCAGGCCAATCAGCTGCGTGATCGCTCAGCCGAGCTCATCACGCAAGAGCGGGCAGCCAGTGGCGAGTACATCTATCTGGACGGCAAATCACAGCGGGTCTGGAATCTGGTCAACAAGGGGCGTATCTACGAGGAGATGATCCAGCATCCGAGGGTGCTGGAGTTACAGGAGTACCTGCTGGGTGACGATTGCATACTGAGCAGTTTTACGGTCAATCTCATCGGGCCGGGGTCGGCGGGCGGGCGGTGGCATAGCGACTCGCCGCCGATTTGCACTTTTCCCGATCCGCTGCCGCCGAATGCTTTCTGCGCCAATACCATCTACGTGCTCGACGACTTTTCCCCCCAGAACGGAGCGACGTGGATGGTGCCTGGCAGCCACAGGCGCGACCACAGGCCCGAGCCGCAGGGGGAGTACGACGACGGGATCCAACTTGCAGCGCACAAGGGTGACATCGTCGTCTTCAACGGCGGGACCTGGCACGCCAGCGGCGCCAATCACACCTCAAGCGAGCGGATGATCCTGCTCGGCTTCTTCTGCCGCTCGTTCGCGAAGCCGCAACAAGACCTGTTCAGGCTGGCGCAGCCGGAACTCGTCGAACGGGCGACGCCGACGCTCAAGCGGTTGCTGGGGTTCGAGTCGCAGTCCGGACTAAGGACTTAGGAAACGGATCCTGAGTTCACGCCCACTCTTCGCAACCCCGAAACGACATGTGCTCGCCGGCGACGTATCGCGGCTGCTCCTTGTAGTCATTCACACCCGGCACCGGCTCTCCTCGAAACAGGTAGGCACAGGGCCAATCGGTCGTGATGCGGGTGGTCGGCGGCATATAGATGATGGAGCCGCCGCGCCGCCACTGATCACTCGTGTTCTGGTTGGAGCTGTGCAGGGTTAGTGGATGATGAACGGAGATGTCTCCCGGGTTCAGCTCGATGTCGCAAGCCCGACTGTCATCGATGACTTCGGGCGCGGCTTCCGAACCGAGCAGGTTGCGCTTGTCCGGAGACGCCTGATGGGACAATGAGCCTTGCCGGTGCGACCCTGGAATGACCCGGACACATCCGTTTTCGCGCGTCGTCTTCGTGACCGCGAACCAGACCACGATCACCTCCATCGGTTCGAGCGGCCAGTAGTGTGCGTCCTGATGCCAGCGAACCTCGAGACCCTTGCGCGGCGGCTTTGCAATGTAGTCGGCGGCGAAAAAGGCGACGTTGGGGCCCACGAAGGCCTCGGCCACATTCAATAGCCGCTCATCTGACAGAAAGCGAAGCCAGAAAGGGTCGGATGGAATCAACCGATGGCCCAGACTTTCCGGCCGCAACTCAGGGTGCCGTTCGATCAACCAGTCGACGTGCCGGTCCAGTTCCTGAACGAAATCCGCATCCAGGACGTTGCGGACTACGACGGCTCCGTCGCGCTGATGCGCCTCCTGAATCCCACTCAAGTCTTCAAGACTGAACTCACTGATCATGGCTGCAGCTCCCTGCTTTTTTCGGACGGAACGCGTCTTCGAAATGGATACTACGTTGCAAGATTCCGGCGTGTCAAACTTCACGCTGTGGGCTCGCTGGCTCACGAATGACACTACGTCCTATACTATTCGTTGACACGTATGACTCGACATGGATAGCGGTCGTTTCCCGCCGCTGAAGGAGGGCCAAAAAAAATGAGATCTTCGGAATCTTCGCTTCAAGCCGATTTCCAGAAGGACGGTTTTTACATTTCGAAAGAGCCCGCTCTCGACACAGATCTGGTCAATCGAGCTCGTGCCGGCATGGACCTGCTGCGTGAGGGGGTGTACGACACTGGAACGCCGCATGCGGGAGGAAAATGGAAACCGGGGGATGATCCCAACAGCTTGTGCAAAATGGAAATCCCCCAGCTGGGCAACCTGGCTATAAGGGAGTTGATAACCTCTGCGGAAATCGGACGCCTGGCAGCGGCGGCCACCGGAGCGGCGATGATCCAGGTCTGGTGGGTGCAGCTGTTGTACAAGCCACCCACACCCGACGACGAGCAGGCTCCGAACCGGGTGGGCTGGCACCAGGATTGGAACTACTGGAAGCCGAGTTGGGAAGATGGGAGCGAACTGTTTACCGCATGGGTAGCGCTGTCCGATGTCGAGGTGGATTCAGGCCCCATGCGTTTCGTACGCAGCAGCCACAAGTGGGGACATGTCGACGGCAGCGACTTCTACAGTCAGGAGACAGGCCAGGGGGGAATCGAGCCACCGCAAGGAAGCGAGTGGGAGGAAGTACCAGCGCCGATGCCGGGGGGTGCCCTGAGTTTACATGACAAGCTGACGTTTCATGGCAGCGACATCAACAGGTCCTCCCAACCGCGGCGCAGCCTCGCTGTGCATCTGCGCACCGAAAACAGCCACCCGCAAGGCAACCCGAAAGAAGGGACATGCAGGTTCATGGACCAGGAGGAGATCTGCCCCGTGATCTACGGTGATCCGTCTCTGAGCGCTTTTTCCCCAGCGGACGCCTAGTATGAGCGCCAACGACATCACCGTTTTCACGAAACCGTGGGACGGGGAAGTGGGTCTGGAAGAGCTGGGCAAGAAGATGAAGGAGATCGGTGTCCAGGGTGTGGAACTGCCGGTGCGACCGGGGTACCAGGTCGAGCCTGAGAACATCGCCAAGGACCTGCCGAAGGCTGTCAGGATCCTTGGTGACCAGGGCATCAAGATCGGCTCCGTCGCGGGTTCGGTCGACGAGCCTACGATCAACGCCATGGGGGAGTGCGACGTTAAGATCCTTCGTATCTGCGTGGGCATCGACATGAGCATCGGCTACATGGCGACGGAGGAAAAGCTGCGGAAGGAGTGGGAATACTGATTCCGCAGCTCGACAAGGCGGGTGTGAACATCGGTGTCCAGAATCACTGCAACAACATGGTGGGAAGTGCCATCGGCATCATGCATCTAATTGAGAAATACGATCCGAAACACGTGAGCGCTGTCTATGATCCCGCACACTGCGGTCTCGACGGCGAACCCGAACTGATGGGCCTTGACATTTGCTGGTCACACCTGAGCCTGGTCAATCTCAAGAGCGCTTACCGCCAACGCACCAACGGCTACGACGAACCGGAGGCTGCTCACCTCGACATCTGGTCAACCTGCCGTCACGGGCTGTTCTCATGGCGCAACGTGGTGACAGAGATGAAGAAGCGCGGATACGATGCCGATATCTGTTTGCCGGCCGAATACACCGCCTTTGAGGACGGGAACCCGACCGGGATGCAGATGGGAGACACCTGCCTGGACTCTCTGAAAGTGGATATCTCGTACCTAAAGCAACTGATGGCCGAGTAAAGTCGAGCGCCCAATTCCAGGACTGAAACGAAGCAGTAGCCGCCGCTTCAGCAGACCTTCGCTCCACTTGGCAACGAATCAATGATAGAAGGATGCCCATTGCGAGCCCGTTCTCACCACCGACGGCTTTACCCAGCGCGAGCTCTCCTGACGATAGTCTTCGCATTCACGTTACCTATTTCTGCTGCGGCTCAACGGAATGTGAGCACAGCGCGAGGCCTGACCGCTGATCCAAACGCTCCGAACTTCGCATTTGAGCAGCGTGGCAGTGTTCGTGCAAGGTTCGCGATTCTAATTCCCGTAGTTGCCCACGACACATCGGGCCCGTTCATATCCCTGTTCCCACTCGTAGAACTGCACGATGGTCGAAACTCGGATGTCCTCCCGGTGAAGTCGCTCCCGAACGAGTTCTGGCGGGGACGGTTCGGTGTTGAGGTAGGATGGCAGGTTCGCTTGCCAACAGCCCGTTCCCCGACGTTGCGAGTTGCAGTCGGGGCCGAGCACGAAAGCGATCACAAGAGCTACGATGTCGAATACTACGAGCGCAATCTCAATGATTACTTCTTGCGTGCTGACCTGTTTTGGCCATTGCAGCGAGGCTTTGTCTCGGGGGCGCTTATCGAACGTTTCCACTCGAATACGCACACTCGGGTGTGTGCTGGCGATCGGCACAGTTTTGAACAAGCAGTAGAGTTCACGGCGAGTCTCCAACCCTGGACGTCAGACCGCTTTGCCCTGTTCGCCAGCGTTTTTGCTTCCCGGCTATTCGAAGCTGATTGCATTGCCAATGAGGCTAGTCTGGTGACGAAGGCAGGGTTCAGCAATGTCTCGCGACACGGCGTGTGGCAGCTGTACTTGTCGATACAAAAGGGGATGTTGGCCAGAACCCGGGCTGGACTGCAACAAGGGGGGGGCTGGGGTTGGCGTGGAGTCCTATGCTCTAACACTTATTTCGCTGGCGGTGATCGGCAAGGCACACGGAAGGAAAGCCATGGATGTTCTCGAACGATACGTAGCAATCGACAACAAATGCGCCTGGCCGAATCTCACCCTCATGCCGGACGGCAGCATCATTGCCGCCGTCTTTGGCGAGCCCTGTCACCTGTTGTGGGAAGGTGCGGCGGAATGCTGGCGCAGCCAGGATGGTGGCAGAAGTTGGTCGTTCTTGAGTGTGCCGGTTCCCAACGAGAAGGGAACTAACAGAGGCAACCTGGCTGTGGGTCTGACACACTCAGGTGCGTTGGTCGCCGTGTGCAGCGGTCGAGACAACGTCAGCCCGAAGGGAGTGCGGCCTGATCCCGACGACGACGAGGGCAGTCTCGTACTGGCGCCCATCGTATCAAGGTCGGAAGACGGCGGCACCACCTGGGCCCCCGAAAACCAGTTGTTTGCCCCTGTAACCGGTGAGGTAAAACCGTATGGCGACATTGTCAGGCTGCCGGAAGGTCGGCTGGCTGTTTCATGCTATTCGTCGACGGACGAATTCGCGGTCGACGAAAGCGGTGATAGCGCCTGGATCTATTTCAGCGATGATGACGGGCGAACCTGGGGTGATGCCCGGCTCATCGGCGACGGTTATAACGAAACCGACCTTCTGGTCCTGGGGGAGGGTAAGCTGCTGGCTGCAAGTCGCACAAACAGAACCGCCGAGACCGGGATTTTCGCCTCGAGTGACGCAGGGCAATCCTGGACCTGTCGGGGTCCGGTAACACAGCCCCGGCACATGCCGGCACATCTTCAGCAGCTGCAGGACACGTCGATCTTGCTAACCTATGGCGTGCGCCTGCGGGGTATGCTCGGTGTCTGCGCCAGCATCAGTCGCGATGAGGGTGCCACCTGGGATGATCCGCGTGTTCTGTTCAACACACCAGCCTACCAGTCGGATACCAGCAGCAAAGGAACGGACGGAGGGTATCCGGCCAGCGTGCAGTTAACCGACGCCACCATTGTCACTGCCTACTACTGCGAACACATTCCCATGCATTCTCGCTATCACATGGGTGTCGTACGGTGGCGGCCATGAATGAGCTGCTTCCCGGTCTGCACCACTGGCGGACCCACAATTCCGATATTGATGGCGATGTCGACTGCTACTGGGCAACCTCTGCCGGCGTCAGCTATGTGTTGGATCCTCTGGCGCCCTCAGCAGGCCTTGATGTCTTCGATGGCGACAGGGCGCCTTCCCACGTTTACATGACCAACCGCCTGCACGATCGCAGCTGCGATGAGTTCGCGCAACGATTCGGCGCTACCGTGTGGTGTCCGCGCGCCGGTCTGCATGAGTATGCCGATGGCAGCTTGAACGTCACCGCCTACGATTCCGGTGAGCTGCCTGGAGGCGTGCTGGCTTTCGATATCGGCGTCATCTGTGCGGACGAAATGGCTTTGTTGCTACCGGTGGACGATGGCGTGCTGGCCATTGCCGACAGCTTCATTCGTTACGGAGATGACATCGGCTTCGTACCGGACTATCTGATGGGTGACAATTCCGAGGACATTAAATCGCGTACCAAGACTCGGTTTCTGGAGCTGTGCGAGGAAGTCGACTTCGAGCATCTGGTCTTCGCTCATGGTACGCCGATCATCGGCGGGGCGCGCGACATCCTGGGGCGGTTCTGCGAAGGGTAGGTAGGTACACCGCGAGCACCGTGTGGGGGTGTGAAGCGACGCTACTTCCCGGGTTCTGGCCAATCTGCTACGCAGGTCTCTTGCCCCGCGAACCGTTGGCAGTTGGTTTTATGCTTACCCCCTACGTATATTCTAGATTATGAAAATGCCTAAGGAAATCCGTGAGCAGTTTCGGCGTCACGGCCGCGACGGCGGCCAGGCTCGGGCAGAGCGCATGAGTCCGGCCGCGAGACGAGCGGTGGCACGTCGAGCCGCAACTACGAGGTGGATTCGACAACGTTTCGGGGCTTCGAGTTTTGAAGCACTGGGCTTGCCCGGTGGAGAGGTGATCGACACTGGTCTTGCCGATCTCGCCGCAGGAAAAGCGACGGAGGAGAGCATGCTAGTCTCCCTTGCGGCGTCTCGCCTGCGTCGAGAAGGTGTGCCCATCGGGCAGGTTCATTCAGACCCTGAAGATCGTCTCTACGATCTGCTAGCGCGTTCCAGCGATCTGGCACACGCTCGGTACGGCGCCTACCTGCGCCAAGCCACTTCCTTTGCAGACGCGTGTCACGTAGCACGCATCGATCAGCGCGAAAGTGCGCGGTAAGCTCACACGCGAGGGGCTCAAGAGCCTGATGAAGGAACTCGCGCGGTCATCGGCGGATTCGCAGTCGAGCAGAGTCTTCATTGTCGGGGGTGGGACGGCGGTTCTCTCAGGTTGGCGCGCTTCCACCATCGACGCCGACCTGCACAGCGACAGCGACGAAGTCTTTCGAGATATCCAGGCTATCAAGGAGCGCCTCCAACTAAATGTCGAGTTCGCGCGTCCTGAACAATTCGTTCCCGAACTCGCCGGTAGCGAGACACGCCACGTCTTCATCGAGACGATTGGTAGCGTGAGCTTTTTCCATTACGATCCCTACGCGCAGCTGTTGTCAAAGATTGTAAGGGGGTTCGACAGGGACTTGGAGGATGCCAGGAACTTTTTCTCGAGCGGAATGGTCGATGTGGAGCGCTTCCGGTCCCTGGTGTACCAGATTCCCGAAGCGGCTTACTCATTGTACCCGGCTCTTTCCCGGACAGCCGTCGAGGGAGCCGTGGATGGTTTCCTGGATGAAGGGGAGAGCCAGTCTTGACCCAGGAAGTCTCCACGTTCATCGTTGCCCTCTTCAAGACTCGAGCTGGGCCGCGACCTGGTTGAGAACGCGATGAATTTCGGCCAGGGCTTCTGAATCGATCCCTTGTCCCAGGAGACGCCAGCTGGCAGGGTTGGTGCCGCCTGCTTCCAACGGTTCGTAAAGAAACTGGATCGCCAACCGAAAGGTTCCCGCGCGCTCACGGTCATGAAGCGTGGCTCGAACGATGCGTCCCAGTAGCCAGAATCGCGGCGGAATTTCCGCACGCACGTCTTCGATGTTGTGGGGCAGGCTCAGGCTGGCTTGGATGGTGAGCAGAACAAGGTCAGGCCGCTGCAGCGCGCGCTCCATGTTCTTTGCAGCGGACGTCGCTGCCAGCACCAGCGCAAGCTCCTCGTCTCCCTCGATCTGTATTCCAGTCACGCTGAAATTCACTACCCGCACTGTGCACGGGTCGGAGACTGTGAGTCCTGGAGTGGCTGCGATCAGTCGTTCCTGCTTTTTCTGATTTTCCGGCGCGGGTAGATTGGTCAGGCTCAGGGAGCACGCCATCGAAACGTAGCGAACAGCATCACCGGTCGGTAAGCTGTCATTGCCATGCACCGATGAGCCGTCGAAGGAAAAGCGCATGATTTCACGTCTGTCGGCATTGGTCACTTCACCCTGAGAGCGGACTCTATAGAGCCGTCCTTTCTCCAAACCTAACCGATTCCGCAAGCGCCTGGACAGACGCCGGCGGGTTACAAATCTCACCGTCAGGGTGTAGGGTATGCCAGCGTGATTGAAGCGTATGCTCATGAGCTTGGTCAGGAGCCGGACCCTGCGGGGTGGATCAGAAATGGCGACGTAAAAACCTGTCAGCTTGCGCGAAATTTTCCCCGAGCTGTCTCGCAGGATCAATCCACGACCGCCCCAAGTCTGCTCCCCGTCTTGGTGACTGGTCACAAAGACTTCGTTCACGGAGACGTCATCGAGGTAGTCGAGAACGCGCCGCCGTTCGTCGCGCGCCTGGCGGCGGCGTAGCATAACCACGGCGACAGTGGCCGCAGCGAGGAGGATGAGGAGGCCGGCAAGAGCCCACGATGTATCGAATGTCATCGTTCGATCAGTAGGTCGCTCGTCCGCCGCTGACATCGAAGCACTGCCCCGTGGTGAACGTCGACTCCTCCGAGGCGAGGAACAGGATGGTCGCCGCTACTTCCTCGGGCCGGCCGAGTCTGCCGAGGGGGATCTTCGATGTCAGGAAATCAACGCGTTCTCTTTCCATCCCCTGCAGTATCGGAGTGTCGATCAAGGCCGGTGCTACGCAGTTGACGCGGATGCCGTCCGTCAGGACTTCCTTGGCGAGTGCCTTGGTAAAGCAGATGACCCCCGCCTTTGACACGGAGTAGGGCGCCATGTTGGCGTTCCCCTCCTTGCCGGAGATGGATGCCAGGGAGACGATGGCTCCCGCCTTTTTCGGGATCATGTGGCGGACAGCGGCGCGCGAGCACAGGAAGGTCCCCGTCAGGTTGATGTCCAGGACGCGACTCCAGTCCGCCTCGTCGAGGTCCCTCACGGGTGTGTCGCTTCCGACAATGCCGGCGTTGTTGACCAGAATGTCTACGCCACCAAGCCGATCGACGACTTCGGCGAAAGCCCGGTCCACTTCGTCTGCCCTGGCCACGTCAGCGCCGACGGCGATGGTGGATCCCCCGATCTGCTCGGCTGCCCGCTGCGCTGCGTCCAGATCCACGTCCAGGATGGCAACCTGTCCTCCTTCGGTGGCAAAACGCTGGGCGATGGCATAGCCGATGCCCTGCGCCGCTCCCGTGACAACGGCGGTTTTCTGATTGAGCGGTTGTGCATTCATAGGACACCTTCCTTCGGTGTGCTGTCCGCTGGTCCTCCGGTTGTGAAAACCCGGAAGTGTCCGTCCTGGTATGTTCTCCGCAAGGCGGTGCAATCCTCCAGCTGTTCCTCGGTGACAACGTGTGTCACTCCATATCGCGATACAATCTCTCGCAAGTGGTGACAACGCGACTCGGCTGCCCCTTCATAGAATTGGCTGGCATCCTTCACTCGGGCATGCCAGTCTATGACCTCGATGTCTCGGTACGGATGCGTCTTGTAATCCACCAGGATTGCCGCACCCGTACGCAACCTGAATCGATCCATCCAGATCGGTATCAAATAGAGGTCGCTTTTTGACTTTGTGGCGTCCACGAAGTTCATCATCGGAATGTAGTCTTCTTCGATGAGATGCCTTTGCTTGAGGTGGAATCCAACGACTCCCGAAAGAAAAAGTAACCCGAGTATCGTCATACAGGACCAATCTATCGACTTACGGAATTCTTCAACTTTGTCATTGTGTTTTTGCATGAAAAAGGATACGGCCCCGGCCACCAGAATAGCGGCAGCCAAAGGCATCAGAAAACTGGAAATACGCCAGGGAAATAGCAGTGCCATGAATTTGCTCTCAGTCGAGACCTGAATCAGTGTCAGCGACGCGCTCAAGGCGAATGGTATTCCCAGGACAAGACGCAAACCTCTCTGCTTCCTCAACACGCAGAGCGTCAAGACAATGAGAGCAATCTTGAATGAGGCTCGGCTGTCAATCCAATTGCTGACCACGGCGTGGTGTGGAATCCGGTAATCGATCAGAATGCTCTGGGCATGATCGAGGCTCTCCGGAGAGGTGGGCGCGAAGGATGCGTAGGTGTACAGAACGACGGGTATGACGATGATTACTCCGAGCAAACCAGTATAAAGTGCTTCTCTGTAGTTTTTATCGTGCAGAACGAGTGCGCTCATGTACGACAGGACGAGTGATGCCGCACTCAGGAGGTACGAGGCGTGCACGGTGGCCGCGACGCCCAACCACAGTACGGCAATCAGTGGTTTCTTGCGGAGGAAGACATATATCGATAACAGCAGAAAGACACCAAAAGTGCTGGGTTGGAATACCGATCCCAGGATGTATTGCTCTGCTACTCCGTCCTGAAAAAAAGCCCTCATATCGACGCCGGTCGCCTTCGACGTCAGCCATTGGAAAGCACCAGAGCTCATGCCGGCAACGACAACGAAGCTCAAACGATACGCTCTGCTTGACCGGTCGATTTCCCAGGCAATCGAGACGATCCCCATGGTGCTGTAAATGAAGACACCGAGGATCAGTGCGTAGTAGACGTAGAAGAGGACCTCGGATAAGCAGGTATACGTTGTGTGTATCAACAGGCTGAAGACAGGGAATGGATCTGTCGTGTTTGCCACCCAATCATCAGCCAGGTGTCCCAGACCGCCCTCGGCCAATCCACGCAACAGGTAGGTGTTTTGATTCGAAGTATACAGGGGGCTCTGCACGTAAGCGACGGAAAAAATCGTCCCAAGCCATAGAAACCATACAATCGACGATCGGCGTGATGTGGGCACGGGTGAATCTCCTACATGGGCGAGATCAGGTTGCCCCGCATCCCGGTGAGCCAGTCGATGACCAACCAGGTTCCGGCTACCGTCGCCTCTCCCAGTATCAACCCCAGAAACAGCGGCTTGAGCTTGTAGTAGAGTCCGGCGCCTCCGTACCTGAGGATGGACAGCTTCAGCAGCCATGCCACGAACACGGAGAACCAGATCTGGCCGGTCATCCAGCCGACACAGATGACGAAACCAAGCGGGTGCAGGGGCCACCAGTGCAAGCGGTGCTGGGCAAGCATCAGTAACCCCTCGATGGCGGCGCCCAAACCGGTGAACAGCCAACCCCGTATGTCGGGGGTGCTGGGGTTGAGAATGGGACGCGACTCGGTGAGGAATAAATGGGCGCTTTTCAGACTGGCGGTCAAGAGAGGGGTGTGAGCCGTTGGCGACGAATCGGTGAATCGCTGAGTTTGCACCTCCTGATGCACAGCCGGCCTGTGTCGCCGGAACATCTAACAAACACAAGGATCTCTATAGGAGTTACCATGAAACTGGGCTTGATGCAGGTCCACCCGGTGGAACCGAGCGAACTGCGGTCACTGGGTTTCGAAGCAATCCAGATGTTCTTCAAGGGAAATCAGCACGACGATGCCCTCGATCTCGCAACAGAGGAGATCGATGAGACGTTGAAAGCCGGAGACTCGGTGTTGGCGGCGATGACCCTGCACATGGATCTGGTGGGGCCGCAGGGAGCGGTACCGGCCGACATCGAACGGGCGGTGCGTTGCGTTGCCAAGACGGCTGCGTTAAAGGGGCGGTTTGGCGACAACGAGAAGCCTGTGCTGGTTTGGCATCCCTCCAAGTACCCGGAAGACGATGCGACCGACGACCAGGCGGTAGTCGATGGCCTATGTGAAGGACTCGGGGCGATGTGCTCGGCAGCGGAACAACAAGGAGTCGTGGTCGCCGTCGAGATCACTCGCCCCGGTAGCGTGGGAGGAGCTGAAGCGTTTCTTCGGATCAAGGATCGGGTCGGCTCTGAGGCGCTGAAGGTGTGTATGGATGCGGCCAACTTTGTTCCCGACCGCACTCCTCTGAAGCGAGCGGTGAGAATGCTGGGTCCGGATATCACCATCGCCCATGGCAAGGATTCGCGTTTTGATGAGAACGGAGAGGCCTGTCACTACGGTCCCACAGGCTCTGGCGTGTTGGATTACCAGGAGTATATCGGTTGCCTGCTGGAATACGCTTCAGTGCCGTACTTCGTGCTTGAGTACTATCAGTCACGTGAGGATTTACTGAAGGCGCGGGATATCGTCCAGCAGTACCTGTAACACAACATCGGCATGCTCGTCTCGGAAGCCACCACGTGAGGTAGCGCTCGAAGACCCCGAGGCCTTTGCTTTGATCCCTTGTCTGTTGCTCGTCCATACGCAGTGTGGCTACCTTGCCTTCCCGTAGAACAGGTGTTACGGGAATATTGCAGAGCCTCAATACAGCGCGGAGCAGATGATGCAGGAGCAAAACGCAGATCCGTTCAAGCTAGTGGGGCAAGTAGCTCTCATAACCGGTGGCGGCACTGGAATAGGTCTCGGGTGTGCCCAGGCCTTCGTGGCCCAGGGCGCCAAAGTGGTGATCAGCGGCCGTCGCGAAGATGTTTTGAAGAAGGCGGTGCAGGAACTCGGTCCTCAAGCCGATTTTCGCGTGCATGATGTAACCGATTTTTCCGCTGCCGACGGCCTGATCGAATCAGTCGAAGAGCAGCATGGTGCACTGACCGCTCTGATCAACAACGCCGGCCACGCGGTCAAAAAACCAACGGTGGAGTTGAGTGAAGAGGAGATGCTCGGCGTCTTCGACGTTCATGTGCGTGGAGTTTTTTCACTGAGCAAACATGCGGCTACACGCATGATGGAGTCCGGTGGAGGCAGCATCCTCTTCATGGCATCGATGGCGTCACTGATCGGCATTCCCTACATCGCCGCGTACGCGGCGGCCAAGTCCGCTCATCTGGGCATGGTGCGGACAATGGCAGTAGAATGGTCGCCGAAAGGAGTACGCGTTAACGCCATCGCCCCGGGATGGATTCTCACCGATATGACCAGGGAGACGGTGCTCAAAGACGCCGAACGGGAAAAAAAGATTCTAGCCCGCACACCGATGGATGAGTTTGGCGAACCAGAAGACATCGGCTGGGCAGCGGCGTTCCTGGCCTCTCCGGCCGCCCGATTCATCACCGGTGTTTGTCTTCCGGTCGATGGCGGGGTTTCGATCGGGTTCTGATATGTTCGAGGGCTTTGAACGCAAAACGGTGGCGGTAAATGAGGTAGCAATCAACCTGGTGCACGGCGGCAGCGGTCCTCCTTTGTTGCTGCTGCACGGATACCCGCAGACACATGTCGAGTGGCACAAGATGGCTCCGGAGTTGGCCAGGCAATTCAGCGTCGTCGTGCCGGATCTGCGCGGCTATGGCGACAGCTCCAAGCCACCCGCTGCCGACGGCGATCTCAGCGTCTACTGCAAACGCACGACCGCGCGGGATCAGGTCGAGGTTATGGCTGAACTCGGCTTCGACTCCTTCCATGTCGTCGGGCACGATCGCGGCGTCAGGGTCGGCCAACGCATGGCACTGGATCATGGCGATTGTGTCAAAAGTCTTACCTCACTCGATGTGGTACCCTCCCAGGCGGCCTTTGAAAGCATGGACAGTCAACTGGCGTTCTCATGGTTTCACTGGCATCTGATGCGACAACCGTCGCCGCTGCCGGAGACGATGATCGGCAACAGTGTCGAGATGTACCTGGATTTTCTGTTGGAGACCTGGTGCTCCACTGAGGGTGCGATTACGGATGAAGCGCACGCCGAGTACCTGCGCTGTTTCAGGGATCCGGAAACAATTCGTGCCAGCTGTCTTGATTACCGCGGCGTGGAACTCGATCTGCAGCATGATGAGGTCGATCGGGGACGCAAGCTGGATTGTCCGGTGCTTGTGCTATGGGGTGGGGTCATGCCCAAGAGGCCCGGCTGGCAGACGGGAAGGAGCCTGGACATGCTTGAAGTGTGGCGGGAGCGGGCTCATGACGTGCGTGGGAAGACCTTGAACTGCGGGCACTTCCTGCCGGAGGAGAGGCCAAAGGAGACAACGGCGGAGATTCTCGGGTTCTTGCGGGAGATAGATTGAGGCAAGGGAACGATGAATCCGATCAACAGCTGCCGATGACTGACTCAGAGCAACCTTTGCCCGGGATCCCGGATGGAGATGTCCACAGGTCTTCCATGTGGGGGCTCGATCCGGACTGGACTCTCCTCTTTATCGGCTGGCTCATTGCCTGCGCATCGACCCTGGGAAGTCTGTTCTTCAGCCACGTCATGGAATTCGCCCCATGCGTTTTGTGTTGGTACCAGCGGATATGTCTGTTCCCGCTGGTCATCATCCTTGCGCGTGGACTCTTTCCGCTCGACCAGGGTGTCGTCAAATACGCCTTGCCATTGACGGCCGTTGGCTGGTTACTGGCAGCCTATCACTGCCTGATCTACGCGAAGTTGATCCCGGCCAGCATGCAGCCCTGCGGCAAGGGTGTATCATGCACAGAGGAGTACCTGGAACTGTTCGGGTTCCTGTCGATCCCGTTGCTTTCCCTGATTTCATTCACCACGCTCATGGTCATCCTGATCATCCTACGGAGGAGAAGTCTCGAATGAAGCGCATCCTGTTTGCCGCAACTGGCCTTGTCCTGATCGCGGGTTTCTTTCTTGGCGCCTCGTACTACAAGACATGGCGGGCAGCAGAACTCGGCTTCATGGCTCAGTGGCAGGCCTCGACCTTCGTTCGGCCTCATTCGCCCACGCTCGGGAGTGACGACGCCAAGGTCTACATCGTCAAATTCACGGATCCCGCGTGCGAGACTTGTGCGTCTTTTTCGCCGCTCATGAAGCAGGCTATGGACGCCTTTCCGGGCCAGATCAAACTCGTCATCCGCTATGCCCCCTTCCATCAGGGAGCCGACGTGGCCGTCCGCATCCTGGAAGCGGCGAGGAGGCAGGGCAAATTCTGGGAAACCCTGGAGTTGCTCTATCGGCGACAGGACACCTGGACTCGGCACCACCGTGTACTGCCTGGTGAAATCTGGCCGTTGCTGCCCGAGGTGGGCCTCGACGTCGAGCGTGTGAAAATAGATGTGAAGGATCCGAGCATCGCAGCGGTTATCGAGCAGGATCTAGCCGACGCCAAGTCGTTGGGCGTCCGCAAGACGCCGGGTTTCTTCGTCAACGGCAAACCACTCGAGCCCTTCGGGACCCGGCCCCTGGTGGCATTGATCAAGGCCGAGATCCAGGACAGGTATCCTTAGAGCCCGCGCCGGGACCTTCTATACCGGCCGCTTATCTTCCCTCATCCCGAATCTTCTGCTCCCGGGCGGCGATGAGCTCGAGGGCCTGATCCAGGGTAACGTCTTCGGGCTCACGCCCCTTGGGGATCGTGGCGTTGACATTACCATCGGTCACGTAGGGGCCATAGCGGCCACTCTTGACCTGAATCAGCGCCTCGGACTTCGGGTGTTTGCCGAGTTCAGCAAGCACCTTCCCGGAGCGGCCGCGACCGCGTCCGCTGGGTTGCTTGAGGAGTTCGACAGCCTCTTCGACCGTGATGGAGGCGAGCTTGCCGTGATCGGCTAGACTGCGGCTCTCATTGCCCATCTTCACATACGGTCCGTAGCGGCCATCCAGGGCGGTGATCATCTCTCCTGTGGCCGGGTGAGGACCGAGTTCTCTAGGAAAGCTCAGCAGCATGAGGGCATCCTCCATCGTCACCGACGCCACCGACATGTCCGGCCACAGACTGGCCATCTGTGGCTTGCCGCCGCGCTTGACGTTGCCCTTCGGAGTCAACTCCGGATCGCCGCGCTGCACGTAAGGACCGAACCGACCGGTCTTGACGTAGATCGGTTTGCCCGTTTCGGGATCGTGGCCCAGTTCCTTGTCTCCCTGTTCTGCTTCCTTCAGCAGCTGCAGCGCTCGCTCTACCGTCAACTCGTCGGGAGCGATATCGTCCGGGACGCTGGCACGCAGGTCCTGATCTCCGATCTGCACGTAGGGTCCGTAGCGGCCCACGCGGCAGACGATCTCCTCGCCTTCGGCGGTGTGTCCCAGCGGAATGGCACAGATCGCGCGCGGATCAATTTCGTCGGCATGGGAGCCGATGAGATCCTTCAGACCTACCTCGGCGAGGTGGTCGCCCTCTCCGCCGGGTTTCTTGCCGAAGTAGAAATCGTGCAACCATGGAATCGGGTCCGCCTCGCCCCGGGAGATGGAGTCCAGGCCGTCCTCCATGCGGGCGGTAAAACCGAAATCCACGAGGTCAGGGAGATGCTTTTCGAGCAGATTGACGACAGCAAAGGCGGTGAAGGTCGGCACCAGAGCCGTACCCTTGTGACCCACATAGCCGCGGTCCTGAATAGTCTGGATGATGGTCGCATACGTGGACGGGCGGCCTATCCCACGCTCTTCCAGCTCGCGAATAAGGCCTGCTTCAGTGTAGCGACCCTTGGGCTGGGTGAAGTGCTGCTGCGACTCGATGCGTTCGGCCGCCACCTCCTGACCCTGTTTCACCGGTGGCAGGACCTTCTCCTGATCGTCGAGAGCAGCCGCGGGGTCGTCACTCCCCTCCACGTAGGCTCGCAGGAAGCCGGGGAAGGTGATGACCTTGCCGGAAGTGGAGAACACGGCGTCGCCCCGCTCACCGGCCGGGGCGCTGATGCGGACGTTCGTTCGCATGCCAGTGGCGTCCTTCATCTGCGAAGCGACGGTACGCTTCCAGATCAACTCGTAGACGCGCAGCTGATCGCCATCCAGCTGGTTGCTGACCTGTTTCGGCGTGCGGAAGCTCTCGCCGGCAGGTCGGATGGCCTCGTGGGCCTCCTGCGCGTTCTTGGAACGGCTGCGGTATACCCGCGGCTCGTCCGGTAAATACTCCACGCCATAGAGATCTTTCACCTGCGCCCGGGCGGCGTTGAGGGCCTGCGTCGACAGGGTCGTCGAGTCGGTCCTCATGTAGGTGATGAAGCCGTTCTCGTACAAGCTCTGGGCAAGGCGCATGGTGCGTTGCGCCGTGAAACGAAGCTTGCGTCCCGCTTCCTGCTGCAGGGTAGAGGTGATGAAAGGGGCGTAAGGCTTGTTGGTGAACGGTTTCTCTGTCACCTGGGTGACGGTGAAGGTCTGGGCGTCAAGCGTTTCGGCCAGCTCGGCGACGTCGTCCGCGCGCAGGTGAACGACGGCGTCTGCGTCTTCGAGTTGTCCCGTGGTGTCGACGAAGTGCCTTCCCGCAGCCACCGGCAGCTCTCCAAGCTCGATCAGGCTGGCGGTCAGGCCCCCGTCCTCCTGGGTCTTGAAGTCGGCCTCCAGGTCCCAGTACTCAGCCTGCACGAAGCGCATGCGGATGCGCTCGCGCTCGACAACCAGGCGGGTGGCCACCGATTGGACGCGACCGGCGGAGAGCTTGGGTTTGACCTTACGCCACAGTACCGGCGAAACCTCGTAGCCGTAGAGTCGATCGAGGATGCGCCGCGATTCCTGGGCGCTGACCAGTCGCTGGTCGATGTCCCGTGTCGACTCGAGCGCGGCTTGAATGGCAGGCTTGGTGATCTCATCGAAGACCATACGACGGACCGGCACCTTGGGTTTGAGCACCTCGACCAGGTGCCAAGAGATGGCCTCTCCCTCGCGGTCTTCGTCGCTGGCGAGGTAGAGGGCGTCGGCTCCCTTGAGGAGTTTGCGGAGTTTCGTGATCTGCGCCTGCTTCCCGGATGGGACAACGTAGAGCGGAGTAAAGCCGTCGTCGACGTTCACCCCGAGACGAGCCCAGGGCTTGTTGCTGGCGGCGGCGGGGATCTCGCCCGCCCTGGAGGGCAGATCGCGAATGTGCCCGATCGAGGACTCGACGACGTAGCCCTTTCCAAGGTAGCTCTCGATCGTACGGGCTTTGGCCGGGGATTCAACGATTACTAATGAGTAGTTCTTGTCGGCGGTCTTAGCCATGTATCAATTGCCTTCAGCTTGATTATGGGCGACGCAACTCAGACACGCTGGCTGTTGTTCGCTGCCCTGATGATTCCGGCCATGAACCCGACGGCAAAGGCGTACCCCTGGAACTGCGGGCCGGTATCATTGATGGTGCGGGGCAAGTGGGCTACCGCCAGGAAGGAGTCCACTCCGACTTCATTGAAGGTGCGGACGACGTCGAAGAAGTCGCAGTCGGCCTCGTCGAGAAAACACTCGTTGAATCGGGGCACCGTTCCCTGGACCCCTTGAGCGTGGCCGTATAGGATCTGGTCGCGCTCGCCGAACTGCCGGATCGAAGCCGGGATATCGGTCCCCATGGCGGTCCAGTTACCCAGACACAGATTCACCGCACTCGCCGGGCTGTCAGCCAGGTCCAGGGCGCGCTGGAATCCCTCCGGGTTGTGGAAGATTCGCGCCACTCCACCGACGCTCGGAGTCGGCGGATCGTCGGGGTGAAGCCCCATGCGCACGCCGGATTCCTCGAGGACCGGCACCACGGCGCGCACGAAGTATTCGTAGTTCTCCCACATCTCCTCGGCGCCGTACTCCCGGTCGCGAAACAGGGGGGCCTTGTCTACGTCCGCCATGTCGAGGAGGTCGCTCTGCGCACCACCTCTGGACGGATAGCTCGTGGAGGTTCGTGTGGAAAACCGCTGCACTCCCGGGCCGACCATCCAGTTGTATCCGTAATAGGGAATGCCGGCGCGCCCCATGTTGCGAATGGTCGTGAACAGATTCTCCAGCTGCTGTTCCCGTCCCGGCAGACCCAGCATTACGTGATCGAAACACCAGCTCGGGTGGGGATTTTCCATGCTGGCCAACCTCATGCCAAATGCTTCAACGCGCTCGCGCAGCTGCAACAATTCGGAGTAGTCCCAGTAACACCCCGTCTGATCCTCGACGTCCGGCGGAAACTTGCTTTTGAAGTCGTGAATGCTGTTAAACCCGCCGACTATGTCGGTAACCCCGTACTGCTGTAGGAATTGGAGAAAATCGTCGCCGACGTCACTTATGATGACTCCCACTCGCATGGTTTATTGTCCCTTCGTTCGTGAAAACGCCCTGCCAAGGCTCAGCGGCGAAGTAGCATCTATATTCTCCGTGAACGGATTCCCGCGACAGCGGGTTCAGATCTGGGGTCTGCAAACAGTAGCCAACCACCACAGTCCGGGCAAAAGGCAGACAATCGCAGGGCCTCGTGTAAGGGAACTGCGCATAAGAGGATTACCATGACGACCAGACCAATCAAACCCGGCGAGCAGTTCAGCGAGGCAAGAACCCGGGAAATCGTCGAACAGTTGCATCGTGATGGTTTCGTGCACATTCCCGGGGTGCTGACAGCGGACGAGGTTTCCGTCTTGCGCGACAAAACCGACGAGCTATTTGCCGATCCTGTCCTTGCCGAACGAGTGAATCTCGAGCTCGCCGACAGGAGATACATCGAGCTGAGGGAACATGAGGAATCGGGGGAGAAACTCCCGCTCCTTTTGAGAAATACGATCGAGCTCGATCCGATCTTCAGGGATATGCTGCTGCGGGAGCCGATCTTCGGCCTGGCTGAAGCGGTGGTGGGAGAAGACTGTAAGTTCTGCGGTCAAAATGTCATCCGGAATCTTCCGGGAGTGACTATTAACCGATGGCACGTTGATGGGCCGGTTCATTTTCCATTGCCGGAGAACGTCCCACGGCACGATCCGCGGATTCGGATGCCAGTCTTGTGGCTGACTGTCCAGATCGCGCTGTCTGACACCCCGTCAATCGAGTACGGCCCGACACAGTACGTCCCTGGTAGTCATTGTGCCGGGCGTGTGCCCAACGATCCGGACCACCCGGAGTTCGAGGGGCGAGGGCCCACTTCAGTTTTCTGCAAAGCAGGCGACATCTATTTGCACGACCCCCAGTGCTGGCACCGGGGCGCTCCAAACCGATCCGACCGTACTCGCTATCTCATGCAAACGGAGTATGCAGCCCCGTGGGCATGGTGGCGGTTCAACCTGTCCAATCGTGTTCCCGTCCCCGACAAGGCGCTCGAGACCGCGAGTGAACGGCTGCTGCGCGTATTGGGTCTGAATCGCGCGAACGACAAGGAGAGGTGAGAGTCAAGCTGGAAACTGAGCGCCGAGGCAGCGTTGCTCTATCCGGGAGACCCCACCTCGGTCGATCGTGAGTGCTCAGGGAAATCCGCTTCGTAGCGCTTGAGCAACGCCGGGATATCCGAGGCTGTCACGTAGATCCTTCCGCGCAGTCGCTTGGTCTGGGCGGGCTGAAGATCGTCGATCCTGAAGTCCGAGTGCAGACAGGCGATGATCCCCTGGAACAGATTCTGGTAGGGTTGCCAGGCGGCCGCCATCACCAGCTTCTCATCCTTGGAGAAACACCCGATCAGTCCGTTGCTGGGGACCAGGTCGCTCAACGGGTGCGGCTCGACATCGCGGCGATCGACGTGCGCCGGACACCACACCTGGCCGGGCATCTCGATCGCCTCCACGGCCCAGGGCTCGACGGGTAGCCGGCGCAACTCGCCATCCAGGAATATGAAGCACTTTGGCAGGTAGGAGTGCTTGTCGGCACCCGTGAAGGCATCGACGATGATGCATGGCGCGCCCCAGGCCACGTCCGACGGCTGCTCGCCGTGATTGGTCGCGGTCACGTCGAATTCGACGACATCGCCATTTACCGTGATCCGGTGCTCGACGACGACCCCGTCTTCCAGTTCGCAACGCAGTTCCAGCCACCGGCCGTCGGGATCGGCAGCCACCAGAGCCGTCGTGTGGCGGGTGACCGCTTCGGGGAAACTGGCATGTGAGCCGGGGCGCATGTAGAGCTCTACATACCACACGCGGATGCAGCCCGGCAGACCGTCACCGTTGATGACGACGTGGCCGATGCGCTCTCCCGGAGTCCAGGACAGGTGAAGGGTATGTTCGTTCGTCATTGTGCTGACCATTCCATGTCGATTCCGGCAAGATAGCAGGATCTACGCCTGTTGCACAGGTCGTGGGACGGGACGAACTCGCCGTCCCGGGCAAAGCGGATCTTGCTGAGCCTTGAGTACGACTGCCGCACATTGGTGCCGCGACAGACACTTCCCCGGTTTCATGCTGTCGCACTGTGACGGACGGTGATTGGTGCCATGCGAGCCTGCGGCTTGCCTTCGCCAAACGCCGTCCGGCGAAGCCCAGAGCCCGCCAGATTGGCCGTCTTCGATCAACACTGCCGGAAGCGCCGTGCGACTCGCCCTCCGCACAGCACGAATATCGTCTGAAAAAATTGCCCGCAGTGACAATCGCGTCTCACCACCAGGCCGTTGTATCAAAACCATTCTCAGACAGAAGGGTATTTGCGATGGCAATCACGAACGGATGCCCACGCGTTGACAGTACTTTAGTAAAGTGTGCTAACCAATGTTGCCAACTCAAAGCGCGGCACAATCGGACTATTGTGTTCAACCTGTTGCAGTCGAAACAGTTACGGACACTACGAAAAAGGGGCACAGAGCTTGCTATCTCCGTGGTGAACACCTACTCCTTCGACGGAACGGCAGTCTCGGACAAAAGCTGCCCCCTGAAGCAGCCATCATAATTAGGAGCACGACTTGCTGCGTCAATCCATCAGGACAAAACTGATCGCCAGTATCGGGATCCTTGTAATCTCAATCGTCTCTTTCGGACTGATCTACTTTCCGGACCGGCTCCGCGAGCAGGCAGACGAATCGTTCGACCATGAGCTGGAGATCTTGTGCAAAGCGCTGGCTCTCGGGATCGGAGTCGGCCTCGAACACAACGATTTCGAAAGCATTCAGAAAGCCATCGATTTCGCCAAAGAGGACAAGGGCGTCCAGATGATCCGTGTTCTCGATATTGATCAACAGGTGATCGCCGCTTTCCCGGAGACGGCATCAGATGAGTTTGCCGGTCTCAGCGTGGGTCTGACGAGAACCTCTGATTCAGTCGCGTTCTGCTCGCCCTTCTACACGGGCGAAGAGCAGTACGGGTATGTGGTTATCATCAAGTCACGTCACAGAATCGAACAAGCTGTCAATCTGGGGAGGAGTCGGTTCCTCGCGGTCGGAGTCTGCATCCTTCTGCTGTGCACGGTTGTGGTTTTCTTCATTTCAACGATGGTCTCCAAACCAGTCAACGAGCTCATTGACGCAACGGCCAAGTTCTCCAGAGGGGACTACGAGGCTCGAGTCAAAGTCTCTTCGCTGGACGAAGTCGGGATTCTTGCGGAGAGCTTCAACGAGATGGCCGAAACCATTGACGGTGCGTTGACCGAGATCGGACTGCAGCGCAATGAGGCAGCCAACACCGCCGAGCAACTGGAGAAGGAACTCGTTCGGCGCAAGCAGACGGAGGCGGATCTCCAGAGCGCTCAGGAAGACCTGGAAGACCGTGTGCAAGCGCGAACAGCGGAACTCACCGAGTCCTACGATCATTTACGCCAGGAAGTCTCGGAGAGGGAGCGGGCAGAGAAGGAACTGGAGGAACAGCGCGTCCTGTCCGTGCGCTCTGATCGCTTGCGATCTCTGGGTGAAATGGCAGCCGGAATCGCGCATGAGCTGAATCAGCCTCTGGTTGCGGTTCGGGGTATGATGGAGCACCTCCTGATCGCCCAGGAAAAGGGCTGGGACTTCAGTCGTGACAGACTCCGAGACAAGCTGGTTCAGGTCGTGGACCAGGCGGATCGAATGGCGCATATCGTCAACCACGTGCGCCTTTTCGCCAGAGAGGCGGGCAAACCCGAACTCGGGAACGTGGACATCAACGAGGTCGTCACATCGAGTATCGACATGCTTCGAGCCCAGTTCAATTCACACGGCGTCGTTCTCGATGTCCAGCAGGAAACCGATGTCTCCAATGTTCTCGCGAACGCGTTTTCTCTCGAGGAAGTCTTACTGAATCTTCTAAGCAACGCCCGTCACGCTGTGGAAGGAAGCTCCAATGGCAGCGTGGGTACCGTTCGAGTAAAGACGAAGTCAGCGAACAGGCAGTTGGGAGGGGTGGGGGTCATGATCGAGGTGTCGGACAACGGGACCGGGATTCCGGAGGAGATCCTCGAGAAAGTGTTCGATCCGTTTTTCACCACGAAGGGCCCGGATGAAGGAACAGGTCTTGGGCTCTCGGTTTCGAAGAGTATCGTCGAGACCTTCGACGGACGACTGCAGATCGAGTCCACGCCAGGGGAAGGAACGGTCGTCTCGGTTTACCTGCCAGTGACCGAAGCGACCACGGGCGCAGAAGTAGTGGATCCCACTTGATTCCCGGCAAGTCACAATACCTGGATGGTCAGGCCTTTCTGACCTATCTGTGTCAGGGGTATGTGTTACTTCCATTTGACGACGACCAGGTTATACAGCCACAGATGCGGTACCGCGAAGCTCACGCTCCCGGTGCCCGCTGTCGCCTCGATCTTCCTCACCGAACCGGGGGAGAAGTCCGGGGACATCACGGTGACCGCGTCGAGGGATCTGCCTTCCGGTTTGCGCAGCTCGACCGCCATGTCCTCCGCCGAGAGCTTGGCATCGTAATTGATCATGTGGACCAAGGTAGTGTTCAGTTGAGTCTTCTCGGCGACATTGATCAGCGTTGTGTTGGGTGCGTCGACGCGGATCTGGCGGTCGCCCTGCACTGCATAGTCGATCGCAGCCTCGATCTGCTCCAGGCTTGCTGGCAGGGCCTCGCGCCAGAAATCCTCTTCAGGTTCTCCCGGCAGGTAGACTGAGCGACCACGGCCCACCTCGTTCCGTACCGCGTCTTCGGCGGCCTGACCATGGTGGTGTCCGAAGACCTGGCAGAGGGCGAAGTCATCTCTGATCCGATACTTCTCATCGTACAGGGAAGTCGCACCGGTAGCGATGACCGCCCCGCCCCGCTCCACGAATCCGGCGATGGCCTCGGCTTCCTGGTCGCTCATGCAGGCCACATCGGGCAGGACGAGTACACGGTAGCCATGGTCCTGCAGGACCTGGCGGTCGACGACGACATTGAACGGGATATGGAGTTCGGCCAGCGCCTGGGCCATGCCCTGAATGCTCTTGGGCAACCCGCCCCTGCGGACAGCCTGGTCGGGGTGGTACCATTTTACCGTAGGGGCAGAAACGAAAATGGCGACGTCCGCCGGTTCGATGACATCGTTGTAGAACTGCTGGTTGTTTTTCAGGAAGGCGTAGTAGCGTTTGACGCCGGCTCGCTTGACATCCTCCTGTTGCAGTACGTTGGCGATGATGTACTGATACAGACCACCGAAAGCGATCGACTCGGCGATTCCACGCATCGAGTCCTCAGGAGTGTAGACGTTGTCCGGCGAGTGGGCTCTTGAGAAGACTGGCTTGTCGCTGAGGGCGGTCGCGTACTTCCAATCCACCGCCGCGTTTATCGGCCTGGGCAGGCCGCCGGCAATCCCAATACGCGGCTGGGTGTTCCCTTCGAACAATAGGATGTCCACGACGTCGGCTAATTCCGTCGTCGCCGAACCCTTGGCCCCACCTCCACCCACCCAGGGCGGGCATACGTTGGGGTAGACGACGATCTCCGGTTTCAGCTGCTTGGCGTGGGCGACAATCATGCGGGTAACATCGACCAGGCTGGCGTCTCTGAAGTCGATGAAAGCCTGCCACACAGGGTCGTCCCAGTCGGGCTCCGGTGGCAGAGCGCAGGGCCAACCGAGCCTGTCCTTCGTGTACGCCTCGAACTGCTCACGGCAGACGTCGCAATAGCAGGCCCAGGACCGGAAGAATCCCTCGCTCTCGGCGCCCGCCAGCCGGCTGGGGATGAAGTGATTGTCGTAGAACAGGCCGTCGACATCCAGCTTCACAGCCTCCGCGATCATCTCCTTCAACAAACCCCTCCAGCCGGGGTTGTTTAGGCACCCCATGTAGCGCTCGGGGTCAGATCCGTAGAGCGCGGGGGTACCGTCCTGGCAGAGCATGATCCAGTCCTTCGACTCGGGGCGCTCGTGGAACATCGGTCTCCACTGCAGGTTGGTCGTCTTCATGTAGGTGCTGACCCTGATGCCAGCTTCATGTGCCCGCTGCACGAAGGACTGGATCGCCTTCCACTTCCAGCGTTCGCGTCTGCCCGTCGTACCGGTGAAGCTGACGAGCGTCAGGTTGGCGTCGACCTCACGGGCGATGTCGATCGCTGTGTCGCCGTCCAGGTTGATGTAGGCACTGGACATGTACCGGACCGTGCCCCGCTGGGCCCACTGCTGTGAGTCTGCCATGGTTCAAACTCCTGTCTTTCGTTGCCCGGTGGATACCCTTTTTGCCTCGGCGCTAGAGGCTACGCCGTTGACAGGCCGGACACAAGATGGCTCATGTACGGTTGCCATTTACGCCGCTCCCGGGCTATGCTCCTTGGGTGTACGTCCACACAGACCAAGCAGACCAGGAGAACGACATGAGCAACATACCCATGACCCGTGCCGAAGAGGCCCTGGCGATCCACGAAACCCGGTACTTCCACGACTCCTCCTTCGTTGAGCTCGACGACGGCCGCATCATGCACTCGGCCTACGGGGTCTTCACTTTCTCAGATGATGGCGGGGTGACCTGGTCGGAGGAGTCGCGCCACCGCGACCGCAACGGCGACCCCGTCGGTGGCAGCGGGACCTCCCTGGTGAGGTTGTCGGAAAAAGGCATAGGCCTCGGGGTGCGGCGCCTCAATCAGGACGGCAAGGTCGGGCAGGAGGCGAGTGTCATCTTCCGGCGCTCTGAGGACGGCGGTGAGACATGGGAGCCGCCCGTTGAGGTCAGCTCCCCCGGAGTCGATACCCATGCCTACCAGGACGTGCTGTTGCGCACCTCCTCGGGACGACTCATCTATCCGGTGTACACGGCGATGGGGAAGGGCACGACGAGTTTGAACGACTCGGAGCGGCCCGCTGTTGGCAAGCTCGTGAAGGGCCAGTGGGTTGCGGTGGGCGCTCACGATTACGACCCCAGGTTCACGACCGTGTACGTCTGCTACTCCGACGACGACGGTCGCACCTGGGAGCGCAACCAGGACGGCGACCTGTTCATCCTGCTGGATTGGAATGCCTCCTTCAGCTACATCAATGAACCATCGGTGACCGAGGTAGCGCCAGGCACGCTGCTGATGATGTTGCGCACCGGTCTGGGCCGTCACTTCCAGGCATGGTCCTATGATAATGGCGAAACTTGGACGCGCCCGCAGCCCACGTCCCTGGCTTCGAGCACGACGCCATGCCAGATACGGACCCTGCCCAACGGCCACCTGCTGATGGTCTGGAACCAGGAGAGCGAAGCGGAGATCAAGCAGGGTTACGCCAGGACACGTCTGTCCGCCGCGATCAGCCGCAACGGTGGCAGCGTGTGGGAGTTTTTCCAGAACGTGGAGTCGATGCACGAGACCACACGAGTCGAACCGGGACCCATCTGTCCGACACGCCCCGCCGAGATGCATTTCGATCCCGGGTCCGCCTCCCCCGAGCGGGAGGTCGAGCACATCCATCCGGCGGATGCGCACGGGCGGTGGGCGTACCCATCAGCGTTCGTGCTCAAGGACCGGGTCATCATTGCCCACACCTATTCTTACTATAAGGAGCATCCGACTGAGGCCCGTCTGGTTTCTAGCCGGACCGAAGAAGGGGCACCGAATCAGAAGCAGAAGGTGCTCCCACTGAGCTGGTTCTATGGCGGCAAGGAGCCCGCGGACAACCCATTTCTGACCACGACACGAGAGCCGGCCCAGCCGTGAGGCCGCTGGCAGCGGGGCGCCACAGCATCCCGAGGTGAGCTCTGCTCTGGCGATGTTTCAGAGGTTGGGAAGTTCTTGCATGGGTTGCACCCGACACGCACAATGAGGTCATGGAGAACGCCGCACCCAAAGCCCGCATTTGCTGCCTCGATCTGGACACGTTCTTCGTCTCGGTCGAGCGATTATTCCGGCCGGATCTGATTGGAAAACCGGTGGTGGTCGGTGCCCTCCCGGGAAGCCGGGGTGTGGTCACCGCTGCCAGCTATGAAGTGCGCGCCTTCGGGGTGCGCTCCGGGATGTCAATCGCCGATGCCTATCGGTTGGCACCGCATGCGATCTACCTGTCCGGGCGGCACGGGGAATACAGCCAGTACGCCTGCCGGGTGAAGGAGATTCTCGAGCGTTACACACCGATCGTCCGAACGGCAAGCATCGATGAGTACTTCCTCGACTTCCGTTACTGCGAAGGAATGTACCGCGATGACGGTGACCGCGATGACGATGCGACCATCGAACGGGTCGTGCGCGAGGTGTGTCTGGCAATCAAGAACGAGACCGGTCTGCCAGCCAGCGCCGGTATCGCGACGTCGCGACCGGTAGCGAAGATGGCCTCGAATGTGGCCAAGCCGGCGGGGGTGCGAATGGTGCGCTCAGGTGAGGAGCGCGCATTCGTCATAGCGCTTCCGTGTCGCAAGTGGCCCGGTGTGGGACCGGTTGCCGACGAACGGCTCCGCAAATCGGGCATCAACACGCTCGGCGATCTGCTGGCGGTGCCGGAGAGTTCACGCGAGCGATCCCTGGCCACGTCGGTGCGTCAGGTGGTTTCGGGTGAGGCCGACAACGGGCTCGGGCGTGACCGGCCGGCGTTCCGCGAGCACGATCCAAAAGGGTTGACCCTTGGCAGCATCTCCAACGAGAGCACCTTCGGACATGATGTCGGCGACCTGGACGCCATCCTGGATCGTCTGCGCTCCCTTGGCGAGCGGGTCTGCTGGCGTGCGCGGCAAAGGGGCATCCTGGCGCGTACCATCACCCTCAAGCTCCGTTACGCTGACTTCGAGACCCTGACCCGGGCCCGCACCATCAGGGCGACGAATGTCGAGGCTCGGGTTCTCGCGTGTGTGAAGGAGCTCTTCCGGGATAACTACGACGGGCGTCGCCAGGTCCGTCTCCTCGGCATTGCCCTCTCAGGGCTCCAGGAAACGAGCTGTCAGCTCGAGTTGCAGTTCGACGAAGAGGCGCGTCCGCCCATGGAAAAAGCCATCGACGCTGTCCGCGAGCGCTTCGGATATGAGTCGATCCGCCTCGGACTGGCAGAGCGGTCGAGGCGGCGCTACCGCAACCGGCCCAAACCCGGTGCAAAAGTGGCTGGCTGACCAGAAAAAACTCCACCACCATTTCTGACGCAGTGTGACGCAGTTGAGCTATTGTGATTGAGGCAATATAGTATTACATGATAGAATTTTACAGAAAGTAGTATAGAATGTCATGAAACCGCCGATAGATATAGACAGAGCCGAAGGGGTTCTCCCAGAATTCCTTCATCAACGGGTAACATTCAGAGTTCAGGCACACCAAGCCTGAGGAGGGTCACATGCGACGGACAACACCGACTACAGTGTACGGCCAGGAAGCATTCGCCGAAGAGCTATCGATTGGGGTCGCTGAGGCACCCGCGGTCATCGCCGACGTCGAGATGGAGGCTGATTTAGTGGCGTGGATCGATGAGTTCGATGGAGCTGGCAGGGTATTCGGTCTGGAGGGAGATACCTGGCTCGCCGAGCCGGAGCGGCAGTATGGGGATCAAATAGCCGAACTGTTCGCGCTGGCCGAGGAATTCGGGGAGTGTGTCAGTCACACTGAATCGGATGAGTGGATGGACGAAAACGAGGCAGGATAACTGAGCAGAGCCTCGTTGTCCATGACCATCAGGCTGTTATGGATTTCGGATAGATTGTCCAACGCGTCGTCCCTGCCGCGGGTTTCCTCGGGGAGCAAGGCCGTTCGCTGGTTGCCCTACTTGTCCTGCTGCGCCTTCCACTGTTCATACTCGGCGAGGGTTTTAGTGTTCGGCGGATAATTGCCGACCAGACTGGCCCCATTCTCGATGCGTTTGATGATGAACTGCTCCTTCAGTTCCTGGGCCGCCGCCGCTTCGGCTACCTCATCGGCCAGGTGGACGGGGACGACGACGACCCCCTCGCTGTCGCCGACGATGATGTCACCGGGAAACACGGCAACGCTACCGCAGGCAATCGGCACCTGAATCTCGCTTGGATGGTGGACGGTCTTGTTGGTGTGGGCATTCATGGCAGCGGCATAGGCGGCGATGCCTAACTCGCCAATAGCTGGACTGTCGCGGTATGCACCGTCGGTCACGATGCCGACGCCGCCCTTCTGTTGGATTCGCGTTGCCAGAATGTTGCCCATGGTTCCCGCACTGGTGATTCCTCGCGCGTCAATGACAAAGACTTCGCCCGGTGACATCTGTTCGATCCCCACTCGTTGCGGGTCAGTGAGGTTGTCCGGCTCACCTGCATCCAAGTCCTCGCGCGCGGGGATGTAGCGCAGCGTATAGGCCGGACCGGCCATCCTCATGCCCGGCTTCAGCGGCTGGACCCCTTGCATATAGGAATTGGCGAGTCCCTGTGCCTTGAGCGCGGAAGTCAGGGTGGCGGTGCTGGGTTGCATGAGTTTGTTCAGCGTATCGTTCGAGATCGCAGTCATTGGCCGTACGGGTTGGGAGGGAAGATTGCGACCCGAAAACGGTAAGGATGTCCCCACGTTTGATCAACCGTGCCTCGTTCCGGTAGCCTGCGACAGGGAAGATCCGATTTCATCCAGTCCCATGACGCTGACTCCCAGCGAGCCTGCGGCAAAGACAGTCTCTCTGGACGCGGCTTTTGAAGAAGCCTCACGGTCCACATCGTTCGCATCAACAGACCACATCGACTGTGATGCCGTGCGTGCCGAACTGACGGAACGCCTCCGCTCAATCCGAATGCCTGAACAATACATCCAACGATCTGGTCCGTTCTGCAATCCAGCGTCAGATCGACGGAGTACTGGGACAGCTCGAGGACCTGGAGGATGACCCGAGTTGCGCCGTTGTCGGCAGTGAAGTCATCGAGTAACCAGATCGAATACAGACGTAGTAGTCACCAGGCTCCACGGCTTCACCCCAATCCGCGTGCAGGGCCAGTCGTCCGTGGCCCGGCAAGGCGGTACGACTGTTGAGCGACGACAGCTTGAATGGTTCCCCAACACGAGGCTGTGATCACAGCCGGATTAACAGGCAGCAAAGCAATAAGGTCAATGACCCTCGTTGACCGGCAGCCATCAAGCCCGGTGGTTATACTAGCGGGATGGCCAGCATCCATTAGGGTCCACCCGACACTCGACGAAAGAGCAAGGTACCATGGAATACCGCAACATGGGCCGCACAGGCCTAAAAGTCTCCGAAATCTGTATGGGGACGATGACCTTCGGTAGCGGCACGGATGCGGATGAGGCCCGACGCATGGTCGATCGGGCAATCGACGTCGGCATCAACTTCTTCGACACGGCGAATTCATACGGAGGCGGAGAGTCCGAGCTCAGTCTGGGAAAAGCGCTAGCGGGCAAGCGAGACCGCGTGGTCGTGGCCACCAAATTCTTCAACCCGATGGGTCCGGGGCCCAACGATTCCGGTATGTCGCGGGTCCACATCATGCAGGCAGTTGAGGCGAGCCTTCAGCGATTGCAGATGGACTACGTGGATCTCTACTACATCCATCACGTTGATCCCGAGACGCCGATTGACGAAATGCTACGCGCCCTCGACGACCTGGTGCGTCAGGGGAAGGTTCGGTACACCGCCTGCAGCAACTACCAGGGATGGCGGCTGATGAAGGCGTTGTGGACGAGCGATGTCGAAAAGCTTGCCCGCTTCGACTGTTATCAACCGCAGTACAACCTGGTGGTTCGCGACATCGAGCAGGAGTTGATCCCGATTTGCCAGTCTGAAGGGCTTGGGGTCGTCGTCTGGAGTCCGCTGGCCGGTGGTTTCCTCTCAGGGAAATACAAACCGGGTGAGCGGGTTTTGAGCGGGACACGGTCCGCTGATGACTGGGCATATCCACAGCAGTACTTCGCCGCCAACGCAGACGAGACGCTACAAGTGGTGGCTGAGGTGGCCACACGGTTGGGACGCACTCCGGCACAGGTGGCGTTGCGTTGGTGTCTGGAACAACCTGCGATCACTTCCGCTATCGTCGGAGCGCGCACGCAGGTGCATCTGGATGACAACCTGCACGCGGCCGACTTCCGGCTCGTGGGCGAGGTGCTCGAGCGACTCAACAGCGTGTCCCATCTACCCGATCGCTATCCCGAGGCGATGGAGAAGCACATGGACGAGCGCCGTGCCGCCCGCGTCCAGATGCCAGGCTCCTAGGCTGAATCCGTGCGACGAGGACTCAGAGACGACAGGGCCCCGAGCCGCCTCAATGAGGGGAAGAGGCCGGTCCAGGCGGCAACTACCACCAGGGTGCCGATGCCGCCGCTGATCACTGAGATGACCGGTGTGAAGAAGTGGGCGACGGTTCCGGATTCGGCGCCGCCGAGCTCGTTGGACGAACTGACGAAGATGGCGTTGACGGCGGAGACGCGGCCGCGCATTTCGTTGGGCGTGCTCATCTGCAATACGACATGACGAATCACCATGCTTACGTTGTCGAGGGCGCCTGTGAGAGCCAGCATGGTCATGGCCAGCCACAGGTTGTCGGTCAGACCAAAGCCTATCGTGGCCACGCCGAAGCCGGCGACAGAAACGAGTAGCATCCTTCCCGCTCGTTTCATCGGGGGCAGGTAAGCCAGCAGCAGGGCCGCGGTGAAGGCCCCAACAGCGGGTGCGGCGCGCAGCCATCCCAGGGCTGCCTCCGCGCTGATGTCGACACTGCGCAGGTCGATGATATCCCGGGCGAAAATGGGCAACAGGTAGACGGCGCCACCCAGCAGGACGGCGAACATGTCGAGGCTGGTGGCGCCCAGGACGAGTTTTGTACGCCAGACGAATTGCAGCCCTTCCACCACCTGACCCGTCATGTTGCCCCGCGGGCTGCGAGGGGCGTCCGGTAGAGCCATGAAGAACAAGAAGAGAATGAACACGGCCGAGGACAGCGCACTCAACAGGTAGGCTGCCGGGATGCTGAAGGCGATGATGAGCCCGCCCAGCGCGGGGCCGGCTATTCCGCTAATCTGTTGAAAGATGGTACGCCACTTGATCGCATTCTCGAAAATCGGGGTTGGAACAAGCAAAGGCATGATGGCGCTTCGGGCCGGCCAGCCCAGGCGCAGGAACAGTGAATCGAGAAAGAGGATCGTGTACATCCAGAAGATCGGGGCCTGGTACCAACTGCACACGGCGAGCGCGATGGACGTGAGTGTGGCGCCTGCGAGACTCAGCATCATCAACTTGCGGCGGTCGAAAACGTCGGCCAGGTAACCGGCGGGCAGGGTGAACAAGAGCATGGGTATCGCCTGGACAAGACCGACCATGCCCAATGCGAAGGCCTCATCGGTGCGTTCGTAAATCTCCCAACCGATGGCCAGACCCTGGCCGGCAGTACCTATGTTGACGAGGTAGGAGGTGATCAGGTAACGCCGAAAGAGCGGAACTCGCAGGGCGCTGTAGGGATCGTGGCCCTCGGTCACAGGCGAGGTGCTGTGACGGTCAATGAATTACCCAGAAGGCAGCTGCCGCCAGCGTTGCCGCCACCGGCAGCGTGACTACCCAGGACAGAATGATTCCGGAGATGACGCCTTTGTTTCCCGTCCTGGTGACCGTGCCGATTCCGAAGAGCGATCCAACCGAGACATGTGTCGTCGACACGGCCAAGCCCAGGTGGCTGGCGAAGATGACGAGAATCCCTGTTACCAGGTTCGCGGTGAACCCCTGGCCGTGGTTCAGTGTGGTGATTTCCTTGCTCATTTTGTGAGCCACTCTTCTGGCGCTCAGCAGCCCACCCAGAGCCATGGCGATGGCCACCGACCCCATGCTCACCTCGATAGCCATAGCCTCAACCGCGATCAACATGGCCACAATCTTCGGGGTGTCATTCAAGCCCCTGGCGAAGCTGACTACGCCGGCGCTGAGGTAGTGCAGTAGGTCAAGAAGCTTCTGTGCGTTGACTGCCAGGAACTGGCCGCTGTACCGGACGGAGCAATTCGGCTCCAGGTCCATCGAAACATCGGGAGCCGTCATGCAACGGAGGGACATGGTGGCCGCGGGTTGAGGAATGGCGACTATCCGCTCGGTTTGACCGACACAAAAACACATCTCCTTGGTTACGCCGAAACGGATTCTGACGCATCTGAGGATCATGTAGAAGATCGAAGCGAGGACAACGGCGATGAGTGGGCTCAGCAGAAGGGGCAGGAAGAATTTATTGCCGAGGATCAGCAGATTCACCTGGGCGCCCACGGCCATCAAACCACTGCCAACCAGGGCACCGATTAGACTGTGTGTGGTTGAAACGGGAAATCCGGTCAAGGTAGCCAGAATGACCGCCAGCGCTGCTCCGATGACGACGGCGAGGAGGAAGTCAGGTTGGCCGGCAACCACATTCGGAACCAGACCCTTGCCGGAGAAATTGTGGATCAGTGTTTGTGCCAAGAAGACGGAGCAGACGGAACCGGCGGCCGTTGTCAGCGTTGCCCACCACAATGCCCGCCTGTAATCAGTGGTGTCGCTGCCGAACAGGGTTGCGACCCCTTTGAAGTTGTCGTTCGACCCATTGGCATAGGCCAGAAAACAGGTCGCAACGAAAAGCGCGGCAGCGAGGATCATGCAGAGGAAGTTTAACCCACAGCGAACATGAGTCCAAACGACAAAAGGTCCGGCAACACCGCCTGAGCGGGATCGCCGGACCTGGGCACATCGTCAAAGTGGGGACGAGAACGTTACCTGAATCCTCGCTTGACCTGCCCCCAGCTCTGATCTTCCACTGCGGTGGCCGTGGAAATGGTCAGGGCGGCGGCGTCGACGTCCCCACCACTATCGGCTTCGTCTGCATCCCCCCGTCTGCCGTGTGCAGGACGTGATGCTCTGATCTCTTCGAGCAATGCCAGCTGTTCCTCGCTGAGAATTCCCTCGAAGGCCGTGCGGCGATCGTCACGCAAGGCAATCTTGTCCGCCTTCATGGCCTCCCGCACTTGAGCCAGTGCTTCTTGTTGCTCGTCGGTGAGACCCAGCGCCTCTACCAGCGAGCCACGGGCGTGTCGCCGGGATCCGCTCTCGCGGATCTCTTCCAACGTCGCCACCTGCTCTTCGGTGAGGACCTCGCGGAAGGCTGCCCGATGGCTCTCCCGCAGCGCCTGATTGGCCTCTCCGAAGGCCTCTCTTAGGCCCGCGAGCTCGGCCTGCTGGTCCTCCGTGAGTGCCAGGGCCAGTGACACACGTGCGCCTCCGTGCCCTCTAATGCCGCGGCCATGGGCTGACAGACTGATCGCGGAAGCCGCAACCAAGCCCAGCATGACGATCGGGATTACACCCGGGATCACACGCCTATTCATCGTTCATTCCTCCACTTTAAGTGCCGGTCGAAACTGTTCATCTCCACCTCCCAAATGGGCTGCGGAGCGTTTCCTGCCCCGCGGTGTTGGAGATTAGACAGTGAGACATGGAGGGACGTTTAATGGAGTCGAAAAAAAGGCCGGTCAATCCAAGCGCAGCGTTCCGGACCATATCTCGCTGGTGCCAGCCTCATCGTCGAGGAGTAGCTGGCCATTGTCACCGAAGCCCGTGAGGATGCCGCTGCGGTCGCGGTTACCGTCGATGATCCTGACCTGACGACCCAATCCCACACAGCACTTCTCCCAGCTTGCCCGCATCCCCGCGAAACCGTGAGTCATCCACTCGTCGAGTCTGGGTGAGAGCGGCGACAGCAAAGTGGTCAGTACCTCTTCCGGCAACGGTGTTCGGCGGGTTTCGATGAAAAGCGAGGTCGCTGGTTGGTCGATCTGCGCCCCTGCCTCAGTTGTGGACATACCGATGTTCAAGCCGATGCCGACGACGATGGTCCGTGGACTGCCCTTCACCAACTCGGGAAGGATTCCTGCAATCTTACGACCGCTGACGACGACATCGTTGGGCCACTTGGTCTGTGCTTCAACTCCGAAACCATCCAGGCAGGCTACCACGCCAAGAGCTGCGGCCATCGACAGCGAACAGAGTTGCGCCGGATCTACCGGTGCGCGTAAGACGAACGACGTGCACAGGTCACGGCCGGGCTGAGAGGTCCATCGATGCTGACCGCGTCCGCGTCCGGCTGTCTGATCCGTCGTCGCCAGAACGTAACCGGAGGGCAGCTGTTCGCCGGCTGTCAAACGATCTATTAGGACCGAGTTCGTCGACGTGACGCTGTCGACCCATTGAGGAGGGGCGAATTCCATGGTTGCGCGGACGTTACCAGTCAGGATCGAAGTACTTGTCGAAGAACTCGATGCAGGCATCAGATATGGCCGCCATCGCCGCGATATTCCGTGTAGTCCTCGTAGCCCTGCTCCAACTCAGCCATGACCCACTCAGCATCGCTATCGGCCAACCAGCAGATGGTATCGATGGTATGAGTGCCGTTGCGGAACAGCATGGCTCGCGCTCCGCTGAAGCCGCCGGTAATCGTAAGTACTTCGCCGATTTCCCCGGGCTCAATCACCTTTTCGGCTGCGTGGCGCCAGACGGGCATCCATCGCCTGGTGTGGTCGATGGAGAGGATGGCGCCGCCCTTATCAACGGCTTGGAGCATGCGATCGGCGTCGGCCAGGCTGGTGGCCAGCGGCTTTTCGCAGAAAATCCCTTTGGCGCCGGCTTCAGCCGCAGCCACCACTGAGTCAGCGTGCTGGTGATCGCCCGTGGCCACGGTGACGATATCCGGCTGCTCCACGGAGAGCATTTCGCGGTAATCCGTGTAGGTCCTCACCTTCGGGAAGTTGCTATTGAATTGATCGGCGAATTCTGTCCCAGCTCTTCAGACAGATCGCAGCCGGCGACCAATTCGGCGGCATCGCCTGCTTCGACAACACCCTGGGCATGACGAACGCCGATACCGCGACATCCTATGACTGCAACACGAAGCATGATCTGAAGCCTCCATATTCCTGCTTTGACGATTCGCTCACGACTATTCTGCGGGTAAACTACGAAAATGCCTACATTGGCAACCACCCATACTCTACTGGAGTAAGTAATGAAGTTGAAAAAATCGTTTTTCTGGTTGGCGGCCATCTCGCTGATCGCCTGCGCGGGCAGTATGAAGACGACGAAGGACACCTCGACGTTGGAAGCCTCGTCCCTCGACGAACTGCTGCCAGTTGATTCGCTGGTAGTCACTGGGCAGCTGGACAATGGCTTTCGCTACCTCATTCGAGCCAACGAAAAACCGGAGAACCGGGCTGAGCTGCGCCTGGTTGTCAACTTCGGCTCAGTACTGGAGACCGAACAGGAGCAGGGGTTGGCCCATTTCGTCGAGCACATGGCTTTCAACGGTACCGAACACTTTGCCAAACAGGAACTGATCGACTACCTCGAGGCCATCGGCATGCGCTTCGGTGCCGACCTGAATGCCTACACCGGTTTCGACGAGACCGTGTACATGTTGACCGTGCCGACGGACAGCACCCAGTTCATGGAGCAGGGCTTCCAGATCCTCGAGGACTGGGCCCATGGTGTGAGTTTCGATGCCGAGGAGATCGACCAGGAACGCGGTGTCGTCATCGAGGAATGGCGCCAGCGCAAGGGGGCCAATCAACGCATGTGGGAAAAGCAAGCGCCGATTCTTTTCAAGGACTCGCGCTACGCCGAGCGCATGCCGATCGGTAAAAAGGCCGTTCTTGATAGCTTCAACCATGACACCTTGCGCGGGCTGTACCAGAAATCGTACCGACCAGAGTTGATGGGTTTCGTCGCCGTCGGCGATTTTGACCCAGCATGGATCGAGAAGCTGGTTATCGAGCACTTTTCAAGCCTGGTGCCGACGGCCGATGCGCCGGAGCGGACCATCTATCCGGTCCCCGACCACGAGGAAACCCTGTTTGCTATCGCTACCGATCCCGAAGCAACCGGGAGCGCTGTCAATGTCATCTACAAGCTTCCCGTGCAGAACCAGGGTACTGTCGGAACCTACCGACGATCGCTGATCGAAAGCATCTATCACAGCATGTTCAACAAAAGGCTCAACGAACTGCTGCAACAGGCTGAGCCACCGTTCCTCTACGGCTACTCCAGTCAGGGCCAGTTCGTGCGCGCGAAGGGGTTCTTCATTCTCGGAGCAGGTGTTGCAGACAATGGGTTCGACAAAGGATTGGAGGCCCTGCTGACCGAGGCCTCGCGGGTGCGCCAGTTCGGTTTCACGCGAACGGAGCTGCGGCGGGAGAAGGTGGAGATGCTGCGCGGCATGGAGCAGGCTTATCGAGAGCGTGACAAGAGCCGGTCCGGCGGGTTTGCCTCTGAATATGTACGGCACCTGCTCAAGGGGGAGCCGATCCCGGGTATACGGAAGGAGTTCGAACTCCATCAGCACCTGTTGCCAGGTATCGAGCTGGAGGAGGTGAACAAGCTGGCCAGTGCCTGGGTTGGGGAGGAAAACCGCGTCATCATGGTCGATGCGCCGGAGAAGCCGGACCTCGAGGTGCCCGGTGAGGAGGATCTGCTGGCCGTATTTGCCAGGGTCAAGGAGAAGGTGATTGAGCCGTACGAGGACGAGGTATCCGATGAGCCTTTGGTGGCGGACATACCGGAACCAGCAGAAATAGTCGAACGTGGCGAGATCCCCGAGCTCGCGGTGATAACCTGGACGCTCTCCAATGGCATCCGTGTCTTCCTGAAACCAACCGATTTCCAGAACGACCAGATCTTGTTCGAGGGTTACAGCCCTGGCGGCCATTCCCTCGTCAATGACGAAGACTACATCGCGGCGACGACGGCGACGGCTGTGGTGGAGCAGGGTGGCGTCGCCGAGTTCTCCCTAATCGAGCTGCAGAAGAAACTGGCGGGCAAAGTGGTCAGTGTCTCGCCGTGGATCGGCGGCTTACGCGAAGGGATCTCAGGCTCCGCCTCGCCGGAGGATCTGCAGACAATGTTCGAACTGGTGTACGCCTACATGACCACGCCGCGAGCTGACCCGGAGGCTTTCCAGGCTCACCAAGCGAGGATGCGAGGATTCATCGAGAACCGGAGCGCCAGTCCAGAGGCGGTCTACGGGGATACGGTCAGCGTCACCATGTCCCAGTACCACCACCGTGCACGCCCGTGGTCATTGGATCTGGTAGAAGAGATGGATCTGGAGAAGTCTATGGCGATCTATAGCGAGCGGTTCGCCGACACCAGTGATTTCACCTTCGTCTTCGTCGGCAACTTTACGCTGGAGGGGATGGAGCCGTTGGTGCGCATCTACATCGGTGGGTTGCCTGCAGGAAACCGCAGTGAGACCTGGCGGGACGTGGGCATCGATGCCCCGCGCGGCATCGTCGAGAAAACAGTCCAGCGCGGCCTCGAACCCAAGAGTCGCTCAAGAATCTTCTTCAAGGGTCCCTTCGATTTTGATGGGTGGCGCAACGACTTCACCCTGGAAGCCATGGGCGACGTACTGCAGCTCAAGCTTCGCGAAGTACTGCGGGAAGATCTCGGTGGCACGTATAGTGTTGGAGTGGGCGCCAGCGCGTCCCATTACCCTGAAGAGGAGTACAGCATTTCGCTCGGCTTCGGCTGCGATCCCGACCGGGTCGAAGAGCTCACGGGTATCATCTTCGAGCAGATTGACAGCCTGAAGACGGTTGGTACGACGGACTTCTATCTGGACAAGGTCAAGGAGATCGCCAAGCGCAATCGCGAGGTGGCCATGAAGGAGAACCGCTTCTGGTTGAACGGTCTGGGTTGGGTCGACTTCCACGGGCTAGATCCGGTGCGCTATCTGCACTACAGCGACATGGTCGACAGCCTGACGGTCGAGGCGGTCCAGGAAGCGGCACAGCAGTACTTCGACACGTCCAACTATGCACGGTTTGTCCTGCTGCCTGAGGTGGTTGAAGCCAGCAGCCTCAGTCGGTAATCTCGACGATGACCTCGACCTCAACCGTGATCCTGCCGGGCAGGGCGCCTAGGCCGACGGCCGAACGGGCGTGCCTGCCTTTGTCGCCGAAAACCTCAACGAACACGTCAGAACACCCGTTGATGACCTGCGGATGGTCGGTGAATTCGGGGTCGGAGTTGACCATGCCAAGGACCTTGACGATGCGGGCGACGCGCTCGAGTGATCCGAGTTCCTGCTTCAGCACGGCGATCAACACCAGGCCGACGTACCGGGCGTGCTGGTAGGCATCCTCCGCAGAAACCTGCGACGACACCTTGCCGACGGCGTCGGGCTCTGGGCCCTTGCCGGACAGGTACAACAGGTTTCCGGTGCGTACGGCGTTCTCGTAGTTGCCACCCTTCTCAGGTACAGGGGGTAACTCGATGTTCAGCTCCTTAAGACGATCTTCTATAGTTTTCATGGGGGCGAAAATAGCGGGGTCAATTTGCGGCCGCAAGCACCGCTTGGATACGTTTGGGGCGGCTGCCTGCCCCGGGACGCAATCCTCACCAGCATGTTCTACGATCAAGGTCGCTATCGGATGGCATACGAGTTTCAAATCAGCGAGTCCGCGCAGCGGGCGGTTCGCCGCATCGCCCACGAGCAGCTCGGACGCGTCATCACCAATCTGGCGCCAGCGTCAGCACATTCGGATGAGGCCATACACGAGGCGCGCAAAAGTCTGAAGCGTTTGCGCGCGCTGGTGCGACTGGTGCGCGGGGAGTTGGGAGAGGAAGTCTATCGCCGTCACAACGAGTGCATGCGCGACGCGGCTCGCGAGCTGGCCGGGCTACGCGACGCGGCGGCATTGCGGGAGGCACTGGACGAACTGTTGCTATGGTTGGGCAGCCGGGCGCCCAGGAGCCGGTTCAAGCCGGTCGCGACCTGGCTGGCGTCGCGCCATGCCGATCACTTCGAGGAACGCAGCGCGCAGTTAGTCGAACTCACCTCCAAGATCCGTGGTCGGTTGCAAACCCTGGATGGGGAAGTGGATGATTGGTCCCAGCATCACGATGGTTGGAAGATCCTGTCAGCGGGTCTGAAACGCGTGTTTCTGCGAGGTCGCAACGAATACGAGCAAGTGCTTTGGCGTCCCACGGATGACGCCCTGCACCGCTGGCGCAAGCGCGTGAAGTACCTCAGGTACCACCATCAGCTGCTGCGACCGATCTGGCCAGACATCATGGATGCGGCGATCGATCTAACGGACGAATTGGGTGAGTTGCTCGGCAAGGATCACGATCTGGCGATTCTGGCTGCCACCTGCGCTTCCGGATCCCCGCGTCCCGGTCACCCCTCGACGCTGCGTGCTCTGAGCGGACGCATCGTCGAGCGCCGTATGGAACTGCAGGCCAGATGCCGGGTTCTCGGACAACGTATCTACACCGAACGCCCGAAGGATTTCATTCGCCGCCTCCACGGATACTGGGAATCCTGGTCGGGGGAGCAGATCCGTGCCTCAACCGGCCGCGGTTGAGGTTCCCGACCGGATCAGGCCATACTCACCCAGGTGCTGTCCTTTTCGCAGGATTCCACGGCCGCGTAGATGAATTGCATGCCGCGTAGCCCATCATGGACAGTCGGGAAGTCGTAGTCCTCAGTCTTGAGCGGTTTCCCATCGATATGAGCGCGGATGGCTTCGACAGCGCCGCAGTAAATCGTCGAGAAGGCCTCCAGGTAGCCTTCGGGATGACCGGGGGGTATGCGTGAGCCCGCCGCCGCGTGGTCCGCCAGATAACCTTGACCGCGCGAAAGCGTCTCGCGCGGCTTGCCGTAGCGGTAGACCTCGAGGTAGTTCGGGTCTTCCTGTCGCCACAGGATGGCACCTTCTGAGGCGTACACCCGCAGCTTGAAGCCGTTGTCCTCTCCAGTTGCCACCTGAGAGATGGTGAGTACGCCCTTGCCGCCCCCTTTGAAGCGCAACAGCGCGTTGACGTCCTCGTCGAGTTTGCGATCGGGCAGGAAGGTGCTCTTGTCTGCGCAGATCTCCGTGATCGGCGTGTCAGTGACATACTCCAGCAAGTTGACGCAGTGGGTACCGATATCACCGAGAGTGCCGCCGATGCCGGAGCGAGCCGGATCGACACGCCATTCCGCCTGCTTCTGCCCCAGTTTTTCGTGCGCTACCATCAGGAAGTCCTGCAGGTATTCGACGATGACCTTGCGAACCGTGCCCAGTTCGCCCGATTGGAACAGATGGCGGGCCTGGCGGACCATTGGATGTCCTGTATAGTTGTGGGTCAGGGCGAATACGAGTCCTGAATCCTCGACAATCTTGACCAGACTTTGAGCCTCTTCGAGGGTGTAGGTCACCGGTTTGTCGCAGATCACGTGAAAGCCGGCTTCGATGAAGGTCTTGCTGATCTCGAAGTGAGAGACATTGGGGGTGACGATGCTGACGCCGTCGATACGCTGATCCGCTGGCAGGGCAGCCTCGGCAGTGGCCATCTGCTGGTAGTCGTCATAGCAACGCGCCGGATCCAGGTAAAGTTGCTGGCCGGTCAGACGGGTGTTTTCAGGATCCTGGGAGAAGCAGCCGGCCACCAGTTCGATCTGCTGATCCAGGGCTGCCGCAATGCGGTGAACGCCGCCGATGAAGGCGCCCTGGCCGCCGCCTACCATGCCCAGTCTGAGTTTGCGTTTCCACGAGTTCATGTTATGCACTCCTTTTCAGGTTCGGCTACTTCACCACTTGCGACGATAGGTCCACAATCGCCACTGCGCTCCGGGGGTGCGGCCATCTTCACAATCCCGCTGCGTGCCGGCCGACCTTCGGATCGCCGGCCGCGTGTACGGTACCATCCTCACCGACGTGCAGCATGACAGGAGTGGCGTTGGGCGAGCTGCTGACCTGCAGCGGATGGCCGCGCCGGGTGAGTTCGTCGCGGACCGACTGCGGCACCTTGTCATTGATGTCCAGGGCGCCGGCATTCTTGAAGGTCTGCGAGCGGTCGGGGTTCGGATCGAAGGAATGCTGATGGTGAAAGGTCGAATAGCGCGGTGCCGTTACGGCCTCTGCGGGTGTCATGCCGAATTCAACGACGTCCAGTAGCAGCTTGATAGCGCATTGGTCCTGCCGGTCGGCGCCGGCGACGCTGATGGCAATCACTGGCTTGCCGTCTTTCAAAACCAGGGTCGGTGTAAGTGTGATACGCGGTCTCTTTCCGGGTTCAATACAATTGGGATGGCCGGGTGAGGTGTTGAGGCTGGTCAGGCGGTTGCCGTAGGTGACTCCCGTGCGGCCGCCATCCATGTTCGCCGTGTTCACCGTATCGACGTTCGAACTCGGTGTGGCGCTGATGACGTTGCCCCAACGGTCGGCTACGACGCAGGTTGTCGTTCCTGGTCCTGCCGGCCTGAAGACGCCGTCGGCTTTTACCGGTTTCATCTCGTAGGGATCACCGGGACGGGCCTCAAGGGCGGCCGCTGTCATGTCGATGAGCGGCCGGCGCATCTCGGTGTAGGCGTCGGAAAGCAGGATATCGAGCGGTACCTTCGTGAACTCGGGATCGGCGTAGTAGGCATCGCGATCGGCCATGCCCAGCTTTATGGCCTCGATCACGAGATGTATGGTATCAGCGGAATTGGCCCCCATGCTCTTGATATCGAACCCTTCCAGCAACCGCAACGACTGGCACATGAAAGGCCCCTGCGTCCAGGGTCCACACTTGCACACGGTGTACCCTCTGTAGTCGACGGTAACCGGATCCTCGATCGGCGTTGTGTGCGCGGCGAGGTCTGCCCGTCGCAAAAAACCACCGCGCTCGATCCAATCGGCCTCCAACTCTTCGGCTATGTCGTTGCAGCGTTGGCTGCGGCCGTAAAACCGGTCGCAGGCTGCCTGCATTTTCTGTTCGCGGCTACCCGAGGTCAGGCCCTCTTCTTCCACCATTCGACGCAAGGTCACGGCCAGTTTCGGGTGCCATGCCTCGTCACCGGCATCCAGCAGGGCGATGGTCGGCGCGATGATCTGTTCGAACGTCATGGTCCCATAGCGTTGCAACGTCGTCACGCACAGATCGACGACGGAGGGAACGGGGGCCATTTTGATGTCATTATCGGTGGGGATGCCGTTGGCCATGTACCAGTCAACGGCGTCCTGCGACAGAGGTGCTCTGCCCTGGCCGGAGAGAACCTTCACCTCCTGTTTCTGTGCGTCGTGGATGATCAGCGGCACCTCGCCACCGATCGAGCACAAAACGTGGTCGGTCACGTTTAATGCGAAAATGGTCGCTGCAGCGGCATCCGCGGCATTGCCTCCCTGTTCCAACATGTCGATGCCGGCAGCAACTGCGCCGGCTTGACCCGCAGCAACAACACCCACCTTGCTACTGGCGCTCCAACCGATCTGGTCAACCTGAATCATGGATAATCCTATTCGCGTGGTGAGTCGGCGATGTCTACGACCGGAGTCGCCGAGTCGAGAACATACGGGGAAATGCGGCTATTTTCACCTGTTCCGTGTACGGGATTCTGCTGCTGCCGCCAGGATCAAATGAGACCAACTTGACCGACTACCGAATAACATGTTTTATCCCCCGCTGATCCGGTATGGAACGAAGGTATTCTATAGAAAGGTTCACATGGAAACGTCTGCAGCAGGCCGCCTGGGGCACCAAACCACTCCCTGGTCTCGCCTGCTTTTCGATCGCACGGTTCTTGTTCTCGGGGTCATGCTCTGTGCGGGCATAGGGGTGGCGCTGTGGAGTATTCGTCAATTCTCACATGATCTGGCCGAATCGACTGCCCTGCAGTACGCCACTCTGTACGCCAGATCGATCGAGGAGTTTCGCACGCTCTACACATCCGAGGTTGTCAGTCGAGCCAGGGATCATGGAATGGAGGTCACCCACGACTATGCCGCTCGGGATGGAGCGATTCCGCTGCCGGCGACATTGAGCATGGCTCTGGGCAGCAGAATTGCAGAGGCTGCATCCGGGGTCGAGGTGCGGCTGTACAGTGACTACCCGTTTCCGTGGCGCACCGATGGAGGGTCGAGGGATGAATTTGAAGCGGAGGCCATGCGACAGTTGCAGCAACATCCGGAACAGCCTTTTTATCGCTTTGAAGAGTTTCGGGGGCGACTGTCTCTGCGCTACGCCACCGCAGACCTTATGCGATCCAGTTGCGTTTCTTGCCACAACACCCACCCCGACACCCCCAAGGCCGACTGGGTGGAGGGGGATGTGAGGGGAAGCCTGGAGGTCGTTTTTCCCCTGGACAACACGGTCAGCGGAATTCAGGCGAACATGTGGAATCTGTCTGCCCTTTTCGCGGTCATGGCTCTACTGGGGGTGTCCGGGTTGACTCTTGTATTTGGCCGGCTACGCCGCAATTCCGAAGAATTGGAGCAGCGGGTCGCCAGCCGCACGGCCGATCTGCTGAAGACCACGGAGGAGTTGGGGGAGAGCGAGGCGCTAAAAGGAGCCATCGTGGAAACGGCGCTGGATTGTATCGTCACCATGGATCGGGATGGAAAGATTATCGAATTCAATCCTATGGCAGAGCAAACCTTCGGATATGCCCGCGAAGATGTGATAGGTCAACCGCTGGTCGACAAGATCGTTCCCCCCCAATATCTCCGGCACACACAGGGCCTGGCACACTATCTCAAGACTGGCGAAGGGCAAGCGCTAGGCAGACGGATCGAAATCTCTGCCCTGGGCGCCGACGGTAGAGAGTTTCCCGTAGAGTTGGCCATCACTTCCGTCAAGCCTAAGGATGGGGAAGAGGTGTTTACAGCCTTTCTTCGCGACATTGGCGAGCGCATACATGCAGAGAAGGAACTTCGCCTCGCCAAAGAGGAAGCAGAAACGGCTAACCTCATCAAGAGCGAGTTCCTCGCCAATATGTCCCACGAGCTGCGCACTCCCTTGAACGCCATCATCGGCTACAGCGAGATGTTACAGGAGGAAGCGCAGGGACTGGGACAAGACAATTTCATTCCCGATCTCGGCAGGATCAACGAGTCGGGCCATCACCTGCTGACGCTGATCAACGATGTCCTGGACCTGTCCAAGATCGAGGCAGGGAGGATGGAGGTCACTCCGGAGATCTTCGACATCTCAGAGATGATCGAGAGTGTGGTGACGACCATCCAACCCATGGCGGAGAAGACCGGTAACAACCTCGTGCTGCACGTGGACGACCCGGGGGTGATGCATGCCGACCAGACCCGCGTGCGCCAGTGTCTGATCAACCTGTTAACGAATGCTTGCAAGTTCACCGAGGCTGGCACCGTGTCGCTGGCAGTGATTCGCGAAGTAGCGGCAGGCAGAGAGGAGGTCGCGTTCCGGGTGGGGGACACGGGCATCGGACTGAGTCCTGAACAGATTGAGGATTTGTTCCAGCCGTTTGTTCAGGGGGATGCTTCAACTACAAAGGAGTATGGGGGCACAGGGTTAGGGTTGAGCATCACCCGGCAGTTCAGCCGGATGATGGGAGGGGATGTGGAGGTTGAGAGCGTGCCGGGGGTGGGGTCCACCTTTATCCTGCGGCTGCCAGCGAGGACTGAAGATGACTGACCAGCCAAGCATCATCCCAATGGTTGAGTGGCAACAGGATGAACGCGACATACGGTAGCACATCGTGAATAGAACGCCGTTGCGGATCTGAGGGGACTGGGCCTCGGACCTGTCAGGTCCCGATGGAGCACTCCTTTGGAAGAATACGCTGGATCATGTCTCGCAGGTGCTCGAGGCGAAACGGTTTCCTCAGGAAGAAGACCCCTTCGAGTCCCTGCACGCTGTCACGAAAACTTCCGGAAATGATGATGAAAGGGAGTTTGGGGAAGCGGGCGCGGCAGCGGTCCAGCAGGGATTTGCCGTTGAGCTTCGGCATGGCATAGTCGCTAATAACGAGATCGAAGCGCTCGAGCAGTGCCATCGACAACGCTTGCTCACCATCCTCGGCCTCCCACACCTTCCAGGACAGTGCTTCGAAGGCACGTCTGAGCATGTGCCTGATGGCCGGTTCATCGTCTGCGATCAGTATCTTTGTCATCAGTCGTACCTCCTCCTCAGAGCACAGCCAGTGGGCCGTGCTTCACTAGTATTATCGGCATCAGACGGAGGTAAGTCCGTGTGCACTATCACCGAGACACGGTGTGCCATATCACCGTTTGGAGAAATCAGTGGTGTTTTGTGTGATCTTCTTCACACTCCTCTTGTCGTCGACTCGGCATGGCTTTATCTATCGAGTAACCGAACAACATGCGTACTCTCGACTTCCTGACACCGTGTTTGCTCGCCGGCATACTCTGCGGCTGCGATCACGGGCTTGATCCGGCTCCTCCCGGTCCCACCGGGATTGCGGGGCAGATTGTGTTCGAGGGGGAGTGGCCAAATCACGTGGCTCAGGTGGCGGTTGTCGTGTACGCCCAGCAACCGGAGACCGTGAGCGATTTCGGCAACCTGGCCGGCTGGGATACAGACGTGCCGTTGGGAGTTGCTGCATACGACTATCTGATTGAAATCCAGGGGGAGGGCGAGTACGGTTGGGTCGTCGTCGTATGGCGAGCCGAGGATCAGCTGTGGAACTTCACGTCCCTCCTCGACTGCTTCCGACGGGACGGTGCATCGACAATCGGCGCCGTGACCGTGGTGCGAGGTGAGATCAGCGAGCAGGTTGATATTACAGTCGACCTGGACGTGATCGCTGCGCCGATTCCTTTGAAGGAATGGTCCTGCACCCGTGATCTTCCCGACGAAATCATCGAGCTGGCAGGAGGATAGGTGGGATGCGTCTCTGGTCGCTCGCCTCATCACTCATATTGATCGCCCTCATACTCTCAGGGACGGGACGGGTCTGCGCGGGGGACTGGTCCGGGCGCGTCATCGATTCCGAGACTGGTCAACCCGTGGGCGGGGCCAATGGCGTTATCGTCGGCACCATGTTCGCAGAGCAAACTGACGAAGATGGTCGCTTCCTCTTCGCTGACCTGCCAGGGGGTCGCTACGACCTGATCGTTTCTCACGTCGGTTTCCGCTCTCACAAACTGACTTCCGTGGCCGTGCCCGAGCAGGGAACGGCGGAGGTCGATATTGAACTGATCGCCGATCCACTGGTGCTTGCCGATGTCGTGGTCTCCGCCACGCGCACGGCACAGCAGGTGGAGCGCGCCCCGGTCAGTATGTCCGTCCTCGACCAGCAGGAACTGGCCAGCTACAACACAATCAATATAGCGGATCCGCTGGACCACCTGCCGGGTGTGGTCAAGATCGGCAGCCAGATGAACATCCGCGGTTCCAGCGGCTACAGCCGGGGCACCGGGAGCAGAGTACTGCTGCTGATGGATGGATTCCCGATGCTGTCAGCCGATAACGGGGACATCAAGTGGGATATCGTTCCCGTCGACGAAGTGGCACGCGTGGAGGTCGTGAAAGGGGCTGGATCGGCACTCTATGGCACAGGCGCGTTGGGTGGCGTCGTCAACGTGATTACCCGCCGGCCACAGGCACAGCCGCAAACGCGTTTCCGGGCGGTCAGTGGACTCCACAGCCAACCGGCATACCGCAGTTGGCGCTGGCGGGATCAGCCCATGTACATGGCCGGTTTCGACCTTAGCCACAGCCGTCGAGTGGGTGACACCGACGTGCTGGTTTCGACCGGCGCGAAAAACGGCACCGGGTACCAGGAGAACGGCGACTTTCGCCGTGTACATCTGTTCGCCAAGGCGGAGCACCGGCTCTCCTCCAGGGTTCTGTGGACCGGTCTGACTACCTACGCCGTCGACGATCACGGTGTATTCCTGCAATGGAAAGACAGGACGGAGCCGCTGAAGGTGCCGGAAGCGGACCGTTCAGCCTCCACGGTTTCGTGGAAACTCGGCCTGGCCTCGCAGCTGTCGTACCTGCCCAGCATCGATACCGGCATCGAACTGAGGAATTCCTACTTCCGCACCGACTTCGACAACTCGGACGCAGCGGCCGGCCTGGGTTCGGTGGGACACAAGATCGGGACGGATTTGCGGCTGGATCACGCCATCGCCGAGAACGCTGACCTGAAGGTCGGTGGTGGCGGGATTATCGACCTGGTGAATTCGCCCGGTGACTTTCTCGGACGCCGCAGCGCTGCTAATCTCGCCATGTACAGCCAGCTGACCTACGAGCCGAGTCCGGTAGCCGAGGTCCTGCTCGGCCTCCGTTACGACGCTTACCAGCGCAGTGCTGGCGAAGCTTCGGCGACGAATTCTCTGTGTGGTGGGGAGTTCGCCATCGGCGACAACGGCGACAGGAGGGAGCACCAACTGAGTCCTCAGCTGGGTCTTACGATGCAACCTCTGTCTGCAACATGGCTGCGAGCCTCAGTGAGCCGGGGCTTCCGGTCGCCGTCGGTGACGGAGGTTCATGCTCAAGCCGATGCTGCCGGGATCCTGGTGTGCCCGAATCCGGATCTGGGCTCTGAACGCAGCCGCTCCTTCGAGGTTGGTGCCAGGCAGCGGATCGGCTCCCTGGCGAGTGTTGATCTGGCCCTCTTCTGGAATACCTACGACGGCTTGATTGAGGCGAGACCCGAGCCGTTGGAGGACAGCGGTGTCGCCCGCGCCCGCTTTCGCAACATCTCTCGTGCTCGCGTCCGCGGTATCGAGGTCGAGCAGAGAGCGACGCTGCCCCGTGGGTTGCAGTTGAAGGTCGCCTACACCTACCTCGACGCAATCGAGTTCCTGGAGGACGGCACACCGCTGCCGCCCTTCTGCCAGGAGGGCTTGGTGCCGGGTGAGGAAGCCCCTCTGCCCTTCCGCCCGCGCCACGCGGCCAGCGCGGGGTTGGCCAGCTTTCTTGGCAGCTACCGCGGTGGAATTGACTTCCGTTACATGAGCCGTTTCGAACGGGTCTCCGGACTGTTCGCCGAATGTGACCGCGATCATCTTCCGGTGTACCTGGTGGATGTATTCGCCGGCCGCTCCCTCGGCAGGTTGCAGCTCACCCTGCGGGTCGACAATCTTCTGCAGTACCACTACCTGCTCACGGAGCGGAAAGTCAGGCCGACACGCACATTGACGTTCGCTGTCAGTGGCGACCTGTGAGAACGGATTCTTACCAATCAATAGCGGCCTGATGGTCTGCCAGCATAGGGTTCGGGTGACCGACCTCACGTTTGGCAAAGCACCCAGGGATTAGGTTCCTAGGCGGCAGGCGATTTTCGACTATCGAAAACGCACCATTCCGACTTATACTGTCGAGTCCAGTAGTTTCTGAGGGAGGACAATCCAACCGATGCATGGCGCATCGTGGGAAGGCAACCGATGAAAAGTCTACACCAACGAATAGTACACGGTACACTGACCATCGCACTGTGCATTCTCGCTCTGCCCGTCAATACCCTGTCCCAGACCGAGGGTGGTTTCAGCCTGGGGCTGCGGGCAGGAGGGTTGAAAGGCAGCACCGAACTCACGGACAAGGCCAATGTGCAGGCTGGCCTGGCCCTGCGACATCCACTGAGCGGCCGACTGCTGTGGGAGTTGGATGCTGGGTTTGCCAAACTTGACGGTTCCAGCTACGCCACCAACATGGCGATGGGGGAGCTGCGATTTCTATTCGCGAAGCGCTCAGGCCGGGTGCGGCCCTTGGTCTACGTGGGGGCGGGAGCCACACGCTACACCCTCAAGACTTCCCCGCCCGAACGAACTGCCGACGTCGACCCCCTCGGGACCGCAGGCATCGTCCCCGCTGGACTGGGCCTCCAGTTCGTGCTCGGAAATTCAGCCGCCCTCGAGATCCTGGGTGGGTATACCTATTCGCTGGTTGACGATCTCAATGGTGCGACCACCGAAAAGGGCAACGACTCCTTCTTGGGACTGACCGTCGGTCTGACCTTCGGCAACTTCGGTCCCGGCGAGCGTGAAGAGCCTGCGTTGGAGGTGCCGTCGCCGCCTGTTGTTCTGCCTCCAGTTGAAATCAAGCCTGAATTCGAGGTGGTCGAGCCGATTGAAGAGCCGCCACCTGAGCCGGTCGTCGTGACGCCACCCGAGATCGTGGAGGAGATGCCGGCGCCACCTGGACTGGTCCTGGCCCCCGTGTACTTCGCCACCGGCAGTGCCAGGGTAGGCCCCAATGGCAGGAGCTTGATCGCCGAGTTCGTGAAGACGATTGAAGACCACGAAGTGGTTCTGCTGGAGGTGCGGGGCTATGCTGACACCAGGGGATCACGGGGTCGGAACCTGAGGTTGGCGATGCAGCGTGCAGCGGCGGTGAAGGCGGTCCTGGTGGATGAGGGCATCGACGGGTGGCAGATCACCATCCTGGCCATAGGCGAGACCCCGCCGTTGGAGGAAGGAATCTGGCACAGCCGCCGAGTGGAGATCGTGCCAGTTGAATAGCATCGATCAACATCACCTGCTGACGGATCAGCAGATGCAGCAGTTCATACGGAAGGGGTATATCGCCGTCAGCATCGATATCCCGCCCGCCTTTCACCAGTCCATCCGACGGCAGATGGATGATCTGCTGGAGCAGGAGCCGAATCCCGGCAACAATCTGCTGCCTCGCATTCCCGACCTGGCTCAGATCTATGAGGATGATGCCGTCGTGGGTGCGCTTCAAAGCATTCTGGGTCCGGATTACCAGATGGAGGATCACCGTTATCCCCACGTTAACCAACCCGGTAGCGAGCCACAGAAAATTCACAAGGATGGTGCGCAGCGTGGCGACCATCGGGTGCGCCATGCCTTCGGTTTCTATTATCCCCAGGACACACCGGAGACCCTCGGACCGACGGGTGTTTTGCCGGGAAGTCAGTACTTCAGCGAGCAACCGCAAATCCCGGTGTTGCCACTGGTCGCCGAGATGGGTGTCGTCATCATCGCACACTACGAGATCTTCCATCTGGCGACAGCCAACCAGGAGGACCGTGCCCGCTACATGATGAAGTTCCAGTTCACGAGGACGGATGAACCGGAGACCCCATCATGGAATCTTGCTGAGCCGGAGTGGAAAACGGACAGCCGGATGCACCAGGCCATCTGGGGGTGGCATCTGGGCGGCGGATCGCCCAATGGGGGCGGTCCGTCCAATGCTGAAGAGTTGGATCGAGATGTGCTGACGAGACAGCTCGCCGATCCGTCGGAGGCGGTGCGCAACGAGGCCGCCTATAGCCTCGCCGTGCTGGCCGGTCAGAATGATGACGTCATCGATGATCTGGTGAGTGCGTTGAAGGGTGCAGACAACAAGGCCGCGCAAAGTGCCGTGTACGGTCTTGCTGCAATTGGCGCTGCTGCGGTCGAGCGCTTGGTCCCGTTGTTGGATGATGCCGATGATGACATCGTTCGCTTCGCCGTTCATGCGCTTGGCGAGATGGGAACGGCGGCGGCGGATGCGGAAGCGGCGTTGCGTGGCAGGCTCGCCAATGAGGATGCGACCATTCGGTGTCGGGCAGCGGAGGCCCTGGGGAACTGCCAGGGATCGCAGCCGAATCAGACAATACCGGCGTTGATTGAGCTTCTCGACGATCCAGACAAGGGCGTGCCTCGAGTGGCGGCGGCTTCAATCAACAGGCTGGCGGGTCATCCTGAGACGGATGCTTCGACCGCTGTGATTCAGGATCTCAAGCGGGCGCTGTCCAACGACGATCGGTACGTGCGCGGGTTAGCTGCCAAAGCACTCCAGCGCTTGGGCACACCGGAGGCGATGGGGATCGTCATCGATTGGCTGCAGGTGTCGCGGTGGTGTCCGCTGACGACGGCCAAGAGTCCGTTTTAGCTGCTTCAAGCGCTGCGGAAGATGGCGCTTTCCCTCCCGAACATTTTCGAACACACCAGCAGACTCAGCGCGGCCAGGGCGATCAACGAGGCGTAGACCATGGCCAGCAGTGGCGCCGTGGCCGCTCCGGCGATAATAGCCTTGATCGCCATCGAGACATTGAGGATTGGAATCAGGGAGGTCGTCGTGCTCAGCTCCATGCCCGGGACCACGCCCGCATAGACGGGTATGATCGAAACCATGATCAACGGCATCAATAGGCTCTGGGCTTCCTTGAAGGATTTGGCATAGATCGAAAGGGAAAGGGCTACGGCGGCGAAAAAGATCGTCAGTGGCAGCAGCAGGGAGAACACGGCGAGGATTGTGGTCCATTCCAGCACGGCGGCGATTCCGGTCTGCACCTGCTCAGGTATCTGGGCCACCGAGCGAAAACCGATATAGAGTCCGAACATGGAAACGCCGGCGCTGAAAAACCCGTTGCCGACTACGACGATGAATTTCCCGATCAGAATCTGAAGCCTTGTTGCCGGGCACGTCAGCAGGGTTTCCAGCGTGCCGCGTTCCTTCTCTCCGGCGGCCAGGTCGGTGGCCGGGTGCAGACAACCTGTCAGCGAAAAGATGATGAACAGGTAGGGCAGGAACCCGCCAATGAGACCGGCAAGCCGCTCCTTTTCGGACGCCAGATTGTGTTGGGCGATCTCCAGCGGCTCGAGGTCTTTTGGGTCGATTCCAAGCGTGACGAGCCGGCGCTCGTACAACCGGTCCTTGTAGGTATCCAGCATGCCAATGATGCGCCCTTTTTCGACGCGTCCTTTGTCTGTCTCTTTGAAGTAGACGGACACCTGTGCAGGCACGCCACGTTCGAGCTGATCGTCAAAGTCCGGATCGAAGTGAATGATGGCATCGACGTCCTCTGCTTCGACGAGCTCGCGGCCTTCCTCGAGGGAAACATCCTCACGCAGTTCAATCGTACCCGCATCACTAGGTTGGTCTATTTCATCCTGGAGAATCTGTCGAAACTCTGAGGCGCCTCCATTGCTGATCAGCGCAACCGTGAGGGTGCGCTGTTGGGCCTTCTCGTGCTGAGTCGTGATCACCTTCTCCATGACGTTGAATAGGATCGGAAACAGCAGCAGTGGCACCACGAGATTCGTAATGAGGGTGCGCCGGTCGCGGACGATGTCGAGGAATTCCTTCCTGGCCAGGGTGAAGATCATGCCGGCGGCTCCTCGATGTAGCGGATGAATTCCTCTTCCATGGAATCACTTGCCGCATGAGCACGGAAGTCCTCGTAGGTGCCGTTGTACGACAGGGCACCCTTGTGGATGATCGCCAGATCGTCACTGAGCAGGCTGACCTCGCCCATGATGTGGGTGGAAAAGATGACGGTCTTGCCCTGCTCGCGGCAGCGGCGGATCATGTCGATGATGGTCCGCGAGGTGATCACGTCGAGGCCGACCGTAGGCTCGTCGAAGACGACGACTTGAGGGTCGTGGATCATCGTCCGCGCGATCGAGACTTTCTGGGTCATGCCGGTGGACAGCTTGCCGATGCGCTTGCTGGCGAAGTCGTGCATGTCGAGAGTGGTGAAAAGCTCATCCGCGCGTGCTTCAAAGGTGGCTGCGTCAACGCCATGAACATCGGCGTAGAACTTGACGACCTCTTTTGGCGTTAGCCGGTCGTAGAGTTTCGTCGAGCCGGTGAGAAAACCGATATGCCGGCGCACCTGAACGGCATCGCTGACGGAGTCATGCCCGCAAACTGTAATGGTGCCGGATGAGGGCTTCATTAGCGTCGCGATCATCCGCAGGGTTGTGGTCTTGCCAGCGCCGTTGGGACCCAACAGTGTAAAGATGCGGCCTGGCCGACAGCTGAGAGAGATTCCCGCCACGGCGTGGGCGTAGCCGCCCTCGTGCTCGGAGCCGATCTCCTTCCTCTGCCGGCGCGACAGCTTGAAGGTTTTGAACAGGTCGCGGATGTCGATCATTGGCGCTGGTTAGGTGATCTGGGGGTAGTGGGTGGCTCGGGTTCAGGCGAGCAATAATACGATGTCGACAGGTCTGCGACCACATCGACAGACGGGTTGCGCAAAACAGCCCACAACTGGAATTCTGCGGCAGAACCTCGTATCGAAGACGGGCATCTGGTTATTCCGTGTGCCCCCGGGGTTCGGCGTGGAGTTGGCCGATGATCTTGAGGAGAGGTTTCCGTAAATCGAGGGATCTTGGGCGGAGAAGGTTGAGAGGTAAAGAGGGTCAGCAGTTCAGCAGATACATGACGAAGGGAGCGCTGGCCACCAAGGCGTTGCCAGCGCCATGGAAGACGACACATAGCAGAAGTTTTCCTGTTTTTTCGTATATGAATGCGCCCAAAAGGCCAAACAGAACGATGCTTACTGCGTGCGACCAAGTTATTCCTGTGGTCCCAATAACGATTAGATCGATGAATTTGATATGCCAAATCAAGAAAATGGTCGTCGATATCGCATATGCGCGGATTCGTCCAATGGCTAACAGGGATCCAAAGCACACACCACGAAAAAGCGTCTCCTCGATCAGGGGCAGTATCAACGACAAATTGAGGGCATCAAGAAGTACGAATGCTACATAGCCGTCGTGTCCAAAGTAGGTGGGCAAACTGGTCGCCTGAGCGAGTCCGCGAATGCTCAAAACGATTCCAAGCAATCCGAACTTGAGGCTCTCCCCAATGCGAGGCAGTTGCTCCAACAGAAGCTTCTTCAGATCGATGTGGCCTACCTCCTTCAAAACGAGCAGGAGTAGGCAGAAGAGCAGGATGTCCAGTGTGTTGCTGATCGCCACTTCTCGTACTGTCGTAAGAGAGAGGCCTATTCCAGACATGGAATTGAGTGCGATTTCCCCAAGGCGCAGCGCGACGAAGAGACAGAGCGTTAGTACAAGACCGCGGGGATGATCGACTAACGGGTCCTGTATACTGTAGAAAGCACTTCTCATGGAAGCACCGACAAGCAGATGGGCGTCTTGGTAGAGGTTTGCGAAGGGCTGTGCGTGACTACTGATCGGTACTAGTCGTCTTTTGCCTCTGCGCGCCGATGAACAATTGAACCCCCAGGCACCGGCACTTTTGTCGTCACGATAACGCTATCTTGTGTTACCTCAACTCGCGGCCCCATAGGTTCAAACGACACCCTATCCTCTACGCCTCGTCGGGTTTCCACTGAGACGATATCGATGTTACCGTCCGCATTATAATCGTCAAACAACTCCCCTACTATTTTCTTGGTTCCTTCCCAACCCCTGTATGGACTCGCCGGATCGAGACTGAACCAATCGAGAGCCGCCTCATAGGCATAAACCATGCCTGGAGCGGCCCCATAGGGACGTCGTCGGTTTTTCACCAGTTCCATTTTCACGTTTTGCAACTCCTTCTTGTAGGGAATGCACAGCCCTCCGCGGCCACAGACGTGTGATAGCAAGCGGCGGACCAAACGCGTTTGTCTCTGGCGACGGTGGGGAAGGCGACCGATCGTGTTACTTCAGGGCAACATTGCTGGGTGCTTTCGGATACAGACAGCAAGGCGGGCATGCCTGCTTGCTATCAGTCGATGGTAAAGAGAAACACCACGCGTGCGGACCAGGCAGCCTCCCGTCCCCGGCCATCACGTGTGCAAGAGTTCAGCTCAATCCGGGTTCTCGAGCTTGATAATGGAGAACACGGCGCCCTGGGGATCGGCGAGCACGGCGAAGCGGCCGATTTCGGGGATGTCCTGTGGTTCCATGTAGATCTGCGCACCTGAGGAGGTCGCCTTTTCGCATGTCGCATCGCAATCTGCGACGGCGAAGTATACGCCCCAATGTGGTGGGACGGCGCCCATCTCCTCGGAGATCGGCATCAAACCACCGGCTGCGCGTTCGCCGTTCTTGAAGAACGTATACTGGGTTTCGTCGTCCTTCTCGGCGGTCCAGCCGAACATGATGGTGTAGAATTTTGTGGCCGCGTCAGTGTCTCTGGTCATCAGTTCGTTCCAGCAGAGGGTGACTGGCTCGTTTACCAGGCCAGCTCCGGGGTGCTGATTCGGTTGCCACAGCATGAACACGGCGCCGGTAGGATCTTGAATGACCGCCATGCGTCCGGCTTCCATCACGTCGAAGGGTTCGCCCATAACGGTCGCGCCCAGTTCAGTGCAGCGGCGGGCAGCCTCGTCGGCGTTGTCGACCTTGATATAGCTGTTCCAATGTGGTGGAATGCCCGCTTGCTCTTCTCCCTGTTGGAAGAGTCCGGCAATTTCCTGGTCCTTGACTTTGGCCAGTGCGTACGAGCCGCCATCGGGGATGGGCACACTGTCGAAGCTCCAGTCGAACAGCTCGCTGTAAAACTTCATCGCCCCATCGGGGTCGCTGGTGGCAAGATCGGTCCAGTTGAAGGTTCCTTCGGGGTACTCCTGCATCGCAGTCATCTTGTTCTCCTATATGGTCGTCGGCACCGTCAGCAGTGTTCCATTCGGCAATATCCTATCCGGCCGATGCTACCGTCGCAAGCGAAAAATCGCCGTCAAACCGTGTAGGAGCTGGACACGGTATCGCCGCCATGCCCGGTCCAGTTAGTGTGAAAGAATTCACCTCGGGCTTTGTCGATGCGCTCGTAGGTATGAGCACCAAAATAGTCACGCTGGGCTTGCAGAAGATTGGCCGGCAGGGTGGCGCTGCGGTAGCCGTCGTAGTAAGCCAGGGCGCTGCTGAAGGCCGGCACCGGAATGCCGAGTTGCACCGCGGTCGAAACCCCTCGGCGCCATGATTCCTGGCTGTGGGCGATGGCGTCGGAGAAATAGGGGGCAAGCAGAAGGTTGGTCAGGTCCGGGTTGGCATCGAAGGCTTCCTTGATGTCACCCAGAAACTGGGCTCTGATGATACAGCCACCCCGCCACATCAAGGCGATGCTGCCGTAGTTGAACTGCCAGTCGTGTTCGACTCCCGCCATCTTCAGCAATTGAAAGCCCTGGGCGTAGGAGCAGATCTTGGAGGCGTAGAGGGATTGCCGCACATCCTCGACGAAGGCATCACGATCGCCGTTGAAACCAGCAGCGGTTCCTTTGAGCAAACCGGCAGCCTCCACGCGTTCCTCCTTGAGAGCTGAAATACAGCGTGCGAAGACGGCTTCCGTGATGGTGGCGGTCGGGGCTCCCAGCTGCAGGGCTTCGATTCCCGTCCACTTGCCAGTACCCTTCTGGCCGGCCGTATCCAGGATGACATCGACCATCGGCTTGCCGGTCTCGTCGTCGGTGTGGGCGAGGATATCCCGGGTAATTTCGATCAGGTAACTATCGAGGACGCCTTCATTCCACTCGCCAAATACTCCGCTCATTTCCGCCGGACTCATTCCCGCGACATGACGCAACAACCAATAGGCCTCACAGATCATCTGCATGTCACCGTACTCAATACCATTGTGGATCATCTTGACGTAGTGGCCGGCGCCATCGGAGCCGATCCAGTCACAACAAGGGGATCCGTCGTCGACTTTGGCGGCGATGCTTTGGAAGATGTCCTTGACGTGGGGCCACGCTTCGGCGTTGCCGCCGGGCATGATGCTGGGTCCTTTGAGGGCGCCCTCCTCGCCACCGGAGACGCCGGTGCCGATGTAGAGGAGGCCTTTCTCGGTGAGATCGCGGGTTCGGCGGATGGTGTCACCGAAGTTGGAGTTGCCGCCGTCGATGAGGATGTCGCCCTTGTCCAATAATGGTATCAACTCCTCTATCACTTTATCGACGGCCGTCCCAGCTTGCACCATGATCATGATGCGCCGCGGGGATTTGAGTTGGGCGATCAGTTCGGTAGGTGAGTGGGCGCCGACAATGGACTCGTCCTTGGCGCGGCCCTCCAGGAAGGCATCTACCTTGGATGTGGTGCGGTTGTAGACAGCCACGGTGAAGCCGTGACTGGCCATGTTGAGGACAAGGTTTTCACCCATAACGGCCAGGCCAATTAGCCCGATATCTGCCTGCATCTTCGCATCCTTTCGGCTTGGTTATCCTGATTCACAGCTTCAGAGCATGCTGGCGAACCGGTGGAAGATATAAACCGTGCTGGTGACACCGCGGTCAAGGTTTATGGCGCATCGTTTCACCGCAAAAACGCAAGATCCTTCGCCCCCTGCGCCAGGATCTCCATCTGTTCATCATCGAGGGTGTAATATGGCAGCGGCAAGTACCTCCCGCTGATCCCAAACACTTCCGACAGCCCGTGCCACGCTGAATTCATACTCACCCCGAAAGAGGCAAGCAGATCCCTGAGTGGATACTCAATCTCGCGAATCATTCGCCATGACTTTTCGTAATCCCCGGCCTTTACGGCATCAAAATACTCCCAGGCAATGTCCGGCCGGTAACTCATGATCAGGCACAAGTAGCCGTCGACGCCGTAGGGCACCTGCAAGGTGTGATTGGCCATCAAACCACCCGATACCACAGCCCAGCGATCGTGCACCATCATGCACATCCGGTTGCCCGCGTCTCCTAACACATCGTCTTTGACCGCGACCAGATTCGGTGCTCCTTCGTAGAGGGCGCGCAGGATTTCCATCTGCCGCCCCGGTGGCCGCAGGCCGCTCGTCGTAAAGAAGGCGGTGACGATCATCGTCGGCACGTGTGCGCCGACCGCGTTAAAGTGCTGCACCAACTGCTCCGGCTCCGAAGACGCGGCCCAATCGGGCGGGAGAAGCATCAGCAGGTCGGCGCCGATCTGCTTGCAATATTCAGCGAAGGCCACGGCCTTCGGGGTCGCCCAGGAGTTGTCAGCCGCTATCACTTTCGCACGAGCATTGCTGTGTTCGACCACCACTTTTACCAGTTCGGCGATCTGGTCATCCGTCTGCACCGAGAACAGACTGCCGCCCCAGGTCACCATCAGTGTCCTGGCCTTCCCGGCGATGGCGAAATCCACCTGCGCCCGCACACCATCGTAATCAACCTCTCCGTCTACGGTGAACGGAGTGCGAATCGACGGCACCGGGCTGTCCAGAGCGTGGCGTAGTTCCTCAGAACAACCTCTAAATTCTAAACTCATCAGTTACTCCAATTCATCAGGTCAGATTGGTTGTGTAGAAAACATAAACCGCGCTGACGACACCGCGGTCAAGGTTTGTGGCGAATCGTTATTTGTGTAGTATGTGCCAATACCATCCAGTGGGTTTCGGTTCGTGACTCCCGCATCCCAGCACGGGTAATTGGTTGAATGATGGTACCTGCCACAATCTACGCCGGCCTCCTCGTCTTCAGCCTTGGGTGTGTAACTCTGCCGAGGGTCGAAAAAAGACCGATCGAGAAGGAGTCTCCCCCGACTCGCACGGAGTTGGAGAGGAAGATGCAGGAGGAGTTCGTCGATCTCCACGCCTTGGACACAGGGCGCTACAAGGGTCTGGTCATTCAGGATCTGCAGGACAAGCGGAACGCCAAAGGATTCGTCTATCTCTCCATGATAGTTGGGGAGGAGCTCGATCCGCCCACGTACAGGGCGATTCCCCAACTCGTGGAAGCGATCAACAAGTTCACGCGGATCAAAGCCAAGGCCGAGAAGCCTCTCGCTCTACACTCCCGAGATCTGTTCAGAGCGCCCTTTGTTTACATCACGGCGGCCAAGGGCTTCTCTCTGTCGGAGCGGGAAAAAAAGAACCTCGAGAACTACATGCGACTGGGAGGTTTCGTGTTCGCAGAAAACAGCAGGCCGCGATTTGAATACGGTCCAGCAGAGGCCTCTCTGCGAAAGATGTTCAAGGACGTGCTGAGAAAGGATGCCCGCTTCCAGCTTCTCACAAACAACCATCCCATCTACCACAGCTTCTTCGACTTCAACGGCGGACCGCCACCGGGCGGCGAGATCTTCGGCCGGCGTTCGGAACCGGGCGTTCCTTCGCCCCATCTGGAGGGCATATACCTCGATGGACGACTTGTCGCCGTGTACTCAGACAAGGGTTACGGACTCATCTGGGAGGACGAATTTCGGAACGAGCCTCAACTGAAGATGGGGATCAACCTGGTCGTCTATGCCCTGACCCAAGAGGGCTCGATCGCTCAACAGCAGATCGACTTCTTCATGCGGCGCGGCCGTTGAGCCACAAGGCTCGGCACCGCCAAGGGTGGACCGGGCTTCGTCGGAGTGATAAACTGAACAGATGCGAATCCTCATCACCGGTGTAACTGGAAGAATCGGCGCGAACCTGGCGGCAGCGCTGGCCAAAGACGGTCATCAGGTACGGGGGCTTGTGTGGGATAAGGACAACGACCGTGATACCAACAAGCTGCGTGACTACGACGTGGAGTTCGTGTCGGGCAGCCTGACCGAGCCCGACTCTCTTCGCGGCGCCGCACAAGGAGTGGAGGCCGTCTACCACCTCGGTGCTGCGTTCCAGGCTGGTGGACCGTTTGAGACCGAGGACTATTTTGAGATAAACGTTCGTGGTACCTTCAACCTCCTAGAAGCTGCAAAGGCCCAGGACAATCTGCAGCACTTCTTCCTCGCCAGCACCGACTCAGTCTACAAGAAGTCGGCGCCGGGCGGCATGAAGGAGCCGATATCGGTCGAGAGGAACCCACCGCAGCCGAGCAATTGGTATGCCCTCTCAAAAGTGCTGGCAGAGGACCTTTGCATCGGCTACTACCGCTCCTATGGCATGCCGAACACAGTCGTCCGCTTCTGCAACACGCAGGGAGCCGGCGAATTTATCAACTACGGCGCCTTCTGGTTGAGCAAGATGAAGGACCGCCCCGACCTCGCGGCATTGTGGAATGGGGAAGAGCGCCTAGTCATCGCGAGGGATAATAATGGCACGCCCTGGAAGAAGCACATGGGCGATGTGCGGGACATGGTGCACGGCTGCACCGTCGGCCTGGGGAAGTCAGCCGCTTTCGGAGAGATATTTCAACTCGGCGGTCCCAACGCATTCACATGGGACACGCTAATCCCCTACATCTCGGAGAAGACCGGCGTGCCTTACGTCGAAGCGAAGCTGAGCGGAGACCCGACCAACTATGAGTACAACCTGTCGAAACCGCGCGACCTCCTGGGCTTCAACCCGCAATACGATGGCTTCCGCATGATCGACGACTGCATCGCTTTCCGAAACGGCGAAGATATCGGCGTGCTGCCGACGTAGGAGTCTGACTACCCCCCGCAGAAGACGCTCGATGCCCTTGGGCTACCTCTATTGCGACGCGTCGATAAGGGCAAGCGCCGCCTCAATGCTGATGATTGCCTCTCGATCCGCCTTCAACGCTTCTTCGATCAGCCCTTGGACCTCTGCGCGATCCTCCGCCTTCCAGCCCTTTCTGCTTTTCGCCGTTACGCAGAGATCGTACAGTGGATTCAGCGACTCCAGCTCACGGTCATAATGCATCGCCGCCGACTCGAGTGGATCCGCTGCTTTGGGGAAGAGAGCGACGAGTTCCCGCATATACTCGGCGGCTACAAGACGTCGTCCTTTCAAGGTCTCCGCATGATGGCGGGAAATTTCCAGCGGAACATCCTCGGACTCGAACGCCTCACGCCAGAGTTCGTAGGCTGCAAAACCATACGGGATACTCGGCACTCCATTGTGTTTCATAAATTGCTCATCAGTGTATCTGATGCCCATCGCGAAACCGATCGCGTTCCGAAGAGCCGTCCGATGCATTTCCTTCTCGTCTGCTGCAGTAGGCTGGACATATACCCTTACGTTGAACCACTCGACAGGATCGGCATGTCCGATTGCGTCGTAGCGAACCGTGTAGGTGTCCGCTACATACGGGTGACGCACGGTGTAGGTTTCCTCCGCCTCATTGTATCCGACGATCAAGCCCCAGCAGAACGCATGGTGCGCAGGGTGGTCGCTGGCTTTCTGTTCGAGGCTCATTGGCTGCCACACCAAGGCGGGGAAGCCCTGTTCCAGGCCCACCCGCACTGAGTCTCTGGCCTCTCGTTTCAACTCCGGAAGATTGACATCCGTATCGTGTTTGTTGGCGTGGAATTCATGGAACTCTGCGAGCTGTGGGACGAAGTCCAGCGCCAGGCCCCAGTCGATGTTGTCGTGCATGACTCCTCCGCCACCCTCTATCATTTCGAAGTGGAACGCGTGACCCATAAAGCCCTCCAACCGCGCCCTGGACCATTCTGGACGGCCGACGGCTTGCATCAAGGGGCTAAGGCATAGGGGAAGAGTGTCGCCCCGGTTCGACGGCTTGACGTCTACCATAATGTTCATCGGTTCGTCTCCTTTCGGTCCGGCATCCGTGATGTTTGTCTCCGTTCCACCGACGACGACGGCGAGCACGAAGAAGCCCAAAACGCTCGCCAAACTCACTAAAGGAGGGCTCACTAATCGGTCCCTCCCATCTGCTACATCGGCGGCGAGCAACCGCTTGACGCGCGACAGCAGGGAGCCATCTGTCGCCGCAACTGCCAGAGCTGGACCTCTGAGTTCCTCGAGTGTGGCCAGCGCGAATGCGTACGACTTTGGATCGCTGACACCAGCCGCGGCGTCATCGCAGCAGTGCTCTCGCTCGGTCCGAATACCGCGAGACACCCACCACACGGCCGGATGGAAAAAGAACGTCGTCTCGACGAGCCTTTGGAGCAGGTTGACCAGATTGTCGTAACGCCGGATGTGTGCCAGTTCGTGAACCAGGATCGCTTCGAGCTGATCAGGCGTCAGCCCCAGGAGTGAGCTTGTTGGAATTAGGACAACGGGTCGAAAGATACCGACGACCATCGGAATCTTTGCCATCGAGGAAGTGACCACCTCGACGCCGCGACGGAGGCCCTGTCGTTTTGCCAGGTTACGCACGCGAACACACCACACCTCTGGCAGGGGCTGTGTTCCAATCCGCCTCAGGGGGTAGGAGGCCCAGCAACCACCTAGCAGACGTAGCGACAAGAGCAAAACACCCACAGACCACCATAATACGATTTGCGGTATGTGGTCCTGCAGATTGACAGCCAAGCTCGCCGGCCAACTCTGATACACAGATGTCGGGCCGTCGTGTCGTTGGGCCGATTCCGTTAACGTTGCCGCAGCCGATGGGGTCGCCGCCATGACGAATGGGGATTCATTACGGGGACCCAGCAGAGTAGGCCCCGAAGGTCTCTCAGATTGGTGGACCCAAAAGGTGACCAGCGGCAGCACTACCATGACGAGCAAGGCGGCACACGCAGTGGCGTAGCGCCATCGCGGGTTTCTCAGAAACATATTCGCGATCGCAAGGACGGCGGCCACTGCAATACCTTGCCAGACGAAATGCAGGAGCATCCACCCGATCGCCTGGATAGTATGTTCACTCAGAAAAACGCTCATTTGCGTCTCCTTTCCGCCTCTTCCAGCAGTTTCCGGATTTTCGCCAGTTCCTCGGCAGAAGCTGTCTTCGCGGACAGAGCTCCTGCCACCAACCCGGCTGCGGAGCCGTCAAACACCTTGTCGACGAGCGCCCCGACGAGAGACCGCTGGGTCTCCTCTCGATCGACAACAGCTTCGTAGATGTGGGCTTTCCGCGATTCGTCGCGCTGGACCAAGCCCTTGCCGGTCATCACCTGAAGTGTTTTCAGTGTGGTCGTGTAGCGGATGTCCCGGAGCTCAATCAGAGCGTCGTGGACATCGCGAACAGTGCAGGGTCCTCGATGCCACAGAACATTCAGCACATCGAGCTCTGCATCCGTCGCCTTGCGGCTGTCGTTGCGACCCATGCGGCCTCCTATCGGTAGTGTCTCGATTCGATGCCAGCCAATATACGACGATAATCGTACATGTCAACGATAATTGTCGTATATCGAATAGCGGTGTGCGATAGGTCTGAATGATCTCCTGCTCCCCACGAGTGCTTGTCAATGTTCATTGAGTGCCCTACGATCAAACACGCATCGTATACCTGAAACCAGGGACCACCTGAAGGTTGAGAGAATTATGATTCCGCTCCGTCGCGCTCTCGCGCTTCTGGTCGTTGTCGCCCCAAGTGTTCTCTATGCCGAACCGATGGAGTCCGGTGTCGAGCGGACAACATGGGCTCCGCTGGAGTCCACCGATTTTGTCCGCGGCTGGCTCTTGTGCGGCGTGTTTCCGAACCCGCCGGATGAAACTGGCAAGACGACAACCATCGGCATGGACACCGACTACTTGGCGGCTCATGGAGGAGAGGGCGTCATTCGTCCGGGCGATGGTATGGCCCACCTGCGGCCAGATGGCACTGAAGCTTCCTGGTTCGCGCACACCTCGCCCCAGGATTTCGTGAATTTCAGACTGGCATTCGAGGGACAGGCGAGCAGGAATGTCGTCGGATACGCCTATACGACGGTGAACATCGCCGCGGCGGGAAAGGCGGTCCTGTCCACGGGCAGCTCCGACGAGTTCCTGGTATGGTTGAATGGAGAGCTCATCCACCACCACCCCGGCCACGGCGTTTTCACGGATTCAGACCGAACCGAGATCAGCTTGTCGGAGGGAGAAAACCGGCTTCTCATCAAAGTCAGGCAAGCCGCTCGCAATTGGGGATTTGTCATGCGACTCATCGGTGAGGCGGAAGCGAGCGAACTGACTGCCAGGGAGGTGGTACGAGAGCAGTTGGAGGAATTTCAGGACGCCGAGCTGCGCCCCAGGGGCAAATGGGATTTCATGTTCACCGTGGGAGACTTTCCCGAGATCGTCTGGACCGATCCTGCTCTGGTCAAATCGTCAGTGGGCGAGTTCTCATATGATGTTCGATGGTTCGACGCCGAGTTTCAGGAGGTGTCAAAAGCCGCAAACCCGGGTCGATACCACGCCTACATCACTGGCGAGCTCCCGTCTGGAATACCGTTTCGCAGGGCGCTGACTCTGTACTGCCGGCCACCCGAGTGGCGCCCGTGGCGCGACCAGATCAAGGCTAGTGTGGACTATCCGCCAAACAGCCCTATTGATGAAAAAGCATGGAAAGAGCGTCAAGAGATGATCGCCCTCCGAGTAGGATCTCAATTCGTCCAGTCACTGGCGACTGAGGAGGCTGGGGCGATCTTGATGGCCTATCTGGACGAGATGGAGCCTCTGGGGAGGGAGCCGCTCCCGTATGAGACTCCGGAAATTGCCGACGGGGAACACCATCTCCGCCTGAAACGGCGCCTGATGGACACGGAGGATCGATACCCGCCTCTACAACCGCCTCGAAAGACGGACAAGGAATCGACTCTCATACGCACGGGAACGCCAGCGGAGGCCGGCGTCAAAGAAGACTCAGCTGACCGCATTCGGGCTATTTGCCAGCAGTGGTATGAGGAGAGTGGGGAACCTTTCGTGACTCTTGTCGCCAGGCACGGCGTGATCGTGCTGCACGAATCCTTTGGGCCAGTAGCGCTCGATGCATCGCTCTACATGGCTTCGATTACCAAGGCGATCACGGCGATGATGTTCGCTCAGTTCCTCGATCAGGGCCTCATCGATCTGGACGACGCCATTGGTAAATACCTCATAGGCTTCCCTACTGAAGGGGACAAAATCGTCACTCTCAGGCATTGCTTTACTCACACCACCGGCCTGCGAGGGGGCGGTCGGTGGGGCAGCATCCGCAATCCATGGCTGGATAACGTTATTCTCAACGGCCTCGACTACCTCGTGCCCGGGCAGCGGTATCAGTACACCGGTTTAGGCATCAACCTGGCTGGCAAGGTCATGGAAGCGGTCAGTGGTAGGAACATTTTGAGACTCATCCCGGAGAATTTTTTCCATCCCCTGGGACTGAGGAATACGACGATCAACAACCTCACAGGTTCATCCAGATGCTCGGCGGAAGACACAGCCAAACTCGCACAACTCCTGCTGAACAAGGGCACGTACGGTGGCAGGGTGTTCTTTTCACCTCAAACGTTTGAAAAATTGCTGCCGAGAGAACTTGGCGAGTACTATCCGGACCTGTATTACCCGGAACTGGACCTCGAAGTGGGCATCGGCCTCACCTTCATGCGCGCCGATCATCCCACAGCCGGCGACGGCGACATCCGGAAAGACAGAACGTTACTGAGCAGAAACACCTTCGGACATGACGCGGCTTCGAAGGCCGTCTTCCGCATAGATCCGGACAACGAGATCGTCGTGGTCCAGGTCAGGAACACAGCCGGCCCCAAATACCGACAGTTTTTCCTCCGATTTCTACAGGAAATCGACGCCAGTATTCTTTGATCGGCCATGTGATCATATCCGCTTGCTGATTCCGTGTACGGGTATCGCTGAATTTGGCCGGAGCACTCCGATTGGAAGGCCGACAGAATACTCGCACGCCCGGTACAGTTTCAGGGCAGACTCGTTAGGGGCCGCAACGCGAGCCCGGATTTCCTTCACGCCGCGAGTGCTGAGCCAGGATTCGGCTTCTGCGAGTAAGCCTCTTGCAGCCCCTTGGCGGCGGTGAGCCGGTGAAACGAACAACCCCCAGAGGTAGCCGGAAGATGGATCCTCATCGGATATGCCGAATCCACACATCGCAATGGGTTCGCCTTCATGTTCGAAATACGCAATCGACTTGCTGTGTGCCGTGACAGCATCTGATAACCATTGGGTTAGTTCCGCATCAGAGCGTTCCGCAAAGGCTTCAGCAGTTTCACCAAAGGCATCAGGGTCATTCTGCAGAGCCTTCATCCGTATTCTGCGGAAACGATCGGTATCTTCAGCTGTGAAGTGTAGGACCATCGCCTTGCTCGTTACCTGTGGCTGGACGCTCGGTGACTCTCTTCCTCTCTTGCTTTGGGCGATCATCTGCTCCACGCGCTCCTTCCAAGGATGAGAGTACCATTTCTTGCGCCACTCCTCGCGGGTCGACTCCACGTCAGGGGGCGTTTGGCTCCCGTAGCTTAGGGCATCCAAGAAGGACATGATGTTGCTGAGTTTGCCCTCTATGATGGAGCAGACTCCAGGACGACCACTCTCACCGTGATACCGATGGATAAGCGTGTCGATCAGGATGAGCCGCTCCCTGGGTGATCGAGCAGCGCTGAAACGCCGTACGAACTCCTCGAGTTGTGACTTCATGCGGCCCGCGAACAAGTGTTTGTACTTGATGGTCTTCCGGTAAGCTTCCCAGGGGCATCGCCACTCACACTCGGCGCACTCCAACCACTGCCGCTCGTGCTCGACGGTCGCTCCACAGGCCGCACAGGGGGCACGTCCGCTGACGGCGTCTGTGGCGGCCAGGATGCTCTCGGCCCTCGCAAGCAACGCGTAGCCCACCTCATTGATCAATTCCTCGTCGACGAGGCCTTTCCCGGAGCTTTCGTAGAACCTGGAGATCATCACCTTGCGGAGGCGCGGGGCCCAGGCCGGCAGTCCGTATTCAGTGTCGTTACTCATTCAGCAGTTAGTGTATTTGGGTGAGGACCGGAGACTCTGAGCCGTGAGCCCATCCACAAACTGCGGGCGGTCGACACTGTCACCCAGAGATCTCCGACCTCTACATTCAGGCGTGAGCAGGCGCTGATCTACCAGTTGGTGAGCGAACCGTCGGCCCTGTGGTAGCGCGGGCCGTGGCCGGGTTTGAACGAGTACGCCGCCGCCGCCTCTTCGTCGAACTCGATGCCCAGCCCCGGCCCTTCGGGGGCCAGCAGGTATCCTGCCTTGTACGGGACTTGCAGCGGAAACAAGTCCTCCATCACAGTCCGGCCGATCAGGCCGCCTTCCTGCACTGCGAAGTTGTCGACGGAGATTCCGAGGTGCAGGCACGCAGCGGCTGACACCGGGCCCAGCGGGTTGTGCGGAGCGATCTTGATGTAGTGGGTCTCGCACCAGTTGGCGATCTTGCGGGCCTCCGTGAGCCCCCCGACGATTCCCAGGTCGACGCGGGCGTAGTCGAGGAGTTCCTCCTCGATCAGTTGGCGGAACTCCCACTTGGTGGCGAAGTGCTCGCCCACGGCCAGCGGACAGGGCACGTGCCTTCTGACGGTGCGGTAGCTCTGCGGATTCTCACAGCGCAGCGGGTCTTCGATGAAGAACGGGTCGTAGGGTTCGAGCCGGCGCCCCAGGCGGATGGTGTCGGGTGTATCCAGACGGGTGTGGACATCCATGATGAGCTCGATTTCCGGGCCAACGGCTTCCCGCACCGCTGCGAACGCCTCGACCGAGTCGCGAATGGCGGCCACCGGCTCGAGGATTCCGTCGCGAGCCTTCAGGCTCATACGCAGGTAGCGCCAACCCTCCTCGACCCTCTCCCTGGCGCGTTCGGGGGTGCCCGCACCGGTGTAGCAGACCACCCGGTCGCGCAGCTTGCCCCCGAGCAGCATGTACACCGGTTGGCCGAGGGCCTTGCCCTTGATGTCCCAAAGGGCGACATCGATAGCGCTCTGGGCCGCCATGTTGATGCGGCCACCGGGGAAGAAGTCACCCCTCAGCAGCAGCTGCCACAGGTACTCGGTGTTGAGTGGATCCTGGCCGATCAGGTCCGTCTTCATTTGCTCGATGGCGCCGATGCCAGCCTGCTCCTTCCAGGTCAGACCGAACTCCCCCATCCCGTAGAGGCCCTCGTCGGTTTCGACCTTGACGAACATGTAGTTGCGCGATCCGTGGAACACGGGGAAGCACCTGACGTCGGTGATTTTCATCGTTTCCGCTCGCTTTCTGGCGTGTGGAGGCCGTCATCAATTCATGGTCTTGCCGACGACTATTGTGCGGTGGCTTGACCGGCCGAAGGGACCTCCGCCGCGCGAGCCGTAGTACGCCTCGACCGACAAACCCGCTAGTTCGAACATGTCGCGAAGTTCACCTGGCGTGTACAATCGGATCGACGACACGTTGCTCGGACTCTCCACACCGCGGATTATCCATCGAGTGATTACGCGCTGTGTGTCGGCGTCCCACCGCGTCCTCAACAGGACGGTGCCGTAGGCACGCTCCGGGATGAAGTTACGCAGGATGCGCTCCCTGTTCGGTTGATCGATCAGCAGCCGTCCCCCTCGGCGCAAGGCACGTGCGTAGGCAGCGATTACTGCCGCATTATCAGCGTCGGAGAAGTACCCGAAACTACCGAACCAATTGAACACGCCGCTGAACTCTTTGTCGAATCCTATGTCACGTAAGTCTTGGACACGGAACTCTCCGCTCAACCCATGCCGACGAAATCTACTACGGGCCCGATTGATGAACACCTTCCGCAGATCGACACCAGTGACCCTGCAACCGGCGAGCGCCAGGTGGAAAGCAATACGACCAGCGCCGCAGGGGGCATCAAGCACGGAACTGCCCATCCGCAAACGGAGCGCTTTCTTGATGAATCGTGCTTCGTCAGCACCAATATGAGTTGGTCGTAACCATTGGCCAATGTCAAGGGTCTCATACCAATTGTCGGGAGACTCGTTGCTCATCATCTATCGGACGTAAGCGATCGTGCCACCAGCGACTGGACGGTTGAGTAAATCTCCCTCGAATCAGATGTCGAGAATCCTCTTGTCCGTGCCCTGTCCTCGCACTCTCGGATCAGCTGAGTGCCCAATTCACCAGCCACGCTAATCATTTCCATTCCACCACGATTTCGATACGGCGGTTGAGAGCCTTGTTCTCGGGTGTGTCGTTGTTGGCGATCGGACGCTCCGCACCATAGCCGCGTGCCTCAACCAGGCTTGGCGTGATGAAGTCGTAGTTTTCTTCCAGAATCATCTCAATGGCTCTGGCCCGTTTCAGCGACAGCTCCTTGTTCGAATGCGCATCACCGTCCGAATCGGTGTGCCCATCAATGAAAAACCTGGACGGTGAATGGAGCATTATGAACGTGGCCATTTTGTCGAATTCCTGTGCGGCGCCGGCTTTCAGGCCGGTACCCTGAGCGAACAACACGCTTGAGTCGAGGAGGAGACAGGGCACGACGACATCCCCCTTCATGGCCACTTCATACTCTATCAGTAGGCTGTCCATGGCGGACGTGTTGGGTTCGAAAATGCCGAGGGACGAGTCCTGATGTGCTTCCATGATGATCAGGGTCCCGATGAAGACACGCCGCGGCTGTGAATCTTGTTGCGAAAGACGCTTTTCACGGTAGACATTGAGCGTGGCACCCTTGTTGATATTCGATTCCAGCCCCCGGTCGATGTAGTACTGACGCTCACTGCTCGCTCCCTCCACTGTGGCCCCATGATTGAATGCGTCAATGACATGAATGACGCGTGGTGCTTCCGCGTTCGCCGCCAAGCCGACAGCGATCAACCCCACTGTTGCCAATGCTGCGAGGTGTCCCATTCGACAGGTGAAAGTGGGGATGGACACTGATCGAGTTTGACATGATCCTGATTCGTATCCAGTGGCGCTCATGGGACGTCTCAGTCTACCGTAAAGCAAGGAGGAGATCCCCGCAGCGGGGAGCTGCCGCCAGACGCTACCTGCCAGCCGTTGCCTTGAGTGCGCCCCAGGAGGTGAACTCGACCGCCGTTGGGTCTTCACTGAAGTCAGTTAGCCGTAAGACCTGGGTAAAAATCAACTCTTCAGCCCCCTCTATACCCTCAGGGGGTTGCGTGGTGGCCTGTTGCACCATCGCTACCTGTCCGACCCGAGGCGCAAACCACGCCCACTGGTCGATTCTCTGCGCCAGGATCAGCGGTTCCTCGCCTTCCGCTTGCATGTTGAGAAGTGCGTCAATTCCAACGTGCAGGCGAAGCGCATCGAAGGTTCCAGCTGGCACCGAAACCTGACCCCAGGCGTCGACTTCACCAACCATGTCGTAGGTGCCCGTCATCCTAAGACCCAGTAATTCGATATCGACCGGAACCTGGATCGGGGCAAGGCTCTTTCCAAACGTGAGCGGGTAGAAATCTTGAAACTGGTCTAAATCAGACCCCTCGGTGGGCGAGGAAATGAGGTCGCTCAACCCCGACGGCAGTTCGGCGCCACCTGTCCCGAGAAGAATCGGTTGCGAAGCGTTCTTGAAGTAATAGTAGACTTCCCCGACCTGGTCGTCCGTTGACTTCACGACGTAATCGGCCTCGGGATAATCACCTGCCTCCGGTGCCGAAGCCGGATCGAGCACATCCGACGCCACCATCGATGTGACCAACGGCTCTACCATGAAGTCTCCGGCGAGATCCAGCTGGTTGGCCTCTCCCACCTCGAGATCGATTCCCAGCTCGGTTAATGAAACTGGGAAGAAGTCCAGCCTCATCACAACATGGTCACCGATATGGGGTACGGCGTCAGCTGCGTCTATCGTCACCTGTGCATGTACCGTCGACCATGCCAATAGGAAAGCTGCGATGAATCGGATCATTGGATGCCCCATTATCTTGTGAGCGTGCTCCCGATGGTCACTTTCGCTTGGCAATATAGTGGAAGCCACCGAAATATTCGGGGAGTTTTTTCAACACCCGGAGAATTCATTCAACTGGTGATCAGCCGATCTGGTATACTCCTCCAGTAACTTACTCCCACGGTGATACGCCCAGCTGAGAGAATCAATTGAAAACACTGCTGAGAAGAGTCGAATGAGAGTGTCATTCTCTTGTTTTTCGGTCGAATCCGGAAAATAGCCAGCCCTGAATGACCGGTACCTCAGAGTTCATTCCCCACCAGTTCGAAATCCACGCCAACTGCATTTCAGGGACAAGTCCAGATTCCCCCATCTCCCAGTCGATTAGATAGATGTCTCCGTCGGGTTGAAAGATGCAGTGTTCGGGACCAATATCGAGCAGAATCAGGCCTATATCCCAATCGTCATCTTTCAAATCCATGAAAGCCTCATAAACGCAGGCAACCTTTTTCGAATCAAACAGCTCAAGTTCGGATAATAACTTGAAGCCTTCCTGTGCTACCGAGGTCTGATAGTCAATCCAGTTCATTGAGAATTGCTTTGTCGTCCGATTCGATACCCTCGTTCCAAATCCGCGAGTCTCGATTCTGTTGACTTTTCGCGCCACGGAGCCAATTCGCTTCCATAGATCGTTTACAGGAATTGGCAGCTTATCTCCGCTGGTTCCACCGATAAATTCTTCGACCATGTAGGCGAAATCGCCCTTTACTCCATTCGAGATGACCTTTGGCACATTGATGCCATACTCAGCGCCCCACTCAATTTTGGCTTGTTCAGATATGAAATCCTGATCCGGATCTTCTCGTTCATTCAATCGGATTACGAATTCACCTTGAGAGGAGTCAATGCGAAAGACTGTATTGATCTGGCCCCCGTCGAGGTTGGAGATCGAGATATTGGGACCGAATTCAGCCTCGGAAATCGCTTTCGCAATCTCTTCGATTCGATTTATGTCAGACATGGGCAAAGCCATCCTGTCTCCGGCCAAGTACGAATCCAGTGTGACGTTGTGTAGTGAAACTAGTGTATTGTCACGTGGGGTATTCCCATCGGCTGCCCTTACGGCGGAGGTCACCTGGGCAGCCTTAGTCAAAGCAACCGTGCGCGCTGAGGCAACTCGGTGGTAACGCATCACATTGAGCCCTAGCGCAATCCGTTCTTGACCGCCCAACGTCGAGAGGGAGGCAATGCTGCCTCACGGCATCGCCATCAAGTTTGGAATGCAGGTCACGGATGTTTAACGTTCATTGAAGGCCCCTTTCAGCTGAACACCAGGGAGGCGATCATGAGACTCCGCAATTGCGCAATGGCCCTAACTGTTCTTGCAACCACATCGTGGGCTGACGGTTTTGACGTCCAGGGTGGCGGTCCAGAGTCCAGGTTCGGCATCACTGCAATCGGGATCGATCCATTCAACCCGAGCGTGCTGTTCGCCGGAAACGACGACGGCGGACTCTACAAGAGCATGGACCGCGGCGAGAGCTGGAGTACTCTCTGGCCGATGGAGGCCAAAGACGACGGCCTGTATCTGCGCTATATACGACAGATCGCCATCCACCCTGTGAGTACGCGTGTTTACGTCTCTTCAGACAACCTGTATCTCAGTGACGACGGCGGAACGACGTGGCGGACCGTACCGGGCAGGCTGCACGTGGTTATCGATCCGATCGATCCCGATATCGTGTACGCCACGGAGCCCGACGGCTTCTACCGAAGCACCGATGGCGGTATCAATTGGACGAAGATCCACGAGGGCGGTCCATCAGCCGTCGTCATCGATCCCTTGAATCCAAGCATTGTCTATTCAGCCATGCGGGCCATCGAGCGCGACGTCCTCCGTTTTACGTTCGACGGGTCCAAGACTGCTGTAGGCTAGATCTCCTGGGGCGAAAGAATGGGCAAGTACACGCTTGATCGGGGAATGATACAAATCGTTTGATGAAATACGCCGGAGCATTGTGCCTTCTCGCGTCCTGTCTGGTGTTGGTTGCCGCAGAGGTCGGTGCGCAGAACGGCATCCGCCTGCGCGAGCAGGGCACAAACAGTGATGAGGTCGAGCTCGAAATCGGAGAGAGGATAACGATCGAGATCCTCGCCGATTTGGGCAACGTTGGTGCTTCCGGGATCTCCGTCTTCATCACCGTCCCGAGAGACAACTTCCACATCGTCGACCAGAGGGAGGTCGACGAAGCCGCCGGGGATACGACCAGACAGGCCAACGCCGGCACTCAGCCTTTCATAGCCGGACCCCTGTTCGAGGAAGCCGGGGAATCGCGTAATCTGCTCAACTCTCCCGATGACGTCGTCAACATCTCCGACGATCTCAGGCTGTTAGAATACGCGGTCGTCTTCGGCGCCACTGGGGATCGGAGCCGAACCGGCTCCGGGGTCGTTGCCTCCTTCCAGCTGCAGGCCATCCGACCGACCCAGCATTCGGAGATCAGAATCCTCACCAGCCCGATTTACGAGACGCGGATCACGCTTCCCGAGGGTGGTGAACGGCAATTCAAGTCGTCGCCGCAGGGAATGCAAATCAGCGTCCTCGGCCTCGAGCTGCTCGACATTCCCGATGTCATCCTGCTGCCGGGGGAGGCCGATTCGGTGCAGATCGGGTCCCTCAACCAATACGTGTCGAATGTCCTGTCGGATATCGACTCGCTGCAGTGGTCGTTCTCTTCCCCGGTACCGAGTGACAGCCTCGAGATCGAGATCGATGCAACCGACGAGAACACGGTCAAGGTCCGACCGCTCCTGGAGTGGTCCGGTAGTACTCGGGTTACGTGGACGGTAGTCGATTCCATCGCCGGGGCCCGATTCGTGGGTCCGACACCCTCAGCCAGCGAGTTCTCCGACATCATCGTCAACAACCCGCCCGAGTTCGTACGCGATCGTCTCGGCCGCCCCTTGGTCAGCGGACCGGACGGGGTCAAGCGGGATACCGTGCGCTTCCGGGAAGACGAGCACATCTTCCTCAGCGAAGGCGGCTTGCTCGATTCCCGGTTGGCCTTCCGAGGGGTCGATCTGGACTCGATGGTGGATGATCCCGATCTGTTTGACCCGGACGAGGGGCTGAGCTATCTCGTCAGTACCATCAATGTAGAGGTGGCGGAGGCGCGGGTCAGGGGCGACGACGACCAGGTGACTCATGACCTGCTGGTGTGGGCCTTACCCGATTTCTCCGGGGTCGATTCGCTACGGGTTCTCGTCCAGGACGAAGCGCGAGGGCTGGACTCCCTGCGCATCATCGTTGAGGTCGAACCGGTGGCGGATGCGCCGGAATTCATTCTCCCCACAAGCGAGCGCAATCTGCGCATCAGCCGGGGCAGCACGCGCACCTACCCGTTCGGCGACCTCGTCGAGGACCCGGACACGCCGCTCGACAGCCTTATGCTCACATGGGTGGACGATCCCGGGGGCCATTTCTACGCCGACACGACTCGCAGCAGTGGCGAGCTACTCGTGCACATCAATGGGGATCCCCTCTTTATCGGCCAGGGCCAGGTGACGTTCGAGGTCACCGATGGGGACAGTCTCAAAGGTACGATGGTTCTGTCCATCGAGTCCGCCGAGGCACTGCCACCCGACGTGTTCCCCTCGGAACTCCCGATCAAAATCACTCCGGGCGGTGGTCGCGTTCAGCAGAACCTGGACGATTTTGTCGAGGATCCTGACAACTCCGACAGCGAACTTACCTGGTCGGTTTTGCTCCCGCACACCAGTGACATCGACGTCGACGACGCGCGTCAGCTCAACGTCCAGGCGCCGCCTGACTTCGTCGGCTACGAGACCGTTCACTTGATCGTGTCCGACCCGTCGGACCAGTCCGACGTACTTGCTCTGAGGATCTACTCTTCTGACGGCCGGCCGGTGGTTGGTGGCATACCGGACGTCATCCTCGACCGTGGCGAGCAGAACAAGGACATCGACCTGGACGACTACTCGTACGATTCGGACAACACGGAGCAGGAACTGACGTGGCGGGTTCTGGACGGTTTCGATCGCGACAACCTTCAGGTGGAGATCGCGCCGCTGACGAACCTGGTCACCTACTTCGCCTCCGAAGACGCCGTATTCACCACCGAAACGGTCATTTTCCAGGTCATTGATCCCGACGACCGCTCCTGGCAGGACACCGTTCTCGTCACCGTCACCATGCCTGTGGTTGAGCCAGACCCGTTCCATATTCCGCCGCTGCAGGCGGAAGTGGGCCCAGTCCCCACCGAATTGATCGATCTCGACGATCACCTGCAGATTTCCCCGCTCATATCGCGCGCCGGCATCACCTGGTCGATCCCAAGGCCGGGAAGGATTGGCACCGTCGTCCTCAAGGAGGGCACCTCCCGTGTGATTGCCTTCAGCGACAGTGCTGGTATCGACACGGTCGAATTCGTCGCTACCGACTCGCTCGGCAGGACACAACGCGCGATCACGACGATACGCTATTTCGGCGAGCACGAGAGCCTGACCCTGCGGGCGATACCGGACATCACCTTCATCGCAGGAGTGGCGTCCGAGGAGCTGCAGCTGAACGACTACATCTCCGACAGGGCGACCCATCCGGATTCCCTGATCGAATGGCGCCGTGAAGTCCTGGGCGATCATGAAGGCTTCATCGTCCGGTTGAGCGAGGACAACAAGGTGCAAGCGTTGTCGGCAGACACGCTCACCGTCCAGGTCGTCTTCATCGCCTCGAACACGGCGACCGGGGTGACGGGACGGGACACCATCAACGTGATCGCCCTGGACCCGGCGCTGGCCGTCAGCCCGCTCAAGGAGTTTCCGGAGATCGTGATCGCGGCCGGTAAGGTCGACACCACGATCATCCTCAACGATTTCCTTCCAGATGGCTCAGAAGCCAGCACCACCAACTGGCAAGTGTCGGGTCAGATCATAACCGCGCCGTTCATCGAAACGTCGGCGCCGCACAGGTTGAGACTCAGCACGCTCAGCGAGCGCACTGGCGACGACACCCTGTCATTCACTGTCGATCTTGGCGGTGGCTTCAGCGGCGTCGGAGATTTGTTCGTCCGGGTGGTGGAGCCAATAGACGAAAGCACGTTCGCTGTGCGCGTGGTGCCGAATGCGCTCAATGTCGAGTTCCTCAGCTTGTTCGTGGTGTCGAGGGTCGAGTTGGCGAGTATACCGTCAGTCGTCTTTTCCTATGGCACCACGGACACGACCATCGCGGTCACCCAGATTGAGAGTGAGCTGGAGAACACGGGCGTCCTCATCTGGTCCGGCAGCGCCAATGTGCCACCGGGCACGGTCGGCGAGATAATCGTCGGTGCGCACGCCACGACTCAGTCCGGCACCAACGTCGTTGACGCTGCGTCCGTCGTCATCGGCACGGTGACAGCCGGCAAGGCGGTGGTGCTCAACCACGGAGGTACCGAGGTCGCCGTGCCGGCGGGTGCTGTCGAGCGCGACACCAGGATCCTCCTGCAGACCGAGTCCGAGGCGGCGCCCGAAGCACAGGATGGCGCGTCCGCGGACGGTCCACCAGAGCTGACCCTGCGCACGGTCGTCAACCTGTACCCGGTCGATCTGATCCTGGCGCGAGATATCACCCTGAGGTCCGGTTCGAAGCAGCACGACCAGGCTGACGGTCTGTACAGGTTTGAGAGTGGCGGTTGGGCCTATATCGGTGCGGCCACGCATGCCGTCAGTGTCGGTAGCTTCGGTCGCTATGCCATCATGCGCGACGGGCGCGCTCCTGCGATCGAGATCACGACCGAGCCGAGTGCGGGCGGCCCGGAAATGAGCGCCACCGTCACGGATGGCGGCAGCGGTATCGATCCCGACGGGATCACAGTGAGTCTGGACGGCGAGCCGGTAGGGGGGGTCACTTTCAATCGGGGCGAGCTCCTGTGGGTGCCGCCTGCACCTGTCGGGGCAGGAATTCACGATCTCGAGATCACCGTCGTCGACCGCGCCGCGAACAGGACCGTCCGCCGGCTCAGCTTCAGGGTTGGAGGGAACACGCTCCCGACCGTTCTGGCGCTGGGAAACAACTACCCCAACCCGTTCAATCCGGAGACCGTTATTCCGTTCACCGTGCCAGAGTCTCCTGAGCCCGTCAGAGTCCGGCTGGCCATCTACAACAGCGCGGGGCAGAAGGTCCGAGTACTGCTCGACGGGCAGATAGTAGGATCGGGCAAGCATGAAGTTGCGTGGGACGGTCGGGACGAACTAGGCAGGAAAGCGGCCACCGGCATCTACCTGTATCGCCTTGAGGGTGCCGCCATGCTTACCAAGCAGATGGCCCTGCTGAAATAGCGAGTGACCGATAAGGAGCCGATGGGAATGCTCACAACCCGAAACCAGCAATCTGTCTTTGCCCGCCTCGGCCTGGTGGCACTGGCGTGGATCGTGCTGCTGTCCTGCGGCGGTGGCTCCGGCACGGGCCCTGACGAGATCAAGGAACGCGAGAAACAACTCAAGGACCGGCTTCCCGTTGACTGGACCCGATACAATGACGGTGACCTCGGCGGAGCGATCGATTTTTTCACCGCAACGCTGGATGAAGCGGATGGGCTCGAAGGCGTCGAGGCCGTCAGGGATGAGGTCAAGTCGGAGGCCCAGAACGGGATCGGCTGGTCGTTCATGAACCAGCAGCAACTCGACGACGCCGAGCAGGCGTTCTCCATCGCCACAACTCTCAACCCGCGCAACGCTGACGCCTGGGTGGGTTGGGCTGGGGTCTCCCTGGCGCAGGGGGATTTCGGCGATGTCGTGCAGTTCGTCATCCAGGCTCTGGAAGCCGAGCCGGATTACAACTCCGCGACACGGGTGGACTCCGACGAACGCTCCCTCGGCCACGACGACATCGACGAACGGCATGTCCGGTTGATGCTGTCAGAGGCGTATTTCCACCTCGGGCGCTACAGTGTTAACGATCAGCAAGACCCCAATAACGCCGCTGCCCAGTTGACCTTGGTACACCAGAGTTACCGTTTCCAGAACCCGGGCCAGCTGCTCGACAGCCTCAGCGTCGCCATGCTCAGCTTGCAGAAAACCGTCTCCGTCGGGATGTGAGGCACCGTCCCGTCTCGAGCATCAGACTTGCCCGGTTCCTTCCCTCTCTTCACCCACCCTCGACCTCCGCAATAGCAACGCGTAAAGCGGCACCACCGGCAGCAACAAGAATGCCGAGCTCAGCAAAGCGGCACGCAGGCCCAACCGCTCGCCAACAGCTCCAGCGACTGGACCTCCAAAGACCTGGCCGATGGCGTCCATCTGGCTGTTGATGGAAAAGATCGTTGCGCGCACGTGCGGTTGGTCGATGTGTAGATTGAGCCAGGTGTTGTACAGAGGCTGTGAACCTGCGTGCAAGGCCCTCTCTATACAATACAAGAGGAGCGCCAACCACCACTGGCCCGCCAGGGCTATGGCGGAAATACTGATCACGAGAAGCACGGAGATCACCTGTAGAGCGCGCATCAGCGATTCCTTCGACACCATGTCCACGCGGCGACGTGTGACCTCGACCGCCAGCACCCCCAAAGCACGGGCGCAAGCACTGGCCAGGCCGAACCAGATCACTGGTTGAAAATTTGCCGGGAGGCCGATAGCCAGCACGTGCGGTACCCAAAGCCGGTCGAAACCCTCACTGTGCAGGCCGTAGACGAAACTGACCGTCAACAGCAACCCGAAGCCTCGCTGGCGTCTTGTCAACGACCGGGCGGCCGCTACTGTGTGCCGAATCGTCCCCCAGGTTCGCCGCTCCTCCCGTGAAACGGGGACAAACCCTCGCTCTGGCATGAGGAACGACAAAACGATGGCCAGCAGCAGCATGCCGGCACCCCCTGCCGTAACCGCCGCTTGCACGCCGTACAGACCCACACCAACGCCAACCCCAATACCCGCGAAGGCTCCGATCTGATCCCATTGGGCTCCTCGTGTGAAAGCCTCAGCCGCCCGCGCCTCGCCCACTTCATCGACGATCCAGGCTTCGGTTGCGCCACTGCAGAATGTATATCCCAGCCCCCACATAACGTGTCCGAACAACACGGCTTCAAAGACGGGAACAAAACCGACTATGACGAAACCGCAACCAGTCAGCGCAGTGCCAATCAGTATAGAGAGGCGTCGGCTCTTTACGTCGGCCAGAATTCCGGTAGGGATTTCAAAGAGAAAGCCTGACAGTTCGAGAGCCGTGCCCACAAGCACCATCTGTAGCGGGCCCAAGCCGACGACCTGAGCCTGGTAGAGCAGATTGACCGTGAATATTGCTTGCAGAAACAGCGCGGAGAAGAATCGCAGAACCAGATACGAACTCCAGGCACTCACAGAGAAACCACCCCTCTATCAAAGGGGCAACGGGAAACGGGCAACAATAGAAGAGACATGGAAAGTGGACCGGGATGGCTGTGGTATTGAGCAGCTCTGCCCACGAAGCTATTGGCAGCATTGGTACAATAGCCAGCGAAAAGCTACATCCGCAGGTCGAATTAGGCTGTGACACCGAGTTCACCTTTCTTGTTGAGCGTGGTTTCGCCCTCGGTGTGCCACACGTACCGCTTGCTGAATGAATAGGGAAGGGAGTGTTGCATGCAGGCACAGCTGCCCATAAGAGTTCTAGGACGCACTGAACTACAGGTGACCCAGCTCGGTTTCGGCGCCATGGAGCTGCGTGGTGTGAGAGAAGAGGCCACGGAGCAACGGGCAGAAGCCGTCCTCAACGGAGTGTTGGATGCGGGCATCAACTTCATCGATACGGCTCCGGACTACGGCCTGAGTGAGGTTCGCATCGGCAGGTACATCAGCCACCGGCGGGATGAGTACCTACTGGCGACCAAATGCGGTTGCAACGTGGGCCCGGAAGGTGTCAGGTACGAGCCCCGGCACATTTGGACGGCAGAGCAGTTGCGCAAGAACATGGAGGAAAGCCTGCAGCGCATGAAAACCGATCACGTCGACCTGCTGCAGTTGCACAATGCAACGGTCGAAGATGTCGAGGAGGGCGGTCTCGTCGAGGTCCTGCAGGAATTGAGGCAGTCGGGCAAGACTCGGTTCGTCGGTGTCTCTACCGACGGGCCCGATCTATTACAGTTTGCCCGCAGGGGTGTTTTCGACACCTTTCAGATCCCTTATTCGGCCCTGGATCGTCGCTTTGAAGCCATGATGCGAGAAGCTGCTGAGCTTGGTGCCGGCATCATCATCCGTGCCGGTGTCGCCAAGGGTCATCGGGGAGGCGCCGAGCGTCAGGACAAATGGGACCGTGCCCGCTTGCAGGAATTATCCGAAGGCATGAATCGGCACGAGTTCGTGTTGCGGTTTACGCTGACTAATCCGGACTGCCATACGACCATCGCTGGCACGACCGATCCGGATCACCTCGCGGCCAACGTATCGGCGGCCAGCGCCGGCCCGCTCCCCGATGCGACCTACCAGCAGGCCAAGCAGCGCCTGGCCCAGATCGGGGAGAAGCCGGAGGACTGATCCGGAGCCGTACTTCAATGGGAGCCTACATTCTATCGCCAGTTTGTAGATGGCGGGGCTCGCGTCAGAGCGCGATGAGGTGGTATCGTCCGCTATGTCAAGCCCAGCGACTCGTCTTCATGAGTCCCTCGAGGGGTTCGCCCATGATCTCCACGTCCGTCGCGGAAGGCTACCTCTTGACACTGTTCAAAGCTCGGCCCACTACATGTGAGAATTGTGAAGAGGGTGGTTGCGTCACATGCGTGGAATGAGGGGGGAGATGACTGAAGAGCCTATCATCAGGGTCGAGTCTCTCGGACGTGTCTACCGGCACATACACCGAGAGCCCGGCCTCTGGGGTGCCGTCAAGTCTTTCGTCCATAAACAGACCGTGGAGATTGCGGCGGTGAAGGAGTTGGATTTCGAGATCGTTCCGGGGGAGTTCGTCGGCTTTATCGGTCCCAACGGTGCAGGCAAGACCACGACGATGAAGATGCTCTCCGGGGTGCTCCACCCTTCTGGTGGGCAGGCTCGTGTCCTCGGCTACACGCCACACGAGCGCCACCACGATTATCTGCGGCAGATCGCCTTCGTCATGGGGCAGAAAGGCACCTTGTTCTGGGAGCTGCCGGCGATGGAGATGTTCCTGCTGACACGCGACATGTACGAGATCCCTGTCGCTGATTTCGACCGGTCACTCGAGACGCTGACCCGTCTCCTGGATGCCGGCGAATTCCTCGACGTGCAGACCCGTCTGCTCAGTCTGGGGCAGCGGATGAAGTGCGAGCTGATAAACGCCTTGTTGCACATGCCCCGGGTGTTGTTCCTCGACGAGCCGACCATCGGACTCGACGTGGCAAGCCAGAGGGCGGTCCGCGAATTCTTCCGGCGCTACAATGAGGAGACGGGGGCCACGATCCTGCTCACCAGTCACTACCTCGAAGACATCAAGTCGCTCTGCCAACGCATCATCTTCATCGCCGATGGTGCGATCGTCTTCGACGGCCCCCTCGAGCAGATCATGGCGCGTTACGCGCCTAACGTGCACGTCTCCTTCGTCTGCGACGACGACGAGCACGTGGCGGAGGCCGAGTTGCGTCCACTGGGCGAACCCGAGATCGACGTCGAGAACGGCGCCGTGCGCCTGCGGGTCGCCCGCGACGAGGTGACCCAGGTGGCGCGGGAACTGTTGAACCGCTACAGGTTATCCAACATCCTGGTCGAGGAGCCTTCGCTGGAAGAGGTCGTCACAGCGCTGGTAACCGGTGATGCTCGGTAAGCTGCTCAAATACCGCCGGTTGATTCTGGTGGAGTCGCAGGGCGCCCTGGCCCACCGCTTCAGCGTATTCTGCTCGATCGCCGTCTTCATTTTTCCGGTGGTGGCCAAGGTCGTGTTCTGGAAGGCCGTGTACGGGGCCGGTGAGGGCGACATCGCCAGCTTCGACGTCACAGACATGGTCATGTATCTGCTGGTGTTCAACTTCGTCTTCGAAACGACCTGGGTCTACAAAGGGGGCCTGCGCCACGACATCCTGGGCGGCGGCCTCACGCGCTACCTCCTGATGCCGGCCAATTACGTGTTGGCCCGCTTTTTCGAGGAGTTCGGTACAAAGCCGCCGCGATGGGTCAGCTCCGCTTTTCTGTTCATCGTCCTGCTCCTGTTCTTTCGCCAGGATCTGCGCTTCGTCAGCGACCTGTGGGTCTACCCCGCCGGCGCGCTCGCCATGGGCATTGGGTTCGTCCTTGGATTCCTCCTCTGGATGCTCGTGGGGTTCGTCACTTTCTGGACGGAGAGCGACGTGCCGTTCATCGATCACGCTTACCGGCTGTTCAGCGGTTTCCTGGTACCCATAGTCTTCCTACCTGAATGGCTGGAGCACGTGGGCGCCGTGTTGCCCTTCCAGTACGTGATTTATTTCCCGGCCATGGTATTGATCGGCAAAGTCGAGCCCGCGGCCTTCGCGCACGGGATCGCCACGCAACTGGTGATGATCGCTGCTCTAGTCTTGGCCATCCATCTTGTGCTAAAACGCGGCGTGCGTCGATATGGAGCCTACGGTGGATAACATCCGACGTCACATCCGAGTCATCGGACGCTTGTGGCTGATCTCGGTTCAGCGAGGCCTGGCCTTCCGCTGGCAATTCATCACCGATCTACTCAACGAGGCTGTCGCTGTGGCGCTGGCTTTGTTGATGTTCGACATCGCCTACGACCATGCGCCTGAGATCGGTGGATGGGATCAGTGGCGGACGATGGTGCTCGTGGGCGTGTTCCAGCTTTACTCAGTGCTGCTGGCCACGTTTTTGAGACCGAATTTGGGAGAGATGACGCGGACGATCTACGATGGCGATCTCGATGGCCTGCTGCTGCGCCCGGTCTCGGCGCAGTTGCTGATCTCCCTGCGCCAGATCCAGGTCACGGGACTGCTGCGCGTCTTACCTGGAGTGGCCGTCATCATCTACGCGCTGCAGGCTCTCGAGTACACGCCGAGGTCGTTCGATGTCGGCGTCGCCGCTGCCCTGTTGCTTTCCGGCATCGTGCTGGTCTACTCACTCTGGTTCATGTCGATGACGCTGGAGTTCTGGTTTCAAGGGCTGTGGAGTTGGCAGCAACTGGTCCCCAATGTCTTCGCCTTCGCCCAATACCCGGCAGGGGTCTACAAGGGGACGATGAAGCTGCTGTTCCTGACGGTCGTACCGGTCGTGCTCGTGGCGAATTTCCCAACGCAGGCGTTGGTGGGTGAGTGGTCGGTCTGGACAGCTATGTACAGCATGGGATTGGCCAGTCTGTTGTTGATACTAAGCAGTCTGCAGTGGCGTCTGGCTCTGCGGCGCTACACCAGTGCCAGCTCGTAGGCTGGCCGGCGACAAGTACAAAAAAACCATCAGCGCCGGCATTCCCTGCGAACTCGCCGGGAGACGTCGTCTTCTATTCAGCAACGGTACCGTACTTGGTCTGTAGCTGGGAAGGAATCCGGGCGGCGACTTGGAGCTTGAGTTCGCCCGTGTCTTCGACAAACGGGCGGGCGAGGTATTTCGCCTTGCCACCGATGTGAAGGATGGCGGGATCCGTCTTTCGCGTGGGCAAGCGGATAACGTCACCCGCTGTTAGTTGCTCTGCCTCGGCAACGGTCACGGAGGTGCGGCCGAGGACGGCTGTGGTGGGCAGGTCCATGGCACCCACGCGGAGGCGATTTGCATGGCGGAGCTCCTCGCCCGTAGCGCCTTGCCGAGGCGGGATGCGGTTTTGTCCAGATTGGTCGAAACTGGCCAGAATCGGCTGTAGGGTCCGGTACGGATAGCACATCGAAATCCGGCCCTTCGCATTGGTCGAGTTCACTCCGAAAGCGAGCATGAGGACGATCTCGTTGTCGGGGACGATCGTCATGAACTCGGGGTTGGTTTCGAGCTCGATATCGTGGACCTCACATTCCACGACGCTCTTCCAGATATCTTCCAGATCCCAGATGGCCTGCCTGATCGGACTGACGAATATGCCCATCTCGGTCTGCGATATCTGTCTCGGCTCGACGTCAGAGCCGCACCCCTTGCCGCCGAAGGCTCGATCGACAACCCCGAAGACGATCGGCATCTGGAAGTCAATGATGACCTGACCGTCATACATATCCTTCGGACCGAGGTGAAACTGATACGCCACACCCGGGTTGGACAGCGACTGGATGAACTCGCGGTAGGTGGTCTGATCGACAAACTCGATGTCGACATCGACGATCGACCGCATCAGGTTGTTGAAGGAAATATTCAAGAGCCTGGCGAATTCCTCGTGCAGGTTCTGCACAAACCGCATCTGCGCCTTGTTCATCCTGGCCGGGTGCTTGAAATCGTATTCTATGATCCGACTCATGACGCAGGGTCTCCGTTGTCTTCGTCCGCCCGCGGCTCTTCCTCTCGCCGGCATCCCAGCTTTCGAAGGACGGCGGCCATTTCAGCCGCCTGAGCATCCATCGCACGCAGGACGTTACGCTCGACCTCGGACGTGCTCGCTTTGAGGATCTTTGCAGTTACCTGGGTGCCGCCGATTTCTGACCTGCCGGCAACGGCATCTCTGAACGACTCCTCGAGGTTGCTTTCCAGGATCCTTATCGCGGCTGGTGTCGCTTCGTCAATCGAAGCAATACGGTAGGCGACATCCGATTGCAGTCGTTCCGGGAGCTCGGCGAGGATGGCTCCGGCCTGTGTGGGTTCGAGTTGGGACAGCAACAGAGCGATAGTCTGGGGGTGTTCGGACACGATCCCGGGTGCAATCTGAGCGGCCGGCACCTTATTGAGGATGGTGAAACGCGGACGTGACAGGTCAGCCATCGGCTCTGTGACATGCCTGGCCATGCGCATGCCGCGCGCACGTCTTACGGTTTGGTACGCAAAGTCGACGCCGCCCGTACGGATCCACTCACGGGCCTCCAGCTGCTGCCCAAAGGTGGCCAGATGCTCCTTCTGCGCTTCAACGGAGACTTGCGGGGTGTCCGAAATCGCTTGCGACAGCTCGCAGAGCTCCCCGTAGGGGAAGGTGTCCGGGCCGATGATCTCGGCGGTGACTTGGACGCCCAGCGAAACCAGGACCAGGGCTGCCCGGTGGAAATCGGCTCTGCCGTCCTGCCCGTCTTCGAGGGCCATGCTGCGCAGCAGGTGGGCGGCCTCTTCCGGCTGTCGCCAGACCGCCTCGAACACGCTGTCCGCCACAATCCAGGCGGGCGCCTGGCGGACCGGCACAGTGCCAGAGGGAGGCTCATCGGCGGTCGGGGCCGGCGCGCCCATCTCGGTGTGGGCCAATCTGGGTGGCGACTCCGGCAGGGGCGGCAAGCTGGAGAGGTTCTCAACCAAAGGGGGGCGCCACTCCGATACTTGCGGAGAGCCCCCACGTAAGCCGTCAACATCCCCGAATATCCTCACGTCGATACCATCGGCGGTCGCAGTGTTCATATCGTCCATCACTTGGGTGGGAAAAGCCGGGTGACGCGCAAGGTGAGCTGCTCCTCGCGGACATCGATGTCACCCTCGCCGCAAAGCTGGTCGTTGATGCGATAGGCGTACTGCTGTCCGGCGAGCATGTCCACGGCGATCACATCGCCAGCGTGCAAAGCCCGGGCTCGCTCGAGCGGCATCAAAGCGCGGCCGAGCTCGACGACGAGATCGACCTCGACATCCAGCAGATGGTTGAGGTTGGTGTGCTGAAGCGTTGAAATGGCGGTGTCAGTCATGAGACGATCTCAGTGAGCCGTACGCCGAAATTCTCATCGATTGTCACCACTTCACCGCGGGCGAACAGTTTGCCGTTGAGGCGGACATCGACCGGTTCGCCCATCATCGTATGGAGGCTCACGAGTGACTGCTCACCGATGTTGAGGGCCTCATCGAGGGTCATGCGATGGCGGCCGATCTCGACCGAGACCTCGACATCGACCTCGTCGATCCGCGAATCCTTGTGAACGCTCTTTGCGGATGGCCGGGTGTCCCCCTTCGGGGCTGCCTTTCTCTTCGTTTTCGTTGGCATTTCTCACTCCTGTTGATTCATGAGCTTGAGGCGTAACCGCTCGACCGACGGGTCCCGACAGGGAATAGATTAGGCCGGATCCGGATGCCGCCGTGCTCCCTGACATCGTCCTCGGCGGCCGGCCACTCCGTCTGCGCAATGTCCCGACGCATTTCGTCTACAGTCTGCCTCAGGATCTGCACCTCACTGGCGAGACCCTTGATCATGAGCGCCACATCTTCCAGCGTCAGCGACGGTGGATCCTGTCGCAGCTGCTGTTCGATGCTGGTCCACAGTTCCTCCCGCGCGGCACCGCTGCGCAGGGAGGTTGCTGCTTCCCATGTGACCTGATGCGACTCGTACTCCGTTCGGCAGCTCTCGCACTCACTCAGGTGAGTTTCGAGCTCGACTCGTTCGTCATGGGACAGTTGGTCGTCGACGTAGGCTGACAGATTGCGTTCGCACGAATAGCAGTTCATCTCTCTTACGACCTCATGCATCGAGATAGGGTTTGATAGCATCACGCACGCGTTTGCGCGCCCGGTGGATCCGGACTTTTACCGCGTCCTCGCTGCACGAGAGGATTTCGCCGATCTCCCGGTAGGCCATTCCGAGCTGTGTGCCCAGAACGAAGACGAGGCGCATGTTTTCAGGCAGAGCCGCGATAGCGGCCTCGGCTTTCTTGGCCATTTCCTTTTGTATGAGCTGATCTTCCGGGTTGGCCCCTCGCGCCATGGGGATGCTCTTCTCGGCGACCGTCTCGAGAGAAGAGAATGCAGGCCGCCGCTTGCGTGCCTCGGCCATGCAACGGTTCGCTGCGATGCGGTAGAGCCAGGTCCCAAAAGCAGCCTCCGCGCGGAACGAGCCGATGCTCTTGAATGCCTGGATGAAGACCTCCTGGGTCAGGTCTTCGGCATCCTGATCGTTAGGTGCCATGTGGGTGCACAGTGAGTACACACGGTCCCGGTACAACTCGAAGACCCTGCGAAAGGCGCGGTTGTCTCCCTGCTGGCAGGCGGCGATGAGGGCGATGTCGGCGTCGTTTGACAAATCCACTGCTCAAGTCAGTCTGGCATTCACAGAGTTTAGACGCAGAAAATGGCTACAGGTAACAGGAAAATATGGCAAATGTAAGAGGGGCCCCTATCGCTACGATCTCGTGGGAGATGGCTGGCAACTACGGATGCGCCAGCTCTCGGAAGCTGGCTACGCTTTTCTCGGCGCTGAGTATTCTCATCACGATCATATCAGACTATCATTTGTACGGACCTCAGTGTCAATGCGATTCGCATGGTGCTGAGGGTAGGCCACGCGTCCGTGGATAAGTGGAACGAGAGACTCGGTGAACGATCAAATGCCCCCGCGTTTTAGAATACCTGCCTCGGTGTGGATCCTGGTATTACTGACACTTGGCACCGTGCCTGCCAAAGCGCAAGGTGATTCGGCGGATGTGGACTATGATCTATTCCTCGGCACCATGGTGGATGATCCGGACAGGGCCGGCTCAGCACCGTATCACCTGTGGCAGGTAGTCAATGACTCCTCAATCCCAGTCCAGTTTTCAGCCGCGGTCGGGTCGGTCTGGTCAGATCTCAGTCAATTGGACGCAGATCCGGCCACGCCTATCAATCTGCGGTTGGGCCGAAAGAACCGACTCGAACTCGGCGGTCGGGTAGACGGGGCGCTCACGGCCGGCGATGTCACCGGGTTCACCGTGGGCATGAAGCATCAGATTCACCGCTACTTCGCCTGGGGAGTGAACGTGCAGAAGGAAGATCAAAACGAGCGGGTGGGAGAGAAAAGCAGCAGGGGTTACGGCGGATCTTTCGTGTTCATCGCGAATGAGAATCACTTCCTGGGAACACCCATAGGTATGAAGTACAAATTCGGGGTCGGGCTCGGTGACGCGATCAGCGCACGCGGTGCCGCCCTGAGATTGGCGCTGGAAGGCCGCAGCGACGTATCTGAATCGACGGATATCATCGGTGGTCTCAACGGGCGCGCTGTCAGCAGGGACTTCACGGACAATCTTGGGGTAGACGGCTTGCTCGGGACAGAAACCAGGTTGAGTGGCCCTCTGGCTTTACGGATCCTGATCGGTTTCGGCCTTGCCGGTGACGCCAGCCAGGACAACGCGCGAGGCAGTCTGTTTTTGACCTACGAGCGATAGATCGCTTCACAGATTCTGGCCGCGCAAACTCATACACCGCCCTCAGTCCAATGGGCAACCATTCACCCATGATGAGCCCGAGGAAGAACGGACGGAGGGTACAGCCGGAGCCAGCTTTCGCTCGGTCAGAGATGACTGCTACCTAGTGTTCACTTGTCGTGTCAGGACGAGGATTGGCTTTGCAGTAACTCGCCGATGCGCCGATTCGATGCGACCAGTTTCTGACGAAGACTCATCATTACGTTGCGGTATAAACGAGTGGCTAACGAAGGGTCTTCCTGCATCAGTTTGAAGAAGGCGCGGCGGTTGATGCCCAGGACCGAGAGCGCTGTTTCGGCTACGACCGTGGCCGATCGCGGCTCGCCCGTCAACATCCCAGCTTCGCCTACTGTGGTGATGGCCGATTCGCTCACAAGCGGCACATCGCGCTCAGTACGGATTTCGACCGTTCCGGAAAGAAGAACAAACATCCGGTCGCTTTCAGCGCCGGCTCTGCAGAGGACGGTCCCCGGTTCATGGCTCTCTTGCTGGCAGATGCCGAGCAGTTGCTTTAGTTGACTCGGGGACAGGTCCGCGAATAGCGGCACCTTCTGCAAGGCCAGCAGCACAGCCGATTGCTTACCCATTTTATCTACTCCAAAAAAATAGACCGAGGATTTTCATTGCCAGACGCTATGGATAGTGTCTCGTGATGATATTGATGCCGCTATACATTTCCAAGCGACATCCGGTCAGCTGCGGCTAAAAGTATAAACTATTCGCAAAAACGATAATGCGATGGTGACATTTCTTCCCGAATCGAGTGTTGCAGTATTATACGGATGCGTCCCGGACGGGCCGGGCGTATCTACTCATTACCCCAGGAGGTATCAACGTGCGCAAATTATCTGTCCCTCTCGCCGTAGGCGCTGCCGTCCTTGCAGTTGCCTTCACAGGATGTGGTCAGGCCGGCATGTTTGCGGCCGCGAACCTGACTCAGGTCGAAATGTCTGAGCCCAACTTCAAAGTCGTGGCCACCGGTGTGTCCGGCGAGGCCGAGGCAGCGTATCTGATCGGCGTCAGTTTCTCCAATGGCCCACGGACCGGGTCGCTGTCGCTGCATCGCCTCAGTGGAACGGGCAAACTTTACAAGGAGGCGATGGAGGACCTGTGGCAGGCATTCGAGGCGGAACACGGTGAGGTGGCGGGTCGGCGGTTAGCTCTTGCCAACGTGCGTTATGATGCTGCCACGCGAAACTTGCTGGTCTACAATGACGTCTCTTTGTCGATTCGGGCAGACGTGATCGAATTTACGGAGTGAGCACGGCCAATCTACCGGTCAATCCACAGAGCCCGGTTGACCAGGCGTTCGTCATGGAAGTGGGTTCGTTGAGTTCGACCAGCGACTGTGAATCCCCAGGATCGCACCTCGTCCTCAACTGATGCTACAGGCCGAGTGTCGTCCGTTTCCTCATTGTATGAACCGATTATCAAACGTCCACCGGGTGCGACCACGTCCGTGAGCAGGCGCTGGATGTAGTCCCGTTGCCGCGAAGGCGGAACATACTCGAGCCCTGTGCGCACGAAGTCGAACAGCATCGGAGGCCGCCAATAGAGGGCATTGCCCACGTGAATGCGATCCGCCCAGTGCGGGAGCCGGCGTCGCGCCAGGTCTGCCAGTTCCGGGGCAATGTCGAGACCGTAGGGGTCGATGTCGACGCTCTTCTCCCGTAGCCACTGCTGCATGCACTCCATCAGGTGGCCACTGGCGCATCCTACATCAAGGAATGAACCGTCCGTGGAGATGGCGTCACCGATCAAGCTGCGTGCGTGTTTCCAGTGCGCCTCATCACCGCTGTGCCCGGACTGAGACCGGGGATTGTCGGCGGCCAAATAGGCCGGAGTGATGACGGACTGGCCTGCGAGAAACCAGCCCGCCTCATCGATTTCGCCTGCTTCGAGTGCGGCATTGCTACGCGCCAGCAATTCGTGGCCCCGGTTTTTTGCGTACTCGATTGATTCCAGTGGCATCAATTCCTCCTGAGTGAAAGATGCGTTGGGAATGTAGCCAATGGCAAGCGCATCGCTCGACAATACGACGTCCAAGACATAGACTAACGGGACGGTGTTTTTCACGTTGGATCTTGCCCCGGGTTCGCTAACGTCATGTCTCAATTCTATCTCGACGGTTTACCAACCGCGGGTCGTCCAGGTTTTCGCAGACTCCTGCTCTCCTTGTTGATTCCTTTCTCCGTGACCGTGACTGCCTTCGGACAGTCGGTTCCAGATCAGTATCTCGATGGAATCGTTCTCGATGAACCGCTGCCGTCGCAGTTTGTCACCGGCCAGACGTATTGGGTCAGGGGCAGCCTCGAGAATCAGGGGATTCCGGCCATGACGTTCGCCTTCGCTTCGGAACGAGGGGTCCTTGAGCACCGGATTGTCGTCGCCAATGGGCGTTTCGAGCACCCGCTGGTCTTCAAGCACGCTGATGCCGGCCAGCATGACTTCCGCATCACTTTCTTTCCCAGGGGACAGCAGTTCTTCACCTCGGAAATATTCCGCGGGATCGAGATCGTCGAAGGGACAGGCGAGATTGATACGCCATCGGCCTATTACGACGGCTTCATGGACACTGCCTACTTCCGACCCAACGCGATGCTCGTTGATGCTGTCGAGTATCCGCCCCTATTCGTCACGACTGGTGGAAGCGTGGAAAGCGTCCTGGTTCTGGTTCCGGACGGCCACGGTGGACGCCTGGAACGGGAGCTGTTGGACGACGGCATGGATGGGGATCTCCGGGCCGGAGACGGGATCTTCACGATGACGGGTGAGCCCCATCGTCCTCCGGACGTGGACATAGGGCCGTTCGGCAGTATCACCCTTGTCGTCGTTTTTCAGGATGCAACAGGGACGGATTTTCAGTTTACTGCCGAATGCGGTCTGGTCGGCGGCGAATTACCGATGGTCCAGAAACTGAGTGACGATGCCTATCGGACAGATCACGCGGTCAACCTCGTCGACGACGGAACCCTGTTCGTGTTGAGTCAGCCCTTTGTCGATCTTCGCGCGATCGCTACTCGTTTCTATGAATACTTCGACGACGACTACGATTTTCTCGCCGTCCGCTCGGCTCTCCCACTGAGCAACGGTGCGCACGGATTCAACCGCAGCGTTCGCAACGACGTCAGCGGCATCGGTGTCCCCCTGTTCGACGAAACCGCGGAATTCGGCAGCGACGGACGCCTGCAGAGCGCCACCTTCATCAACTTTCGTCTGCTGGGGCCGTTGGTTCACGAGCTCGCTCACAACTGGGCAAACTTCCTCGTTCCCTTTGGTGGTCTGTTCTGGAATGGCCACTGGGGGGTGTCCGATGTCCAGGGAGTACTGGGAGGCAACGCCACCTTCATCAGAGATCTGGGCAATGGGGAATACGCCGTCCCCAGCAACGCAGGATCATCATCCTGGGGGGGCTTCTATTCGATGATCGAACTCTACCTGATGGGTCTGGTAGGGGCGGAGGAGGTGCCCCCACATCAGGTGCTGATCAATCCCAGCATCGTTCGCTTCGACGACTTGCAGGGCCTTATCGTGGCCGCGGACCGACTGGATACCATCTCCATCGGAGAGGTCATCAACGCCCACGGCCAGCGGTCGCCCTCTCACGAGGATACGCCCAGGGAATACCGGATGGCGACGGTGGTTATTTCGGACCGTCCGCTCACACCCGTGGAACTGACCTACCACGACCGCCAGGCCGAGTGGTTCGGTTCGGACAACAACAGCATTCACGCCTTCGCCGCGGCAACGGGCTTTCGGGCGACCGTCGACACGCATCTGCCGCCGTCGATTACCGCTGTGCTCGACGATGGGTTCGCGACTGCAGCGGATGGGTTACCGGGAACGAGCCCCGAACTGGAGCAGAATTATCCCAATCCGTTCAACAGCAGCACCATATGGCGTTACAGGTTGAACTCGACAACCGTGGCGACGCTGGATATCTACGCGGCGAATGGACAACGGGTAAGGAGAATCCCTCAAGGTCGCAGGGCAGCCGGGTACTACACAATCAACTGGGATGGGACCGACGACGACGGCCATTCGCTCGCGACCGGCGTCTACATAGCCCGCCTGGCAGCGGGTGATGTCGTGGTCAACCGGAAGCTGACACTGTTGCGCTAGATGCCAATCATCACTTGACGTCGTGCCACTGAGTTACCCGCTTCAAGCAAACGCCGGTGGAGACCCTCAAGCGCGTTCAATCAGCCGTCGTATCGCTGGGGATGCTGGCGTAGTTCGCGCAGAAAATCGTCAACCATCTCCTCCAACCCAAAGGATGCTTTCCAGCCCCACTCTCCAACTCCACGGCGCTGGATTTCTGAGCCGGTCCCGCCATCCAACAACAGGCACTCGTCCTTGTCAATGCGATCCATGACCTTGGTGGTGGGCATATTGCTACTCCACTTCGGGCCCGATACGGATGGAGTGGGTCTTGATCAGGCAGTAGACGCGAACGCCGACCTCAAGTCCCAGCGCGGTAACCGCCTCCGGGGTCACCTTGGCTGCCAGCCGGCGTCCCACGTCCACGTAGACGAGCTCTTTCGAGGCCACGTCCGAGATCTCGAGCACGCGGCCCTCGAGGGTGTTGCGCGCGCTGATGCCTTCTACCCGCTCACGGGCGAGGATGATGTCGTCGGCCCGGATGCCGGCGAACAGTCGACTGCCGGCGGGACGGTCGCAGTACGGGATCTTGAGTTCCTGGCCCTCACTGCGAACTAGTGTGATTCCAGCCTCGGCATCGCACGACATTACTTCGACCGCCAACACGTTCTCGAAGCCTTCCCCGTCTTCAATCAACGGCAGGACTTCCGGTTCGTGGGCGATGCGGAAGAAATCGCCGTGGGCGACGGCCCGTCCTTGATCGAGGATGAGGACCTGGCCGGTCAGCTCGAGTATTTCGGCCACTGAATGGCTGACGTAGAGGATCGGAATCCCCAGGTCCGCGCGGATGTGGCGCAAGTATGGGATGATGCGGCTCTTCAGACCCTGGTCCAGTGACGCCAACGGCTCGTCCATCAGCAACAGGCGAGGCGACGCCAGCAGCGCTCTCCCCAAAGCAACGCGCTGGCGTTCACCGCCGGACAAATTGTGGGTCCGCCGTTCCAGGAGATTGCCGATTTCGAGAAGTTCGGCAATCAGATCAACTTCGAAGCGGCGTTCATTGGCGGGAATCAACGAATAGCCAAAGCGCAGATTGTCCACGACCGAGAGATGGGGAAATAGCAGGTCGTCCTGGAAGACATAACCGATACGGCGCTGCTCAGGCGGCACGTCTATCTGTCGGTCCGAGGAAAACAGGATATCGTCGTCCATGACGATCTGGCCTTCGTCCGGAGTCACGAGCCCGGCGACCATGTTCAGGATGGTGGTCTTGCCGGCGCCGGACGGACCGAAAATTGCCGTCGCCTCATAGGGACAGCGCACGTCCACATTCAGGATGAAGTCGTCGACTCGATGATTGATCCGCAGTTCGAGCACGCTCGTCACCTCCTGCGGGCGCGGCGAGAAGCCCATTCGCTGGCTGCCAGCGCCAGCAGCGAGACGATGACGGACACGACCACTAACCGCAGCGCGGCAGCATCGCCGTCGGGTTGATTCAAGAAAGTGTAGATGGCCAGCGGAATGGTACGGGTCTGGCCTTCGATGTTCGACACGAAGATGATGGTGGCGCCGAACTCGCCCAGACTGCGGGCGAAGGTCAGCAGCGCGCCCGCGAGAACGCCCGGAGCAGCCAGTCGAAGGGTCACCATAAAGAAAGTCCGCACAGGGCCGCATCCAAGGGTACGGGCAACGCGCTCCAATCGCGGATCGACGCTTTCTACTCCCAGCCTTACCGAGCGCAGCATCAGGGGAAAGCCGACGACGGCCGAGGCGAGGACGGCGCCCTTCCAATCAAACGCCAATCGCAAGCCGACCGATTCGAGAACCCCACCCAGCAGACCGTGCCGGCCGCATAGTACGAGTAACAGATATCCGGTTACGACTGGTGGCAGGACCAACGGCAGATGACACAGACCATCGAGGACGATCTTGCCAGGAAAATCACGCCGTGCCAGCAGCCATCCCAGCAACACCCCTGGAGGCAGACTGCACAGAACACAAAAAAAGGCCACGCGCAACGACAGCTCGATCACGGGCCAATGTTCAGCAGATGACATCATCGTGGGGCCTGGGGTTGGGTCTGGCCGGCGGTGAGAAAGCGGTGGCGACGAAACACGGCGGCTGCCTTGACTGACTGGAAGTGTTTGAGCACGCGGCGGACGGTTTCGTTGTCCCGGTCGACGATGGCAGCAACCGGGTAGACGATCGGCTCGTGTGTGTGCGCGGGCAACGTCATCAGGACCTCGACCTTGGTGCTGATGGCGGCATCGGTGGTGTAGACGATTCCGGCCGCACACTCGCCGCGTTCGACATATACCAGAGCCGCGCGCGCATGGGGTGCGGGCGCGAGGCGATCGGCAAGTCCGGTGAGCCAATCCAGTTTTTCCAGAGACTGCCGGGCATATATGCCAACGGGTACGTGTGATGGATCACCCACAGCCAGGCGGCCAGTGAATGCGGCAGCAAAATCGAAACTCGGATCGCCTTCAGCTTCGAAGGTGTGATGCTCGGGTGCGATGACGACGAGACGGTTGGTCAGCAGGTCTGAACGGGTGTCCGTTGCGATCAGCCCTTTCTTGTGGAGGTAGTCCATCCATTGGGCACTGGCGCTGAAATAGATATCGGCAGGAGCGCCGGCGGCGATCTGCTTGGCCAGGGATGATGAACTGGCGAACGAAAGCCGCACATCGTTGTCCGGTAGGAGCTGCGTGACTTCCCGAAGCGCCGTGGTCAGGCTGGCGGCGGCGTACACCGTTTGAGTCCTGGCTGGAACAACCGCGATCAGGAGCAGGAGTGGCGCGACCCAGCGTGGAGCGCGTTGCATTGGGCCATTCCTTCGGAATTGGTGGGATCGGCATCCAAGCTTCAGACCTGCTCGCTGGACGCAGAATATAGGGTGAAATCGTGGCTTCCAGTGTATTCAATGTACAGACGAACGTATATTCTCAATCCGGAAATGCAATACCATAACAGAGGCTACTGACAAAGTCGCCATGGTCACGGGAGCCAGCCGAGACCATCATCAGCGAGGGAGTTGAGTGAGCATGAAAAAGGTCGTCATCGTCGGCCCGGGTGGGCTCGGTGGACTGGTGGCAGCCCAATTGGGCCGCCGTACAGAATCCTGCGAGGTAACAGTTGTCACGCGCCCGGGAGCGCACGCCGAGGCCATTCGGCGAGAGGGCCTGCGTCTCAAAGGTCTGGATGAGTTCACGGTGCAACTGGATGTCGTCGACGATCCGGGACGGGTCGAGCATTGTGATGCCCTGATACTGGCGGTCAAGTCTCAAGACGCCGCAGCGGCGCTGGAACAGGTTGGCCATATCCAGGTCAATGACTTCGTCACCTCTCTACAGAACGGGACCATCAAAGATGACGTTCTGGCCGATGCCTTCGGCAGGGACAAGACCATCGGTGTTGTCGCCATTCTGGCGGGTGAGCGCCCGCAGCCCGGCGTCATCAACTGGACCTACGACGGGGGCACGCAGTTCGGCGAGTTCGACGGGACGCGCTCACAGCGTGTCGACTGGATCGTCGACTTGTTCAAGCAGTCCGGACTCACCGCCGAGGCGACGGAATCCATCGTCTCGGCCACCTGGTCGAAGATGGTGGGCTGGATCCCGATCGGCCTCTTCGCCACCCTGGCGCGGCGTAACAATGCACAGGTTTTGTCGGATCCGCTGCTGGCCAAGGAGTACACGGCCATCGTTCGTGAGTTGAGCGCACTCGCGCGCTCGCACGGTATAGCGTTGCAGACCATCGGGCCGTACCACGTCGACGAATGGACGCGGGGCAGCGCGCTGGAGGCTGTCGAGCGGGTGATGGCATCACCCCTGGCGGGAAGTCATTCCAGGCATTCCGCCTTTCAGGACGTGGAAAAGGGTTTGACGACCGAATTCAGCGCCAGCATCGGGCCATTGCTGGAGGATGCCAGGATCAGGGCAGTGCCATTGCCGAAGACCGAGGCGCTGTACGCGGCGTTGATGGGATTGGAAGAATCGCTCAAAGAGCAGGCAGAATCGTCCTGACATGAGCCGCCTTACGGACAGGGTCTCTTTGTGACCAGTTGCAGGCACGACTGAAAGATGTACTGGCAGCATACCCCATACACCGTCCCACTGTTCCTGACCGGTGCTTTCTCCGCATTCCTGGCTCTGTACATGTGGCGGAGGCGACAGACACCGGAGACCATGTGGCTCGTCGACCTTTTCGCAGCCGTGGCCGCCTGGTCGCTGGGGTACGCCATGGAGATGGCCGCGGCCATGCGCGAAGCCAAGGAGTTCTGGGCGGCATTCCAGTACATGGGTATCGTGGCCGTACCGGTTCTGTGGGTTGGCCTGGTCATCGAGTACACGGGACGCAGTCGCTGGTTGAGCAAGCCGACGATCGTAGCTCTCAGTGTTATTCCGCTGATAACCACCGTACTGGCATGGACCTACAGCTACCATGATCTGTTGCGTCGTGATGTACAGTTGGTACCCTGGGACACCTACAATGTCTTGATCGTCGCGGAGTACGGACCGTGGTTCTGGATCCACGTAGCCTACTGCTACGTCCTGCTGGCGCTCGGCTCCATCCTTCTGTTGCCCGCGCTTTTTCGCTCACCTCACCTGTACCGTCGCCAGATCATTGTCATGCTCGCCGGGCTCGTGGCCCCGTGGTTGGCGAACGTGATATATCTGTTTGGGCTCAGTCCATTTCCCCATCTCGACCTGACTCCATTTTCATTCATCATTCTAGGCCTGGCTTGCGCACTCGGGCTCTTCCGCTACCAGTTGATCGACATCACCCCGATCGCTCGCCACCTCGTGGTCGAAGGGCTTCAAGACGGCGTCATTACTCTGGATCCACAGGATCGCATCGTCGACGTCAATCCGGTGGCACAGGTCCTCTTCGGTCGTTCGGCCGACCAGCTTATCGGCCGGCCGGCAGCCGACATCCTGGTCGGAATCAGCGGTCTTCAGTTTCCCCTGCGAGGCGATGACATGTCCGAGGAAGTCGTGTTCGAACGGGACGGAGAGTCATTGATCTACGAACTGAGGGTCACCGCCTTGCGAGATCGACAGCACGATCTGCCCGGACATGTCGTCGTCTGCCATGACATCACCGAGCGCAAACGGACAGACGCCGAAATCGTGCGCACTCAGCGACTGCGCGCTGCAGGAGAGCTCTCATTGGGTGTGAGCCACAACCTCAACAACATCCTGACCGGCATTCTCGGGCCGGCGCAAAAGCTCAGAAAAGCCGCCGATGGGCAGGACACTGCGTCACAGCTCGACACCATCATTTCTTCAACATTACGGGCGCGGGATCTGATTCAACGACTGAGCCGCTCGGTCGAGGATGAGGAAGACGAACCGCGCCGCGTGGCCCTCGAAGGGGTCGTTGAAGAGGCCGTGGAGGCCGCACGCCCGCGTTGGCAGGATGAGCCACGTGCCAACGGCATTGAAATCGAGCTCGTCACCGATCTCGCCAGGGTGCCCCCCGTAGCAGCAGATCCCACCGGACTTCACGACCTGATGTTGAATTTGATCTTCAACGCCGTTGACGCCATGCCAGACGGTGGTCAAATACGGATCGGCACGCGTTCTGCCAATGGCGCGGTGCGCCTTAGCGTCGCCGATAGCGGTACCGGCATGGACGAGACAACAAAGGCGCGCATCTTCGAGCCGTTCTTCACGACCAAAGCGGACGTGGGCACCGGACTAGGACTGTCCACGGCTTACGCGGCTGTCAATCGTTGGGGAGGGAGCGTCACGGCCGAGAGCACTCCCGGTAAGGGTACGACGTTCATCATCGAGCTGCCGGTGTGGAGCGGCCCTGATCCCGAGCCAGTTGTTGCACAGCCACAGCAATTCGGCAGGAAGCCCGGTTTACCGGCCAGGGTGCTCGTCGCTGAGGATGAGGCCATCGTAAGGATGATGGTGATCGCAGACCTCACGGAACGGGGACACGAGGTGATTTCGGCAATCGATGGCTTGTCGGCGGTAGAGCAGTTCGGTTCGGGCCGCTTCGACGTCGCCATCATCGACATGGGTTTACCAGGTCTGCCTGGTGATGAGCTTGCCAGACGCTTGCGCAAACTCGATCCCTCGCTGGTCACGGTGCTGATCTCAGGATGGAATCTGGGGGAAGGTGATTCTCGTCTGGAAGCGTTTGATTTTTACCTCCGCAAACCGTTCGGCCCGGACGAACTTGTGCGGGTCATCAACAGGGCGACGGACTTGCGGGGTACGAGGGATTCGGCACTGGACGACAGCAGCCCCGGTTGACGTTCAGCAGATCATGCCTTCCTTGGCCCTGATTCCGTGCTTGGGGGGATCAGCGCCAATCCAGCGTCCGTCTTGTGGTTCCGATGCCAGCTGATAGCGACTGTCAGAGGAAAGGCGGACGCGATCGGTCTGGTTGTCGGAACTGGAGTGCATGAGGTTCATGCAGAACACGAGCAGATCACCCATCCGGTATTCGGCCGTTAGCCACCGGCCACCCAGTTCTTTGCGGGTGGCGATGGCGTAGCGCGAATAATGACCGCTCCACGTGTTCGAAATGGTAGTGCGTTCCTGGTCATTCAGCTCTCGGCCCTCCGTTAATACGCGTTCTACTGTCTGCGCTGCCTCAGGATCGTTCTCGCAGTAGGCGTCGACGTCTCGTTGCCCATACCCGGTCCGCAGCTCATCATTGAGATGGCTGTTCTCCAGGACCATCAGGCCGCCCATGCCATACGGGATATCACTAAAAGGAACCCAGGCTGTGTATAGATTGTGGGTCCCTCGGCCCATGTAGACGATGTCGCAGTGAGGGTTCGTGGCCGTCGTGGTCCCCGGTCCCTTGGTGCGGAACCAGGTATGGTCGAAGTGGGCGACGTCACCGCCGAGGAAGTGTTCGAAAAACTGAATCATAAGTCCAGAGTACAGCACTCGATCCAGGGATGGGTTGTTCGCTGCCAGTTCAGGTGAAAAATTGATCGCCACGGATGGCTTCAAGACGCCTTCCGAAACCGGGTAGGCCGGATCCAGAGTTCCATTGTCGGCCAGTTGCTGAAGCAGATCCATACGAGCTTCGATTACTAGGTCACGATCGAGGTATCTCGGCACGAAGAGATAGCCATCTGTCGTCATCCGCCGGCGTAATTCGTCGCAGTCATCGAGAGCATCGGTGGACACGTTCAGCTCGCCGAAGCACTGCGAGGACATATCGAGAGGCTCGCCCTTATAGTAGAGTTGGGGAACGGCGCGTTCAGATTCCATTTCAGTCACGTGTGCGGGTGGGTGGCAGAGAAGACGGTCAAGACAGACCTTCTAATAGTAAGTAAATCTTCAGCACTCTCAATTCATCACTTGAGGTGCTGACACTGACTGACAACCAGGAGAGCAGCATGAAACGGGTCATGGTTCAATACAAAGTAAAAGCCGACAAGGCGGACGAGAACCGACAGCTGATCGAGGCCGTGTTCGCGGCCCTGAAACAGGCATCACTGCCGAACCTGCGTTACGCATCATTCGTCCAGGACGACGGTGTCAGCTTCGTGCATATCGCTTGGATGACGGCAGCAATCCCCTGGAAACCATCGATGCCTTCGACGCTTTCACGGCTGAAATCCGGGATCGGTGCGAGGTTCCGCCGGCCGTGACTCCTCTGGAGGTCGTCGGCTCCTACGAACTGCTGTGATCACACGCCGATGCCGAATTCCTTCTGAAAATCCGACCAGATTTGTGCTGGAATATCGGCGGTTGCCGCCTCGTAGGCTTCTTCGACCTGTTGCTGGTTGCAGGGGCCCGGCATGACGATCCCGTCGATCGGGGCCGCCAGGCAGAACTGAATGGCAAGGTGGCGGATGTTGACCTCTCGTTCCTGGCACCAGTCCCACATCTTCCGGGCAAGTTGTGCCGTGGGCAAGTTGTCAGAATAACCGGTTGCCGTTTCGAACACCTCGGGGACACCGGCCAACAGCCCCATTGCCAGAGGGCTCGCCAGGATCAAGCCCACTCCATGCTCTCGTGCCAGAGCGAACGTGCTTTGGGCGACCGTCTGGCTAAGCAGGCTGTAATCTAGGTAGGTAAGCAGGATCTCGATCTGGCCGGTCTCGATCGCCCGTCGCTGAACCTGGGCTGAGCGGGCGCCGATGCCGATGTGTCGGATCAGCCCCTCCTGCTTCATCTTGAGCAGCTCATCGAGGGCATTCCCCGGTGCCAGCGGATCCACGAAATCGTCCAGGGTCTCCACGTCGGAGGGTTCGTCGTAGCCGTGGATGAGGACTGCGTCCAGGTAGTCTGTTCTAAGCAGCTTCAGGCTGGCCTCGACGCTACGGCGGGTCTGCGGACCGGAGTGATCTGTGTGACGGTCTCCAGGTGCGTGGCTGCTCACCTTGGCCTGCAGGTAGACCTGCTCACGCTTCCCGCCCGAGAGGGCCTTGCCCCAGCGCTCCTCGGTCTGGCCCGGAAAGGTATCGGGCGCGTACTCGCCGGGGTAGGTGTCGAGGTAGTTGATGCCCAATTCCAGAGCCCGATGAATACCCGCGATGTTCTCGCCCTCAGAAACCTGATGCCACCAGGCGCCGCCAAGGCCGAGGGCCTTCGGGGTCATACCGGTACTTCCCAATTTTCGTGTTTCAAGCTGCGGCATCATTGCTCCCGCTCATTGGGCATACTGTCCGACCTGCCCGAAGAGCTGCTCGAAGCGGTCGACGTTGTCCCAGTTGATCTCGATTCCCAGACCGGGCCGGTCGGGTACCACCGTCCTGCCGCCTTTGATATCGAGGAGGCCATCGACGAGGGTGTCGTCGACGCTCAGTTCGTGCATCACTTGATTACCGTCGGCCAGATTCGGGATCGCCGACAGGATTTGCAGTGCTGCAAGGGTGGATACGCCAGTCTCGCCGAGGCAGCCGTGCCGGTTGATCTTGAGGCTGGCGGCCGCGGCGATGCCTGCGGCCTTCTTCAGCGGCAGCAGTCCACCGGTTTCGTGAAAGCCGATGACGATAATATCGCAAGCATCGCGACGGACTGCGTCGAGTACCTCTGTATCCGTGAATAGAGCTTGATCGAGAGCAATAGGGATATCCACCTGGCGACGAAGGTCGGCGGCGCCCGCGATGTCACCGGCCGGCAGGGGTTGCTCGACCCAATCGATATTGAACGGCGCCAACTGGCGGATCATGTTGACGGCCGTGTGGCGATCCCAGGCCTCGTTGGCATCGACCCGCAGCCGGGGTTCATCACCGACGGCCTCGCGCACCGCCCGCACCGCCGCCAGATCGTGGTCCGCACTGTGTCCGATCTTCAGGTAGAGGAGATCGAAACCACGCTCCACGTAGCGGCTGGCATCCGCGGCCAGCGTGGCCGGATCGCCCCCCTGCAGGAAGCCGAACCAGTGGATGGACTCATGCATCTTCCCGCCAAAGAAATTGTAGACCGGCTGCCCGAGCGCCTTGCCGCAGATGTCCCACAACGCCATTTCGATGCCGGCAAACGATTGATTGGCGAAGCGGCGTTGGTTGGTCCAGGCACCGCTGCGGTACATGTTCGCCAGCAGGTATTCGACCCGGAACGGATCCTCTCCCAGCAACAGGTGTTCGACCGAACGGATGGTGGCCTCGGAGGCAACTGCTGAACGGGTGCCCAGGGCTTCACCGTAACCGACGATGCCGTCGTCCGTGTGCACCTCGAGCAGAACCGTGTTGAAGCCCTCGGGGGCACCGATGGCCCAGTGATAGCGGCCTCGTAAGGGTATGGCGAGCAGGCGGGTGTTGATCTTGGATATTTTCATGGCGTCTGGAGTAAATAAAAGCCCTCGGGATAGCACTCGCCAACGGAGCAACTGAACTGACCACAGCGGGATTTGAGCGCCGCTAGAGAATGGACGAACTTTGCCTGCGGACACACCCGCCAAACCGAGAGGCAGCCATGATACCCGAAGACATTCTAGCTCATAAGCCGCTGGTGCTGACTCAAGAGCAACGCGAGTTCTATTTCCAAAACGGCTATCTGCTGGCCGAGCGCATCGTTCCCGACGAATGGGTCGAGCGCCTGCTGCAGGTAACGGACGAAATGGTGGAGCGCTCGCGCGCCCTCGAAAAATCAGACGTCATCTTCGACCTGGAGCCCGGCCACACGGCGGAGGAGCCGCGTCTGCGGCGGCTGACGAGTCCGGTCGAGCATCATCCGGTGTACTGGGAATTCGCCTCGAAGTCCGTCCTCGTCGATGTGGCGGCCGACCTGGTCGGTCCGGACGTCAAGTTTCATCACTCGAAGTTGAACTTCAAGTGGGCCAAGGGTGGAGAAGAGGTGAAATGGCACCAGGACATCGGCTACTGGCCGCACACCAACTACTCGCCCTGCACGATGGGTGTTTACTTGCACGACGTCGGTGACGACCAGGGCCCTCTGGGTGTTGTCCCGGGCAGCCACAACGGGGATCTGTACAACCAATACAATGATGACGGGCAATGGACCGGGTGTCTGAATGAAGTGGATTCACGGCGCTTCGATCCGGCGCAGGCCGCGTACCTGCCGGGACCGGCCGGTTCGGTCACCGTCCATCACTGCCGCGCCATCCACGGCTCCAGGCCGAACCATTCCGATGTGGGTCGGCCGCTGCTGCTGAACATCTACTCGTCGGCCGATGCCTTTACCTACACGGCGAACCCGCTGCCGAGCCGCTACGAAGGGGCGATTGTGCGCGGCAAGCCGGCGCTGTGGGCCCACCACGACGAACGCCCCTGCCTGGTGCCGCCTGACTGGTCTGGTGGGTACACCTCACTCTACGCCATGCAGCAGGGAGAGCAGTGGGACGAGGATCAGCTGGAAACGGTCGCTCAGCAGACGGCGAAGATCCGGCAGGAAGAGTGAGCTTTGGTACGTGATGTTCGTGCGGACGAGCGGTCGCAGCGGTAGAGGACGCTACTGGTGCGATCGTTCGCGGCGACACAGGATGATCTCGCTGCTGTCACCAAGTTCAGCAGTAAAACGCAGCCGCCGGGGATGCACGACTTCAGCACAAACCGCTGCTCCATCCACCCACGCCTGAGGGTAGTTGCACCAATCCGTGGGCACATTCACCTCGAAGGTCAGCTCCTTGCGGGTGACTCGCTCAGGCAGGTTTTCGAAGGTGACGCGGTAGCGCTGCTGGGTTGCTGACTCCTCCACCGTATCGATCGCGGCGTGGCGCCGGCACAGATGGTAGAAGACGACTTCCTCCGGCGCTGCGCACCAGACTTCATCTCCACCCTCGGAAAGTATCGTCTCGAAGCGCTGCCGCAGCTGGGCCTCGGAGCAGTCTTTGTTGATGTGGATGGGCTCTTCGATCGGGCAGTGGCAGTAGTCGATGATCCAGGCACCGGCGGCGCGGGCGCCGTCGATGTTGCGGAAACGGTCGTGCCGGCTGTAGAGCGGTTCGTGCATTTCATGAACCAGGGGCGTGCGTTCGAGCCAGTAGTTCTCGGCTTCGGGCCGGTTGATGCCGTCACTGACGCTCATGGCAGCCAGGTAGCCGAGCTCGCGACAGGCGCGCAAGACATGGCCGCTCATGTTACGGTTGCTGTTGGGCGCACAGTACAGGGTTATCGGCGTCTCGATCGCCTGTTCTAACACGTCGCGGGCGACGCGAATTTCCTGATCGACCATCTCGGGTGTGATGAAGAGATGACTCCAGGAATGATTGCCCACCCCCCAGCCCCGGTCCAGCAGTTCCTTTAATTGATCCGCGCCCATGTGCATCATGCCGTGGTAGCTCGAGCCTTCGAGGTTGCGCGCCTCGCCGAGCTGGCCGACGAGGACCTCGACATGCCCGGGAATACCGAACTCCTCGTGATACGGTATGACGAATCGCTCGAGATCGACGAGGGCCTCGTCGTAGGTAATGGAGTAGACCCAGCGTTTGCCGTGTTTCCAATTAGAGATACTGATTGACGACATGGCTTATTGGCCCCCGAAGCTCAGGTCGACGCCGTCACCGATATCGACGGTGGCGCGCAACACGCGGGGTCGCACCAGGGTGGCTGGGCGCGGTTCGCCGTTGACGAATACACGCGGGAACCGGCAGCTGGCGGCAGGCACGTCGGCCTCGAAGGTCAATTCGCGGCAGGCGACACGCTCCGGCATGGGACCGAGGGTGACGCGATAGCTGCTGCCGTCATCCGTATCTGATGTCTCGATCGTAGCATGGCTCCGGCACCAGTGGTAGTACATGACCTCTTCCGGCAGGGCACACCAGACTTCGTCGCCACCCTCGCTCAAAATCGTCTCCAGGCGCGAGCGCAGCTGCACGTGGTTGCAGTCCTTGTTGGCGTGCATGGCCACTTCGAGCGGGCAGTGCAGGTAGTCGATGATCCAGCCCTTGCGGTCGCGGGCGGCGCGGATGTTGCGATAGGGATCGTAGACGTTGAAGAACGGTGGGCCAAAGTTGTCGTGCAGCGCCGTGCGCAACAGGTAGAAGGGGTCGAGAGAGGGATCGTTGACGCCATCCGTAATGCTCATGCCGGCCAGGAATCCGTGCTCGCGCAGGGCGGCGGCGACGTAGTCGGACAGGTTTTCATTGCCGTTGGGCGCGACGTAGAGAGGCACCGGCGCACCGATGGCTTCTTCGAGCACATCGCGGGCCACGCGGATCTCCCGATCTACCATCTCGGGCTTGATCCAATGGTGCGTCCAGGCGTGGCTGCCGACGCCCCAGCCTCGCGCCATCATCTCCTTGAGCTCGTCGGCGTTCATGTGGCGGAAGCCATTGAAGGTCGAGGTGCCGATGTTGCGGATCTCGCCGATCTGGCCCACTACAACTTCCAGGTGACCCGGGATCCCGAGGTCTTCATGATGTGGCACGGTGAAGCGGTGAAGGTCCGCCAGGGCCTCGTCGTAGGTGATGGAGTACACCCAGCGTTTGTCGTGCTTCCAGTCGCAGACGCGAAGTGCCATCAGGAACCGACTCCTGCGGCGTGTCGCTTGGCCGCCGGGTCACCGGCAGCGGAAATCACGCCAGTATCGCCATCGACATGCAGTATGACGGGGGTGGCCAGTGGTCCCTCCACGACCTCGACCTGATGACCGCGACCTGCCAGATCATCCCGGATCCCTATGTCAACATTGTCGTTGAGTATCATCGAGCCGGGGGTGCCGAAGGTTTCCTGCCGGTTGGCGTTGGGGTCGAAGGAGTCCTCGTGGTGCGTGGTGGCGAAACGCGGCGCCGTCACCGCTTCTTCCGGCATCATGCCGAAGTCGATGTGGTCCACGAGCAGGTTGAGGGCCGCCTGGTCCTGGCCATCGCCCCCGGCCACACTGATGGCGAGAACCGGCCGATCGTCTTTGAGGACCAGCGTCGGTGTCAGGGTGATGCGCGGCCTCTTGCCGGCCTGGATGCAGTTGGGGTGTCCGGGCGTGGTGTTGAGGCTGCGCAGACGATTGCCGTAGGTGACGCCCGCCCGACCGCCGCCGCCGCGGACATTGGCGCTGGGTGTGGCCGAGACCACGTTGCCCCAGCGGTCGGCGACGGCGCAGGTCGTGGTCCCGCCGACGCCCGGCCGGAAAACGGCTTCTCCCTCGAGCAGCGCGCTCATCGTATTCGGGTCACCGGGTCTCGATTCCAACGAGGCCTCGGCCATGTCGATGAGGGGCCGGCGGATCTCGGTGTAGGTATCCGACAGCAGAGCTTCCATGGGTACGTCCACGAAGTCGGGGTCGCCGTAATAGGTGTCGCGGTCCGCCATGGCCAGCTTGAGCGCCTCGGTCAGCACGTGAAAGTAGTCCGCCGAGAACTGGGTCAATCCATTCAGGTCGAAGCCCGCTATCAGACGAAGAGCCTGGCATAGGTAGGGTCCCTGGGTCCAGGGGCCGCATTTATACACACGGTAGCCGCGGTAGTTGACGGAGACCGGGTCTTCGATCAGCGTCTCGTGAGCGGCGAGGTCGGCCCGGCGCAGGAAACCACCCTGCTCGATCCAGAAGGCTTCGATCTCATCGGCGATATCGCCAATCGCACTGGCCCGCCCGTAAAATCGATCGCTGGCGGCCTGCAGTTTATCCTCGCGGCTGCCCGTGGCCTGCTGCTCCGACTCGACCATGCGACGCAGCGTTTTCGCCAGGTTGGGTTGCCATTCCTCCCCACCCTCGTCCAGCAGTACCAGCGTCGCCTCAACGACCTCTTCGAAATTCCTGGTTCCGTAGCGTTGCAGCAGGGTGGTGACCAGATCCACGACAGATGGCACAGGGGCCATCTTGATGTCGGGCGGGCCGGGAATGCCATTCGCCATGTACCATTCGATGGCCTGCTGCGAGCGGGGCGCTCGTCCCATGCCGCTGAGCGACTTCACTTCCTGTTTATTGGAGTCGTAGATGAGCACCGGTACCTCGCCGCCGATGCAGCAGGGTCCGTGATCGGTGACCTGAAGGGCGAGAATGGTGGCCGCGGCCGAGTCGGCGGCATTGCCGCCTCGCTCCAGGATGTCAATCCCCGCCTCCACCGCTCGCGCACCCCCCGCAGCCACGGCGCCGGTCTTGCTGGCGGCCTTCCATCCGATCTGTGTGTCTGAGTCAGGCATTAATCGTCGCAGTCCTAGGCGTGCAAGCGTTACGCCTCGACCCCGCGACCGCCTCCTGGAAGTCAGCCCACGTGGTGCTGTCGCCGACGGCGGTTTCGAAGCGGAAGATGCCGTAGCGCGTGGCCAGTTTCTCCTTGAAGGTATCCGGGCTTTCCACCCCGCAGGTCGCGTCTCGCATCAGGATGCAGCGATAGCCGGCGGTCACCATCGGGCGTCCTCCACCCTCGGAGGTGAGAATGCACATGTCGGTCGCGAACCCGGTGTAGATGATCGTGCTCACGCCACGCGCCTGAAGGTACTCATCGAGTCGAGCGGTGGTCGGGAAGTCAGCAATGAGCGCCTCGATCAGCATCGCCTCGAGGTGCGGGAGCACGGCTACGTCTATTCGGTCAGGACCATCAAGGAGGCCGTGACGGCGATACGCGACGTGCCGATCGTCTTCAATCTCACTCTCGAAGAGCGGGAAATGCTCCCGGTGATGGGGGTGAGCGAAGGTGCCTTGGTTGCGGAAGCCCACAGGGGTCAGAGCTCATTCATGCGGGTGCTGAGTTTTGTAAAGACGGGCGCGGCTTTTAATGCAGCCCAGTGGGCGTACTCGCCGCCGGGGAATTTTAATGACTTCGTCACCTATGACAACCTGGACACCAAGCTGTTCGGCACGATGCAGTTGGCTCACGGCGCCACGCCCATAGTCGAGACCATGCACTCCTACCTGCACGACGACACTGGCGTTTCGGCGGTGCGGGACCTGTTCGGGTTGATGCAGGCGAACGAGGAGCTGTACTACGAGTACGAATCCGTCCGCGACATCGCGCTCTTGTACTCGGCTCAGTCGATGACAGGCGATCACGAATACCAGGAACATTACCTGGGCGCATTCCGGGCGCTGACGCACGATCACCAGCAGTTCAGCGTCATCCTCGATCACGACTTGACGATCGAGAAACTGGCCCGTTACAAGGTCCTTTTCCTGTCGCAGGCAGTCTGCCTGAGTCAGGCGCAAATGGCTGCCATTGCGGAATATGTGCGGCAGGGCGGCGGACTGGTGGCGACCGGGCAGACTTCCCTGCGCGATGAGGAGGGAGAGGAAAGGGCCAACTTCGGGCTTGCCGATCTGTTCGGCGCCGATTTTTGCAGCATGATTCATCTCGAATGGGAACATGCCTATGGTCCACGGATATACGCGCGAGTCACCGGCGAGGGGGGGATCATTTCGAGTCCGGCTGCAGGCAGGCTGATCGCCCACGACTACACCTTTGCCTTCTCGGAGGCCCACCACGCCGAAGGGGTGCTGTATTCAGTGCCCGCGATCGAAAGTCGCCCTGAGGCGAAGGTGGTAGTAGACAGCGTGTGCGTCGACGAAGATCCGGCATGGACGGCCCCCGACGTGTGCTTCATGCCGCCTTGCAACTTGAGGACAGCTGGGCCGGCCGCGACGGCGAAGAACCACGGAACGGGGAGGGTCGTCTACATGGCGCATTCGTTCGACAAGCTCTACGGGGCTCGCGGTTTCGCCGATGCACGGCAGTTGATCAACAGCGCCGTTGACTGGGTGTCCGGGAGGAAAGCAAGACCTTTTCGAGTCGACGGACCCACCGGATTGCTCTGCAATTTGACTGAAACGGATTGCAGACGGGCTCTCCATTTAGTCAACTACACCGGGAACATCAACGAGCACTCCGTGTACAAGGTCGATTGGGTGGCGCCGCTTGTTGATATTCCCGTCAGAATTGAACAACCGCAGGGCAGGAAGCTGACCAGCGCTTCTCTGCTGTCCTCGGGAGCGGCTGTACCCTGGCAGGAAGAGGGGGACGTCGGGGTAATGAACCTATCCGTCCTGGACGGCTACGAATGCCTGTTGCTCGCCTATGAATGAGCAACCCCGGGAGAAAACCGCGGCGAGCTCGCAATCATCTCTATTTAGGTGACGTCGATTCCCAGACCGGGCTGTTCGTCACGTGCTCTCGGCATGCGGCTATCAAGGCGCTAACCTCCGGATTCGTGCCCCATATCGACTCCGCAGGCGTTTCGCCAAGTTAGGGTAAAAGCGCGCGGCAACAGCCAGCACCCTGGCGGCATCGCGCCGGTCGCCTCCCTCAAGATAGAGGTCGATGAGCTCCTCATAGCGGCCATAGTACTGAAAGGCAATCGGGTCGGCTTGGAGGCCGCTCTCGTAGGCTTTCAGTGCGCCAACTCTGTCGCCCTGCACGCGACGCATGCGCGCCAGGCTTATCCAGGCAATAACTCGATCGGGCAAGGCTTCGGTCACCCGTTCGAAAATCCGGCTGGCACCCGCGGCGTCCCGCTGCATCCCCAGGATCGAACCCAGGTTGAACAACGCCTCCCAATAGGTTGAATCCTGTGCGACGGCGCGCTCGTACGCCGGGCGTGCCTGCTTCAGGTCCCGATTTCTACTGTGTGCCGTGCCGATATTGAAGTGAATGAGTGGGTCGCCGGCCATGTCCATCCGGGTGACGCCGTGGTTGGAGAGTGTTATCAGCAAGGCCAGTACGCCCACGTGCAGTGCGGCAGTTGGCCGGGGTTCGCTCCGCACTGCCTGGATGACACTGTATCCGCCGTAGGCGGCGTAGACCAGCAGCATTGGAATCAGTGGCACGCGGTAGCGCGCCATGATGAAGAAGGCTACAACTGAGAGGGCATAGACCATGGTGAAGGTGACGGGCAATGATATTCCCCGTTGCCGAACCGCCACGATCAATCCCAACACAGCTAACGGGCCGACCAGACCGAAGGGGAAGGCGACAAAATTCTTCCATAGAGTAGTGGCGAGGATGGGCGAGTAGTTGCGCCAGAAGTAGATGTCCTGGTTGCGCCCGATCTCTTCCCCGTGCCAGAACAGGAATGCCTTGCGGGCAAGCAGCCTGGCGTAATCCAACGGTTGGGCGCGGATGTACTCCCAGGATTCCTGCATGAAAAAGTCTGATGCTGCCGACGGACGTTGGAGGTGTGCTTCCAGCCGCGGGCGTGCGAGCAGATCGTCCCATTCCCAACCGGGACGAATGTTCACGGCCTCGTCGTAGTCGGAATTATTGCCCACCCAAAAATTAATGCCTGCATTGGATGAAATGAGGACGCCGTCGCCGCCGATGAACACGTTGCGCAGGGTTACGGGCGTGATCACGAGAGCCACGCCAAAGAGAAAGGCCAGAGGCCAACGGATTCGTTGAGCCAGAGTATACTGCCAGCGCGTGTCGAGCCAGACGAACGCCGCTGCAGCCAACACGAAGGTGAGGACCGTGGCGACGGTCAACGCCGACAGGCCGAACACGACTCCGGCCAGGGCGTATCTCGTAGCTGAGGGTTTGTCCTGGCAGCGCAATAACAAGACCAACCCAGCGAGATTTAGAAAGGTAGCCAGGGTAGCTGGCAGGAATTCGCCATCGAAGAAGATCAGCGGTCCATACAGCGTTCCGGCCATGGCAGCCACCGCGGCAATCATGGGTGTATGACGGAACAACCGCCGACCGACGAACCAGATCAGGACGCAGGTAAGAGAGCCGATGACAATCTGAAAAAAACGCAGACTGTAGAAGACTTCGTCCGCGAACAGAACCCGGTGCAGGCCGAGCAGGTAAGAGTAGAGGGGTGGTTGCCAGAACGGGGGCTCGCCGACTCCAAACCAGTTGCCGTCAGCCAGTTTCGCAGCATGCTGCAGGTAGGTCAGTCCATCCACGGGTGGATGGTTGAACAGGGGACTGCCGTCGATCTGAAAGATGTAGAGTATGCGGACACCAAGTGCGAGGAGGAAGATCATCCACGGGATGGTGCGCCTATGACGACTCATGATTGCTTTGCTTTCATATTACATACACCACAGTCTCCCCGCTTCGCTACGATCGCGTGCTTTCATCCTACACACAAAAACACCCAGTCATTTCAGCTCCCTTTCCGGCAGGCAAATGTAGGGAGAATGGGCGCTACCAGTAGAATCTGCCTAGCCATCCAGCCGAGCGAACCACAACGTCAGGCATCCATTTCTAGTCGAGATGGCGAGTGGGTTTGCCCCAGGCGATCGCAGGAGTAGTTTTCGACCATGTCAAAGACGGACGCCAACATGATCCGTGATTCGTGGCGCAGGGTCATGGTAGTGCTATGCTCTTCCGGCTTTCTACTTGCCTGCGGGGGCGAAGGTGCATCTCCGCCTGCGCCCGATGAATCGGCGGTCGAGTTCGTGGATGTGGCGCAGACCGCGGGTCTCGATTTCGAGCATTTCAACGGTCTCTCGGGCGAGTACTTCTACGTGGAAACGGCTGGCTCGGGCGGTGGATTCATCGACTACGACGGCGATGGCTGGCTGGATGTCTACCTCGTCAACGGCGCACAGCTCATCGGTCGTCCCCTCGAGCATCCTCCGGTCAATCAATTGTTTCGCAACAATTATCGCAACAACTATCGCAACAAGGCCGGCGAGTTTGACGATGTTACGGCTGGGTCCGGGGCTGGTGATGCCAGCTATGGCACGGGGTGTGTTGCCGCCGACTACGACAATGATGGCGATCAGGATCTCTATGTGACAAACTTCGGAGCCAATGTGCTGTTGCAAAATGACGGTGGGCGCTTTCGCGACGTCACGACGCGGGAAGGGGTGGGCGACTCGCGCTGGAGCACGGCTGCCGGCTTTCTCGACTACGACGGCGATGGCGACCTGGATCTGTTGGCCGTCAACTATCTCGATTTCACCCTCGACAACAACATCGTCTGCAAGCATGGTCCGCACCGCTCCTACTGTGATCCCATGCAGTACAATCCGGTCGGCGACGTGCTGTATCGCAACGAAAGCGAACCATCAGGACATGCCGTTTTCGTCGACGTCAGTGACGAGGACGGCATCACGCTCGAAGGCCGTGGTTTGGGTATCGCCTTCTCCGACTACGATGACGACGGGGATACGGATGTGTACATCGCCAACGACAAGGACATGAACTTCCTGTATGAAAACCAGCAGGGGCAGTTCTCAGAAATGGGCCTGCAGTCGGGCACTCGGTACAATGCCGACGGTTTGGCAGAGGCAGGCATGGGGGTCGACTTCGGTGATATCGACAACGACGGGCATCCGGAGATATATGTGACCAATTTTTCGTATGAGACCAATACACTGTACGCGAATGACGGGCACGGGGAGTTTCGGGACGCTACCACAGCATTCGGTCTTGCTGAGGTGAGTTACCAACCACTCGGGTTTGGTTCCCGCTTCATGGACTACGATCACGACGGCTATCTGGACCTATTCGTCGCCAACGGCCATGTCCTCGACAACATAGCCGAGATTCGACCGGAACTCCGCTACGCCCAGCCGAATCAGATGATGCGCAATCTGCGAGGCACCGGGTTCAAGGATGTTTCCGCATCACTCGGTACCTCGTTCGAGCATGCGGCCGTGAGTCGAGGGACCGCCGTCGGGGACTACGACAACGACGGTGATCTCGACATTCTGGTGACCAACACAGCCGACAAGCCGAATCTATTGCGGAACGACGGTGGCAACAGGGGTAACTGGTTGATCGTGGAATTGGCCGGTGCCGTTCACGGGGATGCCATCGGGGCTCGGGTCACGGCAGTGACCGGACAACGGCGTCAGCGGCGTGAGCGCCAAACTGGAGGCAGCTACCTGTCCAGCCATGACCCGCGCCTGCACTTCGGACTCGGGCGTGCGACACAGGCTGATGTAGAGATCATCTGGCCCGGAGGGGAGACTCAGTTGCTGAACGATGTCGAAGTCAACCAGATTCTGCGCGTCCGGCAGCAGGTCTCAGCTGGAGTGCGAGACGATCGGGCAGGCTGAGCATGAGCATGGGATAGCTCATTATCGGTAGTCAACATGTAACTACAACGATGGGGCAGCGGATAGGGTGCCCGGATCAGCGCCTGAAATCCGGGTGCCACAGTCTGTACCGTGAAAAAGGGCCCTCGTCCTCACTATTGTACAGAGGCATCGCGGGAGCCGTCATCGCCGAGGTCTAGGAACAGTGGAAGACATGATCACATCCACAGATGATTTCGAGTTCACGGATCTTGATCTGGTGCAGTATCGGGAACAGGGATTCTGGACTGGTCCGAGGATATTCGACGATCATCAGGTTGAGGTTTTACGCGAGGAAGTGATGCGGACGGTAAGAGGTGAGAGAGACTTTGATTGTCAGTATTTCGGGTCAGCACCGGTTTTTGAGCCGCAGAGCTTCGGACTGACTCATATCGTCAATGGCTGGTGGGTCAACGCTGCGCTTCGTGCGGTGGCGAACGCACCCGTGATTGGCTCGATCGCCTCGAAACTGTTGAATAGTGCGACTGTGCGATTGTTACATGACCAGGTTATCCATAAACCGGGTCAAGGATCGGCTGAACGGCCGGACACTGCTGGGAACGTGGGTTGGCATCAGGATGCCGCCCATTGGACGCGCGGCCGACTGAGTTTACCCAGGTCCACCATCTTTGCTTCGGCGTGGATCGCTCTACAGGATACCGATCTTGCCAACGGATGCATGCGCTTCGTCTCTGGCTCCCACAAATGGGGATTGGTCGAGGACGCCCACAGCTTCGTCGACAAGGACCTCGACGGTCTGGCTGAGAAATATTCCAGTGGCGACGACAGGGACTGGGTGGAAAAACCATGTGTCTTGAAAGCCGGGCAGGTTAACTTCCACAGTGGATTGACGTTCCACGGATCGGGCCCGAATCGGACCGATGCGCCGCGTCTGTCCATCGCCCTGAACATGATGCCCGGCCCACCAAACTACAACGCCACTGAACGAGATCTTCTCGACGGCCAACCATGGCATCTCGTGAAGCACCCGGATCGGTCCGAGGAACTCTTCTACCCGAAAATCTACCCGCCGGACTAAGGAGGGCTATGGGACATGCCCTGGGAGTATGCCCGGATCTACTGATGTCTGTCAGTCGGCATCGGCGTCGCCAAGCTCTAAGAGGCTATCGTCTCCGATCGGCTCAAGAGGAGTGAAGTCGCGGTTGTTGTGATACCAGGCGCGCTCCGTGCCGGTGCAGGCGTTGCTGACGGCGTTGTAATTGAGGTACATGATGGCGCGGCGAGAGGGCGATTCGTTCGAGTAGGGAGATCCGTGGATGAGGTTGCAATGGATGAAGCAGACGGCACCAGCGACCTCGGAAAGGGATTCGATTCCGTTTTGTAAGCCGAGCCGTCTGACCGCCGCGCGGTCGAGATTGTAGACGGCAGCGCCGCTGGCATCGGCGTCGGGCTCAACAGAGTCGATGTATCCCTCTCTCTGAGTGCCTGGAACGACCATGAGGGGGGCGACAATCGAGTGGTCGACGAACACGGCGGTCATGACGCAGCGGGGCTCCATCATGCCATCGAGTCGGAACCAGGGGCCGTAATCTTGATGGAAATCCCAGGATCCGCTAGTGCCAAAACCCTCCTTCGGATTGAGGCGGCTCTGATGCAGGTAGACCTCGTCGCGCAGCAGCTGGCGGACCGGGAGCAGTATGCGCGGCAGGCGCGTGAGGAGGCCGAAGGCTTCGGAAAACCGGTGACCACCGAAGACGAGCCTGATGGCGGATGACGGCTCTTTCTCGCGCACGACCTCCGGGCCCTGTCGCGCCATGAGGTCAGTGACGTCACGCTGCAGTAGGGACACCTCTTTGCTATCGAGCAATTCCGGGAAGAGGAGATAGCCGCGCTCATCGAACTCGGCGATTTGAGCTCTGGTAAGTTTCACCCTGACTCTACTCTGCCGGATTTCTCTGGCATGTTCACATCCAGGATGATCAGATCGGGCGGATTGGATTTGGCTGCCACAATCGCCTCGACCCCGTTCGTAGCCTCTATGATCGAGTGGCCCATCTGCTTGATGATTTCGGTGACGGTGAGACGGGTCATGGAGGAGTCGTCGGCCACCAGCACGAGTTTGCCGGGGCCAGAAGCGGTGTTATTGCGCGTAGACCAATCCGGGAAGCCAGAGAGCGACCTGAGGCATGAACAGGACAATCGCCAGTCCGACCAGTTGGAGGAGGATGAAGGGCCACAGGCCTGCGAAGATATCCTGCAGGGTTATGTCAGGTGGGGCCACCCCCTTTAGGTAGAACGCCGCCGGTCCAAAAGGCGGCGACAGATAAGAAACCTGCATGTTCATGCAGAACAAGACACCGAACCAGACCGGGTCGTAACCAAGGCTCTCGATGACGGGAACGAAGATCGGAACGGTTAGTAACAAGATGCCGACCCAGTCCATGAATAACCCCATGATGACGAGAATACCCATCATGATCAGGATTACACCAACCGGGGCCATCTCCAGGCCCATGACAACGGATTTCACGAACAGCGTCCCGCCCATGAGATTGTAAACGCCGATCAGAGCTGTGGCCCCGAAGGTCAGCCATAACAGCATGCCGCAGGTGTTCATGGTCTGCAATGCTGATTCGCGCACGACCGTCCAATTGAGTTCTCTGCGCACGAGCGCGGCGATCAGGGTTCCCACCACGCCCATGCCGGCCGCCTCGCTGACCGAGGCGATACCGGCGTAAATGCTGCCGAGCACCCATCCCGCCACCGTCAACGGCAGGATCAGGTCCTTGAACAAGGCCAGCTTCTCCAGAATCGGCATCTCCCGTTCTTCGAGGGGAGCCGGTGGTCCTAACGTTGGATTGAGGCCGCAGCGTATGAGGATGTAGGTCAGATAAAGGCTGGCCAGCAGCAACCCGGGCACGATGGTGGCGATGAAAAGGTCGCCGATCGGGACATTGGCCGTGAGTCCGTAGATGATGAGGACGATGCTGGGCGGGATCATGGTGCCCAATGAGCCGCCGGCACAGATCGTGCCCACCGCCAGATTCTTGTCATAGCCCAGGCGCAGCATCTGGGGCAGGGCGATCATGCCAAGCAGGACGATCTCACCGCCGATGATGCCGGTCATGGCGGCCATGATCATCGCCACGATCAGAGTCTGCACCGCCAGGCCACCCCGCAGCCCACCGCCCCATACGTGCATGGCCCGGTAGAGGTCCTTGGCGACACCGGTGCGCTCCATTAGCGAGGCCATCAGGATGAACATGGGTACCGCTACCAGCACGTACTCGCTCATGAAGCTGTAGATGCGGCTGCCGATCAATCCCAGCACGACCGGACCGAACTTCAGCATACCCACGGTCACGGCGACGGCGCCCGTGACGAAGGCCAGGGGCAGGCCCATCACCAGCAAAACCGCGATGGCGAGTACGATGACGAGGGTGAGGAGGCCGATATCCATGACCGCTGACTGCGCCTACAACCGGTTCCGCACGGCGCGTCCCAGCTGTACGGCTGCCTGCAGAATCATCAGGGCGACGCCGAGGGCGAGCAGAGACTTGAGGGTGACCGGTATCGGCAGGTCGGACGCCGTGCCGGTCCGTTCCATAACCTTGAGCGATTTTTCTGCCTGCAGGGCCGCTCCGTACCCGAGAGCCAGGAGGAAGTAGAGGGCAATGATGGCGTTGATGATACTGAGCCAGTAACGCACCCGCGCCGGGACCGAGTCAAAGACCAGGCTGATGCGGATGTGGTCGCGACGTTGCAGGGTGTAGGAGCCGCCGATGATGAAGGCGGCGGCCGTCAGAAAGATGCTGACCTCGTGGACCCAGGTCGTGGGCGCGTTGAAGAAATAGCGCAAGACGACTTCATAGAAGGTCAAGGCAACGGCCAGCAGGAAAACGAAACTGGCTTTCTCGCCCAGTGCGCGCGCGACGTGGTCCACCAAGCCTTTGCACGGCCGGGTGGAATCCGGTTTGATAGTCTCAGTCACTGATAACCCTTGAAGCAGCGAGGCCGTTGATGGTGGTGGCGCACCTATTCAAGCAAGCCCAGTTTCTTGAGAAAAATCATGTGGGAATCATAAATGCGTTGAGCCATCTCGCTGCGGGTGGCGAAAGTCTTGAGAACATCAGAGCCGATGAGGCGGAAACGATGGCGTTCTTCTTTGGTCCAGGTGACCAGCTCAGCACCCTGATCCCTGGCTGTCTGGGCCGCTTCGGCGTCGGCCAACGCCATCTGCTGGATCATGTTGCGGGCAAAGTCACGTACCGCCGTCTCGACGATGGCTTTGAGGTCGTCTGGCAGTTCATTCCAGCGTTCGACGTTGACACACACATCTCCCATCGGCAGCGAGTGGAATCCCGGGTAGATCTGGTAGGGCGCGATCTTGTGGTAGCCCAGGTCCACGTTCATGCCGAGGGTGCCCCAGTCGGTGGCGTCGATGACGCCGCGGTCGAGGGAGGTGTAGACCTCGCTGCCGGGTATGTTGACGGGGGCGGCGCCGATCTGCTTGAAAATCTCCTGGTTGAGGCCTTCGGGCACCCGCATCTTGACGCCCTTGAGGTCATCGACGGAGAGTATCGGTTTCTTCGAGGGAATCGATTCCATGCCGTGCCAGATGGAACCTATGTAATAGACGTCGAACCTACCGTAGAGCTCGCGCGCCAGTTCCCGGCCGCCACCGTACTCAAACCACATCTGCATCTGATAGGAGTTTTCGTAGGCTCCCGGAAACTCCGACAACATGGCGAAGCCGGGATCCTTGCCGGCAAAGTATCCCGGGCCGCTCTGCTGGCCGTCGAGAATGCCCGAGCCAACGGCATCCAGAGTTTCGTTGTAGGCCACAATTGTTCCGACCGGTACCGGCTGGATCAGGAGCCTGCCACCCGTGAGCTTCCCGATATCAGCGCAGAACTCCTCAAACACCCCATGGTTGATCGAGCCGGCCTGCCACAGTGACTGCATCGTCCATCTGAATTCCTGAGCGGTGAGGCGCTCAGGGCCAACCGAAAGGAGAGTGGCAAGGCAGGCAATGAGGAAGGCACCGCTCACGTCCGTTTTTCCGTTACTCCTGAATCTGTCGAGGATCATGTTGGGGAACACTCCGTCAGTGGGGTGAATCAATAGGGTGATTCGATGGTCGTCAACGGGCACCAGCGACTGGTCTGCAAATGGTTGATCAACATGCTCTGGGCGCGCGGGGTGGCTATCTGCTGCAATGCCAGTTCGGCATAGAAGCGCGCATAGCGATCCGGGTCCGAGAGCGCGGCGCAAATCGCGGGGACGGCGTCGTCAATGCGCTCATCCGTGTCCTCACTCATGGCAGCACCCAGTCGGGCGATGGCGAGCAGCCCATTCCAGCGCACCATGCGGTCTTCGTCGGCGACGGATTTGACCAATGCGTCGGCTGTCTTGTCCGTGAACACGCCGACCGTTCCCAGGGCCTCTGCCGCGTTGCGGCGCACGATGGCATCCGAATCCTCCATGGCAGCGGCCAAGGCATCCGCGCTCTCAGCTGCTGCCGGGCCGAGGTTGCCGAGGACGGCTGCCCCCGCGCAACGGGTGAGCGAGTCCGAATCTGGAGAGAGGAGATCGATCATCGCCGGTACCGCCTCCTGCCCGACAGCGCACAACGCGTGCAGGGCGCTTACGTCGGCAGGATTGGCGCCCTTTGGATTGGCGGGACTGTGCTCAACGGTTGCCGTGGCAACTTGCCTCTTCAGTGTTTCGACCAATTCCGGAACAGCGCTCGCGCCGAGGGTGGCGATCTCATAAGCGGCAGTCAGGCTCCGCTCCTCCTCTTCATGCTCGAGGTCGCACAGCAGTGCCTGGCGGTCGGGGTCGCCCGTGGACCGATCACGCTTTGCCACGGAAGGCCTGCAGGTGAGCCAGTTCCAGACGCTCCTCTGTAGCGGAGCGGGTGATGACGAGTTCCAATCCAACTCACTGCAGTTCCAGGCTGGCGCCGTCGGTTCGCGCATGCGGGCGAACATGAATTTGAGCATATAGCGCTTGCGATCGCTGTGATTGGTGGCCCGGCCATGCCAGGAGTCGAAGTTGACGATCGTGACCGTGCCCGCCGGGCCCGAGTGCAGGCACGCATTCTCGGTGGCTTTTTGAGGATCGGGGTCGGAAATCGAATTGTGGTGCTGGCGGCCCGGCATGGTCGACGTGGGCCCCATGTCATCGGTCACATCCTGGGGATAGTAGAAAGCCATCACCCAGCGAAAGCGGTGATGACGCACGTTCCAGTCGTAGATATAGTCGTCCTTGTGCCAGTTCTGATCGCTGCTGCCAGGTTGGTGGAGGTGGCAGTAGCGGTGCGGATGCATGAAGTAACCCGGGCCGAGAAGGCTCGTTAACGCACCCCGCACGGCAGGGTGGTCGTAGATGGCGGCCAGTTCCGGGAGTTGGGGCAGAATGTTGTTTCCCGGATTACCGGTGGCGAATAATTGCTCGAGCCCACTGTACAGTCTTCCATGGATATCGTCAGGAAACTCAGCTCGCACCTGGATGGAGCCGTCGATGAGAAACTGACGGACGGAGGCATCGTCGAGGAGATGTGGGTTGATATCAGACGCATTCATGACGATCTCACAGGCCGGCCGGCGCCAGTATCAGCTCCGGAACGCGAGTTCGACTCGGAAGCGAGGCTACAAACAGGCAGGCGTCGGCTATGTCTTCCGGTTGCAGTGCCACCGCCATCATCTCGGGGGGGGTTGGCGCCGGCCTCTTCAGCACCAGGGGGGTGTCCGTGAGGCCGGGAAAGATGATGGAGGTGCGGATGCCGTTTTCCTGTTCCTCCGCGAAGGTACCGTGGGCAAGGCCGCTCATGCCGTGCTTGGTCGCCTGGTAGGAGACTCCGGAGGCATCCGGTTTCTGCACGCACACGGACGACACGTAGATGATGAGGCCCCCATCCTGTTTGCGCATCACCGGTACCACGGCTTTGGTACAGTAAAAGGCGCCGGTCAGGTTGGTCGCCACCATCATGTCCCAGGTATCGTCACTCAGCACATCCAGACTGCGCTGGGGGATGTTGGTGCCTGTTGCGTAGATGAGGATGTCAATGCGGCCGAGGGCGGTGACGGTGGTCGTTATCAGATCGTTCACGGCTTGCGAGTTACTGACATCTGTAACACACACGGTTGCCGAATCGCCGATGCGAGCGGCTACAGCCTTCAGTTCCTCCTCGTTGCGCGCGGCCAGGACGACTTGGGCACCTGCTTCAGCGAAAGAGAGGGCCGTCGCCCTGCCCATACCGCTGCTGCTGCCGACGATGACGGCGACTTTGTCATGCAGTGATTGATTCACCGATTGATTCATTTGGCTAACTCTCGTTGATTCATCCGTGTCCCGCAACACAACCGTGATTCTGGGTGCTGCTTTCGTGACGTGGGAATCAATAGGTTCGTTTTCGCCACTGTTGTCAACTGTAGTGAAATACTGTTGTAAACTGATTTGACTATTGTAGTAAACTGATTGACAGCGTTCGCAAGGAGGGGCCCACCGTGAAGATCAGCGACATAAGAGCGATCGTGCCCATCGAGGCGAAGGCTCCCCAGGATTGGCGCGGGTGGTTCGCCCAGATCCTGGTCATGGTTGAAACCGAGGACGGACTGCGTGGGTACGGAATGGGGGGAGGTGGTGAGGCCGGCGCCCACGTCATCAATACGGCGCTGCACCATGAACTCGTAGGCGCCGATGCGACCGAAGTGGAAGAGCTCTGGCAGCGCATGTACTCATCGACGCTGGCCTACGGTCGCAAGGGCCTTGCCCTGATGGCGATCAGTGGCGTCGATCTGGCGCTGTGGGATCTGCGCGGCCGTCGCGAAGGGAGATCGATCGTTGACTTGCTCGGCGGTGCTTCGGGATCCCCTCTCCCGGCTTACAAGACCACCGGTCTGGACGGCATTCCATTGGATCTGAGTGAGGGATTTGCCGCTTACAAGGTAGGGGGCATGAGCCGGCTGGATGCGCGTGCCGACGTCGATCGGATCGTCGAAGAGCTGAGTGAAGCACGGGACAAGGTCGGTTCCGGTTTACAATTGATGGCAGATGCCGGCATGGGCTGGAGGGATCCGGAAGTGGTACTGACGTTGTGCGAGCGCCTGGCTCACCTGAACCTGGGCTGGTTGGAGGAACCGCTACCGGCGGATGATCTGGAGGGCTATGCGTGGTTGCGGGAGCATTCGCCCATTCCGATCGCGGCAGGGGAGCACGAGTTTACGGCAAGCGCCTTCGCCGAGTTGATGCGCCTGGGCTGTCACGACATCTACCAACCGGATGTGTCCTGGTGCGGTGGCCTGACCCAGGTCGTGGAGATCTACCAACTGGCTCGCGAGCACGGTGTCCGGGTCTGCCCGCATCGTGGGTCGGAACCGTGGGGTCTGCCGGCAATCGCCGCCCTCGACTCAGAACCGCTGGCCGAGAGTGGACGCCCATGGATGGAGTGGGTTGGGGGGAAGCCGACGATCATCGACGGGTTCGCGCATACCACGGCGGCACCCGGATTCGACATCGCGATCGATGATCTAGCCTCCAGGTTCGAACCCGGATAGGCCTCCTCAAACCGGCTTTCCCGCCCGAATTGTCTGGACCGGCTCCCAACATCCTCCGGGCCTCTGCTCGCCATCGACGTCCACGAGGGGCTCGGCTTCGCTGTTCCAACGCAACACCACAACGTCGGCGCAGGCGCCCACAGCCAGGGTGCCGACTTCCCCGCCCAGACCGAGAAACTGGGCCGATCGGGCAGTGGCACGTTCGAAGGCGTCCGTTTCCTCCATGCCGGCGGCGATGAGCTTCGACATCGTCCTCGGGAGATCATGCTGTGGATTGCTGCCGACATGTTTGTTGTACTGATCAGTGGAGACGGTGTCCGGTAAAAACCCCTCGGCGAACATGGCCTCGGCAACCGGGAAGCTGAATGACCGCATGCCATGGCCGGCATCGAAGAGGATGCCGCGCTCCCGTGCCTGCCAGACCGAGTCCACGACGCGGCCGTCGGCAACCAGATTCTCGGTGAAGGAATTGAGGCAATAGGTGACCACGTCGCCGGTCCGCAGCAACTCCAGCTGCTGTGCCAAAGGCCAATCCTCGTCCCACCGGGCCCCGTACAGGATCGGCCGGCCGCAGGCTTCGGCGGCCGCCAACCCCCGCCTCATGATTTCGCGGGGGTCGAGATCGCCGACTGCGGCCACAGCGGTGTTGAAGGCGATGCCCCAGACGGCGTCCCCGCCTTCTGAGACCGTTCTCGCGCAAGCGTCAACGTCGGCATCGTCAAGGGTCACGAAGCAGCCTTCCTCCTGGGATTCTCCGTACTTGCTCAACCCGAGAGCCATCAGAACCCGGGTGCGGCGGCCTTCGACTACATCACGCCGGTAGTCACTCCAGTTCAGCGCGCCCGCATCTCCCTGTGACATGACGGTGGTGACGCCGCGTGGCAGGAATTCGACATCCGGATCTACACCATAGCGAGAGCCCTCGAGTGCCGGGTGCGCGTGCAGGTCAACGAGGCCCGGCAGCAGTAAATCATCGGGGAAGTCCAGGGTCTCTCGAGCCGAGCCGGAGACATCGGCCCCTGCCGCGATGATACGATCGCCGCATATGCCGACGGCTCCCGGGCCGTCGAACTTGGAGGCCGCACAAAACATGCGGCCGGCGCGGATCAGTAAATCGAAATCAGCAGACATGGTTCTCCTTCTGATTGTCTGAATGTCGCCGCATCCAACCAGGCCGATGCGCACTCGATTGTTTATATATAAACACCTTAGCGACAGCAGGCCCGAGGTTGCCGTGCGGGCAGCTACGGCTAATTTCAGCTGACGGGTCGCCAATCAGGCGGTCAATCAATGAAGCCACCGTCGGCCAATCATGATAACGAATAACACACGAACCGCTCAAGCGGACGACATGCTCGAGGTGTGTGACCTGGGGGGAGGGAGATCCAGCGTGAGGTCGAGGTCACTATAGGTAGTTGTCGAAAACGGCATGACGGAAGGACGGGCTGTATGAGATTGAAAAACGCGCTGTACGGGATAATGGAGAAATCAGAAGATCGCATCAGCAAAATCGCCGATGTGTTTCTGGTCTCTCTGATCGTGCTGAACGTAGCGGCTGTGATCCTGGAAACGGTTGCGTGGGTGCACGATCGCTACGCCGCAGAGCTCCACGTGTTCGACGTGTTCTCGGTTACCATATTCACCGTGGAGTACCTTCTGCGGCTGTGGATCTGTACGCTAAACCCGAAATACAGTCATCCTCTGAAAGGTCGGTTGGCCTACGCAAGATCCGGCATGGCATTGATCGATCTGGTCGCCATCTTGCCATTCTATCTACCCTTCGTGGTCACGTTTGACCTGCGGGTCATGCGTCTGATCAGACTCATCAGGTTGCTTCGACTCCTGAAGGTGTTCCGATACTCCGAATCCATCAAGATTTTTGCCGATGTGTATCGCTTGAAGCGACAGGAACTGTCGATGGTATTCCTCGCCATCATCTTCCTGTTGACCATCTCGTCCGCGGTGGTCTACCACCTGGAGCATGAGGCACAACCGGATGACTTCTCCAGCATTCCGGCTGCCATGTGGTGGGGCGTGGCGACGCTGACAACGGTAGGCTACGGAGATGTAACACCCATAACCGGTTTGGGGAGATTTTTCGGCGCCATCATCGCCCTGCTCGGGGTCGGCCTGTTTGCGTTGCCGGCCGGCATTCTGGGCTCGGGTTTCATTACCGCCATGCGTCGCAAAGACGGCGGATCTTTCAAGTGCCCTCACTGCCACAAGGACATCGCACGCGGAGGTGGGTGACGATTACCAATTACAGTAAATCACTTTACAGTAAATCACTGCGCTGTGCTGAGGTCCACGGCGACGATTTCGGCCTCGTCACGAACGTAGAGTACGCCGTCTGCAAGGGAGGGCACGGTCCAACAGCGACCCTTCATCAGTGGCACATTGGCTTTCTCGACGAAACCAGTTGGGGTGGCCTCGACCAGTCCGAGGTTGCCCTGCTCACCGAGCACGATGAGGTGCCCCGCGGCTGCGATCAGCGTGCCTTTGGCATAACCGCGAGACTTCCATCTCTCTTCGCCATTGCCGGCATCGATGCACTTGAGGATGGAGTTGTCGAAGCCGTAGAGATGGCCGTCGACATGGATTGAGGTGCCGAAGTGGTTCTTCAGCTTCGAGTTCTTCCAGACTTCATCGACACCGTTGGCACTGACTCGCACGACGGCGCCCTTGTCTCCGGATGAGACAAAGATGCGGTCAGGCGGCATGAATACGGGAGTTGCAGCACTGACGTCCCAACGGGTTTTCCATGGGAAGCGCCATCGCTCGTTGCCATCGTCGGCGGCGAGTCCAACCAGGGCATAGGCGTTGATGAAGGCAATCTGGCGCTCTCCATCCACCGCATAGGCGATGGGCGAGGAGTAGCTCATCTTGTCGTCGAGGGCCGTCCACAGGGTGCGCCCTGTAGTCTTGTCCAGGGCCACAGCTGTCGCATTCGCTGTGCGGTCGATGACCATGTCGACGAGCATGTTGCCGTCCACTCCGCCAACCTCGACCAGGAGAAGCTGCCCCTCCACCAGCGGGGAGGTGCTGAAACCCCATTTTGGAACGTCGCTACCGAACTCCTCGGCCAGGTCCTTCTGCCAGTGCTCCTCGCCGGTGGATGCTTGCAGTGCGAAGAGCCGGCCTTCGGCACCCAGCACGTACACGACATCGCCGTCAACGGTCGGCGTTGACCGCGGACCGTCTCCGCCCTGGGTTTCCTTGTAGTATCCCCCAGTGCGTAGACGCCACAGTTCCTCACCACTGGCTGCGTCCAGACAGACGGCGAATTCACCACCCGTCGAGTCGGCGAACATGGTGAACAGGCGTCCATCGGCCACTGACACCGCTGAGAACCCCTTTCCCAATGGCTGACTCCATGAGACCTTCAATCCGGCGTCCGGCCACTGCAGCAGGAGGTCCGTTTCTGCCGAAACACCATCGCGGCCCGGGCCCAGCCACTGAGGCCAGTCCAGGGCAGTTCCCGGCATGGCGCTGAGCAAGGCCATCGCACAGAGGAGGCCAGTCAATCGTTTCTTGGCGAATTCCGTCATCTGTAAATCCATTATAGTTCCATGCTTTCAAGCGGCTCGTTCGCGCACGAACTCTTCGAGGCAGAAGCGCGGGCAGACACTCTCTTCGATGTAGTCGATCAGGTGCGTGGCCAGGCCCCGAATCCTCTTTTCCACAGAGGCGTCGAGACAGTTGCCGTCCTCGTCAAACAGATCCTGGACACCAGCAACGGAAACCGGGCCTGGAAGTACGATGGAGCCAATGTGCGAGCACACACTGCGGAGGTGTTCGAGAGCCTTGATCGCGCCGATCTGTCCGGCGGCGACTCCCAGCAGGGCGACGGGTTTACCGGCCAGGCCCGAAGGAAAACCGAGATTCTCGATTACGAGCTTGATGACACTGGAGTAGGAACCGTGATATTCGGGGGTCGCCAGGACAACGCCGGTGGCATTGCGGATGGTTTCGGCGAATCGTTCAGCTTCCGGTGAGTCTGTTCCACTGCCCGGCATGGGAAGCGCCACGCCGGTTGGGTCGACGATGTCTACCTGAAACGACTCGTTGGCCGACAACTCGTCCGCGACAAGGGCCAACGCCTTGGCAGTGTAGTTTCCAGGTCTGACGCTGCCCTGCACAAGGGCAACGCGGATCTCTCCGGGAGTTTGGTCAGGCACGGAAGAACTCCTTTCTCAAGCGGTGGAAAATGGGTTTCGGCGCTCTTTCGCGCCAAATAGCACCTGTATAACTTCAATAAGCCTATTGAAATCGCAAAATCAGCACTGCCGTCTCATCTTATGGAATACAACGAGAAAATGCTCGCCGCCAAGGCGAAGCTGCTGGAACGCTTCAAGGCCAGAAAGCCCCGGCAGGTCGATCCCACTCAGGAGCGGTTGCCTCCTGGCCAGCACCTGACAACCGGTTTTCCGGTTCTCGATCTGGGAGTGCGACCAAAGTTCCATGAACCACGCTGGCGTTTTGAAGTTAAGGGAGAAGTGGAGCGCGAGCTGGCATTGAGTTGGGAGCAGTTCCGCCAGCTGCCTCGAGTGGAACAGGTGTCGGATTTTCACTGCGTCACCACCTGGTCGAAATTCGACGTGGCTTGGGGTGGGGTGCGGTTCGTCGACGTGGCGGCGCTGACACAACCGACACACAAGGCGCGGTTCGTCGTCGCCGAGGGGTCCGACTACTACACAACCAACCTGCCTCTGGACGATTGTCTCCGCGAAGACGTGATTCTGGCTGACGAACTGTTCGGGGAGCCCCTGTCGCGGGAGCACGGGGGCCCCATGCGTTTGATCGTGCCACATCTCTACGCGTGGAAATCGGCCAAGTTCCTGCGCCGGCTCAAGTTCTCACCAGTGGACGAGCTCGGGTACTGGGAAGAGCGCGGGTATCACCGCCGGGGCGATCCCTGGAACGAAGAGCGCCACGGGTAGGCCTGCACATTACCGAGAGGGAGCCGATGTCGACCGGTACCAACCAGGCGTCCATGCCCGTTTGCGATCCTCACTTTCACCTGTGGGATCTGCCCAACCGCCCGAACAGCAATGTGGGTAAGGACGTTGAGGAGCGCCTCCCGACGTACCTGGGCTCCGATTACCATGCCGAGATGAAGACGTTGCCGGCCGGACTGCGAGTGGTTTCGCGGGTACACGTAGAGACCATCGTGGGACAGATGGAGGGGCACGTATTTGCGGATGCGGTCGACGAGACGCGGTGGGTGCGCGCTCAACTGGAGCCGACGGCGGTGGAGTGTCCGTTCGGCCAGGTGGCCTACGTCCATATGGCGAAAGCGCCGGAGCAAACCACACGGGTGCTGCAGGAGCACGTCGAGGCTTCCGGTGGCAGGTTATGCGGAGTTCGCATGATTTTGAATCATCATCCGGAAAACCCCGCGCTGACTTGGCCACAGGTGGAAAGTGGTGAGCTGGTGCGCACCGACAATTTTCGCGCGAGTCTTGCCCTGCTCGACAACCTCGATTTGACCTTTGACCTGTCCTGTCATCCACATCAGGTTCCCGATGCGGCCGCGGTGCTGGGGGACTTTCCGAAATTGCGCGTCGTCACCAACCACGTAGGATTCCTGCACGATGGTGAGGAGGAGGCGCACGAGCGGCTGTGGCGTGAAGGCATGACGGCGTTGGCCGAGCTGCCAAACGTCTTCATGAAGCTGTCCATGCTGTGGTTCGGTTGTGAGGGTTATCACCAGGATGAGGCAAAGGCAGCGAAGATGCGCGATATTGTTCTCGAACTCATCGACCTGTTCGGTGTTGACCGTTGCATGTTCGCCAGCAACTATCCGGTAGACAAGGTCATGGGGATCCCGGTCGCCAAGTTGTATGAAGATTTTCTGAGTTGGACTGGGGATCGGTCAGACGTGGACCGGGCCGCGCTTTTCCACGACACCGCGGTGAAGGCATACCGCCTGGACTCATGATGAACATGGATCACCAACCAAAAAGCCCACACGAGAAGGCCCTGGCAGTCAATCTCGATCAGCGACGCTATGGGACCTTTGCCGAAATAGGTGCAGGTCAAGAGGTCGTGCGCTGGTTCTTCCTCGTCGGGGGTGCGTCCGGCACGATCTCGAAGAGCATCTCCGCCTACGACATGACCGTTTCCGATGCGATTTACGGTGAATGCGAGCGCTACGTATGTCGCGAGCGGTTGGAGTCGATGCTGCAGTACGAATACGATCTGTGCATCGAGCGGCTGGCCAAAGGCAGGGGTGACAACACGGGGTTCTTCGCCTTCGCCGACACGGTGTCGGCGCAGAGCTTCTCAGGCAACAAAGAGTGTCACGGCTGGATGGGCGTCCGTTTCCAATCCCATCCACGCGATGACGTCAGCCAGATCATCATGCACGTGCGCATGTGGGACTCCGAGAACTCGGCGCAGCAGGAAGCCCTCGGTATCGTCGGTGTCAATCTCATCTTCGGGGCACTGAACCTGTTCCACGAGCCGGATCAGCTCATCGAATCGCTGCTGGACAGCCTGTCGACGGAGCGCATCGAGATCGACCTGATCGAGTTCAGTGGCATTGAGTTTCGTCACGTGGACAACCGCCTGATGGCTCTTCGATTGGTACAGCTGGGATTAACGAATGCCGCCATGTTCAGCGGCGAGGGGCAGGTGCTACAGCCTTCGGAAGTGCTGCGCAAGAAATCCGTCATCGTCGAACGCGGCCGCTTTCGCCCGGTGACCCTCGTCAACCTGGACATGCTGGAGTCGACGATCGACCAGTTGACGAACCAGGAGGAGATCAACGGCGATGAGATCGTGACCCTACTGGAAGTCACCATGCATAACCTGATGGCCGACGGCGAGATCGACTTCCGGGATTTTCTCAGCCGGGCCGATGTGCTGGCGGCCACCGGCCACACGGTGTTGATCTCGAATTACTTCGAATACTTCCGCCTTGTCGGTTATCTGACTCGGTACACGAACCGATCGATCGCCATCGTCATGGGGGCGGGTGGACTCGCCGAACTCTTCAACGAGCTTCACTACCAGCATCTGGAGGGGGGAATGTTGGAAGCCTTCGGACGTCTGTTCAAGAGCGACGTCAAGGTGTTCGTTTACCCGATGCGGGTGCCGGAGAGTGGTGAGCTGATCACGGTGAGCAATTTCAAACCGCCGGCAGCATTGGCGGCACTCTTCGAGTACCTGGTGTCGAGCGGGGTTATCATGCAACTGGAGAAGTATCGCGACGATATCCTGCACATCTATTCACACGACGTGCTGGACTTGATCAAGAAGGGTGACGATCAGTGGCAGGGGATGGTGCCGCCAAAGGTGGCGGCAGCCATTCAAGATCAGGGTCTGTTCGGCCACGGACACACCGGCAGGCGCTGAGTGCCATGAGATTATTCGAGGCCGTACAGCTGTACGGCGTTGTCGTGCAGCAGCCGGCGCTGGTCGGTGTCGCTGCGGGATGAGATAATCGCTCTCAACGCCCCAAACCATGCGGCCAGAGGCGCCCCGAGTGTGCATACCGGCCAATCGGAAGCGGCGATGACGCGCTCCGGGTCGAACACGTCCAGACAGTGATTGACCGTAGGCGCCAGGTCATCCGCTGACCAGGGATCGGAAACCCTGGCAACGATGCCGCTGATCTTGCAGACGACATGCGGCCGCTGTCCCAAGGCTTCCATGTCCTGCATCCATTGTTCCCGGCCATGAGAGTCGCCATCGATCCCGGCGACGATGGCAGGATCGGCATTGCCGCAGTGGTCAACGATGAAGCGAGTGCCGGGGCAGCGATCGGTAAGCTCGACCCCGTCAGCCAGCTCGTCGGGGCGCATGCAGATGTCGAAGCTCAAGCTGAGCTCACCCAACAGCTGCACATCCCGGACGAAAGCGTCGTCGAGGCAGGCGCCCTTCTCCGTTTCCGGCGGATGGAGAACGCGACGCACTCCCTTTATGCGGTCATTGTCTGCAAAACCTCGCACGTACTCCTCGAAGCCCTCACTGCCGGGGTCGCCGGAGACGACGGCGCCCTCCATCGGATTGTCGACGCGGTCGCACATGTCAATGACGAACTCGACTTCGCGGCTCCGGTCACGGGGCGCCACGTCCACTTCCATGTACACGGTTTTTGCCACTTCCAATCCGTCGACGGCTGCCAGATAGTCGTCCATGGTATGGTTCTTGTTGAGTGGGCTGGCACCCTCTAACCAGGGCAACTCGAATTGCTCAATGTCCCACTGGTGCTGATGGGTGTCGATGATGGGTATGGCCACGCTCAGCGCTCCGGATTACCTGGGTTTTTGAGGGGGTTTTTCCTATCGAAGGCGAGCTAATATGCGGGCGCCGTGCCGGTTCCGCCAATCCCAGCCGTCCATTGGGCAGCCGGTAGTGAATTGTTTACCATATTTCTACTGGTTGTTTTTAGTGCTCCAATGAGAAAAAGGGCACGGAGAGTAGACGCTTCAGCTCGTTGTGGCACACAGTGATGTGGTGAAAAATCAGGTGAGTCCGGATGTGCAGTCGCGATCAACGGGTGCTGGTGTTGTCGTTGACCTTGGCGCTGTGGGGTGTCTGCAGCTTGGTTGCATGCACCAAGTCAGACTGGTGGGATGATGGGCCGTTGCTGGTGCAGGTAAAGGGCGACGACTACGAATGGCACATCACCTATGCGGGTCCAGACCGGAAACTGAACACCAGCGACGACATCGTAGACATGAAAGATGTTCACGTGCCGGTGGCGACGCCTGTCCGGATCCAGTTGAGGAGTGAAGACTACGTGTACCTGCTGGCATTGCCTGAGCTCGAGCTGAAGCAGATTGCCGTACCCGACATGGAATTCAGCATCGATTTTCAGTTCGATGCGGCCGGAGCCTACGAGCTGGAGGGTAACCAGCTGTGTGGCTTCCGCCATGAGACGCTGATGGGCAAGGTGTTCGTTCAGTCCAGTGATCAGTTCCGCGCATGGCTGCAGGAGCGGCGCAAGCCTGACTGACAGAGATAAACCAACGGAGGATGCGGAATATGAAACGGTCAACTGTCTGTATCGCGTTGACGGCGGGTGCCATACTGTGTGGCCTGACAGCAGTCAACGGCGAAATCAGAAGGCGCGTGCCTGAGCCGGTTGGAATAGTGGAACCGCCATGGGTGGAGACACGCAGGGCCGAGCAGCTGGGGACGGCCGAATCCTTCAAGGCCTTCGTCGGCTTCCGTTTTGAGGACCGGTACGAAAACAGTGGGATCGACTGGTCAAACCATACTACCGACGACACCGGCAAACGCTATAAGGCGTCGCATTATGATCACGGCAACGGCGTAGCGGTAGCCGATGTGGATGGCGACGGCAAACTCGATCTGTACTACACAACCCAGGCCGGCCCCAACAAGCTGCTTCGCAACCTCGGCAAAGGGCGCTACGAGAAGATGCCGGGTTCGGAGAACCTGGAGCTCGGGGAGTACGTCGGCGTGACGGCTTCCTTCGCCGACATCGACAACGACGGCGATCCCGAGCTCTACACGACGACGACGCGGGGCGGCAACTACCTGTTCGAGAACGACGGCAAGGGCTGCTTCAGCGACATCACCAGGGGCTCGGGGCTCGAATACAACGGCCATTCATCCAGTGCCGTGATCTTCGACTACGATCGTGACGGATTGCTCGATCTGTACCTGTGCAACGTAGGTGTATTTACCATAGAAGAGTTGATCACGGCTTCGACCGACCCAGTGAATCCTGACCAGGGGACTGAGTACCAGTACTGGGAGGCCAGAAAAGACGCCTTCGCCGGGCATCTAAAGCCCGAGCGTACGGAGCGCAGTATCCTCTACCACAACAATGGCGGCGGGAAGTTTACCGACGTCACCGACGAGACCGGACTGATCGACACCAGCTGGTCGGGGGACGCCACTCCCATTGACGCCAATGACGATGGCTGGCCGGATCTCTACATCCTCGACATGCAGGGACACGACGAGTACTTCGAGAACGTGAACGGTGAGAGATTCGTGCTCAAGAGCAGGGAGGTGTTTCCGAAGACGCCGTGGGGATCGATGGGGGTCAAGGTTTTCGACTACGACAACGATGGCGCCCTGGATCTCTATGTCAGCGACATGCACTCAGACATGAGCGAAGAGGTTTTACCATGGGACGAAAAGCTGAAGGCGAACATGCAGTACCCGGAAGAATTCCTGCGCAGCGGCGGCAACAGCATCTTCGGCAACGCCTTCTATCGCAAGCAGGGGTCGGGTCAGTATGAAGAGATATCCGATGCCATTTGGGCTGAGAACTACTGGCCCTGGGGCTTGAGTGTCGGGGACGTCAACGCCGACGGTTACGATGACGTCTTCCTGGCCTCGAGCATGAACTATCCGCTCCGCCACGGGATCAATTCCCTGTTGATCAACGATGCGGGTGAGACCTTTCTCGACGCAGAATACATTCTGCGTGTCGAGCCGCGCCGCGACAATCTGACGGCCATTCCCTGGTTTGTCGTCGACTGCGACGGAGCCGATGCTGACCACATACACTGCGAACAATTCTCCGGGATTGTCGAGGTCTGGTCATCGGTCGGCTCGCGCTCGTCTGTTATCTTCGACCACGACGATGATGGTGACCTCGATATCCTCACCAACGAGTTCAACTCCGTTCCGGTCGTGTTGGTGAGCGACCTGTCCGCGAAGAAGGATATTCGTTTTCTGAAGGTGAAACTCGTCGGTACCGAATCGAATCGCAGTGGCATCGGCGCCGTCGTCGAAGTCGAAGCAGGCGGGAAGCGATACAAGAAGGTCAACGACGGCCAGTCAGGGTACCTGTCACAGAGTGATTTTCCCCTGTATTTCGGGCTCGGCGAAGCGGGCTCCGTCGACCGTATCACTGTGCAGTGGCCATCGGGGAATAAGCAGACCGTGCAGGGTCCGATCGACACGAACAAACTTCACGAGATCACTGAAGGAAGCTAGTGTCCCGTCTCAGTCGACCCCATCGCGGCGCCAGCGCTCCAACGGGTGTTCGCGCGGCGTGAGTGGCATCTCCACGCGCCGTCCGAGTCGGTGTGATTCCCAGGTCGCCTGAATCATCTCGAGACAGGCGCGGCCGTCGCGGCCGCTGGCGAACGGCTTCTGTTGGCTTTCGATGGCCTCAATCAGATCACTGAGCATCCGGCATTGGAGCAGCAGCCGCACCGAGCCGCGATCCCGAGGCGCCCCATTTTCGTCAAGATCCTCCGCGTCCACGTGCACCCGTCGCCAGGGCTCATCAGGGGGATGATGGGACCCTTCGTGGATGAACATGGAGGTGCCGACGCTGCCGCGCAGGGCAATCCGACCTTGTGTGCCGATCAGATCAATCCCGTAATCGTCGTCGTTCACCCCCTCCTGAGCTAAAAACTCGACCTCACCGTGGATGCCGCTGGCGAACCGAATTTGGGCGAAAGAGCGCTCTCCCAGGACCAGGCCGGCATCACGGTCCCTGGGATTCACTTCCTGCGTGTGTTTGACGTCGGAGACGGCTGATTCGCTACCGTCCAGCTGTACCAGGTGGGCGTGGATCCATTCGACATCACCCCCAAACAGGCGAGTCCAGTCGTAGAGATGGGTACCCATCTCCATGAGGGCGTTGCCTGCCAGACGTCCGCCTTTGTCAGAGGCCCGAAGCCGCACCAATTGGCCGATGTCGCCGGCAGCAATGCGCTCCAGCGCATGCTGGTTGTAGGGGCTTCCGCGCTTGATATGATTGATGGCGAAGCGGACGTCGTGATGCGTGCAGGCATCGACCATCTCGTCAGCCTGCACCAGGTCCAACGCGATCGGCTTCTCGCAGAACACGTGGATGCCGCGTTTGGCGGCAGCCAGCACCGAGGCGTGATGCTGGGGTGCCTGGGTGGAGATGATGACGATGTCGGGTTCGGTCTCATCCAGCATGCGCTCGTAGTCATCGTGGACAGGAACACCGAAACGGTCGTTCCAGGACCGGGCGTTGTCCGGGTTGATCTCGGCTCCGGAGACGAGATCACAGGACTCCTGCACGTTCACGGCTTCGGCATGGTGGTGTCCCATGCCTCCAAGGCCGATGATGGCGACGCGATAATGGTTCATGCGGCGAATTTATCGGACTCGTCAAAGGTGGGCGTCATGGCTATATTTGAGCCCCGTAAAGAAACTCTGCCACACATTCTTCAAGGAGTTACCCGTGTTCACACTAGCGAAACTGCTTCCGATCAGACAACTGTTGGCCGAACAGGTTCCGGCGATCACGGCATCATTCATCATCGCCGAAGTGTTCTACAAGTTCCACTCCTTCACACTGGAATGCCTGGCCTTTCTGGCCACCTGGTCGATTCTGGACGGACTCATCAACCTGGTGAAGGGTCGCTCCAATAACAGCTAGAACAGATACGATTCAACGACGTCCTCTTTGATTTCCACACCAAGCCCGGGTTCCTCACGGACGGTCAGATAGCCGTTCTCCTGTACCCACGGGTTGCCGATCATGTCGTGCTGCAGCGGTGATTCGTGGGGTTTGAAGTCCATACCAGCACTGTGTGGAGTGCAAGCCAGCAAGTGCACGCTGGCCGCGGTGTTGAGGGCGCTGCTCCAGGTATGGGCACTGACCTGCAGGTTGGCCGCCTCTACCAGGCGAATCGCTCTCAACGTACCGGTAATGCCGTGGATCCGTCCCGGATCCATCTGTACCACGTCGACGCCATCCGAGTCGATCAGTCGGCGATACCCTTCTAACGTCCACTCCTGCTCACCGGTGCCGATCGGTGTGTTGACACCCTCGCGCAAGAGGCGGTGTCCCTCCAAATCCCGCGGCCGCAGCGGCTCCTCCATCCAGCGCAGGCGGTAGGGTTCGAGTTCGTTGAGGCGGCGGATCGCTGTCTGGGGATCCCAGATGCCCTTGTGGCCGGGCATGTCTGCGACCAGTTCGATGTCGTCCCCGATGGTCTCGCGTATGCGGCGTATCATCTCGAGATCCGCTTTTCGGTTCTGGCCGAACATGGCGTCGGGGCGCATGCCCCATCCCGCCTTGACCTGGATGTAACCCTGGTCCTTCATCCAGGCGAACTCGTTCACGCTCCAGTCGATGTCGTCGAAGTCGAAGATGATGGAGGCCATGGCGACGACACGATTACTGATACGACCGCCCAGGAGGGTGCACACCGGTACGCCGAAGTGCTTGCCGGCCAGATCCCACAGGGCCATGTCGATGGCACTGACTGCAAAGGCGGCGATCCCCTGTGTTCCGTACCACCAGCAATGATCGAGCATGAGGTTCCAGAGACGCTCGACGTCTTCCGCGTTTTCGCCGACCAAGAGTGGAGCGAAGCCCTCATCGATGATGGTGGTCGTGGCTTTGGCGGACTCACGCATTTGCGAGATGCATTCGCCCCAACCGACGAGGCCGCACTCCGATTCGATACGGGCGAGGTTGATGCAGCGAAGAGCGCCCTTGTAGTGAGGCTCCGGGGCCAGCAGCGGGTAAGCCTTGATTTCCTTTATTTTCAACATCACTGACAGTCCTGAAGGCGGTGGATCGTTTTCGCGAGACTTCCACATATCAGTGTCCCGTCTCAGAAATACGTCGACATTCTTCCGCCGATCCATCCCTGCTCGCGGCGTGGCCTTCGCTCGTCGTATCCCACTGATACGACTCGCTCAGGCGCCTTGCGAGCAGGGCGCCTCGACGGCCGAATTTTGTCAACCTATTTCTGAGACGGGACACTATGGTTTTCCCTCTTGGAACGCAACTTGAGTATCATTAGATTTCTCGCCCGCGAGACAATCGGACGCAGTTCTTCCATTTATATTTATGCATAAACAGACAGGTTGAAGAAAACATGGTTGATAAAGCACGAATCGGCATCATCGGCACTGGTTGGTGGGCGACGACGGCCCATTTCCCATCGGTGAAGGCGCATCCCAAGGCAGAGCTGGTGGCGGCGGCGGATGTCCGCCCCGACATCCTGGCCAAAGCGGCGGAGAAGTACGATGTAGCAAACACCTATACCGACTACGGGCAGATGCTGGACAAGGAGGATCTGGACGGTGTCGTGGTCGCGGTCTGGCATGCAGAGCATTTCGAGGTTGCCCGCACCTGCCTGGAGAACGGCCTGCACGTCATGCTGGAGAAGCCGATGGTGCTGCGGGCAGCGCATGCGCGCGAGCTGGTGGATGTGGCAACGAAGAACAAGCGTGAGCTCATCATCGGCTATCCCTGGCACTTCACCCCGCACACCCTCAGAGCCAGGGAGGTTGTGCAATCGGGCGAATTGGGCCGGGTTCTGTTCGTCAACAGCATCTTCGCCTCGGCGGTGCTCCAGTTTCTGCGCGGCGAGGACAAGACCTACGAGGCGGTGTTCGGGTACCCGGTGGTCGGACCGGGCGATGTCTACGCCGATATCGAGAAATCCGGCGGCGGCCAGGGGCACCTGCAAGTGACGCATTCGGCGGCGCTATCCCTGTTCATTACCGGGCTCAAGCCAGTGTCGACGATGGCGATGATGGAGAATCTGGATGTCCATACCGACGTCGTGGACGCCATGGCCGTGCGCTTGGACAATGGCGCTCTGGCCACCGTGGGCAGCATCGGCACGGTGCGTCCCGGAGATGGCGACATTCTCACCACCCAGATCGTCTGCGAGGACGGACAGGTCACCCTGGATTCAATCGGGGGTACGGGGTCAATCCGTCACAAAGATCAGAGCCTGGAGACCTTCGAGCCGCTGGCCGAGGAAGCCATCTACCCGATGCAGGTGACGGCGGCGAATCTCGTCGACGTGATTACCGGTGATGCCGCCAACGGCTCTCCGGCCGAGGTTGGATGGCGAGTTGTAGAATTGCTGGATTCGGCCTACCGCTCAGTCGCCGACAGTGGGCGCCAGGTGCAGGTGGAGGAACTCTACGACTGACGCGGCGAGGTGGTGTCTTCATCGCACCCACTTGCCGTCCCAGACATAGCCGAGTCCTATCTGCAACTCCGATTTGAGGGCCGGCTGGTTGACCTGGTTGTCGACGTGGAAGAAGAAATTGGCGTCGACGGTGATGTGGAGGTCACCGGAGACGTTGATGACGAGGGAGTTGAACTGTTGTAGGGACACCTTTCTCGACTCGGTAGCGCTCATGAAGAGCTTGGCTTTGGAGTTCATGGCGTTGCCACCGGCAAATCGCCGGCGATACTCGGGGACGACTTCGAGACCTACCTGATTCGTCTCCGCGACGAAATCCCGTTCCAGTCCCAGACCCAGGCGTGCGGTCAAGCTCTTGCCACGCGTCGTGTGCACGCCCGCACTGCCACGCAGCGTCATTGGTCGATCCTCGTTCGCCGGTGCCGTGAACACGGTCGTCACCGCGGCCGCCAGGAAGGGGGCCGGTTGACGTTTCTGCAATGTATAGACCAGATCTGCGTCCAGGCGGTCAGTAGCTTCCCTGAAGCGATCCTGCTCGCGCAACTGGCCGAAACTCGATTTCACGTCCAGCGCCAACGCTCCACGCGCCGTTGTCCGGCTGGTACGGGCGTTCATGACGGCGTTCCAGGCCATGGCGTCGCGACCGCTGATGCTGGAGACCCCCCTGTAGCGTGAGGCATCGCTGTTGATGCTGGCCACCGACAGCGAGTTCGTGAACTGAGTCCGCGTCTTCCACGAGCTGCCGCCGCTGCGCGATTGCTCCAGGCTACGCAGGGGCTCTATGTGGGATGCCAGGAAGCGCGATACCGCCTGGCCCAACTCGAGTTCGTGGACTGTTGCAACCGAATCGGACGAGCGCTCGAAATAGCCGTCACCGCCGCTGGCCAGGTAGCGGGTCGTGGCGATGGTATATTCCTCCTGCTTCTGCAGGGCGATACCGCCTACTTTTTCTGTGGCCGGGTCAAAGCCGGAGAACACGAGCTGTTGCCCGGGCCGGGTGCGCTGCTTTGATGAGCCGGCCATCCCCAACAGTTGCTTTCCGGTGACCGTGACGGCTACGATCCGATCGTCGAAGCGCAACAGACTATCGATCTGGGCCACCAGCACTGATCCACCAAGCGATCTCGGTCTCAGGGCCCCCAAGTTGATGAGGCCGACTTCCACTCCCATGGTCTGGCGCATGAGATCGCTGATGAACTGAGGGGAGTCGACGATCTCTTCATTGATGGTAGCGACTACCTGGCGACCATGACTCTGGTAGGATGCTTCGTGGGCGACGATAAGACGCACGACATCCGCATCCTGCGGTAGGTTCTCAACCACTGGAATCAACTCGGCTCCAAAGGATTCCACCACCAGGCTTCTCACGCCTCCCCTCCACGATACAGAAAAACGCACATCGACTCGACCCAGGTAGGCGCCCAACTGTGGAGAAGAAACCACCCGCGTTCCGCCACCTAGGCGGACCAGGTTGATTCTGCTGTCCTTGAGATCATCGGTGGGATTGTCTCCTGCGATGAAGAGGTCCATTGCCGGTACCGACTGGGCAAGTTTCAGGGCCTCGAGAGGGCGCATGTGGGTAAGGGCGACGGCGTAATCGAAATCGCGTCCTCGTTGCTGGGTTTCCAGCAGTTTCTTCAACGAGGTCTCGGGATCGAGTACCTCGATGTCTCCCGTTGTTGCCGGATTGACTATCCGTTTCGTTTCCGTCGACAACAGCCCGGTGATCAGTACCCGCACACCGGTTTTCTCAATGATTACGTACGGAGTGAGCGCGGGTTGAAGGGAATCCGAGTCGACGAGATTGGCGGCGATGAACGGAAAGCCGGCATCCTGCTGTCTCGTCTTAAGAGTGTCAATACCATAGTTCAGGCCGTGATTGCCAGGAACAAGAGCGCTGTAACCGGCCTTACCCATCAGCCTGGAGAAGAGGCGGCCGGAATCAAAGTGCGCCATCGGATCCGGCCCGAGCGCGTCGCCGCCATCCACAATCAGGGCGCGGCCGTCAGGATCGAGTGCGCGCAGCAGGCGAACCATCCGGGCCATGCCGCCACGGGTTTCTCCGAAGTAGGAGCTGGGGCGGAGTTGCCCCTTGAGGTCATTCGTGAACAGGATCGTCAGGTTCAGCGTGGTGCTGGTAGTTAGCGCGTCCGTGGACGCGGCTGCAGCAGATGAGGCTACCAGGGCGAGCCGAAAGAGCCCCAGGACAGTGGCAACAAAAGGCACCAAGCGAGCCCGGGTACGTGGAGGAAGGAAGGTCATAGCGTCTAAAGGTGGGCCGATCCCGCAGCAAGCTCAACCGGTCGGCGAGGGAGTCGAAGGAAAAAGTAACAGCTTGGCCTCCTCCGGGTGTTAAACTGGTCGGCAGGATGGAAGATTCACCAAACCGAACTCAGCGGAATCCCCGGAGGGACACGTGTCGACGACTACACACCAGGAAAAAGATCCGTCCGGTATAGCCCGTGAGATGGATACCCCCGCGGCCGTGATCTGGACATCCATCCATGTCATGAGACGGTGCCTCGAGAAGATCGCGGACGGTGCGGAGGAAAATCCGGATCCGACCCCGGATCAACTTCGGCAAAGCGTGGACTTGGCGATCGTGGCCAGCGAACGACTGGTCAAGCTCAACAGAAATCTCCAGCGGGCCATATGCCTGAACGGTGAGTAACTCGTCCGCCGAGCCATGCCCCGGCGCAATTTTCAGGCGGCTCCGGCCTCGCTGTCGCCGTGTTGGAGCCGATTGAGCCGATAGTAGATGCCCCGCAGCTGCAGTAACTCCTCGTGACGCCCCTGTTCGCGAATCTCACCATGGTGCAGCACCAGAATGCGGTCGGCATGGCGCAGCGTGGAGAGGCGGTGGGCGATGACGATGGCGGTGCGCTCGCGCATCAGTTTTTCCACCGCCTGCTGGATCCACAGTTCCGTCGCCGTATCGACACTGGCCGTGGCCTCGTCCAGCACCAGGATGTCGGGGTCGGTGGCCAGGGCACGGGCGAAGGACAGCAGCTGCCGTTGTCCCAGGGACAGGGAAACTCCCCGCTCGCCGACTTCGTAGTCGTACCCTCCCGGCAATTGCTCAATGAAGCGGTCGGCGTTGACGTCTGCGGCGGCCTGCCGAATCCGCTCTTGCGACACCGCCGGATCGTCCAGGCCGATGTTACTCTCGACACTGCCGGCGAACAGGAAAATGTCCTGTTGGACCACACCGATGCTCCGTCGCAACTGGCGTACATCCAATTCGCGGATGTCGACGCCATCCAGGAGAATGGTGCCCCGCTGGATCTCGTAGAATCGATTCAACAGGTTGATGATCGTCGACTTTCCGGCTCCCGTGGCCCCAACCAGGGCGAGGCTGTGGCCCGGTTGGGCGCGGAAGGAGACATCTCGCAATACCCAGTCCTCGTCCTCGTAGGCAAACCAGACATTGCGAAACTCGATGTCGCCGGCCACGCTCTCGGGAAGAGCCCTGGAGCCTGTGGACTCGGTGTCGGTATCCAGCAGCTCGAAGATACGCTCGGAGGAAGCCGTGGCGATCTGCAGGGAGGAGTAACGCTCGGCGATGTCGCGAATGGGCATGAAGAAGCGGGGCACATACTGCAGAGTGGCCACCAGAACACCCCATTCGATCTGTTCCCGCAGCACTTGACCCGTTCCATGCCAGAGGACGAGCGCCAACAGCAAGGTTCCGGCCAACTCCATGAAGGGGAAGTACATGGCCTGGTAGAATGTCGCCCTCAGGCGGGCATCCAGGTACTGGTCGTTGTCTTCGTCGAAGCGGCGAGCGCTGCGCTTCTCGCACGAAAACAGCTGAACCACTTCCATGCCGGCGAGCGCTTCCTGCAAGGCAGTGGCGAAACGGGCAAAGCAGGTACGGGCACGCCGGTGGGATTGGATGGTGCGCAGCTGTAGCCAGACGGTGGTGGCCGCAAGGATGGGCAGTGCCAGGGAGATCACCAGGCCCAGCTCAACATCCATGTAGAAGACGAAGCTGAGGATGGTGATGATGGTAAACAGGTCGCTGACCATGGCGACGACGCTCTCGGTGAAAAAATCATTGAGCGCGTCCACGTCGTTGGTGTTGCGCACCATCAGGCGTCCGATCGGGGTGCGGTCGAAGAAGCCGACACTCAGACGCTGGAGATGGGAAAACAGCTGAAGGCGCACATCCCGCATGGCCCACTGGCCGATCATCTGGGTGATCCAGCTCTGCCCGTACCCCAGAAGAAACTGCATTACGAGCAGTCCCATGAAGAGCAGGGCAATGCCCCCGAGCCCTTCCTTGTCGCCGGGGACGACATAATCATCGATGGCGATTTTCGACAGGTACGGGGCAGACTGACGCACGGCAGCAGCCAGCAGGATTGTGACGAAGGCGACGGCGACCCAGCCAGCGTACGGGCGCAGATAGGCCAGCAGCCGCGCGATGAGATGCGGGTCGATGCGACGCGAGGTAATCTCTTCTTCGATCACAGGTCGTCCAATTCTTGAGCCCGGTTCTGGCGCCGCCACAATTCGGCGTAGGCACCATCGCGCGCCACCAATTCATCATGGCTACCCTGTTCGACGATGCGACCGGAGTCGAGGACGATGATGTGGTCGGCTCCCCTGACCGTGGACACCCGATGGGCGATGAGGATGGTCGTCGTTGACTCAATGACAGTTTCGAGGCGACGCAAGATCTCACTCTCGGTGGCGGTGTCGACGCTGGCCATGGCATCGTCCAGGATGAGGATCGGTGGAGATCCGACGACAGCGCGGGCGATGGCGGTTCGCTGCTTTTGCCCACCAGAGAGGGTGACGCCGCGCTCGCCGACCAGGGTGTCCATGCCCAGCGGAAAATCACCGATGTCGTTGGAGAGCTGCGCCACGTCCGTAGCCCACTCTATTTCCTCGACGGATGGCGCATCAGCGCCGAGTGCAATATTGGCTCGCAGCGTATCCGAGAACAGGAAGGTGTCCTGGGGCACGTAACCGATCGACTGCCGAAGTGTGCGTAACGGAATCTGCTGGACCGGCACTCCGTCGATGAGGATCTGATCAGGACCAGGCTGGATCATTCCTGGTATGAGACGGGCAAGGGTCGATTTGCCGGAACCAATTACGCCGATGACGGCGAGGGTGCTTCCGGCCGGGATCCGCAATGATATGTCGTCAAGGACCGTGTCCCCCCCGTCATAGGCGAAGCTGAGATTGCGCAGCTCGATCTCTCCCTTGAGACGACGAGGATCGTTTTCCTCGCCACGAGTCTCGGTAGGCTCATGCAGAATGGCCTCGATGCGCTTCAGTGAGGCGACGGCGCGCTGATATTCGTCGACCATGCGGCCCAGGAGCATCATGGGCCGGCCCAGCTGGATGAGGTAGGCGTTGAAGGCCACGAAGGAGCCGAGGGTCAGGGTCTCATCGATCACTCGTAGTCCGCCCACCCACAGGACGACGACGGTGGAAATGCCGTTCAACAAAAGGGCAAAGGGGAAGAAGGGGCTGCGCACCTTGACCAGGCGACGGTTGTGTTCCACGTACGCCTGGTTGAGCTCGGCGAAGCGATCGACTTCGAGAGTTTCGCGAGCGAACCCCTTGACGATCCGCATCCCCGACAGATTCTCCTGGATGCGGGCGCTCATGGTGGCGAACTGCTCCTGCACTCGGCGATAACCGGAGTGGATTCTGCCGGAGACCCAATTGGTCGTCATCACCATCACCGGCATCGGCAGCAGGCACAACAGGGCGAGCCGCCAGTCGATCAGGCACATCAGTGTCAGGCTCAGGAAAAACGTCAGAAGCCCGGTCAGGGTCATGCGAAAGGCATGGTGGAAGAATCGCTGAATCGCCTCAACGTCGTTGGTGGCGCGGGCCATCAAGTCACCGACACGCCGTTTGTGGAAGAACGACAGCGGTAGCGCCAGAAGGTGTTGAACGTAGGTGGCACGCAGGTCGCGTTCGACGTATCGCGAGGTTCCGCTGAGGTACCAGCGCATGCCGAAGGCCATAGTCCATTGGATGATTCCAAGCGCTGCCATGGCCGCGGCGTAGAGGGCGATGTCGCCGAATGCACTCCCGGTATGGTGGGTGACGACCGGATTGGAGTCGGGGTTGAGCTCCTGGTGGGCGGTGTCGATGGCCTGCTTGAGCGCCATCGGCAATGCCGCGTTGATGAGTTGGGCACCCAGAAGGAGGGTGACTCCGGCGAAGACGGCCCGCCGGTAAGGGCGCAGGAAGGGGGCGAAGGGCTTGAAGGGATTGACCGTCACCGCGGCCTACAGGCGTGCTCCGGGAAACTGTTCCTGGCTGCCGACGATCAATTCACCCGTCACCGTGGGCAGCCCAATGGGGCGCAGGGTGACGGCCACCAACCAGATGCCGGCGAGAAGGATCAGCAGATCGAGAGCGACGTCATGCATGAGTATTGGCTGCAATCTAACCAATGTCTCTCACAGGGTCGATGAAGGAGCGTCACCAGGGTGGATCGTGTCTCGGCCGTGCATTTGGCGTTATGTTATCAGCCGACTACTGAATTATAGCATTCGAGAGAGATCCTGAGCATGCCAGACAACCCCATACGCGTGTTGATTGCCAAGGTCGGCCTGGACGGGCATGACCGCGGCGTCAAGATCGTCGCCCGCTGCCTGCGGGACGCCGGCATGGATGTCATCTACACTGGTCTGCACCGCTCCCCCGAACAGGTGGTGATGGCGGCCGTTCAGGAGGACGTGGACATCCTCGGCATCAGTATACTGTCCGGGGCCCACATGACCGTGGTCCCCAAGGTTCTGGATCTGCTCAAACAGCAGGAGGCCGAGGACATCCTCGTGGTGGCCGGGGGAGTCATTCCGGATGAGGACGTCGCCGCGCTAAAGGAACTCGGCGTCAAGGAAATCCTGCTGCAGGACACGCCACCAGACGTCATCGTCGCGACGATGCGCCGGCTGGTAGACGAACGCCCACCACGATAGCGGCTCTACTGCGCATGGAATACTGGACGTTTCCGGCCGACTACGACCCTCACTACCGGCCCGACCCTGAGTCGCGCTACTGGTTTCCGTCACGAGAGACCATGCCGGCGGCGGAACGCGAGCAGGCCATTCTGCAGCGATTGCAGCAGGTGACCGCGTACGCCTACGAGAAAGCTCCATTCTACCGGCGCATTTGGGATGAGGCCGGATTCCATCCTGATCAACTGACTACTCTCGAGGATTTCGAGGACAAGGTTCCCGTCATCACCAAGCAGGATCTGCGCGCCTCACAGACAGCGTCGCCGCCCTTTGGAGATTACCTGTGCATTGGTGAGGACGCGGTCTTTCACATTCATGGAACCTCAGGAACCACCGGCGACCCCACCGCCTTCGCCATCGGCCGCGATGACTGGGAGGCGATCGCCAATGCCCAGGCCCGTGTCATGTGGGGGATGGGGGTGCGGCCGGGAGACGTCGTCTTCGTGGCGGCCGTGTTCAGCTTGTACATGGGTTCGTGGGGCACGTTGGCCGGTGCCGAGCGCCTCGGGGCCGTGAGCTTTCCGTTTGGCGCTGGGGCACCGGGCATGAGTGTGCGCGCTGTCAACTGGCTAAAGCGGGTGCACCCGAAGGCTTTCTACGGTACACCCTCCTATGCCCTTTACCTTGTAGATGTGGCGCACAACGAGGGCATCGACCCGCGTGAGTTTGGCATCGAGATCATGTTTTTTTCAGGCGAGCCTGGCGCCTCGGTCCCAGGTGTCCGGGACAAGATCGCTGAAGCCTACGGAGCCAGAGTCATCGACTGTGGATCGATGGCGGAAATGACGCCGTGGATGAACGCCGCCGGCAGCTGTGAGTCGGAGGCGATGCTCTTGTGGCAGGACATCGTCTACACGGAAGTCTGCGATCCACAGTCTTTCGGGCGCGTGCCCTACGGTCAGCAGGGCACACCGGTTTACACCCATCTTGAACGGACATCGCAACCGATGATCCGCCTGTTGTCCGGCGATCTCACACGCTGGGAGGACGGCCCGTCACCGTGTGGGCGCACCTATCCCTGTCTACCCCACGGCATCTTCGGTCGCATCGACGACGCCTTCACCATTCGCGGCGAGAACGTTTACCCAAGTGAAATCGACGCGGTGTTGAATCAGATAGAGGACTACGGCGGTGAGCATCGGATCATCATCACACGCGACGGCGCCATGGACGAACTACTGGTTCAGGTTGAGGGAAAGCCGCGGGTGTACGACAGTGACGAGACGGCAACGCTGTGCGATCGTGCAGCAGCCGACCTGCAGCGTGTGCTGGGAATTCGTACGCAAGTAGAGGTAGTCGCTCAAGAGACCTTTCCGCGCACCGACTTCAAAGCCCGCCGTGTGGTTGACGATCGCGAGGTGTTCCGCGACATGCACCGGCGCCTTGAACGATGAGTGCCACGGCAGGCCGAGCGGTACCCTCCCGGGAGTTGGTGGCGCCGGTATTGGCGGGCAAGATCTCCGCGATCGCGCGGTTGTTGAGTCGGGCGGAGAGTGGCGCCGACGAAGTGCTGGAGGCGTTGGAGGAGATTTATCGACACGCGGGCAAAGCCCACGTCGTCGGCATCACCGGTGTGCCTGGTAGCGGCAAGTCGACGCTGTTGGCGAAGCTGGCTATTCATTTGCGCGAGTCCGGACGCCGCGTCGGCATCGTCGCCGTCGATCCAACCAGCCCGTTTTCGGGCGGATCCATCCTCGGGGATCGCATCCGCATGAACGAGCTGAGTGGAGATCCGGGCATTTTCATTCGCAGCATGGCGACCCGGGGGTCACTGGGTGGCTTGGCGCGGGCGACGCTGGACGCCGTTGACATTCTGGATGCGTCCGGGTATGACCCGGTCCTGATCGAAACCGTTGGCGTGGGGCAGGATGAGGTCGAGGTCGTGCAGGCGGCCCAGAGTACCGTGGTGGTGTCGGCGCCTGGTCTGGGTGATGACATCCAGGCAGTGAAAGCCGGTGTGCTCGAAATTGCCGATATCCACGTGGTGAGCAAATGCGACCGTCCTGACGCCAACCGCACCATCACGGATTTGAAGGGCATGCTGACGTTGGGTGCGCATGCCAGCGCTGAAGGGCGCTCCGCATCTGCGTGGGCGTTGCCAGTCGTGGCGACGAGTGCGGAGAGCGGTAGAGGAATTGAAGAACTGGTTGAGAAGGTTGATGCGCATCGGGTCTTTCTGAAAGAGACCGGTGCCTTGATGGAACGCCAGCGACACATTGCGCAAAGACGTTTGTTGAAAGCAGCAGAGGATTTACTGCGGGACGAATTCGCCCGGCAGCATGGCGACATGGCACAGATCATCGACGATATGGTAGATCGCGACGTTCATCCAAGCGCGGCGGCCAGGCAGTTGATCGAGCGAGTACGGAAGGAGAGCGATTGATGGCGCAGGACGGCAGGAAGCGGGACGACTTCGCCACTCAGCTGCAATTGTGGGAAGAGAACGAAGTAGAGGAGTTCAGGAAGCGTCAACCGGAACGGCAGAGCCAGTTCACGACCTACGGAGGCCTGCCGGTCGAGCGCCTGTACACGGTACTGGATGAAACGCCGCTGGAAGACATCGGCCTGCCGGGGCAGTACCCGTTTACCCGTGGTCCCTATCCGACCATGTACCGAGGCCGCGTGTGGACGATGCGCCAGATCGCCGGTTTCGGTACCGGCGAGGACACCAACCGGCGCTTCAAGTACCTGATCGAGAACGGGTTGACCGGGTTGTCCGTCGACTTCGACATGCCCACGCTCATGGGCTACGACTCCGACCATCCGATGAGTGAAGGCGAGGTCGGCCGCGAAGGTGTCGCCGTCGATACCCTGGCTGACATGGAGGCGCTGTTCGATGGTATCGACCTCGAACAGATTTCCGTTTCCATGACCATCAACCCGACCGCCTGGATCCTGCTGGCCATGTACGTGGCCCTGGCCGAGAAACGGGGCTGTGATCTCGACAAGCTGGCCGGCACTATTCAAGCGGACATCCTCAAGGAGTACATGGCGCAGAAGGAGTGGATTTTTCCGATTGAGCCGTCAGTGCGGTTGGTGCGCGACTGCATAACATTCTGTGCCGGCAGGATGAAGCGCTACAATCCGGTCAATGTTTCGGGCTACCACATCTCCGAAGCGGGTGCCTCGCCTTTGCACGAAGCTGCGTTCACGCTGGCCAATGGCATCACCTACGTTGAGGAGGTTCTGAAAACCGGCATGGCGGTGGATGACTTCGCGCCCCGACTGTCGTTCTACTTCGTCTCGCAGTCCGACTTCTTCGAGGAGATCGCCAAGTTCCGGGCCGCGCGGCGTTGCTGGGCAAAAATCATGAAGGAGCGCTTCGGAGCTAAGAATCCAGCCTCCATGCGCCTGCGCTTCCATTGTCAGACGGCTGCGGCAACGCTCACCAGACAACAGTACAGGATCAATATCGTGCGCACGGGATTGCAGGCACTGGCGGCGGTGCTGGGAGGCGCGCAGAGTCTGCACACCAACGGCATGGACGAGGCCTTCGCGATCCCGACGGAGGAGGCGATGAAGATCGCCCTGCGCACACAGCAGATCATCGCCGAAGAGACCAATGTTGCCAATGTCATCGACCCCCTCGGGGGTTCGTACTATCTCGAGAGTCTGACCACCGAGTTTGAGCGCGGCATTTTCGCTGTGCTGGACGAAATCGACTCCGGTGGTGGCACCGCGAAGCTGATCGAGGAGGGTTGGTTTCAGAAGCACATCGCTGATTTTGCCTATGAAGTGGCACTGAAAAAGCAATCTGGTGAAAAGACCGTGATCGGGGTGAACAAGTTCGTCGAGGATGAAGAGTCGATGGACGTCGAGACCCACGGTTACGATCCGGCGGTGGTCGAACGACAGCTGGGCAGGTTGAAACGAGTGCGGGACGAACGCGATGACAATGAGGTCAGGGCTCTGCTGGGTACATTGCAGAGCGCGGCGCGCGACGAGTCAGCCAATCTAATGTCGGTGACTATCGAGCTGGTCAAAGCCGGCGCCACGATGGGGGACATCGTCGAATCGCTGCGCGAAATCTGGGGGACCTACCAGGAAACCCCCGTGTTCTAAATGAGTTCGTCGTGAATGAGCACCACCTCCTGATCTTCCTGGTGCAGGTTCTGATTCTGCTGACATTGGCTCGCTCCGCCGGCGAGATGCTGCGGCGTTGGGGGCACGCGCCGGTGGTGGGAGAGATCCTGGTGGGTGTGCTCCTGGGACCCACTCTGCTTGGCCGCGCCGCCCCGGTGTTCCACAAGCTTCTGTTTCCCGAGGACCCGATTCAGCAGAGCATGTTGGACGTGGTTTCCTGGTTCGGTGTGCTCTTCCTCCTGCTCGAGACCGGTTTGGAGATCGATGTGTCGGCAGCATGGCGTCAGCGCGGACCGGCGCTGCGCATCGGTGTGGTCGGGGTCCTCGTGCCGCTGATCGTCGGTTCTCTCCTTTCCTATGGGTTGCCCGATCGCTATCTGGCCGATGCGGATGGACGTGTCGTCTTCTCGCTCTTTCTCGGCACCACCATGGCCATCAGTGCAATGGTCATCATCGCACGAGTACTGCAGGACCTGGACCTGGTAAAGAGTGACCTGGGTTTGGTGACCCTTTGTGGTTACGCAGTAAACGACATTCTAGCCTGGGTGATCTTCTCTCTCGTAGTCGGGGCCGCAACGCAGGCGAGTCTCGACTGGATGACGGTGCTCTACCTGCTTGCCAGTACTGTCGCCTTTACGGCGCTTTCGCTCACCGCCGGCCTGCGCTTTGTCAGCGCGACAATCTCGCGCATCCATGCCGGTCTGCCCGAGAGGCCGGGAGCGATACTGACATTCGTCTGCTGCCTCGGTCTTGGCTGCGGCGCGTTTACTCAATGGTTGGGGCTCACGGCGCTGTTCGGTTTCTTTCTTGCGGGCATCATGGCGGGACAAACCCGCGCGCTGACTGAGCGCAACAGGAGCATCATTTCCCAGATGGTGCATGCTATATTCGTGCCCCTCTACTTCGCCGGACTGGGACTGCGATTCGACTTCTTCGGCAACTTCGATCTCCTCCTCGTTCTGTTCGTCACAGTCGTATCCATCACCGTCAAGTTCGCCGGTGCCTGGCTTGGGGCCTTGGGTAAAGAAATCTCCCCCGAGGACCGTCTGTCGATCGGTATCGCCTTTACTCCCAGTGGAGTCACTGGCATCGTGGTGGCAGGCGTGGCACTTGAGTACCACATCATCTCGACTCCGATTTTTGTTGCTATCGTGTTCAGCGCGATCGCATCGGCACTGTTGGTGGCACCCTGGCTCTCGTGGTCGATCCGGCGCCGCGGTGAAGTGGACCTGCTCAGATACTTACCGCCCGAGGCGGTGCTTACCCAACTGAGCGGCTCTGATCAGTTTGATGTCATCGCCGAGCTCTGTGGCGTCGCGGCTAAGGCTGGCGGGATACCTGCTGAAACTCTCGCAACAGACGTGCACGAGCGTGAAAGACTCATGGGAACTGCCACAGGAGGTGGAGTGGCGATTCCCCACGCACGCATCGAATCGCTGCAGAGGCCAGTGCTGTCATTCGGGCGGTCGCGCAACGGCGTTGACTGGAATGCACCAGACGGTCAGCCCGTCCACTTCGTCTTCCTCGTGCTAACTCCGGAGCGCCAAGAAGGATTGCAGCTCCAGATATTGGCGGCAATCGCACAAGGGATGGCCGCCGGCGGTAGGGAACGTCTCAGCGCAGCAGCGGATGCCAGCGAATTGCGGTCAGCTGTCGGGGGGACCCTGGCGGGCAGGCAATCGGACTCCGCCGATCGTTGACGCCGGTATTCTCGTGTGAGGTCAGTGATGATTCAGCCGACAGCTGTTGATCAACCCGTGTGGGAGATCGGTCTGGTCTGATCTGTAGAACGTAGGGACCTATCCCCGTGTTTCTCGGCGCACGTTGCGCTGGTGTCGACCGCGGTTTTGCACGTCCCGGTGCCCTGTCACGAAGGTATTCTTGTATTCGGCCGCCAAGTGTGCAATACTGCGTCATTTGAGGCCAACATCCTCCCATAGGCCTTTCATGAAATCGACAGCGAGATAGTACCCCCAATTTCCACCCTCGTAATATGCGGGGCCACCCTGCAGGGCGATCACATCCAGGACCTCCAACCGCAGGACCGGCGCCACGCCCTTGGTGGGTAGCGTTCCCTGGGCGGCGACGCCTATCGCCGTGAAAGTGCCGGAGGCGTTCCGCTTAATCGCGCCGATCTGCCCGGTCAGCGTGTAGTCGTCATCACCATTGAAGCTGACACCCGCCAACATATGCAAATAGTATCTTGGCAAATGAATCACCTGCTCGGAGATACCGGTGGCCACCTGGAGGTCGTCGGCCGTGAGCACGAGCTCGTATCGATCACGGCCATTCGTCAGAATCCACACACCGTTGCTCTCTCGCAATGAAGCATCGGGGGCGATGTTGAGGAAGAAGTCGTTTCGGAGAGCCCGCCGGATGTCGGCGTGGACGCTACCATTGGCTAACTTGGCCGCCAGGGAGGTGGATAGTCTGGCCACGATAGAGTCAGGATTCGTGGTTCTTGTAACGGTCCACTTCCTAAACGAGACCTGATACAAACCGCCTGTCGTCGACGTAGGCTTCCACGAGTCGATCAAGGAAATATTTCCGACAGCAAGTGCTTTCTTGGCATGACGCTCGACAGCCGGTGTCGGTACAAGCTGCGCGACCGCGGGTGACAGAGTTCCACTAAGTGCAGCGATGAGAAAAATACGCGTCAATGTCATCACAAGACTCCTCATACCCGTAGGCGATTCACAACTTCCGTCATGACGCCGGGATCGTTGAACAACCGACTGTGCTCATTTACCTGGCGGTCGAACTCTGTCACGTATGGAGTGATGTGTGGGCCCACCCACCTCTGAGTGAGGTCGCACGGTACGAGTGTATCACCCATCTGCTTCGGCAAGGCATCGGTGTCAAACAACCCACCACCGTCGCGTTGTACGCGGACACGCGTATGCTTGTTCCTCGCCATGAGGACGCTGAGTTCTATGTCTCCAGCCATATAGCCGGTAGGATCGGTGAGAATCTGTTGGACGGCAATCGTGCGATCGATCAGATCGCTGGAGATGTGTGGGTACGAGGCCCACGCGGTGAAGTCGGTCAACTGCTGGTTGTCAGGCGCCACGTCGCCGTTGGCATCGAGAACGGCGGGCCACGCTGGCATCATCTGGTAAATGGCTGGCCAGGAGCGCACGATCTGCACAAAGTGGGGTGCTGCCGCTTCGCCCAGCTGGTTACCAAGAATGAGTGCCCGCGCCGAATTGATAGTGCCGGCGAGTGGCACACCGACGAGAATGACCGATGCCACGTAATTCGAAAACTCGTTGGGCGAGCCCATCATCTTGCTCGCAGCAACAATCACCAGGCCGCCTTGCGAATGTCCGACCAGGTTCCAGCGGCCGTCGGCCGGCTTGCGCTGCTTGATGAAATCGATCAGCTGTCCGGCACTGTAGCGAATGTCCGCTCGCCAATCATACAGAAAATGGTTCCAATCGGCCGGGACCTGGTTGTAGGCGACCTTGAGGGTGTGGCCGGGCCTGATGGACATGCCCGGCTTCAAGCTCGTTTTCACCGGCGCGATCTGCCCGGGCCGGTGCTCCATGCTGAGCAGGGAGACCAGCTCGGAGGCATCCATGCCGAGCAAGCCCCTGGACAGCACCCCGATCTGCATCTTAACGGGATATCCGATATCCTTCCCATCCGTTCCGATGAACGTGATACCCCCGGTTCCGGGAACCAACGCCGTGGAGTTAGGCAAGACGGTCCTCCTCGAAGTGGAGTGAATTATGGCTATAAGTCGAGATTATCGTTAGTCCAGACCTGCCCGAATCTGTTCCATAATTTGTCGTGGGGTGGTCGGGTGATCTCATAGCAACCTATCATTGCTCCATCGAAATTCAAGCTGCCCAAAAAGGCCTCCGTACTAATACGGATAAAGGCCCTAAACACTTGATACGGCTGACTAGCGCAGACCGCGCTCACAACCGTCTGCAGCTACGTACTGCAGAGAGTGCAGAGATCCTGACTGAACACTCTGCCGTGGACAGCCACTTCGTAGGTGTGGTTCTGGCTCCTCTATGAATCGAACCGAATCCATGCACCTGGCGCAGGCATTATGATTCTGTCGTCTTGAGGGAATACCGACTTCAGCCGGTCGAGGAATCTCTTCGCATTCATCATTGGCACGGTGCGAAGGTTCTTCGAGTCATCCGGTAGATGACCGAAGAAGTTCTCCCAGTGTGACAGAATGACATACCGTGGATTTAGTTCCTGGATGATGGATTCGGGATAGTTCTTAACCTGTTCGTATCCAGCTACGCATACGATTGCCAGATCGATTCGCCTATGCTCCTCGGGGTATGTAAAGGGGGGCGGAAAGCCATAAGGGGGATTGCTGGTGGCATCTTGATAGTGAATGCGGAATTTTACTGTGCTGCCGTCATCACTCATGAAATCGATCAGGTAGGCGAACGTCTGCCCTTCGCGCCATGAATTGGCCCGTGTGGGCAGTTTATCAAGGGGGTTGTCATACTTTCCCTTGTAGAGTTTGATTCCCATGAAGTGCGGCGCGTGTTCAGACTCAATGGCCATGAACCGTACTCTGCCTGTCCGGCTATGATACCATCTTCCTGGTTTGGCAGAAGTGCCGGCATCAGCGTTTACGGACACCAACTGGTCCGCCGGAAGTTCAGCGGCCAAAATAGATGTTGCCGTTTTGCTACCATACACTCTCGCTTTCTGGACGTAGTTCTTCACCACATGAGTTACGTCCATCAGATGGTCATAATGTGCATGGCCTATGATTATAGACTCCACATCGATCACTGATTCCCGTATTGGTGCAAGGAAACGATCGATCTGCTCGGGATTGGGTTTGATTCGCCAGAACATCAATCGCTTCAGGGAGGGATTCGAGAAGAACGGAGCGGTCAGGATCGAGTGTTCTCCACGGCGAATCAGGAATCCGCCAGAAGCCAGATACTTCACCTGAACCTTCTCACCATACGCCGGATCATCTGCCCCAACCTCGCTTACCCCAAGACTCACCGGAAGGTTCTTGATAGAACCGGTGCAGGCCGCCAGGCAGATCAAGGACACCACAGAGAGAATCTGTTTCATGAACTGATGCACCATCAGTTATAGGCGGCTGACAATACTATCGACCGCGAAGACTCCACAATATACAGATCGTCGATGCCGATCGCGATCACAGTATCCTGCTCGACTCAAAAGTCCGCTCCGAGCTCAAGATGCTCTACGTGGCTGTTTCACAAATAGTCATTAGGCTGGATCCCTCCTCCGTGCAGAACACGTAGCTGCCCCTTGCTTGTTGCACGTGCAAGCAAAACCTTGCGCCTGGTTTCCCCCTCCTCCTGCGAAGGGCTTGAGATAGCCGGCCTCTTTCTGCCTGGAAGACTCATGGCACACAGTTTGCATTTCTGCTGGTCGCAGAAAGAAACGTTCGATAGTGCAGCCTGCTGAGCACGAGTGACTCCGAAGCAGTGGAGATTGGTCTTCAGTAGGTGCCCATCGCAAGAAAAGGAGAAGAGCCATGCGTTCATTCTTTGTGGTGACCGGTTCATCCCTACTCATATCCACACTGATTCTCTGCAGCTGCGGAGGACCGAGTACCACCAATCTGGCGCCTCGACCGGCTGGGGAGGTCATAAAAGCGAGTCCCGATTGGTTTCTAAAACCACCGACGGATTCGGAACATCTCTTTGCGGCTGCTTCGGCGACTTCGCGAGACATGCAGCTGGCACTCCAGAAGGCCAGGACCACGGCACAAACCGAGTTGGCCCAGCAATTGGGCACACGATTGGCAAATCTGACCAAGCAATTCCAGGAGGAAGTCGGTTTGGAAACGGATTCAGAGTTGCTGACGCAGTTCAGCTCAACCACCAAGGCGGTTACGAACGAGACGCTTACTGGTGCGGCGGTGGACCAGCAGAAGCTTGTCCCCGAAAAGAGGATCTACCGGGCTTACGTGCTGATGAGTCTGCCGATTGGGGGGGCGAATCAATTGTTGATGGATAAGATCGCAGCCAATCAGAATCTCTACACACGATTCCGCGCAACCCAGGCCTTCGACGCCCTGAATGCAGAGCTCGAGGCCCTTGAAGCGAAATAGGCGACCCATGCTCGTCTTCGGTTACCAGGGAGCAAACCCGCTCATGCCACGCGTGTTGATCGGGCTACTGATTTCTGCGGCCCTTCCAGTTGCTGCTCAGCCACAGGTAGAGCACGAGAATACGAGACCCCTCTGGGTGTCGAGACGGCCAAAGCCGGACGGCTACTTTGTCGGAATCGGCGTGGCTCAGAGACAGGAAAGCTTGCCTGAGTCCAAAGACCGTGCCCTCAAGCATGCCCTGAAAAACATCGCTACCCAGATAGAAACCCAGGTTCTTGGCGAAATCAACATGATTGAGACCGAGAAAGCCGGAGAGATACAGCAGGAGTACCGTGCGGAAATAACCACCATGGTTTCCGCCACGCTGGAAGGGGTCGAAATCGTGGACACATGGGAGGATAGGGAGAACTGTTGGGTGTACGCCCGGCTTTCCGCACTCAGATTCCAGCGTCTTCGGCAGCGGAAAATCGACAGCGCGCGTCGTTTGGCCTTCGAATTCTTCTCGAGCGCCCACGAGCGGGGCCCCGATGCAACAGCCACAGCGCTCTCACTCTACGTGCAGGCACTCAAGCCGCTGCGCGACGCTCTCGGTGACCCATTGCGGGTAACACATCGGGGAAGAGCGATCGCCCTGGATACACAGATACCCAGGAGAATCCAGGCAATCCTGTCGACCATCGAGTTGGAAGCTTCCCTGGTCGCAGCTCCTCTCAAGCAGGGCAGTACCATCGACGTCCCGCTCAAGGTCACGGCCTCTGTCGTGGATGAGAAGGGAACGAGACATATGGTGAGCGGCTTGCCTATCTGAATCGCCCCGGGGTTGCCGGAGGCTCCATTTCTTGAGAGGATTGGAGTCATGGCAAACTCAAAGAGGTATTCCCCAGAGGTACGCGAGCGGGCGGTACGGATGGTATTCGAGCACGAGAGTGAGTACAACTCCGAATGGGCGGCCATCAACTCGATCGCGGCTAAGATCGGCTGTACTGCGGAGACACTCCGCAAGTGGGTACGTCGGACCGAGGTCGACACGGGCCGCCGGGACGGTGTGACCAGCGACGAGCAAGCGCGGATCAAGGATCTGGAACGCGAGGTTCGTGAGCTGCGGCGTACGAATGAGATCCTTCGCAAGGCCTCGGCTTTTTTCGCTCAGGCGGAGCTCGACCGCCGACCGTAGTGATGGTGGCCTTCGTCGATGAGTATCGCCGGGAGTACGGGGTCGAGCCCATCTGCAGGGTCCTGCCGATAGCCCCATCCACCTACTACGAGCACAAGGCTCGACAGGCAGATCCCTCTCGCATACCGCCCCGCGTCCGTCGTGATGCGCTGCTGCGGGACGAGATCGAGCGGGTGTGGAACGACAACTTCCAGGTCTACGGTGCCCGTAAGGTCTGGCGCCAGCTCGGCCGTGAAGGCTGGGATGTCGGCCGCTGCACCGTCGAACGTTTGATGCGCCAGATGGGGCTTCAGGGCGCCACACGCGGCCGATCCTTCAAAGTGACGACGATCGTGGACTGGACGGAGTCGAGGCCTGCCGATCTCGTCGAACGCGACTTCAGCGCGCAACGACCCAACCAGTTGTGGCTGGCGGATCTGACGTACGTCGCGACTTGGACGGGCTTTGTATACGTCGCCTTCGTCATCGATGCCTTCTCACGCATGATCGTGGGCTGGCGCGCAGCTACTACCCTGCGCAGTGACCTGGCCCTGGATGCCCTGGAGCAAGCCCTGTACGCTCGCCCCGAGAGCGACTGGCTCGTACATCATAGCGACCGTGGCGTCCAATATTTGTCGATTCGCTACACCGAGCGTCTACTCGAAGCTGGTATCGAGTCGTCTGTGGGCAGTGTTGGCGATTCATACGACAACGCCCTGGCCGAGACCATCATCGGTTTGTATAAGACGGAAGTCATCCGTCACCGAGGACCCTGGCGCAATCTCGAGCACGTCGAATTCGCCACGCTCGAATGGGTGGACTGGTTTAACAACCGACGGCTGCTGGCGCCGATCGGCAACATCCCTCCCGTCGAGTTTGAGCAGCTGCATTACGATCACCAAGAGTCCCAAGCCATGGTGGCGGGACTCAACTAACCGAGTCTCCGAAAAACCCGGGGCGATTCAATCCGTTTCGTGTTTGAGAGAGGCCGTGGTGATCTTGTTGCGAGTGTGTGGACCGGTAAAGAGGGCACCGCGATATCCAGACTCCGCACGATACACGACCCGGCCTCCGTCCAAACAGTCCAGGCAACGATTGATCTGGATGCATTCTCTTTCCGAGACGCTCGTGGGTTAGCGCTGGAACAGCAACCCGTCAGATTCGCTGTCCCGTCTGCAACATTTCAGTTAGAGATCTTACGGCGAACGGTCCATGCCGTCAGTGGCGAATTCAACCTGGGCCACGCTCTCGGAATTCCCCTCTTACAACCGATCGTCAAAGAGGAACTGGGACAAGCGGGCCTGCACTTCGTGGACCGGTCAGGACAAGCTGATCTGGTACTAGAAATCGATGCGCGGACAAGACACGGAAACAGATTTCAGGATATCTACTTTTCCTTTCTGGACATGGTGGTTTCTGTCAGGAATCGAGATTCCGGTGATGAGCTGTTTTCCGCATCGTTGACCAACATCAAAGGAGGTGGAGAAAGTTACGAACAGGCAGGGATCAAGGCTTTTGAGAACGCTGGAGAGCAACTCGCAGAGATGGTTTTGCCCAACATGTTCGATGAGCTAAACAAGTGATCTTCGGATCGGAAGGAGGACGTAGCCATGTATAGAACAATGTATCCCCTAACAGCATGTCTGGTCATCTGTGTGGCAGGTGTCCATGCACAGAATGCCGGGCGAGAGGTGATGGGTGCTCTGCCACCTATAGAACCCTCAAGTTTGTCCATCGTCCCGACCGCAAGCGTAACAAGATCTCTGGATGTCGATCTCTCAGGAGTTGGGGTTTTCCCGGGGACCGGGAAAACGCTAAACCGGGGAGCAGTTTTACTCGGCATAGGAAACATTGCCGAGGTGGAGCTGAGCAAGGTAGCCATGGTCAGCAGCTTGGCGAGTGCGAACCAAATGAGCAGCGCTCCAGGCGGCGGCCTCAAGGTTGCTTTCCCGATGTGGCGGCATTGGAAGGGAATGGCAGTCGGTTTCCGCAGATCCGGGGCGCACGAAGAGAGCGTTGGCCCTGTGACATACAAGAAAAAGGTCGGGGAGTTCTACACTGTTGCATCGATGGCGAACTTCCTGACACCCGAGGAAGGGGCAGCGGCAAGCGGGGGCTGGATGGGTACAAAATTGAAGGCCCACTTCGGCTTGAGTTATCTGGCTGCTCGCTTGACGTCTGGACTGACGGAGGCACATAAGAAAGCCTTTGTACGGCCCTTTGGTGGTGTCGAAATCTGGAGGGGGGATTCGAGTATACCACATACTCGAGTTATGGCGGAGTTTGGATGGATGGCGCATTTCAAACCTGAGCAACAAATCGATGACATCTGGGTAGGCATAGGTGGGATCAGATTTTTCGTTCACCGATATGCTACACTGGATATTGGCGTCAGATACCAGAGCAACTACGAGGGGTTGTCAGAATCGACGCTGCAAACCCAATTGCGCTTGGGATGGCCAACCCATCTGATACGAAACCGCTTCGTCGGGATTTAGGCGCATCAATGAAAAACAGCAAGATAGCCGCCATCGCGCCAACAGCTGTGCTTGTCATATGGTCCTGTTTCTTTGCCCCCACCGCTGCAGTGGGCGGCCAGGTCGCCGTCTATCTGGCCAATCGTGCTGCGAAAACCCATGAGTCCACAGTGCGCGACCTGACGGAGGCACTGGCGATCAGCCTCATGCAGGAGAAGGGGTTGGCTATCGTAGGACACAAACAGACGGCAGAGGCAGTGGAGAGCCTAGGCTTCGATCTCGCAAAACCCATCACGACCGAAGCAGCCGTGGCATTGGGAGAATCGTTGGGAGCTGGAGCCGCGGTTGTGGGGAGTTTGTCAGAACAGTATGAGATCGAAGCCGAGCTTTTGGATACACAGACGGCGACGTCGCTGGCAACGATAAACCGTAGTGGAAGACGAGACGAGGTCTTCGATATAGTGGATGTATTGGGCAAGGAGTTATCGCACAAACTCAAGACGGTAGACAAGACACGAAGCACGATCGCCGTCCTCTACTTCGAAAATGTGGGTTCAGAGGAATACAACCTCTTCGTTCGTGGCATATCCGAGATGTTGATAACCAGCTTGAGGCAGTCGGAAACATTGAGCATGGTCGGTCGCGCTCAGATAGATCAGGGGCTGGGGCACTTCGGACTGAAGTCAGGTGAACCACTGACCTCGCAGGAAGCATCGGCGCTCGGAAGTTGGCTGGGTGCTGATGTGGTAGTTAGTGGCCGGTTTTCGGAAACGTTTCAGATTGACGCAATGTCGGTTGACGTGAGAAACAGCAGACTGCTGTCTGAGCGGAGCGTCACCGGGACGAAGAGCGAGGTCGTCGAAAGCGCGAGGACATTGGGCGCAGAATTACGGAGTAAATTGAACATGCTTCGTAAGAAGACGCGAAAGATTGCCGTCCTCTATTTCGAGAACCACACCTCCAAGACATACGATCGCTTCGTCCAGGGGCTGTCGGATATGCTGATGACCAGTCTGGGTCAAGCGCAGAAGCTGACGATCATCGAGCGCGTTCAGATTGACAAGGCGATGGAGAATTTCCGACTCGAGTTGAGCGGAGCGATTGACGCAGAGACAGCTGTTGAGGTCGGCAAGTGGCTGGGTGCGGATGCCGTCGTCGTAGGCAGTTTCACCCAGTTCGGAGAGGCTTACCGGATTGACGCGCGGCTAATAGATGCAGAGACCGGCGAGCTCGTAGTCGCGCAGAATGTCAGGGGACCCGAGAGTGATGTCATTTCGATGATCGATCAGCTAGGAGCTCAGCTCATCGACCGCGTTGTTGAAAAGGAAGCAGAGTTCGACGGTGGATCCGGCCATCTGCTGATAAGATTCATGATTACAAGAGCGGAGATGACCGAGAGGCTGGCGTACCACCAAATTTCTAGGCTATTTGTCGATGGCAAGGCGAGGGGCGCGAGTCCTGTGGTGCAAGCAGCGGAGGAATGGGTCACCCTGTTCTCAGAGGAACTCAGAGCAGGGAGACATGGTGTCGAGGTGACTCACGGGTTTGTCAAAGAGAAGAACTGGGACGGCGAACTCCCCGTGCAACCGAGGCTATTCACTGTCACTATCGCACCCGGAGCAACCACCACCCTCCAGTACAGCTTTGGCATCGGATGGTTCAGCGATGCATACTACTACGAACCCCCTTGGAGAGGCTCGTCGAAATGATGCCACGTAAAGTATCGTAAAGGAACCACGGATGACGAACATGTCGTGGTACGAATTGGCGTGGTTCCTCGGTGCGGCCCTCGGCGCAGCGCTTCTGTGGGGGAATTTCAGCTCAGGTATAAAAAAAAGGGGCAGTCCGCCTCCCCTCCTTTTCCTGCTCTGTGCATTGGCTCTCTGGTTCAGCGGAGAGGCGCTACGGATTCTGATCGCACAGGCGGTACCTGGATCACCAGTCGCAGACTATGCAGCGGCAGGTGGCCGTCTCGGTCTCTCCTTTGTACCGGCGGCACTCGTGGCAACACTCCTCACCCTAGCGGTTGAAGCGGAGATGATGGTGGTCCACCGGGTCCGGCGCTATCTCCCCGCGGTCCTCCTCGTCCCCGGAATTTCTGCCTTCGTACTGGGCGAGATGTACTCTCGTATGCCGGAAAGATCGTTGGGGTTTAGCCTCTATCTGATTCTCGCCCTGGTAGTCGCCGGGTACCTCTGCTGGCGCCTCGCCGGCCACCATGAGATGGAGGTTCACCGGCGGTTCTACGGGTTGATGGCCATTGCTTTGTTCAGCATCGCCGTCTTCCACGGAATCGTCATTTCAATACAGGGTATTGTGGCTCCTGACCTGTATCAGATTCTCTCCCTGATCCTTTTTCTCTCGCCTATTGTGCCCGCTTTTGTCCTCGGATATTTCGCCTACCGCTACAGCTTCTTCAGAATCGTCATCAATCCGGCACTGTTCTATTCTGCTCTCACGGGCATCGTCCTAATAGTGTACCTACTCGGCATTCGCCGTGTCGCCGAACAATTTCGCGATGTCGGAGGAGGATTCAGGCCAGAAATCGTCGAAGCCACCCTCCTGACACTGCTTGTCTTTCTGTTCCAGCCGGTCAAAAACCGCTTGCAGCGCCTCATCAACCGCCTCTTCTTCAAAGCGCGATTCCAATACCAGCATCTTTTGGGGGACCTCAGTCATAGACTGAACGTACCGCTCGCATTCGAGCAACGGTTAGAGGACCTCGTGGACGCCATCGGAACTGCCTTGAAGGTCCACGTCGTGTCACTGACCCTGTTCGATCGTCGAGATCGTGAAGATGGCGGGATCCAGAATATCAGCGTCACCGGGAGCCGTGGGCTGCCCGGATTTCCTCCACCAGACATACCCTTGAGCCGCGGGCCAGAGGACAAATCCCATGTCGAGCTGGTGGTAGAATGGTTATCGAAGAACAGGCGCCCTCTGGACACAGGCGAACTCCACCGCTGGCGTTTCGTGACCCCCCTGGTCGCACAAGGGGTTCAGCTCTGTATTCCCGTGTTGCGAGAAGATCAGGTGATCGGCTTTCTTTGCCTGGGTGAGAAGAAACGCGGCGTACCTTTTTCGGGGGAAGAGCGGGAATTGCTCGAAACCCTCTGCAACCAGATTGCCCTGGCTGCTGACAACGCCCATCTCGTCGAGTCAAGGCTGGCGATGGAGCGCCAGATGTTCGAGGCAGAACGCCTTTCCTCTCTCGGTCTTCTCTCTGCGAGTATTGCTCACGAAGTCAAGAATCCGCTCAGTTCGATCAAGACCATTACCTCCGTGCTGCGGGAAGAGCTACAGGACAACCGAACTGCGGCAAAGGACCTTTCCGTTGTTGTGAGTGAAGTGGATCGGTTGACTCATGTGGTGGACCGATTGCTCAAGTTTGCCAAGCCTGAAACCGAGGGTGCATTCCGCTCTGTGCCGCTGCAGGAGGTCCTGGATGACGTGGTTCTCATCCTCTCTCACGAGGCGGAACGACGCAACGTTGACATCCAGTTGGAGATGGAAGACGATCTTGCGGTTTGGGGGGACCGCGAAGCCCTCAAGGAGATCCTTTTCAATTTGATCCTCAACGGCATCGAGGCGACTGGACCGGACGAGGATGGACTGGTCTCCATAGCGGCCCGGCGACATCTTCCAACGCATCGGGTGGAAATCGTCGTCATAGACTCGGGTCCGGGCATTGCACCAGATGTTCGGCCTCACATCTTCGAACCGTTTTACACGACCAAATCGTCGGGAACGGGTCTTGGCCTTGTGACGGTCAAACGCGCGGCTGAGCGAATGGCGGGAACCGTGGATGTGAAGAACAGTGTTGAGCCTGGACGCGGCGCCATGTTTTTGGTTCGACTTCCTGGAGGAGAAGAGTGAAACCACGAATCCTGATTGTGGATGACGAACCTGCAGCCCGCCACAGTCTCGAACGGGCTCTGGGTCCACTAGACTGCAAGATCGTCGAAGCGGAGGACGGAGTCGCCGCACTGGCGGCGATTGAGCAATCCGATCCCGACCTGGTGATCTGCGACCTTCAGATGCCAAAGATGGATGGGATCGCGCTGATGAAGGTACTTGGCAAAAGACCGAATGCGCCCCCCGTCATCATGATCACGGCCTATGGATCGGAACGGATCGCGGTTGAAGCGATGAAGACCGGCGCACACGACTATCTCAGCAAACCCTATGAGGTGGATGAGCTGAGATGCATTGTCGAGAATGCTCTTGAGACGGTCCGGCTGAGACGAGAGAACCTGGCCCTGCGCACTGAACTTGAGCAACGCTCCGGATTCGGAATGTTGAGCGGCCAGAGTAAGGCAATGGAGGTCGTGTATGACCTGATCGGAAAGGTAGCCGCGACGGACGCCACAGTACTTATCGGTGGAGAAAATGGCACTGGCAAGGAACTCGTGGCCCGGACCATCCACGCACAGAGCGGTCGTGAAGAGCACTCGTTTGTCGCCATGAGTGCTGCTGCTCTACCCACTGACCTCATCGAAAGCGAGATGTTCGGACACGAAAAAGGGGCTTTCACCGGGGCAACCGACCGTCGCGCCGGGAAGTTTGAGCTCGCCCACAAGGGTACCCTGTTCTTGGACGAGATCGGTGATATGAGTCTCGAAACGCAAGCCAAACTCCTCCGTGTTCTTCAGGAGCGGACCTTCGAACGACTCGGCGGCAACGAGACCATGACAGTCGACGTCCGGCTCATCAGCGCGACGAACAGGGATCTCCCGGCGGATATCATCGCCGGACGATTCCGCGAGGATCTATACTATCGCCTCCATGTCGTGGATATTGTGCTCCCTCCGCTAAGGCATCGGCGCGAGGATATCCCCTCGCTTGTTTATCACTTTCTCAAGCAGTTCAAGCGGCAACATGGAAAAACCGCCTCGGAGATCCGACCGGAGGTGATGAAGCTCCTGGTCGAGCATTCGTGGCCCGGGAATGTCCGCCAGCTCATGAATGTGGTCGAGCGAGCCGTCATCCTTGCGGACGGATCCGATGTGACGGAGGAGGTTCTGCCGCTGGAAATCCGGACTGGTTCCGAGCACGCAGAGGCTGGTCTTTCTACTTGGCGCGAAGGCATCTCGTTTCAGGAAGCAAAACACGAGGTTGTGCATTCCTTCGAGACTGAATTCATTTGTGCGGCACTGGAACGCTGCGGCGGTAACATCAGTCGTGCCGCGTCGGCCGTGGGCATGAAACGACAAGCGCTGCAGCAGAAGATTAAGGAGTTGGGGATCAACCCCGATGCCTATAGGCAGCAACAGCAGTCGGACGTGAACCCATGAGACCAGAGTGGGTCCTCATTGCCAACCCCACCGCTGGTAGCGGCCGGGCTGTCAGGGTGGCTGGCAAGGTGGCCAAATCCCTGGAGCGGGCCGGACTGCAGGCCAGGATCGAGATCACTCGGCAGCGTGGAGATGCCCCGGAATTGGCCAGACAGGCACTCGATAGAAGGGCCGGCCGCATCATCGTCTGTGGCGGTGACGGTACGATCAACGAACTTCTGCCCGTCCTCAGTGGACGACCTGCGCCACCCCTCGGTATCATCCCCTGTGGCTCCTGCAACGACCTCGCCCTGGCCCTTGAGATTCCCCGCCGGATTGAGTCCGCTGTGCAGGTCCTTCTCGATGGGACGACGGCGACAGTCGATCTGGCCAGAGTGGGCGATCGTCTGTTTGCTACAGTTGCTGGTTGCGGCTTCGACGCCGAGGTCGGCCAGACCGCCAGGACTGGGTGGCTGTCCGGCACATCCGGGTATCTCTGGGCAACACTCCATTGCCTCGGGCGCTTCAGGCCACCGCGAATGAAGATCAGCGGTGAGTTTGGCACTGTGGAAGATAACGTCTTTCTCGTCGCGACTGGCAATACAAGCAGCTACGGTGGCGGCATGCGAATCGTACCGGATGCCGATCCCTTTGACGGCAAACTCGACATCTGCATCGTTCGCCCGATCGCGGGTTGGACGGTCCTCCACATGCTCAGCCGCGTATTCCGTGGCGGTCACATCAGCCACCCCGCCGTACAGATTGAGCGTTCTTCTTGGGTCACAATCGAAGGTACCACCTCCATGGAGCATCAGCTTTTCGGCGACGGCGAAGACCTGACGACGACGCCATGTACGATCAAGGCAGAGGCCGGGGCCATCGATGTTAGCCTGCCCAAATCGGAGTCCTGTAGCCGCCCGCTTGCGTCGGGGACCGTCTTACTCCATGCCCATCCAAAAAACGCATCTGCTCAGCAACTCGGTCTTTGATCAGCTTTAGTCTTCGCTTGAGAGCCGATTGCTCCAGCTGTTACCGCAGATGGGAAGCAATCTTGGTAATCAAGCGTTCACTTTGGGGCAAGGAGCAAAATTAAAGTGCAAAACCATCGCTGAAGAGACAATGACGTCCCCCTCTTGGTGATATGTGTCACAGTACCACGACGCGCAGCAAGTAGGTTTGACACCTAACCTCTAACCTGGCTGGTGTAATTGTGAACGGGGAGCAGCTAGATCCTCTGGTAGCTCAGTACTTTCAAGAAATCGAAAATTCTGTAGGACTTCCCAGCAAGACTGAAATTGTCCTTGCACAGCGTATTCAAAGCGGTGATGCGCATGCTCTGGGGCTATTGGTCAAAGCGAATCTTCGATTTGTTGTGAAGATCGCCAAAGACTATAGAGAGAAAGGTCTGCCGTTTTCCGATGTTGTTAGTGCAGGAAATCTGGGATTGATTATCGCGGCGAAGCGCTTTGACGGTACGAAGGGGTTCAAGTTCACGTCCTATGCTGTCTGGTGGATCCGACAGTCTATCCTATTGGCTCTAGCTGAGCAACCTAGAATAGTCCGATTGCCATTGAACAAGATCCATGAATTGTCTCAGTTCAATAGAGTTGTGAGCACATTAGAGCAGAAATTAGGTTGCGCGCCTGTCTTGAGCGCCGTTGCTGAGGAGATGGTGGTCAAAATTGAAGATCTGAACACTCTTCTCATTCGAGCGAAGTCCCCTAAATCGTTAGATCAGCCATGTGACAACGAAGTCTCAAAGGCATGTCTCATCGACCGGATCATAGACGACTCAGCAGTCACTGACGTGGGGTTGCTTCAGGCCGAGTTGAGAGAGCAGATTGTTGGTGCCATGAGTACTCTGACGGAGCGAGAAGCTGAAGTGATCAGCCGACATTACGGCCTCAATGGGTATGAGCCAATGACGCTGCATGAAATTGGTATCACGTTCGGTCGATCGCGTGAAAGGATCCGACAAATCAAGGAGAAGGCATTAAAGGTGCTGAGACGTTCGTTCAAAAGAGCTGGAGTTTCTGATTCGGACAAAGACATCTGAGATCCCTGCCGAGATAGGTGTGCAAAAAGAGAAGGGATGAATGTACAAATGGTGAGGAGCTTGATGGCGGTGTAACCTCTCTCGTGGTGATGCAAGTCTAAGGTTGTTTGTTGCTAGAGTGTCTCAAGTGAAAATTTTCAGTCAGTCTGAGAAAAATCTCTTCTTCACTCAAGAGAGGAATGTCATACAGTGGTATCTGGAGAGCGGGGCGTGGCAATATCGGAGTGTACAGAAGCCGGACGGTCGCCTGCTGGCGGAAGGGTCTGCGAGGCAGGTAATGGATGAGCTTAAGAGCTCTTTACCTCCTGATCTTCAAGACCAAATCAAAGGCTTCTATTGGCTGCGCGAAGTTTGACCAACGAACTCGATAGTTGGCGCCCTGGGGATCGCTGAATCGCGTTGGACAGCCATACAGATTCATGAGGAGAGCTGACCATTCGCTTCGAACGCCTCGAGGCAAACTTTTGGCCATTGAACGCCGCAACCCTACCGCATCTTGTCGCCCTCCCGGACACCTGACTTTGCCTTAAAATCCAGAAGATGCGCACAAACGTCCCGTAGTAGTACGGAGCCGAGTGCACTTCGTTGTCTCTTTAATCGGATATTTACAGAATTTGTAGGTGCAAACCTAGGAAATGACTTGGTTATGACTATCGATTTGGGTTGATTTTCTGAAGATAGGGAGGATCATCAGGGGTGCCCGAGGTTTCGAAACCCTTCGAACCTGAACTGGGTAATGCAAGCGGAGGGAGATAGGCAGTGACATAAAATGTTTGCGTGACCGCGCCGCTTTCCCAACGGGAAGATGGCGCTTCTTTCATGTAAAATGCAATATGAAAAGAGTGGGAGTGGAGCACTCGTATTTTGATGGTTGTTAAGAAACGGAGGCAGATGATAGCATGGAAGCAGGAGCTATGGTTGCCGCTCTGGTGATGATACTTATGGTGGTTGTGGGGAAGATCGTTACAAGTAGATTGCTGGGTTTTATGGAGGGCCAAATTGCTAATAGGGAAGTTGATTCGAAAGACAAGGGTATCTTGATGGCTGATGAGCACTTCAAGCTAATAGTCCATGTAAACGGTGAAGGAGACCTCCATGGAAAAAAGCGACCTGGCGCGCCGGATTAAGGCGGCCAAAGGAGATATGGTCAAGTTCGATCGATCTGCTCTACTGAAGATCTGGGGCATGCTACTCAACCAGGATGAGCTCGTAGAGAGAGTCAGACGGTTCTGCCTCGAGCACGGATTCGAATGGCGGATCGACGATGTGACCAAAGAGTTTCGGATTCGTTCCTGAATTGAGGGCGGTTGTGTTTCATAACGATGGACCAACCTCCCCCGCGCGTCGCACGACTTAGCATAAAATCTAAAAATAGCCAAAACCCAAAACACAGCTTGTGCTCTCTCGTCTGGGAGGTTTTCCTGTCGCCGTCAGATGCTCGATCTCCTCCAGGTGCTCTATCCAGCCGAGCAGGTTTCTGAGTGTCAGCGATGACTCCCCCATCCGAGCCAGGTCCGTTTACGCTTCCCAATGGTACGACGGCGGTGGAAGCACAGAGTTGGGGCCGGATAAAAAGCGTGTTCAGGCGGTAGGAACTATTTATGCTCGGATCCTCACTTTCATCTTGCAAGTCGAGCACCGTGAGGTAAGTTGTGTGCTCCCAGGACACACTCCCTTGAAGGAATTCGCCATGGCTCAGTCCAGCCCCTCAGCACCGACAAGTTTGTGGTGGGCGCCAGAGACACCTATCCAATACTCCACAGTGAATGACCTGAGAATTCGCTACATCAAGACCGGGCAGGGGCCGAACCTAGTGCTGTTGCACACCCTTAGGACGCAACTGGATATCTTCCACAAGGTCATTCCCCTGTTGAGCGACTCGTTACCATTCACGCGCTTGACTATCCAGGACACGGCTACTCCGACATTCCCCGCACGGACTACACGTCACAGTTCTTCGCCGAATCGGTGGAAGCATTCCTGGAGGATAGAATGATCACAGACGCCAAGGTAGCCGGTGTTTCCGCCGACGAAAAGAGGAGTACAGATCAATGCTGATGACGAACATTCTGACCCTCCAGGTCCAACCTCGGCAGGGACAGGCCTTCCCGGTCGAGGTGGAGGTGCGACGGATCGGCTGTTCGCGCCACGCGGCGCGGGACGTAGAGGGAATGAAAGCCAGCATCGCAGAAACCCGCTCGAAAGGTTACGCGATGCATCCGCACGCAGGTGTCTGCTTTCGCAGTCGTTATCTGCTCACCAATGAAGCCCGCATCGAGGTGCAGGGAGCGCAGACCTCGGGAGAGGTGGAATTCGTCGCCTTACGTCACGGCGGCGAGATCTACATATCCGTTGGCAGTGACCATAACGACCGCAGTCTCGGGGATATGACTACGACCATGTTGGGTAAGGTCTACGATACCGCCAAGATGAAGCAACTGGCACCTGCGGTCGTCGCCTCCAAGGCCTGGTTGTACGACGAAGTCAAAGATCACTGGGACGACATCGTTCTGCGCAGCTACCTAACGGTGGACGGCAAACGGACGATGCTCCAGGAATTCCCGTTGAGCAATCTGCTGGATCTGAATTTCTACATGGACAAATGCCCATGGTTTGAGGAGGAGGGGAGTGTACTGTTCGGCGGATCGAGTTCACTGGCACCCGGTGTGCCGGGCCACGTCTACCAGGGTCAGGAAACCATGGATGGGGTTTACTTCGCGCCGGACTTCCATTGCGAAATGGTGGACCCGGTCCTGGATCGGACTCTGACCCACTCATATGAGGTTCTGGCGCTGGAGGGACCTGGATCCCTAGGTCTGTAGGGAGATGCACGCAGCGTTTCGAACTCGTGCTGGGGATGGGGGGCCGTGCCGGGGCGCCGGTTGACATCTGAGCATTAGCCGCACACCACTTGACCGGGACTCCCGATAACCCGTTTTATAACCACTACACATTGCGCTACATAATGTATGAAGGTATCCAATTGTCGGGGAGGAACAAGATTCAGGTTGAGAGAGTGAGACAAGCGATGAAATGGACATTGGCAGTGGTAGCATTGTTGATAGTGGGGCGGGCGTGGGCAGAGGGTACGGCGCTTTCACCTACGGCACACCGGACGGTTCCGACGGACCGTCCGAGCGAGAATATCGCCCTCGGGGTGAGCTACACTATGGAGCCGAGGCCGAATTACAGGCTTTGCACTGACCCTGGTGATTCCGAGCAACTGACGGATGGGGTCTACACGGAGGGCTATTTCTGGGCGCAGCTATCGACCGTGGGTTACTCGGAAAAGACACCTTCGATGGTGACCCTGGACCTGGGTGAGGTGAAACCGATACGAGGGGTGTCCTACCACACGGCGGGGGGGTTTGCGAGCGTGAGGTGGCCGTTGATGATTCGCATCCTCGTGGCAGGTGCGGATAAGGAGTTTCATGAGATTGGTGACTTGATACAATTGAGCGAGGAACAGCACGGCCCGCTCGCGCCGCTGAAGGCGACCGATGCCATGTGGGCCTTGGACGGCATGAGTTTCAATCAGGCCGAGATTTATCATCACTACAACCTGAACCGGGATCGCTACCCGGACGAGATGACCCCCGAGCTGCGTCAGCAGATCCTGAGCGATCTCTACGAGGAACGCGCTGCGACCTATGGGACGTATCGCTACTGGACGGACCAGTTGCGGACTCACGGGCGCTATGTCAGCCTGGTTGTGTGGAACGAGCCGTACACCTTCGTGGACGAGATCGAGGTCTACGCGGGAGAGCCGGAGTGGGTGGATGAGCCGCTGCCGGGACCGTCCGTCGCGGACGTGAGCACCTATGCACGCCAGCTCGCTATCCAGAAGGGGATCCGGACCCGCTTGGTGCGGGACATCGAGGCCCTGCGGCAGACGGCCACGGAGGAGGGTATCCCGGTTCAGACACGAATTGATGTGCTGGGCGAGCTGACATCCGTAGAAGGGAATTTGGGGCAGGCCAGTGCGGCGTTCGGGGATGACTTCGAAGCCGTGCTGCCGCTGAATGCGTGGCACGAACGGGTGCTGCGCACGCAGGCGTGGCTCTGGCGCGCCAGGGGTATGGAGCCACTCACGTTCTGGCGCTCGAATCTGTGGGATCCGCTTCCCCTCATCGGCACGCCGGACACAGCGGCGGAACTGGCCGTCGACGTGCATCTGATGCGGAAGGAACACCGCGCTGCTGCGTTCAATGTGAGCAACAGCAGCGACGAGGCGATGCAGGTGACATTCCGGCTGAGCGGGCTGCCCGAAGGCGAGAATCCAGAGTATGTGACCGTTCACGAGGTGGCGTGGACGGACACTCGGTCCGGGACACCGGTGGCGGCGGCCCTGCCCGAAGTTGCTGCAGAGACCGGTCTGTACACGGTCTCCGTGCCCTCTGGGATGACGCGGCAGGTATGGCTGACCTTCCATCCGGTGGACGTGGAGCCGGGCACCTATGAGGGCGAGGTCGTCGTGGAGTCTGTGCCCGGGGGCAGGCGGTTTCCGTTGCGCATGCACCTGTATCCCCTGGATTTCCCGGAGCAACAGACGCTCCACTTTGGCGGATGGGACTACACGGACCGGATCGGTTCCAGCTCCCGCTTGATAACAGAGCAAAACCGGTTGCCGTTCATCGAGCACGTGCGCGAACACCTCGTCGACTCGCCGTGGGCCACAAAACTGGCGCTGCCACGCGGCACCCACGATGAGACCGGGGCGATGACGGCGCCACCCGCCACCGGCCACTTCGACGCGTGGATCGATCTGTGGCCGGATGCCGCCCAGTACATGGTGTTCGCCAAGGTGGGCAGCAAATTCGAGTCGTGGCAAATGGGTACACCTGAATTCAATACCGCAGTCAAGGCGTGGGTGACCTTCTGGGCGCAGTACATGAAGTCAAAGGGATTGCAGCCGGAGCAGTTCGCGCTGCTGCTGGTGGATGAGCCCGACGAGCCGCATCAGGACGAGCGCATTCTGGCGTGGGCGAAGCCGATCCGCGAAGCGGACACCGGAGTCCGCATCTGGGAGGATGTGAACCATCACAATATGGACGACGCGAATCAGGACATGATCGACGCGTGCCACGTGTTGAGCCCGAACTATCATGCCTTCCTGAGACGGGGCGAAGACTATCGCAACTACTTCTTGAGAAAGCGTGATCAAGGGATAGCGCTCGAATTCTACACGGCGTGGACGGGTCGGGTTTTTGATCCGTACGGGGGCCGGATCATGGCCTGGACGAGCTGGCGCTACGGGGCGGAGGCCATTTACATGTGGTCGCTGAGCGACACCGCGGGCGCTTCATCGTGGAACGAGTACCTGGCCTTGAAGAGCACCTATGCGCCATTGTTCATCGACAGGGACTCGATCACGGCTGGCAAGCACCTCGAGGCAGCACGGGAAGGGATCGAGGACTACGAGTACTTCGCCATGTTGACCGGGCGATCCAACAGGCGTCTGCTCAGGGAATGACAGGTCCGGCGGTGGAAGAGGCCCGTCAGCTGTTGGCGAGCCTGCCGGCCAGGGTCTGTGATGCGGCGGGCCACACGGATCAGCTGGACGAAGACCACCCGTTGGGCGGCCTTCACTGGCTGAACGAGAACGTCGACCGCACTCTGGCGGACGAGGCGCGAATTCAGGTGTTGGCGGCGTTGACGAAGCTGGCGCTGCACTGATCAGGCGCTTCACCTTGGTTGACCTATGTTCGACCGGGCGGATGGCCGACTGACTCCCGCTACTCTCACCTTCACTCGGGCCTTTGTATATGAAAAACATGATCGACGACGGTGTAGCCGTCCGCACGGCCCATCCTCGCGATCGGCCGATAGGCAACCCAGTCGACCATACCATCCACGATATATCGGTCATCGATGTGGTAACCCAACACCTCTCCGATCACCATCGTATTGTGATCTCCTGCGAGTGTCACAATCTGACTTAGACGGCACTCCAATCTGATGGGAGATATCTCGATGCCCGGTGGCGCAACCAGTGTCGATGCCACTTTTTTGAGCCCCGCCAACTCCATCTCATCGACTTCGCGATCGACCGTCGCACTCGTCGCGTTCATCGACTCCCTGCTCTCGTAGGTCGGGAAATTGACGACGAACTCGCCCGTCCCTCGAACATTCGCCACTGAGTCGGCCTCCCTGCAGTTCTTCAATCCGGTGGCGGCGAAGAACAGCTGGGCCGGCTTGTAGGCCACTGCTCCGGAGAAGCTGTAGGGTGCTGCATTGGCGATCCCGCGCTCGTCCTGCGACGTAATCCAGAAAATGGACCTGGGAACATCGCAGCTGTTGATCAACCCATGTGGGAGATCGGTCTGGTCTGATCTGTAGAACATAGGGACCCCGGTGTTCTAGTCGCTGCCGAGTTTGGTCTCGACGCTGCTGACCTTGTCCGCCATCGTCTGCTCTCTATCAGTGCGCGTGCCGAACCTGAGAGTCGCCGAGATCCTGGGAGCGCCCATGCGGTGAATCTCCTCGTGGCAACTTCTGATGGCGGCGAAGACCTCGTCCCATTCACCTTCGATGTTGGTTCCATAGGCGTGCAATTGAGGATTGAGTCCGGCGTCTTCGAGGATACGTTCGCAAGCTGCCACGTACTCCGACACCGAGACCCCAACACCCAGCGGCACGACGCAGAAGTCGGCGATCACCTTCATAGGGGTCCTCCAGCCTCTTCGATTATTCGAGCAGCCAGCGTGTCGACACCGGTGCCGTCGATTTGCACCGCATCGTCGCCTTTGCGTAAGGTGATAGATTCTCCGTCTCTGTGCTCGAGTTTGTTCAGCAAATCGCTGGCGACGTAAATCGGCGCCTGCATGCGCACGGCCAGGCACATGGCATCGCTGGGACGACAGTCGATTTGACGCACTCCGTCCGTTTGTGCGATGTAGAGGATGGCGTAGAACGTATCGTCTACTAGTCGCTCGATTCTGACCTCTCTCAAGGTGCCACCCAACTCACGCACGATGAGGGCCATCAGATCGTGAGAAAGCGGCCGCATGACGGGGATGTCTCTGAGACCGCAGATGAGAGCGTAGCCTTCGGCCGGGCCGATGGCGATCGGCACGAAGCGATCGGACTCACCATCCAGCAGGACGACCATGCAGCGGTCACCGGCAGTCTCAACGATGTCGAAGATGGAGACCTCCTTCATGGGGTGTCCGCTTCTCGACCCCGAGCAGGGTACTGCGGGTCGTTGTAGCCTTTACCAGTATGCTCACCACGGGGAACCAGGGCGTCGATGGCGGCCTCGTCCTCTTCGGTGATATTCGCGTCAAGCGCTCCGAGATTATCCTCGAGCTGCTCCATGATTCGCGGCCCTATGATGGTGGAGGTGACGAACGGGTTGGCGAGGACCCAGGCCAGCGAGAACTGTGTCAGCGTGGCGCCGTGAGCCTCGGCCAGCGGCCTGATCGACGGAACGATGGCCAGGCTTTCATCGCGATACTCGGCTTCCTGGATACGGCGGTCGCCGCGCCCGGCGCGTGAGTCATCCGGCGGTGCCTGGCCCGGTGTGTACTTGCCTGCCAGCACACCTCTGGCGAGCGGGCTGTAGGTAACGACGCCCAGCTCGTGCTTGCGGCACAACGGCAGCAATTCCAGTTCAGCATCGCGGTTGAGGATGTTGTAGAGCGGCTGCACGGCGACGTAAGGCGTGAGGCCGAGTTGCTGACTCACCCACAACGCCTCGCAGACCTGCCAGGCGTAGTGGTTGGAACAGGCGGTGTAGCGGATCTTGCCGGCGCGGACGCAATCGTCGAGTACGCCCAGCGTCTCGTCGACCGGGGTGTCGTAGTCGGGGACGTGGATGTAGTAGAGGTCGATGTAGTCGGTCCCGAGCCGAGAAAGACTCGCATCCAAAGCCTGGACGATGTGGGCACGGCTCGCGCCCTTATCGTTCGGTCCATCTCCGGTGGGCCCGCCCACCTTGGTTGCCAGAACCACCTGGTCTCGCCTGCCCTGGAGTGCGTGGCCGACGACCCGCTCGGATTCTCCCGCATTGTAGACGTTGGCCGTGTCTATGAAGTTGATGCCGGCATCCAGGGCTCGATGGATGATGCGGATCGAGTCCTCTTCGTTTGTCGGGCCGCCGAACATCATAGCGCCGAGGCACAGCGGCGATACCTTGAGGCCGCTGCCGCCGAGATTGCGGTATTCCATTCTGTCTACTGTATCCGTTTAAGATTGGTTGGGTCCAGGCACTCGTGGGCAGTCGTCGCCAACCCGGGGAAGATACCGTCAGTGTCGCCGGCGGTCTATTGGCGAACCCAGACTTCCCGGTCAAATCCTTCGGCCTCTGCTGCGTGTGTCGCCGGATGCACCTACCCATATTTCCGGCGTCATGTATATTTAGGTCCTCAAGAATGACCACGCGGTTCAGACAGCCAATCCAAAATTCGACTGCTATAAGGGACAATGATGCTCAAGATCATATTCGTGTCCGCGCTTCTGCTCTGTCTCAACCTGTCAGCGACGGCCATCGACGGAGACAACATAACGCTGAATGGTTACACGAGCTTTGAATTCGAGAAGCAGTTGGATGATGAGGGCAAAGGGTTCGGGGACCCAAATTTCTCGTTTGATGCTGACCTTTTCGACCTGGTCTTCAATATCCAGGTGGACGACAGGATTCGCGCCGCCACCGATATCACTTGGGAACACGGAGCTGCGTCTGAGGATGACCGCGGAAATGTGGCGCTCGAATACGGATTTGTAGAGTACACCGTCAACGATCTCGTTAAACTGCGCTTCGGCAAGATGTTCACGCCGTTCGGAATCTTCAACGAGATACACACCGCAAAGCCCGCCTTCCTGTCCGTCAAGGAGGCCGCTGGCACCAACAAGACGGAGCGGATTGTCAAGGATGCATACAGGTTCTTCCCGAGATGGGGAACCGGCATAGGTCTTCACGGCGATGGCCTGGTCGGAGATGGCTTCGTCGACTACGACATTCTCATCGCAAACGGTGAGCAGGAGGAGACGAACCCGTTCGAGGAGGATAACAACAAAGCAAAATCAATCACCGCGAGAGTCGGGTACGATCCATCACCGAGCATCCATTTTGGAAACTCTCTCTACTTCGACACGTTGTCTGGACCAGAGTACGACTACATAGTGAGCGAAGGAATTGAAATAGAATACGATCGCGAGGCTCTGCGAGTCGTGGCTGAGGTCGTGCTGGGATTCAGGAAGCCGGATGCTGCCGCTGTGGTGAAACAGCTGGGCTGGTTTGTTCAGCCCTCTTACGAGATTTCCGCTGGAGTCACGCCATACCTGCGACTGGATTACGTGGACCCCAATCTCAGTTCGGGTAGTGACCACGGGATGGGAGTCGTACTCGGACTCAATTTGGAAACGAGTGGGGGACTGATCGTAAAAGTGGAGGAGAATTATCTGAAAGGCGCGGACAACAGTGCCGGCCTCAGCATCCTGCCAGGCCGCGACTACCACGAGATCAAGGTCGCAGTCGTTCTGGGATTCTAAGGAGAGAGAAAACATGAGACACCGAAGTTTTCTACTCCTCCTCTGCGCCGCCGTCCTCGTGCTCCCCACACGCGGGGATGCGGCGGCCCCGACAGTCTTCACGGGGAAGGTTGTCATACATGCCGAAAACGACGTACGCGCAATCAAGCGTTCAGAGTTGGCCGCCATCTTTCTCGGGAGGAAGTCCACCTGGGATTCCGGCAAGAAAATCATCCCCACACTGCAATCCGAAAAGAATCCGGTGACACGGGACTTTCTACGTGACGTCCTGGGCAAGTCCCTCAGTCAGTATCGCGCCTACTGGAAACGACGGCTGTTTTCAGGTGGCGGTACCGTACCAAAACCGATGCGGACGTCCGCAGAGGTGATAGCATTTGTCGCCAGCCATCATGGGGCAATCGGATTCGTGGAAGAATCAACGGAAATGAACGACAAGATAGTTGCGGTAGAGATCAGCGATTAACTCATGGCTCACATCTCTCTCAAGACAAAGTTCGGTTTTGTGCTGGCTGCGACTGCACTCGCTCTCGGCCTCATCATGTACATGAACTTTGAGACCTCCGACACCGTCGCTTCACAACTCGAGCAGGTAAAAGAGGAGTCTGTACCAAGGTTCGTGGAAGCCAGCGCCCTGGAAGCGAGATTCGACGCCATGGCGAGACTCATAGAGGACGCCGTCGTCATCGGGGACCCCGCGCTTCTCGACGCAAGCGATGCACAGAAGGTGTTGTTTGTCGAGCACCTCAGGCGGCTGCTGTCGCTGGCTACCGAAACGGAACAATCAGCGCTTCTAGAGCTCGAGAGGGATCTCGATCAGTACCATACCAAGGCTGGCGAACTGGCCCAGCTGCTGCTCGCGGGCGAAGAGGAGGGCGAAGGACTCGGTTTCCTGAGTGCCGGTGAAACATCACAACTCGCGGAAACCGTCGGTGAATTGAGAGAGGATCTCGAGACGCGACTGGACGCTTTAGCCCAAACCAGAAAGGCTGATCTGGATCTAGAACTGAAGAAGACGGAGGAGGAGGTCCGGGCTCGCGTACAAACCACCTTGCTGGTTGGCCTTTTGTTTCTTGCCGTGTTTGCAGTCGTTTTTCTGCTTCTCACCAGCAGGATCGTGTCACCGATCCGGATATTGTCGAGCGCTACTGCGGAAGTCGCCAAGGGCCATCTGGACACAGAGCTACATTTCCCTTCGACGAGTCGTGACGAGGTCGGCGATCTGGTCGAGTCCTTTCAAACAATGACGAAGAGCCTGAAAGAGACGACAGTTTCGCGCGATTATGTGGACAACATTATCAAGTCGATGGGAAATTCTCTCATCGTCCTCGATAGTGGCGCCACCATCCAAATGGTAAACCAGACGACTATCCAGCTACTCGGTCTCGAAAACGACGAGCTTGTCGGACGGCCATTTCAGGGGATTCTCGCCCCGGGTTCTACACTGGTTGAATCGGAAATCAAGCATCTGGCAGGAGACGAGATCACCGCCAATCTGGAGGAGATCTTCGTGGATAAGCGCGGCCAGCAGGTCCCGGTCTCCATCGTCGCGGCGGCACTCAGGAGCGTCGGTAGTGACGTCGAAGGGTATGTGTGTGTTGCCCAGGATCTGACAGAGCGCAAGCAGAGAGAGGAAGAGCTGCGGCGAGCGAAGGACTCGGCGGAGCAAGCCAATCGCGCCAAGAGTTCCTTCCTGGCAAATATGAGCCACGAACTGCGCACGCCGCTGAACGCGATCATAGGCTACAGCGAGATGCTGCAGGAAGATGCACAAGATGAAGGATTCGATGCGTTCGTGCCCGATCTGGAGAAGATAAACGGATCGGGCAAGCATCTGCTCGTTCTCATCAACGACGTTCTGGACTTGTCAAAAATCGAGGCCGGGCGAATGGAACTCTACATCGAACAGTTCAACATTCGTCCGTTGGTAGAGGATGTTGCCGCAACGGTGAGGCCGCTGGTGGAGCAGAACAAGAGCATCCTGGAACTGAAGATAGGCGAGGTGGGGCAGATGGCGACGGATCAGACGAAGCTGAGGCAGAACCTGATGAACCTGCTGTCGAACGCCGCCAAATTCACCTCCCGGGGTAGAGTCAGCGTCGAGGTCGACGCAGAGTTGGTGGCTGGAAAAACGTGGATCGTTTTCCAGGTCGCCGATACGGGAGTCGGCATGACCCAGGAGCAGCAGGAGAAAGTCTTCGAGGCTTTCACACAGGCGGACCTATCGACGACGCGGAAATATGGGGGGACGGGACTGGGGTTGGCGATCACCCAACATTTCTGTCGGATGATGGAAGGTGAGATCCTTCTAGAGAGCGAGGCGGGAAAGGGGTCTACCTTCACGATGCGTCTGCCGGCAAAGGTCGGGCCGGTTTCAGGGGGTCTATCATCCACGGTGGAGCATAGTGAGGTGACCGTTGACGACGGTGAGGTGATACTCGTCATCGATGACGATGAGGCCGCAAGGGACATCGTCCTTCGCTACCTGACAAAAGAGGGATTCGACGCCATCACCGCGAATGGCGGACTCGAAGGTCTGGAGAAGGCGAGACAACTTCGGCCGGCGGCGATCACACTCGATGTCTCCATGCCGGATATGGATGGCTGGACCGTTCTGCAGGAGCTCAAGAAGGATGAGGACCTCGCCCAGGTTCCCGTAATACTGCTGACGATGGTCGACGATCACAGCAGAGGGTACGCGCTGGGAGCAGCGGACTACCTCGACAAACCCATAGACCGCGACCAACTGATCTCAGCGCTGCGCCGCCACGTGCCTGAAATGTCGGCTCGCATCATGGTTGTGGAAGACGATGCCAACACCAGGGCGATGATGAAACGGGTGCTGGAGAAGGAGGGCTGGCAGGTGGCTGAGGCAGAGAACGGGCGGGCGGCCATTGACAGTATCGCTCGTGAGCTTCCCGATCTGATCCTGCTGGACCTGATGATGCCGGAACTCGACGGCTTTGACGTCGTCGAGGAACTTCAAAAGCACGCGGATTGGCGGGATATCCCCGTCGTCGTGGTAACGGCCAAGCAGTTGAGTTCGCGGGAGCGAGAACGACTTGACGGACGTGTGGATGGCGTGCTCGAAAAAGGCTCGTACAGCCAGGCGCAGTTGCTCGAGTTCGTCAGCGGTTCGTTGAAGCGATCCGTCGTCGCCAGCTGAATCAGCCGGCTGGGTGGGGTGCGCGCCGCCAAGGCGACTCACACCATCTAGTCGTCGCCTCTCGGTTGAAAAAGGAGCCGGCGTCGCCGGCCGCTACAGGTTCTGCCGCGCCCACTCGAGGAATACGAGGAGGACCTTCGGGCTCCACTCACCGATGATGAGCCCGAGGAAAAGCGGCTTCAGCCTGCCGTAGAGACGAGGCCCGCCAAAGCGCAGGACCGCGGTCTTGATCGCCCACGCCAACAGGATGCTGATGAACATCTTGTAGACGACGAGGCCGACCGGGAAACCGATTGGGTGGAAGGGCCACCAGACGAAGCGCTGCCGCGCGAACATGAGCAGCCCCATGACCAGGGCGCCGATGCCGGTGTGACCCCAATAACCCCAATTCGGGCCCGTTGTGGTCTGCAATCGAGCGGCCGCGTCCTGCCACTGGTGGTACCCCTGAGACTTCACCGTGTGGGTGATGTTCAGGCCCCCGTGCTCGTAGCTGGAATCCAGGAACACGAAGATGGCGCCACACAGGGTCACCGCGATGCCGATCAACATGCTGGCGAAGATCATCCGCCGATACCGCTGGATACTCTCGTCCACCACTTTGAGGCCCTGAGCCGCCGAGGCCATCACCAGGATGATCATGTCGGCCGCCCAGGCGTAGGTAAAGCCCAGGGCGACGATTCCCTTGGGGCCCAGGGCGCGGGTACCGAAGCCCCCGACGATGGCGTCGGAAGCGATGATCGGGCACGCGAACCAGGGAATGCCGCCCTCGCAGACGACGCGAGTGATCCCCAAATACAATAGGAAAGCCAGCAACAGGTAGAGTGGCGCGATCCAGGCGGGCAGTCCGAGGCGCCACAGCCAGAAGGACATGAAGGCGAAGCTGCCGAGGAAGCCGACGACGGCGGTGCGATAGGACATGATCTCGTCCGCCTCGCTGTCGTCGACATCGGACGGAAGGCCGACGGCGCGGCGCAGGACGGCGACGATGTGGCGGCGCGCGTTCCACAGGCCGACGACGACGAGGGCGATGAAAGCGCCGAGTCCTTCGAAGGAGAAGGTCGTTGGCGTGCGCGTCCAGGGACTCATCAGTGGGTCCGTCTCGCCGCCGCCCATGAGGGTGGAGACGATCTGGTAGGCCATGTAGACGAAGTAGTAGAAGCAGATGCCCAGGGTCACGTCGCGGCGGATGAAATAGGCAAAGCCGATCATCATGAAGTTGATGCCCACGCGCAGGCGCACGGCCTCGCGAAAGAGGTAGACGTACTCGCCGCTGACGTAGATCGGATCGAGGGGGAAGTACTTGGAGAGGCCGTTGTTGACGCCGATGATGAAGGGGATGATGAAGCCGGCCCAGAAGAGCCAGTTGCGGAACAGCGGCTTCATCAAGCGCTGCGAGCCGTCGGCGTCATCCTGAATCATCGAGATCGGCAACTGCATCATCGGGTAGACGAGCCGCTCGTGGTCCATCCACTGTTTGCGCAGGATGACGACGGCGCAGATCATGGCGATGTAGAGGCACATGACAAGGGGGGCCCAACCGACAACCAGGGCCGGCAGCCAGATGCCCCACGGGATGCTCCCATCCCCGGACCCCTCGTAGAAGCCACGGATGTCCTGGGCGTGGTGGGACGGCACGACCCAGTCGGGGATGAACGGCAACACGGCCTCTGCCCAGGTGTTCTCGGGCGAGACGTAGTATGCCATGGTGGTGATGTGGGGCAGCAGGTAAGCGGTCAGGCCGGTCGAGGAGACGGCGGAGCCGACGATCCACATCACGTAGACCTGCGCCAGCTCGGCCTGCGACAGCATCCAGTTGCGGTTGAAGAGCCCGAGGACCGGGTTTATGAACAGCGCCATCAGGAACAGCATGAGGTTGGCGCCGATGGTGTAGTGCCAGCCGGCCAAGGCCCAGATGTCGAGCACGTAACAGCAGTAGTTGAACCCCGCGCCCGTGATCACGCACCCGAGGGTGCCGACGACGAGGCCGCGGTAGGTGCAGCCGGTGCCGGGTCGGGGCTGGTCCATGCTCGCAAGGGGAGAAGGGGATGGCGGAGAGGCGCGGCCTGGCTCGCCGGTCTCGTGGTTCGCCTTTCGTGTGAATATGGCACATCCGGGCGGCGTGCCAAAGCACAAAGCGCGCCCTTGCGTCCAACGGCAATGATGCCAACTCTGTATGGATGCCGAAACCACACATCCTCTTTCTGTTCACCGATCAACAGCGCGCCGACTGCCTCAGTTGCGCCGGCCACCCAGTGCTCAAGACGCCCCACATGGACCGCCTGGCAGCCGAGGGGGTGCGTTTTACCAACTGTTTCACAACCAGTCCGCTGTGCGTGCCAGCGCGCCAGACGATCATGACCGGGTTGTATCCACACAACTCCAACATGTGGCAGAACGATGCCGAAACCCCCGTTGACGCCGACACCTACGTCAGACGGCTGCGGGCGTCAGGGTACCGCACCTGCGGCATCGGCAAGCATCATCTGTATAGCGCTAACAAGGGAGCCAATCTGTACGAGCACGAGTCGAAGTTCCGCGCCATCGGGTTCGACCACGTCGAGCCGACCGGCGGCACGTGGAGCAACACGACCTGCACTTCACCCTACACCGATCACCTGAAGAGCCTCGGTCTGCTGGATGGCTTCCGCCAATACCTGCTCGAACTCGAAGCCAAACCGGACGAAGAGCGACGCTACACCGCCGAGGCCCTCCCGCTTCCGGCCGAGCATTACCCCGACGCCTTTGCCGGCCGGCGGGTGGAGGCCTACATCGACCAATACGAGAGTGACGAACCGAGCTTCGTGTACGTCGGTTTCCAGGGACCGCACGAGCCGTGGGACGCTCCGGATGCCTGCAGCGAGTTCGACACCAGCCTGCTGCCCGCCCCCATCCCCGAACTGCCGCAGGGGGAGTGGCTCCCGGATATCAGCCGCTGGTACCAGCGTTGGGCGCAGTACTACCCGCCTTCGAGTGCGCAGGCGCTGCAGGCCATTACCTGCCGCTATCTCGGAAAGATCGCGCAGATCGACGCTGAGATCGGGCGCATCCTCGCCGCCTATGAGCGCAAGGGTTGGCTCGACAACACGGTCGTCGTGTTTGCCAGTGATCACGGCGAGATGCTCGGCGATCTCAACCGGCTGTCGAAGAGTGTTTGCTACGACTCGGCGATCAGGGTGCCGATGATCGTCCGCCTGCCCGACGGGGTCGGCTCCGGGACCACCCGCAACGGCTTCGTGGAGACGATCGATATCCACGGCACCATTCTGGATGCGGCCGGCTGCGAGCCGATACCGGGCGCTGATGCGCTCTCCGTGTTGCCCTTGGTGCGGGGAAGCGACGATGACCGGTTGAGGTCAGACGTGCTCGCCGAGGTGCATGCCCACTACATGCTACGAACACAGCGCTGGAAGATCGTCATCGGCCGCGACGGCCAGACAATGGCGCTGTTCGACCTGGAGAAGGATCCACTCGAGCAATTTAATTACTGCGGCCACCCTGATTACGGACAGGCCGAAATTGAGATGCGCAGCAGGCTGTTGGGCCGGCTGACCGCCGGTACCTACCGGCCGGGGAATGTCGACCCCGAATTGAGCGCCCATGGCCACGAGGGACCGGATGCGGGCAACCTCTGGAAGAGCGGATGAGCGTCGGCAGATGAGTCTGATCTACGCTGCAGCGGCGGCGCTCCAATGGTCCTTCCGTGACCCGGCCAAGCGCATCAATTGTAGAGCGTGACCAGGCGAGGAATGTCTGCATCGAGTGGGAATGTTAGGAGGTACAAACGAATGAAGAAGGAGGAGGAGTTGTTGAGCTAGTAACAGATTCTATTTTCAGCATGCCTTCGCTCTGGTTCAGTGAGTCTAGCGAGGCGATTCCAGTCATGAGGTTGCCTTCGAGAATCTCGGCGCGATCCACTTCTGTGTGCGATGACTCGTCGATCAAGATGATGAGTTCACCTGGTACCCACTTGTTCTCTGGGCCGTCCGGTGCTTCATCCTCTTGGCCAGAGACTGACGTGGCACAGACTGCCAGCAATAGGATCAGATACGGCCTGGCATCAGTCATTTTGCTGCGACTACCAAGTCCTTGACGATCGCCCAAGACGTTCATTTCAGCCGAATATATCATGTTCATGACTACTGTGACATCCGTAGAATTACGGATTCACTTGTTGCGCAATGCATTGTTGGAGAGGTAGGTTGAAAGCAGGTTAACGAGGACTTACCACACCCATCGGATTCGGATCAGGAACGCGATGCCCGCCTCCATCTCTATCATGCGTTGCCTTTTCTGCTGCATCGTCGCCACAGCTGTGTCATCAGCTGCACAGGCGCCCCACGGTATAGAAGAACGGGAGCAGAATACCTCCTTTGCCATTCATACGTCGGCTCCCTCGACCGAGATGAGCCTGCGGCAGGTCTTTGCCGATCGCCTTGGCCACCTGCCGGTCGGCCTCACACATGCTGGAGACGGCAGCGAGCGTCTTTTCTGGTTGAACAAGGAGGGTCTAGTCCAGGTCTGGCACCACAGCAAGGGCGTTGTGCAACATGCGAGGTTTTTCCTGGTGATCAGAGACCAGGTAAACTCTTCCCATTTCGAATCCGGCTTGCTGGGCATGGCCTTTCACCCAAACTATGCCAGCAACGGGCGGTTCTATGTGTACTACACCCACGGGGAGGTGTACTCGCGGATCTCGGAGTTCCAGGTTTCCAGCACCAACCCGGACTCGGCAGACACGTCTAGCGAACGCATCTTACTGGACATCGAACAACACACACCGAGCCACTTCGGCGGTCAGCTCGCCTTCGGGCCAGATGGGTACTTGTACATCGCCCTTGGGGACGGACGCCGTATCGACGAAAACGGCGTCAACCTGGCACAGACCCCGAGCTTCCTGCACGGCTCTATCCTGCGGATCGACGTCGATGCCAGCACGGGAGAGCTGCCCTACGGTATCCCGGGGGACAATCCATTCGTCGGCAACGACCGCGGTTGGCGTGAGGAGATCTGGGCCTGGGGACTGCGCAATCCATGGCGGTTCAGCTTCGACCGCGAGACGGGAGAGCTGTGGGCAGGAGATGTGGGCGAACATTCCTGGGAAGAGTTGAATCTGATCGAGAAGGGGAGGAATTACGGTTGGCCCATCATGGAGGGTGATGAGTGCAACGGTGAGATCGATTGCGACCAGGCAGACTACGCTCTGCCGGTTTTTAGCTATGAGCACCGGGGATCTGCCGCGGTGATCGGTGGGTTCGTTTACCGCGGCACACGCTTGCCCCAGCTGCAGGGCGCTTATCTGTATGCGGATTACCTCGATGGCAGGATCTGGGCTCTACGCCACGAGAACGGCCAGGTCATCGAAAACCGTCTCCTCGCCATCAGTCCTTCTTTAATATCAAGTCTCGGTGAGGATGAAGCCGGGGAGATCTACGTGCTGGCCACCGATGGTCCAACATACGTCCTGGAGGACAGCCCATCCGATGTAGAGCCCGAGCAGATTCCGTCGACCCTCTCCACTTCGGGCCTCTTCAGTCAAATCACCTCGCAAACCCCCTCGCCTGGTCTGATTCCCTACTCAGTAAATGCCCAATTGTGGTCTGACGGCGCCTTCAAAACTCGCCTGATGGCTTTGCCGAACCAGCAACTCGTCGGCTTTTCTCCCAACGGTTTCTGGCGCTTTCCGCAGGGTACGGTCTTCGTGAAGAATTTCTACCTGGAAATGGAAAGAGGTGACCCTGAGAGCCGCCGCATCGTCGAGACTCGACTGCTCGTAAAGAACACGAGAGGCGTGGAATGGTCGGGCTTGAGCTACCGCTGGAACGACGAGGGCACAGACGCGAGTCTGCTCGATGACAGCCATACGGAGACGTACACGGTCGTGGATGCGGAAAGCCCGGACGGCCATCGCGACCAATCCTACTATTTTCCCAGCCGGGACGAGTGCAACCTGTGCCATACCCGGGCTGCCGGTTTCGTCCTGGGAGCCCACACGGCGCAAATGAACAAAACGCACACGTATGGGGACATAGAGGACAACCAGTTGCGTAGCTACGATCACATCGGGCTCTTCGGAACTAATAGCGTCGGCGAAGACTACAGTGGATTCCCCTCGCAACCCGACCCGCAGGATGTCGAAGAGGATGTAGCTCTGCGTGCGCGTTCTTACCTGGATGCCAATTGCTCGCAGTGTCACCGGCCCCAGGGCACAGGCCGCTCCAACATGAACCTGCGATACTCCACGCCCCTTGAGCTGACCCACACCTTGCACATCCCGCCAGCCCTGGAGGATATGGGAGTAGAGGGTGCCGCGCTCATCACCCCGGGCGCCCCCGAGCGCTCACTGGTTTATCTGCGGATGTTGAGTCTCGATGATCTCCGAATGCCCCCGCTGGCAACGTCGATAGTGGATCGGGAGGGGGCCGAGTTAATCAGTAGCTGGATACGCACAATGCCCGACGCCACCAGTGTCGCTGTAGAGAGCAGCCCTGGGCCTCTCTCGTTCAAACTAGCGCAGAACTATCCCAATCCCTTCAACTCCAGCACGGCGATACCCTTCGCCCTCCGACAAAATGGGCCTGTGGAGCTGGTCGTCTACAACCTGGCCGGTCAGGAGGTGGTGATCCTGGTCGATGAGACGCGCCATGCCGGGACCCACGTAGTCCATTGGAATGGTCACGACGGTGCGGGTAACGCCGTGGCTAGTGGTGTCTATGTGTATCGGCTACAATCTGTGGCAGATGTGCAGGTGCGGAAGCTGGTCTTGGTGCGATAGTGACGGCATCACCCGTGGAGATCTACCGACCCCATGAGATTGAAGCCCATCCCGTCATAACGACCGACGGTCGGTGGCCCTGCGCTCACGAGATCCGTGACCCGGCCAAGCGCATCAACCGAGGTGGGTGGTGTATCGAATCCGACACACCAACGTTGCCAATCTCTCCCTTAACACTGGGGGGCCACTGCCCGTACCGCAAAAGGGCCTTTATCTTCACTATACGTGGCTACCGGCCATTACTGGATGGTGCTGTTCGAAGCGTTGACGGAGACGGGGTACACCGTTTCCGTGATCAACCCGCTGGTGATCTCCGCCCGCCGCAACATCACCATCCGGGGCAGCAAGACCGACAGCGTTGACTCCCTGCTCATCGCCCTGGTGCTGCGTGAAACACAGTTGAAAGTGTGTGCGATCGCTGACGACCAGGTCCAGCAACTGCGTGATCTTACGCGCCTGCGTTTCGAATGTGCTCAAACCGCCATCGGCGAAAAATACCGTCTCATCAGCCTTCTCGATCTGGCTTTTCCGGAGTATCAGGAACATTTCTCCGACCTCTTCGGTGCCTCCAGTCGCGCCGTGCTGGCCGAATTTCCCACCGCCAAGCAGCTGGCCAAAGTCGACATTCGCCGGTTGACCCGATTGCTCCACGAAACCAGCCGCGGCTACTTTGGTCGGGCTCACGCGCAACGACTGAAGGAGGCCGCCAAAAACTCCTTCGCCCTGGCGGGTCGCGCCGAGGCCCTGGCGCTGGAGATCCGTTTCGTCGTCGAGCGACTCAATAGAAGGATCGCGGCAAGCACCACATGGTAGCGCTCACACACGTCGCCAACAAGATGCTACATGTAATCTTCTCGGTTTTGAAGAATGACAGACCTTACACGCCCATACTCACGTAAAGGCAACTATCGACAATGCCCATGATTGGGGTTGACTATTTACCGCTTGTCTAACCGTTTGGATTTCCGGGCGCAATTCCACATATTAATGGTCATAGAATGGAGAGCTGCATATCCGGAGGACTATATGCGAACTAAGCTCACATCCCAAAAAACGTAAGTCGTTTATTTACAATGCTTAACGAGCTTAACGAAAAGGAGGTATTCGAGGGAAGCTCGCATTTCAGAATCAGCGCAACACCAGCATTTATATCTCTACAGCAGCAATTATCTTCACAACGCAGTACTCATCTTTCCACAGTTAAAAGGAGAAGCAACAGTGAAGAAGATTATTGTAATGGCTGCGGTTCTGGGTCTCGTGCTGACCACCTTCACTCCGAGTTCAGCCCACGTGCCATCGGAGAAGAACTTTGTGGCGCTGCAGGTGCCCATCAGCGACTCTGGAGTCCAGAACCTGGAGGTGAACGGTGATCTGAGCGAGTGGGACAACGTGCCGTCCGCGTTCTGGACCACCCATGATGACCTCACAGAGTTCGTCACCGGTACCCAGGGTGAACCGGATGCGGGCAATCTCGCCGAGCGCATCATCATCGGCTGGAGCCCAGAGACCAACTTCATTTACGTCATGGAGGAAAAGTTCGACCAACTCTGGTACGGCCAGGGCGAGGACAACAACGATTTACTCGAGCTCGTGATCGATGCGGACCACAGCGGCGGACAGTTCTATGGGGGAGAATTAAGTGAGAGATTTTATTCGGCCGAGGCACAGAACTGGAAGACGGTGTTCGACGCCCCCGACTCCCCCATTGTGTTGTGGGGCGGCGGAATATGGGCCGCCGTGGAGCCTTACGCCGGTCTCGGATGGAACGTCGACGGCGAAGACGGTGGCCCCGCCACCCTCTGGGCGGAGAGTTGGTTCACCCCCTTCGACGACCTGCCCGGCGATTCGACCGGTCCCGACGACGACCGCGTGATCATCCACGACCTGACGGAAGGCGAGGTCATCGGCTTCGGCATGGCCATTCAGGACGATGACAACGGCCCGGGCGCGGGGTACAACGGCTACTGGGTCCACACTGGCGACGTCAACGTGTACCTAACCGCCGACGCCCTGGTAGACTACACGCTACAGGGTTTTAACGCGGACTATTGGGTGGAGGACATGATGACCTCGGTTGAGTCCGACAGCTGGGCTCGCATCAAAGCGGGCTTCTCCAAGTAGGGAGATTGGCTCGAGGAGCCATAGCTGCTGTTGTTGAAAAGGGGGCGAGATCGACGATCCTCGCCCCCCTTTTTCTTTCCCGGGCGAAGGAGAGATAAGTGCGCTCATCGGCGTTTTGCTTAGTCTGTTCCGCGTTGACGTTGTCGGCCACATATCCGTGCTGGGGACAGGAGGGGTATTCGCTGGAGCCAGGCAGGGTGGTCGTCGATTCCAGAGAGCATTGGGAATTCTGGCACGCCGCCGCCCATACGGTCCAGATCAGCGATGAAGGGGTGAAGCCCGCCTTCATCCGCAAGCACACGAGACTGGAAATAGATGGCGGGGAAGTCGTCGTTCCCGGCATCAACGCCGCCGAATTCGGCGGCGGCGTGTTGAATGCCGGATCCAATCGCCCGAGCGACACCGACGTCATGGATGGCAGGATGGACACCTTCTGGGAACCGGACGCGTCTGACCTGTTGCGAGACCGGTGGCTGCAGATCGATCTGGGCCGGACCGTATCGGCCACCAGGATTGTGCTGAAGTTTGTCGCAGAGGAGTTGGGAGACCCCTTTCTGCAGTTCAGGGTGACCACTTCACAGGGACAGAAGACCCCTATAGGTGGTCAGCTCATTTTCCGGACACGCTTCACCACGGACAAGTCGAACAAGAGCACGCGGGTCATCGAGATCGACCTGACCAAACAGCTACCGTCGAGGTGGCCCGATGCACGGGGCGACTTCACCGGCGACGTCATCCGTTACGTCGGGGTGGGCATCACGGACAGCGACTTCGGCAGGGGGAGGCAGGTCTCCCAGTCCGAATACGACAGTCCGCCAGCCGACCAGCAGGGAGAGATAGACTACTTCCGACGAGAGACGTCAGGGAAGGACAGGTTGCTGGATGGGAAAGAGGATTGGGACGCCCTGGCGGGCACGGAGAGGCAGGGGCCTGTCGTCTATTACCGCCGCGAAATACCCCGGCTGGCAGAGATCGAGGTCTGGACCATCGGCGACAACATCGGTACGGGCGTACTGGAGCGGGGCGGAAGGGTGATCGCCGCCGGGGAGAACCTCACGAGGGCGGGGGCCGTGGTATGGAGACCTCTACGGCCAGGTGCTGTACTGGTCTGCCCTCGCAAGCTTTGATCTTGACAGGTTGGCGATTTCGGATCCGCGGGATGCGGAGCGCTCCATGTTCATAGATCTCGGAGGCTCCTACTTTGTCGACCATATCAGAATACTCCACGCCATTTCGAACCCACCTCCGTTCAGAGCCTACCGCATCCAGCTCTGATCAGGGTGCCGATGATCGTCCGCCTGCCCGACGGGGTCGGCTCCGGGACCACCCGCAACGGCTTCGTGGAGACGATCGATATCCACGGCACCATTCTGGATGCGGCCGGCTGCGAGCCGATACCGGGCGCTGATGCGCTCTCCGTGTTGCCCTTGGTGCGGGGAAGCGACGATGACCGGTTGCGGTCAGACGTGCTCGCCGAGGTGCATGCCCACTACATGCTGCGAACGCAACGCTGGAAGATCGTCATCGGCCGCGACGGCCAGACCATGGCGCTGTTCGACCTGGAGAAGGATCCACTCGAGCAATTTAATTACTGCGGCCACCCTGATTACGGACAGGCCGAAATTGAGATGCGCAGCAGGCTGTTGGGCCGGCCTGACCGCCGGTACCTACCGGCCGAGGAATGTCGACCCCGAACTGAGTGCCCATGGCCACGCCGGACCGGCTGCGGGCAACCTCTGGACGGGATGAGGGAGGATCGGTCGATGAGGCTGATTTACGCTGCAACGGCGGCGCTCCAATGGTCCTTCGCTCTGCTCGTCGACGCAGCAATAGTAGGTTTTCCGCAACACCCGTCATAGCTTGAGTGCTCATCCAGCTATTTTCATCGAAGTCAATCACGCGTGCTTGTGGCAAAACTATCCGTTGTGGATCGCAAATGGGATTAGCACCCTGGTTTTTTGGGCTTGCGGGATTCATAGTCGTCACTGACGGTTCGGCGCTCGCTGAGGAGTCAGCCAGCGACTCGGTCGCTGGTGCCGGCGCGCACGAAACGACGAATGTCGAGGTTGAAGGCACACTCGGCGATGACTGGTTTGAGAGCGTGTGGCGGGACGTCGATGACATGGTCCGCCAGGAGTCCCTCGAGTTGCAAGAGACCGTCACTGCAGCTGGGGTCCGTGGGGACGAAGCCGAGGGCGACCTGCTCGATCAACTTCACTACGTAGACGAAGTTCCCAGACCCACAGAGCAGGTTCTCAACCAGGTTATACATGCGCTGAAGAAAGCGCTCGTTGGCGCAGAGCGTCTCGAATTAGGACAGGATTCTGTGGCGGTAATAACGCCGACTCTGGCGGCTCTGGCGCAAAGGCAGTTGTACATCGCGCGCTGTTACGAAGAGCTAGGCGAGAGGGATAGTGCGCGGGTCTACTACTCCACAGTCGCTTCACGTGAGGCTGCTTTGGTGATCGCCGCCGAAGCGACGGCCGGCCTTGAGCGGCTTGCGAGCCAGTCATCTGCGCCAGACTCCACCCAGTAGGAAGCTCACTGATACACGCCAACCGAATGAACGCGCACCAGGGGATATCGACCGCATGAGAACACGTTTCGGTTTTCGCATAGCAGTGCTGATTGTCGCCGTCCTCCCCCTACTCGCCATCGCGGATGAAGGACAGATAATCACGGGTGGTGGAGAGGGGAGCCTGGGCGCGGACGTGGACGGCGACGGGGAAATGGATGGAGCCTACTTCGGGATCGGGGCCACGCTCCAGGACGAAGGGGCCAGCGGTCACCTGGTATATGGCATGTGGGGCAACACCGACGTGGAGGGATTACCGGTGTTCGGTCTCGAAGGCCAGATCACCGGCGCCGATAGGCCCCCGGGTAGCGACAGCGTCCTCCTCACAGGTTCGGGCACCGTGGACCTGGGTGAGGGCGTGACGGACTCCATGCGGGAGCTCCCCTTCGAGGCGTTCGTCACTCCGGGGCGAGCAGATCAGGGAAGTCTTCAAGTCACCATCATCGGTGCGCTGGACGGCGCCCTCGGGGACACGGTCCCCGACAACGGCAACTATGAGATGCCGGCGCAGGCGATCGCCAGCGGGCAGATCACGCTTCAACCGGCCCTGGAAGTTGAGACCGTCGATCGCGACGGCTCGCACGTCATCGCTGGGGGCGGTCTGACCACCTTTGGCACAGACCTGGACGACGACGGCGATGTAGACGGGGCCTATTTCGGGCTGGGGTTGGATTTGCAGGGCGGCGAGGTTGAAGGGCACTTCGTCTGCGCCATGTGGGGGGACACCGAGTACTGGGGCTTGCCGCTGATGGCCATTGAGGGTGTCGTCGACAGCATCTCGATCGGCTCTGACACAGGCAACGTCTTCAGATTCAGTGGCGTCGGTACCGTCGATCTGGGCAGCGATGAGGGATTCTTCACCGGTGTGCCATTCCACGTGAACGCGAAGGCTGGAGGCCCCGAGGATGGAGAGTTGCAGTTGACCATCGTCGGCGTTCTCGACGGCGTCCCCGGCGATACGGTGACCGGGAACAACGCATGCGATCTACCACTCGAGACCATCTCCAGTGGCCTGATCGCATTCCAGGCGGCTCCGCAGATGACGGCCGTCCTCGAAGAGCCGGGCATCAGCACGCCCAAGCGCTTTGTCCTGGAGGAGAACGTGCCCAATCCCTTCAACCCGTCGACGACCATCCGCTTTTCTCTGCCGCATCGCGGTCGGGTAGTACTGAGGGTCCTGAACGGCGACGGCCAGGAAATTGACACGCTGGTCGATGAGGAACTCGCACCGGGGACCTACAGGACAGAGTGGATTCCTGGTGAGGCAGCGGCGAGTGGGGTGTACTACTACCGGCTTCGAACCGAGCGCGCGGTGGAGACGAAGAAAATGCTGTTTTTGAAGTGACTGCAACGGCGGCGTTCGAGCAATGATAGGCTGCCCAGCGTATTCCGCACGACCCGACGATCACATCCTGAGGGAGGCTTCTGATGTCCATAGCAATGTTCGTGATGAGTGCCATCGCACTCGCCTTGTTGAGCCGTGTTGAGGCGCAGTCGATGGGCAAGATCCTTTTTGAATCAAATCGCGGGGGCTTTTTCCAGGTCTTCGCGATGGGCTCGGACGGCAGCGATCCGATCAGTCTGACCGACCATGGCGTTAGCGGGTACGATGGCTTTGCGGCGTGGTCGAAGAATGGGGATCGGATAGTTTTCTCTTCAACTCGCGATACCGGCGACTTCAACCTGTACGTGATGGATGCGGACGGCAGCAACCCCGTCAATCTGATCGACCCCTCGTCGAGCGATTGGTATCCGACCTGGTCTCCAGACGGCAGCAAGATCGCATTCGAGTCAGACATGAACGATGGTGACACCGAGATCTACGTCACAGATGCGGACGGCAGCAATTTGGTCAACCTCACGAACAGTCCGGGGCCCGATGTGCATCCGGACTGGTCTCCGGACGGCAGCCGCATCGTCTTCTGCTCGCGACGAGACGGCAATTGGGAGATGTACGTGATGGATGCGGACGGCAGCAATCCAGTCAATATCACCAACGACTCTGTCTCATCCCATCATCAGGTTTACTCACCGGACGGAACCAAGATCGCGTTCATGACTGACCGTGACGGCGATCAGGAGATCTATGTCATGGATGCCGACGGCAGCAATCCGGTCAATCTCACAAACAGCCTGGCGACGGACCGGGAGCCCACCTGGTCACCGGACGGCAGTCAGATTGCCTTTCAGACCGATCGGGATGGCAACGGCGAGATCTACGTGATGGACGCGGACGGCAGCAATCCCGTCAATTTGACCAACGACCCGGCGGACGACGCTCGGCCTAGTTGGCTGCCCGCAGCTGTCCCGGGAACCGTTGTCGAGACGACGACGTGGGGCGGCGTCAAGGATGAAGCTCCAGAGTCTCAGAGGAAAGACTGAGCACCGTTCACCCTACTCGATGCGGGTACTACCCTATGGACCCCACGTCACCACGCTCGCTCAACCGGCAGTGGCCTACGCTCTGGAGGCGCCCGGCTCTGGATCGATGACGGGAATCGCCAGACAACCCCCCGTCCGTTTCCTGTGTTCCGGCAGCGGCGGATTGCGGGCATTTCTCTGTCTGACCCTCCTTGCGTGTGTCGGCAGCACCCAGGCCCAGCAATGGACCACGCTCACCAAGAAGGATGGTCTGGCGGGTGACGGAGTGCATGCCATCCATCAGTCGTCCGATGGGGCCATGTGGTTTGCGACGGGCGGCGACTTCTCGGCATCTGCCGGCGTCAATCGCTACGATGGCAGCTGGCAGACGTTTACCACCGCCGACGGTCTCATCAGTGAATTGGTCACTTCCATAGGGCAGGCTTCCGATGGGGCCATGTGGTTCGGGACTGTCGAAGGAATAAGCCAATACGATGGAACCGTTTGGACGACGTTCACGACAGCCGATGGCCTGGGTTCCAATGCCGTTTGGGCCATGTATGAGTCGTCCGACGGGGCCATGTGGTTCGCGACGGGACCTGATTCGGAGGTGTCCGAGGGGGGTGTCAGTCGTTACGATGGCAGCTGGCAGACCTTCACCACCGCCGATGGAGTCGCTGGAGGACGGGTGACTTCGATCTACCAGTCGTCCGATGGAGCCATGTGGTTCGGCATGCAGCCCAACCGGGATGCAAGCACGGGCGGCGTCAGTCGCTACGATGGCAGCTGGCAGACCTTCACCACCGCTGATGGCCTCGCCGGCCAGTACGTCACTTCGATCTACCAGTCGTCCGATGGAGCCATGTGGTTCGGCACGAGGGGTGACGGTGTCAGTCGGTACGACGGAACATGGCAGACGTTCACGACAGCCGATGGTCTTGCTGAGAACGACGTTCTGTCTGTTTTCGAATCTTCGGATGGCGTCATGTGGTTTGGGACACTCACCGGTGGTCTGAGCCGTTACGACGGAACATGGCAGACGTTCACGGTGGACGACAGGCTGGCAGGCAATCAGGTGAACTCAATTTATCAGTCTTCGGACGGGGCTATGTGGTTCGCATCTCCCGCGGCAACCGACTTCGACGTGCGCGCGATTACGGGTACGAGTGGTGGGGTCACTCGCTACGACGGCATCAACTGGCAGACGTTCACTACGGATAACGGACTTGCTGAAGGCCGGGTAGAGTCTGTGAATCAGGCAGCCGACGGCGCGATGTGGTTCGCAACCAGAGGTGGCGTGAGTCGCTTCGACGGAACCAGTTGGGAAAAACTCACGACGGCCCACGGCCTCACTGGTAACCAGGTGCTCTCTGTGTATCGCTCGAGGGACGGGGCCCTGTGGTTCACCACAGACAACGGAGTCAGTCGCTTCGACGGGACCTGGCAGAGATTTCGCCAGACCCCCGACGGTTTGGCCGACAGGGCCATACTATCTGCGCATGAAGCCTCCGACGGCGCCATGTGGTTCGGGACTTTTAGTCGTGGTGTCAGCCGGTATGATGGAACGGACTGGCAGACTTTCACGACGGTCCATGGCCTTGCATCTGACCGGGTCGAGTCCGTGTATCAGTCCAGGGATGGATCGATGTGGTTCGGAACCTCTGGCGGTGTCAGCCGATATGATGGAACGGACTGGCAGACCTTCACGACGGCCGATGGCCTGGTTGCAAACGGTGTACTATCCGTGTATGAGTCCGCCGATGGAGCGATGTGGTTTGGGACTTTCATCAACGGAGTGAGTCGATACGACGGTGCCAACTGGACCACGTTTACCGGCGTCGATGGTCTGTCCGGGAACAAGGTGCAAGCGGTCTATCAGTCCGCGGACGGATCGATGTGGTTCGGGACCTCGGGAGGGGTAAGCCGGTATGACGGAAGCCAATGGCAGACGCTCACCATCGACGACGGCCTGCCCAGCAACTGGGTGCTTTCAGTGTATGAATCGTCCGACGGGTTGATGTGGTTCGGGACGAATGGCAGCGGGGTCACTTCCTTCCGCAGACCGCCGAGAGCGCTCGTACAGACGTTGATCCTGCGATCGCCCGCTCGCCTGCACGGCTCGGACCGGTTCTTTTTCGAGAGTCAAGGGTTTCAAATCGCGTCCCCGATTCAGCCGCCGATTTCATACACTCTCACCCGCGATACGACAGCGCCGCGGGAATTCGACTGGTCTCCTTTCGAGCTCGCCTCAGGCTTCGAGTTGACGGGCCTGGAAAACGGCACCTGGACCTATCACGTGCGCGCCAAGGATCGCTATAGCCTCATCGATCCCACCCCGGCAACCGTCACCTTCACCGTCGATCTGACTGACCCCACGGTCTTGATCTCCAGCCCCCGAGGAGGAGATGCGATCAGTGGCCAGGTGGTCATACAGGGTTCGGCTTTTGACAATTCCGAGCCACCCGATCTCAAGAGCTATGTGCTGGAGTACGCAAAGGGAGAGACGCAGGGACAGGTGAGCGAGGCTGACTGGCTCGCCGACCGCATACAGGTCCAATCGCCGAAACCTGTGATCAGCGGCATTCTCGGGACATGGGACACGGTCGGACTGCATGGGGCGCATTTGTTGCGTCTGACTGCCGTGGACAGCCTGGCTCACCGAACCAAATACGCCGTAGCGGTCCGGATCGTAACCGCAGTCGAGGAGGTGGATCCACGCCAGGGAGGCCATGTCGCGGACGCCGGCAACAGTGCGGACCTCTACATTCCCCCCAATGGGATCGATCAGAGTACGCAGGTGACGATTGCCCCTGTGGATGAGACCGGCCTCGTATTGCCGAACGATCCGGATGTGCAGTTCCTCGGGATGGCATTCGATATCGAGCCAGCTGACCTCGCGCTCGGCAAACCCGCAACCTTCGTGCTGGCCCTCGACGGTATTTCGATCCCGGAAGCCGATCCAGCTCGTCTCGCACTCTTCACCTATTCGGAGGCAGACGGTGGGTGGGAGCCGCTGGGCGGGACCGTAGACGCCGGCACGAACAAGATCACAGTGGCTCTAACTCAGCTCGGCCGGCTTGCCCTGATGCAGAACTCTTCCGAGGACACGGGGAGCCTCTCCATTGCCGACCTGAACTGCCAGCCGCGCGTGTTCTATCCGAGAGGTGGTGGTTTCGATCTGCAGACGACCGTCTCCTTCAATCTGGGCACGAGGACAGACGTCACGGTGAAAGTGTACGATGAGGCGGGCCGCTTCAAGCGCGAAATCGTGGCAGACAAACCCATGAATTCCGGCAGCAACGCAGAGGTTTGGGACGGGAAGGACAACGACGGCAACATCGTCTTGAGTGGCGTGTACATCGTCACCGTGGAAGCCGGCAGCAAGGTGAAGACTAAGACGGTCGGCGTGTTGAACGAGTGATGACGATCGCCAAACATAGGGACACCATCATGATCAGGAACAGTAGAAGCTTCCTGGCAGTCGCCCTCGTTTCGATTGCGGCTAGTGCCGTATCCGTGACTGCGCGGCAACCGGAGATCGGCGCCCGTCCCCTCGGCATGGGGGAGACCTTCCTGGCTGTCGCCGACGACGGCAACGCGCTGCTGTGGAACCCGGCCGGGCTTCCCTCCCTGGGACACCACGAGATCATCGCCAGCCACGCCGACCTCTTCGGCATCGGTATCGACACGAACAACTTCGGGTACGTCTTCCCCATGAAGGATGACGCCGCCCTCGGGTTCGACTGGAACAACCTGGGATCCAGCGATTCGGAGTTCGAGTTCAAGAAAGATAGCTTCCGTTTCTCCTACGGTCACAGGGTACGGCAGGGGTTGTCGTTGGGTTTGGGCGTGCGGTATCTCACCACCGACATGATTCTGGACAACCAGTCACTGGGCAACGGATCGGGATGGGGACTCGATCTGGCGGCGCTCTACGCCCTCAACGACCAACTGAACCTGGCCGTGGCCGCCAGAGACGTGATGGACACGAAGGCGCGGTACAAAGGCCGGGGTACCGATACCATCGCCGAGCGCCAGCTCCGCGCCGGGTTGGCCTACCGGCCGTCGCCCGAGCTGACCGTGGCCTCGGATGTGGACGACCAGTTCCATCTTGGAGCGGAGTACTGGCACGAGAACATCCTGGCGTTACGCGCGGGAGTGCAGAAGGACCTGACGGAGACCTCGGAGCCACTGACCTACGCGGCGGGGTTGGGATTGCGCTACAACCTGTTTCGTTTCGACTACGCCTACGTCGCCCCGCCAACCCTCCCCGCGAGCAGCCGCTTCTCCGTTTCTCTCTTTTTCAATTTGTATCCCTCTCAGGTGCGCATTGCGGAGACGGAATTCAACAACGTTTTTCCGGCCTTTCACAAGCACTATGCCACAGCTGCCGTCGGCAAGGTGAAACTACACAATCGGGGCGACAAACCTCTCAAGACGACTTTGAGTTTTTACATCCCCGAACTGATGGCCGTTCCCACAGATCAGCAGGTAATCGTCCGTCCGAAGGAGACGAAGCAGGTCGAAGTGACCGGCGTGTTCTCCAACAGTGTCACCGAGTTGACCGAGGACATCCTCACACAGGCACAGATCGAGGTCTCCTACACCGCTGAACAAAGAACCCGGTCAGACAAGAAATCTGCCGGGCTTTTCGTGTACAACCGCAACGCCATGGTCTGGGACGACCTGAAAAGAGCGGCGGCCTTCGTTACCTCGACCGATCCGAGCATCGCCGAGTTCGCTCGCTCGACTATCCTGGGACACGAAGAGGAGGTCAAACAGTTGGGACGGGGCAGTCGCAACATGCTACGCGCCCTTGTGTTGTTCGAGGCGGTGAAGGAGCACGGTGTGCGTTACATCGCCGATCCGAACAACCCCTACTCCAGGATGTCAGCGGACAAGTCTGCCGTGGACAATATCCAGTACCCCGCCGAGGTGCTGAGAAGAAAATCGGGGGACTGCGATGATCTCACCGCCCTCTACTGTGCTCTGCTGGAGAACGTCGGCATTCCCACTGCACTGGTAGATGCGCCCGGTCACATCTTTATGATGTTCGACAGCGGTGTTCCGGTTGATCGGGGTCATGCGCTGCCGATGGAGGAAAATATGTACGTGGCGAGGCACGGACATCTGTGGATCCCCGTGGAGATCACCCTGTTCGGTGACTCGTTCGTCGAGGCCTGGAAGTCCGGTGCCGGGGAGTGCACGCGCCTCGAGCAGGCGGATCGATTGATGGCAGTCGATACGGCCGAAGCGTGGGCGGTCTATGAACCGTCGCCGCCGAAGTTCGAGGACGAGATCCGTCCACCGGACAAGGAACACCTGACGGACAGCTTTTCAGCGGGCCTGGTGAAGGTCAGAGACATGATGCAGTCCTTCATCGACCGTGTCTACGTCAGGCCACTGCAAGAGAGCCCGGAAGATCTGGATCGCATGTTCGATCTCGCCCAGGTGTACGTCTTTATCCGGCAGTTCGACGAGGCGATTGCGCAATATCGGCGCCTTGAGGATCTGGAGGCGGAGCCTGGCAGGCTGTACAACAACTGGGGGATCGCCTATTTCGTGAAGGGCGAAGTGGAAAACGCCGCCCTGAGCTTCAAGAAGGCTCTAGACATAGACCCGAACGACAGAGGTACCCGAGCCAATTTCGATCTGGCGATGTCCGAACTTGGGGAGCAAGAGAGAGTAGCTTTCGCGCAGGAGTTGGGCGTATCTGTGTCCGGGGAGACGAAGGCCGCCGAGTTCGAGATCGATGAAGAGAGCTTTTACTGGAAAGATTAACGGCGACAGGCCAGAGCCCGGATTCTTCGTCCATACGGCTCCCCGGATCGACGCCCGCAACCCCGCCGCTACGTCGCCCGCCCACCACCGCTGGCTGGCAGACGTTCTCCGACAACGAGCTCGAATTCGCTGACTGAGCTCGCCTCACCGGCAGACGGGATCGCTGCGTCCGAATCGCCCTTTCGTATTTTGAGGCATGGAATATTTCCATATACGTGATGAACAGATCGATGCTATCCTGGTCGACAACCCGGCGCGACTTTTCGCGTTTGCGTGATGAACTATCCTGACCTGATCATCGCCAATGGCACCGTCATTGACGGAACCGGCCGACCGCCAGTACAGCAAGATGTCGCTATTGTGGAAGGCAAGATTTCGGAAGTTGGCAGGATCGACGCAGTTGAGAACGTTCCGGTACTCGATGCGACGGGTCTGTACGTAACTCCGGGGTTCATCGACATTCACAGCCATTCTGACTATTCACTCGTCGTCGACCCGCGGGCCGTCAGTGCAATCAGCCAGGGCGTGACTCTGGAAGTCGTGGGCAACTGCGGTCACGGCTGTGCGCCGATCGACAGTGTCGAGTTGGCTTCCAGCAATATCTACGGCTATCAAGCGTCGCTCGGAATTTCATGGAAAACGATGGCCGGATATCTCGACCACCTCGAATCGCTGCATCCGGCACTCAACGTGATTTCACTGGCCGCCAACGGCAATCTGCGTCTTGCCACGGTTGGTTTGGCCGATCGTGCCGCTACCCCTTCGGAATTGAAGCAGATGGAGATGCTGCTGGCGCAGGCGCTGGAGGAAGGGGCCTATGGCTACTCGACGGGCCTGGAATACAACTGCGAGCAGGGCTGTAGCGAAGAGGAGATTGTCGCCTTGTGCCGGGTCGCGAAGAAAGCGGGGGGCTTTTATGCAACCCACACCCGCAACCGCACCGGCGAAGCGAAAGAGACAATTGCCGAAGCCATCAACACGGCGGAGGCGGCCGGCATCCCGTTGCAAATCTCCCACATCGCCACCGTTGCCCGGCTGTCGCCCGACAGCCGTTGGGCCGTTCAGCAGGCACTCGATCAGGTCGAAGCGGCTCGCGCTCGCGGTCAGGATGTCACCTTCGATCAGCACACGCGCATGTTCGGTACCACGAATCTGAGTACGATGCTGCCTTCCTGGGCCCTGGAGGGCGGCCCTCAGGACATAGCCATCCGGTTGCAGGATCCCGACATACGAAACGAGATGAGAAAGCACGCCAGTATCATCGTCTCGTTGGCGCAAGGCGACTGGAACCGCATTGTCATCTTTCGCAGTAGGGCCTTGCCGGAGATCTCGCAAAAGAGCGTGGCCGAGATCGCTCAGATGTGGGGAGTCGGGGTGTATGACGCCGTCTTCGACATACTGCTCGCGGAAATCGATGACCTGCATGCGCTGATGGTCATCTGCCTGGCCTACAACGAAGAGGATCTTCACTTGCCCGTCGAACGGCCGTACTGCATGACGGGTTCCGACGCCATCGCCTTGGCCCCTGACGGCCCGCTGCAGGACGAAACATTTCACGGGGCCTACACCTGGGCCGGCTACTACTACCGCACGTTCGGCACAGACCATGGCCTGCTCGGTCCCGCAGAAGCGATCCGCCGCATGACATCACTGCCCGCACAGCGCCTGGGCCTCAAGGACCGTGGCGTGATTCGGAAGGGCAACTGGGCGGATATCGCCGTCTTCCATCCTACCGAATTCACCGATCGCGGTACTACATTCGAACCGAATCAGCCTTGCCAGGGAATGCGTCACGTTCTGGTTAACGGCTCGTTCGCTCTACGAGACGGTGAACTGACAGATACGAGGGCTGGCAGAGTCCTGCGCTCTTGATGGCACTGAAACAACTCGGCGCCTAGATCAAATCAGCTCTACGCGTGCTGTGTGCGTCGGTGACTCGGCCAGTCGGGTGTCACGGGTGAGAAGGGGTGCATCGAGGGCTTCAGCCAGGGCGACGTAGGCCGCGTCGTAGGCTGTGAGGTTGTCTCGCAGTTCCCAGATGCGCGGTATCAATGGCTCATGTGGATAGCGCGCGATGGGCAGATCGGTGAAGTCTTCGATGGCCATCTCCGCCCGGACGGAGTCGAACTCACCGCCAAGATGGTAGCGCCGCAGTACCTGCAGGACCTCGAGATCGAGCAGGTTCGGGGCGGCGATCGTCTCTTGTGAGTCGAGCAGTCTGTCGGCGATCTGCTCACCAACCGCGGAATTCAGTAATACCTCGACGACGGCGGACGCATCCGCGACGATCACCGGTGGTCTCGTTCAGCGCGCACGGCCTGGGCGGCCGATACACGTGTGCCAACCGGCTGTCGCCGCCGCAGGCGCACTCGGAGTTCCTCGGGTCTTGGCAGCTCGCTCAGACGTCGCACCTCCCGGAGCAGGTAGTCCGAGAGCGAGAGTCCCTCAAGCGCGGCGCGGGCTTTGAGCTGGCCGTGAATGTCGTCGGGGACATTGCGGATCTGGATCATGCGTGACATGTTTGCAGCATAGTTACATGTGATGCACATGTCAAGCTATGCCGCATGCAACTGGGTGCGGTCGCGGAGTTGGCTCGCCGGCGCAGGAGGCCCGCAAGACCCTGCAGACCATATGGCCATGTTGAAGTCTCACGAGCTGGGCAATGTCAGGGTCGATCTGTCTTGAACACGATTCTGGCGAACAGGAGGTGATTTCGGGGAGATTCCCGGATCAGGACTTCATCGCCAGATACACGATCACCCTCATTTGTCCCCCCTCCGGCACCTCACCGACGAGCCGCAAATAGGTCCCGAAGTTCGATACGCGCCCGAAGGTTACCTCCGTCCCGTCGCCGGTCAGTCTGAAACCGGTCCCTTCGTCGCACCACCGCATGCCGTCCGGTGAAATCTGGACTCGCGCCTGCGCCGCTTCGACCAGCCCGCTCGACTCCAGCACGCGGATGAAGAAGATCGCCTCCGACGCCCACGCCGCCTCGTAGGGCTCGGTCTCGAAGGTCCCGGTCCAGACGACACCGCGCTCCAACACCGCTGTGTGGCTCTGCTTCATGTCACACCAGAATTCCCGCGCTCAAAAGTCCCCGGACAGCGTCACCGAGTCCACGTAGAGAAACGCGCGCTTGTCGCGGTCCGTCTCCACGAAGAAGGTGGCGTTCAGCATGCACCACAGGTTGGCCATCGCCGGCATCGCCATCGGCGCCATCCCGGAGACGTCGTAGTGGCGGTCATTGCACTGAAACGCCGTGAAAGCCATCGACTCGAGGTTGAGGCCGATGCGGATGTAGTGCCAGTTCTGCTTCGTCGCGATCTCGTTGTAGCACAGAAGCTGCTGGCCGTCAGTAACGTCCTCCCATCCCGATTCTGCGAGGTGGAAATGCGACCGCGTCTTGCCCGATGCGCCGATGTCGGCGAGCTGCTCCCGCCGCCTCTTGAACTGCCAGCGACCCACGGCTTCCCCGTTCAGCGCGTTCAGGTATCGCAGGTGTGGCATCACGCGGTGTTCGGCGTCCTGCAGGTCAAAGCAGATCCCGACGGCCCGAACATCCAGCTCCGAGAGCTCGAGCTCGGTCGCTTCCGGCTTGAAGGTAAAGCGAGCTTCCAGCTGGATCGGACCGGCGTGACGAAACGTCACCCGCTTCACGGCGACGGCGAGGTTGCCCGCGGCGGGGCGCGTCGCCAGCTTCATGGCGTAGGTCCCGTCCCACGAGCCAGCCGACCCGCCGTCCCACATCGTGCTGTTGCTAAGCATCGGACCGGGCATGTCGCGGTACTGCGGCAGCATGGAGTCGAGCGATTTCTCGTAATTGCCGACCAGGGTGGTCCATCCCTGCAGCCCGCAGTCGAAATCGTCTGCGTAGATGATGCGGGACAGGGGATCGAAGTGAGAAGATGTCATCAGCGTTCAGCCAGCGCCGTCAACGCCCCCAACACGCGAATCCGCGCCTCGTCTGCCAACGTGCGGTCCTCGGTATCTGATTCTCGGTGACTGCTCAAACTAAGCTCCACCAAGTAGATCGAACAGGGCACGACCACCGGCGGCCTTCACACCTTCGGCAGGTTCCCGATGATCTGAGGGGCGCCTCGCATCGGTGAGCAGATGGTTTTGCCGACGCCGCGGTGCACCGTTGGCGGACGTTGGATCGCCGTCTGGATCCCCGCCTCCAGCACGCGCTTGAAGCGCTCCTCGCCAGTGAACTGGTACGCGGCAGCCACGCCCTTCAGAATGCGCATGTCAGCGTCGGGGTGGAGTTCGGATTCCGGGCAGCAGGTGTAGCGGAACGTCGCCCGCTCCGGCACCCACATATGATCGATACAGTACCCCGCCGCCCGCACGATTGAATCCGCCACGTCGTTATCGCCGGTCTCTTCGTGGAACCGCTTCAGTCCGACCATGAGGATGCCGACCATGAACCCGGCGTTCCCCGTGTGCCGCGGCGGGTCGCAGTAGCAGTGCCCGGGCACCATCAGCCGGTCCCACCCACCAGAAGCGCGCTGACGCTCGAGCACGCGGTCGACGATGATCCGCGCGGCGTTCACGAAGACGCGCCTACCCGTCGCCCGATACGCCGCAAAGAGGTGTATCAAATGCCAGCCTGATTCCCTGCAATTGTCGAAGTCGAAATCGTTGAGGATCTCACCCGCAAGAACCAGCGACACACGCAGAGCGCTCTCGCGGCTGCGGCCGCCTCCGGTCAGGAGCGCATGGAGGAACAGCCCTTCCACCCACGTGTGGGAAACCATCGTCATCGCGAAAAACATGGCGGATTCGCGGTATCCGTTTGGATAGTACTCCCCGACGTGTCCGACACTGTGGATATACTGGGTGTCGATCGGCGTTGTGCCGCCCTTGGCGTGGTTGGTATCGACATCCACGAGGTGACGGGCTGCCTCGTCCGCCCACCAGAAGAAGTCCGCCTCACCGCCCCGTAGAAACTCCTGCAGAAAGCACCACGGCGTATCGTATTCCATGTTCCCCCAGTTGTACGTCCGCTCGCCGAACCAGTCGCCGAAGTTGAGCATACCGTATGCGCGCGAAGAAACGCGGTCGGCTTTGTACGCCTTGTGCGCCCCTTCCACCCACGCCTCATACGGTGGGTACGGCGACGGATCCTTCGGAGGCAGCCGGGTCCACGCTTCGCTGTCATTCAGAACCGATAGAGGCACGCGGTAGAGCGGCGGATCGTTCACGGCGCGCAGGGGCTCCGCGTCAGGCGCGTAGCTGACCCAGAACTCGTGTGTCCTCGACACGCCCCGTTTCAGCTTGTAGCGCCCGTCCAGCAGGTAGAAGAACAGCCGATCCTCCAGCTCCCCTCCACGTGGATACGCCGACGGATCGAGTTCGGGACAGATATCCAACCGGAACCCGTCTTCATCGACGGCCAGACCTTTCGGGTAATTCTGCCAGAAGTCACGCATCTCCAGTCGCACCGCAGCCCCCTCGCTCTCGATCGACGCAGATCCATCGGCATGGCGTCCTTGGCTCACCACTTTCCCCTGTCGGCGAACGATAAATCGGTTGTCCTGCAGTTGCGTGAGATCGAGAGCGCCGTCCTTCCTGCTCGTTCCACCGAGTTCACACCGTTCGATCGCACCCACGTCGACGGGCAAGTTCAGGCTGAGCGAGCGGATCTGTTCGAATTCAGAGCCGCGCAATCCGGTCCCGTCGTTGACGAACGTGTGTTCGACGCGGATGCGGCGGCTGTTCCTGAAGAAATGGAGGCGCAGGATCGACTGCATCAGGGTCTTCGTCCCGCGCCGGTGACGGCACTCGATTAGGATGCACGCACGCTCAGGACCGCTTGTTTCGACCACAACCCGGTCTGGCTTCCCGCTGCGGTAAACCCGACCGGTACCATCGACGACGGAGATTGCCGGCATGCGCCCGACATCGGGCCCCGCGAAGCACCGGGTGGAACCATCGGAATGCTCGATCTCGACAACACCCGGCAGCACAACCTGGCTCTTTGGAATGCGAACCGTCATCGCACCGGTCGCCACGACGATCGCTCCCTTGACGGATCGCACCGTGACGCCGCTCTTCGACTCGTCGCTGACCGAGCGTCCGTACTCGACGGCGTAGCTCGATCGTCCGTCCGAATGAAAATCGAGCAGGGCCCACTTGATCGAGCTGTCTTCCCAACGAGACTGAACCCCCACCTGCACAGGCACAGTCGCGTTGTCGGAATCCAGCAGGCGAATGCAGTCCGGATCCGAGACTGACCCTGCGGCGAAGGGTACCCCGACCGTTACCGGCCAGGAGTGCGACGCCGTCTTGACGATTGGCAGGTCGAAGCTGCCGCTCTGCGCTGACTTGGTCGCACGAGATGCCCCGACCCTGAACCTCCCACGTTTGCTGGCCGTCAAGCGGCCGGTGCGATCGCGCAGTTCGATTTCGTACGACGTCGACCCACTCGGGATTCCGGGTACAACCACCTCGTGGTTGGTTAGAAACGCGTTGAGCCGCGTGGCTCTGGCTTTCCCGCCCGAGGGACGGACGAGGATCCGCCCCTTCGCGGGCCGGCTCGTGCGCCACGTCAGGTAAGCGCACTGTCTGTCTCCTTCCGTGCGCACATCCACACGGGGTGAGAGAACGGCCAACTTTTTCGGAGTTTGTCTTGGCCGTTTGCTCAGCAGAACCACGCTCTCGATCCGACACGGACCGTCAGATCCGTTCGTGACCAGTCGAATCGTTTCACCACCCTTGAACTGTTGCTTCTCCGGCGTAAAGAACAGGTGAACGCGGTTATCCGGATCCGCGAGCGATGCACGAGCCACCTGCCGGTGTCCGAACCAGATTTCAATCGCTTCTTCCGCTCTCGCCGTAGCGTACATCGTGAAGCCGAGATAGAAACTCCCGGAGGCCCTGGTCACCTCGCGTAGCTCGCTCACGAGCCGCGCCTTTTGCACCGAGGCTGGGCGGTAGACGGAGGCGTTCGCGTACTCCGTGAACGTATCATTCACGAAACCGTCGAGGTTCTTGCAGGTGAAGGCTGGAATCACAGTCGCATCAGCCAGGAGCCCGGCAATACGCGCGTCACCGGAAACGGCCTCAGCTGTGGGGATGGCGGATGTCATATCTGCGAACCTCTACGGAGTCCGGGGCGAAATGTCCTTGACCGAAGCTCGGTAATGTTACCATTATCGTTGGCGTGTTCAAGTGTTCCACCTGCCACAACGTGCACGAAGACGAGACGGACCAGACCGCTATGTTTTCGCGCAAGTGCCTGACCTGTCACGAACAATCCCACACTGAAGAGCCCGAACTGGCGCAGGGCAACCGCTGCACTCAATGCCACATGCCAGATCAGCAAGCGAGCAATCTGCCGGTGTTCCACGAGGGGGAGGAGTGGTTCCTGTCGATGGCCAATCACCGCATCGGGATCTTCGAGGACCAATAACACACCCGAGCTCGTGTCAACGCTGCCGAGTCGGACTGCTCCCCACATGATCGCGAAATAGAGAGGGAAGCACTTGTGATCAAGCACGCATGCGGAATCGCAGTGGCGGTGTTGCTGAGTATCTCACCTTCTCATGCTCTGCAGCGGACCGATACGGAATTCAAGATCTTCCAGTTCCCCGCCGACATGATTCCCCGCATCGACGGCCAGACCGACGACTGGGCGATGGTGCCCGACAGCTATGCCTACGGAACGGACCAACTCTCCGACACGGTCAAGGGAAACTTCACCAACTACGACCCTGAAGACCTGGATGTGACCGTGCGCGTCGGTTGGGTCAAGGGGTTGAACCGGCTCTATTTCCTCTACGAGGCCTACGACGACTACTGGAACATGTACTACAAGTACGGAGACCTATTCGAAGTCGCCGTCGACGCCGACCGCTCTGGCGGGCCGAACATCGCCAACCCCCAGATCGACGACGAATGGGAAAGCCACTTCCTGTTCAAGGGCGTGCACGCCCAGAACTACCACATCTTCACACCTGCCGGAGAAGGGCGGGATTGGGTCTTCGTCTGGGGGTGTCAGCCGTGGATCGGCCAGCTGCCGTACGCCAACCACGCCTACTCCTACGATTTCGCGGAGGGCGAGAGCGGCAAACTCGTGCTCGAATTCTGGATCACGCCCTTCGACTACGCTCCCTACGATGGCCCGGAACGGGCCGCCGTGTCGAAGCTGGAGGAGAGCTCGCTGATCGCCTTGTCCTGGTCGGTCCTCGACTTCGACGAGGACCACACGGAGTATGAGGGGTTCTGGAACCTTTCGCACGAGACGCACATGTACGACGACGCCTCGAACCTGTGCGCCTTTCGCTTGATGCCACTGGAGCCGGAGTACCTCAAACCGCTCGAGGCGCAATACTCCTATACGGTCGTCGACATGGATCGTCGGATGGTCGCCTTCACGGATCGATCCCGTGGTGAGATCACGTCGTGGTCGTGGGACTTCGGCGATGGCACTTCATCGGCCGAACAGCACCCGATTCACCAGTACGACAGACCGGGAGAAGAGCTACCTAAGTGCACGCCTCCGATCAACATATACGAGTGGGGATCGCATGATCAAGCAAGTTTGTGTAGCACTGATGGCCTTGACCGCCTCATCGAGTCAAGCCCTGCAACGCACCGACACCGAGTTCAAGATCTTCCAATTCCCCCATGACATGATTCCCCGCATCGACGGTGAGATCGACGACTGGGCGATGGTTCCCGACGACTATGCCTACGGGACCGATCAGATCTCCGACACGGTCATGGGCAACTTCACCAACTACGACCGTGAAGACCTGGACGTCTCCGTGCGGGTGGGATGGGTCAAGGGGCTCAACCGGCTCTATTTCCTCTATGAGGCCTACGACGACTACTGGAACATGTACTACGGGCGGGGCGATCTGTTCGAGGTTGCCGTCGACGCCGACCGCTCCGGGGGGCCGAACATCTACAACCCGCAGATCGACGACCAATGGGAGAGCCATTTCCTGTTCAAGGGCGTGCACGCCCAGAACTACCACATCTTCACGCCGCCGGGTGAAGGGCGAGACTGGGTTTTCGTCTGGGGTTGCCAACCCTGGATCGGCAAGCTCCCCTACGCCAATCACGCCTATTCTTACGACTTCGAGGAGGGCGAGAGCGGCCGTCTCATTCTGGAATTCTGGATCACGCCGTTCGACTACGCCCCGTACGACGGGCCGGAGCGCGCCAGCATCTCGAAGCTGGTGGAGAACGCGCTGATCGCTCTGTCGTGGTCGGTCCTCGATTACGATGAAAACGACAAAGAGTACGAGGGCTTCTGGAACCTCTCCCACGAGACCCGTATGGACAGCGACGCTTCGAATCTGTGCGCCTTCAGACTGATGCCTCTGGAGCCCGAGTACGTGAAGCCACTCGAAGCGCAGTATTCGTTCACCGTCGTCGACATGGATCGGCGCATGGTCGCCTTCAAAGACGAGTCCCACGGCGAGATCACCTCGTGGTCATGGGACTTCGGCGACGGATCGACTTCGAGTGAGCAACACCCGATACATCAGTACAGCGAGGCAGGAGAGTTTGTCGTGACCTTGCATGTCGAAGGTCCGAAGGGAAAGGCGCGTCGCGTCAAGGTGTATGAAGTGATGGTGAAGTGATGCCGGCGAACCGCGAGTGCGTGCTGACGACGTCCAGACCACCTCGTTGCCACAACGGCAGCCTCGAGCAGACGATTCACGCCATCAGCGCCCACCACTTTGGCGAGCGCGTTCCGCGTGATTTGGACGACATACCGGCTGAGTACGACCCGTTCGAACTGTCTGTCGACGAGTACGAGGAGCTCGACCAGCACGTTCGTGCGGCACTGTACCTCGGCGTTCGTCAGCTGAACTGGGCCGGCACGACGTGGACGGGGGTCAACTTCTACGATGACAGCCGCTGCGTCGACTACCTGATCAGTCGACGGGTAATACACGCCCGATCGCGCCGCTGCACCCATCGGCCCCTCAGTCCAGCCTCAAATTTCTGACTCGACAGCATCTCCCAGCCGACATACCCTACCCATAACGGCCGCTTATAATTCCTCGTATACGTCAGGAGATTCTGCTCATGTCAGCACAGCAGACCGTGAATATCGGCTCGAGACTGGAACTCATGGTGGACGACTATCTCATCCAGTCCATGACCGCCAAAGCGGAGTTGCGGCTTCACCAGCCGGTGCGGCGGGAGATCGTGTTCGAGAGTGACGCACCTTGGGAGGGGAATGCCTGTGGGTTTCAGTCAATCGTCAGTGACGATGGGCGGCATCGCATCTACTACCATGGCCTCCATTACCGAAACAGCGGAGAGCCGGCGCAGAAGCGCGAGGATCACACGGCCTGCCTGTGCTTCATCGAGAGCGAGGACGGCATCCACTGGGAGCGGCCCGAGCTGGGACTCTTCGATTTCACTGGCTCGAAGGCCAACAACATCATCTTGACCCCTGAAGCCGTCGCGGAGGTCGGTGGCGGCCCGGCACTTACCTCGGTGCTCAAGGACGAGAACCCCGAGTGTCCGCCGGACGCGAAGTTCAAGATCGTGATGCTTGGCAGTGAGCCCAATGGGTTGTATCTCCTCAAGTCCGGAGATGGCGTGCACTTCTCACTGATGAGCAAGACCGCGGCCATCACGCACGACGCGTACGGCGCGTTCGACTCGCAGAACCTGATGTTCTGGGACTCCGTGCGCCAGGAATACCGTGAGTACCATCGCGGCTTCAACGAGGGCGTGCGCGACATCATGACGGCCGTCTCGCCCGATCCTCTCCACTTCCCCGACTCGGAGTGGCTCTCGTACCCCGGCGCGCCGGTGGAGCAACTGTACAACAATCAGATCGTCCCTTACTACCGTGCACCACATATCTTCATGGGCTTCCCGGCGCGCTATCAGAAGCGCGAGTGGTCGGAACCGCTCTATGCAGTCCCCGGTCTGGAGGAGCGTCTGGCTCGGGCCAAATCCCATGAGCGGCACGGCTCGGCCATCACCGACGCGCTCTTCATGACTAGCCGCGATGGGCTCAACTTCAAGCGCTGGCCCGAGGCGTTCATCCGCCCGGGGCCGCGGTTGCGGGAGAGCTGGGTCTACGGGGACAACTATATGTTCTGGGGCATGGTCGAGACGCCGTCAGCCACCGAGGACGCACCCAAGGAGATCTCGATGTACGCGTCCGATGGCTACTGGGAGGGCATCTCCAACAGCGTGCGACGGTACACCCTGCGTCAGGATGGTTTCGTGTCGGTCGCCGCGCCGCTGTCGGGCGGCGAGATCGTGACCAAGCCCATTGTCTTTGAGGGAGGCAACTTGACGTTGAACGTGGAGACCTCTGGAGCCGGAGGAGTACAGGTAGAGATCCAAGACGAGGCGGGGACGCCGATCGAGGGGTACGGCCTCGACGACTGCCCGGCCATCTTCTGCGATTCGCTGCGCCGCGTCGTAAGGTGGAAGAAGAAGGGTGGCGATGTCCGACCGCTGTCGGCCAGGCCGGTGCGATTGCGGTTTGTGATGCGAGACGCAGACCTGTACGCGTTCCAGTTCGTGCCCTACGAGCCCGATCCTGCGGCGCCGGACCTGAGCGGAATCGAGCTGCCCAAGCAGGATGCATAGGTATGGCCGCCACAGTGGATCGCAGGTTGGCTATCGTCCTCGTTCTCGCGGCCTCAGCGGTCTGCGCCTTCTTCCGGTACGATACCGGCGCGGGAGACCTCTTCAACTCCTACGACCACAACCCTGGTGGCAATCCGCACGAAACGGCCGACTATTGTGTTGTCTATTCGGACTGGTACCCGTACTATCCCTCCAAGGAAAAGGCGAAGAAGATCAAGATCATACCAGGGCGTCGTTGGAAGAGCTGGTACCAGGGCACCCAGGACTATCGGTGCGTGTTCATCTGTCGTGAGCTCATCGCGGAGCTCAGAGAGGCAGGTAAAGACGTAGCCACGTTCGAGACGGTCCTTCAACAGGGCCATCGCGAGCGCGGTTGACCGTTCCGGGGCCGCAATGGATGCCTCGCGCGAGAAGCTCGTCCGCGCGGCCGTCCAGATGCAGGAACTGCTGGACGAGTAAGGCAAGATGACGGAAAGGCCTTTGCCCATCACCTCGAGGGCTTCCGTGCCTGGCTCGTGAAGATGTGCTGATTGGTGCCTGGATGAGATCCGTCCATGCACACATCCCGAAGAGGACAGACATCATGATCTCACCTTACAGAAACCTGGGATATCCCTTTACACTCTCCTCCGACATCGTGTACTTTCATGACTGGCGCTACGTGCACCACGGCAGCGTGGGTTGGTCCGAGGACGGCGGCAGGACCCCCATGTCGACCACTGACCCGGTGCCGCCTATGCGGTTCGAGCCGCGCCTTCTGCCCGTCGGCATTCGCCTGTGCGCGCAGCCGGCACAGAAGACCGCGCCTTTCCTCGAACCCCAAATGGATGACGAGATCATCCTGTTCGCCGGCACAGTCATACACGACGAGGGTCGCTATCGCTTCTGGTTCGACTGCTGGCCCACAGACCACACCCACCACGAGCGTTACAAGACGGGCATGTTCAACCATGTACGCTATGGCGAGTCGGACGATGGGGAGAACTGGACCTTCCCGAAGCTCAACTTGATCGAACGCCACGGCAGCGCGGACAACAACGTGGTGTACGGCCCGTCGCTCACCCCGGAGACGGGCTACTTCTACGGCTCCGTGTTCAAGGATCCGTCCGCGCCTCCTGGGGAGCACTACAAGATGATCTACCAGGGCCATCCCTCCGAGGCGACGAAGGAACGCTACCTACGCGAGCGACCCGACGACGTGGACAGTATCAACCGGGGACGACCGGATTGGTCCGCCTTCTTCGGCGCGGTTTCACCCGACGGGTTGCGCTGGACTCCGCTGGAGGAGCCGCTGGTCGCCAAGTACAGCGACACCCACAACATGTGCGAGTACGATCCTGTGCTGGAGCGGTACGTGGCCTACTGCCGCAACTGGTTCTTCTCCCGCCGGAGCATCGGCCGCATTGTCTCGCACAACTTCCGCCGCTTCCCGCTCTCCGAGGAGGTACTCTGGCCCGATCCCACCATGGACCCCGATGAGCTGTGGTACGCCAACGGCAAGACAAAGATGCCTGGCACGACCGACTATCACGTCATGTTCCCCATGCGCTGGAGCATCCGCCACGACAAATTCGACTTCCACCTGTTCACCAGCCCGGACAACCTGAGCTGGCACCGCGTGCCCGGGGGACCTGTCTGCGAAGTGGGCGATCCGGGTGACTGGGACGGCGGCGTGGTCGCCCCGGGGATCGGGCTGGTGGAGCTGCCCGGAGGGCGTATGGGCGTGCCCTTGGTCGGATCGAAGGTGCCACACAAATACCCGCGCAAGGCCCCCTTAGGTGCCATCGGCTGGGCGTGGTGGCCGAAGGGTCGGCTCGTGGCGCTGAAGGCGGACGTTGAGGCATCGTTCGCGCTCCAGCCGCTCAAGATCTCACAGCGCCAGGCGATCCTCAACTGTCGGACCGCGCCGGCCGGCTCGGTGCAGGTGGAAGTGCTCGGTCCGGCCGGCGAGGTGCTGCCGGGGCGCGCTTTTGCGGACTGCGACTGGATCGTCGGTGATCACTTGGAGCGGGCGATCACCTGGAAGGGCGAGGCCGATCTAAGCCACAACGGCGACGGTCCCATCACTTTGTGCTTCAAGATGCGCTGCGCCGAGCTTTACAGTGTGGCGTTCAGATGACGCCGATGGCATCTCTTCAGACCCCACGTCTTTTCAGACCCGAGTCTTCTTATTGCCCGACGCACGAAACGCTGGCTCAGACACGTAAGAGCTCGGTACTCTCAAGAAACGAAGCGGCACCTGAGATTCCGTAACGTTCCACAATTCATGCGAGTGAGGGGAGGCCCTAACATGTACGTCTCAAGGCGATACGTGAATCCGTCGTGGGTCGCGATCCTGGCTGTTTTGTTGCTGCCGCTGTGCGCAAAAGCGGGCCTGCTGTTCCATTGGAGCTTCGACACGCTGGACGAAAACGGGCAGGCGCCGAACCTGGCGGCCGACGCAAACGCCCTTCCTGTGGCGAAGTGGTCGGCAGACGGCGGCCTCCGGGAGTCAGGCGCGCTGGTTTGTGGTGAAGGGCTCCGTTCAGCGAAAGCCCACTTCCCGAACCTGCGATGGACGAACGCGACGATCGAACTCACGTTCAAGCCGACGGCGCCGGTCGAGACGTACAGCGTTCTCTTTTCCTATGGCCGCAGCACTTGGGGGCAAGGCGTCTTCGACCTCTACCTCGACGGGAAGGGTCACGTCGGCGCGCTCTTCCTGCTCCAATCCGACGACGGCAAGACGACCCTCAAGCGAGTCGAGGTGCTCAGCAAGCAGCGCACCTTTGAAGTCGGGAAATGGTATAACCTGCGTGTCACCATGGAGCGGGGCGGTATGATGAAGCTGTACCTCGACGGGCGACTCGACCAGGCAATCACCGGCGGAGTTGGTTTTGCAGACTTCCCGGAGGAAACGCCGCCGGCCTATCCCATGGTGCAACTTGGCTCGCGGGTGTGGCGCGGCGAGGCGGAGCTGCCCTTTGCCGGTTTGATTGACGAAGTTCGCATTTGGGATCGTGTCGTCAGCCCGTTCGAATCGCAGCCCAGTTCCGTCACCGGCGGTTCGGGCGAATCAATTGTCGTCTCGAAGTACGTGGACAGAACCCCAACCATTGATGGAAAACTCGACGACCCGTGTTGGGCGACCGCCGAGAAGACCCGTCGTTTCAAGGTTCTGTCAAGCATAAGCACCGAAGTAACCGGACTCGAACTGGGGGCGGAGGACAGGTTTGTCCAGAACGCGGCAACCGCTCAGATGTGTCATGACGACGATGCCTTGTACGTGGCCTATCGCGCGCCGGCGCCGGAGGACACGCCGGCCACGGCCAGGATTACAAGGCATGACGACGAGGTGTGCAGCGACGATTGCGTGGAGCTCTTTCTCGATCCAATGCAACAGATGGGCTACTCCCAGATTCTGGTCAATGCCATCGGCACTGTAGCGGATCTGGAAAGGCGTCCTGGAAATGGGGCCGTGGATGCCAACTGGGAATCGAACGCTCAAATTGGCGTTCAACGTGTCGGCGCGGGCTACGTCGTCGAGATGGCCATCCCGTTTGCTTCTTTGGGCAACTACCCGCGCACGGCCGGCACGGCGTGGGGAGTCAACTTCACCCGTGAGGGGGCCAGCGGCGGCGGCCTGAGCACATGGGCCCCTGAGGTCGGCAGAAGCTTCGGAACGCCTGAACGCTTTGGCATGCTGATCTTTGAGTCCCTGCTTGCCTATCACGAGGGAAGGCTCAAGGAGTTGCAGGATCGGCTCGCCGGACTTCCCGTCGACGCTTCCCCGGAACTCACTGCGTCGGCGCAGGACATGTTGGCTTCCTTGGACGCGCGCATCGCACGCGACGGGGCGAAGCGATCCGAATGGTCCGCCATACGCAACCTCTCGATCGAGGTTGACAGTATCCTGCGACAGCTCGCCATGAAGGGCCGAACCTACTTGCTCTGGCAAAAGGACATCTGGGGCCCAGTTTCCCCTGACGAACGAATTGCCTTGGATGTGCATGAATTGACCGACGTCAACGTGTTCTCTGCGCAGAACACCCGTGCTGCCACGGGATTTCTGGTGAGTAACCTCAGCGCCAAACCACTGATGGGGCGCCTCACGCTGTTGAAGGCGAGCGAGGATGATCCACTTGCGGAAGGGGTCACGCTCCTTGAAGCTGACCGTATTCAGTTCCGGCGAGGGATGTACATTGAGTTGCCCGACGGCGTGATGACCCCTGATGCGTTACCGGCGTTGCTGCCCTACCATCTCGTGGAGGTGCCTGCGAGGACGACGGTTCTGCTCTGGACCGAGATCGACACGCGTGACTTGTCCGCAGGCAGATACACTCGGAAGGTCGAGTTCTTCCCCTCCTATTCGGACTTTCCAAAGACGTCCTTCGATCTGAACCTCGAGGTCGCGCCCGTTGACCTGTCTGCCCCGAGGGTCAAGCAGTTCACCTATTTCGTCCCGAACGCGCAGGTCTCTCGGGCCTTGTCGGAAGATCTGGTTCGGCATGGCATAACGATGGTTCACGCAATGCCGAGTCTACGCCTCCCGGGCCTTGGCTTCCATGGTTGGCCCAAACTGGACGCGGATGGAAACATCGTGTCTGTGGACCAGTTGCACTCGCTCCGCGATTCGCAGATTGCCAACATGGAAGCCGCAGGGCTTCCGAAGGAACGAATGGACATCCTTATTCATCTTGACTTCTCCCACTCATACAAACGGGATATTCCCTTATCTAATTTGTACGCTGACAAGGAGGGCCACCTTGTCTACGGGACTGAGGCATGGAAGAGAGGATTCGCCAATTCTCTTAAGTCCTTCCGCGACCACCTCTTTGAAAAGGGGTTCACCTACGATCAAATCGTCTTCTATATAAGTGACGAACCACATGGAGACCCCGCCGATCCCGAAAGCACGACCGCCTGGGCGATCAAGGGATCCCGCCATGTCAAGGAAGTGGATCCCAGGTTTCGCACCATGGCGAACCCGGGGCTTTCCGACGGGAAGGAGAAATACCTCGATGCGTACTTGAAGGAATTTGACGTCCTCGAACCCTACCGGCCCGACTTGGGCGGCGATCCCGCACTCATTGAGCGACTGCAGGAGAGCGGCCTCGAAATCTGGACCTACATTATCTTGGTCAAGCAGAATCGCCCAAGTGCCTATCGGAACCAGTCATGGCTGTCGGCACGCGACGGGTTCACGGGTGTTTGTGCATTCTGGGCCTATGACAGAAGCGCTAGGGACCCCTTCTACTCGTACGATCACCATCCGGGCAGTCCACGTATGATCGCAGACTACGCCGTCGTCTATGCGAACTTTGTGTGGGAAGGACATGCAGCACGAGCCACCACGATCATCCCGAGCCGTCGCTGGGAGGCCTCGTATCAAGGCAACCAGGACTATCGCGCGGTCGTCATTTGCCGCGAACTCATCGGGAAGTTGAAGGCTGCGGGTCGAGACGCATCTATGTTTCAGGCGGTTGTGGAAGAGGCGATTGCAGCCGCCGTCAACCAGTCGGGTGCCGCCATGGACGCTTCTCGGGAGAGACTGATTCGCGCCGCCGTAGAGATGCAGAAATCTCTTGACGGGCGCCCAACCAACTCGGCACCTGCCACCGAGGATCGCCAATGAGGGGAAACGCCGAAATCCCGCATCTTGACGTGGGGTCTGAAGAGATGCCATCGGCGTCATCTGAACGCCACACTGTAAAGCTCGGCGCAGCGCATCCTTGAAGCACAAAGTGATGGGACCGTCGCCGTTGTGGCTTAGATCTCATCCAGGCACCAATCAGCACATCTTCACGAGCCAGGCACAGAAGCCCTCGAGTGCCCTGGTACCAGCTCTTCCAGCGGCGGCCTGGAATGATTATGATCTCCTTCGCCTTCTCCTTACAGGCGTCGGCGACGCGCCAGTGACGCCGCGCTCCGAGCCCAGGCCCTCGAAGTAGCCCACCATCAGCATGCGAAAGTAGACCCCGAGGCAACGTGCACAACCCATACGCGCGGGTAGACTGGAAGAAAGTGAGCCGGGTCCCTTCGGCCTCCCACATGCATCTGGTCAATCAGAGGCAGCTCGACAACGCCTATCGGTATGGCATCCGGCACTTCCCCATATCGAACTACTACCCATCGGCACCGTACAGGGCCGACACGAGGCTGAGCGACTTCAAGCTCCGGCAGTGGTGGCCGGCCACACGCGACGGCAAGCGGATCGATCCACCGATCGACTGGAATGGGATCATCGACTGGCAGGATGAACTGGCGGACGAATACAGGTCCCAGCTTCCATTCCAGGAGACAGATCCCACCTATTCGGCGATCCCCAGTGATGCGATACTGAGCAGCAACGCCGAACACCACGGATTCTGCAACTCACAGGCACACACCTGCAGCCCCGGATCGTCCTTCGCGTCCGGGACCTTCGATGTACACAACAACATCAATCTGAACCGCCACGGTTTTCCGGTGGGTTTCGGCGGCATCTGGCAAGAGGCCTTCGAGGGGATGATCGACGGTCTTGATTACCCCGACGGCGGCGGCATCACGGTCAACCACCCGACGTGGTTCTCGAGGTTCACGGACGAGCAGGTACTGGAGATGCTCGACTTCGACGACCGCGTTCTGGGAATCGAGATCTACAACGATTACAGCTGGAAGCGAGACTGGTACCAGAAACCCAACTACAAAGCCCCGGACGAGCCAGAGCAAGGCTTCTCCACGAACATGTGGGATCGCATTCTGCTGACGGGTCGCCGGAGCTGGGGATTCTGCGTGCCCGACCACAGCGCTGGCGACGGCAACTGGCGAGGCCGATGCGTGCTGCTCGTTCAGGAATACAGCGAACACGCGTGCCTCAAGGCATACCGGGACGGCAGCTTCTACGGTTGCCTCACCGGCGAGGGCGTGTCACTGACGGGGTTCGAGGCATCGGAGACAAGCGTCTCTGTGAGTCTGAGCGGGCTTGCAGAGATCCGGTTTGTGGCTGACGCCGCCGTCGTCAAGACTGTTACCGGAGACCGTGCGGCATTCGAAGTGCCGCAGAGGAACGGTTCGCCGGGAGTGGTCTACGTGCGCGTAGAAGCCCGGGACAAAACGGGCGAGCGGCTGTTCCTTCAGCCCGTGCGTTTCGGCGCCGGGAGGAGGAACTCCTGAGGGCGACCATCGCCGCTTCCTCGAGGAATGCACGCGGGCCGAGAGGCGCGGCAGAGCCAGAAGCTCATCATCGGCCCGTGGATTCACGGGTCGCCGGTAGCGGCGCCGCTCAAACTTGTGTGAGAAAGCTGCCGGTGTGGCCGGTGAAGTAGTCGGCCACCAGGAAGATGCCGGCGGCGATGATTTCGCCCAGGATCAAGCCCAGAAAGAACGGCCGCAGACTGCGGAACAGTTGGGGACCGCCGTAACGCAGGATCCCCAGTTTGAGGAACCAGGCCAACAGGGCGGAGCAGAAGATGTGCCCGGTTTTCCAGTTGGCGCTGATCACGTAGCCCAGCGGGTTCAGCGGCCACCACAGGAAATTGTGCCGCGCCCACATCAGGAACCCCATCACGCTTCCACCGATGCTCATGAACTGCCATGCATCCCAGCGCGGCCCGGTCAACTCCGCGGCGATACGAGGCGCCATGTCGCGGGGGGCGTACTGGGGCGCCTGATTGACGAAGAACAGCGGGTTGAGGTTGATGCCGCCGTATTCGTAGGCCATCACGATCGTTACATACGACGAGCCCGCCAGGCTGACCAGCACCGCGATGACCACGGCCCAGAACAGGCGGCGCTTCGACCCGGTCATGATCTCGCTCATCTTCAGGCCATTGGCGACGGACGACATCACGAACGAGCGGATCTCGGCGTGCCAGCCGTAAGAGAACCCCAGGGCCACCAGACCGTTGGCACCCAGGGCCGAGGTGCCGAGCGCCGAGATCACGAAACTCGAGGTCATGATAGGCGGCCGCATCGCCGGGATGCCCCCCTGGGCGACCACCCGCGTCAGCCCCATGAACAGCACCATCGCCCCGAACACCATCAGCAGGGCCGCCGGAAACGGGATCCCGATCGCCGACAGCCAGAACGCGACCAGCAGCAGCCCGGCAATCAGGCCAAACACCGCCAGCCGGTAGGAGATCATCTCGCCGCTGTCGTCGACTGCGGGATCGCCGCGGAACGCCTTTCGCCAGACGTCCTTGAGGTGCCCGCGGGCCATCCACAACCCGACGAGGACAAAGACGATCATCGCTCCCATGCCCTGGTGGGCGAGGTAGGGGTCGATCGAGTAGTTGTCGATGCGCTGCGTGCTCTGCACTCCGACGATGTTGAAAATGCCGCGCTGCAACTGGGTGATGGCGTAGAAGATCCAAATCGAGGCCGAGATATCGAGGTTGACGAAGTAGAAGAATCCGGTCCACGGCGGGCTGAACCAGAAGCTCAGACCCTGATTGCCCGGCAGGGGCAGTGCGAAGGACCGGTTGAGATAGGGGAAGCTCGGGTAGTATGAATGTATCCCGTTGACAGCCAGCAGGATGAATGAGATGGCGAATCCCAGCCACATCGCCTTGTTGGTGAAAAACGACCTGCCGATGATCCCGCCCTCTTCCTTCTGGATCATCTCCATCGGTACTTGGACGAGGGGGTAAACGAGTTTTTCGTGATCGACCCACTGCTTGCGCAGGATGACCATGCTGCAGATCATGGCGAAGGCCAGCGCCAGGAAGAAGCCGTACCACAGACTCAGGGGACCCACCCACGCTTCCCACGGAATCGTGCCACCCTCAGGCAGCCCTTCGAAGAAATAGCGCGCTACGTTCTCGCCCCGCGGGATCATCCACTGCGGGATGTACTGGTTGTAGAGGAAGTCCCAGTTGTTCTCGGGGGTGGCGTAGTACGTCGATCCGAGCAGGCAGGGGATCATGAACTGGGTGAAGCCCATTCCGGGGATGCAGCAGGCCACGACCAGCATGATGTAGATGGTGATCAGCTCCGACCGTGTGAGCGCCAGGGTGCGGTGGATGAGTCCGACCACGCCGGCTGCGATCACTACGAAGAAGAAGAAGAAGAGGGCTGCCGGGGTGCTGAAGTTGAGGGTCAGATAGGAGCCGCGGATGATGTTCGTCGCGTACGCGTCTAACACATTGAGCAGGCAGGAGAGCACCCCGCCGATCAGGATGCCCCTCACCGGAATACCCTCGAGGTCGCTCGGGGACGGCTGACCCTGCGACATCGAAGTTGTATGGGTGGGGGGGATCTGTTTCGTCACCGACGGCTACTTTCGCATCCGGACCAGTCGTGCCCCGAGGGCGCTGAGCTGCTCAAGCTCGGCGGCTACCAGACGGTTGCGGGCATCCACCCGGTCGTATTGCTCGAAGGCCCGCTGGGCGGCATATTCGGCTTCCTCGAGTTGTCGTTGCAGTGCCTGACGCTCGTGCGAGTCCTGTTGCGAGCGGGCCTCGATCGCTTCCACGCTGGCGGCCATGCCCAGCGGCGTGATCACCTTCAACAGTTCCTCCGAAAACCGCCGATCCACCGTGCTCCCACCGAAGGCAAGGCAGTAGCTACCGCCGCTGTCGTAGTCGCCTTTGCAGGCGTAGCGCGCCGCCGTCCCGGCACGCCCCAGTAGCGCATGTGCAACTTTCGTCCGCAGTGCCCACAGCGGAGCAGACGGGTGAGCAGGCCTTGCCCCGAGCGCACCGCGGCCACGGAAGCGTCCGGGTCGATCTTCAGGTTGTTACCGCGCATGTGCCGCAGATTCTCCTCAAACTCCGACCAACTGATGTAACCCTCATGGTGCTCGGGGATGAAAACCTTGCACTCTTCTGCCGGGCGCACAGCGCCGCATCGGCGCACGAGGTTGCCGTCCTCCAGCTTGACCTCGGAAGGACGCTGGCCCCACACATAGGCGCCGGCGTAAAACGGGTTATGCAGGACGTTGGACACAAACGAGTGGGACGGCAACTGCCAGACGATCTGCATCCCTTCCCGCCGGCTCTTGTTCACCGGCAATTCGACGCCGTGGCTGTGAAACCACAGAAACGTCTGCCGTACGCTGCGCGCCTCTCGAAAGATACGGAAGATCAAGCCGATGGCTTCCCGGACGCGCGTGTCCGGGTCTTTGACCGCCCGGCCCTGACCGTCGCGAACGTACCCGGGCGGTAGCAGTCGAAGCAGCTCCCCGCGAGCGATACCTCGCGACTCAACACCAGGCCTACCTCTCCCAGGGCGATCGAAGCGATCAAGCTCTGGAAGCCTTCGCGTTGCCTGGCCCCGATAGACGCACTCGACCCCAGGTCCGTGTCGATGACCTCCACGCGCTCGAATCCCAACGCACGGGCTCTGTCGACCAGCGCATACTGCAGACGCTGACTCTCCGTGTTCGTCCTGACCTGCTGGTCGGAGGACTGCCGAAGGTAGACGATCGCCTTACGGCTCAGATGCAGGTCGGTGATTTTGTTACTGCGAACCTTCGAGCTGTCCCACGGCCGTAGGCACCATGGGCTCCTGGGGGCGCTGCGCTCGACTTTACCTTGAATCTCCGGATATATTTGCATATAATGAAGGTTATAATTTCCATAACTGTATGATTCAATAGAGAGAGACGAACGCAGGTCATTCATCCACAAAGACCGTAAGTTATTTATTTACAGCGACTAATAAAGCAGTGGTTAGAGCCAGTTTTGCGCAAAATCACCAGCTCCCGTTTTCTCTCGCTCGCTGAGGGCTGAAAGGAGGTGTTCAAGGGAAGGGCCTCGCATTTCAGAATCAACGCAGTAAGAGAAGTCATTTCTACAGATGACATCAGATGAAAGGAGAACCAACCGTGAAGAGGATTATCATCATAGCTGCCGTTGTGGGCCTCGTTCTCGCCACCTTCACGGCGAGTTCGGCCCACCTGCGGACAGACCGGAACTGGGCGGCGGTGGAGGTGCCCATCGGCGTCAATGGAATCAGGCCTGTCCAGATGGACGGTGATATCAGCGAATGGGACAACATACCGTCTGTCTTCTGGGTAACCCAGGATGACCTCATCGAGGTCGCCAGGGGCGGACCAGACCCGGATGCGGCCAATCTCGCCGAGCGCATCATCTTCGGCTGGAGTTCAGAGACCAACCTTGTGTACTTCATGGAGGATAGGTTCGACGACCTCTGGTACGCAACCCAAGATGGCACCCACGAAACTGTCGAAATTGCGTTCGATGCCGACCACAGCGCCGAAGCAGCGTACGTGGACGTGGGAAGTGAAGGACTGGATCCGGAACGATGGGAGGGGGCCACCGCGCAGAACATTCGCTACCAGCTCTTTAAGGGGGAAGGATCAGAAATTTGGTTATGGGGCGGCGGACAATGGGCTGCTGTAGAGCCTTATTCCGGCGTCAGATGGAGCGTCGACGGCGAGGCCGGTGGCTCCGCTTCCCTCCAAGTGGAGATGTGGTTCACCCCGTTCGACGACCTGCCTGCCAGTTCGACTGGTCCTGACGATCCCGACCTGATAGTGCACACCCTGCAGGAAGGCGATATCGTGGGCATCGGCTTCGCCGTTCAGGACGATGACAATGGCCCAGGCAGCGCGTACAGCGGCTACTGGACCAACAGCGGTGACATCGAGCTCTACTTCAGAGCCACGTCCTTGGTAGACTACACCCTACTCGGCTTGGACCGGAACATCTGGGTGTCGGACGCGACCGCCGTCGAGGCAGATGCCTGGGGCCGCATCAAAGCGAGCTTCTCCAACTAGGGAGAAAGATCGGCTGTAAGGAGCCAAAACGGCTGTTGTTGAAGGGGGGCGAGATCGTCGTTGATCCTCCTCGCCCCCCTTTTCTTTGCCGGCGCCTAACGGCGCTTCCGACAATGAGCAGGGCGCAAGCGCCTCGAGATACAGATTCGCCTGGCGGCGAATCTGCCAGAGTCCAGACAGATGGGTAAACGGACTGTAAGCTGACGAAGACGGACGAGGCCAGAGGCCCGGCTCACGCATTGGATGATGAGTTCGGCTTGGGCAACTCGATCCCGCTGATGTCTGGCGCCGCGGGATCGGGCTCGTACGGCACGAACTGGAACGCGTACAGGTCTGCGTCTCGCATCACAAACCGCAGTCGCACCGGCCTGGCCGACAGCGGTCGGACATCGCCGCCCACTTCCCTCCACCGCACGATGCGACGCAGCGAATCGCAGAAGATGGACGGGCAATCGGCCAAAGCGTACCCCTTGATGGGTGTCCCTGCCGCGTCCTGAACCTCAACCTGGACTCCACCGGCGCCCGACGTCTCCACATTCAGCGCCAGATTGCCGCCTTGGAAGGTGATGGGCTTGGTCACGATCTCCCCGCCCGACAGAGGCGCGGTTGCCGACACAAAGCCATCCTGACGGAAGGTGTATCGCCGGACGCTGTTGGAGATGCCCTCCCAGTAGCCCTCGCACGCGTACATCGAGATCTCCCTGGGTGCGTCCTCCGTGGCTGACGGCGTCTCGACCATTCCCCAGAACACGTAGTTGTCCCCGTAGACCCAGCTTTCCCGCAGCCGCGGCCCCGGGCGGATGAGCGCTTCGGGCCAGCGCTTGAAGCTGAGTCCGTCGCGGCTGGTCATAAACAGAGCGTCAGTGATGGCCGCGCCGTGCCGCTCATGGGCTTTGGACCGCGCCAGTCGCTCGTCCAGACCGGGCAGCTCGTAGAGCGGATCGGACCATTCGCGCTTTGTGTAACGCGCCGGGAAGCCCATGAAGATGTGCGGCGCGCGGTAATACGGGACGATCTGGTTGTTGTACAGTTGCTCTATGGGAGCGTCAGGATACGAGAGCCATCTCGGCTCTGGGAAGTGCAGAGGGTCGGGTGACGTGGCCGTCATGATGTCGCGAACGCCCTCTCTGACGCCACGGTGATACTCCCGATACTCTCGTCGAACGGGATCCCAGAACATCAGGTTCTGGGAATCGAACGTTCCCTGTGTGATCGCAGGCTGTTCGCCCATCAGTGAGAAGTGGAAGCCGTCACTGGACTTCATCAGGTACAACCCCTTGGACCCGGCCATCACGATCTTAAATCTCGCGTCCGGCGGACAGTCCGGATTATCATCCCTAAAGACGACTGTGTGCGCAGGCTCGCCGCTAACTTTGGCGACGGCATCCGGCGCTAGGACGATGTTGTTGGCCTTGGACCCCGCGAACTCGAACAGGCCCAGTTCGGGCCGACGCCAGTGGATGCCGTCCTCGCTCTCGATGACGCATAGGCACGCGGGATGATCGTCCAAGGCTTGGGCCGGCTCCCCGCCGTTCCGGTAGTGAAGGCCATGGTAATAGATGCGATGGCGTCCGCCGTCGCTGACGATGGATGGGTAGCCACAGGCATTCCCTTCCCAACGCGCATTGGTCTCGAACACGATCTCCCGGCGTACCGGATGGTGAAGGGTCAGCCGCGCTCCGCCGGCCAGGGACTGGATGAGATGCTCTCCACCATGAGTTCCAGTCTCGAGCCGATGTTCACGGTCTCCTGTGCTGACATGAGCAAGATCTCCGATTGGTGAGGGATGGCTTCCCTGTGTTCCTTCCGTCGCGCCGTCTTCGATCACATGCTCCTGCTAATCAAGACCGGCGTATACCGCGGCAAAGGCCACTTTGCCCGTCTCGGTCTCGTCATCTATCGATCTTCTGGTCAATCTCATACCCATTTTGGTCACCAGGCGGTAACCCAGGTAGCTGGTGTCGTTCGTGAACTGGAGCGCTGTGACGAGCTCGGTGAAATCGTCGAGCAGTCCCGCCTTGATCGCGGTCTCGGATTTGCGCAGCTGGTTGAAGATCGAGTACTCGACGCCGGCCTGGACGGAGGAGGAGGCGAGCACCGGCCATCGCGCCAGCAGGGAGAGCTGCACCGTGTCTTCCCTGCGCTTGGCATCGAATCTGCCCGGCGGAGACTCGAGCCTGAGCTCGTTCTTTATTCTCGGCATAAGATCGACATGGGCGATCTTGTGCTCGAGGTCCACCTTGTTGATGAGACCGAAGAAGGTGTAGTTCTCCCGCAGATCGGGCTGTCGTTGGTTTTGGTGCCAGCGATCATATTTGAGTTTACTCACGAAGTTCACATCCTCGATCGCCGTGTACTTGAAGCTCATGAACGTGGAGTTTATCCACGTGTCCCGAGCCGCCAGGGGATCGCCGGTTGGAAGGTTCCGCCGCTCGATCTCGCTCCACTGGCGAAGACCGTTCGGTATGGTGTCCTTGGCGATTCTCATGTTCTCGAAGATCTTCAGCCTTCCGAGACCCGGGTAGTCCTGTTCCAGGACGAAGAGCATGTAGTGGGTCTTGTTTTCCCCCTCGCCGGCGATCAACTTCTCATCCGTTCGTCCGACGGTGAGCCTGATGCCGGGAAGCACGTTGACACCGCCGTAGATGTTGTATCCCTCGTGGTCCCTGGGGTAGGGGAAATCCGGTTCATCGTCGTTTTCGAACCGATCCACCCAGAGGTTGTTGTTCATGTCAATGCCGAACAGGTACTCCGGCCTGTCGGTTCCGTATCTCAAGAACGGCTCGTCGTAGTCCGGGAGGAGATTGCGAAGGTCCCTGGTGTCGTTCTGGTTGAAATCGGATATGAAGTCGAGGTTTTCGTCGTACCCGGGAAACACCTCGATGTCTATGTTTTGGAATATCCTCTGCCAGTCGGGAAATCTGTCCTGATCGTCGTTGTCGTCGACGAGCTCGTAGAAAAACCTGCCCTTGTCCGCGTAGTCTATGTTGGTCTCTCCCCTGGCCATTATGGCGCTGGTGTTGTAGTTGTGGGCCATGCTGTAGGCTTCGCCGAAGAAGAAGAACGGATGGGCGATCTTCGACAGATTCAACATCCAGCCGTCGCCTTCGTCAGAGGTCCCCAGGTGCTTGGTGTGCGCCCTGTTGGGGTACTTCCTGTAACTCACGCTGCGGTCCCATTCTCCGTACAGGTCGAATCCCCAGAGGCGGGTCGCCTCCAGCGTAAATCCGAATATTTCGGTGGCCGTCGGCAGACCATACGGAATCTTCAGGACTGTCAGGTTGGAGCCATCCTTGACGTTTTCATCGGCCCTGGCAGCCAGCAAGTAGACGTTGGCCAAATTCCTGTCGAACTGGCGGTTCGAGGTCATCTCGATTCTGTAGTCGTTGGCGACTACCAGCTCGACTGTCACCATTCTTATCTCTGACGGATCCGGGCCCGTGTACGTCCCCACCGAGAAGTCGTAGACCAGCTCGATCTGCTCGGAGCCGCTCGCCTCCCAGAACCCCGGCTGCTGAAAGCCGCCCCGGGGCGCGGGAATCAGCCCGACTTCGCTGGCCTGGACGGTCTCCCTCTCGAAACTCACATCCCCCGCTTCATCGATCGTTTCGACGTCGGCCTCTATGATCATGTCCCACGAGAACAGATAGGTACCGCCTTCGTTGTCCCCTGGCGAGTCGTCCGAGAGTCGCACGAAGACCCGGGTGACGTTCTCCGCGCTCTGACTGGAGACGATCGAACCGCTTCGCGGGCTGTCCTCGAAGGCGTCGAGGAGCTGAGAGGAGTTGTGGGCGTTCACGTAGTTGGCGCCGAGTTTGAGATAATCTCCAACCTGGGCCGTCGCGCGTCCGCCGGTCAGGGTCGTCGAGCTCGTCTGCTGGTTTACAGTGGGGCTTCGCGGGCCGGCGCCTCCGGGCGAACTGACTCGGGAAAGGAGCGCCGTGACCTCGTACTTGTCGGACTGATAGTCGATCTGGATGCCGTCGAACGCCGGCTTCGAGAAGGTCATCGGGGTCAGGGTCGACCGGATGTCCTCGCCCACGGTGACAGCCAGATAGTGCTGTCCCTTCTGGTCGGAGGCCACGACCAGATTGCTGAACCAGGTACCGAACTTGTCGGTCTTGAACAGGTTGCTTCCCCCCTGCTGGGGCTGGGTCTGGCTCCAGTCGTAGATCAGCCATCCTCTGGTGATGAGCGAACCGTAGATGTCGTAGAAGGAGTCCCCCTCGAGATTGGTCGTTACATAGCGAGTGTAGTGATCTCTCGCGTAGTTGCTGTATTCCCACTGCTTCCACTTATATTCGCGAAACAGCTCCTGTGGGACGTACCACTTCTTGACCGCGGGGTCTAGAGCGCCGAACAGGACGCCGGGGCCTGTCGGCTCGAACGTGAGCTCGCCGCCGCGGCGAACCCCCGTTATCCGATCTCGATCGGGACCCTGGGCTTCCGAACGAGTACTGTACAGCAGGATCGCCGAGACGATCGTGCACCATATGGCCAGCGAACCGACCAGGCGCATCGCGGCTCTGATTGTATGACCGGTCATCATGTGACTCCTCCCTGCCTTTCGAGTAATTGCGAACAATCAATAGACCAAAGGCACGATCGCAGTCTTGCTCTCCTTACGTGTATCTGCAGCGACTTCCACGCGCACGAGGTAGACTCCCGGCGATAGCATTTGTCCGTTGTCGTCCGCGCCGTCCCAGACTCTCTGATATCTTCCACTGATGTCGAGGTCGGAGTAGATCACCCTTCTGAGGCTGCCGGCGAGGTCGTAGACTTGTACCGACACCGGAGTACCGCCTGTCAGGTAAGCGATGTCGTAAGTGACAATGGCTTGGTCGTTAACTCCATCGCCATTGGGCGTAAACGGAGCCGGGGCAACCTCGAGGAGGTGGATAAGATTCTCAGCGATCAGGACCGTGACGGAAAGGTCATCTCCGCTGGCGAGGGGATCTGAAGCCGCATCTCCGGCGACGATCAATTGAGGCAGATCCTGCTCCCTCAAACTGTTGAAGACCTTACCGGCGAATACAGTGTTGTACTGCAGCGCTATGCTCTCGAATACCACTGTGAGGGTCCGGTCTCCTCTGATCGCGGGAAAACTTACCTGAACACCGCCTTCGATGTCTGTCTTTTCCCACTCGACATCGTCTCCGTCGATCTGTACCGAGCGGATCACATCCACCGGTGCCTGAGTCTCAATTTCGAGTCGATCGAACCCGCGACTGTTGAAGCTCTTGACGGTGTAGGTCAACTCGGTGTTACGCCCGACCGTGGCGCTCTGCGGCCATATCTCTCCCAGCAGCGAATCGGCCAGCGCTGGCGAGACCTCCACGGCGATCGAATCGACCGTCGCTGCCGAAAGGATGTCGCTGCCCTGGAACAGAACGCGAAACTGCCAGTACTGGCGGGGTGCAGGTGATACGATCTGTGTACGCACTCCGGCCGAATAGGGAGGAGACCATCCGCTCCACTCCAGGCTATCGCTCGGGTCCGGCGTGCGGCCACTTCGGGTGGATACGGTAGCAGATACCTTGGTAGGCTCTCCTATCGTCTCCTTTGCCCACGTTATGCCGCCGAAGACGGCGGGCCGATCCTCATCGAACACATTCGAAGTGTACGCAGCAGCAGATGCGAAACCTTCGCCGAAGATCTGAAACTCGTCGATCTCCCATGCCCCCCGTACTTCCTGCTGCACCTGTATGTAACGCACGAACTGCAGCGGCACGTCTATGTCGACGACCGGGTCGCGATTGCGTTCGACTGTCCTGAAGAGTCTGAAATCGGGATTTCCGGCCTCGGTCGTCTGCTCCTCGCTGCCGTCGTTCAGCCACACTTTGTAACCCCTCAGGAAGAACTCCTCGAACCCCTGGCGGGGGAAAAATCTGATCCTGTTGACTCCAAAACGCCCGCCCAGATCAAACCTGAATCGGACCCCTGTGGCCCTCGGGAGCTTGACTTCGAAGGCCGTGCTCTCGTTGTCCGCCATCTTGTTCAGCAAGGCAGGCAACTCAATCGGCTTGACTCCGAGAACGATGTGCGCATTCGGCGACGTTATTTCCCCCCCCTGTTTGATCACCTTCAGGGAAATATTGTCTTCAGGATCGTTCTGTGAAGGTTGAATGGAACCGGGATTGGTTTCGAAATCGATGATCGTTGTCTCGTTCTCGGAATACTCCTGATCCCAGGCGCGGGAACCCGGGCCACCTCCGAAGACGATCGTCTCTCCATTGCCTGTCGCCGCAAGTCCGAGGAGAACGATAGACAAAACGGGCAGAGCCACTGCTCTATGAGGTGATGTCCCGATTGTCATTGCTAAGCACTGGCTCCTGTCAGTAGGCGACGTGCACCAATCGATGGACCGAGGTGTTCTTCTTGGATGTCGAATCCACATCCAGGTCGATGCGCATCAGATAGATTCCTGAACAGCACGCCGCCCTCACCAAGCGACTGGAAGGCCACTACAACTATTTCGGGGTGAACGGCAATGTCGGCAGCCTTGTCCGGCTCGTCGAGCACACGAAGCGCGCATGGTTTAAGTGGCTGAATCGCCGTAGCCAGCGAAGTCGCCTGAACTGGGAGCGATTCGAGGACCTGCTTCGGGATTACCCGCTCCCGCCACCCCGCCGCGTCGTACAGTTGTGGAGTGGTTAGAACCGCGAGCCATATCAGCAAAGGAGCCGGATGGTGGAAATCTCCAAGTCCGGATCTGGGGAGGGCCGGAGCTGGGCAACTGGCTCCGGCTATTCAACCCTCGCCCTGCCGAAGTCGCTGTCCGTGATCCCCATCCCGACGTATCGGATAACGTCGCCGGTAAAATCGCCCAGTGCGTTGGGCCACTTCGTCGGTAGCTGTTTGGTCAGAACAGCGTTCCCAATGCTCCCTGGAATCGACGACCACCTTGCCTGACTGCAGCGAATACCCCTCCTGTCCCCGGCACACGCCCGCCGCAAACAATGTCAACACGGAACAGACCAGGGCAGTTCTGATTGAGTTGAGAGAAAATGCCGCCGATCTCATGGCGTTCTCCTGACTAGCCTCAATAAGCGACGTGCACCAATCGATGGACCGAGGTGTTCTTCCTGGATGTCGAATCCACATCCAGGTCGATGCGCATCAGATAGATCCCCGGTGGCACGATCGCTCCCGACTGATCAACTCCCGTCCACGCCACCGTATGACGACCCGCCGTTATGGTCTCCTCAGTTATCCGCGCCACCAGCCGGCCGCTCAGATCGTACACTTCCACCTGAACCGGCGTCGAAGCAAGCACCCGCATCAGCGAAAAACTGACCTCCAGCTCGTCGTTGATGCCGTCGCCATTGGGCGTGAACGCGCTATCGACCTGCAGATCCCCCAGCAGCTCGCCGCGCTCCAGCGCCAACACCACCGTCGTCTCGCTGTCCACAACCCCGTTGGCATCGCCGTCATCCGCCCGCTGCCACGAGTTCTCGAACTCCGAGTGCCCCATGGAGCCGATGAAAAACGTGTTGTACACGAATATGGTCGCCTCGAACTGAAGCTCCACCAGCGCTGATCCACTCGTCGTCTTGATCGCAGCCGGCAGACGCACCCACAGCGAATCTGTCTCCATCACCACCTCGAACCCCTCGCTGTCCGCCGTATACGTTACGGCTTCCTGCCCCGTCACATCTACACTCACCTGTCTCAGCGTCATGTCGACGCCGTCGGGCGCCTCGATGAGGATCTCGTCGAACCCCCTGCTGCCCGACTCGAAGGTCGAGCGGATGAAATACGACAGCTGCTGCTTCGTGCCGATCTCCTCCAGACGCGAGGGCAGCACCTCGCCCACGATCGTGCCGGCCACCGGCCTCACGAAGTTCAGCGCCACAGAACGCAGCGTGGCCGCTGCCATGGGATCTTCCGTCAGCAAGGTCGCCCTGATGGCGACGAACTTCCTGGGACTGGGCGAGGTGATCTTTTCGCCTGAATCGAAGTAGGGTTGACTCCAGCCACTCCAGTCACTGCCGGGGATCGACTCGGGTATGGCCGGGCCCACCGCAGCTTCCCCCCCGAACCACGTACTGTCCGATTTCCAGGCCGCGCGCGCATCCTCTTCGGTGCCCGGGTATTCATCCCCGTTCTTCTTGTAGTAGCGGGTTATGCGCTCGACCGTATCGCCGGTTCGGGTTTGTAAGATGAGATTCGTACCCGGCGGCACGTCGGCCTCCCACTCGATGGAAGCCAGGTTCTGAGGGGTCTCCGCCAGCTCTATGAACGGGGACTCCCCTCCGAACTCAGACAAGATCTGCGACTCCGCCAGGAACCCTTCCCCGAAAAACTGGACCTCCGACAGCCCGAATGAGTCGGCGACAAACTCGGCCGACCCATCATTGGGCCACAATCGGTAGGTGAACGCGAAAAACTTTGCCTTGGTGAGCGGAAACTTGAAGTCGTTGTACCTCTCGCTGCTCGGACCCGAGCTAATGTTGAGACTTTTGACCGACCCCACAGTCTTCCAGGCCAGGCTGCCGCCGGCATTGGTGGAGCCGTCCGCGAGCTGGATTCTGTATTCGGGAAATGGACTGATCCACGTCGACCTGCCGAATATCTGCAGCACCCTGATATTGTCCAGAAAGAAAGCGCCGCCAAAATCTATGATCAGCTGGCGCTCGATATCCGCCGGCTCTGACGGCGGAAGAAAACTGGGGTTGAAGCCCCCTACGGCGGGCCAGTACAGCACGTCACCGAAGTAGTCTCCGTCCACGACCGCGCCTTCAGCGCCGTTGTTGTCGACGCTCGTCACCCTGCCTCCCCGCGCAATTACTCCCGTACCGATGTTGTCGCCAATAGCCCAGACCTCGATCTCGGCCAGTCTGGGAACCTCGCGGCGGTAGTAGACTACCGGCCCCTGCCTCGCCGTACCCGCCAGGGCTTCCCAATCCTCCTTCCCCCCTCGCAGTAGCCTCTCCCTCCCGGAAGCGTCACGCCGGAAGTACTCTATGTCTCCCTGCCGGTCGGACGGCAGACTATCGTATTCGGACTGGGAAACCTGCCTCGCCTTGCCGTAATCGCTGTCCGTGATCCCGACTCCGACGTACCGGATGATGTCGCCGGTGAAGTCGCCGGTTGTATTGGGCCACTTCGTCGCCGGCTGTTTGGTCAGATCGATCTCGATTACCCGCTCGTTCTTGATCGGTTTGTCCGTGGTGAAGCGGGTACGGAACAGACGCGGACCGATGGTTTTTTCTCCCTGAGAGGTCGTCACCTTGAACTGCAGAAAAGGGTCTCCCAGCTCCTCCCCGACAAACTTGAGGACGATCTTGGTGGCAGATACCGTCCGCCCCAGATCGATCTGCACCCACCAGTCTCCCAACAGATCGGACGTGTCCGGTCCCCAGTAGGTGTCCATCCTGCCATCCATGAGGTCGATGTCGCTCGGGCGATTGGATCCGGCAGCTAATATTCCGCCGCCGAATTCGGCCGCATTGAGGGCGGCGTTGATGCCGGGAACGACGACTCCCTCGCCATCTATCTCCAGGCTCGTGTGCTTGCGGATGAAGGCGGGCTTCACGCCCTCATCGCTGACCTGGACCGTGTTGGCAGCGGAGTGCCAGCGTTCCCAATGCTCCCTGGAATCGACGACCACCTTGCCTGACTCCAGCGAGTACCCCTCCTGTCCCCAGCACTGACCTACCGCCGACAACGTCAACGCGGAACAGATCAGTGCCGCGCGGCACAAGTCCGTTATCAGTTGAGCGTCGACCCATCCCGGCTCGCGGCGCTCACCTTGTGGCAACGTACTTACGCCGCGAGGCACTCGGGTTCTTATCGAGTTGAGCAAAAATGCCGATGAGCGCACTTCTTTCTCCTTGCTTCGTGACAGCACCGCTATTCAGTAGGCTACTGAAACGACGCCGCTGCTGGTCTCCTTCTCTGACTGCACGTCCACCACCAGCCGGTACAGATACAGCCCCGGCGGCACCAGGCCGTTCGAGTCGTCCCGGCCATCCCACGGGTGGCTGTACTCACCCACCGGATCCTCCCCCTCATACACCCGCCTCACCAGCCGGCCCGACAGATCGTAGATCTCGAGCGACACCGGCACCGCTGACGTCACCCGCAGCAGCTTGTACGAGATGTCAACCACATCATTCACCCCATCGCCGTTCGGCGTGAACGGATTCGGCGAGATCCGAGGCGAAAACACCAGCGAGCTGCTCAGAGCCGTTGTCACCGACAGGCGATCGCTCTCGATCTCATCGGCGGCATTGCCCGGGACGATCCGTTGACGTACCTCGTGCGGCCTGTCCGTGTCGAACACCCTGCCTGCAAACTGGTTGCCCACTTCTCTCAGTACCGGAGCGGTGAACACCACCTCCACCAGCGCACCGCTGTCAGTCGGCTTCAGCCGGCGCGAGAGCAGAACCTCAAACCCAAGACCGTCTTCGTGGATAGTCCACGAGAAATCGTCGTGATCGACCGCGTCTATGCGCAGCGAATCGACCGACACCACCCCTGACGGCGTCGAGATCTCCACCCCGTCAAAGCTGATGTCGGTGGAGTGGATCGTCGGACTGATGTAATACGTAAACTGCGTCGGCTCGCCCACCGCAGTCTCTATCGGGTGAATCTCCCCTACCAGTTCGCGTACCAGCGGCGGTACAGACGCTTTGACTTCTATGAAGTCGATCTTGCCCCCGTCTTCGGTAGTCGATGAAAAATCCGTTCTGATCTGGAAGTATTTCCGCGGCCCTGGGGATACGAAGGCAACCCCGGGATGCTCGAACGCATACGGGGACGACCAAAAACTCCAGTTCTCCGTATCCGAACTGACCCAGTCCGCCTCGTCTCGCGGCTTGAAAAGCTTAATGAGCTTTTCGTACTGGCGTGTGTACTCCGTCAGGCTCCGGTCGCCGCCGCCCTGCAGAAACTTGATGCTGTCCTGCTGCTCGGGGCGGGCTTCCCAGAAAATGACCGGCTGCGGGTCATTGCCCGCCCGGGTGCGGATAGCGACCCGGGCATGGGGATCCTGCCGCCCCGACCAGCGAATCTCGCCCAGACTGGCGGTGTCGTCTAGCTCGATCACATCCGATTCGTACGACGCCGGGCTCACAAATCCTCCGCCGAAAATCTCGATATCGGCGATCCCAATCTCCTTCGGCGTAGTGCGAAAAATCCCCAAGCGTATAGACCTGATTTTTGCCCAGTGTGGCAGAGTGACGTTGACGTTGGGATCCGTGTTTTCCCTTACCTCGACTAGTCGCGTGAAATTCGGGATTCGGTCCGGAACTCTCGTCCGTTCTCCGCTGACTTCAATCTTGAAATGGGTCACGAAATGCTCTGGTCTGTCTGCCAGAGGTCGGAACGCCACTTCCCTGATCGAGAAGCGCCCACCCAGATCGATGTAAACCCAGTTGGGCCTATTGAACTCGTGGAAGACCTCGGGTGCGATGGCTGGCCAAGTGTAAGACGTTCGCGGATCCTGATCGATCAGCGAGTGCACCCGGTCGTCCGAGACAATAGCTGTTCCGGTTGCTGTCAGGAAGCCATCTCTGGAAAAGAGCGTCGCAGCGATGCTTTCGTCCTCGTCGAAGAAGATGGGCTGCAGAGAACCCGCCTGTAACGAGTCTGGCTCGAGGGCCTCCTCGAGCTGCGAGGCCGACCACGCGATGTGCCGGAAATCGATACCGAGCCCCTCCAGACTGTCCTTCTCCGCTGCGGTAAAAGGCGCGCCGATGCGGTAGACGATCACGCCCGAAGCGTCGCGCGCATTGAGAGCGAGGGCAATTAAGATGAGCGGGAACATTCCTGTCGTCATCTGGCAGCTCCCGTCGGATTGTGAATGTCCAGGTTCGGCTGGCTGCGCGAGAATCGTCGATGCTGCCAACGCACTACGACTGACAAAAAATATGCAATTGTCTGGGGCGGAACAAGATACAGGCGGGATGCGGTGGGATTAGCGTGGCAGGCTGTGGAGCGCGCGACCACTCGTCGCCATGACCCCACAGATCTGCTCCGAGGCGCGAACAGCCCTTGGTCAGTCGGAAAACCCTTGAGGAACTTCGTGACGATGACGTCGGCGTGCGAGTTGGGAAAGTATTCCGTTATAATTGCTGCGATTTTCTTCCGGTCAGTCATACTGACGCGAATGCCCGAACCGAGCCACGCGAAAAGGGAACCCTCGCACCTCCCACATTGGACGACGAGCAGCGGCGCGGAGGCTGCTGGGAACCCGCGCTGACCGTGCGGGCCGGTCGGCCGGTGTGATCTTCACGTTTCGTCTTTTCAGAATTTCACTTGAGAATCGACGGCTTTTGACGTAGGTTCGTAACCTCTTCCAGAGGAGGCGGTTATGAAAATTCTACTTGCAGTTGCAGCCTGCTTCGTCCTGGCTGCTGCGGTATGGGCAGGCGAGGGCGAGTGTCTCTATCACGACGGGGTCACTGCCGACGAAGCTATTCTCATATTGCCTGGAGTCGACGCGATTGTCTCCACAAACGCCATAACTCCGCCGGCTGAAGTGACGGTCAGCACTCTTGACGCTACTTCCATTCTCGTCCGCTGGAACCGGGTCGACGCGGCCAACGCATATCGCATCTATCGGGAGAAGACGGTTGGGCTGGAGGCCAGTGCCGACGTCCCTGGAGACATCGTCGTGGTGGAGGATGAACGGAGCATCGAAATGATGCCTTGGACCAGGGTTGAGGCCACCCCGGAGGTTGAAGTGCTCGAGGCCCTTGTCGAGCCCCGCGACAGGTTGGAGACGAGGTGGGGCGTACAGGCTCTCGGTGAAACGGAAGGAATAGAGCTGCAATCGCCCGTGGTTCTGGCGATTCCTATGCCGGTACCAACGGGGGTTGAGAACGAAAGCTGGGGACAGGTAAAAGCCGCTACACCCTGATCGCCCTGATCTTACCAAGGCGTGCCTTCTCGTGCGCCGGCGTGTCTATTGAACCTGCAGGTCTCTTACTGAGCCTGCAGGTTTTTTCATGCGGGGGCCGCCACCGTCAGCCGCCCCTCGACGCCGTGCTTTTCGATCAGCTCCGACACCAGACCGCTCGCCTTGGTTTCCTCGACGAAATCGCGCAGGAACTCGGCGGCGACCGTGCGGTCGGGTTTCGTGCCGATGGCCTGCTGGACTGCGGTAAACTGGCCGGCCAGGATCCTTGCGCCGGGAAGCTTTTTCACATCTTCGACCAGCCGCGGTCGTAGACCCGCCAGGACCTATAGACCCTGCTCGACGAAAGCGTCGAACGACGCGTCGATACCCTCCAATTGCTGGCGCACGTGTTTTCGATTGACGTCACCGAATGCCCCGACTGCGGGGGGCAGATGACTCGTCGCACCGCTTGATCCGACAGGATCGATGTGCCTGAATCGTCCTTGAGGGTCGCAGAAGCGTCAAGAAAACCAGCCGCGGCCTGAAACCACGTCCGACAGTCCCGTCGAAGTCTACGAAACATCGTTCCACCCTTCACAAAAAACACCAGGTCCTACTCGACACCAGACACCCAAGCGATTTAGACTATCTATAATGTCGCTTATCGTTCCTAACCGTCCGCAGTGACGAGGGTTCGCTTGAAGTTCACGGCTTTGCTGAAGATTCTCTGTGACCGATGTGTTTACCTGCTCTGAAGTCTAGCGTAGTCTCCGTGCCCGCACAATCGCAAGGATCCGACTCAAATGGCCGATGACCACGAGCCGGCCGGCGAGCTCTCCACGGACTCGCGCGGTGTCAGTCTGCGTTCCGTCGCCATCGGCGGAGCGGCAGCCCTCTTCATCGGGGTGTCGCTGCCTTACACGAACATGGTCATCAAGGGCGGCCTCCTCGCCCACAACCACAACGCGCCGGCAGCCCTGTTCGTGTTCTTTCTCTTCGTCGGCCTCGTGCACACGGCCACGGCCGCGATCAAGCGCGGCTGGTCTTACACGCGCTCGGAGCTCACGACCATTTACGTCATGGCCCTGGTGGCCACAGCGATTCCGACCATCGGCTTCTCCGAGTACCTCCTGCCCATCATCGCCGGTTTCACCTACTACGCCACGCCTGAGAACAACTGGCAGGCAACCTTCCAACCCCTGCTGCCGAACTGGGCGGTACCACAGGACGATGTCGCCGTGCGCCATTTCTTCGAAGGCCTGCCCGACGGCCTGCCCCTGCCCTGGGGTGCCTGGCTCGAACCCCTGCTCTGGTGGGTCGTCTTCATCCTCGCCGTCTACTGGACGTCGGCCTGCTTGATGGTGATCGTGCGCCGGCAGTGGATGGAACGGGAGAAGCTCAACTATCCCCTCATCCAGGTCCCTCTGGAGATGATCCGCGACGAACCCGGCCGCCCCTCGTTGCTCAAGCCCTTCTTCCGGAATCCGGTGATGTGGATCGGCTTCGCCGTGCCCTTCCTGCTGGGATCCTACCATTCTCTGCACGAGTACTTCCCGGCGCTCCCGCGGGAGGGACCGCTGACGACGACCTACCAGCTTTTCCGTGGCACCACACCGCTCGTCGTCATGCTCAATTTCGGCCTCATCGGCTTCGCCTTTCTGCTGCGGCGCGATCTCGCTCTGGGTCTGTGGGTATTCTGTCTGCTCGCCGTGATCCAGCGCGGCACCTTCAACGTCCTCGGAATCGCCAGCACCGAGACCCTGAGCCGCTTCGCCAACCACAGCGGCCCCTACCTGGCCCATCAGGCCATGGGGGCGATGACGGTGCTGGTGCTGTCCGTTCTCTGGCACGGACGAGCCCATCTGCTCGACGTCTGGCGCAAGGCCATAGGCCGCGACAACGCCGTCGACGACAGTGACGAGATCCTCTCGTACCGCACCGCCGTATTCGGCCTGATCTTTGGCGTAACCGTCGTCGGCGTCTGGATGTGGCAAGCGGGACTGCCCGGGTGGCTCGTGCCCGTTTTTCTGTTCGCCGTGTTCGTCGTCTTCATGGCGCTGACCCGTGCCGTAGTCGAGGGCGGCGTCGCCGTCATCCGCACGCCCCTTACTCCGGCCGACTTCGTCGTCTCCGGATTCGGCACGAACGCCGTCGGCGGCTTGGGCGTCGCTTCGCTGGGCCTGACGTACGTCTGGGCAGCCAACATCCGCATCCTCTTCATGCCGGCCTTCGCCAATCTCCTGCGCCTCGTTCACGGCATCGACCGCGGCAAGTCGCGGTTGAAATGGGCCGTCGGACTGGCCGTGATCGCGGCCCTCAGCGGATCCCTGTGGAGTGTCTTCGTGCTCTCGTACGAGCACGGCGGCGTCAACCTGCACGGCTTCTGGTTCATCGAGGTGCCGCAACTGGCCGGCAACTACATGGTGCAGTTCCTGGCCGACCCGATCCCACCCGATTGGGGGGGTTGGGGGTTCACTCTGATCGGCGGCCTCGTTCAGATGCTCCTCGTCGTCGCCCGCGCCCAGCTAGCCTGGTGGCCCCTGCACCCACTGGGCTTCGCCGTCAGCACCTTCTTCATCATGACCTACGTGTGGTTCAGCGTCATGATCGCCTGGGCAGTGAAATCTGCCGTACTCCGGTACGGCGGCCCGGCACTCTACCGGAGGACGCGGCCGTTCTTCCTGGGTTTGATCCTCGGACAGATCTCGGTCTCAGGGTTGTGGCTCGTCATCGACCACTTCACCGGAATGGTGGGCAATGCGCCGATGGGGCAGTCGTTCGTGTAGCCCCAGCTCTAAGACCGAGACTGGCATGCCGTCGTAGGCGAGCTCGAATCCGCGACGCGCGAGTGTGTCCGCGGCGATGTCGTCATGCGGCGCTACATGGCCGACACTGATATGCGACCCGATTCTGCGCCGGCAAACCGCTTCCCATTCCACACGTTGCCGTCGGCGAAATCGAGACTGCGGCCGATCGCCTCGCTGCCGTAGACATCGAGCCCGCCGGGAATGCCAAGGGCGTGCACGCCCAGAACTACCACATCTTCACACCTGCCGGAGAAGGGCGGGATTGGGTGTTCGTCTGGGGGTGTCAGCCGTGGATCGGCCAGTTGCCGTACGCCAACCACGCCTACTCCTACGATTTCGAGGAAGGCGAGAGCGGAAAACTCGTGCTAGAGTTCTGGATCACACCCTTCGACTACGCGCCGTACGATGGCCCGGAGCGGGCCGCTGTGTCCAAGCTGGAGGAAAACAGCCTGATCGCCCTGTCCTGGGCGGTCCTCGACTTCGACGAGGACCACACGGAGTATGAGGGGTTCTGGAACCTTTCGCACGACGCACATGTACGACGACGCCTCGAACCTGTGCGCCTTTCGCTTGATGCCGCTGGAGCCGGAGTACCTGAAACCGCTCGAGGCGCAATACTCCTATACGGTCGTCGACATGGATCGTCGGATGGTCGCCTTCACGGATCGATCCCGTGGTGAGATCACGTCGTGGTCGTGGGATTTCGGCGATGGCACTTCATCGGCCGAACAGCACCCGATTCACCAGTACGACAGACCGGGAGAATTCGTGGTCATCTTGAACGTCAAGGGGCAGCAGGGGAAAGCCCGGCGCGTCAAAGTGAATCAGGTGATGGTGAAGTGAATCCAGCCTGAACGGATCGCGGCCCGTGCTCAGGCTTCCTTCTCTCCGCAGCACGTCTATACGATCGAGAAGCTGTACAGGCAGGTATTGCTGAACTTGAAGCGGATGCTGATCTGTCCGGACGGTAGGGCGCTGCTCGTCTCCCAGTGGACGGGCTGACGGACACCATCGTCGGCAACCGGTCGGCAATCCGAGAGGTGATACCCCGGCACGGGCACTCCCGATGGGTATAGGACCTCGGCCCTCAGCTCTCCCTTTCCTGCATCGGCGTTGACGATCAAACCCTGACCGCCCGAGGGCATCAGCGTGGTCTCAACGGCGCCCGGCCTCTCCCCGGCGTCGAGCGACACCCAGCCGTCCAGCCGCCAGGCTGCCCGGGCAATCGTGATCTTCTTCTTCGGCATGTAGCCGCCGTGGGTCGTCGTGATGCCTGTGTAGTAGAGCCTGACTTCGTCGTCCGATACGATGGGCCCGTTGCCGACACCGAGGATACAGCCGGCGTCGTAGTCGTGAGGACCGTTCGCGATGACGGGCGACCGGTCTTCGCACCGGGACCACGAGCGGCCATTCCGGCTGTACGCGAGCTGCACGTCGATGGGTCCATCGGCGGGGCTCTGTTCCGGACCCTTCTCGACAGGTGGACCCGTGTGCCGGAAGTGAGTGACAAAACCCAACCACATCCCGCCATATGGGATGACCCCCATGTGGTAGAACTGCGAGAATAAACCGCCCTCGCCCTCGGTCTGGGCGTCGTCGGTCTCGTCCGGTGCCATGACCAGTTCGTAGTCGGACCAGCTCTGCATATCGGGGCTGGTTGACAGATAGACCAGGCGACGTCTCTGGCCTCGGTGATTGCCGTAGCGTTTGTGAAAAGCGAGGTAGTCGCCGGTTGCGGGGTCCCGTGCAAAGCTGCAGGTGTCTCCGCCATCCAGGATCGGGTTCTTCGCGTAATACTGCCAGTTCAATCCGTCAGCGGAATGGGCTACGCAGTAGCCGCGGCTCTCAGGCGAGCGTGAAACCCCGAGTATCTTGTAGCGGCATGCGGGATCGGGGTCCGTCGGATCGTCGATGACACTGGGGCTGTGAAGACGGATCGGAAGAGCGTTGTTGCCTGTGCTGCCGGCGCTCTCGACAAGGCCGAGCTCCGGACGGCGCCAATCCACGCCGTCATCCGATTCGGCGTAGAGGACCCAGTCCTGGTGGCGCATGTACCACATCCGCAGGCCGTCCCCATCCTCGGCGGGCAGGACCGTGCCGTAGACGTAAACACGCCGGTCATCGGAGGGCGCCTGCCAGGTTTCAAGACCGGATATGACGGGTTGGGGCAGCTTGCGACAGGCGTGGGTACGGCGAACGACGCCCTCCTTGCGGGCGATCATGACGTCGTCGACGAAGAGGTGGGGTACACTCGATGTGTCTGTTGTGCTCATCTTGGGCGATTCCCTGCCAGCTCTCTGACAGTCGTTGAGAATTCCACTATTTCAGCAACAAAAACCTGCGCGAAGCTACTCGCTCCCCTGCTTGCAGCCTGTACATGTACACGCCACTGGCGAGCTCACGGCCATGATCGCCCCGGCCGTCCCACGTAACCGAGTGATTCCCCGCATCCACGACCGCGCTCACCAGCTTCCGGGTTTGCTGACCAGCCAGATTATAGATCGCGAGCTCGACATCACCCCGCGCCGGCACCGAAAACCTGATTGTGGTGGTTGGGTTAAATGGATTGGGAAAGCTCTGCTCCAGCCTGAACTCGTGGGGTACCGTGACTGGCTCCTCCATCACAGCGGTCATCGCCGCCAACGCCATCAACTCCGACAGCACTCTAATCCGGGCCTCGTCCGCCAGCGTGCGGTCCATTTCGCTCAGCCAGTTGGTCCCATGGCCCGCCGACTCCAAGACACTCGTCGGCAGGCTCTCCAGCAACCGACGCGCTTCCTCCACCCCAGGACCCGCCGCCCCCTGCGCAGACGCCTCCCGGATCGCCCGATCCAACATCACGAAGTACTCGTAGTCCTGCACCCCTTCCCGCGCCGCCTCGAGATGTTTCCCGGCCGTCACCGAGACCTGGTCGATGAACATGGGGGAGTACCCATCCTTTAAAGTCAGATACTCGTTCCACGATGACGCGCCGCCCGTGTCCGTCAGCGACCACATGTAGAAGGCTGTCGCTCCGTAGCGCCAGCTCGTCCACGCCATGAGGCGGCCCGCGTACGGATCATAAACGCGACTCGTCCATGCCGTATAGAACTCCAAGCCGATCCCCTGCTCGCGTTTGTCCACGAAGTAGTCGCGATAGTCCTCGCCCCTGGTCAGGAAGGCCTGGTAGTTGGGGCTCAACACGTGGCACGCATCGATCATCTCCTGGTTCGCCTGGCTCATGTCCTCGTGGGTGACATCCTCCCAGACGCGGATCCCCGTGTTGGCTTCCCGGATGGCAATCGCCCAGGCCAGAATGCGCTCATCCATCCACGGCTCGTCTGGCTCATCCACCAGCAGCAGCGCCAGCTGTTCCGGCCTCACGCCCCTGGTCACCGCATGCTCCGCCCAGAACTGGACCCATGCCTTCACCGCCGTCGTGAATTCCGGCGTGCCCATGGGCCACGACTCGAATTGATCGCCCACTTTCGCAAACACCATGTACTGGGCGGCATCCGGCCACAACTCGATCCAGGCATCGAAGTAGTCGGTGTCGGGTGGCGCCGTCATCGCTCCCGTCTCATCGTGCGTGCCCCGCGGCAGCGCCAGCTTGAGGGCCCATGGCGAGTCGACGCGGTGCTCGCGCAGGTGCTCGATGATCGCCGACCGGTTCTGCTCTGTGATGAAGGGGAAATGACCGACCCGGTCCGTATAGTCCCATCCGCCAAAGTGAAGCGACTGCTTTTCCGGGAAGTCCAGGGGATACAAGTGCATGAACAATGGAAACCGCTTGCCTCCGGGCGTCGATGCTACGACGACCTCACCCTCGTAGGTACCGGGCTCCACGTCGACCGGATGGAAGGTCAGCCACACCTGGCGCGTCATGCCCGAGGGCACGCTCAGCGTGTACAGACCGCTCTCGGCAACAACCTCTGGCAGGGCTGCCGCCACCGCTACGCCAGATCGGGTATCCGTCCAGGCTACTTCGTGAACCGTTATATATTCCGGATTGTCGCCCCCGGGTAGGCCGCTCAAGCGGAACGTCGCCTGCATCGGCTCGTCACTGCTGTTGCTGACGTTGAACGCAGCCGCCCGGTGTTCCTTCCGCATCAGGTGCACCTCGACGGCCAGTTCTCCCGCCGTATCCGGCGTGCCGATAAGGGGAAGCGGATCCCACAGATTCGAGCGCCAGAACGTGAGCGGCTCCAAACCCCTGGCGCGCCAGAGCCACGCCTGCGTGCGCAATACCCGTTCGTGCTGCGAATTCAGCGGCAGAACCGCCCGGAAGCCGTCCTCGAACGCGGTGGCCAGCCCCAGATCCGCTTCTACGGCCGACAATTCGCCGAGCACGTCAGTTCGTATCTGAACCGGGATACCCTCTTCTCCGGCCGTCTGCCGTAAGACCTCGATGTCTCGCATGAGGCGCGTCTGAATCCCGTTCTGGATGGCGATCCCACCCGCATACACTCTCAGGTCTGCGATGGCTGGCCCGGGCAGCGGCTCATCCAACCACTCTGGCTCGCCCACGTAGACCTCGATTTCGTCCACGAACGTGAACGGCTCGTTCCACACCACCAGACCGACATAGCGGCCGTGCGTCCGCAACTGGTCCGTGACATATCGATGAACCCCATACCCCGTCGTCGGGGGTGTGCCGTGTTCGGCGCTCAATTCCACCAAATCCCCGAGCTCATGGAACTGCCCATCTTCACCCGCTATGAGGATCCGGATCTGCTGCGGCCAACTCACCCCTGCCCTGCCGGCCGCCGTATGGAACGAAACACCTCGTATCGGCTGCACCGCACCCAGGTCCAGCGTCACGATCACGGGACTCTTTTCCTGCCAGCCCACGGTCGACAGCTTTCCCCACAGACTCTCCTGCGTGTCGAGCTGTACCCCGTCGGTCAGTTGCTCGTAGTCAGCGGCGTCCGAGCTCAGCCCGTAATTCGGCCCCGGATCCAGTGTGTAGCTCGCCCCGAAAGCGATGTTCTCGCTCGGATCCTCGATGTCGATCCGGCTCACATATTCCCTCAGGTCCGCAAAGGCCGGCCCCGGCAGCGGCTCATCCAACCACTCTTCTCCCTCGCCCAAGTAGACCTCGATTTCGTCCACGAACGTGAAAGGCTCGTTCCACACCACCAGACCGACATAGCGGCCGTGCGTCCGCAGCTGGTCCGTGACAAATCGATGTACCCCATATTCCGTTGGTGAAGGGGTTGGGGAGCGTTCCTCGCTCAATTCCACCAAATCCCCGATCTCATGGAATTCTCGGTCTTCACCCGCCGTGAGGATCCGGATCGTCTGTGGCCACGTCACGCCCGCCCTACCGGCCGCCGTATGGAACGAAACACCTCGTATCGGCTGCACCGTACCCAGGTCCAGCGTCACGATCACGGGACTCTTGTCCTGCCAGCCGACGGTCGACAGCTTTCCCCAGAGACTCTCCTGCGTGTCGAGCTGTACCCCGTCCGTCAGTTGCTCGTAATCAGCGGCGTCCGTGCTCGACCCGTAATTCGGCGCCGGCTCCAGCGTGTAGCTCGCCCCGAGGGCGATGTTGGCGCCACGGTCCGCGGTGTCCTGCGACCACGCCACTGCGACCATCAGCCCTACTACCGCTGCCGATGTCTGTCTCATCGCTTGGCTCTCGCTGTCGAATGAGTGCTTGTGTTCAATCGTCGGTAAGTCCTTCTTTGATCGCCAAATGAATATGAATTGCGGCTTCAGGGAGTGCCACCGGGACTGTTGCGCCAAGCGGTTGGGAGGTGTGCGGTAGCTGGGAGCACGATCTCGAAAGGGAAGTCATGACGGCGAAACGGTATGTGTTGGTGGGTACGGGTGCGCGCGGACTAGCGATGTATGCAAGGCCGCTGATGGCGGATTTTCCGGATACGGCCGCCTTGGTTGGACTCTGCGACCACAATGGACTGCGGCTCGAGGCGGCCAACCAGATGCTGGGAACTGACCTGCCGCAATTCACCGATGTTCAGGAGGCGCTCGCCGCGCTCGATCCGGACGGGGTCATCGTCTGCACCCAGGACCACACCCACGCCGAGTTCATCGTCCAGGCGCTGGAGGCGGGCAAGCGCGTCTACTGCGAGAAGCCGCTGTGTACGACGGCCGAGCAGTGCCGGCGGATCGTGGACGCTGCCGCTCGGTCTCCCGGCGAGGTCTTCGTCACCCACAACCTGCGCTACGGTCCGGTCGCGCAGAAGCTCAAGGAGCTGGTGGATGGCGGCAGGATCGGCCGCCCGCTCTCATTGGAGTTCAACGAATTTCTCGACCGCAATCACGGGGCGGACTACTTCCGCCGTTGGCACCGGAGAAAGGAAAGCAGTGGCGGTCTGCTGATCCACAAGGCCAGTCACCACTTCGACGCGATGAACTGGCTGGTGGAAAGCCGGCCCGAGGTGTTGACGGCAATGGGCAGCCTTTTGTTCTACGGCCGCAACGGAGACATGCGTGGTGATCGCTGCTTGGATTGTACCCACGCGTCCGAGTGCGACTTCCACATCGATCTCGGCGCCGACGAGCGCGCCCGCGCCCTATATCTGGAGACTGAAGCGGACGATGGCTACCATCGCGACGGATGTGTTTTCGATCAACACATCGACATCGAGGATACCGCATCGGTGTCGTACTCGTATGAGAACGGCGTGCGGGTCAATTATTCGCTGTTGGCCTACGCTTCCTATCAGAGTATGGCGCTGGTGCTGGAAGGAACCGAGGGGCGGCTGGAGTACCGGGCTGTGGTGAATACGAGCTTTGTAATAGGCCATCGCCCGGTGGCGGGCATGGAGGCATTGGAGGGCGAAACCCTCTGCTACTACCATCCGCGCAAGGGGCATGAAGTATTGGAGGTCCCCCGCCAGGAAGGCAGCCACGGCGGCGCCGACCCGGCGCTCAGGGCTGATTTATTCGCCCAACCCTGGGACGCGGGAGGCAACGACCGAATGGCCACGCTGGACGAAGCCGTTCAGGCCGTCCTCGTCGGGGCGGCAGCCAACACCAGTATCGCCAGGGGCGGCTCACCGGTGCGCGTGCAGGAGCTGCTCACCGGAGGCGAGGACGCGGAACAGGTGCGGTAGCCTGGCGTCAGCTGACGACCGCAATGCCCCTGGTCCACGGGCGGTAGACGATCACCGCCCAGGTTCTCACTCTACGGCCAGTCATTCGACTCAAATAGCGTCTCAGTTGACGGGCGGCAAACTGAACCGGCCTGTCCTTGCCCAGGCGGTAGACGGTCAGCGCGCTCACTTGAGGTATACCAGCAGTATCACATGATCCATATCGGCAGGATATACGGTTTGTCGTGCCAGATCGTGTGTCCTATTCGATACACGCCCGGCTGCTCCAGCACACAACCTGCAAACAGGAAAGGGGAGTGCGACAGAGACAGGCGCAAGTGGATCGCGAGTTGCTCATGAGCCGGCACTATGCTGGCCGCCGCCATCCGCACACCCGCCTATCGCCGCCGCCAACCGGTCGGATCCTTGTTCTTGTGCATGAAGCGGACCAGGAGGGATGGTAACATCGGTATTTTGACGGCACCAACCCCGTTCAAGCGCTATTCGACCGACGGGCCTCCTCCGGGATAGTCCACGGACGACCTGCGGAGGGCGCAGAGCATGGATTATCTGGCTCCGGCTGAAACCATGCCAGTTGCTGGCGCGCGTGTTTTCGATTGACGTTTCAGAATGCCCCGACTGCGGGGGGCAGATGAAAATAGTTGCTGCCCTGACGGACCCTTCCTCGATTCGGTCTTACCTCGAGGGCGTCGGCCTGCCGGCGCGACCGCCACCTATCGCACCGGCACGACCTTCGCCCCAGCACGAGCTCGAATTCGCGGCCTGACAGACGCATCAGACGGTTCGGTATATCTGAATCGCGCTCAGTATCTAAAATTCGCAGCAAACAGATCGATCGACAGCCGCCACTACTCCACCTGCCCGAGCTCAGCAACCGTTCTTAGCGCCATACCCCCACGACACACCACGAAAACGCGGTTCTTGACTGATTGACGGCGATCGACCACGACGACTTGACCATCGATAACGCTACTTATTTATCCTATACTCCGTGCCATGATCCAGGCCGTCTATGGCGCGCAAAACGGGTGATCCAGGTTGGCCGCATATCAAGCGACCCATTTCCAGACCTCACGAAAAATTTCGCGTGCAATGGTATCACGAAGCAGAGGCGCATGGAGCAACCTGATCGTCCCCGTAGAACCAATCCACGGGTGAAACCCGGAGCCTCATTACATCGTGCACCTTCTCTCTAACTCCATCGATGATCTTGTACACTCGATGAACATAGACAAGGTAGGCGTTGTTTTGGATAAACTGGACGCGTGGCGCCCTGTTCATGTGAAATTCATCGGCACGCATCGTATCCACGTCCGCGGGACCTGGCGAGCCGATATGGCCGGGTGGGTCCAGGTTGACAATGCGCGAGATTCGCTCCTGTCCTGGCGACATCACGACGGTGCGGAACCGCTCCCACGTCTCGCCGCTATCTCTCGAAATAGCCGACGTAATGCGAGACCGATAGTAGCCTCCCTTGATCTCATCAGGAGTCGCCTGATTCCATAGACACAACAGATCGCCCGTCGACGGCACGCGCGCCAGGTATATTTCTGAGTTGCTGTTCACTAAATCGTTCAGATGTACGTGGCTCCAGGTGCGCCCGTCATCCGTGCTGTAGCTTTGGGCGATGCGTTGGTAATGAGTGCGCATGAACATGAGCAGCCGACCGTCTGTCGTCTCGGCCACGACAGGGACTTCGCAGTTACCCTGCCGCGCTCCGCCCTCGTCCCACACCCACAGGCTGTCGCGGGACTCGCTCCAGGAATCGCCCTCATCGTCCGAGTAAAAAGCGCTGCAGATGCCTATACCTACGTGCTGGCCGTTACCCGGCTGGGCGAACCAGTACTCGTTCGGCAGCACGAGTGTCCCGTCGCTGGTCTGTGCGAGCCAGGTGGCGTTGGTAGGCACATCGGACGGAGTAATGGGAACGGGTTCGGACCAAGTCTCGCCCTCGTTGAGAGATTTGCTGAAGAAGGCGTCGAGCCGCGTAAGAATACCGGTCGACCCTGGCTGCTGGACCTCGAACTTCAGGCCAATCGCTCCTGAATTCAGACGAACGAGATTCATGATGTACGCCCGCCTGGGCTCATCGCCCGCGATCGGCCTGCCCCCATGACCGACAAGCCTACCCGCGTCCTGCCACGTCCGTCCGCCATCGGACGACTCCATCTTTGTGATAGACCGCCGGTCCAGGCCAAGGAGTCGCCCGTCGCTCAGCCCGATGGGCTCAACAAAGCTCGAAGCCAGGTCAACTTCGAACATCGATTCGGACATAGGATCCTCCAAGCGCTTAGTGAGGATAAGATAGGTTATCGTTACTAAGTCAGGCGGCGTTTTTTGCAATTTGCCGCATTTTGCCAGCATTGATGGCGGTTCTTTGTGGGGTGACGGTCGATCGACGAAAGCTGAGGCTTCGAACAGTGTCCTCGGAGCCGCTCTGAGCGAAACGGGCGTTTTCAGCGACAGATCAGGGCACAGCGGTGACGTTGCTGTGACCGCGAATCGATTTCAGGCGGCGAAATCCAGTTCAGGTTGGGGGTGGGGGCGTGCGGGTGCGATCGGCGGTGCCCGTGATGGCAGGCCGACGCCTTCCAGGTAGCGCGCAATGGAGCGGGGCTCGGTAAGGGCCGCAACTCCCTGCTCACAGCTGTTCACCGCGCGGCACCATTCCCAGCCTCAAGGTTCATCATCATGATCCACTGTTTACCCAGGTCTATCAACGGCAGATCGATCGCGGTAAGCACCACCTCGTTGCGCTCACCCACGTCGCCAACAAGATGCTCCACGTCGTTTTCTCTGTGATGAAAAACAACCGACCTTACACACCTATCCTCAACTGACCGGAGACCCGATATTTGCCCACGATTGGTGTTGACATGTTACCGCTTGTCTATGCTCACCGCTTATTAAGGAATACCCCGTGACCCAGCTCAAAGACGTCAACACCACCGACATCCGCGACGCCATCCGTCTCGGCTGCCAGAACATGTGCAAATCGTTGAATGCGGACGACGGGGACATTCCCTACGGGAGCGCGAGAGTCCGGCCCGAGGCTGGCCTAGGTGGCAGCTCCGAGGCCCACTCGCCTGGCCGCCACCTGAATGCCGTGCTGAACGCCGAGGACGCCGCCGGTATCGAGCTGGACGAGGACTGCATAGACAAACAGGCCAACGCAGCCTTCTTCTCCTACTCTCGGGCCGCGCTGCCCCTCACCGCGTTGGCGACCGGATCAACGGCGAGGGCACCCCGGTCGAGCTGCAAGACCACGACCTGCGTGAGGGGTTCCACGCCCTCTACTCGCTGACCAAGTATCGCGGCTCCGATCGGGCGCGGGAGCTGGCGGAAGCGAGCATACAGGTGATCTTCGACTACTGGGTCCCCACCGAACAGTGGGAGATGGAGCGCATCGAAAGGGACCTGCCAGTCAAGATCATGCGTGAGGGGTACTGGACCTACATACAGCGTCTGGCGCGCTCTATAGGGCCTCTGGTCAAGTTCTACCGGACGACTGGCCATGGGCCGGCACTTCAGCTAGCCGAGGTCCTCAAGGAGAAGGCGATACGGGAGTTCTTCACGGAGGACGGCGCCTTTTCTACCGAGCTGTTCGGTACCCACGCCCACTCGACGACATGCGTGATGTCCTCCCTGGCACAGCTCGCCGACCTCACCCAAGACGCCAGCCTGTTGGACCGGGTCAAGGTCTTTTACGACAACGGCCTCTGGGACATGCGCGACCAGATCGGCTGGTCCGTCGAGGGAACCTACCCTGTGGGGGAAAACTGTGGCCGCGGCGAGGCGAACAACACAGGTGACATCGTGGAGACCGCGCTCATTCTCGGCCGCTGGGGTTATACCGACTACTACGCGGACGCGGAGCGGATTCTCCGAAGCCACCTACTGCCGTCCCAGCTAAGGGACGTCTCGTTCATTGTCGAGCCCGACAACCCTGATGGCGTGGACGGCAAGAAGAATGTCGCTCATCGCCTGCAGGGTGCCTTTGGCTTTCCAGCCCAATACGGCCACGAGCCGGCGGGTATCTGGGAGTCTGACAAGCCGCGCATCGGCTTCAACCTCGACATCGTGGGCGGCTCGGTGGCCTCGCTGTGCGAGGCCTATCGCGAGGTCGTTCGGTTCGACGAGACGGGCCATTGGGTCAATATGCTATTCGACCACGAAACCCCGGACATCGTCGTCCAGTCGCCCTACACCCACGACCGGCTGGCGGTGAAGGTGAAGCGGCCAGGGCCGCTGCACGTGCGCATGCCGCCGTGGATCGAGCTGAAGCAGTTCAACATCGCGGGACCCGTCGGCATCCCCAGGTCCGCCAACGGCTACATGGTCTTCTCGGACCCCGGCGTGAACCGGTGGATCACCTTCGACTTCCAGCCGCCCGAATACGACCTGACGCTGACGTGGAGAGATACCGAGACTCGCGCCCGCCTCAAAGGTGACGAGGTCATCGCAATGGAGAACTTCGGTACCGACCTGACCTTCTTCGACCCGATCGACTAGGGTCAGGACAGCGACGCCCTAGCTCATCCCCTCGACCCAGTGACGGAAGAGGGGCTTGACGTCCTCTGGGAACGCGTTGAAGACGTCGCGGGGCACGGGCATCTGCATGTTACGTTCCTTCGTCCCGTCTTCAGCCGTCATGTACTCTCGCTCCGGCCGACCAGGCAGCTGGAGACCGTCAGTCGTCGGGAATGCTGAAAATTGAGCGCTCAAATATGCGCGTCGCTGATTATTCAGCTGATTATTCAGCTGATTACTCATCTGGGAAATATCTCGTCATGGACGCAGAAAGCGATGTTTTCGACCTTCTGACCATGCACACCAGCAAAATCCTCGAGGCAGATCATTTCCAATACCACTGTCTGGACCCGGATGGTGGACGGACTTCAGCAGTCAGCTTCCAGACCGTGTGCCCGGATTACCACATCCTGGACCGGCTCGGCATCGTGTCCGTCCCGTTCGAAACCGGATTGCGCTGCACCGGTCTGGCTGTGCTGGCCTGGACTACCGCCTACTACGATGCGATGCGCGCGTCCTACCCGGACGGTTTCTTCAACTACCCGCAGCACTATCTCTTCTACACTGAATCGGAAACGCTCACCGACAAGGCCCTGGGAAGCTGGGGGCATCTGGACGTCTGGCCGGACTGCAAGCGAGTCGCTTCTCCGGACTCGGTGAGCGGTATCGTTGAGAGGTTGTTCAACTACGAAATCAACCGCTTGCTGTGGCCCCACTCTCTTTGTGCGGTAGGGGGTCAGGCCTCACTGCCAAACCATGTGAAGCGCATGCTGAGTACCCGGTTGAAGGCCGTCTACCTCTACGACAGCGACTCACCCACATTCGAGATCCACGGTGCCGAACCGGCGATACGATTGACGCGGGAAACGTTCGAGCAGGCCGGTCTGGACGGTAGCGACTCGTCAGAGCTGTCCGTCGAGGCCTACCAGCAGATCGACGTCGACCGCTTTCTCGAGACCTTCCTCGGTTCCGTCTTCGACCGATCCTGACATCAGCACATCAGCATGTTCGCACGGCTGCAACAGTTCGGACGCTCCATCTTCGTCAAGCAGGTGTTGCACAACCTGCGAACAGGAAAGGGGAGTGCGACAGAGACAGGCGCAAGTGGATCGCGAGTTGCTCATGAGCCGGCACTATGCTGGCCGCCGCCATCCGCACACCCGCCTATCGCCGCCGCCAACCGGAGAAGGAGCCCCTCTACCAGGTCCTCGCCGAGCATCTCGAGACCTTTCTGGAGCAAGCGCGCACATCCGAGCATCGGTTGCCGTTGCAGGTAGAACAGGAGATGCGGGCTTACCTGGAGTGCGGACTGCTCCCATACGGGTTCATGCGGGTACAGTGTGAGGGCTGTGGGCACGACCGGGTCGTCGCGTTCTCCTGCAAAAAGAGGGGATTCTGCACCTCGTGTGCCGGCCGGCGCATGGCGGACACGGCGGCTCGCCTGGTCGACCACGTGCTGCCCCGTGCGCCGGTGCGGCAGTTCGTGCTCAGTTTCCCCTACGAGATTCGCTACCACCTGGCCTGGGACGGCGAACTGATCGCCGCTGTACTGAGGGTGTTCCAGCGCGTAGTCGGAGGTTGGTACCGGCGCCAGGCGCGGGCGCTGGGGCACAGCGACGGGCGCTGTGGCTCGGTCACCTTCGTGCAGCGATTCGGGTCGTCTTTGAACGTCAACCCCCACATCCACGTGCTTTTTCTGGATGGGGTCTACGTCGACGGGGACGATGGGCCGGAGTTCATCGCCGCACCGAAACTGATTGACGACGATGTCCAGCAGATTATCGAAACTACGGCCCACCGCCTCATCCGGCTATGCACAAAGCGCGGCCTGCTCGACGATTCCCAGGTCGATACCCTGGCCGACGAAGAGCCCGTGCTCGCCGCCATCACCGCCGCCTCAGTGCGCTGCGTCATCGCCACTGGCGAGCGTGCCGGACAGCGGCTTCGACGGGTGCTCCGGGACCCGGCCACCGGGGTGCGCACGGCGCCCCTGTGCTTCGCCTCGCGCGGATTCTCTCTGCACGCGGCCACGCGGATCGCGTCCGAGGATCGGCTTGGCCTCGAGAAATTGTGTCGCTATGTTGCTCGCCCGGCTCTGGCGGCGGGCCGATTGCGCATCCTCGACGACGGCCAGCTCGCCTTCACTCTCAAGACGCCCTGGTCAAACGGCACTACCCGCCTGCTACTGTCCCCCCATGAACTGCTCGAAAAGCTGGCCGCCCTCGTACCGCCGCCACGGCTCAACCTGATCCGGTACCACGGGTGTTTGGCGCCCAACGCGCGAGACCGTGACCGGATCGTGCCCGGCGGCGACGACGAGCCCTCGATGACGGGCGAATCTGACTCACCACCGTGTCCTCACCGCCTGTCCTGGTGCCAACTCCTGGCGCGCGTTTTTTCCGTTGACGTTACAGAGTGCCCTGACTGCGGGGGCCGGATGAAGATAGTTGCCGCCTTGACGGACCCAACCTCGATCCGGACCTACCTGAAAGGTGTCGGCCTGCCGGCGCGGCCGCCTCCGATCGCGCCGGCACGACCCGCCCCACAGCCCGAGCTGGAAACGCTGCACACAGCGTCCGCCGCCTGAGCGGATGCGCCTGGCGTGTTCAGAACGGATCGCCACGCCCACACGGGCCGGTTTTGTGACCACGAACGGACCGACAGGCCTCATCGACCCGTTGGCAGGCCCTGATCCACCCCAATCCATTCGCCCATCGCACCCGGCACCCAATCCACCGTTCACATTCCCTCTCGACACCATCCCGCCGCCAGCTAAACTAATCATAATGGTGCTTTATCGGTCCTATACGTAGAAGCCGCGCGAGGCAAAGCACAGCCGTCCCGTGCGTATTCCCGTAGCAGGATCCCGCAGTACCCGTCGCAATCGCTGACCGGCGCGCTCTCCGGTGGCGATGAGACCGCGCACGGAGGCTGAAGTGATTGCGGCCAGCACGGGCTCCTGGTCGTTGAGGGGATCCGTTTGGGTGTTATCGAGCAGGCCGCGACAGAGCTGACGAAGTGGGAATGCTGGAGCCAGCGGCTCGGAGACACACAGGTCGAGGACATCTTCCGGAACAACGCGGTGAGGTTGTTCAGGCCGTACCTTGGCTCTTGACGCCAGGGAGGCAAACAGCGGTAGGTAGAGAAGAGAAATTCAAAGGAGGTCCAATGTGCCCAACGTAGCATTCCTGGAAGCGTTCGCCGACGCGTGGAATCGGCATGATATCGATACCATCATGGCTGCGATGACGGAGGATTGCGTGTTCGTCACGTCGACGGGCAATCGAATCGAAGGACAGGAAGCTGTTCGAAAGGTCTTCGAACACATAATCGATTCGTACACCGGATTGACGTTCAAGAACGCGCGTCACGCCGTCGATGGGGAGCGCGGACTATCGGAGTGGACCTTCAGTGGTGTCGACGTCGAGGACGGGGAGAAGACGGAAATCGAAGGGTGCGACGTGTTCACCTTCCGTGAGGGGTTGATCGCGCTGAAGAACAGCTACATGAAGCAGAGCTGAACCTGCCTCCCCGCGCACCCTTTACTGCACTATCATGAATGATCTGACTGACGCGTACAGCTGGAGCTGTGTGACCTCGGAGGTGCCGTGGTCGCCTCGCGACGGGGCACAGCTCGTCTCCTTCCAGGATAAGCTCTTCCTGCTGGGTGGCTGGAATCAGTACGCCAGCGATAGGCCCGACCTCGCTGGCGATGGCGTCGGCTCATTTGAGGCGGACGTGTGCTCGGAGGTGTGGTGCTCGGATGATGATGGCGCTAGCTGGTCGCTGGCGGCCACTGCACCGTGGAGCGGCAGGCACATGCACGGAGCCGTCGTGCACGACGATCACATCTGGATCGTCGGGGCAGAGAGCGGGACGGATGACGACGTGTGGAAGTCGAAGGACGGCCTGAAATGGGAGCTGGTACAGCAATCCGACCCATTCGCACCCTTCGAAACGCCTCTCGACCAACCCAGATTCTCGTTGTACACTACTGATAACCCTTCTTATCGGCCCTATCCTTTGATTTGGATCGCTTCCAGGTTAGCAGGATCGATCGAAGGAACTAACCAGCTAGCTGAATTGGAACGCGTAAAGGTCGACGTCACGCATGACGAAACGTAGTCGAATAGGTTTTCCGGCTAGTTCGCTTATGTCTGATTTGCCTTGCCAGGTTACAACTCTGTTGATTTCGTTGGTTGTGTGAATGCGGTCGCAATCTTCGAGTCTGTAGCCAGCTGATCCAGAGAGAGTGATAGCTCCCAGCTCATCCAGGATCTCCACCCGAAGTTCTCCTACCGCTGACGTGTCCACGTTCAACATTAGCTCGTTTCCATTGAATCTCAGTACTTGAATCGCCCCGGGGTTGCCGGAGGCTCCATTTCTTGAGAGGATTGGAGTCATGGCAAACTCAAAGAGGTATTCCCCAGAGGTACGCGAGCGGGCGGTACGGATGGTATTCGAGCACGAGAGTGAGTACAACTCCGAATGGGCGGCCATCAACTCGATCGCGGCTAAGATCGGCTGTACTGCGGAGACACTCCGCAAGTGGGTACGTCGGACCGAGGTCGACACGGGCCGCCGGGACGGTGTGACCAGCGACGAGCAAGCGCGGATCAAGGATCTGGAACGCGAGGTTCGTGAGCTGCGGCGTACGAATGAGATCCTTCGCAAGGCCTCGGCTTTTTTCGCTCAGGCGGAGCTCGACCGCCGACCGTAGTGATGGTGGCCTTCGTCGATGAGTATCGCCGGGAGTACGGGGTCGAGCCCATCTGCAGGGTCCTGCCGATAGCCCCATCCACCTACTACGAGCACAAGGCTCGACAGGCAGATCCCTCTCGCATACCGCCCCGCGTCCGTCGTGATGCGCTGCTGCGGGACGAGATCGAGCGGGTGTGGAACGACAACTTCCAGGTCTACGGTGCCCGTAAGGTCTGGCGCCAGCTCGGCCGTGAAGGCTGGGATGTCGGCCGCTGCACCGTCGAACGTTTGATGCGCCAGATGGGGCTTCAGGGCGCCACACGCGGCCGATCCTTCAAAGTGACGACGATCGTGGACTGGACGGAGTCGAGGCCTGCCGATCTCGTCGAACGCGACTTCAGCGCGCAACGACCCAACCAGTTGTGGCTGGCGGATCTGACGTACGTCGCGACTTGGACGGGCTTTGTATACGTCGCCTTCGTCATCGATGCCTTCTCACGCATGATCGTGGGCTGGCGCGCAGCTACTACCCTGCGCAGTGACCTGGCCCTGGATGCCCTGGAGCAAGCCCTGTACGCTCGCCCCGAGAGCGACTGGCTCGTACATCATAGCGACCGTGGCGTCCAATATTTGTCGATTCGCTACACCGAGCGTCTACTCGAAGCTGGTATCGAGTCGTCTGTGGGCAGTGTTGGCGATTCATACGACAACGCCCTGGCCGAGACCATCATCGGTTTGTATAAGACGGAAGTCATCCGTCACCGAGGACCCTGGCGCAATCTCGAGCACGTCGAATTCGCCACGCTCGAATGGGTGGACTGGTTTAACAACCGACGGCTGCTGGCGCCGATCGGCAACATCCCTCCCGTCGAGTTTGAGCAGCTGCATTACGATCACCAAGAGTCCCAAGCCATGGTGGCGGGACTCAACTAACCGAGTCTCCGAAAAACCCGGGGCGATTCAATCCCAGAAACCCACGTTCTGCGAGTCGAAACCGCCCTCGGTAATCAGGGGCCTGTCGCTGACGAGCTCCCAGTGCAAGCCATCGGGGCTCTGCATGCCGTAAAGCCCTGCACCCTCCCCTGTTCCATGACGCCCGAAGGCCTTGTACCTGCTCTCCGGTTTCAGCCCGGGCCTCTCGTCCCTGAAAGGGGTGAATCCGTGAGTCCCGACCTGGTCCGGGTCCGCCCCGTCCAGGACGATATTGTTCCTCTTCGAGCCATCGATCTCGCAGATGTCCAGTTCGGGTCTCTCCCACATGATACCGTCCCGGCTCTCGGCGTAGGCGATACGCAGCGGCGTGAGGTCCTCCCTGTACTTGCCGGGACCGTCCTCCGAGAGGACGCCGTGATGGGCCTTGTAGTACATCCTGACGACATCACCGTCCGCGAAGGCGGTTACGTATCCCGCGTGATTCCCTTCCCATGGGGCGTCCGTGACCAGTGCCGCTTCCCGGGGGACGGGCTCATGGAGCCGGTACTCCGCCCTGCCCTTGAGCTCTTCCGCAAGCCATTCGTCGACGAAGAGCTCCAGACGGCTGCCGATGTCCATTACTTCCTTCGGTTCCATAGTCCCACTTCCTTGCTCATGACGCCCGAGTTTGCGCAGCTCAGCACGGGCAATACGTCCCTACACCAGCACAACCTTCCCTCCGTACGGTCGTGAGTCAGCGAAGCGCGCCACGCGGCTGCAGGGCGTGTTTGCCGAAGATCACGGGGAAAGCGTCGCCGCTCTCGATGCTTCTCGTGCGCGCGTCCATGTAGGCGATGCTGAAGGCCCGGCGCGGCCTGTCCGTCGCATTGACCCCAGAGCGATGCAGCATCCAGTTGTGGATCAGCACGGCCTCACCCACCGGCACTTCGAGGTCAATCACCCGGTCGGGCGAACAGTGCGCCTGCTGTTCTTGCGATGAGGCGAAGTGACTCTCGTTCAGAATCCCCAGCTTATGGCTACCGGGCACGATCTGCATACAACCCGTGTCTACAGTCGCATCGTCGAGGGCCGTCCACACGGTCGTCGTCGGGTTCGAATCGATTCCCCATCCTTTGCCCACGTCCTGATGCCAGGGAAGCTCCGTGCCTTTGTTGGCCGGTTTGTTCATGAACATCGAGCGAAAGACGGAGACATTGTCACCGATGTAGCGGCGAGTAATCTCACGGAAGAGTGGATGCCGCATGTAGGTGAGAAACAGTTCATCGTGATGCAGTTCGTCGACGCGGCGGTAAGACAGGCTGCGCTCTGAAATACCGGCGGTAGCCTGTGCCAGGATGTAGCTGCTGCTGTCCCCATCCAGCTGAAATTGAATGCCCTCAATAACGACGTTGCCGAGCATCAGATCGTCGATGCGCGTACGAAGAGCTGAGAGTTCGCCGTCCGAGAGCAAGCGGCCGAGACGCGCGTAGCCGTCCTGCTCGAACTGCTCGCCTTGCATGTCCGTGAAGGGCGGACAGGATGTCGATGCATTCAGCGTCATTCGCGCAAACCTGCCATCGTGCTCATTTCTCGACGGTGACCTTCACCTTGCGCTCGGGGCGCCCAGCTCCCGACGCACCAGCCGTGTTCCTTCGACCAGGGCGATGAGCTTGGCATAGGCTACATCTCGGTCAAAATACTTGAGTCCGCAGTCGGGTGCCGGTTGCAGCCGCTGGGGTGACGTGTGCTCCATCGCCCCACGGATGCGCTCGGCCACTGTCTCAGGCGTCTCGATCTGCCGTAACCGCAGCAGATGTGGATGGCCTTCGTAGCCTGGACGCCGTCTAGGGCCGCGTTGAAGGCGTCGATCCCGTACTCGAGCGCCTGCTCGGTCCGTGCTTCCATGTAGGGCTCGTCCAACTGGATCACGTCTGCGCCGGCCGCAGCCAGATCGTGCATTTCCTCGTTGACGGCACGCGCCAGATCCATCGTCAGCCGGCGAGGGTCTCCGTAGTGGTTTATCAGTATCCCTGTTGTTCCTCAAAGAAGCTTCAGCGATGTGCATTATAAGGCGCTGTAAACGATGGTCCAACCGAGTATTCATTCTCGTCATCACGGCCTGTCGCCGGGACGGGATCTCTGCTGAAGCACAAGGCGTTGTTGTCGCCGGCCCTCCGATTCACTACAATGCCCAGCGAGTGTGCTGAAGCAAACCGAGGAAAGGCCATGATCAAGCTTGGATGGTCGACGAGGGCCCCCGAGCCCTCCGGTTACGTGGAACAGATCGAGTTCGCCCGCGAGCTCGGACTCGACATCATCGATTTCCACCTGCAGGGAATTCCCAACGATGTGGAGTTCCTGATGGGACTCAAGATGCAGTGCCTGAAGGCTGGCCTGCCCATTGGTTATCTGGGCGCTGGGAGCCTGGCGGGTCCTGTCGAGTTGAAAGAGGAGCGGCTGGTCAAGGCCAAGGCAGATGTCGATCTGGCCTCGTACCTCGGTGCCCAGATGGTGCGCGTGTTCGCGCGGGGAAAGTGGCCGGACGAGCCCGCTGAGCAGGAGGCGGTGTGGGGTCCGATGATCGAATCGTTCCAGGAACTGAGTGACTACGCGGCGGAGCGCGGCGTCGTTCTGGGGCTGCAGAACCACAACCACGGCGGCTGCGCCAGGAACGCCGATCTGGTGCTGAAGATTCTGGCCGACACCGGCCGGCGCAACCTGACCTTCATCATGGACACGGGCCAGTGGCAGGGTTCGATGGGAGGGTCTCCTCGAGGCTGGATGGATACCGCCGTGGACATCTACAGAGATTACATGGCGCGCACTGCCCAATACACTTCCAGCGTGCGGGCGAAGATCTACAAGATCGACACCGGTCGTGAAGAGTGGCTGGACTATCCGCGAATCATGAGGATTCTGAATGACGCCGAGTTCAACGGCAACATCTCCATCTGTCTCGAAGGCCGCGATCGCAACAGCTGCGAGCCGGACGAGTGCCTCAAGTTGGCGGCAGAGTACCTACGCAAGGTGATTGCCGACTTCTCCGGATGAGGGCCGTCGAGCGGCAGACTCTGAACTATGGCAGCGCCTCCATGAGGCGGTCGATGTCGTCGTGGTTGTTGTACACCGACGGCGACAGGCGCATCTTGTTGCCGAAGCGCATGGCGATGTGAACGCTGTTGTTCCGGCAGCTGGCCAGGGTTGCATCCGGATCGGGCGCTTCGAAGGCGACAATCGGGCTCTCGTTCCCCTTGGGGGTTATCGGTTCGAAACCGCGCTGCGGCAACTCTTCCTGCAGGCGCCCCGTCAGTTCCCTCGCATGGCTTCGAATGTTCTCGACCCCCAGGTTCAGGATGTATTTGACGCTTTCCCTGGCACAGACGACTCCTTCGTATGAGGGATAGCTGACCTCGTGGGCGCCGATTCCGGTCCGTGGTGAAAACGAGAGCTCTTCCCCATCCGGATTCGGATTCTCGCTCCACGGCGGGTAGTGATACGAAACCCCCCCGGTGGGCTGGGACGGCTTGAGTACCGTTCCCTGTAGATCGGAGCGCACGTACAGAAACCCGAAGCCCTTGACACCCATCAGCCACTTGAAGGTCGAGCAGGCAGCGAAGTCGATGCCCATCGCCTTCACGTCGATCGGAACACCCCCCGCTGCTTGCATGATGTCGACGTAGAGGTACGCGCCGTGGTCGTGGGCGAGCTTTCCCAGGGCGGTCACGTCCGCCAGGTAGCCGTTGATATTCGACACCAGCGCCACCGAGATGAGGCGGGTGTTGCCATCGACCGCCTGGCACATCGCCTCCATATCGATCTGCCAGTCGCGATTCCTGACGACGCGCACGTCGAGGCCTTCCCGCTCGCGAAATTTGTAGTTGCCGACACAGGGGTTGAAGTTCAGATCGGAGATGACCACGTTTCCGCCCTGGAGGTGGTCATTCAGTCCATTCAGAATATTGCTTTCCGATTCCACAGTACTGCGCGCGTGGGCGATCTCTTCGGGGTCGGCGTTGATGAGCTGGGCAAAGAGGGTTTTCGCCTCATCCCGTGACCCGGCCCAGTCCGGCCACCAGGGCTCGCCTACATCATGTGTCACCCATTCCACGTAGCGATGCAGGGCTGCAGCCGACTGCACACTGATGGGATGCGACGAGGCGTTGTCGAAATAGGCCATCGTACGCGACCTTGGAAAATCCTCCCGCACCGTGTCGAACAGGCCGCTCATGTCTGTCGAGTGCCCAGCGCTCGAGCCGGTTGGTCGTGATCAGCCACCCTGTATTCCCCACAGGTTTTCCTTGAGTCAGCTGTTAATGTTGATTGACGATCAGGTACAGATTTCATGACCCACCCTTCACCTCTTTCCTTGAAGGGACTCCTCATCGGAGCGGCCATGAGCCTCGCCGTCGGGCTGGCGGCTCCGTATGGCCTCGCCTTCACGTATTTCCGCATCGGATTCAACCCCTCGTCACCGGGCGCCATCTTCCTTTTCCTCGTCCTTCTCCTCGTCAACGTTCTCTTCAGCCTCGTGCGGTGTCAATTCACGCTGTCGCGGGCCGATCTCGTGCTCGTCTATTGCATGCTCCTGATGGCGGTCACCACGCCGACCTGGGGGCTCATGTTCTCTGGTGGCCCTTCCACCCCCTCGGTTTCGCCCTCAGCGTCGGCTGGCTAACCGGCGATTTCTACATCGCTGATTCAACCGGAGACCTCTACCAGCTGACTATGGTGCCGCCGGAGGATCGTCCGTCGGAACAGGATTACGTCAACATCTGGCGTTGAGATCGAACCTTCCTTTTCCTTCTCAGTGCCCGTCAGATCCATACTGCGATTCCCGGGCGCTGCCTGCTAAACGGCACGCCGTGCGGTGACGGCGGCACTATGGGAGATCCCGGTCAACCGGAAAGGCAGAGCATGACCAGATTACCAGAAATTCACGTCGATTCGGTGCGCAAGATTTTCGACGACGGGAGTCACAACGGGTTTACCGACATGTGCCGTTTCGGCGGCAAGATGTATCTGTGCTTCCGCTCGTGTCCAGACGGACACATGGTGTTCCCCACCTCCCGCGTCGTCGTCCTCTCCAGCAACGATGGTGTGGACTGGGAGCAGGTGCATGCGTTCAGCGTGCCTGATCGGGATACGCGCGATCCGAAATTCCTGAGCTTCAAGGACCAACTGTTCGTCTACACCAGCACCTGGTACTGCGGGGATTTGGCGCCAGAGGGGAATTGGAGGCACCCCGAAATGAACCAGCAGCTTGGGTATGCAGCGGTAAGCGCCGACGGCAGCACGTGGAGCGAGCCGATCGTACTGGAAGGAACCTACGGGCATTTCATCTGGCGGGCGGCAGCGCACGGCGGAACGGCGTACCTGTGTGGCCGACGAAAGCGCGGATTCGTCGAGCTGCAGGACGACGATCGGTCCTTCCACGAATCCGCTATGCTGGCAAGCGACGACGGGCTCGTCTGGCGGACACACGCTTTTTTTCAAACGACGCACGGAAACGAGACCGCTTTTCTGTTCGAGCCCGACGGTAGCGTGTTGGCGGTTGCCCGGTGCACGATGGATAACTCACAACTCTGCCGCTCCAACCCGCCGTATTCCGAGTGGGTCCGAACCGACCTGAATTGCTTCATCGGCGGCCCGCTGTTGGTCAAATGGGGTGCCCGGTACCTGGTCGGGGGGCGCAAGCCCTTCAAGCCGGTATCTGGCCGGTATCCATTGGGCTTCTACACCGACACCGATGCCCTACCACCGGACGATCCCCGGACAGTCCTGTACTGGTTGGAAGGCGACCGTCTGGTCGATGCCGCAGAGTTGCCCAGCGGCGGTGACAACTCCTATCCCGGGTTCATCGAACTCAGCCCCACGAGGGGGCTACTTTCGTACTATTCCAGTCACGAGGGCAGCCGGTCGGGGGTCGCGCCCTGTTCGATCTACCTGGCGGAGCTAAGCTTGAGCGAGTAAGGAGGCCAACACATGCGATTCTTTCACCTTATCACACTCGCCGTCTGCTGCCTGGCCGTCCGTCCGGGGCCTGTCTGGACCCGTGGCCGCCAACTGGATGAGGAGAACGACCGACAGCTCGCCCAACAGCCTGCCACGCTAATCGCACCGCATCTCGCCTTTATCTTGTTCCTCCCCCGACAATTGCATATACTTTCATTGTGCGTTCGGCTGCATCAACAGACCATCCTCGCGCAGCAAGCCGCAGCCCGGACATTCACAATCCGAGGGCGCTTGACATGACATATTCGATGCTATCCACCTCCTCCAAATCCTTCTGCCAGATGACGACGGGAATGCTCCTGCTCGTCTCAATCACCCTCGCTCTCAATGCGCGCGTCGCTTCGGGTGTGACCATCTACCGCATCGGCCAGCCCTTTTCCGAGGCGGAAAGGGATAGCCTGGAGGGGATCGACATTGAGCTCAGGGAGCTCGGGTGGTCGGAGAACTCGCAGCTGGAGGACGCCCTCGATCCGGACTCGCTACAGGTCGGTATCCTGCAGCCCAATTTCATCGGGGGAGACCACGATATTGCCTCATCGATATTGGACAGAGGCGGCTGGGTGGTCGCGCAGCGGCGGGCTGGCAAAGGTACCTTCGACCAAACACAAGCAAATGCAATGCTCGATCAGGATCCGAATACGTATTACTCGTGGCCGGCCCAAACTCAGGCGTACCTCGACCTTCGCGCCTCCTGTTGTAACGACCCTTTTGCAGCGTTGCATGTGAATTTCGATCTGGGCGGGCGATTCCACATCACGGAAGTGAGATTCCGGACTCTACCGGACAGCACGAACCACTTCGTGGAGCGATTCAGGTTCGGTGCCGGCGACGAGGTTATCGATTGCTGTAACTGGACCGGGGATCTCCCGCTTGTTGCGGAGGTGAAAGACAATACCGAACCCGAGGTCATCTTGAAGCTCGATCCTGGGGTGACGACCAACTTCGTTCAGTTGCTGATCATGCGGAAGACGCCCAAGGAGGTCGGGTTGGCTGCGTTCGAGCTGTACGGAGGAGGGTACGCGAAGCAGGCCTCGTATGAATCCGACGTCATCGAGCTGGACGACATCGCCAGTCTGGGCGAGATCCGCTGGTCTGGACGGCAGGATCCCCGCGCCCAGGTCGCTATCCGCACCCGGGCAGGCGCCGACGCGCACCCGGTCATTTTCTGGGAGGTCCGCCGCGCGCAGAATGACCTCGTCCCGTTTCTGCTGGGGGGCGGCGACCTGAGTATGACGGAGTACAAGAGCCAGTATGACAGACTGCCAAATACTGCCAAACCGGACCCCGAGCCGCCCAAGGACCTCGGCGGCTTCGTGGGCGGCGTACGGGGGGACCCGATTACTCTCGACACGGAGCACTGGAGCTTCTATTCGCGTCCGTATGCGTTCGGGAATCCCGGGGTCCCTGTCGCATCCCCCGGTCCTCGAAAGTTCGTCCAGATCAGTGTGGATTTTGCCTCCACCACCGTCGCGGAGGGGGGCAAGCTCGACTACATAGAGTTCAAGGCATCGGTACCGCCGTTGGTCCGCCGCCTGGTAGGTGAGATTCACCCGATCCTGACCCGGGTGGGCGAAGCGACGCAGTTTACGTATTACCTCAGTCCGACGATCCGTTCCGGCGACAGCAGCTTCGATGGAGTGGAAATCGCGACGCCTTCAGGGGTGGTGTCGGTCGATTCGCTGCGCATAGCCGGGGAAGACCAGGATTTTTCGTGGACCGAACACGACGATGGCCTGGGTTTTCAGCTTCTGCTCCCGCGCCGGCTGGAGTCGACGGACAGCGGCACGCTGGTGGAGGTGGTGTTCACCGCTCCCGTACTCAGAGAAGCAGGCACCCTGTTTGAAGGCAGGGTGTTCGACACGACCCGGCCGCACGAGGTGCGGCAGCGGGTTGTGCCGGGCAATGCCAACGATGAGGTCGAGGGTGATCGCCTGTCGGTCAGTACAGCGCTGAGCGAATCGCTGGTGTTTTCACCTCACGTTTCGCCCAATCCGTTCACGCCGAACGGCGACGGGGTGAACGAGACGGCGAACGTAGCGTACAAGCTGCTGCGGTTGACCTCAGCAGTACCGGTTTCGCTCGAGATCTACGATCTGTCGGGCAGGCTGGTGAGGCGGGTGTATGAGGGGGAGGATGCGGTGGGTGAGTACAGCCACGCGTGGGACGGCCGGGACGACGGAGACGAGCTCGTGCCGCCTGGGCTGTATCTGTACCGGCTCGTGGTGGACGTACAGTCAGGTAAGGAGACCAACAGCGGCGTCGTCGCGGTGGCCTATTGAGGCAAAACAGAGCTCCCCAGCTCCACCCCCGGAGCGCGCGTCAAGGGAGCAGCACAATCAGATGACAGCCAGATGACAGCGCGGCACGACCGGCGCCGTATGACCAGAAGGTGTCCATCCTGCCATCCATGACGTCGGTGTCGCTCGGGCGATTGGATCCGGCAGCTAATAATATTCCGCCGCCGAACTCGGCGGCATTGAGGGCGGCGTTGAGCGGCCCCCGCATGAAAAAACCTGCAGGCTCAGTAAGAGACCTGCAGGTTCAATAGACACGCCGGCGCACGAGAAGGCACGCCTTGGTAAGATCAGGGCGATCAGGGTGTAGCGGCTTTTACCTGTCCCCAGCTTTCGTTCTCAACCCCCGTTGGTACCGGCATAGGAATCGCCAGAACCACGGGCGATTGCAGCTCTATTCCTTCCGTTTCACCGAGAGCCTGTACGCCCCACCTCGTCTCCAACCTGTCGCGGGGCTCGACAAGGGCCTCGAGCACTTCAACCTCCGGGGTGGCCTCAACCCTGGTCCAAGGCATCATTTCGATGCTCCGTTCATCCTCCACCACGACGATGTCTCCAGGGACGTCGGCACTGGCCTCCAGCCCAACCGTCTTCTCCCGATAGATGCGATATGCGTTGGCCGCGTCGACCCGGTTCCAGCGGACGAGAATGGAAGTAGCGTCAAGAGTGCTGACCGTCACTTCAGCCGGCGGAGTTATGGCGTTTGTGGAGACAATCGCGTCGACTCCAGGCAATATGAGAATAGCTTCGTCGGCAGTGGCCCCGTCGTGATAGAGACACTCGCCCTCGCCTGCCCATACCGCAGCAGCCAGGACGAAGCAGGCTGCAACTGCAAGTAGAATTTTCATAACCGCCTCCTCTGGAAGATGTTGCGAACCTACGTCAAAAGCCGTCGATTCTCAAGTGAAATTCTGAAAAGACGAAACGTGAAGATCACTCGGAGACGACTCGGGCACAGGCGTCCACGTCAGCCCCAGGCGACGGTTAGGAACGATAAGCGACATTATAGATGTTACCGTCGATGCGGGGAATCATGTCATGGGGGAACTGGAAGATCTTGAACTCAGTGTCGGTGCGTTGCAGGGCCTGACTCGATGAGGTGGTCAACAACCCGGCCATCAGTGCTATACAAACTTGCTTGATCATGCGATCCCCACTCGTATATGTTGATCGAAGGCGTGCACTTGGGTAGCTCTTCTGTAAGGTGTGGATGATGCAGACACAAACCGGACAAACCATGAGATGGTCCAGAAAGACCGTAATACTTCTGGACATCCTTCTGGTGGTTACCCCCTTTCTGCTGCTGGCAGGCCTCGAGATCTATTTGCGGCACACGCGTTACGGCCTCGATGAAAGGCTGTTCATCCCCGCCGGCCAGACTCGGCATCAACAAAGCTCCACTTCGACGTACCAGCTCAATCAAGAGCTGCACCACAAGTATTACCCGGCTGATGATCCAATGGTCAAAAACCTGATCCCCAGGATCAGGATGAAGCAGCTGAAATCAAACGACGATTTTCGCGTTTTCTGCCTTGGAGGATCGACGACAGGAGGGCCGTTCCCCGCAATACTAAACGAACTATTGATCCGCTCCGAAGTGAATAAAGTTGCAGAAGTCGTGAACCTGGGAATAACCACCTTCAACAGCTATCAGGTCCTCGACATCGCCAAAAAGCTTCCCCAATACGATCCGGACCTCCTGATCATATACATGGGGCACAACGAAATCTACGGACCACTCGGTGTGGGATCGAAAGTGGCGTTGGGCACGTCCCGCGAGGTGATCAACCTGGTTTTGCGATTGCGTGAGTTCAAGATATACCAGCTGGCAAACAGCATTTACTCATCGTTGAGAGCTTCTCCCAGTCACTCCGGAAAGGAACGAACCCCGTACAAAAGGATGGTAAACAGCTCTCTCACCCCTCGTCATCCGCTGCGGGAGCAAGCTATCGAGAATTTCACGGAGAATCTCCATGAGATTCTCTCTATCGCAGACCGTCATCAGATCCCCGTGATTGTCGGGACGATCGTTTCGAACCTTCGAGATTGGCGCCCGTTCGATTCAGAGCCACCGCCCGATACGCTCGATGTCGCCCGATGGCAACAGCTCTTGGAGAGCGGCAAGGCTGCCTTTGAGCAAAATCGCCTGGAGGAGGCGAAGCGTATCTATCAGGCCGCGATCGAGCTTTTCCCAGATCACGCCCAGACTCATTTCGATCTGGGTCACGTCTACCTTGCCATGGGGCATCGAGACCAGGCTGAGCGATCGTTCACGACAGCAAGGGACCTGGATGTCCTGCCGATCAGAGCCCCCTCGGCGGTCAACGAAACCATAAGGCGTGTTGCTGAGGAAGCGGACGTCGTACTAGCTGATTTCGAAGCTGTATTCCAGGATCACCATGCTGACACCGTGATGGGCAAGCCCGTGTTCTTCGAACACCTGCATCCAACAGTTCCCGGAGATTATCTGATCGCCAGCCATCTGACCAACATCATTATAGATGAGGCGTATCTAGTGGCGAAAAGGAGACTGGATTTTGATGATCCGTCACTCAAACGAGAATTGCGCATAGACCTGAGCGGAGTGAGCACGGACCGACTCGGACGGATGCTGAGGCTGTGGCCATTCAACATCAACAACGCAGGCTATCAATTTCCGTAAGTGGGTCTGCTCTCTAGTCGCACAGGCGATAGGAATACAGGTTCGTAGCCTCGATCTCGAAGCGTAATTGTACGACCCGCCCCACGAGTTCACTCAGATCGCTTCTTCCGCCCCAATCGATGAGGGCGTCCGTCTCGTCGCCGCAGAAAGGGGTGCAGTCCGTAGCGGCAAACCCGGGAATGGACTGGCCTCGTTCATCCTCGATCTGCACTCTGACTCCACCGCCACTCGAGAGCTCTGGATTCGGGCCACTGGTGGCGGCGTTCAGCCGCAGCTGGCTTCCGTTGCAGTTAAAGGGACGGGTAACGACGGATCCCGGACTCGTGGCGTCGAAGGAGCAGAAGCCATCAAGTCGGAAAGTGGCCAGACCGATGCGGCCGTCCTGATCAACGGCCAGTGCGTGGTGGGGCACTGTCAGGCCGCAGTAGTACAGCCAGAGCTGGCCGTCTTTCTCCACCGGCACCGTCGACGGATAGATCTGCGCCGAATCGAACGCCCCGCCGTGGTACTGATTGGTCTGGACCAGATGCATGAACAGCTTGCGGTCGGCCGTGCGGTCCCAGCTCAGGCCGTCGCGACTGGACACCACCTGCACATCCAATGTGTGCGGGTAGGTGTGGTAGACCCACAGCAGACCCAGGTACTGGCCGGCGTAGGGAAAGGCCGACAGTCCGTAGAACTGTGTGTCTGGTGGGTCGAATGCATCAGGCGCCAGCACGAGGCGGCTCTGACCCCAGTGCACGAAGTCGTCGCTGACCATCCGCGCCACCAGGCGCAGCGGCCGGGAGGGGGTGCGCGCCTTGTGATAGAGCCAGTACTGGCCCGACACCGGATCGCGCATGACGCTGCACGTGTCACCGGTGGCCCGGCGCGGCACCACCGGGTTCTCATCGCACAGCTTCCAATGCACGCCGTCCGGTGAGAAGGCAGCGTACATCCCGGACCCATCCACCGGCCAGTAGAGCAGCTTGTACCGCCTGTCGGCGTCGGCGTCCGCATCGTCCTTGAGGACGCAATGGGTCCACGACACGTTCTGGAGCTGGATGTTGTTCGCCGTCGAGCCCTGGAATTCGACGAAGCCCAGCTCCGGTTTGTCCCAATGGAGGCCGTCGGTCGAGGTCGCGTAGCAGAGGTTGTACCCGGCGTCCGGCTTGTCCCGACTCGGCTGGGAGTTGTACCACATCTGGAAGCGCTCGTTCTCCTCGTCGTAGACGACCGTTCCGGGCTGCAGAACCACGTAGCCCTCCCAGTCCCGGTCGGCGACGAGTACCGGGTTGTCCCGGTGTTTGACGGGGTGATGGAGCGAACGCCAGACGTTGTCGGTGTGGGCGACCATGGCATCGTCAGCGAAGATGTGCTTCTCCCTACACCTTGGACTCATCTCTACCTCGGAGCCGCCTGAACTGCATGCTGTACAGGTCAGCGTCGCTCAGTGCGAAGCGCAGGCGCAGAGGCCTACCGATCAGAGCGCTGACGTCGCCGGCCCCGTTCCAGGTGACGGTGTGGTCCAGGTAGTCACCGAAGATCTCGTCGCAGTCGCTGAGGCTGTACCCCTTCAGTGCCTTGCCGTCGGCGTCCTGGATCTCGACGCGGGCGGAGCCGGCGGCGGAGGTGCTGACGTTCAGACTCAGGGCCATCGCCGGGCTCGAGAAGGTGAAGGGCCGGGTGATCAACTCGCCCCCACGGAGGGGCGCGTTGGCGGCAACGAAGCCGTCCATGCGCAGCGTGAAGCGTCGCAGGCAGGCGACTTCGTTGCTGTAATACGCCTCGCTGGTGAAAATGGATAGCTCCTTTGGAGCTGTCTCCAGGTGGTTCTTGGTCTCCAGAATGCCCCAGGCCGTCATGTTGTTCCGGGTCTCCCAGCGCTCCCGCTGAGGCCCGGGGCGTACGAAGGCCTCGTCCCAGCGCTTGAAATGCAGGCCGTCGCGGCTGCTCATGAACACGCCGTCCGACAGGCCGATCGCCATGTTGCCGACGACGCTGCGATCCGGCATGAGACGCTTCGGGAAGCCGACGTAGATGTGCGGAGCCCGGTAGTAAGGAGTCACCGCGTTGGTGTAGAGATGGTCGAGGCGCGCCTCACCGTAGTCGAGCAGCTGCCCCTTGGTCCAGCGGCGGTAGTCCTTCGAGGTCGTCGTCATGATCTGGCGATAGCGCACGCCGTCGGGGTAGATGGAGTCGCGGTAGAATCCGACGTAGCAGCCGCGCTGCCGATCCCAGAAGGTCGTGTTCTGGGAGTCAAAGACGTTGACACCCATCGTGTGATCCATCACCGGCTTGTCCGATATCAGGCTCCAGTGCACGCCGTCGGACGATTTCAAGGCGAGGAGGGCCTGCTCCTCGTGGTTGCTGGCGTGCGGGCTGCCCAGGGCTTTGTACTCCTCGCCCTTGCGGCAGTCCGGGTTGCGGTCGCGAAAGGGAGTGAAGTTCATCGATGCGGGGCCGTCCCAGACGATGTTGTTGCGCGTCGAGCCCATGTAGCTCACGATGCCCAGCTCCGGCCGGTTCCACTCGATACCGTCACGGCTCTCGGCATAACAGACTACCGGCTTGTAGCCTCCGTCGTGGTAATGCGAGCCGCGGTAGTACATGCGAAACAGGTTGCCGACCTGGAACACGGTGTGGTAGCCGCAGGTGTTGCCCTCCCAGGGAGCGTCGTGCTCGATCGCCACGTTGCGCGGCACCGGCTTCTGCAGGCGCAGCTCGACGCGGTCGAGCCGATCGATCAGATAGTCATCGACGAACAGCTCGCGCCGGTCGCCGAGCTCGATTACGCCAGCCGGGGCGGTTCCCGCACGGGCTTTGCTTGCCGTCGTCTTCTTCTTCGTTTTTGCTGCCTTCCTTTTTGCCATTCCAGGTTCCTTCCTCACTCAGGCGTGACTCCGCCGACAAGCTGTGCCGGCATCTGCGAGCGGCTAACGTAGGCCAATGTCGCTGAGTGGACCAGGGAAGGCGCTCAGACCTGGGTCAGGAAGCTGCCAGTGCTGCCGGTGATGTAGTCGACGATCAGGAACAGTCCGGCGGCGACGATCTCACCCAGGATCAGTCCCAAAAAGAGGGGCCGCAGGTTGCGGTACAGGCGCACGCCTCCGTAGCGCAGGATCAGCAGCTTCAGGATCCAGGCCAGCAGCGCGCTGCAGAAGATGTGGCCCGTCTTCCAGTTGGCGGCGATGGCGAACCCGAGCGGGCTGAGCGGCCACCATACGAACTGGTGGCGCGCCCACATGAGCGCTGACATCACGCCCGCGCCGATGCCCATGAACTGCAAGGCGTCCCAGCGCGGTCCTTCGGGTTCGGCCGTGATGCGCGGCGTCATGTCCATGGGTCCGAAATGGGTGGACTGCCATGAGAAGAACAGGGAATTGAGATTGATGCCGCCGTGCTCGTACGCCATGACCAGGGTGACGTAGGAGGAGCCGGCCAGGGTGACGAGGACGGCCACGACAATGGCCCAGAACAGGCGGCGTTTCGGGCCGTGGATGACCTCACTCATCTTCAGTCCGTTGGCGACCGAGGACATTACGAAGGAGCGAACCTCGGCGTGCCAGCCGTAGGAGAAACCGAGCGCCATCAGCCCCGGGGCGCCGATGTTGGCGGTGCCAACTGTCGAGATCACGAAGGTCGAGGTCATCAAGGGCGGACGCATGGTCGGGATGCCGCCCTCGGCCACCACCCGGGTCAATCCCAGGAACAGGACCATGGCGCCGAAGACGAACAGCACCGCCACCAGGAAGGGCAGACCGATCATCCACAGCCAGATGGCGACGGCCAGCAGGCTGCCCAGGAGCCCAAAAAACGCCTGCCGATAGGAGAGGATCTCGCCGCTGTCATCGACCTCCTGTAATCCCCTCACGGCCTTTGCCACTACATCGCGCAGATGCCGCCGCGCCACCCACAGACCGACGAGGACGAAGGCGATCATCGCCCCGAAGCCCTGGTGGGCCAGGAAGGGATCTTCCCTTGAGTAGAAGTCGACCCGCTGGGTGCTGAGTATGCCGACCTCGTTGAAGATGCCATGCTGCAGCCTGGCGAGGATGTAGAAGAACCAGATCGAGGCCAGGATGTCGAGGTTGACGAAATAGAAGAACCCGGTCCAGGGTGGGCTGAAGTAGAAGCTGAGCCTGGTGTTGCCGAGCAGGGGCAGGCCCACGGCGCGCTCGAAGCCCGGAAACTCCGGGTAGTAGGAGTGCACGCCGTTGATGGCCAGCAGGAGAAACGAGAAAGCAAACCCCAACCACATCGCTTTGTTGGTGAAGAACGAGCGGCCAACGGCACCGCCATCCTCGCGCTGGAGCATCTCCATCGGTACCTGCACCAGGGGGTAGGCGAGCTTCTCGTGGTCGACCCACTGCTTGCGCAGGATGACCATGGTGCAGATCATGGCGAACCCGAGGGCGAGGAAGAAGCCGAACCACAAGCTCAGAGGCACGACCCAGGCTTCCCACGGGATCGAGGCACCCTCGGGCAGCCCCTCGAAGAAGTAGCGCGCCACCTCGTTGCCCCGCGGGATCATCCACTCGGGTATGTACTGGTTGTAAACCCCGTCCCAGTCGTTCTCGGGTGTGGCGTAGTAGGTCGACCCGAGGAGGCAGGGGATCATGAACTGGGTGAAGCCCATACCGGGAATGCAGCAGGCCACCACCAGCATGATGTAGATGGTGACCAGCTCAGAACGGGTCAACGCCAACCAGCGGTGGAGGAGGCCGACAACGCCGTTGGCCAGGACGAGGAGGAAGATGAAGAAGAGGGCAGCCGGGGTGCTGAAGTTCAGGGTCAGGTAGGAGCCCATGATCGCGTTCGTCGCGTAGGTATCGCATACGCTGAGAACGAGAGACAGCGCTGCCCCGATCAGGATGCCCCGCAGCGGTATCCCCTGCAGATCCGGCCCGTGTCGTCGGTCCTCCCGAGGAGGCGCCGTCATCTGGGACGTGGCTGGGGGGAGTGCGTCACGAGGTGGCGAGGGATGTACGGCCGCAACCCAAATTGAGTAAAGCCAGTGTCCATCCCTTCGTCATTCTCCTCTGCGTTCGCCTAATGACGCTACGGTTGGTCTACTACCCCAGTCGAATCTACGGGGACCGATCGAGTCCGAGCAACTCTCCCTGCCGCATGTGACGGTTCGCTGGTTGAGTTGCGTCTACTTATGTTGAATCGCCAGTGTTCACGGATATCAGTGCCTCGTCGCGAGGTGACATCAAACTCATAACCAGTGGGGCTTGCTCTGATGGCTCAGATTCTAACTCGCCACACCGTCGTCCGCGACGGCTGGCACAACATGTGTACGGACCTCTGCTTCTGGCAGGACACCTTCTGGCTCGCCCACGCTCGGCCGTCCGCACACAGCTCCCCAGACGGCCTCGTCGTCCTGCACCGGTCGGCAGACCTGCTACGCTGGAGCGAGGTCGCCGTATTCAAGGGGACGTGCGATTTGAGAGATCCGGCGCTGGTGGGCACCGACGACGAGCTCTTCCTGTTCGCCATCGACAGCCACTATGAGCTGGAGGCGAGCGGAAAGGAGCGGGAGATAGCCGACACCTACGTCTTCGCATCGAAGGACGGCTACCGGTGGTCGGAGCCGGAGAAGGCATATGAAAAGAACTACTGGCTGTGGCGCGTGCGGGAGCACAAAGGAACCTTCTACAGCCCGGAAAAGGGAGGCGAGCTCTTGTCCAGCCCGGACGGCCGCACATGGTCATTCCTGTCGAGGATTGCCGATGATGGGATGAGCGAGCAGGAGCGCCAGGAGCTGCGCAAGGTAGAGCACCGTATGACGCCGAACTTCAACGAAGCGGACGTCATCTTCCGGCCGGACGGGGAGCTGTGGTGTGTCTCGCGTACTAAGCGGGAGGGCCATCATTCGCTCCTATACATTTCCAAACCGCCATACGAGGACTGGGAGTCCGTGGACCTCAAGGCGATGATCCACTGCCCGGCGCTGTGTGAGTCGGGGGGGAAGGTTTATGTGGCCGGGCGCCGTGCTACCGACACTCCGTGGATTCCGCAGCACTCGCCGCCGGGTAACACGGCGATCTTCCTGCTGGACCGCAACGGGGTGACGCCGGTGTTCGCGCTGCCGAGCAGCGGCGACGCGGCCTATCCGGGCCTTGTCTCGATCGAGGAGGACCGGCTGATCATCAGCTACTACTCGCAGCACGCCTATCTGAGCGGGGTGATCGAGGGCGAGAAGAGGTCCCTGCACCACATCGAGCGGTGGGCCTCTCTCAATCGTGCAGCACCGCCGCCCGACTACCCTCTGGAGCTGTCGCACTTCAAGAACGGGCCTGCCGACATCTACGTCGCCGAAATTGACCTGACGGCCGAGGGCGCGGAGCTGTCATTCTGACGATTGGTGCGTGTCGCCTGTGTGTCCGCTAGTAATCAGTAGCGGAGAATGGGGAATTATGGCTGTTCTGAGTAAGGAAGATTGGGCGTTTTGGGAGGAGAATGGGTATGTGGTCGTGCCCGACGCCGTGCCGCAAGAGAATCTCGACGCCACAGTCGATGCAATCTGGACTTTTTTAGAGATCGACCGGGACGATCGGGAGCAGTGGTACGGGCACAAGCCCTATACGCGCGAGGATTATGGCAGCTCGCCAATTTCGGCGGGAGGGATTGTGGAGATTTACCAGCACCAGGCGTTGTGGGACAATCGGCAGTATCCCGAGGTCCATCAGGCCTTTTCTGAGATTTGGGGGACCGAGAAGTTGTGGGTGTCGGTGGACCGGGCGTGTATGAAGCCGCCGGCGCGGGAGGATAACCCGGAGTATAGCAATAAGGGGTTTATCCACTGGGATGTGGATACGGCTAACCATCCGGTCCCCTTTGGGGTGCAGGGCGTGTTGTACCTGACCGATACGGCGGAGGACCAGGGGGGGTTCCAGTGCGTGCCGGGCTTTCACCGGATGTTCGACGAATGGGTCAAGACGCAACCGGAGGATCGCCATACGCGGCGGCCCGATCTGCAGGGATTGGAGGTCAAACCGATTGCGGGCCAGGCGGGAGATTTGTTGATCTGGCATCGGATGCTGGCGCACGGCAATGGCCCCAATCGATCGGACAGACCGCGGATGGCCCAGTATATCAACATGTCGCCGGCGGGAAACGGCAAAGAGAAGCGGCAGCAGCTGATCGAGGGTTGGCAGGAGCGGCGGGCGACGGCCGGCTGGCCGGGAGACGACCGCGATTGGGAGCACAAACATCAGGAGCCGGCGGTGTTGACCGAGCTGGGTCGCAAGCTGCTCGGCGTGGATTCGTGGAGTTGACGGTTCGACGGCTGAATTTCGTCTACTTATCTTGAGCTGTTCTCCGATAGCAGTGCCTCGTCGCGAGGTACCACCACACTCATAACCAGTGGGGCTTGCTCTGATGGCCAAGATTCTAACTCACCACACCGTCGTCCGCGATGGCTGGCACAATATGTGTACGGACCTTTGCCACTGGCAGGACACCTTTTGGCTCGTCCATACCCGGACCTCCGCGCACACCTCGCCGGACGGCGTCGTCGTCCTGCACCGATCGGCGGACCTGCTACGCTGGGAAGAGGTCGCGGTATTCAAGACGCCGAACGGTGCAGGGGATCCGAAGCTGGTGGCCACCGACGACGAGCTCTTCGTGTTCGTCATTGACAGCCACTTTGAACTGGAGGCGAGCGGACGGGAGCGGCAGATAGCCGACACCTACGTCTTCGTTTCGGACGACGGCTACAGGTGGTCGGCGCCGACGAAGGCATATGACAGAAACTACTGGCTGTGGCGCGTGCGGGTGCACGATGGAATCTTCTACTGCCCCGAAAAGGGAGGCGAGCTCCTGTCCAGCCCGGACGGCCGCGAGTGGTCATCCGTCTCGAGGATTGCCGATGATGGGATGAGCGAGCAGGAGCGGCAGGAGCTGCGCCAGGTAGAGCACCGCATGACGCCGAACTTCAACGAGGCGGACGTCATCTTCCGGCCCGACGGGGAGCTGTGGTGTGTCTCGCGCACGAAACGGGACGGCCACCATTCGCTCCTCTACATTTCCAAGCCACCATACGAAGACTGGGAGTGCGTGGACCTCGAGGCGATGATCCACTGCCCGGCGCTGTGTGAGTCGGGGGGGAAGGTCTATGTATCCGGGCGCCGCGACACTAGCACAGCCTGGATTCCGCAACACTCGCCGCCGGGCAACACGGCGATCTTCCTGTTGGACCGCAACGGAGTGACGCCGGTGTTCGCGCTGCCGAGCAGCGGCGACGCGGCCTATCCGGGCCTTGTCTCGATCGAGGAGGACCGGCTGATCATCAGCTACTACTCGCAACACGCCTATCTGAGCGGGGTGATCGAGGGCGAGAAGAGGTCCCTGCACCACATCGAGCGGTGGGGCCGTCTCCGGCGGTCAGCGCCCCCACCCGACTACCCGCTCGAGCTGTCGTACTTCAAGAATGGGCCTGCCGACGTTTACGTCGCCGAAATCGACCTGACGGCCGAGGGCGCAGAACTGTCATTCTGACGATCGCACATGTCGCCATCGTCTTTTCAGCGCTGATCGTCTGGTGCCTCTCGCACGGCGTGGCGGCTGCTGAAACATCCATAGCGCTTCGCGCAACCGAGCTGGCCGGGGCCGACCGCGACGGCGAGATCGTCACTTCCGGCGTGCCGTTGAGCATGGGCATGCTCAACGACGTGTCGCAGAGCCGGCTGCTGGACGCGGAGGGTAATGGAGTGCCCTTCATCGGCACCGTGCTGGCGCGCTGGCCAGACGAGTCGGTGAAGTGGCTGCTCCTCGACTTTCGCGCCTCCGTTGCCGCGCGGCAAACGGCCCGTTTCACGCTGGATTGTGGTGGAGGATCGTCGAGGGCGAAGCTGAACGGACCGCTGGTGTCCGTCAGCGAAGGTGACCGCTTCATAGAGGTCACCACCGGGCCGCTGCGCTTCCGCGTCAGCCGCCTCCCGCGCTACACCTTCCTGGACGGTGTATGGTTCGACGTCGACGGCGACGGTGCCTTCTCAGCGGCCGAGTCCGTGGTGGCCGCCGGAGAGGGCGACAGCCGACTCGAGGTCGAGACCACGCCGCCTGGACCGCCGCAGGAGGAGAACTGGCTTCTCGACGCAGCGGGTGGCCCCCGCGACAGGTACGAAGCCGTTGTCACCGAGGCGCGGGTGGAGTTCGCCAATCCCCTGCGCGCTGTGGTGTTGGTTCGGGGCCAGTACCGGGACGACGGCGGCGGCAGCATCGGTCCGTTCTGGACGCGATACACGGCGTGGGCCGGCGCTACAACCATCGGCGTCGAGCACTTCTTCGCCTTCGACGCCGATGTGGAAGAGGCGTTCCTCCGATCGCTGTCGCTGGGGCTGAGGTTTGCCGGCGACGGGCCGCTGCGGGCGACGTTCGGACTCGGGGAAGGCGAGAGCGCTGCGCCCGATACAACCCTCGCTGAGACAGCGCTGGTCGAGGTGATGCCGGATCGGTTTTACCACCTCGTGCCGTTGAGCGTCGACCGACGGGTGCGATACCAGGTAGTCGGCAAGCGCGCTGACGGCGATGATCAGGTGCTGAAGGAAGGCGTAGAGGCAGCCGGCTGGGTTCGGCTAGAAGGCGACCGGGCGACGACGACGATCGCCTTGCGTGACTTTCCGCGGCTGCACCCCAAAGAGATCCGAGTCGAGCCGGGCGAGAAGTCGTTGCGCTACTTCCTGTGGCCGGAACGCGGCGACAAGGTCCTGGATCTGCGCCGTCGCTACCAGGGACAGCGGGTAGAGGACCACTACGACACCGGCGAATATGACCCCGCTGGCCGCGGCTTCGGCAAGACCCATCAACTGCTGATCGACTTCAGTGTCAATACGATGAGTGACGCCGCTGCGAGCGCAGATGCTGCGGCCGCTGCATTGGCCCGTCGCGCCGACGAGCCGTTGCGTGCGTTCTGCACCCCCGAGCACTACGCCTCGTGCGATGTTTGGAACCGGTTCCACACCGTCGACACAGATCGTTTCCCCCAGACCGAGGCGATGATCCGCCTGGGAATCGAATGGGCCCTGCGTCTGCCGCGGACCTTCCACTGGGACGGCATCGTCGACTGGGGCGACACCTTCTTCCAGGGGTACGAAGGGGCCCCGCACGGCCAGGTCGCCGACGTGCCTAAGACGAGTTGGGTCTCGCGTGGGTACGACGGCTGGTTCAACAACGACTGCAACGTGGCCCACGACCTCATGATCCTGTTCCTGCGCTCGGCCGATGACCGGCTCTTCCAGTACTGGGAGCGGATGGTCCAGCACGTCATGGACGTCGACACGATCCACGCCGCCCAGGACTCGACCGAGGTCGGGGGCGGCCGGCGTCACGACCAGCAGCACTGGGGCGCATCGTACACGGGCTACGGCACGGCCGCCGTCGAAGCAGGAGAGCTCTACTACCTCACCGGCAGCCTCTGGGCGAGGGAGATGCTCATCAAGTATGCCGACTGGTACATGGTGGGCGGCGGCGCGGAATGGGAGACCCGCCTGCCCTGTCTGGTCCTGGCCTGGGAGGCTACCGGCGACGAACGATACATGCGCTACATCGAGCGTCCGGAGATGCGGGACGACGTCTACGGACTGGCGATGGGTATGCACGGCGGCATCGACGACCCACACTTTCGCACCAATGGCGTCGAAGTCGGAGTCGACTTCCTGTATCGGGCCACCGGCGACGCCCAGTGGCTGGACCATCTGACCACAGCGGCGCACCGTATGATCGAAGGCAACCCGGGCAACAAGTACGGCCGGTCGCTCGTGGCGAAAGCGTACCTGGCTACCAGCGACCCGGAAGTTCTCGACTGGCTGCGGCGACTGCTGGTAGTAGCCGATCCGTACGGGCGTGTGGGGCTGGCGGAGTTCTTCCAGCAGAATCGGATCCCTGACGACCTCAGCGGTCTCCCATTCGGCGAGCTTTCCGAGCTGTTCAAGACTTCCGCGATGGAGGGCGTGCGCAAATTCATCTACACCTACCGGTACTTTCCCTACGTGATGGCGGCACTGACAGAGGCGGGGCTGGACGAGGGCCAGATGGAGCTGATCGACTTCACCCTCGACCGGCGCGGCATGGGACAGTACCACCTGCGCGGGGCCGATGTGATAACCCCGGCTGACGCGCGCTACGAGTCGGTGCCAATCGTCACCGTGGCGAACACCGATCCATTAGCGGACCCATTCAGTCTATATGCACAGTGGCAGCGGCATCCCCTCCAGCCGGGCGAAATCGGCTTCGATTTCGGCGAGCGGCAGGTCAGTATCGATGCGGGAGAGACTGAGCCTGGCTACCTGCCTGTGCGCACAGCCACGGCGTATCCGTACAAGGCCCCGATCCCGCGCGCCGCGGAGCATGATGGTACGAATCTCATCGGCCTTCCCTTTGGCACGACCTGGCACATCAACAGCGTGCCCTTCGACTTGCCGGACCCGGCGTCGGTCACGGACGGGCACACGATGCTCGTAGTCGGCAAAGGCGAGCGAGTGGTCATTCCCATCGGCCGGACCGTGCGCAAGCTCTACGTGCTCGGACACGTGGTGCGGGCCCGCTCGAGCTGGAAGGAAACGGGTGCGCACTACCACCTCAACTACGCCGACGGCACTACACGACGCATCGACCTGGACAACCTGACGGACTACGAAAACGTGTTCCAGTGGGGGTTCGCCTCGCGCAGTTTGTTCGCCCGCAACTGGAAGGTGCAGGGCGGCTGGGACGGCGGCGCGCCGATCCTGAACAACTACCCGATCCAATGTGAGGCGAAACCGCTCGATGAGCTCGTCATTGAGGACGCCGGACAGGGCATCGGCTTCATGATCCTGGCGGTCACGGCCGAGGTCGAAGGTGCCGTGCCGGAAGAGCACGTAATCGACCTGTCTTTCGCCGAACCGGGTGCGTCGAGGAATCTGTGGCGCGAAGGATCAGTTTCCGGCTGGCTCAACGTTGAGGGGGAACTTACAGAAAGTAGCGGCGTGTTGTCTGACGGCACGGCGACGTACAGGACCATGCTGGACGATGGCCAGTACGACGCAGAACTGGAATTGTCCGGCGTCGGCTGGGGTGGACCCTTCAACGTCCGCGCAAATGGACGCATGGTCACTCGTGGTTACGTGGCCAGTAGCGGAGGCGTTCCCGGCGTCACCAGCCGTCCCGAGCGCATCCGCTTCCCGGTGACCGTTTCCGGAGGCAAGCTGGACCTCACGCTGGAAGCCGACCGCACCGTTGGCAACTGGTGGCATCCCAAGCGGCTGAGCGGGGGCGCATGGCAGCTGACGCACATGCGTGTGTTTGCTTCGCAGGAGCGGGTGCCAGCGGCACGAGAGGAGATCATCCATGGGTGGCTCGAGCCGGACCTGACCGTGATGCCGCTGCCACCGGACGAGGTCGGTCGCCTCCCGGACGCACGCCTGCGCACCTGTATCCGCAGCAAAGATCCCTCTGGTACCTTCCGTGCCGACTTCCCGCCGGGCGACTACGAAGTCGAGCTGACCTTCGCCCTCCGCGGCGCCGGGACGCGTGAAGGGCCGGTGAAGATGGACGTGACACTGCAGGGCAAGCGTGTTCTCACGGATTTCGACGGCGGCGCATACGACAGGCCGGTTGTGCAGACCTACCCTGTGCGCATTGAACCCGACGGTCACCTGGAGGTCAAGCTCGAGAGCGCGAGTGGTGACAACGAATGGGGGATCAGCGCGTTGGTCGTGCGGCCGATCAGCTGACGGCAGCAATCCACTCTTGAAAGCTGTCGTCGTCGACGTTGCGCCCACTGACGACGATGACGACATCGCCCTCCCCATCCTTCACGTCCACCGCTCCGGTCAGGGCGGCCGCCACCGCGATGGCCCCTGACGGCTCGGTGCGCAGGCCGTGCTGCTGGTACAGCCAGCGCATGGCCGCCTGCGTATCCGTATCGGGCACAGACACCGCCGACGGCACGAGTTCGCGCAGGATCGGCCAGTTGTGCTCACCGACGTCATACGAGAGCAGCCCGTCGCAGATACTCTCTGGCTTTTCGATCGAGATTCGCTCGGCCGCCGCCAGTGATTGGCAGTAGTCGTCGGCGCCCGCGGGTTCGACGCCGACGATCGCGGCCTGTGGAAATCCGTCGGCGATGGCGAGCGCGTGACCGGCCATCAGCCCGCCGCCGCTGACTTGACAGATGAACTGCGAAACATCTCGATCCTGGCGGCGCAGCTCTTCGACAATCTCGAGACCGCCGACACCGTTGCCGGCGATCACGTGATCGTCATCATAAGGCGAGGCCTGGACCGCGCTCTCTTCCTCGGCAATCTCCCGCGTCAGTTTATCCCGTTGACCGGTCAGATGATCGGTAGCGATGTCGAAGGTGCGGATCTCGGCGCCGAACGACCGCGTGCGTTCGAACTTCACTCTGGGAGCGGTGTCCGGCATGACGATGATGACCCGCTTGCCGTAGCGCATGCCGGCGAAAGCGATCCCCGAGGCGAAGTTGCCCGACGAGTGCGCGGCGACCGGCTTGTCGCCGATCCGTTCGAGGTTGTTCGCCATCCAGTTAAGCGCGCCGAGAAGCTTGAACGAGCCAACGGGCGTCCAGCCGTAGTCCTTCAGCCACACCTGGCGACCTTCTCCGAGTTCCAGCTCTCGCTCCAGGGCGTAGGAGCGCACGAGCGGAGCGGGAGACACGTGCCGGCGTATGACTTCCTGCGCTGTGCGGACGTCGTCGATGGTGGCTATGCGAATGGACATGATCGTGGCTCCACTGGAGGTCAGACTTCAGAACGTGTCCTTGGGATTGGTCAGCGGGCACCACCGAGCCTCGAACAGCGAGTCGAGCAGCGCCTGAAGGGCTCTCGGTGATCCGATCTTTCGCAACGCCAATCCACCGTAGAAGCGGTTGTAGCGGTTCTCGTCAGACAACAGCGGCAGGATGTCGCGGACCGCTGAGTCAGCCTCAGGGCCAATCTTCGCCAGCGTCAGCGCGGCGTTGCGACGCACCCGATAGTCACTGTCGCCAACCGCTTCGCTCATCGCCGTGACGAGATCGCCGCCGTACACGCCGATCATGCCGAGCCCCTCGGCCGCGTTGCGCCGGACCCACCAGTGCTCGTCACGCACAGCACACATCAACGCCGGGACGGCCTCCTCGGCCTCTGGCCCCATGCGGGCCAGGGCACCGGCGGAGACAGCGCGCACCCACCAGTGTTCATCGCGCATCCCGTCTGTCAGGGCCGGAATCGCAGCCGACCCCACCGCCGTCAACGCCGTGGCCGCCGGCCCGGGAGTCGGGTTCGTTCCGTGGGCGTTGTCCGGGGTTTTGGCGGTGGTCTCCTCGATCGCAGCCAGTGTCTGTGCGCGCATCGCTGCAACCAGCTCGTGAACCGCAGGCGCGCCAGTGGCGGCCAACTGGTAAGCTTCTTCGAGCCGAGCAGCCTCGGAATCGCCGTTTGCTGCGCTCGCAGCCGCAACGCCCTCGGCTCCATCACGCCGGCTCCTCCCACGAAGCCAATCCCAGATATCGCGGGACACTTCCGGATTGGGGGTGTCTATCCAAGGCGCCCAGGCGGTGCTCCGGTGGTCCCACGCGGGCGCGATCGGCTCCCGCATGCGCGCGAACTGGAACTTGAGCATGTAGCGATTGCGGTCACTGACATTCTGAATCGCCCTGTGCCACGAGTCGAAATGAATGAGGGCCACGGTGCCGGCGGGGCCACAGATGCCAGCCTCTTCCTCGCGTGTTTGAGTGGGATCCGGATCGCTGATCGTGCGGTAGAACTGCGTCCGCGGCAGCACTCCGGACGGCCCCATGTCGGGGGTGGTGTCCTGGGGGTAGTAGAAGGCCAGGAGCCAGTAGAAACGCGGATGCCGCAGGTTGTGGTCGTAAACGTAACAGTCCTTGTGCCACTTCTGGCCTTTGCTGCCGGGCAGGTTGAGGTGACAGTGTCGATGCGGATTCAAGTTGTAGCCCGGTCCCAACAGGCTGGTCAGGGCGCCAGCCACAGCAGGGTGCTCGAACACCCGCCCGAGGTCGGGAATACGCGGCAGGATGTTGTTGCCGGGGTTGCCTTCGTCCTCGAACACTTCGTCGATCTGTCGGCAGACACCTTCGTGGAAGGAGGGCCGGTAGTCGGCGCGAACGGTCAGGTACCCGTTTGCGATGAATTGCTGTACCTGCTCGTCCGTTAACAGTTTCAACTGGCTCAAGGTGCACCTCCGGAGTAGGCCGCCGCTCGCCGCCTACATGTTACTGAGAAACCGCCCCCGTTCGCCAATCAGTGAAAAGACCATCCCCCACACCCCGTTCAATCAACAAACTCCAAGCCAAACTGACAAGGCGAGCGTCGGCCTGTCCGAAATCACCACTTGACTGACTACCGATAACCTGTTTTATAATCACTATCCACTAGCCGTTCGCAGCACCTCTCGCCGTATTCGGTACAATAGCGCCATGCCAAGTCCGCGCGGTTCGCGCCCCAACATCGTTTTGATCATGGCCGACGACCTGGGCTACTCCGACATCGGTTGTTTCGGCGGTGAGATCCAGACGCCGAACCTGGATCGGCTCGCGGCCGGGGGCGTCCGGTTCACCAACTTCTACAACAACGCCGTGTGCGTGCCGACGCGGGCATCGCTGCTGACCGGTCTCTATCCGCACCAGGTGCTCTCCGGGCAGGGGGGCAAGCTCCTCACTAGCAACAACGTCACCATCGCCGAGCTGCTGCGCGATGCCGGATATCGAACGCTGATGGCCGGCAAATGGCACAACGGGTACTGGCCGGACGCGACGCCGGTGGCCCGCGGCTTCGACCGCTACTGGGGACTGCTGTCCGGGTGCAGCAACTACTTCAATCCCGGTGAGCAGCGGCCGGGCGAACCGGCGCCAGCGCACAAGTTCCCCGACGACATGCGTCGTTGGGGCGATCAGGATCGGGTGATGTTTCCCTACACTCCCGAGGAGCGCGATTTCTACACCACCGACGTGTTCAGCGACAAAGCCATCGCCTTCCTCGATGAGGACGGCGCCAGCGAGCAGCCGTTTTTTCTGTATCTGGCCGAATGCGCGCCGCACTCCCCGCTGCATGCATGGCCCGAGGACATAACACGGGTTGGCGACCGCTACCGCATCGGGTGGGACGAGTCGCGCCGCCGGCGCGCTGCGCGCCTGCAGGAGGAGGAACTGGTCGAGTCGCGCTGGGGTGTCTCACCGCGGGACGATCGCGCTCCAGCGTGGGACGACGAGCCGGATCAGGCGGGGCGAGCCCACGCCATGGCCGTGTATGCAGCGATGGTGGAGCGCATGGACTTCGCCATCGGGCGGGTCTTGGACAAGATCCGCGCGCTCGGCAAAGAGCAGGATACGCTGGTGCTGTTCCTGTCCGACAACGGCGCCGCTGCACAGGCCATTCACAACACGCCCGACGTACCGCCCGGCCCGGTCGACTCCTATCACACCATCGATGCGCCGTGGGCCAACGCCAGCAACACGCCGTTCCGGCTGTATAAAATGTTCGACCACGAGGGCGGCATCTCGACGCCCCTGATCGCCAGTTGGCCACGGATGATAGCCCAGGGTGGAGCGATCGACCGCACAGTCGGGCATGTGCTCGACTTCTTACCGACCTTCGCCGAGCTGGCCGGCGTCGACGTGCCTGCCGAGTTCGACGGCCATCCGGTGCTCGCTCCCGAGGGTCGGAGCCTGGCGACGCAGCTCACCGGCCAGCGCCCATCAATCGAGCTGGCCGATGAAGATCGCATCCTGTGCTTCGAATTCAGCGGCTGCCGGGCCATTCGCCACGGGGGCTGGAAGCTGGTGAGCCAGGGCGCACCGCGCCAGCACGCAGGGATGACGATCGATGTCGCCGCCGACCGCTGGGAGCTCTACGACATCCACGCCCGCTGCGAAGGTACGGATCTCGGTGACCGCCACCCGGACATCGCCTCCCGTCTCGAAGGTGATTGGCAAGACTGGCTGCGACGATGCGCCGCTGATGCCGCCGCCGCCGGCGCCGTCACGGCCGCTCGCGGCAACCGCTGAAGTCGGTGTCTAAGGCCGCGTCATTGGTAGTCTAGTTCGGCTGAGAGATGGCGTCGTAGACGTAACAGTCCTTGTGCCACTTCTGGCCTTTGCTGCCGGGCAGGTTGAGGTGACAGTGTCGATGCGGAGGTCAGGGCGCCAGCCACAGCAGGGTCCTCGAACACCTCGTCGATCTGTCGGCGGACACCTTCGTGGAAGGAGGGCCGGTAGTCGGCGCGAACGGTCAGGTACCCGTTTGCGATGAATTGCTGTACCTGCTCGTCCGTTAACAGTTTCAACTGGCTCAAGGTGCACCTCCGGAGTAGGCCGCCGCTCGCCGCCTACATGTTACTGAGAATCCGCCCCCGCTCGCCAATCAGTGAGAAGATAATCCCCCATACCCCGTTCACGGTGACCTCCCCGAGGATGAGGCCGAGAAAGAACGGCTTGAGGTTCTGATACAGTCGGGCGCCGCCGTAGTGCATGATGGTGAGCTTGATGACCCAGGCCACGAGGCAGGTGAACCAGATGTGGCCGGTTAGCCAGCCGACGCTGAGGGTACAAACCGGGTAGATTGGTAACACATCTGACCGGGTTGATGGGTGACACTCCTTCTACTTTTTGACCAACCCCAATTGGGAGGTTGGTCGATGCCCTGGATGGAGACAGCACCCATGGAACAACGTAAGCGATTTATCGCCGACGATCAGCGCGGGCACTACTCGAGAGCGGAGCTGTGCGAGCGATACGGGATCAGCCGCAAAACCGGATACAAGTGGCTTCAGCGGCACGCCGAAGAGGGGGTGCCCGGGTTACAGGACCGCAGTCACGCGCCCCACACCTGTCCGCATCGCATGGCGCCAGAGATTGCCGAGCTCATTCTCGGAGCGCGCACACGGCACCCCGATTGGGGACCGAACAAACTGTTGGACTGGCTGGCGCCTCGACATCCGCACATCTGCTCCTGGCCGGCGGTCAGTACGGCAGGCGATCTGCTGGTGCGCGAAGGCCTGGTGAAGAAGCGACGACGACGACGCCCACGTCAGCACCCCGGAGCCGTGCCGCCGACCACCGACAACCCCAACGATCTGTGGACGGCCGACTTCAAAGGCCAATTTCCTACCAAGAACGGAGTTTGGTGTTTCCCTCTCACCATCAGCGATCAGCACACTCGCTATCTCCTGACCTGCCGCGCCCTGCCCGACATCAAGACCTTGCATGCGCGTCCGGTCTTCGAGAGAGCCTTCCGCGAATTCGGCCTGCCTCAGGCCATTCGCACCGACAACGGCGTTCCCTTTGCTTCCAGAGGATTGCATGGGCTATGCCGACTCAACGTTTGGTGGATGAGGCTCGGCATCGTGCACCAGCGGATCCGCCCGGCATCGCCGCAGGAAAATGGCGCCCACGAACGCATGCATCGCACCTTGAAGGCCGCTACCTGTCGGCCACCCGCCGCCAACAAGGCCGCCCAGCAGCGATCCTTCCAGCGCTTCCGACAGCTCTACAACGACGAGCGTCCCCATGACGCCCTCAACGGCAAGACTCCTGGCTCCCGGTACCACCCATCACCCCGGCCCTATCCCGGCCGCATGCCGACCATTGAGTACCCCGGTCACTTCGTCATCAAGCACGTCACCCGAGCCGGGACCATACGCCTCGGCCACAAGCTCATCTTCATCGCTCAGTCTCTCAAGCATCTCGACATCGGTCTCGAGGAGATCGACGACGGCGTCTGGGCCATCTACTTCAACACCGTCCTCCTAGCCACCGTCGACGAGAGGGACATGATCGTACGGGAGTGAATTCAATCAAAACAATAGTGTCACCCATCAACCCGGTTTAGACTGTTACCTATCAGCCCGGTTGCTGCAGAGGGCGAAACCGAGGGGGTGGAAGGGCCACCAGAACCAGCGATGCTGGGCCAACGTGAGTAATCCCGACGCGAGGCCGCCGATTCCCTTGAACAACCAACCGCGCATGTTGGCGTCGGGCGGATCGAGGATCTCTCTGGCGATGCGCGGCCATCCGTGAGCGCCGGTCCAGCTGATGCCGTTGAGATTGATGGCGCCATAGACGTGGCACAGGTAGATGGTCATGAACGCGGCGCCGATGAAGCTGAGGGACAGAGCGATCATCATGCCCCAGAAGAGACGCGTCTTAGAGCCGACGATGGATTCGGCGAGCTTGATACCGTGGGCGCAGGCCAGTAGCGGTGAAGTGCGCGACTCTCCCTGCCACACAAAGGTGAAGTCGAGGGCTACCAGGCCTTTCGCGCCCAATGCCGAGGTGCCGAACCCGGATATGATGAAGTAGGCGGGCACGTGCGGGCTTCTCGCCGTGGCGACGCCTGCCGTGGCCACGGCGCGTGCCACCCAGATGAAGAAGATGAGGCTGACGATGACGAGAATCGGCACGAAAACGGCCGGCACCCCCGAGCGCCACAACCAGAAGCAGACGAACAGGAGGCTGGCGACGAAGCCGATGACGGCCGTGCGGTAGCGCAGCAGCTCCTCGCTGTCGTCGAGGCCGGAGTCGGGATTCCAGACCTTTCGCAGCACGTCGGCAAAATGGCGACGGGCGGTCCAAAGGCCCAGGAGGACGAAGACGATGACGGCGCCGGTGGCCTGGTGGGTCAAGTCCGCAGACTGGTGGTCGTCGTAGCCGCTCTGCAGCTCCGTGCTTCTGATGCCGAGGAAAGTGAACAGGCCGTCTTCGAGCTTGCAGAACAGGTAAAAGAACCAGATGCTGAACGTAATCTGCAGATTGACGAGATAAAAGAAACCGATCCAGGCGAAGCTGAAGGCCATGGGCAGGTGGATCATCCCGCGCCACAACCTGATCGGCTCCAGCCGGAAGTTGAACTCGGGCACGGCGGGAAAGAACTCGTGCAGTCCGGTACAGCTGAAGTAGACGAAGGGGATCGCGAAACCGACCCACATGATTTTGCTGCGGAAGAGCGGCGCGACAGCGCCGAAGGCACCCTCGCTTTTTTCGATCATCCTGTTAGGCAGCTCCATCATCGGGTAGGAGAGGCGTTCGTGGACCGACCACTGGCGGTGCAGGATGGAACTGACGCAGAAGAGCATGAATCCCATGGCCATGATAAGGGAGAACCAGTAGGCCAGCGGTTCGATCCACGCAGACCAGGCGATGGAAGCGCCTGCTGGGAGGCCCTCGTAGTAGTGCATGATCGACTGCATGTCCTGCGGCACCATCCAGGTGGGAATGTGATCGTGGAGGAGCTCGGCGTAGCGGTTCTCGGGGGTGGCGTAGTAGTAGGGAAACACCATGGTGCCGAGGAGGAAGAACATGAGCCCCCAGGTCGGCGTGGTGACCGCCATCAGGAGCATGCAATAGACGAGCACGAGATCGGCCCGCGACAGCGTGAAGTGACGCCGCACGAGGCTGAAGAGAACGTTGACGAGGAGGAAGACGAGGAAAAAGAAGATGGCGCCCGGCGACGAGGGGTTGAACCCGATGTGGAAATACGTGAAGGCGAGCCCATATGGAGCCACCAGCCCGACGGCGAGGCTCATGGCCGCTCCGATGAGGAGTCCCTTCAAGGAAAAAGGTGAAGGGGGGTTCATGAAACGCTCATCCAAGGTCAGCGCCCGTTTCCAAGAGCGCGTCAATGCTGCCCTGCTGATTAGGTGTTTGCGAGTGTAGTGATCCAGTGTTATTCGTGAAGAAAGGACCTGTCGCAATCGGTCGGCAAGAGAGAAGGGAGCTACGATCTTCCATCATCTGACAACGATCAGAAACAGCCGTCAAGCTTGCTGTCGCCGTCAGGACAATGGGCTGACGTCGTGGCGGTCCTACTCGGCGGCGCCTTCTCCCTCCACTGCTCCCGGCACTCAGCCACGAAACGCTCGAAGAAGGCTCTGGTATTACTCGCGAGACCATCGAGATAACCCGGGGTGTCGAACCAGGGCTGGTTCGAGAAGTAATCGAACCGAGGCATTGAGGCCTTGGTGTAGGTGAATAGGAGAGTGCGGCGCAGCTTGTCCGTGTGATAGCGCCCCCTGTGGAACCGCCTGACCTCAGCGCTCAGCCAGCTTCATCAACGCCGCCAACACTCGAATCCGCGCGCCGTCGGCCAACGTGCGATCCATTGTCTCGTCCAGCCACCACGTCGTCTCGGAGAACGCGGCCTCGCAGACACTCGCCGGCACGCTCTCCAGCAGCTGACGCGCCTCCGCCACGTCCGGACCCGTCGCCCCCTGCGCAGACGCCTCCCGGATCGCCCGATCCAACATCACGAAATACTCGTAGTCCTCCACCCCTTCGCGCTGCGCCTCCAGGTGTTTGCCAGCCGTCACCGAGTCCTCGGCGATAAACAAAGGCGTGTACGCCGTCCCCTTGGCCAGATACTCGTTCCACGATGAGGCGCCGGCCGCGTCGGTCAGCGACCAGAAATACATCCCCGTGGCCCCATAGCGCCAACACCACCACGCCGTCAGCCGGTAGTAGGCGTACGGATCCAGAAGCCGCGCCGGGCCATCAGCATTATAGAACTCCAACTCGATCCCCTGATCGCGCTTCTTCAGGTAATACTCGCGAAACTCCTGGGCCGCGTCAGGAGGCCGTATAGGTGTAGAAGCATTCAGGAAGATCTTGAGGTGCGGGCACAACACATGGCACGCATCTATCATCGCCTCCGTCGCCTGGCTCATGTCCCGGTAGGTCGGATCCTCCCAGATGCGGACCCCCGTATCCGCCTCCCGGATAGCCTTAGCCCACGCCAGAATGACCTGGTCAGCCTGCCGCACCTCGTTCGGCTCATCCACCAGCAGCAGCGCCAACTGTTCCGGCTTCAACCCCTTCTCCACTGCATGCCCCGCCCAGAACGTCACCCACGCCTTCACCGCCGTCGCGAATTCCGGTGTGTCCATGGCCCATGAGTACTTTTCGTCGCCCGCATACGTGAATCGATCGCCCACTCTCACGAACACGAGGTACTGGGCTGCACCCGGCCACAACTCGAGCCACGCATCGAACTTGGCTGTGTTGGGTGGCGCCGTCATCGCTCCCTGCGCATCATACGTGCCCTGTACATCCGGGTAGCTCGGATTCAGCAGCCGGGGCGAGCCCCACGGCGAGTCCACGAAACGTTCGCGCAGGTGCTGAACGATCAGCGATTGGTTCTGCTCCGTCACCAACTTGGTCTTACTGATGGTCTCATGCGTATAGTCCCATCCGCCCAGGTGAAGCGACTGCTTCTCCGGGAAATCCAGGGGATACAGGTGCATGCGCAACGGAAACCGCTTGCCCCCGGCCGCAGACTCCACGAGGACCTCGCCCTCATACGTACCCGGCTCCACCTCCACCGGATGGAACGTCAGCCACACCTGCCGCGTCATCCCCGAGGGCACGGTCACCGTATACAGATTGTCCTCAGCAGAAACCTGCGGCAGCGCCGCCGCCACCGGCACGCCAGATCTGGTATCCGTCCAGCCTACTTCGTGAACCGTTACATATTCCGGATTGTCGCCCCCGGGAAGCCCCCTCAACCGGAACCTCACCTGCGCCGACTCATCACTGCTGTTGCTCACGTTGAACGCTGCCGCGCGATATTCCTTCCGCATCAGGTGGACCTCGACGGACAGTTCCGGCGCCGTGTCCGGCATGCCGATGAGCGGAAGCGGATCCCACAGATCCGAACGCCAGAACGTGAGCGGCTCTAAACCCCTGGCGCGCCACAGCCACGCCTGCGTACGCAACACCCGTTCATGCCACGAATTCAGCGGCAGTACGGCCCGAAAATCTTCCCCGTACGCCCTGCACGCCTGCCCCAACTCCCCTTCCACGGCCGTCAACTCGTCGTGCACATCTTGCTGTGTCTGGACCGGGACCCCCTCCTCCTCCGTCGCCTTCTTCAGGGCTTGGATGTCCTGCACAAACCGCCTCCGAATCGCCACCTGAATGGCGAGCTGGCCCGAATGCGCCTCCACGTCCGTAAAACCCGGGCCCGGCAGCGGCTCATTCACCCACTCCGGCTCTCCCGCGTAGACCTCGATTTCGTCGACGAACGCGTACCGCCCCACGGGCCACACAACCAGGCTGACATAGCGGCCGTGAGTCCTCAACTGGTCCGTCCAGTACCGATGCGTCCCATACGTCCCATACTCCGTCGGTAAGGGGGGGCCGTGTGCGGCGCTCAACCCCACCAGCTCCCCGATCTCATGGAATTTCTTGTCTTCACCCGCCGTGAAGACGAAGATCGCCTCCGGCCATTTCACGCTCGAAGCGCCGGCCGCCGTATGGAACGAAATACCCCGTATCGGCCTCACCGTACCCAGGTCCAGCGTCAGGATAACGGGCTTCACTCTGACCCAGCCCACTGTCGACAGCTGTGTCCAAAGACTTTCCGCCGTTTGATCGTACACGCCATCCGTCAGTTGCGTGACATCAGCGGCGTCCGTGCAATGCTCATAATTCGGCGCCGGCTCCATCGTGTAGCTCGCCCCCAAGGCAATGTTCTCGCTCGGACGATCCACCGCCGTGTCCTGCGCCCACGCCAGTCCCACTATCAACAACCCTATTGCTGCCAATGTCCGTTTCATCGCCTGTCTCTCACAGTCTGATTCTAGTGCCGTGTCCCGGAAGTATCAGCGCCGATCCATCCAGACTCGCGGCGTTGCTCTCACTTGCGATATGCTCCGCTACCCGTACCACAGTAACAAGATCCCGTAACCTGAGGAGAGCGCTTGCGTGAGGTAGAGGATTTCCAAATGCCAGCACCATCGGATTAGCGTTGAGAGAGGACGCCTGGAGGTCGGCGCCAGACCTCACCGCTCAGCCAGCGCCGTCAGAGCCGCCAACACCTGAATCCGGCCCTTGTCCGCCAGGGTGCGGTCTATCTTCTCGTTGAGCCAGTCGTGCCTCCCCGGGGACCTCGAATCCCCGATCTCGTGGCCCCCGGCCTGCAGGACGCTCAGCGGTAGGGTCGCCAACAAGCGACGCGCCTCCTCCACCTCCGGACCGATCACCCCGGACGCCGAAGCTTCCTGAATCGCCCGATCGAGCATCGCCAAGTACTCGTAGTCCTGCACACCTTCCCGCGCCGCCTCGAGGTGTTTTCCGGCCGTCACCGAGGTCTCGTCGAGGAAGATGGGGGAGTAGGTATTGTTGAGGGAGAGGTATTCGTTCCACGATGAAGCGCCGCCCGTGTCCGTCAGCGACCACGTGTAGAAGCCATCGGCCCCGAAGCGCCAGCACGACCACGCGTTTAGCCGGCCCGAATACGGATCGGAATCCCGACCGCTACCCCCGTAGAATTCCAGCGCGATGCCCTGGTCCCGCTTCGTCAGGAAGTAGTCGCGATACTCCGGGTCGCCCCTCAGGAAAGCCCCGTAATTGGGGGACAGTACGTGAACCAAATCGATCATCTCCTGATCGGCCTGGCTCATGTCGCCGTGGGTCACGTCCTCCCAGATGCGGACCCCTGTGGCGGCCTGGCGGATCGGCTTCGACCATTCTAGTATGAGCTCGTCCTGGAAGGGCTCGTCGGGCTCGTCCACCAGCAGCAGGGCCAACTGTTCGGGCTTGAACCCCTTCGACACCATGTACTCCGCCCAGAAGGTCACCCAGTCCCTGACCGCCGTCTCGAACTCCGGTGTGCCCATCTGCCATGACTGGAACTTGGGTTCCGCTTCGGCGAAGACCATGTACTGGGCCGCGTCCGGCCACAACTCGATCCAGGCGTCGAAGATGTCGGTGGAGGGTGGCGCGATCATCGCTCCCCGTTCGTCGTGGGTGCCGCGCGGCAAGGCCAGGCTGAGGCCCCAGGGCGAGTCGACCCGGTGCTCGCGCAGGTGCTCGACGATCGACCTCCGGTTCTGCTCGGTGATGTAGGGAAAATGACCAATACGGTCGGTGTAGTCCCAGCCGCCCATGTGCAGAGTCTGCTGCTCGGGAAAGTCCAGGGGATACAGGTGCAGGCGCAACGGAAACCGCACGCCACCGGGGGAGGGAACTACGACCTCGCCCTCGTACACACCCGGGGCCACGTCCACCGGGTGGAAGGTCATCCACACCTGCCGGGTCATTCCAGACGGCACGGTTACCGTGTACAGACCGTTCTCGGGAGCCACCTCTGGCAGCGCCGCTGCGACAGGCATCCCGTGCCGGGTGTCCGTCCAGAGCACCTCGTGAACGGTGACGTATTCGGGATTGTCGCCGCCCGGTAGCCCACTCAGGCGGAACGAGACCTCCTTCGGTTCGTCGGCGCTGTTGCTGACGTTGAAGGCGGCGGCGCGGTGTTCCTGCCGCATCAGGTGCACTTCGACGGCCAGCTCGGCCTCGGCGGTTAGTACCGCCGCCGTGTCAGGCGCGCCGATGAGGGGGAGTGGATCCCACAGGTTTGAGTGCCAGAACGTGAGCGGTCTAAGACCGGCGGCGCGCCAGAGCCAAGCCTGGGTGCGCATCACCCGTTCGTGCCACGGATTCAACGGCAGTATGGCCTGGAAGTCATCGCCGGACTCGGTGGCCGGCCCCAGATTCGCTTCCACGTGTGCCAGCTCGCCGAGCACGTCAATTCGTACCTGAACCGGGACACCCTCTTCTTGGGCCGTCTGCCGTAAGGCCTCGATGTCCTGCGCGAGGCGCGCCCGAATTCCCTTCTGGATGGCCAGCCGCTTCGCGTACGCCTTCGGATTAGGGACGGCTGGCCCCGTCAGCGGCTCATCCAACCACGCGGGTTCGCCACCGTAGACCTCGATCTCGTCGACGAACGTGTACGGCTCGTTCCACACCATCAGACTGACGTAGCGTCCGTGCGTTCGAAGACGGTCGGTCCAGTAGATGTAGGTCCCGTACCTGGCGGCGCGCTCCTCAATGGCATCGCGAAGCACCTGGGCACGCACTTCGGGGGTGAACTTCGGCCCGAAGCGGTCCTTGCGGAACGCGTAGTGATGGTGTACTTGAGCGTTGCTGAAACCCTCGTCGATCCAAATGTCAGGGTTCGCCCTCGTCGGAACGAGCGGTCCGTGCTGTTGTTCGCTCAATCGCACCAGGTCGCCGACCTCGTGGAACTGCTCGTCTTCATCGGCCACGAGGATGCGGATCGTCAGGGGCCACTCCACGTCCGCGAACCCTCCCGCCGTACTGAACGAGACGCCCCGGATCGGCTGTACCGCACCCAGGTCCAGCGTGAAGATCGAAGGGGCCTTTTCCTGCCAGCCCACCGTCGACTTGTTGACCCAGAAGTAACCCTCCGTGTACTCCCCGTCCGTCAGCTGCTCGAGATCACCGGGGTCGGAGCAGAGCCCGTAGTTGGGACCCGGGTCTAACGTGTAGCTCGCCCCGAGCGCGATGTTACCGCTTGGGCGGTCTGCGGACTCCGCGGCCTGTGCCCACGCCAGTGCAACTATCAGCGATGTCGCTGCCGCCAGCATCGGTCTCATGGCTTGTCCTTGCTATCTGATGAGCGCTTCTTCCTCGTACTCTCAAACTGCAAAAAGGCGGGCTGCAACGCGAACGATGGGTGGCCGCGTCATGCGCCCTCTCACTGGTTCTGGCTCGCTTTTGACGATGGCGATCGGTATCATCCTGCAGATCGACACCGGCCCCAATCATCAAAAACAGTGGTCGCCGGGCGAGAACCGATCATGACCTCTCGCGAACAAGGAGAAGACCGAATGTCTGAACCTGCTGAAATCCGGGTGACGAACGTCCGCCGCGTCTTTCACAACGGCGAGCACAATGCGTTCACGAGCCTGATACGTTTCCGTGACCGGTACTACCTGTCGTTTCGCAGCTGCCCCGATGGGCATTATGCCTATCCGACGTCGTCGCTCATCATTCTGGCCAGCGACGACGCCGAAACATGGGAACAGGTGCACAGCTTCAGCGTTCCGAAACGGGACGTGCGGGACGGGCACTTCCTGGTTTTCGAGGACAAGCTTTTCGTCTACACCGGCACGTGGTACTGCGGCGATTCCTCGCCCGACGCGGACCGGGGGCGCGGACACGCCTGCGAGATGAACCAGCAGCTCGGATATGGAGTTGTGACGGAGGACGGGCAGACGTGGAGCGACCCGATCATGCTGGAGGGGACCTACGGCCATTTCATCTGGCATGCCACCCAGCACGACGGCGGCGCCTATATGTGCGGACGGCGCAAGCGTGAATTCGTCGCCTTGGAGGCGGACGATCGGTCGCTGCATGAATCGGCCATGCTGGAGAGCGACGACGGGCTCGTCTGGCGGACGCGGGCCCTGTTTCAGACGACCCACGGCAACGAGACGTCGTTTCTGTTCGAGCCGGACAGCAGCGTGTTGGCGGTCTGCCGGTCCAGAATGTCCAGCTCACAGCTGTGCCGCTCGCAACCGCCGTACAGGGATTGGACCCGAACGGACATCAACCGCTTCATCGGTGGTCCGATGCTGGTGAAGTGGGGCGAGCGTTACCTGGTCGGCGGGCGCAAGGGCGATTACGATGAGGCACCGGAGACGGTGCTGTCCTGGCTCATTGACGAGCAACTGCACGATGTTGCGGTGTTACCGAGCGCCGGCGACAACTCCTATCCCGGCTTCGTCGAGCTCAGCCCGACGCGCGGCGTGATCTCATGGTATTCGAGCCACGAGCAGGACGCCGCTGGCAAAGCCATGACCGCGATCTACCTGGCGGAACTGGAGATCTCCGAGTGAGGTCGCACTCTAACGGAGACTCAGGCCAGTCGGCAGCCATCGCGGTGACGCGTCCACACACCAGTCGCGGTCGACGGAATCAGCCGTTGAGGACCTTCATCGTCCTCTCGACAGGCTCGCGGAACGCTTGAGGCAACGACGCGAGGTACTGGGGATCGGCGTACTCCGGCTCCTGAGCCCAGGCGTTGATCACCGCATCCTTCGCGGAGTCGACATTGCCGTACACGATAAAGAGGGATCGACGTTTCACGCCCCTCGGTGTGAGTCCACGGTGGATGCCGCGCGAGTCGAAGGGCACGGCGCTGCCGGCACGGACCTGCAACTGAATTGCCCCGGTGAACATCTTGTCACCGGCCGTAGGTCCTTCCCCGAAACGAGCTTCCTCCTCCTCGGTGTTGGCGCGGTTGTGGGAGCCGGGAACGAACCAGAAGCTCGCATCGTCCTCGAGGGCCAGCAGAATTTGCGTCGCCGGGAGGGTCTTCATCTCCCTTATCTGCCGCTCAAAGGCCGAATCCTTGCCCCAGGCGAAATAGGAATCCCGATGCCAGGGACCGCGGTAGTCGTACTCCGGGTTTATGGCAAAAGCCGCAATGCCGTGCATGGTCGCATCATCGCCGAACAACGCCTGGACAACATCCATGATGGCCGGCGCCGCCAGGGCTTCCATGACCGGATAGCGCGCGATCTCGGGGTGGTGTGGATCCTGGAATCGGTGTTTGCTGAGGAAGCCGGTCTCTTCATCGCGTTCGGCCCGTCCCACGTTCATCGCAGCTTCGATGATCTCTTCGTAACTGTCCTGCACCGCTGCCAGACTGTCAGGCGCTACGGCATCCTCCAGAACGACGTAGCCGTCGCGGTTGTATTGATCGATTGCCTGTTGTGTGTTCACTCTTCGAGCTCCGGCCGGATAGATGATCTCCAGTTCGAGTCACGTTCTCTGGATAGCCTACGGTACGCCCCTCCCGATGGGCAAGACCGCAGCAGGCGACCGAATCGTCGATGATGGTCATTGACCCGGCCTGCCGAACGCCTACGATACACATCGAACGGCACGCCGTGCGGTGGCGGCGGCCCTACGAGAACCCCGGGAGAAGGAGAGGACCATGGCAGACGCAACTCAGGTATGGCCTGTAGGGATACGCAAACAGCTGCTGTTTGACCGTCGCTTCGTCGACTCGTCCGCGGGCCTGCAGTTCACGGTCAATCCCCCCCTTCGCACACCCATCAATCTGCCATCGCTGCGCGGTCTGCACGCCCGTCACTTCCTGACCGTGCTCGACGTCGACGATCGTTTCTGGATGTACTACCACCTGAGGCCTGACGAGACGCAAGAACGTGATTGCGTGAATGGCATGTTCTGCCTGGCCTACTCGGACGACGGCATCGACTGGGAACTGGCGCCTGTGGACCAGTTCGAGGTGGAGGGATTGTCTCGGAATAACGTGGTTATGCCCGGGGTGTTGGGAACGCCGTTCCTCGACCCCCAGGAGACCAGCGGTTGCAGATTCTGGTTTGCGGGAACAATGGGCGAGCGCACCGAGCCGCCGTTCTGGGACGAGGCCCGGGATACCTACTTCGGCGGTTACGACGCCCCCGACGGGCGCAGAGTCCACGCCGGGCTGTACCTGCTCCAATCCGAGGATGGCATTTCCTGGCGCCGGCAGCGCAGCGGAGTCATCGTGCCCTTTCGCTGCGACTCGCAGAACCAGGTCCTCTACGATGCCGGCGCCGGCGCCTACGTCGCCTATGTGCGCGGCGCGTCCCCCGTGCCAGGAAGAAGGCGGACAGTTGCTCGTTTGACCTCCCCCGCGCTTACGGAGTTACCGTTTGATTTCGTTGAGGACACCACGTTACCCCGGAGCCCGGTCGGGCTGTACGACCGGCTGCCGCCGCAATGCGCCCCGTTCGTCATGGAGGGTGACGACCGTGATCCGCCGGCCACGGACGTCTACACGCCCTGCGTCAACCCGTACGCGTGGGCGGACGACGCTGTTTTTGCGTTCCCTACCGTGTTCCGCCATTACGAGGGGCAGGACAGCCATGGGCGGGACCAACGGGGGGAAAGCGCTAGCGACGGCCCGCTGGACGTGCAGCTTGCCGTGAGTCGCGATGGCGTCACATTCGAGCGGTTCCGTACGCCCTACGTTGGCCTTGGTCTGATGGAAGAGCCGCAGCTCGGGGGATCCGTGTACATGGGCGTAGGGCTGGTAAGGCGGGGGAACTTCATCTACCAGTACTACGCCGAGGGAGCGCGCACCCATGTCCGTGAGGTCGACGTGAGCCTCTGGCAGGCCAAACAGCGCCTGGACGGTTTCGTCTCGGTGGATGCGGGGCCGGATGGCGGGTGGTTTGCAACGCCGCCGATCGAGTTCGCCGGAAATCGTCTGCTGCTGAACATCGACTGCGGCGCCATGGGCGAAGCGTGGGTCGAGCTCCAGGACGAAACCGGCAAGCCGCTACCGGGGTACACGTTCGAGGACGCCGTGTCGATCGACCGCAACGGTGTCGCGCAGGAGGTCTGGTGGCGGAGCGGCCCCGATGTCGGCTCGCTGAGTGGTCGGCCTGTCCGGTTGAAGATTAAAATGCGTTCGGCGAAGCTCTACGCGTTCCAGTTCGTGGAGGCCAGCTGATGCCCTTCCGTACCTGCGCCGGTCACAAGGCGCCCCCTGGCCTTCTCGGGAGAATGAGAATCTCGAGAAGGAGGGATTCATCAGATATGAGGGACAGGCGATGAAGTGGGCATGGACAGCAGTAGCGTTGTTGATGGCGGGACAGGCGTGGGCGCAGGACTCGGAGCTTTCACCGACGGCACACCGGACGGTTCCGACTGAACGTCCGAGCGAGAACATCGCCCTCGGGGCGAGCTACACGATAGAGCCGAGTCCGAACTACAGGCTTTGCAGCGACCCCGGCGATTTCGAGCAACTGACCGATGGGGTCTGCACGGAGGGCTATTTCTGGGCGCAGCTGTCGACCGTGGGCTACCAGGAAAGGACGCCCTCCATGGTGACGATTGACCTGGGCGAGGTGAAGCCGATACGGGGGGTGTCCTACCACACCGCTGGGGGGTTTGCCGACGTGCTCTGGCCGCTGACGATCCGCATCCTCGTGGCGGGTGAAAATGAGGAGTTTCATGAGATTGGCGACCTGGTCCAATTGAGCGAGGCACAGCACGGACCGCTCGCGCCGGTGAGGGCGACCGATGCCATGTGGGCGGTGGACACCGTCGGTTTCAGACAGGACCAGATCCACCATCACTACAACCTCAACCGGGATCGCTTCCCGGAGAAAATGACTCCCGAGGTTCGTGAGCAGGTCATCAAGGATGCCTACAAAACTCGAGCCGAGCAGTATGGGACGTACCGCTACTGGACAGACCGGCTGCGGACGCACGGGCGCTACGTCAGCCTGGTCGTGTGGAACGAGCCGTACACCTTCGTGGACGAGATCGAGGTCTACGCTGGAGAGCCAGAGTGGGTGGATGAGCCGCTGCCGGGACCGGCCTTCCCGGACGTTGAGACGTATGCGGTCAGGCTCGCCATCGAGAGAGGAATCCGGACCCGCCTGACGCAGGACATCGAGGCCTTGCGGCAGACGGCCGAAGACGGCATCCCGGCGCAGACACAGAGCGCTGTGTTGGGCGAGCTGGCGACTGTGGAGGCGAATATGCGGCAGGCCAGCAGGGCGTTCGGCGATGACTTCGAGACCGTGCTGCCGCTGAACTCGTGGCACGAACGGGTCCTGCAAACTCAAGCCCGACTCTGGCGCGCCAGGGGATTGGAACCGCTCACGTTCTGGCGTTCGAACCTGTGGGATCCCCTACCCCTCATCGGCACGCCGGACACGACAGCGGATCTGGCCGTCGACGTGCACCTGATGCGCAAGGAGCACCGAGCGGCCGCGTTCAATGTGAGCAACAGCAGTGACGAGCCGATGCAGGTCGCCTTCCGCTTGAGCGGGCTTCCCGGGGGCGACAATCCGGAGTACGTGACCGTTCACGAGGTGATCTGGACGGACACGCGCAGCGGCATGCCGGTCGCAGCCGCTCTACCAGAGATTACTGCTGACAGCGGTCTGTATGCGGTCTCCGTACCGTCGGGTATGACCCGACAGGTGTGGCTGACCTTCCATCCGGTCGACGTAGAACCCGGCAACTACGAAGGTGAGGTGGTCGTAGAATTGACGCCCGGGGGCAAGCGGTTTCCCTTGCGCATGCACCTGTATCCGCTCGACTTCCCCAAGCATCAGTCGCTTCACATGGGCGGCTGGGACTATACGGACGCGGTCGGTTGGCACTCCCTCGTGACGGAGCAGAACCGGTCGCTCATCATTCAGCACCTGCGCGAACGGTTCGTGGACTCGCCGTGGGGCTCGCCTCGGCTGCTGGATCCGAGCTACCCGGATGTGCAGGGCACACATGATGCGCAGGGGGTGATGACGGCGCCCCCCAACACGACCAGGTTCGATGCATGGCTCGAGTTGTGGCCGGGTGCAGCCCAGTACCTCGTGTTCTGGCAAGTGGGCGATCGTTTCACTTCGATGGGCGACAAGTACAGATGGGCCATGGGCACACCGGAGTTCGAGACGGCGGTCAGGGACTGGGTGACCTTCTGGGCCGAGTACATGGTGTCGAAAGGGTTGCAGCCCGAACAGCTGGCCCTGTTGCTGGTGGACGAGCCCGACGAGCCCTTCCAGGACGAGCTCATCCTGGCCTGGGCGAAGCCGATCCGCGAAGCGGACACGGGAGTCCGCATCTGGGAGGATGTGACCCACGACGACATGAACGAGGCGAACCAGGAGATGATCGACGCGTGCCACGTGTTGTGCCCGAACTACCAGGCCTTCGTGAGCAAGGGCGAGGACTATCGCAAATACTACCTGACGAAGCGGGATCAGGGGATCGCGCTGGAATTCTACTCGTCATGGCCGAGTCGAATTTTCGATCCGTACGCGGGCCGGCTGAATGCTTGGTCATGCTGGCGCTACGGGGCCGATGCCTTCTACATGTGGTCGCTGACGGACACGGGCCACGCGTCATCGTGGAACGAATACCTGACTATCAAGAATGCCTACGCCCCCATCTTCATCGATGAGGAGTCGGTGACGGCCGGCAAACACCTCGAGGCAGCGCGGGAAGGGGTGGAGGACTACGAGTATTTCGCGATGTTGGACCGGGCGATCCAGGAAGCGTCTGCTCAGGGGATGATGGGTCCGGAGGTGGAGGAGGCGCGTCGGTTGCTGGAGAGCCTGCCGACCCGTGTCCTGGAGGCCGGGGGCCACGTGGATGGGCTCTACGACGACCAGCCGCTGAACGGCTTTCACTGGCTGAACGAGAAGGTGGACCGCACGTTGGCGGACGAGGCACGGATTCAGGTGTTGGCGGCGTTGACGGCGCTGGCTGAGCTCTGAGGTCAGGCGGTTCGCCAGGGTGCGCGGTGCCCGACTGGACAAGACCGCTGATTTGGTCGCCCGGGGCGGGCCACCGACGGTTACAAACCTACCGTCAATTGTCGCTCCGTGACCCGCCAACCGCATCACTCGACGTGGTTCGACCGCTGAGGCTCGTGTTCGAGTGGGCTTGACAGTGTAACCCTGCTTCGTATATCCTAAGTATATACATTCAAGGAGAGCCGACATGCCCAAAGTGCAGAAGTGGGGGAACAGTCAGGGACTGAGATTCCCCAAGGATGTTTTGGAACAAGCACGGATCGACGTTGGTGACGAAGTCGAAATCTCGGTCGAGAATCGTGCCATCGTTGTCCGTGCCAGGGGCCGAGCGGGGAGCAAGCACAACCTCGAGAAGCTTGTCGCCAAAATGCCAAAGCAGTACAAGCCGGTCGAAGAAGACTGGGGCGATGCGGTGGGAAAGGAAACCTGGTAGGTGGCTGCGTACAAGCCCAAGCAGGGAGACTTTGTCGGACTGAGCTTCGACCCCCAATCTGGCCATGAACAGAAGGGCCACAGACCGGCCCTCGTGGTCAGCCGCGACCTCTTCAATCGACGCACGGGTCTGGCCATCGTCTGCCCCATCACCAAGACCGACCGGCGAATGCCGTTTCATGTCGCCATTCCAGATGATCTACCGCTGACAGGCTTTGTGATGGTTGAGCAGGTCAAGTCGGTAGACTACTCCAGCCGGCGTGCCCACCGAATTGGACATGCGACACCCGACGTGATGGATGAGGTTCTGGCCATACTCGACTCCTGTATCTACGAATGAAAAGCGCCGCGAAGCCGATCGCGACTCGTGGTGATGTGCGGCGAACTGGCTCATCTGCCCACCCTCCGGCACCTCACCGACGAGCCGCAGATAGGTCCCGAAGTTCGATACGCGCCCGAAGGTTACTTCCGCCCCGTCGCCGGTCAGTCTGAAGCGCGTCCCCTCGTCGCACCACCGCATTCCGTCCGGCGAAATCTGGACTCGCGCCTCCGCCGTTTCGACCGGCCCGCCCGACTCCAGTACGCGGACGTAGAAGATGGCCTCCGATGCCCACGCCGCCTCGTAGGGCTCGGTCTCGAAGGCCCCGGCCCAGACGACATCGCGCTCCAACACTGTTGTGTGGCTCTGCCTCATGTCACACCGAAACCTCGCTCAGAAGTCCCCCGACAGCGTCACCGAATCCGCGTACAAGGGCCCTTTTTTCCTGACGGAGGTATGTGGCAGGTCGGGCTTGAAAACGACAGTGGGTAGGATTGGTTACACTGTATTGCGTAATCGGCGTATTGCGTAATCGGCCGATCTGTTGCTGATTTCGTTTCAAGGCCCTGCTCGTCGCGAGTGTGGTGTTCGGCGTACGGTTCGACCGAGGATCTCCTGCTCTCAGCTGCGGTCTCGGCAGGTACAGTCGTCCGATAATGCCTCTTGGTCTTGCAGGTGACGGGCGTGGATCCAAGCGTGTGCCCTGCGTGCGGCCAAGGACGTATGCACACTGTGCAGATTCTCAGCCCATCGGAACAGCGCGCACCACCTGAATGGCGTCAATCGGCATGAGCACGAAGAATTCAATGGAACATCTCCAGGCGACGGACAGACCGTGCCTTCTTGCCTCTACACGGAGCGGTATATCATCTTTTCCTGCACTTTCGCGACCAAGGAACGCTCAGAAAGGCGCCTTTTGATCGGCTTTATCCTCGGCTGATGCAATCATCAACCGAGCGGGGCGTATCCCTGCGCGCCGTCTTCTGCGGGCTCGATGAGGTAGTTTGGACCGTCTACGATCTGGACCGGCCAGGGTACCGACCCGCCTTGATAGAAAAACCGGCTTTCGATCAACCGGGTGTATGCGTGGCGAGTCATGGCAGCAATTTGATTGCATATCATCCGCCGAACGCCGACGGGCGCGGTGAATCAAACGGGCAGCTGAAGGTGTATGCACTCGACACCGGGTAGTTGCCACATCATTTAACAACCGGTTGCCACTACGCCGCCTTGGGCGGCTTGGCCTTCGGCAACTCGCTTCGCGACTTCGGCAACCGGCAAAACGTTACGCGAAAAATGAAGTTGCTGTTCAATCAGTAGTTCGACAGAAAGCGAAGGGGCAGACATGCTCACACTCAAACAATCCATGGAATTGGCAGGGACAAATCTGCTTCACAGCCTTCTGCCCCACGATGACTACCTGCCACTGTGGTCGGTCAAGATTGACCGTGATATGCGAGCTCAGTGCAACTTGGCCTCGCCTGAACACAACATTGGAAGATGGTGGGATGCCTTGCTGCGACTGGAGGCGGCCACGGGTTTTGCGATTCCGGCCGAGATGGAAGCGGCCATGCTTCTACATCTCGAAAACTGCCTGGACAATCCATTGTCGATCTGCGGACCACTGAACAAAAAGGCAGACTGCTTCGATCATCACTCACAGCGCGAAGTCCTCCTGGCCCTCGCAGGGCTGGTGCGCTACCGCGACAGCAAGTGGGCGACGGCTACGGGCACCCGAATGATCCGAGCCCTCGACCGGTACATCGACGACGAAGGGACGTGGAATATCCAGATGATGTCCGACTTAGCGCGGCGGGGGGAACGCCCCATCGAGCCGGAACACATCGCAGAAATAAGGGGAATGGGATCCGCAGGTGTCGTGCTCGCCTTGAGTCACGGCCGGATGATCGAGGGGCTTGTGGAATTCCACGCCGCGACCGGGAGCGAGGATGCCATTAGACTGGCGGACCGACTGGCACGGTTCCATCTCGAAGCAACGACGCTCCCCGACGGCTCGGTCCCCGACACCGAGGGGTATGTCCACACGCATTCCCTGTTCGGAACCTACCGCGGACTCCTGATGTACGGTCGCCTGACCCGTCAGCATGAGTATGTTGAGCGCATTGCGAGAACCTATGCCTTAACTGTCCGTACCCACGTGAAGCAATCCGGATTCATCTCCCACGATTGGGGCAGCGACAACAGGGGCGAAACCACGTCGCCGGGCGATGCAGCCCAGTTGGCGCTGTGGCTTGCCCAGTTCGGCTACAGCGAATTTCTGGACGACGCAGAACGGATCGTCCGCGCCCGCATTCTTCCTTCGCAGATTACCGCGCCGCTTGGTCTGAAACCGGCTGCGGATGACGAGGACGAGCATGCCAATCTCGATGACCGGGCTATCGGCGCTTTCGGGGGCATGCACCACCATCCCCACGGGGGAAAGCGGCCGACCACGGACATCACGGCGGCGGACCTGCACACCCTGTGCGATATCTTCACTCACATCGTGGAAGAGACGGGGATGGGACTGGTGGTCAATTTCCATTTCGACTATGAAGACGGGAGGATACGCGTCGAGGATAACCGTGGAGATGTCGGCCGACTCACGATCCAGCCCAAGGTCGCACAGCCGGTGTGCATCCGAATCCCCGGTTGGGCCTCGATGGAATCCATACGGCTCGCGGTGAACGGCCAGCCCAGCCACGTATCCCGAATCGGCAACTTCCTGTTCGTGCCACGGCACGAACCACCGGTGCGGATTACGGTCGAGTATGGACTGCCGGTTCAGACGATTGACGAGAGCACAGACGGCGTCGACTATCGGATCACCTGGCGGGGCGACGATGTCATCGGGATTGCACCGAACACGGACTTCCTTCCCTTCTATGCTACGGCATCCGAATAGCCGTCGCGGTCAGATGAATAGAGGCCAATGTCGAACAACCGGGTCGAGGCGACGCGGCGGACCGAGCGCCTCACCCGTAGCGTCAAATCGAATCTGGAAGTCATTCTTCGCGTAACACCTGGTTTTCGCTGCGGCGCGACGTATAGGTACAATGAAAGCGCTTGTGCACCGCTGAGCATGTGTGGGGATCTTTGGAGCAGGCGGATACCCATAGTTGAGGAGGTGCACGGCATGCTATACGCGGCAGTGGATGGACACACGAAGCGTTCCCAGATCACGGTGATGGATGAGGCAGGGGTGGTCATAAAGCGGACTCAAGTGGCGAGTTCACGAGCCGGCATCCACGGTGCTCTGGGACAATACCGACGCCCGGTGAAGTCTGTAGTGGAGGCCAGCTACAACTGGGGTCCTCTGTACGATTGGCTGGAGGAGGTCTCGGAAGAGGTAGTGCTGGCTCATCCCGCCAAGTACGGGCCATTGCCGAAGCGCGCATCAAGACCGACAAAATCGATTCGGAGACCCTGGCGCATCTGTTGCGCTCTGATCTGATCCCGGCAGCCTATGCGCCGTCCAAGGACATCCGATCGGTCAAACGCGTACTTCGCCAACGAATGTTTCTGGTGCGGGTCCGGACCATGGTCAAGAACCGGATTCGTGCGTTGCTGGCGCAGCATCCACTGGAGCCGCCGTCGGTCAGTGATCTGTACGGCAAGGTAGGGATGCGCTGGTTGATGGGCCTGCAGCTGCCGGACCCAGATGGTTGGCTGCTGCGCGAGGACCTGGAGCTGTTGGAGGGGTTGCACGAACGCATCGGTCAGACCGACGTGCTCATCGAGATGCTCTCTGAGGGCGATGAGGCCGTGCGCTGGCTGAAGAGTCTGCCTGGCATCGGAGACTTTTTCTCGGTGTTGATCCGCTACGAAGTCGATGTCATGACCCGCTTCAGAACGGCCAAAAAGTTTGCTGGCTATACCGGCCTGGTACCCTCGACCTACAGCTCGGGGACCCGGACGTTTCACGGTCGCTTGACCAAGCAGGGCAACAAATGGTTGCGCTGGGCCTTCATCGAGGCGGTCAGTCCGGCCACACGTCGTTCGCCGTGGTTGCGGCGGTATTATCAGCGCGTCAAGACGCGGCGTGGCGCGAAGGACGCGCGCACGGCTACGGCGCGCAAGTTGGCCGAGCTTGCGTGGAACGTATGGAGTGAACAACGATGCTATGAGGAACGCTAAACGCGGTTTCGGGATCCCGGTTGCCCTCAGTACGTCCTGGGCGTAAGGCCCCTCGTATAGGTTAGGGAGCCGTGGGTCCCACCTGTATGGTGTGTGTCGGCCAGTGCGTCGGGAATCTGCCATATGAGCGACCGGACAACCGGACCGCCGTGCCTTTTCAAGAATCGCCGCTCGGCGCACCCCCTTCAGCCGGCCTCCACAAACTGGAACGCGTAGAGCTTCGCTGAGCGCATCGTGACGCGCATCCGGACAGGCCGGCCACTCAGTGAGCCGACGTCCGGGCCGCCCCGCCACCAGACCTCCTGTGCGACACCGTTCCGGTCGACCGACACGGCGTCCTGGAACGTGTACCCGGGCAACGGCTTCCCGGTTTCGTCCTGGAGTTCGACCCACGCTTCGCCCGTCGCGCCGCAGTCGATGTTCAGCTGCAGACGGCTCCCAGCGAACTCGATCGGCGGCGTCACAAACCAACCGTCCTCCGGCCCTGCATCTACCGAGACGAAACCGTCCAGACGCTGTTTGGCCTGCCAGATGCGCACGTCCGTGTCAGGGGTTCCGTGGGTGGTCGCTGCCTCGGTGTAGTACTGGTAGACGAAGTTGCCTCGCCGGATCAGGCCCACCCCCATGTAGACTGATCCTCCGAGGTGCGGCTCGTCTATCAGACCAAGACCAACGTAGGGCGTGCGGAACCGTTCGAATGTGACGCCGTCGCGGCTCACGGCGAGCTGCACCTCCACTGGGCCGTCTTTCGGGTTCTGCCCTCGATGGTCCCGCCCATGGCTGTCCTGCTCGCCGTATTGGCGGAACATGGATGGGAAGGCAAAGATGGCGTCGTCCGCCCATACGTACGGGTTGACGCAGGGCGTGTAGACGTCCGTGGCCGGCGGATCACGCTCGTCACCCGCCATGACCACCGGCGCGCACTGCGGCGGCAGCCGGTCGTAAAGCCCGACCGGGCTCCTGGGAAGCGTCGTGTCCTCATGGAAGTCGAACGGCAACTGCGTGAGCTCGGGCGAAGTCAGGCGGGCGACCGTCCGCCTTCTCCCCCAGCCCGGGCCCCACGTACCCGCGGCCGCCGCGCCGCGCAGATATGCAACGTAGGCGCCGGCGCCGGCATCGTAGAGGACCTGGTTCTGCGTGTCGCAGCGGAAGGGAACCACGACGCCGCTGCGCAGTCGGCGCCACGATATGCCATCCTCCGAATGGAGCAGGTACACCGCGCCGTGGACGTGGACTTTCCGGCCGTCGTCGAAATAGCCGTAGTACGTTTCCCGGGCTTCGTCCCAGATGGGCGGCTCGGTGCGCTCGCCCAGCGATCCCGCGAACCAGAATCGGCAGCCGCATGTCTCCCGGGGATCGAGGAACGGCGTGCCGACCGCACCGGGCATGACCACGTTGTTCTGAGCCAATCCCGCCACCTCGAACCGGTCCACCTGCGCCAGTTCCCAGTCGATGCCGTCGCCCGAGTACGCCAGGCAGCACATGCAATTTAGCTGATCAGACGCCTCGTTCGGCATCATCTCGATCGGCATCATGAGGTAGTACAGCCACAGACGTCCGTCGACGTCGAGTACCGTCAAACCGCCGGCGTGCTGCAGACCGCGGAGGGACGGCAGATTGACTGGTGTACGCTGAAGGGGGAGATTGACCGTGAACTGCAGGCCCTCGGAAGACTCGACGAAGCGACGGTCAAACAGAAGCTGTTTGCGTGTCCCGACAGGCCATACCTGAGTTGCGTGTGCCATGGTCCTCTCCTTCTCCCGGGGTTCCCGTAGGGCCGCCGTTACCGAGACGGCGTGCCGTTCGATGTGCATTCTATGCGGTCGGCAGGCCGTGTCAATGGCTGTCTTCGGCATAGCGTAGTAATACGTCGCTCAATTCTTGAACCGAAACGAATACACCTCCGCGTCTTTGACCTCAAACCGCACCCGCACTGGCCTTCCGGGAAACGGACCCTGCCCATCACTCTTCCAGGAGACGAGCTTTGCGATCTGGTCGCCCTTGAGCGGGTCGACGTATAGGACGTACAAGGGCCCTTTTTTCCTGACGGAGGTATGTGGCAGGTCGGGCTTGAAAACGACAGTGGGTAGGATTGGTTACACTGTATTGCGTAATCGGCGTATTGCGTAATCGGCCGGTCTGTTGCTGATTTCGTTTCAAGGCCCTGCTCGTCGCGAGTGTGGTGTTCGGCGTACGGTTCGACCGAGGATCTCCTGCTCTCAGCTGCGGTCTCGGCAGGTACAGTCGTCCGATAATGCCTCTTGGTCTGAGCTGGACGAGGAGGACGAGGTCGAAGTCCAGCTGAACGGGATCGAGCTATCGTGGGATCAGCGCCGGACTCCGGACCAGCCGTGGACGGAGGAGCACTACGACGGCGCGTGGAATCTCTACCCGTCGAGAACCCGCGCGGAGCCCCTGGATTGGGATCCGGTCGAATTCATGCTTGAGAGCAGCTGTCTTTGCAGAGGCTCCAACGAATTGCTGGTGCGCCTGGTGCGTCGCGAAACTGCGCCGGCGTTGGTACTGCAGTCGGTGAGGATCTGGATCCGCTACGCCAAGTAGCGGCCTACCCAGATCCACCAGGAGAATGGCGATGGATATCTACGAGCGGCTCGGCGTCCGCAAGTACATCAACAGCCGTGGCTTCGTGACCGGCATGGGGGGCTCGCGGATGCCGCCCGAAGCATACGAGGCGATGGCCGAGGCCGGACGCTGCTTCGTGAAGCTGGAGGACCTGCTCGACAGGGCGGGCGCCCACATCGCCCGGCTGGTGGGCGTCGAGGCGTGCTGCATCTGCTCGGGCGCGGCCGGCGGCATGGTGCAGGCGGCCGCCGCCTGCCTGACCGGCACCGACGGGGACAGGGTGCGCCAGCTGCCGATGACGGAAGGCTGGAAGAACGAGATCATCGCCCGCGCCTCCGGTCCCGGCAACTACATCACCCAGGGCATGCGGGCGACCGGTGCCCACATCGTCGAGGTCGGGTCGAACTCCTCGTTGACGGCCGGGGACGTGGCCGGCGCGATCGGCGAGAAGACCGCTGCGGTGCAGATCTTCCTGATGCACGAGGCTCCCACGGTGGCCGAGATCGCCGCCGTCACGCGTGCGTCCGGCGTCCCGCTCATCGTCGACGCCGCCGCGGAGCTTCCGCCGCGGCGCAACCTGACCCAGCCGCTCGCCGACGGAGCTAACCTGGTCGTCTTCAGCGGTGGCAAGGGGATTCGCGGCCCGCAGGCGACCGGACTGATACTGGGTGACGCTGACCTGATCGCCGCCTGCAGGATCAACGGCAACCCGGTGAGCTCCATTGCTCGGGGCATGAAAGTGGGCAAGGAGGACATCGCGGCATTGGTGGTGGCCCTGGAGCGATTCGTGGCGATCGATGAGGAGGAGGAGACGGCGGAGCTGGGACGGCGTTCCGACTTCATCGTTGCCGCGCTGGAGGGCATCGGCGGAGTAGCGGCTGAGAAGCGGATGGCCGATCCGCGTACGCGGCCGGTGCTGCCCCGCGTCTACATCGAGCTGGCGCCGGACTTTCCGCTCGGAGGAGATCGCATCGCCGAGATTCTCGAAGCCGGGAGCCCAGCGGTGTCGCTTTCCGGATCAGATCGCGGCCTGCGGGTCGATGTCGCGCAGCTCGACGAATCGGAGCTGGAGACGGTGGCCAGGTGTCTGCGGGAGGTTCTGGCCAACCCCGAGGCATGCTCCCGATCTTTGTTGCCCTGAGTCGCGATCCTATATTTCCTGCCGATGGGACAATACATCGAGACCTATCGGGGTTGCATGGGACGGCGGATGGCGGACACCGCCGCGCGCTTGACCGACGAGGTCTTGCCGCAGGTGCCGGTACGGCAGTGGGTGCTGAGTCTGCCGTACGAAATCCTATCGCCTGGCCTGGGACGGCGAGTTGGTCGGCGCGGTGCTGGCCGGCTTCCTGCGCGTCGTCTACGGCTGGTATCGACGCCAGGCACGAGCGCAGGGATACGAAGACAGTCACTGCGGCTCGGTGACCTTCGTGCAGCGATTCGGGTCGTCCTTGACTTTCGCCGCACGAATTGATAGAGAAACTGGCCGCCCTGGTACCGCCCGCGATGTCCGGACTCCGAGTCCTCAAAGCACTCAGAGCTGATCGCCTACATACAGATCCAACGGCACGCCGTCGTTGTGACGGCGGTCACGTGTGAGGGAAATCTCGAGCGAAGGAGGAAGCGGTGGCGAACGTAACTCAGGTATGGCCTGTCGGAACACGTAAACAGCTGCTGTTTGACCGCCGCTTCGTCGAGTCGTCCGCGGGCGTGGAGTTTACGGTCAATCCCCCCCTCGAGCGCATACCCGTCAATGTGCCATCCCTCCGTGGTCTGCACGCCCGTCACTTTCTGACCGTCCTCGACGTCGATGATCGTTTCTGGATGTACTACCACCTGAGGCCGGACGAGACGCGCGAACGTGATTGCGTGAATACCATGTTCTGCCTGGCCTACTCGGACGACGGCATCGACTGGGAGCTGGCGCCTGTGGACCAGTTCGAGGTGGAGGGATTGTCCCGGAACAACGTGGTCATGCCCGGAGTGTTGGGGACACCGTTCCTCGACCCCCACGAGACCAATGGCTGCAGATTCTGGTTTGCTGGAACAATGGGCGAGCGCACTGAGCCGCCGTTCTGGGAGGAAGCGCGGGATACCTACTTCGGCGGTTACGACGCCGCCGACGGCAGCCGGCCAGTCCACGCCGGGCTGTACCTGCTCCAATCCGAGGATGGCATTTCCTGGCGCCGGCAACGCAGCGGAGTCATCGTGCCCTTTCGCTGCGACTCGCAGAACCAGGTCCTCTACGATGAGGGCGCCGGCGCCTACGTCGCCTATGTGCGCGGCGCGTCTCCCGTACCGGGAAGACGACGGACGGTTGCTCGTTTGACCTCCCCCTCGCTTACGGAGTTGCCGTTCGATTTCGTCGAGGACACCACGTTACCCCGGAGCCCGGTCGGGCTGTACGACCGGCTGCCACCGCAATGTGCCCCATTCATCATAGAAGGTGACGACCGTGACCCGCCCGCCACGGACGTCTACACGCCCTGCGTTAACCCTTACGCGTGGGCGGACGACGCTGTTTTTTCGTTCCCTACCGTGTTCCGCCACTACGAGGGGCAGGACAGCCACGGGCGGGACCAGCGCGGGCAAACCATTGGCGACGGTCCACTGGACGTGCAGCTTGCCGTGAGTCGAGACGGTGTCACGTTCGAGCGGTTCCGCACGCCCTACGTCGGCCTTGGTCTGATGGACGAGCCGCGGCTCGGGGGATCCGTGTACATGGGCGTGGGGTTGGTGAGACGGGGGAACTTCATCTACCAGTATTATTCCGAGGGAGCGAGCACGCATGTATACGAGGACGACTTGCTTTTCTGGCGAGCCAAACAGCGTCTGGACGGTTTCGTTTCGGTCGATGCGGGCCCTGATGACGGGTGGTTTGCGACGCCACCGATCGAGTTCGAAGGCAACCGCCTGCAGCTGAACATCGACTGCGGCGCCATGGGCGAGGCGTGGGTCGAGCTCCAGGACGAAACCGGCAAGGCGTTACCGGGGTACGCGTTCGAGGACTCCGTGTCGGTCGATCGCAACGGTGTCGCCCAGGAGGTCTGGTGGCGGAACGGCCCCGACGTCGGCTCGCTGAGCGGCCGGCCAGTCCGGATGAAGATCAAGATGCGCTCGGGGAAGCTCTACGCCTTCCAGTTCGTGAACGCCGGCTGAGGGGGCGCGCCTCGAGAGACGACTTGACGCCATCAGGCGATGTGGGAGTTGAGTTCGACTCCATGGAAGAGGGCGAAGCGGCCATCGTCGCTGGCAGGCTGCTGGAGATCCTGGATCACACCAGTTAAGGCACCTCACTCTGCGGTCAGGCCGCCTGTAACGTCAATGGAGAACACGCGCGCAAGTAATTGGCACCAAGACAGACAGACGATGGGGGCAGGGCTGGTGGGTCGACTCGGAATCCGCTTCACGGGGGTGCCGGGGTTGGTTGTGGCGGCCATGTTCGCGGGGGCGATGTCCCAGCGTCGACTCGGGAGACGCCGAGTACACACCCGCGAACGAGCGCGGAGCGCCTAAAAGTAGTAGCTGATCCCCAGGCGCACGTTGAAGGGATTGCCCGACGTGAAGTGGATTTCGGGTGGGGGTATGTCGCCCCCCATGGCAGCGTCGATTTCGTCCGCCAGCAATGACTCCGTGGGGAACTGGGCCTCTTTCCACTCAGCGTCAAACAGATTCTCTGCCGTCACCTCGACTCTGAATACGTCCCAGCGCCTGGAGGCAGTCAGATCGACGAGCGTGTGGCCCTGCGCGGTCAGCGAACCGTCAGCCATGGCCGGCCGGTCTCCGACGTAGCGGAAACGGAGCCCACCCTCGTACCCATCGGGCCGTCTCACCGTCAGGCCGCCGGTCGCCGTGCGCGTGGGTGCCAGCGGAATACGGTCGGCGTCTTCCGGCGCGTCCCGCAACCGGCCGCGGGACAGATTGAGATCCCCATCGGCCCAGAGCCAGGACAGCAACCGCAGCCGTGCTTCGACGTCGACGCCGGTCCGGCGTGTCCGGCCCCGCTGCTCTGGCACACCTACGTCGGCGGAGTAGACGTACTCCTCATCCACGTCGATCCACCACAGCGCTGATCCGAAGTTCAGCCCACGGCCGACACGGCTGCGCAGACCGACTTCCGCCCCGGTCGTGCGGGGTAGACTGGTGACGTCGGCTTGATTGGTATCGAAATAGAGTTGCTCAAAGGCCCTGCGGATCTCGTGGGATTCGGCGCCCCATTCCTCCAGCGCCCGCACTTGGTCGGCGATGACCTGGCCGGTGACTACAGTGCGCGCATCGTTGGAGTGAAAGCCCTGTCCGAAGTTGAGGAAGAGATCGACCGCGGCGGTGGGTGAGAACGTCAGATTGGCCTTGGGACTGAAGATGACGTCATCGGCAATACCGGAGGCATGAGGTTGGTCCAGCGGCACATGGAGGGGCTTGGCACTCGGCCGCTGTACCAGGGGAAGAACCCGAAATTGCTCGATGATAGCGATCAAGGGCTGGATCGATTGCCCCGTGCGCTCGAGCCCGTCGTCGACTTCGAAGGTGAAGTAATCGGCTCTCAGCCCCAGGCTCAAGCGCCAGCGCGGCGCGAGGATGAGATCCTGCCGTCCCCACAGAAAGTAGTTGCGCTCGGCGATGGCGGCATCAGTCAGCGGCCAGTAGCGACGGCGCTCGACGACCTGCCACAGCTGAGTGTCGATGTCGTCGCTGCGAAAGCCACCGGCGAATGTGGATGAACACGTGATGGGTCCACAGGCGCGGTCGGCGGTGTATGCACTGTTGAGTCCGACGACCCTGCGTGAATCGGACTGCTCTATCATGTTGCCGAACTCCACATCCCAGCGGAAGAAGGTGAAGTTCGAGTAGAGATTGTAGTCGTAGGCGCTCCAGTAGGCCTGCGCTTTGAAGTGGTCACCGTCCTGGCCCCACGTCTCAAACGCGAGATTGACGTTGTGGCGCGACGTCTGGCCGCCCTCGCCGTCGTCGATGGCCCCCCAGCGGCTGATCAAACCGCGTTCGACGGCGCGCTCGGGAATCTGTCCGGAGGCGTTCCATGTCGAGGAGAACCCACCGACGTCCAGGGTGAGCCGTGTGCTCGTTGACATGGTGCGGCGCACCTTGGCGAACAGGGTGAGGCGACGCAGGTCCTGCGGATGATCGAAGGGGCCGTCGGTGCGGTAGTAGTCCCCGGCGAAATACGCGGAATGCCCGAGATCCGCTTCCCCGGGCATCTGGTACAACACCGTGTAGCGCGCCGTGTTGAATTGACCCGCCTCCACGTTCACGGCGTTGCCGGCGAGTCGTTGCCGCGTGCGAAAGGCCACGTGACCCGCGTTGGCCAGGTTGCCGAACTCGGCGAAGTAGGGACCCTTGTGCACGTCGATCCCCTCGACGATCTCGGGGATCAGAAAGTGGAGATCGGCATACCCCTGGCCGTGACCGTGGGAGACCATGTTGACGGGCATGCCGTCGACGCTGACGGACACGTCGGTGCCGTGGTCAGTGTCGAAGCCGCGCAGAAAGATCTGCTCCGCCTTGCCTCCTCCGGCGTGCTGCGCCACGACGAGACCGGGGACCGTCTGCAGCAACTGCTGCGAAGAGCGCCTGGGACGGGTGCGCAGATCGAACTCGCGCACGGTGCGCGAAGAGGCGGCTGACAGAGCGCGGTCGGCAGCCACCAGAATGCCTTCGAGACGGATCGGTTTGGGAGTCAGGGCCAGGGCCACCGCACTCGTGTCACCTGCGCGGACGGTGACCTCCCGAGACGCGGACTCATAGCCGACGTGACTGGCGGTGATGTTGTAGCGCCCGGGTGAAATCGCCCTCAGCAGGAAACGGCCGTCAGCTCCGGTGACAACGGCGTGTTCCGTGTCGGTGAGGACGACGTTGGCGGTGACCAAGGGACGTCCGCTGTGCCCCTCGCGCACTACACCCTCGATGGCGCCTGTGGCCTGTCCCGAAGCCGCGCCTCTCAGCTGCACCAAGAGGAGAATGGCCAGGGCGGCCAGGAGATTTGTCGGTTTCATGTTTCGCCGCATTAGTATAGTAACGCATTAGTATAGTAACATGGATGCGATTAAACTGATCAGACAAAACTTGCGCTGATCGTTCCTGCCCATGACTACAATACCCGAGCTGCAGTCCCGCATGGATTCCGTTACCCTCACGGCGCGCGGACTCGCCCAGTCGTACCTCACATGACCAGAGCCGGTTGGGCACAAAGCGACATCACGCCCCCTCTCGGGCTGGCCATGGGCGGACGCGGCTGCCTATTGAGCACTGGCGGGCATTGGCCGCCAGCGACAAAGAGCTCGAGCGCAACCTGGGCGAATACTGGTCCGAGCGCATGAGCTCGGGCCTGCCGCCGGTTCAGGCAGTCCCCTGGGGTATCGGCCTGATGCAGTTGACCCGCAAGCACCGCATCGCCTGGCTCGCCGGCGAGCCACTGGCCGAATGGCTTCCCCTTTTGCGCCAATGGCTCGGTGATGATGGTCTGGTCGCCGGTCATCGTTGTAGATTTCATGACGGGCTTCTCCTTTCAGATGCAGACGTGTCGCACACGTCTTTGAGGGTCTTACGGACACCTCCGAATATCCGAAAGAGAAGCCCTCTTTGTTTGCCTAAGAGTATGTCTCTTTAGGCCGTCTATAATTCCTATACGTCGGGGCGTCCTGGCGCTCTCACCCCCCAAAGGGAAAAAGGGTAACAAGGCCAAGGGTCATTCCGTCCTCAGGAGACGCGCGCCGACGCGGCCGTAGCGACCGCCCGGCGAGTAGAGGCCGCGAATCGCCGACCGCGCATACCGGGCGTCGTTGTCGAAGTCGCCGCCCCGGATCACGCGGACGTGGCCGCCAGAAGGACCCCGGGGGTCCACCAGCGCGTCGCTCCCGTATTCACCATACCAGTCCTGTACCCACTCCCAGACATTCCCGTGCATGTCATACAACCCCCACGGATTCGGCAGCTTCGTCCCCACCGGTTGAGCATACTCCAGTCCCGCATCCCAGGCGTTGTCGATATACCACGCGTAGTCGCCCAGATCGCCCTCATCATCCCCGAACGACCACCGCGTCGTCGTCCCTGCCCGACTCGCATACTCCCACTCCGCCTCCGTCGGCAACCGGTACACCGCCGAACCGGCAGCCTCGTTCAGCCGCGCCACGAACGCCTGCACGTCATCCCACGAGATGTACACCGCCGGATGGCTCGGATTGGCCTGCACGAAGCTCTCACCCGACCACGGCCTCGTCTCCATCACCGCCTCCCACTGACCCTGGGTGATCTCGTATTGCCCGAGCCAGTACCCCTGTGTGAGCGTCACCTCGTGCTGCGGCCCATCCGACCGTCCCCGCTCCGAGGATGGTGAACCCATCAGGAACGTGCCCGATTCGATCCACACGAAGTCCATGGTGGCTCCGTTGGGCAGGGCGAAGGTGCTTTCGTCCCCACTGACACGACCAGAGCCTACACCGCCGTCGCTGGCTGTGGGACTGTCGTCGCCGCAGGCCATCATCAACAGCCCGACCAGAAGCAGATATACACCTCTCATGTCACCCCTTCTCCGATCCTCCGGTTGTCGCCCCGGCAATTGGCCCGTCAGGAGGGCGCTCGTGCCCCACGACACACAGGTAAAGGCCCTGCGAATAGATCGCATAGGGCTCGGCTCTGACGTGAGGTATGGCCGATATGGTACGGACATCACGGAGCTGAACCAGGGAAGTAGCTCTTCTCCCAAGGCCAGTTCGCCCGAATCTACGCACCGACCTCCCATACCTGCACCAACACGGGGATCATATCTCCCTCATCCCGGCCTCGATCCTCTGCGCCTTCTCCCTGAAGCGGGCCAGTGCGGCCCGATTCTCATCAACCCGAATCCTCCCCACGTAATATCCGTCGAGCCCCAAAAATCGACATGCGCCGCTCACAAAAAGCGCCAGGTCCACTCGACACCAGGGCCCACACGGACCTAAACTCACCATAATGCCACTTATCCGTCCTAACCATCTCCGCGAAGCCATGGTCGATTAGGGAGGGATGGACCAACCCGGGCTCATCGACTACGAGGACGCCCACGCTGATGTGCTCGCCACGTATGAAGTGATGGTGAAGTGATGCCGGCGAACCGGGGGTGCGTGCTGACGACGTCCAGACCACCTCGTTGCCACTACGGCAGCCTCGAGCAGATGATTCACGCCATCCGCGCCCACCGGCCGTTCGACCTAAATGCCGAGCGCTGGCGGGAGGCGCACCCAGGGGCCGACTTCGAGACGTGGCGCCGCCAGGCCCAGCCTCAAATTTCTGACTCGACAGCATCTCCCAGCCGACATACACTACCCATAACGGCCGTCTATAATTCCTATACGTTCATAAAGCTGCCGGCAGTGATGCCCGTTACTGGTCACCACTTTCTGCCTGCACGTCAACTATCCGTGGCCCGTTCAAGACGGCAACGAGAGTTCTCGACATGAAACGTTCTAAGGCTGTGGGCTTGACCGTTGCAGTCGCCTCGGTTCTGGGCACCCTAGCGCTGCTGTTTTTCATATACCTGGTCAACAGGGCCGTCGAGTCGCCTCACGCCTTTCAGGCCGCGGCGAGCACCAGTGACGCCTGCCGACCCTGTCATCAGTCCCTATACGACAGCTACGTCAAAACGGGACACTACCTCACGACCACTGTCGCTTCCGAAACGACCGTCATGGGCGACTTCGGCGAAGGCCGCAATGTCGCGCGCACGCCGGTGCCCGAGCTGCAGTTCGTGATGGAGCGCAAGAGAGGCGGGTTTTATCAAACTGCCATGTACACCAAGGACTCGACACAGACATTCACCCGGCCTATGCAGATCGTGATGGGCTCCGGAGAGCGGGCACAAACCTACTTGTTCTGGGAGGGTGACAGACTGTTTCAACTGCCCGGGATGTACTTCACGCCGGAAGCGACCTGGACCCCGGGTCCTGGTTATGAAAACTGGATCGCAACCTGGGAGGCTTTGCCGAAAAAGAGTCCGGGCATGCTGTACCAGCGACCGATCAGCGGACGCTGCATCGAGTGCCACGCCGCAACGGCAGTACCTGTTGGCGGCCCAGCAAGGTTCCGATTTCGGCCCGCCAGTTTCGAGGTAGGCATCAGCTGCGCGAACTGCCACGGTCCGGGCGCCCGACATATCGCCTTCCACGAGCAGAATTCGGAAGAGCAAGAGGGCCAACACATCGTCAACCCGGCCAATCTCAGTCGATCGCAACAGATGTCTTCCTGCGCCCTGTGCCATGCCGGGCAGGGGATTCCAAAAACGCCGCCGCTGTCCTTCCGCCCGGGCGACGAAATCTCACAGCATCTCTTCTACCGGAAAGCGGAGCAGAAGAAGCTGTCCGTCCACGGCGGGCAGGTGCCATTCCTCCAGGAAAGTCGCTGTTTTGAAGAGTCGGGCGACATGACGTGTTCCACCTGCCACAATGTGCACGAAGACCAGACGGACCAGACCGCTATGTTTTCGCGCAAGTGCCTGACCTGTCACGAACAATCCCACACTGAAGAGCCCGAACTAGCGCAGGGCGACCGCTGCACTCAATGCCACATGCCAGATCAGCAAGCGAGCAATCTGCCGGTGTTCCACGAGGGGGATGAGTGGTTCCTGTCGATGGCCAATCACCGCATCGGGATCTTCGAGGACCAATAACACACCCGAGCTCGTGTCAACGCTGCCGAGTCGGACTGCTGCCCCCGCGGGGCCGCCCTCAAACCCCTGCGATGATAATTATTGAAAAACGAGTCCCGTTCCCGCGTCCCATTGTTTCGCTCCTGGGTATGTGTCCCCTCCTGCTGCTGCATTGCGGGCCTCCCGACGAACAGCAGGCGGCCGGTACCCGGCGCATGGCCGAGCGTCTCGAGGAGATCGCCCGGAACGCCGACCCGGCGACGCACGCTTATGTGAACGCCCGGCGGGTGAAGTACTATCGCGATCGAGTCGAGCACCTGCGCGAGTCGGTGGCCGCCATGGATCCCCGCGGCAAGCTCCAGATCCTGAATGCCCGCTTCTCGTATGCCAGCGAACTCCTGAGGGCCGGTCATTCCGAGGACGCAGTGAAAGAGTACCGGGAGCTTCTGGCTGTGAAAGAGTACCGGGAGCTTCGGACTGAGGCCGATCGCCGGTTCCAGCCGACTCTGCAGAGGCTCGTCGGGGTGTCTTACCTCCGCCTCGGAGAACAGGAGAACTGCATCCTGCAACACACGATCGATTCCTGCCTGCTGCCGATTCGGGAGACCGGCGTCCACCAGGCCCAGCGCGGATCGCGGGCGGCCCTGAGCGAGTTTCTCGAAGTCCTGAGCGGGAATCCGCGGGACCTGTCTGCCCGCTGGCTGCTCAATATCGCCTACATGACGTTGGGCGAGTACCCCCGTGAGGTGCCCTCCAACTACCTGATTCCTCCCGAGCTGTTCGAATCCGACTACGACATCGGGCATTTCGACGACGTCGCCCCTGCGCTGGGGCTCGACGTGGTGGGGCTTGCAGGTGGCGCCGTCATGGAAGACTTCGACGGTGACGGACACCTCGACATCATGGCCTCCTCGTCGGGACTGCGAGACCAGCTTCGCTACTTCCGCAACGGTGGAGACGGCACCTTTGCCGACCTCACCGAACAGGCCGGACTGGCCGGCATCGTCGGGGGGCTGAATGCCCTGCAGGCAGATTACGACAACAACGGTTTCGCCGACGTGCTGATTCTGCGCGGCGCCTGGCTCGGCGCCGACGGTCACTATCCCAATTCACTGCTGTCCAATCTCGGGGATGGACGGTTCGTCGATGTTACCGAAGCGGCCGGCCTGCTCGCTGCGCACCCGACCCAAACGGCCGCCTGGGGCGACTTTGACAACGACGGTTGGGTGGATCTGTTCGTGGGCAACGAATCCGTCGGCGAGGATACACACGCATGCGAACTGTTCCACAACAAGGGCGACGCCAATCGAGACCCGGTTCGCTTCAGCGATGTGGCCGAGGAAGCGGGAGTCGCGGTCGTCGGTTATGTAAAGGGGGTCGTTTGGGGCGACTACGACAACGACGGACTCCTGGACCTGTACGTAACGCGTCTCTTCGATGATGAGCCCAACCTCCTCTTGCGCAACGAAGGGGAGGATGCCCATGGCCGCTGGCGTTTCACCGATGTGACGGCGACGGCAGGAGTTCCCGGACCGACCTACAGTTTTCCGACCTGGTTCTGGGACTACGACAACGATGGCTGGCAGGACATCTTCGTCGCCGGGTTCAAAGGCGATGTGGCTGACGTCGCCGCCGACTATCTCGGTCTGCCGCACGACGGCGAAGGACCGCGTCTCTACCGCAACAACGGGGACGGGACGTTTGCGGATGTGACGCGGGAGGCCGGGCTCGACAAGCCGCTGATAGCCATGGGCAGCAACTTCGGCGACCTCGATAACGACGGATTCCCCGACTGCTACATCGGCACGGGCGACCCGTACATGGAGACCATCGTTCCCAACCGCATGTTTCGCAACGCCGCCGGCCGTTTCTTTCAGGACGTCACCACGTCAGGTGGGTTCGGGCATCTGCAGAAGGGTCACGGCGTCGCCTTCGGCGACATCGATCACGACGGCGATCAGGACGTCTTTGCCGTTATGGGTGGCGCGTACACGGGCGATGTCTATCAGAACGTCCTCTTCAGAAACCCCGGACACGGCAACCGCTGGATCAAGCTCAGACTCGAAGGCCGTCGCTCAAACCGCGCCGCGATCGGGGCGCGCGTCGTCGTGCGCGTGAATACGGCGGACGGAGTTCGCGAGATTCACTCGACGGTGAGCAGCGGGGGCAGTTTCGGCGCCTCGACCCTGCAGCGGGAAATCGGCCTGGGGCAGGCTACCTCCATTCGCGCAATCGAAGTTTTCTGGCCCGCCAGCGGTGACGTGCAGGTCTTTGAGAATGTCGAAATGGGCCAAACCCTCGTCATTCGCGAGGGGGACCCCCTTCCGACCGCGCTCAGGTTCGAGCCCTTCGAGATTCCTGGCATGGACGGGTCGGGGCAGCACGAGCACGCCCGCCATGGGCCTGGCCACCAGGACTAGGAGCCTGTCCGAGTATGCGCTTTGATAGGCGAGGGGGCGTCATTGTTGTCGATGGCAAGGCGCGTGAGCGATCTGAATTGATGAATTCAGAGAGAGAAACGGAACGCAGACAGCGGCAGCAATGACGCCTCCGCAGCCCAAATGGAATACTCGGACAGGCTCCTATCCCGTGGCTGGAGCTGAAGTCCATTGCATTGTGAGCGAACCTTCGAGCTGTCCCACGGCCGTATGCACCATGGGCTCCTGGGGGCGCTGCGGTCAATTTTTTCCTTGAATCTCCGGGTATTTTTCCATATACTGTTATGATTCAATGGAGAGAGACGAACGCAGGTCATTCACCTATAAAGACCGTAAGTTGTTTATTTACAGCGACTAATAAAGAAGCGGTCGGAGTTGGTTCTGCGCAAAATCACCAGTTCCCGTTTTCTCTCGCTCGCTGAAGGACTGGTGCGCTGAAAGGAGGTGTACGACGGAAGCCCGCATTTCAGACATCGGCAGTAGCAATAGTGATCGTTCGAGTAGATTTACAGCAGTCATTTAGATTTACAGCAGTCATTTAGATAGATTTACAGCAGTCATTTAGATTTACAGCAGTCATCCTTCCACAGCTAAAAGGAGAAGCGACAATGAAGAAGATCATCATCATGGCTGCAGTTCTGGGCCTGGTGCTCGCCACCACTCCAAGTTCAGCCCACGTGCCATCGGATGCCAACTTTGCGGCAGTGATGGTGCCCATCGGCGAGGATGGAGTCCAGGACCTCTCAATTGACGGTTCACTCTCCGAGTGGGACAACGTGCCGTCCGCGTTCTGGACCACCCATGATGACCTCGTAGAGATGATCACCGGTACCCAGGGTGACCCGGATGCGGGCAACCTCGCCGAGCGCATCATCGTCGGCTGGCACCCAGAGACCAACTACCTTTACTTCATGGAGGAAAAGTTCGACCAAGCGTTTTATACGGTCGAAGAAACCAACGACAACCTCACCATCGCGATCGATGCGAACCACAGCGGCGGACAGTACTATGGGGAGGCCATAGAGGAGGTAGACTATTCGCGCCAGGCACAGCACTGGAAGACGGTGTTCAACGCTCCCGACAACCCCATTTTTTTGTGGGGCGGCACGAGTGTGTGGGCCACGGCGGAGCCTTACACCGGTTCCAGATTTATCATTGACGGCGAGAACGGTGGCCCCACCACCCTCACGTCGGAGGCTTGGTTCACCCCCTTCGACGACCTGCCCAGCGATTCGACCGGTCCCGACGACGACCGCATAATCATCAACGACCTGACGGAAGGCAATATCGTCGGTATCGGCGTAGCCGTTCAGGACGATGACAACGGCCCGAGCGGTGGGTACGACGGCTACTGGGTCTCCACTGGCGACGTCATCATGTACTACCACGGCGACGCCCTGGTAGACTACGTGCTAGGGGGTTTTAACGCGGCCTTTTGGGTAGCTGGAGAAAACATGACAGCGGTCGAGACCGACAGCTGGGCTCGCATCAAAGCGGGCTTCTCCAACTAAGCAGACAGATCGGCTTGTAAGGAGCCAGATCTGGTGTTGTTGAAGGGGGGGGCGAGATCGACGATCCTCGCCCCCCCTTTTTCTTTTCGGCAGGAGAGAAAAGTGCGCTCACCGGCGTTTTTGCTAGCAACCTGCTCGGCGTTGACGTTGTCGGCCACATATCCGTGCTGGGGACAGGAGGGGTATTCGCTGGAGCCAGGCAGGGTGGTCGTCGATTCCAGAGAGCATTGGGAATTCTGGGACGCCGCCGCCAACTCGATCCAGATCAGCGATGAAGGGGTGAAGCCCGCCTTCATCCGCAAGCACACGAGACTGGAAATAGATGGCGGGGAAGTCGTCGTTCCCGGCATCAACGCCGCCCTCAATGCCGCCGAGTTCGGCGGCGGAATATTAGCTGCCGGATCCAATCGCCCGAGCGACCCCGACGTCATGGATGGCAGGATGGACACCTTCTGGGAACCGGACGCGTCCGACCTGTTGCAAGACCAGTGGCTGCAGATCGATCTGGGCCGGATCGTATCGGCCACCAGGATTGTGCTGAAGTTTGTCGGAGAAGATCTGGGAGACCCCTTTCTGCAGTTCAGGGTGACCACTTCACAGGGACAGGAGACCGGTGGAGCTCGTCAGCTTATTTTCCGGACACGCTTCACCACGGACAAACCGATCAAGAACGAGCGGATTTTCGAGATCGACCTGACCAAACAGCTACCGTCGAGGTGGCCCGATGCACGGGGCGACTTCACCGGCGACGTCATCCGTTACGTCGGGGTGGGCATCATGGACAGCGACTTCGGCAGGGGGAGGCGGGTCTCCCAGTCCGAATACGACAGTCTGCCAGCCGACCAGCAGGGAGAGATAGACTACTTCCGGCGAGAGACGTCAGGGAAGGTTAGGTTGCTGGATGGGAAAGAGGATTGGGACGCCCTGGCGGGCACGGAGAGGCAGGGGCCTGTCGTCTATTACCGCCGCGAAATACCCCGGCTGGCAGAGATCGAGGTCTGGACCATCGGCGACAACATCGGTATGGGCGTACTGGAGCGGGGCGGAGGCGTGACCGACCCCGCCGGGGCGAACGTCAACATTGCGGCGGCCGTGGTAGATGGAGACCTCTACAGCGTGCCGCAGTACTGGGCTGGCCTCGCAAGCATTGATCTTGACAGGTTGCCGATTACGGCTCCGCCGGATGCGGAGCGCTCGCTGTTCATAGATCTCGGAGGCTCCTACTTTGTCGACCATATCAGAATACTCCACGCCATTTCGAACCCACCTCCGTTCAGAGCCTACCGCATCCAGCTCTCTGACGGCTCCACCAATGCCGGCGGCGAACTGGCCTGGAGGACGGTAGGGTCGATCAGAGACGTCTCGCGGGAGCAGACTTTCCACGGCTTCGAATTCCCGCTCACGAAGACGGAGCATTTGGCCTTCACCTACAGGCTCAACGACAAGTCGACGTACGAGCCGGGGCAAGGGGGCCACGGCGTGTCGGAGATCCAGTTTTTCGGGGAAGGCTTCCTGGCGGAGTTGCAGATCTCGTCTGAGTTCGGAGGGGAGTCCCCGTTCATAGAGCTGGGGCGGACCCCTCAGAACCTGGCTTCCATCGAGTGGGAGGCCGACGAGCCGCCGGGGACGGATCTCATCCTGCAGACCCGCACCGGCGACACGGTCGAGAGCGTAACCCGCTATTTCAAAAAAAACGGGTCCGAATTCCCGGGCACCGAAGAGCAGGCGGCCAAGGCCTGGGAGGACGAAAAGAGTCTCTTCGGGGCTGGCGCTGTGGGTCCGGTGATAGCCGAGACGAACCCGGGCAGTGACTGGAGTGGCTGGAGTCAACCGTATTTCGATTCCGGTGAAAGGATCACCTCTCCCAGTCCGAGGAGATACGTCGCCATCCGGGCAATTTTCCTGACGGATGATCCCATGGCAGCGGCCGCGCTGCGATCCGTGGCGCTGAACTTCGTGACGCCTGTGGCCGGCACGATCCTGGGCGAGGTGCTGCCCTCGCGCCTGGAGGAGATCGGCACGAAACAGCAGTTTTCGTATTTCGTCCGCTCCACCTTCCGGTCGGACAGCAGAGGGTTCGACGAGATCCTCATCGAGGCGCCCGACGGCGTCGACATGAAGCTGAAACAGGTGAACGTAGACGTGACAGGGCAAGAAACCGTAACGTATACGCCACAGAGCGAGGGGTTTGAGGTGGTGATGGAGACGGATTCGCTGTGGGTGCGTCTACCGGCCCCGATCAAGACGACGACGCGTGGATCGGCGCTGGCAGAGCTTCAGTTCGAGGCGACCGTGTTCGTCTACAACACGTTTTTCATCGGCTCCATGGGACACTCGCAGTTCGAAGACTCATGGCAGCGGGTGCATGATGGCGACGCCAACGGGGTTGTGGACAGCGAGACGACGGTGGTGTTGGCACTACTGGAGCAGGGCGAGTTGCTGGGGGATTTGCAGGTCGACAGCGTGTTCACACCCAATGGCGACGGCACCAACGACGAGCTAGAGGTCAGTTTTTCGCTGCTGCGGTTGACGGCAGCGGTGCCGGTAGCGATAGAGATCTACGATCTGAGCGGCCGGCTGGTGACACGGATAGCTCAGGAGACCACGGCGGGTCACCACACGGTGGCCTGGACGGGGGTGGATCAGTCGGGAGCGATCGTGCCACCTGGAATCTATCTGCTGCGCATCGACGTGGATGTGGATTCGACATCCGGGAGCGACACGTCGGTCCATCGATTGGTACACGTCGTCTACTAAGAATGATCGGGACATCACCTCGTAGCGCAGTGGCCCTGCCCGTCTTGTCCGTAGCCCTTCTCGGCCTTGCGACCACGGGCAACGGGGACACGATCGTCGTCGGAGGCGGCCCAGGCTCTCGCGCCTGGGATCAGGCTCATTCCGAGGTAACGGCCATCGATTTCGAAGCCACACCCGGTTCCATTCACCCTTTGCTGACCGACCCGGAAGACAATATTGCCCTGCAGTTGCTCGCACAGGGCGGGCAGATAACATCGCCAAATGCACACATAGAGCTCCAAGTCACCCCGAGTGCGATTGATGGTTTGTTGAACAGGATGGTGGACGGCAACGGCAACACCGCCTTCGAGGTCAAGCTCCCGAGGACCACGGGGATCAGATTCAGGGTTGATCTGGGCGAGCGCTTCGGAGTCAGCAGGATTCGATTTGCCCCTCGCGAAGGGTTCGAGGGGTTTTTTCTTAATGGTTACGAGGTGGCGCTGAACGACGGCAGCGAGGAGCAGACGACCCGTAGCGGATTTCCCGATTTCCGAGTCTTCAAAAGATTGGAGCGCAATCGAGACCCTGTCGTCGACCTACGCGTGCCGCTGCAGGTCGTCCGTTTCATAGAGGTGAGACAGCTCGTTCGAGGGGAATGGGAAATCGACGAGTTCCAGATCTTCGGCGAAGGCTTCACTCTTGCTGCCGCGTACACTTCGAGCGTGTTCGATGAACGTGGGCCCGCCGTCTTCGGCGATATCACATGGGCACTCGAGACGATAGGTGAGCCGGTCAAGGTATCTGCTACCGTATCCACCCGGAGCGGCCGCACGCCGGACCCGAGTGACGGCCAGGAATGGAGTAGATGGTCTTTCCCGTACCCGGCCGGAGCGCCCACACAGATCGAATCGCCTGCTCCCCGTCGCTACTGGCAGTTTCGCGTTTTGTTTGAGAGCGAGGACATCCGCTCGGCGGCTGTAGTCGATTCGATCGCCGTGGAGGTCTCGCCAGCGCTGGCCGATTCCGTGGTCGGCGAGGTGTGGCCGCAGAAAGCCGTCGTCGGACCGGCGACCGAGCTGACCTACTGGGTGCGCAGCTACAACAGCGACGGCTTCGACCGGCTCGACATCGAGACGCCGGCGCGGGTGGAAGTCATCCGATCGGTGCAGATCGACGGGACCGAGGTGGTAGACTGGGACCAGGAGGACATCGTAGACGACCGCGGCGACATCGCCGGCGTCCGCATCAGCTTCCCGAGAGTCACTGGCGACGACCGGCTGCTGCGCGTCGTGTTCGAGAGCATCTTGTTGAACTACAACACCGTCTTCGTTGGCAGGGTCTTCGACACTCAGAGACCGGAGCACCTGCCTTTGACGCTGATCCCGGGAGACGTGGCAGCCGACCCGGTGGCCGAGGGCGACGACCTGTCGGTTACCACCCGGGTCGTCGGCAACCGCATCATCCACGGACTCGATGTGGATCCGGCGCCGTTCACGCCCAACGGCGACGGCGTCAACGACGAGACCACGATCACCTACGGCATCGCCAACCTGACGAGCCTTGCCCCCGTCTCAGTGGTCGTCTACGACTTGGCAGGCCGGCCTCTGAAAGTGGTCTACTCCAGTCACGATGCCAGCCGCAGTTTCGCAAGACACTGGGACGGGACCGACGACGACGGACAGAAGCTGCCACCGGGGCTGTACGTCGTGCGTCTGGAGATCGATGCGGACACGGGGACGGAGAGCCGGACGGCGATCGTGCCCCTAGTTTACTGATCGTCGTACTGATCGTTTCAGAATCACTCGAAGAGAGGCAGAGGAGGATCTTAATGATGACCGGTCACGCAGTTCGGGTCGCGGTGCGTGCGTCGCGGCCGCTGGCCATCGGTGGCGCCGTCGTCCTGGTACTGGCGCTGGCCTTCACGCAGGCCGATGCGCAGGGATTCGAGCACGAGCGACTGATGGGCACCCGGAGAGCCGGCGAGCTCACGTTCGAACCGACGGGCCCTGGCGTCCTGTTCAGCGCTCTGGACCCCGCGGTCAAGAAGTGGTATGTCCCCCAGGAGCTGTTTCACGAGTATCGGTGGAAGCAGTGGGAGCACAGCAACTACGCGAGGGATCGCTACCAGCGCTATGTAGGCACCAATCTCCAGGGGGACTACTTCTACGACATCTACGGTTCGTACATAACCAGAGGATGGCTGGTCTACGACTGGAGCCAGACCCAGCCCGAGCAGGGGGGAAGCAACCTGTTCAAGACCGACAAGTTCAGTGGCTGGTTCAACAATCTGGTCGTGGCCTCCGACCACAAGGGACAGCACCATCTGGCTGTCACCGTGGGCGACGAGATCCGGTCGACCCTGACCCCGATGACCTTCTCCAAGCCGGCGTTCGACGGCATCCAGATCGACTATCAGTCCAACAAGTACGAATTGACGGCGCTTCTCTCTCGCATCAGCTCGCCGGGTATCGCCGCCTCAGCGCGAAGCACCATCAACCAACAGACGAGCTCGACGACCCTTACCGGCGGGCGCGCGACCGCCCAGGTTGGAGACTATCTCAAACTCGGCGCCAACTACGTGAACGCCCACAACTCCTCTCAGCTCCTCGATGCCTTCGAGGGCAGCCCGCGAAGCGGGTCGATCGTCTCCAGTCAGAATTCGGACAACGTCACCCGGGTCTTCGTGCGACTCTCGGACGACTCGCCCGGGGACGGCGAAGGTGGCGCCACCCTGTTCGCCTGGGACCTGATCATAGAGGCCGACATCGAGAGGATCGACGAAGAGGGGAATGTGAGTTTCGAGAGAGAGAGTGTCCGGGCCAGCGAAGTCGGGCTGATCCCCGCGCCCCAGGGCGGCTTTCAGAGGCTCGGGTTCTGGGAGGCCAGCGGCTCCGAGCAGATCGAGCTGGTCTACGACTTCTCGGTGGGGACGTACACCGGCCCGGATCCGTCAGAGATAAGAAGGGTGACCATCGAGCTGGTGGTGGCCAATGACTACATGATCGAGACGACTTCGGACCGCCAGTTCGACAGGAATTTGGCCAGCGTCTACTTGCTGGCTGCCAGGGCCGATGGAAACGTCAAGGATGGCTCCAACCTGACCGTTCTCAAGATCCCGTATGGTCTGCCGACGGCGACCGAGATATTTGGGTTTACGCTGGAGGCGACCCGCCTCTTGGGATTCGACCTCTACGGAGAATGGGACCGCAGCGTCAGTTACAGGAAGCACCCCAACAGGGCGCACACCAAGCACCTGGGGGGCTCCGACGAAGGCGACGGCTGGATGGTGAATCTGTCGAGAATCGCCCATCCTTTCTTCCTCTTCGGCGAAGCCTATAGCATGGCCGCCAACTACAACACTTCCGTTATAATGGCCAGGGGCGAAACCAACATAGACTACGCGGACAAGAACAGGTTTTTCTACGAGCTCGTCGACGACAACGACGATCAGGACAGGTTCCCCGACTGGCAGAGGTTATTCCAAAGCATAGACATCGCGGTGTTCCCCGGGTACGACGAAAACCTCGACTACATATCCGATTTCAACCAGAACGACAGCGTGGATCTTCCCAATCGCGTCCCGGACTACGACGAGCCTTTTCTGCGATACGGAACAGACAGGCCGGATTACCTGTTCGGCATTGACATGAACAACAACCTCTGGGTGGATCGGTTCGAAAACGACGATGAACCGGATTTCCCCTACCCCAGGGACCACGAGGGATACAACATCTACGGCGGTGTCAACGTGCTTCCCGGCATCAGGCTCACCGTCGGACGAACGGATGAGAAATTGATCGCCGGCGAGGGGGAAAACAAGACCCACTACATGCTCTTCGTCCTGGAACAGGACTACCCGGGTCTCGGAAGGCTGAAGATCTTCGAGAACATGAGAATCGCCAAGGACACCATACCGAACGGTCTTCGCCAGTGGAGCGAGCTCGAGCGGCGGAACCTTCCAACCGGCGATCCCCTGGCGGCAAAGGACACGTGGATAAACTCCACGTTCATGAGCTTCAAGTACACGGCGATCGAGGATGTGAACTTCGTGAGTAAACTCAAATATGATCGCTGGCACCAGCGCACAGACCAGGCCGATCTGCGGGAGAACTTCACCTTCTTCGGTCTCATCAACAAGGTGGACCTCGAGCACAAGATCGCCCATGTCGATCTTATGCCGAGAATAAAGAACGAGCTCAGGCTCGAGTCTCCGCCGGGCAAATTCGATGCCAAGCGCAGGGAAGACACGGTGCAGCTCTCCCTGCTGGCGCGATGGCCGGTGCTCGCCTCCTCCTCCGTCCAGGCCGGCGTCGAGTACTCGATCTTCAACCAGCTGCGCAAATCCGAGACCGCGATCAGGGAGGGACTGCTCGACGATTTCACCGAGATCGTCACAGCGCTCCAGTTCTCGAACGTCACCGACTACCTGGGTTACCGCCTGGCGACGAAGATGGGTATGAGATTTACCAGAAGATCGATAGATGACGAGACCGAGACGGGCAGAGTGGCCTTTGCCACGATGTATGCCGGTCTGGAATAAGGGGAGTACGAACGGGACAATGACGAGCTTGAATCTCTCTCTCTCCTGCGGAAGGCCAGGCGGCTCATTACTGGCTCTGCTGGTGGTTTGCGCGGGCTGCGCGCTCGAGGATGATTCGATCGCCCGAGTCGGCGACCGGGCGATCACGGCTCAGGATGTGCGGGCCTTCATCGACAAACTGCCCGCAGACGCCAGTGGCGAAGAGGCCGGAAAGGAGCAGCTGAGAGACCATCTGCAGACCATCATCGACTTTGAGCTGATGCTGATGGAAGCCCGAAGGCAGGGCATCGACAGGAGTTCCGCCTACCTGACCAGGATGGACCAGATCAGGAAGGCGAAGCTCGTCGGCGGGTACGAGGGAAAGTTTATCGACACAACGCCACGAGAGGGCGAAGTAGAGGAGTACATAGAGCGGGAGAACCTCACGCGCGCCATCAAACTGGCCGACATCCTGGTGGCCGACCTCGAGACGGCTGAGCAGGCTGTGAGGGAGATCGAGTCAGGGGCGAGTTTCGCCGACGTCGCCAGGAAGCTGTCGCTGAACAAGCGGACGGCTGCCCGGGGCGGGGACTCGGGCCGTTTCGGGACCAGGGACCAGATGCTTCCCTTCGTCCCTGAGGAGCTGTTCGGACTCGAGGTAGGCTCGGTGTCAGATCCGGTGCGAATGGGGAAACACTACGCCGTCTTCAAGATCCTCGATGACACGACGGCTCAGCTCAATCGGGGGCAGTTGAGGAAGATCGCCGAAGACCTTCAGAGAGAGAAATACAGAGTCGCGAAAGCCGAGCTGGTGGCTGAACTGACCGATCAATACAGCCTCGAGCCGGTGCCAGAAGGCATCGCCGCCTGCGTCGAGGCACTGCGCGCCGGCGCGGGGAACCTCGGCCACGACCCGTCCGCGATCGTCCTCTTCAGGTACGACGGCGGAGAGGTCACAGCTGTCGACCTGATCGTCGCGGCCAGAGGTCGCAAGGGTACCGTCCTGGAGTCATTCCGAGACCCTGAGCAGGTGGTCTCCTTTGCCGAGGAGAACATCATCCCGGACAAGATGATTCAGGAGGCGGCCGTGCGCCTGGGCATCGATCGTGAAGAGGCTATGGTTCAATGGCTCGAACAGCACGGGAAGCAGACATTGGCTGAAGCTCTCAGGTCCTCCGTGTTGAGGGAGAAAGTGAATATAACCGAAGACGACCTGCGCCAGTACTACGAGGCCAACTCTCATCGACTACTGCATCCCGAACAAACAGAAGTACAGGAGATCCTGGTGGGTACGGAAGCAGAAGCCCTGCGCTTGAAAGGGATGATCGAAGATGGCGCCACGTTCGGTGACCTGGCGAAGGGACATTCTATCCGGTCGCTGGAGGTGCGTGATGACGAAGGCGTATTCCACGTGCACCGCCACGAATCGCCCCGGTTCGGCGGTTTCGTGGAAGCTACTGTAGAGGCCGAAATCGGCGCGCTCATCGGACCGGTCAAGGTGCAAGAGGGCTACTCCCTCTTCAAGGTGCTGTCCCGGGAACGCAAGCGCGAGACCTTCGACGAGGCTGAGATGAGGGTCAGGTCCGAATTGACACGCAAGAGACGCCGCGACGCGTTCAACGAGTCCATGGAAGAGCTGCGCAGCCGCTACGAGTCAGAGGTGGCGATTCACGAGGACAGGCTCGAAGCTGCGTTTACCGTGCAGTAGGGGCGATTCCCCTTCCTGGAAACGGGCTCGCAAGCGTCCATCGACCGGCTCGCAGGCCCTGATCCACCCCCAATGCACACGCCCATCGTGACCTGCACCCATCCCGCCGCTCACCACCCCTCTCGACACGATTCCGCCGCCGACCTAGAGTAATCATAATTGCGGTTATCGGTCTATACATAAGCACAGCGTCAATCCACACATCCAAGTCCTCACCTTCGCTGGAGTCTACAATGTCTAGGTTGTTCTTGCGCAGATTTATGACCGCCATTTGTGTGGTTAACTGCGTCTGTCTTGTATCCATTGCCGCCGAGCCGGTGGACATCGGCTCGCACCGCGAGCTATTCGTCGATGACCATTTTGTCGAGAGGATCGAGGGCGATGCGCGGCTTGAATTGCAGCGGCCGGTGCCGCGGGATGTGGCGCTGGTCGCCGACGCGCCGTGGGAGGGAAACACCAGTATGTACTACACGCTGTTTCGTGACAAAGATGCTTCCGGCGAGGACATCTGCCGCATGTACTACCGCGGCGCGAACTACGACCTGGAGAAGCGCACCGGGACGCACAACCAGGTGGTCTGCTATGCCGAGAGCAAGGACGCCATCCACTGGACGAAGCCGAATCTGGGGCTAGTCGAATTCGAGGGCTCGAAAGAGAACAACATTGTGTGGGACGGTGCCGGCGCCCACTGCTTTGCTCCCTTCAAGGACACCAATCCGAACTGCCCACCCGGGTCCCGCTACAAGGCACTCTCGCAGGTCCACAAGAGCGGCAGGCCCCATCATGGGGTGCAAGGCGAAATGACCGTCTTCGCCTACAAGTCGCCCGACGGCCTCCGGTGGACGATCAGCGACGGCCCGCTGATCACCAAGGGGGACTTCGATTCGCAGAACCTGGCCTTCTGGGATCCGCATGCCGGACTATACCGCGAATACCACCGCGTCCGCTTTTTTCAAGATCCAAGCGGAGAGCTTGTCTTGGGCGGCATACGCGCTCGTCCGGGATTCCGGTCCATCATGACCTCCACGTCGAGCGACTTTTTGAATTGGGTGACCTGGACCGAGCCGGAGCTGCTGGAATTCGACGATGACATCGGCCCGGAGCACCTGTACACGAACGCGGTGATGTCGTACCCCCGTGCGCCGCAGATCCTGATCGGCTTCCCCACCCGACTGCTTCCCGAGCAGAACAACCGCGTGGAGCCGATCCTGATGACCAGCCGCGACGGACGCAGGTTCAAGCGGTGGCCCGACCCGGTGATTCCCGAGGACGCGCCGGAGGAACGGGCCGGCAACCGCAGCAACTACATGGCCTGGGGGCTCCTGCCCACCCCGGGCAACGACCGCGAGTACTCGGTTTACGCCTCCGAAAACTACCTCTCCACGACCCCCACCCGGCTACGGCGTTTCACGTACCGCCTCGACGGATTCGTGGCGCTGCGCGGCGGCGCGGATGGCGGCCAGCTCACCACGAGGCCGCTGTTGGTGGGCGGCGGGAAGCTGGAGATCAACTATGTGACCCGGCCCGGCGGCCACGTGCGGGTGGGGATCGAGGACGCCGACGGCCAGCCGCTGGCCAACTTTTCAGCCGCAGACTGCGACCCGCTCGAGGGCGACCAGATCGCAAAGCTCGTCACCTGGAAGAGTGATGGGCAGGGTCCGTTTCCCGGAAGGCCAGTGCGGGTGCGGTTTGAGGTCAAAGACGCGGAGGTGTATTCGTTTCGGTTCAAGAATTGAGCGAGGTTTCTTGAAAGGGTACAGCGCCGCCTGCGTGGCCGCCCTTGCCCGGGCGCGCCGAGCGGCGATTCTTGAAAGGCACGGCAGATTCCCGACGCACCGTCCGAAAGGAGATAGCTCACATGAAGAAGGCAATGCTTGTCATTGTGGCGGTGCTTGTAGTAGCGCTCGCTATGCTGTTTTCCTGCGGCCAGAAAGAGAGCCACACACCCACCGGCGAGCAGGACGCGGCGGGGACCGAGGTGTCCACTGCGGTGTCCACCAACGAGCTCGGAAAGGTCGTGAACAAGAGCTACGAGTTCGTGGATCCCAGGACCGGGGATGCGGGAACGGTCGAGATCGAGCGCTTTCAGGCTTCTCCCGTGTGGAAGGAAATGGTCGAGGCCGGCAAGCTCCCACCCATAGACGAGCGATTGCCTGAAGAGCCCCTGGTCATCAAGCCGATCGAGAGCATCGGCAAGTACGGCGGCTGGATGGTAAATCTGAGAACCGCCCAGCGCCGTTCCTGGTCAAGAGGCTTGCAGTATGAGTGGCTGGTCAATTGGACCTATCCCTACTTCGAGCGCCTGAACCCCAACGTGGCCAAGGGTTGGGAAGTCTCGCCGGACGCGCGAAAGGTGACTTTCTTCCTGCGCAAAGGCATGAAGTGGAGCGACGGAACGCCCTTCACCGCCGACGCGATCACCTGGTGGTTCGACCACATCGTCCTCAACGACGAGCTCTACCCAACCAAACCGGGGCGTTTCCTGACCAGAGGGAACCTGCCCACCGTCCGCAAGCTCAATGAAACCACGGTCGAGTTCGCGTTCACGGATCCCTACCCGATGTTCGTGGAGAACATGGCCCGGTGCCGGCCCATGTCGTACGCACCCGGACATTATCTAGAAGAGTTCCATCCCGACTTTGCCGGGAAGGAAGACATAGAGAAGATGATGGTGGAAGGCGGCTTCGACATCTGGGCCGACTTCTTCCGCAGCAAGTGGGACTTCTACAGCAATCCCGATATGCCCACCATCAGCGGCTGGAAGGCGATCAACTACCAGGAGGAAGTGATCTTCAAGGTCGAGCGCAATCCCTACTACTGGAAGGTCGACACCGAGGGTAAGCAGCTGCCCTACGCAGACGGCATGGAATACGCTTTGGTGCAAAACGCCGAGACATGGCTCTTGCAACTGATGGCGGGTGAGCTCACCTGGGCTTTCGGCAGCTCAATTGGCGGATTGGCCAACCTGCCGCTCGTGATGCAGAACCAGGAAAGGGGCAACTACCGGATCGTGACCCCATATTGGCCCCCCAACAACGTCTGCACCACGTACTTCAATTTCGCCAATGCTGATCCCGCAAAGAGGAAGATCATCAACGACCGGAAGTTCCGTCTCGCCCTGCTCAAGGCCATCAACTGGGAGGAGGTGAACGAGATCATTTACGACGGCGGCGCCCTGCCGACGTGGCCGCGATCGGTGGCGCCGTACGATCCGGATAGTCCTCTGTTCCAGACCCACATCGGCCGGGACATCAGCGAGGCCAATCGGCTACTGGATGAGATGGGTCTGACGGCCAAGGACAGCGACGGCTTCCGGCTAGGCCCGGACGGGAACGAGCTCATCTTCGTGACGGTTACCATGACCAACTCGCCCCCAGAGGCCGCCGAGGTCGCTGAGCTCTATCGCGGGTACTGGGGGGAAGTGGGCATCAGGACCGTGGTCAAGTCGCAGAGCCCCCAGTTCGTCACGGAGATGATGCAGGCGGGTGAGTACGATCTTCACCTGCGCTGGGGGGCCCCGGGCGGGCGTCCCATGAACGTCTTCACTCGCGGGCAGTTGCTTCCCATCAATGCTTGGTGGTTGGTTTGCCCCCCGTGGGGCGAGTGGACGTCCAGCGGGGGCAAGAAAGGTGAGGAGCCGCCGGAGTACGTCAAGCGGCTCCACGCGATCTACGAAGAAGGCATGGTCGAGCCGTCGGAGGCGAAGCGCAAGGATCTCGTCATGGAAGCATTTGAGATTTACGTTGACCATCTCCTGATGCTTCCGGGATTCGAAGCGAAGCGAGCCACGTACACCGCGGTGACGAAATCGCTGCGGAACTTCAGTGTGGGCGACGAGCCGTATGGGACAACGGAGTTCGCCATTGTTCCCTCGCAGACCTTCTATTTCGACGACTAGACGGGGACAGCCTTTGTCATGTTACGCTTCATAGGCCGTCGTTTGCTCCTGATGGTGCCCACGCTGATCGCCATCTCCATGCTCTCGTTCCTCATCATCCAGCTTCCACCCGGTGACTATCTTTCCTTTTACGTGGCCAATCTATCTCAGCAAGGGGAGGAAATAGACGAAGCTGAATTGGAGGCCATCAAAGCCCGTTATGGCCTCGATCAACCCATGCCGCTGCAGTACCTGACATGGCTGTGGGGATTCATCCGCGGAGACATGGGCAGGTCGATGCAGTGGGGAGCGCCAGTGGAGAGCCTCATCGCCGACCGACTCCCCATGAGCATGGCCATCTCGCTTGCCTCGTTGATATTCGTCTACCTCGTGGCCATACCCATCGGGACGTATTCCGCGACTCATCAGTACTCAATTGGCGACTACGTCTTCACGACGGTCGGTTTCATCGGATTGGCCATTCCGAACTTCTTCCTGGCGCTGGTTCTGCTCTACTACTACTACGTGGCCACTGGAGACGTCCTGGTGGGATTCTTCTCCAGAGCCTACCAGGATGCGCCGTGGAGCTTCGCCAGGCTGTGGGACATGATGAAGCACCTGTGGCTGCCCACTGTGGTGGTAGGCACCGCCGGTACCTGCGGCCTCATTCGTGTGATGCGGGCCAATCTGCTCGACGAACTGCAGAAGCCGTACGTCATGGTCGCTCGGTCCAAAGGGCTTTCGAGACGACGCGTGCTGTACAAGTATCCCTTCCGCATGGCGATCAATCCCATGATCAGTACCATCGGGTGGATGCTCCCCACCCTGTTCGGGGGCGAGCTCCTCGTGTCGATGGTGCTCAACATTCCCACGATTTCTCCGTTGTTCGTGGGCGCGCTTCTGAGCCAGGATATGTTCCTCGCCGGATCAATCGTGATGATCGTCAGCTCGTTGACGGTGATCGGGACGCTCATATCCGATATCGCCCTGGGGTGGGTGGACCCCCGTATCCGGGAGGCCGTGTAGGGTGAAGGGGAAGAAGAATACAACTGGGGATCGCCTGCTGGTCGCTTCGCAATGGCAGCTCATTCGCTGGAAGTTCTTCCGGCACAAGCTCGCCGTGGGAGCGCTTGTTGTTCTTGGTTTCCTCTATTTCGGGGCCATCTTCGCAGAGTTCGTGGCGCCCATGGATCCGACACAGATCAATGCCAGGCGCAAGCTCTGCCCGCAGACGAAGATCCACTTCAGTGACGAGAATGGCCTACACCTGCGGCCGTTTGTCTATGGTCTCACCCACACCAAGGATCCCGAGACGTTGCTGAGGACCTACTCCGAGGACAAGAGTGTCACCTATCGGATACGTTTTTTCGTTTCCTCCTCGGAGTACAAGCTGTGGGGCCTGTTCCGGAGCAACATCCATCTCTTCGGGGTTGAAGAAGGCGGTGAACTCTTCTTGTTGGGAACGGACCTGTATGGTCGGGACCTGTTTTCCCGCATCATCTACGGTTCCAGAATATCGCTATCCATAGGGCTCGTCGGCATCGCCGTCAGCTTCGTCCTCGGGGTGTTGATCGGCGGCGTCTCCGGCTACGTCGGCGGAACCGTGGACGTGGTGATTCAACGCGTCATCGAGTTCATCAAGTCCATTCCGACCCTGCCGTTGTGGATGGGGCTGAGTGTAGCTCTCCCGCCACACTGGTCCATGATCAAGGTCTATTTCGGTATCGTGATCATTCTTTCTCTGATCGGGTGGCCGGATCTTGCCCGGGTGGTGCGCGGCAAGTTCATGGCCCTGCGGGAAGAGGATTTCGTCATGGCTGCTCGATTGCACGGAGCAGGGCAGCTCAAGATCATCCTGAAACACATGCTGCCTTCATTCTACAGCCACATCATCGCCTCGTTGACTCTCTCGGTGCCAGGGATGATTCTGGGTGAGAGCGCGTTGAGTTTCATAGGCCTGGGGCTGCAGGCGCCGGCCATAAGTTGGGGGGTGCTTCTGCAACAGGGGCAGGCTATCCGGGTATTGGCAAACGCGCCTTGGCTCATGCTCCCGGGGTTGTGGATCATCGTAACGATCATGGCGTTCAATTTCGTCGGCGACGGGTTGCGGGATGCGGCCGACCCGTATGCCACGGTGTGAGGAATTTCGATATGCGCTGCCAAGGGGATGATCATTTACTCAGAGTTGTCAACCTGGGGACCCATTTCTTCTCCCGGGAAGGGACTGTCCGGGCTGTAGATGGCGTGGACTTCGCACTCAGACGAGGACAGACCCTGGGCATCGTCGGTGAGAGTGGGTGTGGCAAGAGCGTTACGGCGCAGTCCATTCTGCGGATCGTGCCAAAGAACGGCGAGATCGTCACTGGACAGATACTTCTGAAGACGGCAGACGAGGTCGTGGATCTGGCGCAGCTCGATCCCGAAGGGGATGAGATTCGCGCCATCCAGGGCAAGGAAGTCGCCATGATCTTCCAGGAGCCCATGACATCGTTTTGCCCGGTGTACACCATCGGCAATCAGATTACCGAAGTGATCCAGCTTCATCAGGAGGCCACAAAGGGCGAGGCTCACGAGCGGGCCCTGGACATACTACGTCAGGTCAGTATGCCCAATCCTGAACAGGCCATCGATGCCTATCCCTTCAATCTCAGTGGCGGCATGCGCCAGAGAGCCATGATCGCCATGGCGTTATCGTGCCGTCCCAGCCTGCTCATCGCCGACGAACCCACCACAGCCGTGGATGTCACGATTCAGGCCCAAGTGCTCGATCTGATTTCCAAACTCCAGCGGGAGCTGGGCATGGCTGTCATCCTCATAACCCACGATCTGGGAGTCGTCGGTGACCTGGCAGATGAGGTGTTGGTCATGTATCTGGGAAGAAACGTGGAGTGCGCCGAGGCCCGCCAGCTCTTCCGCGATCCCAAGCACCCCTACACCCAGGGGCTCCTGGCATCCATACCCAAGCTCGGTGAAGGCGGGCGCAAGATAGAGCCTATTTCCGGTTCGGTGCCGAGCGTCTACGAGATGCCGAAAGGATGCAGATTTCATCCCCGTTGCCCCGAGTTCATCAGTGGTGTGTGCGACGAGCGGGAGCCGCCCTCTGTGGAGACGGAGCCGCGTCACTTTGTGAGTTGCTGGCTCTACGCGGACAGGTAGGATGGTATGAACAACAGAGTCCTTCTTCGAGTAGAGGATCTAAAGAAGCACTTCGTTCGAACGCACGGCCTGCGGAGAAAGGTAACGGGGATAGTGAAGGCCGTCGACGGCGTCAGCCTCCACATACGCTCAGGGGAGACCCTCGCTCTGGTGGGGGAAAGCGGTAGCGGCAAGACCACCCTGGGCCGATCGGTGCTGCGGGCGATAGAGCCGACATCCGATTCCATTACCTATCACCTGAAAGACGACGAGCCCATCGATTTCATGGCTCTGGACATGACAGAATTGAAGGAGATACGCCGGCACCTGTCCATGGTATTTCAGGATCCTTACTCCTCCCTCAACCCTCGGATGAGTGTGCTGGACATCGTGGGGGAACCCCTCATCAATTACGGTGTGATGAGGCGCAAGGAGCAGATCCAGGAACGAGTAGCCGAGCTCCTGCGCATGGTCCGATTGGACCCGGAGTACATGGGCAGATATCCCCACGCCTTCAGCGGCGGACAACGCCAGAGAATCGCGATTGCTCGTGCCCTGTCGTTGGATCCGCAATTCATCGTGCTCGACGAGCCGGTTTCGGCCCTCGATGTGTCGGTGCAGGCCCAAGTGCTGAATCTGCTCAAGGAGCTCCAGGACGAGCTCAACCTGACGTATCTGTTCATCGCGCACGATCTCGCCGCGATCGAGTACGTGAGCAGCCGCGTGGCGGTAATGTATGTTGGCCGGATCGTGGAGATGTCGGCGACCGAGGAAGTCTTCAGAAGTCCCCGTCACCCATATACGGAAGCGCTCTTGTCCGCCGTTCCGAAAGGGGATCCGGACAACAGAAGCGAGCGGATTGTCCTGGAAGGTGATGTGGCCGACCCCGCCAATCCGCCGTCGGGCTGCTACTTCCATCCTCGGTGCCGCTATGCCGAGGCCATTTGCCGAGAGCGCACGCCGCCGCTGATTGATGTGGGCGCCCCGCACGAGGCCGAGCATTTGGCAGCGTGTCATTTCGCCGAAGAGCTCAAGCTGGCCGGCGTTGGTGGGTGAGGCGGCGTTTACCGTGCAGTGGGGGCGATTCCGGCGCCGATCTGAACCGTTTATGGGCCCATTTTTCTCGCGACTACTGTGAACTCTAAAGTGACCTTTCTCACCTGACCAACGCCATCTTGCGCGTTTCGATGAATTCCTTTCCCGCCTGTAGCCGATATACATACACGCCAGCGAATCGGCTGAAATCCATGCCTCGCACGCCTCCTCACGCACCCACGACAGCTATCGTACCCAATCCACACGGGAAAACAGCGCCTCGACAGGCCAGCGTCGGTTCACCATAGTCACGATAATACCTTTTATCTTTCCTATATTCTGTTGGTCTTTCTCATCCTTCATCCTTTTCTTTTGATGGTAGATTTATAAATAGATCAGGCGAAGATGGACTCAATTCCATTACTCGGTTACACGGACAGGCTGTCCGGGCGTCCTGGTCATACCATAGAGTTTAAGGTAAGCAGCTATGCGGATGAGCCCTACCATGCCAGCCTGGTTCGTATTATTTCCGCAGATCCCAATCCAGCCGGACCGGGTTTAATCGAAGAACACATAGACATTGCATTCGGCGGCATGTTCCCTTCTCGTCCACAGGCCTTTTATCCGGGATCCTACGCCTCTATCGAGGTCGGGACCATGTTCGAATCCCTCCGTAGTTTCACCATTGTAGCGACCATATGGTCCACCACGCCGGATAAAAGCGTCCAGGGCGTTATCAGCTGTGGGGATGTATTGAACCTGGGTATAGATGAACGGGGATGCGTGACCGTCACTTGCCAGGGAGCGGTTCAAAGCACCGGTGAAGCGGTTAAAACCCGCCGCTGGTACCATATTTGGACGACATATGATGTAGCATCTAATAGGTTATCCGTAGGACAGCAGGCGCTCGCCCATCCGTTTGAGAAAACGCAATCCACCAGGAAGCTCGATGAGCCGATCCATCTGCAGCAAGTCAGACAGGTTCTAATTGCCGCATTCCATGGTGAACCGGTTCAAAATCATTTCAACGGTAAAATCGAATCCCCGATGATCTTTGATCGAACCCTGTCTGAAGCCGAGATCACAGATGTAAACGCTCAGAAATCCGATGACTTGCAAGCCCACTGGGATTTTTCTGCCGGCATCAGTTCCACAAGAATTGAAGACGTTGGACCGCATCACAAACACGGTCGGTTGATCAATATGCCGGCCAGAGCCATGACCGGCTCCACATGGACCGGCGAGGAGATGTGCTGGCAACACGCGCCGGAGCAATACGCAGCCATCCATTTTCACGAGGATGATATCTATGACTTCGACTGGGAAACGGATTTCACGTTTACCATTCCGGACGGTTTAAAACCGGGTGTTTATGCCGCTCGACTTCGTTGTGGATCGTATGAAGACTCTTTACCGTTTTTTGTGTGCCCGCCTAAAGGAAAACCTACGGCAGATCTCTGCGTCCTGGTCTCAACGTTTACCTATACCATATACGGCAACCATGCGCGTCCCAATTTTGAACCGAGCTGGCTCGACCGTATTCGAGACTGGAACGCGTATCCCTGGAACCCGGCAGTATACCCGCGTTACGGGTGTTCCACCTATAACCACCATTCCGACGGCAGCGGCATCTGCCACGCCTCCCATAAGCGACCGCTGTTCAATCTCAGACCAGGGTATATTACCTTTGGTAACGCAGAAGGCGCATGCTCCGGTTTACGCCATTTTCAGGCGGACAGCCATTTGATCACCTGGCTTGAAAAAAAGGGTATTGCATACGACATTGTGACCGATCAAGAATTGCATGAGGACGGCATCGATGCCATCAAGGACTACAAGGCCGTCACCACTGGGTCTCATCCGGAATACCACACCCCGCAAACCCTGGATGCGTTGCAACAATATCGGGAACAGGGCGGGAATTTCCTGTATCTTGGTGGTAATGGATTCTACTGGCGTATTGCCGTGCATCCGGAACACAACGGTACCCTTGAAATCCGTCGAGGCGAAGGCGGCATCCGGGCCTGGGCCGCAGAACCGGGCGAATATTTTCAGGCGTTTGACGGTGCCTATGGTGGTCTGTGGCGAAGAAACAACCGACCCCCTCAAAAACTGGCCGCCGTTGGTTTTTCGGCACAGGGTAATTTCTATGGTTCCTACTATAGACCCAATCCGGATGCCATGAAAACCCCCGAAACGGCATGGATCTTTGAAGGCATACAGGATGAGAAGCTGGGCGACTTCGGGTTCAGCGGTAACGGCGCGGCCGGCTTCGAACTCGACCGGGTCGACTATCGCCTCGGTTCTCCCGAAGATGTGCATATTTTGGCCAGCTCCGAAAACCACCACGAGTCGTTTATCCTGGTGCCCGAAGAACTGCTCACTCATCTCACCACCTGGCCCGGTGAAGAGATCGATGATTTAATCAGAGCGGATATGGTGTATCAAAAGTCAGACCATGGCGGACAGTTGTTTGCCACGGGATCTATTACATTTTGTGGGAGTTTGCCTTATAGGGATGGGGATAATAATATCTCGCGGTTGCTTGGGAATGTGATGGAACGATTTTTGGGGAATAGCTGAGGTTATGGATGTACCGATTCTGACATGCTTTGCCTTCTTAGACCATGGTATGTTGTTACTTTCTTTAGCTACTGCTTATCGTGCCTAACCGTCACTCCAGGCGCGGCATTTACCGTGCAGTGGGGGCGATTCCGCTTCCCTCGCGAATCACCAGGACCCTGTTGGCGGATAGATCTTCAAAGCTCTCGACCAGCCCGCTCGGCCAGGATACTTCCAGCCGGTCTACCTCGGTACACTCGCCCAGGCCAAAGTGAAGCCTGGAATCGTTCTGCGATAAATAGCTCGAACCGCTCCGCACCTCGTTGACCTGGGTCACGTTGCCGCACGTGAGTTTCACCCGAGCCCCGATGCCGTCCCTGTTGCTCTCGGTGCCTTCCGTCCGGACCAGCAGATAGTTGTTTCGATTCCCACCATCGTTGCGCAGCAGCGTCGGGAGATCGTTGAGCTCCAGGACGAATATGTCGAGGTCGCCGTCCTCATCGTAATCTCCGAAGGCGGCGCCCCTGCTTACCTTCTCGATCCGCAGTCCCCCACCCGAGGTCTGGGATACCTCCTCGAACTTGCCATCCCCCACATTCTCGAACAGCTGGTTGGTCTGGGCGTAGCGAACACCGAGGTTTGCCCTGTCGATCTGCGGATAGACATGGCCGTTGGCGACGAAAAGATCCTTGTCGCCGTCGTTGTCGTAGTCGAAGAATTCGGTGCCCCAGGCGAGGAATTGAAAGCTCTCCAACCCCACCCCCGCATCGAACGTGAGATCGGAGAAAAACTGTCCTCCGTCATTGTGATACAGGGTGTTCGTCTCTTCCCAGAAGTTGGTGACGAGTATATCCGAATATTCGTCGTTGTCGTAGTCCCCGAAAGCGATGCCCATGCACCCCTGTGACTCGCCGCCCTCGCCGTAGGCCGCGCCCTTCATCCAGGCCACCTCGGTGAAGGTCCCGTCGCCCGAGTTCTCGTAGAGATAGTTGGGTCCGGTATCGTTGGCCACGTACACGTCCGCATCGCCATCGTTGTCGTAGTCTCCCGCCACGACGCCGAGTCCGTAGAGCAAGTCGCCATCCACCATACCGGCGGCGGCCGTCGCATCGGAGAAGACGCCGTCACCGTCGTTGCGGTAGAACACGTCCGCCGCTCCCTTCATCCCGTGTGGTCCGAAGTGGACGGTCAACCCCCGCCACTCGTGCCGCCTGTCGGGAGTCGTTTCCATGAAATGTTCGAAATCGAGGTAGTTAGCCACATACAGATCGAGATCACCGTCGCGATCGGAGTCGAAGAAGGCACATCCAGTGCTGAACGGTGCCAATCCGATTACACCAGCGCGCTGGGCAACGTCTGCAAAACTCCCATCTCCCCGATTCTCGTACAGCGCGTTGCTGCCGTAGTTGGTCACGTAGATGTCGGCATCCCCGTCGTTGTCGTAATCGGCGACGGCGATTCCCATTCCCCAACTGCTGTCCGCGAGACTCGACTCCTCTGTGGCGTTCGAGAACATCGCGCCCTCGTTTCGGTACAGGGCATTGAGAGGAGGATCGCGGTCAGTAACTCCTCCCACTCTCGATCCGTTCAGCACATACAGATCTAAATCCCCGTCCCGGTCGTAGTCGAAGAAGGCCGATCCCCCCATGAAGGCATCGACGACGTACTGCTGTTCGCCATCACCGGAGACATTCATCGTGGTAACGCCGATCTCTGCTGCGACATCGACAAACTGCACCCCGCCGTCAGGCGATCCGCCGCTCGGCGCCGGTCTGTCGTCGGCGGCCAACAAGTGGCCGGCGGCCAACAAGTGGCCGCTGAGAAGAGTCGGGATGAGAAGCTGCCTTGAGAATCCTGACCCGCGACCCCGCCGGGGCCAGCTCATGGATCCCTCTCGTCTGCCAGCTCCAGCCTGCGAGCAATCTCGAACTGCTCGTCCGCCTCCTGATACCTGCCCGTCTTCAGGTAGGCTTCGCCAAGACGGCGATGGTATTCGGCATTGGCAGGGTCGAGAGCGATGGCGAGCTTGTACTGATTGATGGCGCTGATGTCCCGGCCTTGTCTCGCATACCGCACCGCGAGCTGGAAGTGAAATCGCGGATTGTCGGGGACCAGGGCGACGCTGCGTTCGAACTCGGCGATGTTGCCCTCGCGCTGCTCTCGAAATATCTGTATCTCCCGCTCGCCCTCCGCGCGGTTGCCTTGCTTGAAAAAGGCATTGGCGAGATCGAAATGCGCTTGCCCGTTGAAGTAATCGAGTGCGATCGCCTTCTCATACTCCGCGATCGCCATTTCGGTCCTTCCGGTCCGCGTGTACACGGCGCCCAGCGCGTAGTGGAAGAGCGTGTTGTCCGGTTCACGCTCAATGGCCTGCTTGTACTGATCGATGGCCTCGATGTACTTCCTGTTTTTGGAATAGATCACGCCGAGGCGATAGCGCGTGTACGCGCGACCGGGATCCACCTTCAGGGTCTTCCTGTACTGGGCTGCTGCTTCGTCGTAGTTGCGCTGCCGCTCGTAGGCCATACCGAGGTTGTGCTGGAACCAACCGTTGTCAGGGGCCAGCTCAACCGCTGTGCGGTGTTCCTTCACGGCGACAGCGAGTTTGTCCTGGTCTGTCATTGCTGCCCCCAGCAGCGCGTGTGACTGCTCGGTGTAGACGAGCCCGAGCTTGTCGTGCACATCGGCACGACCGGGGTCGAGCCGCAGTGTCGCCGCATACGCGTCTGCCGCTTCGCTCAGCCTGCCGATGGCCATGTACGCATTGCCTAGCATATTGTGGACGGACGGTTCATTCTCGAGCAGCTGTGCCGCCTGACGCAGCTCTTCTATGGCTTCTGCGTATTTCTGTTGCTGGAGATAGATGGCTCCTAGTCGGTAGCGAGAGGGACCGTAATCAGGCTTGAGCCGGAGTACGGTCTTGAAGAACTCCGTCGCTTCCGTCGGCTTGCCCTCCTGCGAGTAGATCATGCCGAGTCCGTGATGAGCGGGGAAGTAGGTCGGCTCGGATGCGATCACTCGTTCATAGGCATCCTTCGCTCTTTCCCGATCCTGGTGGATCGAGTAGATCTTGCCCAGCTTGTAGAGGGACGGCGCGTAGTCGGGGTCGATCTCCAGCACTCTCTCGAATGCTGCCTCTGCCTCCCCGAATCTCTTGTGCAGAGCATGGATGAAGCCGAGGCCGTCGAGAGCGCCCACGTGGGTGGAGTCCAACTCGACGACCATCCGGTACTTCTCCTCGGCGCATCCGTAGTCGCCGCTCTGGGCACAGCGCTGTCCGAGCCGGTAGAGCCGTTCACTCTGTCGAGACGCGGGGCCGTCGGACTCCTGGCTGAGGAGCTTCTGGGTACATGCCAGGAAACAGACAACGAATGCGGCACCGCCGACGACGATTCCGCGAAGCTCAGTGCTGATCATGTTGCGCTGTTATTCTGGCTGTTATTCTGATGGCAGGCTGCTCCCTTGACGCGCGCTCCGGGGGTGGAGCTGGGGAGCTCTGTTTTGCCCCAATAGGCCACCGCAACGACGCGCGCATCGAGAGCGAGGGCAATTACGACAAGCAGGAGTTTGGAGAAAATGATACCATTGAGGCACGGCTGGTTGCGCGAGGGTCGTGACGCTGCTGAACACGTATATGCGTTACATAATGTATGAAGGTATCCAATTGTCGGGGGAGGAACAAGATTCAGGCGGGATGCGGTTCGACTACCGCTTCTGTGTTGAAATGCCTATTCTCCGCAATGCGCACCGGTGACAGGCACCTTTCAGGTTGATTTTGTTGGCGTCAAAAGAGTGAGACAAGCGATGAAATGGACATTGGCAGTGGTAGCGTTGTTGATAGCGGGGCGGGCCTGGGCAGAGGGTACGGCGCTTTCACCAACGGCACACCGTACGGTTCCGACACAACGTCCGAGCGAGAACATCGCCCTCGGAGCGAGCTACACGATGGAGCCGAGGCCGAATTACGGGCTTTGCAGCGACCCCGGTGATTCCGAGCAGTTGACGGATGGGGTCTACACGGTGGGCTATTTCTGGGCGCAGCAGTCGACCGTGGGCTACCAGGAAAAGACGCCCTCGATCGTGACCCTGGACCTGGGTGCGGTGAAACCGATACGAGGGGTGTCCTACCACACGGCAGCGGGATTCGCGGACGTGTGGTTTCCGTCGATGATCCGCATCCTCGTTGCCGGTGAAGACAAGGAGTTTCATGAAGTCGGTGACCTGGTGCATTTGAGTGCACGACAACACGGCCCGCTCGCGCCGATGAAGGCGAGCGATGCCATGTGGGCCCTTGACGGGATGAGTTTCAATCAGGCCGAGGTCCATCATCATTACAACATGAACCGGGATCGCTACCCGGAGAAGATGACCGCCGAACTGCGTCAGCAGATCCTGAGCGATCTCAACGAAGAGCGCTCCGCCAAGTATGGGACGTATCGGTACTGGACAGACCGGTTGCGGACGCACGGGCGCTATGTCAGCCTGGTTGTGTGGAACGAGCCTTACACCTTCGTGGACGAGATCGAGGTCTACGCGGGAGAGCTGGAGTGGGTGGATGAGCCGCTGCCGGGACCGTCCGTCGGGGGCGTGAAGGCGTATGCGGGCCGGCTCGCCATCGAGAAAGGGATTCGGACGCGTTTGGTGCGGGACATCGAGGCTTTGAGAGAAGTGGCGGAAGAGGCGAGTATCTCGAAGCAGACGCGGAGTGATGTGCTTGGCGAGCTGGCGTCCGTGGAAGGGAACTTGAGGCAGGCCAGTGCGGCGTTCGGGGATGATTTCCAGGCTGTGCTGCCGCTCAATTCATGGCATGAACGGGTGTTGCGCACGCAGGCCTGGATCTGGCGCGCCAAGGGTCTAGAGCCGCTCACGTTCTGGCGCTCGGATCTGTGGGATCCGCTTGCCCTCATCGGCACGCCGGACACGGCGGCGAAACCGGCCGTCGAGGTACATCTGATGCGCAAGGAATATCGCGCGGCCGCGTTCAATGTCAGCAACAGCAGTGACGAGCCAATGCAGGTGACGTTCCGCTTGAGCGGACTTCCCGGAGGCGACAATCCGGAATATGTGACCGTCCACGAGGTACTCTGGACGGACACCCGTTCCGGCGTACCACTAGCGGCAGCCCTCCCCGAAGTTGCTGTCAAGAACGATCTGTATGCAGTCTCCGTGCCCCCGGGGATGACACGGCAAGTGTGGCTGACGTTCCATCCGGTGGACGTGGAGCCGGGCATGTACGAGGGTGAAGTCGTCGTGGAATCCGGGGGGGGCCAGTGTTTTCCGTTGCGCATGCACCTGTATCCCCTGGATTTCCCTGAGAAGCCGTCGCTGCACTTTGGCGGCTGGGACTACACGGACCGAATCGGTCATTTCGATTTCATAACAGAGCAGAACGTGTTGCCGTTCATCGAGCACCTGCGCGAGCATTTTGTCGACTCGCCATGGGCGCTCAAACTGGCGCTGCCGCGCGGCACGCATGACGAGACAGGGGCGATGACGGCGCCACCCTCCACCGACTACTTCGATGCCTGGATCGAATTGTGGCCGGATGCCGCCCAGTACATGGTGTTTGCGAAAGTGGGCAGGAACTTCCAAACATGGCCCATGGGCACAGCGGAATTCAATACAGCAGTCAAGGCGTGGGTGACCTTCTGGGCGGAGTACGTAAAGTCGAAGGGATTGCAGCCGGAGCAGTTCGCACTGCTGCTGGTGGATGAGCCTGACGAGCCGCACCAGGACGAGCGTATTCTGGCGTGGGCGAAGCCGATCCGCGAAGCGGACACGGGAGTCCGCATCTGGGAGGATGTCACCCACCTGGACATGGAAGAAGCCGATCAGGAGATGATCGACGCGTGCCACGTGTTGAGTCCGAACTATTCAGCCTTCCTCAGACAGGGCGAGGATTATCGCAATTACTTCTTGAACAAGCGTGATCAGGGAATCGCCCTGGAGTTCTACGCGGCGTGGACGGGTCGTGTTTTTGATCCCTACGCGGGCCGGCTCATGGCATGGACGAGCTGGCGCTACGGGGCGGAGGCCATCTACATGTGGTCATTCGGCGACACGGCCGGCGCCTCATCTTGGAACGAGTACCTGGCTCTCAAGAGCGCATACGCGCCATTGTTCATCGACAAGGACTCGATCACGGCAGGGAAACACCTCGAGGCGGCACGGGAAGGGATTGAGGACTATGAATACTTCGCGATGTTGGACCGCGCGATCCAGCAAGCGTCTGGTGAGGGAATGACGGGGCCGGAGGTGGAGGAGGCACGTCGGCTCTTGGAGAGCCTGCCGGCCAGTGTCTGTGATGCGGCCGGCCACCGCGATGGGCTCGACGACGACCATCCGTTCGGCGGTATGCATTGGCTGAACGAGAACGTGGACCGCACGCTGGCGGACGAGGCGCGGATTCAGGTGTTGGCGGCGTTGACGAAGCTGGCTGAGCGCTGAGCTCAGGCGTTTCGTTTTGGTGCGCAGCGGTCGAGGGCGCACCAAAGCAGGTTATTTGTGATTACCCGCTAGGCAGCAGGAAGTTGCGTGGATCATGCCAAGCCGCACGGATCTGCCAAGCTTTCGTTCTAGCACATTGGGACTCCTGGAGGGCCAGGCGATGAAATGGACATTGTCAGCGGTAGCGTTGTTGATGGCGGGACTGGCTTGGTCGCAGGACCCGGCGGACCGGCCGAGCGAGAGCATCGCGGACCTGAGCGCCTATGGGCACAGGCTCGTCATTCAAAAAGGGATTCGGACACGCCTCGTGCGGGACATCGAGGCCCTGAGAAAGGCAGCGGAAGAAGAGGGTGTCCCGGTGCAGACGCGCAGGGATGTGCTGGGCGAGCTGACGGCCGTGGAAGGGAATTTGGGGCAGGCCAGTGCGGCGTTCGGGGATGACTTCGAGGCTGTGCTGCCGCTGAATTCGTGGCACGAACGGGTGTTGCGTACGCAGGCCTGGCTCTGGCGCGCCAGGGGTTTGGAGCCGCTCACGTTCTGGCGCTCGAATCTGTGGGATCCGCTTCCCCTCATCGGCACACCGGACACGGCGGCGGATCTGGCCGTCGAGGTTCACCTGATGCGCAAGGAATACCGCGCAGGGGCGTTCAATGTCAGCAACAGCAGTGACGAGCCGATGCAGGTGATGTTCCGCTTGAGCGGGCTCCCCGGGGGCGACAATCCGGAATATGTGACTGTTCACGAGGTAGCGTGGACGGATACGAGGCCAGGTGTCCCGGTGGCGGCGGCCCTGCCAGAGGTGGCTGCCGAGAGCGATCTGTATGCGGTGACCGTGCCCTCGGGCATGACGCGGCAGGTGTGGCTGACCTTCCATCCGGTGGAGGTAGAGCCGGGCAACTACGAGGGCGAAGTCGTCGTGGAGTCCGTCTCAGGGGGCAAGCGGTTTCCGTTGCGCATGCACCTGTATCCCCTGGATTTCCCTCTGAAGCAGTCGTTGCACTTGGGCGGATGGGACTATACGGACGAGTTCAATAAATACCAATCCGTGACGGAGCAGAACCGTTCGCTGATCATCGAGCACCTGCGCGAGCATCTCGTCGACTCGCCATGGGGCTCGCCTCGGCTGGTGAATCCGTACTACCCGGACGTGCGCGGCACGTATGATGCACAGGGGGCGATGACGTCGCCGCCCGAGACGGCCAAGTTCGATAAGTGGCTCGAGTTGTGGCCGGGTGCAGCCCGCTACTTCGTGTTCGCAAAAGTGGGCGATCGTTTCGTGTTTGCGAGCGACGAGAAGCACTCATGGGGTCTGGACACGCCGGAATTCGCGACAGCGGTGAAGGCATGGGCCCGGTTCTGGGTGGGGCATGCGGTGAAGAAGGGGCTGAAGCCGGAACAGCTGGTGCTGCTGCTGGTGGATGAGCCCGATGAAGATCCGGATCGGGACCACATCATTCTGGCGTGGGCGGAGGCTATCCGGGAAGCGGCTCCAGGGGTCCTCATCTGGGAGGATCTGAACCACCGGGACATGAGCCAGGCGAATCAGGCGATGATAGATGCATGCCACGTGTTGTCCCCGCACATCAAGATCTTCCTGAATAGCTCTGGACCCATACGGCCGCCTGCCGAGGGCCAGGAGTATCGCGACTATTACCAGAAGAAGCTCGATCAGGGGATTGCGCTGGAGTTCTATAACGCCGATGGCCCGACGCGGCTATTGGATCCGTACGCGTACTACCGGCTTACGGCGTGGTGGTGTTGGCGTTATGGGGCGACGGGGATGACCTTCTGGTCGCTGACCGACACGGGCGGCGCGTCATCGTGGAACGAGTATCTGGCCACGCGGCCTACCTACGCGCCGATGTTTCTCACCGAGGACTCGGTGACGGCTGGCAAACACCTGGAGGCTCAGCGGGAAGGGGTGGAGGACTATGAGTATTTCGTGATGTTGGATCGGGCGATCCGGGAGGCGTCTGCGCATGGGGCGACGGGTCCGGCGGTGGAGGAGGCGCGTCAGTTGCTGGAGAGCCTGCCGGCGAGTGTCAGTGATGCGGCATTCTCCCGGCGCACGAAGTGGCTGGACCAGACAGTTGACCGCACGTTGGCGGACGACGCGCGGATTCAGGTATTGGCGGCGTTGACGGCGCTGGCTGAGCACTAGTGTCGTATCACCAAAGTAGATCGACGTGCGCCCGAGAGGCCGTATGAGCTGACGATGACATCTTCTCACTTCGATCCCCTGTCCCGCATCATCTACGCAGACGATTTCGACTGCGGGCTGCAGGGATGGACCACCCTGGTCGGCAATTACGAGAAATCGCTCGACTCCATGCTGCCGCAGTACCGCGATATGCCCGGTCCGATGCTTAGCAACAGCACGATGTGGGACGGCGGGTCGGCTGGCTCGTGGGACGGGACCTACGCCATGAAGCTGGCGACGCGCCCCGCTGCGGGCAACCTCGCTGTCGCCGTGAAGCGGGTGACGTGGCGTCATGCCGGTCCGATCCAGCTGGAAGCTCGCTTTACCTTCAAGCCGGAAGCGACCGAGCTAGAGCTCTCGGAGCTGGATGTTCGGGCCGTCGGGATCTGCTTCGACCTGCAGGACGCCGAACACCGCGTCATGCCCCACCTGCGATACCTGAACGCGCTGAACGGGGAGGCCGTGGGTCGCTGGCAGTTCAAGAGGCGGCGGGAGCAGCTCGCCGACATCGGCGCATCGGGCAAGACGCGGTCGCATTTCCACCTCGCAGCATCGGGATGGGAGGACGTTACTGACGGCCAGCAGCTTTTGTGCTACAACGAGATCGCGACGAAGCAGAACTGGCACTACGTCCGCATCGGCCTCGACCTCGAGTCGATGGCGTTCACGGCGTTTCAGTGCAACGACTGCCACTACGACGTCACAGGGATGGCGCCGATGGCGATGCCGGCGATGGCCAACCTGTGGTGCATGCTGAACGCCACCTTCTTCGTGGAGACGGACCGCGACAAGCGCGCGTTTCTCTACGTGGACTCGGTGACGCTGTCGGGGGACTTCTGAAAGCGGGATTGCACATGAAGCAGAGCCACACAGCGGTGTTGGAGCGCGATGTCGTCTGGGCCGGGACCTTCGAGACCGAGCCCTATGAGGCGGCGTGGGCCTTGGAGGCGATCTTTTTCATCCGCGTGCTGGAGTCGAGTGGGCCGGTCGAAGCGGCAGAGGCGCGCGTCCAGATTTCGCCAGACGGCATGCGGTGGTGCGCCGAGGGGACCCGTTTCAGACTGACCGGCGACGAGGCGGAAGTGACCTTCGGGCGCGTATCGAACTTCGGAACGTATCTGCGGCTCGTCGGTGAGGTGCCGGAGGGGGGCGAGCTGAGGGTGATCGTGTATCTGGCGATGAAGTCCTGATCAGGGTGGTGGCCTGACCTACCACATCGTCACACAGACCCTGGGTCGATCGCCAGGAAGGAGTGTGGACATGCGGCTGGAGAAATACTCGATGGGAATCGGCGACCGCTTCGCCCACCAGGGGAGGGCGCAGCTTCAGGCCCTGGCCCGAGCGAAATCGGCAGGGTTCGAGGTGGTGCCAGTGTGGAACAAGTCGCACCGCGAGCACCTGGCGACGCATTCGGAGCCGGGCAGTGTCAGGACCGAGGCGGATCAGGCGACCGAGGCCCTGTCGTGGGACGGATCGTACTACGTCGATGCCGATCATATCGGGCTGCAGACCGTGGACCTGTTCATGGACTCCAGCGACTTCTTCACCATCGACGTAGCCGAGGCCATCGGCCAGCCCTCTGCCGGCGATGACCTGACGGCCTTCGTCGATCGACACGAGCGCTACATCGGCACGCTGGAGATCCCCGGGATCGCCGAGCCGTTCAGCACCTCCCGCGAACAGGTAGAGGGGATCGCCTACCAGTACCTGCGTGCCGTTCGCGAGGCGGGCACCATTTACCGGCACATCGAAGCGGTGAAGGGCCGGGACGGATTCGTCCCCGAGGTCTCGATGGACGAGACCGACAGCCCGCAGACACCAGTGGAGCTATTCTTCATCCTGGCCGCCAGCGCCGATGAAGGAATCCCGCTGCAGACGATCGCCCCGAAGTTCACCGGGCGGTTCAACAAGGGCGTCGACTACGTCGGCGACGTCGATCAGTTCACTCGCGAGTTCGAGCAGGACCTGGCTGTCATCGCCTTCGCGGTGGCGGAATTCGGCTTACCGGACAACCTCAAGCTGAGCGTGCATTCCGGCAGCGACAAGTTCACCATCTACGAGCCGATGCGCCGGGGCATCCGCAAGTTCGACGCCGGGTTGCATCTCAAAACGGCGGGCACCACCTGGCTCGAAGAGCTGATCGGTCTGTCGCTCGCGGGCGGAGACGGCCTCGCCCTGGCCAAGAGGATCTACCGCCTGGCTCTCGACCGCTTCGATGAGCTGTGCGGACCGTACTGGGCGGTCATCGACATAGACCAGGGCAGCTTGCCCACAACTGAGGTACTGGATTCATGGAGCGGCGAAGCCTTCGCCGCCGCGCTGCGCCACGATCCGGAGTGTGCCGACTACAACCCGCACCTGCGCCAGCTCCTGCACGTAGCCTACAAGGTTGCGGCCGAGATGGGCGATCGCTACCTGGAAGCGCTGAACCGGTTCGAGACGGTGATCGCCGAGAACGTGACCGCCAACATCTACGAGCGACATCTGCGGCGCGTCTTCACGGGCGACTCCGGAGTCGATGCGCGGTAGACTACCGGGCTTAGCGCTCGCTTCCACTGTTGCTACCAAAGCGACAAGTTATGGGCGACTCGGCGAAGGCCGCAGGCGACGAGGCCTCGCGCACGCTCTCACGGCATCGCGCCTGGTGTGGGCCCGACCTGGCACAGCGCGGTTCAGGACAGATCGACCCTGACGTTGCCCAGCTCGTGAGACTTCAACATGGCCAATATGATCTGCAGAGTCTTGCGGGCCTCCCGCGCCGGCGACACCAGCGCGCCGCCGTGCTCCAACACATGTACCAACTCCGCGACCGCGCCCAGTTGCCGCTCGTACATGTAGTGGTCGGGCACGAGAGTCGCGCTGGACCAGGCGACGTGTGACGTCCCGCGAATTACCGTCGCTCCACGTTCGGAGACCTCGACGCGTCCGTCGTCGCAGTGCAGCTCGGTCTGCGATCCGAGCATGGCGACTTTGAGACTGTTGTAGAACGCCCGCACGCCGTTGGAGAAATGGATGTAGGCGCAAGCGGCCGGATCCAGGGACGGGTCGCGCCTACCGTCGCTGCTGTACTCGGTGAAGTGGTCGAATCCCTCCTCCAGTTCAGCGAAGATCCACTGCGGGTCTGATTCGGCGAAGAAACAGATCGTGTCGACCGCGTGGGTGCCGTTGCGAAACAGCATGGAACGAGGGCCGTACATGTTGGCTGTGATACCACGCAACGAGCCGAGTTCACCTTCGCGTATCAGGTCGCGAACAGCGTGATGGGAGGAAGTCCAGCGACGCGTGTGCTCGATCGACAGGAGGACGTCCTCAGCCTCGGCTGCGGCGATCATGCGATCGGCGTCGGCCAGGGTGGTGGCGATCGGTTTTTCGCACAGAATGGCTCTAGCTCCGCTGCTGGCCGCGTCAACCGTTATGTCGGCGTGCAGATGATCAGATGTGGCGACGCTGACCAGATCGGGGCTCTCCCTCTCCAGCATCTCACGGTAGTCGGTGTAGTACCGCATCTGCGGCCACACGTCGTGCCAGGTTTCCTTGAACCCATCGAGGGCTTCGCCGTTGATGTCGCACACGGCTACCAGCTCTGTCTGAGGGTGGCGGTAGTACGCGGATGCGTGGGACCCTGGCCGCGCCCCGTACAGCGGCCGATGCGGGGACTCTTGAGGCCGTCCGGCGCCGATACCCCTCAAGCCGACGATGACGGCGCGGTGGGTTTTCATGTCGATGATTCTCCCATGACTCGATCTCCTCGTTTGCACTCTCGCGGAGTCAACGTAAACAGGGGAGCAGCCTGTTGACAGCCGCGCTCAGGGGGCCGAAAATGCGGCCCCTGCTGCCGGATTGATCGAGCAGGCAGCGCGAGCTATTCTTCAATCGGTACTTCCGAATCTCGGATGACCTGAGAGTGATTTCAATCAGCTCTGAAAGCTATACAATTTGAGGTCACCTTCCAGCCTGATTTTTGGCGGTCGGAACTCTCTTAGGAAGAATCATTCGTTATGAAGCGAGGGGCAAGCGATGAAATGGACATTGGCAGTGGTAGCGTTGTTGATAGCAGCACAGACGTGGGCGCAGGACACGGAGCTTTCGCCAACTGCACACCGGACGGTTCCGACGGAGCGTCCGAGCGAGAACATCGCCCTCGGGGCGAGCTACACGATAGAGCCGAGGCCGAATTACCGGCTTAGCAGCGACCCCGGCGATTTCGAGCAACTTACGGATGGCGTCTACACGGACGGTTATTTCTGGGCGCAGCTGTCGACCGTGGGCTACCAGGAAAAGACGCCCTCGATCGTGACCCTGGACCTGGGTGCAGTGAAGCCGATACGGGGGGTGTCCTACCACACGGCAGCGGGATTCGCGGACGTGTGGTTCCCGTCGATGATCCGCATCCTCGTTGCCGGTGAAGACAAGGAGTTTCATGAGATTGGCGACCTGGTCCAATTGAGTGAGCAGCAACACGGGCCGCTCGCGCCGATGAGGGCGACCGATGCCATGTGGGCCCTCGACGAGATGGTTTTCAGTCAGGACCAAGTACACTTTCACTACGACAATAACCGGGATCGCTTCCCGGAGAAAATGACTCCCGAGGTTCGTGAGCAGGTCATCAAGGATGCCTACAAAACTCGAGCCGAGCAGTATGGGACGTACCGCTACTGGACAGACCGGCTGCGGACGCACGGGCGCTACGTCAGCCTGGTCGTGTGGAACGAGCCGTACACCTTCGTGGACGAGATCGAGGTCTACGCTGGAGAGCCAGAGTGGGTGGATGAGCCGCTGCCGGGACCGGCCTTCCCGGACGTTGAGACGTATGCGGTCAGGCTCGCTATCGAGAGAGGAATCCGGACCCGCCTGACGCAGGACATCGAGGCCTTGCGGCAGACGGCCGAAGAAGAGGGCATCCCGGCGCAGACACACAGCGCAGTGCTGGGCGAACTGGCCACCGTGGAGGCGAGTATGGGACAGGCCACGAAGGCGTTCGGGGATGACTTCGAGGCTGTGCTGCCGCTGAATTCATGGCACGAACGGGTCCTGCAAACTCAGGCCCGACTGTGGCGCGCCAGGGGATTGGAGCCGCTCACGTTCTGGCGCTCAAATCTGTGGGATCCACTTCCCCTGATCGGCACACCGGACACGGCGACGGAGCTGGCGGTCGAGGTGCACCTGATGCGGAACGAACACCGCGCGGCGGCCTTCAATGTGAGCAACAGCAGCGACGAGCCGACGCAGGTGAGATTCCGGTTGAGCGGGCTTCCCGGGGGCGACAACCCGGGGTACGTGACCGTTCACGAGGTGATCTGGACGGACACCCGCTCCGGCATGCCGGTGGCGGCGGCCCTGCCCGAAGTCGGTGCCGAGAGCGGTCTGTATGCGGTGACCGTGCCCGCCGGCATGACCCGACAGGTGTGGCTGACCTTCCATCCGGTCGACGTAGAACCCGGCAACTACGAAGGTGAGGTGGTCGTAGAATTGACGCCCGGGGGCAAGCGGTTTCCGTTGCGCATGCACCTGTATCCGCTCGACTTCCCCGAGCAGCAGTCGCTTCACATGGGCGGCTGGGACTATACGGACCGGATCGGTCATTTCCGCTACATAACCAAGCAGAACCGGTCGGCGATCGTCGAGCACCTGCGCGAACACCTCGTCGACTCGCCGTGGGCCCTCAAACTGGCGCTGCCGCGTGGCACCCACGATGAGACCGGGGCGATGACGGCGCCACCCTCCACCGAGTACTTCGATGCGTGGATCGAATTGTGGCCTAGTGCTGGCCAATACATGGTGTTCGCGAAAGTCGGCGACAATTTCGAGTCATTGCCCATGGGCACACCGGAATTCAATATCGCGGTGAAGGCGTGGGTGACCTTCTGGGCCGAGTACATGGTGTCGAAAGGGTTGCAGCCCGAACAGCTGGCCCTGTTGCTGGTGGATGAGCCCGACGAGCCGTACCAGGACGAGCGCATTCTTGCCTGGGCAAAGCCGATCCGCGAAGCGGACACGGGAGTCCGCATCTGGGAGGATGTGAACCACGATGACATGAACGAGGCGAACCAGGAGATGATCGACGCGTGCCACGTGTTGTGCCCGAACTATCAAGCCTTCGTGAGCAAGGGTGAGGACTATCGCAAATACTACCTGACGAAGCGGGATCAGGGGATCGCGCTGGAATTCTACTCGTCATGGCCGAGTCGAATTTTCGATCCGTACGCGGGCCGGCTGAATGCTTGGTCATGCTGGCACTACGGGGCCGACGCCTTCTACATGTGGTCGCTGACGGACACGGGCCACGCGTCATCGTGGAACGAATACCTGACTATCAAGAATGCGTACGCCCCCATCTTCATCGACGAGGAGTCGGTGACGGCCGGCAAACACCTCGAGGCAGCGCGGGAAGGGGTGGAGGACTACGAGTATTTCGCAATGCTGGACCGGGCGATCCGGGAAGCGTCTGCTCAGGGGATGATGGGTCCGGAGGTGGAGGAGGCGCGTCGGTTGCTGGAGAGCCTGCCGACCAGTGTCCTGGAGGCCGGGGGCCACGTGGATGGGCTCTACGACGACCAGCCGTTGAGCGGCTTCCACTGGCTGAACGAGAAGGTGGACCGCACTCTGGCGGACGAGGCGCGGATTCAGGTGTTGGCGGCGTTGACCAAACTGGCTGAGCTCTGAGGTCAGGGCAGGGCCTCGAGTACCCGGAGGACCGCAAGAATCCCTTTGCCAGCCGACTCAAAAACAGGTTACAATCCGCCTGGTTGGATAGATCCGTGTCCGGGGAGAGTCATCCATGAAAACCGCTGTCGTTGCAGGAGTCGGACCGGGGCTTGGTGCCGCTCTGGTTCGCAAGTTCGTCGCTGAAGGTTGCCGGGTGGGCATGCTCGCCCGCTCGCCCGATTACCTGGAACAGCTACAGGCTGAACTGGGAGAGGAGAACGCACTGGCCGTTGCCGCTGACATCACGACGGATACCGCCGTAGTGTCCGCCTTCGCTCGAGTCAGGGATCGCTTCGGACCGGTCGACATTCTAGTCAATCACGCCAGCCTGTCGAACTGGAAAGGCCTCATGGACATAACCCCCGCGGAGTTCGAGCGCGCCTGGCGCGTGACCGTTCTCGGAGCGCTGCACTGCAGCCGGGTGGCTGCAACCGACATGCTGACCGACAGCCGCGGAGGAACCATTCTCTTCACGGGAGCGACCTCCTCGATTCGCGGACGTCAGGGCGCCATTGACTTCAGCAGCGCCAAGTTCGGTCTGCGCGGCCTGGCTGATTCCATGGCACGCGAGCTCTGGCCGCAGGGTGTCCACGTTGCTCATGTGCTCATTGATGGCATCATCGACACTGAACGCGTGCGAGAGCAGATGAACCTGGATCCGGATGAACCCGTTCTCAAACCCGACGACATCGCCGGTGTGTACTGGAGTCTGGTCGAGCAGGAACGCTCCGCCTGGAGCTTCGAGCTGGAGGTACGACCGCACACCGAAGAGTTCTACGGCTAGGTAGGTGTCTGATCTGATAAGTCGTAGTTAGTTGAGCAGCTCGAGAGCAAGACGAGAATTGTTGAAGGCCTGCGTCAACATCGCCGTGCTGGTCCGTGACAGGATCTGAGCCTTGCTGAGGTTCGCGGTTTCCAGGGCGATATCCGAGTCCCGCAGGGCCGACTCGGAGTTTTGGATGCTTTCAATTTCGTTCTCGCTGAAGTCAATGCTGTGGCCCAATCGGTTCCGCATGGCGCCGATCTCACCGCGCGCGTCCGATAGCTGTTCGATGGCGGAATCGATCTTTGCCAGTGACTCACGCGCGCTCAGTTGGCTGCTGATGGAAATCGAATCCAGATCCAGGGCGGCACCGGGAGCCCTCAGATCGGGCAGCACGATGGTCAGCTGTTTCTGCGCATCGTTGGTCGGGGCGATCTGGAAATGCCTGTTGTTCCCCTGTTCCACGACCACCGTCTTGCCATCGAGATCGCCGGAGACATAATCGCCTTCTGCCGGAAAGCCGGTACCGCTGAGCGTAACCTGTATGCCGAGGTGGTTGAAGTTGGCAACCACGTTTGTGCCGGCGGCGACACGGCCGTTGTCCAGCGGAGTGGACAGGTCAATCGTCTGTGTAACAACCCCGTTTCCGAGTGTGATGGTGTTGTCCAGACCTGAATCGACGAAGGTGTAGGTACCCGCATCGGCGCCTGAAAGCTGCACCTTGGTGACACCGGTATCGAGCTTGTCGGTGATGGCGGTGGATGCCTGACCGCTGACCTCAGGTTGACCCGTCAAAATGGCATCGTTGTTGTAGCGCGTGGCCTCTATCATGCGATTGATGCCCACGCGGAGTTGATTGAGCTCGGAATTGAGAATGTCGCGCTGGCTGTCCTGGAGATGAGCGTTCGATGCGGCGACGGCCATCTCGCGCATGCGCAACAGAATCTGAGAGGCTTCACTGAGTGGCGCCTCGGCCACCTGTAGCAGGTCGTTGGCGGTCTCAGCGTTGCGAACATTCTGATTCAGCTGCACCAGCTCAGAGCGCATCGACTCCGAAATCGAGATACCAGCCGCGTCGTGGGAGGCTCTTTCGATGCGATGCCCCGACCCGAGCTTGGCAACGACACTGGCCGACAGATTCTGGTTGCGGGTGATCGAGCGCCCGACATTCACGGCCATGATATTATTGTTCGTTCTCAGCACGCCGGTCGTCCTTCAATTGGATCGTGGACTGGTTCTCGTGATATCAAGTAATGGGACTTCAGGGTGATTTGTTTTCTTTAACTCATTTAAAATAAACGACTTAGACGGATAACCCCGACACCTCTGTGTATCGGGTGGTCGCACGGATGCTTTAGGAAAAAGAAGCTCCGGCTGGTCGTTACCAGCGCCGTGACCGCCCTTGGCATAGCCATCCTCACGATACTGTTTGAGCTGTGTTTCTGTTAGCATTGCCGCCCCGTTTCATCCAGCATGGCTCGATCCTCGCCGGCACGGAATGACGGCCGTTGTGGTATCCTCCATGCATTTCCGTAGAGCTTGCAGACCCTCGATACCTCCACTAAATTGCGCCATTGTCTTGGAAGACAAAAGCTGGCTAAACTGCCGAGAACGGCAGGCCATTCGCAATAATGTAAACAAGGGGAGTGGAGAAAATGAGCGTCTATGTCATCGCTGATATTCTGGTCAAGGACGACGCCTGGATTCCCGCCTATGCCGAAAAGGTACACGACATTGTGCATCGCCATGGAGGCAGATATCTCGCCCGCAGCGGCAATGTGAAGACGCTAGAGGGCGAACCACTGGAAACAACGCTGATCGCCATCCTCGAGTTTCCCAGTGCCGAAGCGGTCGAGGCCTTCGCCACCGACCCGGACTATGCCCCCTTCGGCAAGGCCCGCCAGGCCGGCTCGGATAGCCGCTTCCAGCTGATCGACGACACCGACATCGCCGGCACCATCCCGTATCTGGAAAAGGCGTGAGGTCAGAAGATGGGCTCTGCTGCGCCAAGGCCTTGGACAGCGTTCGCCAGAAATGACGAGCGAAACTGGACGCCCCAGCGGCCGCAAATCCTTGTGAAAATCCAGAACGTATCGAACCCGTTGTATTCGGTGCCGTCAGCGCGTTGCCGAGACTGCCGAATAGCAAGGTGAACCCGTTCGTCTAAGGGTGGCAAGGTCAACCTCTGGATCCTGTGATGCCGCGAGAGATTGTCTGTGGATTCTGTGGATCGATCACCAGGACCCATACAGATGCCATTACTTCCTGCGTCGGTCCTCCAACGGATGTTCATTCGTTCTCACCGGCCCCGACGGAAGATGCCATCAACAGGCACATACACGCCCCTAATTCGCCGGTGAAAATGTAGCATTTATCTGCCCCCAAAGGGTAGGCTTGACGATGGTGATCGAGGGTTCACCCAGCGCACTTAAGTCCTCAGTAGCCTCCCTCATTGGCTTGGTCCTATGACATGCATTTGTCTGTAGGAACTGTTCGTCGTCGTCTGAAAAGGGGAGTGTGCCGATGAATCCGTATACCAAGTAACTCTCGCCCAGCTGAAAACCGTAAAGATTGATAACATCTTGATATTCCTGTGCGATGACGATCGTTTCTCGCCCGCTAAGGCCTTTCCATACCCGATCAACCTGGAAAGTTGCCCGATACGTGCGTGTTGGAGGATCTTCCCCTCTTTCGAGTATGCTGTCAGGGTGTTCATCGACCTCGGTCACTGTTCCCGAGAAAACAAAATCGGCTTGCTCCGATGCTTCTAGTGGAGCAGGAATGGAAAAACAGGAAGCGGTGATAGCATGAGGCGCGCCGAGAGAGCAGCAAGCGACCGAGACGACACAAAGAAGATTGCGCACGATAATCCTCCCCTCAGCGTTCCTCGGTTGCCTCGTCACAGTACAGCGCTTTTATCTGCCCCCACAGAGTCGGCTGGACGATGGTGATTAGGCCGTCCAGTGCTGCAATGTCCCCGGCAGCCTCACTGAGCCGTTTGGTTTGCTTACATCCGTTTGTCAGACGGAACCCCCCCGCCACATCGGGAGAACGGTCCGTCTCTATTTTGTCACCAAGGATACTGCCACTGATGTATCCGTAGACCAGATAGGCTTCACCTACCTCGAAGCTGTATCCGCAGTCCGCACCACTATCTGCCCACGATACAATGGTGGTTTCTTGTCCATCAATCCCCTTCCATGACCGATCGACCTCGAATGTTGTGAAGAATATCGGGGACTCAGCCTCTGTCGCTCCCTCCTCAACGATCTCGATCACTGTACCGGAAAAAACAAATGCGGACCCGCCCAGATTTTGCAGCGGGGGCAAAAATTCACAACTGCATGCAGAAATCGCTTGGGGTGTGAAAAGCGAGCTTGAAACGAGCGCGATGACGAACAGAAGATTACGCATGGTGGTATCCTCCTTTTGGCTGTAGGATACACCTTTGCAAGAGACGTGCCAAGAAAGGCGGCAGGAGAATCAGGTGGCGTGTCAGGTGTTGGGCTCTGCTGCGCCAAAGCCTTGGACAGCGTTAGCCAGAAATGACGAGCGAAACTGGACCCCCCAGCGGCCGTAAATCTTTGTGAAGATCCAGAGCGTATCGAATCCGTTGTATTCGGTGCCGTCAGCGCGTTGTCGAGATTGGCGAATAGCAAGGTGAACCTTTTCATCGCCGACTTGAACTGGATCAATCGACTTGGTTTCCGTCGTGTGCCAGCCTTCCGCTCGCAGGTCTTCCGTCATTGCATCCTGCGGCGCTCGAAAGTCTTCTTCCGTTGGCCACGTCTGAAACTGGCTACCGGATAGCCGCATATGCGGAAAATGCATCTCCGCCACCATCATGTCGACGTCGCGGGTATTGAATCCCAAGCACCAGCGTTCGAACGAATCGATCGCCTCTTTCGCCGGGTCGGCCATGGTTCCTCCCTCGCAATGATTCAGTCGTGTCCGCCACCCTCGGCTACGTCTACGAGTACCGTTGACGCCTGTTGCCGGACCCTGTCGTCGTTCACTGATGCCAGTCTCGGGCGAGGGCGAAGAAGCGACCATCGTCGCGCCAGGTGCGGATGGTCACGCCGTCGACGACGTCCTGCGACGATGCCACTTCGGACAGTCCATCGGTCAGGGGGGTGACGTACAGTGTCACCGACTCACCCGAAGTGCGGTCGCTCAACTTGAGCTGTGCCGCCAATCCACCCTGGATCGAGCAGTAACGCCCACCAACGAGCGCGTAGTCGGTCGCCAGGGGTGCGTTTGGATTCGGAATCACTGAGAAATCGAGCCTCCCCAGTCCCGATTGCACCTGCTCGTACTGCTGCGCCGCAACTTCGACTGCCAGCTGCTTGCGGTGATTCATCGCCACTTCCCGGTAGACGGCCTGCGTGACACTCTGGTGCATCGCCGTATACACACCGGTGAATCCGACCACGAGGACTGCTGCCACGCCTGTGAGCCAGTAGTAGACGGACGATCTTGGTGAGGATGTACGTGTGCCGGCACCGAGGATCTCGTCGATTCTGGCGGCCGGCAGGGATTTCTCCTGGTAATGGCGGCGTAGCGCCGCGTCCAGGTTCGGTTTTTCGCGATCGCTCATGCTTTGCCCTCTTGCCTGTCTCCCCAGGACGGGTTCAGGTGGGCGGCCAGCTTCTTCTTGCCGCGGTGCAGCAAGCTCAGGACCGTGTTGCGGGGGATGTCCATCAAGGCGGAGATCTCTCGAGCCGAGAATCCCTCGACGGCGTTGAGGTAGATGGCTTCGCGCTCCTCCGGCCTGATCAGCGCCAGCGCCCGGTCCATCTCGTCGGAATCCACCTCAACAATTGTAGGTACCAGGGTAGATGCAAGGTTTCCATGCTCCTCCTCGTCGAATGGCTCGAAGACGACCAGCTTGCTCCGCCGGTACCAGTCGATGTAGAGATTCCGAATCGCCGTGAAGAGCAGGGAGGGCGTCGGGCTCGAACCGTGACGGCGCAGCAGTCTCATCCATGCCTCCTGGACGAGGTCTTCGGCATCGGCCTCTCTGTGCGTCAGCGACAGCCCGTAGCGATAGCCCGACTGCAGTAGATCCCTGTCTTCCATTAGGCGAAACCCAGGCAGAACCCGTCAGGGACCCGCACTCTCCAGTTCGTATTTGCGTTTGACGCCGTCGACCTTGTGGACGACCCCCTCGAGAACCCGCAGCTCATCTCCGATACCGCCGACCAGGAAGTCGAGGTCGTACTGGCGTCCGGCGGCGTCGGAAAAATCGGCGCAACTCACGTAGAACTCTGCCTTCTTGACGATGCCACTGTGCAGTTCGCCAAACTTCAATCGCAGGAGTTTGCCTTCAGTACCATCATAAATCACGTAGACGGAGTCCACCATGCTGTCGGCGACATGGGTGGCCATCGCCTCGTGAATGTCAGCCCTGAGCTTGCCCTTGATGCTGGGATCATCCCCGGCGAAGGCGGCAGCAGCCAGGGTGAGCACTGCGACCATCGCCAAACAATAAACTCTCATTCATGCCTCCTCTTGGTAGATGTCAGGACTGCAGGGTGCAGGCCTGGCTGTCATGGGTCTACCTGGTAAACGATCGAAACGTCGGATTGATTGCAGGGGCTGCGCGGATCCCTTTCGGGCACCGCTTGTGACTAGAGCATTTTTAACGTGTTTTTGTTACGTATGATTACAAGAATACGCCAAATACAGAATTCCCTGGTGGATTTACACGCCAGGGATCGGGGACGGATGCTGGTTCTGACAGGAGCCCGTCAGTGCGGCAAGTCCACGCTCGCCATTCACTGACAGGAGGCACCTCCTTGATACCACGTCCGATCGACCTGAGCCAGGACCAGCTGTTCATCGACGATCGCTGGGTCGGAGAAACCCAGCGTCTGTCGCGCCTGTGGCACCGGGCCGAGATCTTTCCCGAACCGGTCGTGCGACCCGACAGACCGTGGGAGGGTTCGACGCTGCTGATGACGGGTACCGTCTTCAAGGTCGCCGACACCTGGAGGATGTACTACCTGACCCGCGGCACGGCGACGGCCCCGCCCGCGTTCTGCGTCGCCGAGAGCGACGACGGTCTGCACTGGCACAAGCCCGAGCTCGGGCTCTATGAGGCCGACGGCAGCCGCGACAACAACATCGTCTTCGCCGAGCGCTTCAAGTGCCCATCGGTCTGCTACGAGCCCGATGATGACGAGGCGCCGTTCAAGCTGTTCTACCACGGTCCCTCCAGCAAGGTCGACCCCGGCCTCTATGTCGCCGTCAGCAGGGACGGTTATTCCTTTGAGCGGCTTCCGGGCCCCATCGCCACCAGTACCGGAGAGCGCGAGCACGTGATGCTCGAGCGCATTGAGGGCAGGTATGTCGTGCTCTCCAAACCCGTGGACCCCTACGAGGTGACGGGCGGACGCTGCGTCGTCGTCATCACGAGCCCGGACCTGCGTGAGTTTACCGAGCCGCAGCTGATCATGAAGCAGGACCTGCTCGACGATTTCAACGCCGAGATCTACGGCATGGTGGCCTTCCCCTACGCCGATCGCTACATCGGACTGCTCGAGCGCTATCACGGCATCCCCGACGTCATCGACATCTGCCTGGCCTGGTCGGACGACCTCGTGAGCTGGCAGCGGCCGCCGCAGCGCGAGGCCTTCATCGGCGCCGAGTACCCGTGGAACAAGCGCTGGAACAGCCCGGCGTCGTCACCGCCCATCCGCAAGGGCAATCAGCTCTGGTTCTACTTCGGCGGCATGAGCGGTGCCCACGACCACTCCAAATCCAATGCCGCGCCCTGCTACGGCGCCATCGGTCTCGCCACCATCACCGTCGACCGCTTCGCGTCGCTGTCGGCGGGGTTCCGCGGCGGCAAACTCGTCACCAAACCGATGACATGGCCTGGCGGCGATCTGGCGATCAATGCATCGACGTCCGCCGCCCTCGAAGGCGACCCGCGCCTGAAGGACGGTTCCATGCGGGTGGAGGTCCTCGATGAGGCGCTGCAGCCGGTGCCGGACTTCAGCGGCGAGGACGCGGCGCACTTCTGCGATAACATGCCGATGCGCGGCTTCACCGATTCGGCCGTCCTGCGCTGGCGGGGAGAAGAGCGCAGTCTCGACACCCTGGCCGGCAAGACGATCCGCCTGCTCTTCCGCATGGAGCACGCCCATCTCTACAGCTTCCGCAGTACCCGTGTAGAAGAAGCCTCATGAGTCAGGTGCACGACCGATGAACAACCCAGTACAAGGACGCGTCGTTGAGAAAGGATCCGGCGAGGGCGTGCCGGAGATCCCCCCCTCAGTGCCTGGCGTCCGCAGGCCGCCAACCCGTGGATGATCGGGAGGATGCTGTCGCGGAGTTATCGGGGTGATCCGTGGACGCGCTACAGCACGACCGGCCTTCCGGTGCGGGCCGACTCGTAAATGGCCACGATGATTTCGAGCGGCTTTCTGCCCTCGTGCTGATCGACCGCGGTCGGTCTGTCCTCTCTGACCGCCTCCACGAGGTCGGTGATCTGGAGAACATGGCCCGCCGCGTTCATGGCACCGGGATCACTGGCAGCTCCGCCGGAAGGATCGCTAAGGACCACATCTGCGGGGATCTCCTGTCCCTCGATGTCCCAGGACACCAGCACGTCTTCCGCCATCACGATGGTCCCGTTCTCGCCTGAGATCTCCATTCGGCGCGGATAACCCGGGTACACCGAAGTCGTGCCCTGGATGACACCGAGCGCTCCGCTTTCCCATTCCACCACGGCGGATGCGGTGTCCTCGACCTCGATGTTTTTGCGCACGAGCGTTTTGACGATGCCGTGGATGGATTTGGGGCGACCCATCACATGCTGCAGCACGTCAATGCCGTGAATACCCTGGTTCATCAGCGCGCCGCCGCCGTCCATTTCCCAGGTTCCCCTCCAGCCGCCCGAGTCGTAGTACTCCTGAGAGCGGAAGAACTTCATATAGACGTCACCGGAAACCAGCCGGCCCAGCACGCCCTCATCGACGGCTCTCCTCAACCGGCGCAACGCCGGCGAGTACCGCAGCTGGGAGACGACTTCCATTTTCACGCCGCTCGACTCCACCGCCTCTATGGCCGCGTCCGCCTCTTCGAGATTCAACGCCATTGGCTTCTCGACGACGATATGCTTGCCGGCTCTGGCCGCTTCGACTGACAGGCGAGCGTGATGACCCGTGGGCGTGCAGATGCAGACCGCGTCGACCTCGCTGCTTGCCAGGAGCTCTTCGACCGAATCGAAAGCCTGGCCTCCGTGTTTTGCGGTCAGCTTATGCCGGGATTGCCCGGTCACGTCGGCGGCGCCGACCAGCCGCGCGCCCTCCACGTCGGCCAACGCCGTGGCATGAAAGTTGGCAATCATGCCACATCCGATAATTCCGAACCCCATTCCACTGTTGCTCATCGTATTCAACCTCACACAATATTAGAAGCGCCCCAGGCACCCATATCCGGTGGATTGCCCTCGTCGCCGGCCAGCAGCTCGCCGTAGTTGGCCGCCACTTTCCTGAAAGCATTGGCATATTCCTCGATGATCTCCGGCCGGTAGTGCTTGAACCAGGGGATCTCGAAGACCCGCTCGCTGAAGCCCTCGGTCGCAGGCAGGCTGCCCGGCGGCTGCCTGAGATCGCGGTCGGAGTTGGCAATTCGTGTCGGCTTGCCGTGGCCGTAGATGTCGGCCGTGTTGAACAGCGGGTGCAGGTGCAGTGGTTTGTTGCATCCGGGGACACAGGTGGTCGCACCCTCCGCCCGCACCGCCTCCGCGAACCTGGATACCGAGAGATTCCCCAGCTGTGCGGGATTGTACAGACCACGGGCGGCATACCAGCCCCCCATCGTGCTGCCGCTGCCCTTAGGCGGCCGGTGGGCAACCACCCCCGGCACCCCTTCGAGCAGGTCCCAGAAGTGATTCATGGCCCTGTCGATCTGTGCTATGCGCTCATCGTAATACTTGAGCTGGACCTGGCCCACGGCGGCGCTCATCTGATGCATCCGGAATTTGTGCCCACCCATGGGCAATCCGGCATACGGCTGCAGGCTCTCGGTCTGCACGGTGTCGTCGAATCTCAGATAGTGTCCCCAGGCCACGCAGCGCTCGTGCACCTCCAGATCATCGGTGACGACGATTCCGGCCTCGCCGATGGCCATGCTTTTGTAGGTCATCAGCGACATGGCTCCGACATCGAAGGTGCCCAGCTTCCTGCCCTTGTAGAGACTGCCCTGGCCGTGGGACACATCCTCGATGACCCGCAGACCGTGCTTGTTGGCGATCGCCATGATCGCGTCCATGTCGGCGGGATATCCCAGATAGTGGACGACCATGATCGCCTTGGTGCGATCGGTTATCCGGTGCTCGATGTCTCCGGGATCGATACAGAGTGTGTCCGCGTCGATGTCGGCAAAGACGACGGTTGCTCCCAGGCTGTAGCACTGGAGGATCGACGCCCAGAAGGTGGCGCTGGGACAGATGATCTCATCACCGATGCCGATCTTGCAGCCGAACATGGCCGAGTGCACGGCGGATGTTCCGTTGTTGGTCCCGAGGGCGTATTTCGTTCCCATCCACGCGGCGAACTCCTGCTCGAACTGCCTGGTCTGGTCGATATCCGACATCTTTCTCTGCCGCAGAACGCCCAGCACGGCCTCCTCGTCTTCGGATGTGACGATCGGCCACGTGAACATGTCACCGGGATCCCGCTGCACTGCCTTGGGCCCGCCCAGGAGCGCCAGTTGTGCTGAGATACTCATCATCCCTTCCTCCGAGTTTATCCGGTACTGTTACGACCGCGCCGGATCCTGATCAATCAACTCATACACGAGGTGGTGGACACCTTCGAGCACTTCTTGCTCGGAAGCAGCCGTGTAGGCGCCGTCAGCCTCGTATCCTCCCTCATCGAGCATATGCGCGCGGGGAAAATATCCGACATCGCCCGATGTGTACCCCAGAACAAATACCTTTCCGTGTCCCGCCAGATCTTTTTCGATATCGAGTGCGTACTCTCCCATTGGCTCGCCGGGCAGTCCGACAAACCACACGTCACCGATCCTCATCGCCTTTATGGGGAAGTTCACGAAGCCGTCTTCGATACGGTCCCTCTTGTCCAACGCTCGATCCTGTTTTGCTTCATCGGCGGTTACCGCCAACATCTCGTGACCGGCTGAAATACTGAACGCCTGCTCGCGCTTATCGACAAACTCGCGCACCCTCAGCCTGGTGGCGACTTTCACAGCCTCAGCTCCGAGCGACCAGCCGCACCACATCACATCGATCTCGCCGCCGCTGCGGCCAAAGTCGTCGACGCTCGATTTCCAACCCCCGATCGAGGGTAGATTCGCCCGAACATCACCGCTGCATCCCTGGAGAAACATCGCCGTTGTCCTGGCGCCGAAGCTCCGCTCCACGAATGCTTTGGCCACACCCGGAAAGTCTGCAGTGATCTGGGTGTTGGCGCCACGGAAGACGTTGGCATGACAGACGGCATGCATGATAACGGCCATGGGCTCGGCGCTGTCTCCATCATCGATGCGCAGGACTTTGACACGGTGGTCGCATATCCCATCCGGGTTCAGTCCGCTGTGGCACTTGCCGTCGGCATCGATGCACCGACGGTTGACGTTGAAGTCGATGATTCCCTCTCCATACCCGAGGCTTACCGGCCGCAGGTTGCCCACCGCCATGCTGACCGCGCCGGCAACCTTCGCCGTAACCTCATGCTGATAGCATTCATCGGTATGAAACCAGGGACTGCCGTGGGTATGTGATGTGTTGATGATGATGTGGTCCGGGGCAATTCCAGATGTTTCCCCGATGGCGGCTCTGAATGCATCGCCATCCCGCTGCATTGCCTGTATCGAATCCAGGGTCACCAGTGCCGCGCGCTTCTTCCCGTCGTCGAACACGACAGCCACTGCGTGAAGCGGATCGCGGATGCCGGTTGCAGGGCCTTCCCGGTCGGCATATCCACCGAGAGGAACCGATATGGGGGGCGTGATATCCACTCTGGCGATACCGGCCGCGAGATTGGTCAGGACCACTGCGTCGGGAGCTGGCTCATTTGGTTGCCCATTGTCTGCCATGTGTATTCACCTTGATCAAATGGGTTGCAGGCTGTCTCAGTGTCCTACCTCTATAGTAGTCCGACTCCGGCTCAGCTCAATGACGGGGAGGGGCTCGTCAACAACCGCGCTTACCTCGAGCTGGCGCCATATGTCGGTCCGGAATTCCAAATGGCCGAAGTCGGTGCGCTCTGGCAGACATCACATGGGGGTGTCGGTTCCCTATCACAGCGACCTCACACCGTGACGCGCGCCCAGCGCACACTCAGCTGCGTCGAATCCGATCCCGCGTAGTAGATGAGCAGGACCTGACCGTCTTCGAGCTCGACGCCGGCGGGATGTCCGAACGACCACACGGCCATACTGTCCCAGTACTCGTCGTAATCGGCACCGTCCATCCCGGCTTCACGGCCAGGGGTATCGTAAAGGGAAATCTCGCCGTCGTGGTCCCAGCTCCTGCCGTCATCGCCGGAGATGATCAACCGCATGGAGCCGGGCGAGTGCCGGTGCACGTAAAACGCCAGCAGGCGCCCGTCACGCAGCGGGATCGGCGCGGCGATCTGGCCGTCGATGCCGGTCGAGACCGGCTCGCTCCAGGTCAGCGAGTCCGGGTCTCCCCATGCCAGGTGCAGCGGCACGTCGGTCTCTGTCTTGCGGTCGTAGGTCCAGAAGAGAGCGACAGGTCGGCCCGTCCGCGGGCAGACCGCCTGGCGTTGATCCCAGTAGACGTACTTGCGTCCGGGGTGGCTGGCGACTTCGGCGATGCGGTCGTAGGAGCGGCCATCGCGGCTGAACAGCCCGGCGGCCACCTGCAGCTCAGGTTCTCCGGGCGCCTTCGAGGCGCAGTGCTCGAACGTGAGCAGCCAGCCCTTGCCCGGGAAGCGCAGCGGAGCGCCAGCCAGCACGGACGAGTGCAGTGCGCCGGTGTCCAGGAGCTCGTAGTCGCTCCAGGTGCGCCCACCGTCATTCGACTCCGCCTTCAGCAGTTTCGCCGGAGCCAGCTCCAGCGTGTCGGGGTTGCGGATGACGTCAGGTGGTGTTTCGGATCGATCCAGCCACGACAGGAAGCCGACGAGCGTACCGTCATCCAGCTCGGTCAGTTCGGCGGCGCGCACTTCGCCCTCGACGCCATCGACGCGCGATTCGAAGCGTTCGCAGATCGTCCGCCACGTCTTGCCGGCATCCGTCGATTCGGCAATCATGCAGTTTCCGTCGGGGGACATCTTGGTGCTGCCGCGACGGCACGGGACCAGAATCACTCCGGAATCGAGACGGCAGATGGATGTGAAGAAATGGGCGCGCGGTCCGGAGACCGCGTCCGCGTCGACGACGAACCCTTCGTCGATGATTTTCATGTTTCCTCCATGGAGAGCGCTCGTGGATTTCCTGGCGTGAGCCTGCATCGAGAAGTTTAGTCCGCACACGACAACGCCTCCACCTCTCGGCAGTATTCCGTCTACCTGGTCCGGCGACAACGTCTGTACAACCGTGCCCAGTGAAGAGCATCTCGACATCGCGGCAAATCCGGTCTGTTAGGGAGCCCGCCGCCGGCCTCAATCTCTTCCGCCAGCACCCACGAGCTGGCGAGCGTGATACACGCCGCCAACCGCGAGACACGACAGCCGATCGCCAGCCCGATTGTGAGCGTGACGCCTGGTGCCTGAAACTTCAATGGTGTCTCGATGAATGACAGGCCGAGAGTCAGGCCGAACCAGACTAGAGTCGTTGCGACCAATGCCACTCCCAGCATCATCACGCTCCGTCGTTTTCAGTATGGGTAGGCGAACACGGGCACATGGTTGCCGGTGCCGCCGAGGATGAAGTCGACGACCATCCAGAAGGCGGCGGCCGAGACCTGTCCCAGGATCATGCCCAGGAAGAAGGGCCGCAGTGCGAGGTAGTAGCGCACGCCGCCGTAGCGCAGGAGGACGGCCTTGAACGTCGAGGCCAGGAAGATACTGAACCAGGCGCGCTTGATGACGTTGCCGGCCGACACGGCGAAACCGATCGGGTGCAGGGGCCACCACAGGAAGTGGTGCCGCGCCCAGATCAGGGCCGCCATCACCGCCCCGCCCACCGCCGTCCACAGCGCCCGCGGCCACATGATGTCCGGCGACTCCGAGAACCCCATCGGATTCTGCAGCTTGTACTGGATGTGCGCGTGGGTGTTGCGGGGGTTCCCGATGAAGAACCAGCTCTCCAGGTTGACGGCGCCGTGCTCGTAGGCCGACCACAGGATGATACCCAGGGAGCCGGCCAGGGTCACGACGATGGCGACGACCATGACCCAGAACAAGGGCCGCTTGAGCGCTCCCACGCCTTCCGCCAGCTTCATCGCGTTGATGGCGGCCGCCATCAGCAGGACGCGGTTGCTACCGGTCCAGGAGAAGGTCAGGGCGAGGCTGAAGATACCGGCGTCCGTCACGGCTGAGGTGCCGGCAAAGTTGGTGAGGATGGTCTGGGACGACACCATCGGCGACATGAATCCGAGTCCGGCCTCGGCGACGACGCGCGCCGTGAACAGGAAGATGGCGAAGGTCAGCAGCAGAAAAAGGACGGTGTAGAAGAGGGGCACTCCCGACATGTAGAGCCAGATGGTCGTGAAGGTGCCACATCCCAGCAGGATCGCCACCGCAGTCCGGTAAGACAGAATCTCGCCGCTGTCGTCGACGCCGCGGCCGGTGATCACCTTGTGCCAGATCGCTTTGATGTGGCCGCGGCTGACCCAGGCGCCGAAGAGGACGAGGACGACCATGGCCCCCAGACCCTCGTGGGCGATCAGGAGGGTCCCCTCCATGAAGCGTTCGATCTCGCCCTTCAGGCGGTAACCGACCATGTACTGCCAGGTCATCTGCACCTGGGCAAGCAGGTGGAAGAACCAGAAGCTGGTGGCCACCTGCAGGCTGAGCAGGTAGGCCAGCCCGAGGACGGTGAAGCTGAGGTTGATCGCCACGGAGTGCATGTCCGGGAAGAGCTTGACGTAAGAGTACAGCAGCGGATCCGGCAGGACGGGATGGTAGTGGTGCAGTCCCTTCATGCTCAGCAGGATGAAGGCCAGGGCGAAGCCGGACCACATCAGTGGACTGCGGAAGAAGGGTCCCAGCACCTTGCGTGTCCCGCCCGTCTCCGCCATCTCCATCGGCAGCTGCACCAGAGGGAACGCCAGGCGCTCGTTTTCCACCCACTGGTGCCGCACCAGCACCATGGCGGCGATCATCATCAGGTAGATGGCGAAGATGAAGGAGGCCCAGGCCAGCAGCGGCACCAACCAGGCACCCCAGGGCAGGGGCGCGCCGGCGGGCAGTCCCTGGAAGAAATCCCGAATGGCATTGGCGTCGGAGGGTACCATCCAGTCCCGCACCAGAGGGAACAGCAACTCCTCCCAGTTGTTCTCCGGCGTGGCGAAGTAGTAGACGGCCGGCAGCATCGGCACCAGGTTGGAAGCGAAGCCCCACGTCGGGATCGTCGACGCGATGATGAGCATGATGTAGATGACCGTCAGCTCGGCGCGGTTGAATGCCCACTTGGGACGGATCAATCTGATGCAGGGATTGAGAAGCAGGGTGACGAGGAAGAAGACGCAGATGGCCCCGGCGGTAATGTGATCGGAGGACATGTCCGACGTCGACAGGACGATGCGCCCGTAGGTGAAGCCGACGCTGATGATGAGGGTCAGCAGGGTCCCGAAGATGACGGATCGCCAGGTGATGGCGGACCGCTTCGGGGATGCTGTGTCGGAAGGGAGGCTGGTCATGCAACCCAACCTCTGCGCAATGCGAGCCTCGAGTACAAGATCAGAAACGCCTCCATAGCCAGCGGCACCAGCGCGATGTGAGCCGCCAGTGGTTGAACAATGCAATGCGCTGACGATTTCCGCAATCGTTGGTGCCAGATCGCGGTCTGAGTGGGGGCGATGCTGAGGCTCGAGGCCGGTCCTGTGCCACGCACATATCCGTGCCTATCCCGCCGCTCAGGCGAACCCGATCTCATCTCGACATCTCGCCCCGACCGATCTACACTACCTAATAGCAGACTTTGTGCCCTGTGCTACCCTCAGTGCTACGAATGTCCCCCCAGCCCCGGAGCACGCCATGCCTACTCACACCGGCGCAGTCGCAACAACCGGAGCCCTGCTGGTGATGGCAGCCACTTTCGCCACCTGCGGCTCGAGCGATAGCCCCACCGAGCCAGTCGCCAACTCCTGCTCCACCACCATCCCACCTCAACCCGGGTTTCAGCCCCCAGAGCCCTGGCCGGTCACTCACCCGAACGAGGGGAGAGTCTGGTACGGTACCGGGGATCTCTGGACGTCGCTGGCCACCGACGGCAACCATGACTGGGGCAAGAGCGTGTGGTGGAGCGTCCACTTCGGCGGGGGGGCCATCGAGCCAGACCCCGAAATCGGTGTGGTATGGCGCCGCCTCGACGATGGCTCGGCGTTGGTCATAGAAGAACAAGCCCCCGGAACCAACGCCTTCACCGAGGACCACGGCTGGGCCATGTTGAACGGGATTGATCCCGACGAATCGGGATGCTGGGAGGTGACGGCCACTTACAGGGGCGCCACTCTCAGCTACGTCTATGAGTACACGGCTGACGACTCATGAGCCAACCAGTACAAGGACGCGTCATTGAAAGAGAATCCGGCGAGGGCGTGCCGGAGATTCCGGTCACCAACGGAGAGTCGATCGTGCTGACCGGGCCGGACGGCTCGTTCAGCATCGACCTGGGGCCGCAACATCGATTTGTCTATCTGAGTACACCCGAGACCCATGACGTCGATGGGCTGTTCTACAAGGAGGCCTCCAGCCTGCGCGCTGATCCTCACGGGGCCGATTTTCATCTGGTAGCCGCACCGGAGAAGGCGAGTCCTGAATTCACGTTCGTGCAGATCTCCGACATCCACGTCATCGAGACCCAGAGCTTCCGCTCCATCGACCGCAATTCCCTGCGTTTCTATTCCAGCCGCGAGACCCTGGCCATGGCGCTGCATCAGATCGAGCGTGAGGCGGAGCCCGCCTTCATCGTGCCGACGGGGGACCTCACGCACCGGGGCAGCGAGGTGGAGTTGAGCAGCTGCCGGGACGCCATGCGCACGGTTGATACCCCGGTCTTAGCTCTCTATGCCGGACACGACGGCTCGACGGAGCACTTCGAGAACGGCAAAGGGAAAACGAGCACGCGGGTTTTCGAGGGGCTGTTCGGTCCGACCTGTTACAGCTTCGACCGGGGCGGCAAGCATTTCGTCCTCTACGCCGACGAGGACCTCATGTTCTCGGAGGAGGACCGGGAGCGCAAAAAGGCCTGGCTCAACAGTGATCTGTCGATGCAGCCCCCAGATCGAGACATCTACGTCTTCGTCCACTGTCCTCCCACGACCGAGTTTCTGGAGAGCCTGGCGCAATACAACGTCAAAATGGTCATGTACGGCCATTATCACGCCAGCAAGCTGCAGCGGTTCGGCGACATCGATGTCGTGGGTACGCCGCCGGTCACCTTCGCCGGCATGGATACATCGCCAAGGGGCTATCGGTGGGTGCAATGCAACTCCAATGGTCACCGGATCGACTTCTGCCCCTTGAGTCTGTACGACGTGGCTGGCATGTCACGGGCGGCCGCGCCGGTCCTGCGCGGGAATGAATTCGGGAGGTGGCAGGTGAGGTGGAAGCAGGACCTGCCAGTGACCAGCCACCGCGCCGCGCCTGTCGCCGCCGACGGTGTCCTGCTGCTGAGTCAGCAGGACGAGACCCACAGCGGCCATGATGGCGTGCTGGCCCTCAACGCCGATTCGGGTGAGCTGTTGTACCATGTAGCCACGGAGACGTCGGTGAAGAACAGTGCAGCCCTGGTGCCGGATACCGGCAGCGCGGCGGCGCTGACGATCGCGGGTCGGCTGCACCTGTTCGACACCAAGACCGGGGAGACGCGGTGGACGCAGGAGTTGCCCGGGCATCCAATGCGGTATTTGTACACAACACCAGTCGCCGTTGATAGAATCATCTACGCCGGAGGCAAGGCAGGGTGCGGTGCCTTCGCCACCGAGGACGGGTCCCTGCTGTGGTACACGCCCCTCGAAGGCAGCTTCGATTTCCAGCCCTGCTTTGCCAGCCCGCAGGTGTTCGGGGACCTGCTCGTGGTCTCGCTTCAGGGTAAAGGCATGGCGGCCCTGCGGCGCAGCGACGGAGCTGTCGAATGGCAGAATGACTTCCGCGCCAAGTACCAGAGCGCGTCGGCCGTCGTTGCCGGCGACCTGCTGGCCACGGGGGGAAACTACACCGACCTGGGAGTGCTGTGGGGTGCCACCGGCGAAGTGGTCTGGCAGTTTCCCTACGAACACAAGTACGTCTGCGCCCTGGCTGCGGACGAGGGCTCGATGTACGCCGGAACGCCGACGGGGGAGCTGCAGTGCTACGACCTGCAGACCGGAGAGCTGCGCTGGACCTTCCGCACCGGTGACGACCTCATGGACTTCTCGCCCTACCAGATGGGGGTACGGACCATCCTGGCAACGCCGGTACTGTTCAACGGCCACCTGCTGCTGGGCAGCTGCGACGGCTGGCTCTACATCCTCGACCCGGAGACGGGCGCCTGCCTGGATCAGACCTTCTTCGGCGCGCCGATCACGAGCGCTCCCTGTGCGGCCGGCGATCGGATCGGCGATCAGATCTACATCGCCACCTACGACCGCAAGGTGTACTGCCTGGAGCGCACGGAGTGACCGGGTACGGATAGACAGGAGCACGTTGGATGAAACCGGAAGCCGCAGATCACGTATTGACCGAGCAGGAGCGCGAGCAGTTCGAGCGGGACGGTTACCTGATCATCGAAGACGCCCTGGAGCCGGATCACGTGCTGCGGTTGAAGGAGGCCGTAGACCGAGTCGCGACCGCGGAGCGGGCTGAACACGAGATTCCACCGGACAAGCGGGTGAGGGTCAACGACTTCACCTCCCGCGACGAGGCCTTCATGGACCTTGTGGACTGGTACCGGACCTTTCCCAAGGTGTGGGGGGTCCTGGGTTGGAATATTCAGTTATACGCGGCGACGCTGAAGGTCACACCCGCCAGGAACGAGGTGCAGGAGGGCGGGAAGATGAAGATGGGCTGGCACCAGGATACCTCGCGCCTGAACATCGAGCTGGAGACCTCACCGCGTCCGCGCATCTCGATGAAGATCGCCTACTTCCTCAGCGACTGCCGTGAGCCGGGACGCGGGAATCTGTACGTCATTCCGGGAAGTCACGAGATCAATAGCATCGACTTCGGGAACGGCGATCGGAAGAGTGAAGTAGATGGGGGCATTCCGGTGCTGGTACCCGAAGGCGGCGCCGTGTTGTTCGATCGCCGCCTGTGGCACTCGGCCAGCCGAAACTACGGGAACATGCCGCGCACCGTCCTGTTCTACGGGTACAGCTATCGCTGGTTTCGGCCCAGGGACGGCCAGTCAGCGGGCCGGTTCTGGGATGGTTTTGATCCGATCCGGCGGCAGTTGTTTGGGGCTTCGACTACCGCGAAGGGGTATACGTCGCCGACCGCGGAGGATGCGCCGTTGAGGGAGTGGATATGCGAGCATTGCGGGGAAGAAGCGGTTAGGGTGTGAGGCGAAGCTCATTTACGAGCCGTGAACAGAATCGCCGTTTGCTTTTACCCAACCGAAAGGGAAAGGTGAGACACGGTGTAATTGTGAATCCTTGTCAATCCGTCGTGATCAAACCCACGTTATGGTCGCAAAGGGCACACACCCTACAACTGATTCGGGTAACAGCACTTGAGGCGCACCTTGCACGCTGTCGGCACCACTTCGGGCGTGTTGCTATAACACATCTGCTGTTGCGACCGTACTCGGCTATGACACCTTGGACCAAGCCAGTGCTGAGGGGTGACATACGACTATTCACAATGTGCACCGCCTAGCGACGATCCATCGAGTCGCCGTCTTCTGATCCCAGACATCTGAGGCGATCACTTCAAAGCCCGAAGCGCTTATGCTGTGCTCCAGCCTGGCTGTCGTGAGGCCGTGGATTGATGGAGCCAGGCCAACTGTCTGAAGCAGGCCGATCAGCAGTCGGAAGAGCCATCCCCGTTCTCCCAGGCACGGTGTCTGGCTGACCAACAGCCCCTGGGGGAGCAGCAGATCCCTCAACCTCTCCAGTGTCGCTTCCACATCCTCCACCAGGTGCAGGACGTTCAGGGCAAGAGCAGCGGAGTAAGTCTTTCCATTGATCTCACGCACGTCGATGGTGTCAAACTGCATGTTCGCCACTCCGGCTGCCATCGCCTTGTCCCGGGCAAGAGCGATCATTCTGCTCGACGTGTCGATGGAATGGACCGACTGGACGGTTGTGGCCAGATCCACACTGTACTCACCGCTCCCACACCCGACATCGAGCAGGATGTCTTCATTGCTGAGAACTTCTGCCACAGCTCTGATGGTCCGATCGTAGAGGGTGTCGTGATTTCGAATGTCGGCGTCGTACTTGTCCGCCCGGCGATCCCAGAATCTGGCGGTCATGTCGCGGAACGCCCCCCTTTCGTACGAGCACCGCTCGGGTACCCGAAGACATCGTCCAGGGGAACATCGAATACCTGTGCGATCTGGAAGGCCATCTCGAGAGAAGGTGAGTATCTCCCTTGTTCGATGGCGATGATGGTCTGCCGGGTTACCCCGACGCGCCTGGCCAGCTCGGCCTGAGTCATGTCGCCACTGGCCTGGCGCAGTGAGCGGATGTCGTTCGTCACCTTCGTCGGCTTCACCACGGCGGATGCCCCCGGCGATACGCGTGGATCTTCGCACCAGATCCGACGACGGACGACAGGACGAACGCCAGATAGATGGCATTGCCAATCCAGAAGTGATCCGTCTCCATGACAGCCATGACGAGGGCAGCCATGCCTGCCACTATGACGACGAACTGCCCGATATACTCACCGAAGTGGCCGATCTCGTGATCGCGTTGATCCACCTCGCCCACATCGTCCCGTACGATCGCGAACACGACTATGTGCGTGACGATGGCGAGAATGATCCACGCGGCACACGCCCACAGCATCGCCTCCGCGTATGGGACATCAGTCAGCGGCTCTCCGTCAGCACGACTGAGGATCCGGGTCAGATAGCCTGCGTAAACGAGCATTGGGATCAGCAGCATGATCCACGTGCTCTTCTCCTTGTAGGACATTTCCTTTCTCCCATGTTAAGAATGTTTGACATTCAAGAAGATAGCTGCCGTGTATCGAATGTCAAGTATTTTTTACATGGAGTGGCTGATTCGGGGGATGAAACGGCCTACGGCGACATTTTCAGCTGTCACGTAAATCCAACGATTGCCCACAGGAAGTCTGCGTCAGCGCCGCTGGCTGGACTGGCGGGGAAGTGGAGGAGACCGAGGATGGCCAGGGTGATGGTGGATTTCGTGTTCATGGGCCAGTGCGAACTCCAGATTAAGCGCCGGGTGTTGCCGGTTTCAGGCACGGCATGCGATCCGGCGTGGTTCGATCAAGCGGCCAGACCCTTCCTGGACAATCTCCCAAGGTAGGTCTCCTCCGACAAGTAGAAATCGAAAAAGACCTGGTTGAAGTCGTCCGGGACGGATGCCTCTGGCAAGCCCGTGCCCATGATTTCAGTTCGCCACTTTTGAACCCGTGGAAACTCCTGGAGGAAATCGTAGCCGGCACCCTGTCGGATCAGCTCAGTGCGGTAGAGAATCGGCAGCCACCCGACATCCACGAAGCCAATCTCTGCACCATGGAAGAACGGACTCGAGCCCAGCTCGGTTTCCATGTGCCGGAAAAGGGGTGTGAGGTCGGCGGATCTCTCGGCCAACGTCTCCGCATCGGGGCTTCGCTGGGTCGAGCACTGGGTCAGGTAGTTGTCCGATGCCAGGTACGCGTGCGCTCGGGTCAGCGCCTTCTGCGTGGGATTCCCGGACAACAGCCGGCCAACGGAAAGCTCCTCGAGATACTCCATGATGGCGTCTGACTGAAACAGGCCCGCGCCCTCGTCTGTGATCAGCGCCGGGACTTCGCCTCCATCCGGGGACAGCTTCAACAGCCAATCTGGCCGAGGGTCCGACTCGACGTGCTCTACGACGTAGCGCATCTCTGTTGCCTCCAGCATGGCGCTGGACGTAGGGACAGATCTTCAGGCTGATGAGTTTCATGCGATCTCCTTCGTCTTGATGTGAGTGACGCTTTCACACATGCAGACGGGGAAATCGCAAAAAAGGACGCAACGATCGGGCAGGAAGAAATCAGAGATCGGACCTTACGAAGGTGGTGACATATGTGCCTGTGTCTTCATTGCTCTGAGATTCTCCATCCACATGATGCCCTGCAACACGAAATCCACATGATACGAATGAGTCTATGTGGTTAGAGGTCAGCACCCATGGAGGACCGTTCTCAAAAGACCTTTCCTCTCCACTTACTTCGGCAATGACAAGGATCTGACCGCCAGGGGCTACAAAATTGGATAGATTGCGAATCAATTCCTTCTCGTACTTCGGGGGAAGGGCCTGAATCGTGAATATCTCAAGAACAAAATCAAATCTTCGTTGCCATTGAGGTTGAGCCTCCAGGAGATCGGCTTGTACGAAGTCCACCTTTGATAGAGGGAAGCGTTCTTTACAGAGTTTTACTGCTGTCTCAGACACATCGAAGGCTGTTACCTGGAATCCAAGAGATTCGAGTTCGATAGCATCGTCGCCCATCCCACAGCCTACAACCAGTGCTGATTTGCCGTCACCTTCCAGTGAATGGTGGGTCAACCAATTAGCAAAAGAAGGATGTGTTGCCATGTTTGCCCAGGGAACACCCTCACCATTGGCACTTGAACCAGCATATAGTGGCTCAAACCAATCTGAAGGTTAGTTTTCCTGAATCCCGAATCGGTCTTGATTCTTGTTTGTCAAATTGTCCTTCGCGTTCGGCCGTAGACGTAGTGGGGGTCCATCGTTATCCCGCAATCCCATTCGACGGTGCCGTTCGCTACTCGCACCGCTGCGAAATCGTCATACGTGGTGATTTCATCGAAAGTGCCCGTTCTCATCCAGGAATTCATGTCGAGGAGGCCTGTTTCACCGGTGTCGAAAGTGACGACGAGCGAATTGTCCTGCTTTGGAATGACCTCGGTGACCATTGGACTTGCCTCCGATGTCGATAGACCGGATCCCTGATAGGCCTGTCCGACTTTCCAGCCAGCCAGCCTGAGAATTCGGTAAACGAAGGCTGTTTTTCCTTCGCTGTATGGACCTCTCCCTGATGGGAACTTGCGGATCAACTCCTTCTTGAGCTCCGCATACTCCTTGTGAGCATCATGGTTGGCTCTCAGGTAGTCGCGGAACAGAATCTGGCGCACCCAGAATCCGCCGTGGTCCGTGTAGGCGATGGATAAGTGGAACTGGCGAGGGTTGCTCTTGGTGTAAAAATGACGCTCGGGCAAGCCGGAATGGGTGGCGGGGACGAATTCATACCCAATTTGCTCCAGGGATTCCGTGAATGCGTCGGCATCTTTCCAGCTCTGAATCATAACCGCGATATCGATAATCGGATTCGAAGGCATTCCTGCAATAGCCGTGCTCCCGATATGCTGGATTTCCAATGCGGCAGCGCCGAAGATCCCCTGCAAGTGGCGTTCTTCGGCGTTGTAGTCATCAGTCCAATTCGGCTGATAGGGGGTCAGCTGGGCTTGATTCTCCATTTGAGCCTCACTTTGGCGTCTCAGTTTGTCGCCTCTCGAATTGTCTCCTCGATGACCTCAACGGGAGCCTCTCCACGGTGGCCACATATCGCTGGTCGTCCACTTTTTGAAGCCGGCGCGTACCAATGCTCCGCCCAGTATGGAACTCGAAAACCAGCAAAGCAGTGCGAAGAAGAGTGCCACCTGTACTGAATACCCTGCGATGCAAACTCCCGTGAGCCAGACGGCCCACAGGAGGATGATCTCAAACTGGTAGGCCCTGGAGCCTACCCCAATCAGGCGATAGACAACAAGGATGGCCAGGACTGTCAGCATGTACATAGGCTTGACAGCGGTACCAATGCTTCCTGTCAATGGGGCAAGGGCGGAGCTCAGGACAGCAAGTGTTACCGCGAGAAGCGTACGCTGCCAGGACAGCCACCACGGGAGAGCTGATCTGGGGCAGATCCCACCGCTTGAGTACAAGCGCCGACATCAGTGTGGCAAGCATCGCCATCACCACAAGTGCGGCAGCATAGAGGTGAGTTGAAGTCATCACAAATGCGACCGACCGGCGACCATCGGGAGCGAACTGCAGCGCCTCGTTATGTAAACATCAATTTTGATTTGACATCACCACCGGCTAACTCACCATTCACATAGATGTGACAACCTGTGAGTATTCCAGGCCATTTGCTACCCAGCCTAACCAATATGTCGTACGACTTACCATCTTTTTCAACGAAGGCCTTATGTTCGCTTCCCATATTTTCCTTAAATCCATCTTCTACATCTTTTCTAACAGAGCTAAGAACCTGGCCATCTACCCATAATGTCTCCTCAGACGGCATACTAAGAGTATGTTTCCATCTATTTTCGAATTCGATGTGAATCTCTCCATTATCGTACTTCCATAGTTTTCCAGGCATTCAACCTCCTTAGCTGGTAGTTAAATAAAACGCAGTGTTCAGCAGCGGACAGAGCCGCCGCTCGACACCTGAATCACGATTCGCTCAGCTGACGCACCGCCCCCCTTGATTCACTCTCAAACAGCCCGCTGAACACATGTTAGCGACATGTAGATTCGCGTACGTTGCGACCGATGCGTATCCTTACGCAGATGGCGCTCCAGGGCGCCTCCTGTCCGCGGAAAGGGCCGGGCCCACCTGATTGTAGTGCCACGTCAAGTTATAGGACCTTCTTGGTCTGTGCGAGCGGACCCAGGCAACCTCGAGGAGGTCTCGCCATGTCCGTCATTGAGTTCCCCTTCCGTTTCAGTTTCGAACAAGCCCGCAAACAGGCGAAGGATCTGCAGCGGGACCTGAGGGCCGGTGTCCCAACTGCGATGGACAGGCTCCGCGCCGTCCATCCAGATGGCGAGCGCACGGCGCCCACAAGACTCTCCGATGCACAACTGGTCATTGCCCGTGAGCACGGATTCGAGTCGTGGGTGCGGATGAAGAGGTACGCGCAGCCCGAGACAATGTACCAGAACGAGATGATCACCGAAGGCATGAACGAGGTCATCAATGGTCCTTGGGAAGATCAGTTGGTGATGCTGAACGACTTGGCTTCCGAGGCACTACGTCACTGTGGGATAGAGCCGTCTCGGATGAGCAGAGCCGGCCACATGGGGAACTTCGGCTTCTCTGACTACGCACTGGCGGTAGTCACTGACGGTTCATCGCCTTCGTATCTGGTCACAGTCCACTACACATATGACGACGTGTTTTCCTTCGATGAGATGCACAGGCAAGTTGCTTCACTCTGTGCTTGGCTCCACGCGCTGGATCGCGACACCGAACTCGACATCCAAGCCCCTGTACCTGATAGGACTGGTGCGCTGTGTCAGCGCATCGACCACAGACCAGACGGCCCAGCAGCAGTATGCACAGTGCAACACTGGGTCAAGGGCCGCGATATCGTGGGCCCGGAGTGGGATGGCAGAGTCATCAAGCCCGGCGGCTGCTACGGAATAGAGTCCGACGCCGTGCGCAAGATGGGAGTCGTCCTCGCCACGATTCACACACATGGCAGGACGTGGCCTCGCCCTGATGGATTCAACCGGTTACAGACAGACTGGGTCGAAGACTTGTCCGAGCCCGAAATGAAGTACTGGGATACTGGCAAGCGAGATCCAGAAGAAGCACGCATAGTCCGCACAGCCATGGAAGAGGTAGCTCGTTATCGAAAGGACCAAGGCGAACCATGGGGCCTGACGCATGGTGACTACCGCGTGCCCAATATCGTCGTCGATGGAAGTGAGTACAAGCCTATCGATTTTGACTTCTCGACCTTGAGCCACCAATTCGACGATGTCGGCTTCTTCCTGATTGACATGCCTGAGCCGAGGTTGCGAGACGCGTTTCTCAACGGATATGAGTCCGTTTCGCCACAAGCAGCGAGCTTCCAGCGTCTCGTTGAGGGAACGATAATCGCAGGGCGGGTCCGTCGTTGTGCCTGGGACTGGGGAGAGCATTTCCCAGAACGTCTCGTGCCGGAAAGTATCAGCTACCTAGCAGGCGAATCGTTCCTCCTGAGGCCATACTGTCGCTAACGAAGAGTTCAGCGGGTTGGAGAAACCGTTGAGCCGCGGCAACACTAGACAACGCGGTGCATCGGCAATCGCAATGCGAATTCGTAATCGAGACGTCCGCTGAAACTCATGTTATCGCTTGGTCGCTCTCCGTTCGCTACCGTTCGCAATTGTCACCGAGTATCTCCCTGCCGTATCGAAAGCCCTTCCGCTCTTCGTCCGGATAGCAAAGGCAGCGCAACACGATGGTCTTGAAGTGAGTCAACGATCGCTTCTTCAGGTCTGAGTCAGATCTCGGATAGTGCTTGAGCGTGGAGTCAACGAATTGCTCGCCGTAGGACCAGAAGCCATAGAAGTCCTTAGCCGGATCCATGATGCTGACATCTCCCCAGTCGATGATGCCCGTCAAGCGTCCGACGGCGGCGTCATGGTAAACGTGCTTGTGCCACATGTCGTCGTGAATGAACATCGCGTCGTAGGGCCGCTGCCGGACTTCGATCTCCGGAAGCCAGCGCTCGCAAACGGACCGCAGATCCGGAGGGATCACATCTGCTCGTCGCTCAAACCACTCAACCAAAGCTTTAGGCTCATTTGGGTGAAGTGGGGTCTCCTCCTCAACTCCCAAGGCTGTTGCCCGGCTGACGGGAAAAGAGTGGACCGCACCGAGGAATTCCCCTAGCTCTCGTGCCAGATCTGCTCGCCTCGCCTGCGAGATTCTGCGGAAACGCCATGGAGATAGCCGAGTGCCTCTCACCGCTTTGTATCCTGCGAAGTCGAGTGAGTCTGGGATGTAGGTGTAGGTCGGGATCGCTGTGGCGAAAAAACCCTGGATTGCATCCAACACCGCTCTCTCCCGAAGATGCTTCGCGATGTCCTCTATCTCGTTTCCTCTGACAAAGCGAAACACCAAACCGTTGTCAAGGAGGAACATGACGTGGTCTGAGCCATCCTGGACTCTCCTGTATTTCTTCCACGAGAGCTCTGGAAATGCATCCCTGATACGGCCAAGGAAGGTCTCCGAAGCGATTGCATCTCCGATCTCTGGTCTCCACGTCGATTTTTCAAGAGTCTCCGCCAGCGATGACCTGATTTGCTCGCCATATACTTCAACACTCACTGAGAATACTCCGTGCAGTTGCTCGCTACTATGACTGTGGGTGTGCGGTACTTCGATGGCCTACGGCCCGGTCACGATAACGCAGGGATGACCTGCGAGGAATCACCGCTCGCCTCCGGTCCCCTGCCATAGCCAAACGTAAGCCCCAGTCCGTGAACCCCGTCAATAGGTCAGGTCCATCCCATGTTATGCAGGACCGATGAGTTCTCAGGCTGGCAACGCCCGTTGCCAACCGAGGAACAGAGCCTCTGAGCGCCCAGTTCTCCCTCCCTTCGCGACGACCGCTCAAGTGGAGGGCCCATGTCCCCAGGCCTAGATCTGGGCACTGGCTCGCAGGCTGCGGGGCTCTAACTTATGGCCTGTGCGTGGCGCTGGTGTGGGCCGTTCGGTCCGACACCACCACGATTCAAGTCCGTCGCACCGCCTCGACCCCTGTGACGATCCTCGGACTCACTACGAAGGAGCTGCTCATGTCCATCGCAGGCATCGCTGTGATCGTATCCCTGCTCGGGATCATCTCGGCTCGCCAGTCGAGCTCCACCGAACCGGAGCCCCCATCCCAGGCGCGCGTGCGCCTGGCCACGCCCGAACAGCTGGCGGCCCTGCAGCTGGCTATGTCGAACAGAGAGCAAACAATGTCGCAGAGCGGACGCCGTGTCCTGCTGGACCACGAGCCAGGGGGTGGCGGCATCTCCGGCTGCCTGGCTCCCGCCCTGCGGACCGTCGGCATCGACTGGTCGACGGAGCGATATCAGGGCTTCCTGGGATTCTCCTACGACTTCAGCATGACAGAGGAAGGCGGCTTTTTCTGGCAAGGCACCGCGCTGCAGTGGAGCATCTTCTGGCCCATGCTGGACCATCTGCCGGTCAAGAGAATCGAGGCAACGCTGAAAGGCCCGAACGACACGCCTGAAAAGCACCAGGCCGCCAAGCGGCGCGGTTGGGACGCTGTGCGCGAGGAGCTCGACGCCGGCCGTCTGGCTATCGTGTGGTCGCCGATGACAGCCGAACAGCGTTGGGCCGAAGAGCCACAAGGGCCTCTGCCCTGGATGTGGAGCCTCATCGTCGGCTACGACGACGACGCCGGTACCATCACGGTGCGTCACGACCACGCCGGCGAGTCCACGATCCGCTTTGATGAGCTGGGTCACGCCGACCCGTCCGGCTACTTCTGCGTAATGATCCTGGATGCACCCGCCGAGCCCATGGACGAGTTGGCCGCGAACCGCCAGTCGCTACAGCTCGCCCTGGCGGCGTCTCGGGGGAAGTACCCGGGTTCACAGGAACCTGCCACCCATGGCCTGGCAGCGTACGAGGTGTGGCGCGCCGCGCTGCAGGCAGGCACCGGAGCGGAACAGCACGTCCCCTACCACGCCACCTACCTGACCCACAGGCGCGAAGAGGCGACGCGTTATCTGGCTCAGGTTGAGCACGTCTTCCCCGAGGCGGCACGGTCTCACGTACGCGCAGCGGCACAGCACTACCGCGCAGAGGTCGACGCCATGAAGAAACTGCGGGAGATGTTCGAGGGTGGCGCTGCCGACCAGAAAGAGGGAGCAGCTCTGGTCAACAAAGCGCTTGAGCACGAACGTGCAGCGCTTGCCGAGATCCAGCGGGCTCTTGATGCCTCGTAGAGCTACTGCCTCCGTCAACCAATGCCATAACAATTCATTATGCGCCACGACGCATTTGCCGGCCAATCACCTCGTTTAGAGCCTTTGCACCCAAACGGGCAATCTTTTCAACTATTGGCCCCGCAGCCTTAACTCCTTCCAGCACAATGACCATCGCGCACCACCCCAAAGTATAGCGGTTCGCATATCCGAGTATTCTCGGGCATTCCGTGACGGGCGCATACACGGCGATCCCAATAATCGGGACGCGTTTGGCCTGTATTACCTGGATATGTGGCGGGACAGATAACAAAGTATCCTCGCCACGCCCCCCTCCGTACTTCTACGGAGTACTGCAGAAACAGAAAACGCCCGGACCATGTTCTGCGGTCTCGGGCGATTGTTCATGCGTCGACTCCTGTTCAACAGTGAAGCGAAAGGCGTTACAGCGTACTCATCTTGCGGATCTCAACTCGCTGCTGCGGCCTGGAGCCTGTAGGGGAAGATTGTAGCCCATCTGCTTGGGTGAATCAACCCGCAAAGCCAGCACAGGCGGCTCAAGCAATCGCGGCGCCTTCCAGCGGTGTGGCCGCCGAGCTGGCAATCTGCTCGTGGTATCCTCCTCGCCCAGCTTGCCCTGGGCTTTGCCGCGGGCGCAAGCCTTGTTATTGCGGTCTGGGCCATGGTTTCGTAGCCTGCTTTCGGCAGATTAGAGTCGTCACGAACGGCCAGCGAGTGATATGGCGAGAATGAAGAGACGTGGTGCCCTCAGCCTTCTACTACTGTGTGGGATGGCTGCAGCCGAGCCTGGCGACAGTCCACCCACTATCCTGTTCTTCGGGGACAGCTTGACGGCGGGCTACGGCGTCGAGAAGACGCAGGCCTATCCGGCCCTGATTCAGGGTCGCATCGATTCGCTCGGTTGGGACTTCCGCGTGGTCAACGCCGGATTGGACGGCGAGACTACCGCTGCGGGTCTGCGGCGCTTAGACTGGATCCTGCGGCGACCGGTGGATGTGTTCGTACTCGAGCTGGGGGGCAACGACGGGTTGCGGGGGTTGCCGTTGGCGCAGACGGAGACGAACCTGCAGCAGATCCTCGATCGCGTCCTGAAGAAGAGTGCCGACACCGAGCTGGTGATAGCCGGGATGCAGCTGCCCCCCAATCTGGGCCCCGACTACACGTCACAGTTCCGCGCCATCTTCCCACGCCTTGCGACACGCAACAAAGCCGCTCTGATCCCATTCCTGCTGGAGGGTGTAGGGGGGTGGACGGGCTCATGCTGCCCGACGGCATCCACCCCAACCCGGCGGGACACCGACGCGTTGCTGACGTCGTGTGGGCGGCGCTGGAACCGGTGCTGCAGCGTCTTCGTGCCACCAGCGCTGACTCACTCGGCGCGGCGCAGGACCTCGAGGGGCGGCGCGGCCTGGATGCCGCGGCTGCTGGTGAGTCCGACCAGCACGGTGATGAGGGGGATGGCGACACCGGCCAGTAGCAACGCCGGCCACGACGGGGCGAAGGTGATCTCGAACACGAACCGCGCAAGGGCCCAGCCGCCACCGAGCGCCAGCAGCAACCCGGCAAGTCCGGCGAGACTTCCCAGCAGCAGGTATTCCACCAGCAGAATGCGTCCCACCTGACGTCGGCTGGCGCCCAGAGTCCGCAGCAGGGCGCTCTCGCGCAGGCGCTGGAAACGACTGCCGGCGATCACGGCGACGAGGACGCACAGGCCGGTGCCCACACTGAACACGGATACCAGGCGCACGACGACGGACACCTTGTCGAGCACCTGGTCCACTGTCCGCAGCACGAGATCGAGGTCGATGACGGAGACGTTCGGGAACTGACGCACCGTCCGTCGCTGCAACGCGGCCCGTGTCTGGCCGTCGTCGGCACGGGTGACCAGAACATGAAACTGCGGGGCCTGCTCGAGCGCCCCTGCCGGGAAGACGACGAGGAAATTGGGCATGATGCGTTGCCAGTCGACGGTGCGCAGGCTGCCGACGACGACGTCGATGGGCACACCCTCGACATCGAAAACCAGAGAATCCCCGATGCCGACGTCGAGGGCAGCAGCCACACCGACTTCCAATGATACTAACACCGTGTCCGCGACCACGCCGCGCCACTGGCCTTCGGCGATCTGCTCGGTTTCCGTCGTATGGTCGCGATAAGTGGAGCGGTACTGGCGTCGCAGGGCCCAGCTTCCTCGACGCTTCTTTCCGATAATGTCATCGACAGCAACGCCCTTCACCCGGGCCACGCGCATCGGTACGACCGGTACCTGCTGGATGACCGGCATATTCATACTAGCCACCAGTTCGGCGACCGCTTCACTCTGATCAACCTGGATGTCGAACAGGACCATATTGGGCTGGTCGCCCCCGCTGACGCTGTTGATGTGAGCGATGATGGAGCTCTGCGCCGTGTAGAGGGTGATGACGAGGAACGTTCCCAGGCCGAGGCTGACGAGCAGCAGGAGCGTCTGGTTGTGTGGCCGGTAGAGATTGGCCAGCCCCTGACGCCACAGATAGCTCCATCCGGTCGGGAAGAAACGCCGCGCGCCGGCACGCAGCAGCCGGGCGGCGCCGGTGAGCAGGCACATGGCCAGCAGCGTGCCGCCGGTGAAGTAGAAGGCATGGTCGGACCGGCCGGTGAGGACGTGGGCCAGCAGGTAGGTCCCTCCGCCGGCGAGCAGGGCCAGCAGCACGCGCAGGAGGAGATCACCGCGGTGCGTGCCGCTCTCGTAATCAGCGCGCAGCGCCAGCAGCGGTGAGACGCGGCGCACGGCCAGCAACGGCAGGGAGGCGAACAGCAGAGAGATGGCCGCGCCCACTCCCACGCCTTCGACGACCGACAGGGGTGACAGCACGGCCTGCACGTCCCCGAGTTGTTGTGGCAGGAAGTCGGCGAGCAACCCGGGCAGCCACCAGACGAAGCTGAGCCCCGCGAGGGCGCCGGCAAGCGAACCGCTGACCCCCATGGCAGCGGCCTGGACCAGGTAGATGAGCAGGGTCTGGCGCGCGATGGCGCCGAGGCTGCGCAGGATGGCGACGGTCTCCAGCTTCTGCTGTACGTGAGCATGCACGGCGCTGGCCACGCCCACGGCACCCAGGAGTAGGGCAACGAAGCTGCCGAGGCCGAGGAAGCGGTAGAGGTTGCCCAGCGTCCGGCCGAGGCGGCGCTTGCGGTCGGCGATGGTGTCGGCGTCAGCACCCAGGCTATCGAGACGGGCGTCCAGCGATGAGGCCAGCTCATCGACGTCACGGCCGTCCTCGAACTGGAAATACACCTTGTATTCGACAATGCTGCCGGCCTGGATCAGGCGCGTCTGTTCGATGGTGCGATAGGGAATGAAGACGACGGGCCTCACGTCAGTGCGCAGCGCGGTCTCTCCAGGCAGGTGCAGCAGACGTCCACCGATGCGGACATCTAATTGCCCGACGCGCAGGGTGTCGCCGACCTGGGCGCCGAACTGTAGCATCAGGCCATCATCGACGAGCGCCTCGCCGTCTTGCGACCAGGTGCGTGCCGCGGCCGCCGGGTCCGTGCCAAGCTCGCCGTAGAAGGGGAAGCCGCCTTCGAGTGCACGCACCTGAGCGAGCCTGGTACCACCGCTGGCCGGGAAGGCGATCATGGAAAGGAGCTCCACCATGCGCGCCTGCCGGCCAGCGAGCGAATCGATGAGTGCCAGCGTTTCCGCCTTGAAGGGCTCGCGGCTCTCGATCTCCATGTCGGCCCCCAGCAGGGTCGCGGCATGCTCGTCGACAGCGTGTTCCATCGTCCGCGACAGTCCGCGCAGGCCGGTGAGGGCGGCGATGCCGACGGCGATGGCACTGGTGTAGAGCAACAGCCGCCACCGCCGCCCGCGGCTGTCGCGCCAGGCCATGCGCAGGGGCCATGGTATCAGGGCCGGCATCAGGGCACGCGGCATCAGGACTGGGTGTCCTCAGCGGCGGGTTCTACTGCCAGCAGGTATCGGGCCCGTCGTATGGTGTCGCCCAACGCGGCACTAGTGCAGCGAGAGAGGTACATGCTGGCTCAACTGCGAGAAATGCTTGTCGCGCGACAGGACTCCAGGCCATTGTGCATTGCGTGTTGAGCGATGATCAGGTCGGGCATCCCAACCTTGTTGATCCCGTTGCGCAGACAGGTGATCTGTAGTTGGACGATATCGTCCCAATCGATGTTGACAGGACGTCTATCTATCTCCTTCAGAAGACTGATCAGCCGTCGCTGACGACGCATGTGAAGAGCGGGGAGGAGTTCGGCGAGAATCAGGTCATTGACAACGACCAGGTTCTCATCAATCAGGTGATTCAACTCGCTCCCACGCCCCTTGCCGCGGAAGTACTCGATCCAGACTGAGCTATCGACAAGCACGCTCATCCACGTTTCCTCAACGTGTCCAGATCCATATCCAGATCCACCTTCCCCCTATACTGCTTCAGCTTCTGTATCCGTCCCTTCCGCACGAAATCCTCAAGGGCTGCGATGATTACGGCTGTCTTGGTGCGCTGGTGAGACAACTTCATGGCCTCGGTGATCAGAGGCTCGGGCAGGTCCAGTGTCGTTCTCATGCTATTCTCCCATGCATATATTATAGCGAGTGTATGCATATAATATATGCCTTTCTGGCCGTATTAGTCCATAGCGTCTTCGCCCACGGCTGTCGCGCCAGGCCATGCGCAGGGACCATGGTATCAGGGCCGGCATCAGGACCCCCGGCATCAGGACCGATGGCATCAGGACTGTGTGTCCTCGACGATGCTGCCGCCCTTGAGGCGGATGAGACGGCCGGCGCGGCGGGCGAGCTCGACATTGTGGGTGACCAGTACCAGCGTCGTGCCGGCTTCTTGGTTGAGCGCGAAGAGCAGATCCTCGACGACGGCGCCGGTCTGGGTGTCCAGATTCCCCGTCGGTTCGTCCGCGAACAGGATGCGCGGGCGATTGATAAAAGCGCGGGCCAAACCGACGCGCTGCTGCTCGCCGCCCGAGAGCTGCACGGGGTAGTGAGACAGGCGATCGCCCAGGCCGACGCGGTGCAGGAGCTCGCGGGCGCTCTCGTCAACGCCCCGCTCACCCCGCAGCTCCAGCGGCACGGCGACGTTCTCGAGGGCACTCAGGGTTGGCACGAGCTGGAATGTCTGGAAGACGAATCCGACTCGTTCGTGGCGCAGGCGGGCGCGCTCGTCCTCGCCGAGATCGTTGAGGGTGACGCCATCCAGGACGACTGATCCGGAGGTGGCATGATCCAGGCCGGCACACAGGCCCAGCAGCGTGGTCTTGCCGCTCCCGGATGGCCCGACGACGGCACAGGTGGAGCCGTCCTCGACCGCGAAGCTGACGTCGCGCAACACGGTGAGGTCGCCATCGCCACTGCGGTAGGTCTTCGTAAGATCACTCACTTCGAGCATGCCGCTCACCGCCTGCCCCGCCGGCGCAGGATGTTCAACAGTCGCACAGGATGGTCAGTCACAATGCCGTCCACTCCCAGATCGATCAGTCGTTCCATATCCTCCTCTTCGTTGACCGTCCACACCTGGACCGGGAGATTGCGCTGCCTGGCCACGGTGATGAAGCGTTCGTCTACCAATGTCAGCGGTCCGACACGCTCCGGTACCTGAAAGAGCTCGAAGTCCGAGGCGTAGAGGCCGTCGAGTCGCAGCAGATGACACAGCTCGTAGACGATCATATCGCCAGCCGCCGGCGAGGTGAGAACATCCGGACAGGCGGCGCGGAAGGCTCTCTGAATATCAGTGTGGAAGCTGGCGACCGTGACATTGTCGTGCATGCCGGCGTTGCGCACGGCCCCGCACAAGGCTATTGCCACGCCGGGATCGTTCGGCTTGATCTCAATGAGCATTCGTTGATCGGGGAAGGCCTCGAACACTTCGGCGAGAGTGGCCAGGCGATACCCCCGCCCCCGGAAGGGGTAGCTTCCGTCCTCGACCCGCCATCGGTAACCGGCATCGAGCGCCTGCAGTTGGGCCAGCGTCAGCGAGTCCACGCGTCCAGAGCCGTCCGTCGTGCGATCGATGGTGCGACTGTGATGCATCACCAGCTCGCCGTCGGCGCTCAGACGAACATCCATCTCGAGCACATCAACGCCCACATCCACCGCTCGGCGGAACGTCTTCAAGGTATGCTCGGGGCCCAGCGCGCGCCCACCGCGGTGGGCGATGACGAGGAAGTCAGGGCCGGCGAAGTAGGGATGGGGAGGCAGAGGTTCGGACGGCCGTATGGCGGCGAGGAGTCCGGCCAGAATATAGAGAGCCGGCAACAGGGCCAGGCAGTACCGGAGTATCTTGCGGCGTCCAGGTGTCAATCAATCGCCTTCTGTCGGAATTGAGTTGGGTAGAGACCGATGTTGGATTGATCTCCACCGCACTTGACAGTATGTCATAATTGACATATACTGCGGTTATGTCACCAGATGACAAGCCACTCGTCTGGCTTCACGGTGAGGTGACGACGCCACCCCTTACGCGTGAGGCCCGCATGGAAGCGGGGTTCCTCTTGCGCAGACTGCAGCAAGGTGACCGTGTGGGCATGCCGCATTCGCGGCCAATGCCATCGATCGGGCGACGTTGTCATGAACTGCGGATCCTCGATGAGAACCAGACCTGGCGCATTGTGTATCGGATCGACAGCGATGCCATCGTCATCCTCGACGTGTTCTCCAACAAAACGGCGCAGACCCCCCGCAGAGTGATTGACGCCTGCAAGCGGCGCCTCAATGCGTTCGAAGCCATATGAATGAACGGTGTCTGCCATGAAAACTACAAAGCGCAAGAAGCTGACGGCTGCCGGTTGGAAAGTAGGCTCAACTGCTGACTTCCTTGACCTCACTCCGGAGGAGTCCGCATACATCGAGATGCGTCTCAAGCTGGCTGACGGCCTCAAGCGTCGGCGCCAGCAGAGCCGGCTAACTCAGGTAGAAGCAGCCAAGCTTCTGCAATCCAGTCAGTCTCGTGTTGCCAAAATGGAGGCAGGTGATCCCTCCGTCTCCCTGGACCTGCTGGTGAAATCCCATCTCGCCTTGGGCAGCTCGCCCAGCGATGTCGCCAAGATCATAGGATAGGATCAAAGAAGGCGAACGCTGCGTGACGACAGGTCGTCCTGCAGTAGGAATGCCGTCTTGGCCGTGATCTCCCCGCAATAAACTTCCCTCACTTCTTATTTGTCAATCCAACACAGTGCAGCAGCGGCCTGCGTACCTTGGACTTTGTGAGGGCACACTGTCACGTCACGGCCGAGATGAACCTGCTGTAGGTGGCCCTCCGCTTCGAGATCGCATCTTGCCACGAATACATGCTGTCACATATATGTCTTGACATATAATGCGATCGCATGTAAAATAGTGAGGCGGCTCGAGTGAACCTCGCAGGAGCGCGGAGTCCAGGCATGGTCCCACGGCAGAGTGCGTACACCCTTAAGGACAGCTTGGGATATCGACTCACCGAGCTGTCTGGCGAAATGAAGGCGGAGATGCGTCGGCGCGTTTCCGAGATCGGGATCACCACTCAGCAGTGCGCGGCTCTCATCGTGCTGATCCGCGGGCGAGATCTCAACATCACCCATCTTGCGGACGGCATTGGTGTGGATTTCGGAGGCACGAGCCGACTGGTGGATCGTCTCGAGGCGAAGGGCCTCGTCTCCGCGCGCTCGGACGGAACTGACCGGCGGGCCCGTCGGATCGAGCTCAGCCAGAAGGGACGCGACGTTGCGGAAAAAGCTGTGGCGGCTTCCAGGGAAACGAACGAGCTCTTCTTGAAAAGGGTTACCCAGAAAGAGGCGAAGCAGTTCCGGGAGATCCTCGAAAAGCTTCTGGGAGCACCGGGCGATTAGGGGGCCAGTCATGAACACGATGAATTACACTGCATCGAGATGGATCCTGATAACACTTTTCGTCGTGACCCCGTCTGTCGTTTACGCCCAGACCAACTCGGCGCTGGATCTGAACAACCTTGCCAATTACGCCAATCAACCGGTGCCGTCCTATATCACCAGGGACAATACCCCGGCCAACAATCCGCTCACGGATGCCGGCGCCACCCTGGGCCGGGTGTTGTTTTATGACAAAAAGCTGTCGACAGACAATACGATCTCTTGCGCCAGCTGCCACCTGCAAGAGCACGCCTTCGGTGATACGGCTCAGGCAAGCGTCGGCGTGAACGGGACCACCGGTCGCCACTCGATGCGCCTCATCAATACGCGTTTTGCGGTGAAGGACCGTTTCTTTTGGGATGAGCGCGCCGCTTCACTGGAGGAGCAAGCCACCATGCCGATTCAGGATCACGTCGAAATGGGCTTTAGTGGCGACAATGGCGATCCTGCATTTGACTCGCTTCTGAGCAAAATGGCAGATCTGGAATACTATCCGATACTCTTCGATTTCGTCTACGGCGACTCGGATATTACCGAGGAGCGCATGCAGCTGGCGCTGGCACAGTTCATGCGCAGCATTCAATCCTTCGACTCCCGTTTTGACGACGGGCTTGCGCAGACGGGCGATCTCCAGGCGCCCTTTCCAAACTTTTCAGCGGTAGAGAATAATGGCAAACAGTTGTTTCTGGGCACACCGGTTTTTGATAACAACGGCAATCGCACATCCGGCGGCTTGGGCTGTGCAGGCTGTCATGAACCCCCGGAATTCGACATCAAACTCGACTCCGGAAACAATGGCTTTACCCAAAGCTTGGGTGGCGAAGGAGACTTCGACGTCACCCGCGTTCCCACCCTGCGGGATCTCGTAGATGCCAATGGCAATTTGCATGCCGGCCTGATGCACACCGGTTCCATTAACAGCCTTCGGGCCGCGGTCGACCACTATGAGCGCATTGCAATTGTCAGGGGTAACGATAGCATCGATCAGGACCTGGTGATCAACGGCAACGGTTGGCATCTGAGAATGGGGCAGCAACAACGCAGCAATGTCGCCGCATTCATGGAAACATTGACCGGCTCGAATGTGTATACCGACAGCAAATGGTCGGATCCGTTTGACTCAAATGGTGATCTGATGGTGAGACGGGTGGACATTGCGACCAGTGTTGAGTCCGTAAGTAGGGTAGATGCTTTGACCTTTGAGCTGGAACAGAACTATCCGAATCCGTTCAATCCCGCCACGATCATTGCATACCGGGTTGCTCAGGCCAGCAGAGTGAGCCTGAAGATCTACAACGTTCTCGGTCAAGAGATAGCGACCCCGATTCACGATTTTCACGAGGCAGGAAATTACCGGTTCAGGTTTGATGCGGCCGCGCTACCTTCCGGCCTCTATTTCTATCGCCTGATTGCCGATGGTCAGCTGGTTCAGACCCGTAAAATGCTGGTGCAAAAATAGACGTTCATACACCAGTCACCCAAAATGAGGGGAGAGGACAAAATGATTCGTTTTTCCAGCAGGTTATTCGTTGCCTTGATAGCGTGCGGAGCCACAAACGGGTGGCCACAGACTACCACACCTGATCCCCTGGACGTAATCCCCGCTGGCGAAATCGCCGGTGCCCTGAACGCGGCTTCTGTCAGGCAAGGACCGCCGCCCTTCACACCCGATGGCATTCCCCATCAGCAACACGATCAGAACGCCCCGTTGGACATGCAGAATGCGTTGATAGCGTCGATTGAGGTCCTGCCCGGCGTGTATGTCACAGAAACGCAGTTTTCTCTTCGGGGCTCTCTGGGATGGAGACTGGAACCGGATTTCGGTACGGGACCGGATGACGCCTTCATCACCACTGAAACCCTGGAGTTTGGCCACCTGCATGAACCCTTGGACGGCAGTATGCATATGCTGCTTCCGTTGGCATTTTCCGCACTGGCGCTCGAGAAGGGCTGGGGGATCATTCATCCGTTGAGCGACAACATCTCCGGCGAAAACTCAGAGTATGTCATGATTTATGGTCCCAGAGATGAAAACGAGCTGCGAACGATCTGGATAATCGCCCAGATCTCGTACTACCACGCGCGCGGGTTGAGCATGGAGGTCACCTCGACGGCAATCACGCCCACAACGTTGGGCGGGATCAAGCAGGGCATGTGAGTTGTGATCTGCATGCAGAAATGCGTTACAGCATACTCATCAGGCTTGAATCTCAAGCCGCTGCTGCGGCCTGGAGCCTGTAAGGGGAGGATTGTAGCCAATTTGCTTGGGTGCACCAATCCGCATAGCCGGCACGGACGGCTCAAGAAACCGCAGCCCCTCCCAGCGGCTTGGCCGCCGAGGTCGTGATCTGTTCGTGGTACTCCTCCTCGCCCAGGACCTCTTTCTTGTTTCTTAACCGGGCCGGCTTGGGGACGATCTTCAGGCTGCGGTCGGCGATGGGGAACTTCACCGGGGTGTGGTCGTTGCGGTGTGATTCGCGCAGGCCGATGGCGATTTCGAGGACCTTGCGCATGTTGGCGCCGCTGCAGCGGGGCTCGATGTCCTGATCCAGCGACTCGACGAGGGACTGGATGCCGGCGCGCTGGCGGGTGCCGCTGGGGTTGATCCAATCCGCCCGGTCGCCGAAATCGTCGAAGAAGCTCTCATCCTCGACCAGCTTGCCTTGAGCCTTGCCGCGCCACAGGTGACCGCTGGAGAAGTCGGTATAGTAGACGCCTTCGGTGCAGAGGAGTTCGACGCCCCTGAGGAGGACGGGGTGTCGGTGAATGAAACCGTCGATGCCGTTGGTGAAGCGGACCAGACCGCCCATGTTCTGGTCGTTGTCGCTGGCCGGATCGTCGCACCAGCCGGTGACCCAGTCGACGTCGGCGTCGCCGGCGAACAGGCGCAGGACGCTCAGTCCCTGGCAGCCGCCGCCGGAAATCTCATTGGTGGGCATGTAGAGGTTGATGCTGCGGACCTCGCCGATCTCTCCCGAGCCGATGAGGCGTCTGACCTTCCAGTGCTGGGGCATGTTGCGGAAAGCGTCGCCGGCGGCCAGATGAATACCACGGGAGGCGCACTCCTCGACCATCTGGTCTGCTTCTTCGAGACTGACAGCCATCGGTTTCTCACAATAGATGGCTTTGATCCCCGGTGCTCGGGCGCAGTCGATGACGACCTGGGAGTTGGGACCCACTGGCAGGATGGGCGCGACGATGTCGAGCTCTTCGGCGGCCAGCATCTCGTGGTAGTCGGCATATCCCTTTACCGGGAAGCGTTCCAGGAAGATGTCGAGATTGCCGGGGTCGGGATCGGCGGCGGCCACGACCTCGGTGCGGGGATTGCCCTGGTAGCCGCGCGCGTGCCCGTGGCCCTTGCGGCCGACGCCGATCATGCCGGCGCGGTAGATTGGTTGTGTCGTCATGATGAGATACGATAGCTCGATGCGCTGCTCGTCGCCAGCAGCGCCATCCGAGTGATCAGCGTGCATCCCGCAGCAAAGTCGACCTCGCCTCAGTTGCCCCAACGGAGGTAGCTCGATACACTTCGAGCTGCTCCATCTCAGCGTGGTCGAGTTGCGTGTTCCAGCATTCGACAACCGGACAACCTTTCGATCGCAGGCGGCGCGAATCATGCCAGACAACCCAGCAACCGGTTTCGCCATCGCCTTCGGACGCTCCTTGCTGGGCGCCGGCCGCGACCTGCTTCCCATCGTCCTGGTCATCGCCGTGTTCCAGGTAGTCGTCGTAGACCAGTCCCTACCCGGAACAGCGTCCATCCTGGTGGGCTTGGTGCTGGTGGTGGTGGGCCTATCCCTCTTTGTGATGGGGCTGGACATCGGTCTGTTCCCGCTCGGTGAGGCATTAGCTGAAGAGTTCGCCCGCAAGGGGAGCCTGGCATGGCTGCTGGTGTTCGCCTTTGCGCTGGGGGCCGGCACTACGGTGGCCGAGCCGGCGCTGATCGCCGTGGCCCGGGAAGGGGCCGTGGCGGCGGCTGAGGCCGGAGTCATCGACGACACGCCCGACGCCATCGCCCGTTACGCTCTGGGTGTCCGGCTGAGCGTGGCCCTTTCCGTGGGTGTGGCCATCGTGCTCGGCGTGTTGCGCATCCTGCGCGGCTGGTCCCTGCCCGTGATGATCGTCTCCGGCTACGTACTGGTCATGCTCATGACGCTGGCCGCGCCGGCCGAGATTGTCGGGTTGGCCTACGACTCTGGCGGGGTCACTACATCCACGGTCACCGTGCCGCTGGTCACCGCGCTCGGGGTGGGACTGGCGCGCACGATTCACGGCCGTGATCCGGTCATGGACGGCTTCGGGCTGATCGCTCTGGCGTCGCTCACGCCGATGATCTCGGTCATGCTCTTCGGTTTGGTGATGAGCTAGGCGTTATGGAAGTCCTCTTCAATCCCGTCGAGTTATTGCTGGACACTGTCCGCGACGTGTTGCCCGTGCTGCTCCTGCTGGTGGTGTTCCAGACCGTGGTGCTGCGTCAGCCCTTGCGCAGGCCGGGGCGCATCCTGTTGGGATTCGGCCTGGCCCTGGTGGGCATGGCCTGCTTCCTGGGCGGGCTGGATCTGGCGTTGTTCCCGACCGGACGCAACATGGCCAGGCTGCTGGCCGAGGGGGCGCAGGCGGACGGCGTCACACGCTGGACCGCATATGGCTGGGTCTATTTATTCGCCTTCCTGATAGGGTTCTCCACCACGATCGCCGAGCCGTCCCTGATCGCAGTAGCGCACAAAGCCGAGGAGTCATCACGGCGTTCAATTTCAGCCACCGGTCTGCGGGTGGCGGTGGCCCTGGGGGTTGCCGTGGGCATCACCCTGGGCACGTTCCGCATCGTCACCGGGACGCCGCTCTACCTCTACATCCTGGTGGGATACGTGGTGGTTGCGGTGCAGACGATATTCGCACCGAGGATGATGATCCCGCTGGCCTACGATTCGGGCGGCGTGACCACGTCTACGGTGACTGTTCCTCTGGTCGCAGCCCTGGGATTGGGACTGGCGGCCAACGTGCCGGGTCGCAGTACCGTGGTGGACGGCTTTGGTCTGATCGCCTTCGCCAGCCTGTTCCCGATCATCAGCGTGCTGGGCTACGCCCAACTGGCCCAGTGGCGTTCACGTTCTCGCACACAGACATCGAGTTAGGGGGAAATAACATGGCCGACAAGTGCATCGTAGCCATGGTCAAGCCGGACCTCACGGACAAGGTAGTGGATGCGGCCAAAGCAATCGGCGCCACTGGAGCAACCATCATCGACGCGGCGGGGACGGGCGCGCGCGAGGCCAAGACGTTCTTCGGCTTGAGCCTCGACGTGCGCACCGAGGTCGTGCTGCTGCTCGTCAAAGAGGATGCCGTCGTCCCGGTATTGGACGCCATCCGCGATGCCGGGCACTTCCACGAGCCTGGCACCGGGATCGCGTTCGTGATGGCAGTGGAAGCCGCCATCGGCTTCGAGAGCCAGCGTGAGCCGCCCCCGACCTGAGAGTGGCCAAGGGGCCGTGCAAAGGAGAGCCGAGGAGGAGCGTAGAATGTCAGACACGATCAACGGCACCAGTCGATTGGGCATCCAGGACAGGGGATCTATGGAGCTGTCGCACGTCGATATCAAAAACGTCCTGACGCGCACGACTGGGTTTCTGAAGACGGTGACGTCGCACTCGTTGCAGCCCTACCGGGGGTGCTCGTATGGGAACTCGCTGTGCGGCGTGGGATGCTACGTGCAGCACAGCCACTGGGTGACGAAGGGACGAGCGTGGGGAGGATTCCTGGAGGTGCGGCGCAACGCGGCGGCCGCCTATCGCGATCGTGTAGAGGCCGAGCGACGATGGGCACTAAAGACCCGTGGCCGATTCGGTATCTTCATGTCCAGTTCGACGGATCCGTTCGTCCCGCAGGAGTCGAAGTACGGTGTGTCGCGGTCTGTTCTCGAAGCGATGGTGGAGTCACCGCCGGATCTGCTGATCCTGCAGACTCACAGCCATCGGGTGACCGAATACACTGATCTCATCCAGGCAGTCGACGGTGTATGCGATGTCCGCGTTCATGTGTCGATCGAAACAGACATGGAATCGTTCCCCGGTCTGCCGCCGCACGCCAGTTCCGTCGACAAGCGGTTCCAAGCGGTAGAGGCGATACGAGACTCGGGGGTACATACGGTTGTCACCGTGTCGCCCCTGCTGCCGATTCAGGATCCGGAAACCTTCTTCGAGCGAATCGGGGCATGCGCCTCAGCGGTCGTGCTCGATCATTTCATCCAGGGAGATGGCTCCGAGGACGGCCAGCGTACGCTACAAACACCCTTACCAGATGCCATGCGCGCCGTCAACGCAGAGTCTGTCGCACTGGAGTATCGGGATCGAATGGTTGAGGTGGCCGAACGGCGGATGCCCGGGAGGGTGGGCGTGAACATCGATGGGTTTGCGGGCAGGTTCGTATAGCCAACCTGACAGGTCTCTTCGTTGACAACACGCCGTGTACGACACAGCTTGCGGGAGTGTGTGTAGTCACCGTGCGCCGCAGGTCGAGGTGACGGTGGAGTCCGAAGGGCGCATTGGATGAACCCCGACGAGAGAATGACATGGCAACCAGACTCCTCCCCGTAGTTTTCTTCCTGCTCGCCAATGCCGGACAAGGGGTGAATGCCCTCGTCCTCGTCGAAGACGGCGAGCCCCGGGCACAGATCGTGTTGGGCTCGCAACCCACCAAACTGGAGAGACTGGCCGCAAGCGACTTGCAGCAGTATCTGAAACAGATGTCGGGAGGAGAGCTGCCCATAGTCACCACGGACGAGCCACCCTCTGGACCCGTGGTGCTGATCGGTCAGAGCAAGGCGGTGCGTGACCGGCTCGGAGCTCTGCTTGGAGAAGAGCATCTCGGGTACGATGGGTATGTCCTCAAAACCTTCCCCAACGGTCTGGTAGTCGCCGGAGCCGAATATCCTCCGGGCCGTGAGCCGAACCGCTGGCGGGACGATCGCTACAACGCCAATGGTACCCGGTACGCCGTATTCGCCCTGCTCGAAGAGCTGGGCTGCCGGTTTTTCAACTCTCGTCCCGACGGCGAACACGTGCCGCAGTTAAGGACGATTGCAGTCGGCGAGATCGATATCGTCAGCCGGCCGGACGTGGCGCTGCGCTACCTGTGGCTCAGTGGCGACTATGTTCCCAGAGAAACCAAATACGCCTTCGCGCTGTGGGCGTTGAAGAATCGGCTGGGTGGAGCGCAGATTCCTCACGGGCACAACTACATGGTCATGCTGCCGCCCGATCGCTACTTCGACGAGCATCCCGAGTATTACGCCTACGACCGGGCGACCGATCAGCGCACCATCATGACCCACGGCGACGGAGGTTTGTGCCTGAGCAATCCCGACGTCGAACGAATCGTCGTCGATGGAGTGCGCGACAGCTTCGACAGCCGCGATTCCTGGGCCTACTCCCTCAGTCCCAACGACGCGGCTCCCGAAGATTGGTGTGAATGTGATGCCTGTCTGGCCATGGACAGCGCACAACCGAATCCGGCATACCTCAGAGGCCTGGAGACTGACGCGCCGCGGCAGGTGATGGCGTTTCCCCGCATCGGACTGGCCACGCGCGTGTTGCAATTCAACAACCGGGTGGCCGAACAGGTGGCGCAGACCCATCCCGGGCGGCTGCTGACCTACTACTCCGATTACAGCAACATGCCTGGGCCACCAGTGCGGACCGACGGGACACTGATCATGCAGGCCCATCCCGCTGTGGTGCCGATCATCGTGCTGGACAAACGCTGGTGTTCCATTCACGGGATAGACGACCCGGACTGCCCCCGCAACGCCGACTTCCGCTGGCGACTCGACGGCTGGCGCCGCACGGCCGACCGCTGGATGGGCCGCGAATGGATCGGGGTTTCGTTCCGGAGACCGACGCCGCAATACTCGCTCGCGGGTCCGCGGATTCGGTACTTCGGAGACCTGGGAGGGTTTGTCGGATACAGTGGCGAGATCCTGGGCCGGTCACCGGACACGGAGCTGACGCTGTATGTCCTGGCAAGGATGCTCTGGGATACCGACCTGGACGACCGGGCGCTGATCGAGGAGTACTTCCAGCTGTATTTCCAGGAAAGCGCCGGTCCCATGCGCGATTACTATCGCCGGCTCGACGAGGTCGCGCGTACACTCGGCGGCCACGCGTTTTACGTCCATTGGGATCAGTGGACGCTCGAAGTGCTCGAAGAACTATCAGACTTACTGAGCCAGGCGGAGGGTTTGGCCCGCCAAGACATTGTCAAACGACGCCTGCAGAATGAACGGAGCGCGCTGACGGCGTATACCCGGTTCAACACCGGCTGGTTCGCCTCCCGAGAGTGGGAAGCGGACGGCAGTGATGAGAGTAGACACCGGGCGGTGGCTCGCCTCGATTCCGGCATTGCCTTCATTCGCCGGATTGAAGATGAAGATATCGTCGATGACGTGCGGATGTCCCGCCATCTCGAAGCTGTCCGCTACGAAGTACTGAATGCAGTGGGAGAGGGGCAGCAGAGGGCCAGTGCCCGCACCTTCGACGGTTTTAGCGACCAGGAAACGTTCGGCGACCTGAGCACGGATTACGAGGAGATCGTTTCCCTGCCAGAAGAGTGGAAGTTCCGCACCGTTTCCGAGCAAGCCGGGCTGCGGGAGAGGTGGTTCGCCGTGGATTTCGATGATTCCGATTGGGATGCGATTCGAATCGGGGAGTTCTGGGAGCTTCAGGGCTATCCCGATTACGATGGCCGGGCCTGGTACCGGGTAGAATTCGCGATCCCGTCTGTCCCGGCGGACACGCCGCTACTGCTCTATTTCGGGGCCGTCGATGAAAGCGCCGAGGTGTGGATCAATGGGCGCAAGGCCGGGCAACACCGGATCGGACAGAGCGGTTGGGACAAGCGCTTCGCCGTCGACATCACGCCGTTCGCGCGACCGGGGGATGACAACGCGATCGCCGTGCGCGTACGAGATGAGATCCACATGGGCGGGATCTGGAAATCGGTGAAGCTGTTCACGGCAAAGGCCGCTCCCTGAGTTCGACGTTCCTACTTGGTCGCCTTGACGCTGTCAACGAGGGCTTGGGCCCGTGGCGTCGAGAACGGGAAGTTGTCGAGCACGTCATACTCCCACACGTTGGTCGGGAAGATGACGACCAGTTCTGCGACTTCGTCGTCCAGGTTCTGGAATGAGTGGGGCACCATGGGCGGAATGTTCACCATGTAGGGCCCCTTAAAGACGAAGATCTCGTCTCCGAGCGCGTACAGCACCGTTTGTTCTTTAGTCAGGACGTGGGATTCTTCGCCTTTGTGCGTGTGCATGGGCGGAGCGCCGCCCGGAGCTGTGTAGGTGATGCCGATGGTCAGGTTGCGGTAGCCGTGGCGCTGACCTTCCATCACGTGGACATACTCGCCCGGACCTGGATTGATGACGACGAGATCGTCCTTGCTCAAGGCGAAGTCGGGCACGGAATCCATGGCCGGCATTTTCCAGTTTCCGGGAATCCTCCGGTTCTCGATGATCCCGTGCGGATGATGAAGCGCGTGGAGGGCTTTTCTGGTTGCATCGATCTTGCTGATGAGCTCTCCGTGCGCGACTTCTTCACCGGGCCGCGCATCGTTCTCGGTGTGCGTCACCGTCGGCTCGGGCGGGCCCTCGGGTTCGTGAGCGAGGATCGGCGATGTCGACAATAGAATCAACCCGAGAATCAATCCGGTGGCATACGATAGGACAGGTGCAGGAACTCTCATTTTGTGTTCTCCTTGTGCTCATTTGAGTGACAACACCGAAAAATAAATGTAGCTGCATCATGAGACAATCATGGGGCGCTCTTCACAGCTCGAACAGCTTCCTCACTCTGCCCCGACGGATCGGGAACCGGCTGCGCGCAGGTCCGTCCAAACTTGCCTGCCGCCGGCACGCGCCCTAACCTGTCGTTGCCACCGACCAACCATCAGGAAACCACACAATGCAAACACAGTTCGATGAAACCGGATGCCACGTCCTGCGGGGCGTACTCACCGAAGCGGAGGTAGACCGCCTCGCCGGCCCGATCCGCGCCGCGTTCGCCGCCGGCGAGTACGACGGCTACAAGGAAGAGGCCGCCTATCCATCGCCAGGCGTCTACTCCATGGGCCCGCGCATCCTCGAGAAGCACCCGGAGATTGCTGAGGTCAGCCTGGCCCATCCCGCCATCGTGGCGGCCATCGAAGAGCTGTTCGGCGAGCCGGCGAGGCTGGCGCAGTACTGGTCGATCATGCGACCGCCAGGCGCCGGCGTCGGCGACGAACCCTTCGCGCCCGGCAGCGGCGCCCACTTCGACTACAAGCCGTGGCGCTGCGTCGGCTCGTTCGTGAAGTGGATGTTTGCCGTGGTCCCGTTCGTCGACTACACCGAGGCCGCAGGCCCGTTCGCCGTCGCCCCGGGTTCACATCTGAAGACCCGGGTTCTTCCCTCCGACGGTCGCGTCCACCAGGTCGATGCCGCCCAGGTTCCGACAGCCTTGGAGACCGCTTTCATAGACCCCGGTCTGAAGAAAGGCGACGTGATCCTGGCGCACGGCTTCGCCTGGCATGAGGCCCGTCCCAACACCGGCGACAGCGACCGTTGCGGGCTGTACATGAAGTTCTACGCCCGGTCCTCACCCCCCGCCTGCGGCCCGATCACATACCCTTCCCAGGTCCACGACTTTCTGCCCGACCAGCGCAAGTACCTGGTGCCCAACCACCGGGGTGACGGCAAGTACACTGCCCTGCGCGAGGGCCCGGTGGGAGGCATCGACGAAGCTCGGATGGTGATCGAAGACAGTGAAGGACGCGTCCTGCTCCTGCGCGACGGGGCTGACGGGTGGGCACTGCCCAGGTTCGCGGCAACGGAGGACGAATGCACCAGCATCTTGGACGTCTGTAATGTGATGGGGTCCGTACTCACGCAGGCCCGCCAGCAACTGGGCCTGGTATTGCCCTGGCTCAGCTGGCTGCTCGACCTCCCGGGTTCCGCTCCGGACGGTGGGTCGGGGGGCGAGTGGCGCTGCCGCGTCTACGGTCACCGGCAGCCGGACGCCCTGCCGGAGCTCGGCGGCGACGCCCCCGAACATCGCTGGTTGACTGCTGCCGAGCTGAGTGCGGTGTCAGCCGATCAGCTCGAATGCGGCGGTGATGAGCGGCGTTGGCTGCGTATGTGGCAGGACGAGGAGGATGAGGAAGGGCACGCGGTCACCAGGAGTTTCGGCCTGCCGACCACCGACGTTGAGTATTATTCCTACAACCGCGGTGGCAACCCTGAAGGCAACTACCGTGTTGGCGTATTCGACAGTGAGGGCTGCCGGACGCCACCACCGCCGTCCAAGCTCGTTTAGTGCGAACCAACAGGATGATTCGGGGCTTGATGGCGGGTTTCTCAGCCCTCTTTGGCGTCGCTGCTGCGGAAGCTGTAAAGGTGGGCGTCCCGCAGGTGGAAGACCAGGCGGATACCGCGGCCGGCATGCTCCCTCATGCTCCTGTCGCCGGGCCAGCGGATCGCCGCCGCGTCGGTATCTCCCCTGGCGGGGTGGTTGCCCTCGAAGGACGCGCGCTGGTCTCCGGAAAAGCCGGCGACCGGCTGACCATCGGCGTCGAATACCTCGATTAACATCTGGCCGCCGGCCAGGCGTGGATCGGCGTCGAGCTCGCGCGACGTAGACGCGTTGACCATCAGATCGCCTCCGGGCCATTGCATCGGCTTCGTGACCAGCCGGCCATCCATGTAGCCGGCAGAGACGGATGCGAAGCGGTCGACGGTGATCTCGGCGAGGCCGATGTTGCCGACTTTGTGGGGTCCCTTCTTGACGTGGATGTGGGAGCCGCTCTGGCCGCCGAAGTAGATCCTGAGCTGGTTGCCGGATTGCACCGGCCCCCCCGTCGAGCAGGTCGTCCACGCGGCGTTCCAGGGGAGGGTCGGACCGATGAAGGCCTGCCGATTCGGCGGCATGTGCCAGGTTTCCAGGTCGTGGCTCCACACCAGCATGATCTCGAAGTGGGTCGGAGCCCCGAACCAGCGCTCGGCCAGGCCGAGGTACATGTCGCCGTAGGGAAAACCGACCATGCCGTGATACTGGACATCCGGGGGATCGAGCAGGTCCGACCTGAGGATGATCCTGGTGTCGGAGAAGCTCTTGAAGTCGGGGCCCCGGGACATGCCGACGCTGCGTCTGGCGAGGCTCTGGTCCTCTTTGTAGGTGACCACGAATTCGCCGTTGACTTTCCGCGCCCACAGATAGTAGACGTCGCTGCCGGCCAGGGCTCGAGTGCCCTCGCGCCCGTCCTGGTAGTCGTGGACCGCCTCGCTGGGCGGATAGGGTACCACGACGTCAAGTTCGGTCCAGTGGTAACCGTCCTTGCTGACGGCTTCGTACATGCCGTAGACGGGATGGCCGGTCTTGCTGGGGCCGCGGTGGACCATGGTACGGAAGGGGTATTCGTCTTCCGGGTCGTGGTAGACGGACACGCAACGGCAGTGGGTGATGGCGATGTTGTTCTTTTTGCTGCCGCGGAATTCGTGAATGCCCAGTTCAGGTCGCGTCCAGTGGAATCCATCGGTGCTGTCGGCGACGCACATGGCGGCGCGAAAGTCGGGGGAAGCAGTAGTGTAGTACATCCGCCAGGCTTCACCGATCTTGAAGACCGTGCCGTAGAACGCCAGGTTGGTGCCCTCCCACGGCATCTCCGGGCGCATGACCGGCTCTGGAAAGAGGTGGGGCTTGTGCCAGATGCGCGTGAGCATCGACTGCTCCTCGATCCAGGTGTCATCCAGGAACAGCTGGCTCTTCGTCAGGTTGTGCTCATGATCGTCCACGTCTCTCACTCCACGATCTGATTCATGGCGTCGCGGTACCACTCGTCGCCGTGGATCTCCTTCTTGTAGTTCCAGCGCCATTTGACGGGAAACAGCTGCAGAGACCGGTCTTCCAGCGGCATGGACACCGCTGCCTGGTCGCGCTGGGCCGAGGCGCGCATGGCCAGACAGATTTCGAGTGCCTGCTGCAGATCTTCGCCCGTCGTCAGCCGCAGTGGCGCCTTACCGTCCAGCCTGTCGACGATGGCTGCCACCGTGGCTGTTATGCCGTCGGTGGAGATGACCCAGCCATCCTTGTCCCGCACTCTGGAGCCATCCGGATTGGAAGTGGGCGTGTTCTCGGGAAAAGCGCCTTCGACTTCACGCAGATCCCCCAGGGACCCGGCCTCGACGCCATCGGCCGGCTTCCACAGGCGCAGGTCCGGACTGCTGGAACTGTCGTTGAAGATCATCCCCCTGGTGCCGATGACCTCGACGCCCTTCCAGGGGTTGTTGTAGTGACAGAAGCAATCGATGCCGTTGGCGAAGCGGATGTGCCCGCCGATCTTGCCCAGGCTGGTCTGTCCCTCTTCGTGGGCTTTTTCATAGTCGCTGAAGGGATCGCCGGTGACCCAGCCCGTCACCCACTCGACGGCAGCGAAATCGGCGAAGTGGCGGGCAAGGTTGATGCTGTGGCAACCGCCCTGGCCGCAGTCGTCGTAGGTGTTGATGCTGTGCACGTCGCCGATCTCTCCGGCACGGATCATGTCGAGGGCCTGCCAGAAGTGGGGCCTGTTCTTGGAGACCAAACCGGCGGCAAAGGGGATGTCGCGCGAGCTGCACTCCTCAACCATGCGGTCGGCATCCTCGAGGCTGGCCGTCAACGGTTTCTCGCAGGAGACGAGTTTGACGCTGGCCCGGGCGGAGGCGATGACGGCGTCCGCGTTGGCGCGCACGGGCAGCACCGGCACGGAAATGTCGATCTCTTCGTTGGCGAACATCTCCTCGTAGGTGTCGTAACCCCGGGCACCGAAGCGCTGGCGAAACAACTCTAGATTCTCGGGATCCGTATCGGCGCCGGCGACCACTTCGCAGCGCGGATGAACGGCGAAACCGCGCGCGTGATGGCTGCCTTGCCGGCCGACGCCGATGATACCTACGCGATAGGTTGTCATGGGGAATGCTCCTTGATGTAGTCTTCATTCAGATTTATACCGAGGCCGAGTCCGCCGGGCACGGCGATGTTGCCGCGCTCGTTCGGTAGACGCGGGGGGTCGATCTCGTGACCGTAATAGCCGTCGTCGTGCGGGGTGAAGACCTCGACCATCAGTCCGTTGGGGACCGCGGCTACGCAGTGAATGTTGGCGGCGTCGCCGATGTGTGCTGCCACCGGTATGCGGAAGGCGTCTGCCAGGGCGGCGATCTTGCGCCACTCGGTGATGCCGCCGCACATCCGGGTGGCGTCCGGCAGCAGGATGTCCGCCGCTCTGCTGGTGATCAGATCGCGGAAACCCCACGACGTCTGATCGGTCTCGCCGGTGGCGATGGCGGTGTCGATGGAGTCGGCCAGATGCTTCATGCCGGCGATGTCGTCCATGAGCAGCGGATCCTCGAACCAGTAGGGATCGACCTCCTCCAAAGCCCGCATCTGTTTCAGCGTGCTGGAAACACCGCCGCTGTAACTGCCCGACATGTTGAAGTCCATCATCAAGCGGGCGTCGGGTCCGATGATCTGTCGCACCAGGCGGGCGCGCTCGAGGTCTTCGCGCACGTTGCGACCGACACGCATCTTGACGGCGGTGAATCCCATGTCGACGTAGCGCTGCATTTCGGGTCCGATGTACTCCATCTCGGCGCCGTGGTCACCGAGGCTGATGTAGTGGCCGCCGCTGGCGTAGCACGGTATCTCATCGCGGAAACCGCCCAGGAGCTGGTGCACAGTCGTGCCCAGCTTCTTGCCGATGATGTCCCAGATGACGGTGTCGACGGCGCTCATGGCACGCACCACCTCGCCCCGCGTGACCGGTTTGCGCCAGGCCTCGTCGTCACCGCCGAACATCCGGCGCCACAGGCGTTCGTAGTTGAGCGGGTCCTCACCGATGATGCGCGGTTTCAGGTAATCGAGGATGATGTCCGTCGACAACCCGTGCAGGGAGTGGGAGACGCAGACGCCGGTGATGGATTCATCCGTGAACACTTCGACGATGCTGAAGGTCCAACCCGAACGCAGAAACGACCCGGTCACCCGAGCATTGGTGAACGGTTTGTATTGGGGAGTGGCGATGCGCCGGATGCGGACGTCGGTGATCTTCATGGTACAGGGACAAAGCGCGATATCGTCGCCACCGTCAAGATCGCGGCAGGTGCCGGGCTGTTGATTAGCGCTCGTTACCGGGCTGTGTAGCGCGCTCTTCGTTGACAACACGCCGCGCTTAGCACAGCTTGCGGACGTGTATGTGTGATCACCGTTCGTGGCGCCAGATGAGCCCAGACGAGTAGGAGTGTAGAATGTCAGACACGATTAACGGCACCATTCGATGGTCGGGAGAGCACTGGATCAACTACATCCGCCGCTCCGGTGAGGAGGCCGACAGCGCCAGTATCAGCTTGTATCACACCTGCTATAGTGAAGCAGGGGCGGGCACCGTGGCCTTCGTCGACATCCCCGGAGCCGGATTCGCAGCGCGGTGCACGGACAACCGCGAAATCGCCGACTGGATCTTTGACCAGTTGATCCGCGGTAGGGGCAATCAGTTCGACCGCGATCTTCCGGTCGTCGACGCGAGGTTCGACCGCAGTGGAGACATCCGCACCAACCCCTCCTGGACGATGGAGGCTGACGGTCACACCATCACGTCCACATGGAATCTGAGCGAGCCGGCCACGATCCATTGGGGCCCGGTGCCGTCTGGAATACCGAACGTGCAGATTTTCGCTCTGCTGTTCTTCACCTACGACGTGTCATTGATCTACAACGGCGATTCGGTTGAAGGAGCGCCCTACACCAGGGACATCTGGCAGCCGACCATCGGAGGCGACCGCAGCTCCTGCGTTTTCGCACTGGCTGAAACGACCATCAACATGGAAGGGTAGGCGCTGCTAAACGGTCAGGAAGGGGGCGATGGGAAGCGGACTCAGAATGCCGTGCGCCTTGAGCTGCGGGCGTCGCGCACCAGCTTGCCGCTGTGGTAGACGCCCTGGATAGCCCGGTCGCGCCAGTGTTCGGAGGCGTCGTAGTACTTCGCTTTAGTGTCCACCGTCGTCATCAGCACACCGGGGCGCTCGTTCCTCAGTTTGTCGGTGATGACGCCGTCTGGACGCACGAAGAAGCTGGACCATGCGCACGGCGGCGTGGAGCTGTTGTTGGAGCTGATCCACATGTGGTTGTTGGCCGCGTAAGTCTGCATGGTGGGTGGTACGATGATGCCCCAGATGTTCAGGCGCTTCAGCGTGGCCTTCGACATGCGCGCGTTGTGGTAGGAGTGAAACATCAGCTCGACACCGCGCTTCTTGTATTCGCGATACAGCTCGTCGTAACGGAAATCGTGGCAGATCTGGGCGCCGCAGCGCACCCCCTTGATCTCGAAGATGGAGAAGTGCGAGCCGGAACTGTAGTGCGCCAGGTCGTTGGTCTTTCCCGTGCGGTCCCCGACACAAAACATCTTGTCGTAACGCTCTACGAGCCGGCCCCGGTCGTCGATGATGTAGAGGCTGTTGTGGGGCTTGCGCCGACCCGTCAGACGGTGCGCTGAGCCCACGACCACCCACAGCTTCAGTTTCCTGGCCTCCTCGGCCACCTGCTGGTGGGCCTCGTCGAGCCGATCCCAGTCGAAGCCTTCCATCGATTTCATTTCCACCCCTGCGTAGCCGGCGAGACAGACCTCGGAGAAGTGTGCCACGTGGGCACCGCGGCTCTTGGCCGCTTTCATCTGCCGCAGCACGCAACCGAGATTGTGCTCGATATCCGCTTCCACCGAAAACTGGCAGGTGGCCACCTTGAGTTTCATGCTTCTCGCTCCCTTGTTTCTCCATTCGGCGATCAGTGATCCGATGATCGACGGCCCGGCCTCACCGCCTTCACCTGGTTGTTGTAGAGTCGCAGACCGTCAGTTCATTTTCGTCATGTCTCTTCCAGACATGTCGTCCTGGTCTGACATGGCGAGGCGGAAGCCCGTGTTCTCACGCGTGGTCGAATCCGGCGAGCTGTTGCGGTGAGTCGTGCGCACGTTGGGCCGGGTCTCGGCGAAGAACCCGCCGCGGAGCACGCGTTCCTGGCCGCCCTCCGGACCTTTCGGGTTAACGGCCGGGCTGAACGAATAGTAGTTCTCTTCGAAGTAGTCGGAGCACCACTCGTAGACGTTGCCGGACATGTCCCAGACGCCGAAAGGGGAACGGCCGAGAGGGAACTCGTCAACGGGAAGGGTAGTGCCAACCATGTTGTTGGAGTTGCAGCGTTCTCCGTCTACGAAACGATTGCCCCAGGGATACAGACGTTCATCGTCGCCGCGCGCCGCCATCTCCCACTCGGCCTCGGTGGGCAGGCGGCCCCCCATCCACTCCGCGTATTCCCTGGCGTCATGGAAGGAGACGTTGACGACGGGATGGCGCGCCAGTCCGGTAGGATAGGTCCCGCGCTGCCAGTGGATCGGGGTGGTGTGACCGGTGCAGTTGACGAACTCACGGTAGTCCTGATTCGTCACCGGATAGGTGTCGATGTAGTAGGAGGAGATCTGGACCAAGTGCGAGGGGCGCTCGTTGTCGGGTGAGTCTTCTTCCCGCCCGCCCATTGAGAACGAACCCGTCGGGATGTGGACCATCCTTCTCTTGTTGGCCTCGGGAAGCAGCTCCACCCGCCTCTGTTCGACCTCCTCCATCTGCAGATCGATGTCTTCCTGGCCGCTCCTGATCTGGACGAGGTCTTCCTGAACCTTGCCCATACGCTGCACCATATCCCGATGCCGAGTCTCCTGGTGGTCGATCATCTCCATCAGCTTCTTGGAGGGTTTGTTGAAGTCGAGGAGGAGCATGACGAAATACAGACTGATTGCGCAGGTCAATATCCACCACATCCAACTGTCAGTCATAACCGATCTCTCCTGTATGGGGCTCTTGCGCCACGCGGCGAGCCCGGTCCTCCGCTCTCTCTAATGTTTCTATTAACTAATCCTCACCGCCTCCACCAGGTTTTCATCGAAATAGTCGGTTCCGATCGTCACCATAAACTCACTCACATGCTCGGATCGAGCCAGGCCGACCCCTTCGAGGTAGGACCGAACCGAGGCTAGCTCCGTGAGGCGGTTCAATCCTTGCCAACCGCCCGGCGGGCAAGTATCGTAGCAACCAGGTCCAGCGCCAAAAGGAGGCACTATCATGCGATCTTTTTTTGTGCTCATCGCCGTCCTTTCCCCCTTGCTCGCCCCACCCCGCCCCGGAAGTGTTGCAGTCGACGCCCCTATATAGGAGTTGCCGACCAAAAGACAAATCGAAATACTGTCATATTTGAAGTATTCCCTATGTTTCCAACAGCTCGGGCTACTTCGATCCACTCGGGGTGGCTATCAGATTTAACCTCAATCCTATAGTCGTTTGCTACCTGAAGCTCAAACGCTATCCTAATGACCAAAGATTGATCAGGTCCACTGTAGGATGGATCTGTTAAATCATACGAGAGTACGATGTGTTCAGTTCCGTCTGCGGCAATAAACCCCTGCCTAATGAAGCCGCCCTCGACCAGCGGTTGGAATCCGATCTCACTTCCCGTTAATTCTGAGCTATCCGTCACTACAATAATGTTCGAACCACTCGGGAAGAACGCAGCCCCCCCTTCGCCATCCGCCGGAGAGTCGTCCGTCAGCCGAACTGTGATGGCACTGGGAGTTTGTTCATCGCCGGACAAAGGAAGGCCACTCATGACATATGTGCCATCTTGGACCTCTACCGGCTCAAAACTTTCTATATCCAGACTTAGAGTATAGTCTGTCTCTTCTTCGCCAAATGAGAATACGACGACAATGTATTTTCCTGCATCTAAGAGTACACCTTCTTCAGAATAACCGGGCGGACGATAAGCGTACCCGACGCGGGTATATGTGTCATCCTCAACTTTCAATATGGAAAGCTGGGCTTCGATTGAGGTTTCTAAAACAATTGTCGCTATGTTAACAGGTTGATCTAAATTCAATTCAAAAACGTGACCGGTCCCAGGCAACAACATACTCTGTATAATTTCATCCTCGGACAAAGAGCCCATTATTACAGCATTTACTCCTATTGCAGCTAACGTGATCTCGCTTTTCTCTACATCGCTTGAAAGAGAGTCAATCCTGGCCCCAAGCTCAGCTATATCTTCTTCAAGTTTGTCTATGTCCGTCGGTTTAGCAGACTCACATCCCATAAAACCAATAGCCAGCATGAAAACCAACATCCATCTCATTCCTCGAGTCTCCTCTCCACTCGGCAGCAGCGACAAAGCACAGCCGCGCTGAACACGCTTGCCCCTGGGTTTCTACATTGTCAGGTTAGGCGACGCCCCGAACGACGAACGTCGAGACGTCAGCTCTCGGGTAGACCCCAAACTTCTGGCGTGGCTATCTCTACGCTATTCCCTCCCGGATCACGAAAGTAGATAGAATGGCCTCCACCCGGCCACGGGAAGTCCGCCTCAACCGCGACACCATGCGAATTGAGGTGGGCTCTCCATTGCGCCAGTTCCTCCCTCTCGGCTCGAAAAGCCACGTGGCCTTCCCCGCTGGCCCCGTGGAGCGGTACCGGCACGCCGGAAACAGCAGCTTGGTGTTCGCGTGTCGATTCCGGGTTGAATACCAGAAAAACAGCTTCTCCGCAGCGAAAGAACGCGTGTCGATCCTCAACCCGTGCAAAGCATTCCAGCCCCAAGATTGTCGCGTAGAATTGTTCCGCCGCATCGAGGTCTGAGCAGTAGATGGCTGTCTCAAGTACACCGCGTGCTCTCATGCTGTTTTCCTCATCTTCGGCGGTTAGTTCGCTTATGATGTCCTCTTGGGTTGCTCGCCGCTGAAGTCTTTCACTTCTCGGCCAAAAGCTCCTCCACGTGCTTTTGAAAGTCGAGCATATCGGGAGGAGTTCCGACATAGGCATAGCGCACGATTCCTTAGATCGCCATCAATCTCGATCCCCGTTAATCGCACAGATCGCAGGACTACGGAGCTACGGCTACAGCATCTGTCACGCGGGCTCTGAACAGTGGATGGATCGAGTCAGAATGCCTGATCCGTCTCCCTCATCGGTAGGCTAACTGTCACCTCCGTACCTGTCCCAACTTCGCTTTGGATCCGGATTTCCCCATGATGATCCTGGATAATCTTGAAGTCAGTGGACAGTCCAAACCTCATTTTCATCCGGCTGTCACCGGTTTGAAAGCCAAAGTCGAAAATGCGCTCCAACTGTTCGGGTGGAATCCCTATACCTGTATCAGAGAAACAGATATAGACGGTGTCATCTGCCATTGAGGTGCTGATCTCTATTTCTCCTGTGCCTTCGATGGCTTGAAGCGCATTCTTGAGAAGATGCATGAAGACCTGGTTCAACTGTCCGGGAGCGCAATACACCGGCTCGATATCACCGTAATTCTTGGTCACGGCGATCTTCTCACTGATCTGGCTTTCCAGCAGCGTCAGGGCGCTGTCGATCCCTTCGTGGATGTCCACCGTCTGAAACTCGGCCTCGTCCAGCCGGGCGAAATTCCGCAGGCTGCCGACCACAGCGCTCACACGTTCGGTACCGTTGGCTATCACCCGATTGGCATTGGCCACTACTTCGAGCATTGACTGAATGGTCCGATTGTCCTTGACAGCGGGGAACGTGGTCTCAAGCGTCCGTGTCAGTTTGTCTACGGCGCGGATCAACGTGTCGTGCATACTGCCGATGGCCCCCAGCGGCGTGTTCATCTCGTGCGCCACGCCGGATACCAGATCGCCCAAAGAGGCCATTTTCTCCTGCATGACCAGTTGGTTCTGCGTCTCTCTGAGCAGGCGCAAGTTCTGTTCCAGTACCCTGTTCTGTTCCTCTACCCGCTGAAAATCGAGATAACGCACATAGCCCAACGACAGGGCATCAGTCAGTTCCTGGACGATGGTCAGGTGCTCTGCCACTCGTGTAGGTGTTATGAGGCCGACGATGCCATGCTCAAACGGCACGTAGTTAAAAGCCCATTCGGCTCTATCGGGTATTGGAATAGGCCGGTCCAGGCCCCAGGACTGGGTCATCGCCTCAAACCTTGACGCATAGTCCTCGCCGCTGACCGCAATCGTTATCACTTCCCCTCGGCGCCACGAATCGATCATTGTCTGATCCCTTGAACTGGACAATTTCACTTCCCCTACCACGATCTCGTCATTGAACTCAAACAAGTGGGACGAAGTCCATGAGATGCCGAACTTTCTCGGGTTGGGGAAGGCGTAGTAGCGTCTTCTAACATGAACACCATCCTCATCCTCCTCCAAGAATCGAATGGTGGGTCCCAAGTTCTCGATTCCCAGATTCACCATCTCCTCCCACATCATTCCCATTACCTTGAGGAGATCGTCGCTGGACCGCATGGCCATAGCCTCTGCCCGCATCCGCTCTACAGCCAACTGACGCTCGACGCCGGATACATCGCCCCTCGTCACCTTCTTGCGGAGGTCGGCATTCTCACCACGCAACTCATCCAGTTCCTCGATGAGCTGAGCCTTCGTCTTTCTCTTGTCATTCATGGCAGTAGAATAACAACCCCGTTGTAGGTATCATGGGAGCAGAAGAAGACCGGCAGCAGGGCTATCGTAGCCCAGACGGACAGAGAGGGAGTTCGCATAGATCGCATTGATATCGACTCAGAGTTGGCCGATAGGGTACGGAGATTCGGAGGGTGGGCCAAGCTGGGGGCTACTTCATTTAACTAATCCTCACTGCCTTCACCTGGTTGTTGTAGAAGTCGCTGACTAACAGGATATGAGAGTCGAAGAAGCAGATCCCGTGGGGCTCATTGAACGGGGCTGATGTGGCAGGGGTGTCATCGGCTGCGTTGCCGTGCTCGCCGTTGCCGACGACGGTCTCCAGGCAACCATCCGCATTGACCCGCCGCACCCGGTTGTTGCCCATGTCGGAGAAATAGAGGTCGCCGCTCGACGGTGCCAGGGCGATGCTGCGCGGTGAGCTGATCTGCGCCTCCACAGCCGGCGTACCATCGGGGGAGTAGCCGGGCTGTCCGGTGCCGACTACGGTCATTATGAGGCCGCTGGTCAGGTCGACCTTGCGAATTACATGCTCGGTCATGTCGCTGAAGTAGAGGACCCCGCCGCCAGCTGCCAGGGCCAATTCTGATGGAGAACCGATGCGGGCTTCGGTGGCCGGTCCACGGTCACCGGTGTAACCGGGCAGACCAATGCCGGCCACGGTGGTGATGATGCCGGTGGCAGCCTCTACCTTGCGGATGCGTCCGACCGCCGTATCACTGATATAGAGGTCCCCGTTGTCTGCGTAAACCAGGGCCTCCAAGAAGCCGAAGCAGGCGCTCACCGCTGGTCCACCATCCCCCTTGTCCCACTGCTGACCGGTGCCGGCAATGGTGGTAATGACACCGTCATCGCCCACGCGCCGCACGTGCGAATGCCGGCAGTCGGCGATGGTCACCCGTCCCAGCGAATCGACGGCGACGTGGCTCGGGTTGCCGAGGTAGGCGTCGTTGGCAGGACCGCCGTCGCCGCCATAGGCGCGTGCGCCGTTGCCGGCGACTCCGCGGATGATGCCGGTTATCGGGTCGATGGCACGAATGCGCTGATTCCAGCGGTCGGCCAGGTAAATATGCCCGTCGGGGCCGATGTCCATGCCCTCGACCCCGTTGAGGAACGCATTGGTAGCAACCTCGCCATCGTGGACACTGGTTCCGCCCAGAACAGTTGTGACGATTCCGGTGACGCCATCGTAACGGCGCGTGCGGCCGGAGCAGTCACAGTAGTGGACGGTGCCATCGGGATCGGCCCATACGCCACCTTCTATTGAAGCGACACGGGTTTGCGGTCCCGGCAGGCCCTCCGCGCCGAAACCAGGTTCACCGGTGCCCACCAGCGTCGTGACGATGCCGGTGGCTCCATCGACCTTGCGGACACGGAAGCCGTATTTCTCACCCACGTAGAGGTTGTCGTGTACGTCGAAGCAGATGGCATCCGGCATCAGGATGCTGGCTTGCGTTGCCGGTCCGCCATCACCGTTGGAGGCGCGTTGGCCGTTGCCGAGTACCGTCGTGATGATGCCCGTCTGCATGTCGATCTTGCGAATGCGGTCGTTGGAGTTGTCGCAGACGTAGAGGTTGTCCTTCGAGTCGAAGGCCAGGTGTTCTGGATGCCAGAACGCGGCATCGATGGCTGGGCCGCCGTCGCCGTGGTACCCCTGAAACGAACACCACTGGCCGCCGGCAGGCCGGCTGTTGCCACTCTCACTCGGATAATGGCGGGCGTCTTGACCGGCAAAGCGCTCGATGATGCCGGTCTTGGCATCGATACGGCGCACGTTGTTGGACCATTCGCCGGCTAAGAAGATGTCGCCGTTACGGGCTACGGCGATGCCGCAGGTGGTGTCGGTCTCTGCCTCCACCGCCGGTCCGCCATCACCTCCACGGCCAACCTTTCCACTGCCGGCCACGTGGGTGATGATGCCGGTGCGGCCATCGATGCGGCGGAAAATCGAGCAGTTCTGGTCGTTGACGTAGACGTTGCCCTCGTAGTCGAGGCACACATCGTGCGGATAACTCATCCGGGCTTCGTTCGCCGGTCCGCCGTCGCCGGTCCATCCGGGGATACCATCTCCGGCAAAGGTGTGGAGGATGCCGTCGCCGTCGATGCGCCAGACACGCTGCCCCTGGTAATCGGCAACGATGAGGTCGCCCCCATGCGGTTGGTTCGGCGGCAGGCGAACGATGCCGAAGGGCCAACCGGCGTCCGCCTCTTTGGCGGGGATGCCGTCCTGATAACCGGCGCCTGCGATCGTCATCATGTGGCCGGGGGCCAGCTTCTGAAAGCGCTCGTGCAGGTTCATGATATCGTGTTTCCTCGCTCCTGTTCGACCAGGGGGCGGCTGCCGTCGGCGGTGACGACGAAGGTCTGCTCGATCTCGACCGCACCGATCCCCGGCGCCATGACCGTGACCTCCAGATTGATGACCATGTTTTCTTCCAGTGGCAGGTTGGACGGTTCGTCGACGCAGTCATCGCTGATGCTGAGTCCATTGTCGGGCACCAGTATCGGATAGTCGCGGATCTCGAGGCCGAGACCATGTCCGTGCGGAAAGGTGGCGGTGACACCGCGCGCGGCCATCGTTGACTGCATCGCCTCCTGGACGACCGACGACCGAACGCCGGGGCGGACGCAATCGACGGCAGCGGCCATGCAGGCCTGCAGATCACCGTAGCAGTCGCGCAACGGCTGTGGGGCCTCCGGCATTTCGATGGTCACGGCGGTGTCGGAGAAATAGCCTTTGTAGATACAGCCGAAATCGGCGCAGAGGATGTCGTCCTCGGCGAGGGCGTAGTCCGGCTCCTGCGCCAATCCCAGGCCGCGCAGACTGTAGATGAAGTGTTCGAAGTCGGCACCCGAAGCGGCGACCTGAGACCGGTAATCCTGGATGGCTGCAGATAGACTCACACCTTCGAGGGTGCTCCTGATGCTGGCGAGGCCGGCGGCCTCCGAGATGGCAGCGGCTCCGGCGAGACGTTCAATCTCTTCGTCGCTTTTCACCATGCGAATCAACCGAAACAGATTGGTACAGTCCTTGAGTTGAGCGCCCGGAAGGGCGGCTCCGATCAGGCTGTCGTAGACATCTGGCAGGGGTTCGATTTCGAGGCCCAGGCAGGCGCCATCGAGGCCGCGGTCACGCAACAGCGATAACAGCGCGTCGGTCGGAGTCTCAGCCACGGTCGGCCGGGTCAGCAGCTCGTCGAGTGTCTGAAGTCGTTCCTCGAGCGGGTCGGCGGGCCATTCCAGGTGTAACCCGGGGTCGCCGTAGAAACGCAGATCGCTGATTCCAAGATCGACCGCGTTGGCGGCGAAGATGGGGTTGACGATCAGTGCGGGTTCGCCATCGCGCGGGTACAAGGCGTAGCCCTGGAATATCCGGTTGGGGCTGCCCGGACTCAGCATGTACTGCTTCATCAACGGATCGAGCCAGCAATAGTACTCGGTCAAGTAACGGATGTTGACCGGGGATGTGGCGATGATGGCATCCAGTCCGCACCGATCCAGGTAGGCTAGTGCGCGGGATTCATTTAGTAGCATGGCGTCAGTGTAGGATGATCCGCCGGGGGGTTCAAGACCATCTGCGTTGAGCGGGGTTGTGGCTATGACTAAGTTTCACCTATTCAATGATCGACCTGAGTACACCGACCTGAGTACACCAACCTGAGTACGACAACCATCGAGATTACATATGAAACTTCTGGCCCTTCGAATGATCCAAGCCGTTGCCGTCATTGCCCTATGCTGCCATCAGACCTCGGCAGCCACCCTGGAAGCAGTGAGTGCCGAAGTGGACAGCCTGTCCGCCGTACGAGATTCCCTACAGGCCGACATTGAATTGGTTGAAGCTCAAGTGGACAGCCTGAAGGCTCTGCAGAAGGAGTTGGAAGCCGAACGGGAATCGGAGAAAGTGCCCGAGGTGTTCGTCGTCAATGAAGTGGTCGGTAACGCCATCGACGCCACCGAGCGTGACCGCTACGGCCTGTTTCCGAGCATTACCGAGTTTGTCTCAGCGACGTACTACAAGCGGCCCGATGGATCGTTCTATGTCGAGCTCGCGACCCGGGGTTCTGACGGCAAGAACAGCAAAACCCGCAACGATGTCGTCTCCGCCGGTATATCATACGTGCGCTCCAAGATCGAAAGCACTCAATCGAAGTCAGACTGAGGAACGCGCGAGAACTCACGGTAGAACCGGGCCACCTCGGCGACTGTGATTTCCAGCATGGCGTTGCCGAGTTCAGATGTCGCTTCGGCCGGGTTGTCGGTGTGACCGGGTCCCTTCTGCCAGGTGCCATAGCTCTGGACGACGGCACCGGTGAGGTCGACGTCGAGACCGATGTCGGCGTTGGACACGTCGTCGACCTGCTGCCGCGCCGACTCGTCGACCCAGTCCGGCCGCAGGGCCATCACCATGGAGGTCTCGAACTGGCCGGCATGGCCGGGAATGCGAGAGGCCGGCAAGAGGTCCGCCTCCACCAGCGCGTCGCGGCACAAGTCCCAGTAGTTGCAGCTGGCGGCCACGATCGGCAACCCCATCCGATTGACGGCATCCTGGCCGACAACTCCGATGTGGTCTGAGTTACCGCCGTGTCCGTTGAGGATGACGACTTTGCGGAAACCACTGCGTGACAGGCCGGCGACCACCTCGGCGACGACCTCTATGAAGGTAGCGCTGGTAAGGGTCAGGACCCCGCCGAAGGGCTTGTGGTGGAAGGAGCTGCCGAGGGCCAGCGGCGGTGCGATGACGACGGGCACCTGGTCGGCGGCCGCTTCAGCGGCGCGACGGGCGACGGTCGTACACAACAGGGTATCGGTGCCGACCGCCATGTGAGGCCCGTGTTGCTCGGTGGCTGCGGTCGGCAGGACGCCGATCGCCCGCGGGGCGATTTCCAGGATCTGCTCCCGGGTCATCTCTTCGAAAAGAACCGTCATGTCATTTCCCTGGTGAGTGTCTCATGTTGTTCAAGGTCGTCAGCTCCTGGGCGCGCCGCCAGCGCCGACATGGTCGATCGGTAACACGATCGTGAAGCGGGTGCCCCTGCCGACTTCGCTGTCGACGAGAGCCCGAGCACCATGATTCTCCAGAATGTTGAAACTCGTGGACAGACCCAATCCGGTGCCCACGCCAACACCACGGGTGGTGAATCCGGGATCGAAGATTCGAGGCAAGTCTTCCGGAGGAATGCCCACACCCGTATCCGTGATCGTGACGTGAACTTGGTCGCCGTCAGTCCTGGTCTGTATGGTCACGGTGCCCGATTCCTCAATCGCCTGCATGGCATTCGTCAACACGTTCATGAAAACCTGGTTGAGCTGATTGGCAAAGCAGTTCACGTGAGGCAGGTTGCCGAACTCTTTGACGATCTCTATGCGGCTCTTCATTTCGTGTTGGAGCAGGGTCAAGGTGCTCTCCAGGCCCTCGTGGATGTCGGCCTTCTGAAACGCGGCCTCATCGAGACGGGCAAAGTTCTTCAGACTCTGAACGATGGTACCGATGCGCTCGCTGGCTGTGACGATTACGTCGGTATTGCTCTTCAGCGACTGAAGCGCCCTCATCATCCTGGGCTCCTCTCTGATCTGTGAGGCCTCAGGGCTGGCATCGACGGTTTCCATGATCCGGTCGACGCACAGAGAAGAGGTGTCGGCGGCACTGTGCAAGGCACCTATAGGATTGTTGATCTCGTGTGCAACGCCCGCAACCAGGTTGCCGAGGGATGCCATCTTCTCCTTCATGACGAGTTGTTGTTGGGCCTGGCGCAGCGACGCCGCCATCTGCTCGAAGGAGCGTGCGAGGCTGCCGATCTCGTCCTTGCTGTTGATGCCCAGCTGCACGTCGAGGTCGCCTTCGGCCACGGAGTGGGCAGCTCGCTCCAGTTGGCGAACGGGGACAGCTATGAGCCGGACCAGAGTAAACGCGATTATGGCAGAGAGAGCCAGTGTCGAGACTAGCAGGATGAGCGTAACGTTTCGCGCCTTGTTGAAGGTGCGCTCGGCGCGTTCGGCAGCCTCGATGGAATTGGTGTTGTTGACACGGACCAGTTCCTGCAGATCCCTGCTGAAGTCTTCATACACTTCACGGGCCTCGCCATTGAGCAGGGCGACCGCGCCCTCGCTATCGTCGTCTGCCGACAGGCTCAAGAAGGCGAAGGACAGATCGAGGTACTCCTCCCATTTGGGGTCGAACCCTTCCTCGTAGAGGCTCTTCTCCGTCTCGGAATACAATCCCTGAGCCTCGGACAACTGCTTCAGTCGCTCATAGGCATCCAGGTTCTCATCGACCCGGTCCAGCAGTTCAACGATCGTGGTCTGTTGTTGGTCTCTTTGCTCCGTGGCGAACGCCAGCTGCAGCTGATTGGCGCGCAGTTCGGAGGTAGTGAGGTTGATGTGGGACAGGGCGATGACGCGCGGCAACCAACTGGTCGAGACCGTGTTGATTTCGTCCTTCAGCTTCGCCATCCTGGCCAGGGAATAGATGTTGGCGCAGGTCATGATCAGGAGGACGAGGCCGAAACCGAGGATCTGCTTCGAGCCGAGGTTCAAATCCCGAAAAGCCATGACCGGGATCACTCACTTTCAGGTATCACGAGGAGCGTTTTGACATGGTCGGTTGACATCGCCCTGCTGACAAAACTCAACGCTCCGGGCGTTGAGGCCACTTTTTCGAGGATTTCGCTTTCCGATTTCAGCACTTCTGGCGGGTCGCCCTCGCCGGAAAGCATTTTCTTCATCCAGATCGACTTCAAACGTGAAGGCCTCTTGCCGAGGAAATCATAGAACGTCTTCTTGGTCGTGTTCTTCGGCTTCAGGTCAATCAAAACGACCGCGGTCTCGTCGGGCCACCGGTTGCGATCACCGGTGTAGTAGTCGATCAGGTCCGCGCGGCTCAGCGTGTCCAGCGGTACGGTTGGATGCGCGATGACGGCAACTTCGAAGTCGGAGCCATACGCCTGGGCAGCCACGGCAAGGGCAGCCAGCGTGATCCATGTCCGCATCAGAACACCGCCGAAATGGCTGCGGTATAGAAATTGAGGTCACTCTTGGTAGTCCCTTCTGTAGGAGGGGTTTCTCTCGAGCGCCCAACCGCGTACCCGACCTTGAGAGCAATGCCGTCGGTGAGATCGTAACGAAGGCCGGCATTGGGCACCTCAATCCTGCCCTTGCCCAGGGTGGTCAACTCGTCTTCCTCCACCCAGTAGCTGACGTAGGAAGAGAACTCTTCCGTCCATTGGTAACCAAAGGTGAGATAGTAGAATTCGAGTCTGATCAGAAAATCAGGAATATCATCATCATAGCGGACTCTGATGTACTCCGACTCGAAATGGTAGTCGCCGAAGTGACCGGACAAGTCCGTGCCCAATCGAATTCTGCGCACTTCCTTGAAATCCGCTGGATTGTGGCCCAGCGCCTCGGCGCCGGTCTGGAAGAGGTTGGTGTAATCGTGTGTTGCCGATACGCCGAATTTCAAATCCCGGTAGCGCAGACCGAGGCGGCCGCCGATCAGGAGGGTGGCGGTCGTGTCGACACCGCTCTGGCTGTTTTCATCGTCATCGAACACCCCCGTGATGTCGGCGTTGTCGTTGATATTGGGACTGTTCCCAAGGTATGCGGCGTAGTCGATCTTGACCTCGCCCTTGGGCACGGAACCGTAAGCCTGAACGAAGGCTCTTGTCGGTGTGAATTCATCGAGGAGGATGATCTCGTTAAAGGAGGATTCGTACACCAGGGGTCTGATGATGTAGGGAATTAGGGGTGTTTTGTTCTTGATCTCGTTGAAATGATTGAAAATCGGAATCTGCAAGCCGAGCTTGAGGCTGAAGGCCCTGTTCATGCGGTATCGCACCCAGGCCTCCTCGAGGTTGAAGGCTCCCCAGCGCCGAAACGAAGAGTAGGAGTTCACCATCTCGAGATTGACGAACGAGGTCCAGCGCTCGCTGACCGGTTTCTGCAGAAAAATGTTCAGTTGTTGCGTGATGAAGGAGTTCAGGGACTCCCCCTGCTGCGAAGTCTGGTCAGGAAAACGAACCTTCTGGTCCACCTGCTGGAAAATGTTTTGTGAGTAGCCGAAAATTCGCAGTCGGTCGTCCTCGGCCGCGGTGGAGTTGGCAGTGGCGATGGTCAGCAACAGGGCGATGAGGGTCGCCGTCTGGCGTTTCGATACTCGATCTGACATGATTCTCCAAATCTGTGATGGTGCGATCAATATGCCTTCCCCGAGCATGTGCGGCAAGCACTCTGGCCTGAGAGAATCCCCGGGTTTCACGAGGTTCGTTTGGAGTGCGACCAGTAACTTCTTAGGATACTGGACTCCCATCGGGATCCGAATCTATGCCCATTCTTCCGTTTTTCGTGCGCCGCGGTTGGTTGATGACGAGCCAGTGGCTGACCGATCGCGACCGACCTGATCTCGAACGACTGCGCAGTCTGACGAGTCCGGAACGATTCCTGTGGGCGATCCTGCCTCATGCAGCGCGTACCTTCGGTTCCTGCATTTTGTTGCTTCCCAGAGACAAGGCCTACGCGGCCGCGGTCGGTTATCTCTACTGCCGCACGCTGGATACCTACGAGGATCTCGCCGCTGATCCCGCACCATTGCTCCAGACGTTCGGCAACCGCTTCGACGCCAGACCGTTGCCGCCGCCGCCGCACCTCGTCGATCCTCAAGTACAGGACATTCGGGATCGTGCTCACCTGGTTCTCGTGGAGTGCCTGGATCGAGTGGATGCAGTATTCGCGCGTCTGGAAAGAACCCACCAGGAGTCGATCGCCCGCTGTGTCAGCGACATGGCGATCGGAATGCAGCAGCGCCGCGCCGACGGCTCAGGGGATGTGTTGGCTTATTGCCGGGCTGTGATCGGACATCCCGTCGTCTTCGCGCTGGAGCTCCTGCTGGAGCGCCGTCTAGATACGGAGGAGCGCGCCAACGCAATGCGAGTAGGGGAGATGGTGCAGCTGGCGAATATCACGCGCGATATTGAGAAAGATCTGTCCCGCGGTGTCGTCTACGATACGCGGCTACAGGACTCGCAGGACAGCGACACGGTCCGCGCCGTACGGGACGATCTGATGCGGATGGCGTTGGAGCGGATGCCGGCCTACGAGCATCTCATGAGTATGTTGGAACTGCCGCGGTTTCAACTGGGAAGAGCCTCGGCGCTGCTGATGTTGTTGTTCACCAACCGCTACTACGATGAGTGTGCCCGGCGTCTGGGATATGAAGGATGGGCGGCTGCGGAGTCGACGGCAGGACTGTTCGCGCGTGTGTTCCCGGCGGCTTTCTCGCACCGCTATGCCATGAGAGTGGCGGGAGGCGTTGAGCGGGCCCTGGACGGCTTCAGTCGAACGGTGGATGGTTGAGTGATGGTCAAGTGGTCGCCACGGCGACCATCTGTCTCACCTTATCCACACTGAACGGTTTTTGAAGATGGTGATCGAAGGCCTGTAACCTGGGATCGTCATCCGGCAGGTGCCAACCCGTTATCAGGATCGTTGCCAGTGACGGGTAGCGCTGGCACAATTCCAGGGCAACCTTGTCACCCGCCACATCAGGCAGTCCGAGGTCGACGAAGGCCACATCGAGTGTAACTCCTGCAAACTTCTCCCCGATGGCTTCCCGGCCATCTCGAGCTCTGTACACCACGTGATCGCGTTGGAGGCAAGCGGTTATTACCTCCGCCACGTGATCGTCATCTTCAACAACCAGTATGTTGCTGCGCCGGGTAACGGCCGACGAAGGAGGCTCAGCTTCTTCTTGTTGGGGAATCGCGCCTCTCCATGCGGGCAGCACGATCGTGAAGACGGCCCCTTTGCCTGGAGCGCTCTGCACATCGATGCTACCCTCCCAGCGGGTTACCGTGCCGTAAATGGTCGACAACCCCAATCCGGTGCCCACGTCCATCTTGGTCGTAAAGAACGGTTCGAACAGACGCCGACGAGTGGCCTCGTCCATGCCGACTCCGGTGTCCTGGACAACCAGCTGAACAGCGTCGCTGTCGTCGGACGCAGTGCGAATCGTGATTGTGCCTCCGTCAGGCATGGCATCGACGGCGTTCAACAGCAGGTTGGTGAGAATCTCATTCATTCCGTTGACAGTACCGCTGACGTGCGGCACCGCTTCCAGTTCCATGACCACTTCAATTGCGATGCCAGCAAATGCGGTTTCGTCCTGCCACCTGGGCCTGGTTGTGTGGACGGTTTCGCGAACAATTTCGTTGAGATCGACGGGCTCTTGAGGTTGTTCGCCTTCCATGCGCACGGCGCGATGAAGACGTTTGACGAGGTCGCTGGCCCTGACCGTGCTGGCGACGATCTCATCGATGCTGGAAGCGATTGCCTGGTCCTTGTTTTCCTCCTGCAGCAGGGTGGCGTACCCAAGAACCACGCTCAGCATGTTGTTGAGGTTGTGGCTGACGCCAGCGGACATTTCGCCAAGAGCGCGGAGTCGTTCCAGACGGACAAGCTCACCAGCGACCTTGTTGCGTTCCGTCATATCCTCCACCACGGCCTGCAGGTGAGGTATGTCCTGAATGGTCACCGGTCTCAGGCTCAATAGCGCATCGTAAGGCGTCCCGTCCTTGCGCTTGAACTTCACCTCCAGCTGTCGGACCGCCCCCTGCTCCTGAAGGAGTTGGAGCGCCCTGTTGCGTTCTTCGGGGTCGAAATAGAGCTCGGCGACTGTCTCGGTCGCTTCCATGTCCTCCGGAGTGTAACCGCCCGGCCTCAAGATCGCTTCATTGAAGGCGATGATCTTGCCGCTCATGTCCGTCACGCCCAGACCGACGGGAGCCGCCTCGAAGAGGACGCGGAATTTCTCCTCGCTCTCGCGCAATGCTCGCTCCGTGCGCTCGTGTCTCGCAACCAACTTGACCTGGATGAGGCCGAAGGCTATGAACAGCAAAAACAAGGCACCCCGGAAGTAGGCATCCATGGGTGTCACGTCGAACAGCAGGACGTCGAGGAAGGGACTTTCGTAGAAGAGCAGGTAGTCGAAAAAGGCATCCAGAATGCACGCAACCAGACCCGTCAGGGCCGCGAGGATTATGATCCTGCGTTTACTCTTCATGAGTGACCGTCTACCAACTCGACTTGCGGTTGCCCCACGGTCTCGCGCACAGGGCCTCTATTTCGGAGAAAAAAATGTGTCCGGCGTGTGAGGCGAGAGCCACGGCGGGAGGCGCCGCGGAGCGCTCGGTGCCTCAAAGATCCTGAAGAAGGACGAGGACGTTCTGGTTCTGAGTGTTTGCCTGCGCGAGGATCGAAGTGCCGACCTGGGACAGGATCTGCGCCCGGGTCAGATTGGTGACTTCGGCGGCGAAATCGGCATCGCTGATGGTCGATTCAGAGGCCTGAATCGAGGTGATGGCCTCCTCGGTCGAACTGATGGAAAAATTGAGCCTGTTCTGCACGGCGCCGATGGTACCGCGCTCCTGCGCGACGGTGCTGATGGCGCTGTCTATGGAGGTGATAGCGGTCTGGGCCGTCGAAATGCTGGCGACTGAAGTGCTAGCCAGATTCAGTTGGGTGCCGGTCGCGCGCAGGTCGGGAACGGAAACCTCGATGCGGTTGGCGGCCGTGTTCGTCGACCCAACTTGGAAGGAGCCTCCCGTACCAGACTGTATGACGATCTGAGTACTGCCAAGATCACCATCCAAAAATTGACCTGTGGCGCCGGTGACGTTGGCTCCTGCAAGTGTGACCTGGATCCCCAGCGTATCGAAATTGGCGACTACCTGGGTGCCGGTCGCCACGACCCCTGCATCGAGAATGGTTCCAACAGATAGAGTCTGCGAGAGGGTGCCGTTGCCCAGTGTTATTTGGTTGTCACCAGCTGTGTCGACGAAGTTGAAGGTCCCCGCCTGGGCTCCCGAGAGCCTTACCCCTGTCACGCCTGTTACATTGCTGGTGGCAAGTGTACTGGAAGTCGCGTCGACCGAATTGCCGAACCCGGTGAGCAATACCTGGTTGTTGAAGGTCGTGCTGAGGGCGATGCGATCGATCTCGGAGACCAGTTGGCTGAACTCCGTCTGTATCGCCTCTCGATTGGTATCGGTGAGGGTGCTGGAGGAGGATTGAACCGCCAGTTCGCGCGTGCGGATTAGAATGTCGTTGACCTGGGCCAGAGAGCCTTCAGCCGTCTGCAGCAGGTCGTTGGCCTGCGAGGCGTTTTTTTCACTGGCTCGCAATCCGGCCAGATCGGCTCGCAAGCCTTCGCGTACCGACAGACCAGCTGCGTCATCGCTGGCGCGGTTGATCCTGAGGCCGGAAGACAACCTCTCCGTCGTCGCGCTCAGTGACTGGGTGGTATTGCCCAGGTTCCGAGCGGCATTCAGCGCCGAAATGTTGGTGTTTATGCTTAGTGCCACTGTAGTAGACCTCTTGGGGGAAATCTACCTCAAGGTACATCACACAAGCGCGGGTATCAAGTATAAAAAATAAGGGGTTATCGCAGGGCGGGGACGACTGCCCTTTTGGCAGTTTATCGACTGCCTATTGTAGCCGACTCAGGCGCCGGCACTCCGCTCACGCGTGAGTCCTGCTGCTTCATCGATGATTCTGGCCACGTCGTCGCTCTCAAACGGTTTGCTCAACAGCAAGTCGACGTCGGCATGTTGATCCGTGTTATCCCTGAACTGCCATCCCGTCATCAGCACCGTTGCCGTCGTCGGCGACCGCTGCTTGACCTCCTGAATGAGTTCCAGGCCTGAGACTTCCGCCATTACCCAATCGGTTACGATAACGTCGAAGTCGTGGGCTCGGATGCGCTCCTGCGCCGACTGGCCGCTGGACAGACATTCGACGCGGTGCTGGATTAGAAGAGGCTGAATCATCTCCAGTACCCGCGGTTCGTCGTCGACTACCAGGATGTCGAGTTTCTGCAGACGTGGCGGCGCCTCCAGGTCGTCTTCGTCCAGTGACTCGGCCGCCTCGCTCAACGGAACGCTGATGACGAAGGTTGTGCCCGAATCCGGCCGGCTCTCAATGCGGACCCGACCACCCATGCCCCGAACCAGTCCCCACACCGTGCTCAATCCCAACCCCGTGCCGCTCTCGGAGCCTTTGGTCGTGAAGAAGGGCTCGAAAACCCGCCTGCGCGTCTCCTCATCCATACCGATGCCGGTGTCTGCCACGGTCAGTTGGATCTCACCCGAATCAAAGCGTGTAGACACGGTTATGGTGCCCCCATCGGGCATGGCATCGACGGCATTGAAGATCAGATTGGATAGAATCTCCTGCCAGGCCGACTCCGGTGTCTCAATCGGTGGTACGTCGGCGAGGTCGGTCTCCACATGGATCGAGCGTCCCTGGCGCTCCGGCTCAGACTTCCACTTGGGGGTCGTCATGTCGATGACCTCGCAGACAACCTTGGACAAGTCGACCTGGTCTGTTCTGTCCGGATCAGTGGGCCGGCCGAAGGTCTGGATGCGGCGGACGATCGCCGAACAATTGCGCGCCGATTCCAATATGCGCTCTGCTTCTTCGCGCACCGGGGTGGACACGTCCTCCCGCAGCGCCAGCAGCTCCGCATTCATCAAGATGACTGTCAGGAGGTTGTTAAAATTATGCGCCACCCCGGCGGCCATTTCACCAAGAGCTCTCAGTTTTTCTGCTTGATGCAATTGCTCGCGAAAGCGGACCGTGGCCAACTCGCGCTCGCGGCGGTCAGTCACGTCTCTGGCAATGGCGTGAATGCCCACAGGGTCATCCGCCTCGGTCAACCACCTGGAAACAACTTCGAAGGTTGAGGTGTTACCGCTGCGTCCGATGAATGCGGCCTCGAAACTGGGACGCGGATCACCGGCTACGGCCAGTTCCTCCTGAACGCGAAGCCGTTCGGTGTCCTCGGGTGCCAGCACAGAGTAAAGGCTGGTACCGACCAGCTCGCGCGAGTCGAAGCCAAAAAACTGCTGCGCGGCGCGATTGGCGGAGGTCAATACCAGGTTCAGATCGGTCGTGAAGACGAGATCGTTGGCGTTGTCGAACAGGTCGCGGTAGGCGCGCTCTGAGGCCTCCAGCGCCTGGGTGGAGAGGGCCAGTGCTGCAGCCATATCATTGAAATACTCCGCGAGACCCCCGAATTCGTCCCGCCGCTTCACCGGTATTCGATGCCCGAGCTCGCCAGCCGCCAGCCGTTTCGTGCCTTCCTGCAACTCTTCCACCGGCTGCGTCAAACGGCGGGAGCCGATTACACTGATGATGATGGCAACCAGCAGCACCGCACCGCCAATGCCGAGCAGGGCGCGTTCCAGGATGCCGACGAATTCGAGCGCCTCATCGAGAGACAATTGGATTACGTACAAGGTCCGGTTGGCCTCGCCAACGGCGCCGGTTACGGACTCACGATCCGAGAATGAAGGATCGAACACATGAGCAACAGAAAAGAAGGTCTCCTCGCCGACATTCACGAGGAAGGTTTCACCCGTTGTGAGCTCTGCTTCTTCGAAACCGCGCAACAGCTCTGCATGGTCATCGCTGTCCCAGGAAGATCCCATGAGTTCATCGCCATGGAGAAAAGAAACGTGGCCATGCATCAGCTGTTTCAGTCGCGCTGCCTCGCTGTCATCCATCAGGAAACCGGTTATTAGGGCGCCGACAATCAAGTCCTGGGCGAACACGGGTACGCTGACTATCTGATAGAGCCGCCCTGCTTCGGCCAGCAGTCCAGTATAGTCACGGCCGCTGACGGCATTGGCCACAGGACTCACCAGGCGTAAGTCCTGACCATAGGTAGGGGCCTTGCCGCGTTCGATATAGGCCAGTACGCGGCCGGCGCAGTCCGTGGCAACGAACAGGTCGCTGTCTATCATCACCTGAAGCTCGTCTGCAACGGGCTGAACCGTGCGCGCATGGCTGTCGAAGTCCCCAGCCGGGATATCCAGGGTGGCGGAGAAGCGGGGGCTGTCGGCTACGACTTCCAACTGCTGTTGGCGAAATCTTGACCGCTCGAACAATAGCTCCTCGAGCACGGCGCTGGACAAATCCAACTCCTCACGAAGCTGACTCTTCACTTGCCTTTCGACATACCCTCGAGTCACCAACAGCGCCAGGCCCACGAGCGAGGCGACGATAAGGCATATAAAAAGGATGAGGCGGGTTCTCAGCGTCAGCGGAACCATTGCAGTCTATCAGACTCAGAAATCCAGCGGCAGGTTGACGACGCTTGTGTGCGAGGGAACTGTGATTACCGCGTGCTTCTCTCCGGCCGTCGGGTGCCAGGCCTTTACCGTGTAGGACCCCGGAGGAATGTTCTCAAGGCGGAAGGCCCCAGATGAATCCGGAGCCGTGAAGAAGTGATGGTCCAGCACAACGATGTAGGCCTTCATGCGGGAGTGTATCTCGCAGCGCACGACCACGATGGCATCCTCGTCAAAACGCACGCTGGCCTTCTCGCCGCCAGCGAAGCGGCCGAGGTCGAAACGGTCGCCGGAAACGATGGAGAAGACGTTGTGATAGTAGTCGTCTTCGTTGGGGAACTCCACCTTCGAGCCGACCGCAATCGGCAGGACATGCGGAATAAAGCGGTCGCTATTCTGTCGCATCACCAAAGGCCCGGCGGCCGGTGTGGGGGGAGAGGAGGCAGGTGGATTTTCCAGATAGACAACCACATCGACCGGTGACGGCGCTCGTGGTGTTGGCCGTTTTGCCGACGAGCGATAAACGCCGCGGTTATATGCCACCGGTTTCTCGCGTTGAGGCGCGGCAGTCAACGATACGGTCCCCTCTATCGTCGCAGACCGGAGCGGCATGGCGTTGAAGACCAGAGTGACGGCTATCGTGATGGCGAAAACCAGGCGCTTCATCAGTCGACGGTCCTCAGGGGATCAGAATACATCAGAAAACAATGGTCAGTTGGGCGGCGACGATGTTCTCGTCAGACGAGGATGGCCGGCCCGAGTCGTTGAGTTGAGCGACCAGCTTGTAGATGACAGCATCGCTGGCGCGATATCCCAGGCCGAGTTCGATCCGATCGACATCATAATCCCACGACTGTACACTGCCGCTACCGGTACCGTCATCGATCTCATCATAACGCAAGCCACTGTACCGTCCGGCGGCCAGTAGTCCGGGAGCCAATTTGTAGGTGGCCTCGGCATAGAATCCGATCACACTCAGGTCCTGCACGCCTCCACCCGCATCGACGATGTTCGGTGATTCCCATGAATTGAAGGCGATCTCGCTCGTCAACGACAGGTGCCGGATTCCGTATTCCATGGCAAGGCCGGTGATTTTCTGGTCAAAGTCTTCTACTCCAACGCCGTTCAGGTGCGGGGCCACGGATCGGTCCAGGTAAGGCCCCTGCGCGTATGAGCCCTGAACGAACAAACCGGCAAATGGTACGAATCCCAGGCGGCCGGCAACCTGTCTGCCGTCATTGTTGTCACTGGCACCCGAGCGCGGATCCGACAACGTGCCCTGAGTCACTGCCAGGGAGTACTCCAGCCGCCAGGCTGATCCAACGATGCCGCCTCCGAAGTCCCAGCAGGAATCGTATATCATTGGCAGACCCCTGAATGAGGCCGGGGATCCCCCGCCGCCATAACCGGTGAACCGGCCGGGGAAGCCCTGACCCCGGTGGGCCAGCAGGTCGGCATTGTCGGATGGTAGCTGATTGGAGCGCAGCGATGAAGCGTAGTGATACATCAACGGGTAGCCGATCAGTGGGTTCTTATCGGAATAAGCCCGCTGGGTGAAGTGCCCGAAGGGTGTCGGTATCTTGCCGATCTCGAGGTTGAGATGTCCCTTCTCGCCGGCGATGACGTTGTAGCGCAGGTACGACCGAAGAAAGGACCCAATAGAGGCGCTGCTGGAGGGGTCCAGAAATGTGCGGTTGAAGACGGTGAGGTGGTCGTTGACGGCAATGTCAGCGGCAAGGCTCAGCCGCACGTGGTTGAAGGGGCTGTCGCCTCTTCTCTGTCGGTTGTCATCGAGCGCATCACTATCGGCCGCAGAGAGCAGGAAGTCGACGGTCGCGCCCGGAAACACGGATGGACCTGCCATCCCCGCCTCATCAGATTGGGCCGTCTGGGCTGCACCAGCAACACAGAGCGCGCACAGGAAGGGAAGGCAATACGCGGATGGTGTTCCGAACACCTGCAAAAGATTGCTCCAGTCGTTGTAAACGGACGCTTACTTTGGAATCCCCAAAGATAGGTCATGAGGGCGCAAGACCAAACTGCTTTGAATCACCGGCTCGGATTCAGTGATGGGCAGCATGTGGAACGAGAACTATTAGCGCTCGAGGGATACTTCGGGGAAGCCATCCCCGAGCACCTATTTTTTCCCAGTTCTCCGAGCACGCGGGAACCGTTTGTCGAGGAAACGCCCGTTTTTCTGCAACAGTTCGCCGTCCGCGTAGATCTCACCGCCCGGACGCAGATCACAGACCATATCCCAGTGCAGGCCGCTCTGGTTGTTGCTGCCGGTCTCGGGGTAGGCGCTGCCAAGGGCAAGATGGATGGTGCCGCCGATTTTCTCGTCGAAGAGCGTATTGCGGGTGTACCGGGTGATGTTGTAATTGGTGGCGATGGCTGCCTCGCCGACGTAGGCTGAACCGCGGTCCATGCCTACCATGGCTTTCAGGAAGTCCTCACCCTTGCTGGCCTCCGCCTTGACGACGCGGCCTTTCTCAAAGGCCAATCGCGCGCCGACAACCTCCTGCCCGCCGTGCACGGCTGGAAAACTGAAGGCGATGTGCCCCTCGACACTGGTTTCCTCCGGCCCGGTAAAGATTTCGCCATCCGGGAAGTTGTACTGGCCGTCGCAGTTGATCCAGGTGCGACCCTTACAGCTATAAGTCAGGTCGGTGTCTTCGGCGACGATGCGGATGGAGCGAGCCCGGTTGAGGCGCCTTGTCAGTGCCTGCTGCGACTTGGAGATGTCCTTCCAGATCCGCACTGGATCTTTCTCGTCCAGAAAGCCAGCTCCAAAGACGAAATTCTCATACGCCTCCAGCGACATCTCGGCGTCCTGGGCACTGGCATGACACGGCCACTGAGTGCCCACCCAACGCAGGTCGCCGCGAGCGCTGCGATCCATGAATATCTTGTTTAACGACCGGTTGGCCTTGGATGCGAGGGCCATCTTCTTGGGATCTGAACCGCTCAGGGCTCTCGTGTTCTGGCTGCCCCAGATGCCAATCGTAGCGTCGACACTCCTAAGCTTGTGTCTGCTGTACGGATTGACCCAGGTCAGCTGCTTGGGCTTGGCGACTTCGAAGAAGATCTCCGACAGACCGTCAATGCCGATTTCCGTCATCGGATGCGCACCGCATTCCAGTGCTTCGCGGTAACAGGCCCTTATCAGTGGTGAGGCGATGGCATCACCGCGAATGATTACCGTGTTGCCCGGCTTCAGCTTGACCGAGTAGCGGGTCATCAACTGCGCCAGCTTGTCGATACGGGGGTCAGCCATCGGTGGAAGCCTTTCGGTGGTCAGCCATCTTGGTGATCAATTCATCATCGTCGGCGCTCGCCATCACCAGCTCGTAAAACGCGTCGGACGAAATCTCCGCTTCCTCCAGGAAGCGCTCGTCTGCCCCTCACGGGAATATGTAGTCCCCGAGCCGGCCGGCCTTGAGTGCACGGACCTTGTCTGAAATCCGCGCCAGCCACGGCATGTCGCCGATGACGAGGCCCCGGGCGCGTGGTTTGAAATCCAGGTTGTCTGATTCGCTCATGATTACTCTCTTTCCAGGAAGGAATGCACCGCTTCGCTGAATAGCGATCTGAAGTCAGCAGCGGGTGTATCGGATGTCAGTGGCGAGGAGAGGATGTCGACGAGTTGCCGCAATCTGTGCTGTGGGCGCTTCCAGGCATGAAGGAGTGCTCGGTGGTGTGGCAGGGACGGTTGCGCAAGTGAACGGCACAGCATGGCAGCCGCCTGCAGATGAAACAGGATATGGTGACCGTCGAGGGCGAAGACGCCGTCAGTAACTTCCTTGGCATATACCATGACGAACTCCGGACTTAGGGGGCATACGAATTCACCATCCTCACGACCGGCACCCAGGCTGGTCGCGTACTGCACCAGACGTCGCTCCGGCCAGTCCCAGCCGATCTTGGCGAATTCGATGAAGCTGACCGTGCCGGTGGCATCGTCAATGACGACATTGCGGGCATTGAAATCAGTACTGGCCAGCGTCGGCTCTCTCTGGCTGAGCGTCATCCAGATATCGTCCAGGCGAGCGACCAGGGCTTGTCCGGCCGAATCACGGGCCCCGCAGTGGCTGAGAAGCACAGCCAATCCCTCTTGGGCCTCTGCTGGAGCGCTGGTTGCAACTTCGGCGTGGTGCCTGCGTGTAACAGCGCGCGACACGTGGGGAAGTAGGAGCTCGCACTGTTCAGACAGCACATGCTCGATTCCGCAGAATCCGGCTACCAATTTCGCGGACAGATCTGGCGATATGCCGAACTCCTGGGCGTGGTCGTCCAGAGTACGGTCCCCGCAACGCTCCAAATAGATGAAGCGAGTCCCGGGGTCGACAGCTAGAGCGCGGGGCACGAGACAACCGTGCTCTGCCAAAATGCCGAGAACCTTGGACTCAACGATGAGCAGGTCGTCGGCGGCGCCCTCTGTGGACGATCCGAAGGCCTGGTGTTTGGCGACCACGCGCGATCCATCTTCCAGTTCAACAGACCAGACGCCTGCTGACAGTTCGTCTAGGTTGATGACAGCCTGCTGTGTTGAGGAGAAACTTGCTACATGCCGCCGGAGATAATCCTCCAGTGATTGATCGGACGGGCCGCCAGAGCTGGTGAGGTGATCGACGGCGAGGCTCACGGCAGGTCGAACACGATCACTTGGGCGGTGAGTTTGCCAGCTTGACTGTTGAAACCTGGATTTTCATTCATGGCGAAGTGGATGACCCCATCGCGATCGGTTATGAAGTCGTGCCGACTGCCCACTGCAATCGCAGGTCCGTCGCCGATGCGGGCGATCAGGGCGCCAACGTTGACTCCGGGCATGAGGTAACCGTCGCCCGCTAAGTGATTGTAGACGCCGTCGGCACCGCACCAAACGATCTGGTTGCGCATGTCTGGCGACCACACGTCCTCCACATCGATGACGATGCGCTGACCCTTCTCTACGCGAATCAGGGTGTCCTGCCAGCTCGGGCTGGGACGAACCGTGCGGGAGATTGTCAGAGCCATTTGCGCTTCTTTCACTTGGCCAATAGGGTCTGTAAGTCCATCACTCGAAGGATATGATCACACTGTCTGCCGTCAAGTTTTAGGAACCTGATTGAGCCAATCACCCAATACAATCACTCATGCCCAAAAAGATGCGGGGGTTGCGCTGGTTGTTGGCCGGTCAGGGACTCAACTCCAGCGCCTGCCATTCCTGTTGCGGATCCGGGCAACGCAAGCGGATGACATATAGAGGAGGAAGAAGCGAAATGAGTTCCGCCGCCTAAAAAAAGAACGGCGGTGGATCCGTGCCGTGTCGTCGGCGGTACTCGCGAACGAATGGTGCACCGAGCAGATCGTAATAGTGCCACGCCGTCTTCTCACCGGGATTCAATCTGATAGCCCGCCCGTAGGCGGCGAGGGCCTTCCTTTTCTGGCGTTTATACCGCAGGACATCCCCCTCCAGAACCTGGCGCTTGCCCTCAAAATAAGTGACCAATCGCGGCAGCATCGCGCCGCGTCCGACATCGGTCGCGAACTTCAGGTAGCTCTCCAGGGGGGCTACTGGAGTGCTTTCGAGATGGCGCTGGAGGTCACCCAGAACCCTCCATACATGGGCGCGAAAACCGCGGCGGCCGGCGAAACTAAGATGAGGATGATCGTCCGTGTTGATCGGTCCCTCACCGACATACCCGGCAAACAAAACTTCGTCGAATAGAAAGCAGCTCAGCACATCAATGGGCGTGCCCAGATCCACCTCGTCCAGGCTCTCGCGCACCCGCAGGCGATCGAACTTCCTTTGAAACGCCTCCACGTCAACACTCAAAGGCTGCTTGGTCCCGACCATGATGGCGTAGTTGTTCGTCCGCCACAGGGTCGCGTGTGGGAAGGCGGAATGGAAGGTACGCAGGACCGTCTTGAAGTCGTCGACCTGCATGCCGTGAAACGGCAGCCATTGTACGAAGATGCCGTCGTCGTTCAGGTGAACGCGGCACAGCTCGTAGAAATCGCGTGTGTAGAGGACCCAACTGTCGGTGCTGGTGGGATGGGTGGCATCGCCGGTGATGACGTCATATTTGCGGTCCGTCGTCAGCAGGTAGTTGCGGCCGTCGTCGACGATCACCCGCACCGGCAACTCATCCAACCGGTCGAGGACGTCGTGATTGAAGCTTCCGTACTCCTGTCGGGCCGCCTCGACGACGTCGGGGACGATTTCGACACATTCCACCAGCGCCAAGTCGTGCTGTGCCACCGCGCCCAGGGAGATGGCACCGCCAAGTGCTACGACCAGGACATCCTGTGGGTCGGGGTGCAGCAGCAGCGGGAGATGGCCGAGAAGGCGGAACAGCTGGAAGGAGCTGTAATCGGTGGGTACCTGGCCGCCGCGGTTAAACTGCAGCAAGCGGTACCCTGGTTTGGATAACACCGTCACGACACCTTCACGACCCTCGCTGTAGTAGGCGAGCTTGCGCACCGAATCACGAGGCTCAGCGATCGTTCTCAGGACGTCGTCTGGCGCCAATATGAGTATGAGAACGGCGATCGCCATGGTGCCGCCGACCACGGTTTTTCTGCGCCGGGGAGGACGAATCCCCGGGTGCAACAGCAACACGATCAGGCCAGCGGCCAGGTTGATGAGGCCGAGTGCCTTGAAGGTTCCCTCCGTGCCGAATGCGGGAATCAGCAAGAACCCTGTGGCGAAGGCGCCGCCGATGGCGCCCAGGCTGTTGACGGCATAGACGTCCCCGACACCACGGCCCAACAACGACAACTGACGCGTGTTGATGCGGCTGACAACAGGAAACAGGGCACCCATCAAAAAGGTTGGCACGAACATGATGGTGAACGAGACGGCGAATATGCCCAGGCGATAGCGCCACCATGCTTGAGCCTGCTGGATGAACCCAATCCACTCCGATGACCATATGAAAAGGAACACGGAACAGACGCCCATGATGCCGATGAGGACTTCCATAAAACCGAACAGCGCCAGCAGGTCCCTGTTGGCCTTGAGGTAGCGACTGCATGCAAAGCTGCCGAGCGAGATACCAAGCAGAAAGGCGATCAGGATGATGCTGAACTCGTAATGGGTGTTGACGGCGAAAGCGACGATGAACAGACGCAGCCAGGCGACCTCGTAGCCGAGGGCGGCGAATCCCGATAGCGCAAAGCCAACGATGACGATGGTGATGAGGTGGTGGGGTATGGGACCATCAGAGCTGGCATCCGCAGCTGGTTCAGAAGTCGTCGCAGCGGGGCGAGCCTCATCCTGCAATCGTTTGCGATCAAGGAGCAGGGCGAGTGCGGCGACGACGAAATTGACGGCCGCAACCGAATAGGTGCTGGCCCTCAGGCCCAGGGCCTCCATCAGGAAGAAGGTGATCGTGATGACGCCGGCCACGGCGCCCAGCGTGTTGACGCCGTATAGCCATCCGACGCCGACGCCCACACCGGACAGGCGGCGCACGACGAACTTGGACAGCACTGGAAGCGTCGCTCCCATCAGGGACGTCGGTATGAGCAGGAGTACGAAGCTGATCAGAAATCGCAGCGTTGGGTGCAGCACACTGCTTTCGGGATCAAGGGTCTGCAGCAGCGCCGCGGAAGATCCGATTTCGCGGGCAAGGGTCGGAAAGAGAAGGGCGTAGGAACCGACACCCGCTTCCAGCAAGGCGAACACGCGCAACGGCCGCTCGACACGGTCGATGTATCGGCCAAAGACAAAGCTGCCGAGCGCGAGACCGGCCATGAAGGCACTCAAGACGGTACTGACGGCGAGCAAGGTAGCGCCGAAGACGACCGTCAGCATCCGGGCCCAGACGACCTGATAGACCAGACCACACGCTCCGGACAGGAAGAACAGGGATGGAATCACCCATCGCAGCTGTGGGAGGTCGCGACGCGCAAGATTCGGGGTCTTCATGCGACTGCGGTCGTCGAGATCTCAGATACCGAAGCCGAATTCGGCGCATCGAAATAGTCGGTCTTGAGCAGTCGCAGGCGATTCTCTACGCTTGATCGCGTGGCCGCACACATGGTGTCCATCCCGGTGTTGCCGAGTTTGCGACGCACTAGTTCGGGCATGGAATCGATTCAGATGGTGACGAGGAAGTAGGCGTTTTGAGAGGGAGACAAAATAGTGGCCAATCTGTTGGGAAACAAACCGAGATCAGGATGCGCGTGTTCGCTGCTGCTGAGCCTCAGCCTTGTCTGGGGTTGCACCGATGGAGATCCCGGGCACGAATTGGAGGAGCGGGCCAAGCCGGGGAATTCACAACCGCAGCCACCCATCTTGTTCGACCTACCCGCCTTCGAGTTCACCAGCCAGGAGGGCAAGACGTTTGGATCGGAACAACTGCAGGGCAAGGTGTGGATAGCCAACTTCATCTTCACCCGCTGTGTGCTCAGCTGTCCCGTGCAGACGAGCCACATGGCCAAGCTGCAGCAGCGCCTTGCACAAAGCGCAGGTTGGGAGGACATGGCTCTTGTGAGCTTCAGCGTGGATCCAGAGTACGACACCCCCCAAGTCCTCACCGAATACGGCTCAGGGTATGGCGCTGACTTCGTGCACTGGCGTTTTCTCACGGGTCAACGGAGCCTGATCTGGGATTTGAGCAAGAACGGATTCAAGCTTCCAGTCGCGGAGCGTCCGATGGAGGTCGGACTGCCTCTGTTTCATGCCCCTCATCTGGTTCTCGTCGACCAACATCTGCGCATACGTGGCTTCTATGATGGAATGACCGGCGAGGAATTCGAGCAAATCAGCGACGACGTCGAGCGTGTGCTGGAAGAGGCAGCCGCGCCGGATGGCTGACCGATGGCAATGAACACGATTCTGGCGACCCACGCTATCATGCGTCGCTGAGCAGAGAAAGGAGAAACATGAGTGCGGAACTTGAGATCATAGCAGACGATGGCAATGTGGTCGGCGAAGGTCCGATCTGGGACGGGCAGCGCCAGCGGTTGCTGTGGACGGACATCGAGAGTGGTCTGGTCTACCAGATTGATGCTGAGGGGAAGAAGCGCATCATAAGCCGCGACCTCATCGTCGGCGCGATCGGCTTGAACGACGATGGCAGGTTGATCTTCGCGGGGAGAACGGGAGTACGCCTATGGCGAGGGCAGGACGATTACAAGACCCTGGTAACGGAGTTCGAGGGCGAAGCCCTTGACTTCAACGATGGCATCATGGGTCCACAGAGCAGGCTCTATGCAGGCACGGTGTATTGGGGCGAGAACGGCATGGAAAAACTGGGGAAGCTCTACCTCATTGAAGGAGATGGCAGCACCAGGGTCGTCGTCGAGGATGTCGAGCTTTCCAACGGATTGGGCTTCAGCCCGGATAATCGCACGCTCTACCATACCGACACTACCGTGCGAAAGATCTACGCGTTCGACGTCGATGCCGGCTCCGGTGAGTTGTCGAACAAACGGGCCTTCGTGACAGTCCCCGACGATGAAGGCATTCCCGATGGGATGACGGTCGATGCGGACGGCTTTGTATGGAGCGCGCAGTGGTACGGTTCGCAAGTGGTGCGCTATGATCCCGATGGAGCTGTTGAGCGGCGGATTCCAATGCCGGTACAGCAGGTTTCCTGCGTCATGTTTGGCGGTCCGGATCTGACGGATCTGTACATCACTTCGGCAGCGTACTCGTGGCGGAGTGACGTGGCGCCGCCGGGGTATGACTTCAATGCGCCGAATATCGGAGGGGCGTTGTATCGGCTGCGAACGGATGTTCAGGGGAAACCTGAGCATGTGGCTGGCTGGTCGTAGAGGGGATTCGCGTGTGTATTGGGCTCGTGTGTGACGGCTTCGCATCATGTGCATGCGTCCCCCACAGTGCAAGCAGCGAAGCAGGACCAGACCCGGGCCGCGAGAATGAACAGGTTCATCTCACGTTTGGAGAAGGGAGTTCCGTCGGTCTGAGACCGGCCTGAGCATGCGTAGAGAGATTGTCGTGGGGTTGATCGTCATCGTCACCATCGTGGTTGCCCTCACCTATTCCACGATGCAGCTGCGTCAGCACACCTGCCGCGTCTGTATCACCTACAACGGCCAAACGAACTGCGCCACGGCCTCTGGCTCCACGAAGGAAGAGGCGATACGGACAGGGATCTCCACAGCTTGCGCTCCAATCAGCAACGGCGTGACACAGACGATCCAGTGTGGGAACACCGCTCCGACCAGCATCGAATGGCTGCAGTGAAGAAGCGCCACTGCGTGTCTGATCGTCAAGCCGCGTAGTCGGGGACTGTGACCGTCCGCAGAGGCACGGCGAGATCTAGAATTCACATTCTAAAGAGATCGATAGTTTAGATCCCTCGGGACCTTGGTGTCGAGTGGAACTCTGGCTTTGTGAGGGTGCGATGTGCGCTTCGCTCAGCTCGGCGGGCATGATGGTCTTGGATTCAGATCCGCAAGGTCCGATTCAGGCGCATCGATCGGGCTACGGTTTCATCTTGCCATGCCTTTGATCGGTTACAGAGGATCGATAGCTATCTTATGGAGTGATTTCCAGCCCTGTCGGCCTATTGATGGCATGCATTAATTCCGGTCGAAAAACAGATGACCTAATAGAATTGTTTAGAGATCTCTTTGAGCGTCTTAAATTCAAATTCTGACAATTGGCCGACCATTCTATGAACCAGTTTGCAGATTTTGGTGCGGTCTCTTTCCCGAATCCAGTGTTTAGCCATCCAGCCCCCAGGTGTTCGAGGTATGAGATCCTTCAAACGGTATGCCGGTTTGGGATGCAGTCCGCCCGGTAAAAAATCTTCGATATGGAGCATCAGGTTGATGACCATCCGGTCAAATCGTCGAGCCTCCCACATAAATAGGGATAAAAATGCCAAAGAACCACTATGTCGGAAGGACAAGAATGTGGGAGATATGAGTGGAAATAACAGGCAACTGGTTGGAATTTCGAGCAAGCCATCCCGAATAAAATAGGGAGATCGTTTCGACCAGAGCCAGGGATTCTGGAACGGATAGGAGCTAAAAATACCCAAACGCTGGGGAGTTGAACTGCTATCGATTCGATAGTCCAGATTACGCAGTTCGTCCAGGGCGAAGTCATTGACTTTGCAGCAGGTGGGCGACCGAAAAGAGTGGGGAGAAAAGCCAAGGAAGTCTTCGAAACATTTTTTAGAAACAGACAGAAATTCCAACGCTCGGCCTTTTCCTATTTGCAATGCCTGTTTTTCTTGATCGTTGTGATAATGTGAATGGGTGCCCAATTCATGGGGTCCTGTGATCAGGTCTGCGATTGCAGATCTAAATTTAGACATGTTCAGCATAATGGTGGGGATCAGGAAGGTCACAGGCAGATTGGCCTTTTTCAACCATTCGTTACAACGCAGAATATCGTCCGGACTGTCTCCTGTGTGCAGGTCAATTGTCAGCGCAACAGTTGACACGTAACTATCCTCTTTGAATTTCTGAGTAGGTCTTTATCATGGCACGAAATAGGTTCACTCCTTTTGTACTGGATCCGGTTGCATATCGAAATTCTTTGAGCGTCACAGATCGGGCGTTTCTGGACCTGATCGGTCATGTGGATGGACAGCGCATTCTGGATATGGGATGTGGTAACGGCTTCCTCTCAATTTATATGGCCCGGCAGGGAGCTTGTGTCACTGCAATCGATTCGGCTGTACAGGCCGTTCACAACACCAAGCAAATGGCCTGTGTGAATGGGTTGGATTCAGGATTGAAGGTGTGCCACATGGATGCTCGTACACTGGGTGACTTAGGCGGATCATATGACCTGGTTGTGGGACGTTTTATCCTCCATCATATCGAGCCTTTCCCCGCATTTGTCGATTTGTTATCCCGATTTTTAGGGGCTGGCAGGGGTGTTTTTTTGGAAAACAGCGCCCGCAATCCCATTTTGATGTTTTGCCGATCTTATCTGGTGGGAAAGTTTGGGATTCCCAAACTTAGCAACGCGGAGGAGTTTCCTTTTGAACAGCGGGAAATTGAAATACTCCAACGAAGATTTCGTTCTGTCAAGGTCTATTCCCCCGAATTTCTATTTTTTAATTTAATGAGTACCTATTTCTCTCACCCCAATTGGTTTGGCCATGTTTTCAAGGGTTTGGACACAGGGCTGGCCAGGTGTTTTCCATTCCTCCGACAGTACAGTTATTGTCAGATCATTGAATTTCGCCATACTCTGGGTCAAAAAGCCTGAAAGCCCAAGCATCCCTCTATTCCGACTCGCTCGCCTGTTCCAATCAATGTTATCTGGCAGTTTACGGTAGTGGGTGAATTCATTCGCACACATTGAGATCCCCGGCTCTACACCATGCGGGCGGTGGCCAAGCGGGCGGCGAAGCGTAGGGCGGAGATCATGTTGGTGTGGTCGGCGATGCCTTTGCCGGCGATGTCGAAGGCGGTGCCGTGGTCGACGGAGGCGCGGATGATGGGGAGGCCGAGGGTGACGTTTACCGCGTCGGCGAAGGCGACCAGTTTGATGGGTATGTGTCCCTGATCGTGGTACATGGCGATGACGCCGTCGAATTCGTCGTTGAAGGCGCGGTAGAACAGGGTGTCACCGGGAAGGGGTCCGGTGACTTCCCAATCTTGAGCCTGTGCACGCTGTACAGCTGGTTCGAGGGCGATGGCGTCTTCTTCTCCGAAGAGGCCGTGTTCGCCGGCGTGCGGGTTGAGGCCGGCGACGCCGATCCGGGGGCGTTCATAGCCCAGATCGACAAGAGCCTGACGGGCCAATGCGATCGTCTCGTAGACGCGTTCTTCCGTGAGCCGGCCAGGTACGTCGTGCAGGGCGATATGGGTGGTGGCGTGGATGACTTTCAGGCGTTCGGACACCAACATCATGCGGTAACTCTTCGTACTCGTGAGGTCGCCGAGCAACTCGGTATGCCCCGCGTAATTGAAACCGACGCGATTCATGGCCTCTTTGTTCAAGGGTGCTGTGACGATGCCGTCGACCTTGTTTGCCAGCGCCAGCTCAACGGCGGTCTCCGTGCCCCGTCAGCGTCGCGATCACGGCTCTCCGCATTACAGACCATGACGTCTGCTGGCGGCGCTTCCAACTTCTGAGGTGGTCCCGAGATGACCCGGGCACTGAAGCCAGCCCGAACAAACTGAAGTCCCGTGTCGCAGGCGCCAGTGAAATCGTCAGCGATGATGAGGCAGGACAGGTCGGGGGCGGTCATGTTCATAACCCGGACACGCGTGAGTGGGGTGTATCACCAGTTACGAAATACAAACTCCTCCAGGCTTGAAGATAGTCAAGCTATCGCCGCGCATTCAGGTCTTCTGACTGGCAGTATCATCGGACCGATGGTATGTTGACACCACGCCAATGTGTGTGTCTGAAGGAGAAGGTCCGCGTGAAGATCACCCACTCGGTAAACATCTGGAAGTGCCGGTCTACAAATTGATGGGCGGACAGAAGATTCGGGAAGCGGTCAAGGTTGCGGCATGGACTCGCCCAGCTTCGCCGGAGCACTTCCGGTCCGAGGTGCGACGGGCGGCGGATCAGGGCTACATGGTTTTCAAGATGCACTCGGCTGACGGACATTCCATCAACCTGGATGATCAGTACGAAGAGGATGTCACTACCGAGACCATCCCCGTCATAGAGGGATATTCACCCGTACCTGAGGGCCCAGGCCTGGGATTCGAGGTAGACGAGGACGCCATTGCCCGGCTGGCGGCCAACAAGCCGATTGAGCGGCCGCGGTTTGTCGGTATTCTGCATATGCCGGGTGGGCACACGTTCTACGGTCCGGGGCAGGTGGCGCCCTACGGTGAGGAGGGTACCATTCGGGGATTCAGGACGGAGGTATGGGAAGAGGACGGGTCCTCTGAGTTCGAGAAGATCTACCAGCGCGTCCAAGAAGAAGGGCGGATTCCAGCCGAGTGAAAATCGCCCTGATCGGCCTGCCGCAGGCCGGCAAGAAAACGCTCTTCCACCTGCTTACGGGTAAGAAACCCCCTGAAGTCCGCAAGCCCGGTGAGGTGTTGGAGGGCATGGCGTCGATTCGCGACGAGCGCGTCGATGCCCTGGCCCGTGTCTGCTCACCACAGAAGACGACCTACGCACAGAATCATTTCGTCCTGTGCCCCGATGCTGCGCCCGGATCCTACGAATGGCTGAGCGAAGCTCGCCGCTGCCAACTCGTCTGCATCGTGGCCCGTGCTTTCGAGTCGGAGCAGTTGTATCACCCCGACGGCAGTGTCGATCCCGATCGTGATTGTGAGAACCTGGAAGCCGAACTGTTGCTGGCGGACATGGAGATCATCGAGAATCGACTCGCGCGTCTGGAGAAGGAGGGTCGTACCGGCCTGCGTGATGAGCAGAAACGCGAGGAGGAGGCTCTGAAGCTATGTTTGCCGGAGCTGGAGGCGGGAAAGAGACTTGCCGATGTCCCACTGGCGCACTACCAACTAGATGCCATTCGCAGCCTAGATTTTGTCACGCTGCTACCAATGTTGCGGGTCTATAATGTTTCCGAGGACGAGTTGGAGCGTGACTACGGGGAACACGTGACGGCCGTTTCATGCAAGATCGAACAAGAGATCATGGAGATGGCTGATCCGGCAGAGCGGGCCGAGTACATTGAAGCGCTCGGAGTCACCGCGTCTGGTCTGGATCGCGTCAACGAGGGATCTTACGATGCGCTCGGCCTGATGTCCTTCTACACGGCCGGCGAGGATGAGTGTCGAGCCTGGACAATATCCAAAAAATCCCTGGCTCCAGTTGCCGGCGGCAAGGTTCACAGCGACATCGAGCGCGGATTCATCCGGGCTGAGGTGATCAAGCTCGATGATTACGTCGAGACCGGATCGGAGGGTGCCGCAAGGAACGCAGGAAAAATCCAGACACGCGGGCGCGACTACGTCGTCGAGGACGGCGACGTGATCCATTTTCTGTTCAGCGTGTAGGAAGGTCCTCACCCCGGATGTCGGATTTCACCCCCTGGCAGTTGCTGGTCGATTTCGGTTTCGCGGCTGGGTTGCTGCTGTGCGGGCAACTCGTGCGCTCGAAGGTTGTGATCGCACAGCGCCTGTTTCTTCCCGCCGGAGTGATCGGCGGTTTTTTCGGACTGGCACTGGGTCCCAACGGTGTCGGCCTGGTGCCGATGTCCGCGGCGATCTCGATCTATCCCGGCCTGCTGATTGCTCTGGTGTTTGCCACACTGCCATTTTCCAGTGCGCAAGTCGCCTTCGCCAGCCTGTCGAGAAGGGTCGCCGATCTGTGGACCTTCTCCTGCGTGGCGATCCTGTTGCAATGGGGGGTCGGGATTCTCCTGACTCTGGGCGTTCTGAGAGCCGTCTGGACGGAAATCAACCCCGGTTTCGGCGCCTTGGTCGCCGCTGGTTTCGTCGGTGGGCACGGCACCGCGGCGGCAATGGGTGAGAGTTTTCGCGCACTCGGGTGGCCCGAAGCCGGTTCCCTGGCCATGACGGTGGCGACCGTCGGTATCCTCAGCGCCATCATCGGCGGCATGATCTGGATCAAGTGGGGGGCGCGCTCAGGCCACGCCCAGTTCGTGACGCGATTCGACGATCTGCCCTGGAGCCTGCGCACAGGATTGGTACCGGCTGGAGAGCGTCAATCGCTGGGTAGCGGGACGGTTTCCGGAAACTCCATAGACAGCCTGGCTCTTCACCTGGGCCTTGTCGGTGTCGCCGCCCTCGGCGGTTACTTTCTCAGCCAGTGGTCATCGGGACTCACCCAGTACGGCAAGCTGCCCGTGTTCTGCATGGCCTACGTCGCCGCGATTGTCCTCCACCGGCTGCTGCGGGTCACCCAGGTCGAGCACTATGTAGACGGTAAAACGATGACCCACCTGGGAGGCGCTTTGACCGATCTACTTGTCGTCTTCGGCATCGCCTCCATCAAGCTCTCTATCCTGATCGAGTTCGCGGTACCGTTGACGCTGATTTTCGCAGCCGGCATCGCAACCTGTGGCATGCTCTTCCGTCTGCTCGGCCCCCGTTTCTTTGCCGCGTACTGGTTCGAGCATTCGCTGTTCACCTGGGGATGGATCACCGGGGTTACGGCCATGGCCATCGCGCTGCTGCGCATCGTGGATCCGCGCAACGAGTCATCTTCGCTGGCCAATTTCGGTCTGGCCTATCTGTTCATCGCCCCACTCGAAATCGGACTTGTAGTCATGGTGCCGGTTTTGTTGGTAGGGGGGCACGGTTGGCTGGTGGCGGGGGTGGTGTTGGCCGCAGCCGCAGTATTGACCACACTCAGATTGTTTACGGGAGCACGATCACAAACCAATGGGGTGACCGAGTGAATGCGGACAAGCTGAAAAATATCACGGACAAGGTGCCGGCGTTTCGCGACCTGACTACCCGTCAGTTGCACGGGATGATCCAGGCTGGAGAAACCATCGTCCGGGAGCAGGGGACAGTCTTGTGCAAGGAAAGTGAGACGAGCACGGACATGTTCATCCTGCTGGCGGGGGAGCTGTCCGTGGAGACGAACAACATGCAACTGACGGCGGTGAAGACCTCGGACATCGTTGGCGAGATGAGCTTGATAACTGGATTACCGCGCAGTGCAACCATCAAGGTGGTCAAGGAGGCTACCCTGTTCGTTGTGCGCAAGCAGGAATTCGACAGTTTGATGCGAGAGAATGCGGACCTCGCGGCGAAGATTTATCGAAACATGCTGCTGTCCTTGTGCTCAAAGCTGAGGGATACCAATATCCATCTGGTGGCGAGTAATCTGGGGGTGTAAGCCGCAAGCCGGAAGCACATATCAAGAAATCTTGATATTGACATGTGGTTATGGGCATAGTAAGTTCTGAACCACGATGGCCGATTCCCTCAAGATTCACAAGGCGCTGGCAGATGAGACCCGGCTCAGGTTGGTTCGGCTGCTTTCCCAGGGTCCCCTCAACGTCAACGAGATCATCGATGTCCTGCACATGGGACAGAGTCGTATCTCCAGGCATCTCAAGATCCTGGCTGAAGCCGAGCTGGTGTCGAACCGACGTGAGGGTACGTGGGTTTACTACCACGCCAACAACCATTCTGCGGGCAACCTGACCTCCGAAACGCTGGATTTGCTGCGTCGCCACGAGCACGATTTACCCTTTCACGATGAGGATCTGCAAGGCCTGCAGGGGGTGGTTGAGCGCCGCCACGCCCAGACCAGGGATTTCTTCAACAAGGTCGAGGATCCTCGGCAACTACATCAGGGATTGCAGCAAAACGGTGATTCCTATCGGCAGATCGCCATGTCCTTGATGCAGAACCGGCACCGCTCCGTTCTGGATCTGGGAACCGGGGCTGGGTTGCTGCTGCCGCGATTGCTGGAGAAGGCCGAGCAGGTGATTGCCGTCGACTCATCGACCAAGATGTTGGAAATGGCCCGACACACTGCTGGGAGCGAGGCCGGGCGCTGTGATTTCCGTTTGGGCGATCTGGCTCACCTGCCGGTGGCCAACGGTGAAGTAGACGCCGTCATGGCCTGCATGGTCTTGCATCATCTATCCAATCCAGCCGGTACCATCGCTGAGGCCCACCGGGCACTCAATACTGGAGGAGAGCTGTTGATCGTCGATCTGTGCAAACACAACGATGAAAGTTTCAGAGAAAGCCAGGCCGATCTCTGGCTCGGTTTCGAACCCACCGAAATAGAGCGTTGGCTGGCAACGAATGACTTCGATCTCCTCGACACCGGCATTGCCGGCGATACGGGGAGTTCCCATCAACTCATCACATTTCGAGGACGGAAAAAATGACTGTAGCCGCTGAAAAGACGATTGATGTGCAAGTGCAGGACTTCAAGGTTGCTGATCTGGAGCTGGCCGAATGGGGCCGGCAGGAGATCATTCTGGCGGAAAAAGAGATGCCAGGTTTGATGTCCCTGCGGGAGGAGTACGCAGCGCAGCAGCCGTTGAAGGGAGCACGGATTTCAGGTTCCCTGCATATGACCATACAGACGGCTGTTCTCATTGAGACGCTGACAGCACTGGGCGCAGAAGTTCGTTGGGCGTCATGCAACATTTTTTCCACGCAGGACCACGCGGCCGCTGCCATCGCCGTTACCGGCGTGCCGGTGTTCGCCTGGAAGGGCATGAGTGAAGACGAATACTGGTGGTGTACCGATCAGACGCTGAACTGGGGCGAGGATGGTGGCCCCAACATGATTCTGGATGACGGCGGTGATCTGACCAAGTGGGTCCATGACAAGCGCCCGGAGTTGTTGCCCAATGTGCGTGGTGTCTCAGAAGAGACGACCACGGGTGTCCATCATCTCTACCAGATGATCAAGGAACAGACCCTCAAGGTGCCGGCCATCAACGTCAACGACAGCGTCACCAAATCCAAGTTCGACAACCTCTACGGGTGCAGAGAAAGCCTGGCCGACGGCATTAAGCGTGCTACCGACATCATGATAGCCGGCAAGGTCGCCATCGTCGCCGGATATGGCGACGTCGGCAAGGGTTGTGCTCAGTCGATGGGTGGCTTGGGTGCGCGCGTCATCGTCACTGAGGTCGATCCGATCTGCGCTCTACAGGCGGCGATGGAAGGGTATGAAGTCAGAAAAATGGAAGATATCGTTGCGGATGGGGACATCTTCATCACTACCACCGGATGCAAGGATGTCATCACCATCGACCACATGGCGAGTATGAAAGACGGCGCCATCGTCTGCAACATTGGTCACTTCGACGTCGAAATTCAGGTGGCCGAGCTCGAGGCCTTCACCGGCATCAAGAAGGAGGAAGTGAAGCCGCAGGTCGACAAGTACACCTTTCCAGATGGCACATGCCTCATCCTTCTGGCGGCCGGACGGTTGGTGAATCTGGGTTGCGCCACGGGGCACCCCTCCTTCGTGATGTCCAATTCATTCACCAATCAGGTGTTGGCGCAAATCGAGTTGTACAACAACCACGACAAGTATGAGGTCGGGGTATACATGTTGCCGAAGCATCTGGACGAGAAGGTTGCCCGGCTTCACCTGAAGAAATTAGGTGTGGAGCTGGACGAACTCACCCAGGATCAGTCAGCCTATCTGAACATTCCGGCAGAAGGTCCGTACAAGCCTGAACACTATCGCTACTAGGATCTGCACTTGAGTCTGTCCGGGCGGCCGGGATGCTCGACGCTCAGGATGCGCAGCAGCTTCACGGAGGGGGGGGTGAAAACAGGCTCAGGTACTGGCCCAACCCTTCGGACTCGAGATTCTCCTTTGGCACAAAACGCAGAGAGGCGGAATTGATGCAGTAGCGTAACCCGGTAGGGGCCGGGCCATCCTCGAACAGATGGCCCAGATGTGAGTCGCCATGGGTGCTGCGTACTTCAGTCCGCGTCATGAACAGCGTGCGGTCTGTCTTTTCAACGATACTGTCAGACTCGAGTGGCTGCGTGAAACTGGGCCAACCGGTACCTGATTTGAACTTGTCGGTCGAACTGAACAACGGCTCGCCGGAAACGATGTCGACATAAACGCCGGCCTTCTTGTTGTCCCAATACTCATTACGGAACGGCGGCTCGGTGTCGTCTCGCTGCGTCACCGAATACTGCAGATCGCTCAGTTTTTGGCGCAGCTCTTCGTCGGACGGCTTGACGAAACCGTTGCCGCCACTGCTCTTGTCAGCGTGCAGATCTCGTCCCCAGATACTCTCGATGAATTGGTCGCGCCCCGAGCCACTGCGATATCGGTGATAATGGGCGGCGTTCTTCTTGTAGTAATCCTGATGGTATTCCTCGGCACGATAGAAGGTAATGGCCGGCCGGACGGGGGTGACGATCGGTTTGTCGAATCGGCCTGAAGCGTCCAGAGCGGACTTAGAGGTCTCTGCCAGCTTCTTCTGTTCCTCATCATGATAGAAGATGGCTGAGGTATATTGCAGACCGCGGTCGTAAAATGAACCACCGGCATCCGTGGGATCGAACTGACGCCAGTAGTGGTCGAGCAGTTCCTGGTAGGATACTTCCTCAGCGACGTAGGTGATCTCCACGGCTTCCAGATGGCCGGTCCTGCTGGAGCTCACCTGCTTGTAGGTCGGGTCCTTCTCCGGGCCGCCCGTGTACCCCGAGACAGCGGATACGACTCCGGGCAGCTTGTCGAACGGGGCTTCGATGCACCAGAAGCAACCACCAGCAAAGGTCGCTTTCTCGATCGTGCCTGCATCGGCACCCTGTTGCTGGACAGCGACCACGGCTACGATGGCCAGTGCGGCCAACACTGCGAAATTGGTCTTCATCTCAAGACTCCTGGTAGGCATCCTAGCGGACGTTCCGTGCACCGAATTTCAGCATGGGCTGCCAATTCATCAATGGGACGCGTGATGCTCCGTTGGGTTGCAAGGGGGGGTCCCTGCGTTTTTTCCCTCTAGACTGGTTTGTGACCCCGGGGCGCTCCAAAACCCACCCCACCACCCCACAACTTCGTTGTGAAAGCCCGGGAGCGCCCCTGCCCCCACCAACCCCACCTACAAACCAGTCCTCGGGAAAAAAGGCGCAGGGACCACGCCATGAAAGAAGGGGAGCAAACACACGGAGAGGCTCTAGGGGGAAAGCGCACCCTACACAGGTCGATCTGAGTACACAGGAGGGGCCGTTATTCTGGTGCAGGATCTGAGGGCGATCTGGCGAGGGTGACTTTGGTCCATTCCTCTATGGGTTGGAAGCTGTTACCGGAGAAGGCGCCACTTCGACCTCCGCGGCCGCCGTAGCCTCCTCCGCGACCCTGTCCAAAGCCGCCATCTCTGCCGCCGAAGCCACCGCCCTGACCGCCGAAACCTCCTGCGGTCTGGCCGGTCAGGTCGCGGTTCTGGAAGGCGCGTTGGAAGTCTATTTCCCGGGTCTTGAAGCCAACGGCAATGTTCTTGCCGGGTTTGGATGGTAGTGGTGGGAGCGGGTACTGGCCTGCCAGGGGAAAACGGGCTTCGTAGACCAGGCGCCCATCGGCGAGGGTTACCATGACGCGCACGTCCTTTTCGCCCAACATCGTCAACGAGCGGATTTCTTTTTCACCCCTACCGAGCAGCATGGGTTGTTGCGTGGCGAGGATGCGTTCGAAAGCGTCCTGAAGCTGTGCCGGTCCGGCCCTGCGCAATCCTTCCTGTTCATCCCGATACCGCCGGCCTTGAAAGTCGCCAAAAGCAGCCTGGTCTCGCATTGGGTCGCGATCCATGTTGAACATACCAAGTGGGTACCGGACCCCCAGGATCTTGCTCTGACGGCCACCGGGATCGATCCACACTTCGAAGCCTCGCATGATGGCCTGGCGTTGGAGATTGCGATCGGCGGTGCTCAGCGTCAGGTACAGGAAGTCGTCATCGTTGGCCACGCCGATATCGACTGGCCAGTCCTTGACGTACAATTTCAGATCTTGCCAATCGCTGTCGTCGCCGTCGATGACGATGTCGCGATCGGGCCAGCGGCTGTCGATTCTCAGGCCCCCACAGGAAAGCAGCAACAAGGCGAGAAGGATCGAGATTGTCGCTACGTGTCGGTCCATCGATGACTCCTGGATCTTGGAGGAACTCGTGTGTATTGTGATTAGACACTCGAGGCGCGGATTCGTTCAACGGCGGGAACGTAGGGGGAACATAAAAAAAGAGCCGAACACCCGCAGGTGACCGGCTCTTTCACTCTGGAAGCACCACGCTAGGCGTGGCACCTCACATGGCTTCTGGTCTGGATAAGAACCTCCTTCCTGCAAAGACGCGGCATACTGATTGGGGGCGCCGCGCACGAAATGGAGGCGTGTTATTGGCCCTTGCGGCAAACAACACCTTACCTTTATCGGTCGTCCCTCGCCGAGCTTTATTCTCTAGCGGATATTTGCTTATGAAACTCAGCGTGTTCACAGACGAGATCAATTCATCCCTGCCGCGAGCGCTGCAGCTGGTGAGTGAGTGGAATCTTTCGCATGTCGAGATTCGCACCATTATGGGTGGGCGTTTTCCCAGATTGGAGGACGCCGAGCTTGCGGATCTGGACTCGAGCGTGAAAGAGGCAGGTTTAGCGGTTTCTGCCGTGTCGCCCGGGTACTTCAAATGTCTGATCGACGATGCCGAGATTGAGGCCGGTATCAGCGAAGGGTTGCCCCGGGCTTGTGAGTGGGCCCTGAAGTTGGGGACCAACTCTGTGTCGAGCTTTGCCTTTCGGCGCTCAGAGGGAGAGATGCCGACGGTGCAGGTGGTGGACTATCTCGGGCGCATGGCCGATGCGGTGAATTCGGCCGGCTGCCGGATGCTGCTGGAAAATGAGGCGGGGTGTTGGGGTGGTACAGGGCTTGAAGCGGTCGACATCATTCGCCAAGTGGGATTCGAGCGCCTTGGACTGTGCTGGGACCCAGGCAATTCGACCCGCGCTGGTGGTGATCCCTCAGTGGAGTTCGAGCAGATTCGCAGCTTCATCGAGCACGTTCATCTGAAGAACTACGAACCAGCGCAGGGCCGGTGGTCGGTTCTCGACCGTGGTGTGGTGGATTGGCCAGGGATCATGGCATTGCTTCGCGACATCGACTACCAGGGATTTCTTATCCTCGAGACGCATACCGATATCAGCCTGCACGAGTTCGCGCCACTCGAAGGGCAACTGGATGGGAAGGAAGGAAATACGCTCCACAATCTGAAATACTTACGTGGGCTGCTTGACGGAAGTTGAGGCGCCGCCAACCTATCCTCGTTCGATAATTCCACCACCCAGACAGGTGTTGCCGTCGTAGAACACGGCGTGTTGCCCAGAGGCGATCCCGGCGTCAGGCTCTGCGAGCTCGACGTAGAGGGTATCCGTCGATGGGCAGAGGCGGACTCCACAATCGGCCAGGTCCGGGGCATGCCGGATTCTCACTTGCAGCTTGTCCGAATCGGGAGCACCACTGATCCAGTTGATGTTGCGCACGGTGAATGAGGAGCGTCTGTTGTGTTCCAATTGGTCGCGGTGCACGACATAGACGATGTTGCGCTCAGTGTCCTTGTCAGCGACGTACCAGGGACCGCCTCCGAGCCCGAGTCCGAAGCGCTGACCGATGGTGTAAAACCAGAATCCTTCGTGCTCACCCAACCGCTGAGTGGAAGTCTGGTCGATGATGTCACCTGGTTGAGTGCCCAGGTGGAACTGGATGAAGTCCCGGTATCGTATCTTGCCCAGAAAGCAGATTCCCTGGCTGTCCTTACGCGCGCGGTTAGGCAGCTCGACGCGGTCGGCGATTTCGCGCACTTGTGTCTTGCGTAGATGGCCGATCGGGAACAGGGTTCTCGCCAGCTGATCCTGATTGAGATTGGACAGGAAGTAGGTCTGGTCCTTGACCGGGTCGGTACCGCGCTTCAACAACCAGTCGCCGTTGTTGGCCAGGATCTGAGCATGATGTCCCGATGCCACTTTGGCGAAGCTGTCGTCAATACAGTCGAAGAAGGCGCCGAACTTGATGTGCTGATTGCAGAAGATATCCGGGCTGGGTGTACGCCCGCTGCGCAGTTCGCTCAGGGCGTGGGAAACGACCAGATCGAGATACTCGGCTTGCAGCGGTACGATCGTCAGAGGGACATTGAACTGCTCACACACGGCGCGTACGAAGTGTAGATCCTCTTCCCAAGGACAGTCACCGACGTAGGCCACTTCATCCTCGAGCCACACCTTGAGGTAGAAGGCGTGGAGATCGTGACCCTGGTCAGCCAGCAGGCTCAAGGCGACGGAGCTGTCGACTCCACCAGATAGCAGAATAGCGGTTTTCATGCTGGAAAACGTACAGGCTGAGAGAATGAGGAGCAACACAGAAGACGGTGAGTGAGTCAGATCGAGGTCTTCGCAAGATAGTCATCTCCCTCTACGTGCCGACGCTGCTGATGGGGTTCTGCGGTGCACTGGTGGTACCGATTCTACCGCTGCTGGCCCTGTCTTTCGACGTGTCGTATGGGATGACTGGCGTCGTTCTGGCTGCACCCGGAATCGGTACCCTGATCTGTGACATGCCGGTGGGCACACTCGTGCGCCGGATCGGCTATCGGTGGGGAATGCTAGCCGGTGGGAGCGTCATGTTCGTGGCCGCCCTGGCCGTGTTTACCTCAACCAGTATCGTTGAGCTTTTCATCTATCGTCTGTTCACGGGAGTCGGGCTGACGCTGTGGGGCATATCGATCCAGGCCTATCTGTACGAGTCCATCGGACAGGCGCAACTTGGCCGAGCAAGCGCCCTGATAGGTGGCATTTATCGGTTGACCAGCTTCGTGGCCCCCGCCCTTGGTGGGTTCATGGGAGAGGCGCTCGGGCTACGCTTTCCGTTCCTGCTCTATGCCGTCCTATCGTTGGTGAGTCTGGCCGTCGTTTTCGCGTCCGTGCCCAGGCCCGATCTCGGGAATCGTAAAGTCAGGGATGAACGTTCCGGTCGTTTCAGAGACCACCTCAGAGCGAATCTGCGCATCGTACTGCGCGGCGGACCGGGCTACGCCGTCGGGCAGATCACGCGCACGTCCCGCAATGTGATAATCCCGCTATTCGCAGCGGAAGTGCTTGGACTCAGTCCCTCGTCGATCGGCCTGGTAACGAGTCTGTCGTTCGGAATAGACCTGATCATGGTATATCCAGCAGGAGTGATCATGGATCGCTGGGGTCGAAAGTTTGCCTATGTCCCCAGCTTCTTCCTGCAGGGAATGGCGCTGTCAATGATTCCGTTCACCACGAGCTTTGTCGAACTACTCGTCGTCGCCATGGCCCTCGGTTTTTCCAATGGCATCGGAGCTGGGACAATGCTGGCGCTGGCCGGAGACCTGGCTCCGGAGAAAGGACGCGGGGATTTCCTGGGCATCTGGCATTTCGTGGGAGACGTTGGCGGGACAAGCGCCCCATTGATCATGGGCAAGGTTGGTGATCTGGCGGGTCTTGGTGCCTCAGCGTTCGTGGCGGGAGCATCAGGAGTATTGGCGGCGGCACTATTGGGTTTCCTGGTACCGGAAACGCTTGCAAAACCCGAGAAGGGAGATGGTCCTATCAAGGGCTGACTGCAACGGTAGTAACGATGTGTACGTGGGGTTGAACACGAGAGAGGCTGCTCGCAGGTGACGGAGCAGCCTTCTCTTTTGTGGCATCCAACAAGCCAACACACCATTTTCGGAACCAGGTCCCGGTAACCTGTTGTGGCCAACTCAGCTACAGGTCCGGAAAGTATGTGGCCATGGAGGCATCCTCTTAGCAGCAACAGGGAAGCACTGATGGAAGAGAAACCAAAACGACCCAGCATCAACGGCCGGGGTGTGTGGCAACAGTTTACCATCCAAGACGGTCTTCCTGACATGAAGATCGAATGCATTTATGAGGACTCTCAGGGAATACTCTGGATAGGCACACACGATCGAGGAGTAGTCCGCTATGACGGCAGAGAATTCCAGACCTTCACTCGTCAGGACGGACTGTCTGGTGATGGTGTATTCAGCGTCATTGAGGATGAGTCTGGTACGCTGTGGTTTGGGACCAATGGGGGAATAACGGCCATGGATGGTGGCGCCTTCGTCCAATTGGAAGGAACAGAAAGCCTAAGTTGCCTTTGGGGAGTTTGTGTCAGCGATGGTGCCATATGGTTCGGTTTGGAAAAAAAACCTGCGCAGTCGCCTGCGGTTTGCCGCGTATGGGGCAAACAGAGAGAAGTGCTGTTTGCGGAAGGTGATCCACCAGATGCAGGTGGGAGTATTCACCGTACGGTGTCTGATGGTATGGGTAGTGTACTGTGTGCCGGACAGGGCGTTTTCCTATCCAGCGATGAAAGTATGTCTTCGATCTCGAGTCTAGATTCGCTGATACATGTAAACGATATGCTTCTTCGATCTGATGGTTCAATTTGGATATCTGAATACCGGGGAATTTTCAAGTATGAACCCTCGGAGGATCGAATTGAGTGTATCTCGTCAAACAGAAACGTAGAGGCGTTGGCTGAGGACGCTGACGGTGTTGTATGGCTTTGTGGAAACAATGGAAAGTTGTGGTCTTGGGATCCGGTAGCCGGTTTTGAGGAGAAGCTAGACCTCGATGCTGTGTTTTGGCGTGGAATGATATTTGACCATCGAGGTCGGCTGTGGATCGGATCTTACGGATCGGGTCTGGTCTACTATGAGGAAACGAGGATACAGGTTTTCGGTTGCGCGCAAGGATTGCCCAATGAACGAATCAGGAATGTTGCGTTGGACAAAGATAAGCGAGTATGGGTCGGCACTGAGTCAGGTTTGGCGGTCGTTGGCAATTCTTCGATTGAACCTGTTGGTGCACAGCTTCTCGCAGAAGAAAAGATTTCAAGCTTGGAAGTGGATCGGTCGGGCCGATTGTGGATTGGCACACGAGCCGGACACGTGATTACATATTTCAACGGTGAGTTTACAGAGCAGGAAGCGGTCCGGGAGTTCGAGCGATACAGTATTAGCAAGTTGGCGGTAGACTCACTTAATCGAGTTTGGTTCGCTTCTCGCCATGGCCTCGGATTCGGCTACTACGATGACGGCATAGTGCAACACTATCCCGCTACACAAGAGGAGAACTATCCCACATGGGTCGGTGCAATGGCTGCGGACAAAGATGGACACATATGGATCGGTTCCGCCGAACCAAGTAAATGGAGCGGGCTATGTCGCGCAGGCGATTCAGAGCTAACCAGATATCCCTTGGCAGAGGCATTGCCTATTTCATCTCTGTGTGTTGAGGATCAAGTGGTCTGGATCGGTTCAAGCGAAGGGTTGTTTTCGTTGCACAGACGGACAGGAAGTTTATGCAAGACAACACAACGGCTTTCGTGCCAGATCGTAACCGCCATTACTGTAGCCAGCAACGGAACCCTGTGGATAGGTACGGAGGGGGGTGGCGTAAATCATTACGATGGGACCACTGTTCAAGCCATACAGATCCCAGGCGATGTCCAGCGCAACGTTATCAACGACATCTGCGAAGATGTCTTTGGTGATATGTGGATTGCTACCAATTGCGGGTTGGTGAGGTTCCAGAGGACGAGGATGCCTCCATCCGCCGAGATTCTAAGTGTTCTTGGGCAAGATGAGCAAAACGGTTCCGAAGAGGTCCGGGCGTACAAGGCGGGGCGAGAGATCACCATCAGGTTTTCTGGATACAGCCCTGACGAGCACACCTCCCACCTAACATTTCTGTACCGCCTTGTCGGCTGCGAGGACGATTGGAATCAAACGGATGAGACAAGTGTAAGCTACGCTGGCCTAAAGCCTGGCTCATATCGCTTCGATCTTCGAGCTGTTGACCGTGACTTGAACCGGTCAGAGATCGCTTGTGTCGAGTTGAGTATTGCACCGACGCCCATGGATGTTGCCTTGAATGAGGCACTGTCAGGAGACAGCGGAGGCCAGGAGTTTATTGGTCACAGTGCATGCATTCTGGAGGTCATGGACAGGATCAAAGACGTGGCGCCGAGCGACCTAACGGTCTCGATTTTCGGGGAGACTGGCACTGGGAAGGGGTTGATCGCCAGAGCCGTACACGCGCTGAGCGATAGAAAATTAGGGCCTTTCGTTTCCGTGAACTGTGGCGCGTTACCCGAAGGCCTTGTAGACAGCCAACTATTCGGTCATGAACGTGGGGCATTCACCGGTGCGTCTGCTCGGAGAGTGGGCAAGTTCGAGCTAGCCGACAGCGGTAGTATTTTCTTGGACGAAATCGGAGATCTGCCAATTGAATCCCAGGCAAGGTTGTTGCATGTCCTTCAAGAGTTGTCTATCGAGCGAGTTGGCGGTAGTCGGCAGATTCCCGTTAGTGTGCGGGTTATAGCTGCAACCAACCGAGACTTGCCTCAAGCTGTTCAGGAAGGGTATTTCCGAGAGGACCTATTCTATAGGTTGAACGTTTTCGCCATCGAAATGCCACCCTTGCGAAGGCGTCGAGAAGACATAGGTGAGCTAGCAGAGTTTTTTGTAGCACGATTTGCGGAACATCTGAATCAACGGCCGCCCAAGATCTCCAGCGACGCGATGAAGATCCTAACTGGATATGAGTGGCCTGGCAACGTGCGCGAGCTGGAGCACATGATGCAACGAGCTGTCTTGTTGGCGAAAAGTGACGTCATCCAGTTAGCCCATCTTCCTAGTGTTGCTGAAGAACAGATTGCAGATCAAGGTAGCCTCGTGATACAGCCTTGGGCTGCCCACGAGCGTCGCTATCTTGAGCAAGTTCTCGACCAAACAGAAGGTGTTATTTATGGTGACAACGGGGCGGCAGCCCTATTGGAAATCCATCCGAATACACTGAGAAGCAGGCTAAACAAGCTTGGCATAAAGGTAAGAAAGAAAAAAGAGTAACACCTCGTGTTGACCTGGGTCACGGCATATGGTGATTCACGAGGTTGAGCACGAAATATCGTGCACACTCTTCCGCGAGTGTATCCTGTAGATAGTTCAGTAGGTTGCTAAAAGAATTTGTATAGTAAGGTCACGACATTTCGTGACCTTCGCTCTGGTCCGGTTCATACCCATTTTGTCAGTTTCATGGCAACCGTTTGTTTTGGCTCATCTTGCGATGATTCTCCTCACAATCAGCTTGGTTGGCCCAATCCTTGCAATATCGGCAACCAAACCAATGAGAAAGTGAGGATTCGATGCGCCCCAAAATCATCATTGCAGATAGTGAACTAGATTACTTGCCAAACGTCAGGACTGGAATCCTGGCTGGCTGCCACTTCGTCCGTGCAGCAAGCGAAGACGATGTGATGACTGAAATGCATGCTGCACCCGGCGCATGTCTTCTCTTGATCGATTCTGGCAGAACCGAAGACAGTTCTTCAAAGCTGCTACGGAGAATCAAGGAGAAAGGGCGTCGCAGCAGCAAGGTGGTTTGCACTGCCGAGAATCCAACTGTTGAGCTTGTTATCGCCGCTTTTAAGGACGGCGCTTGTGATTTCATCCCAAAGCCAGCTTCACACAGCGAGGTGCTTTCCACCGTTCAAGCTCTGGTCCATTCCGCCGAAAGAATGCCGAGTTACTGGGCGCGTCGACTCGACGCATATCTGATTGACAACTTGTCCAATCCCGATCTCAACCTCGCATTCTTGCAAACACACTTCGCCGTGTCGAAGAGTTATCTTTCAAAGCTCTTCAGGTCTGAGATCGGCGTGCCATTTCGAGACCGGTTGATGAGATTCCGAATGCTAAAAGCAGCTAAGCTTATCGAAACTACGGACCATCCGATCTACCTGGTTTCATACCATTGTGGATTCCGAAGTCAATGTCGGCTTACTGAGGCATTTACGCGTTATCATGGACTCGGGCCTCGAAGATATCGTGAGGCACACAGATCTCAATTTTCTCGTTCAAACTAGAAGCACCCCAAGGGGATCTCTCTCTGTAATTGGTTGCTCGACGTTTCCTCCCGTCGTACCTTTGCGGAATGACCGCATTTGCAAGGCCAATTCGCATTAGGCAGACGACGAATACATGATGAAACCCGAGGCTCGTCCATACCACAGGGGGATATGGGAGCACTTTACAGTGCAGGACGGCCTTCCAGACATGAAGGTCGAATGCGTGTACGAGGACTCAAGGGGGGTGCTCTGGGTGGGAACGCACAACCGCGGATTGGTCCGGTACGATGGGGATGACTTTCAAGCGTTTACTACCAGAGAGGGTCTTTCTGGAGACGGAGTTTACAGCATAATTGAGGATGAATCCGGAACGCTATGGATTGCAACCGATCGCGGTTTATCAACTTTCGACCAGGAGAATTTCCACAATGTCGATGTTGGTGTTGACTGTGGTTTCCTCTGGGGTGTTGACAGGGATGCTAAAGGCAATTTGTGGTTCGGGCTGCAACGCCGGCCAGGTTTACCTCCTGCGGTCTGCCGGGTAACAGAAAATGATTGCAACATTGTTGTTGTGGACGAGACCGACGAGGCATCAGGGACAAGCATCCATTGCATCAGGACCAATCCAGAGGGCAATGTTTGGGTCGGCGGACAGTCGGGATTGTATGAAAGCGAGTTTGATGGACGTTTTTCCCCTCTGAAGCAAGAATGGGACGTTTACGTCGTCGGCGACATACTCCCGACGGGGTCAAAGGGTATGTTGGTTGCAGCATACAACGGTTTGTGGCGGTTGGGGGATGGGGCTGCTGAGCATTTGCTTGCTGAAAGCGATAGTGGTCCAGTTTCATTAGCCCACGTTGATGATGATGTCTTCATGGTTTGTACGTATGACGGGCGCTTGCTTCGCGTTCTTGGGGACGAGGTGCAGCTGATTCACCATCTGAATTCCGTCCACACGGGAGGATTTGTATTTGATAGTGAGGGAAGATTGTGGATAGGTACGTATGGGTTGGGTCTGTACTGCTATGACGAAACCAGGCTTCAGATAACGCGGATGGACAGTGTTTCACCCAGCGCCTCAGTTACCTGCTTGAACACCGACTCCCACGGCGAGTTGGTTCTGGGCACTCGCCAAGGGGTGTTTGCTCTTGGTGATGCTGGTTTTTCGGCTCTCCGTAAATCTGAAACGCTTTCGAATGCCGAGATTACAGGTGTGCTGTTCGATAGTTCAGACCAATTGTGGTTGGGTACGCGCAATGGTTGGATTTACAGCCGCATTCAAGGGACGCTCAACCAGCATGAACTCGATCCGGCATTCCTCGGTTACAGTATTGATGCATTGGTAGAAGACAACCATGGGCGAATATGGTATGGATCTCGGAGTGGGCAGGGGTTCGGCTGCATAGCTGATGGGAAGTCGGAGTTTTTTCCACCTGGTGGGAATGCCAATTACCCATCTTGGGTGCGGGCAATTGCACGAGATCGATTGGGTGGGATGTGGCTCGGTTCTGCTTCTCCAGGGGATTGGGATGGGATTTCCAGGTACCGGGAAGGGGAGTTTGAGCAGATAAACGGGTTTTCAGGAGCAGCAATTCTGTCTCTTATGGAAGATCGCGACGGACGTATGTGGGTGGGCACGAACGAAGGCTTGACCTGCATAGATGAAGACTATCTCATGACCTTCACGCAGAGTGACGGACTCTCATGTGAGATTGTAACGTCAATATTTCAAGCACGGAATGGGGTGTTGTGGATTGGCACTGATGGGGGCGGAATCAGCTGCTACGATGGTCAGGTGTTTCAGGCTTGGCGCGTGCCTCACGATCCAGCATGTAACGTCATTCACGATATTGCTGAAGGGCGAGATGGTGTAATCTGGTTTGCATCTGAAGGTGGTCTTATAAGGTACGAAGCAGGCCAGACGAAACCCACTGTTGATGTCGTTGAAGTCATCGCAGATATAGCGTACCCCGTGCCTTCAGAGGTGCAGTTCCCGACGACGGTTGGAAGGATGACATTGCGATTCCGTGGAGTTAGTTCTTGCGACAGGGCGGAACACCTTGTTTACAGATATCAACTTCATGGTTACGAGAATGACTGGCAGCAAACAAAGAGTGGTCAGGTTGAGTACTATAAGTTGCAGCCTGGAGAGTACGTCTTCTACGTCCAGGCGGTTGACAGAGATTTGAACTACTCCAAACGCGCTGAGGTGCAGGTCGTAGTAACTGAAGACCCTCGTATCGAGGCTCTGAATGATGCTCTTCGTGCAGAGGGTGCCAACGGTGAGTTCATTGGGAATAGTACGGCGCTAAGTGAGGTCAAAAGGCAAATTCGGGAGGTTGCTTGGACCGATTTGACAGTGTTAGTGCTTGGAGAGACCGGCACCGGCAAGGGATTAGCGGCACGCGCGATTCATGATTCCAGTGAGCGCAACGAGCAACCGTTTATTCACGTCAACTGCGGGGCTTTGCAGCACGGGCTCGTCGATAGCGAGTTGTTTGGGCACGAACGAGGAGCTTTCACTGGAGCTATCACTAGAAAGCTAGGGAAGTTCGAGTTGGCAGACAAAGGGACCATTTTTCTCGACGAAATTGGTGACCTCCCACTTGAGTCTCAAACGAGGTTGTTGCGGGTCTTGCAGGATCGCTGCATTGAACGGGTAGGAGGCACCCAAACACTATCAATTGATGTAAGGGTGATCGCTGCTACAAATCGAGATCTCGTTGGTGCTGTGCGCGGAGAGAAGTATCGTGCTGATCTCTATTATCGGCTGAACGTGTTTCCTATTCGAATACCTGCACTCCGGGAGCGACAAGAGGATACGCCTCAGTTGGCTGGGCATTTCGTGAAACGTTTCGCTGCCCATTTGAACCAAACCGCTCCGCGCATCAGTGATGCTGCCATGCAAATGTTGATGTCATACAGCTGGCCCGGGAACGTGCGCGAACTAGAGCATGTTGTGCAGCGAGCAGTGATTCTGGCGAAGGAGCAACAAATTGAACCTGTTCATATCGGCATTGGTCCTCCAGCGACGATAGTTCAAAGTGAGGATCTGGCAGAGTTCCTCCCTCTACGGGAGCACGAAAAGCGCTATCTGGCGAAGGTGCTTGAGTTTACGGGGGGGGGTAATCCATGGGAAGCGCGGTGCTGCGCAATTGCTGAATATCAAACCCACAACCCTGCGGAGTCGACTTGAGAAATTGGGATTGATGAAAACCAAGCGCGTAGCGAAAACCAACTAACATAGTGGCAACCCATCAGAGCCGAAGCATTTGTTACGATATGTCGTAAAATCAACATTCGTTACTATATATCGTAAGTTATTACGTAACATGTTGACATGTATTCAATTACACTAGAAAAAGGGATGTATGCCATAGAGTAATTTACGACATGTCGTAGTTCCCAGGGGGGCATAATACTACATCTCGCCTTGGTTAATATCGTATAACTCATTGTTAATAAGTCGTTTGAGGTATTCCTCAGGCGACTTTTTTTGTTTGGCATACATCTTGATATAACACAATTAGACGAAGCGACATTCGCTAAGCGGTTAAGGCAGGTCCATCTCTTAGGAGGAAATCATGAGTTTCAGATCGATAGCTGACTGGTGTGCGAAAGGTATGGCAGTAGTTGGTGCAGTTGCTTTGGCGGGCAGCGTTGGCGCAGAAGCATCCTCACATGAGGCGGCGTTGAGCCAAGACTCCTCGCTCTATGTGCCTCAAGCAGATGTCTCAGTTGGGTACGTGGTAGCAGGTGATTTCGATTCTGATGGCGGCGGGAATCCGCCTAAGCCTGAGTAACACTGAATCTTCTCGAATCTCACCGTGTTAGATGTTCTGCGCCTGCAGGTCGGGCGAAAACTGTTACGATTTTCGCGGACAGGTGGGTCCATCTCTTAGGAGGAAATCATGAGTTTCAGATCGATAGCTGACTGGTGTGCGAAGGGTTTGGCAGTAGTTGGTGCAGTCGCTTTGGCAGGTAGCGTTGGGGCAGAAGCATCCTCACATGAGGCGGCGTTGAGCCAAGACTCCTCGCTCTATGTGCCTCAAGCAGATGTCTCGGTTGGGTACGTGGTAGCAGGTGATTTCGATTCCGATGGCGGCGGGAATCCGCCTAAGCCTGAGTAACCGACGGCTTAATCTTCTTCGGTATCTACCGTGTTAGATGCTCTGCGCCAGCAGGTTGGGCGAAAACTGCTAAGATGGGGCAGGCAGTTGCATCAATATTCGACGGCGCTTGATCTGCGGCGCGAGCATCTTACGGTCCTTGTCTTCTTCCACGGATACTCTCTCGCTCACACAATCAGGCCTCTCGTAGTCGCTCGCTCGTTGCGCGACCGAGGTTATCAGGTCGTTCTGGCCGGACGTGGACCTCATGCGGTTCGCATTCGGGAGGAAGGCTTTCGTGTGTACGATGTGGAAACGCTCCCGCAGGACAGGATGGATCAGTTCGTCGCTCGTGGCGACTACATGTACTATGACTATGAATGGGTGGATAGATGCGTTTGATACTCCCCCGGAAAAATGGACACCGTCAAGCAGCAAGTTTGGTTGAATGCTGCTCGAATGCTGCGGGTGTTGCGTAATCCAGGGTGGAATGACTCCTTTCTCGATTGTAAAAAATCTCGATGTAGTCGAACAGGCTGCGATACGCGGCCCGGTAGTTGAGCCAGTGTTCGTGGTAGGTCAACTCGGTCTTGAGCAGATGGAAGAAGGACTCAGCCACGGCGTTATCCCAGCAGTCGCCCTTACGGCTCATACTCTGCACAAAGCCGTGTTTGCTGACCCAGTTAGTGAACGCGGTGCAGGCGTATTGAACGCCGCGATCGGAATGGATGATCAGACCCCTCGGCGGACGACGTTGAGCTACAGCCCGCTGCAGCGCGACCAGCGCCACGCGGTGATCCAGTGCCGAGCTCAACGCCCAACCCACCACGCGCCTGGAGTACAGGTCGATGACGACGACCAAATACAACCAGCCGCGACCGACGCTGAGGTAGGTCAGGTCGCTGACCCACACTTGATTGGGGCGCTGTGCGGTGAAATCGCGCTGCAAACGGTTCGGCGCCACCGCAAATCGATGTTGCGAGTTGGTCGTCACCTTGAAACGGCGTCGCACAATCGAACGCAGACCCAACACACGCATGCGCCGTGCAACGCGATTCTCGCCCACCTGCCAGCCTCCGTCTATCAGGGCGCGGGTGATCTTTGGGCTACCGGAGCGCCGCTTGCTGGCTTCAAACAACTTGTTGATCTCGACATCCAGTCGCCGAGTCTGCTCAGCTCGAGGACTGATCGGGCGCTGCTGCCAGGCGTAGAAACCGCTACGCGACACCCGCAGCACGCGACACAACATAGTGACCGGGTACATCGCCTTCTCCACCTCGATGAAGCGATACCTCATCTGGACTCGTTGGCGAAGAAGGCCGCCGCCTTTTTTAGGATATCTCGTTCCTGGGACACCCGCGCCAGCTCACGCCGCAAACGGCGGACCTCCTCGTCGTGATCACCTAAATGGCCGGTACCTGGGAAGGCTTCATCTCCTTGGACCTTCAATTCTCTCTTCCAACGACTGATAATGCCTGCACTTAAACCCAATCGTTGCTCGACCCCTCGGGCCGATACCCCTTCTTCTGCGGCCAGGCGAATGGCCTCGAGCTTAAACTCACGATCATACTTGCGTGACATAAGAACACCTCCTGCCAGAAATTTAACTTGGCGCTTCGAGGTGTCCACTCTCTTGGGGAAGTATCAGTTCAGTCCGAGCGCCTGCTGCTCAAAATGCTCAAGCCCCAGTTCGTGATTCATGACATGAAGCCGACGGCGGCGATTAGCGCTCGCCTCGAGGGGGTCGATGACGCGAAGATAACTCAGGCTTACAACCAGCCGGGTTACTCAGAGGTCATCCATCTCCCAGACTGGTTTTCGACTGAATCTGGACCTTTCGACGAATACCTCGCTGATCATGCCTGTGAGGCGAGCGCACAGCAATCCTTCTGCATGCTGGCCGACATCCCTGAGTTCCACCCCAACGACGAGGAAGCGGGTGGATACCACTATGTCGGTCCCTTACTCGATCAGCCCGCCGAACCCGAGCATGTAGAGTTACTTGATGCCGATTGGGACCAGTCGCTGCCTCTTGTCTATCTGACGTGCGGAAGCAGCGGACGATCGCCCGACTATCTGGATGATTTCATCGCGGCGGTGAAAGACCGTCCCTTTCGGGTCCTGATCACGACGGCGGGTCGGTGGACTGATTCCAATGAGGGGGCGGCGTTGCCGCGCAATGTGCGCGTTACCGATTTCGTCCCGGGGGAGTGGGTTCTGAGGCGAGCACAGATGATGATCGGGGTCGTCGGTATCGGCTCGATCTACCAGGCTCTCGGAAATGGTGTTCCCGTAGCCGGCGCGCCGGAGCATCTCGATCAAGAGTACCACCTGAATCGTGTCGAAGCGCTGGGTTTGGGTGCCAAACTGGACCGTCGGGATCTCGGCACAACGACCCTCATCGATGCGATCGAATCCATGCTCGCGAATCTCAAGGGCTTTCAAAAGCGCTGTGCCGTTTTCTCGAGCGCCCTCAAGGGATTCGATGGCGCCAGTCGGGTTGCCGACCTGGTGGACGCTCATTTTATATCCCGGAACAAGGCCTATAGAGTTGACCAGTCCGAAATGGTGACGGCCGAGGAGTTCCTTCACTACCTGAATCACACAACCCCGCCGGAACTGTCACGGGAAGAGGTGAGCCGAATTCTGCAGAATGGGTTGCGCAGCGGGATTCCACATTGCCGCCAGAGCAAGCGTATCTATTTCGACCATTTGGACAGCTGGAATTGGCTGTATGACAACGAGCCGGCCTTTTTCGAGGCCGATTATCGGGCCTCAGAGAACAAGCGGCGCCAGTTTTTCGCCAGCAACAACGGCCACGTGCGCTGCCTCGAGGCTTGGCAACGATTCCAGGTGACTTACCAATACAGGATCTTCCCTCGACCGCCGGCCGAGTACAGGCCGCTGGCGCCGGGTCAGCGACTCAAGCTGTTCATCCCCTTCCCGATTCACAAACCCGGACATCAGATCGACGTTGAGCTCAAGTCGTGCTCATCCGAGGCCATGGTCTCCTCTTTCGTGCCTCAACTCGGATTCATGTATGGCTTCGAGAGCGAGGTGCACTCCGACTCCAGGCCGCTGGAGTTCAGTTACAGCTGTGAACTGAGTGTTCGTGAGCAGGGTACGGGCGAAGGAGAACGCGAGCTCACCGAAGCGGAGCGTCACGGCAATCTGGAAGTCGACCCCGAGATCGCGCGGCTTCCGGAAGTGATCCAGTTCAGGCAACGGTTGGCCCCGGCGGATGATAGCCGAGCTGCCATGGCGCGCGCCATCTATGATGAACTGGCTCGGTCGAGGCGCTTTCGCAAAACGAAGGACCGCTCTCACAACATGCTTTACTGCACCGCCTCGATTCTGAGCGGCAAGAGTGGCCACTGCGTGACGATGTCACGCGCCTACATGGCTCTGTGCCGCCTCGAGGGCATACCGGTCCGTGAGATCTCGGGTGCACTTGCAGGCTATCCGTCGGGAAATGGCGGGTTCCAGATGAAGACCTATTGCGAGCCGGTCTTCGGACATACCTGGGTTGAGATCTTTCTGGAGGGGGAAGGGTGGATGCCTGTGGAGTTTCATTCCATCGTCATCGGTGAGCAGGCTCTCACCAAGGGCAACGTAACCGACGACGTTACCAGGGCCCTGGTGGCTGAGAACTCAAAGCGGTATCACGACTACTACTTCGGCAATCTGGACAATCACCGCCTGGTGTGCTCGAACTCCGTCAAGCAGATCCCACAGGCCATGGTCGAAGACCCCACGTTGCCCCTCGACCACGATGATCATTGGTCCCCGGCGCACGATCTGCGCTATGACTGCTCGCTGCAGTTTACGAAGGTGTGAGCGCGAGAGGACAGGCATGGTCGATATCAGTGTAATCATCCCGACATACAATCAAATGGAGCGGCTGCGTCTGGTGCTTTGCGGCCTCGAGAATCAGCGTCTGGAGTCGTCACGCTATGAGGTCATCGTCGTCGACGATGGCTGCACGGACGGTACACCGGAGATGGTAGCACAGCGCATGGCGGATGGGGATTGCGGGAATCTCAGCCTGATTTCTGCCAATCCGAAAAAGGGTCGCAGTGCGGCGCGCAATCGGGGGCTTGAGGAGGCCACGGGTGATGTGGTCGTATTCCTCGACGGCGACGCTCTTCCCGCACCGGATCATCTGGAGCGGTTCGCACAGGCGATTGAGGACCACGGTCCCCAATGCCTGCTGTGCGGCATGCAGTACAGCTTGCCCGAGCTCGAGTTTTTCAAGGATCCGCAGAGTGGGGCGCTATATCCGGATGTGCCGGTAGCCAGCGTCGTCAAGGATTACGTGGGCCTGCGTCGCCAGGAGCTCATCGTCACGGAGGAGATGATCATCCGCGATTTCGACGCCATCCGGTCAAGGGCCAAGGAGGGCGGCTACCCCTTCGAAGAATCGAAACGTCGTCAGGAGGAGGCACGCGCGCTGCTGTACTCGCGACCCGATGCCGAGAGCACCTGGTTGGCTTTCATTCCGCACAACGGCGCCGGACCCAGACAGCTACTGTTGGAGGCGGGCGGATTCGACGAGGAGATCCCGTTCAGCGAGGGGTGGGAACTCGCCTATCGGATGCGGCGGGAGCACGGTTGTGACATTCGCTGGGTCCAGGCGGACACCTTCCATCTGTACCACTACCACCCGTTCCTGGACCCTGAAGGGGGAAAGCGCGAAGGGCAAATCCGCTATCGCGCCATCGAATACATGGTTGCCAAGCACGATGATGAGCGCATCCGTCTTCTCTACTTCTGGTACGCCCACCTGTGGCCTGATTTCTACATCCCGCAGGAGGCCGTCGTTCAGGATCTCGTTCATTTCGACCAACTGTACACCGATCTGTGCGCCGATACCTGGCGTCAGCACCAGGTGATTCTCGAGCACCATCCATCCCAATTTCTGAAACAAGCGATTGAGGCTGTGATATGATCCAGACAAACGGTACTCTCAAGGAAAAACAGCTCATAGAGGCACTGGAGCTGCACGAAAAGGGGGATGACCGTCGCGGTCTGGCCCTCGACTGCTATCAGCTCGGCGTCATTCACCAGGACGGGGGCCGCCTGGAGAGCGCCGAGCGTCTGTTTCGGCGGGCCCTGGTGCTGTGCGAAGCGCTGCAGGACATCAGTGGCGCGGCGGCGGCGCATGCGCGCTTGGGTCTCTTGTTCGAGATCTACGGCGACACCGGCCAGGCGAGGTTCTTCCTGGAGGAGGCTTGCCGTATGCACCAGGCCGCGGAGGACAGGTCCGGCCTGGCGAGCGACTACGGGTATCTCGGCTTTATCGACTTCATCGAGGGTGATCACGCGTCGGCGGAGGAGCGTCTGCGTGAGGCGTTGCGCATGAATGAGCAGCTGGGGAACGAGGCTCGCGCTGCCGAGGACATGGGGAACATCGGCAATGTCTACCTAGCCAAGGGTGATTTCGAGGAGGCGGAGACGATGTATCACAAAGCCCTGGCGCAATACGAGAAGCTCGGCGATCAAAAAGGAATGGGCAGTCTGTATCGGAGTCTCGGACGACTGTGGCTGGAGCGCGATGATCCCGAGCAGGCAAAGGTGTTTTTCGAGCTCGGTCTCGGGTTGCACACGCAAGTGGGCTGGGTGCTGGGAGAGGCGCTACAGCATGATGGCATTGCCCTGGTGTACGAACGAACCGGTCTCGCTGATAAGGCGGAGGAGTGTTACCAGCGAAGTCTGGAACTGTTGCGCGAAACCGGGCATCGCACCCAAATCGCTCGAGCGCAGACGCAGCTGGGTACTTTGCGCGCGACCCGTGGAGAGCTGGACGGAGCCTGTGATTCGTTCGAAGAGGCCCTCGAGCTTCACGAGCAAATCGGGGATTACAGCGGCGTGGCGTACGCCTGCAGGCGACTCGGGACGATCTACTTGAATCCTGCCAACCCCGATCTCGAGCGCGCTGAGCAGATGTACCAAAAGGCACTGGGGATTTATCGCGAGCAGGGGGACGAACGTGGCGAGGGAGCGGTTTTCTCCGGATTGGGAAATCTGGCAGCCCGTCGTGGCGATGTCTCGCAAGCCATCGGTATGTGGAAGGTCGCATCAGAACGGTTCAAGAAACTTGGCATCGTCGATCAGGTAGAGAAGCTGGATATCGCCATGAAGCAGATCTGGTCGCGCGGCATGGTCGCGTAGAAAGAAGAAACCATCGTGACCTATCAGGATTCTTCCGGAACAAGAGCCGTCGGATACCGTGAGGTGTTGCGTGTTGTCACGCGACTTATGCGGGATCAGATCTGGCGCATGGACCGTCCCGAGGACTGGCAACGTGCGCTCACAGCCCTGATAGACGCGTTGAAGGCGTTGCGTATTCCATTCGACAGTTGTGACCTGCACCATGTCGATTCGGCGAGTGAGGCTCCTGCCATTCCGCACCTGTTCTCGTGGAGAGACAATCGCTGGCGTCAAACGGTTGTGGGAGAGGACAGGGACACAATTTCACAGATATGGCGACGTGGAGAGCCCGACCATCGAACCGACGTCGCTGCCGTCGACGCGCACGACCAGGGCGACATTTTGAGGATGCGGCATGGCTATGCCATCCGCTCGGCACTCGACGTTCCATTCGCCAACGGAGTTCTGTCGCTCTACAGCAGCTCCGCAAACGCGTTCTCGGAACGCGATATCGAGATGGTTATCGAACTCGCCGAGGGCCTCGTTACCCTGTACAACCGTCTCGATGATCTCAAAGAGTTGGAGGCCAAGCAACGGCAGGTAGAGCAGGCACAGCGACTCGAAATGGTGGGGCAGTTGGCAGCCGGCATGGCACACGAAATCAACAACTGTCTGTCCGTCATTCTGGGGCAGAGCGAGTTGCTGCTGCTGGACCAGCTCGATCCGGGCGTTCGCGAGAGTGTCCAGCTGATTTCCAAAGCCGCCGAGGGAACCAAGTACAGCTCGCGGCGATTGTTGGATATGGCGCGAGGACAGGAGCCTGAGCGGGCGCCGATCGATCTGAACACCCTGGTCATGGAATCGGTCGAACTCGTGCGTCGGCAATTCAAGCGAGAGGAAATCGAGATAGTCGATGAACTCGGTGCGGGGCTACCGCTCGTCAACGGTGAGCCGACTCAACTGCAACAGATCGTGATCAATCTGCTGCAGAACGGTCGGGACGCGCTCAGGGGCAGAAGGCGATCGGGGCTTATTCGAATTCGGACACGGCGACTCGACAACAGGGTGACGCTGTCGGTCGAGGATGACGGGCCCGGCGTTCCCGAGCGCATCCGTGATAGAATCTTTGAACCCTTCTTCAGTACCAAGGAGAAGGGCAAGGGGACTGGTCTCGGTTTGAGTATCTGTCAGACCATAGCTCACAACCACAGTGGCTACTTAAGACTTGAATCCTCATCCCGGGGCACCTGCGTTGTCCTGGATCTGCCTATCGCAGACAAGGCAGCATTGCAGGCGTTCAACTGATCGATCGCTGAACGCTGATCACCCGGTTACTCCGCTGCACCCCATGCAGTGGAAATCCGCCCAATATCCCGACGATACAGGCCGGCAAAATCGTCCTCTGACCCCTAGATAACATGCGGTCAGAGGATGTTGACGTTCCACTTGTACGGAAATAGTTTAATCCAGCTTCGGTCATTCGGGCGGCCTCCGCTCTGAGTCGCGCGCGCGATCGGCACGGCCTTCGACACGACCGCGATCGCCTCCTGCCGCGTGCATCAGTGACATCACACTCATAGCAATAGAAGACCTGGGTTGAAGATCGGTCTGCCGCAAGACTTCAGACAGTATCTCTCGATGCGGGGTACGTCCGTCACGGGTGAAGAGACGGCCGAGCACCGGCCATTGACCGTACGTGCACTGGTGATTGGCACCTTCCTGTCGTTCTTTCTCGGTGTCGGCTCCAACTACGCCGATCTGGTTATCTCCGGCAGCTACATGACCCTCGATTTCAGCGCACCGGGGGCGATCTTCCTCTTCCTCGTGCTTGTCGGATTCCTGAACAGCCTGTTCAAGTTGACCGCCAAAGACTGGCGGATCTCGGGCGTTGTGTTCGCTGCCGTCGCCGCAGCTTACCTAGCACACTTCTATCCCTATGACGACATGCCCCTATGGTCACCGGGGGTTCTGTTCACCAGCTTCCTCGTCGCCTGCCTGCTCGCGAACACGATGCTGGCCGCCATGGGCAAGAACATGGCCCTGAATCGCTCCGAGCTGATCGTCGTTTACGTCATGCTCATCATCGTGGCCTCGTTCGCGACGATGGGACTGTGCGAGACCCTGTTGCCGGCAATCACCGGCGTCTTCTACTACGCCAATCCCGACAACAAATGGGCCGAGCTGCTGTTTCCGCACCTGCCCCTCGACATCATGCTGGACGACGGCAATACCAACCGGTCGTTCTTCGAGGGATTCGCGACACCGGAGTATCGCATACCCTACGAGCTCTGGATCCGGCCGATGGCGATGTGGGGCGTGTTTCTCCTGGCTCTGTACGTGGCCATGGTGAGCACGGCCGTCATTCTGCGGCGGCAGTGGATGGACAGGGAGCGCCTGTCCTACCCGCTGGTGCAGACGGCGCAGGAGATTATCCGCGGCGAAGAGGACAGCCGCATCGTCAACCCGTTCTTCAAGAGCTGGGCGATGTGGTCCGGGGCATCGATTCCCATACTGGTAGGGTTGTTCACTGGATTGAACCGCCATCTCGGAGGTTGGCCCGTCATCACGACCGGTTGGTCGTTCCCGATTTACGGTGGCCAGAGCATCAACATGACGCTCAGCTTCGCGGTCCTGGGTTTTTCGTACTTGATCGGGCCCGATATCGCCATGGGTATTTGGGGATTCGCACTACTGAACAAAGTGGAGAGCATGATTTTCGTGAGTCAGGGCGTGACCAAGCAACAGGAAGTGTGGGCGGTGAAGGTCTCCGAGCTGATGAACTACCAGGGTCTGGGCGCTCTGATCGTGTTCGTCCTACTGGGACTGTGGGTAGGTCGAGAACACCTGGCCCAGGTGGGGAGGAAGTTCCTCGGTTTGTCATCCAGGCTCAGCGATGACAACGAGATCATGTCCTACCGCGCTGCCGTACTGAGCCTGCTGTCGGGCGTGATCGTTATGGTTGGATGGTTCGCGTACCTGGGAACGCCGCTGTGGGCGAGTGTTCTCTTTATCGGATTGGCCTTTATCATCTTCATCGGTCTCTCGAGGGTGGTCGCCGAATCCGGCATCCCCGCTATCATCTCACCTATGGTAGCGCCAGACTTCATGGTCTACGGCCTGGGCTCGAAGCTGCTGGGGACTCAGGCCATCGCCAACTTCTCGATGAGCTACATCTTCGCCACCGACATCCGCGTGTTTTTGATGGGCATGTGTGCGAACGGACTCAAGCTCGTCGAGGGCATGACGAAGACGGCTCGTCGCCAGGTGTTCTGGGCGATCATGATCGCCATCGTCGTCGGCTTGACGGGCTCTCTGTACACCATCATGGAGGCGTCCTACCGCGACGGCGGCATCAACACCTCCAACTGGTTTTTTAAAGGTATGCCGATCATCATCTACGAGACCGCGGAGGCCGGTCTTGAAGAGAGTAGCGGAGTGTACTGGCCAGGCATGGGCTTCATGACGCTCGGCGGCGCTGGCATGCTGGGGTTGACCTGGCTGCGCCAGCGCTTCCTGTGGTGGCCCCTGCACCCGATCGGTTTCCCCATCATGGCCAGCTGGATCGTCGACTGGATGTGGTTCAGTGTGTTCCTGGCCTGGCTGATCAAGGTAATCATCCTGCGGTACGGCGGTGCCGAGCTGTTCAACAAGAGCCGGATTTTCTTCCTCGGGATCATCACCGGCCGCATGCTGATCTCTGGAATGTGGCTCGTCGTCGACTACGTGACCGGCTTCGTCGGCAACAGCATTTTCTGGATATAGGCAGATGCACGGCTCACCTCAACTCCTCTTCATCTGCGTTGCAGCGTTGCTTTGCGGTGGGTGGACGAGCGCCCATGGGAAACAGCTGCGGTTGAAGGAGACGATCACAGCGCTGTCCACGCAGGGCTCTCGCCTGGCAGGGTATCCCGGCGACCGCTTCGCGGCCGACCTGGTCGAACGAGAGTTGATCGCCGCGGGCGTGGAAGGCGTCACGCGCGAGCCCTACGAAGTGGTCGTGCCCATGGACCACGGCGCTTCTCTCCGGATCCTGCGAAGCGACGGCAATTCACACTCCGATGAACCGAAGATTGAGCTCAAGTCGCTGTGGCCTAACCTGGTTCGCACCAATACCCTGGGTCCGCAAGGGCTGGAGGGGGAGCTGATCTACGCCGGCAACGGTGACTATGCCGATTTTAACGGCGAGCGAGTTCAGGGCAGCATCGCGCTCATGGAGTTCAACAGTGGTAAGAACTGGAAAAACGCTGCCGCGCTTGGGGTGGCCGCCGTCATCTTCATCGAACCTGAGGAGACGTCCCGTATAGAGAGCCGGCGGAAGTGGAGTTGGGCTCCCGTCCACGTGCCTCGCTTTTGGATCGACCGCGCCTCCGGCAGTGCCTTGCGCCAGCGTGTGGAGGACGCAGGTGGGCTGCGGGTTCGCCTGCAGGCGCGCATGGACTGGGAACTCCACAAGACCTGGAACATCTGGGGAATCGTTCCCGGTACGGATCCAGAATTGGCCGACGAGTTGGTTGCCGTGCACGCTTACTACGACGGCATCTCGGTCGTTCCCGCAGACAATCCCGCCGCCGAAAGCGCGTCGAGTATCGCCGGCCTGCTCGAATTTGCCCATTACCTGAAGGCTCATCCTCCGGGACGGCCGGTGGCTCTGGTGGCGACCGGGTCACACTTTCTGGGACATAAAGGTGTCTTCGAATTCTTCGACCGGCATGCGCGCACCGACCCGCTCCTCAAGAGCAGGATGCCGAAGCGCCTGGTTGCCGATGGCGTCGATACCCGTCGTCTTGTAGCGGCCGTCCAGGAGCGGGGGTTGGACCTCGACTCGCTGGGGGTGGTCCTGCGTCCTGCGGCAGATTCACTGCAGGCACCGGTCTTCGACTCGGCGGACATCGAGAAGCTGGCCGCGTACGTGAAGCTGAGGCGTCTTGATCCCGACACACTCGGTGTCCCGCTCGAGCCAGACAGCCTCGCGATCGCTCTGTTCGTCGCTCTGGACCTGTCCAGCCGCAGCCGCCAGGTGGGCCTCATACACAGTGCACGGCAGCCGGAACACCGACGCATGTTCGTTCCCCTGGGACGCAGTTTCACGCGCTACGCGGCGGCCGCGGCGACAAAGCACGGCCGCCGTCCCGACGGTCTCGTCAACCTGATCAGCCCGATCAAGGGACTCTCAGAGGATACTTACCTGTACTACGGTTCGTATGTCGAAGCCGGTGAGGCGGCCAGGGATGTCGGCATCATGGCCCTCAATCTGGTGACCACGACCGATGCGCGCCTTGTCATCGATACCCCACTCGACACTCCGGACAAGGTCGATTTCGTCAATCTTCAGCATCAGAGCGAGATGATCAACCAGGTCTTGCACAAAGCCCTGGGAGATCCCGATCTGTTCGGTCCGAACGCCATCGATAACAGGAAGAGTCACGAAAAGAACATCACCGATGAAAGGGCTACTATCGCCGGACGTCTGCGGTTGCTGCCCAAACGCGACGCCACTCCAGTCGACCCGGTGCCGAACGCCGTGGTCGTCATCGTCGACAATTTTTACGATGACTCGTGGCGACCTGGAGTGTACCTGGCGGATGAAGACGGGAATTACCAGGCGGGGGTGAGAAGGTGGAAATGCGAGGTGATGGGATTCCAGCTGGACGAGACCACCGGCGACATCACCTACGCGACCGACATGGGAGAGCGCGCTCAGGCGATCGGAAAGTTCGAGCAGACACCATCGAAGGCGGAAACGGTATGGACGACGATTCTGTTCCCGAGTGAGAGCATGGAGATCCACGAGCGCATTCACGCTCACCGCCATTGGACCTTCGGCAACTTCCATGAGGACATGAAGATCCTGGACCACAGGGGAGCCACGCCCCGTCAGTACGGTTTCGCTCTCGGGGACTACGACGAACAGATGATGGTCCTGTTCTCCACCTCGGGAGATTCGCTGCGTCTGGTAGATGAATCGATGGTGCTACTCAACAATGAGGGAGCCCGCGATGAGATCGAGGGGCAAGGCCACGGATTCGATCTGAGCACGAGCAAGATGGTGCCTTGGGCCGGCATGCAGTCGGCGGAGGACATGTGGCGTCTGGACGAGCTGCGGATCGAGCGTATGCGGAGGTTCGCGATCGAGAATCCGCGCGTTGACGCGCTGCACGAACGCGCTCGCCTCTCGCTCGAACGTGCCACCGAGGCCATGGAAGCCCTCGACTGGGGGCATTATGCTAAATACGTCCGTGAAGCCCTGGGCTTCGAGTACCGGGCTTATCCTGACGTGAAGGGGACCCAGAGCGATGTCCTGAACGGATTGGTGTTTTTTGTCGCCCTGTTGATTCCGGCGGCTTTCTTCAGCGAGCGTTTGATTTTCGCGTCGACGGACATCCGCCGGCAACTGACGTTGTTCGGTTTGATCCTGCTCGTGGTCTGGATCGTGCTTGCGCAGGTCCATCCCGCCTTCGGTCTGGCGCACCCGATCATAGTGCTGCTCGCGTTGATGGTGCTGGTCACGGCTTTCTTCGTCATCTCCCTCATTGCCGGACGCTTCAACGGGTTCATGGATGAGCTGCGGGAGATGCGCACGGGCACCGTGGAGGGAGACATCAGCCGCGCCGGGACGGCCTACGTCGCTTTCATGCTCGGCATCTCCAACATGCGGCGGCGGGCACTGCGCACGAGTCTCACACTGGGGACGATTACCGTGCTGACGTTCACGGTGCTGTCATTCACTTCAGCGAAGCAGGCGATACGATTCGTCGGTTTCGAGAAGGACTGGTCGCCTTCTTACGCTGGTGTTCTCATGCACGACGTGCACTGGTGGTCGTGGGAGCCGACGAATCTGGATTACCTGCTGTCCCACTTCGGTGAGCACGGCACGGTGGTGTCGCGCAACTGGTTGACGATGGGCTGGCGCGGCGATGGGTTTGTGCCCATTCGCCGGGGAGACCTCGAGGCGCGGGCAATGGGTGTTGTTGGGCTCTCGGTGGATGAACCCGCGGTGACGGGACTCGACCGGGCGCTCACGGCTGGAACCTGGTTCGGTCACACCGCTGCCGAGGAGGGGATAATCCTATCGGGTGAGCTGGCCGCGCAGCTGGACATCACGGAGCCGGAAGTCAACGGCGGTACCGGCGTTGAAGCGCCGCAGGTCTCATTGCTGGGCCGCTCCTGGAGTGTGATTGGCCTCTTCGACGCCGAGATCTACGAAGGTATTCACGACCTGAACAACGAACCTGTGACTCCGGCCAAGCAACGGTTTGAGCAATTCAGCCTGCCGGGGATGGATCACTTGATGGAAAGCAGCAACGTGTTCTGGGATTCGAACGTCGACATCGGCTACGAGCACACGCCGGCGAGCCGGCTGGCCATACTGCCTTTCGATCAAATGAGGGAGATGGGGGTGAAACTGCGCTCGGTGGCCGTCGCCCTGGATGAACCGGAAGCAGCAAGGGAACTGGTCGAGAGTTACCTGACGCGTGCCGCCTTCCGTTTGTTCGCCAGCCTGCCTGATGACGACGGCACACAGCGCGCCTATTCCTACACATCGCTGGCCGTGACCGGACTGGAAGGATTCGGCCATCTCCTCATTCCTCTGTTGATCGCCGCCCTTATCGTACTCAACACGATGATGGGTGCCGTGTACGAGCGCCATCAGGAGATTGGTGTTTACTCTTCGGTCGGCCTGGCTCCCGTCCACATAGCATTCCTCTTCATCGCCGAAGCGTGCGTCTATGGCGTCCTCGGCATCACCCTCGGATATCTCATCGGACAAACCGGTGCGAAGCTGCTGCTGGCATTCGATCTGTTACAGGGGGTGTCGTTGAATTACTCCTCGACCTCCGCCATCGCCGCCGCGCTCCTGGTCATGGCCGTCGTCGTCATCTCGACACTGTACCCTGCCAGGATTGCATCGCAGGTGGCCGTGCCCGATGTCGTGCGCCGCTGGCAGCTACCCGATCCTGAGGACGATACGTGGCAGTTCGCTTTCCCGTTCACGGCGAACGCGCAGGTCATCCAGAGTTTGTGCGGTTACCTGCATTCGTATTTCTGCTCCTACGGTCACGAGTCGGTCGGCAAGATGTACACGGAGAAGACGCGCATCGTCACTGCTGAGGAGGACGGTAAGCCCGTTTATTCGGTGCAATTGCTGCTGTGGTTGGCTCCCTTCGACATGGGAGTAAGCGAGTACCTGCAGTTCACGATGGCTCCCAGTGATATCCCGGGGATTTACGGTATTCGACTGTATATCGAGCGCATCAGTGGCCCGATCGCGTTCTGGCAACGGCTGAATCTGCGCTTCATGCTGGAGCTGCGAAAACAGTTCCTGGTGTGGCAGACGCTGGGGGATGAGCTGCAGGAGCAACACAGCCAGCATGCCCGTCAGGTGATTCAGCATGAATAAGGCGCAATCAAAACGCGAACGAAGACTGTCCTCGCTGTGCTCGGCCAGTCTTTTGGAGTTCGCTTCGCGAACTCCCGGGGTGAATTGGCTTGAATAAGGTGCAATCAAAACGCGAAAGGCAGTACGAGGAGGTTAACGAGTATCGTGACCTGCTGTCGGCGCCAGACCGGTTTGAGGAAGGGTTTACCAGGCGAACGGTAATCGGGGTCATCTTCATTGCCCTGATCATGATCCCGGGGCAGATGTATTTGAGTCTGGTAACCGGGATCGGCATCGGGGATGCGGCGCAGTGGGTGACGGTGATTCTGTTTCTGGAGGTTGCCAAGCGTTCGTTCACGACGCTGAAGCGCCAGGAAATCTTTTTGCTGACGTATGTCGCCTCGCAGCTGATCGTACGCGCCGAGACGCAGACCTTTCTGCAGTTGATATGGCGGCAATATTTCGTCGGCTCACCAGAGGCCAGGCAGTTCGGGCTGACGGAGAAGCTCGTGGGACTGCAGTACATGGGGTTGCCCTGGTTTTCGCCCTCTCCCGATTCTCCGGCGGTTATAGAGCGGTCCTTTTTTCACGTGGAGTGGGCCCTGCCGATTCTCCTGATGGTGCTCGCCATCATCGTCGGCCGAGTTACCTGGTTCACATCCGGTTACGCGCTGTTTCGCCTCGTTTCGGACAAGGAGCGCCTGCCCTTTCCGACGGCGCCACAGCAGGCACTTGGGGCGATGGCGCTGGCCGAAGAGAGTGGCGCCGAGGCGGAGACCTGGAAGTGGCGCACGTTTTCCGTTGGTGGTACGATCGGCCTCGTCTTCGGCTTCGTCTACGTCGCCATCCCGATGCTTACCGAGACGTTCGCTGGCACCAAGGTAGAAATTTTTCCGATACCGTTCGTCGACCTGACGCCGATTCTTGGACAGCACTTCGGCGCCACGCCCATCGCGATCAGTTTCAGTCTGTCACCGATCTTCGCGGGCTTGCTGCTGCCTTTCTGGAGCGTGATGGGATCGTTCGCCGGGGTGATTTTCTTCATCGTGGCATCGCCGTTGCTGCATCACTACGGGATGATGCCGCACTGGGTTCCCGGCATGAGCGCGGTGCAGACGCAGATCACGTCCGGTGTGGACTTCTGGCAGCCGTTCGCCATGGGTGTCACGTTGGCAGTTACCGCGATCAGCATCGGTCAGGTCGTGCGCGCTGGCAGGCAGCGGCGTGAAGACAGTGAGAGCGAGGCCGCTGCAACGACACCCGGCACGGGGCAATGCGCGCATGCTGAGTGCAAGAACGAGGCGCGGGTTCGTGGATACTGTCTCGAACACCTGAACAGGGGCGATTTCTCACTGTGGATCTGTATCGCCCTGTTCTTCCTGGCGTCCGCGTATTCCATCATCCTGGCAAAGACGCTGTTTCCGATGCTGGTGAGCAGTAGCATGCTGGTCTTCATGCTCTTCATCGCGTTCCTCTACGGACCGATGATGTCCTTCGTGTCGGCGCGTCTCGACGGGTTGATCGGTCAGCAGATCCAGATCCCCTACATGCAAGAGGCGACCGTCTTTCTGATCGGCTACCGTGGCGTCGAAATCTGGTTCGTGCCCCTGGCCGCATCCGATTACGGTGGCGGGGCGGAAACCTTCCGCGTCATGGAACTGACCGGGATGCGGTTTACGAGTCTGCTCAAAGCAGAGCTCGTGATGATCCCGATCGTCCTGGGTGCCAGCCTCGTGTACTGGAGTCTCCTGTGGAAGCTGGCGCCGATACCGTCAGACGCCTATCCGTACGTGCAGACTTTCTGGCCGGCGCGCGCCTTCCAGGAGGCGGTGAAATACTCGGCGACGCAGTATAGCCGTCTGTGGCGCGCTGGTGAAGAGGTAGAGGAGGAAGGGGAAGGCGCGATCGTGGCTCCCGGACAGGTGGTCTGGAGTCCGGCCAACCTGCAGGACAACGCTCTCTACTACTGGCGGGCGCGAGTGGCCGCGCCGGTAGATACGATAAATGGCATTAGCGTGAGTGTGCGCAACCCGCGTTTGCGGCGACACAGTCCATGGTCACGTGTGGGGTACTTCTATACCGACTTCAGCACCAGCGGGTCTGAACGCTCTCCTCCGGTCGTTGCCGCGCGCGGGTTCGACAAGAAGGCCGATGAGAGTCTGCCGCTGGCGTCTCTGGACAGTCCCGCCGACGGTACGGTGGTGTCCGAGGCTGAAGCCTTTTTCCGAGTGACCATGGAGCCCGAATGGGACGACCCGGTCGAGGTCGTCTTTGAGTTGGATACCGATCCGGAGTTTAACGGTGATTTTTTCCAGGGATCCTCCGAGCGACCCATGTTCTTTCAGATCTACTGGGAGGATCTGACCTCGACCGGGGACGGCCGCGACGACGACTCCGACGGCATTGCCGACGAAGAGTGGCTGAACCAGAAAGACGATGACGGCGATGGGTTGGTCGACGAAGATGTTCACCATCCCCTGCGCGGAGAGAAGTGGCCGATCGTCGGGATCGGCGCGACGTTCGGGCTGGTGCTCTACCTCGTTCTCGGTTTCTTCGGCATGCCCATGTTCTTCGTCTGGGGCTACATCCGAGCGGTGGCGACGTCAGGTGTGGCGACATTCTTCTCGCTGCTGACGGAAGTGATCGGAGCTCTGATCGCCAAGTACTACTTCTGGCCCCGGTACGGAAAACAGCAGTGGCGCCAGTACGCGATGGTCCTCGCCGTCGGCTTCGGTGTGGGGATGTCGCTGATCGGTATGTGCTCGGCCGCCATACTGATGGTAGTGAAGGCGGTTTCGCCCATGCAGTTTTGAGGTCCACCTCGCTTCAACCCGCAACAACCAACACCACGTGCCGGTATGAGCACGCAAACATCGTTGAGGAGCCAACGTGAAGATTACCGATATCGACATCATGCACATGAATCCGGCGATCGCCGCACGAAACGCCGACCAAAAGGCCCGCTTCAACAAGATCGACACCCAGACGCTGTTCAAGGTTGCCACGGATAACGGCATCACTGGATACGGAGACAACCGTGGACACGTCTCCATCCCCGAGAAGGACGTGGAAAGGCTGATCGGATGCTCGCCATTCGATTTCGTCAACGCCGTTCTGCACCCAGGCCTCATGGGGGCACTCTACGATGTAATGGGTAAGCACCTGGAGGTACCAGCCTACAAGCTCATGGGGCAGAAGAGGCGTGACCGCGTGGCTGTCGCCGCATGGACCCGGCCGGCAAGTCCTGAAGACCTGGCAGCGGAGGTTGAGCGGGCTGCTGCCGATGGCTACATGATATTCAAGATGCACACGTGCGCCCACTACGACGTCTTCGAGCAGAATCGCGCCGTCGAGGAGGTGGCGCCGACGGGGTTCAAGATGCATTACGACTTCAACCACAATCGCGTGTCGACGGACGTTCTGCGACTGGTCCAGGAGCTGGAAAAGTCGTCGGTGGTGGGTTTTCTGGAGGATCCGCTGGTGTGGCGTGACATTGACGGCTGGCGTCGCCTGCGGGAGAAGACCTTCATTCCGATCCTCATGCATGTTCCCCAGCTGGGTGGGGGCCCCGAAATCATACATGGGTGCGCGGATCTCTACATGGTCGGCGAGAATGACAGCGTCGGTGGCACCATGGCCCGGGGCTTCGCGTGCGCCGAGGCCAACGTGTCGACGGTGCTGCAGCTGACGGGCGGAACGCTCACCAAGGCCCTGGCCCTGCACATGGCAGCGGTACTGCCCAACATCTCCCACACCATCAACCTGGACGACCAGTACGCGGAGGATGCGACGGGACAACGCATCGAAGTGTTCGAGGGCAGCTCGCCGGTCCCTGAGGGGCCGGGGCTGGGATTTGAGGTGGACGAAGAGATCGTCAAGCGGTTGGCAGCCAATCCGCCAACGCAGATACCCCGGCACATCGGGATCTTGCACTTGCCGGGTGGTCACAAGCTCTACACGATCTCCTTCCCCGGAGTAAGTCGAATGACGGGTTTTGCCGAAGGCAACATCCGTGGCCTGAAGCTGGAGATTTGGAATGATGACGACTCACCGGAGTTCGCCGATTGCTTCGAGCGGCTCCAAAGGGAAGGATCGTTTCGGGAATGAAAGAAAAACGCTGGATCAACCCCTTGTGCAAGGGGAACGAAGGGTGACAATCGTTGTGGTTAGGTGATGGACGACCGGCTGTTGGCGCCGTTTCGTCGCCTGGGGCGGCGCTGATGTATTTTCCCCGGCGAAACAAGGGCTGTTACCTGATGAGTGCCGATCGGATCTTCCGCAACCGCCGGACGGCCTTCCTAAACATCCCTGGAGCGTGGCTCGAGGGCTATTCAGAAAGGAGACTTACTTGGCCACACCACGATCCGTCGTGCGCAACTGGCGCGACAGCGAATCCTATCTCGGCCACGACAACGCCATAATCTGGCCGATGTTGTTGCCGGTGAGCGAGGACGATGCGTCCCCTCACCACTGCCTGACTCATCTCAGCGGCTTCGCCGGACATTCTCTGCAGGGCGGCAAGAGCACGGACTATCACTCCCACGAGAATGCGGAGCAGTACTATTACATCCTCTCGGGCGAAATGGAAGTGCGTATCGAGGACGACCGCTTCCCGGTGAGCGAGGGCTCAGTCACCTACTTCCCACCTGGAGTCAAGCACCAGCTCATCGGCGACAGCTGCCCGGACTGGATGCAGTACCTCATCATCACCTGTCCGGTCGACGCCGCCGTCGACGCCAGCCAGAGCCAGTCCCGTATCATCAACTGGCGCGACGCCTCGCCCGCCATCGGCAATCACGGTAAGGCGGTAACCTGGCAACTACTGGAGCGGCTCGGGGCAACCGAACCGGCCACCGATCAACCCTGTCTGTTGGCCTTCCACTACCTGGCGCGTCAAGCGTTGGGCCGCGGTCAGGCTTCCGACATGCATCAGCACGATGACAAGGAACAGATTTACTACGTCACCGAGGGGGAAGGCGTGGTTGTAACCGAGTACGAGGCCCATGGCGTGCGCGAAGGGGACGCGGTCTACCTGCCTCGCTCAGTGCCCCACATGATCCTCAACGACGCCTGCGACGACTGGCTGTCATACCTGGTCGTGAGTTGATGATCCGGACTACAGCTCCCGGTTGAAGGCCGGATCCACGGCTCGGTGTCGCGTTCACGTGCCCTCCGTGCGCCGGTTGCGGTGCGCCGATTCAGGCTTATCATACCTCAGGCCGTTGAGACTGTGAATGGAGGAGGACAACAATTGACAGCACTGCCCACGCCCAGATCACTCAGCCGCCTTTGCCGTCAGGCACTACCGAAAATACTGGCGACTGCCGACGGCCGGCTGATGCGAGCGAACGTCGCCCGCATCGCCGAGACGGACCGCTGGAATTCATTCGATCGCTTTCAGGAGACCACACAGACGCTGTCCGAGTTGTACGAACGAGCGGGCGCCCGAGCCGAGGTGACACCGATCCAGACCGGGAGAAACCTGGGTGACGGTCACTGGGTGATTCAGGAGGCCCAGGATATCAAGGCGGCGGTTGCCGATGTGGTGAGTCCGGTACGCGAGCGGATCCTTGATTACCGGGATAATCCCTGGCACGTCGTACAGTGGACGGCGGCAACACCCCGGCGAGGTCTGCGTTGCTCCCTCGTGATTGTCGACGATGAACAGGAGTTGGATCGATTGCCCGCGGGTGGCCTCAAGGGCGCGGCAGTCCTGACGCAACTGGATATCCGCGGTGTGATGGCGAAACTGGACCGAGCAGGTGCGGTAGCCGCGATCAGCGATCAGGCGGTACCCAACAACCCTGATGGGGTGGTGTGGACGAAATTCGGATGGGGCGCGGTGCCCATGGCCCATGCGAGGGCTAACCTGGTCGGATTGGTACTCTCTCAGCGACAGGGTCAAAGGCTACGCCGATTACAAAATCGCCACGGTCAGCTCACCCTGCATCTGAAGGTAGATGCGCCGAAGTACGTGGGGTCCCACGACGTCGTTTGCGGTGTGGTGGAAGGCGAGCAGGATCCTCAGGATGAAGTCTGGGCGTTCGCCCACAGCGCCGAGCCTGGTGCTCTCGACAACGCTTCGGGCTGTGCCCTCACGATTGAGGTCGCGCGTGTTCTGGAAAGGTTGATCGCTTCCGGTGCGCTACCACGACCGCGCCGTTCAATCAGGTTGGTGAATGGCTATGAGTGTTACGGGCTCTTCGCTTACCTGGAGCGCGTCAAGCGGATGCAGCCTCCGCTGGCCGGCGTCAACGTCGACACGGTCGGTTCCAAAGCGGCCGTATGCAACGGTCGCCTCGAATGGCACGCCACGATTCCGATGTCGGCCGGGTTCGTCGATTGGATCGGCGAAAAGATTTTGCGCTCGACGTTGCGACAGGATGGGCGGTCCGGTTACCGCCTGAGCCTGGAAAACTTCATGCAGACATCCGACACCCTGATCGGAGATCCACAGTACGGATTTCCCTGTCCCTGGATCACGACGCATCATCACAAGCCTGGCATCGGATTCGACGCCTATCACTCATCCGCTGACACGATGGCTATGGTGAGTGTGCCGGGCTTGAAGACCTGCGCCAGTGCAATGGCTGCCTATCTCTACTACCTGGCGCAGGCCGACAGCGATGATGTTGCTGCCATAGCCAGCGTCGAGGCGGAGCGCCTGGCGCGACACGCGGGAGGCCGTAGACGTCTCAAGCCTGCGGAAGCGACCTATGTCCGCGATGCCATGGATGTCAGCCTGCGCCAACTGCGCCGGTGGTCGTGGGGTGGAGATCGAACCCAGATCGAGAGGCACCTGGCGGACTGCCAGGCTCAGGTGACCACCGCTGTGAGAGCCGCCACCGCTTCGCGGGCAACTCCTCGAAGTAGACTTTCGCAGGGGCGGCGCATCCCTCGTCGAACGGCATTACTGACACCGACCGGGGACAACTGCCCGCCGCCGATCAGCAGACGCATCGATGGGTCTGGATTGCAGCGCTGGGCTCTGTACTGGGCGGACGGCAAGCGCTCGCTGGCTCAGATCCAGCAGGCCATTTCAGTAGAAGAGAGTGGCTTTCTGAGCCCGCTGGGCAAGACCGGAGACGTGGAAGTAGAGCTGCAAAACGTCATCGACTACTTCGAGGCTCATGCAGAACTGGGCTATATCGAGCTGCCGGACGTTGAGAGTGTGATAACGAAGCGCCAGCTCATCGCCGATCTGCGACGTCTGGGCTTGCGCGAGGGTATGGACGTGATGGTCCACAGCTCTCTCTCCAGCCTCGGTGCCGTGAGCGGGGGAGCCGATACGGTCGTCGACGCCTTGCTGGCAGTGGTGGGGCGTTCGGGCACCCTGCTGATGCCCTCCTTCAACCACAAAACCGCACAGGTCTACAACCCGATGACGACACCGACGAAGAACGGGGCCATACCGGACGCCATGTGGCGCCGCCCACGCGCCGTGCGCAGCATGCACCCGACGCACGCGGTGGCTGCCATCGGCGCGCGGGCAGTGGAATACTGTCGTGACCATCTCGAGATCGGCATCTGGGCGCCGGAGAGTCCGATCGGCAAGCTAGTTCACGACGGAGGCTACCTGCTGGCTCTGGGCGTTAACCACGATTCGACGACGGCCTACCACGTAGCGGAGATGTCGGTGCCCTGCGGTTGCATCGATCCCTTCGCCAACATCGATCGCGTCGTGCAGCCCGACGGCACCGTCGAGGAGGTGTGGGGGTTGGGATTTCGGTCAGCAGCCTGTCCGGTTCCGGTCTCACCGAAACTGGATAACGCCCTCAACCGGCGCGGTCTTCAAAAGTGCGGTCGTGTTGGTGAAGCAGACTGTCAGCTGGTGCTCGCGCAGGATCTGTGGCGAGTAAGGCGAGAGCATCTGCGCGGGGTCTGCCCCACGTGCAAGGTCAAACCAAAGTATCGCGACGACACATGATATTGCACCCGACAACGATCAATCACGTCAACGATCAAATAAGGCCATGGAAACGATGCATTTATGAGTAAGAAGATCCTGATTACTGGAGCCAACGGCCTGGTGGGGACTGCGCTGCGTCGATTCCTGCACGGTCGCTACAACCTGCGTCTTCTCTTTCACAACACGGTACCAGAGGTTGAGCCCGGGGTCGAAGTAGTCGTCTCGGATCTATCCGACTTCGAGTGCATGGTCGAGGCAGGGGCCGGAGTCGACGCGATCGTCCACTTGGGGATCGCCACCGGCAAGGGGGGGCAGCCACGGGCTCGATATAATCAGCTGATACTCGAGACCAATGTGCAGGGTACCTACAACATCTTCGAGTCGGCCCGAATCAATGGTGTTGAGACCGTCGTATTCGGGTCCAGCAACGCGGTCACTGGCCTCTACGAACGAGATGGCATTCTGACGACGCCGGACATGCCGGTGCGTCCGCGTGACTTCTACGGAGTCAGCAAGGTCTTTGGCGAAGCCATGGGTCGCCACTATCACGAGTTATTCGACCTATCCGTCTACTGCATCCGCATCTGCAGTTTCCCCAACACGGACGAGTGCATGAGCGACTTTGAGCCGGGGATGAACCGCTGGCTCAGCAGCCGGGACGTGGCCGAATTGACCGCCTGCTGCATCGAGGCGCCCCACCCGCAATTCGGCATCATCTACGGAGTATCGAAGGGGGCGGAAAAGAAATGGGATATCACAAACGCCAAGGAGTTGGTGGGTTGGGAGCCTCAGGACGACGGTATTCGGAGGAATCGATCAAAGTGACCGACACAGTAAGTGATACCCACCTGGAGGATCTGATCGCCGGCTTACGCCTCGAATGGCCGGAGGAGGGTTTAGAGCAGTTCACCCAGGGACGTTCCAGGGCTGATGCGATCGATGTGGTAGAGGCTATTGCCACCTGGCTCAACCAGATAAACACGCAGAACCACGACGGTGTGCTGCTGACACCCACTCTCGTACGCTTCTTGTCCGATGGGGATGATGTGGATGCACGAATCGCGGAGCTGGACAGGTTGCGCAACGAGACTCGGGAAGGCCGCTTCGACCTCACCAACGAACTGCAGCGCGAGCTGGAGTACAACAGATTCAGGTCCGAGTCGAACAGTCAACGGGATTGGCCCAAGGAACCAGCACAGCAGCGAGCCCTGTTCAAATCCCTCGAGGTTTTGCCGCCACAAGAGAAAGACCGGGTATGCACGCTGTCGGCAGAGGATGCTCACGAGGCCGGGAGAGCTGCACTGGAGGCCAAGGGTCTGCTGGACTTTTTGCGTGAAGCCCGCTCGAACACGGACCGCCCCATCACCGTGTTCGGCAACGATCGCTACGGCCGCATCTTTCTGGTGGAGCCGTTGGAACCGTATCTCCCTCCGGCGGAATTCGACCTGCTCTGCGATCGGATCCCCTCGCACTCCTCCATGCGCTTGACCGTGCCTCATCACGTTGACCGGTTCCATCGCAGTGGTTTCGCGCCACCGACGATCAAACACCTCAACACCCACATGCCGCACATCGTGGCCGTAGACGTCTGCAGCCCGCGTGCCACTGAGAGCTACACCAAAATGCCCCGTGGATTGAGGGACTTGGTCAACTGGTTCATGGTCTTCAACTACATCCGCTCTGGGGGAGACCGCAGCCGATACGAGAAGGAGAGCGGATTGCCCGGCAGCAATCTCGCCGAGCTTGAGAAGTGGTGGCAGTTCGAGGTGGTTCGCCGGCTTATCAGGCAGTGGGTCGACCCCGGCTCGACTTATTCAATCTCACACTGGGCGCCCGAGCTGATGAAGGAAGTGATCATGGGTGAGCTCGTGGTCCCGGCCAAGCCGGTCGGTTCCTGGGACGAGCCCCAGGTTGTCGTGGCCAATCCCGGCTTGTATCGCACCGAAGGGGATGATCTGTCGGAGCTGCTGCGGACGACCCACCCCTACCACTTCAATGACCCGGAGAAGGCAGTCGCCGAGACCATCGTGCCCGGGTTCGGGGATCATGGCTTCGAAACCAGGGTAGACGGCTTCACGACGGATGAGTATGTGCTGGCCATACAGCAGCACATAGGCGTCGAGCTACGACAATTCGCCGGCGATCCCTGAGTCAATCCGGGTTCCAGCCTACGCCGGTTCGCCGGTGACAAGATTGAACCGGCCCTGCTCCCTGAAGGTCACCGGCGGGCAGTCAATCTCCTCACCGGATATCATCCTCTCCAGGATACCGGCGACGCCGCTTATGACGGGCTCGATGAGCCTGTTGCCCTTTTCGGCAGTGCCGAGGGCGGCGGATTCGTTGTCGATGTAATCGCTGTGGACGCGCTTGGGGTCCAACACCAGCATGGTAGAGGTCTCGTACTCGCCGGCGTGACCCGGCAGCGCTTTTTTCTCCATCACTTCATGAGCAAGCTCGAGATCGTAGACATCCCAGTAGGACTGGAATCTCAGGTTGACCTTCAGTTTGTCCCTGTACTCGTCCATCCGACGCATGATGGGCTTGGTGTTGCCGCCGTGGCCGTTGAGGATCAGGATGTTTTCGATGCCGGCGCGTACCAACGAATTGCACACGTCGAACACGTACTCGCAGAAGATCTCAGGGCGGACGGTAAGGGTGCCGATATGACTCATCCAGTGCTCGGACACACCGACCGGAATAGGTGAGGCCACGACCACCTGAGGATGTAGCCGCTTGGCGGCCTGTTCAGCCATGTAGGTTACATGCAGGGTGTCGTGGATCATCTCGAGGTGTTCGTTGTGCTGCTCCGTCGCCGCGATCGGTACGATGCCTGCCTTGATGGTACCCTGCTCCATGCGCTCGCGAAATTCCTTGCGCGTGAGATCACCTACAAAAACTCGATCGTCTGACATTTCCGTCAGCTCCTTTTGGTGGATAAAAGTTCATTCGTCGTCTTCAGCGTTCAATGTCATCAACTCGGCGTTGTGGGCGAACAGCGCTGGCGTACCACCAGTATTCACGTACACGGCAGTTTGCCCGGCCGTGATTTTCCCGGCTCGAACATGCTCGATCAGTGACAGCATGGTTTTGCCATTGTAGACCGGATCCAGCACCATGCCGTGATGGCGCGCGACCAACCGAATGGTCTCGGCAATAGGTGCCGTGACCACACCGTAGCCAGATTCCACGTGATCGTCAACGAGGTCGAAGTCGTCGCGCTCCACCGCAGTCGACAGTCCGATCAGCTCGGCCGCACGGCCTGCGTAGTCGAGAATGGGCTCGACGAGTTCCTCTGTCCTGGACTCGGCGGAAACTCCGACGACGCGAGAGCGACACCCAAGATGTTTGAGTCCCAGTACCAGACCGGCCATCGTCATGCCGGCGCCAACGGTGACATAGACGAGATCGGGTTCCAGAGCCTGCTCGCGAAACTGTTTCACCAGTTCCTCCGCGGCTGTCACGTAGGCGGCTGTGGCCGCCGCACCGTAAGAGAGGCGCCGGTCCATGACCGCGACCGTGCGTCCATCGCGCTCGAGTTGTTCCTGCAGACTCTGTTGCGCCTCCAGGACGCTTGCGCCGGACCATCGACTACCCAAGTACCGCACGTCGGCGCCTAGAAGGTGGAACAGTAGCAGGTTTCCCTGTTCCGATTCGGAGGACGGCGGGTCGTCCTGCAGTAGCAGCACGGCGCGCAGGCCCAGGCGGCTGGCCGCCGCCGCGATTTCCCGCAGCTTGTTCGATTGGGCCGAGGCGGAGCCGATGACCGTGTCACAGCCGCGCTCCACGACATCGCCCATGGCGTACTCCATCACGCGGACTTTGTTACCGCCAGAGCACAACCCGCACACATCATCTCGCTTGATGAACAATCGCGGTCCATCGATGGCGACCGACAGCCGCGGGGCTTCTTCCAGGGGGGTCGGGAATTCGGTCAGGGGAATACGCGGTAGCTGACTACACAGATTACCCATGTTGCTCCCGCAGGCGTCGGCAGGCCTCGGCTTCGTTACAAAGCTTCTGGTAAGGCTCCTCCAACGGCATGTCGATGGCGATTCCGGGGGCAAAGCCGCAGTCGGGGTTCAGGCTCAAGCGCTCCGGGGCAACGTACTCCAGTGCTTTCTGTGCCCGCGCGACGATCTCTTCAGTGGTGTCGATCTTCTCGAAGCGGCATTCGACGGCGCCGAGGCCGATGAGCTTGTCCTCGGGAAGCTGCTGGAGAATGGCGATGTCACCGACGACGGGGATACTGAATTCCATTACGTACTGATCGACGTTGATCTTCTTCATGGTCTCGATGATCGGGTCGTAGCCGCCCTCGGCGCCCCATCCCTTCCGACCCCAGTTGCGGCGGCACAAGTGAAGGGCCGTCTGCACATTGTCGATGCCGTCGACGAGCTGGTTGATCTTGTCCGCGGCCAGGTCCATTTCGTACTGGGGATCGTCAAAGGAGTCCCGGTAGGAAGGGTCCACAAGGACGCACAAGTGAGGCTCATCTATCTGTACGATGGTCACGCCCGTATCCTGCAGGGCCAACAGCTCATCGCGCAGGATCGGCACCAGAGCATCGATGAATTGGTCGCGTGTCGGGTAGGCCTTCGAGGAGACTTCCTCTTCCCACAGACGCACACCGAGTAGATAGGGCGAGGGTATGCAGACCTTGGTCATGCGGTCGGTGGCCTCAACCAGGAAGCGGGCCTCCTCGGCGATGAGTCCTGGTTTCACCACCTCCATCGGTTCCGTGATCGAAATGCCCCACCGGTGCGGCTTTTCCCGCAGGTCAGCGGCATAGCCGGTAGCGATGTCGGCGACGATGTGGGTATAGGCGTGCCGGCGCCATTCGCCATCACTGACGACATCAAGGCCGGCCAACTCCTGCATGGCGATGGCGTAGCGGACGGCGGCGTCCATCTGCGGCGAGCGCGCCGCCTCCGCCGATTCAGGGCCAGGCGTCTGCGGCAGCATGTCCGTGACCATCAGGGGTCTGGGAAGGCTGCCGACAACGCTGGAAGCGAACATGGTTTTGGCGAATCGCCGCGATATTGTCATTTCGTATTCTCCATTTCTTCCTTTACTCGAACAGGAACGACTCGAAAAAAGAAAGCTGATGAAAGCTCGGTTTGGGTGTGTCGACCGGGGCCCATGACCCCCAATGCGGGTGCGAAGTGAGGTCGCCGCACTTATAGACATTTCCCTTCCAAGTGGTTCCGGAGACCGGTTTCTCACAGTCAAAGTAGGAAACGAAGAGGGCGAGGGGGACGTGGTACTCGAGGGTCCAGGTGGTAGGGTCGGTGATCTCGGGTTCAACGATCTGCGGCATCGAATGAGCGACTATGATGGTGGCGCCGTCGGCCTCGCTGACATCGACGTCTTCTTTTCCCGCCTGACGTTCCTCTGGCGAGGGAACACGCATCAGGAGCATCGTGCCGCCGCAGTTGAGTTCGAAGTTGAAAAACGCCTGTGAACCGGGAACGGGAGAGACGAAAAACTCGACGCAACTGTCACTGCAGACACTGTCCTGAAATTTGCGCGCCACCGCGCGCACGTACTGGTCTTCAACGCGGAAGCTGACTCCGAGAAACTCATCGTCGTAGACGAAACGAGCCTGCGTAACCGGCCGATGGCCTGAGTCGGACCACGAAAAGTTGGTGACCTCAAGGGTTTCCGCCTGTTGCCACACGGGGCTGTCCCAGTCGGCGGTCGGTGATCCCAGTGGCTGGAGCGCTCTGGCTATCGTGTACTGCATCGGTGATGCTCCTATGTCAATGAGGGATTCCTTTGAGATGCGAGCATGGAGCGGGGCAAGCGATAGGGAATAGGCACCTTCAGTGTGTGTCGGTCAAGGGCGCTGGGGTCCGTCAATCCTTGACTGGGCAAGCGAAAACACGTCTTTATCGCCCAGGCACGGAGGCCAGAACCACTCAGATCTGAAACCACCGGAGACCGATCGCATGGTCAGTGAGAAGATCAACGCATTCCACGACAACGCCCTTGTCATCGATTCCCACAACGACACCATCGTCACTCACATGAGGGCCAGGCTAAACCTTGACGGGGGTCCGGTCCGACAGGATGGGGCAGCCATCGTGACACGTTTCGGTCGTTACAGCGGGGCCGCCCTGCAGCTCGATTTCCCCAAGATGAGGCAATCCGGAATAAACGCGGCTTTCTTCGCCGTCGACGTGACCGGTGCCAAGGGGACCCACCTGCAGTACGCCCTGGATGGGCTCGGCTTCTTCTTGCGGGAGGCAGCTTTGTCGACGGAGGATATCGTCATCGTTCGTTGTGCCGCTGACATCACCCGCGCGCAGGCAGAAGACAGGCTGGCGGCGGTGTTGGCGATCGAGAACACGGACGGCTTGGATCAGAGTATCTACCCCCTGTCCGCTTTTTACGAGTTAGGTGTGCGTACGCTGACGGTCACACACAGCACGCGATCGTGGGCGGCGGACGGATGTGAGGTCGAGAATGGTGGTGGGCTTACCGGTTTTGGCAAGAGCGTGATTGCAGAGATGAACCGGCTGGGCATGCTGGTGGATGTATCGCATCTCAACGACCGCGGGTTCTGGGACATCCTCGAACACTCAACCGCTCCGGTGATGGCGACACACAGCTGCTGCCGGGCGCTGTGCGGCCATGTGCGCAATCTAACGGATGAGCAACTCGTGGAGTTGGCCGGATCGGGCGGTGTGGTGGCCCTTACGTTTGTGCCCGAGTTCATCCATGACTCGGCTCCGACCATCGACGGGTTGATCGATCACATCGAGCACGCGATCCAACACGCCGGGATAGACCACGTGGCGCTGGGCTCGGATTTCGATGGAGGCGGCACCCTGGTCGAGGATGCTCTCGTTTACCCGCAGATCACCGAGCTGCTCTCGCAACGCGGACTCTCTGACGGCGATCTGGCCAAGGTACTGGGTGCCAATCACCTGCGCATCCTGACTCAGGTAATCGGCTGACCCGAACGGAGGCGAGACTTGGCCAACGATGACAAGTGGACGTTCCTGCACGTCAACGACAGCCATATGGGCACCCCGCGCTCGTATCGCTATCGCCCGGCGGTCAATCGGCGCTGGGCCGCGATCAAGCGGCAGATGACTGCCATCGACGCGGACTTGCTGTTGCATGGAGGCGATCTGACTCGCGACGGCGATACTCACGAGTACGAATACCAGATGGCTCGGGATGACCTCGACACCTTGCCGTTTCCGAGTTTCGTCATCCCCGGAAACATGGATGTAGGCAACAAGAGAGTGAGTACAGCGGGGCCGATGGAAGACCGTGACCATCGCGATATCGGATTGAATACACCGCGGCTTAACTTGTTTTCCTCTTATTTCGGACCCATCAACTGGACCTTCATGCATCGTCATGTGCGTTTCACCGGCATGCACGCCGCCGTCGCCGGCAGTGGACTACCGCATGAGGAGCGCATGTGGCGAATGCTGGAGAGACTGCCTGAGCTGCCCAAGGCGCGTCACCACGTGGCGGTCATGCACTACTGGCCATTCATGGAACACGCGGATGAACCGGCCTGGGACATGACGAAGGAGGATGAGTATATCAACTGGTATTTCAGCATCGATCCGCCCCATCGGCAACGTTTGCTGGGCCTTTTCAGGGCCGCTGGCGTGGAGATCCTGTTCTGCGGTCACGTGCACACGGGTCGCCCGGTCCAGGTCGTGGACGGGTTGCGGCTGTATCGCACTTCGGCCGGCGGCAACACGTCGCAGTTGCAGGAGCGCTGGCCGGATGCGGAAACGCGGCAGGGTTTTCACCGCTGCGATGTCAGCGCCACAGGAATCGAAGTCACCTATGTTCCCGGCGATGATCAGTGCGACGAGTTCGACGCCTACGGCCCGATGGGGCACCCTCGGGTCGAGGACCGGGACTACTCCGTGGCTCCGGAGCAGCCCCCGCTACAGCCGGATCCACATTAGCAAGGAACGCACACACTATGACCAAGGCCACCATCGACTATCGCGAACACGATCAGCAGATCTGGGAAGAGGAGCTGGAGGAGTTCGTCCCCGACCGAGTCTTCGATGCTCACTGTCACCTGTTCCAGAGGGCTGACTTTCGCGAGCTGAGCGTATTTGCCAAGGGTCGCAAGGATGCCGACGTGGCCACGCTCAGGGAGTGGGGGAAGGTCCTGTACCCCGGTCGCACTCACAGCTTCCTCCTGCTGGGAACACCGATCGTCGGTATCGATGTCGACGCCCACGTCCGCACGGTTACGGCAGAGCTGAAGGACGAGCCCGACATCCGTCATTTTCGCGTCGTGACCCCAGACTGCCAGCTCGACAAGATCGAGCAGGATCTGAAGACACCCGGTTTCGTAGGATTGAAACCTTATCGCACGTTTTCGACGACCGGCGACATCGCCCAGTGCCGGATCCACGATTTTCTGCTGCACGAACAGATGGAGTTGGCCAACGACAAGGGACTGTGGGTGACCATGCACCTGTCGAAGCATCATGGCTGTGCCGACGAGGAGAACTTGGCGGATCTGGAGGAGTTCACGAACAGGCGCTATCCGAACATCAAATGGATTCTCGCACACTGCGCGCGCAGCTTTACGTACTGGCCCATACGACAGGCGATCGAGCGCCTGCGGGACATGCCCAACATCCACTATGATCTGTCGGCAGTGACTGACATGAGACCGCATTTGACCTTATTCAGCAAGGAGAACACGAGCCGCTTGTTTTACGGGTCGGACGCGGTGGCCGCGGCGTATTTTCACGGTCAGTACCCGGCGCTGGGGCGGGCCTGGCAGTACCTGCAAACAGACAAAAGCGACATCCAATTCCCGCATTGCGATGGCAGGCCGATTCTGAGTGTCTACGAGCAGCTGCTGTCGATGAAACACGCGGCCGAAATCGCCGGTCTGTCGCAGGAGCAGATCGAGGGAATTTTCTGGAATAATGCGATAACTGCGTTGGGTATCTGAACCTTACTGAGTGGAGAGACAAGACGATGAGTGACTACAAGCTCCGGCTGATCGAAGACAATCTGGCCGCGGGAGGTCAGATTTCGCTGCCCGGGTTAGCCGGTTACCGAGTCATCTATGCGGCGCGTGGCAGCGTGGCAATCGAGACCGGGAGTAGGGCTGAGACTCTGGCCGAGAACAGCGCCCGTTTCGACGCATCTGCATGCTCGGCGCAATCCGACGATTCGTCGACGCTGTGGAGGTGGGAGTTGGTGAAGCGATCGGAGGACGACTGGCCCGGCGATTCGCAGTCCAACCTCAAGGCCTCCCACGAACTGGAGCTCGATCCGCCACAGGGGGAATTCATGATGCGCTGCGACCGGGTCGATTTTCCGCTGGGTGGGATCGCCTACACGCACATCCACTCGGGTCCCGGGCTGCGATGCCTGTTGCGTGGGGAACTCAGCGTTGTGTTCAATGAAGGGGAAGAGGAGACTCTGGTGGAGCCGGGAGGCACCTGGTTCGAACGGGGTCCGGATCCCATCTATGCCCAAGCCTCGGAGACCGACCTAACCAGCTTCGTGCGCAGCATGGTGTTGCCGCGTGAATACAAGGGCCGGACGTCGATTACCTACGTCAAGGACGAAGACGCTGATAAGCCTAAGCCGCAGGAATACACGCGCTTCGTGGATGAATTTGTAGACTTGTGATGCCGGCGCTTCGTCACCGGCATCACAAGTCTAACGTTACTTATCGGCCGCCAGTGTGCCTCCCACGGCCCAGTTCTCCTTGTCCACATCCTCGATGACGACATAGACGAATTCCGGTTTGGCGTTGCAGATTGATGCGACCGAGTCGGTGATCGATTTTGCCAGCTCTCGCTTCTGCTCGGTCGAACGACCTGACAGCATTTTGACCTCTACGTATGGCATTGTGGCCTCCTGCGTAGGTGTTGGTTGGGTTTTTCGTTTGCAACGACGCTTATCGTACGCGCAAACGCCCTGCGTCGGCAAGTTCCCTCGCAACGGCCAATGATAGGACAACGACCCTCAGGTGATGGACGGCATATGCTGGAAGCACGAATCCGCATATGTTCATGTGTTCAGCGCGGTTGAATAGGGGAGAATATTTGAATGGTTGATATCAGCTACAGCACATCTGGATTCTCTGATCGCGATTTCGAGAGTGCCCTCGACGGCGTTGCCGCTGCCGGGTTCTCGAACGTTGAGATCCTGGGGATGGCACCCCATCTAGACGCCCCCCCTGAAGGTCAGGAACTGGAATCATTCAAGACGCGCCTGGGCGACCGCGGGATCACCGGGTGCACGGTGCATGCACCGATGAGAGAGAATGTTCTCGGTGCCCCGGACGAGGCCTGGAGAGTCGAAAAGGTCGGCGTCCTCACCACCTACCTGCGCTTCGCCGGAGCGATCAGCGCTCGCGGTCTGATCATCCATCCGGTGCCCAATCCGATCTTCGTCGACGAACCGAGGCGACCGGAGTTGCCTCTGATCATGGCCGACGCGGCGCGGCGATCCCTCGACGACCTGGTGCCAGTAGCTCAAGAGGCCGGTGCGCGCATGCTTCTGGAGAATCTCCCTTACGCCAGGCAGTACGACTGCCAGTACCCACTGTTGAAGATGGATGAACTGCGAAGCCTGGTGGACGATTACCCGGAAGAGGCTCTCGGTTTGGTCGTCGACACCGGTCACGCCTGGACCTCCCTAATCGAGCCTGCCAGTGAGATCAGGACCGCCGGCTCCCGCCTGGGTGGCACTCATCTGCAGGATGTCGACTACGACGATCCCCAGGACAATCACTGGGCGCCGACCCACGGCGGTCTGGATTGGGCAGCCATCCGTGGCGCACTGGGCGAGGTGGGGTACGATGGCCACTGGACCTACGAGGTGATAAAACCGCGGCATGACGAAACGCCCGAGGCCCTGGCCACAGCGACCAGAGAGGCCGTGGACGGCTGGGGACTTGAGTAGGACGATCGGTTGACAATCGGAGAAACCATGATTGAGGGCCTGCAGGCGAAACAATTGGAGAAATCATGATTGAGGGCCTGGAGAAAAAAGGGACGGTCAGGTGGTCGGGTGAGCACTGGATCAGTTATCTGCGCAGACCGGGTGAAGACGCCAACACCGGCATGGTCAGTCTCTACAACATGCGCTACACCGAAGCCGGCCACGGTTTCGTCGCGTTCGTGGTCATCCACGAAGGCGGGGGTGACGGGTCCAAGGACAATAGCTTCAAGGGATTGTGCACGACCAATCGAGCAGTCGCCGATTTCATGGTCAAGGAGGCCACTCGCCACGCAAGTCATCCGCCCTACGATGAAGTGTTGCCCGTCATAGATGCCACCTTCACCCAGGGCGGGCACGTGGCCCGCGACCCGTCGTGGACGATCTCCACGGGAGAGCACGAGATCGTGGCGACGTGGAGCCAGATTCAACCCGTCATCATCGCCGCCGGCCCCTGGCCAGCTGCTCCCTGCAACTACGTCCACTCGCTCCTACACTTCACCGATGAATCATCCATCCAACTGGATAGCCGTGCGATCGAGGGCAAGCCCTATTCGCGCGATATCTGGAGGCCGACGATCGGTGGCGATCGCAGCTCCTGCGTTTTCGCCATCTCCGAGAGTCTGATGACGGTTGAGTCACCGTGACAACTACCATCCAGGCACTGAATCTGCAGGCTCCCCCTCCATGGGCACTGATGCAGCGGGAGCTGATCCGTTTCATGGAGGAGGCCACGGAGTACGCGACGCAGAAATACGACAGACCGGATGGAGTGCCGCTCAATGTCCAGGATGCCGATGACGCCTACGAGGCCCACTCCTATCGAGGCCTGTTCTACGCCATCGGCGGCAGTGATCGAATCGGCGAACTGGCTTTTTCCCAGTGGAATGGGGTCACCCGTCTGTACGACGACGGCGCCGAAGCTCCGTACGGTGCGGGCGATCATCCCAAGCACACTGCCGAACTGCACAACGAGTACTACAAGCACGACGACTGGTTCCACATGGGGGAGGGCAACCAGTCCTTCTACAGTCTGGGCCTCGTTGATCCGAGTCGACAGGATACCATCGATCGTGCCCGCCGGTTCGCGGATCTGTACTTGGGTGATAATCCGGAAACACCAAACTACGACGTCAATCACAGAGTGATCAGATCCCCTTTTCATGGCAGTGCGGGGCCGGAATTCCACCGGGGCGTCGAATTCGTGAAGACGGCGCTGGATCCCATCTACTATCCGGGTGGAGTCGCTCGCGGCCATGCCCAGAGGTCGAGCCTGCATCCGCTGATTGCGGACCTGGAGGACACCTGGTTTGAGGACGAGAATCGCAGGGAGGAGGTCTGCGGCCTCTTCGACGAGGTCGTCCTGCACGCCGATATCCCCGACAACCTGTCTTGCACGGCGCTGATGACGAATGCCTACCTCCACACCGGAGAGGACAAGTACCGGCAGTGGGTGCTCGACTACACTGAGGCCTGGTTGGAGCGCACGCGCGCCAACGGTGGCATCATTCCCGACAACGTCGGTCCGAGCGGCGTCACCGGAGAACGCCGCAATGGCCAGTGGTGGGGCGGATGGTACGGCTGGAACAGCCGCAACTCGGCGCGAAACGCCTTTCTGGCCTCCACCATCGCGTCCGAGTGCTGCGTCCTGCTCACGGGCGATTTCGGCTATCTGGAATTGATTCGCTCGCAGATCGAGTTGTTGTTGCGCATGGCCAAGACCCGTGAAGATGGCCAGTTGCTCGTGCCTACCCGCGTGATGCCGGGAGATGAGTGGGTCGACTACCAACCGATGCATCTGCAGTGGCTCGGCCGGCTCTACCACACCTCCATGGATCAGCGTGACCGCGATTTGATTCTGCAGGTGCGCGATGGAGAACGGGACAGCGATTGGAACGCACTGGACATCGCCGCCGATCGCAGTGGCGGAAACCTGGAAGCTCGTTTCCAGTACTACGAAGGCGACTATCCCGAGTGGCCGCTCGAGCGGCTGCAGTCGGAGTACAAATACGTTTCCGCCATGTTCGAGAGCATGCGTCTGGACGATCGCGACGAGGCCACCATCATCGAAGAGAGCCGATGGCCACCCAATCCGGTGGTCGTGAAGGGGCTGACCCAGGTGACGATGGGCTCACCGCAACCGGTTTATAATGGTGGACTGCTTCGAGGGCAGGTGCGCTATTTCGACGCCGAACGCCGACGTCCCGGATTACCCGAGGACGTGGCCGCGCTCGTGAATGAAGTTGCCGCCGAAGGTGTCGGCATCGAGCTGGTTAACCTGAACCCCTCACAGCTAAGGATGGTAACCGTTCAGGCAGGGGCCTACGGTGAGCACGAGTTCACCGAGGTCAAGCACGAGGTGGAAAGCCGCGACGGACTGGAGCGTCATGCCGGACTCTGGTTGAATAGCGAGCGTTCGTGGTCGCAACAGACAGTCCCGGTCGGGGGCCGTCATTTCACCATCACGTTGCCCCCATCGACGAGCATCCGGTTGCGATGTGGTATGCGGCGCTTCCAAAACCGGCCGACCTACGCTTTGCCATGGGGATGAGTACCCGATCGCATCCCTGACGTGACTGAGGGCGAAAAGTTCACTCTCAGGTATTATGTGCTTTCTTGGCCGTGCGTTAGGGGTCGTCCGTTGACCCCGACGCCGGTATTTTCACGAACGAAGAGAGCTATGTCATGTACAAACTCTCAGCATCTCATCGGAACGTAGCTGTCGCACTCGTGCTTGCCACCTCGTTCCTGGCCGGCTGTGGTCCTGACTCTGCCGTCCTGGCCAGGGTTGGCGACTCCGAGATCACGGAGATGGAGCTGGTGGAATTCGTCGATCGGCTACCCGAGCATGTACGCAGTAAAGGACTGGGCATCGAAGCCGATCGCGAGCATCTCAACTCCATGATCGATCGTGAACTGCTCTTCCTCGAAGCCAGATCCCGCGGCCTGCACACCAGTGCCGTCGTCACCCGGCAAATAGGGAACGCCGAGGGGAAGCGCCTTATCGAGCGCTACTACCGGGAGGTCATCGCTCCCAGAGTGGAGATTCTTCCCGAAGACATTGAACGCGCGTTCCACAGCGTTGGATTCGATCGGGAACGGCTGCTGAATCGTATCGTGGTGAGAGGGGACGAGCGCGACGCCCGGGCGGTATTCGAGCAGCTCGAAGCCGGAAAAGCCTTCACGGACCTGGCCCGAGAGTATGCCGACAACGACCGCAACGCGGATGAGATTGGGAGGGTCGGCTGGATTGGATTGACCGGGCTCAAGAGGCTCTCGGTTACGCAACGTGAGTTCATGTCTCTCCAGATCGGGGAACCGAAGCTCATTCGCGTGGCGCCCGGGTCTTGGCAGATCATCCGGTTCGAGGAAGACCGGGAATCCCAGATCTCGAATTACGAGGACGATCTTCGCAAGATCGTCGGCAAGGAGCAATATTGGCGCCGTACCGAAGAGCAGGCCGAGCTCCTCAACCGGGACCACGGCACGCGCTACCATCCGGAAGCGGTCCAGGTATTGGTCAAACGCTATGAGGAACGCCGGAACGAGTTGTACGAGGCGGAGAAGGCTCAGCCGCTTTACACCTTCGCGACTGGAGACACGATAACGGCGGGTGACTTCGTGACTCGGGTTCGAGAGCAACGGGGAACCTCCGCAGTGGAGGACAGCGCGGCGAACGTCAGAATAGCCAAGGACGCTCTCCTTCACCCCTATCTGTTCGAACACGAAGCTCGCAAACGCGGCTGGCACGAGGAGGAGGGTTTCGTCACATGGCGCGCCCACACCTTCGACGGCCTGTTGCTGGACTATCTGATGCAGACGGAGGTGGAGGACCACCTTTCCTTCTCGGAAGATGAGTTGAGGGCTTACTACGAGGGTAACCGTGAGGATTTCCACGTCGACGAAAGGGTCCGCATCGAGGAAGTGCACGCGCAGGACGAGGCCACCGCCCGGCAGTTTCGCGACGATATAGCGGGAGGCACCACGTTCACCGAAATCCTGCAACGTCCCGGTGCGGCCTCTTTCGGTAAACACCGGTTGGGAGGTAGGATTACCTTGCATCCTCATCAGGTGAGGAGCTTTCCGGTGTTGGTCGAGGCTGCCTTCGCCGCCCGCGAGGGCGAGTTGATCGGTCCGGTTCGCTTGGAGGAGCAGAACGCTTACGCCATTCTCCGGGTACTCGAGCGGAAGGAGTATCGCATCAGGCCTTTCGAAGAGGCGCGGAAGGCGGTTGAACAACATGTGCGTGTCACACGTAAAGATAAGCTGGTCTCAGCCTTCATTCAGTCGTTGCGGGACAAGTACGAGGGCCAGGTCGCCATCTTCGACGACCGCCTCGAGCAGCGGCACACGGATCAGTAACAGGGAGCTTGCTGTCGCGGCGGAGGCGGTCAGGCGCTCGAAGGGTCGGGGAGGATCGCCACCTCACCGCAGCTGCTCGAGGAGGATCTGCTCTAAGGTCTCGCGCCAGATCCGGTTGCCGGCGTCGTTGAGATGGCAGTGATCGCGGAACAGGGTCTCGCCGGGGACGCCGTGAGGTTCGCGCGCGACGACGGCCCGCTCCACGTCCGCCAGCGGGATGCCGTGCGCGGCCGCCAGGGAGCGGATGATCTCGTTCTCGAGGTCGGAACTCTGATGCCGTCCGGGGGTCTCCCGCAGGATCTTGCGTCCGAGGTCGGCCCCTTCGGCCATCCTCCCCGACCGGTACAGCCTTGCCACCTGCTGATACTCCCTCCAGGCCGCCTCGGGCAGGTACGGCTTGATGAGATTCGAGGGTACCGTGCCGATGACGCTCAGGACCCCCGCTCGCCGGCACAGGTCCAGCATGAGGGTCAAGTTGCGGCGGTAGCTCTCCATCCGCTCAGCGACGTCGGCGAGGGTGAAGTCGTAGCGCCAGGCTCGGGCGTGAGCGGCAACCGTGGTCGGCTCCAGTCCTGCGAGGATGCGCCGGTTGTGCTCCCAGCGCAACACCCCGACGCGGACCTGGAGAATCCAGTCCCGCAGCCGCCGCACCAGGGCAGATCGAGCCAGCAAGCGTTGCAGGTCGGCGCCATCCGCATCCGCCAGCTGGAGTTGCTCGACCTCCTCGAACTCGTTGTGCCCGGAGTAGAGAAGGACGGCGTCGACGTCGTATTCGAGGAGCTCGGCGAGCACGGCGACGAGGCGGTGCGTGCCGTAGGCGCGGCCTCCGCCGTTGAGGATCTCAACCCGGTCGTAGCGGTCGGCCAGCTCCTGCCCGAGCCGTTCGGCCAGGGTGGCGAATTCCGGCTGCAGGTGGAAGACGGAGGATCCGCCCACCGCGGCCAGCCGCAGGGTTCGAGGCGGCTTGGCGGCCCGGAAAGTTTGACGGCAGAAGGTGGTGACCTTGGCCGGGTTCGTGACCCGCAGGCTCGTGTCGAGGGGAGAAACCGTGAACAAGCGAGACCCGGGGTCGAACCCCAGGCCGTAGTCCACGGCGCGCGTCGGGAAGGGGATCTCGGCGAGGCGCGCGGCGAGCTCGAGGGTCGACAGGGACGCCGTTACGGCGATGACGGCGAAGAGGATCTCCCTGCGGCGGTTCACGGTCCGGGGGGCTCGAACAGCGCGTCGGGGAATCCCACGCCGAAGCGGATGTCCCGCATCAGCTCCTCCGTCCAGTCCGTGTCCGGTCGGTCTGACCCTGCCAGTCGGACGCCGTCGGCCACACGGTCGCTCAAACGCTCGTAGATCATTCCCGGATTGAGCAGCTTGTGCATCATCGCGAACCAGAATAAGTTGGTCTTGAGCAGGAGTCGGCGCGGTGCAACAGGGCGGCATCCGTCACCGGTTCGCCGTCCAGGGTCGCCCACGAGGCGGCGCCGTCGTAGCCCTGGATGAGCTCGACTTCGGTGAAGATAGCAACTTTCGACAGGTGGGTCCCGATGGCTCTTCGCTCCTGCCTCGCTGCCGCGACCTCCTTGTGGCAGACCGTCCGGGAGGGTATCTGGGCGGGGGGACCGATGGCCCTGGCGCAGACGTGGACCGGAGGCCGGAAAGGAGCATCAGGGGAATGGGAACTTTTCACGGACAGCGAATAGACCTCTGCTTAACGTAAGGGTGAGTGGACGCACGGGCCTGGTCGAGGTGAACGCTGATGAGGCATCCCGCTCCCATCCTGCTGGTTTCTACCGGAGGTCTGCTATGATCTTCAAACTCATCACCGCGATGCTGCTGACGGGTGTCGCCCTCTACTCCTGCGGCAGCGACGAAACGCCGTTCCAATCCGGCGGAGAGAATGATGATCCGTCGGACGGGGGAGGTGGAGCTCCTCTCTCCGGATTTGACATCCCGGCCGAGCTCTCCCAGTGGGCAGGCGACAACCCCTTCGAGGGGAGCGGGTACACCATCAGGGGCTTCCCCGAGTACCTCGTCACCATCGGGGGTCCCGCCAAGGACGGGATCCCGGCGCTCAACAATCCCCCCTTCGTCGCGCCCGAGGAGGTCAGCTACGTGCAGGACGACCACCTGGTTCTGGGACTGGTCGTCGACGGAGTCGCCCGCGCCTATCCCCACAACATCGGCTGGTGGCACGAGATCGTTAACGACGAGATCGCCGGGCACTTCGTCTCCGTCACTTTCTGTCCCCTGACCGGGACGGGTCTGGCCTTCGAAGTGCCGGACCGCGGGCACTTCGAGCTGGGCGTGTCGGGTCTCCTCTACAACAGCAACCTGATCATGTACGACCGCCGCGACGGCAAGAGCCTGTACCCGCAGATGTATTTCACCGTGTTCCAGGGCTCCCGCAGAGGGGAGTCCCTCAGACTCCTGCCGATAACGGAGACGACCCTGGGAACCTGGAAGAGGCTCCATCCGGATACCGAGGTCATCGCCCTCGGCAGTGGCACCTTCGACGAGTCCCTATATGCCAAGTACCCCTACGGCAGCTACCGGACCAATAACCGCCTCAATTCCCGCATAGACCCCGTAATGAGGAGGAACAGCAACCCGCATGCCGGCGACCATGGGTGGAAGGAACTCACCCTGGGGGTGCGTCTGAACGGCGAGCCGAAGGCCTACGTCTTCGAAGACCTGGGGGAGCGCATCGCCATCAACGACCATCTCGGCGGCGAGGACATCCTCGTCGTCTGGGACCGGGACAGCCAGCTGGCGCTGCCCTACTGGCGCCAGGTGGACGGCCGGAGCTTGACCTTCACCCTCGACCCCGACGTGGGATTCCCGTTTTCCCTCGTCGACGAGGAGACCGGCAGCCGCTGGGACATTCTTGGCGTCGCCACCGAAGGACCCCTGGCGGGCCACCGCCTGGTTCAGATTCCGGCCTACAACAGCTTCTGGTTCGCCTGGGTCACCTTCTGGCTGGAAACGGACAAATGGACACCGTGAAGGAGGTGAGGCGCGCGAAGGAGACCATCTCCTCTCGCGTCGTCCCCCGCCCCGCTTGAACGGTTGGCTCGCAGGCGCGCTCCTGGGCGCTGGTCTGACGATCAGTTCCTGCGACGGCGAGAAGGCGCCCCTTGCCTCTGGCGGTGAGGAGCGTGGGACTCCGCCGACTGCAGATTTCTCCATTCCGGAGTATTACTAGAGCCGCTCGCCCGAGGCCGACACCTCCGCCTGCGGCGCGGACCGCGCTTCCGCCCCCTCTCAGTGCCCCCTCCGCTGCCTCCAGATGGCGGCGATCCTCGCGGCCAGCACGGCTGCGAACCGGTCGCTGCCGCGTTCGGACAGGTGGCAGATGTCGGAGAAGTAGACGCCACGCTTCGGTATCGACTCCTCCATGTCGATGAAGGCCGCCTCCGGATGCCGGGCGGCCAGGTAGCGGACGACGGCGTTGTGGGCATCGATGCCGGCGACGACGTTGCGCGGGTGTCCCCAGATTTCGATTGGGGATCGGTCGGTGGAGGAGGCGTAGTCCAGGTCGCCGGAGAGGAAGGCGCTCAACGAGTAGGCGGCCGGCACGTAGTAGGCGAAGGTCATCAGGATCGGCGCGGCGCCGTTCCGGGTCGTCCGCGACACGATCTTCTCCAGGTTCGCCCGGAAGGCGCCCATCGTCTTGATGTCGCTTCCGTAGCGGACCCACTCCCTCTCGGGCGCGTGCGGGGGCACGTAGCGCGGCTCCAGGAGGACCTGCCGGGCGCGGTGGAACAGGAAATCGAAGGAGAACGGGATGACGGACAGGTCCATGGTGGGCAGGTGGCGGTCGGTGAGGTTGCGCATCTCGTACCACACATAGTGCGAATAGTCGGTCCGGTAGAGGTCGGGCGGGCAGTTATTGGCCCGGACCTCGTTGATCCCATGGTAGACGACGACGACGTCGAAGCGGCGGTCTCCAAGGGGCCTGAGCTTGAGGTAGCTGTCGCGGGTCGTGTGGGCCAGCCCGGACAGGTTGACGACGCGAAAGTCCGTCACCCCCTCCTCGAACAGGTCCGTCTCCAGGCGCGATGGGATGCCGCCGATGTCCTCCACGAGCACCGAGCCGCCCAGCAGCAGGATGTCGAAATTGGCGGCCGGCGGCGCGACTTGCTCGAGCTCAGGGTAGGCCTGGCGCACCATGCGTGACGGACGCAGGAACTCCCCCTCGTGAAAGACGGCGAAGTAGGCCCTCAGCGAAGCCTCGACCAGCAGGACCAGGAGGACCAGATAGACCAACACGAAAACGGGGACAGAGGCGGCGCGCGATGAAGTCCAGGTCACGGCACAGGGATCCGGAAGGGATGGCGGACGGCACGGCTCACGCAAGGCAGCCGTCGGAGGAAGTGCCGTCAGAGTATAGGGGTTTTCGGTCCCCTGGGCAGCGTCGCCACGACCGGAGGGATGGTCTTCCTACTCATGGAAGGCGTCTTCAGATGGATTCGCATACAATAAGCACAGCGGTTTCAAGGACACCTGCTCCGTCCCACACCCCTCGCGGACCGCGCCGACCAGCGCGGCGTTCCGATGCTTGACAACCGTCATCCGGCCGCGCCATATTGCCCTGCGCAAGCCCGCCTGTGTAACGCCAAATAACCACGCCCGTCAGCGGACCGGATGCCTATGGAAAGCCGCGGACCCGCCATCGGCGGGCGTGTCGGCGTAGCACCGCCGATCGTCTACCTGCTCTTCTTCCTCTCCGGCTTCACGGCCCTCGTGTTCGAGATTCTGTGGAGCCGCCAGTTCGTCACCGTCTTCGGCAACAGCTCCTATTCCATCAGTGTGGTGCTGTGCGCCTATATGGCGGGGCTGGGGTTCGGCAGCTGGCTGGGTGGGCGGCTGGCCGACCAAACCCGGCGGTGGCTGCTCCTCTATGCCGGCATCGAGGCGGCGGTGGGGCTGTGGGCGCTGCTGATCCCACTGGTGCTGGACGGGCTGCGCCGGTGGGTACCCGAAGTCAGCCTGCTGGCCCCCGACCAGTCCCTGCTGGTCTCCAGCTCCCTCCGCTTCCTCATCTCCCTGATCACGCTGTTCCTGCCCTGCACGCTGATGGGGGCCACCCTGCCGTTGCTGGTGCGCTTCTGCAGCGAAGGCCGCAGCGAGGTGGGACCCGTTGTCGGCACCCTCTACGGCATCAACACGGTGGGGGCCGCTCTGGGCTGTTTCGTCGCCGGCTACTGGATGCTGGAGGCTTTCGGCATTGCCACCACGAACCGCACCGCGGCGGGCGTCGACCTGCTGCTTGCGGTGGCGGCCGCCGCTCTCGCCTTCAAGCTCGGTCCCGCGCCTGAGACCTCCGGGGAGCAACCGCGCACGGGTCCGCCGGAGGAGAGCGAGGTCCCGGCCGCGTCACACCCGCGACGCGTGCTGCCATGGGTCGCGTTCGCTACCGGATTGGCGGGACTGTCCTGCGAGGTGTTGTGGACCCGTTACCTGGTGTTCTTCAACAACGTCCACTACGTGTTCACGACCATCCTGGTGCTCTTTCTGCTGGGGCTGGGCCTCGGCAGCCTGTTCTACCGGCTGCTGCTGGCCAGGCGGACCGATCCGCTCAAGCTTCTGTCCCGGATGCTGCTGCTGCTGGCCGCGGCCGTACCAGCCTGCTTCGCGCTGGGTGCTTTCCTGTATTCCTCCGGGCACTTGTCGCTGGATCGCTATTGTGTCAAGGCGGCCGCCGTCACCATGGCGGTGCCTACGGTTTTGATGGGCGCGGTGTTCCCGGTGATCTGCGCCGCGTACGGCCCCGAACTGAGGCGCGCAGGCCGCGGGGTCGGCACCCTCGCGGCCCTGAACACGGCCGGGGCCGTGGTAGGCGCCCTGCTGCCGGCATTCGCGTTCGTCCCCCTCCTCGGAGTCCACCACAGCATCCTGCTCATGAGCGGCCTCTACCTCGCCATGGGGCTGATCCTGACCCCGATGGCCGCTCCCGGTCGGAAGCAGTGGGTGCCTTCCGGAGCGCTGGGCGCCCTGGCGGTCCTCGTCATCGCCGTGTCGGCGCCTGCCGACCTCGTGCGCGGCGTCTTCCTGCAACGCACTGCGCGTCTGCCAGTCGACCCGGAGATCACGTTCTGGCAGGAGGGCCGTACGGCCACCTCCGTGGTGATTCGCGACCGGAACACCCAACAGAAGTGGATCTTCATCAACGGCAACGCCGAGGTCCCCACCACCCTCGCCTCCCTGTCCTGCTTCAAGCTGCTGGGTACTCTCGGCCCGCTGCTGCACCCCGATCCGCAAGACGCATTCATCATCGCGGTCGGGGGCGGCATCGCCGCCGGCGCCACGCTGCAGCATCCCGACGTGGAGTCGGTGGAGATCGTCGACATCGAGGAGGCCGTGATCGAAGCCGCACGCCAGATGGGGGAGTTCAACCACGACTTGCTCGACGACTCGCGGGTCGAGGTGGTGATCAACGACGGACGAAACCAGCTGCTGATGTCGCAGCGCAAGTGGCCGGTCATCATCTGCGACTCTACCCATCCGAAGGCCTCTGACAGCTGGGTGCTCTACACCCAGGAGTTCTACAGGCTGGTGCACGAGCACCTGGACGAGGGCGGGGTCTTCGTGCAGTGGCTGCCGACTCACGGACTGAGCGTGCCGGAGGTCCAAAGCATCGTAGCGACCTTCCAGTCTGTGTTCCCCCACGCCAGTGCGTGGATCAGTGCCGCAGCCGGCAATCGGGGGGGCACCGAGTTCTACCTCCTGCTGGTAGCTACCCAGGACAGGCTGCAGATCGACGTCGAGGACCTCGGGCGCCAGCTCGACGCTCCGGCCCTGCGCGCCGACCTGCGGCCCTACGGCCTGGCCGAACCGTTCGGTCTGCTGACCAGTTTCCTGGCAGGAGAAGAGATGCTGGAGAGCTGGGCAAAGGACGCGCCGCTGAATACGGACGATCTGCCCTGGACCTACTACGACACCGGGCCGTCGAAGATCGTTCCTGCCGACCTGAGCGCCATAGCGTCCTTGCTGCAGAGTCCGGCTCCCTACCTGGAGAGCGCCGACACGGAGCTGGTGGCGCAGCTGGATCGCACGGTCGAGATACGCCAGCTCGCGTGGCGGATCAATCGGGGTGGGCAGCTGACGGAGACGGACATGCGGAGCGTGCTGCAGATTGCCGAGCTTCTGGGCGACGAACCGGACGCGCTCAACCAGCTCGCCGCCGACATGGCCAAGTTGCGCGGGGGTGCCGCGGTGGCGACCCGGATCTACCGGAATGTGATCGAGATCGATCCGGAGAATCCGGGAGCGCACAAGGGGCTCGGTCACCTGTACCAGAGGATGAACAAGATAGAGGAGGCGCTGGAGCAGTTTCGCAGCGCAGTCGAAATCTCACCCGACGACGTCGAAGCCAACGTCGGCCTCGAGGCCTGCCTCCGGCGGCGGGGCACGCTCACCGACGCTGAGAGCTACTACAGGTCTGCGATCGAGAGCCGTCCGGACCACACGGGTTTCCACTACGGCCTGGGGACCATCCTCGCCCGGAGCCAGAAACTGGAAGAGGCGGCGGCGGAGTTCCGCCGGGCGGTGGAGTTGCAGCCGCGCTGGACCGTTCCCCGTTACAGCCTGGCCGTGGCCCTTGTCCAGGCAGGACAGCCGGCGGAGGCGATAGATCACCTGCAGAAGGTGCTCGAGATCGAGCCGGAGCACGAGCCGTCGCGGCGGGTCCTGAGCGCTCTGCTGGCCAGGGGCAATCGCCCCCCACCCTGAGGAGCACAGAGGACAGGACTTGCTGCGTTACGACACGCTCGGCAGCCGGCTATGAGCCCGGTTCGGGGCGACGCGGCGACGGGCTCTTCTCCCCGAAGGTCATGAGGAAGCGCGTCTCGCCCTGTGGTCCCTGGCGCAGCCAGAGCCCTGGATCGCCGGGGCCATACTCCTGGCCTTCGCGCCGCAGGCGGGCGTGGAAGAACCCGCCAGGCTGGGGTGTCAGGCCCTCGGGCAGCTCGGTCCATGTGCCCAGGACGACGGTTTCGCGGAGGGCAAGGTCGCCTTCGATGGTCCCCCCGCCTCCAGTGCCGGAGAAATCACCGACTGCGTGCCCCGAGTGGACCGTCAGGTCCAGGACGGTCTCCCAGCTCTCCCCCACCTGGACCTGCCACCGGCCTGCGAACAGGCTCCCACTGTAATCGGAGTAGCTCCGCACCTCGTCTATGATGCCCCACGGCTCGCAGGCCCTGGGGTAGCGGATGCAGAAGTCGCGCGCGTTGGCCCGCAGCACCTCCGTCTCCTTGGTGGGCCTGCTATCGGGGGAGTAGGGGTAGTCGAAGTAGGCCTCTCGAGCAGGACCCTTGAGGTTGGGGAGGATGGAGATGAACAGCAGGACGTAGGCGCCGATGTGGAAGAAGCGGCTCTTGAAGAAAGCCCGCGGCGTTGCCCAGGGGATGAGGGCATCCACCCTGACGTCGATCCTGGCGGCCACGCGCTCGAACGTCGGGACCAGCAGGTTGACAAGGAGCACGGGGAAGATCTTGTCGTAGTAGCTGACCTCGCCGAAGGCGCGCAGCAGCATGTAGGTCCCCACGATCGCGGTGCCCCAGGTCAGTCCGAAGAGGAACTTGCCCGTTTTGGACCCGGGCGAGGTCGCGGGGTCCGTGGCCAGGAGGTTCAGGCCCAGGAACACGTTGATGTGGAAGATCCGGTGGGAGAACGGGGCACCCAGCAGCGACTCCGCACCGAAGAAGATCACGGTTAGCGCGAGGACGGCACCCAGGGTCACCTGGGTGGTGCGGAACAGGACCTGGACCATCAGGCCGAAGACGAACATGAACTCGAAGAAGCTCGGGGGGAACTCGTAGGAGTTCACGAGGTTGACTCCGGTCGTCGCCGCGAGGGAGTCCGTCACGATCAGGAAAAAGCCAGCGAGGCTGAGGACGATGGCGGAGGGATTAAAGATGTGCCTGGAACGTCCGTCCCGATTCCAGCGGATGAAATCCTTCGTTAAGAACGCCACGGCGACCATCAAGAGCTGGCAGTAGAAGAACTCGGGCTTGAACCACAGGAACAGGTTGATGCTCCCGATGATCGGGAAGGGACCGAAGCCCATGCTCCAGGTGCGCCCTCGCGACCAGGCGAGGAGCATGTCGAACAGATAGGCGAAGACCAGTTGGATCAGCACCAGGGGGACATACTCGTAGACGGGGGCGTAGTAGAGACCCCAGTAGACGTAGTGCGACCCCTGCGTGAACCCCTGGAAGTAATGCGACGCTATGACCCGGAGGTCCGTGTCCAGTGGTCGCCCCCGCCGGAAGTGCTGCCACCAGACGACGCCCTGCCAGACGAGCAGGATTGCGCCCAGACCGGCGATCGAGTAGACGAGCACCGGCTCTCCTTCCCCGCTGGCCCAGATGATGGCTGCGGCGAGCAGTCCGTTCAGTACGAGGGCTCCGGTCAGGGCCATCTTTCGGGAGTGTTCGATCATGGGTCTCCGGCTCGTCTCGAGAGGCGGCTCGTTTTGAGCCCGCTCACGGCGGACATATGGTCTGTGGACAGAGGAGGTATAAAGCGACCTACCGGCAGTTTGTCAAGGTCGAGGTCAGGGCCGCCGAGAATCCGCTCTCACCCACTCTGTAATCAGCCTGCTCAACTCCCCGCGGATGCCAGGGTGGGGATCCAGTGCGAGGACCCGTCTGAAGACAGCTACGGCCTCCTCCTTCCTGTCCTGCCGCCACAGGATGATCCCCAGCAGGTAGTTGGCATCCACCGAGTCGGGGAACGCCACCAGCTCTTTCTGGATGGCTTCCCGGGCGGCATCCAGCCGCCCCCACTGGATGTAGATGAGGGCCAGGTTGTAATGGAGCAGCTGGAGAGCCTGATAAGGTGGAGCCAGCTGGGCAGCCGCTCGATACGCCCTCTCCGCCCGGCTCAGATCGCCCTCCAGGTGGTAGGCGATTCCCAGCTTCAAATGGGCGTTGGGCAGCTTCGGAGACGCCGCCACCGCTGCCAGCGAAAAAGCCTTGCGGTCAGCATAGGCCGCGGAGTAAGACCAGCTTCCGACGAAGAGTCCGACGCCGGCGGCGATCGCCACGGCCGCCACGACCCTGCGCGCCCGAGGCCACGCTTCCCACAGTCGCGAAACCGCCGCCACCAGCGCCACGAAGAGACAGCAGGCGGGCAAGTATGCCCGCGTCTCGAGGACGAGCCGCTCCGAAGCGAGAAGGGTCGGCGCCAGAAAGAGGAAGAAGCAGGCCCCGCCCCAGAGGAAGAGCCGCCGCCGCTCTCCCTGCAGGACCCAGGCGACGCCCCCAAGACAGACAAGCCCCAGGAGTCCGGGAACCCACGAGGTTTCCTCCCTGTCCGCCAGCACGGCCAGGTCGACGGGGGCGAGGAGCTTTCCCAGGTGCATGAGGGGAACGAGTCCATCGCTCAATGCCACCCCGTGCGATCGCAGCGCCAGGGGGTCCACGTTGCCGATGACGGCCGAGCGCAGGAGAGCCCAGGCGCCGGCGATCACCAGCCAACCGATCCAGAGTGCCGGCCACCGCATCGTCGACCACGCGCGCCGGCTCCACAGGAGGAGGGCGCCGGCCACTGGGACGAGGACGGCCGTCTCCTTGCACAGTAGCGCCAGTCCCCAGAGGCACAAGTGGCCGGCCAGCAGCGACCAGCGAGGCCGGTCACCCATGCGCACCAACGCGACCAGGGCGGCCAGAGAAAAGACGGCCAGCAGGCTGTCGAATCTGCCCGGTATCCAGGCCACGGTCTGGCAGAGGGCAGGATGAACTACGAAAAGGAGCGTGCCCGCCCATGCCGTCGGCCACTCCAGGGCAAGCGAGCGCAGCAGCGCAAAGAGGAGAAGAGCCGCAGCGACGTGGCAGAGTAGATTGGTGAGGTGAAAGGGAAGGGCGCTCCTCGACCCCTGCCACTGCGCATCGAGAACGAAGGTCGCCGTCACCAGCGGGCGGTAGTACACGGCGTCGCTGACCATCGGTTGGCCGAAGGCGGCGGCGATGTAACTGAGGTCCTGGAGCCTGGTCCCCTGGTCTTCGATGAGCGTCGTGTCGTCGGTGCCGGTGAAGGCAAAACCCAGGCTGCGCCCGTAGAGGCCCGCGGCGAGGACCACCACGCTGCACAGCAGGACCGTCAGCCGAGTCCGGGCTTCCATCCCCCGCCTACTGCTGTCCGCCCAGGCGGGCGGCGATCTGGCGGGCCGCCAGGGCATGCCCGGCGGGGTTCCAATGGCTGTCCCGATAATAGAGGGGCTGGCGCTGGGCCTTTTCTTTAAAGACGGGGTACAGGTCGAGGAAATCGATCCCGTAGCGCTCGGCGATGGCTCCGAGCCGCTTGTTCGGCTTGAGCAGGTCGTAGCGACCCACCAGGTCGCGCAGCTTGGGGGCCCACTCCTCGGCCTCGACCTGGACGATGGCCGGCACATAGACCAGCATGAAACGGGCGCCGCTCTTTTCGACTGCCGTCTTGAAAGCCGCCAGCAGGATGCCGCTGGCTTCCCATGCACGTTCGTAGCGCCCTTCGGCGTCCAGCCCGTAGAGGGCGTCGTAGAACTGACCCTGTTGTTCGCCGCTCATCTGGGGCGTCAGAGCTTTGCGGGCAAGAACGTAGAGGTGCCATTGCTGGGTGAGGTAGTGCTGGAGCCGAAGGTCCCAGGACTCCTTCTCCCAATAGTCCTTGTCCCAGTACCGCGTCCTGGGTACCGGCACCCCTTTCAGGCGCAGGCGGCCGCCCGCGGCGAAGGAGAAATGAGGCTTGTAGCCCTGCTCGGTGCCGATGCCCCAGTCGGAGACATTATTCCACAGGTCGTTGGCGTAGTAGCAGACCACGACGCAGTCGGGGTGGAAAGCCGCGCCCTCCTTCTGGAAGAGCAGCATCTCCTGGTCCGTACCGTAGCCGGCCACGCCGAAATTGAGCACCTGGTCTCCCGCCAGGATCTGCCGCAACCGGCCGGAGACCGTCTGTTCCACCTCGACGCCCCAACCTTCGACGAAGGAGTCGCCGAAAACCAGCAGCCGCTCTCCGGCCTCCGGCGGCTCGGGGGGGACGGGCCTGTCGCGCAGTCCCGCCGCATTGATCCGGTACTCCACGTCGAATTCGGGGCCGATCTGCCGCCCGGCCGCGCCGACGATGTGCGCCCACCCCAACAGCTCGTCGTAGCGCCAGACCGGCGGCCGCTGCGAAAGCTGCGGCCAGAAGGCCGCCAGGAGCCCTTCGCCGGCCAACAGCCCCACCACCAATCCACCCAGCACCAGCAGAGCAGAAGCACCGCGCACCCGATTCACCTCCGACCGATCGCGTTGACGAATGCGGGGATACTATGCGCTGTGCCCTGGCAAGGTCAAGGGGAGGTGCTCTGCGCTATAGTCCGGACCGCAGAGACGATCACTCGGTAACGCCCGGCCGCCAGGGGCTCGTCCACGAGCAGGTGGACGAGCTGCCCGAGGGAGTTGTGGATCGACAGCCGCGCGGGTCCGGCGGTTGCCACCGTGAAGTGGAGGACGGGGTTGAGGGGCGATATTACAGTTGCGAAGGGAACCCGCCCTTTGTACAGTCGGACAAGACTCGTGCGGAGAGTTTCGTCTGCGCCGGCAGAGGCGCGATGGAGGGCCAGGAGAAGCGGGTTGGCGCGCGCTGTGATCGTCTGCCTATTTTCAGCCGCGTGATCGAGACGGGGGATGCGCCAGGGAGGATGATGGCTTTAGGTGTCGTGCTGAACGGAACGGTGAACAGGTCCAGCGAACACTGGATCGACTACCTGCGGGTAGATCTTTGCGAGGAGTCCCTTGTCGCCCCGGAGGCCCCCATGCCTCCTTCCCGGGCACGGCACTGAGAGTCCGCGATGCGTTGGGTCGTCCCCTGCCTCTTCTTCCTGTCCGGCGCCTGCGGCCTCGTCTACCAGGTCGTCTGGGCCCGCATGCTCACCGTCGTCTTCGGCGCCACGGTCCTGGCCGTGAGCACGGTGCTGAGCGCCTTCATGGCCGGCCTCGCCCTGGGCAGCTTCCTCCTGGGGCGCCGGGTCGACCGCGTCCGCCGGCCGCTGCGCGTCTTCGCGTTGCTCGAGGCCGGTATCGGATCCTACGCCCTGCTCTTTCCGACCCTGTGCGGCGGGATCGGCTCCTCCGCGGCTGGCCTGCTCCCCGCCCTGGGACCCGAGGGCGGCGCCCTCTACCCGGCCCTGCGCTTCGCCACGAGCTTCGCCCTCCTGCTCGTGCCGACGGCGCTGATGGGCGCCACCCTTCCGGTGCTGACCAAGTTCGTCGTCCGCCGTCTCTCCGACGTCGGCATCGGCGTCGGCCTGCTCTACGGCCTCAATACCCTGGGAGCCGTCGCCGGGGTCGTCCTCATCACATTCTTTCTGATGGAAGCGCTCGGGCTGGAGACGAGCACCTACGCCGTCGCCGCGGTCAACTTTACCGTCGCCGCCGTCGCCTGGTTGATTGACCGGCGATCGGTCTGCGCGGCGCAGGCCGCCGAGGCAGCGGTGCCGCAGCGACGCGCAGACTCGACTCCCGCGCCCGGCGGCTCGCCGGCCCTGCCCGGATACCTGCTCGCCGTCGTCATCGCCGGCTTTGGCCTGTCCGGCTTCGCCGCGCTGGGCTACGAGGTGGCCTGGCTGCGGCTGCTGATCGTCACGTTCCAGGCCAACACGCACTACGATTTCAGCATCATCCTGATCGCCTTTCTGCTGGGGATCTCGCTGGGCAGCTTCGCCTGCAGCCGCTACCTGAGGCGCGGGCGGGATCTCCTCTCGCTGTTCGGGGTCATGGAAATCCTCATCGGCTTCATGGGCATCTGCTCCGTGTTCCTCTTCGTGTGGTCTACGGAGTGGATCGAGTCGGTGGTACAGACCCGCTCGTGGTGGCAGTACCGTCTTGGGATGTTCTCCCTCGCCTTCGCCATCATGTTCGTACCGACCCTGCTGATGGGGGCTCTGTTTCCAGTGGTCAGCCGCATCAACACCCGCGCCCTGCAGCGCCTCGGCCGCGGCGTCGGTGACGCCTACGCCGTCAACAGCCTCGGCTCGATCGGCGGCTCGGTCGTCACCGGCTTCGTGTTGATTCCCGCCTTCGGAACGGAGGGCGCCTTCCGGGCCCTTGGCCTGCTGAACCTGGCGGTCGGTCTGGCCGTGCTCCTGCTGCATCCGGGCCTCCGGTCGCGCGCCCGGAAGGGGATTGTGGTCGGTGCGGCGCTGGCTGCCGCCGTTCTCGCCGTCGCCTTGGGCCCCCGGGACGTTCTGAGGGGGGTCGCCGAACCGAGCCAGCCGGGGGCTGAGCTCGTCTTCTACAGCGAGGGTCGCGAGGGGGTCGTCACCGTCGTGGCTCAGCCCGGGTACCGCGAGATGCAGTTCAACAGGGGGAACCAGGTGCCCAGCGACTTCCCCTCCCTTCAACTGTTCCGCCTGCTGGGACACCTCCCCTTGCTGCTCCACGAGGACCCACAGGAGGTCCTCGTCATCGCCCTCGGGGGAGGCATAGCGCTGGGCTCTGTAGCTCAGCACGACCTCAAGGAAGTGGAGTGCGTGGAGATGGTGCCCGACGTGCTGGAGGCAGCCCGGGAGGAGTTCGGGCCCTTCAACCATCGGGTGATGGAGCGCCTGGAGGATTTACCGATCGACATCGTCATCGACGACGGCCGCAACTACCTGTTGACGAGGTCCCGTAAGTACGACGTCATCACGGGGGATGCCACCCATCCGAGCACCACCGACAGCTGGGTGCTCTACACCCGGGAGTTCTATCAGTTGTGCCGGGCGCACCTGGCCGAAGGGGGGATCTTCGCGCAGTGGTTGCCCTACCACGCTCTCCGAGTCGAGGATTTCAAGACCGCCCTGCGCACCTTCGGGAGCGTGTTCGAGCACGCGACGCTGTGGCACACGAGCAACTACGCCCTCATGGTAGGGACGACGCAGCCCCTGAGGATCGACATGGAGCGCCTCGAGCGGGCTTTCGACCACCCGTCGGTTCGCGAGAGCCTGGAAGAGGTCCATCTGGGGAGGCCGATCGATCTCCTCAGTTGCTTCCTCCTGGACGAGGTCTCATTCTCCGATTACGTGGGCCCAGGAGCCGTCAACACGGACGACCATCCGTACCTCAGCTTCGCCAGCCCGGGCGGCTTCGATGCCCAAATGTGGCGGGTTCTGGATGATCTGGGTCGCTACGTCGACGACCACCCGGTGGAGCTGGGGCCCTGGATCCTGTTTCCGGATGAGGCCGCGCGCCAGGTCTGGAGGCTACGCCTGGCGACATATTTTGAGAGCAAGCGCCACGAGCTGGCGGGGGACATCCAGCGGCTGAGGTTGGACTGGGATGGAGCCTCCCGGGCCTACGGGAAGGCTCTGGAAGTGAACCCGGAGGCGAACACGGCTGCCTACCACTACAGGCAGATAGGGCGCCCGGCGCGGAGCCATTGACGGATCCATGGTTCCGGTCCCTCATTCCAGGCGGGACGCTCGCTCGAAAGCAGCGGCGGCTTCCTGCGCCATACCCAACTGCCGGTAGAGCGCTCCAACCGCTCGCAGCGTCTCGCCGTCGCGGGCTCGCTCTTCCAGAGCCCGCACCTGGACCAGGGCGGCCGCCGGGTCGCCCCGATGGATCTCCAGGGCCGCGAGCTGACGATACAGCGGAAGGGCCTCCGGATCGAGCTCGAGAGCCCGCCGGTAGGCTGCAGCCGCCCCCTCCAGGTTGCCCGTATGGCTCAGGCACTGGGCCAGGCGGGCTTGGGTGACGGACCAGTCCGGCTTCTCTTCGATCAGGTGTTGGTAGTGGCGGGCGGCCAGAGCATAGTCCCCGGCCTGCAAATGCATGTCCGCCACTACGAAGCGGGCATCGCTGCGGTCTGGGTACAGCTCCAGGAGTCGCTCCCAGGTCGCCAGGGCTCGCCGCTGGTTGCCGAGCCGCATCAACACCGTGCCCATATCCATCAGAGCGATTTCGTGATCCGGTTCCTTCTCCAGGGCTAACTCATACTGCTGCAACGCCCTGGCTGGCAAATCCTCGGCGCCGTAGGCCTGTCCCAGGTAGACGTGCTCCTGGGCATCACCGTGACCTGCATGGGCAGGGGCGCCCGCGTTGAGGGCCACCGTCAGCCCGCCCAGGGGGACGAGGGCCGCAGCCAGCCGGCGTCCTCGGAGCAGGCGGAGGCGCGCCACGGCGTAGCTGGCGAAGAGGAGGAGGGGGGGGACGACGGGCAGCCGGTAGCGGCCGGTGACGAAGAAGAGGACGACGGAGATGGTGTAGGCCACCGTGAAGAGGAGGAGGAGGTCGCCCGTTGGCGTGCGGTCCCTGGGGCTGCGCAGATAGAGGAACAGACCCGCCAGGGCCAGGGGAGAGGCGATCCCGAAGGGAAAGGCCAGTCCCCGGATCCACAAGAGCCCCTGCAACAGCCACGAATGCCGGCGGGCAAAGTAGGGATCGAGGTTGCGCGGGATCTCGTCTCCGCGCCAGAAGAGGTAGAGCTTGCGTATCTGGAGGAAGGCGTACCCGGCTGGATCGGAGGTCAGGTAATCCCAGGAGCGGGAAAAGAAAAACTGTGAGCCCGCCTTCCCGGTGATGCCCGCCTCCCTCTCGGGCATGTCCGTCAACTCCTGCCAGTCGCGTCCCGGACGGATGTTCGTGGTGCGGTCGTAATCGGGGTTGTTGCCGATGTAGAAGTTGATCCCGCTGTTGTGGGAGATGAGGACCCATTCCCCGCCCACGAATAAGTTGCGCAGGGTCACCGGGGCTATCGCCAGGGCGACGCCAAGGACGAGCGCTCCAAGGGCCCAGCAACGGGGAGCGGGCACCTGAGAGCGGGCCCACAGGAGCGCCACGGGAACGAAGAGGAGGACGCTGGCCACCACCAGGGAGCTCAGTCCCAAGAGGAAACCGGCGATCAGCCAGCTGCGGGTTCCCCCCGAGGGGGCGCGGACGAGGGCAAGCAGGGCCAGGCAATCGAGGAAAACGGCTAGGCCGGCCGGCAGCAGCTCCCCCTCGAAGTAGATAAAAGGGCCGTAGAGGGCCGCTGCTGCTGCTGCCAGCCACCCGACATTGGGGGAGAAAGCCCGGCGTCCCAGGGCCAGAATCAGGAGGCAGGTCGCCGTCCCGGCGGCGGCCTGGAGGAGACGGGGCAGCCAGTAGCCTTCGCCGAACAGCGAAAAGAGCAGCCCGAGCAGGTAAGGGAACAGCGGCGGCTGCCAGAAGGGCTGGGGGTCCCCCAGCCAATGCCCATCGGCGAGTTGCAGAGCCGCCTGCACGTAGGTACGGGCATCGACGATGGGGTGGGTGAACAGAGGGCTGTCGGCAGCCTGCGCGAGGTACAGCAGGCGCAGGGAGAGGGCTGACACGGCCAGCAGTAGCGGGCCGATGAAGGGCCGACGCCGAAGGAGGCCTGCGAAGTCTCGCAGACGGAGCAACATTTCGGGGAATCCAGGCGAGTGTGGAGGGGGATGGGCAGCCGGATAAAAAAAGAGCGCCGGGCAGGTCCAACTCCACCTGCCCGGCGCAACAACTTGCGAACCGCTGATCTGTACTTCAGATCAGAAGATGTCGCTTAGAACTGAGACTTGATCCTGCCCCAACTCTGGGACTCAACGGAGGTCATCATGTCGTCCCAAGGCAGATCATCTCTGAGCTCTTCGAGGTACGTGTCGCCCATGCCGAAACCACCAATGCCAAGGACGCCGGTGTTCCAGCGGTCGGTGGGGCCGCCGCCGTCCTCCTCGCTGTCGTCGTCATTATTGCGCCAGGTGGTATGCATGATGGTACCCTCTTCCACGGTTTTCCAGACATGCTCGGAGTAATTGCCAATCTCCGAATAATCCAACCCTGAGGGATAGAAATCCAGCATCCGCATCTGGTGCTCGTAGTGATAGGTGCTCTCGCCGTACTCCTCGCCGGTGAAGGACCACTCCAGCGAGTGCTGCTCGTTGTGGTTAACTGACCAGTCGCAGGCGTTGCAGGGGCTGACGACCATCCAGGTGTCGCCGGTGGAGGACTTGGGCACGGCGAAGTTGACACCCCATTGCGGATTTATTCCTTCCGCCTCCCGATGGTCGCGCAACTCCTGCTCGCCCATGTGGAGGGCCACCCACATGTGCTCGGCCCCGTCGTCGTCGTACCAGTCGTAAGAGTCGGCGCGGTCGATGACGTGAACGTCGTCGAAGACGGACTGGCAGTAGTAAAAGTGCGAGGAGCCGTCAACGCTGGCGCTCCATCCCATACGGGTCGTGATTGTGAGGTCACTGGGGTTCATCTCGCCTCTCGTGAGATCCGAATCGTAGAAATCGGCGCCCAGCAGCCAGTACTCATCGCCCGGAATGACCGCATCCCAGTCGCTGCAGTCGCCGTCGATGGTGGGTTCGTTGCCGGCGGGGAACTGTACGGCGGTCCAGATCTCGTCAACCGGATCGTGGGCCAGCACCGCCGTGGAAATAGCCATGATGCAAACTACAAACATCAGTGCAACTTTGCGCATGATTGATCTCCTTCGATAAGGGAACGATAAGGGAACATTGCGAGTGAGTGAATTTTTTTCACCTCGACACCGTTTCAAAGAGTTAATATAACACAAGAAGAACAGCAATCAAGAAAAAAATAAAAAGCCCCGCCGGCCCGTTTCAGTAGGCCAGGGAGAGGGTCCCCGCGGCGGTTTTCCGGCCCTCGTCGCTGTGGAGCTCGACCTGGACGATGTAGACTCCCGGGGGGGCCAACAGGCCGGCATCGTCGCGGCCGTCCCAGCGACGGGTGAAGTGGCCGCTGGCCGTGGGGGCGGCCGCGATCAGGCGCCGCACGGAGCGGCCGTCGAGGGTCCAGATGCGCACGTCGACGGGGCGTTGGTCCGTCAGGTCGCGCAGGTTGAAGGAGATGGAGGCTTCGTCGTTGACCCCGTCGCCGTTGGGGGTAAAGGCGCGAGGCAGGATCTCCAGCTGCTGCACCAGGTCGCCGCCGGCCGGGGTGCGCACGGAGAGGACGTTGCCGATGAAGCGGATGGTGGCATCGCCCGGCCTGATCGTCTGCTTCAGCTCCGGCTCCTGGCTGTCGTAGACCCAGCCGCTGAATTCGGCGCCGAAACGGAGGACCCGAGCGCTGAATTGCACTTCGATCCGCTTCTCGTTGTCCTGCTGGGGGTCCACCAGCCGGTCGAAGGAGAGGATGACGCGGTCTTCCCGGATGTCCGGCTTGTAGCGGTCATCGCCGAGGTCGACTTCCTGGCCGCCCACGCGCAGCGACGAGACCTCGGCCGGGCCGTAGGTGAAGATCTCCAGACGGTCGAATCCCGCATTGCCATCCCTCAGCACCGGCTTGACGACGTATGTGAAGGGTTGGGGCTCGAAGCTGTCCACCTCGATCGGCCAGATTTCGCCGACTACCTCTTCGGCGGCCGACGCCTCGGAGAACAACAGGGACAAATCGTCCAATCGCGGCGTCTGGTCGGCGGTGGCCTCCAGCACGATCTCGAGCTGCAGGTAGCGGGTGGGTCCCGGGGAGAGGAACCGGGTGCCGTCCGTCCAGGCGGCGGCCGGCGCGCTCTCGTCGCGCAGGCCAGCGGCGAAGCTGTAGGTGGCGGACCAGAAGCTCCAGTTGTCCCGGTCCAGGGTGCGTTGGGCATCGCTGGAAGGGTATTCACGGGACCAGGTGTCGAAGTCGGTCTCCACGAATCCCCCGATCACCGTGCGCAGCTTCCACAGATCGGTCTCAAGAGTTTTCCCGGTGCGAGAGCGTATCGATATCCTGGTGCCGGGCGGCTGTTCCCCGGACCAGCGGATTTTGCTCCAGGTGACGGGGCGGCCGAAGTCGAGGATCCGCGAGCGGTAAACGGAGCGGCGGACGTAACCTTCGCCGTATACCTCGATCTCCGCCACCTCCCACGTGCGGGTCGGGATATACGGGCGGACGGAGACCATCCGCACATCGCGCGTGGGGAAGCGGAAGTCGATGACCGGATCCAGGTTGTCCCTGGTCTGGATCAGCGCTTCGAAGTTCGGGTCCGTGTAGAGTGAATCGGCGTAACCGGTGTTCTCGGAGTAGCGCCTGAACTGACCTTGACCTGGAGCGTAAACCCCGCCCGCGCCGGGCAGCTCCCTGATGGGGGCGTCGTTGTCGGTCACGGCGATCTCGTACCACTCGAGGTAATTGCCGGCAAAGCTGGTCTCCCCGAACGACTCCGGGTCCGGCTTGGGCTCGGCCATGGCGGCGATGGCGGCGGCATCGTCGAGCCGGCCGAGGCGGGGATAGATGCGCACGCGGTTGATCGGCATCTGGAGACCCAGGTTGATGATAACGGCCGTGGCCTGGGCTCCCAGGTAGACGCCGCCGGATATCAACGGCTCCGCCTCCAGCGGGTTCTCCCTGAACAGCACCAGGCGCGTGGTCGATGGATCCCCGTCGATGTGGGAGCGGAACTCGGGGCCCGCGAAGAAGCCGACGTTGTGACCGTGATAGATGCCCCCACCTCGGGGGTAGAGATTGTCGAGCAGCACCAGATTCTCAAGGGGATCGACGAGGACCGCCTGCAGCACATTTCCTTCCATGGAGGGCTGGTCGGGGCCGCGGTGGTTGTACTCCTCCAGCATGATCCCTCCTCCGACCTCGAGAAGGCCGCTCAGGTCGCGCCGGTCCAGCTCGTTTCCGTCCTCGTCGACTACGATGTAGGAGCCGGTAGTCACCTCCTCGCCCGTACTCTCCCTGTCCAGACCGATCCGGCCGTCGTTGTCAGCGGGAAGGAGAATGAACCGTTCGTAGGGAACGCCAAAGAGTTCCCATGTGTTATCTGCGGAGCCCAGGTGGAACTCGGCACGGGCACACAGGGTGCTGGGGGTGAGAGCCAGCAGGAGGGCGCCGGTCACCAATCCGATGCGTCTTTTCATAAGTATATCGTTCCTCAGTAAGCCACGGCGATGACTCGGGAGCTCTTGCGACTGCCTTCGGCCGCATCAGCGGAGACGTCGATCTGACACAGGTAGAGGCCTGGGGGCACCAGGTTTCCTCCGTCGTCGCGACCGTCCCAGGCGATCTCCTGCTTTCCGCTCACGGTCTCGATCTCGAGGCGGCGGACCGGGTCGCCGCCCAGGGTGTAGAGGCGCACGGCGACGGTGCGTGCGGTGGAGACCTTGAACAGTGAAAACCGGATCTGCGCCGCGTCGTTGACGCCGTCGTTGTTGGGCGTGAAGGGATTGGGGGCGATGGCGATGTCGTCGACCAGCTTGCCCGTGTCCTCGGCGAAGATGACCAGGCTGCTGGCCGGGCGCAGCGCGGTGACATCGCCCTCGCCGGCCTCCTGCCAGGGGGCGTCCACCTTGCTGTTGCGCACCGCCACGTGCAGCTGCGTGCTGGGCCCGTAGAGGGCGGCGGCCACGCGCAGGCGCAGCAGCTTCCCGGGGCCGACGACGGAACCGCGCCGGTTGCCCAGGCGACGGTGATCGATCTGATCCAGGGTGTCGCCGAGGCTGTTGAACACGGTCTGCTCCCCCAGGCCGGTGACGATGCGGAAGTAGCGCACTGGCCCCTGCTCCTCCTCCGGTAGCTCCTCGTAGGCGGCCCCATCATCCACCTCCTCCAGGGTCCCGTCGCTGGCGATCTGGAAGTAGCGCGTGGCGCCCCGCTCCTCCGCGATCAGCTGGGCGTGGCTATGGACGCTCAGCAGCCGGCCGTCCAGCGTGGTGGGGACTTCGTCGCCGGGCTCCAGTATCCGGAAGTATTGCCTGGGAAGCACCGTCGCCTCCACGCTGTTCTGGAGGGCGTCCTCGGGCAGGTGCAGCAGCAGGGAATCCGCCCGGGTGGTCTCGGTCACCTGGAGGACCTGGCCGTCGGCATCCTGGAGGCCGTCGGCGTGGGGCCGGTCGAAGATCAGCTCCGGTTCCCCGGCACCGAGCTCCGACTCGGTGCCCACCGCCACGTCGACGACCTGGAGCGCGAGAGCCGGGTTGGCCAGCACCAGAACCTCGTCGAAGCCCGGACTGGGCTCGAGTTCGTCGTCAAAAGTCTGCACGACGAAATCGGGCTGCACGAAGACCTCGAAGGTGTCCAGGCGTCCCGGCCGGGCCAGATCGGGCCAGACCTCGGCGCCCAGCCGCTGCGCCACAGGGGTCCGCAGATCGATGCTGAGACGCCTGACGGAGGGCACCGCCTGACGGTCGTGGTTGACGAGGCGCACCTGGAACTGCATGAAGCGGCGCAATCCCGGCGACGTGGCCGTCTCGCCCGAGCGCTCGTATTTGCGGCTCCAGGGGCTCCACCCGGGTCCCACTACATCCGAAACGTGGATCAGACCTTTGAGTGCGCGCGGCAGGCCGTTATAGGCCTTTTCAGTTAAGGAGCAATTTCCCCCGGTGTTGCAGTAGATGGTCTCCTCCAACTTCTGAGCGCCGGTGCGCGTGCGAATCTCCACCTCGGAACCGGGGGGCGCGTCGGCTTCCCAGCGGACGGCGCCCAGCGTGAAGCTGCCGGGCAGCTCGATCAGGTCCGACTCCAGGACCGCCTCGGCGGTAGGGGCGCTGCTGAAGAGCGACATCAGCCCGATTTGGGGGGGCCGAGCGCGGCTCCAGAATCCGTGTTCGGCCCTGTCTTGGTCGTGGGCGAAGGTGATGAAGTCCAGGTAGCGGACGCGGCGGGTCGGGTCCAGCAGGTCCGCCGTACGGGCGTAGAATCCCTGCTCGAAGTTGTTCTCCCGCTCGACGGGAGAGATCTGCTGCCACTGGAGATTGCCCTGGGGGTCCCTGGCGCCGTTCGAGCTGCGGATGAGGTAGCCCCGCGAGCGCTCGCGTTCGCCGGGTCCCGTGAGTATCCGGAGCTCGTCCAACCACACGGTGCCGCCGAGGTCGATGGTGACCGTGTTTTGCTCCGGATGGTTCGGGAGGAAGGTCGACATCGGGTATGAGGTGGGGGCTTCGCCGTCGAACAGCAGCAGAGGATCCCCGGGACCGGAGAGTGTGCCGCCGCCCTCCAGAAAGCCCACGCCGATGTCGTCTCCCCGGCCCCAGGCCTCCACCTCGGCCAGACGCGGCAGCTCGCGGCGGTAGTACACCTGGCGGCCGCGCCGGTCTTCCGGCAGCTCGTCATAGGTCTCCTCGTCCACCGGCTCCTCGAAGTCCCCGTCCTTGAGGAAGTAGACGATGTCGCCGCGCTCGCTCGCCGGAAGGGCCTGCCACTCCTCCTGGCTGACCTCCTCCGCCCGGCCTCCGCGGGTATCGGTGACGAGGATGCGAACAACGTGCATGAGCTTGCCCCTCCACTCCGGGGAGGCCTCAAATTCATCGGGTAACCTCTTGCTTTCCTCCGACCGAGCGTCCGGGGGCAGGTCCTCACTGACCTGCGCGGCATCGAAGACGAACTCCCGCCTGTCGGTGTTCGCCCCTTCGAAGGGGATGAAGTTCTGCAGTTGGGTCGGGTCGGTCGGGTAGTAGACGCTCTGTTTCGGCCCCAGGAGCAGGATGTAGCGGTAGAAGGGATCCCCCAGGCTCTCATCGACGAAGGTCAGCCGCAGTCGCTCGAGAGGCACCGCCCAGCCCAGGTCGATTTCGACCCACCAGTCCTCTTCGGGGGCGTCCAGGTCGGGCTCCCAGAAGGTGCTCGGGTCGCCGTCGACGATGTTCTCCTTCAACCGGTCGTTCGATCCGGCGCGGCTCACGCCGGGGCGAACGGTGTAGTCATAGACGAAGTTGTCGCTCCTGTCCGTGATAATGGCGCCGGTGATGTCCCGCTTGAGCGTGCTGTCTATGTTGCTGATGCGCGCCGTCTTCTGCCCCACCGCCACCGAGCGAGAGAAGGATTCGCCCTGTAACAAGCTGTATACGGAACGAAAGTCACGAGCCCGCACCCAGCCATTGGTCTCGACGCGGACCAGATGGGTCGGCAAGGTCCAGTCCTGCCAGTGCGAAGCCCGGTCGACGATGACCCGGTCGCCGACTATCCGGTGGCCCTGCGCGTGGAGGGGGAGGGCCCCACCTGCCAGCAGCAACGGTAAGAGGCAGAGCGCGCGGGCGCACGCCCAGAACGCGTGGAGGCCCGGCCGGCGGCCGACGCTCCCTACCTGCTCTACACTTGCCTTCATTGCCCCTGCTCCAGTCCAGCGTAAATGCTGATGAACGTCTGCACCGTGGTGGACGGATCCTCGCCGCGCGGATCGAAGCGTTCCACTGAGAACCCCGTCGCCATCAACATGCTGTAGCCCTGGTAGGCCGAGTTGGTGGTGACCTGGAGGCCGATGGACCGGGAGTTGAAATCCTCCGCGCGGCCGTTCAAATCCCGGGAGATGAGGTACTCGACGCCTGCCTGCAGACGGGTATCGGTCAACAGCGGCACGATAGCCAGGCCGGAAAACAGCTCCGTCAGGACGGTGCGGTCCCCGTCGTCGAAAAGGGTCCGACTGTGGTCTATATACTCGCTTTTCCACCGGGGCACAAGCTCCAGTGGCCCCAGGCGATAGGTATAGGAGGACTTGTTGATCAGACCGAAGAAGTAGTCGGATTCGTCCAACCCGTATTCCGTCCGCTCCTGAGCGTTCAGGCGCTGGGAGAAACGGATGAAGTTGAGCTTGCTCTGCACGAAGAAGGCCCCCCGCTGCCAGTGATGGCCGGCGAAGGACTGGCTGACCCAGGTGTCCCGCGCCAGCAGCGGATCCTTCACTTCCGTGAGACGGCCAAGCAACAGGGATTGATCGACCCGCCACTGCCACAGGTCGTCCGGAATGTCGTCGCGAACCGACTGGAGCATCCCGAAGAGACGCAGGCGTCCCCAGCGGGGCCAGGAGCGCATGAACCGCACCATCCCGTAGTCGCTGTGGTTGCGCCGAGCGGAGGCGATCGATTCGTCCCGCAGGGCCCCGGCCGTGACTTCCAGTTCAGGGGTCAGATGATATGTGCCGAAGGCGTTGAATCCGCGGTGGTCCCTGGGGTAGGGGTAGTCCGGTTCGTTGTCGTTCTCGAAGTGGTCCACCCAGTAATTGTGGTTCATGTCCACGCCGAGCAGGAATTCGGGACGGTCGGACTCGAACCGCAGGAACGGCTCCTCGTAGTCGGGAAACGTATTGGGGTTGACCCGGTTGTCGTTCTGATTGTAGTCGGGGATGAAGTCGCGGTTGCGGTCCCAGCCCGGAAACACGCGGAAGTCCCAGCCGCCCTGCGCGAAGGTGTCATAGCGGCGGAGGTCGGGTAGGCGGTCCTGGTCGTCGTTGTCGTCCACCAGGTCGTACTTCAACCGGTCGACGTTGTAGGACATGTTGCCGTTCAAGTCGGCGACGAAGCTCTGCGTATTGTAGAGAGGATCGATGCTGTAGGTCTCCCCGTAGAGGAAGAGCCGGCCGGCCTGTTTGCCGACGTTCAACATCCACGCCGGCCGGGCGCGCTTGCCGCGGATGCCAGAGGAGCCCTCCTGCTTCTCGGTGATGGGATTGGGGAACTTGCGGTAGCTCCACGACAGGTCGTACTCTCCGTACAGGTCGAAGCCCAACACGTCGCTCACTCTGAGGCTGCCGCCGACGAGGTGCGTGGCCGTGGGCAGACCGTACTCGAACTCCACTACGGTCAGATTGGAGCCGTCCTTGATGTTCCCCTCCGCCCGCTCGACCATGAGCAGCGTGTTCTGCTGGTCCGATATGACCCAGATCTGGTAGTCGTTCGCCAGGGTCATACGGAACTCGATCTGGGCGATCTCGCTGCGGTCCGCATGCGCCCGGGCGACGAAGGAAGGATCGGTGAGGTCGTAGGTCAGGCGGATCTCGTCGTTCCCATTGGCGTCGAGAAAGCCCTGGCCGGGGACCCCGCCCTGCACGACAGGCTCGAAGCGGATGTCCTTGCCGGTGTCGCGCTGACCGTCCACGTAGGTGATGATGATGTCGGACCCGGCCGGGAAGAAGGTCGCGCCGCTCTCTTCGTCCTCCGGCGAGTCGTCCCGCAAGACGACCTCGATCCGGGTCACTTGCTGGTTCATGGCCTCCGGGATGGTCCCGGATATCATGTTGTCCACGAGCTGTTCGTTCTGACTGTTGGACTGGTGGGCATTGGCCATGTGGACTCCCAGCTCCACGAAATCGCCCACCTGCGCCACGAGGCGACCCCCGATGATGGTCGTGACGTCGGTGCGGGGACGCGGTTCCTCCCGCCAGCCGATGCCCCCCTGGGAGTAGAGGAGGGTGGCGCTGTACTTGTTGGTCATGAAGTCGAGCTGCACGCCGTTGTACCGGGCCTTCGAGAAGACCAGCGGAGTCAGGGTCGTGCGCAGGTCGCGGCCGACGGTGAGGGCATAGCGATACTGACCTTTCGACTCGGAGGCGACGGCGACGCCGCCGAACCATTGGTTCATGCGCGAGGCCTCGACGATGACGTGGCCCGACTCCGTGGGGGTCGTCTGACTGGCGTTGTAGAGCAGCCAGCCCTGGGTGAGGAGGTTGCCGTAGAGGTCGTAGAACGCATCTCCGGCAGGGTCCTCTACGTAGCCTTGGGCGGGGGCGGGCTCCCCGACGTAGCGGGAGTACGGGTCCCGAGCGTAGTTGATGGTCTCCCAATTCCGCCACGCGTACTCCGCCTGGAGCTCCTGCGGCGCGTACCACCTGCGCATCGTCGGGTTGACCGTCTCCATCAGGACCACGGGCCCCTGGGGTCCGAAGCTGCGAATCCCCGCCTGGGTCTCACCCAGCCGGGCGCCGTAATCGACCTGGGCGCCCGCCGTATCGAGGCCGATGACGGAGCCTGCCAGGAGTAGGATAGAGACCAACCTCAACGTCGTGCTCGAGCTCTTCTGTCGGGTCCGGTGGTCCTCTTTCATGGAAACCTCATAGTTCAGAGCGCTAGTACGCTATCCCCACCGTGCGCGCGGCTGTGCTGGAGCGATCGTCGCCCTCTATCTCCAACCGCACGATGTAGAGTCCCTGGGGCAGCAGGTCGCCGTGGTCGTCTTTCCCGTCCCAGTTGAGGCCGGTGTAGGGGCCGTTGTCTCCGTTCTGTTCGAAGATCGTCGCTACGCGCCGGCCGCTGATATCGAAGGCCGCGATCCGGATGTCGGCTCCCAACACGGTGAGCACCTCGAACCTCAGACCCAGGAGGTCGTTGGCCCCATCGTCGTTGGGCGTCAAGACGGGGTTGTCCAGGGTGAAAGCCCCGATCAGTCCGGTGCTGCTCACCCCCGAGCTCAAGACCGTGACTCCGGAATCGAAGGCGGCGTCGTCCTCGTCCAGAAGGGCGGCCTCTCCCGACTGGATCCACTGGAATGCGTCGGTCCCCTCGACGGCCCCTCGGCCACTGAAGTCGTTGCTGTAGGCGAAGATCCGGGTGACGAAGTGGATCTTCAAAATCGTGTCGTCCTCCTGGATGTGAGGAAAACGCACGGTGAACCCCCCATCGGTGATGGAGGTGATGGCCGCGTCGCCTTCATCGGTGATATCATTCTGCACGGCGAAGGTGTGGTCCAGGAGGCTCTCGCCGCTGGCGTCTGTGATCTCCAGGCGCTCGATGCGCTCGACCGGTCCCGGTGTCGACATCTCGAAGCTGTTGAAGCCCTGGACCTCCTGGCCCTGCATTTGTGCGCGCACCGCGTAGACGAAAGAGACATCGCGGGCGGCTTCCACGTCGCGGGGGAAGATCTCGGCCACCAGGGCATCCGCCAGCGCGGGTCGGGTGAACTCGAAGGAGACTCCGTTGAGGACGTTTGTGGAGAACAGCTCTTGGCTCGAGAAGTCGACCTGGAACTGGAGGTAGGTCCTCGGTGCCGGAGAGGTGTTGCGGACACCCGTCGAGCTCACGGCTTGGTCGATCGAATACGGCGGGGACCACGGGCTCCAGTTGTCCAGGTCGGCCTCTATGGCCCCGCGCTCCCACGGATCGGCCTGTGTCCCGTCGACGGGCAGGGAGCGGAACTCCTGCCGGGACATCGGCTCGCCCGGGTTGTCGACGGAGAAGGGGATATCCTCCGCGCTCGGGTTGCCCACCTCCCGCCGGTTGTAGACGAAGGGCGTTTCGTCGCCGCCCGTGCGCGTGCGGATGGTGACGTCCGTCCGCGTCGAGTCTCCCAGGATGGTCCTGTCCAGATGAATCTGTCCCCAGTTGCTCGGTCTGCCCAGGTCGACGACGGGCGACAGGTACTGGGCGGTCGGGAAGTACCCATCCCCGAAGATCTGGATCTTCTCGATCTCGAAGGGGATGGCCTCCGAGGCGCGGAGGCGGATGAAGCGGAGGTACCGGGCTGGATCGAAATCGATGGAGGTCACGGGTTCGGGGTTGTTCGTGACCGTCAGGAACGACTCCCAGGTTCCCAACGCCGGCGTCCCGGCCTCGTTCAGCTGCACACCGTCGTGGACCCGAAGCTCGAAGTTCCTCAGGTAGTCATTCTGGAACGGTGTGGTGGGAGAGGGAAAGAACGTGTTTCGGGGGAAGAAGCGAATGAGGCGGACACCGACGGTGGCGCCCATGTCCACGGTGATGAGGGTGCCCAGGACGATGTCCCCCTTGCGCTCGAAGGCCTCCCCATTCGGGTCCTCGGTCAGGAGGCCTTCCAGGAGCTGCGCCAGCAAGCCGGGGGAAAGATCGTTGGACGTCGGCGAAAGGATGCTGCCGCCCTCCAGGATCAGCTTGGAGGCCAGGTTCTCCTCCCTGTCCAGCTGCAGGGGCAGCAAGGCTTCCGAATGGTCGGGATGGTCGAGCTCGATGCGCCCGCCGGGAGCGATGCCGATGTCGGTTGTGGTCGGGTCGAGGGCAGGGACGTACTCCGGCGGGGAAGTGTCGACGTCCTGCAGTCTGGAGACCTCGCCCTCCCAGGTGACGTTGCCGTCCTGGCCAAAGCGCAGCTCCTCGCCCCCCGACAGGGAAGGCGCCAGAAGGGCCGCCATCCCGAGGATGGAGAGAGTCCGTATCCGCACTATCTCAGCTCCCGATCAGTTTTCAGTTTCTCGAACATCAACTCGGCCATGAACTGCATGTCCTCCTCGGCATCCGCGAGCCGATCCTCTCTGCGGTAGCGGTGGTAGAGCACGTAGGCGTCGTGCGCCTTGTCTTTCTCGCCCAGCTCCTGGTAGATCTTGGTCAGGAAGAAGTAGACCCGGTAGTCCTCCGGCCACAGAGAGCGCAGCCGCTCGAAGAGGCCGGCCGCCTCGCGATGGTGCCCCTGAAGAAAGAGCTGCTTGCCGCGAAGGGCCAGGGAATCGGCAGACCGGGGGTCCTCCCGCAGGATCCGCTGGAGCACCGCTTCGGCCTCCCCGTCCTGGTGATTGCGCATCAGCGCTTCGGCGAGCGCCGAGCCCGCCTCGAGAACGCCCTTCTCCTCGAACAGGAATCGGTATGCCTCGATCGCCTCGGGGAGCCGGCCGGCCGCGTCGAAGAGGAGGGCCAGGTGCTGATGGAGCTCCTGGCTCTGCGGGGCCAGCACCGAAGCCTTGCGATACGCCTCGATGCCGCCCTCCAGATCGCCGCTCTTGACCAGGGCAGCCGCCAGCCCCCGCAGCAGGAGTTCCGTCGAATCGGCCCCCGCTGCGATCAGCTCGCGGTAGAGGGCGGCGGCTTCCGCAGTCCGCCCCGACTTCATGTACTGCTCAGAGAGGATCTTGCGGGCCCTGTTCTGGTCGGGCCAGCGCTCCAGGAGGCGCTCGAAAAGGCTCGCGGCGCGCACATTGTCACCCCCGGCCAGGTAGCGATCGGCCAGGACGTAGTAAGCATCGCGGTTATCCGGATCCAGGGCGACGGTCTCTTCGAACTCTCGCAGCGCGTTGACCTGCAGGCCGAGCTGCTCGAAGGCAATTCCGAGCCAGTGATGCTGGCGGGCTCGGCCCGCCTGCCCCGCGCTTGGGGCGCTGAGGCCGGCCGCGAGCACGAGGAAGACGGCGCACGCAGCCAAACCCCGACGCCGGGGAAGGACCGGTAGCGCCGCAACGCCGGCTGCAGCCAGGATCAGCAGCACCGGAACCCCTGGGGCGCGCGTGGCCGAATCGACGGGGAACAGCAGTGCCTGGGCCGTGAAACAGGTGACGAACAGGAGCAGGGCGGTCTCCGCCGGACCGCGCCGCGCCCGCAGGCGTGAAACCGCGCCGAGCAGCGCGGCGGGCGCCACGAGGCCGAAGGGGAAGGCCAGCCCCCGATCCCACATGAGCGCCGAAAGCAGCGCGGAATGCTGGCGCCCGTAATAGGGATCGAGCTCGGCCAGGAACTCGCTTCCCTGCCACAGGGCGTAGAGTCGACTGAAGGCCGCTCCCGCACCGGCTTCGAGGGGTGCTGCCGGTGTCCACGCCGTCCACAGGAAGGCGGCGACGACGGGAGCCAGGGCGCCCAGGGCCAGGGAGAGGGGCGCGCGGCCCGTTATCCGCTCTCGTTGCAGCAGGAGCCAGAGCACGGTGCCGAGGACGAAGAGGCAAACCCACCACTCGGTCAGTACTGCCAACCCCAGCAGCAAACCGGCTAGCCAGAGGCGATCTCCACCGAGGGAGAGGGTGCGCGTCAAGAGGACCAGACCGGCGAGGACGAGAGTCGTCGCCAGCACCGGGGGCTGCAGCTCCGCGGAAAAGTAGATGGACGGCCCGTAGAGGGCGGCCGCCAGGCCGGCGGCAAGGGCCACCCGGGCAGAGAAGAGACCGCGCGCCAGCGACCACGCCAGGACACAGTTGCAGGCCCCCAGGAATACCTGGGTACCCCTGATCAGAGCATGATTCCCGGCGGCCGCACCCGAGGCATCGCCGAGTCCCAGGGCTCCCGCCAGCAGCACGTCGTACATCGACGCAAACCCGGACGGGCCTCCCGCGGCGCGTTCGAGATGGCCGATCGCGTCGGCGACGGGAACATTCCACAGGATATGGTCTCCGGCCTCGTGGACGTAGGTCCACCGGGTCGTCAAACTCAGGGCGAAGACGGCGGCCGCCTCGGCGACGGGCCGGTTGTCCTGCACGGGCAAAGCAGCTACTCCAGACCGGCGTAGATGGTGACGAAGAACTGGTTGGTCGTCCTCGATTCTCGTTCCTTGAAGTCCTGGTGCTCGACCGAGGCCCCCAAGAGGGAGCGCATGCGGTAACCTAGATAGTTGGAATCGGTGATGAACTGCAGCGCCACCGTCAGAGAGTTGAAATCCAGCGCGTCGTCCTCGAGGTCATTGGAGTACAGGTACTCGACACCCGTCTGGACCTTCGACCCCGACAGGACCCTGGTCTCGACGAGGGTCGCCAGCATCTCGCTGACACGCGATTGCCTGACGGCGCTGAAGAGCCCGCGGGTCTGGCGAGTGTACTCGCTCTTCCAGCGGGGCTCGAAGAGGAACCGCCCGATCTGGCGCCGGTAGCTCACCTTGTCCACCACTCCGAAAAAGTAGTCGATACCGCGAAGACCCAGCTCGTCGCGGCGTTCGCCGGACATGCGCTGGTTGTAGTAACTGTGGCTTACCTTGTTGACGACCAGCCATGGACCCTGCTGCAGTGAATGCCCGACGAAGGCCTGACTGATCCACGTGTCCCGCGCCAGGAGGGGATCGGCCAGGCGCACGAGCTCGCCGCCGCGCAGGCTGTTGTCGGGGGCCCACTGCAGGAGGAGATCGGGAATGTCGTCCTTCACCTGCTGGCCCATCCAGAACGTCCGCAGGCGGCCGAAGCGCGGCGAGTCGGAATCGATCGTCACCAGGGCGTAATTGCTGTGGTTCCTCTTGTCATCGGAGATCAGCTCTTCCCGCAGCATGCCAACCGAAAGGGTGACTTCCGGAGTGACGTCGACGCCGCCGTAGACATTGTATCCCTCGCGGTCTCTCTTGTAGGGAAAGTCGGGTTCCTCGTCGTTCTCGTATTGATCCACCCAGAAGTTGTGGTTCATGTCGACGCCGAAGAGGAACTCGGGGCGCTCGACGCCGAAACGCAGGAAGGCCTCTTCGTAGTCGGGGATGTTGTTGGCGCGTATCCGGTTGTCGTTCTGGTTGAAGTCCGGTACGAAATCGTTGTTCGAGTCCCACCCCGGGAAGGTCTCGTCGTCCCCCTGGAGCCAGTCCTGGCGCACCGTGTCCGGGGTGCGGTCGTGGTCGTCGTTGTCGTCCACGAACTCCCACCCGAAGAAACGGAGATCGTCGTAGTCTATGATGCCCCGGCGACCGGTGACGTAGGTGGACGTGTTGTAATCCGGGTCCATGCTGTAGACCTCGCCGAAGGCAAACCACGGTTCGCTCTGCTGACTGATGTTCATCATCCAGGCGGGGGCGCTCTTGGCGCCGTCGATGCCGGAGGTGGAGTGATGGGTTTCCTCATCGGAGTTGGGGTACTTGCGATAGCTCCAGCTGCGGTCGTACTCGCCGTAAAAGTCGAAGCCGAAGGGGCTGCGGATCTCCAGGCTGGCGCCGGCGACATGGGTGGCCGTCGGCAGTCCGTAGTCGAAGCGCACGGTGCGCAGGTTGGTGAGATCGCGGACATTGCCCTCGGCCTGGGTCACGAGGAGCAGCACGGGCTGGTCGTCGTCGTCGGTCTGCTGGTCCGAGGTGACCCATACCTGGTAGTCGTTCCCCAGCTGGAGCTGCAACTGGACCGAGACGATCTCCGTCTTGGCAAAACTCGCCCGGTCGAGAAAATCGGGACTGTCGAAGTCGTAGATCAGGACCATCTCTTCAGCGCCGTCGGCGGCGATGAAGCCCTGCCGCACGAAACCGCCCTCGATGACAGGTTCGAAGCCGATCTCGCGGCCCCGCTCCACGGTGCCGTCCTGATAGGTGATGATGATGTCGGACCCGGCCGGAAAATAGGCAGCTCCCCCCTCACCGTCTTCGGGCGAATCGTCACGCAGCACGAGCTGGATGAAACCGACGTACTCGTTCTGGGCCACGGTCAGCTCCCCGGCGAAGGGGTTCCAGCTCGTCTTGTCGCGCAAAGTGTTCGAGTGGTGGGAGTTGACAGCGTGGACGCCCACCTTGACGTAGTCGCCAACCATGCCGGTGACCCGCCCGCCGAGCAGCGTGGTGTTGTTCGTGTTCTGGACCTCCCGGTCGGCTGTGGTGTTGCCGCCCTGGCTACTGATGCGGGAGTACAGCATCGTGGCCTCCATCCGGTCGGTGGCCAGGTCGACCTGCATTCCGTTGAAGCGGGGCTTGGAGAACACCATCGGCGTCAGCGTCGTGCGCAACCGGTCGCTGATGCTCATGGAGTAGCGGTACTGGCCCTTCTGGTCATGGACGACGACGAGGCCCGAAAACCAGTCGCGGAAGCGGGAGGACTTGAGCAGCGTGTTGCCGAACTGCTGTGGTGTAGTCTGCGAGTTGTTGAAGATCAGCCAGCCCCGAGTCAGGAAGTTGCCGTAGATGTCGTAGAAGTAGTCGCCTTCCAGGGACGTCTCCACGTAGCGCTGGTACTGGTCGCGCGCGTAGTTGGTGTACTCCCACTGGCGCCACTGATAGTCGTTGTACAGCTCGTCCGGCAGGTACCACTTGCGCACCGCCGGGTCGATGGCATTCAGCAGCACCCCGGGCCCCTGGGGCGCGTAGCTGTACTCGTGACCTCGGACCAGGCCCAGACGAGAGCCGTAATCCTCCTGTCCTGCCACCGGCAGGAGACCGACGCAAAGCAGGCCGAAGAGACCGAGGCCACCAACCAATCTGTCCTGTAGAGTCATCGACAGGCTCCCGTGCGAAAAGGCAAGTCCGGCAAGGACAGCCGGACTCCGCTCATTTTTACTGTTCTGCGTGCCGCTGTTCCAGCTGCTCGTCAAAGACGGCGATCCGGCCTTCGTACTGCTCCCGCAACGACCGGAAGAGGGCGTCCGTAAGCTTCTGCTTCTCCTTGGAGCGCATTACATATTCGACCGACTTCCGCGCCTCGTCGAAGGGCTTTATGCGGCTCTCCGAGTGCTCGAGGACGCGAAAAACAGAATAACTCTCCGGCTCCTCCAGGTAAACCGGACCGACGAGCTCGCCGACCGGCGCCGCGAAGGCGGCCTCGGCAAGCTCGGGATAGGCACCGGCGCGGTGGTGATGGATCGTCATCCGACCACCATTCCGGTGTCTGCCGTACGAGGCGACAAGGGGGTTGGCGCTGAAGATCTCCTCGAAGGAGCCCCCCGCCTCGAGCTCGGCGCGCCAACGCCTGGCCGTGGAGTCGGCCTTGGCGTGTACCTCCTGGACACGGAGCACCTCCCCCGCCCGAAACTTTTCCTGGTTGTTTTCGTAGTAATCGCGCATTTCCCTTTCGGAGAAGGAAATGCGGTCATCCGATTCGGTCTTGACGAGGAGGTCGATCATGAAACCCCGGTGCTTGCGGTCGCGCCAATCGAAGAAGCCCTCCTCCTTGACCCAACCCAGGTCGTGCGCGGCCATCACGAAGAGCTTCGGAAACAGGAGCCGGTTCTCGGCCACGTGGACGATCATCGAGCTGTCGCCCACGGCCGAGTTTCCCATCTCCTCGCGAACCCGGACGATGAAATCTCCCGCCGTTATGGTGTCGCCGTCGGCGAAGGAGTACAGCGGCTGGGCGGCCTCCTCCTCGGTCAGATCCGGGCGGCGCTCCGAATGTCGCTGTATCAGGGCCCGGAATCCCTCGGGATGGGAGCGGGCGCCGTACTTCTGTCCGAGGACCTCGGCCTCCTCGTTGGTCCGGCGCCACCACTGTTCTTGCCTGACTATCTTGGAGAGATCACCCTCGTAGTCCTGGATGTTGGCTTCCCTGTCCTCTTCGAAGCGGACAATCCACCAGACGCCGGGCGACAGTTTTATGAGCAGCGGCTCGTTCAGGGAGAGGGAGCGGAACTCGTCGGGCGGTATCCGCAGTTTCTTGAGGCCCGTCAATCCCACCCAGGCAACCTTTCCGGAGTCGTCGGCGCGGGGGTCGCTCTCCCCGTGTTCCTCGAGCACCTCGGCGAAGGGCCTGCCTTGCTCGATCTGCGCGAGCACGGCGCGGGCCTCCCTCTCGGTGCCCTTGAGGCGGATGCGGCTGACGAGGCGTTCCCGGTCGAAGCCCATGTCGTGAAAGGCGCTCTCGATCTCGGTGGGGGTGATCGCGATCTTGGAGTTGACGAACTGACCCTCGTAACGCAGGTAGAAGCGGTGACGCACGGCCGTCTCCAGCTGGTGCGTGACCACGGAACTGGTGTCCAGGCCGCGGGATCTGGCTTCCTGAACGAGCAGCTCCTGGTCGATCATGGACTCGAGATAGTCCCGGTCCGCCTCGACCCCCTCCTTGTCGCTGAGCAGGTCCAGCGACACCCGGCCGACGAAGACGTCGAGTTGAGATGCCGTGATCTCCGTGTCGCCCACCTTGGCGAGGACCGGATCGTCCGGGCCGCAACCGCCGAGGAAGAGGAGCAGCAGCAGAGAGGTCGCGAAGGGGACGGTGAGTTTTCTGACCTCGCGGCTAGCGCCAGGGGTGAGGCGTGTGACGGGGCAGACGGTCATTGCAGAGTTGCTTCCGGTGAAGATGAGGCCCAGCCGGGCAGGACCCCTGCCAGCTTCAGAGTGCGAATCAGTAGGGTCTCGGAGCGCTAAATCAGCCCTCTTAGGAGGGTGGCCGGACCCAGCGGGTCACAATCTACGCAATTTCGAACGCGTGGGGAACCCCTTTTTTTATGGACCCGGCGGGCGCTATCGCGACCCCATCGACATTCCGTCTACGCGTCAGATAGCGAAGGTCATGATGCTCTGCGTGCGCTTGTCTTTGCCGCGTTGGTGCATGGCTCCTCTCTGCTTGACAGCGCCAATGCGTCCTGGCGATCCTACTCCTTCGTTGATTGCTACTCAAGGAGAAGCGCCTATGGCACACGTGCGCTTGCTGCAGCAACGGGCAGGGGTCGCCAGCGCGCACATCGAGAGGTGGCAGTGTTCCATGAGCAGATGGGCATGACAGAAGAAGTCAAAGCTGCCTTCGAGCGGGCGACCTTCCTACAGTGAGCATGCGAGCGGTTCTATCACACCTGTCTGGCATGAGCTGGACGTCTTCGAGCGCCGCTTCCGCCGCTCTCTTTCTTGTGGCCCTGGCGCTGCGGTTGCTGCACGTGTTCGAGGCCAGTCATTCTCCCTATTTCGGCGAGCTCATTCTCGACGAAGGCGAATATCAGACCCTGGCTCGTGGCTTGTTGGGTGGCGAATGGGAGCAAGCGGCCGACGATACCTACGTGCACGGCGTTCTCTACCCGGCCCTGTGGGCGCTGGTGATGCTGGTCGGAGGTGGGCCGTTGGCGATGCAGATCGTGCAGGCCGTTCTCAGTGCTTCAACCTGCGTTCTTCTTCAGCGCGCCGCCCGCCACCTGATGCCGCCGGCTGCCGCCATGGTCTGCGGCCTGCTGGCCGCCGTCTACTGGCCCTTTGTCCTGTACAGCAGCCAGTTGCTGGCCACAACGCTGGTGTTGTTCCTGGTGGCAGCCACGCTGGCCCTGCTGCTGCGACCGGGCGCGACCACGCCGCTGTGCGTGGTAGGGGCGGGGGGCTTACTGGCTCTGCTGGCCACGACCCGCGCCAACGCCCTGTTACTTGTGCTGCCGGTGTTCCTGTGGTTGAGACAGTTGGCTCGCCAAGAGGGTCGGACTTTCTGGCGGGGTGGCGCCATGCTCGCTACCGGTCTGCTGTTGGGATTGGCGCCTTTCGTGGCCTTCAACTGGTCGACGCAGGGTACGGCCGCGCCGTTCGAAGGGGCCTGGAGTTTCTACATGGGCAACAACGCGGAGGCCGACGGCACTCCGTACGCCCGCCAGGGCCTCGACTGGCAACGCCTGGAGTCGGTCGGTTACCGCGACGGCTGGGATGCTACGCCTGCGGATCGAGGCCGCATCTATCTGTCCGATGGAGTGACCTTTCTGGCTCACGAACCGGGGATGGCTCTGGGTCTGGCGTGGCGCAAACTTCGCCTGTTCTGGAATGCCTTTGAGGTGCCGGTCAGTGTTGACCTGGCCTGGTACGCCCACAACACCTGGCTGGGCCGGCTGCTGCCCGGATTCGGCCTGCTGGTACCGCTGGCGCTGGTGGGCATGGGAGTCAATCTGAAGCAGTGGCGGGGGCGTTGGGGCTTCGCCCTCGGTGGTGTCCTCGCCTTCCTGCTCTCCGGCTTGCTGTTCACGGTGTGCGCTCGCTACCGGCTACCCGCTCTCCCGTTTCTGATCCTGTTCGCCGCGGACGCACTTCGGTTGGGCGCAGGAGCCCTGCGAAGTCGCCAACGCGGGACCGCTGCCCGACTCGGGATAGGCCTGGTGGTGGCGACGGTCTGGGTCCACACCGGCGTCGATGCCGCCGCCGTCGACCACCTGCGACCGCGGTGGCTCCAGGGCAGCATCCACCTGCGCAAGGGCGAGATCGAGCAGGCCATGGTCGATTTGCGCGCTGCAGCCGAAGACCATCCGAAGGATGCCGAAGTGCGCAACAGCCTCGCTGTGGCTCTGGAACGCCAGGACCGGTCGCCAGAGGCTGAGACCGTATACCGGGAGGCTCTGCGTCTGGCGCCCGATCATGCCAAAGCCTGGCTGAACCTTGGGGATCTGTTGCGTCGCCAGCGACGGCTTCCAGAGGCGGCCGAAGCGATCCAGCGGGCCCTGGCCGTCGATCCCAGGCCCGGCACCCAGCAGAAGGGACGCGTGCTCCTGGGGCAGGTTCTTCTCGAAGGAGGCCGCCCGGGCCAGGCGCGGGCCACACTGACCGAGGCTCTAGTTATCCTCGACGGTCGCGATCTTCGCTATGCCCTGGCCAGCGCATGTTACCATCTAGAACTGCCTGACGAGGAGGTGGCCCACCTCGAGCAGGCGGTGCAGCTGGACTCGTCCTTCGCGCCTGCCTGGCGCAACCTAGGGGTCGTTTACCTGCGCCGGGGAGATCTGGTCACCGCCGAGCAGGCCCTCAAGCGAGCCGCTTCCCTCGATCCGAGTTCATCCACCGTGTACCGGCACCTGGGAGCATTCTACCAGCGCACGGGGCGCCAGAAGATGGCGCGACAGGCCATCGAGCGGGCTCGCCGCCTCGAACAACCGTTCTAGAGGAAACAGACAATACCGTTTTGCGGAGGGCGGAGTACTGTTCAGCGCCGGCAACTCTATCATCAACGACGTTTTGGGGGATGAGCCCGAGGCCGGCTTCAGCCAGACTCGAACCATGACCCTGCTGCGCTGAGCTTCAACCCCCTCTTCAACCGCATCACCTTCGCAGAGAGCGCCACATAAAAAAAAGTTGGGCAGGTCAACGAGCGACCTGCCCAACCTTTCTCTTCAGGCAACCAAGAAGGATCTCTGCCGGGACAGAAGCCCTCAGGTTGAGAAGTTTTTCTTAGAACTGAGCCTTGATGCGACCCCAGCTCTGATCCTCGACCGCAGTCGGCCAAGCAAGGCTTCTGTCGATCGGTTCGAGCACGATGTCGACTTCACCAAACGAGCTTGCGCCCGTTCCGGCCGTGGTGGTCCAGTAACCGCCGTCCAGGAAGTCATCCGGGCCGTCATCGCCGGGCGAGCCGCAGATTATGGTGCAATCCGCGTCCACGAAGGTCTGGGTGATGTGGATGACCTGATTCACATCCAGATCGTCAGTTACCCAGTCAGCGGGACTCGTGGGCGATTCGATGCTGGTGTCTGAGTACAGGAAGGGCGAAGTCTGGAGCTCATACCAATACGTGCTCTCGCCGTGTTCCTCTCCCGTGAAGGTGTGCTGCACCTCGTAGTAGCCATCCAACGCGCCCGAACTCTGATCGTTGACCCAATCGCATCTGATACAAAGGCCCGAGAACATCCACCCGAGGCCTGCATTGGGTCCACCACCGATCGGTGGCAAGGTGTAGTTGAAGCTGAAATTGTGCTTCTCACCCGCATCGTTCAGGTCTGCCAGCTCCTGCTGGCTGAGCTGCTCCATCATCAACATGGTTTCCATGGCATCATCCCACCACCACCTGGCCGGATCGTCACGAAGAGCGGAGTGATAGTCGTCGAAGACCCTGTAGCCGTAGTAGAGCTTGTTCTGGGCATCGCTCCAACCGTACAGGAACTCGACGCTGATGTCAGCGGCGTCATTGTTGCCAAAGAAATCCTCAAGACCGCCGAAGCCCTCGATGGGCCGGATATGGTCATCGGTGAGGGCGAAAATGCTACGGTCGACCGCCGCCCAATCCGAGAGATCACCGTCGATGGTCGGCTCTAGACCCGGCGGGAAGTGGACTGCGGGCACTGCCCCCGCTTCGAATCCGGGAGGATTCTGGTGGGCGACCGCCAAAGATGCTGTGGTGAGCAAGCCCACCGCAATGTAAAACAGACTCTTCTTCATGTATCCTCTTTCTCCTCCTCCTGCTGCCAGGAAAGGTGGGGCGTTACACCTAACAGTTGTACGAAAGGTGATGTGAGTCGTTACAGGTGTGATGTGAGTCGTTACAGGTACTGAATTGGATCTCCCTAAATCATAGAATTCTGATTTGGCACATCAAGTTAATAGAACCGGAAAAGACAATCAAGCGTTTTTTGACGCGGAACTACCATCATTCCAACGGCTCCTCAGTACGCCAGCGACAGCACCCTCATCGCGGTATCGACGCCCTGGTCCGTGTCGACGGAGACCCTGAGCAGGTAGGTTCCCGGGGGCACCAGATTCCCGGTGCCATCGCGACCGTCCCAGCTGAGCGCATCGTCGTCGTTGAAACTGTGACTGCTGCTCGTGGCGGCAAGTACCTGGCGAAGCAGCCGGCCTGACAAATCGAAGACCTCCACGCTGATCTGCCGGGGCCGATTCAGGTCGCGCACGTCGAACGCAATGGCGACCTCGTCGTTGATGCCGTCGCCGTTGGGACTGCACACGGGCGAAGAGACCGTGAGTCGCTGCAGGAGATTGCCGCCGAGCGGGGTGCGCACGGACAGGTCATCTCCGAGGAAGCGGAAAGTGGCGTTGCCGGGTTCCACCTGCTGCTTGAGCTCGGGTTCCTCACTGTCGTAGATCCAGCCGCTGAATTCGGCCCCGAAGCGCAGAACCCGGGCGTCAAACGCCACCTCGATACGCTTCTGGTCGTCGTTGCTGGGGTCCTGGAGCTTGTCGAATTTCACGATGATGCGATCCGGCAGGATTTCGGGTACTGTCTCGGACGCTGAGCGGTCGATGACCTCGTCGCCGCCGACCAGCACCGAGCGCACAGTATCGACCTGAGTACCGGTTAGGATCTCCAGCCGATCGAAGCCGCGGTTGCCCTGGTTGAGGAAGGGGTTGACCACATAGGTGAACATATGAGGCTCGAAGCTGTCCACCTCGATCGGCCAGATTTCGCCAACCACAGCTGCGGCCACCGGCGACTCGGCGAACAGCACAGTCAGGTCATCCAGACGGGGCGCCTGCAACAAGGTCGACTCGAAGATGATCTCGAACTGCAGGTAGCGACTCGGGCCGGGCGACAGAAACCGGGTGCCGTCCCGCCATTCATGTGCCGGGGACTCAGGATCGCGCAGCCCCGCTTCGAAGTCATATACCGGCGACCAGAAGCTCCAGTTGTCCACATCGTGGGTGCGGTTCTGAGCGTCGATGCCAGCTATGATCCACGCATCTGCGTCCGACTGGGCGAGCAGGCCGGTGCGGCCCGTGGTCCAGAACAGACTGGGGCTCCTGGTATGACCGGTGCGCGTCCGAATCTGCAGCCGGGTGCCGGGGGGTTGGTCGCCGCCCCAGCGAATCTTGCTGAAGGTCGCAGCGGTGGAGCCGAAATCGAGGATCTCGGAGCGCCAGACCCGCCGCCGGGGATAGCCATCGGCGTAGACCTCCCACTCGGCTATCTCCCAGGTGCGTTCGGGGATGAGGGGCCGCAGCGTGATGAAGCGCAGATGGCGATCTACTTCGAGCTCGGTGTCCACGAGGAGGTTTTCGCGCGTCGTGATCAGGACATCCAGCTGCGGATCGGGCGGCAGCTGGTGGGCGCCTTCATGCCTGAATTCCGAGAATTGACTGTGGCCGGGCCTGATCGTTCCCCTCTTGCTCTGTTTGGGGGCATTGTTGTCACCCATCTGGATTTCAAACCACGGCAGATAGTTGGACTCGAGACCCTCGCGGGGGTAGAAGCGGGTACGGGAGAGCGGAACTTCCCTGCCGAAGGCGAGGGCCCACACCGAGGCGTCGCCCGTCATATTTCCGGTGATCAAGGGGTTTTCCCGCACGACTCTCAGGAGCACGGTCGTGGGATCTCCGTCGTGGATCGGAGTGAGGTCCTGGGCGTGCCCCCCGACCGCGAAGGTCCCGCCGTTGCCCACCAGGTTACCTTTTTCGGCGATGTTGACCGTTTTGTCGTACCACTGAGGTCTCAGGATATTCCCACTCATATCCGGCAGATCGGGTCCCCGATAGAAATACTCCTTCAGGTAGGTGCCGCCGCCCGCCTCATCGATCACTCGAACGGACACCTGCCTGCGCTCATCGCCGTCTTCGCCGATGACCACGTAGTTGACTGGGTCACGGTCACAGACCTTGATCGCCTCGGGTAGCCAGTAGGGCAGATTCCGGCACATACTCGACCACTGGTTTCCCGACTCGCCGCCCAGGCGGAATTCAGACCGTGCCCACGCGCTGCCGGAAATTGTCAACACCAAGACAACCGTAGTAACGGTTCGGAGTGAAAGCATCATCCAAGCTCCTTGTCAATACGCAACGGCGATAACCCGGGTCTGTTTGAGCCCATCGACATCAGCATCGGCGAGCGCCTCGAGCTGACACAGGTAGAGGCCCGGCGGCACCAGGTGTCCGTTCATGTCCATGCCGTTCCACTCCATGGTCTGCCGTCCACCAAGAAACTCCTTTTCCTGCTGCCACAAAAGATGACCGCCCAGCGTGTAGATGCGCAGGGCGATCGGGCGCTCGTCGAACACCCGGAACAGGGAGAAGTCGATCTGAGCAAGGTCGTTGACGCCGTCGTCGTTGGGCGTGAACGGGTTGGGTGCGATCGCGACGTCGTCGATGACACCCGTCGGCTGCGGGGCCCTGATGACGAGGGTCTGCGCCGGCCGCAGCTCGGTGACATCCTGCTCTCGGGCCACTTGCCAGGCCGCCTCGACACCGCTGTTGCGCACGGCGACGTTGAGGACCGTGGTCGGGAGGTAAACCTCGGATGTGAAGCGCAGCCGCACCAGCCGCCCAGGGCCGATTTCCCAACCCCGCTCGCGGGAGCGGGGGTATTGGCTAACGAGCAGGTTGCCCAGCTCGTCATACGCTGACTGATTGCCTACGCTGCTCACCTTGCGGAAGTACCGGATCGGTCCCTTCTCCTCGTCCGGCAGCTCTTCGTACTCGGCCGCAGTGACCACGTCGTCGTCGGTGAGCGCATCACCCTCGCCGACCTGACGGAAGTGGATCACCTGGCCGCGCTCTTCGTCGCGCAGCGCACTGTGGCTGTAGAAGGTCAGCAGAGTCCCACTGAGATCGGTGGGCACCTCGTCAGCGGGGTTCTCATCATCGCCGGGACTGACCAGGCGAAAGTAGGAGCGCTGCAGCAGAGCAGCCGGGGTACTCTCGAGTACCTCGGGCAGGACCAACCACAGGGAGTCGCCCTGGGACATCACCTGCAATGTGTCGGGGGAGGCAGAGGCAGCATCCAGCAACATGGAGCGGCCATCCTCAACGAACCAGCGGTCGAACAGCTGCACCGGTTGATCGGCGCCCAGCTCGGCTTCCGTGCCCACCGCCAGATCCACCATGCGCAGGTCGATCGGGGGATCCGAGCGCAGGCGGATCTCGTCGATGCCCGGGCTGACTTCAGGCCGCTGGAGAAAGTCGGGCTGTAGGAACACCTCGAACGTATCAAGCCGACCCGGAAGCGTCAGTGCGGGCCACACCTCGGCCCCCAGCCCATGCGCCAGCGGTTGCTCCAGATCGACGATGATCTTCTCGAGGACGGGTACCGTTTCCTGGTCGTGGTTGATGAGGCGGGCCTGAATCTGCAGTTGGCTGCGCAGGCCGGGCGACGTGGCCAGTTCCCCCGAAACCGAGTACCTCTGACTCCACGGGTTCCAGCCGGAGCCGATTTCCAGCGACGTGATTATGGGCCCCTTGAAGCTTCGCAACCTGTTGTAATTATTGATCTTGGCCTCTTCGTCCTTGCCCGTCACCTCGTTCCCCGCTTTGTCGTAGTAGCGGGTGACCTCTACCAGCTGATCGCCCGTGCGAGTGCGGATTTCGACATCGGAGCCGGGGGGGGTCTGTGCTTCCCAGTGCACGCCGCCCAGGTTGAACAGGCCTTGCACGTCGATGGGCGGGGACTCGAGCACGACTTCGGCAGGAGGTGCCGCTCCTGGGTAGAGGAATATTTCACGAATCCGGGGTGAGAACCTGTCCGTGGTTTCACCCTCCGTGGAGTGGGCCAAGAAGAACAACTCAAAGAAACGCACCCGCTGCAGCGGCGTGAACTGATTCACCAGGAAACGGTGGAAGCCGGTGTCGATGTTGATCTCGTGGTCAGGTGTGCTGAGGACGGTCCACTGCTTCTCTCCCTGGGCGTCGAGGGTGCCCGTTGAGCCGCGCAGGATATGGCCTCGCGGCGCTCCCCTGGTAGCCATCCGCACCTGCTGCATCCACAGGATGCCCCCCAGGTCCAGCGTCAGGACATTCGAGCCGGGCCTCTCGGGGATGATCGCATCCATGACGTTTTCCGATGCCCAGTTGCCGTCGAAGTACTGGGTCTCGTCGCCGGGAAAGGTCGATGCGATGGAGCCTCCACCGGCGGCCAGTTGGATGCCGACCTCATCCCCCCAACCCCATACTTTGATCTCGGCCAGCCGGGGGCGCTCGCGCCGGTAGTACTCCAAGCGACCTCGGCGGTCTTGTGCCAGTTTCAAGTAGGTCGCTTCGTCCTCGACAGGCTCCTCGAAGTCGCCATCGCGCAGGAAATAGACGATGTCGCCCCTGTCGTCGACCGGCAAAGCCTGCCACTCCTCCTCGGAGATCTGCTGTGCCCGGCCCATGCGCGAGCTGGATACGAAGATGCGGATCGTCTCCAGCATGCGGCCGGTCCACTCGACGTCGGCGGTCGGGTTGCCGTTGTAGGCGCCCGCTGGGGCGTCCGAATCTTCCACCGCGAATGTGTTGCTCTCGGGTTCCACCGTCATCGCCTCGAGCGGCAACGCCCCGCCGAGCCGCGAGCTGTCGAAGACGAACACCCGCTGATCGGTGTTGATCCCCTCGAAGGGGATGAAAACGTTAGAGTTGATACCGCTGCCCTCATCGCGGAAGAGGGTTTGCTCCTCGGAGACGAGCATGACGAAGCGGAAAAAGGGATCGCCGTCACCCTCTTCCGCGAAATCGAGACGAACCCGTTCCACGGCTACAGGCCGGCCCAGATCGACCTCGATCCACCAGTTCTCAGGCGGGTCGTCGAAGTTGGGCTCCCAGTAGGTGGTATCGACGCCGTCGAAGATGTTATCTGCCAGATGGGAATTGGAGCCCACACGGCTGATGCCGGGACGCACGAAGTAGCTGTAAATCGGGTCGTCGTTGCGATCGGTCGCCGGCTGTCCCAGCGCATCGAGGAGGCGTGTGCTGTCCATGTTGGCAATCCGCGGGAGGGGGCGGGTCACGATGACAGACCTGGTGAAGCTCCTGTCGCTGAGCACATCGGAGACCCCGCGGAAATGCCGCGACCGCACGGCACCGTCTTCCACGACCGTCAGATAGGTGGGCCTGTTCCAATTCCTCCAGTGCGAATCGAAATCCACCACAACCTGGTCATCATCGACGCGGGCGCCCTGAGTCTGCTGGGCGAGGGAAGGGCCGTTGGCGGTGAGGATGATAGTTGAGAGGAGGAGAATGGGCAGGAGAGATGAGGCACAGGTGCGCCTGAAGCGTGTCTCAATCATTTCGTAATCCTCCAAAGGTTCGCTACTCCAGTCCAGCGTACACCGTGATAAACGATTGCACCGTGGTCGAGGCCTCTCGGCCACGCGGGTCAGTTCGCTCCCACACAGCGCCTACGAGCGCTCTGATGGAGTACCCTTGATAAGCCGACTCCGTGAGAAACTGGAATCCCAGGTTCAAAGAAGTGAGATCGTGATCTGGGCCGTCGAGATCCTCGGACCACAGGTACTCGATGCCGGACTGCAGCGTCGTGGCGCCGAGCAACCGCATGCGGACCAGGCCGGATACCAACTCGGTGAGGGTCGTTCGCTCCTGCGCGGCAAACAGGTCACGGCTCTGGTCGATGAATTCACTCTTCCAGCGCGGCTCCAATTCCAGCCGTCCCAGGGAGAAGAGGTAGCTCGCCTTGTTGAGAATGCCGAAGTAGTAATCCTGTTCCGCAAGTCCGAGCTCCCGTCGCTGGTCGCGGTCGAGCCGCTGGTGGAAATAGACCCAGTTGACCTTGCTCATTAAGAAGAAGGAGCGTCCGCGCCAGGTGTGGCCGCCGAAGAGATGGTTGATCCACGCATCCCGCGCCAGCAAAGGATCGTCCACCTCGGTAAGGGCGCCTCTGTCCAGGAGGCTTTCGGGGGCCCATTGCAGCAGTGGATCGGGGATGTCGTCCTTCACCAGCTGGGCCATCTCGAACAACCGCACACGGCCCCAGCGGGGCCAGGATCGCTCCAAGGTCAGCATGGCATAGGTGCTGTGATTGCGCCGGTTTGAAGCAATCAGCTCTTCGCGCAGGGCGCCAATCTTGAGATCCGCTCCGGGTATAAGGGCTATCCTGGAGAAGACGTTGAAGCCACGGTGGTCCTTGCGGTACGGATAGTCGGGCTCGTTGTCGTTTTCGTAGAGATCGACCCAGAAGTTGTGGTTCATGTCCACCCCGAAGAGGAACTCGGGGCGATCTGCGCCAAAGCGCAAGAAAGGCTCCTCGTAGTCCGGGATGGTGTTGGGAAGGATGCGGTTGTTGTTGCGGTTGACGTCCGGGAGGAAGTCGTAGTCGCGATCCCACCCTGGAAACACATTCTGGTCGACGAATTTTCCGGCCTGGGTGTCGGAGCGGGTCAGGTCGGGGAACCGATCCTGATCGTCGTTGTCTTCGACGAAATCGAACCGCCGGCGCTCATCGGCATAATCGACGTTGCCGGTGACGTGGGTCATGAACGTAGTGGTACTATAGAGGGGATCGATGCTGTAGAACTCGCTGAACAGGAACAAGGACGACATCTGCTTCGAGACATTCAGCATCCAGGCAGGAGACCGGCGCTGGCCACTGATACCCGAGGAAGTTTTGTGGTCGTCCAGCTGCGGATTCGGGTACTTGCGGTAATTCCAGTTCAGGTCGTACTCGCCGTAGAGGTCAAATCCGCCGACATCGCTCAGTCTGACGGTGCCGCCGATTATGTGCGTGGCCGTCGGCAACCCGTACTCGAAACTGACCAGCTGCACATTCGAGAAGTCCTGGACGTTGCCTTCGGCCCGCTCCACGAGAAGTGGTACGAGGTCCTGCCGGTCCGAAGTCATCCAGATCTGGTAGTCATTGGCCAGCACCAGGCGAAATTCGACATCGACGATCTCACTGCGATCGGCATGGGCCCGGGAGATGAACTCGGGCCTGCTGAAGTCGTAGATCAGCACGATTTCTTCATCGCCGTCGGCGGTGAAGAACCCGGGTCCCGGCACGCCGCCGGCGACGATAGGCTCGAAGCGGAGATTCTTCCCGCGGTCCTCGGCGCCATCCCGGTAGGTGATTATGACGTCCGAGCCAGCAGGGAAGAAGGCCGGCCCTCCGGTTCCATCCTCAGGCGAGTCGTCCCGGAGCGAAATCTGGATCAGGGACACGACCCCGTTTTGATCTTCGACGAGTGAACCGGTGATCGTGCTGTTCGCCAGTCTGCTGTTGAGGCTGTGGCTCTGGTGGGCATTGACGATGTGGACGCCCGTCTCCACGAAATCGCCCAACTGCGCCGTGAAGCGGCCCCCAGAAATGACGGTTATGTCCGTTTTGGGACGCTCGTCATCTCTGCCCGGCACGCCGCCCTGTGAGTAGATGATGGAACCTTTGTACTTGTCGCTCATCACGTCGAGCTGCACCCCGGCAAAGCGCGGCTTGGACCACACCAGGGGCGTGAAGGTGGTGCGTAGATCCGAACCGACCGTCATCGCGTATCGGTATTGACCTTTGGATTCACTTGCGATCGCCACACCGCTGAACCACGTAGACATCCTGGTGCCCGTGAACACGACGTGGCCGGCTTCCGCGGGTGTTTCCTGGCTGGTGTTGTAGATCAGCCATCCCCGGGGCATGAGGTTGCCGTAGAGGTCGTAGAAGTAGCTGCCATCCAGTGCTTCCACGCGCCCCGACTCCTCGTCAAAACCGACGTAACGCTGGTAGGGTTGACGAGCATGGGAGGTCGTCTCCCATTGGCGCCAGCGATATTCCTCGAAAACTTCTTCAGGCAAGTACCACTTGCGCACCATCGGGTCGATCGCGCCCGTCGTCTGTACAACGCCCTGGGGATGGAGCATCCGGTCGCCCCCCTGCGTCAGGCCGAGGCGGGCGCCGTAGTCGGGTTGGCCTGACACCATCCCCGCCCAACCGGCCATGGTGATGGCGAGAAACAGGATGCTGCTGTGGTTCCGCGACTGGCTTCTAAACCTCATGGACATGGACTCACCAAGTTCAGTATACAATGCTGACGGGCCGCATCGTGGTGCTGGAGCGGGCGTCGCCGTCCACCTCGATGCGAATCAGATAGACCCCGGGCGGCACGAGGTTGTCGTGAGCATCCCGGCCATCCCAGGCCAGGCCAGGGAAACGGGTGGCGTCGTAGGTCCCATTGGCGCCATCGTGCGCCAACAACTGTGCGTGATGGTTTCCACTCAGATCGAAAACGTCGACGTTGATGTCTGCGGCGCCGACGACCGTCAACACGTCAAAACGCAGCGCCATCGTTTCATTGACGTCGTCGCCGTTCGGGGTGAACGCCGCACCCAGCTCGAAGGTGCCGATCAAGTCGGTCTGGGTCACGGAAGGACTCAGGACGGTAGTGCCGGTGGGGAATGCTCTATCGTCAGCATCCAAGTCTGCCGCATTGCCCCCGACGACGCCCTGAAAAGCCTCCTCCTCAGTGTCGGCTGCACCCCTCAAGAGCGCGCGGCCATCGTAGGTATTGCTGTAGGTGAGAACACGGTCGAGGAAGTGGATCTTGAGCAGGTCGTCATGTTCGAGGACGCGTGGAAACTGCAGGGTAAACCCCTCCCGGGAAAGGGCGGTGATGGCGACACTATCCTCAACGGTGGCGCCGCTCTGAATCTCCTCCACGGTGATACCGTCCTGAACCAGGAAGGTATGGTCGACGATATGCTGACCACCGGCGCTGATTATTTCGATGCGCTCGATCTTGAGCACCCGATTGGGGGTGCGAATCTCGAAATGGTCAAAACCACGCACATCGTCGGCGCGCATGTCCGCCCTCACGGCGTAGATGAAGGGGATGTCCTCGGCGGGGCGCACTTGGCGTGGGAAGACTTCAGCGATCAATTCGGCGGCGAGCGCCGGCGACACGTCTACCGAGAGGTTGCGCAACACACGCGCGGATTGGGGATCCGAGGTTTGGAAATCCACACTGAACTGGAAGTACTGGCGGGGGCCCGGAGAGAGCACGGGGGTGCCCGCCTCGCTGGCACCCGCTATCGGGTCATAGGGCGCCGTCCATGGACTCCAGTTCTGGGTGTCATCCTTGAACGATCCGCGCTCCCAAATGTCGTTGTCGCCACCCTCCTCGGGCAGGGACAGGTATTCCCTTCTCAACATCGGTTCGCCGGGATTGTCCGTGGAGGTTTCTATCTCCCTGGCATTGGGATCACCGACTCGCTTGCGGGTAAAGGTGAAGGGTGAATCATCGGTACCCGACCGCGTGCGGATCTGCATATCCGAGACCGAGGGGTCGCCGACGAGCTCCTGCACCCAGCGCAGCTGGCCCCAATTGAAGAGCTTGTTCAGGTCGATGACCGGCGAGATGTAGTGAGCCTCCGCGAAGAAACCGGCACCGAAGACCTGGAACTTGTGGATCTCGAATGGGATGGTAGAGGTATTGTCCAGGCGGATGTGTCTGACGAAACGCGGAGGGTCGACGTCGATGACGACGATGGCATCCCTGTTGTTTACGCGCTCGTGGAGGGCCAGTCCCCAATCCGGGCCGCCCCTCGAATTGAGCGTCACGCCGTCATTCACGAACAACTTGAAGTCGCGCAGGAAGTCATTTTCGAACGGTTCACTGGGCAACGGGTACAGCGTGTTGCGCGGAAAGAAGACTATGCGGTTGATGGCGGCGCGCGTGCCCAGATCCGTATCGAGATGTATCCCTGTCTTTCCAGCGACCGTGAAGGCCGTGCTGGTCTCCTCATCGTCCGAAATCAGGCCCGGGTATACCGACTCTTTCACTCCTGCCGCAAACGCATTCGGCGAATCGATACCGCCGCCCCGGCTCGCGCTCGTCGTGGCCACGTTCTCCCCTTCGACAGCCCGGTGAGGATGCAGAGCATCGGGATATTCCTCCGTATCGATATCTATGAGGTTTCCTCCCGGAGCGGCATATAGTTGACGGCGGGGCGGGATCGCGATCCCCGAGGAGGTCAGATCCGAGCGGTATTCCGCCGCTACCGTGCCGATCTCGTCAATGCTCTCCACGTTGCCGACGACCTGGCCCGTCCAAGTAATGTGTCCCCCCTGGCCAAACCGGAGACGCTCGGCCGACCAGGCGCTGGTGTAGGCGAGGAAGAAGAGCACGATCACCAAACCGAGCGTGACGGCAGACCTGGCCGCCCAGCGCATCGCATAGCGAGCAACCTGTGTTGTCAAGGTGCCATCTCCATGGTTTTTCTCAACATCAGATTGCTCTCCTCCTCCATGCGCTGTTCCATATCTGCCCTGCGCCTCTCCAGGCGGTAGCGTTCGTACAGCTTCATGATCTCCTCAGCCTCCGCATGCCGGCCCTGCTCGCGATAGATCGCGCTCAGGTAGAAGTACGTCTGGTGTACCTCGGTTTGCAGTCGACGCAGGCGCTCGAGATACACCAGGGCTTCCTCGAACTGGCGCCGCTCGTAAAGCAGCCTGCCCAGGTGAGCCAGGGCCAACTCGGAGTCCGGATTGACCCCGGAGAGGATGTTCCGCAGCAGGGACTCGGCTTCCGTTGGTCGTCCCGCCTCGACGTGCAGTCGAGCGAGTCGCAGACCGGCTTGCTCGCTCCACTCCGGATCAGCGAGGAGCCGGAGGTAGGCCTCGGCAGCGTCAGCGCGCCGCTCCTCCTGGATGTACAGAAGGGCCGCGAGATAGCGCACTTCGCCATTTTCAGGTTGCCGGGTCAACAACTTCTCGTAGGCACGGATGGCGCCTGGTCGATCTTTGGTCAGTAGACGGGCTTGCGCCAGCCGCGGCAGGGCGAAATCCGCATCGATGGCAGTCAGCTCTTCGTACGTCTCCACCGCTTCCACAAAGCGCTCTGAAGCCATGTAAGCCGCGGCGAGGTCTTTGACGGCCCCGGTGTGATTGGGCCAGCGTCGCAGCAGCTTCTCATAGACGGCAACTGCCCGGTCGGAGTCGTTTCCCTTGCTATAGACGGTGGCCAGGGACAGGTAGGAATCGATGCGGTCACTCCCATGGCGTACCGCTGATTCGTACTCACTCTGAGTGTTGATCGTCATACCTCGCCGCGCGTAAGCCTCACCTCGCCAGTGATGCTGCTCGGCGACGACGGACGGGGCTCCCTGGTAAAAGTTGAGCCCGATGAACAACACCAGGAAAGCGCTCAGACTCAACCGGCGCTCCTTCCGGTTCGCACCGAGCCAGGTGGATACTCCGGCCGCGGCGATCAGGAGAAGGATCGGCACGATCACAGCGCGACCGGCTGCGTCCGCTTCGAAGAACATCGCTGTCACCCCCGTGGTGCCAACGAACAGGAGCAGGAAAGTCTCCGCCGGCGAACGAGCAGGATCGCGCAGGCGCGGATCGCGGAGGCGCGGATCGCGGAGGCGCGGATCGCGGAGGCGCGGATCGCGGAGGCGCGGATCGCGGAGGCGAGAGCCGACGCCGACCAGGGCCAGAGGTCCGACGATGCCGAAAGGAAAGGCCAATCCCCACACCCACATCAGCGCCGCGAGCAGCGACGAATAACGGCTGGCGTAGTACGGATCTTCTACCAGGACCTCGTGACCGCGCCAGAAATCGTACAGCCCTGCAGCGCTCACGGATACATCCTGCAGCGGCCACCGCCAGCCATGAGACCACATACCCAGCAGGGCGACGGCCACAAACCCGAGCAGCATACTGGTAGCTCCGTCCCTCAGCCGCGCGTAGCGCCACATCCACCACGCCGCAATCGGCGCAAACAACAGAAGATGAGCGCCACTGAGGGTGGCACAACCGAATAGCACGCCGGCTACCCAGAATCTCCATCCCCGCGGTTGCTGCGTCAGGGCCGATACTGCAACCCGCAGTGCCAGCAGGCTGAAAAAGATGGCCAGCACCGTCGGCTGCAAGGCGCCATCGAAGTAGATGAAGGGTCCATAAAGGGCACATGCAAGGCCCGTGATCAGTGCGACACGATGACTGACCAGACTCCGCGCCAGACTCCACAACAACAGGCAGTTGAGCGCCCCGATAACGGTCTGAAGGTCTCTGACTTGAGCCAAGTCCTCGCCGAAGAGGCGGAAAACGGAGTGGAGAAACAGCGCGTACAGAGAGGCCGGGGTCTCCTCCGTATGCACAGCCCAGGGCAGCTTTTGCTGGGCCAGGTCCACATACGACTCAGCGGATCCCACTACAACGTCGAATAGAGGGTCCTGCCCCATCTGATCGAGGTAGATCTGCCTCGACAGGAGAGCCACCGCGCCGATGACGGCGACTTGAGCGGCGTTCTTTTTCAGTTCCGGAGCCAACGTTTATTCCAGACCGGCAAAGACGGTGATGAAGAACCGGTTCGTGGTCCTGGACTTCTGTCTTTTGAAATCGCGTCTCTCCATCACGGACCCAACCAGTGTCGTCAGTTTGTATCCCAGATAATCCGACGAATTGGCAAACTGAAACCCCCAGGACAGCGAGTCGAAATCCAGGGCATCGTCGTCGAAGTCATTGAAGTAGGCGTACTCGATACCCATCTGCAGGAGGGTAGCCCTCAGAATCGTGGTTTCCAGCAGTCCAGAGAAAATCTCCGTCAGAGCCGTGCGTTTGGCGGTGCCGGCGGCGGGCTTCAGCAGACCGCGAGACTGCTTGATGAACTCACTTTTCCAACGGGGCACGACTGTGAAGGCGCCGAGACGCCAGCGGTAGCTGGCTTTGTCGATCACACCGAAGAAGAAGTCCGAAGAGTCGAGTCCCAGCTGCTCACGACGCTGTCTGTTCAGCTGGCGGTAGTGGATGTAGCTGACCTTGTTCATCACAAACCAGGGGCCGGTCTGCAGCGTATGGCCCCCGAAAAACTGATTCACCCAGGTATCCTGTCCCAACAGGGGATCCTCCACCCTGACCAGCTCGCCACCGCGGAGCGTGTTGTCCGGTGCCCACTGCAACAGCGGGTTGGGGATGTTGTCTTCGACTTTCTGGGTCATGTTGAAGAGGCGCAGGCGACCGATACGGGGGGTGTCGAGGTCGAGGGTCATGACGGCGTAATTGCTGTGGTTGCGCTTGTTGGCGGAGATCAGCTCCTCACGCAGAGCGCCCACGGTCAATTTGATTTCAGGGGTTATGTTGGCTCCGCCGTAAATGTTGTAGCCCTCGTGGTCCTTGCGATACGGGTAATCGGGCTCCTCGTCGTTCTCGTACTGATCGATCCAGAAGTTGTGATTGAGGTCGACACCGAAGAGAAACTCGGGCCGGTCCACGCCGAAGCGGAGGAAGGGTTCCTCGAAGTCGGGCTCGGAGTTTGAGCGCGTGATGGTGTCATTCTGGTTGAAGTCCGGGATGAAGTCGTTGTTCTGATCCCAGCCCGGGAAGACTTGAGCATCACCCGAGCGCCAGTCGCGGCGCACGGTGTCGGGCCGGATGTCCTGGTCGTCGTTGTCCTCGACCATCTCCACCACATGGTTGCGTTCGCTGGTGTAGTCTATCCGTCCATCCGGCGCAGCGACGAAGGTGCGTGTGTTGTATCGCGGGTCCATACTGTAGAATTCGCTGAAGAAGAAGAACGGGGCGGCCTGGTGCGCTACGTTTACCATCCACGCGGGCGCGCTCTCATCGCCCCCGATGCCGGAAGTGGCCTCGTGCTTGTCCTTGCCGAGTTTCGGGTATTTGCGGTAGCTCCAGCTCCGGTCATACTCGGCGTAGAGGTCGAAACCGAGGAATTCGCGTACTTCGAGGGAGGCTCCCGCGACATGGGTGGCGGTGGGCAATCCGTAGCTGAAGCGGAGGGTCGTCAAGTTGGTGATGTCCTTGACGTTGCCTTCCGCCTGGGTCACCAGTAGCAGCGCCGGTCGCCGTTCGATGTCCGTCTGTCGGTCCGAGGTCATCCAGACCTGGTAGTCGTTGCCTATTTGCAGGTCGAAATCGACGCCGACGATCTGGTCTTTGGAAAGGCTCAGATCTGCGAGGTTATTGTCGTTCCGATAGCGCTCGATGTTCTGCAGGTAATCGACGCCGTCGAAATCGTAGAGCAAGCGGATCTCCTCGGCGCCGTCGGCCGCGAGGAACCCCTGGCGCACGAAACCGCCGTCGATGACGGGTTCGAACTGAAAATCCGTGCCGCGCAGGACGGTGCCATCCTCATAAGTGATGATGATGTCCGTGCCGGCCGGGAAGAAGGCCGCCCCACCTTCGCCGTCTTCGGGTGAGTCGTCCCGCAACACGATCTGGATCAAGCCGATGGTCTGATTCTGATCCACGGTCAGGGCGCCGGCAAAAGGGGTCCAGTCGACTTTGTCCGACAGGGTACTGCCTTGATGTGAGTTGACCATATGGGCCCCGAGCTTGACGAAGCTGCCCAACTGCGCTGTGAAGCGGCCCCCAAGCAGGCTGGTGAGGTTGGTGGTGCGCGACTCTCCGGTGCCTGTTGAGGAGCCACCGGGATCGCTGATACGGGAAAAGAGCAACGTCGCTTCGTAGCGATCGGCAGCCAGGTCGAACTGGATGCCGTCGAACATCGGCTTGGAAAAGACCATCGGTGTCAGCGTTGTGCGCAACCGATTGGAGATGCTCATCGCGTAGTGATACTGGCCCTTTTGGTCAGAAGCCACGAGGAGCCCGGAAAACCAGTCCTGGAAGCGCTCGGGTTTGACCAGGGTGTTGCCGAACTGCTGTGGGGAAGTCTGGGCGTTGTTGTAGATCAACCAGCCGCGGGTGACGAAGTTGCCGTAGAGATCGTAGAAGTAATCTCCCTCGAGGATGTTGGAAACGTAGCGCTGGTAGGGACTGCTGGCGTAGTTCGTGTACTCCCACTGCCGCCACCGGTGCTCCTCGAACAGCTCCTGAGGCACGTACCAGCGGCGCACGGCTGGATCGACGGCGTTGAGCATGACGCCCGGTCCCTGTGGGTCGAAGCTGAGTGCCCCGCCCTGCCGCACTCCCAGACGTGACCCGTAGTCTGTCTGACCTGAAGCCGCCGTGTAGGCCATGAGCAGGTTGAGCACTGATATGCAGAAATACAGCGGGAGCCTGACGCTCATCAATTAACCTTCCTTTGCCAATATCGTGACAGCCGGAGGTAGCCGTTCTGCGAGTCCTACCCCAAGCGTTCTTCGAATATCTCGATGCGCTCCTCGTATTTATCGCGCAAGCTCCTGATGAACGCGATGGTGAGTTCCTGCTTGCGCTCCTCGGTGATCAAGTAACGTGCCTGTTGTTCCACTTTTTCGAATGGCCGAATATGGCTGTCGATGCGCTCGACGACACGTAAGAGCGAGTAGGCTTTGTGGTGCTTGACCCAGACAGGGCCCACCAGCTCGCCTTCCTGTGCGGCAAGGGTCGGCTCGATCAGCTCGGGCATGGCGCCGGCCCTTACCTTATGTACTCGCAGCTCACCTCCCAAGGCCCTTTTGCCATGGGTGTGCACGTCTTTCCGGGTCAGCAGTTCGGCGATCGTGGTGCCTTCCTCAAGTAACCGACGCCACTCTCTGGCCTCGGCCTCGCCGGCTGTATACACCTCACGCACGACCGCTTCCTCGAAGGCGCGGAAGCGCTCGCGGTTGGCGTCGTAGTAGGAGCGTACGTCTACATCTCGGATATCGAGCTGGTTGTCCACCTCATACCCCATCAGGTCTTTCACCAGCAGCTCGTCATGTTTGCGCTGGCGCCAATCGATTAATTCCTCCTCATCCTCCCAGCCCTCGTCGCGCGCAGCTGCGGCGAATAGCCACTTGTGTAATACCACTCTGTCTGCCAGATCGACGACCTGAGTGCTGTCTTCGAGGGGTATGTGGTGCCCGATCGCCTGTAGGCCCTTCAGGCACTCACCTGCGTCAATGTGACCACCATTGAAGCTGTAGAAGGGCTGTCCCGCCTGCTCCGGGGCCAGCTCCACTTTCTGCAGGTTCTCGTGTCCGATCAGAACGCGCAGACCCGGCATCAGGCGAACACCATACCTGTGGGTGAGAAGCTCGACCTGTTCCTGCTTCCGGAGCCAGACTTTCTCCTGGTAGGCACGTCGCTCGATCCGCTCCCGATGAGTGAAGAGATCCGCATCCCGATCCTCGACGAACTGGATGACTTGCCACAGCTGTGGTGAAATCTTGTTGATGGCGAACTCCCCCGTGGGAAGGGAAGTGAAAACCCGACGCTGGATGGACCACCGCCTGGCGTCCATGAGACTGATCCAGCCGAGCTCTCCGTCGCGGGTCAACTCGTCGTTGGTAGCGAAGCGCTGCGCCATCTCTTCGAAGGGAGAACCGGAATTCAGCTCTTTTGCGATCTGTTCCGCCTCGGTTTCGCTGCGCACCATTACGCGTCTCAACCGCCGTTCGCGGTCCAGACCCGTCTCCTTGAAAATGCGTTCGATGTCCTCCTCAGTGACCTCCACCTGGGGGCCGATGGTCCGGAATTCATACATCTGGGCCAGGCGCCCCTGGATCGTCTGCCGGAGATCGTACAGGAATGCCTCGTCCTCATGCAGACCCCGAGCCCGAGCCTCCACGATGAGCATCTGATGATCTAGGGCTGAGTTGAGGTGGTCGAGGTCGGCTTCCCGGCCCTTTTCCGTCGAGCGAACGGTCTCTGGCAAACGCGCCACGAAACGCTCGAGATCGGCCACCGTGATCTGATTGTCGCCGAGGCGGGCGAGTACCGGGCTGTCATCGGAACCGCAGCCGGATAGGGTGACCAGTAGCAGAGAAATGATGAATCTCAGAGAAATGATGAATCTCAAGGTACCTTCCAATATGGCGATCGGATTGCATGGAACTGGCAAACAAAGTAGCCAATTTCACTTCTGTTTCCGAGCAAAAAATATGGTGTGGTGGTGTGATTCTGAGGCTGCGGGCTATGTTCTCGACCGAACCTGCCGCAGTGCTCTCAGCTTTCGAGGCCTCGTGACTTGGTAACCCTGCAAACAAGACATTCCCTATCACTGATCATTGGCGTGCTGGCAGTAGGCGGCATGACAGCTGCTGAGCCGGAGGCCGGCGGAGCCGCCATAGGCCAGGAGAGCACCCAGGGGGTCTGGTTGCTTCGACAAGGGCGTCCGAGGGAAGCACTGACCCTTCTGAAACAGGCCGCGGAGAGAGAGCCGACTGATCCCCAAATCCACTACAATCTGGGCGTCGCCCACGCCAGGCTGAGAGACTTCGCGAAAGCGGTGAAGGCCTTCGCGCGTGCCGTAGATCTGGCACCGCAACATCCAGACGCGCATTTCGCCCTGGCCGTCGTCATGGGAGTTGAGCACCGCCAGACCGAGGCAGCCGCCCACTTCGAAAAGGCGGCAGCGCTGGCGCCACAGCGGGCGGATTACCATTTCCGCCTCGGCAAAGTCCGCAAGGCTCTGGGCCAGGTCGAAGAGGCCCTGACGGCTTTCGCGACGGCGATCGAACTGGATTCGACGCATGTGGAAGCCCACTATCTGCGAGCCGACTTACTGGCCTTGAGCAACCGACCTGAAACAGCCGAGGAGGGGTACCGGCGCGCACTCGAAATCGACGGGCAGCGCGCCGACGTCCTACTGGGTTTGGGCACGGTCTGCGTGCAACAGGGGAAATACCTGCAGGCCGCCAAAGCGCTGATTCGTGCCGTCGAACTGGAACCGCGCAATACCGCTGCCCTTTACCTTTTGAGCCAAGCGTACCTGCACCTTGGCCTGCCAAGCGAGCGTGAGCAGGCTTTGGAGGCCTTCCAACGGCTGAGCTCGGCCCAGTGGTTTTACAAGCAGGGCGACCTCTACGCCCGGCGCGGAGCGCTCGCAGCGGCGCGAAAGGCATTGGGGGAGGCCCTGGTGCTTGATCCGGACCACGCCGAGGCGCGGGAAAGGTTGTCGCAGCTGGGAGCAGAGCCATGAAGGGACACTTTCAATTTTCCGTAGCGCTTCTGATCCTGTTCTCAGTCTGTTCGTCGTCGGAGGCGAAGGAGGGGGGGAGCGCTGGGACCGCGGTCGCGCCGCGCCGCTTTACGGAGGTGGGTGCGGATCTGGGTTTAACGCGACTCCACACTGGTGGCACCGATGAAAAGGGCTATATCGTCGAGGCCAAGGGGGGAGGAGCCGCCTGGTTGGACTTCGACGGCGACGGAGCTCTGGACATCTACTGGGCTAACGGGTCGACGCTGGACGACGCGCAAGGAGCTGGCAACGCCCTTTATCGCAACGCAGGCGACGGTTTCGTCGATGTGGCCATGGCGCTGGGCGCAGAGGGAAGGGGCTGGTCGATGGGTGCCGTCAGCGCCGACTACGACAACGACGGAGATGCGGATGTATATGTCACCAACCTGCAAGACAACATTCTCTACCGCAATGACGGCGATGCTGGTTTCCAGGAAGTGGGTGGAGAGGCCGGTGCCGCTGCCGCCATCTGGAGCACGGGCGCGGCCTTCGGAGATTACGACAGGGATGGGGATGTCGATCTCTACGTAGCTTCCTACGCGGAGTTCGACCCCGGGCAGATCCCGCACCTGGGAGCCTTGTGGAAGGGGGTGAGGGTGTTCGTCGGGCCGATGGGCCTGGTGCCAGAAGCGGATAGATTCTACCGCAACGACGACGGCCGCTTCGTTGACATCACCGGGGAGGCCGGCCTGGCGCAGCGGCAACCGGGTTACGGCTTCGGCGTGCTCTTCGTCGACTACGACGACGACGGGGACGCCGATCTCTTCGTCGCCAACGATTCCAGCCCCAACTTTCTCTACCGCAACGACGGCGACGGAACCTTCGCAGAGGTGGGGCTGCAGGCTCAGGTGGCGTACGGGGGGATGGGAATGCCGCAGGCCGGCATGGGTGTGGCCTGGGGCGATTTTGACGGTGATACACGTGCCGACATTTTCGCGACCCACTTCGAGGATGACTACAACACACTGTATCGCAACGAGGGTGGGGGCCTGTTCGTCGATGCTACGGTCGGGGCCGGATTGGGCAGGGCCAGTTTTCACTACGTGAGCTTCGGCAGTGGGTTCTTCGACTGGGACAACGACGGCGATCTGGACCTGCTGGTGGCCAACGGCCATGTCTATCCCCAGATAGAGCGTTCGGGTAGTGGCATCAGTTACGCCCAGCCCGACCAGCTCTTCGACAATCGCGGTGGGGGGCGTTTCGAAATGCTGCTGCCGGGAGCCGGAGACAGTCTGGGCACGGCCAGGGTGAGCCGCGGGAGTGCCATCGCCGACTACGACAACGACGGCGATCTGGATATGCTCATCGCCCACCTCAACGACCGGCCGGCGCTTTGGCGCAACGACGTGGGAAACAGGCAGAACTGGCTGGGTGTGAAGTTAAATGGCAGTAGAAGCAATCGGGGCGGAATCGGCGCCCGGCTGCGCCTGACGGCGGGAGGCCGGGTGCAGGTCCGCGATGTTATCTGCGGGAGCAGTTTTCTCTCCAGCGAGGACCCGCGGGCGCACTTTGGACTGGGCCAAATCGCCACGGTGGATTCACTCGAGGTGCGCTGGCCGAGCGGGACTGTCCAGGTGTTGAGAGACGTGGGGATCAATCAGTACCTGGTTGTGGAGGAGGGCGAATACCCCGAGCCTAGCCACTGACAAGTTGTAGCACCAGTGCGTACAGCGCCATCACGCCCTGCGGCACCCACTCGCCGATGATGAGCCCGAGAAAAAAGGGGCGCAGGGCCTTGAAGAGCCGCGGTCCCCCGTATTTGAGGGCTGCGCTCTTGATCGCCCAAGCGAGCAAAATGCTGAGGAACATTTTGTTGGCGGCGACGCTGATGGGGAAGGCGATCGGGTGAAAGGGCCACCAGACGAAGCGGTGCCGGGCGACAGGCACCGAGTCCGGCGTGGCCCCAGTACTCCCAGCTGGGCTCCGTCATCGTCCCGAGCCGCCCCGCGGCATCCTCCCAGGGCCGCAGCGTCTGGCCGCGGAAGTACCATGACGTGTTCAGCCCCCCGTGCTCGTAGGCCAGATCGAGCACCAGCCACACGGCACTGAACAGCGTTACAACGACGGCAATCAACATGCTCCAAAAGAGCAGCCGCCGCCCTTGCTGTACCGTCTCCTCGATCACCTTGAGCCCGTTGGCCGCCGAGGTCATCACCAGCAGGATCATGTCACTGGCCCAGGCATACGTGAAACCCAGGGCGATGATGCCGCCCGGCTGCAAGGCGCGGGTGCCGAGGCCGCCGACGATGGCGTCCGAGGCGACGATGGGGATCAGGAACTGGGCGACGCCACCTTCGGCGATGATGCGGGTAATCCCCAGATAGATGATGAAGGCGATGAACAGGTAGAGGGGAGTGATCCAGGCCGGCATGCCCGCGCGCCACATCCAGAAGGCCATGAACCCCAGGCTGCCGAGCGTCGCCAGCACGGCGGCGCGATACGACATGATCTCGCCGACGTCATCTTCGCCCTCGCGCTTGAGTCCGATGGTGTGGCGCAGCACCAGCAGGAGATGGTGACGGGCGTTCCACAGGCCTACCCCCACGAGGGCGACGAAGGCGCCCAGGCCCTCGAAGGCGAAGGTGGACTCCTGCGACCACGAGCTCCACAAGGGGTCTTGCTCGCGGGGGCCTTGCAGGGTGGATAAGATCTGGTAACCCACATAGACGACGAAGAAGAAGCACAGCCCGAGGCTGATGTCGCGGCGGATGAAGTAGGCGAAACCGATCATCATGAAGCTGATGCCCATGCGGATGCCGACGGTCTCGCGGAAGAAGTAGAAGTAGGTGCCGCCGACATGGATGTAGTCGATGGGGAAGTGGCGGGCGAGGCCGTTGTTCATGTTGATGATGAACGGAACGATGAACCCGGCCCAGAACAACCAGTTTCTGAACAGCGGTTTGATCAGGGAGGGTCTTCGACCCTCATCGTCCAGGATCATGGCGATGGGCAGCTGGATCATCGGGTAGGACAGGCGCTCGTGGTTGATCCACTGCTTGCGCAGGATGACGACGATGGCAATCATGGCGATGTAGAGGGACAGCATCAGGGGCAGCCACTGGAGCAGAGCCGGCAGCCACAGGCCCCAGGCCACGGAGACGCCGCTGCGGCCCTCGTAGAAATCCTTGAGCAGCTCGCCGTCCTTGGTGGGGATGGCCCAGTCGGGGACGAGAGGCAGGATCACCTCCGTCCAGTTGTTCTCGGGCGAGGCGTAGTAAGCGAGGGTGGTGATCTCGGGCAGGAACGGGCCGACGAAAGCCGATGTAGTGACGGCCGAACCGACCGTCCACATGACGAAGATCTGTGTCAGCTCAGCTGGCCTCAGCATCCAGCTGCGCCGTACCAGCCCCACGGCCGGGTTCACGATCAGCGCCATCATGAACAGCATGATATTGGCGCCAATGGTGTAGTACCAAACGGCGAAGGCAAAGCCGCCCAGCACCATATCGCAGTACTGAAAGCCAGCACCCACGATTAAGCAACCGAGAGAGCCGACGGCGAGGCCGCGGTAGCTACAACCTGAGCCGGAGGGCGAGTGGATCACGCCGCCTGGCACGCCGTGCCCACTGCGAGGCACCTTACATCACTCTTTCTTGGGCTCTTCAAGGTCAATTAACTGATTCACCCCAACAGCACCCATTTCGAGCAGGTTTCCATTGGGAAGAGTGGCCACGATCCTGTCGATGACGGTGCGACGTCCGAGACCGAAGTGTACGACCAGATCATTCTGGGAAAGGTAGCTGGAACCACTCTTCACGTCGGCAATCTGAGCTAGCTCACCGGCGACTACCCTAACTCGCGTACCGATTCCCGAACGATTGCTGGCTGTACCCACAACACGCACCTTGATCCAGTTGTTGCGGTTGCCGCCATCGTTCCTGAAAAGCTGTGGTTTATCGTTGCTAGTCGTGACCAGTATGTCGATATCGCCGTCATCGTCATAATCTCCGAAGGCCGCACCGCGACTCGACGCCTTGCGTGAAAAGTCCCCTCCCACGTGGTCGGTGACCTCCTCGAAAGTGCCGCTCGTCAGGTTTTTGAAAAGGTGATTCGTCTGTTCGTACGTGGTCTCGGGATGAAATGACTCGACGTTGTATTCGACATGTCCATTGGCGATGAAAAGATCCTTGTAGCCGTCGTTGTCATAGTCGAAAAAGCACGTGCCCCAACCCAACGAAGGGAGGGTTTTCTCGCCCGTTCGGGAGACATAGGAAACATCCGAGAAAAAACCATCACCATCATTGTGATATAGCGTTGCTGTCTGGTCCTGAAAATTGGTGACTACGATGTCCAGAAATTCATCGTTGTCGTAATCTCCAAAGTCGACACCCATACCGCTCTCCATCTCGCCGTTCTCACTCAGAGCGACTCCACCATGGTAGGCTGTATCGGAAAAAGTGCCATCGCCGTTATTGTGGAAGAGGTAGTTCTCGTTGGTGTCATTGGCGACGTAAAAATCGAGATAGCCGTCGTTGTCGTAGTCGCCCCAAACAACACCAAGTCCTCGGCCGCGCGGTTTGTGCACTCCCGCTTCGGTAGTGATGTCGGTGAAGGTGTCGTCTCCAGTGTCGTTTCCATTGTTTCGATAGAGCACATCTGCGGACCCGGAAAAATCCTGTGGTCTGCAATACGTCAAGATCCCTCTGATCTCGCACGTTTTGTTTTTCTCGAGGGCGAACTGAACGTAGTTGGTGACGTAGAGGTCCAGGTCACCATCCCTGTCAAAATCCGCGAAAGCGCAGGAAGCTCCCCAGCGCCCGTCTCCTACGCCGGCACGGTCGGTGACATCGGCAAAGGTGCCATCACCATTGTTGGAGTAGAGGATGTTGCTGCCGAAATTGGTCACGGACAGGTCGAGATAGCCATCGTTGTCGGTGTCTCCTCCGCAAACTCCAACACCGTAAGCGGCGTCGCCGACGCCAGCAGATTTTGTCACATCAGTGAAGGTCGCGTCGCCCTCGTTGCGATACAGGGCATTCGTCGGCGGGGTGTTGGACTGAAAACCGGGCAGATCGGCCCCATTCACGAAGTAAATATCCAGATCGGCATCGTTGTCGTAGTCGAGGAAGGCTGCGCCGGACCCCAGCTCTTCGACAAAATAGAACCTTCCACTTCTGCCATCGGTGTGCTTGAAATGGATGCCGGATGCCGCGGTGACATCGGTGAATGTCGGTGTTTGGGCAAAAAGCATCGTACACATACAGCAGAACATGATGAGGACAAGCAGAGCGTAACGGATCATTTGCTTTCAGTGCCGCTCTGGTTGTGAATGGTCCTCTGTATCTCGAGATACTCAGGCTGGCCGGGTTCGAGCTCGAGCGCCTTGGCGATGGCAGCTACTGCGTCGTCGTGCTTTCGGTTTTGGTGATAGGCGTGAGCGAGTGTAGCCCAATAGGGGCCAATCGGGTCCAATTCAACAGCTCTGCGGGCAAGCGCCATGGCCTCATCCAGCCGCTGACCCTGCTGGAGATAGTACCATGCGAGGGCATTGCAAGCCGGCGCAAAGTCCGGTTGGAGAGCGACTGTCCTTTCGAAGGACTGAATCGCGGCGTCGGTCTGCGCTTGTTTTTGGTAACTCCATCCAAGCTGATAGTGTGCCACCGCGAAATCGGGCTGCAATTCAACGGCTCGCTGCAGGTTAATCTGTGCGTCGGTCAACCGAGAAAGCCCCATATAGGCGGCTCCGAGTCCATAGTAGGGGTAAGCATCCGTCGGGCTCACAGCCACGAGTTGCTCGAATTCCTCTGCGGCCACGGTGAAATCCTGCAACTGAAGCGCCGTGGAGCCCAGCATGCGACGAACCTCTACCGACTCCGGCTTCAGCTCGAGGTAGGCGCGATAACTTTGAACGGCGTCTTCCCATTCCTTCTGTTGAAACGCAATGGCGCCGACTTTGGCATGAGCAGGCGCGAACTCGGCATCCATGTCGAGCGCTCGTTGGTAGGCATTATTGGCTTCCCGTAAATCGCCTTTCTTGAGGGACTGCTCTCCCTCGATGAACCGTTGCTGCGCTTTGATGGATTGGAAGGCCTTCAAGCGCCGTCTGCCTTCGTCTTGATTGCCCAAACGGAAATGTGCATTGGCCAGTTGATAGTAGGCGCCCGTATTGGTGGGATCGAGGTCAATCGCTTGTTCGTACTCGGGGATTGCTTCCGAAAAGTTTCCCTGCTGGGCGAGCAAAATACCCAATTTGTAGTGGGGTAAGGATCGGTCCGGGTCGATCTGGATGGCATGTCGATACTGTGCCAGCGCTTGTTCAAAGAGCCCTCGGCGCGCGAAGATCACACCCAGGTTGTAGTGGGCTTGAAGCAAGTTGGGCTGGAGCTGCAGGGCACGGGTATAGGATTCAATCGCCTCGTCGAGTTGGCCGATCTTGGAGTAGACGGTGCCCAGTTGTACATGCGCTGTGACATTTCGAGGGTCAATGTTCAAGGCCCGCGTCAGGTATTCGATCGCTTCGGGGAAATTGTTCTGTTTCCTGGATCGCTCCGCGGCTTCGATATGGGCCTGTACTTCCGATTCCGAATGGACAGGCCAGGCGCAGAACAACAGGAGCAGGTGAATGCTCCAGGTGACGCGCGACGCTTGTTGCCATGTCAAAACCATCCGAATGTCCCGGGCCACATTGTACGCTTTGAGGTCACACGTTCACCTGCACTAGTTCAACGAGCGCCATCACGCCGCTGGGCATCCAATCACCCATGATGAGGCCCAGAAAGAACGGACGCAGCTTGCGGAAGAGGCGTGGTCCTCCATAGCGAATCGCGGCGCTCTTCAGTATCCAGGCGACCAACACACTGATGAACATCTTGCCCATGGCAAAACTCACGGGAAAGCCGATCGGATGGAACGGCCACCAGAGGAAGCGGTGGCGGGCGAACATGAGCAGGGCCATGACCACCGCACCGAGTGCCGTATGGCCCCAATAAGCCAGGTTCGGCTCGGTGTTGGTACCCATGCGCGCGGCGGCGTCCTCCCAGGGATAAAAACCCTGATCCTTGAAGTAATGAGAGGTGTTGAATCCGCCGTGCTCATAGGATACATCCAGCATCATGCCGATGCCGCTGCACAGAGTCACGATCAGCCCGGCTATCATACTCCAGAACAGGAGGCGCCGACGGCGTCTGACGGTCTCTTCGATAACCTTGAGGCCGTTGGCCGCCGACACCATCACCAGAATGATCAGGTCGCTGGCCCAGGCATAAGTGAAAACCGAACGCGACGATACCGCCCGGCTCCAGGGCGCGCGTCCCGACACCGCCGACGATGACATCTGTGGCGATGATGGGTGGGAAAAACCAGGGCATGCCGCCCTCGGCGACGATTCTGGTGATACCGAGGTAGATGATGAAGGCGATGAGGATGAAGAGGGGAGCGATCCAGGCCGGCAACCCGACACTCCACATCCACAGGGACATGAAGCTGAGGCTGCAGACAGCGGCGATGGCGGCAAAGCGGTAGGACATGATCTCGCCCGAGTCGTCTTCGGTGCCCAGACCGATGGTGCGGCGCGCTACGCGCACGAGATGGTGACGGGCGTTCCACAGCCCGACGCCGACCAGCGCAACGAAGGCCCCCAGCCCCTGAAAGGCGAAGGACGAGGGTCCGTACTTCGACCACGGACTGATGATCGGGTCGAACTTGCCGCCTCCCTGGATCGTGGACACGATCTGGTAGCACACGTAGATGGCAAAGAAGAAGCACAACCCCAGCGTCACGTCGCGGCGGATGAAGTAGGCGAAACCGATCATCATGAAGCTGATGCCCATGCGAACCCTGACCGACTCGCGAAAGATGTAGAAGTAGCCGCCGCTGATGTAGATGGGGTCGATGGGGAAGTAGCGGGCCAAGCCGTTGTGCATGCCGATGATGAAGGGCAGGGCGAACCCCAACCAGAACAACCAGTTCTTGAACAGCGGCTTGATCAGTCCCGGTCGCTGCGAGTCATCGTCCTGAATCATGGCGATGGGCAGCTGCATCATCGGGTAGACGAGCCGCTCGTGGTCGACCCACTGCTTGCGCAGGATGACGACGATGGAGATCATGGCCACGTGGAGGCTCAGTATGAGCGGCAACCAATGCAACAGGGGCGGCAGCCACAGTCCCCAGGGCACGGCGCCGTCGCTGCGGCCTTCGTAGAAGTCCTGCAACAACTCCGCGTCTTTGGAGGGAATGGCCCAGTCCGGCGCATGGGGAAGTACGAGTTCGCCCCAGTTGTTTTCGGGCGAGGCGTAGTAGGCGAGACTGGTGATTTGGGGCAGGAGCGGTGAGACGAAGCCGGATACGGTGACGGCCGAACCGACAATCCACATCACGTAGACCTGGGTCAATTCTGCAGGCGTCAGCATCCAGCTGCGGCGCATCAGACCCAGGGCCGGATTCACGAACAGCGCCATCAGGAACAGCATGATGTTGGCGCCGATGGTGAAATGCCACCCTGAGAACGAGCCCGTGCGCAAAACCATGGAGCTGTACTGGAATCCGGCACCGACGACGAGGCACCCGAGGAGGCCGATGGCAAAGCCCCGCAGGCTGCAACCGGAGCCTGATCGCGAAACGTCGTTTACGGATGGAGCGGTCACGGAGTCAACGCCTGATCACCCTACTCTCCAAAGAACACCTTACCTTGTCTCATAGATCCTCTCCTCTGATCAGGCTGCGCTCCTCGCGCGACGTGCACTGAGCCAGTTGAACAGTCAGCATGATAACAGAGCCCCTCGGTCCGGACCAGTCCTCGTCTGGAACGAGTGTTGGGCAAGACCGAACGACTTGAGTTGACTCGGTAGAAAGGGATTGGCGATGAAGATCACCTTCCTAGGGACTTGCGCCGGTACGGAGCCAATGGCCGGCAGACGACACAGCTCGTTCGTGGTCGAGCACGGCGGGGGACTCTATTGGTTCGACGCGGGAGAGAGCTGCGCCTATACAGCCCATCTGCTCGGGATCGATTTGCTCGCTACAAGGGCGATTTTCATCAGCCACCGGCACATCGACCACATCGGGGGATTACCCAATCTGCTGTGGACGATCCGCAAGCTCAACACCCGCTCGGAGCTCGAGCCGAAGCCATGGCATGACATGACCCTACCGGTGTTCCTTCCCGACATGGGCACCTGGAAGGCAGTGTGGGAGCTGTTGAATCGGTACGCGGACTTCACTTTTACGATTGAACCTTCCCGGCCGCAGGACGGGTTGGTATTCGAAGGAGACGGACTGAAGGTTGTCGCGGCGCACAACCGCCACCTGGGCGAACCGGCCGAAGGCGAGCCCTGGGAGTCTTTCTCCTACCGCATCGAGGCAGAGGACGGCAAGCGCGTCGTATTCTCGGGTGACGTGGCAGACACATCGGAGTTGCAACCGCTTCTAGGTGGCGCCGACCTCGTGCTCATGGAGACCGGCCATCACACGGTCCAGGATGTATGTGTCTACCTGCGCGATTCCGGCCTGGCTCCCGACCAGCTGGGGTTCATCCATCACGGCAGGGCGATTCTTGCCGATCCTGACGGGGAACTGAGGAAAGCCAAAAGCATACTCGGCGATGGAGTTTTCCTGGCAGAAGACGGCATGGTGCTCGAGTTGGATTGACGCCATGGTCCAGTAAACTACATACTGTAATCGAGGACGCTTCGATGACGGAAGCAACACCTGACGGCTACGCCTGCCGAAGGTGCACAACGCACCCATCTACGGACCAAGAGAGATGATCTCAATCACCGCGACCCAGATTGCCGACCCGCCACGATGGGCAGCGCTGCAACGGCGCCTGTTCTCCGTCATGGAGGAAGCTGCCAGGATAACGGTCGACAAATACACCGACGACGAGGGCATACCCTACTTCGCCGACGATGTCGACGATATCTACGAGCGCTTCTATAGCTGGCCACTGTTCTACTCGGTAGGCGCCAGCGACGACATGCTGCGGTTGTCCGCCCGGGAGTACGAAGTGATCACCCGCTCCAACGGGGAGGATGCGCAGAACCCGCACTTTCCGTGGCTGTTCCCGCAGCTCCACAATGAGTATTACAGCCTGACCGTTCCGGAGGGACAGGCCGCATCGTGGATACCCGGCCAGCGGATCATCACCGACTGGCACCACATGGGCGAGGGCAACGAGTTGTTCTACAACATTGGGATGGCTGACCCCGCGACTCCCGGGCACGCGGAGAGATCGGAGCGCTTCGCCGCCATGATGATCGGCGAAGACCCGGGGGCCGACAACTACGATTACGGCCTAAATCAATTTCGGTCCGTGTACACAGACGCACGGGGCCCCATCTACGAAGTCAACCTCGAGCAGGCAAAGGGTTTCCTCCACGGCGGCAGCCCCACGATGCCCGATTGGGCGCCTCAGCCGATGGGAGTGCGTGTGGGGTTGTATCCGGCCGTCAAAGACGCGGAGCCGGACTGGTACGACCGCCCCGAGCGGGCCACCCACATACTCGACACCTTCAATCGGCTCGTCATGCCGGGCGACATCCCTCACAATATGGGTGCCGCCGGGCTGGTCACCAACGCCTACCTGCACACGGGCGACGAGCGCTACAAGCAGTGGGTGCTGCGCTACGTAGAAGGCTGGATCGACCGCATGAAAGTCAACGGCGGCATCATGCCCGACAACATCGGGCCGACCGGCAAGGTCGGTGAACACCGGAACGGTCAGTGGTGGGGTGGTTGGTACGGTTGGAACTGCTACAAGGGTATCAACATCGGTCTGACCTCGATGACGATCGCCGCGGAGTGCGCTCACCTGCTCAGCGGTGACGACGCGTTCCTCGAGGTGATTCGATCGCAGATGAAGGTGCTGTTCGAGAATTCGCGGACCCTCGACAACGGGCAGCTGGTGGTTTCCTGGCGGTACGGTCCCGATGGATGGTTCGATTACCAGCCGATGTCTAACAAGTGGCTGCCGCACGTGTACCACGCTTCGATGGCCGACGTAGACCGCCAGATGATGGAGCGGGTGCGCGAAGGTGATGCGGGGCGCGATTGGTCCGAGCTCGGCAGTGGCAAATGGGCATTCTTCCAATACCACAGCGGAAAGTTTCCGAACTGGCCGGAGAAGCTCATGGAGTTCGGGTTGGCGCAGGCCGAGGATGCCCTGGCACGCGTCAGGGCGGAGTCGCGCGAGCCAGATCAGATGATAACCGAAAACAGCGGCATCCCGAATCCGGTAAGCATGGAGGTCTTGACGCAGGTGATGCTCGGATCACCGGGCACGGTCTACAACGGCGGTCTGTTGAGGGCGACAGTGCGCTACTTCGATCCGGAACGATCCCGTGCCGGTCTTCCTGAAGACGTGGCGGCGCTGGTAGACGGGCTCGGTCCGGACCGTGCCGGAGTCCACCTCGTGAACCTCAGCCATCACGAGACGCGCCGGATCGTGGTGCAGGCCGGGGCCTTCGGTGAACATCGCTTCAACAACGTGAAGTACGTCGACGCGGACGGTGACAGGGGTGTCGAAGTTGCGGCGAAGCATCTCGAGGTGGTGTTGCCACCGGGCACTGCAATCCACCTCAGCTGCGGTCTCGAGCGCTTCGCCCACAAGCCCAGCTACGCATTCCCCTGGCATGGCGAGTGAAGGCCAGGAGATCCGTCGGGAGGACACCATGAGAAAGCCACGGCTGATCTACTACAACGACGGCCACCACTACCACGGCAAAAGGGTCGACCCCCCGTTGAGCCTGAGGAAGCTCTACTGGCCCGTCGACGAAGTGGTAGGCACCGGCGTGGAGATGCTGGTGTTTGGGATGGGCTACGGAGATGTCTACTTCCATCAGAGCAGGATCGGCAGGACCATCGGCGAGGCCAAGGAAGTGTGGGAGAGCTTCATCGATTGGCGGATCATGCGCATGGTCCGGGAAGCCAAGGAGAAGTACGATACGGACCAGATCCACGAGGTTGTCAGGCGAGGACGGCACCTGGGCATGCCTGTGGTCGCCAGTCTAAAAATGAACAACGGCCATGCGCCTGGGGCGAACCGCTGCGGCTGGCTCAGGTGGAACAAGGGCAAAGAGGTCTGCCTTGACGAGCCACCCCAGGAGTGGTGTTACGACTACACCAACACCGATGTCATCGAGTACAAACAAGCCCTGATCCGGGAAATGCTGGAGGACTACGAAACGGATGGGATCGAGCTTGACTTCATGTTCACCCCTGTGTTCTTCCGCAAGGCTGAGGTGGAGAAGGGCACCCTGGTGATGAACAAGTTCGTCGCCGACGTGAGGCAAATGGCAAACGAAATTGGCGCGAAGCAAGGGCGTGACATCACCGTGATGGCGCGGGTCTACCACCGGCGAGATGCCAACCTCGAGATAGGTCTCGACGTCGAGACGTGGCTCAAGGAACGCAGCGTGGACCTCGTGGTCGGCCAAGTCAAGCCAGTATCCCTCTTAGAAACGGGTGATACACAAGGCCGCTGGATGGCCGACGCCGCCAACGCCGCTGGCGGGGCCGCCTACCTCCGGCCACCTCTGCTGGTGTACGACGAGCGCACGATCTTCGCACATCCCGAGATGTACCGGGCCCTCAGGCAGGCCCTCGACTATCAAGGCTTTGCGGGGATGTACTTGGGGTACCTACCGTGGCCCTTTAGTCATACCGAATACCAGATCCTCAGGGAGGTAGCATATCCTGAGGTGATCGCCCGCCACGACAAGCGGTACATCCTGCAGCCCCGCGAGGCGCAGGTACAAGCCCGAGCGCTGCCAGCCAAGCTCGAGGAGGGCGAGACGGCGCGTATCGACATTCTCGTCGGCGACGACCTGGATAGCGCGCGCAACGAACACGAGATGCGCAAGCCGGTGCTGACGATACGGTTTGCCGAGTTCTGCGTGGAAGACGACATCGAAATACGATTCAATGGGGAAGTGCTGCCCTTCGAGGATGCGGAGATCACGGACGAGCGGGCTACCCGCATATTGGGGAGGTTGCGTACACCCGGGGTGGAAGCCCCCGACACCATCGGTGGTTTCTGGTTCCGCTACAGACTCGACCTCGACCTGCTTAAGCAAGGCGACAACACCCTTGAGGTCGAAGTCAGGAGCTTCGAGAAGACCGCGGGCTTCGACCGTACGGTCAGCGGTGTCGAGGTACAGACGCGCTTCAGGGACTTCGTGCGGCCTGAGGGCCTCAGCATCGGGCGCATGCCGCCGACGGCGCAGTAGCTAGCGTAATCCTTCCGGCAGACCGTAGGGCTTACCGATTCCCCTTGTCTGCACCGGCCAGCTCGCGCCGCCCAGATTCCGGAACTTATCGTGTTCGCCGCACAGCCACAGAAACATTTCCGCGATTCTCACGGCCGGACGAAGCTGCTCGGCCAGCGCGGCGACGGGACTTCGGTAGTTGGCGCTCGCGAAATCGAAGTCATCTTCCCTGACCCAGTCCCGCGCCGGCGGCGTCGTGCGCCAATAGTTGTACTTGAGCAGGTTGCGCGTGCCGGTCGCCGTGGCCTTGCCGCGTCGATGCCAGATCTGGTACACGGTCAAAAAAATTGAACCGGCCGGCGCCGCCGTCGGCATGGCCCCGGCGATACTCCCCAGATGCGCCATGAAACGGGCGGCGTTTCGGATCAGGTGCGAACCTGGAACCACGTCCGTCGGGCCCAGCTCAACCGGCGTGTCCTGCGGGTAATAGAAGACCTGCAGATAGTTCAGCTCGTGTGAGAAATCGAAATTCCCGTCAACGTGCCATCCCTGGTTCGCAAAAGGGGCTTCCTCACGGTGATTGGCCACCCACACGGGCAGGTGAAAGTTCGGTCCCAGCAGCGACCGGACCGCCCCCGCCGCCTCGCGGTTCAAGATCACGTTCTCCATGAACCAATCCTGCTCGAGGATGTCATCGGGGGAGAACGATTTCTGGCCGTGCGGACGCGTCCCGTGTTCGACGTTGTGGTCGCAGTAGTCCAGCGTTTTCTGGTTGATGTCATCGGCGACGACGCTTTCCAGCATGATGAACCCGTTCCTGCAGAAATCGAGCACCGCCGAGTCCGTCAGCGTCGGCCCACAGTCGTGGCGTTCCCGGGTCGTGGTCCCCGTCATCGTGATCTCCAGCGCTCGAGGATGAACTCGAATCCGAGCCCGTGCGGTTCGTCCGGCGACACCGCCAGCAAGGCCATGTTCGGAAAACTGATGATGCGCCAACCATCGCGCAGCGCCCCCAGCACGGTCTTGTACGGCCAGTCCGCCGGGTCCGGAGGACCTTCATTCAGCTCGCCGTCTTCGAGCAGCATCATGCCGATGACGTTGCCTTCAACCGAGCTGTTGTGCACCTGGAGGTACAGGAGATCCTGCCGCTTGTGATGGTCCGACATCAGTTCGGCGATGCCGTCGCGCAGCTCTTCGGCGGTGAGCGTGCCGGCGGTGAGTTTGGCCGCCAGCGCGTTTGTGATGTCGCATGGTCTGTCAGTCATCTCGAGATTCCGTCCGCCGACGCCGTCCTGCACCAGTGCCGGTTGGTATCAACGGCATGCGCTGTCCTCTCGGTTCGTTTGTGGCATGACGGAAATCATACTCGGCTCGAGCACGCCGGTCCAGGGGCTCGAGATCGAGATGAGAGGGCTTCGGTATGAGAGGTCCTGCCGATCGGCTATACTTTGCACCATGGACGACGTCTACGACTATATCGACGGTCAGCGCGAACAGGCTCTAGACCAGCTGTTCGAGCTGATCGCGCAACCGAGCATCAGTGCCACCGGGGAGGGCATCCCGGCGTGCGTCGAGCTACTCCGTCGGTTGATGGAGGCTTCGGGCGCGGACGTCCAGGTTTTTTCGGGCGCGGGTCCTCCCATGCTGTACGGCGAAGTGCTCTCTCCCGGCGCCGAGCGGACCATACTCGTCTACGGGCACTACGATGTGCAACCGCCCGATCCCCTGGATGAATGGATCACTCCACCCTTCGATCCGACTGTCAGAGACGGCAAGATCTACGCCCGCGGCAGCGGCGACAACAAGGGTCAGCTGTTCGCCCAGCTCAAGGGTGTCGAGGCTGTATTGCGCAGTCGCGGCAAGCTGCCCGTGAACGTGAAGTTTCTCTTCGAGGGTGGAGAAGAGATCGGCAGCCCCGACATCCCCACCTTCGTCGGCGAGCACCTTGATCTGCTCGCCTGCGATCTGGTCTGCTGCGCCGACAACCACCACTCCTATGGCCCGCGCCCGGAAGTGATCTTTGGTGTGCGCGGCATACTCTACCTCGAGCTCACCGCCCACGGTCCCAGCTTCGACAGACACTCCGGTAATTTCGGCGGGCTCGTCAACAGTCCCAACGAACGCCTGGCGCGCCTCGTTCCCCGACTGAAGGACGAGCACAATCGCATCCTCATCCCCGGTTTCTACGACGACGTGCAGCCCCCGTCCGCCCTCGACCTGGCGGCGCTGGAGGAACTGCCTCTGGACGAAGCAACGCTGGCGCAGGAGCTCGGCATCAACCGGATTGCCGGCGATCCGAAGATTCCCTTTCTGCAAAAGCGTTTGCTGCAGCCGACGCTCAATGTCAACGGCTTCTGGGGTGGTTACACCGGCCCCGGCATGAAGACGATCATCCCGCACCAGGCGACGATGAAAATCGACATGCGCCTCGTCGAGCGGCAATCGCCCGACGACATCTACGAAAAATTCACTGCCTATCTGGGTGAGCTGGGTTGCGGCGACGTGGGCGTGACGAGCCACGGGCGTATGTTGCCCTGGCGCACGCCATTAGACCATCCCGGGGGTGCCGCGGTGGTTCGCGCCGTGGCAGCCGGTTTTGGCGCACCGCCGTACCGGGTCCCGAGTATCGGCGGCAGTCTACCCATGGCCGCGTTCAAACAGATACCCGGTGCCGGGATCTTCCTGATACCCTATGGTCAACACGACGAGAACAATCACTCTCCCAACGAGTGCTTCGCCGTAGAGAACTTTTTCAAGGGTATGTGCACCATGGCCAACCTGATCGTAGAGATCGGCACAGAGGGAGACTGACAACACGGTATGAGCGCATTCCCGACCGACGAGATGGACGCAATTGCTGAGCAGTTCGAGGGCCGTTTCGGCTTCTACGTGGAAGACCTGAACACCGGCATCAACCACGGGCACGATGCCGACAGACGGTTTCCGACCGCCAGTGTCTGCAAAATACCGGTGATGGTCGAATTGTTCCGGCAGTCCGAGGAGGGTGCGCTCGATCTGAGTGAGCGCCGCCGTCTCGAACCGACCATCTCCAGGCACGGCACCGGCACTCTCAGCATGCTCAACGATGACCCCGAGCTGACCCTCAACGACTACGCCCGCCTGATGCTCGCGGTCAGCGACAACATGGCGACGGACATGGTCATGGCTGCCGTCGGGCTCGACAACGTCAACGCCACGATGCAGCGCATGGGATTTCCCGACACGACGACGCCATTGACGATGAGCAATTGGCACTACCTCATCGTCGGTATGGGCGACGTGCCCCAGACCCTCGAGAACAACGAGGCGATGCACCGACGTCTCGCGAGGCGGGAGCTCGACCACGACGGCATCGCCTACCGGGATGTACGCGGCAACAACATGACCACGCCACGGGAGATCGCGACGCTGTGCAAGCGTATCCACGAGCGCCAGGTCGTATCCGGCAAGGCATGCGACGCCATGATGGAGCTGCTGCTGAGCTGTACCGACCGGAGTATGATTCCCCTCCATCTGAACTGGCGTGAGCTGAGAATCGCCCACAAGGTCGGTTTCAGTACCCGCATCAAGGCCGACACCGGCATCATCTGCTTGCCGACGGGTCCGCTGGCCATCGCCGGCATGACTCTGGTGGAGGATGAGCACGTCGACTCCGGCAAGGAGACGATTGCGGAGTTGGCGCGGTTGGCCGTAGAGGCGTTTTCGCCGGAGAGCGTCGCCGCTTAGGACGCCTTTTCCTGCATGAGTTCCCCCAGGTTGCGAAGGTATTCATCCTGGGCTCGCTGGTCGAGCTTGGCACGTGTTGAATAATAGATCCCGCCCATCGCACGACGCGGCCGCGCGCTGCGGTTGGCGCCGGCACGGTGGATGGTGAGGCAGTGGTGCACGGTCAGATCGCCCGGCCCGACGGTGACGGCCACTTCGTTGGCATCATCTTCGTCAGACCAGTCCGTCATGCCCTGTGAAAAACCCAACACACCCGATTGGCCATGTGAGCGCAGACCACGGCGGTGCGAGCCCGCCACGTAGCGAATGCAACCGTTATCCTGATTGATCTCATCCAGCGCCAGCCACATGTTGACGGCTTCATTGGGCACGAGACAGAAATAGAACCCGTCCTGGTGTGCGGGCGTGGGCGAACTTTGTGCCGGCGGCTTGTTGAACCATTGCTGATTCTGCGGCTCGATTGGGCCGTCCAACAGCAACTCACCCAATTCAATGAACCTCTCGTCCTCCATGTACTGCTTGAAGTAGTGGTCGTGGGCATTCATGTGCTCGAGCTGCTTAAGCGTGTCGGGATGATCCCCCACCTCATAAAAAACGCTCGTCGCCGGCAGCCCGGGCACAACATCCTCTACGTACCGCGCCATCTGCCCATGAAGGGCGGCCACTTCGTCGGCTGTAAAAAAACCGGGAATGACGGTGTATCCATCTCGGTCAAACGTCTGTTTGGTTGCTTGTCGATCGTAGGTTGACATCTGCCTCCTTACAGGTCAATGCCGGTCCATTCATTGGTAACGCCCCAGTTGGCTACTGCCGCCAGGGATCGATCCCTGATTACGCCGCCGCTCGCCCTCATCGAGTGACCCCTTTGGGCCCGGCCGTCGGAAACCGCGAACAAGAGGAAGCAGCGACTGAGCTAGACGCGATGTCGCGTCGCCTGGCCGGCACTTACAGTCTTTCCTCGAAGACCTCGACGCCGTATTTCTGGCGCAACCCGCGTATGAACTCGACGTATTTCAAGCCCGATCGGGAGCGGGTAATGTACGCCCCGGCACGCCGCTCCGAGAACGCGTTGAACGGCTTCGTCGTAGCGGGGAGCCGCTCGCGGACCACTAGTATGGTGTAGCCCTCCTTCACTCTGACCGGGCCGGCCACCTCGCCGATCGCCAACTCCTTAGCGATATCCCAACGACCGGGGAACACGGCCTCGCCATACTTGGTCAACTTGATTCTCCCACCATGCCCCGCCGCCGTCTCGCGGATGGTGTACAGAGACGCGAGCTCGGCCGGATCGGCACCCGCGTCGATCTGCGCGCGCAGCTCCTCCGCCCTGTCTTTGAACATCACCAGGATTTCCGTGGCGACGATGGTCTCGAGAGTCTGGAACTTCTCGGGGTGCTGCGCATAGAAGTTGCGCGCTTCCTCGACGGTGGGCTCGGGAATGAGGTCATCCACGCTCTGCTTGCGCACCCAGCTCACCAGCAGATCCTCTCGCTCGTCTTTCATCGCCGCCTCGATAGCCGGGTGGACGTCGAGTCCGAGGCGAAGGCCCTCTTCGAGAAACAGCCGCAAGGGCAGAATGTCCTTCACGAGAGAGTCGACGTTGTCTGCGTTTGAGAAGTCCGCTCTGGGTACCAGGGCGCGCAGATTTCCGAATGTCACTCGCCCTCCCGCGAAAGTGCACAGGACCTGATCGTCGAACTGGGAGCTGTCCGCGACGTCCCTTGCGAACGCCTGCGACAGTTGTGCGATGGTCGGCTCAATCAACTCGGGCTCGTAGGCCTGGAACAGGGAGTCCGCGACGGTCAGGGCTCGCTCCTTCACCTTCCGCTCCAGGACTTCCCCCCTGACTATGTCCTTCACCTCCGCCAGCCGTACAGGCATTTCGTCCAGAATCTTGATCACTGCCCACTTGCCGTGAAACGCCAGGGACTCTGACAGCTCACCGACTGCCAGTTTGAAAACCGGGTCTCTGATAGGCTCCGCGGCGGTATCCTTGAGATGATAAACGCCGGCGTCTCCGCCCTGGTCCCGCGTCTCGTGTTCTGACCGCTCTCTTGCGAGCTGGGCGAAAGGGACCCCCTCTTCCAGCTCCTCCAAGACCTGCGCTGCTTGTGCTCGCGTCGGCACGAGAATGATGGCCAACCTGAGGGCGCGATCTCTGTCGGTCGCGTGGAAGTGCTGGAGGAGCTCTTCCGCAGAGACACTGACTTTGCGTTGAATCTCCTGGTTGGCATAGCGCCTAGAAATCTGCCTTTCCCTGAATTGCAGCAACTTTTTTCGGAAGCCGGGTTCCCGGTCGATGCCCAGGCTAGTCGCCTCCATCAACAGGACAGTCTTGTCGACGAGGCTGCGCAGGAGAGCGCTATCGGTCTGAGCATCCTCGGCCGTCGCTTCGACGAGCCGCGCCTTGAACTGCTCGAAATCGGCTATCGTGACGGCGCGGCCACCGACCTTCGCCAGAACGGTGGAGGGGGAGGAATCGGCCCTCACCTGCTCTGATGGGAATCCCGACAAGGCCAGAACCACCGCGAGGCCGCGAAGGCGCGTTGCAGATTTACGAAGCATGGTTATTTCAGTCCTCAAGCGTTTGCTTTCCATTTCCCGGCACGGATCTAGGATACACCAAGGAAGTGGTACCTCCAAAGCGAATCGCTCCCCGTGCCATTAAAACATTGCTACATATATCCCAGGATCCGTCCCTTGTCCACGGTGAGCGAGTAAATTGCACCCCACATGCCCCCTACTACCACCTGTCCAAGGATCAATCCCAGAAAGAACGGTTTCAGCCCCTGAAACAGCTTGCCTCCCCCCACCTGCAGGATAATCGCCTTCAGCAACCAGGCGAGAAAGGCGGAGAACCAGATCGTGCTCGTCAGCCATCCCACTGCGATCACCATCCCGATGGGGTGCAGAGGCCACCAGTGCCAGCGGTACTGCGCCCACATCAAGAACCACTCGATCGCTCCGCCGATTCCCTTGAACAGCCATCCCCTCATGTTGGCGTCGGGCAGCTTCTCGATCGTCGGACCTATGTGGGGCCAGCCATGGATGCCAGCCACTGCGAGCTGGGCCAGATTGATGGCACCGTGGCTGTAGGCCATATGAAGCGACATAAACAGAGATGCTCCGAGGCTGGCGATCAGAGCGATCATCAAGCCCCAGAACAGGCGGGTCTTGCTACCCCGTATGCTCTCGGCCAACTTGAGCCCGTTGGTGACGGCAACCATGGGCGAGGTGCGCGACTCTCCCTGCCAGATGAAGGTAAAGGTGAGGGCTACCAGCCCCTTGGCTCCCAGCATCGACGTCCCGAACCCCGATATGATGAAATAGGCCGGCACGATCGGGCTGCGGGCCGTCGGCACACCTGCCGTTGCCACGACCCGGGCGACGAGCGCGAAGAAAATGAGGCTGACGATGACGAGCACCGGGACGAACACGAGAGGCACGCCCGAGCGCCACAGCCATATGCAGACGATGACGAAGCTGACGAGAAACCCGAAAACGGCAGTTCGGTAGCGCAACAGCTCCTCACTGTCATCCACGCCGCGCGACGGATTCCACGCCGTGTTCAGTACATCGCGAATGTGGCCGCGGGCACTCCACAATCCGAAGAGGATGAAGACGATGACGGCGCCTGTCTGCTGATGGGTCAAATCTGCCGCGATCGGGTATGACTCGTACTTGCTCAGTCTTTCGGTGCTGGCGATACCCAGTACGTTGAAAATCCCTTCCTGCACCCTGCACAGGACGTAGAAGAACCAGACACTGAAGGTGAGCTCGAGACTTGCTAGATAGAAGAAGCCGATGTAGGCGAAGTTGACAATCAAACCCAGCCTCACTGTGTCGCGAAACAGGTTGAAGGCGCCCCCTATGTGCGGGTCCGGGAGGAACGGCCAGACGAAGCTGAGCCCTTTCATGCTGAAGAACACGAACGGCACGGCGAACCCCACCCACATGATCTTCCGCTTGAACAGCGGAGCAATTTGCGATGTCGTGCTGCTGTCGTCCTCGAGCATGCCCTGTGGCAGCTGCATCATCGGATAGGCCAGCCGCTCGTGCACCGACCACTGCCGGTGCAGGATGGCGCTCACGCAGATGAGCATGAAACCCATGACGACGATGAGGCCGAGCCAGTATGCCATCGGCTCCACCCAGGTCTCCCACGGAATCGAGGCTCCTTGCGGCAACCCTTCGTAGTATCCCTTGATCGCCTCGAGATCCTGCGGCACCATCCACGTCGGTATGTGATCGTGAAAGAGCTCCTCGAACCTGTTCTCCGGAGAGGCATAGTAGTACGGGTAGAGGATCGTTCCGATAAGGAAGAACATGAGACCCCAGGTGGGCACCGTGACCGCCATGAGGAGCATGCAGTAGATGAGTACGAGGTCGGCCTTCGACAACTGGAAGCGGCGGCCGAGATAGCCGACGATGATGTTGACGAAGAGGATGCAGGCGAAAAAGAAGATGGCCCCCGGAGAAGAGGGATTGTAGCCGATCAGGAAGTACTCGTATACGACCCCGAAGGGGGCGACGATACCGACGGCCAGGCACAGAGCCGCGCCTAGAGCGAGCCCCTTGAGGCTGAAGGAAGAGTTTGTCACGCTATCGGTCGAGGACATTGCTCGTAATCATCAACGGCGCGCCGTTTGCCGTCAATCTTGCTCTGTCAGTCGTTGTCCATCGTCAGGCTCGAGGATGTGGGTCGAGACGGCGGTACCGGCTTGTGGGAGCACGAACTTCCACTGTATCTTCTCGGCGTGAACCCCGCCAGGACATTCTCCGTCGTCGCCGGAATGTGGTTGGTTAGCGCTGCCACCTGGGCCGGCACGCAGGATTACGGCGCCCGCTTCGGCACCCAGCGGGGCGGCGAAGTCAGCTGGGAGCCGGGCGGCCCCGGCGTCCTCTTCGACGCTCTTACCCCGTCTTTACACCATTGGTACATACCCCAGGAGTTATACGCCGAGTACCGGTGGCGGCAGTGGGAGTACACCAACTACGCCCGCTACCCGGCCGAGCGCTACGTGAATACGCTCTTGGAGGGGGACTATTTCTACGATTTCTACGGCGATTTGGTGAGCCGCGGCTGGCTGATCTACGACTGGCGGCAGGACCAGCCCAAGCAGGATGGCAGCAGCCTATTCAAGACCAGCGAGTTCGAGCGGTGGTTCACCTCCGTCACGATTGGCAGCGACGAAAAAGGCCAGAACGCCTACGCCATCACCGTGGGCAACCGCATCCGCACCACCCTGACGCCGATGACGTTTTCCAAACCTACCTTTAACGGCGTGCAGGCGGACCTCCTCTCCGACAAATACGCCCTCACCGTGCTCGCATCGCGAATCAGCAATCCGCTGGCCGGAACGCTGATGGCGCCGCAGCGCCAGACGAACTCGACGAGTATGTTCGCCGGGCGCGCCACGGCGCAGGTAGGTGACTTCATCACCATCGGCGGCACCCTGGTGAATGCCCGCAACTCGAATGCTGCCCTCGATATGTTCGACGGCAACTTCGTGGCGGGAAATCTGACCGCCGGGCAGAGCGGCACGCAGGTGTCCGCCATCGCCGTCCTTCTCAGCGACGACTCGCCGGAGGATGGGAGAGGCGGTGCGGCGCTGTTCGCTCACGACATCCGCATCACCAGCCGCGATTTCGACACCGGCGATGAGACGCTGTGGACGCTCGAGCAGGTGGTCCGCCCGGACGCGGAGTGGCCGGCGGTGTTCGGTGGCTTCGAGCGCGATGGATTCCTGGCCGCTGACGGCGACGAACGCGTCATCCTGAATTACGACTTCACCGACCCCGACTACATCGGCCCCGACGTGACCAGTATCGTCGATGTGGAGTTCGACTACGTTCTGGCCAACGACTTCAAGATCGAGATGTGGTCGAACAAGCAGACCGGCCGTGGAGCGGTGCCGCTGCCACCGCTGACCGCCGACGTCATCGACGAGCGGGATCCGGCCTTGCTGCTCGTCAAGCGCGCCGCCGGCAACGTGGAGGACATCTCGAATATCCAGCTGGTGAGGTTCGATTACGGGCTGCCCACGGCGAGCGTCGTCGCCGGGTTCACGCTCGAGGGCAAGAATATCTGGGGAATCGATTTCTACAGCGAGTGGGATCGCAATTTCCGCTACTCCCAGTATCCCAATGCGGCCCTGTTCCACGCCAATGAGGGCCACGAGATATCGCGGCAAACCGCCGACGCCCGCTACCTCACCATCTCCAAGCAACAGGATCCGTTCTTCGCCTACGGTGAGGCCTACGACATCGACTTCGACTACGCCACCAGCGTCTTCATCGTGGACACGAGCGGAGACACCGAGTACGACTCGCCTGGCGGGTTTGTCTACGAATTCGTGGAGGACAACGACGATCAGGACGCGCTGCCCGATTGGGTCCGCGCCGGCTCGCAGGCGGGCGATACGGACATCTTTCCCGGATGGGACGAGAACAACGACTTCATCTCGGATTTCAACCAGAACGACAACAGGGCGGTGCCCAACGCCTTGCCGGACTACGAGGAGCCCTTTCTGCGTTACGACGTGGACCGGCCGGAGTTTCTTTTCGGCATCGATCTGAACAACAACGGCTGGATCGACCGCTTCGAAGACGACGAGCTGCCGGACTATCCGTACAAGGGTGACCGCAAGGGCTACAACGCCTTCGTGGGTACCCATCTGATGCCGGAGATGCGGGTGATGGTGGGTCGCACGGATGAGCGCATGCTCTCAGATGATGGCGCCAATGTTACCAACTACGGACTGCTCACGTTTGACAAGAGTTATCCCGGGCTGGGTCGGCTGCGCGCCTTCGACATGCTGAAGCGGGCGTCGGACACGATCCCGGACGACCGGCTGCAGGCGTCGGCCGTCCTCGGCGAGATCAACCGGCCGGTGGTGGCCGACATTCTGCCGGCACAGGACACGTGGATCAACACGGCCTGGTTGCAGTTCGACTACACTGCCATCCCCCAGATGAAGGTGGTGAACAAGCTGAAGTACGAGCTCTTCAACCATACCGACGGCGATCCGCGCGATCTCACGAACCGGCCCATGGCCGCTTCGCCGAGCACGTTCGGGCTGATCAACAAGGTGGAGTACGACTTCGACCTCGGCCCCCTGGTGCTGCGGTCAAGGCTGAAGAGCGAGTATCTGCGGCGGGACTCGTTGGTGCTGGAAGAGGACGACCAGAACCACTGGCTGGGAATCGCCATGCTCACCGCCTCGTTCCCCTATCTGTCTCACAGCACCATCGCCACAGGTCTGGAACTGGCTCAGTTCGCCGATCGGACAGCGGACGAAGACGAGATGGTGGAACTCGGTCAGGTGGGAGCGACGGGGGATGAGCGCTCCCTGAACCTCGCGCTGCAGATGACGAACCAGTCGAGCTATGAGGGGTACCTGCTGACAACCCAGGTCGGCCTGCGCGTAGCGCGCATCTTCGCAGAGCGGGTGCGGGGGACGGATACGGGCGGGTTCGAGAAGGTGAGCAAGGGCCGCACGGAAACCACCAGCTTCATCGCCGTATACGCCGGAATACAGTGATGGAAGCGATACGGACGAAGCTCTTCACCATCTCCCACGCGCCGCGCCTCGGCGCCGGAGCCGCTGGAGTACTCATAGTTGTGACGGGTTGGCTGGCGGCGGCGCAGGCCGAGACCCAGTCGGTGATCGTGGGCGGTGATGCGGGTGAGATCTGGCGTCAGGAAGGGGCGGCATCGTGCGACCGCTGCAGGAAGATCGATGCCATCGTAATCCGGGGAGCCCACTCTGTGGAGCGGACGAATGCTCCCGGTGGGGTCATCGATTTCGACCTGGAGAACCGGGCAAACTGGATCTTTCCGCAGCGGGCGGACACGACTCAGAACATCATGCTCGCACTGGAGCGGCGTGGCGGAGGCATGACCACGCCGACCTTCGGCTTTCGCGATCTCGAGGAGAGCTTTTCCCTCATGATCGACAACAAGGGGACTACTGCCCTCGAGGTGCGGGCGGACGAGCCCGGGCAGAGCGCCAACGCCTTCGGCATGATCATCCAGTTCGACCTGGGAGCCATCTTCGGCATCAATCGAATCAAGTTCTTTCCCCGCAACGCCGACCCCGGTTATCCCGCACCACTTCATCCGTATCAGAGGGATTTCCTCAAGGGTTTCGAGATCTTCGTAAACGACGGGGCGCCGGAGAACGAGCGCGACAACATCCTCATCTTCGAGAATCTCGAGGAGGGATTCGTACCCCAGAACGAGGACGCGGTCGTGGACCTGCAGTTCGAGCCGCGGTTCGTCCGACACCTGAGACTCAAATCGCTCACCACCACTGAATTCGAGGTCGCCGAATTCCAGATTTTTGCCCGTGGCTTCGTGCCCGAAGCCACCTACGTGTCCAATGTCTTCGATTTCGATGAGCCTGCCCTGCTGGGGAACATCCGCTGGGTTCTCGAGCACGTGGGGGATCCTTTCCTCTCGTCGGCGCGAATCCGCACCCGCACAGGTGTCGATCCGCAACCGATCGTGTATCCCCGCGTGGGACTGCAGCCATCGGGCCGCATCGCGCTCCAGTTCACACGGGGTGGGACGAGGTCGGAGGAGGTCCCGATCGAAGCCCTGTGGAAGAGGGCGGACGACGTCGAAGACACCGAACTGAAAACCATCGTTGAGACCGTCCTCGACAATCCCGACGTCGACGGCAGAGAGGCTCTCCTCTTTTTCAGCGAGCTGCCGCAGGTTCAGAGGCTGGGGCTGGAGATCGATCGGGATTACTACTCGGGCATCGCCGGCAGCGAGAAGAGGAATCTGAAGGACGACCTGACCGGCTGGAGCGACTGGTCCGCTCCCTATTCGCTGCCCGGAATCATGAGTGAGGATTCACTGGGGGTTCTGGGAACTGGGGTACCGATCACCTCGCCGAGCCCGCGGCGCTACTTCCAATTCATGGTGGAGTTTGCCAACGGCTCCTTCGACGCCGCCACCGGACTCGGGGGACTGGCTTTCGATCTGTCCAGACCGGCGTTTACGGATTCCCTCATCGCCGAGATCGTGCCGCGCACGGCACGCGTGGGCGAGACCACATCCTTTACCTACGCCGTCCTGAACCGACCTGGCCCTCGCGGCATCGGTTTCGATCAGCTCGAAATCGACACCCCTCTGCGCACATCCCAGGTGCGCCAGGTCGTCATCGCCGGGTCGGACGGATCTGAGCAGCGGGCCGATTTCTCCGGCCGCCTGCTCAGCGATGACGCCCTGCCCCTCAGTGACGGCGATATCTCCATTACCGAGGTGCGGGACGACGGCCTGGTCATCTCCTTTCCGCTGGTGCAGGACGATGCCAGCCTGATCACGGTCGATTTCGACAATGCCGTCCTGCGCTTCGGCACCCAGTTCACGGCGCGGGCGCGCAATGCCGACAATCCGGCCGTGGGGCAATCCGTCATCGCCGGCAATGCGGCGGATCTCACCACGAACGATCTGGTCGATCCGGATGTGCAGCCGATCGGCAGTCTCAACTCGAGGAATCTGTCGGTGGTCGTGCCGATTACCCGGGACCTGCTCGTGAATGTCGAAGCCGACCCACCCGTCTTCACGCCGAACAACGACGGCATCAACGATGCGTCTCTCATCCGCTACGACATCACGAACATCGGCGCCCCGACGCCGGTGGAGATAGAGATCTACGACCTCTCGGGACGGTTGATCAAACGCGGCGAAGAGTCACGGATCAGCGGACGCCATGCCTGGTCGTGGGATGGCACCGATTCCGGCGGTGAGCTGGCACCGCCCGGCAACTACCTGTTCTCCGTTTCCCTGGACGCCGGTCCCAGGATTTCGACTTCCGTCGGCATCGTCGCCGTCGTGTACTGACCCTGACCATGAGAGCGCTCGCTTTGGCATCGATCGCCAGCTGCAGACGCAGACACTCGCCGAGAGCTTGGGGCGTGCTCGCTCCCGTGTGCGTGCTCGCGGCGATGCTGTACGTTGTCGATGGACTCGATGCTCAATCGTACGGCGCCCGCAGCGTACAGCGCGGCGGCACGGTGAGCTTCGATCCGATCGGCCGCGGAGTGCTGTTCGGTGCCCTCGACCCCACAGTGCAGCGCTGGTACGTGCCGCAGGAGCTGTTCGTCGAGTACCAGTGGAACCAGAGACAGTACTCCAACTACGCCCGCGATCGCTACCAGCGCTATGTCGGCAGAGTTCGCGAAGGGGACCACTTCTACGATTTCTTCGGCGACTACATCAGCCACGGCTGGCTCATCTACGACTGGAGACAGGCGCAGCCCGCTGAAGAGGGCAGTGCCCTGTTCAAGGGTGAGCAGTTCAATGGTTGGTTCAGCAACGTCACCGTCAGCAGCGACAGGAGAGGAGACGAGTCCTACGCCATCACGGTGGGTAATAAGATTCGCACGACCTTGACGCCGATGACGTTTTCGAAACCCTCCTTCAACGGCATTCAGGCAGACCTCGTCTCCGACCGCTACGCCCTCACCGTGCTGGCATCGCGCATCAGCGATCCAATCACCGACCCAGTTCCACGGGCGCGACGCAGGACGAACTCAACCAGCCTCGTCGGCACTCGCGCCGAAATCGACGTCAGCGATCGGATCACCCTGGGCGGCACTTTCGTCGACGCCCGCAACTCCTACACCTCCCTCGATCTGTTCAGCGGCAATTTTCTGGCCGGCAACCTGACGGCTGGCCAGAGCAGCGCCCCGGTGACGGCCATCGCCGTCATTCTCAGCGACGACTCGCCGCATGACGGAGTCGGTGGCGCCGCCCTGTTCAGCCACGACGTCCGTATCACGACCAGGAACTTCGAGACGGACACCGAGCAGCTATGGACCTTGGAAGAGGTGGTGCGCCCCGGCACCGAGTGGCCGGCCGTGTTCGGCGGGTTCGTGCGTCCCGGGTTCATCGCCGCAGATGGCGACGAGCGCATCGTCCTCAACTACGACTTCACCGATCCCGCCTTCCAGCTCGTGCGCGAAGACGGTTCCGAGCTCGATGCCACCAACATCATCGAGGTCGAGTTCGACTATGTCCTGGCCAACGACTTCAAAGTTGAACTGTGGTCGAACCGTCAGACCGGTAAGAACGCGGTTCCGTCGCCACCTCTCACGAGCGACGTCATCGACGTGGAGGCGCCGTCCTTGCTGCTCGTTCGCCGGGCCGAGGACAACGTCACGAATATCTCCAACATCCAGCGGCTCAAGTTCGAGTACGGTCTGCCCACGGCCAACATGGTGGCCGGCTTCACGATCGAGGGCACGGATGTCTGGGGAATCGATTTCTACGGGGAATGGGACCGCAACTTCCGCTACTTCCAGTATCCCAACGCCGCCCTCTTCAACGCCAACGAAGCCCACGAGATCTCTCGTCGGGAGGCGGATGCGCGCTACTTCACGGTCTCCAAGCAGCAGTTTCCATTCTTCGCTTACGGCGAGGCCTACGGCATCGACGAAGACTACGGCACCAGCGCCTTCATCGTCGATGGAGACGGCAACACGCAGTACGACCGGCCCACCCTTTGGAGCTACGAGTTCGTGGACGACAACGATGATCAGGACGGCACTGCGGACTGGGTGCGCCGTGGTTCGGGCGGCGTAGATCGAAACGTATTCCCCGGTTGGGATGAAAACAACGACGCCATCTCCGATTTCAACCAGAACGACAACAGGTTTGTGCCCAACGAACTGCCAGACTACGAAGAGCCGTTTCTCCGCTACGACGTAGACCGGCCCGAGTTTCTGTTTGGAATCGACCTGAATAACAACGGCTGGATCGACCGCTTCGAAGACGACGAGCTGCCGGACTATCCCTACAAGGCGGACCGCGAGGGGTACAACGCCTTCGTCGGCATGCACCTGTCGCCGGAGACACGGCTGATGGTGGGTCGCACGGACGAACACATGCTGTCCGACGACCGGGAGAACACGACCACCTACGCGCTGTTCACCTTCGACAAGAGCTATGCGGGAATCGGTCGGGTGCGCGTCTTCGACATGGTTCGACGGGCCTCTGACACGATCCCTGATGATCGCCGGGAGATCTCGCCGTTTCGCAGTGCGCCGGCCCAGCCCATCTTAGAGGACTTTCTGCGGGCGCAGGACACCTGGATCAACACCGCCTGGCTGGGGCTCGAGTACATGGCGATTCCGAAGCTGAAGGTCGAGGGCGTGCTGAAGCACGAGTATTTCAACCAGACGCAGGATGAGCCGCGGGATCTGACAAGCCGACGCATGGCTGGGGCACCGAGCCTGTTCGGCTTGGTGAACAAACTCGAATACAACATCAGCCTGGGGTCCCTGATGCTGCGGCCGCGGCTGAAGAGCGAGTACCTGCGGCAGGATGCGTTCGTGCAGGAAGAGGACGACCACAAGCAGTGGACGGGTCTGGCCATGCTCCTGGCCCAATTCCCCGTCCTCACCGAAAGCTCGCTGACGGCGGGCATCGAGCTGGCCCAGTTCGCCGACAGAATGAAAGACGAAGACGAGCTGGTGGAGACGGGAAAGGTCGGCGCTACGGGGGATGAGCGCTCCGTCAACGTCGCCGTCCAGGTGGCCAACCGATCGTCCTATCTGGGCTATCGGTTGACGACCCACATCGGCCTGCGGCTGGCGCGGGTGCTTGTGGAGCAGGTGCAGGAGCGTGAAGCTGCTCCCGGAGAGTTCGAGAAGGTGAGCCAAGGCAGGACCGAAACCACCAGTTTCATCACCGTCTTCGCCGGGTTGGAATAGCATGCCGCGACTCACACCCCCCCGACTCCCCGTTGCTCTGGCCGGCCTCGCCCTCTGGGCGAGCACCTCTGTCATGGCGCAGGACTACGGCAGTCGCCTCGGAACCCGGCTGGGCGAGGAGGTGTTCTACAGCACCTCCGGCGTCCCCATCTACACCCACGCCCTCGACCCGACCGTACACCGCTGGTACGTGCCTGCGACGATGTTCGCCGAACTCGGCCGCAGCCAGTGGGAATACACGAACTTTGCCCGCCCTCGCGACCGCTACCGGCGCTACACCGATCGAGACCTAGCGGGTGCCTACTTCTACGATGTCTACGGGAATCTCACCACCAGGGGATGGCTCGTCTACGACTGGCGCCAGAGCCAGCCGCAGATCTCGGAAAGCTCGTCGATTACCCAGGCGGGCGGCCGCTATGACACATGGTTCAACCGCCTGGTCATCAGCTCTGACCGCAAAGGCGAGTACGCTGTTTCCGTCCTCATCGGCGACGAGGTATCGGCCCTGCTCACCCCCATGACCTTCCGCAAGGCCGGCTTCAACGGGGTCGTCACCAGTCTCGAGGCTGGCCCCTACCGGACTACAGGAGTGTTCTCCCGGATCAGCGATCCCTGGCTTGGGGTCGGGACCTCGACCACCCAGAACATGACCAATCTGATGGGCGGCAGAGTCGAAGTGGATGTCACCGACGCCCTCACCTTGGGCTTCAATCTGGTCAACAGCCACAACAACAACGGCGCTCTCGACACATGGGAGGGGAATCCGCTCAAGGGCTACCTCGCGCCCGAGCAGCTCTCGTCGGCTATCTCCATGCTGGTCGTCAGGCTCTCCGATGACTCCCCCGAAGACGGCGGGGGCGCCGTTCTGGTGAGCGACGATATCGAAATCACTACGACGCTCATGCGGCGGGTGGCCGTGGGCGACACCTTCACCACCGTGCCCAGAGACACCGTCATCGTCGGCAGCAGCATCGGCTTCGAGCCTATCGCAGGACTGCAGTTCCTCACCGGGGAGGTGGGAATTGGGGAAGGCAAGCTGGTGGAGGGGTTCCGCACGGCCGATGGCTCTGACACCATCGTGCTGAACTACCTCCTCGACGTGCCGCCCGTCGTAACCGGTGATGAGCACCGGGCTCAGCTGGAGCCGTTGACGCTGCGCTCGCTTCTGCAGACGCAGGTCGGGCTGGACAGCGATGAGGTGCAAGACGCCCTGCTGGCGATCAGGAATCTGCGGATGCGTCTCATCCTGGCCAACGACTACCGGGTGGAGGTCACCTCGGACAGGCAGACGGACAAGTCGGGCGTACCGCAGTTTCGCCCGGTTACACGGGCCGAGGGGAACATCAAGAATCGCCTCAACCAGCGCGAGATCGTGTTCGATTACGGCCTGCCTACGGCGAATACCATAATCGGTCTGACCGCCGAAGTTCGGGACTTCCACGGCATCGACCTCTACGGCGAGGTCAACGTCAACACCCAGTACCGGAAATACCCGGGACTCGGCCGCGAGCGACACCGCGCTATCTCGGGGATTCGCGGCGACCGGAACGCCCTCGGCTGGATGGTCAACATGTCCTGGAGGGGTGATGGCCCGTTTTCGCTCTTCGCCGAGGGCTTCGGCATGGACGACGAATACACCACGAGCGTATTGCCTCAGGACAGGTCCGGGTTGCCCGACTACTCTCCGGACGCCACCAGCCTGCGCTACGAATGGGTCGATGACAACGACGACAACGACCGTCAGCCGGATTGGCACCGCGTTCGCGAGGGATCCTTCGTGCCCCGACGCGGATTCGCCGAGAGTTCGATCGATGGCCGGGGAGTCCCGGATCCGGATGTGTTTCCCGGCTACGACGAGAACCTCGATTTCATCTCCGACTTCAACCAGAACAGCACGCCGGAGCGCCCCAACTTCTTCCCCGATTACGACGAGCCGTTCCTGCGCTACAGCTCCGACCGGCCGGAATTCCTGTTCGGCATCGATCTGAACAACAACGGCTGGATCGAGCGTTTCGAAAATGATGACGAGCCGGACTACCCCTACAGGAGGGACCATTTCGGCTACAACCTCTACGGCAGAGCCGAGCTCGCCCGCAGCAAGCTCACCCTGGGGCAACTGCAACAGGATGAGGGGAAATCCCGGCGCCGGAATCACACGAGATATGGCATGTTCACCTACGAGGGCGACTGGCCGGCGCTGGGACGGCTGCGCGTGTTCGACATGCTCAAGAGCGCGAAGGACACGATCGCCGACGATCTGATCCAGTGGGTGATGGAGCCCGTCGAGGAGGGACGGCCCACCGGTTCATCGGGCCAGATGGAGCCGATCGCAGACCCCCTGGCGGCGGAGGATACCTGGATCAACACCTTTTACACCGACTGGGAGTACGAGTCCCCGCTGAACTGGAAGACCTTTCACCGCTTCAAGTGGGAGACCTGGAAGCAGCGGGACGCGGATGTGCGGATTACCCTCGACGACGCCGGCGACACCCTGTCCGTGTTCGATCCCCTCGGCCCGGAAGGGCGCCTCGGGCGCGAGGATTCCGGCTTTTTCGGCTTCATCAACAAGGTCGAGTACGTCCACCGGTTGGGAAACTTCACGCTGTCGCCGAGATTCAAGAGCGAGTTTCTCCGCCGGACCCCGTTCACCGTGACGAGAGAAAAGCAGCGCTCCTGGGATGGCATCGGCTTCTTCCTCGTCGAGTTCCCCATCCTCAAGAGGACTCGCATCAAAGCGGGTCTCGAGCAACGCTTCTTCTACAACCTGAAAGGGGACGAAGGAGATCTCGCGATGGGTGACATATCGGGAGATTTCCGCGGCACGGCAGCGGCTATCCAGCTGACAAACGTGAGCGACTACCTCGGATACGCCCTGACGACCCAGGTCGGCTTCCGTATCGACCGCCGCTCCCTGGAGGTCATCGACGACGATCCGGAATCGACGACGGCTGGTCTGGGGTACATGACCGTCTTCGCCGGACTGCGCTAGCAGAGCGACATGCACCCGGCCGCGCTGCGTTGGACAATGATCGGCGCGGTCGTTTTGTCGAGCTGTACGGGCGGTGAGGAGGGACCCGCCGAGGGTCGGGCATTTTTCGTCGACGTCGCCGCAGAGAGCGGCATCGAGTTCGTCCACACCGCCGGCGGCCAGGGAGACTACTACCTCATCGAGACCATGGGTGCCGGGGGGGCGTTCTTCGACTACGACAGTGACGGGCTTCTCGACATCTATCTCGTGGAAGGATTCTCCATCGGTATCGGCACCGATTTCAGCCCCCTGAACCTCCTCTCGGAGACCTCTACCCGCTATCTCATCAGGCATCCCATGGAGTACCGCCGCCCTCCTCGTCTGGACGGGGAAGTCGACAGTCTCGCGTATCGGGTTCGTCAGAGCGCCGAGCCGTTCGTCAGAAACCGCCTCTATCGCAACAATGGGGAACGGGCAGAGGGAACATTCTCAGACAGGACCTCGGAGGCCAGAGTGGGAGATACGGGGTACGGTATGGGGTGTGCAGTGGGAGACTACGATAACGACGGCGATGCGGATCTGTATGTCGTCAACTACGGACCGAACACGCTGTACCGGAATGAAGCAGACGGCAGTTTTGTCGACGTCACGGAGCACATGGGGGTCGGCGATCCGAGCTGGAGCGCGGGCGCGGCCTTCTTCGATTATGATAGCGACGGTCGGCTCGACCTCTACGTCGTCAACTACCTCGACTTCCACGTCGGCAATAACCTGATCTGCGGCGGCAACGAGGAGGCGCAGGAATCGCCGGCTGGCACCTTGCTGAGAATGCGCAAGGACCGCCGCTCGTACTGCAGCCCGAAAGGGTACAACGGCGCTGCTGATGTCCTCTACCACAACACCGGAAGTCGCTTCGAGAGCACGTTCGAGAACGTGACGCGAGAAATGGGCATCTTCAGCCCGTACGGAAAGGGTCTCGGCGTCGTGACGTCCGATTTCGACGGGGACGGGGACACGGACGTCTACGTGGCTAACGACGGCGTGAGAAATTTTCTCTACCGGAACGAGGGCGGCGAGCAGTTCGCGGACATCGCAGTGGCGGCGGGAGCGGCGTACAACCGGGATGGTCGTGCGGAGGCGGGCATGGGCGTGGACTGGGGCGATTTCGATGGAGATGCCGATTTCGATCTCTTCGTCACCAATTACTCGAGACAGACCAACACACTCTATCGAAACGATGGTGCAGCCGTGTTCAACGACGTCACGGATGTCGTCCAGCTGTCAGAGAGCAGCCACAACCCCCTCGGCTTTGGGACGTTCTTCTTCGAGGCCGACAACGACGGCGATGTGGATCTGTTCGTCGCCAACGGCCACGTCCAGGACAAGGTTCATTTTTTCGCCGGAAACGAGGGCATCACGTATCCACAGCCGAACCAGCTTTTCGCCAACAGCGATGGTCGTGAATATGTGGAAGTGTCCAGTCAGAGCGGTCCCGGGCTGGAGCCTGTCCTCGTCTCCCGCGGGAGCGCCTTTGGAGATTACGACAACGACGGCGATCTCGACATTCTCGTGACCAACTGCGACGGCCCGGCACAGCTGCTGCGCAACGACTTGTCAGCGAAGAGGAACTGGCTCTCGGTTCGCCTGATCGGCAGAGACGTGAACCGAGATGCCGTTGGATCCAGAATCGCGGTCACCTGCGATGGCGCTACCCAGGTTCGGGAGGTGAAGACGAGTGGCAGCTACGCCTCAGCCAGCGATATTCGGCAGCATTTCGGGCTCGGTGACTGCGGTGCGGTCCAGAGTCTGGAGATCATCTGGCACGACGGTTCGCTGCAACTGGTGGACGGGAAGGAGGTGTTGGTGAATCAGTTTCTGACGATCGAACAGGAAGATTCTCGCGGGGCCTCCCGTCAATAGGCCAGTGAGACGACCTTGAGAGCGGTGTTCGTCCCCTCGTCGGTAGCGACGTCGAGGCGCAGGATGTATACCCCCGGTACGGCGAGTGTGCCGGCGCCGTCTGTGCCGTCCCAGGTTGCGCTCTGACGTCCGCTCGTCGAAGGCCCGTCAAAGACGACGGCCACCTTTCTGCCCGCCAGGTCGTACAGACTTAGTGTGACGGGTACGGCACCGGACAAGTTGACGAGGTCGAAGGAGATCTCGATGGCGTCGTTGACACGGTCGCCGTTGGGGGTGGCCACCGGAGTCGACAGCTGGAAGGCTTGTATCGAGCTCTGGCCGAGATCGGCCAGTCCCACTGAGAGGGTGTTGCTGTCCACCAATTCGTCGGCGTCGCCGGCGGCGATGCGCTGACGCGGCTCCCCAAGTCGGGAGCTGTCGAAGACCCTGCCCCGAAAGACGGTTCCGAACTTGAACACCTCGGTCTGGAACACGATTTCGATCAACTCGTTCGTGCGCTGCAGGTCGATGTGGGGGAGATTGACGACGAAGCTGGTCGGACCCGGCTCCCAACCCCACTCCGACTCATCCAGGTACACCTCGTTTATCCGCACCGAATCCACGCTGGTGACCTCGGTCGCCGTCTCGATCTCGATGCTGTCGAACCCGAGGTCCCTGCGGAGCAGCTGCGGCAGCACCAGGTACCGGAACTGGGTCAGGGTTCGCGCCGCCACTACGGGTGGAGCGATCTCCGCCACCACCTGGCTGGCGATCGGCGGGCTCGATACGCGGAACTCGAGATAGTCGAGGCGCCGTCTCGAGCGGGTGTTCGAGGACGTGAGGTCGACGTCGAACTGCACGTATTGGCGTGGTCCATCCGCCGCCAGCGGCGCTTCGCGGGCATCGAAATCGAGCGGGGTCGTCCAGAACTGCCAGTTCTTGCTGTCCGGCGCGATGCCTGCCCGTTCACCGGCCTCGAGTCTCGCGTAGCTGGCGCGGGTCAGGGGTTTGCCGTCGGTGTCGAGGCCCGAGCGCTCCTCTCCTCTGAAGGTGTAGCGCGAGTATTTGTTGGGATCCGGGGTGTTGCCGCTGCGGGTGATGAGGTCCACCGTGGCGTCGGCCTCGCGCACCCCGCTCCACACGAGATCACCCAGGGTGGAGGGCTGTCCCAGATCGAGGATGTTCGAGCGGTAGCTCGCCCGCGGTACGTACCCATCTCCGTAGATCTCGAACTCGGCGATTTCCCAGTCTCCTGTCAGGGCGATCAGGAAGATATTCTGAGTCGGGAAGCTGCTCACTTCCAGATCGAGGGTGGATATCCGGTTCTCGGTCGAGGAGAACACGATCCCCTCTCTCTCCCAGTCGACGAAGTCGGTCTCGTTCCGCGCGTATTGTAGGCTTCTGCGGGCTGTACCCTCAGGGGGTCCTATCGGAAGACCCAGACCTCGCAGGCCGTCCTTGCGTTCATCGCCGTCGTTGACCGCAATGGTGATCTCCTGCACGAAGCGCTGGTGCGCGTATCTCGGTGTGGGATACATCTTGATGCGGGTAATGGGAAGGGGACCGCCGAGATCGATCGCGAGAATCTTGTACTGGCCATACGAGAACCCCGAAGAGCCGCCGTTGAACGCCGTCGTCGGGGCCTCGTCGATCATCAAATCGAGACCTGGTTCGTCACTGGAGGAGAAGCCGTCCGTCGACTTGATGGAACCGCCCCTGGCCCTGACGAAGGGAGTCAGATTGACGTTGGGGTCCAGCCTCTCGGGGGCTATGAAATCCGGGGCGAGTTCGACGAGACGACTGCTGCCGAAGAGCGCGTCGTCCGTCCCCGTCCACGGCAGCTGGACGAATCTGGAGGCGTCCCCGACCTCCGGTGCCGGCAGCTCGTCCCAGTTCAACCGCATGATCTCCAGCGGTCCGTCGATATCCGGCGCAGGGAGGCTCTCGCCACCGATTCTGTAGATGGTGACCGCGCCGCTATCCGATATCGACGACATGGCGAGTGCTAAGGCGAGTAGCCTGAACTGCAGTCGAGGCTTATCCATGAGAAAAGGGGGAGAATCCAGCCGGATTCTCCCCCTCCCCGTCCTATGTGATGGGTAAAGTAAGGCGACTCGCTACTTCCTGAAGGACGCCTTGATGTTCGCCCAGCTGTCCTCTTCGACGGCCGTCGGGTCGATGATGTCCGTGTCTATTGGCAGCAGGAGATAGTCAGACAGGAAGTCGGCATTGCAGCAGGCCTGGCCGGGGACGCCCAGATTCCAGCGCGCATTATTTCTGTCCTCGCCTTCATCGGTGCCGTCAGTGTCGTCCACGCTCACGTTCAGGCCGATGATCTCGCCTTCCATCATCGGGTGCTCGACGCCGGCGTTGGGATCATCATGGTTGTAGTCGTCAAACACCGTGAACATGAACTCGCCACGGTAATTAAACTCCTCACTGTTTCCCGGCGTACCCTCGTATTCGTAGACCCCGTCCCCCCACGGCAAGTCATCGTGCCAGTCCGACGCGGACATCCAGGCCCAGAGCCACGTTTCCTTTCTCAAGCCGTCGTCGAAATAGACCTGGTAGATCTGGGCGTGGCGGTTCCGGTTCCGTAGGTTTTCCTCATCCGTGCCACCTTCGATGTTCCAGAAGGTGCCGCCCGAATGGTCGGCGTCGATGGCAGGCGAGATATTGTCCCATTGCGTCCAGTCGTTGTCGAACCGCTCGTAGGCCCAGTGGAGCTTGCTCGAGCCCTGCACGAAGCTCGGTATGAAGCGGAACGAAAGGTCGGATGCGTCGAGGTCTGCCGCCTTCGTTTCATTTCCGTCGAACATGAACGAAGAGTTCACATTGTAGTTCTCGTGCGTAAACCAGAATTCCTCCGGGACCCTGTCCCAGTCGGACAGGTCTGCATCACGCACCGGCACTTGGTTCGCCGGCCACTGCCAGATTATGCCCCGATAACCTTCCGGAGCATGCCCAACCACAGGGGCGCTGAGGGCGCAGATCAGAGCACAGACACCCAGGCCTGCTACGATCTTCTTCATGAGAAGCCTCCTTGTAGGGAAGGAACGAAGCTCGGCACGTCTTTCAAAAGTGCACCGAGTCTTGAATAAAGAGCAATGTAGATTGCTGCACCGCTAGTCATTAGTGTGGCCAAGTGTGGCTAAACATTGGTTGAAACAATGTAATAAATAGTTTGGTTGAAACAATATAATAAGATAGTTTGTAACTACCTACCGAAAAGTTGTGCGTGAAAAATCGCGGCCTGCTCAACTGGGCCAAATAACCCAAATTGCACGAACCAAACCGAGGAGAGCCTGTAAGAGGTCCCCCATGAGGTGGTTCGGATACAACATGCTGGTCGTTTCGACTCTCCTGTGCGCCGTTTCCGGCGCCCAGGCCCAGAAGGGTCACAGGATCAGAGCGAACGACGTCGTGATCGAGGGAAGACGTCACTTCGAGAACTGGGTGTCGGCCGCCGCCACCGTCGAGGTCGGCGTGGATGGCGTCCGTCCGCGGCACCTGCGAAGGCACACGAACGCCGTCCTCGAAATCGTGGAGGCCTTGCGCCAGCGGCCACCGAAGCACCTGAGGAACACGCCGCCGGAGCAGATCGAGCTGATCGACGCGGTGCAGGCCGGCTCGAACCGGGAGGATGTGGTCAACGTCTTCGACGGTGACATGAAAACCTACTGGGAGCCCGAGCCCCCGTCGTCAGACGAGGTCAATCTGGCCAGCGAGTGGTGGTTCACGGTGGATCTGGGACGGGTCGTGTTCGCCAACCGGATCGTCCTGCGCTTCGTCCATCCCAGGCAGGGAGATCCCTTTCTCCTGTTCGACGTGCTCACCTCGGATGGCCAGAAGCCGCCCTCCGCGATCGCCGGCGAGAACATCGAGTTCCTGCCGGTGATCGAGACAATCGAGCCGAACAGGACCCGGCGGCGCTTCGAAGTGGATCTGTCCTACGCCGGCGAGGACGCGCGAGAGACCGTCATCAGGTTCGTCCAGGTCGTCGTCCGGGGCAGCAATCTGGACCGCGGTACTGAGGTGGGCGAACAGGAGTACGGTCTGCTGGATGCCGGGGAACAGGGAGTGGTGGAGTATACCAAGCGCCTCAGCGACGCGAGGGAGTCGGCAGTGCCCGAGCAGGTCTACTGGGAGCTGGAGCCCGAGCGACGGGGCAGCATCCGCTACTTCCGCCGCGAACGCCCCCGGCTTGCAGAGCTCGAAGTGTGGGGAGATGGCGACGAGATCCTGGGCGGCACGCTGTTCCGCGGTGGGGCGATCGAGGGAGAGAAATTGGAAAATGTCGGCACCCTCCTCGACGACGATATGCTCACGAGCCTCTTCGTGGATACCGATGGTCCCGTCGGGAGTCAGGATGAGGTCGTGGTCGATCTGGGTTCATCCTACTGGATCGACAGTCAGCGAATGGTCGTGTCTTTTCGGCCGAACGAGCATGCTTCCAGTTTCTTCAAGTACGAGCTGGATTTCTCAGACGGTCGCCGGCATGCAGACGGCAGCCCCGTGTGGACAGTGGTGAAGCGCATCGAGCGGGAGCATATCGGCCATTTCTTAGGCCGCGTCCCGGCGAGCAGCATGATCGTCGATCGGCACGATTTCGATCCCGTCAAAGCCCGTTTCTTCCGGCTCCTGTGGGACGTCGAGCCGCGTAAGATTGGGAACCACGTCTATCTGGCGGAGATGCAGCTGTTCGGCTCTGGCTACCAACCCGAAGTCAGGCTGGAGTCTGACAACATCGAGATGCCGGGCAGTCAGAATCTCACCGAGATATCGTGGGAAGCCGACACGCCTCCCGGTACGCAGGTGGTGCTGCAGACGAAGACGGGAAACACCGTCCTCTCTGATACGCTCTATTACACCGATGACGGTGAGCTGCTGGGCAGAGGGGAGGCTGGGTCGAAGAAGTACTACAGCCGGGCTTGGAGGAGCAGCCAGGGCGAGAAGAAGCTCCTTCTCGAGGATGGACCGGATTGGTCGCCTCTGAGCGAGCGCTACGAGGATTCCTCCGGGAGCAAGATCACCTCGCCGGCGCCTCGCAGAATGGTCAAGGTCCGTGCGACGCTGCTCTCCGACGACCCTCAAACCGCCGCCACGCTGCGCTCGATCCGGTTGAGGTTTGCCGATCCCATAGCGCGTCGGCTGCTGGGCGAAGTCATGCCGGCCAGAGTCGAGGCCCTGGGAGTCGAGCGCTCCTTTTCGCTGTATGTGAAGGTGGACACACTGGAGCAGCGGTTCGACGAGCTCCTGGTGCGGGCTCCCGCGGGCATGGTGCTGGGAGAGGGAGATGATGTCGAGGAGCAGGTACACTTGTTTTCCGGTCTGGCCGCGGCAGACGAGCTGCAGCAAGCCGGCGATCTGCAGGTCCTGGGCTATGGCGACAGTCTCCACGTAAAATTTCCCCTCCTAGAATCCAGCGTAGAGGTCTTGCGGCTGGATTTTCCGGCGACGCTGTATTCCAGCGGCGGCCGTCTGGAGGCTTCCCTGCGGAACTCGGACTCGGAATTCTGGCAGCAAGTCGATGTGGGCGATGCCACCAGCGAGATCGCCAGCAACACGCTGATAGTGGTCGCTCAGCCCGAGAGCAAGCAACTGTTCCGGGAACTGAATATCTCGCCGCGGGTCGCCTCTCCCAACGGCGATGGCATCAACGACGAGATCGTCGCCGAGTTTACCGTCGTCCTCTTAGGAGTGAGCGAGGCCGTTGAGATGGAGATCTACGATCTGAGCGGTCGTCTCGTTCGTCGCTTGACAGCGCAGCGCGAGGCAAGCGCTGGCCGCTATCGGATCGACTGGGATGGCCTCGACGAGTCGGGCAAGCTGGCCCCGCCGGGGTTGTACGCGCTGCGGCTGAGCCTCGACGCCGACACCGAGGGCGCCGGGATCGATGAAAAGCACGCGGTGCGTACGATCGCACTGGCGTATTGAGCGACCTCCAGGCAGAATCTTCAGGCCGGGGATCACCGTCCCGGGTCGGAACAGTCCATCGAGCCCTACTCCAGGCCGATGGAGCCGTCGGGTTTGATGATGACGGGTCGGTCAAAGTCCTTTGGTGGATATGTGGCAGCAGCTTCTTCGTTCAGGTCGATGCCCAATCCCGGGCCCTCGGGCAACTCCATGTAGCCGTTGGCGATCTTCGGGAGAGGGGAGAAGAGCTCCTGGTTGAACGAAGAGGTGACGTCGTCGTTCACCTCCTGGATGAGGAAGTTGGGAACGGAGGCATCGATCTGAGCACACGCGCAGAGCCCGACGGGGCTGCAGGCGTGGTGCGGGGCCAGTGAGATGTTCGAGAGTTCGGCAAACGCGGCCCGCTTCACGGTCTCCAGGATGCCGCCACAGGCGGTCGGTTCGAGCTGGATGATGTCGACGGCCCGCTTTTCGATGACGTCCTTGAACAGGTCGCGATGAACGACGCGTTCGCCACCGGCGATCGGGATGCTCGTCTGACCTTTGACCTCGACGAGTTGATCGGGATTTTCGGTCAGGGCAGGCTCTTCGAGGAAGTAGGGATGGAAAGGTTCGATGCCTTTCGCGAGTCGAATCGCATCGGCCGGGCTGAAGCTGCGCCCGTGGAAGTCGAGACAGATGTTGATGTCGGGTCCGACTGCCTCGCGAACCAGCCGCACGCGTTCGATGGATTCCTCGTATTCGCGGATGGGCGATTTTTCGACTTCCGTCCGCGTGACCCGCGGTTGATCCGAGAGGAGGTCGATGGCCTGCGGCCCGAACTTGAGTCCTGTCCATCCCTTCTCGACCAAAAGCTTCGCCTGCTCGTGGATCGGCTTTCCCTGCATCTGGGGCCAACGGGACCAGACGTTGCCGCTGGCGTAGACTCTGATCCGGTCTCTGACCGGACCGCCGAGCATCTTGTAGATGGGGAGCCCGCACGCTTTCCCCGTGATGTCCCAGAGTGCCTGCTCGATGGCGCTGAGGGCCGACAACTCTCCCGTCCCGAGGGGATACCGCATCCCCCGGTAGATGGCGTTCCAGTTGTGGACAACACGCGTAGGATCCTGGCCGATGAGCCAGCGACGGAACTTCCGAACACAGCCCTCGATGATGTCCTCCAGGCTGTGGAAGGCCTCGCCGATTCCGTGGATGCCGTCGTCCGTTTCGATTTTGACGATGGCGTGGTTACCGGCGTTCCCCGGGCCGAAGTTGACCGTATGGGGCTGGTTGATGAGGAAGAGCCTGACGTCAGTTATCTTCATGGGAGCTTGTATTATCTGGCCTCTCGCGAAGGAGGACAAGGGCGGCTTTCCGGTATAGTGCCGCGCGGCACTAGTCAGCACTCTGCTCGATGCGCAGCAGCGCCTGGTGGATGCGGTCGGCCTCGACGCGGATCTCGACGCCGGCGCGCTCCTCCTGCAGAAGCATGGCCGCGCGCGAATCGCGATCGCCCCAGCCGCGTTCGAGCGCTTGCGTGAGCTCGTCGAGGGCGAGATCCGCCATCGGGGTCGGTACCTCTAGCTCGCGCGCCAGTTCGATGGCCAGTGTCACATCCTTGTGCGCCAGGCGCAGAGCGAATCTCGGTGGCTCGAAAATGCCGGGTAGGAACTGGTTCACGAGCAGATCGAAGGTCCGCGCGCGTCCGGCCACCCCCTCCCGTATCGCCTCCCACAGCTCCAGCGGTTCGACGCCGGCTTTGACGCCGAGCGTGAACACCTCTGACAGGACCCGGTTGAGGGCGTAGTGCGAACAGTTGTGCACCAGCTTGGCGACCGTGGCGGCGCCGATCGGCCCGACAAACCGAGGCCTGTCGCCGATCACTTCGAGAAGCGGCCTGTAGTGGCTGAAAACGGACTCCTCACCGCTCACCCAGATGGCGAGCGTGCCCGCAGCGGCACCGTGCGGCCCGCCACTCACCGGCGCATCCAGCAAGTGGACGCCTCGTCGGGCGAAGACCCCGTGGATGCGGCGCACGACGGTAGGCGAATTCGTCGATAGATCGAACAGCACGCCACCCGCTTTCATCCCCGCAGTCATTTCATTGACAAGACCGTTCTCGCCCAGGGCGACGGCTTCCACTTCAGCTGGTCCTGGCAGTGAAGTGAACACGACCTGAGCAGCCCTGGCTACCCCGGCCGGTGACTCACCCCAGACGGCGCCCGCCTCCAAATGAGGATCGGCTGCAGCCCGGGACACATCGTGCACGACGAGGTGGTACCCCGCTCTCTGGAGATTGGCGGCCATCTGCCCGCCCATCGTCCCGAGGCCGATGAATCCGACTCGCTCCTCCGCCACGTCAGGCCTGCTCGGCGAAGACGTCGACGGCGACACCGGCGGCGGACATCCCCGAGGGCCAGCCCGAATAGAACGCGAGGTGGGTCATCAATTCGCTCAGCTCGTCCTTCGTGACGCCATTCTCGAGCGCCCGGCCCAGATGTACCCGCAGCTGCTCGGGCCGGTCGAGGGCGACGAGGGCGGCCACCGTGATCAGACTCCGGTCGCGCTTGGAAAGCTCCGGGCGTTCCCAGACGTCGCCGAAAAGCACATCTTCCGTGAGCTCGATGAGCTTCGGCACCACCGGACGAAGGCGCTCGCGACCTGCTGTCGATGTCTTGGCCATCAGTCTCTCCCGTTTCCAGTTTCGTGAATGATCGTGCGCTGGTTTGCAGCACGAAAGGAGGCCGCTGGCGCGGCTCCTGTCAACGACGAAGAGCTCGACGATCAGGCTCTGCCCGGTGGCTCCAGCCCCTTGACAAACTACCGGTAAAAAAGTCCCTTTTCGTCTCTGTCCGTTATCCTTCCTAACCAAACGGAGCGAAACTGTGCAATGAGCTTCCGATCGATTGACCATTTCGGTATCTCGGTGGAGAGCCTCGACCGCTCGATCCCCTGGTGGACGCGATTTCTCCAGAGCGAGCCGTTCCAGCGCGGCACATGGACGGCGTCCGAGCTGGACGATTACGTCGGCCGGGTACTGGCGTATCCCGAATGCGACATGTCGGCCGCGTTTTGGGCCTTGCCGGGGGGATCCGTCCTGGAGCTCATCGAGTACCACAACCCGCCCCCAGGACGCGTCGACATGGAGACGAACAACGTCGGCAACAGTCACCTGTGCCTGGAGACGGAGGACATGCGAGCTGAATACGAGCGCCTGCGCGATTTCGTGGAATTCCGCAGCCCGGAGCCAGTCGAAAGTGTGTGGGGGCCTTACAAGGGCACCCTTGTGTGCTACCTGCGAGATCCGGACGGCATCTCGATCGAGCTGGTACAGTTTCCGAAGATCGGACGGCCCTTCCAGGAATCCAGTCCGTTTTCGAGTCCTTATGTGAGGTAAGGGAAACCGGCGTGGCTTCTTGGGATCTGGAGGCGTCAAGGCAGTCGAGGCAGCACTTCCTCTTTCAGCAATTTCATCGAATGGAGTGACGGTTCCCTTGGCTCCCACTCGTGCCCCATCGCCAGCAGGACCCCGAAACCACCGACCTCTTCGTAGATGTCCTGTATCTTCTGGACGACGTCGTCGGGGCTGCCGACAATCCAGACGTTTTCTAGCAGGTACTCCAATGTGACATCGGAATCCGGCATGTCTGGATCGGTCTTCATCAGGTCGAGCATCTTGACCTTGGGCAACAGATGTAGGAAGTAGTCGCGGTAGTCTCGGGCAAGCGTGCCACTCAGCGCCAGTTGCCGCGCTTCTTCAGTCGTGTCTGCGACCACCACCTCGCGGGCGATGCGCCATTGGGACCTGTCGGCGGCGATACCGGCCTCCTCAGCCCCCTCTTCAACCGCTGCCCAGTGCGTTTCGAGCACCCGCGTCGGCACGATGTTGATGCTCATCGGAATCCAGCCGCGCGCACCGGCCGTCACCAGCGTTCCCGACTTTACGGTCACGCCCGCTACGCCAATCGGCGGATGCGGCTTCTGGTACGGTTCCAGATGGAAACGCAGCCCGATTTCGTCGTCTTCCTCGGGGACCCAGAACTTCCAGAACTTGTGCTCGTACAGACCCGGACTCGGATCGCGCCACAGTTTGAGCACCAGTTCGATGGCGTCAGCTGTCATCCCTCGCTGTTCACCCGTCTTCGGGTCGAACCCGAAGACCTCGAAGTCCCCGGGGAAACCGCCCGAGCCGACGCCCCAGTAGAAGCGCCCGTGGCACATGTGGTCCAATTGTGCAATCCGACTGGCAATGACAAACGGATTGTGATTCGGCATGCAGGTGACGCCGGTGCCGAGCACGATGTCGCTTGTCTGGTTGATCGCGCTGGCGATCAGCAGGTCCGGGGCGGGGATATTCTCCCAAGCAGCGGTAAAGTGCTCTCCGATCCAGGCCTCTTTGAATCCGAGATCATCGAGTATGATGATCTGCTCGAGATCGTCGTCCAGCCCCTTTGTGTAGTCCGCTCCGGGAGGATGGAGCGGCATGGTAAAGAATCCGAGTTCCATGAGTTTACTCCTCGCGCGTACGCACCAAGCTAGTACCTACATTGGACCGCCACAAGCTGCAAAGCCGCAGTGCGGCTAATCGGCGTCGATCTCCATCGAGACCCGGTGGTACGGCACGAGTCGAACCGGCCCGACCAGGCCGTTGAGATCAATGGCGCCCATGTAGGGCGGTGCGTACCAGCCGCGCCACCCGTAGTGCCACAGGTCGAACCGCCCTTCGACCATGCGCTCAACACTGGCCTCGGCTCGCCGGTTGGCGTCGGAGTTGGTAACCGCGATCCTCAACCGGTTTGTCCCGGGACGGATCTGCGCGGACACATCCAGCTCGAAAGGGGCCCACAGTCGGGTGGCCACGAGCTCGCCGTTGAGCCAGACCTCAGCGGTGAGACCCACCGAGCCGAGATCGAGCATGACGTTGCGGCCGGCCAATCCCGGGTAGAGGTCGAACTCCGTTTCGTAGACCACCTCCCCGGAGTAGTGCGTCAGACCGGTCCAGGTCCAATTGCCGAGCCGGTATTCGGTAGTACCGCTCTCGAAGATGAGGTAGTCGACGAGGTCCTGATCGGCCGGCATGCACAGGGCGACGCAGTTCGGTCGCTCGAAGTCGAGTTGACCAAAGCTCACCCGCCTCCTCCCCACATCGGCCTCCGCGAGATTCCCGTTTACGTAGACTCGCAGGTCTTGTGGTTTTTCGGGCACCACGAAGGACGTGGTCCCCGGCGGGATGTCGACGCGATACCACCGTTCCCTGCCGCCCGGGCGCGTGAAGCATCCCTCGCGGATCTCGGCGGGCGGAAAGGGTGGGAGAAAACGCATTCTCTCGCGCGGGACTCCCCGCTGGCGCCTTTGCAACAGCTCTCGTGGGTCGCCCGGGCGCTCTGCGCTGATCAGTCCGGGAGCCGGGAAGCCCTCTCTATTCGTGAACCGGAAGACGAACTGGGAATTGAAGGCAGGAAAGGAGCTCTCGATTTTCAACAGAATTTCGTTCCACCCCTCGTCGAGCCGGACCGACAGCCGTTCGGCAAAGCCGTCGGTCATCTTGACGAACCCGATCTGGCCGTAGAAACGATACACCTGCTTGCCGTTGACCCAGATCTTGCCATTGCCGAGCTCGAACCGCGCCTGGACCTCCTGGGCCTGCGGCGAATAGACATACGTCGCCGCGTAGGCGACACCGGGTTGGCCTACGTAGTCGAGAATCTCCCCCACGTTCAACCATGGGTTGCGGCCGTGCACGTACTGCCACAGCAGCGTCGCGCCGCCGTCCGCACGACAGGGTCGATCCGGATCGAAGTCCTGTTCCGGTGGATAGACCGTGTCGAAGCCGCGGCCGTTGTCGCTGCGAAAAGGGCCGATGATCCACCAGTTCCGCACCGTGAGGCGCTCCCGCGACAGCCAGGTGAGCGGCCAGGCGCGGTGGTTGTAGGCCGCGTCGGCAAAACCGGCTGCCACTCCGCGTCCCTCCGCCTCGACCATCTCTGCCGCGTAGCGAATTTCCACCCGCGGCGCCGACGGCGTGAAGCTCCAGCCCGTGGCCGGAAGCTCTTGAATCGGCGGCTCCTCAATCGGTTTCTCCTGGTTGAACGCTTTGCCGCGCCAGCTGCCCCGGACGAATGCGGTGGTGGCAGTGCTGATCCGGCCCTCGATCCGTGGACGGTCCCCGCTCACCGTCAGCGAGCAGCACTCGAGATTGGTCTCCTCCAAACGGATCGGTCGGTCTTCTGTGGCATGCTGAAACACCACGGCGAATCCGTCCCACGGTGCAAACTCCAGGTGGAGGATGGTCCGGCCATCTTCGACCCAGTACAGGGGCTCGCGTCGCTCCCCTGATTCTGCATCCCAGATCTCCGGTGTGCCGAGGGCATCAAACGCGGCCCTGATCGAACGGGCATGGCCAGTGTCGCTGGCCAGCCAGTAGATATCCCGGCCCTCCTTTACTCGGTGACTGTAGAACAGGTGCTCCGACGGCCCCTTCACGACCGCGAAATCCGCCGGCAGAGTCTGCTCGATATGCCTGACAACTTTCTCGCGTCCTCCGGCGACAAACCAGGCCCTACCGCCGCCGGCATGCTCGATCGCCGCGTCCTCACCGTGATCGGGCGGCACGCCGAAGATCGCTTCCACGTGGTCACGTATCTCCGGATCGTTCCAGCCCTCGTCCGAGGAGCCGCGAGGCAGAACACCGTACGCGATGACCGCACCGCCCCCTTCACAGAATCGGCGGATCGTCTGCATCGATCGGCGGCTGATGATGCTCATCCGCGGCAGCACGACGATCTTGAAGCGGCTCTCGGCGATCTCTAATTCACCGGAGGCGATGGTCGAACGAGACAGATAGTGTTCGTCCGCAACCTCGAAGTCGCGCTGGGATTCGACCAGGAGCCTCATCAGCGCTTCGTAGTCGGTTTCCACCAGTTGCACGAAGTTACTGCCCCGGTCCTGTTCGACGAGTACGGCGTCGACACCGGCGAACTCACCGGATCCTTCGAAGGCGGAGCTCGGCGCACTCACCGCGGCCGCTAGAGGCTTGAGTAGCAGAATCGGCGCCACGGATGTCCCCGCATCGTTCAAGAAGCCGATCCGCTGCATCAGGTCACCGTACTGATGGAAGAACTTCCAGTGCGGTTGCTCGGGTCCCCACATCGGATTTCCGTCCAGCATGTTGTAGCGGTCATAGGAGAGCATGGCCGTCTGAAAGGTGACGCCCCATGCGCCCAGCACATTGCCGCCCGCCCGCATTTTCTGAGGGCTGATAAACGACTCGACGCCCTCCAGCAGTTGGGCCTCGACCCACAACGGCTTGCCTTCGAAGTGGGCGATCGAGGCGACTTCCTTGAAACCGCGCGGGCTGTGATGCCAGGAGAACAGGTCCTCCATGAACGGGTAGGTCATCGCCCGCTGCGACGCCATGAAGTCCCCGGCGCGTGTTGACTCCAGAACCAGGTTGTCCCCCCACGACTGCTGGATCGTCTCGATGCCGTGGCTCTCACACCAATCGGCAATCAGCTGCCAGTAGTTCTCGACGAACAGCTCGCTCACGATGCGGAAATAGTCGTTGCGGATCTTCGGCGTGACGGCGCCGCCCTCGTGCATCAAAAGCGGCAGGACCGGCCGCAAATCGTAGCCGCACCGCTTGTGAAAAGTCTCGAAGAAGAGTGGGCTCCACGCGATCGGTCCGCCGAAGCTGCCTTCCGAATCGAGCAGGGCGTACTTGAAGGTCGTGCCCGCATGGTCGGGAAAGCGACGGACCAGCTCCCCCAGGGTAAGATCGATATAGCGGCGGGTCGCATCCGGATTGAGCGGATCGACCCGCATGTTGATGGGGCCCAGATAATCGATGGGATGGTAGAAGCTGAGGAGCCACTCGCCCTCCCCCAGCTCGGTTGCGAAGTCTTCACCCTCGAGCGCCGACGACAAGTCCTGCAGGCTCTCAGCATCGAGCTCGCCGTTTGCCCTCACCCGCCCCGCGACGGCTATGACGCAGGAGTCCGGCAGCCCCCGAATCAACGCCCGGCCCGGTCCGCTGAATCGTCGCTCGATCAGTTGCAGACGCTGGAGCCGGTATTCCGGATGGCCTTCCAGCACCCGGCTCGGATCCGGTGGGTCCATGCGTACATCCCGGGCATCTCCCTGAGGATGGAAGAAGTCGGGCACCATGCCGAGAGCCACGTCTGTGCGCCTGGCGTGATCGAGAAAGATGGCCCACAACTCCCACCATTCCTCGCTCAGGAAGTGAGGACGCATTCCGTGGGCGGGATAGACGATGACGGTGCCGATGCCCTGTTGGCGGAAGTCGTCGAGCTGCCGTTTGCCTTCGTCTGCTTCGATCGTCGTCGACCACCACCATAACATGCTCGGCCGGTACCTTTGTGGCGGCGATCGAAACGAATCAAAGAGCTTGTCGCTGCTTTGCACGATCAATGCTTGCGCTGTGCTCGTCGGGAAGACTCGGGTAGTCGAGCCGGCAGGTCACTTAGGGAAATCTGTCGTGTCCAGACAGACCGCGAACTCGCCCTCTGCGTCGGCGTACATCGCTCGGCGGACACGCCGTTGCGATCAGGACCGAGCCATTGCGGCCAGTCAGCTGCCGGCGTGTGCGCAGCACCGAAGAGAATGGCCGCACAAACGGCGAGAATGGCTCTTTTTTGTACACGAAGATAGTGGTTCTATGAGAGCGATTGTCAAGAGCAGACTTCGCCCTTTTTGATGACCCAGCCGTTTTTTTTGGGCAATCAGCCCTGACTTCTTACCCGAGAGTCCCGTTTATTGCAATTCCCCACTCCGTGCAGTATGGTTTCGTCGTGAAATCTGGAGGTTTCCAGATGATCGTTGATAAGCCTAAACGTGCACACGAGGAGGGTCTTACGTGGGTGAGAGTATCTACCTGAAGTGGCCGGCATGCGGCGCCTTTGAGATCAAACTCGGCGATGTCAACGTCGCCGTGGACCCGTACCTGTTCGGTCCAGCCCTGGAGGCGGCCGAGCCCATCTTCGACTACATCTTCATCAGCCACGAACACTTCGATCACTGCCATCCCAAAACGCTCTTGAAACTGTGCCGCGGCGACCGCTTCAAGAAGCTGTTCGTCAACATCGGCTGTCTGACCCCCAACGAGCCGGTCGACGAGAACTACGGTGACGCCGCTTTCGCCCGCGACCTGCCGATCACCAAGCACATCCCCGCCGACAAGGTGCAGGCCATCTACCCGAAGTACTGCGACGACGACGATCGCAGCTGGCCCGGGCCGTTTGAGGTCGACCTGGGACCCATCCACGTCGAAGCGATAGAGAGCGGCGAGCAGGCGAGCCCCGATCTGGTTACCTGTGGCTATCTGATCACCCACAAAGAGAAGGGGATTTCATTCTACCACACCGGCGATCTCCACAAGTCCTTTCCCTCGATGGAGAAGCTGCGGGGACGGGTCGACTTCCTCATCCACATGAAGACTTACGACCGGCGGCCCGGTGAGTTTGCCCGCTGGCTCGAGATGATACAACCTCGCTGCCTGATCCCGACTCACTATAGAACTGACAGAGAAAGCGAGCCGGTCCCGGCCGGACATTGGCCGCCGAACCTCACCGATGTGAACGCCTATCTTGAAGATTTGCGACAGCACCTGCCTGATGGTGTACGTCTGTTGCCGTTTACTGCTGGAGTCGAGTACGAAATCGAACTACCCGGAATGCAGGTAAGGTGGAATTGGGAGTGGTACAATTCCTGGACCGTACCGCTGTGGCGTGAGGAGGACTAAGACCTCTGATTGGCGGGAAGTGCCTGCGGTTCAGAGGGAAAGAGATGGTGAAATGATGAAAACTGAACAAACTCTTCTGTCTTCGCGCGGATGCCAAACTGCGACGTTCGGAACGGGCAACAAGATCATCACTCACGGGGGAAAGAGGCACGTAGCATGGCTGGATTCTACTGAAGAAGGCTACTTTGCCAGGATTCGGACGTTGGATCAAAAGAGCGGCGAGTGGTCCGAGACGTACACTTTGGGAGAAGCGAGTGACGATCACGGTCGTCCGGCGCTGACGATGGATAGCAAGGGGTATCTGCATGCGGTTTATGGGATACACTGGGATGAAGTTCCGTACCGGCGGTCGGTGAGACCGAATGACGCCTCTGAATGGACGGAGCCGGTCATCTTTGGTGTGGATATGACCTACCCTTCGTTTCTCTGCGGATTTGATGACACACTGTATCTGACGGGGCGTTCGAAGTGGGGAGGGGAGAGGATGTTTGCCAAGCCGGAGGGAAAGGGATGGGAGGATCGGGGGCTAATCATCCGGACGAGAGACGACTGCTTCAGCTATGTGGGTTTTCAGACAGGACTGGTGTGGGGGCCGGATCATCGCACGCTGCATCTGGCCTGTGAGACGTACCAGAGCAAGACCGAGCAGACGAACCTTTGGGGCACAATACAGTCGGCCAACTACATGGTTTCGAGGGATCTTGGGAAGAGCTGGGAGGGTGCGGACGGCAGGTCGATCGAGACGCCGGCGACTTCCGAGACCATGGATGTGCTTGCTGCAGGTGAGAGTTGCTATCCGAAGCCGGGGATACGGAACTCTGGAGCGATTGTAGTCGACTCTGAGGGGAAGCCGTATGTCCTGTACATGCGCTACAACATGCCGTCGCAGCCGGGGCAGGTATTTCTCGTAACGCCTGATGAGGGAGGTGTGTGGCGGCAGCTGCCGATACAGGCTGCGATGGATGAGTGCTGGCCTGGAAAAGCCGTGGTAGACATTCGTGCCGGTTTCAGCATCACCGATGACGATGTGATATGTGTTGCGATGACGGTCATTCCGCGTGAGCATGGGGTGGCGGAAGAAGAGAAAGCGTCATGGGAGGCGGGCACGGGCTATTCCACGAATGCAGAAAATGCCCGGTATAGCTTCGAGTCGGCCGGCGTCTGGGACAGAGAGTTTCCGAATAAGCGAGAGATCGCCTGGTTGGAGTCGCATGACAGAGGAAGGACATTCGAAGCCAGAAGTGTGATCGAGCCAGATCCGGAAGCATTACAGAATCAGCCGAGTCTGGAAAGGCCTACGGGTTTCAACCGGATTCCTGCCGGCAGTTATCCCGGTCTCATTTATTTTCTCGGGGAGCGTAGAAACCCGCGCGAAAACGAGGTCATCGACAACGACGTTTTTTGGGTCGATGTAGGGGCGGTGCGCTAACCGAGCCGCAGCACTCACCCATGACCTCCGAATACGGCTTCTTCGTCGACAGCCTCGTCGCGGGGCTTCCTGCAAACGCTGCGGTGCGGACAATACAAGGGAGGATACAGATTGCATTACGTGGCGAACCGTTTACCGCTACAGCAGACCCGATTCGTACATCTTCCCCTGGGGGCTACTCGACCGGAAGGATGGCTTCGTCATCAATTGCTGATCCAGGCCGATGGGTTGAGCGGATATGTGTACAGCGCCTTCGATGCGCCTACCTGGGCTGACCGGAGCAATTACGAGGAAGGGATTGTGGCCCTGGCCTATGTTCTCAATGATCAAAGACTGGAGCAAATAGCAAAGGCCATTGTAGATCGGGTGTTGGCATCCCCCCCGCGACCACAGGGCATGAATGTCTGCTACCAGCATCGCATGCGCATGCTTATTGAGTACCACGAGGCCACTAGTGATGTCCGTGTTATTCTGTGGTTGACCTCGTACTTTGAGGAGATTGCCGACACACCACTCTCAAGGCAGGAGATGGCGTATGGCGGAGACAAGGACCGAGCCGGCGAACATTTGATTCCTGCCTACTGGCTGTACAACCGCACGGGGAACCCGAAAATACTGGAGGCCATTCGCGTTAATTTCAGATCAGAAGTAGGTCTGGATAATATCGAGAGAGCTGTGGAGAGCTTCCTGAGTCCAGGACGCCGGTCCGACTTCTGGAATAACCACAGTGTTACCCTTGCCCAGGCGATAAAGTTTCCGGGACTTCTGTACCAACAGTTCCCGGAGACTCGCTACGAGGAAGCGGTCTTTCACGGCATTGACATACTGGACCAATATTGCGGGCAGGTCGGAGGGCGATATGCCGGCCATGAACACTTGCCGGAAAGCAATGGCCACTCTCCTGCCAACGGCACCGAGTTGTGCACTGTCGCAGAGCAGATGTACTCGATGCAACGGCTGTTTGAGATTTATGGTGACGTCAGGCTGGCAGACCGCATCGAATACCTGATGTTCAACTCCCATCCAGGCACCTGCACGCCGGACATGTGGACGCATCAATATGATCAGCAGGCCAATCAGGTTTCGGTGAGTGTAGCCGAGCGTGTCTTTGACAACAGTGACACCGCCAATATCTATGGTTTGGTTCCCCACTATCCATGTTGTCTGTCCAACATGCACCAAAGCTGGCCGCGATTTGTCGAATACCTGTGGATGGCCACGCACGACAACGGATTGGCAACGGTCGCCTACGCCCCCAGTCGAGTCACGGCCAAAGCAGGCACCGACGGCGACGTGGTCACAATAATCGAGGAAACGGACTACCCCTTCGGAGGAGAGATCCTCTTCAGGCTGAAGATGGTCAAGCCCGTGGTATTCCCCCTGCACCTTCGAATTCCGAGCTGGGCGCACGGAACCACCATCGTCGTCGATGAAGAGGAAGTCCATCCTAAAGCCGGCAGCATTTATGCTCTAAAACGGTCGTGGCGGAACGACGATGTTGTCAGGCTCGTCTTTCCGATGAAGGTGAGAGTTGAAGAGCGGCATAGAAGGGCCGTTTCGATCCTCCGAGGGCCCCTCTATTTCTGTCTGCGAATAGGCCAGGAGTACCGTGAGTGCGCACATCACGCCAGGTTGATCCGAGAACAGACGGGGTTTCCAGTGTATGACTGGGAGATTCACCCGACGACGCCGTGGAACTACGGGTTGATTGTCGATTGCCGGCATCCGGAGCGTTCAATCGAAGTCGTAACTCACGAAGTCGCTCGTGTCCCGTTTGCCCAGAGAGGGGAGCCGCTTTTTAGAAGGGAAGATCCAGATACGCTGCCGAACTCAGCGGCGTGTGTTCATAGACCGATGCCGGCCATCGCTTTCAGGAGGGTCGAATGCCAGCACAAAGAGCCGGTGATCTTGAAGGTCAAAGGTCGCCTGATTCCCAGTTGGAAAATGGCGAGCGCGAGCGCCGCTGATCCACCGGAATCTCCGGTTCAGTCTGACCAGCCGATTGAGGATCTCGAGTTGATTCCGTATGGCTGCACGCGGTTGAGGATCTCGGAGTTCCCGGTTACTGTCAACTGAAACGTGGTCGACTTCCGCCACGCTGTAACACCTTGAGGATCTGAGTCACCTGCACGAGCTCCTCAACAAGAATCCGGTTCTGATGATAAACGGCATTGGGGACATCCATTTAACTCACCATAGCCATCAGTCACCCAGCTCGAGCTGCACGTGCTGGATGTGGTCGTAACCCGGAGGCGCGCGAACCGGCTGGCGCTGACCCACCACCTCAACCCGCCCTCCCTCAGAGCTGAACCCGTATTCCCCGGCCTCCGGTAACACGAACCAGCTCGCCCCAGTCCGGTCTGCCTGCACCCCGAAGGGAGTGATCCCCTGCCCCTCGCGCGGCTCGACGAAAACCTGGGCACCCGCCACCGGCTCACCTCCCCGTGTCACGTGCACCATCACCTCTGGCACCCGCGTCTCAGCCAGCGGACCCACATCTCTGCCCGCAATCCGTCGATACAGCTCGCGCGACCACTCCCATGTCGCCGTTCGCCGCGACATCTGCTCTTCCGGATCACACCAGTTGATATACAACACCGCCTTCCCCCATGCCTCCTGCGTCCCCTCCCCAAAAGGATCGATGCGCGCATTCAGGCCCGACTGCGATGGCCAACTGATCTTCGGATGGACCGGCGCCATGAGGTTGCCCGGGTTCGAGTCCGTGAAGCCCCGAGTATCCTGGTCGATGAAGTAGAATGTTTGCAGCCCGTGGATCTTGCGTTCCGGCATGCTCTCCAGGAAGTCCAGCCAATCCTCCCCCTCCTTCATGGGTGGCGCTTCGTCATACCCCCAGGTCTTCTGCTCGAAGATGCCCGCCTCGCCCACGCGGATCGGCTTGACTGGCATCTCCGGATTCGAGCGGATAAAGTCAATCGTCTCCTCGATGTGCTCCCTGTCGCTGAACAGCCGGTAGCTGTCGATGAGCTCAACCAGCTCAGGTGAGGCACTCGTGTGATCGTAGGTAACCTCCCTGATGCGGGTCGAATCCAGCCCCTTCGCCCGCCGCAGCAGCGGCACGGCGAATCTCGGTTCCCGCGAATCGGTCACGTCCCAGAACAGGATGCTCGGATGGTTGCGATCTCGCCTGATCCAGGTCTCGCAGATTGCCAGGTCGTTCTCGAGCACGATCTCGAGATCCTCCCCCTCCAGCTCCTCGTCCACCATGCCAGTGGCGACACAGAAGTTCGACGACACCACGAACACACCCAGCTCGTCCGCTACCTCGTAGAGCACCGGCGGCGGGTCGTGGCGATGGTTTTCGACGATGCTGACATTGCCGTCGGCCAGGTCCACGAGTTTGCGCATCAACCACTGCCGCTCGTGCACGTAGGGCAGAGAGTGATCACCCCACGGCAAAAGCGGCTGCCCGTTGAGCAGCAGCTCCTCCCCCTCCGTCCACACCTCCCTGAAACCAAAGCGCTCGACGCGCGTGTGTGCCAGTACAGAATCACCCTCATTCCGCAGCGCCCCCTGCAGGAAATACAATACGGGGTCCCCGTACGGGGGGCGCCCCCAGAGCACGGGATCCGCCCACGGCACGGAGACCCGCACCACCTGTTCCGATCCCGGTTCGAGCCTGAGTTCCTGGGAGGGCAGCTCGAGCTCGACCCCTCCTTCCCGGGTCACCACCAGGTCCAACACCGCCGAGGTTGTCGCCGGTGTCTCATTGCGCACCGTTGCTTCGACTGTCAGTGCTTTTTCCCGCACCGATGTCACCACGTAGAGATCCTCGATGCGCAGCCGCTTCTCCAGTAGCAGCCACACATCCCCCTCGATCCCGATGGTGCTCGAACCCATCTTCCACGTGTACGTATCGAGACCCGTCGCGACCAGTTCGCTGACCTCGTCAAGCTCGGGATGGACATAAGAGCCCGCGGAGTTGTGCGTGTAAATCAGCAGCTCGTATTCGCCACCCGCCTCCACCACCCCACGTAGTTGTACCTGCCACGGCGTCCGCATGCCGTGATGCTCACCGACGATGCGGTCGTCCAGGTACACCCGGCCGTAATGTCTCACTCGCGTCAGGTCGAGCAGCGGATCACTGCCGCGAAGATCCCAGTGTTCGGGCACCTGCAGGATTGTCCGGTACCAGCCCGATGCCGGCGCCTCGGGTTCGAATTCTCTGGATCGGTGCGGCACCCGCACCCGCTGCCAATCATGGTCACGGGCCGGTGGCGACCCATCGGGCCCCTCCGTGAACTGCCACTCGCCGTTGAGCAGCAGACGGCTGCTTCCTGCGGGGTGCTCCAGTGACAATCGTGCCAAAGCCTCGCTCCTTTTCATCGCGTCGGTTGGACTCAAGATAGAATCTTAGACTGATTGATTTTGCAGGGGTGGCAGCGCATCGCTGCTTTGCAGCATCAATTCTTGCGCTGTGCGGTTTGTCGGGAAGAATCCGGTAGTTCGAGCCTGCAGGTCGTGTCAGTTTCCCCGTTGCACCAACGAGACACTGTCGTGCACGAGGGCAGTACCGTACAGGAGCTCTGTACACTGGAGCCCGCCTTCTCCATCGACAGGAGCGACGCAGGCTGTCCCCTCGAGAATAGGTCAAATAAGGAGTATTATCGTTAGTCTATTTCGGTGGTGTTGTGTTGTTGAGGGGTATTCGAGGTGGTCTGACGGCCGAACGAGCAGGTGTCGGTCCCGAACTGGCGGGTGTGAGGGTCGATTGGTTGAGCAGGGGCGGCCGATTGGCCGATGTCGGTAAATGCAAGGGCGGATTCGGGCGCAGGGCTTGCTCAGCGGACGCCAACGCCCGACTATCACCGCCCCTGTATCACACGGCGAATTCGGATTGAGGTGAGGGTCGTGCCGCTGCGATCGATGGAGGGCGGGCCGGCAGCCCTACCCCTTCCAGGTAGCGCCGGATCAAGTGCGGCTCGGTCAGGGCGAGTGATTCTGCTTTCGGCTTCAAGTCGCAGAGGACATGCTGAGCGCAGGGATGTCACAAGCGCCGACTGGCCTTGAGAGGCCGTTGCGATGGCCTCTTCCCTTTCCGAAGATTCTGTCTATTATGGACGACACTATGACAGAAGAAGAGAGATTCCTCTTCGACCTCGAGGGTTACCTGGTGGTGCCCGGTGTGCTCTCATCGCAGGAAGTGACACAGCTGAACGAGCTCGCCGACGAAGCCTGGCCCGGAGAGCACGACGAAACAGGTTTGCGTCGCACGTCGAACGTGTCGCAGTGGGGACCCCGCTTCCGCGACCTCATCGACCATACCAACATCGTGCCGTATCTGATCGAGCTTCTGGGTCCCAAGTTCCGCATCGATCACGACTACTGCATGTTCATGCGCCGCGGAACCTCTCGCAGCCGCCTGCATGGAGGTCCCTCACCGCATAGCTACGAAGGCGACCACTGGTATCGCTTTCACCCCGACGGCACGATCCGCAATGGTCTCACCGTCTTCACATACAATCTGAGCGACTGCGGTCCGGAGGATGGTGGCTTCGCCTGCGTACCAGGCAGCCACAAAACCAATCTGAGGTCGGGCATTCCGCAGGACGTGATCCGCTTCGAACGGGATGCTCACTATGTGCGGCAGCCTCCCGTCAAGGCGGGAGACGTCATCATCTTCACCGAAGCGTTGGTGCATGGCACGCTGGCCTGGGATGCCGACCACGAGCGCCGGGCTTTGCTGTACAAATACAGCCCCGGGCACTCATCCTGGAGCAGCACCTACTACGATCCCGATGACTACCCGGGCGCCACGGAGCAGCAGATTCGCATCATGGCGGCGCCCTCAGTGGGGTCCCGGCCCGATTCAGTGCAGGTATGAATGGTAAGACGAACTGTGACAGCGGCGAAATGGGACGCTGCAGTTGTGCCGTCTGTGTCATCGTACGAAAACCATCCTCCCTCGCCGAATCCTGAGATGACGGGGATCTGCGATCCCGCGGGCGAGATTGGCTGCGAGCAGCCGTCAGCAGTGCTCGTCGCTGGCCCCACGGATTGGGGGTAGGCTGTGCGGGGTTACGATGGGGTCGTTGCCAGGCGGCCCAGTCTGGCGTCTTCGGCGGCCAGCCATTCGTAGTAGGGCCGCGGCAGAGGCTCAGGCAAGCCCAGACCGGCTTCCTCCCGCCACCGCAGCAATGGGTTGCGGCGATCCTCCTGTGGCAGATCCACGCGGCAGCCGTACGCCCCCGATTCGAAAATGGCCATCAGGATCTCGATCACGTGCCGGGCCTCTTTGCCGCTGCACTCGTGCTCGCGATTCTGGTCCAGGGCCTGTACGTATTCGTCGGCAAAACAGTAGTCGGCTTCATCGGCTGCGCCGTCAGGGTCGTATGTTTGCGCTGAGATCGGTTCGAGCGCCTGCCATTGACCGTCGCCTGTTGGTACGTCGTGCGGGACCGGAAGGTAATACGCGGCTCCGCTCTTCCAGAACAACCTGCCTTCCGTGCCGTAGATCTCCAGACAGTAACCTGTGGAATCCACTTTGGGGAAACGGTGCTGTAGCAGCGTTCCGGTGACGTTCCCCTCGAACTCCAGTGACGCAGTCGCACGCTCTCCCGCCACGTACCCCATGCCGCTGGCGGCTGGAACCACGTCGTTCGGAGTGATACGGCGTCCGTCTGTGAGCACCGTCGACGAGACGCTGCGACAATGGCCGGCGACTCCGATAATGTTGTTGAGCATGTGGGTTCCGATGTTCCTCAGTCCGTAACCGGCGTAGTACCCCTTACCGCTACCGAGGAGATACCTGAGCTCGCCGATGCGCCCTTCATGTAGCGCTCGCTGCACGGCTCTGAAATGCCCGCCTGTCCTGCCCTGGTGATGGACGGCGATTCGCACCCCTTGCGACTGCGCCCGTGCCAGTAGCTTGTCAGATTGCTCCAGATCGACGCACATCGGCTTTTCGACGTCGATGTGCACTTTGTGTTCGAGTACGCCCATGGCCAACTCGTAGTGAAACTCGGTCCCTGTCGGGATGGCGACGATGTCCGGCTTTGTCTGCTCGATCATCTCGTGGTAGTCGTTAAACCGCGCAGGTACACCGAATTCTTCCCCCATCGCATCGAGTCGTTCCTGGACCAGATCACAAAGGCCGACCAGCTCGGTGCGGAGGTGCTGATCGTATCCTCTGGCGGCAGCTGTCCCCCGTCCTCGACAACCCAGAATAGCCACACGATACATCTTCACTTATCAACTCCTTTGTTCGCATCAGTAGAATAGTCGTCAACGAAGAGCTCGAGTCTGGATTCGATGTTTAGTGGTTGCATTCGTCTTAGGGCTAAATGGTGGCGACAGAGGAAATCGTCGAGGAGACCGACAAGTATTACGACTGGCGCGGGCGGGGGATCTTGTGCAAGGACGTAATCAGCCCTATTCCTGTGGAATGCTGACGTGCGCCAGAACCCCATAATGGCCCTTGCTGTGGCAGCGGAGAACGTCTTGGCAGAGCAGGCCAGCCGCGAGGGTTCCCTGGACATCGACTCCCGATTGCAGCTGTTCGTCGATGACTACCTGGTAGACGAGCTGCACGGGACTCGACTCGTCCTCCACCACCCTCGTCCGGCAGGGGTGGCCCTGAGATTCGATCGGCCCTGGGAGGGTGCCTTCTGTGCCTACGTGACCGTGCTCCACGTCGGCGACATCTACCGCATGTACTACCGGGGACAGCCCAACGCCATGCCGGACGGAAGCTTTGGCGAGGTGACCTGTTACGCCGAGAGCCGTGACGGGATCCACTGGGAGAAGCCCGATCTGGGGCTGTTCGAGGTCGCAGGGACGCGGAAAAACAACGTCGTTCTGGGCTCCGAGTATGCGCCCGTGCCCACAACTTCATCGCGTTCGTGGACACTCGGCCCGGGATTCCTTCCTCCCAGAGATACAAGGGCCTGGGGGGCATGTTCCCCATATCCGAGGAGCAGCGCTTCAGCAACGGCCTCCTGGGCTTCACCTCCGCGGACGGGATCCGATGGAGGAAGATCCAGCAGGCACCGAGAATAGACAAATAAGTGGCGTTATGGTGAGTTTAGATCCGTCTGGGCCGTGGTGTCGAGCGCTTTTTGAACGGCGGAAGCCGGGTTTGAGGCCATCGACGGGCATTGAGAAGGAGAGGAATCCAGGGCTGAGCGTGTTTTTGTATCGGCCGCAGTTCTACTGCTGCGAAGACATGGACGGGGCACTCGAGCGGGCTCGCGCCGATGGCATCGAGCTCGACGAGGAGACGATCGAGCTCGCCTCGATGAAGGAAAAGGGGTAGCTGAAGGAGATCGTGAAAAAGTACACCGCGCCGATGCAGGGCCTTGGCTGAAGCCACGGACGGCTTATCTGTCGGCGCCTGAGCTCTCGCCTATCCGAGTCGCAGCGAGCGATCCTCCAATGGCAGATTGACCCGGACGTTTCCGCGGCGGTGGGATTCTCTCATGGCGATGGCGATCTCCAGCGCTTCGCGGCCGAACTCGCCGGGGCAGATGCGCTCCTTCCCGGCATCGATCGAGCGGCAGACTCCTTCGATGGCGTCGACCATGGAGCTGCGCGGATGCCAGGGGTTGGGAAACTGGCGCTGCACCGACGCTCCCGTTTCAGGATCCGTCGTCCACAGCTCGAACTGCGCGTGAGCGTTGCGCGACACGATGCGGCCGACGTCGCCTATGAACTCATGCGTCCATTGGCGACCGCCGTCACTCTCGGATCGTGAGTTGAGAAAACCTCGGACGCCGTTTTCGTACACGATGTACCCGGAGCCGCACAGATCGCTCTCGGCGACCGCCTCTGCGTCGCTGTCCATGTGGCCGAAGACCCATTGGGCCGGAGCGTCGGCGAACAGTCGCATCAGAGAGAGCATGTGGCTGCCCATGTTTGACAGACCTGAGGCGCTGTGGCAGATCATCGAGCGCAACTCGCCGATGGTGCCGTCGGCGATGGCCTGACGGGCGTTCGTATACCAGCCGTACCAGTTCAGGTGGCAGGCCATGGCGAGAATGGTGTTGTGTCGACGGCAGGCGTCGATCATGGCGTCCGCCTCGGCCAGGGTGCGACACATCGGTTTGGTGGCGAAGATCGCTTTCACGCCTGACTCGGCCAGACCGACGACGACATCGGCCCGCTCCGCCGGCCGCGTGGTCACGGCGACGAGATCCGGCTTCTCCTTCTCGACCATCTCGCGGTAGTCGAGGTAGAGCGCCTCGACCTTCCAGCGGCGGCGGAAGTCATCGAGCTTGGCCTGGTCGATGTCGGCCGCGGCCACGAGCTCGGCGCCGCGCGCCTCGATGATGGCCGGCGCGTGGGCCCACGGCCACGGATAGTGGGCCATGCCGATGTGCTCGTCGTCAATGGTGCTGCCCATGCGGCCGCAGCCGACGACGGCGGCGCGGTAGATTTTTGACGGCCGCGTCTCCTCGATAATGCGAAACGCTTCGCCTCGGACTCGAGCCATGATTGCGGATTAGTCGAAAGACCGACTCAAGCGCCGGCGACGTGCAGTTGGACGCCGTCCACGAGAATGGGCGTCTGCATCGACTCGTCCCGCCTGCTCAGCTTGAGCTCGAGCGTGTTCCCGCCGCGCCGGACCTGGGACGGGTCCAGTCCGCACTCCAGCCATCCACCTCCCTGCGCCGTCCTTGCGACGGACTGGACCTCCTCGAGGGGCCGGTTGTTCAAAGCCACATTCAGCTCGTCGCCGTCGGTGAGATCCCACAGGTGCAGACGGAATCGCAGCCTCTGCGGATCCGCCGACGACAGATCGTCACCCACCTGGAACGACAGCTCGACCGGGCGCCCCGGCGTCAGCCCGACGTTTTCTGCGGTCTCGAACCGCCCGCGTTCGCCCGTGACCTCGTCTCCGAGAAACCGGTCGACCCCGAAGAGCTTCTCCTTGCCCGCCATCGTCTCGGGATCGCCGATCTCGAACCAGGTCTCGGGCACGCCGAGGCCCGGATTGAAAACGTAAACACCATCGGCACCGTCGTTGAAGACGTTCGTCGCCACCGCCCGCCACACCGCCGGCCGGCCCTCCCACTCGTTGAAGACGACGATGTATGTGGGCTTGCCGAGGCGCTCTGGCTGGCCGCCGTAGAGCGTCTTGAGCCACGAACTGAAGGCCCTGTGCTCCCCAGCGCCCAGCGCCAGGTAGACCCACTGGCCCCAGAAGGCCCACTGCAGGCAGGGGTAGACCGGTACTTCGTGTCGGTGTCCGAAGTCGATGATATCGCGGAACGAGTCGCACATCGGTGAATCCTCGTTGCCGCCCGGCATCAGCTTATCGATCAGATTCTCGCCCAGCCAGGTCTCCAGGTCGACGCCGACGAACAGCGAGTCCTCGAGTGTGGCCGGCGTGTGTGCTGCCAGCAGCAGCGGCCGGCCTCTTCTGGCGCCGACCTCGTCGGCCATCCGGCGAATGCGGCGCACGAAGTCGTTCATCACTTCCACGTGCTCCTCGCTCACCGGCAGACCCTCGCGCGACTCGCGGAAGTACGGGTGGTACTTGAAAAATTCCATGGCGATGACGTCGACGTCGTAGTTCTCGGCCACTTCCTCGATGACGGCGAAGTAGTGATCCCGCACCTCCTTGGCGCCGTAGTCGAGGCCCGACCACGCCTCGCCGGACTCGAAGTCATCCAGCTCGCCCATCATGCATTCGGGATGCTCGCGCTTGAACGGGGCGAGACCGTAGGAAGTCCAGCGTCTCGAACCCGGGGCGTAGGAGTCGTGGATGTCGTTCATGCGCAGCGACCAGCCGAACTCCATGCCGTGCTCGCGGCTGAAGTCCTGCTGCACCTGCACCGTATCCTTGCCGTACTGGTCGATGAGCTCCTGCGGCATTCCCCTGCCGATGAAACCGCCCAGTTTCGTGTGGTGGGAGAACGTCAGACCCGCCATGCAGCTGCAGAACCAGTTGCTGTCCACCTGGGAGCCGATCAGCGGCGTGCTTCGCGCCTGCAGGAAGTCACCCATAAGCTCCCCGCTGGTGCGCACCGTCAGGCCCTCGGCGACGTCGTGTTCGCTCTCGGCGCCGTCACGCGCGTAGATGGCATCGTCGCCGTCGTTGTTGTAGATGATCCGCCGGCGTCTCCAGCGCGCTGCCCTTCGAGCTTCGTCCACGACTCAGCCTTTCTGCATTTCTATGCGTGGCGTGTCAAAATCCGCCATGGTCAGTTCAAATCGCGCCAGTAGTGCTCGAGCTCGACGGCTGCCGTCACCAGTCCACGACGGCACCGTCGTCTCCGCTGTACGATTCCGGATTTGCCCCGTTATCCTCATCGCCGTTCCGCAGTGCGTCGTCGAGATAGTCGTCGTCGAGCTCGACACCCAGCCCCGGTCCGGTCGGCAGTTTGAGGAATCCGTCCTCCACTGCGAACGGTTCCTTCAACACGCCTTCCCCCGGCCGCAATACGCCGGCTCCTTCCTGGATCAGGGAGTATAGGTCAAATAAGGAGTATTATCGTTAGTCTATTTCGGTGGTGTTGTGTTGTCGAGGGGTATTCGAGGTGGTCTGACGGCCGAACGAGCAGGTGTCGGTCCCGAACTGGCGGGTGTGAGGGTCGATTGGTTGAGCAGGGGCGGCCGATTGGCCGATGTCGGTAAATGCAAGGGCGGATTCGGGCGCAGGGCTTGCTCAGCGGACGCCAACGCCCGACTATCACCGCCCCTGTATGATTGGCACGGGAAGCTCCACGACGTCGTCTACGGCGCCTGCTCGTTCCCGCCCTCGTGCCGGGTCGATGACCCGCAGACACAGGAAGGCGCCATTCTCGCGCACGCCGTTGTTCTCAGGGGAGCAACAAATCGGCAGCTACGAGCGCTTCTGGGACGGGCGCGACGACGCCCGCAGGCTGGCGCCTCCGGGTGTATACCTGTATCAACTGACCACGAAGACCCACGAGCGCCGCTTCGTCGAGACCGGAGAGGTGCGCCTGGTTTACTGACCTACCAGACGTGGACGCGGTGGCCCTCGTCGGGGAACCAGATGCCGTCGACGATGCCGGACAGTGCTACGGCCGCAGCGTAACCCAGGCCTAATCCGTAGAACAGGGGCTTACCTCTCTGGTAAGCCTGCACCCCTCCGTAGCGCAGCAGGGCGGCCTTGATGACCCACACGAGGAGCAGGCTGAACCAGTAGTTTGCCGGGCCCGCGGCGTTCTGGAAGGCGAGACCGACTGGATGCAGCGGGAACCAGTGAAAGCGGCTGCGCAGATAGGCGAGAGCTCCGGCCTCTGACATGCCCGCCACCCACACGCCCCACTTGCCGATGTCGAACACCCTGGGATGCTGCACCAGGTTGGCAGTCTGTGGGTAGACGTTGAAAGCGTGGATCAGGTGGACGGCGCCCCCCTGGTCGTAGGCGACTTCGATGCTGGCCCAGGCCGCCACCAGGCAGCCGATCGTGAAGGCGATGAGGACGACGGCGCAGACGCGGCCGCGTTGCCGGCGCAGCGAGAATATGCGCAGGTGGTGGGGGATCGCGGGCCAGGCCGGAAGGCGGATGTTGCCGAAGAAGGCCTGGCTCGTGAACAGCTTGAACGCCACCACGTTCTTCGTCGATAGGATGCTGGAGCCGACCAGTTCGGTGATGAAGGAGCCGCCCTTCATGTTGGCCCAGCTCGGCATCAGGTAGGGGAAGCCCGTGGCGGCGATCAGCTTGACCGTGACGAAAAACGTCATCGCCATGAGCAGGAACGTGCACACGGCTAGGGGCACCGTCGCCCCGAGGCTGACGCCGAAGCCGATGACGTAAACGGCTGACAACGTCATTCCGATGAAAGCAAGCCGATACATTCCGACCTGTCCGGCATCGCCGGTGCCGCCCCTGACCTGTCGCCAGACCTGGCCGAGATGGCGTCGCGCCAGCCATACCGACCAGATGGCGATGAGGACGATGGCGCCGAAACTCTCCAGATGCAGGATGTCGGAACTGATCAAGCGCTGGCCGGAAGCGCCGACGCTGACCCCGAATTGATCCATGGCCCCCAACTTGAAGACGGAGAGCAGGTAGAAGAGGATGATGCTGCCCAGGATGTCGAGCGGGCACAGGTAGGTCACCGCCAGCACAAGGGGCAGGATGCGGATGGTCAACGCCGGAAAGGGCTGCGGCAAGGGGATGGTGTAGCGCTCGCGGAAGACCTCCACCATGGGCGCGCCCGGGCTGAAATAGGTGGCGATGTTGTAGAGCAACGGCAGGAAGACGATGCCGAAGCCGGCCCAGAACAGACTGGAGCGGAACAGCTCCGGCATGCGCCGGGGACCGTCGAAGCCGCGCGTCAGTTCGAGGGGCATCTGAGCCAGTGGAAAGGTGAGCTTCTCGTTGTCCACCCACTGGCGGTGGAAGAGGATCATCAGACAGAGTCCGAACACGACCATGGCCAGCGAAGCTCCGCCCCACTGCGCGATGATGCCGATCCACACGTCCCACGGAATTGAAGCGCCATCCGGCAGGCCCAGCCACAGGGGATCGATGACGCGTGGCTCGGGCCCGGGAAAGGCGTTCCACGGCATGAAGGGGACGATGAGGGTGTCCCACTGGTTCTCCGGCGTCGGCATGAAGGACGGCGCGCCCAGTATGGCGACCCAGTAGTCGCTCCACCCCCACATCGGCAGCGCCCCGACGATCCAGGTCATCGAGAACACGGTGAGCAGCTCGCCGCGACTCAGGGCCACGCGCGGCCACACCCGTTTGAGGGCCACGTTGAAGAACAGCCACAGCACGAAGGGGATGACGGCCACCATCGGGTACTGCGACTGCACGAGGTTGATCCCCATGAACAGGATCAGGTAATAGAACCAGACTGCGATGGTAACGGCCCCGACGAGGACTCCGCGCCAGGTGATCGTCAGCTTGTCGTCTTCGGCCGGTAAGTCAGACCCCCGACTCGCGTGGGGCTGGGTTACGTCAGCTGCTTGAGCGGGGTCGGGCAAGCGCGTTCAGCTACTCGAAGAAGGCTTCGTCGTGTGGACGCACGTCCACGGCATGGCGCAGCGGCGGCTGAGCGGCCGCTTGTACGGTGACGTTGGCGGCTTCGAGTGGCCGGCCCGAATCCACAGAGATGACGCGGCCTGCGATGCGCCCACCATCAGGGGGGGAGGCCTCCGTCTCAACGGGCGGTTCGGCTGACGCCGCCACAACGCTGAGCACGAGGACGGCGGCGGCGCCGCCGCGGATGGCTACAGCGGTCACCATCGTCACTGCAAGGCGCAATTGTACAGCTTCGCGGGGTTATCGCGGAAGGCCGCGCGCGCCACATCCAGGGCGACGGACTCCGACAGAGATCCTTCCTCTATCATCTCCGCCAGGACGTGAGCGAAATTCCACCGCGCCATCTTCAGGTGGCCGTAGACGGCTTCCAGATGCTGCAGGTCGTCGCCGAAGGCGATGATCTTGTTGCAGGGGACCATGCGCAGCCACTCGCGCAGATCGGCGCGGGCGCCGATGGGGGAGATGATGTGGATCCACGACATGTTCAAATAGACATTGGGAAAGGTCTTACCGAGGACGGCCCCCTCGCGCAGGTAGGGATAGCCGGCGTGCGACAGGTCGAAGCGAGCCTCGCGGAAGGTCGACATGAGCTCCGTCAGCGGTGCTGGACTACATCCTTCCATGCCGACGAAACTCGAGGCTCTCATACCCTGGTGAAACTGGACAGCGAGCCCGACTTCGGATGCCGCCCGGCAACACTCGAAGACGAGGTAATCCTCGAGCAGCGCGCCCTGAGGCGAATTGAGGCCGTCGTAGTCGTCGCGCATGAAGCGGTCGAATATCGCAGCCGCCTCCGCCGGGTCACGTCGCTGGAAATCCATGCGCCGATGGTAAGACTGAGAAAGCTTCACACCTGCCGCTTCGGCCTGCGCCCAGCTCTGGCAGGTCCGTGCGATCAAGTCGACGAGTCCCGGGAGGTCGGACACCGTGGCATCGTAGTCCTTCTCGATGCCGTGTATGTCTGCGGCCGAGTTCAGCATGCTGAAGCGGTTCAGGCGCGGCAGCGGCAGGAAGAATTCGCGATCCACCTCGACGAGGTCGTTCATGTTGACGACGGAGCGCTCGATATTGCTGCGGCGCTTCAGCACGTCGGTGTAGAGCCCGGGCTGAGCCCGCTGACGCAGGGCTTCGTTGATCGGCTCGATTGTGCCGGCGCTCAGTCCGTCGAAGCCGAGGAGGTCCCGCACGCCTTCCACGATGGCTTGAGAGTAGCCCGTCAGCCGGATCGACTTCCAGAACTCGGAGAAGATCTCCCAACGCTGAGCCAGCGGCAGGCCCGGCTGCAAGGCCTGCTCTATCTGCTCCTCACTCATGCCGGCACAACGCAGGTCCGCCACCGGATAGGCGTGCTCGAAGTACTTGAGAATGTCGGGCTCGAGCTTCAGGTACGCTGCCTCCGGCATCATGTGGGAGTGAGAGTTGATGCAGGGGATCTTGCGAATCTCGTCGAACAGCTCGCTGCGCAATGGACTCATCTTAGCGGTTGACTCCTGTCTGTGACCGGCTCTGGACGAGGTCGGGACGGCCGTGCGTGCATAACGAATTGATTTTATTCAGCATGCGCAAGTGCGATCGCCGGATTGCCGGACCGGGCACCGTCCTGATTACAACGCCGCCGGTGACACTTTTGCGCTTGGGAAGTGTCGCAATAGGGACCGCGACAATACCTTCTAAGAGGAGACACTACGATGAAGACGACACTCTGTGCAATCGGCGCTTTGCTGGCCGCCACGGCGGGTTTCGCCGAGCCCGTCGACACGCAGTTCAAGTTCGACCGCCCGGCCGCCATCGAGTGGGTGACGGGAGAGCGCGTTGAGATCGAGTGGAATGAGGTAATCGACTCCCGCTGTGCCATCGGCGCGACCTGCGTGTGGGAAGGTCAGGTGACTGTGTCCATCGACGTCGTCGTCGACGGAGTCCGCAACGAGGACGTCGAGATCACCCTCCACGGTGAGGAGTTCGAGCGCGCCGTGGCCACGGTCGAAGGATTTCGGATTCAGCTGGCCGCCGTCGGTCCGTATCCCGTTCTCGACGTCGAGACCGAGCGCTCCCGCTACGTGGCGACCGTCGTCGTGTCTCCGGTGACCCCGACGGAGGAACTTCACGGAGTGGCCGCCCTCAACACGGAGTGGCATCTCGAGGCATTCGGCCGAATCGGAGCGGAGGAGCCGACCCTGCCCGGCACGGATGTCACGATCAACTTCGACGTCTCCGTGGAGGGTGTGGGGTCCGCGTGGGGGACCGGAGGCTGCAACGGGTTCACGGGTACGGTCCAGGCGGCCCCGATCGGCGCCATCGCGCTCAGCGATCTGGGATTCACCGACATGGCGTGCGGCGATCCGGCCGGCGTCATGGAGCAGGAAGACCGCTTCTTCACCGAGCTCCCCAATGTCATCGGCTTCACCATGGACGAGGCCCGCCTGGTCCTGCCCTTCGCGGGCGCTGACGACGTGGTCGGCACCATGATCTTCAGCAGAATGACCGCTCCGACGGCTGTCGAGTCCGCTAGCTGGGGGCAGGTCAAGAAGCTGGATCGACTCGACCGGTGAGGACGACGGGGATCCTCATAGCAGTCCTGCTGCAGGCGGGTGCCCCCGTAGAAGCCGAGCGCAATCCGGCAGCCGAGGGGTTCGATCAGATTGGCTCGGACGCCCGCGCGATCGAAGTCGCCGACGCCGTGATGGAACGGCTGGGCGGCCGCCCCAACTGGGACAACACCCGCTACATCGCCTGGCGCTTCTTCGGTCGCCGGTTCCACGTGTGGGACAAATGGACGGGCGACCTGCGCTACGAGGCAGAGGACGGGCACGTCGTCCTCATGAACATCCACTCGCGGCAGGGCAAAGCCTGGGAGGCAGGCCAGCCCGTCACCGATCCGGATTCAACCGCCGCTCGGATCGAGGCGGGCTACCGGGCCTGGATCAACGACAGCTACTGGCTGGTGATGCCGTACAAGCTGAAGGATACCGGCGTCACACTGAAGTACAAGGGCGTTGGAGAAACCGAAGCCGGCGAGCCCTCGGACATCCTCGAGCTGACTTTCACCGACGTCGGGGTGACACCGCAGAACAAATACGACGTCTACGTCGACCGGGAAGAGCGCCTCGTGCGCCAATGGGCTTTCTACGCCGATGCGGACGATCAGGATCCGCGCTTCACCAGTCCCTGGTCGAACTGGCGTCAATACGGAGACATCTGGCTGGCTGACGACCCCGGCCGCTACCAGCACACGGACGTGGCTGTGTACGACGAGCTGCCGCGCGCACTATTCGAGGACCCCAAAGCCCGCTACCCGCGAAAATGACCGCGGTCGCCATCGCGGTGCCGGGTTCAGCGAACCGCTTTTAGCGGACGGCTCCTTTGCCGTATCGGCAAAACCCCTCAGCGAAAGTGCACTCCTTCATGCCCGCCGTGATCTGCGCCTCCAGGGCGCGGTAGCGGGCCAGGACCTCGTACTGCGTCGGCAGCGCCGGCTGCGAGGCCAGCGCCTTCATGGCCTCGATCTTGCGGTCCATGGTGGTGCCGATGTCGACGTAGAAGTCGGGCAGGAACTTGGTCACGGGGCTGGCCCCCAGCTGGGTCTCATAACAGACGAATTCCGCCACGGGGCAGGGGTCGTGCTCCGTGTCGATGCCGGGAACGTCCGTATGCCGCGCTGCCCACAGCACTCCCTGTGCCGTTTCGACGTGGTCTGGATGCAGGAAGTCGTCGATCCAGTGGCAGAGGATCATATCGGGCCGGAAAGCCCGCATCGCGTCGAGGACCTCGATGCGTCGCTCCGGCCCCAGCAGCAGCGGTCCGTCGCCGTAATCGAAGCAGTCGATGGAGGCCCCCAGGATGCCGGCAGCCTTTTCCATCTCGGCTTTGCGGATCGCCTTGATCTCGTCTACCGACGGAGGCGGAGTTTGCGCCCAGAGTGCCGGCGATTCGAGCAGCTCGCCGTAGGTCAGGTCGTGGATGTGCACGGCGGCGCCGGCGTCGCTGAAGCGGGCGATCGTCCCCCCGGCGCGTGAACAAAAATCAGCTGCGTGGGCGCTGAACACGAGCACCCTCTCGCGGTCCAAGAACATGGCGAAGCTCCTGTGGAATTCTCGCAGGACACATGTCCTGCTGATCGGGACAGGCAAGATGTGACACAGGCCGCAGGCGGGTCAATCGCCCGGCAGTTCGATTCCGAGCGCGGTCAGCTGTTCCTCCACCTGCCGAGCCCAGCCGCGGTTGGCTGCCGGACTCGCCGGAGAGGGATGCAGGATGCCGCCGACCTCGACGTCGCCGACCACGTTCCGGGCGCGGATCTCGCCGAATTTGCCGACGCCGAGCACGTGTGAAGGCCGCACGAACTCGACGAGGGCGCAGAGCGTGCGGTCACAGACTTCGAACAGGGGATCCCGCTCCGTCACGGGCAGCTTGTCCGGGGTGCGGTTGCGGCCTGAGTCTTCCAGAAAGGCGAGGGGGCAGTAGTTCCACATGAAAAAACGCGCAAAGAACGATTCGGGCGACCCGAAGCGATCGCAGGCCCAACCCCACAGCCGTTGCCCGCTCACCTCGCTGCGCCCACAATCGAAACCCTCGATCGGGCGTTTGGGGTGCTCCGATCGAGGCCGGCGCACGCCATCGCGGATGCCGAGCCAGTCCCGCACGAGCCCGACCTCACCGAAAGGCACGCCCGTCTGAGCCATCGGTCCAACCTCGCACGTCTCTGTGCCAGCGCGCGCACGTGCTCGATGATTGTATCAGTTAGCACACGTCGGTGTGTATGACTCGTCACGCTGAGGCAATCCCCCCTCCAACGATCGTTTCCCGGGCCCGCCGTGATCTATGGGCTCACTTCATCCGCAGAATCCGGCTTGCGGGCGCCACGTCCAGCAGGCCGCCTGCTCTGAGCAGCCTGTGTTGCGTGCGATAACTGTCTCGTGGAGTCGTTCGTCTCGTCAGCCGACCTGTTGGGGATGCGAGACCTTCGTGTGACGGCTCTCGTCGTGCCACCTCTGTGCGACTGCGCCCTGTGACCAATCCGGGACGCCAACGTCGCGGCGCGTTTCGTGGGAAAGATTCGGGTAGTCGAGCCGGCGGGTGGCCGTCAGATTCCCGGTTGCACCAACGAGACACCGTCGCGCTCGAGGGCCGTGCCGTGCACGAGCTCTGCCGAATGCAGCCCACCTTCTCGGTCGAGACGAACGACGCAGGCTGTCCCCTCGAATGAGACTCCCTCATGTTCATACGTTCCGCGAGCGGGTGGCGAGCAGTAGAGATCGACGCCGCCATCGGGAAGGGTGATCGACAACCAGCCGCTGTCCGTCTCCGACAGTGCCTGCACGTGCGGCAAGGAGCCCTTGGCTGCGCAGGCTTCCGAATCGGGGCGCATCGGCCACAACACAGTCTGAATCATCGTGGGCGTGGGGCCAGACCGCCGGTAGATGACGCACGGCGCCGGCACAGGTCGACCGGCTCCACCAGGCCCGCAGTACCAACCCTGCAGGTCCGGTTCCTCGCGACCTTCAACGACTTCAAGCTCCACGTATTCGGGAAGGGCTGGTAGAAAGGCGAGATTGGCTCCTTGTGAGGTTGTCCGCACCGTGCGTGCGGCCGCGTCAACGGCCACGTCGATCGGCACGAGGTGGAAGAGTTGCTCATAGGTATGGTCGCCGCTTCCCGTAAAGCGGTCGGTGATTATCCAGTACTCGGGTCCACCGGATTGGCGGGCTTTGACGAAAGCGATGCTGCGGTGATGGACGACCGAATTGCCCGCCGGAGTGCCGTATCCCTGCTCGTACTCGCCGGCGAGGTAGTCACAGGTTGTGCTGCTGTGCCAGGGATTCGTCAACGGCTCATCAGTCGTTTTCGGTCCGGCAAGCGACCGCACCTGGCTCTTGCCGTCGACGATGACCGTGTTGTGCGCGCTCGAGCCGTTGAAGAATTCTGTCCACGCCACGTCCCTGGGGTCTTTGCTGTAGCTATGGACGCCGAGATCCTCTACGAGCGAGCGCCCGTAGGCCACCACCTCGACGGCCAGTTTACCCTCATGTCCGTGAACGACGCCGAAAGGGCCGACGTCGAAGAAGAGATAGTTGGTATCAGCGGCCCAGCTCGAGCGCATGATGCCGACCCCAGCCCATGAGTACCAGAACGAGATGTGAGCCGGCGCTTTGCCTCGCTCCCCCGACGTGGCTACGAAGCGCAGATCGTCGCGCTGTTCGATTTCGGCCATGCGCCTGACATAGGGGAATCCGGATCCGCGCCTGCTGTCCCCCGTCCACACGTAGTTGCCGTCCGGCTTGGAGGTGAAGGCGAGGAACTCGGCCCGCATTACCATTGCTTGGGACAGGCCCTCCGGCACGGCGAGACCGTTGCCTCTGGTCAGTTTGAGCGCTTGAAAGACATGCAAGGATGCCCCGGCGACATACCCGTATGAGTTTTCCGTGGATGAGCCGTCGGGGTAGGTCCCGGCGTTGAGATAGTAGTCGGTGATCTCCCGGAGTCCGCGTTCGCGCCAACGTGGTGCAGCCTCGAATTCCGGCATGCCGACTCCGATCCATAGCAGCCCGAGGCCGTTGCACATCAGCTGATTTCCCGGTGCACCGATCACCCCCTCCATCGACTCGGCGCACGGGCCTGAGAGGAAATACTGGATCGTGCAGAAATCGCGCGGCGCCAACTCGTCCCAGGAGAGGATGAAGGGCATCACCTGCTGGTAGTGGATTGCCAGTTGCATGTCGGGAAGCCACATCCAGTCGCTCTTGCCCGGCAGGTAGACGACATAGTCGGTCGCCGTCCGGACCAGCTTGGCGACATAGCGCTCGTCGTCCGTGAGCCACCAGGCCTGCGCCAGGGCGCGCTGGAAATACTGGTAGACGAGACTCATCGGCCACCGCCTCCCGGCGCCACCCGGCGGTGGATGGTGCTCCCAATCCCACTCCGGTCCGAGATCCTGGACGCCGTCCTCGGGGTGGTAAGGGATGAATACCTTGTTATCCAACAGCATATCAGCGTGATCGAGCAACGTGAAGTCCGAGCGCTGGAGACCTTCGCTCCGGTCCCATATAGAGCCGCGCTCATTGCTGATATATGGCCGCACTGCATCCCGATCACGCCAAGTGATCGTGTCCGGGCGGCGGCTCAGGAAGTCCCAATCCGCGGAGCTCGCCTTGACATTCGCCTCGGCTCCCCAGTCGAGGACGGGTTGCTCTCTCGCGCGGTAGTGCTGGAGGTAGGCCGCTTCGGCGGCTGCATAGTCACCGGCCCCGACCGCTGCGGATACGTCCTCGAGTCCGGGTGAGTCGAGTCGCATCTGGCCGAACATAGCGACGATGAGAGCATCATCGATTTTGGAGAAAGGCTCTGTCATCGGGTACCGGTCAGGAGATGCTTTGCCTGAGGGGTTTGAAGCGGATAGTATGATTCCTGGCAGGGGCTTTGTCGAGTGTGATTGGCGCGGTGGCAGATGGAGTTGAGCAGCTCGCTGATTGACTGTTTACAGGTGTTTGTTATCAAAACATCGATTGAAGTATGTTGTGATGTATGCGAACCACCTTGGCCATCGACGGTCTGTTCCGGCAGGGCACCCGCCGAGTAGAAGCAGGAGGAATCAGGTGATGCCCATCTCGATGACGAAGCAGCAGGAGAGAGATTTCGACGAGGAGGGATTCATCATTCTCGAGGACTTTTTGTCAGAGGACGAGCTGGGCCGACTGTTGTCGGCGGTGGACGAGGTTGTGGCCAAGGGGCGCAAGGCGAAGAGCATGGGTCCCGACGACCCTTTCGCCATTCGCAACCTGCTATCTCACCACGACGCCTTCCTCGATCTGGTCGACCACCCCCGAATTCTGCCACTCGTCGTCGACGCGATCGGATGGAACATCCAGGTTCGAACCACTCACCTCGACTATCGGCCACCGTACCCCGAAAACATCCCGCCTGGCGATATCGGCAGCCCTGACGGAGCGGACAGTCAGGCCGGCTACGCCAATGTCAACTGGCACCCGGACCTCTCCGGCGATTACTTCTTCGAGGCGCCTTCCCTCGACGGACGACTGCCCTTCATGGAGATCAAGGTATTCTACGTGCTGTCAGATCTCAGCGAATCGAACCGCGGCAACCTGTGGATGGTGCCGGGCAGCCACAAACGACCGCCGCAGGAACTGCGTGACGGGGACGGCAAGGTCGATCCGGCCGAAGCCGTGGAATTCAGGCTGTCGCCTGGCTCCGCCGTGCTCTGGCGCACCGCCACCTGGCACTGCGTCGGCCCGAATCTGTCGAATATGATCAGGAAGATCGTGCACGTGGGTTACCACTACCGCTGGCTCCGCCCCGCCGACTACATCGAGCAGGACCCGAAACTCCTGGAGCGCTGCACGCCGATCCGGCGCCAGCTGCTGGGCGCCCTGCCCGCGGGTGCCCGTCCGCTGGGCGACGACCCGGACATACAACCACATTCGATGTACTGGATCTCGAAAGATTGGGACGCTGTGCCGTTGAAGGCCTGGGCTGAGAAACAGGCGGGATTCAAGCAGCCAACGGAGCCCCTCTGATTAGGGCCAAAGGCGCGTATGGTGGCTGCGAAGCGGATGGGTGGGTGGCACCTGCCTACCATCCCCCCAGCGGAGAATTGCCCTGGTGACCGGTGACGTAGTCGATGACGAGCCAGGTCCCCGACGTGACGAAGGCCCCCAGGATCATCCCCATGAAAAGGTACCGGCTGTGGCTGTAAAGATTGCCGCCGCCATACTTCAGCACCACTACCTTGGTGAGCCAGGCGATGAAGACGCTGAACCACATGAACCCGGAGGTAAATACAGTTCCGCTGATGGCCAGACCGAGGGGATGAACCGGCCACCAGGTGACGCGCTGCTGGACGAACATCAACAACCACATGACGCCGGCGCCGAATCCGGTAAACAGCCAACCTGCCGCCTCCGTCACCGAGGGCGTCTGGATCATGGCGGCGATGTAGGTCAGGGGAAAACTGGAGGAATGTTTCCAGAACCAGGGCGACAGGTTGATGCCGCCGCGCGTGTACGACAGGTGGATGACCATCCAACCGGAGGCGCACAGCGTAACGACGACAGCCAGCATCATCCCCAAGAACGCCGCTCGCCGCTCTCTGCCGATGAACTCGGAGACCATCCTGAGTCCGTTGGCGGCTGCCGCCATCGGGAACGTGACGATGTCGGCCGTCCACGGATAGGTGTATGCCAGGCCGGTGAGGCCGGCGCCACCCAGCGTCGACGTGCCGAAGCTCGCCATGACAAAATCGGGAGCGATCAGCGGCGCTCGCAGCAGGGCGACCCCGGCCTCGACGACGATGCGTGTTATGGCCAGAAACAGCAACAACGCCACGGTGAGAAAAACCGGTACGACGAACAGCGGTATGCCTGCCGCGTTGAGCCACAAGAGCATGACCGCCAGTCCGGCTAGCAGGCCGAACACGGCGGCCCTGTAAGACAGGATTTCGTCGTCATCCCTCACGCTGTCGTCACCGGTGAACGCCTTGCGAAGGACATCTCGCAGGTGGGATCGCGCGTTCCACAAGACGAAAAGGGCGAACATCAACATGGCGCCCAGAGCCTGATGGGTGAGAAAGGGGGAGCTCGGGTTGCTGAACCATCCGAGTCGCTCGCTGGTCTGGAAACCGACGACGTTGAACAACTCCTGTTCCAGCAAGGTCAGCCAATAGAAGAGCCAGATTCCCAGCGCGAGAGACTGGTGGATGAAGTAGGAGAAGCCGGTCAACGGGAAGGAAAAGTGCAAGGGGACATTGCGGTCGCGAAAAACATCCAGGGACGTGGTGAGGTGAACGCTCGGCACGGACGGGAAGTAGCTGCTCAACCCGTTGAGTGTTCCCACGAGGACCGGCAGGGCAAAACCGACCCACATGACGGTGTTGCGGAAAAACCGCGATTCGCCTGAGGCCATGCGCGCCGGACCGACCAGCTCCATCGCCGTGAGCATCATCGGGTAGGCGAGACGCTCGCGTTCCATCCATTGCCGGCGCACGATCACGACTACACAGATGGACACGAGATAGAGGGCCAGCAGGAACAGGAGCCACCATGAGAGCGACTCGAGCCAACCCCCCCAGGGAATCGATTCTCCGAGTGGCATACCTTCGTAGAATCCCCTGATCAATTGCGGGTCGCTCGGCGCTATCCAGGTGGGAATGTGCGGGTGGATGAGGGTCTCCCAGTTGTTCTCAGGGGTCGCGTAGTAGAAAGCGCCAGTGATCATCGGCAGCAGATGCTGGACCAGGCCGAACGTCGGAATCGAAGCGGAGACGAGCATCATCACGAAGATCAAGGCCAGCTCTTCGCGTTTCAGAGCCAGCTGCCGCGACGCGCGGCGGACGAGCAGGTTGGCCGCCACGAGATAGAAGAGCAGGAAGAACGCCACCGGGCTGGCGAAGCTGGATGCCATGAAGGTGCCGCGGATGATGTTGCGGGCGTAGGGCGTTCCGGCCCCTATCAGGAGGCTGAGCAGAGAGCCGATCAGGAGTGCTCTGAGCATGGGGCTCAGGTCCTCCTCACATGATGAATTCGTGCACGTCGTCGAGCCAGGCGAATCCCTCCGCATTGTCCAACTTGTAGGCTCCACCCATCAAAAAGATCCGATCTTCGGTGGCGGCTGCCGGCATCCAGGCTTTCTTGACCAGCCCCCCTTGCGCGGTACCTACTTTGGTCTCCAAACTTTGGTTACCGGGCTCGAGACCAAGCAAAGGATGCTGGCCGCTCATGACGTTTGCGAACATAACGATAGGCTTGGATGTGGACGAGCGTTTCTCTCAGGCACGGGGGCGCCCACAACCGCGTCGCGATCATCGAAAACAGGATCAGCTCTGCCATGACGACGACGCTCTTGTTTGACGACCAGAGACTCAACCGGCTGCACAACGTGGAGCGAAAGCTCGGACGACCCGAGCGAGTCGAAGATGCGGTCTACCGGGACGAGTACGGCAACACGGCATTCGGCTATCCCTCGGTGTTCCGGCATGAGGAAAGCGGCATGTGGCGCATGGTGTACCAGACTGCCCTCACAGGCCAGGGCGGGCTGCTGTTTGCCCAGGTCATAGCCGAGAGCAAGGACGGCCTCGAGTGGCGACCGCTGGACACGACCGCACAGGTCGATCTGCCGGAGCGGCAGGTGCCGCACCAGATTGTGCCGATCCAGGATCAGAAGGAATGGGCCTCGTGCTTCGTCGACCACCGAGCCGGCGCCGAGGAGCGCATCAAGGCGTTCGAGACTACATTTCCGGAGGGTGTCGCCGGAGGTGGGCTTGCCTTGTTGCTCGTGTCACCCGACGGCATCCGCTGGACGCCCAAGAGTGATGGCGCCTGGCAGCAACCGACAGGCGATCCCGGCGTCTTTGCATTCTGGAACGAGGTGCGTCAGAGTTACGTCATCCACACCCGTCCCGAGGTCCTCGACCGGCGCGTAGCCGCCGTGGAGACCGTGGACTGGCGCAACTACTCGGAGCCGGAACTCGTCATACATCCGGACGGACTCGATGCGCCCCTGACCGAGCCCTACGGCATGCCGGTGTTTCCGTACGAGGATTACTTCATCGGTTTGCTGTGGCTGTTCCACACGGTGCCCTGGGACCCGGCGATCCGCCGGTTTCGCGGCGGTCACATGGACTGCCAGCTCGCTTACAGCCTCGACGGCTGGCACTGGCAGCGCGGACTCCGCGAACCGTTCATCCCCAATGGCGCCCCCGGAGAGCCTGATTCCGGATGCGTCTACCCAGGTTCGGTTGCTGTCCAGGACGATGGCTCTCTCCTCATCTACGCGTCGGCGTGCACGCACGAGCACGGGGTGCCGCCCGACGGCGCGGGTTCCATCGTCGTCTACCGCTTGCGCCGCGACGGTTTCTGCTTCCTGGAGAGCGGCGGCGGGGCCGGTCTGGTCGGGATACGACCGGTGTATTGGCGCGGCGGGGAGGTCGAACTGAACGTCTCGTGCCAGGGCGGCCAGGTGCGGGCGCAGATCACCGATCAGATCGGCACCCCGATCGAGGGCTTCACTTTCGAAGACTGTCAGCCCTTCTCCGGCGACGACACCGCATGGACTCCGGTCTGGCAGACCGGGAAGAAGCTCGATTCGCTCACGGCTCAGTTCATCCGCGTGGAGATCGAGCTCGACAGTGCCCGCCTGTACGCCGTCCGAGGTGACTATATCAAAACGCTGCCGAGAGACATCGCCCGCCACAGGCAGTATGGCGACATTCCAGCTGACAGAATCGGTTGGTAGCCGGAGCGGAGCCATTCGTATTCGTGTGAGGATCAAAACATGCTGACAGCTAAAGAGCTACACGACAGGCTGCGTGGTCCCGTCGTTGCCATGACGACTCATTTCATGGACGATTATTCGCTTGACTTAGACGCCATGAAGCGGCTGACAGAGTTTTACATCGAGCAGAAGGTTCCCACAGTCATCGTCACTGGTAGTACGGGCGAGTATGGTGCCCTGACGGACGATGAGCGCCACCGGGTCCAAAAGACCGTCATCGATACGGCCCAGGGTAGCGGCATGACCGTGATCGCGGGTGCTTCGGCCATGGCGTCACTGCAGTGCGTCGAACTGACGAAGTATGCCGAAGGCGCCGGTGCCGACGGAGTGATGATCACCCCACCGCTGGCAGCGACCTGCGGTGCCGGCTTCCCCGCGATCCAGCATCATTACGATACGGTGACCCGCGCTACCGACATCGGGATCGTCATCTACTTCAGCGGGGCCGTCCTATGGCAGGTGCAGGACGTGATCGCCAACCCCGGGATGATGTTGCAGTTGGTGGAATCATGCAACGGACATGCCGGCGGGTTCAAGGATGGCTCGGGGAATTACACGTTTTACCGAAGCCACAGCGGCCTGCTAGCCGGAAAGGTGGCGACGATGGGCAGCAATGGAATGAGGTACTACCTGTGGGGATTCGATTTCGGTTCGCCCTGCTTTCTGACCGGTCTTGGAAATATCTGGCCGAAATGGGAAATCGATTTCTACCAGCACCTCGTGGAAGGCCGCCGCGCAGAAGCGTTGAAGATTGTGAAACAGCAAGACATTCCCTATGCCGATGTCACCATAGGAACCAAGCGATATTGGTCCTGCGTCAAGGTGCTTCAGGAGATGGTGGGTCTGCCCGGCGGCCCCATGCGGCCACCCCTCATGGATTGCACTCCCGAGCAACGAGATGCGCTGCGCAAAGTGTGTACCGAGGCCGGTTTGATGTAGCTGCAACGCGAGGGCACCGCAGTGACCGGCGTCGCTGTTGGATGAACGTTGCTTCAGTTTCCAACAGGCTCAGCAACGTGCCCGAAGGTTTGCCCAAGTCGTGAGATCGCATCCAGCGGAAGCGGGCCTTTCTCAATGTGCACGTCTTCTGAGCTGATAGGACGCCCTGCGTTGAGTTTGAAGCGGGTGCTGCATATCGGCTCGTACCAGACCGCCTGGGCGATGCTACACCGGCTGCTCGGTGACGGATAGCAACGATTAGGGACCATTACCGATAGACCAAACCGGCGGTTGAGGGCTGCGTTGGGGCGATCGAGGTGTGGGTGGGATGGTTTGGCGGGGGATGAGTGTCGTGGTCGGGCGACGACCCTCACCCGCCCCCGCAAGCCCAAAGTACCCATCCCGTCCATCACAAAAGCTCAGATTTTCATTCAACACCAAGCCGCGCGGGCGATCTTGACTACCTGTAACGGGCCCTTATCGTTCTTATCCGTGATAGTCGAGACGAGCCGTGTAGCGGTGGCGGCGGGTCGAGCGGGCTTACAGCTACTGCGCCAGCAACGACCCTCGTGTCCACTGCGGGTTGGGAGCCGCGACGGTGGTGGACAAGGTCACCGTGTACTGGTCGGACGGCACCACGAGCGAATTCGGACCTCTCGAGGTCGACGGACTCACGTCCTCCACCGAGACTAGGAGCCTGTCCGAGTATTCGCTTTGACAGGCGGCATTACAGAATTCTCAGCGAAACAGGAGCCACGGCAGCTTCTGAAGCTCTCATGGTATATCTGATATTCTTCATCTCCGGCATCAGCGGTCTCGTGTATCAGGTCATATGGATCCGGCAGTTTGGATTGGTCTTCGGCAATACCATCTATTCGTCCTCCATCGTCATCGGCACGTTCATGCTGGGCCTCGGGCTTGGCAGCTATGTAATTGGCTCATTCGCCGACAAGAAGTACCGCCAGGGCCCCTCGCACGCATTGAAGCTGTACGCGATTTCGGAGGTCTTGATAGCCGGCCTCGGCCTGAGCATAGCCGTTTTGCTGCTCCATCTGGAAGGGCTGTCGAGTACGATCACCGCCTACAGCACCGGAGAGCACGGTTGGCACTATGTCACCTTCTCATCCTATCTGATGAGGTATGTCATCGCGGTTGTCACCGTCTTTCCGATCACCTTTGTGATGGGAGGTACCCTTACCCTTCTCATCCGATTCTTGGTAAGAGCGAATCTCTTAAATGCGGGCTGGCATGTCGGTCTACTCTATGGATTGAACACGGCGGGTGCGGCTCTGGGTTGTATCCTCGTTGACTTCTTCGCCATCCCCAACTTCGGCCTGTTCAGTGCCCAGGCTCTCGCCGCCCTGCTCAATCTGATCGCGGCCCTCGGTGCCTTATGGATGTTGAGGATTCAACGGCGTGAGCCTCAAGATGATCCCAGCCGCGATGCTCCAGGCGAGACTTCGGTCCGCGGCGATCGAAATCGTTCATTCACCTTCGTCGTCGTAGCTATTGTCCTGTCCGGTTTTGCCGCCATGGGAATGGAGATCGTCTGGTTCCGATTCTTGACCAGCGCTGTCGGACAACTCCGATCCGTATACTCCATAGTGCTCATGGTCGTACTGATCGGAATCTGGATCGGGTCCATGGCTGGAGGACATCTCACGCGTGTCTTCAAAAGGCCCGCCGATCTGTACATCCTCTCTCAGTTGCTGTTCGCGTTGACCTCTCTGATCGCCTTCTTGATCGTCGACGGTGGCTCGTACGGATTCGATCAACGACATCTACGGTCATCGACCACCTTGACCCACATCTGGTCTATTCTGCATCCGACATTGGTGTTGATGTTTGTCCCGTCGGTGTTCATGGGAGTCGCGTTTCCTCTCGCGAATGCTATCGTCCAAGACAGTGAACACCAGGTCGGCCGCAGAGCCGGAGTGCTCTATCTGGCCAATACCCTCGGTGCTCTGGGTGGAAGCATTCTGTCGGGTTTCGCTCTGTTGCCCATGCTGGGGATGAAGTGGAGCATACTGACGCTCCTGACCGTGGCAGCTCTGGTTGCAATCCCGCTCCTCCTCCTCTCCGACTCGGAAGAGAAAAAGACCACACCGAGCAGAAGACCTCTCAAACCGGCCATGGTGATGCTGTCTGCGATGCTGATCGCCGCTCTCGTAAAATGGTGCCTGCTTCCCGCTGACACTCTGCTCAAGAGCTCCGTGGCCAGGGAGGGCAAGTCGTACTTCAAGCATCCCTACCTCGTGAAAACGAGCGAGGGCATCCTCGAAACCATCGTTATATTGAATTTGCCGCGCGGTGAAAGAGCCCTGATCACCAATGGACACCTCATGTCCAGTACGAACCGGCAAACCCAGCGTTATATGAGGGCCTTTTCACACATTCCCCTGCTGCACCTGAGCGAACCCACGAACGCTCTGGTGATCTGCTTTGGTGTCGGGAACACGGCCCATGCGGCGGCCCTGCATCCATCCCTGACCAACATTGAGGTGGTCGAACTATCCAAGCATGTTCTCGAGCACGCAGGATACTTCAGGGAGGCCAATCAAGATGTCCTGAACGATCCCCGGGTTTCGGTATTCGTGAACGACGGGCGACAGCATTTGCGGATGCAGGAGCGTGACAAGTACGACCTCGTTACTCTGGAACCCCCGCCGATCAAGCACGCCGGAACCGCTTCACTCTACTCCCGTGAATTTTTCGAGTTGGTCAGAAGTCGCCTCAAGTCCGGAGGATTCCTGACGCAGTATTTGCCACTGAGCCAACAGCCCGCACCCATCATCAAGTCGATGATCCGCTCCTTCGTCGATGTATTTCCACATACGATTATGCTTTCCGGTGCCACGAGCGAGTGTATTCTGGTCGGGCGGAAAGATGAAAGAATTGATCTCGAGCCGGCCTCAGTGAGTGCGAGAATAGCTCGAAACCCGAAGCTGCAGCAGGATCTGAGCAAGATACGGATCAACTCTCTGACTGACATCGCTGGTATGTTCGTAGCGGATTCCGAGTCGCTGTCGGAGGCGGTCGAAGATGTCGCGCCGGTTACCGACGATTTTCCCATCATGGAGTACGGCACGGCGGGCTCTCATGATCCAGCTCCGCCAATCGACCTGATCAAGACCTGGAGGGCCAAATCGTGGTGCGCCAGCTGCTATGAAGAAGGGAGTCCAATCCCGGAACTTGCCGACCTGGATATCTATCTCCGGCTGATACAGGCGGTATTCGCAGAAAAGGCGAGAGACCCCACATCACCGAGTTATCTGTTGAAGATCGACAGTCCAAACATCATCAGAACCATCGAAAGCCATCCATTCCTGCAATCACTGTTCACCAAGAGATAGCCAAAACGGATAGCAACGATCTCTTTAGGCCATTACCAATAGTCCAAAACGGCGGTTGAGTGCTTGGTTGGTGCGATTGGGGTGTGGGTGGGATGGTTTGGCGGGGGATGGGTGTCGTGGTCTGGCGACGACGGGCGCCCGGTGGGGAAGGTGGGGGCGGATTTTCTGCGATCTTAGCCGGTTTTGAGGCCGACGGATCAGAGCTGGACGCAGCCGTGCCCGGGCGCGCGGCCGTCGCATGTGCCGTGGCCTGGATTCAACCGCGCTGAACTCGAGCTTGGTTTGCGGCGGTGATCTCGGTGGCGCGATGGGTGGCGGTTGATCGGGCAGGACCCACGCCCTGCAGGTATCGACGAATGGAGGCGGGCTCGGTAAGGGCGGCGATGACCCGCATGCGTCCGCCACAGCGATCGCAGGTGCTGACGTCGATGGAAAAAACCCTCGCCAGCAGGACAGCCCACGCGAGTCTTTGCGGCATGTGGTGGGGGCACGGATCGCGGTCCTCGCCGCACGGCTCGGGGGGCTCCTGCTGCGGCACGATCTTGTCGCGGTCGCGGGCGCTGGGGGCGAGGATGCCATGATAGCGGATGAGATTGACCCGGGGTGGAGGCACGAGGGCGGCGAGTTTTTCCAGCAACTCATGGGGCGTGACACCGTGCACGGAGGCGGCGGTGAGGGCGGCCAGCAGGGGCTCCTAGTCGGCGAGGGGATCGGCCTGGGAATCGTCGAGCAGGCCGCGTTTGGTGCACAGCCGGATGACGCGACGAGCCGTGGTCTCGACGATCTGCCGCAGTGACCGGCGTCGCTCTTGGATTGAACGCTGCTTCAGTTTCCAACAGGTTCAGCAATGTGCCCGAATGTTTGCCCAAGTCGTGAGATCGCAGCCGGCGGCAGCGGGCCCTTCTCAATGATCTGCACGTCCTCCTCCAACTCGGCGGTCTCGATCGTACCGCACATGACGGTGGATACGGGGTCGGTATACGCTGCGTAGCGGTAAGCAGCCTCGACCAGCGACTTGCACTTCCCCAGTTCGAGCAACCAGCCCAGTGGGTCATCGTCCGGTATGGCGTTCTGGTCGAGAATTCTCCGCTGCTTCAAATCGGAGAGAACCTCCTTCAGACGTGGCGGATTCCAAAACAAATTGCGCACGGTAAAGACATTGATCACACCGATGCTCTTTTCCTGGCAGAGAGGAAAAACCGAATGGCGCGCAGATTGGTTGATCATGTTGTGGCCCACCATGGCGACTTCGATCCGATCGGTCGGCAGTATCCTTTGCAGCCATAGGTGCGCGCCGTCGGTGACTGTCTGTTCGCTGGAACCCAGGAAGCGGATTTTACCCTGCTGCTTGACCTTTTCCAGTTCAGGGATCAGCTCCTGGATCACCATGTCGAAATGCTCGGGTACGTCCGCTACGCCGATGAGCATGACATCGATATAATCCATGTTGAGGCGTCGCAGACTGTCCTCGACCGCCGGAGCCACGTCCGACGGTTTCATGAAATTCACCTGCCCGTTGGGCATCGAACCAGCCAGGGCAATCTTCGTGGTGACGACAAGCTGATCGCGTGGCAGACTGGCCAGCGCGCGACCGAGTACGTGTTCGCTGCGACCGGACCCATATCCGGGTGACGTGTCAAACAATCGGATCCCCAGGTCGAATGCGCGGTGCAACAGCGCTACCATCTCGGACTCCGGGCGGCCGCTTTCCGAGCCCAGCGGATCGTGGCCGCCGGTCCCCATGCCCAGTAACGATACCTTGAGTCCGGTCCTACCTAGCGAACGGTAGATCATCCTGAATCCTCCTCCTGCGCTCCAGCGCCTTGACAGAGAATCGATTATAGGCCCTTATACTCCTGACGGTCGGAGCGCGAAACACAGATGCTGTGACGGTAAACGACGACTTGGCGCACCTACGCGCCCCTCAAAGGTGATACGACACGCGGGCTGCAATGCGCATTGAATCACCCTATCTGTCTAGGAGAAAAGAGTTTGACTGACCCGAACGCCGAAGGGAAGTACCGAGTCGGAGCCATAGGCATCGGCAGGAAAGGGGCCCAGCATGCGAGGGCCTACCGTATCCACCCGTCGACGAGGATCGTCGCGGCCGCCGACAACGACGAAGAGAATCTGGAGATATTCTGCCGCAGGTTCAACATTCCCGGTTATGCCGACCACCGGGAGATGTTGGAGAAGGAAGAGCTAGATATCGCGGCCCCTGTCTTGCCGGTGCAGCCGAACCCGGCCGTTGTCCTGGACTGCGCCGAGGCAGGCGTCAAGGCCATCCTGTGCGAGAAGCCCATCGCCGCCAGCCTGGAGGACGCCGATCGCATGGTGGCCGCGTGCAAGTCGAGGGGCATTAAGTTCGGCTCCGGCGACCTCGACGTCAACCTGCCCGATCATGCGAAAGCGCGAGGCATTATCGACTCGGGCGAACTCGGAGACGTGAAGAGCGTCACGTTCTACAGCGGCAGCGGCACTGAGATGTCGGGTGGGGGCTGCCAGCTATTCAGCCTCATGAGATTTTATGCCGGAAGCGTCGACGTGGCCTGGATGATAGGATGGGTTGCACACGACCCATGGAGCGACTACGACCAGGGCGGGGCGGGGTACGTGCGCTTCGTCAACGGCGTTGAGGGGTTCATCCACCGGGAGAGCGATTCCAGGACCGGCCTCGAAGTCGCTCTCACCGGAGGGGTCATCAGATACGCCGACACCATGGTCAGCATGTGGAAGGCCGATGGGTCGGGGGGGTATGACAAGGTCGATGCGGGGTTCCGCGAGACTCCCATGAGGACGAGCGCCTCCTATGAACCCGACGGCTGGAAGTGGCCCGGCGACAGAAACCTGGCGAGCGTTGATGGCACCGTCGACGCCCTGGAGAACGACACTGAGCCAATAGGTAGCGGGGACAACGGGCGTCGCGTTCTGGAGATGGCCATCGCGATAAGGGAGTCCCACCGACAAGGGCACGCGCCCGTACGACTCCCTTTAGAGGACCGCAGCCTGCGAATGATTCCCAGCCGGTCGCGCTGGCAGTACAAGAAGCCACAAATGGGTCGGGAGGCGTACATGAGCCAGATCGCTGCGCAGGTAAGGGACTGACGGAACACCATTCCCGTTGGCCGTAGCGGGCGCTTGTGCCGGATAATCGCCTTCAGCGAGAAAGGCGGAGAACGAGGATAGAATGGGTAGTATTCGTGCCCACGTCTTGAGTGCTCGCGTCAATCGTATTCGATCTTCCCTTCTCAACTGCTTAATTTCTCGAACTGAGGGGTATCCGCAATGTCACCGTCGACATCAGTCACGACTAATTCGCTGACGGTTGCCATTCTCGCTTTTTTGTGCGCCTGTACTCAGGAGGTGGACCTCGGCGACTCCCGACGTCCGGACCTCGTCGAGTCAGTCCCGGGAACGACAGCCGCCGGGTCGGAGGATGCCGTCATCGCACTGCGCAGAAGCCTGATGGCTGCTCCGCTGTCCGTGACGCGACTCTATATCACGGAGGACGCCACCGATCCGCGCCCACCCCCGGGAGGGATCTTGCGACTCAGAGCCCAAGTGCGGGCCGACTCCAGCAATCACCCGGCCCGATTTGCCCTTGCAGAAGCGTTGCGCCGGGACCGTGACTACGCAGGAGCCGAAGAGCACTACAGAGAGGCGATCCGTCTCAGGAGCGGCCATACCGAGTCTTACGTGGGCTTGGCGAGGCTGTTCATCTCATTGTCACGCGACGATGACGCCGCCGAGATCCTGGAGGCCGCCGCCAACGCCGCCGGACCAACCCTTGAATTTCACTCGCTTCGTGGCACCCTCGCCCTGCGGCTGGAGCGATACGATCAGGCTTTGGCTTCCTTCCATGAGGTCGTCGACATGGATCCGTCACGCGACCGCGCCCACTACGATCTCGCCGGCGTCCTCGAACGTCAGGGTTCGATGTCCACCGCGATTTCCGCCCTGCGGCAGGGGCTGGCTCACATTCCCGGGAGTATAGAGCTGAGTCTGAGACTCGCCGAGCTGCTGGCAGCCACGGGAGACCACGATCAGGCCCTCGAGCAGCTGCGACAACTCATCGAGGCGAATCCTTTGACGCGCGCCTACCTCGCCAGCGCCAGGATCCACCGGCAGCGTGGTGACATGAAGTCCGCTCGTGATGCGGTCGACGAGGGTCTCGAAATCGAATCCTCGTACGCTGACCTGATCGCCGAGCTCGGAATTCTACTCGTCGAGGAGGGAGAGGATGAGGAGGCGATCCCCCATCTCGAACGTGCCATCAGCAGCGATCCAGATCTGCTCCAGGCGTGCTCGGCCCTGGGCCTCGCTTACGAACGCACCGGTGATCTCCATCGGGCCCAGCTTGTCAAGGAATACACCGAACACCTGCGCGACCACAAAGAGGCGCTGCGCGCGCTCAAGACTTCGATTGCTCTGGACAAGCGTGACGCGGCCGCCTTTTTCGCCATCGGAGACCTCTACACCCACTTGGTGAGGCCTGTGGCGGCCGCTCAGGCGCTGGAGGTCGGCCTGCAGATCGTCCCCGACAACATCGAGGCGCTCAGCAACCTCGGACTCGTTTTTCTCAACCTCCAGCGGCTGCCGCGCGCTATCGAGACATACGAGAAGGTGATCGCCCTCGACTCGACCTCGGTGTCGGCCCATGCCAACCTCGCCAGCGCCCTCGCCGTCAGCGGTGAATCCGAGCGGGCGATCGCCGCATTCCAGCGCGCCCTGGCCCTGAAACCGGATTTAGCACCGGCACATCTGGGATTAGCCCGCCTCTATGAGAAGCTGGGGCGAGCGGAGGAAGCGCAGGCGGCCCGGTCCGAATTCGAAAGACTCGGAGAATCCGCTATGCGTGGGGCTGCCGAGGCTCCCTGACCACTGCACGAAACCCGTAGCTATCTCGATCACTGATCTCGCCTGCCCACGAAACTGACGCTCTACCGACGAGGAAGACATGGAAAAAATCACCGCCACGGTACCCGTAACCGCCCCACCATCATGGGCAGCCCAGCAGCGACTCCTGCTGCAGACCCTGGAGCAATCGGCGTATCCCTACTGGGATCGCTACGTCCGCGAGGACGGCGAGCTCTACTGGGACGACCGTTTTGGCGGCGGCAGCCCCGACGATTTCTACGAGGCCTTCTTCAGCTGGCCCCTCGTCTACGCGATGGGCGGCGGTAATCACCTGTTGGAGATGGCGCATCGCGGCTGGGAAGGCATCACGCGATTGCTCACCCGTTGCGGCACCGTGCACAAGGAGTACGCCCGGGGCGAAGACCAATTCCACCAGTCCGAAAGCGACATCTTTTTCTACCACCTGTGCATGGCCGATCCCAGTAACACCAGCCTACAGATTCGCGCCCGCCGCTTCGCCGGCCTCTATCTCAACGAAGACCCGGAGGCGATCAATTACGATCCGGAGCACAAGATTGTTCTCAGCCCGGTCAACGGATCTGGCGGTCCGCACTATCCTCCCGAGGGTTCCAAACCGGGTCTCTTCCGCGGCAGCGAGCGCTACGGTCTGCCCTCCTACGAGTTACCTGACGTGCAGTCATGGCAGGACACCGAGGACGACGACAAAGCGAGACGGCTGGGCGAAGTCATGCACGGACGCTGGGACAAGGGGGATGTCATTTCCAACCTCGGGCTCACCAGTCTGGCCACCAACGCCTTCCTGCTCACGGGCGAAGAGAAGTACCGCGACTGGGTCATCGAGTACACGGACGCCTGGATCGAGAGGGCCCGCGCCAACGACTGGATGATCCCCGACAACGTCGGCCATTCCGGCAAGGTCGGCGAGTACATCGATGGCAAATGGTACGGCGGGAAGTACGGCTGGACCCGGTTCCACGGCTGGTACAACATCCAGATGACGGCGACGGATGCCGCCGCCAACGCCTACCTGCTGACGCGCGACGACCGTTACCTGGAACTGCCTCGGCGCCAGCTCGACCGCATTCTCGAGCTCGGCGAGGTTCGTGACATCAGCAAGGAGCACATGAGCCTGGACGTGCACTGGATCGGCCAGTTCATGGCCATGGGTGACAGAACCGAGACCTTGCTCGTCCCCTATCGCTACGGCGATTCCGGCTGGTTCGACTGGCAGCCTCCGTCACCTGTCTTCCTGGCCGCCCTGTGGAACCTCTCGATGGCGGACGAGGACTGGCAGCGCATCGAGCGCGTGCGCGAGGCCGAGGCCTACGACTGGAACGACGTCATCTCGTTCCGCAACAAGGAAGACGCCGGCCATGAGCCGCCCTGGTTGCGCTTTCTGGCTGGCGATAACCCCGATTATCCCGAACGCTCGCTGCAGGCGAGCTACCAGCAGGTCGCCTGGCGTGTGGCCCTGGTCCGCAATGATGACGAGGTCGGCACGCACATGAACGTCCACCGCTGGCAGGAGACCAATCCGGTTTCCTCCGAGGCCCTTATCCAGCAGACCCTGGGTGCCCCGCAACCGATCTACAACGGCGGCCTCCTCCACTGCCGGCTGCGCTACTTCGATTGCCTGGCCAAACGGCCGGGCTTACCGCAAGATGTAGCCGCCCTCGTCGAGAAAGTCGAAGCCGGCCGCACGGTCGTCCGACTCATCAACCTGAATCCACAGGAAAACCGCGAACTGATCGTGCAGGCGGGGGGTTACGGAGAGCACAGCTTCGGAGAGCTCGAGTTCAACGCCAGGACGAGCGACTACCCGGGGCCCACGACCGACTACGCGCCCAAACCGATCACGACGGAGAAGCGCAAAGTCGCCGTCAACGACAAGCATGTGCAGGTCGCGTTGCCTGCGGGAACCGAAATCAGTCTGGATTTGAGTACGCAGCGTTACGTCAACGAACCGACGTGTGGTGGGCCCTTCTGAGAGTAGCCGCGACGACCTATCATTCTGGCGCGTTGTCCAGGAAATACGCATCGAGCGCCCGCGGCTCCGCACCCGCCGACTTGAACTTCTGGTAGTCGTACGGCCCCACTGGCGCAAAGTCCCCACGCATCGCGTAAATCGACCCATCAGTCAGCCGCACCGAGAATCGCACCACCTGCCCCGCCACCTGCGCCATCGACTTCCCGTCTTTCCACTGCGGTATCCAGTACAGCTCATCCCCCGCGAATGAAACGGCATCGTCGAAACCGTACCCGGCAAGCGGCTCCCCCATCGCATCCTCCACCTGCACGCGGATCTCACCCTCAGGCGCTTTCACATTGATCTGCAGCTCTCCCCCTTTCCAGTAGACGATCCGCGTCGTCATCGAACCCGCTTCCCCCTCCGACTCCAGATAGCAGAACCCGTCCAGCCGCAGCTCGTGCAGAAGGATGGCGCTTTCTGTCAACAGCGACGGATCCTGAGACACCTCACCGTGTTCCCCCTTGAACGAGCTCGAGTACACCCGGATCCGATCATCCGCCGTGACCACCATACTCGACGCGTGAACGAGACCGGCGCCATGCTGACCCGGCTCGGAATTGGCAATGAACGGATCCCGCAGCCCCCGCTGAAAGTGCCAGCCGTTGTAGCTGTAGACGAGCTGACAGTCGATGGTGCCGTAGAGGAACTTGATCGGTCCGTCGATCTCCGCCGTTTCGCTGTACGCCGCCGACACCTTGGGTGGCGTGTGATAAACCCACAGAAACCCGACGAACATCCCTTCGTAGGGAAACACCGGCATCCCGTAGAGCTCCGCCGCCGGCGTATCGAGGGCGTCTGCCTGCAGCAGCAGCTCCGGCTTCGAGAAGTTCCGCCAGTCCCTCGTCTCATAAATAGCCACCCGCCGATCCCCGATACTCGGCCGTGCCGTGATGCAGTAACTGTTGCGGTATTCATTCCAGAACACGCACGCCGCCGGATCGATGCCGTGGGGATGCCACCGCGCCCCTTCGGGTCGTTTCCACGACCTCCCGTCTGTCGAGGTATGGAGTAGACAGTCGTGCCCCAGCCGATCCTCCGCCCAGCAGCAGACCAGTCCCTTGATCCGCTCCCCCGGGTCCTCCGCCTGCCCATCGAAGTAGGCCGGCGCCCACTCGAAGAATTCCCCCGAGGGGATCACCTGGTGGGGTACCCGCCTCGGAAAGTCATCTCCCCCGCCGGACAGATCCGGCGTCTCCCAGTGCACCCCGTCGTCACTCTCCGCTACCGCGGCGACAAACCCGTCATTGTCATGGATCGGTCCCCCCTGGTAGAGACAGCGCCAGACCCCGCTGTCCGGATCGCGAAACACCGAGGGGTATCCCGAATGCACGTCGAGTTGGGGATCGACGAAGACCCCTTCTGGGACGAGCTGCGGAGTGCCGACCCGGCGCTCCATATTTTGCCGGTCATAGAGATGCCAGTCGTCGAAAAAAAGCATGACTCTGTTCTCCTTCGTCGGCATCAGCTCAACTCAAGGTCTTGCCATCGTATGACAGTCCCGCGCCGTCGACGACGTCCCAGACTCTGGGTGTGCTGCTGCCGTCAAGCCGCACGACGGCTGCCGACCCTTCGAAGGAAATGGGCCGGTCGCTTTCATCGCTGAGTGCCTGGGATCCGCGTTGGGCGGCGGCGCAGATGATATCTTCGCCTCCACCCGGCAAAAGCACCCGCAGCCAACCTCCTTGGGCGTCTCCGAGTGGCTCGACTGTGATTATTCGATCTTCGTCTGGCCTCAGAGGCCACAGAACCGTCTGCATGAGAGTAGAGTCCGTTCCGTTTCGCCTGAATATGGCGCATGGAGCCGGGATAATCTCTCCACCCTCCACGTGCCAGCCCTGAACACCCTCCCCACCATCATCGCGACCTTCGGCGATCTCCACCTCGAGACCTTCGCTACGCACCGGCACGAGGGCCAGATTCGCCTCGCCTGCCGTTGTCGTGCGCACCGTTTGCGACGCTTCGTCCAGTGCTGATTCCACCGGCACAAAATGGAAAAGTTGCTCGTAGGCATGCTCCCCCGATCCCGACAGTCGGTCGCTCACGAGCCAGTAGTCGAAGTCGTCCGCCCCTGTCGCCTTCACGTAAATCACCGTGCGCCGGTGCGTGACCCAGACGTCGATCTCCCCCTCGAAGGGTGGTGGCGGGAATCCGGTACGCATAGGCTCGGTGAACTGAACCGGTCCCCACCCCTCGTCGTACTCGCCGCTCAGACAGTCACAGACTGCGCTCGAGTGCCACTCGTTGTCGAGAGGTTCGCTTACGGACTTCGCCCTGTCGCTGACGAGTCTCATCTGGCAGAGCCCGTCTACGGTGACCGTGCTGTGTCCCCTGGTGCCGCCCAGGAATCGGTACCAGCGGTGATGGCGCTCCTCGCGCGAATACGTGTGAACCCCTTTGTCGGCGATGAGCGTTCGTCCGAATGCGGCAACTTCGATGGCGAGCTTGGCCTCGTGGGCGTGGATATCACCGAGGGGACCCATGTCGCACATGAGGAAATTGGCGTCTCTTCCCCAGCCGCTGCGCATGACGCAGGTTCCCATCCAGGGATAATAGGACGACTCGTGATCCGGCCGCGGACCGCGCTCCCCGGTGCTCACCACATGTTCGAGTGATGGGTCGGCGCCGAGGTCGATCATGTTCGAGAGGTAGATGTCCGGTTTGCCCTGCTGACCATCTCCCGTCTGCGGACAGAGTCCGTCCGGCCGCCGCATGTCGGCGAGGAACCGGGCTCGCTCGATCATGGCCTCTTGTATGTGGGGCGAACAGCTCCAACCGTTCTTGTCGACCAGCAGCAGCACCTCGAGCCCCGAATTCGAGGAACCAACGGTGTAGCCGAGGGAATTTTCTCTGGCGGAGCCGTCGGGGTAAAAGGCCCCTTCGGGAGCAAAATAGCCACCGCAGCGGTCCAATCCCTTCTCTCTCCAGGCTGGCGAGCGCTCGAACTCGTGCAGGCCGACGCCTATCCACAGCAGGCCGATGCCGTTGTACAGCAGCCCATTCCCGCGCGCCCCTTCGACCGCCTCCATGCATTCGGCGCAGAAGGTACCCAGCCAGTGCGTGAGGGCGCACAGATCCTCCGCCGGCAGATTCTCCCACGAGAGGATGAATGGCAGAAGCTGCTGATAGTTGCGCGCCAGCTGCATATCCGGCACCCACATCCAGTCCGAGCGGTCATCGACGCAGTTGAAGTAGTGCCGGTAAATCCAGACCAGCTTGTCGATGTATTTCTCGTCATCCGTGAGCCAGAAGCTGACGGCCAGGGTCTTGAGGAAGTACTGATAGCACAGCGACATCGGCCATCGATGCCCCTCGATGGGCGGCACCACTTCCCAATCCCAGTCCGCGCCGAGATCGACGGCACCGTCTGCGTGGTGATACGGAATGAACACCTTGTGCTCGAGGAGCAGATCGGCGAGATCGACAACGGTGTAGGGCGATGGACTGCCTGCGGCCGAGCGCGCCTCGATGTAGCCTTTGCCGGTGTGGATGTGCTCCTTGACGCGTTCCCGGTCGCGCCACGTGAAACCGAGGGGCGGATCGTCGAGGAAGTCGTAGTAGCTGGTGCGTGAGGCCAGGTCGTTTTCCCCTATTGATGCCCAGGGCAGAACAGGTGCCTGCCGATTCCGGTAATAGTCCAGGTAGGCAGCCCCGGCCGCGTCGAGATTGCCCGCCTCAACGGCGACCTTTACTTGCTCCATTCCCGCTGTGTCGAGATTCAGCAGCGAGAAAATCTCCTTTTCGACTCCCGTCATCGGTCTCTGAGCCCGTCGACTATCATGTTCAGACCTCCGTAAACACGAGTCAGATCGTCGTCGCCGTACCACGCCGCCCACGGAAGCATGACACTTGACAATCCCGGCCCTGTCAGAACCGGGCCAACACATCATCAACTACCGAAAGCACCTGATCGATATCTCCCCGCGTATGAGCAATGGAGAATCCGTGGTGACATGCCTTGCCACCGTACGGGTGGAAATAAACACCCTTCTCCATCGTCTCGCGGCAGAACCGAAGCATCATCTGAACGTCATGGGCTGCCGTGTCTCGGTAACAGGTCACTTCCCGCTCGATGCCGAAGAGGACACCGAACTGAGAGCCAAAGTGTTGAATTCTCATGGGAATCGCTCGGCGTTGAGCGATCTCGGTCAAGCCGTTGTATAGCACATCCGCCGTCTCACGGATCTGTTTGAAGAAGGCCGGATCATCGTAGAGCCTAAGTGCCGCAAGCCCCGCAGCGATGCACGGGCTCGTACCGTTGTACGTACCGCTGTGTGCAGCCTTGCCAATCGGAGTGCAATGCTTCATCAGCTCGCGCCTACCGGCGAAGACACTGATTGGCGTTCCACCGCCCACGCATTTCCCAATCGAGCACGCGTCAGGAGTCACGCCCAGGTATCCTTGTGCGCAATCTGGTCCAGTCCGAAAGGCCGAGAGGATCTCGTCAAAGATCAACACAATGCCCAACTCGCCGGTCAGGTCTCGTAGCAGCTGCATGTATCCCTTTCTCGGATAAATGCATCCACAATTCAGATCTACAGGCTCGCAGATTACGGCTGCCAGCTCACCAGCGTGCTTTCGCAGCGCCAGGATCCGCTCATCGTTAAAGGGAATGGTCATCGTTAACTCGGAGAGGCGGTGCGGGACTCCTGCAGATTCGGATCCGCTATAGAAAGGAAATTCGCTCGGCAGTGAATCAAATGGCGGAAACCCTCCAAAGGTGGCGTAGTCGAGAATCCCGTGATAATGGCCCTCAAACCGAAGTACCTTCTCCTTGCCCGTGGCCGCTCGCGCGAGCCGCACGCAGTACATCGTGGCTTCGGATCCGCTGTTGGTAAATCTCACCAACTCCGCACAGGGTACCATCGATGTCAGTTTCTCTGCGAACTCGACATGTAAGGGGCTGTCGTAACTATTAACCATGCCTCGTTCGAGAACGTCGTGAAGGGCTTCGGTAATGGCGGGATGCGCGTGACCCAGTTGCGACGCGCCGTGGGAAACGCACATGTCGATGTACTCATTGCCCTCGACATCCCAAATCTGCGCGCCCTTACCACGTTCGAAGTACGTCGGCCGGCTCAATGCTTCGTTGAACCGGGCCGCCGCTGATACGCCGGCGACAATGGATCCGCGCGCCCGTTCCCAGAGTTGCTCATTTGTAACCATGACGTCACCTACATGGTCTTCTCGATTGCGGCCAGTAGCCTCATCAGTGCCAGCTCGATCGGCTGAATCACAGTTGTCGAGATCGGCGCGAAATTCGGTCGAAACGACGCAGGACTTTTGATACCTACGACCTTGTACTCGGCCGGATCAAGACCCGTGCAGCAGTAGAGTCCGGATTCGCTGCACATTACAGGCCTCCGAGCCGCCAAAATATGAATGTTCCTGATTCGGAGCACGACCGCACCGCCCATGTCCTGCTCGAGTCCTGTGAAGTACTTCAACAATGGCCGCCGCACGGAATGGACTGGTAAACCGACGATCGCAACCCTCGCCGAAAACAACCTGCGTCTTCTCGCCCAATTGGCTGCGGGCCGTCTGCTCCACCAATGCCAGATCGCACGTGAATACAAGCGACTTGGAGCGGATCCGGTTGAAAGCAGCCACTTCAGCGTATAGTTTGTGATGCTCGGCATGAATATATCAGATGCACAACATCCGGTCAGCCGATAGACATACATTCGAGGAGAGACCATGCGGTGTATTTTCGCAGGTATCGAGTACGCGGGAAAATCGACGCTTATAGGGCTGCTCGCCCAGTACTACAAGAGGCGCGGCCGGCGAGTTCACGCCGACGATCATTTCTCCATCCCGGATTCGACCTTGAGTCCCGACTCACAGGCGGCCATGGTGGGATACCCGCAGGATGTGAGGGAGCGCATGCAGCGCATGCAGATCCAGTACCACATCGAAGTCATCAAGAATCACGAGAACGTGCTGCTAGGTGGATGGCACATCGAGGAGTACGTCTACTCTTCCGTCTACGGACAGGACCCGTCGAGTGCGTACTACCCCAACTATTCGTACGGCGTGCAGCGCGTGTACGAATCGCGCGTTCTGGAAGAACGCTTACCCGACACCGTCCTCGTCCACCTCAGCGCCAGCGACGAAGCGATCGTCGGGCGAATGAGAGGCCAGCCTCACCAATACCAAGTCATTCGAGAGAAGGACATCCCGGATTTGAAGAAGCGTTTCGATGAGGAGGTGGGACGCTCGCTTTTTTGCTGGGGTAACCGAAGACTCGACATGGATACGACGGACAAGACACCGCAGGAGTCCCTGGACGAGTTGCTAGAGCGCTCTGAACCACTCGTTACGGCCGGAGAAATCGCCATGCGGGCGCTGCCGGTTCCGGAGGGAGGCTTCGAGGTCCGCTACAGAGACGGCGTGCGCGAAGTCGTGCAGTCGAAAGCGTGATCGAATTGCCCGCTACTGATGGGACTGGTGCCCCAAAAATCAAAGGTCTTCAATTAAACGTTCTCCCGTCGCGCGCTCACTCTGCAAGATGCCGGAACAGGGGTTTCACCTCGTCGCTCAGCGCCGCGAAGACGTCCTTGGGAATTCGGGAAAGGTTCGCAGCCTTCCCTGCCCTCTCCACCACCATGCTCATGTTCTCGGGCGTACCCTCAATCTCGGGATTCAGATTGATCCACCAGGGTCCATAGCGGACCGAAATGGCGACGCGTGGCTCGGTGCTGCGGTTCGGCGCCACTGCGTGCCAGAGTCGGCTGTCATAGATCAAGACGCTGCCCGGATCGCCGGTAGCGGAAACCTCGGTGAGATATGGAGCATCCCGATCGACGCCGTTGTCCCCGGAAGGGTTGTTGCTGGATCGATGGCTTCCAGGCACCAAGAAGGTGCCGCCGTTCTCGGCGTTGAATGGTGTCAGCATCCAGATGGTGCTCAGATGCATCAGTGTGTCGGGATAGGGAGCCTCGATCCGTGCCGAGTTCGTCTGGTTGTAGGGCCAGTCGGCGTGCCAGTATCCGCGATCGTTACCTGGATGGGTGACGATCCCGCCGGCGCTCGAGATCCGCACGTCCGGGCCGAAGAAAGCCTCTGCCGTTCCGAGAACGCGGGGATCAGCCAGGTAGGCTGCGAATTCCTGAGTCGAGTTGATCAGAGACGTGCTGAAGGTGACCCCTTGAGCACCGACCCGATGTCCTTTGCTACGGATCTCTTCTTGGCGGCGCTGATTGATTTCTGCTTCACGCGCGTGGACTCGAAGCACACCTTGTTTGACACCATCGATCTGGTCGTCGGGAATGACGTCCTCGATCACGCAGAAGCCGTCCAGCTTGATGTGGTTTACTATGGTTTCGACCATGCTGTCCTGAGTTTCATGAAGTGAATGGAAGAACAGCGTCGCGCATCTTGATCGTCTCTGTCATAACATCGCACTTGTCCATGTCCCAGAATTCTTCGTGTTCGTACTCCAGAGTCGCGTAACCATCGTACCCGGTGTCCTGCAGGCGGCGCATCAGATCTGGAAAGTTGATCTCGCCTTCATCCCAGCGCGCTTGAATCTTTTTGTTGGCCCCCTGGCGCAGGTGCACGTGCCCGGCGTAGGGCAGCAGTGCATGCAGTTCGTCTTCCTTGTGGCCGATCGAGACGCAGTGAGCGTAGTCGATGCAGATCTTCAGATCCGGGTTCTGTTCCAGGAATTTCAGGGTTTCGTCCGGCCGCTCTATGACCGACTCCCGGTGTGGCTCGAACACCATTTCGATACCGACGGCCGTCGTGATCTCAGCCGCGGCATGCAGTTCATCGGCGGCGATGCATTGCGAATCCTCGCGACTCATGCCCTCGTTCTCGACTCCGGGAAGCAGGGTAAGCGATTTCAGGCTGGCAGCGGCGCAGAAATCGGCGATGTGCCTGATCCGGTCCCTGTTCCGTTCGCGCACGGTGGCATCGGACGAATTGATAGCATTATCGCCAAACCCCTCACCCAGCAGGACGATCAGGTTGATTAGCTCGATGTCGAGATCCCGCACTTTTTTCGCCTGGCCCTGCGGATCGGCCCTCAGGCTGTCGGCCGTCAGCGCCGCGCCCGGCATGGCGATCAGGTCCATGGCTTCGACTCCAAGCGCCTTGTAAATACTGGCCGATTCGGCGAAGGAGGCTCCGACCCATGTCCACTGAGCTCCTGCCAGCACGATCTTGCTCATTGCTCATCCCTGTGAAATTGTATGTGCAGTCAGTCCCGTTTTATTCATCCCGTCCCCGGAACTGCTGCCGTGCTCGTCATGCCGCCGTCCACATCCAGCGCCGTACCGGTGATGAAAGCGGAGGAGTCTTGTATGAAAAACAGGATGGCGTTGACGACATCGTCCTCGGAGCAATTGCGCCCCAGGGGAATATCCACAGCCGTGGCAGCCTTCACCTGCTCGGGTGAGAGTCCGGTCGCTTTCGTTTTCCATTCGAGGACGAATTCGCCCATACCAGTAGTCGGACAACCGACGGGACAGACGCAGTTGACGGTCACCCCGTCGTCGGCCAGCTCGCCGGCGATCGACTTCGTCAGGCCGACGACCCCGAATTTGGCTGCCACATAGGATGTGACCATCGGCCAACCGATTTTCGAAGCGTCCGAACCGATGTTGACGATGCGCCCACGGCCACTCGCGCACAACAGCGGGGCCGACCTTTGTGAGCACAGGAAGGTCCCCTTGAGGTCGACGTCGATGGTGCGATCCCACTCCTCTTCCGCCGTGTCGACGAACCTCGAAAACTCCAGGATACCGGCGCAATTCACGAGTGTATCAAGCCCGCCGAATGCATCCTGGCATGCGGCCACTGCTGCTTCTACTGAAGACGTGGACGTGACGTCCAGGCGCAACGTCAGCAGGCGATCGTTATCGAGGGTCGCGGCAGCGCTTTGCAGCTTGCCTTCATCGACATCGCCGATGGCAACCTGAGCCCCCTGGTTGAGCAAGGCACGGGCGGTTGCACAGCCGAAACCACTGGCACCGCCGGTGATGAGGGCTCGCCGGGGTCGGTCCTGAGAATTTGCGTTGGTCATGTTCTCTGACACGGGTGCAGATGGGCGGTGCATCTGATTGTCTCGCGTGAGAAATCTAATGACACTCAGGTTACGTTCCAACCCTGGTAAGCGTTTAAATCCCTACGCCGAACTCGCTCTCGAACTCCACCCAGATCTCCGCCGGAACCCCCTGCGTGGCTGCTTTGTAGGCGTCCTCGAGTTGGCTGCGGTTCGCCGGCCCACTCATGACGATACCGTCAATCGGCGCGTCGAGACAGAACTCCATCGCCAGGTGTTTGATGTCGACGCCGTTCTCCTGACACCACTGCCACATGGCGTGCGCGCGTGGTTTTTCGATCCTATCCGGTTCGACTCCGGTCAGACTTCCCATGCCGAACACACTGGCCAGGATCAGCCCGACGCCGTGTTGCTTGGCCAGAGGCATGGTCGTGCGCGCGACCGACTGGTTGAGCAGCGTGTAGTCCAGAAAAGTCAGAACGACTTCGGCGTGGCCGGCTTCGATGGCGGCTCGGTGGAAGTCTTGCTCGCGTACGCCCAGGCCGAGGTGCCGTACCAGTCCCTCCGCTTTCATTTTTTGCAACTCGTCAAAAGCCCGGTCGGGACCCAGGGGATCCTCGATCGTGAGCGGATCGTGGACCAGGACCGAATCAAGGTAGTCCACTCGCAGCTGGCGCAGGCTGTTTTCAACGCTCCAGCGGGTCGCCTCTGCCGAGAAATCCTTCGGCCGGTCGGGGTGCGGACCCACCTTCGCTTGCAGGTAAAAGGTCGAACGCTCAACACCTGATAGGGCCTGACCCCAACGCTCTTCACCTCGGCCAGCGTAGGTGTCGAAGAAGTCGATACCCAGCTCGAGAGCACGCTCGACCGTGGCGATTGTCTCAGCCTCTGGGGCCTGACTGACAAACGCGGCGCCCATGCCCAGCGCTCGCGGCCGCATCTCTGTCCTGCCCATTCGTCTTCGTGGTAGTTCGATCAATCAGGATCCCTCCTGCGGTCGCGAGCGAGTGGCGCTGAGGCAACCGCCGACGGTGTGATCAACTTGCTTCCGACCGTGGGACTGATCGATCGTCGTACTGCCGCCGAAAACGGTATCGTGAATTCGTGTCGCAGTGTGGTGAGGAATGGGCCCGAGGGTAGACGTGCTCAAGGTCAGGACCGGATTGACCTTATGACATACGGTTGGCCTTGGGTGAGCCGACCACGTAGTCGCCGCCGCTGGCCTTGGCTTGGTAGAGGCGGTCGCAGAGTTCGTTGTAGAGCTTGTCCGTCGTCTCGCTGATCTTCACTTTATCTATCTCACCAGTTATTTCGGCCGTGCCTACGCTACACGTCATACCCTTGAATTCAACCCCGTCGACGCTGAAGCTCTCATCTCTAAACAGATTTTTTACCGTCGCGGCACGACGCTTGGCATAGCCTTCGGTTTTAGTCGGGATCACGATGGCGAAGTTGGCGCCGTCGCAATGGTAGAGACGCTCACCGGACTCGAGTTGGTTCTTAAAAAATTGAGAAAACTGTTGGATGAGGTGGTCGCCAACGACCCGGCCATGGCCTTGGTTAATATCGCCGAGTTTATCGGGACAGATCAGCATGCAGGCGAGGGCGAAGGTCGAGCCCTTGTCCTTGATCAGCTCTTTGGGCAAGACGACCTGGAAGAGCATCAGATTGTTGGGCAACTTGGATAGACGGTTGACACCAGCCAACCGCATCCACTTCCGGTTTTCTTCCTCGAGTCGTTGGACGCGGGCTTTGAGCTGATTGAGAGATTGCTCGGCCATGGAGTTCTCGTTTGCGCTCTGCCTTGCGGATTACTGACACCGATGACGAGAATATATCGCTGCTGATGGCGTGCATCAAGATGTGATCGAGCGCAAGGAAGCGCATCCCTATCAGGGCTCTTGAGGGCGCCATCCTCTATCAGCAAGAGCCCGAAGCATTCACTGGCCGAACCCTCGAAAGCCAGGAACGACTCCCAATTCCTCGCGCAGCCCAAGGCATTCCACCTCCCACTGATCCACGCGCCGCCGCAGATCCGAGACCTCCGGCGGCTCCCGGCGCTTCCCGCTGCCGACCAGGTTCACTAGTTCCCCCGGATCCTGGAGCAAGTCGTAGGCCTCGTCACCGTAGTCTGGGTCTCGAACGTAGGAGAATGCCGCGGTGCGTACCCCCTGTACAAGCCCGGGATGCCTGCCGGCCAGCGGCAGGCCCGACGGCATCGTGGTCCCCAGCGAGCCGTGATACTCACCGACTTGAGCGAATACCGCATCGCGGAGAGGTCCGCGCAACCCGCCCCGGAGCCATGAAACCAGATCGTGGCCCTGCGCGTACGCGGGGACCGGTGCACCGGCGAGCGTCAGTATGGTCGGGAACAGGTCCACGTGGTCTACCAAGCCGGTAACCCTGCCGCCTCTGTTCCACTGGATATTCGCGGGAGGAACGATGATCAGCGGAACGTGAAGCAGACACTCGTACAGGGATTCGGTCTTGGTGAAGAGACCTTTCTCGCCGGCATAGTCGCCGTGATCAGAGCCGATAATGATCCAGGTGTTCTCGAGCAGTCCTCGTCGACCCATCTCTTCGCACAGGCGGCGCATCTGCGCATCGGCGTAGGCCAACATTCCCAGGTATACTGCCACCATCTTCACGATGTCGTTTTCAGTCGCCTTCTCCGTCCCCATCTGCTCGCGGGCCATGATCTGCCACTCTGGCCGGCCGCTCCCACCTTGCGCCGGAAGATCTACCGAGTCAGTCCGCACGAGGGTGTCATACGGTGGACTCGCAAAGTAGGGAGGATGCGCCTCGAGCAAGGCGAGGTGCAGGAAGTAGGGCGCGTCCGTCGATTCGATGCCGTCCAGTGCCTCGATGGTCCTGGAGACCAGCCGGTGGGCATGGCCCTCCTCCGGGGGATATTCCAGGGTGCCTGAGGACCACCCGACGTCCGAGTCTCCGTGTGAATACCAGAGCTTGAGTGCCTCGCCGACCGGGCCGTTCTCCTTCATGCTGATCTGCTCCTGCCATCCGCGCGTCAGCTCCCTGTCGTGCTCGTAGTGTCCCACCGCCGCGGTGTAGTAGCCCTGGCTGTCGAGCAGCTCGGAGAGCTGCGGCAGATTGTCCGGTGCCCGGTTCTGGTGACAGGTCACCTGGTGGACCAGGGGATGAACACCGGTGAACACCGACGCTCGGGAGGGCGTGCAGATGGGGCTGGTGGAGTAGGCCTGCTCGAACGACGTCCCCCGAGCTGCCATGGCGGTCATGAACGGGGTCGGAAAATGAACCCCGGAGGCCGAGGCCTTTTGCTGGTCGGTCATCAGGTAGAGGATATTGGGACGGTTGCCTGCCCCGCGTCCGCGGCTGCGCTCAGGGGCCATTTTCAGCTATTCCTTTGGCAAACTTGGTTCAAAAACACCCGCCGAGCACCCCCGCGTGCGACCGCCGTGCTGAGCGGCCCGAGGGCACGCATGCGCCAGGTCTAGCTGATCATACACACTACTCGGTTTGCTGCGCGTCAGCCGTCTTGGTCCGAGGTGGCGAGTCGGAAACCCACAGTCTCCCGCGTATGCGTCTCCGGCGCGCTGCTGCGATGCGTCGTGCGTACATTGGGTCGAGTCTCGCCGAAGAACCCCCCGCGGATCACTCGTTCCTGACCGCCCTCCGGTCCTTTCGGGTTAACGGCCGGACTGAACTGGTAGTAGCTCTCTTCGTAGTAATCCCAACACCACTCGTAGACGTTGCCAGACATGTCCCAGACTCCGAACGGGCTGCGGCCCAAAGGAAACTCGTCGACGGGCAAGGTCGTGCCCACCATGTTGTTGGAGTTGCAGCGCTCGCCATCAACGAATCGGTTGCCCCAGGGGTACAGACGTTCATCGTCGCCGCGCGCCGCAAATTCCCATTCGGCTTCGGTGGGCAATCGAGCGCCCATCCAGTCGGCGTACGCTCTGGCATCGTGGTAAGAGACGTTGACGACAGGATGCCGCGCCAACCCGGCGGGATAGGTTCCCCTCTGCCAGTGGATCGGTGTGACTTGACCGGTGCAATTGACGAACTCGCGGTAGTCTTGGTTCGTCACCGGATAGGTGTCGATGTAGAAGGAGGATAGTTGGACCAGGTGAGAGGGGCGCTCATTGTCCGGTGAGTCTTCCTCGCGGCCCCCCATCGAGAACGAACCTCCTTCGATGTGGATCATCCTCCTCTTGTTGGCTTCGGGCAGCAACTCTACCCGGGCCTGCTCGAGCTCCTCCATCTGCAGATCAACATCATCCTGACGACTCATTATCTGAACAACATCCTCTTTGATCTTGCCCAAACGCACTTCCATTTCCCGCCGCCGAGTCTCCTGGTGGTCGATCGCCTCCATAAGCTTCTTCGACGGTTTGTTAAAATCTAGCAGGAGCATGACAAAGTACAGACTGACAGCACAGGTCAATATCCACCACATCCAGCTGTCAGCCATAACTGATTTCTCCTGTAGGGATCTCGTCCACTAACGCCAGGTATTTTCAGAATACCGTAAGCGCTTGTTTTCATTGGTGCCCGAAGTCCGGACTCGAACAGGCACGGGCTGTTATGCCCAACGGATTTTAAGTCCAAAATCGACCCTTGTAGGCCGCTGGGCAAGATCCAACTGAGCCACTTCTGACTCGATCCGTCCGCTGTCCCAATCCTCCACAGTAGCAATGCGCGGGCCGCCGGTCACGTGAATGTGACCGACGGAGCGCACGATGTGGGCGGCGGCCTCGTGGTTGTGGGTCCCCGCCCTCATCGGATCCAGGTAGAACGCGCTCGAAGGCCTCCTCGAGCCGTGGCCTTCGCTAGGCGCGCTGCGGCCGCACCGCGAGGGCAAGACTCGAAGACCACACCAGCGGCGCCACAGTCGTGGCGGCCATGGCCCAGCGCAGTCCGACGAAATCCGCCGTCATGCCGAAGGCGACCGGTCCGGTGAGGGCGCCGAGCAGACCCACGCTGTTGAGGGTGGCGAACATGGCACTGCCGGCCGTCGGGAAGCGGTCCCCGGCATGGCCGTTGACCGACGGATAGATGCCCGATACGGCGAAGCCGAGCACGGAAAGCCAGGCCACCACGGCGAGTGGGTGATCGTGCCAGGCGGCCAACGGGGCGCTGATCAGGCAGGCCAGGCCGGCGGCGAGGACGACGGTCCGCAATCCGAAACGGCGCACCGCACGTGGCATCGTCAATCGGCCCACGGCCATCACCAGTGCGTAGACCAGCAGGCCGACGGCGCCGAATGAGCGGCTGCTGCCGATGCCGATCTCGAGATAATAAGGCAGCCATTGGGCGGCAGTCACTTCGGTGATGGTCGTGAAGAACAGACCCAGGATCAGAAGTTTGAAGCTCGCGTGACGGGCTATCTCCCAGAACGAGATGCGCTCGCCCGACCGTTCCGCTCGCGCCGCCCGCCGTCCGGGCATGCATTTGAGCAGGGCCACAGGCGCATACAGCAACATCAAAACGGCGAACAGTCCGAAGAGGCTGCGCCAACCGACGTCGAGTTGGTAGGCCACCAGCACGAGCAACAGGATGACGCACACGCCGATATACCAGCTGGCGTGGTGGATGCTGGCGACGCGGACGCGATTCTCGGCATACAGGTCGCACACGAGAGCCGTCATCGGCGCCGACACCATGCCGCGCCCCAGTCCCGTGATCGTGCCTCCCGCCAGCGCGTGCAGTGGCTCGCTCGCCGCCGCGACGAGGACGAGACCGGCGGCCTGCAGCAGCGAGCTGACCAGCATCTGCAATCGGTACCCGAGCCGATCGACCAGCCACCCGGAGCCGAGGCTGGTGAGTGCCGAGCTGCACACGGGCGAGCTCAGGAACAGTCCCTTGTACAGCTCGGTGTCCATTCCGAGTTCGGCGGCGATGACGCTGAGGCACGAGGCGGCCCCCAGCATCATCATGCTGCCGGCGGCCATCGTGTAACAGGCGACGGCCAGGATGATCCCGCGCGAATCCGGCGCGCATGGTGTCATTCTCTCCGATCCCCTTGATTTGCCCGACGGAAACGTTGTCTGATCACCAGCCCGGCAGCTGTCAGAGCTTCCCCTCCGCTTCCCGCTGGGCCGCAAGCTGCCTGCGGTAGGCATCCCGCCGCTGTGTGTCTATGATGGCGCGCTTTGCGTGATAGACAAAACCGAGTGCAGTTCGGGGCCGATCGCTGGGATTGGCATCGGCGCGGTGGATGATCAAACTGTGGTGGACGATGAGATCCCCGGGCTCGACGATCATCGACACCTCGGCGGCAAAATCTTCATCGCCGAAATCCGTGATACCCTGAGAGAACCCGATGACCCCGCTCCGTCTGTGAGGTCTCAAACCGCGCCGGTGAGAGCCTGGGATATAGCGGATGCAGCCATTCTCTTCGTCTGCGGCGTCGATCGCCAGCCACATCGTCAGCGCCTCGTTCGGCTCCAGCATGAAATAGAACCCGTCCTGGTGAGGCGGGGTCGCCTGGCCGATCCGCGGTGGTTTGCTCATCCACTGCATCGCCGACTCTCGGGCTCCGTCCAGGAGGTGATGGGCAAGTCCGAAGAACTGTTCGTCGTTGTAGAGCTCGTTGAAGTAGTCGTCGTGCTCCGCCATCGCGCTCAGGCGCATGATGGTCTCGGTATCGTCCTTGACTTCGTAGAACGCCTCGTCATTCGGCAGCCCTGGCAATACGTCGGTCACGTAACGCTCGACATTTTCGCGCACCTGTGCGGTTTCCTCCGCACTCAAGTAGTTGCGCAGGATGATGTACCCATCCCGGTCGAAGTCCCGTTTGATCTTTTCTGCGTTCTGTTTCCAGTCCATAGCGATTCGCCTCTGCGATATTCTTGACCACATTATTTGCCTGAAGGTTGCCGAGTTGCTGCGTTTACGCAAACGCCGCGAGAAGAGGTCTCACTTGGTACTGTGCCGAGACTGCGTCACTCTTGCTGGCGGAGCACAGTGGCTATAATACTCAGACGCGAGCGACGTACCGTGTCTGCCAAGCCGCCAGACGCGGGTCGTCGCAGTGGTTTTTACCAAAACAGCCGAGGTGTCCCATGCTGAATGAATATCAGGAATTCAACTATCACACCATCAGAAGCTTCACCACGTATGCCTGCAAGGTGGACGACGACACCGTGGAGAAGGAGATCAGTTTTCACGTCATGCTAGGGCCCCACACCGAGCGCAAGCAGGACACGTTTCCGGTTTACCGCATACCGGAAGGCAAGATGGTGTGGCTGAGCGACTGGTCGTTCAATGCGGGGAATGTCAAATGTCCCGAGCTCTCCGTCGGCGGCAGCCTCGGCCGAATTTGCGGTGAAGGTCGGTACATCTACGTCCTCAACTGTGCCCTGGAAGCCGGCGAAATGGAGATCTTCTCGCCAGCGCGATCGATCCGCTACCTGGCCGACGAATGGTTGGCAGTATGCTTTCACCACATGGGGGTTCCCATGGATCTGGGTGTTCGCGCGACTTTCCGGTTCACGGAAGTCGCGGGCCCCGACAAACCCTTCGAGACCGAAACCTTCAACTGGCAAGCCAGGACTGAAAGTGAGCGCTTCCCTCCGGCACACATGGCGAAGACAGCATGTTATCACCAGCGGGCTTCTATCTAAGACAGCTCGAGGGGAGTCAGGGCTTCGATCTCGGCGGCCTTGTCACTCTGCAGGCCAAGCCAAAAATCAGCGGGCATACCAAGTAGCCGTGCCAGTCTGAGCGCTGTATCGGGCGTTACCGAGCGGCGAGCCTTGATGATCTCATTGAGACGAGGAAAGGATACGCCAAGACGAGCGGCGAAGGCCGTCTGCGTGATGCCGAGAGGCTCAATGAACTCCGCCCGCAGCATCTCTCCCGGATGGGTCGGCGCGCGTTCGCTAGGCAGGCGGCGCGAGACAGGCGCGTTTGCCCGCTTAGTGGTAGTCGATGATCTGGACTTCGTACGCATGGCCATCCTCCCACGGAAACAGATACGATATTGTTGGTTGATCCGAATGCTGTATTGACCCCGACGATCTCCACGCAGCGACTCAAGTCGGTTCCTGGGAGGAATCGATAGATGTCGAAGATCCCGAATCCGATTGATCTGATCGAGTTTACGTCGCGCAGTTGTCCATAGCGTGGATGGACAGACGGCACGTGCTGCCCGTGAGTTTCGAGAATGCGTCGTCGACAACGCTTCTCGTTGTAGAACTCGAGTGACTTGTCGAAGTCGCTGCAGACGATGGCGATGTCGCGACCTGGTGAGATTGTTTGATCATCCTGGCGTACCTCCTAGCGTTCGTATTCGTGCAGATCGTGGATCCATTTGAAGCCACGACCTGAAAGCGCGTATGCACCTCCCATGGCGAAGATCTTTTCACCAACTGCGCAGGCCGCCAGCCACGCCTTGGCCACCGGCATCGGAGTCTCGACAGTCCATGAGTCGCCGGCGATGTCGTAGACCTCGTTCGAATCGCGGTAGAGCGGATCGCGGCCGCCAAACGTGTAGATCTTGCCGTCGACAGCCGTGATGCCGCACGATTCGCGGCCCGTCGGCATCGGCGCCAGCTCCTCCCACTTGCCAACGCCCGGATCGATTGCGAGCAGCTCGCTGCGAAACTGATTGTCCGGGTCCTCGTCACTGAGGCCCCCGGCCGCGTAGATCACGCCATCGACCGTTACGACACCCGGCCCCTGTATCGGCCTCGGCAGCGTCGGGCCGTCAGTCCACTCGGCCATCTGCGGGTCGTAGATCTCGACGCGGTCGACGATTCTCTGATCGCTGGGGTCCATCGTGTTGCCGCCAATCACCCAGATTCTGCCGTTGCAGGCGGTGACCGCAACGCCGGCTCGGTGACCCAGCGGCATGGGTTCCAGCACGGACCACTGCTGAGTCGCCGGATCAAGAACCTCCAGCGAATCGCGCGACAGGAAATGGTAGTCGATGCCCGTGCGCTGGCGCATCTCGGGCGTTTGAACCGTCTTGCCGCCGGCGACATAGATCTTGCCGTCGAGCACGTCGGCTCCCAGCCAGCCTCGTGCCGTTGGTATCGGCGGTCCTTGCGACCACGCCCCGTCTACGACATCGTAGATCTCGACGACATCGAGGGTGAGATCGGCGTGGCCTGAAATGGCGTAGATCGACCCGTCGACGGCGACGGATTGCAGGTCGTGCCGCGGCGACGGCATCGAACGTCTCTCGATCCACTGTCCCATTGGTGCTCCTGCTCTTTCGGTCATCAGATACGGGCTGAGCGCAGTGGCGAAGATAGCCGTAGCGTCTGTCACCAACAAGCGTCTTGAAAGCCTCGAAGGCAGCGTGTACACTTGCGGCGACCACCATAACAACAGGTTCACAAGTTCGAGCGCGATGGGTTCGTCGGGACTGCAGCCGGTCTGCTTCCGCGACCTCGGACCCTCATCGTTCCGTAACGTTGTCTGCAGAGCAAGGAGGCAACTGATGTTGACCGACCAGCAAAAGCGCGAATTCCACACTTTGGGCTGCCTGCTGCTGAAGGGCTTCATTCCGCCCGATGAGATGCAGGGATACATCGACGACTTCGACGATACGATGACGTCGGCCAACGGCGGCGTGCCGTGGGACAAGGCTCCCAAGCGGCAGCAGGTGGTGCCGTTCTATCGCGAGAACCCGGTGGTCTATCACCGCCTGCTCGACAACCCGGCGCTCTTCGAGCTGGTGGAGGATCTGCTCGGGCCGGATTTCGTGTTCAGCGTGTCCGAGGGGATCCAGCATTTCGGGGGTACGCGCTGGCACCATGACGCGATCAGTCCCGAGGGCCACATCCATCTCAAGGTCGTGTTCTTTCTCGATCCGGTGCGCGCCGATACCGGCTGTCTTCAGATCTTGCCGGGGACGCATTTCAAACCGTACCGCGACATGCTGAAAGAGAATGGAGAACAGATCCTCGAGCGCGGCGCCGACGTACCCGGCGCACACGCGCTCGAAGCAGACCCGGGCGACGCCGTCGTCTTCATCGTCAAGTGTTACCACGGTGCGTTTGGCGATGCGCCGCGCCGCGGCATCTACCTGAACTTCATGCAGAAGCCGACGAAGTCAGAGCAGGAGGAGTACATCACCGGACTGTACGCCAACGATGGCTCGCGGGGCTGGGCCTACTACACACCGGAGCTGTTCGAGGATGCGACGCCGCAACGGATGAAGATGCTCTCCTTTCTGAAGGAGACGTGTTACCAGGCGCCCTGAGTGCAGGCGTATCGCCGAGAGGATTCCATCCGTACCTCTTTACAGAAGGACATACCCGTGCGCGCCATCAACCAAAAGAAACTCACCTCCTGCCTCATCAGCCTGCTGTTACTGGCCTTCTACACCTGCGGGCATGACAGCAAGCGGGACAATCCGCTCGATCCGGCGCTGACGCCAGCGGTCCAGCTCGAAGTGAGTGTCGAAGACAGCACCGGTGTTGCCGTCCTGACGTGGACGCCGTTCGCGGGGGAGGCCGCCTTCGCCGAATACCGGATCGTCCGCAACATCGCGGACCGTACCACCGTCGACACGCTGGCGGTGCTGCCATCGCTTGCACAGACCTCCTACGTTGATTCGTCGCTCGTACCCGAAACCTCGTACTCGTACCGCGTCCTGTCAGTCAATACAATCGGCCTCGAGGTCGCATCGGAAGCGCACATCGTCCGCCTGGGCACGCCGTCTGGTGTCCAGATCGAGCTTCTGGGGCTCGACTCGCGCACAGCTTCGGCGTCCCTGTCATGGTCGCAGTACACGGGACGCGATTTTTCCGCCTACCAGCTGCTGCGCACGGCGGGATCCCAGCCGCAGGTCGTGGCTGAGGTTGCGAGTCGATTGGACACGACGTTCGTCGACACCGGGTTGAACGGGAACATCGAGTACTCGTATCAGGTCGCCGTGCTCACCGACCGGGATGAGAGCATCTCCAGCAACACCGTTACGGGCGTTTTCCATCAACTGGTGGACAGCTGGCCCGTCGATGTCGCAGACGGCGGCTACGTGCGACTCTACAGAGAAGACGGCAACGTGGTCGCTCTGGTATCGGAACGGCAACGCATCCGCCGAATGACTTTCGATTCGAATGGCGCCGTGCTGAAGGAACAGGTGCTGCTGCAGAATCGCTGGCTGGACGTCACGCCATTCACGGTCGGTCTCTCCACGACAGCCGACGGGACCCGCTACCTGGGTTTCCTCAGGAAAACGCAGTCTGAATCGGGGGCGGATGAACAGACGGCCATGCTCCTGGCTTTCGACGAACAGGGTGCGCCCTCATACCGGGCAGAGACCACGACAATGCTCGATCTGCAGGATGTAGCCGAGGAGCTTCCCGACTATGATCCGACGGCGGCGTATCACTTCATCAATCTTAACGAGGGAACGTACGACAACTTGATCATCGACTGGGATGGTGGTGAACGGCTGTCGCGTGAGTTCACCTCGGGCAATCTCGATGACTGGACCTCATGGGGGTGTAATCCCGTCACCGCCACTGATGTATATGTCGAAGCGGGAGAGCTGGTCGTCGAAGTGACTTCGCCCTTTACTTTCATCCGTCTAATGCGGGACGCAGCCGATGTCAGCCACAACCTGGTGCTGGAAACTGATTTCGCAATTGCTGCACGTGAACTCTTTGCCGTGCTTCTGGTACACCGCTCTAACCCCTGTTTTATTGATGATGATGGTGTGTTTGATCTCACAGGCCAGGCCATATACGTGCAACTGGCGTTTGGTTTCCAGAGGATGTTTGGCGTCACCTGGGCGGAGGGTTCTGAAACCCAGACAACAGTGGCTCAGCCGCACCGGGTGGTGCCGGGTCTGCCCTACAGGCTTCGTATGGAAGTGGACGAAGAGAGAGCGCAAGCGACAGTACTGTCCCCGCTGGTCTGGTCTGAGTCGGTGGAGAGTGATCTTCCGCTCGGCGTTACTGGCCTCGCCGGTTTGGAGGACTATCTGGTGTTCGCGACAACAGGAAGGACGTATGGGACGTACGGCAACTTCGGCACCAGTTTCACCTTGCCGCTCGAAGCGAGTGCGAGTGAAGTGCGGATCTGGGAAACGGCCGACGGGCAACGGCTTGGGGTGTGTCTGCCCGAGCGACATGAGATTCGGATTGGTGACACAGAGGTGACTACCAGCATTGGTACGAGACTCGACTGGCCCTTCCACAGCTCGGACGACCAGACAAATCTGGTGCTGGGCAGCTCCTCGCTCGGTCAGGGCGAGGGCGAGTTCTTCCTTCCCACCTCATTCGACGCCAGTGCCGATGGTCGCATCTACGTGCTCGACGCTGGCAACGCGCGCATCCAGTCGTTCACCGACGATGGCGCCTACATCAGCCAATGGGGCCAACGCGGCAGCGGTAACGATGAGTTCGATTTCGGTGCCAGCATCGATGTGGCCGAGTTGGCGGGAAGCCTCATCGTCGGTGAGGATAGCTTCATCTACGTTGCCGACGTGGCAAACAAGCGGATACAGAAGTTCGCACCCTGAATGGCGTTCAGCAAAACCAAAGTACAGACTCATCGAGGCGTCTCATCGATTCTGCCCACGCAGGCCTCGACCCATCGGTGGATAGCTCGTCGCACGGCTCGTAAGGATCCGCCAGACAGCCGAACGGACGGATGAGGAAAATGGGAGTCCTTTTTCTCGTGCACCTGTTTCGGTTTGCTCTTTTCAGTGACGAACTGTACATTACAATATGTAAATTGATTTGACAAACTGTCATGATACCGAGACAATCAGCCGGACTGGCCCGGATCCTGGCCAGAGAATTCAAAGTCGTTGCCATTATCGGGCCGAGGCAATCCGGAAAGACCACGTTGGCTCAGGCCGTTTTCGGGGATCGGCCTTATGTCAGCCTGGAAGAGCCCGACCAGCGACGTTTCGCCGAAGAGGATCCACGGCGATTTCTGGCACTCTACCCGGATGGCGCCATCATCGATGAGGCGCAGCGTTGCCCCGACCTGTTCTCGTATCTTCAGGGCGTCGTCGACAGCCGTGACGGCACCGGACAGTTCATCCTTACTGGCTCCCAGCATTTCGGACTGCTGGAGCGGATAACCCAGTCGTTGGCGGGACGTGTCGGATTCTTGCGTTTGCTGCCCTTTTCGCTGGGCGAATTGTCAGGCGGCGGATGGCTGCCTGACAAACTTGACGAGCTTCTTTTCAAGGGGGCTTATCCGCCCGTCTACGATTTGCTCGCTGCGCCCGAGCGTTGGTACAACGCCTACATCACTTCGTATGTAGAGCGAGATGTGCGCCAATTGCTCAATGTGCGGGACCTGGGCGCGTTCCAGCGGTTCGTCTCTCTCTGTGCCGGGTACTGCGGGCAGCTGGTTAACGCGTCCCGAATCGGCGCTGACGTTGGGATGACACACAACACGATACGCTCCTGGTTGGATCTGCTGGAGACCAGCTTCATTCTCTTTCGGCTACATCCGCATCATCGCAATTTCCGCAAGCGCCTGGTGAAGAATCCCAAGCTCTATTTCTATGACACCGGGTTGGCCGCACGTCTGCTGGGTATCGAATCGCCTGAACAACTGTCTACGCACCCAATGCGGGGCGCTCTTTTCGAAAACTGGGTGGTCGTGGAATTACTGAAGAGCCGGTGCAATCGGGGCAAGGCGGACAATCTTTTCTTCTGGCGCAATCACGTAGGGTTGGAGATCGACGTGGTCGCCGAGCACGGACAGCGACTTCTTCCCATCGAGATCAAGGCAGGCAGCACGGTAGCCGCCGACTGGTTCCCGGTACTGGCTAAATGGACTGAAATGGCCGGCGATGTCGCCGCACCGCCCTGGTTGGTTTACGGCGGAGCGCAGCGACAGCAGCGCGCTGATGTAGAGGTCTTGCCCTGGCAACAGATCGAAACTCTTGCCGATATGGTCTGACTCAATCACCGGATCTTGCATCGGCACGCGAGTCTGGAGAGAGAATCGAAACGATGGCGGCAGAGAACACGCGGCGTTTAAGGGGCGTTGAGGGCCGTGCTTGTGCGTCACGGGGACATCAGGGCTTGGCTCAGCGCTCAACTATAATGATTTGACAGCCCTGATCTGGGGCGCTAGTTGTGACTGTCCGTCCACGTCTTCGCGCAGTGGTCATTCGCGACTCGCGTCCGGCTGGGGGGGCGCGGACGCGTTGAAGCTGACGCCAGGTTCGACGGTCACGGCGAGGAGGCAGCTACGATGCAACCGATCGACATCCAATCCCGTCTTGAGCTCTTCGTCGACGACGAGCTGATCGAAACGGTGTCGGAGCCGGCATCCCGGCGGCTGCACTCCCCCCAGCCCAGGGAGGTCGCCTTCGTCTTCGATCAGCCGTGGGAGGGCAACAGCTGCGGGTACGTCACGGTGCTTCACGACGCGAACTTTTACCGTATGTACTACCGCGCGTCACATGCGACCTATCAGACGGACGGTTACGTCGACCGGATCGAGTTTGCCTGTACCGCGGAGAGTACGAATGGAATCCACTGGCGGCGGCCCCAGCTCGATCTCCACGAAGCGCTCGGGCATCGAGGCAGCAACGTCCTCCTGACCCCCAACACCGGTGGCGCGGCCGTGCACAATCTGAGCCCGTTCCTCGACCCCAGGAAGGACACCCCGGATTCAGAGCGCTACAAGGCTTTGGGGGGAGACAAGGAGAATCTGTGCGCGTTCGCGTCGGGTGATGGCATCCACTGGGATCGAATCGGCGATGGGCCGGTGATCACGACGGGTTACTTCGATTCCCAGAACGTGGCCTTCTGGGACGGCGAGCGCGAGGAGTACCGGGCTTACACCCGCGATTTCAACGACGGCCGTGATATCCGCACCTGCACGTCGAAGGACTTCCGCAAATGGACGGAACCCAAGCTCCTCGAGTACACTCCCGGTCGCGTCAGCGAGCTCTATACCAATCAGATACAACCCTATCACCGCGCGCCCCACATCCTGCTGGGTTTTCCCACCCGCTACGTCGAGCGGCAGTGGCAGGCGGCCACGGATTACCTCCCCCACCCGGAATACCGGCGCTTGCGAGGGAGGAAGTCTCAACGCGAGGGCACGGCCGTCACGGACTGCATGTTCATGACGAGCCGCGACCGCCATCGCTTCCATATCTGGGAAGAGTCTTTCCTGCGCCCTGGGTTATGGCGGCGCGATGGCTGGTTCTACGGGGATGGATACAAGAGCCTCGGACTCATCGAGACGCCTTCACAGCACGACCCGGGAATCCCCGAACTATCTTTCTTTGTCAGCGAGGGGAGCTTCCAGCCGACGCACGCGCGTCTGCGGCGCTACTCCATCCGCCTCGACGGTTTCGTCTCGGTGTGGGCGCCGCTGAGGGGTGGTGAAGTGCTCACCCGCCCCCTGCTCTTCAGCGGAAACAAGCTGTTGATCAACTACTCGACCGGCGCTGCGGGTTCGGTCCGGGTGGAGGTGCAGGATCGGGACGGAGTGCCGATACCCGGCTATACCATTGAGGACGCGGAGGAGATGTTCGGCGACTCACTGGAGCAACCGGTGTTGTGGCGCCACGGTTTCGACGTGGGATCGCTGCAGGGAAAACCGGTGAAACTGCGATTCATGCTGGCCGACGCCGATCTATACAGCCTGCGCTTCTGTTAGGAGTTGTCGGTCCTGCCCTATCTTCATCTTTGCCGATAGATTCGTGGAGGGCGGGTTCGAGGGAGTCGTGACAATCGAGAGAAATGGCCCTTGATTCCTTGCCCGCGGCCACCCTGCCTAGGGGTAACTCTTGTTGCTCAGGCGTCGAACGCCCGCCAGTCGATGTGTGGATCGGAGGCGCTGAAGGGCCAGCTGGATCCTCCCATGTGTCGATACCGGTCCGATTTGCCGCAAAGCCACATGAACAGCTCTGAGATTCTGAGGACGGACTGCCATCCCTGCGACGGTCCGGAGAAGTATTCATTGCTGTAGGCAAAGTCGGCGGTGGCGAAGTTGAAGTCGTCTTCACGAATCCAGTCGCGTTGCGGGGGCGTCGTGCGCCAGGCTTCCCATTTCAGCAGATTGCGCACATCCGCCGACTTCTTGGGGGGTTGCCGGTGCCAGATCGAGTAGGCCGTCAGGAAGACGCTGCCGGCCGGAGCACTCGTCATCACCTGGCCGGCCAGATTGCCAAAGTGGTCGAGCTGCTCGCGGGCCACCGGCACGAGATGGGAGCCTGGCAAGAACAGCGTCGGGCCTCGTTCGGGGGTGGCTTCCTGAGGGTAATAGAAGATCTGCAACAGCTTCAGGTGGCGCTCGAACTTCGATCCGGAATCGATGTGCCAGGACTTGGCATCCCTGGGCCCGTCGAGACGGTGGTCGGCAATCCAGTCCGGCAGTTGGTACTGCTTGCCGAGCAGGGATCGGACGGCGCCTGAGACCCGCGGATGCAGCAGGACTTCCTCGATGAAGCGCTCCTCGCCTAGCAAGGCGTTCGTGTCCGTCAACTGCGGATCGTGGGCGCATTTGTCCTCGACGTATTCGAAGACCCACTGATTCGTCGAATCGGGAATCACACCCTCCAGCGCGAGGATGCCTGTCCTGCAGAACTCGAGAACCTCGCTATCTGTCAGTGTGGCCGGCGTCGCATCACCGGCGCGACGTATCTGCGACGTTTCAGGCCTCAGCAACTGGGTCATGAGACGTTGTACCTCTCCAGGATGAACTCACAAATGACATGGCCGTCTGCAGAATGGGCCGAAGGCAGTTCGGCCGGGAAACGGATGACGCGCCAGCCATCAGCGATCGCTGCAACGACGGTCTTGTAGGGCCAGTCTTCGAAGGCCGCCGGACCTTCATCGATCGCGCCGTCGACGAGCATGGTCATGCCGATGACATCTGACGTTACCGAAGAGCTGCGCGTCTGCAGGTACAGGAGGCTCTGTGTCGAGGTTCGCAGGGCGTCCACGACATCGCGCAATTGTGATTCGGTGAGCGTCCCATCGAGAAGCTCGGCGATGCACTTTTCTATCAGTCCGATGACGCGCGACATAGGCGGGATTCTGTGAGTCGAGGATTGCGGCGAGTTGCTGGGACAGATTAGCAGGAATTCACACTGAGTGTCAAGAAGTCCGCGTGCCATCGGGCCCGAAGGCGACGTCTATTGGATGCTAGTGGACAGGGCTTGTGGCCACCGCCGAACGGCGTGGTGCGGTCCGGCAGACCTTTTCTTTCTCAACAACACCAAATAACCGATGCTGACTCCCGATTGAATAGTGGTTGGGCGGTAGAAACGACATCGACGTTGTCGGCATTTTCCGTCTCACAGGAACACGACAAAGAAGGGATCGACAGATGAGCTCAGAGATCAGGGACGAGAGGTACCGGCAGGTACGGAACGATAAGGGCCTAAAGAGATAGGTAGTCAAGATCTACTCGGAGCCTGGTGTCGAATGAAAATCTGAACTTTTTGATGGACGGGATGGTTACCTTGGGCTTACGGGGGCTTGTTCAGGCGTGAATTCAGGCCCCGACTTGGTTTCGATGGCACTGTTACAGACCCGCAAGGTCGGTTCAGGCGCATCGATGGTGACCATCCGTCTGCCGCGCAAGGCCCAGATGCCCGAGGAGGGGAAGGCGGCGGGCAGCTGAGGGATCACTGAAGCAGCAGCAGCTTCCGCGTCGCCTCCCATCCGTCCACCCGCAGCCGGTACAGATACAGCCCCGATCCCAGCGCCCGTCCACCGGCATCACGGCCGTCCCAACGGACGGCGTGACGCCCCGCCGGCAACTCACCCCTCACCAGCGTCGCCACCTGCTGCCCCGCTGCGTTGTAGACGGACAGCTCAGCCGACGCCCGCTTGCCGATAGTGAAACGGATCGCCGTGCCGCTGTTGAACGGATTGGGAAAGCTCTGCTGCAGCTCGTTGTCCCGCGGTAACGTCGGTGCCGGCCCCTCCGCTACGGCTGTGACGTACTGCCTCGGGTCGTGCGCGGTCAGCATGGCGTCGCGGTAGGCATCGGGCAGGATTACCGTGTCAGACCGCACGTCCCAGAGACTGGTATGGTGCGAGTAGATCCAGACGTACTCGTCCGCGTGCTCGAGAGCGGCACCTAGTGCCGTCGTCAGCTCCTCGGGCGAGTAGTAGTTGGCGGAGAAATCATCTGTCGAAAACCCGTGCGAGCCGATGAAGATGGGGAAGCCGATCTGGGCGTGACGGTCCCATTTGTCCGGCACCCGGCTGTACTGGCGCATATCCCTGAACCGACCCGCTGCTCTCTCGAACTGCCACAGTCTCTTGTATTCGTACGAGCGCCCCGAGCCGTCGATGATGGCGGCGTCGCCGGTACATTCCGACAGCAGGCCGTCGAAGAAGGCGCGGATCATCTCGTAGTGTCGGTCTGCCTGTCGCCCCCCGGTGAGAAGCAACGGCTGCGTCGGTCCGTGCACGGAGAGGATGTGGATGTCCGGATAGACCGTGTTGACGGCGCGCATGATCTGCGCTCCACGCTCGAAGACGATGTCGTAGTACTCCTCCGCCGTCGTCGTGTCCTTGTACTTGAGATCCTCGTAGCTCCACAGATCGCGCCCATAGTAGATCTCGTCGTCGAAGAGGAAACCGCGCATGCCCGCCGCCTTGCAGTACTCGGCCGCGACCTTCCAGTTGTTGATGACGGCGTCGAACCCGGGATCTAGCCAGTCCGGCACCTCGAGGCCGTGGACCCCGGATGCCAGATAGACGAGGAGGAAATTGTGTCTGTAGAGATTCGTGCGGGCCCGGCGCATGTGATCGATGCCGGTGTCGAAGTCCTCGAGGCGGTGGAAGTCTACGCGGAACAGGCGGCCCAGGGCCTCGGTGGCCACGCCGCCCTTGTCGGTGGCCGGGTAGATGGTCACGCCATCGACGACGGGCATCCGGCGCTCCAGCTCCTGAACATCGTCGTGGAAGCGGCGGGCATTGGGGGTGCCGCTGAACGAGATGACCTTCTTCGTTACCTCTGACTGAGCCAGGACGGATGTGACGAAAGGCAGAGTCACAGCGGCACAGATGAGGACGAGAACTCCGCGAATCCTTGCCATCGCACGCTCCTACAGTATGGACGCTGAAAACGGCCGCGGCCCCCACTTCCTGCTCTATCGCCAGAGCCAGGTCATCGGAGACCGGCTGGTCCACCTTCATGATGACGAGTGACTGCCAGGTCTGTACGTCGAGGGTGTTGCGCATCTCCTCGATGTTGACGCCGGCCTCACCCAGTTTGACGCCCAGGGCGCCGATGACGCCGGGGCGATCCTCGTACATGCACAGCAGCACATTGCCCGAGGGCTCGAAGTAGAGCCGGTCGAACTGGTTGATCCGCGACACGCACGATCGTGCCCAAGGATATGAACGATAAGGGGCCCGTTAATAGGTAGTCAAGATCTACTCGGGGCCTGGGTCGAATGAAAATCTGAACTTTTTGCTGCACCGGCGAGAGAGACGGGGACCTAACGGGCCGTTTCGACGCAACGCGATGGAATCAACATCCAGGTTGGCGGCGACGCCATCAGGTTCAGTTCGAGAAGATCTCTGTTCGAGTCCGTCGACGCCGTACAGAATGTCCACAAATTAGTCCGCCCTGGAGTGGACTGCGTCTCTTTCGGGCCAACCGATCTAGCCCTCAGTCTAGACTCACATCCGAATCATGGTTTGAAATCGGTCGAAGACTGCGTGGCGTACGCCGTCAAGTCACTCGAAGGCACCGGCGTCGGGGTCTGTTTCCGCACCTATTCACCCGATGTCAGGCAGCAGTACTGGGACCTCGGAGTCCAGGTAGTGCTCGAGCAGCCGAAGGTCTGATCGGGGAAGTGGCTGTGGGAAGTCAAGGACGCTGACCGATCACCGATCCCAGATCATTTCATATCCGCTAGAGCACAGATGGTCATGGCGCAGTCGGAGCTATAGGACAGACGCATTGGCGATGGCGCGTTGCGATGGTCACCCGGTCGGGGGCTCCATAGACCATCCCCTTCCTGATATCCGAGCAGGACGTCTCCGAGGGCACGGGCGCGCTCGACAAGTCGAGGATCACCGGTCTCGGCGTGCAGGTTCAGCATGGACCAGCCGAATTTCGTAGCGCGATGGCATACACCCGGTTTCCAGCGGCAAGTCAAAGCCGAATTCGCCGTCGTCGTCGATGAGATGCCCATTCACGTACCGCGCAACGCAGGAAGGTTGGAACTTCGAGGACATGAAAGGCCCCTTCAGCGGCGACAGCACAGCCGCCGCCCTGCGCTGGGACGGCAAGGGTTTCGATCAGCTGAAGGGGCAGGCGGTGCGGCTGCACTTCTGGCTGCAGGATGCCGAGCTCTACTCGTGGGGCTTCCAGCGCTGAGATCGTACCCTCAGCCGGTTTCCCATATCGGCCCATCCTGCTCCTGCAGCTGCCTCCAGATGCGGTCGAAGTCCTCGCTGCCGTCATCCTCGCGCTCGTCGAGCCGTATGCCAGGGGCGTAGGCGTCGTCGACGCCCAGTTTCATCAGATTCTCCGCCTGCTGGAGATTGCGGTAGTAGTGCTTCACTCCGCCGGGCAGCGAGACCACCGAAAACCAGCGCTTCCAGTCCGGCTCGGGCTCGTCGCTGTAGCGCTTAACGGCGTCTTCGTCGAGCTCGACCCCAAGGCCCGGACCTTCAGGCACCTTCATGAAACCGCGCTGGACCGGGTGTTCCTCCGTGATCAGGTCGTCGACGTAGGCGTGACTGCACGTCACGCCGGGCAGCATCGCCGTGTGCATGACCGCGCCCAGCTGACACGCGAAGGCGGCCGTGATCCCGTTCCCGGCGTACTGCAGCAGGATCGGTGTGTTCGCGGAAGCGAAGGTCCACGAAGCGGCGATGGCATTGCGGATATTCTCATGACTGCACAGGGCCCCGTCGTAGTCGCCGGCACGCAGCCCCAGCCAGGGGCCCGAGGGCTGTCGCGTCGGCCCGTCGAGGACGGTGCCCACCCCGTGCAGGTAGAAGGGGATGCGGCTCTGCCGGTGCAGCCGTCGCCAGCCTTCGACGTCGTGAGCGAAGATGGGCTCTTCCAGGCCTTTGACGACGGGGATCTTCTCGAGCTCGCGCACGATCGGCAGTGCCTTTTCGACGTTGATCAGAGAGCCGTTGAAGTCGAATTCGACGCGGAAGTCGGGCGGGGCCGCCTCCTGCATCGCCTGCGCCTGCTCGATGATGTCATAGAAAGCGCGCGCCTTGCACTTGAGGCCTCTGTAGCCGCGCGCGGCCGCCTCCGCCACCTCGGCGGCAGAGTCCTCCGGTGACATGCACGGCATCCACCATCCCATGCTCACCCACTGGCGCCGCTGCTGGCCCCACAGTTTCCATGCGGGTATGCCGAGGTGCTTGCCCATAAGGTCGTAACAAGCCATGTCGAGGTTGAACAGGCCCGTGTCCATGGCGTGGTCGAAGGGATCAGTGCCCAGATACGGATCGAGAACATCCTGCGCGAACGGCCCACCCGGGTTTTCACCGAGGCCGACGAGTCCGTTATCGGTGTGGAACTTGCAGACTGTCACCTCCTCCCGCATGGCGAAGTGGTGGTATTGCGTGCGGATGCGGTCTTCGTAGGGCACGCGCAGCGGGATCACTTCTATATCGGTGATCTTCATGTGAGAGCTCCCTTGGACCTTTGGCTTGCAATACGAGCGAATATGCTGCAATTCTGTTCCCAGACCAGCAACCATTCGGGGGGACTATCGTGGACAGCAGACTGGACCTGCAGGATCGCGTCGCCATCGTCACCGGCGCAGCGCGAGGGATTGGCCGCAAGATCGCCGAGGATTTCATCTCTCACGGAGCGACGTCGTCGTCGGTGATATCCTCGACGAGGTGGGAAAGCAAACGGCTGACGAGCTCGGAGCGGCGGCGTCCTTCGTGCACTGCGACATCAGCGACATGGTTTGAAATCGGTCGAAGACTGCGTGGCGTACGCCGTCAAGTCACTCGAAGGCACCGGCGTCGGGGTCTGTTTCCGCTCCTATTCACCCGATGTCAGGCAGCAGTACTGGGACCTCGGAGTCCAGGTAGTGCTCGAGCAGCCGAAGGTCTGACGATCGATCACTGATCCCAGATCATTTCATATCCGCTAGAGCACAGATGGTCATGGCGCAGTCGGAGCTATAGGACAGACGCATTGGCGATGGCGCGTTGCGATGGTCACCCGGTCGGGGGCTCCATAGACCATCCCCTTCCTGATATCCGAGCAGGACGTCTCCGAGGGCACGGGCGCGCTCGACAAGTCGAGGATCACCGGTATCGGCGTGCAGGTTCAGCATGGACCAGCCGAATTTCGTGGCGCGGCCGAAGTGGGCCGGATCGAGACGGTGGCTGTAGACGATGTCGACGTAACGAGCTGCGCTCTCAAAGTAGCGCGGTTCACCGGTCGCCCGACCCACCCAGACCAGGGTGTTGATCACGGTGGCGAAGGTGGCGGGTCGCTGCTCATCCAGCGTCGAGTCGAATCGCTTGTCCCACTCAGCAGAGGCTGGGTGGGCCACGACAGTCCCGTCGCGCCGGTAGCGGTTGTAGAACCGTCCGGGCTCCGGCTGTGCCCCGAGGATGGCAGTGAACCCGTCGGCCATGCGACGAGCGGGCTCCGTCCTGCCGGCGGCGATCAGGCCCATGCCGGCGCCGCCCGAGAAGCAAACCTCTGCGACTTCCTCTCCGGCGTCTTCGTCCGGCAACACCATCCCCCCGCAGCAAGGGTCCTGACGTTGTTCGAGGGCGTTGACCATGCTCGCGGCTAGGTCGTACTGCTCAGTGGCGACAGCACCCAATGCCAGCCAACCCATGGCATACACCCGGTTTTCCAGCGGCAAGTCAAAGCCGAATTCGCCGTCGTCGTCGATGAGATGCCCATTCACGTACCTCGCAACGCGGGCGCCAAGGCTCCGGGCCCCGCAGGCAGCGGCCAGGTAGGGCACCTTGTAGTAGGCGCCGCCATTATCGGGAGCTTCGACGAACCTGCCGTCCGCGTCGAAACGTTCATCTAGCCAGCAACGGACGCGGTTGCGGGCCTCAACGAAGCGGTCACTCATGTGTCAAGCTCCGGTCACTCCAGGGCCTTGGCGATTTTCTTTGAGTAGTCGTTCCACACATCCCAATCGCTTCTCCTAGTTTCTTCCCTTTGATGCTACCGCCGCAGGGGAACGTCATCTTGACTGAAAGCTGGCAGCCGCTGGACAAGGAGGGTACCGCCTGGGGTCAGATGCTCAGCCGGCACGGCGTTCATACCAGATGATCCGGGACACGCCCATGCAGGCCATGGACTGCATGGAGATCAACAGCAAGCGCGATCCGCTCTACCGTAAGTGGTTATAAACAGCATTGTCGTTCGTCTGTCAACAGGATTTCGAGCGAGAACGACACTCCCGTGGACGCAGCTTGAACCACGGCCCTCCCGTGGCTATTGTGTCGGCCTGACCCGGCGCGCCAGGCCGTGCCTCGCCGCCATCCCCTTCTCCCCTCGCGAGCGTGGGCCAATTCCGATCCCCCGGCACCGGCTGTACCTACCGCGGACTCATCGTCGGCACCCTCGGGTGCATCGTCGTCGTGGCGGGGTTCAACTACTCCACCTACGTTCTCCACGTCGGGGCTTGGTCCACCTGGCACTACGCGATCGGCGCCAACCTCATGCTGTTCCTGATGGTGCTGGTCTTGAACCCCCTGGGGGACGAGGAACGATAAGGGCCCGTTATAGGGAGTCAAGATCGCTTGCGGCTTGGTGTCGACTGAAAGCTTGAGGCTTTTTGAGGGGTGCGATGTGCGTTTCGCTGAGCTCGTCGGGCATGATGGTCTTGGATTCGATGCATGCGTTCGTGGGCGCCATTTTCCTGCGGCGATGCCGGGCGGATCCGCTGGTGCACGATGCCGAGCCTCATCCACCAAACGTTGAGTCGGCATAGCCCATGCAATCCTCTGGAAGCAAAGGGAACGCCGTTGTCGGTGCGAATGGCCTGAGGCAGGCCGAATTCGCGGAAGGCTCTCTCGAAGACCGGACGCGCATGCAAGGTCTTGATGTCGGGCAGGGCGCGGCAGGTCAGGAGATAGCGAGTGTGCTGATCGCTGATGGTGAGAGGGAAACACCAAACTCCGTTCTTGGTAGGAAATTGGCCTTTGAAGTCGGCCGTCCACAGATCGTTGGGGTTGTCGGTGGTCGGCGGCACGGCTCCGGGGTGCTGACGTGGGCGTCGTCGTCGTCGCTTCTTCACCAGGCCTTCGCGCACCAGCAGATCGCCTGCCGTACTGACCGCCGGCCAGGAGCAGATGTGCGGATGTCGAGGCGCCAGCCAGTCCAACAGTTTGTTCGGTCCCCAATCGGGGTGCCGTGTGCGCGCTCCGAGAATGAGCTCGGCAATCTCTGGCGCCATGCGATGCGGACAGGTGTGGGGCGCGTGACTGCGGTCCTGTAACCCGGGCACCCCCTCTTCGGCGTGCCGCTGAAGCCACTTGTATCCGGTTTTGCGGCTGATCCCGTATCGCTCGCACAGCTCCGCTCTCGAGTAGTGCCCGCGCTGATCGTCGGCGATAAATCGCTTACGTTGTTCCATGGGTGCTGTCTCCATCCAGGGCATCGACCAACCTCCCAATTGGGGTTGGTCAAAAAGTAGAAGGAGTGTCACCCATCAACCCGGTCAGATGTGTTACCAATCTACCCGGTTTGTACCGAGACGGGGACCTAACGGGCCGTTTTCACGCAACGTATGGAGACTGCATGAATGGCAGACAGCATTTTTCTGAAATGGCCGGCGTGCGGCGCCTTCGAGATCGTGCTCGGAGACGTCAACATCGCCATCGATCCCTACCTGTTCGGCGAGGCCCTGGAGAACGCCCAGCCGGTCTTCGACTACATCTTCATCAGCCATGAGCATTTCGACCACTGCCATCCCAAGACGCTCAAGAAGCTCTGCCGCGGGGATCGCTTCAAGAAGCTGTATGTCAATATCGGCTGTCTGACGCCGGCTGAGCCCGTCGACGAGACCTACGGTGACGCCGGGTTCGGACGCGATCTGCCGATAGACAAGCACATCCCCGCGGAGAAAGTGCAGGCGATCTATCCCAAGTACGGGGACGACGACGATCGCACCTGGCCCGAACCGTGTGAGCTCGACCTCGGGCCGATCCTGGTCGAAGCGGTGGAAAGCGGAGAGCAGGCGCGACCGGACCTCGTCACCTGCGGCTTTCTCATCACGCACAAGGAGAAGAACGTCTCATTCTACCACACCGGTGACTTGCACAAGTCGTTTCCGGCGATGGAAAATCTGCGCGGACGCGTCGACTACCTCATTCACATGAAGACCTACGTCGGTGCATGGGATGAGTTCGGTCGGTGGCTGGAGACGATCCAGCCGCGCTTTTTCATACCGATCCACTACCGCACCGACAGGGAGAGCGAACCGGTGCCGGCCGGACACTGGCCACCCAACCTCACCGACGTCAATGCCTACCTCGAAGACCTCAGACAACACCTGCCAGCAGGCGTCGAGATGCTGCCGTTCACTTCGGGCGTCGAGTATGAAGTCAAGATGCCGCAGAAGAGGGTCGTCTGGAACTGGGAGTGGTACAACTCCTGGACCGTGCCGCTGTGGCGCGAGGAGTGAGCACGATCGGGACCACGCGGAGGTTCGAGAAGCTGGGGTGGCACTGGTGGCCGGCGGAGAGCGCGGTCATCGTCGTGCTCCTCGGGTTCTGAGCCGCGCCCATCGCCGGCTCCCGCAGGCTGCGCTGCCACCGGGCCGCGTCCGGGGGAACCCAGGCTCCGGGCTCTGAAGGCGGGATCGGCGCCGGCGTCTGGGCCGGATCGTACATCTGCGCGTATTCGCCGGGAGCATCCCACGGTTCGTGCGGTCCGGCGAATCCCACGAACACCGCGAAGGGCGGTGAATCGTCGTAGTCGCGGATGAACTGCACGGCCTCGCGGCCCACATAGCTGTCCTCGTAATCCTCGACCGCATAGGGCTCGGCCACACCGATATGTTCGGGAGGTTGTCGATGCGTTTCTGGAAGTCGTCGCGGTACGCCTCCATCAACCCCTTGGCCTGCCAGGACTCCGCCATCGGCGACCGGGCTGTCTCCGCGTCGCACAGTTGACCATACTTCCAGCCAGCGTAAACATCGAGCCCTGCCCTCCACACGCGGGAGATCCCCGGATCCATGCCTCAAGACGCAGACGCCTCCCAGAAACTGCTCTTCATCGACGACGCCGATATCGCTTCGACCGAGGGTGTCAAACGCCGTATCCATCCCGCCCGCAAGCACGAAGGCAACCCCGTGGTCACCTCCGACAATGACTGGGAAGCCGCGACGATCCTGATCGGCACCGTGCTGCGGGACGTCGACCAGTACCGGATGTGGTACCAATCGCCGGCCACTACGCCCGGAGCGAACGGTTTCGACTCCTTCGTGCGCTACCTCCTCCTCTATGCCGAGAGCGAAGACGGACTGACGTGGACCAAGCCGGCCCTCGGCTCTCACCACGACCCCGCCCACACGCGCGACAACAACATCGCCTTCGTCCGGCCAGGTCTCTCGGTGGACGTGAACGCGAGCGTCCTGCACGCGCCGCACCTGGCTGAGGGCCATGCCTACACGTTGATGACATACGGAGCCGGCTACCACGCGCCGTATGATGGCTACATCCAGGCGTTCTCGGACGACGGCATCACCTGGACCGACGGCTCGGGGACCCCGGTCATCCCCGGGTTCGGCGACGGGGGATGGTTCTCATACGATGAAACGGACGGCATCGTGCGCGGATCGGTCTCCTGGGACAAGGCTCCGGGGCTGGTCCTGACGCGGAGTGCGGATGCTGGGGAGTGGGCCCTTCCGTGGCCGGCGGTCGTGCCCGACGACGAGGACCGCGCCTGGGAAGAGGACGACCCGGTGAACCGGACCGCCTTCCCGGGCCTGCCCATCTTCCGCTACGGCCCCGTGCTGCTGGGTTTTCTTCAGGTGCGCCGCGGCCGCGAGACTCCTCAGGGATTCGACGGCGTCACGGATGTCCAGCTCGTGTGCAGCAGGGACGGCATCGACTGGCAGCGTGTCGGCAACCGTCACCCGGTGCTGACGCTCGGCGAGGAGGGAGCGTGGGACAGCGGCATGGTGTGGACGGGGAATTCGTTCGTGACCGATGGCGACCGGTCCGTCGTCCTCTACTCCGGCTGCGAGAAGCGGGTCGGCGCGATGTCGAGGATCACCTGGCCCAAGAGCATCGGCATGGCGTCGTGGCCCAGAGATCGGTTCGCTGGCCTCGCCGGCGACGGGATCATCGTGACGCGGCCCGCGAGAACCGGCGCAGAGCTGCATGTCAACGCCGACGCGTCTCGAGGTAGCGTGACGGCGGAATTGCTGAGCTCGAGCGACGAGACCATCGGCGGTTTCGACGCCGACAGCTGCGTCTCCCTGGCTGATCAGGATTCTCTCGACCACCGGTTCCAGTGGCGCGACGGCGCCCCCGTCGCCCAGGTCGGAGACGTGGCAATCAGGCTGCGGCTGCGTGACGCCGAAGTCTTCTCTCTGTGGTGGCAGTAGCGCCACCCGCGTTGCGTCGGCTGAAGGAGGTATTTGAGTGACGAACGGAATTGCCAATCCGAACAAGGTGCTGTTCATCGACGGTGCCCAGATCGGCTCGATGCGAGGCGTCGAGCGCCAGGTCCACGCCGGCGAGAAGTTCGAGGCCAATCCCGTGCTGGGCGGGGACAGCGAGCTGGAACGGCAGACCATCCTGGGAACGGTGCTGAAGGAGAACGGCCTGTACCGGATGTGGTACCAGTGCGACCGCTTCAAATGGCACAACTATGCCGAGAGCGACGATGGCGTCGAGTGGAGGAAGCCCGTCTTCCGCCGGTATCGCGACGCCAACGGCTCACTCGACAACAACCTTTACCTCGACCCCGAGATCCGCAACCACGACTACTCGAGCGTCATGCCGACGCCCCACCAGGGCGGAGGGCGAGAGTACACGATGATCGCCTACCGCGCCGGCAACCACCATATCTGTCACTCGGAGGACGGCCTCAACTGGACGCCGTGGTCGTCGGAGCCCGTGATCCCCGGCTTCGGCGATCTCGGTTGGTACATCTACGACGTCGCCGATGCGCTCTTCCGCGTGATGATCAAGCGCCACCTGCTGGTGCGAGGACGGCGATGCCGCGTCCAGCACTGGGCGGTCAGCGAAGACGGCTACGACTGGAGCATGCCGCAGCCGGCCATCGTGCCCGATCTGAAAGATGAGGAGTGGACCGGCGGCGATCCGGACATGAACACGCAGATCTACGGCATACCGATCGCCCGGTACGGCCCCCTACTCGTCGGCTTCATGGACGTTTTCCGCTGCACCGACCCCCGAGGCATCAACATGGCCGGCGTCATCGACACCCAGCTGGTCAGCAGCAGGGACGGACGGCACTGGGAGCGCGTCGGCGACCGCCGGCCGGTGCTCGAGATGGGCCCGAAAGGCGCCTGGGACGGCGGCTTCGTCCGCTCTGCCACCGCACTCGTGGAGAGCGGCGACGAGCTGCGCCTCTACTACACAGGCATGGACCACCCGCACGAGGGGCAGAAGAAGCGGGACTGGAAAAGGGCGATCGGGTTCGTCAGCTGGCGGATGGACGGATTCGTGGGATTGCGCGCCGACGGCGAGGGCGAAGTCGTCACCGTGGTGCTGGATAACTGCGGCGATCTCCACCTGAATGCCGATGCCTCGGGCGGCAGGGTCAGCGCGGAGATCCTCGGCGAGGATGGGACCGTGGTGACGGGCTTCGAGGCGGAGAGCTGCACGCCGTTGGAGGGCCGGGACGCGATCGACCACCCGCTTCGGTGGAAGGGCGCTGGCTCGCGAGTGCCCGAGGGAGTGAGTGTGCGGCTGAAACTGCGCGACGCCGAGGTGTTCTCTCTCTGGTGGGAGTGATCACTGGTGCTGACCAAACTACGGGACGTCAACACTACCGATATCAGCGATGCCATCCGGCTCGGTTGCCGATGCATGTGCAACTGCTTCAATGCCGACGACGGCGATATCCCTTACTTCGGCGCAGATGTCCGGCCCGAGGCCCGGTTGCGTAGCAGTTCCGAGGCGCACACCCCGGGGCGACACCTGAACGCCCTGCTCAACGCCGAGGATGCCCTGGGCATCGAGATCGAAGAAGATGCTGTCGACAAGCACGCCAGGGCGGCTTTCTTCTCCTATTCGCGATTGCCTCTTCCCCTGCACCGGGTCGGCGAGCACACGGGTGGAAAGGGCACGCCGACTCAGTTGCAGGACCACAATCTGCGCGAGGGTTTCCACGCGCTGTACGCCCTCGCCAAGTACCGCGACTCGGAGATGGCGAGAGAACTCGCCGAGGCCAGCATCCAGGTCATCTTTGACTACTGGGCCCCGAACGAAGAGTGGGACTTCGAGCGTGTCGAGCGCGATTTGCCCGTCCATATTGCGCGTGGGGGTCAGAATACCTTCATCCAGCGGCTGGCCCGCGCCATGGGGCCGCTCGTCAAGCTCTATCGCGCCACCGGCCACGAGCCGGCCCTCGAACTTGCCGCCGTGCTCAAGGACAAAGCGCTACGCGAATACTTCCAGGAAGACGGCGGGTTTTCGACCGAGGTTTTCGGCCGTCACGCCCACTCGACGACATGCGTCCTGTCGTCGCTGGCGCAGCTGGCCGCGCTGACGGAGGACGAGAGCCTGATGGACCGGGTGAAAGCCTTCTACGACAACGGCCTTGAGGAGATGCGCGACCAGATCGGCTGGTCTATAGAGGTGACGGACAGCGAGCCCAGCGGTCGGGGCGAGGCCAACAATACCGGGGATATCGTCGAGACGGCCCTGATTCTGGGCCGCTGGGGCTATTCCGACTACTACGCCGATGCCGAGCGGATCCTGCGCAGCCATCTCTTACCGTCCCAGCTGCGCGACGTCTCCTTTGTCGTCGAACCCGACAATCCCGACAAGGTGGATGGCCGCAGGAACGTAGCTGAACGGCTGCGCGGCGCTTTTGGGTTCCCGGCTCAGTATGGCCACGAGCCATTGGGCATCTGGAAATCCAACAAGCCGCGGATCGGCTTCAACCTGGATATCGTCGGCGGTGCGGTGGCATCCCTGTGCGAAGCTTACCGGGAGATTGTGCGTTTCGACGGGGAGGGGCACTGGGTCAATATGCTTTTCGACTGCCAGACAGAGGATATCGAGATTCAGTCACCCTATACACATCCCCGGCTCGGTGTCCGGGTCAAGCGGCCGGGTCCTCTGCACGTTCGCCTCCCGCCCTGGGTCGATTCCGACGCTGCCCTCCAAAACGGTTACCTGGTCATCGGGGAGCCTGAGGTCGGCGAGTGGATCTCATTCGACTTCGAGTTGCCTGTTCACGAGATGACCCTCACCTGGCGCGACACCCAGACTCGGGCTCGTTTACGGGGCGACGAGGTTGTGGCGATGGACAATTTCGGTACGGACCTGACTTTCTTTGAGCCCTTCGATTGATTGTTGGAGCGCCGATAGGTTTCCACCAGCCGCTCGGCCCGGCGCCACATGCGAACTGTCAAATTAGGTGGGTGGGTATTCATCTATACTTGAGGAGTCATGGCAAGCGATTTCACTCTATCCGCTCTGATTGACTTCCCCGACGATGCGCTGCACGGAGTCTATCACTCTGCAACCGTGGACGCCATGATGGCCAAGCTGCGCGAAATGGGTGTCCGGCGGATCTACTGGAACTACTACGGCCCGTATGATGACGGTTTTGTGTGGCGCAAGTATGTGCGCGAAGGCGACGAAAGTGTGGTCGAGAGCTACCGCATACTCGGTGATGTCATCGGCGCCGCCGTGCAGGCCGCCAAGAGTCATGGTCTCGAGTTTTACAGCGTGATAAAGCCCTACGAGACCGGATTCTCGATGATCTACCCCGAGGGCTCGCCCGAAGCCGCTCAATACGGCGTCTTACCGCACCTGGGCAGCAGAATCCCTCAGGTCATGAAGTTCGTCGCCGAGCACCCTGGCATGCGCATCCGGCGCCGCATGGACGACATACCGGCCGACCTGGCCACGACTCCTGTCCAGACCATCCGTCTCTTCAAGTGCGACGACCGTCCGACCCGCATCCAGAAGGAGAACCTGGAGATCTGGACGAGTGACAGGAATTACCAGTACCGGTGCAGAGAACGAGCTTTCGACTATTGTGACCAGGTGACGGACGCCTCCCGCGATTTCGCCGATATGGACGGCAACGTCTTGGCCGCCCGAGGCGCACCGGTGCGCACCCTTACCCTTACCGGCCTGGATCTGACGGACAAATTCATCCTGGTGACGACTAATTTCGAGGAGGGCAAAGCGGACTTCGAGAATGCTGCGCTGCACATGATCGCCGCCTATGGCCCCGATGGAAGGGAGCTGCCCATCTCGGTGGGTCACGGACTCTCCGTCTGGTGTTCCAACAAGGTCGATTTTCGAAACTGGGGCCTCGAATTCGACAACGGTCTCTCCCGCTGTGTGGTCCAACTCGATGCACCGAACAGATCCCCCAGCCGAGGCCCGTGGTCGGGTAGCAACGGCTTCGTGGCTCTCGTGCGCGGCCGGAATGAGTACTTGCCTGCGGCTGTCTGCGGCGGCTACCCGGAGGTTCGCCAATTCTGGCTGTCCCACGTCCAGGCCTGCCTGGATGCGGGTGTCGACGGTGTCGATTTCCGGATTGAGAACCACTGCACCCATACCGACGACCCTTTCGCCTATGGCTTCAACGACGTTGTCGTTGAAGAGTACCGCCGTCGTTACGGCGCCACCCTCTCCACGCGCGATTTCGACCTGGACAGGCTCGCCGAGATTCAGGGAGAGCACTTCGACCTGTTCCTGGACTCGGCGGTAGAGATGATTCGCGCCTGTGGGAAACAGACGCAGATCCATCTGAACGTCGAATTCCTGCGACCCGATCCGCGGCCGTCGCGTCACATCGCCTACCCCTGGAATGTCCGTTACGACTGGCGCGGGTGGCTGGCCAAAGGCTGGTTCGACGAGGCTACCTTACGGACGTATCAAGTGACCCCCGATTTTGTTCTCGAGGAAGACACTTTTTCTCGGGAAGTTGTCGCCGCCTGCCAGGACCGGGGGATTCCCCTGCATTACAACCGCTATATCAACGGGTCGCCCGAGCACTACGCCGGTGAACTCGAGCAAGTCTACCGGGATGGCCGCTGTAGCGGTTTCATCGTCTATGAGACGGCGGAGTTGGTCATGAAGCCAGACCCTCAGGGCGGCGTGACCACGCAGGGGGGTGTTTTCGAGGCTATCCGCGACAAGGCGAGAGAGTTGGGCATCGCAAATTAGCCCCCTACTTCCGGGACACGGCACTAGCGCCGCCGAAAAATAGGCTTGACTCCGTACCTTGGTACGGAGTCATATTCATGTTAGAGGATGATGCGATGGAACCCTTAACGATAGGCCGCCTCGCCCTTGAGGCCGACGTCAATGTCGAGACGATCCGCTACTACGAGCGCCGTGCGCTGATTGCTCAGCCTGAAAAACCCACTGACGGATACAGGCGCTATGCCCCGGACATGGTAGCTCGCCTTCGATTCATCAAGAATGCCCAGGAACTGGGGTTTTCCCTGAAAGAAGTCGCCGAGCTGCTCGAACTACGAATAGACCGCGAGACCGCGTGCGACGATGTGAGAGAGCAAGCCGAGGCCAAGATCAGCGACGTCACCTCAAAGATTTCGGCCCTTCAGAAAATGAAAAGAGTACTCAGACAACTGGTCGAGTCATGCGATGCCCGAGCTCCCACGGATGAATGCCCGATTCTGCACGCACTAGAAAGGGGAAAAGCAAATGGCAACGAAACGAAAGATTGAAATCTTCAGCGCGGGCTGTGCCGTGTGTGAGGAGGCCACGGAACTGATTCGTCGGATAGCCTGTGACTCTTGTGAGATAACCGTCCTAGATATGCATGACTCGGCGGTCGCGGAGCGAGCAAGCCGTCTTGGCGTCCGTTCGGTACCAGCGGTAGCTGTGGACGGTAGCCTGGCGGGTTGTTGTGAACATCGCGGTCCCGATGAAGCCGTCCTGCGATCTGCAGGAATAGGACTCACGACTTGAAAGAATGAGTCGGAGGAGTTAAATATGGCGGCCGGTTGTTGCAAACTTGAAGACACTTCGGCGGCACAATGTCCAACCTGTGGATCCAGGGCGAAATCGGTGCCCTTGACTACCGTAGAACATCTGTCGGCCCCGAAGAAACAGCTGGACGCTGGACCCTACTATATCTGCTCTACACCGAGCTGCGACGCTGTCTACTTCGCAGGCGACCAGACACTCGAAAAATGCGACCTCCGAGTACGCGTGGGCATCAAAGAAACCGAGGATCCAATCCCTGTATGCTACTGTTTCGAGTTCACAGAAAGAACGATCCAAGACGAAGCTCGAAGGCTGGGCTTCAGCAAAATCCAGGATCAGATCAAGAAGGAGACTCGCGACGGGGCATGCGAGTGTGAAATTAAGAATCCGGAGGGGAAATGCTGCCTGGGCAATGTGGCTACAGTCGTAAAGCGCGCATTGGCCGAACATGACCGGAACGACGAGGTGATAGTGAGCAATGACGAAAGGACATCACAATGAGAGCCGAAAAATTGGGGTTCCTGTCGATTTTCCTGGCCTCCATCTGCTGCGTCGTACCCGTCAGCCTGGCGCTTCTCGGTCTGGGCGGACTGGGAGTCGGTGCGTTCATAGGAAGCAATCACTGGTACTTCGTGGGCGCGGCGGCTGTTCTGTTGACTGCCGCCTGGATCAACTTCGTGAAAGAGCGCCGCCGGTGTGCGACGGAGCGATGCGAAATGACCGGTGGAAAGATTGCGCGAGTGACTTTGCCAGCGGCCACCGTAGCCGTCATTGGATTTGCAGCGTTGAACGCCTTGTCCTATAGCGGAAGTGAGTTGCCGTCACCAACGCTGGTCTCTGACGCTCAAGCGCAGGTAGTCATCCCGGTGGAGGGCATGACGTGCTTTTCATGCACGGAACATGTCGAGCGCAGCTTGAAGGAAATCGACGGGGTAAACCACGTGACAGCAAGCGTCCCGCAGAAGTCGGTGACAGTAAAATACCGCAAGGAACTCGTGAGCATTGAACAACTGGTGCAAGCAATCAACCGCACGGGATATCAGGCGAAACTACCAGAAGGCTAGCAATAGGAGACAACATTTCGCTGGATCCATTGCCGATCTTTGAATATGACTGCCACCACTACCGATGCGGAAGGTCGGCGTCTGACATTTACTCTGATAGTTACTTTCGTCTCACCGCGAGCCAGTAAACCAGACCATTGCCCACTAGAACCGCCACGCCCAGACCGATCTGGATTTCTCGTGTCAGACCCGTGGGGTACAGCATCGGGAGGATGTAGTTGCCCACGAAATCGTCCGAATAGACGGTTTCGCCAGCCAACAGGCGATATTCCTTTTCCAATGGCGTGAGGGGGCAGTACCAACCTGTCATCTCCACAAAGGCCGCCCACAGTACCGAGGGGATGTGCAGCCAGGCGATCCGGTGCCAGCGCACGACCGCCAGCACACCGAATACGACGAAAATGACAAACGTGAGGTGCAGAAGGGCGATAGCGTCCGCGATGAGTCCGAACATCACGCCGCTGAGATGACCGCTACGGCTGACGCGGATTGAACAGACGCACGACACTCGCTCACGAGCGGCTCGGTTCGCGTAGTACAGTACGGCTGAAATCAAACGAAAGGTCTATGGTATCAATCGGCTTCCCCGACGCATCGAACTTGTAGGCAAGTTCCTTGAGAATCAAGCGCACGTTGCGCACTTCAGAATGGAGGGGATCGAACACGATGAACCCGCCGTAGTTCTCCCCCTTATAGATCACCTCATCTTCTCCGTACGTGCTCCATCGCGCGATCCCTATCCGGGTCAAAAACCGAAAATGCTCATTTCCGCTGATGCCCAATATCGACCGGTAGTACGACTCCAGACTTTTTCGATCAGCCGCGGGGGAGACGGTATACGATTCCATACGATCTCCACGATCCGTCAGCAGGATGACCTTCAAAGGATCCAACCGCATCTTAGAGAAAGTGTAATTGATGACCGACACATTGAACACGGTAAACCGATTCGGCACGTAACCGAAGTTCGGATCCACCCAGTCCCCATAGGTGTAGGGATTGCTCGAGAATTCTCCTCCCTTCGACTCCTCGGGGAACATCTCGTTCAATGCCGAATCGGTCATATACTGCACATCAATCGGGGATCCCTCTAGATCGTAGGAGGCTATTCCGCCATCTCCTATGGAGTGTCCCTCCCGCTCTGACTCTTTTGGCTCGAGGACCGAACGGTACTCGGCTTTCGGCACTGTCAAGCACGCGGCCAGGGAGGTCAGGGCCATCAACATACCGAAACGCAGGGGGCGGTAGTGTATCATGAGTTCCAACATCAGCGCCTGCGGGCGCAACGGCAGCTGATAGCCGAAGCCATTTCGGATGAGCTGGGCAGCTTCCTCGAAATCACCATGTTACCTGTTGGTGTTAGTAACCTGCCACCGACCGCCGGAATCTCATCACTCAAACGCCTACCGGTCAAGAAGCCCTGCGAAGTACGGATAGGCCCGATAAGAGGCCATATCGTTAGTCTATACTGGTGGAGGGGTGGTGTCGAGAGGGTTGGTGGGAGCAGCGGGTTGGGTGTTGAGAATCCCTTCGAAGCTGTCCTCCCGCAAGCATGGACAGTACGTTTTGCGTGAGGTAAGATAGCAGCCACAGCGGGGTATCCCACGAAAGGAAATCCTTCATGGCGGCGGATTTCGGGGACAAACGGGAATGGTTCCGACAGAAGCGGTTCGGCCTGTTGATCCACTGGGGGATCTATGCGATTCCCGGCTGGCACGAACAGCACCAGTGGCGGGGCCGCGTGCCCTGGGACGAATACGTCAAGCTCGCGGACCGGTGGAACCCCGTTCGCTTCGATCCCGATGCCTACCTCGATTTGGCCGCGGAGGTCGGCATACAGACGGGTGAACCCGTCGAATTCGCCGTGGCGCGGACCGACCATGTCAGCATCATGGCCCGTTGACGGCGCGAGCCAGAGAAAACGACGTGGAGCATCTTATTGGCGACATGGGTGGGGCAACGAGGTTGAGATGACAGCGCAATCGAATGGGCAGGATGCACCGATCGTACTACCCGACGGAACGCCGTTCCCGCTGTGGGAGGACGAGACGGATTACCGCAAGGTCTACTGCGTGGACCAGCAGCATCCGGAGGCGGCGGACGACAATCCGGGCACGGAAGCGGAGCCCTTCCAGACCATTCAGGCCGCTGCCGACGTCGTCGAGCCCGGTGAGAAGGTGCTGATCAAGTCGGGCATCTACCGCGAGCTTGTGCAGCCCCGACGCGGCGGCGCGGGACCGAGGGCGATGATCAGCTACGAGGCCGCTCCGGGCGCCGAGGCCGTCATCCGCGGTTCGGAAGTGCTGAGTGCGGAGTGGACAAATTCGGAGGGCCGATCGGTGAGTGTGTGGATGGCGGAACTGCCCGCGGCGTTCTTCGAAGGGGACCATCCCTTTGCCGTCGTCAACACCACCGACGACGACTTCGAGAACATGCGTTGGGCCCGTGGGGAGCGCGGGCTGGTTCCGCACACGTTGCCCCGGGCCATGGTGTTCCAGGACGGCCGCCGACTGACTCAGCTCGGGACGCTCGAGGAGTTGCCCCGGGCCGCGGGGGCGTTCTGGATCGACACAGAGAACCATCGGCTGCACGTGAATCCCTTCGACCGCAGGAAACCCGGCGCGAGTGTGATGGAGGCGACGGCCCGGCAGTTCCTGTTCAATCCGATGGTGAAGGGATTGGGCTACATCGGCATCAAGGGCTTGACCTTCGAGCATGCGGGCAACGGCTTCATTCGCTCTGGACATGGCGCCGTGACGACGTGGTGTGGCCACCACTGGATCATCGAGGACAACACTCTCTGTCACATGAACTCCACCGCCCTCGAGATCGGCGCACTCACCGAAGAAGGGCCGGGGAGTGGGGATTGGACTGAGCTTGAAAAAACGGTCGGTGACCATCTGGTAAGACGCAATCATGTCTACGATTGTGGCACCGGCGGCATTCAGGGAACCGCGGTGGCGCGCAGCCTGGTGGCTGACAATCACATCCACGATTGCGGCTGGCAGGAAGTGGAGCACATCTGGGAGGCCGCAGGCATCAAGATCCTCCTCACGCTAAATTGTGTGGTGCAGTGCAATCACATTCACCACTGTCATGCTTGCACGGGCATCTGGATCGATTGCGGCAATCGCAACTCGCGGGTGTCCCGCAATCTCGTGCACGACATCGCGTCGGTGAACGGGGGTATCTTGTTCGAGGCATCGAATGTCCTCAACCTGATCGACCACAACGTCGTCTACGACATGGAAGGCGCCGCCGTTCACCTGCACGACTGCGATCGGGTACTGGTGGCCCACAATCTGATGCTGAACTGCACCTTCGCCGCGGTTCACCTGACGAAGAACCAGGGCCGTGACCGCGTGGGCGTGTGCAAGCACAACCGCATCGTCAACAACGTCATCGCCCGGTGTCCGGAGGGTTTCGATTACTTCGACAAGGAAAACGTGTCGGACTACAACCTCCTCTCCCGCATGGGCGGCGGTTTCGACCTGATCGGATGGCAGGCGACCGGACTGGACGCCCACAGCACGACGGCACAGCTCGACGTGGCGATCGATCCCGAGGAACAGAGCATCACCTGGTCATCTCAATCCGAGATCCCGGCGGTGACTCGCGACGAGCTCTTGTGTCTCGACTACTTCGGGCGCCCGTATCCCGGGGACGACGTCTCGGTAGGCCCCTTCGTCGAAGGCTGGGGGCCGGTGTGCCGCCGCCTGAGACTCGTTGCGGTGGACGGTGACACACAGCACACACATGAGAGGGGAATACGGACCAAGGTAGGATCTGTCGACGGCCGGATGGAGTTGTTCGCCACTGATGGCTCAGGCCTAAGCAGGTATAACACCAACGTATGGGTGATGTGGAGGTACTGGAATGCGTAAGTTCGCCAATCGTTTTGGACGACTGGGGACCGAAACGGCTTTCAAGGTGGGGGCGGATACGGCCGCCTGGGCAGCAGAAGGTCACAAGGTCTACCCGTTTCATCTGGGAGATATAAATATTCCCACGCCACAGCATATTGTCGATGCAGCTATGGCTGGGATCAAAGCCGGGAAGACCGGCTATGCTCCCGGAGCTGGAATTGATCCTCTTCGTCAGGCGCTGGCCGAGGACATTTCCGTCGACAGGGGCATACAGCTGGAGCCAGAGAACATCTCGGTCCAACCAGGTGGGAAGCCAATTATCGGCAAGTTTCTCAGTATGGTGTTGGAGGAGGGGTTGGGTGCGCTGTATCCCAACCCGGGATATCCCATTTACGAATCCCAGATCGACTATCTGGGTGCCAAAGCACTGCCCTACGGCTACTCACCGACAGCCGACGGCTTCGAGATCAACAGAGACGAGATCGAGGCGCAAATCGACGGGAACACCGCTGTACTGATCTTCAACAACTATCAGAATCCCATTGGAGCAGAATCCAGCGATGGGGAAATGCAGTGGCTGGCCAACCTGGCAAACGAATACGATCTATGGGTTCTGTCCGACGAGGCCTACTTCGATATCCGCTATGGAGGTGAGAGCAAAAGTATCGCCAGCCTTCCGGGCATGGCCGAACGGACCGTAATCCTGTACACGTTTTCGAAGAAATTTGCCATGACCGGTTGGCGTTTGGGTTGCGCAGCGGGTCCCGCCGAGCTGATCGATGGGATCTCCAAACACAATGCGAATCACGAATCCTGCTCGAATCACTTTGTCCAGATGGCTGGCATCGCTGCTCTGCAGGGGCCGGACGAACCACAGCAGGCCATCGTGGCTGAACTCCGGAGACGCAGGGACATTCTGGTCGATAGGCTGCTAGAGATCGATGGCGTGAAAGTAACAAGGCCTGAAACAACATTCTACCTGTTCCCCGATGTTACCGAGGTCTATCAGCGCAAGGGCTATCAGAATTCGGCTGAGATCAGACGAGAAGCGTTGGAGAAGACGGGAGTTTCATTCTGCTCGCGTGAGCATTTTGGCCGACCTTCGCCCGGGGAAGACAGAGTTTTCGTTCGGTTTGCGTTTAGCGGCATACCTGTTGACCAGATAGAAGAGGGCCTGGAACGGCTGGCAGCATTCTGGGAATGATCCCGGGAACACTCAAGCTCACCCACCCACATCATCCCTGGGATTGAGCCGTGGAGGGGAACTTGCCCGAAATGCTCGAGCAATGGATGATTCACAGAGTGACTCGGGGGGGTGATTACCACAGCGGGACGCTGGTCACCGACCCGCGCTCGGCGGCACACATGAGCGCGTCTTCGGAGTATCCGACAGGGACTGGCCCCTGTATGATGTGAAGCACGGCCGCCAAGCCATCGGCTACCATCCAGAGGGCAAGTCCATCGTGCCCCTGGACAAGCGGGAAAAAGCACTTTCCCGATTTAAACCTTCGGTTGCTCGAGGACAACCTGGACACCAAGACCCCAGAACTGCTCTCTGACATCGGGCGAATAGGTGCGGAAACACACCCCGACGCCCGTGCCTTCGAGTGACCTGACGGCGTACTCCACGCAGTCATCGACCGATTTCAAACCGTGATTGGGATGAGAATCGAGACTGAGGGCGAGATCGGTTGGACCGAACGAGACGCAATCCACTCCCGGCCTGACCAGTTTGTGGACATTCTGTACGGCGTCGACGGACTCGACCTGGATCCACAGCACGCCGAAGGAATTCCAGAAAGCGGTGTACTCGCTGAAATCTCCGTGCTCCTTCTCTTCTCGCCGGTGACGCCCGCCGACACTGCGGTAGCCGTCCTGCGGATAGTAGAAATACTTCACGGCCTCATCGACCGTCGACTCCAACTCTACCTGAGGAACCTCGATCCCGCATGGGCCGAGGTCGAGGTAGTTGCCGACCAGGTAGGTGAGGAAGGTGTGCTTGATGCGGAAGTTGACGAACACGTCGGCCTCAGCGGCCATGTCGCAAAAGGCGGCCAGCGTCTCCTCATTGAGAGGAGAATGCTGACCGTCGACGGAGACGAAGTCGTAGTCGTCAGAAGACAGGATCCGGTCGAAGCGGTCCTTGCCCGTGTTCATCGGCATGCCCACGCCGACGAGCCTGTCCCCATCGTGATACCGCTTCTTCAAACCGATTGCCGAATCGAACACAACGCCCTCCTTCAGGTTTTCAAGATCCTCACAGGGTAACACGCTTGCCCGTCCGTGTCGATTCGGCGACCACGCCGACCGGCCAGACACTGTTGCGTCCCCATCTCTCGCTGCCAGCTGCCACTGCGCCCGCTGGCGCTGATCGGAGGACGCTACCCACGCCCCATCCTTCACCGCACCACGATCAACGCATAAGCACGGCTCTCAACGCCCTCAAAAATTCTCAAACGCCGCTTGACCGACTCACGATGTAATGCCGTTTATAACCACTACACATTCAACAGCAGCACGGTTGGCGCTATGCATTGAACTCGGCAACCGCGGCACGTTCCTCAGGGTCGCAGGGCAGCGGGACAATACACAATCAACTGGGACGGGACCGACGACGACGGTCATTCGCTCGCGACCGGTGTCTACATTGCCCGCCTGACAGCAGGTGGTGCGGTGGTGACCAGGAAGCCCACGGAAGATAGATTCAACTGATATGGCCACCAGGGACAACACCGTAGATGTCCTCGTGATCGGGGCTGGCATGTCCGGCGGCGCCTTCACGTGGAGTTTGAGCGAGGCCGGCATCCAGGTTATGTGCCTTGAGCAGGGGGACTGGCTCGACCCGGCAACCTACACCAGCACCCATGACGATTGGCAGCAGCAGATCTACTCCGACTTCAGCCTGGACCCGAATGTTCGCGGCCGGCGCGAAGACTATCCGGTAAACAGCGACGACTCTCCGATCACGCCGCTGATGTTCAACGCCGTCGGCGGCAGCGGGATTCACTGGGGCGCCCACCACCCGCGGATGCGACCGTCGGACTTCAAGACCAATACGCTCGACGGCGTGGGCGACGACTGGCCGCTAACCTATTACGACCTCGAGCCGTTCTTCGACCTCAATGACAGGATGACCGGCATCGCCGGCCTCAACGGCAATCCGGCCTACCCGCCGATGCCGCCCAGGCAGACGGGCCCGATCCGGCTGGGCAAGGTAGGGAACAAGCTGGCGGAGGGGTTCGAGAAGCTGGGGTGGCACTGGTGGCCGGCGGAGAGCGCGATAAACTCCGCGCCCTACGATGGTCGGCCCGCGTGCACGTATGGAGGACCGTGCATCACCGGGTGTCCCAACCGTTCGAAATCGAGCTCCGATGTGACCTACTGGCCGAAGGCGATCGCGAACGGAGCGGTGTTGAAAACCGGCGCGCGCGTGGCGGAGATCGTCGTCGGAAACGATGGACTCGCGGAACGGGTTGTGTACTACGATCGCAACGGAGCTGTCCAGGAGCAGAAGGCCCGGGTGGTCGTCCTGGCCTGCAACGGGATCGGTACGCCGCGTCTGCTGCTGAACTCTACATCCGCACGGTTTCCCGAGGGACTGGCGAACAGCAGCGGGCTCGTCGGGAAGAATCTGATGCTGCATCCGATAGCGGTGACCATGGGCGCGTTCGACGAGGACCTCGAGGCCCATAAGGGGCCGCTGGCCCTCACGATCACGAGCTACGAGCATTATGAGACCGACACCTCGCGAGGGTTCGTCAGGGGGTACCAACTGCAGGGCAACCGCGACCTCGGTCCGGTCAACACCGCGCTTGGAGGTCAAGTGGAGCAACCGGTGCCCTGGGGTGAGGACCATCACCGCGCGTTCGATGAACGAATAGGTCGGGTAATTCCTATCGCCGCGGTCGGGGAGGACCTTCCAGAGCTTCACAACGAGGTCGTGTTGGACCCGGATCTGACCGACGGCGACGGCATTGCAGCGCCCAAAGTCAACTACATCCAGGCGGACAACAGCAAGAAAATGATGGCACACGCCATCGCCCGTGCCACCGAAGCGCTGCAAGCGGCAGGAGCCAGGAAAGTGCTCGCCAACCCTTTGTTGAAAGGGGGCGGGTTCCACCTCATGGGCACGGCGCGAATGGGAACGGACCGCGGTAATTCGGTAGTGGACGAGTGGGGACGGGCCCACGACGTCAAGAATCTCTTCATCATCGACGGCAGCCTGTTCGTCACCAGCGGGGGTGTCAATCCCACCTCGACGATCCAGGCGTTGGCGCTGCGCAGCGCCGATTACGTCAAACGCAACGCCAGGAATATCCTAGACTGATCAGGGACTGCCATGCCGGCAAATCCACCAGAAGAAGGTCTCTACTTATCAGATCAACGGCGCGCGCTGCTGAGCAGCGTACTCGACTGCCTGGTTCCAGCGACTGACAGTCTCCCGGGCGCCGGCGCTCTGGGTGTGGCCGGGCACGTCGAAAGGAGTGCGAGCCGCTTCGTGAGTACAAGGAGGCTCCTGTCCGAAGGGCTCAGAGCCATTGACATCACCGGCGTGAAGGGGCATTCCCACCAGTTTGCCGATCTGTCCGATTGCGACAAGGTAGACGTACTCAAGCAGGTTGAGGTGGAGCGCCCCAGCTTCTTCGAGTTTCTGGTGCAGCACGCGTATGTCGGCTACTACTCGAATCCTACGGTGCTGCGAGAGAAGGGCCTGCCGTTGCGGCCACCACAGCCTGAGGGTTACGAGCTTGCCGAGTTCGATGCGTCCCTCCTTGACAACGTGCGGAGTCGCGAGAAGGTCTACAGAGAGGCGCGGTAGCGAATGCTAAACGAAAAACCAGCAGTTCAACTATCACGCCATACAGGCGTCGCCGCCCGTCGCGCCCATTAATCAGCTGGCCTCCACAAACTGGAACGCGTAGAGCTTTGCCGAACGCATCGTGACGCGCATCCGGACAGGCCGGCCGCTCAGCGAGCCGACGTCGGGGCCTCCCCGCCACCAGACCTCCTGCGCGACGCCGTTCCGGTCGACCGACACGGCGTCCTCGAACGTGTACCCGGGAAACGGCTTGCCGCCTTCGTCCTGGAGCTCGACCCACGCTTCGCCCATGGCGCCACAGTCGATGTTCAGCAGCAGACGGTTGCCTGCGAACTCGATCGGTGGCGTCACGAACCACCCGTCATCTGGTCCCGCATCCACCGAGACAAAACCGTCCAGACGCTGTTTGGCCTGCCAGATGCGCACGTCGCGCTCATATTGACCGTGGGTGCACGCCCCCTCGGCGCAGTACTGGTAGATGAAGTTTCCCCGCCGGACCAGCCCTACGCCCATGTAGACAGATCCCCCGAGCTGCGGCTCGTCCATCAGACCAAGGCCAACGTAGGGCGTACGGAAGCGCTCGAAGGTGACGCCGTCGCGGCTAACGGCGAGCTGCACATCGAGTGGGCCGCCGTTCTTGTGTTGCCCTCGATCGTCCCGCCCATGGCTGTTCTGCCCCTCGTAATGCCTGTATAGGGTCGGGAAGGCAAAGATTGCGTCGTCCGCCCATACGTATGGATTGACACAGGGCGTGTAGATGTCGGTGGCTGGCGGATCACGCTCGTCACCCGTTATGATCTCCGGGGCGCACTGCGGCGGCATCCGGTCGTACAACCCCACCGGGCTCCTAGGCAATGTGTTGTCCTCATCAAAATTGAACGGCAACTGCGTTAGCGAGGGCGAGGTCAGACGGGTGACCGTCCGCCTTCTCCCGGGCACGGGCGACGCGCCGCGCAGGTACGCAACGTAGGTGCCGGCGCCGGCATCGTAGAGGACCTGGTTCTGCGAGTCGCAGCGAAAGGGAACGACGACTCCGCTGCGCTGCCGGCGCCACGATATGCCATCCTCGGAATGGAGCAGGTACAACCCGGCGTGGACTGGCCGGCTGCCGTCGGGGGCGTCGTAACCGCCGAAGTACGTATCCCGGGCCTCGTCCCAGATCGGCGGCTCGGTGCGCTCGCCCAGCGTTCCCACGAACCAGAACCTGCTGCCGCACGTCTCATTGGGGTCGAGAAACGGCGTGCCGACCGCGCCGGGCATGACCACGTTGTTGTGAGCCAGTCCCTCCACCTCGAACCGGTCCACCGGCGCCAGCTCCCAGTCGATGCCGTCGTCCGACCAGGCCAGGCAGCACATGTACCCTACGTGATCACGTTCACGCATCTCGTCCGGCCTCAGGAGGTAGTACAGCCAGAAACGACCGTCCACGTCGAGTACCGTGTGGTAGTGACGGGCGTGCAGGCCGGGGAGGGACGGCAGATTGATAGGTGTGCGCTGCAAGGGGGGATTGACCGTGAACTGCAGGTCTGCGGACGACTCGACGAAGCGACGGTCAAACAGCAGCTGTTTGCGTGTGCCTACAGGCCATACCTGAGTTGTTTTTGCCATCATCCTCTCCTTCTCCTGGGATTTCTATTCGAACCACATCGTGCCGAATCGCTCAACGTTGTGGAACGAGCCGAACGTCGGGCGCCAGGTCGAGAGTTCGCGCTGCCACCCATCCTTGCCAACCATCTTGTAGAAATGGTTCCTGCAGAAATTAGCCAACCACGGTTTGTCCTTCGTGGGGTGGGTGAGGTCAAGCGAGGCCAGCGGAATCACCAGTTCCGCCGTCCACTCGTTCTCAGCCGTTGACGCCTCGTACACCACCCCGCGGGCATCCCATCTCATCATGCCCTTGTTGAATGGGGTGGTCCTGTCCGGGTGGAAGTTGTCCGTGTAGATGTTGTCCGGCCCGACGACGAACTGGTACTTCTTGACTCCCTGGACAAAGAACAATTCGCAGCTGTCGTCGGCCATCCAGATCGAGTCGTCCTCGCTCCCGGGTGGGAGCGTTCGACGAGGCGGGAGCCCGCTCAGCGATGCGCGAATCCCCACGTAGAGGTTCTCATCGTCCCGCACAAAGCGCATCTCCGTCTGACCATGCACATCCACGCGGTTGAAGCTGTCGCAGAAGTTCCCTGCCACGGCCGCGGTGCGCCAGAACGCATCGGTGAGTTTGCCGTCGACGATCGGCTTGCCGACAGCCACCTTGACACTGATTGCGTCGTTCTCGACCTCCCTCTGTAGTGCGGCACTCAAGCGCTCGCTCGCGGCTTCAAAGGGCAGGAAGCCTTTCAGTGTTCGAGCGGCGCGTGCATGATAGGGCTGCTGCCCCCGCGAGACCCGTTCCGCCTCTCTGAGATACTCCATGGCCTTCTGCACGAATGCCTCGGGATAGACCTGACCCCAGACACTTCTGTAGTCCCAGAGTTCGGACTTGTTGTTGGGGTCCATGTACGCCGCTTCCATCACCTCATAGAACTGCTGGACCGAAGGACCGGCCGGCCCGTAGAACTCTTCATAGAACTCGGCCAGCATAGCATCGACGTCCTGATCCAGATTCCACATCAGCTTCATGGCGATGTAGACGTTGAGCGAGTCGAAGATCCAGTCCGCCCAGCTCCCGTGGCCGGTGATGTCGACGCCCTCGCTGTCGTACTTGGTGAACGCGAGCACGCGCCCTTTCACGCGGCCGCGCTCCAGCGCGAACCAATCCTGAATCACGTGCGGGAAGATGGTCGGCGCGCCGTACGTGCCTTTGTCGTAGCGCGGATTGTTCCAGTAATCCCAGACATAGATGTGGTCTGTCTTCTCGGACCAGTCCGTGATGCGCTCCAGATGGGACGCTCTCGCGTTCGCATCGGTCGCGAGATTCTGTGAGGCGGAACCGATGCATAGTGTTACTCCTATGTTCGACTCCAGATCGACGTTCTCTGGTATTGCCGAGTAATCGGAGTATGAGGCGCAGGTGATGACGCGCTCAGGGTGGGTCTTTCGAACCTCACGGGCCACTCTGTTGACGAAACCCCAGACGTAATCACTGTGCCGCGCACCACTGGGCTTCTCGTCGTCGACCTCAGCCTGGCAGTCCTCGCACCTGCACATGTGCGCTCCCATGCTGTCGCCGGGCATGACGGACGAGTAGCGCAGCCAGGGCTTGTCGTCGAATTCCTTCCGCTTGTCGGCGATCGTCTGCGCCAGAACGAACTCGTCACTGAAGCAGACGTGGCCGCCCATACTGCCCTCCTGGATCAGCGTGTGTCCGGCGTCTTGCAGCGCGAACCACTCGGGATGCTCCTCGCCGAAGCGACTCGGCCAGTCGTTGAACGAGTGCATGCCGATCGGGCTGCCACCCGGAGCTCCCCAGCGCATGCGGCGCCACCATTTCCACATGTCCTCGTGGGTGAAATCCGCCTCGTCGTGATACGAGTTGAACGCAAACCGCGTGTCGAAGGTCGGTGCACCGCCCCAGCGTACCCCGTCCACAGCCAGTGTCGCGTGTTTCGGCACGACCCGGCCCAGCTCGCCAGGCCAGTACCAACGCACACCGACGACGCGTTCGAGAAACTCATAGACCGCATACAGCGTGCCGAAGGGAAGTAGCGCGTTGGACACGGGACCCGGGTCGTACTCCGAATCGCCGCCGCTCAACAGCAGGGCCTGACCGGCGCGCGATACGACCCAGTTGTCAGGCGCCAGATAGCGTGGTGCCAGCCCCAAGCGCTCCGTCAGTTGGGTCGCACCCACCTGGATCGTCGGTCCCGTGATCGGCTGGCCGTCCTCGGCCACGGGCAGCTGGGTGCCCGTGCTGAGCTCGAGATGCTCGTTCAGTTCCTGTACTGCATAGCGAACCGTTTGGGTGGCGTTTCTGCCGATCACGATGGTCGCCGCAGGCTTGCCGTCCCGGACCAGGACGAGGGACCCGCTTGCCGGTTCCAGGCCGGCGACTCGGTTGGGCTGCTGTGGGGGGGAATCCTTTGAGACTAAGGTGCCCGGACGGACGACCAGACAGCAGACGGCGAGTGCGATGAGGCGGAAGAGTCTCATGTGTTGGCCTCCTTGTGTCGCGTGTTGTGCACAGATCTACTCTCTGACGTTCGCGCCCAACTGCTCCAGCAACCCGAGACCGTCCCAGTTGTCCCAGCCTTCCATGATCTGGCCATCGACCATGCGGTCGAAGCTCATCCCGGTGACTTTGATGCGCTTGCTGGTAGGCGCAATGCCTTCGTACACACCCTTGTGCGTTCCAGTCAGTGTCCAGCGCGTAGCTACCTTGTCGCCTTCCGCGACCACGTCCTCGAGGTCGATGTGGATGTCTGGGAAGGCCTCGAGCAGCATGTTCCACTGCGCTTTGAAGGCGTCGAGCGAAGTCCCGAAGTTGGGATTGTGCCCTACGGCATCAGCGGCGATGTAGTCGTCTGCCGCATCCACATTGGCCTGGTTCCAGACCTCCTCAAAGAAGGCGTGGACTCTTTCCTTGTTTGTTTTCACGGACATGCACGTCCCCCTCGATTCAAGTTGGTAGTGTCGTTGCGTGGAAACCATAACGACCGGCGCGGGTGTTGGCCAGCAGCTGACGCCGGAGTCGATGAACGACCGGGTGGAGTCCTCACAGATCGTGGAAGGGGTAGAGCTTGCGGCCCAAATTCTGGAAGCGGCTCTCAACGACTTCGGGCGCGTGAACGGAAGGTTCCGAAACAACATGGATGGCGCCCGCCCACGGCTCGAAACCGGCGCGAAAGTGACCAGCTGACGTGACGCCGATATAGCGCATCTTTTTCGGGTCGAGGTCGAGGGTGCGCGCGAAGGCGACGCCGTAGGGCTGTTCGCGATGACTCACTAACAACACGTGGACACCGTCCTGATGGATGTGGGCGGACGGCCCCATGTTGCCCTCTAAGCCGCGGTTTCTCGGCCCTTCATAACGAAAATGGCCATCTGACAGCGCCACCACTTCCGCGGTCATGGATACCGGCTCGCCCTGGACCGGCGTCGACTTTGCTCCGACCTCGATGTCGATGGTCGCGCCCACGCCGATTTTGCGGCATTCCTCCACCGCCTCCGGGTCGACGATGTAGAGGATGCAGGCGTCCTGCAGTTTTTCCTCGACGAACGTTCGCAACATGCCCGTGCTGTCGCCGGGAGAACCGCCCCCCGTGTTGTCACTGCGATCCGCGAAGATGACCGGGTAGTGACCGGCCTTATCTGACTCGGCGAGACACTCTCGCGTCGAAAACCACTCATTCTGCCAGTCAGCCCGGCGCTCCCAGAGAACCGCAGACCACACCCGGGCGAGCTTCGATCTCGTGCAGCCGGACGATCGCATCTTTCATGGGTGGATGGTCGGTGATCTGGTTCATTCCGCAGACCAGGGGCAGCTGGTGCAACGCCATCGTGGGGCGCAGACCCTGCTGGAGCGCGCGGTGCATGATCTGGGCGCAATCGCGCCCACGATCCTCCTGGTCGATCTCGGGGTACGTCTCATGGCCGATCAGCACATCCGCCATCGCCACCATGGCGCCGTGCAGGTCGAGGAGGACGCCGTCGAGCGGACCAGCGGCTCGCATCCGCTCCAGCATGTCGCCGAGGATTTCATCGAAGACAGAGCGCGGGTGGGCATCTGTCGCTAGTCCTCGGCGCCACGGGAGACGATGGGGATCCCGATACCAAGGACACAATCGATCAGGTGAGTAGCCGCGTCGCGGCCGTGGTGGCGTATTTTCCGCCGACCGACTTGCGTCTGTGGGTGAATCCCGGATCGCTGTACTACGAGAGATTTCCCGCTTTGCGGTTTGACCCCGACCGGGCAGACGAGGTGTCGCCGGCGCTGCACGCCAGTATGGACGACGCACCGATGTTGTTGATCCACGGAGATAAGGACGAACTTGTGCCCATCAAGCATAGCGAGCAGATGCTTGCGGCGTGCAAGGACAATAACGTCGAATGCGAATTAGTGGTCATCGAGGGCGCGGCTCATGAATTCAGTGGCAGCGATGCGAATCGTGCCGCGGAAGCAAGGCTGGCGTGGTTTGAGAAGCACCTGAAGTCGCAGTGAGGCTGTATGTCCAGGGTCGTATTGGGTGACAGGCTGTCGGACTTGTAGGACGCACGACGGTGTTCGGTGAAGGCATCCATGATGAGGAACACCCAAGGACGGAAGTACAAGAGCCCTTTTTGGTGATTCACGAGTCTCGACGTGAGTATTTGGCGCCATCGGGGGGTAGGATCGCGCCTGTTGCCAGCTCAGTACACGCGCAACGTGTTGCCCACCGTGCCGGTCAGGACATCGACGACGAGCCAGCAGCCGCCGACGACGATCTGACCGAGGGCGACGCCCATGAAGAAGGGCACGGTCCGGCGGTAGAGGGCGGCCCCCCCGAACCTGAGGACGATCGCTTTGATCAGCCACGCGAGAAAGATCGAGCACCAGATCTGACTCATGACCCAACCCATGCTCGCGGCAAAACCGATGGGATGCAACGGCCACCAGATCCAATGGTTGCGAACGAAGATCAGGACGCCCATCAGGAAGGCGCCGGCGCCGGTCCAGAGCCAGCCGATGAAATCGGGGCCGGTCGGGTTGAGGATTTTCTGCATGGCGAACTTGGAGGGATTATCGGCAAAGCCGGTGAAGTACTGTGCGTGGAGGTTTACGGCGCCATGAGTATAGGCCAGGTGCAGGGTGTACCAGGTGGAAACAGTCAGGCTGATGAACATGGCCGCGGCAATGCCCCAGAGCAGGCGGCGGCGGTTGCCGCGCAGTTCGGAATCCAGGTCGCTGCCAAGGCGCATGGCATTGACCAGAGGGGCGGTCATGAAGACGAGCATATCGCCGATCCAGACGACGGTATAGCCCAATGCGACCAGGCCCTTGATACCCAGGGCCGGCACGCCGACGGCGCTGACGGCGAATCCGCTGGGTACCATACCGGGGGTAATCGTCGGGGTCCCCACCTCGGCGACTATGCGCGCCAGGGCCACGAGAATACAGAGGGCGGTGACGACGACGAGCGCGGCGATCCACAAGGGCAGCCCGCTCTGCCACAGCCACAGGGTCATCATCGTCGCGCCCATCGCGAACCCGCCGATACAGAAGCGGTACGAGGCCATCTCACCGGTTTCTCGTCCCGGCCGCCAGGCTTTGCGTAAGACATCCGCCAGATGGGCGCGCGCCGTCCACAAGCCGTAGCCGACGAGTACCGCCAGAGCTCCCATCATCTGGTGCCCTATCCCCGCGATAGACCACTCGCCGAGCTGATCGCTGTGGTTGAGGTGCAGGCTGCGGAGAAGGCCGTCTTCCAGCGCGTGCAGCAGGTAAAAGACCCAGAGGCTGAGGGAGAGCTGGGTGCCGATGAGATAGGCGAAGCCGAGCATGATGAAGTTGATGCCGATGCTCAGCGTGACGCTGTCGCGCACAAAGGTCAGCTGGGTTCGCAAGGTCGGGGAGGGCACGCCGGGAAAGTAGTGCTGCAGAGCCTCGAGGCTGCCGAGGACGAAAGGGATCGCCAGGCCGATCCAGATAAGGGGATTGCGGAAGAAGGGTTTGAGCAGCCTGCCACCCTCGTCCTGGATCATGGCCAGGGGAACCTGCGCCATCGGATAGGCCAGGCGCTCGTTGTCGACCCATTGGCGCCGCAAGATGCTCATCAACGAAATCAGGGTCAGGTAAAACGCCGCGTAGAACAGGAGCCAGCTACCCAGAGGTAAGAGCCAGGCGGACCAGGGAATTCGAGCGCCGCGTCCCTGGCCTTCGTAGAAGGCGTTGATGGCCTCCTCGTCGGCGACAACCATCCAGCTTGCCAGGTGCGGATGAATCAGCGTGGCCCACTGATTTTCGGGCGTGGCGTAGTAGAAGGTGCCGGTGATCATCGGCAGCAGCATACCGACGACGCCGCGGGTGGGTATGGCGGTGGCGACGGCCATCATGACGAAGATCGTCAGCAATTCGCCGCGGCTGAAGGCCCAGGCGCGCTTGAGTGCGCCGAGGAAAAGGTGCAGGGTCAACAGCAATACGAAAAGCAGGAAGAAGGCTGCCGGCGTGACCGAGCTCAACCCCATGCGGGTGCCCTGGATGACCATGCTGCCGTAGGGAACACCTACGGCGATAAACCCCGCCAACCCGCAACCGCAGATAATTGCCCGCATGGTGACACCTGAGGAGGCGTTGTCCCCGGTCACGGTCCTGTCGAGGTGGCCGCGGAAGTCGGTGGGAAGCTCTCGGCGCAAGGGGCTCATCCGCTGAAGGCGTGATTATCGGTCATGCGGGTCGAGGGGCGAGTCCGTCGCGAATAGCAAAGGCTCTCCTTTTTCCGAACGTTTAGGAAGTACAAGAGCCCTTTTTCTTGATTCACGAGTCCGGACGTGAGTATTTGGCGCCATCGGTGGGTAGGATCGGATACATCACAGGTGGCCGGCCCACCGGAGGCCTGTACATGATGACCATCCTGCAGTGACGGTGCTCCACTTTCCCATTTTTGCCAAGCCGGATTGTCGTGCAGATCGAGCAGCGGTGCCACGCCCAACGCGACCAGAGTCGGTGTTGAGGGAGGGCATTCGCTGGAATCCTGCCTGAAATACTGCGTTCGCAGCTAACCGGATCGACTCAGGCGCTGCAGTTGGAGCACGGGGCCATGGGTCGTAGTAGACGACATCGCCCGTGCGCGTGAAGAAGCTCGGCGAAAGATGTCTCAGCCGCCGAACCGGTTTTGACAGCTGCCCAGTTGGCGGATTCGGCCTCAACCGGTCTGCGATTGCCAGGGCCCCGTGATGGCCAGCGTGATGCCCGGACTCTGGATGTTCACGTAGAGCGTCCTGCCGTCCGCCGAAAAGGTGGCCCCGGCGAACTCGGACCCGTTGTAGGCGTTGCGCCCGAACTTGTAGAGCTCGCCGTCGGGTGTTACGCCGACGAGGAACTGCTGCTCCGGACCGTCTTCGCACAGGATGAGATCGCCCCACGGAGTCACCGTCACGTTGTCCGCGTTCTCTACGAGGTCGGTGTCGTTGGGCTCGATAAAGAGCTCGAGCGTGCCCGGCGCGCTGGATTCGTCGGCCGTGCCCTCGTGCGCACTCGGCATGTAGCGCCAGATCTGTCCCTTCTTTTTAGCGCCACCGTTCGTGCAGGCGAAATACACCGCCTCACGTCCATACCACATGCCTTCACCACGGGCGAAGACGGCTGCCCCTTTGGCGTGCCCCTGGTAGCGCAGGTCGTTTTCGGGCGACTCGACGTTCTCGATGTCGATCCAGCGCACACTGAACTGCTCTCCCGGTTGCACCGAGTGCTCTTCCCAGTTGCGCGTGTCCAGGCCCGGGCGGTCGGCGACGACGAGGGCCTGTAGTCTGCCGCCCTCGGCCAGCCGCGCCGGCCGCTGCGGAATGTATCGGTAAATCAGGCTGTCACTGGTGTCTTCCGTCTGGTAGACGATTCCCGACCTCGGATCGACGGCGACGGCTTCGTGCACGAACCGACCCATCTCACGGAGCGGCAGGGGCGCAGCCCGATGGGTCCGGGCCCTCACCGGCACTTCGAAGTTGTATCCGTGGTCCTTTTCGAGGTCGTCACCGGCTTTTTGTGTGGTCTCTTCGCAGGTGATCCAGCTTCCCCAGGGGGTGGGCCCGCCGGCGCAATTGCCCACCGTGCCCGCCAGGCTCATGTAGTGATGCTCGCGTTCTCCAGCGGCGCTGAGGACGATCGTGCTGGTACCGCCCATGGGAGGATGTCCATGGGCAAGGTCATAGAACGCCTCCTCCGGCAGCTTCTTCAACTGGAAATTCTCGAGTCCGGTATCGGTACACTCGTCGTAGTTGCGACTCAGCTCGTGGTTACAGACCAGAATCGTGCGGCCATCGCTGCCCGCGAATGCCGCCATGGCATCGGGCGCTCCCGGCACCGGGAGACCGTCATCCATGGGGTCTCCCGTACGGGACAGCACGCGGTAGGAGAACGCTTCCGGCAGGTCGATGATCCGGTGCGGGTCGGAGAACAGGCGGCCGTAGCCGAAGCGTTCGGTCATCAGGCCCTCAGCGGCCCAGGCGACGTGGCGCTGCAGACCGTGGAATCCAATGGTGATAGCAGCGGCAGATTTCAGGAAGTGGCGTCTCGTTACGGGCATGTCATGCTCCTTTCCTCGGCGCGGGCAGAGTAGTGCCCCGATCCGTACAACACAAGTTAGAAACGATCACTGAACGTCTCACGCCACGGCCGGTTGATTTGTCGAGACGACATCTGCCCACCTGCTTTGGGTTACGGCGTCCCACAGGAGGAAGCCTATCCAGCTAGAGTGCAGGCACGCCTCGACTCGGCTCGGGATGCCGTTGCGCATCGTCAACGCCGGTTGTCGTGCAGATCGAGCAGCGGTGCCACGCCCAATGCGACCAGAGTCGGCGTTGAGGGAGGGCATTCGCTGGACTCCTGCCTGAAATACTGCGTTCGCAGCTAACCGGATCGACTCAGGCGCTGCAGTTGGAGCACGGGGCCATAGGTCGTAGTAGACGACATCGCCCGTGCCGTGAAGAAGCTCGGCGAAAGCGCCGACCATGTGGGATAGGCACTCTGTCCATCAGCTCTAGTGTCCCGTCGCAGAAATATGTCGATATTCTTCCGCCGATTCATCCCCGCTCGCGGCGTGGGACCGAACTCTTGGAGTTCGGCCTCGTCCCTGAGCGCCTTCGCTCGCCGTATCCGACTGATACGACTTGCTCAGGCGCCTTGCGAGCAGGGTCGCCTCGGCGGCCAAATTTTGTCAACCTATTTCTGCGACGGGACACTAGGTGCTTGCCCATCAGATCGCAGCAGGCCATGTCGAGGTTGAACGGACCGGTACTCATCACGTGGTCGAAGGGATCCGTGCCGATGTAGGGATCCAAAAACTCCTGTGCGAACGTGGGTCCGACGCTCTCGCCAAGGCCGACCAACCCAGTGTCTGTATGAAACTTGTAGAGTGTGACTTGCTCGGTCATGGCGAAATGATGGTACTGCTTGCGGATTCGCTCCTCGTAGGGAACCTGGAGCGGGACTTGACACTCCATCAGGACCAAGGGTATCCCGGTGTACGGGATCGCCAGCCGATTCATTCGATCGCATGTGGCCACGGGTTTGGGAGATGATGAAACAATGTCCACTATTGATCGAGTGCCAGTGCTGGCAGTGGAGAACCTGGATCGGGACGACTATCTTGTCGCCGAAGGACTGACCGGGACGTAAGATCATTTCAAGCAGGGATGAACGGGATGAAAAGCTCTCAACCATACCAACTTGCCATCATCCGCTCTGGAAAAACCGGCCGTGTTTCATCCTGGGACACCTCCGGTCGCAACAAGGACCGCTGGATCCTGGATCCAGGAGAGAGTCGCGTGCTCGCCGATATCGATGGCCCCGGGCTGATCACGCACATATGGATGACGCAACCCAGACATTACCGTGAGTGTCTGCTCAAGTTTACCTGGGACAACGCTCGCCATCCGAGCATCGTCTGTCCACTTGGAGACTTCTTCGGCCTGGGGCACAACATCGTCAACTCATACCAGTCTCACCTGTTTACGGCGTCAGCGCGAACGGACAATCAGTTCAACAGCTTCTGCGCGCTCAACAGCTATGCCCCCATGCCGTTCCGTGAGCGCGCCGTCGTCGAACTCGTCAACGAGAGTTCCGAACAGCATGTCCAGTATTTCTACCTTGACTACGAAGCGCTCGAAGACAACCCGGATGAGCATCTCGGTTACTTTCACGCCGAATTTCGCAGGGAAAACCCATTCGGTGGCTGGGGACATGAGATCACTGTCAACGTACCGGAAGCCGACGTCGTCAACAAGGAGAGGATGGCGTGGGACAGCAACTACGTCATTCTCGAAACGAAGGGACGGGGTCACTACGTGGGCTGCAACCTGTCGGTTACCAATTTCCAGGGCACATGGTGGGGTGAGGGGGATGACATGATCTGGGTCGACGGCTACAAATGGCCTCCCGATCTGCACGGAACCGGCAGCGAGGATTATCTGAACCAGGCCTACGGCATGCAGGACAATGCCTTTCTCAGGAACGGCTCGTCGATTCATGAGGATAACACCGGCGGGTACCAGACGAGTTACGTACACCACCTCGAAAACCCGGTCCGCTTTTCGCGCGAAATCAAGGTGACGATCGAGCACGGTCACGCCAATCACCTGGCCAATGAGATGAGCAGCGTTGCGTACTGGTACGCGGAAGAGCCAACGAAGGTGGCGAAGGTACCGGCCGTCGCCAAGAGGATGGAGGTGAAGCGGGACAACCAGGGTGAGTGGCTGCACGAGAAGCGGACACAGTCCACTTCCAATCAAGTTCCGCTCAACCGCGAGATGCGCGCGAGCAAACAGAAATTCAAGAGCAAATGAGGAGTGGAGGGATGAACGAGGAACGCTTCGCGCGGATCCTACTCGCGTGGTTGATTTTACCGGGGTTGATCTCTGCTGAGCAGAGCCGCCCGGTGCCCGCTTTCCCAGGTGCGGAAGGTTTCGGGAAATACGCCGTTGGCGGACGCGGTGGGTCTATCTATTCCGTCACCAATCTGGACGACGCTGGACCCGGCTCTCTGCGCGAGGCGGTCAGTCGACCGAACCGAATTGTCGTCTTTCGGGTCTCCGGCACTATCGACCTCCAGTCACCTCTCGAAATCGCACAATCCAATCTCACCATCGCCGGACAAACGGCCCCGGGTGACGGCATTTGCCTCAAGGGGAGTGGGACCTACATCAATGCCAACGACGTGGTCGTGCGCTATCTGCGCTGCCGGCCGGGCGACGAACAGAAGGAGCCGCACGATGGTCTCTCCATTTCGGGCGGCAAGCGCATCATCGTGGATCATTGCTCGGTGTCGTGGTCGGTCGATGAGGCCCTCTCGGTTACGGGAACGACGACGGACGATATCACCATCCAGTGGTGTTTCGTGACGGAGAGTCTGGATGATTCCGTTCATCCCAAGGGTCCGCATGGAATGGGATCGTTGCTGCGGTTGCAGGATGGGCACTTGTCGATGCATCACAATCTCTACGCCCATCACCAGACGCGAAATCCGGCGATAGCCTCGTACAAAGACAGAACCATGCTTCTCGACTTTCGCAACAACGTCGTCTACGACTGGGGCGGGCATCCGTGCACGGGCGCCAAGGCCGGCTACTATGCGCGCTTGAACTACGTCGGCAACTACCTGCGGAGTGGAGCCTCCACGCTCGAGCAGAGAAGGGATTGGGCTTTCTTCGGCTGGAGCGTGGACACTCAGGTCTACCAGGCACAGAATCTGATCAACGGCAAAGACCTCGGTTGGGGCATGTTCCTGCGGACGTACTCAAAGGCAGCGCAAGCCTTCGGAGCCGAACCCGTTCAGACCGAGCCGGCCGAAGTCGCCTTCGACCGCGTTCTCGCCGAGGCGGGGGCTACTCGTCCGCGTCGAGATGCCGTCGACACTCGTATTGTGTCCCAGGTCAAACACAGGACGGGGCAAATCATCGACTCCCAGAGCCAGGTGGGAGGATGGCCTGCGCTCGAGTCTGCCCAACCGCCGCCTGACAGCGATGGGGACGGCATGCCCGACTCATGGGAACGGCAGATGGAGCTGCTACCCGATGACCCCGGCGACGGCAAGCTGGATCGAGACGGTGACGGCTACACCAATGTCGAAGAGTATCTGAACGGCACCGAGCCATGATGCACCACATCCTCGGCAGTGCTCGCGGCACTCTCGTTGGCCTTTAAGGGTTGATATCAGTATCAATAGTGATACTATTAGGGAGCAGGTGCTACAGGCAATCGACAAGCTGGAGTATGAACATGGCGACGAAGAAGGATAAATACACCTACCGGGTAACATGGTCCGAGGATGACCGTGAATACGTTGGTGTATGCGCGGAGTTTCCGAGTTTGAGCTGGTTGGCGTCGACCCAGGAGGGTGCTCTCAAGGGGATTCGGAGAGTCGTCAACCGCGTTGTGAAGGATCTTGCGTCAGCCGGAGAGCCCGTCCCTGAACCGCTGGCGGCCAAGAACTTCAGTGGCCGGTTTCTAGTACGTGTTCCGGAGGAGGTCCACCGGCGTCTCGCGATACATGCCGCCGAAACGGGTGTAAGTCTAAATCGTCTCGTCAGCGCAAAGTTGAGCCGCTGACAGCGCAGGGGGAAGACAGCATGGCAACTGTAGCATTCATCACCGAAGACGGAGCTTCTCACCGTCCTGCTTACCAGCAGGCGATCCGCGATGTCGACCTGATCGAGCGCGCGGTGCTGGTGGATTCGGATGGTGCCACCTTCGATGAGACTCAACAGGTCTGCGGGGAAAAAGTCGCCGGATGCGAGACCTCCATCGACTCCATGTTGGAGACGGTTCGTCCGGATATGGCTATCGTGACGATGAAGGGGGCACACGCTCCGCCGGTGATCCGCCCGCTGCTCGAAGCGGGCATCCATGTCCTGGCCGAAAAGCCAGCCTGCGTCGATCCCGATGACTTCGCCGATCTGGCCGTACTGGCTGGTCGCAAGGGGGTTCACCTCATGCTGGCGTTCGCCCAGCGTCTGCACCAGCCGAACATCGACGCCTGCCGCATAGTCGCAGACGGGGAAATCGGCGAGCTGTATGCCGTGCAGGCCACCCAGGTGGACGACCAGGCTCGCATTCAGCGGCGCCTCGACAGGGGGGACTGGACCTTCATCAAGGCCTTGGCCGGTGGCGGCCATCTGTCATGGCTGGGGATCCACACGGTCGACCAGATCCGCTTTCTCACCGGCCTCGAGGTCGAGGCCGTCTCGGCGATGACGCCCGTCGTCGGCGGCACTTCCATCGACGTCGAGGATCTGGCCACCGTCAGCATGCGATTCGCTGGTGGCGCTCACGGGGCGCTGTTCTCGGGGTACCTGATGCCAGAGAAGGGGCACTCGTCGATGACGGTGTACGGGTCAGAGGGCTGGGTCCGATTGAATGCCGCCGAGCGTGGTCAGCTAGAATGGCGGCGCGTCGGATCCCCTAAGCGGGTCATCAGCTACTCCGGCCATGCGGGCGGGTACACCCCATGGGTGGAGCGCACGCTGCAAGCCTGCCTGGGACAGTGTGAACCGCCGCTGGCGGCTGCCGACGGACTCGCCGCACTGCAGATCGTCCACGCCGCCTACCGTTCGAGTGAGACGGGGCGGACCGTGGAGATCGCCCGGAGCTAGACGATCAGCGCCATCATCCCTTGAACTCGATACTGACGGAATCGAGCTGGATGCAACCCTCCGGCACCCGCGACCTCCAGACGGGGTAATCCAGGATGTGGGGATCGCCATCGATCGAACCCATGGGCTCGACCTGCAGCGGGTAGAGGACGAAGAGGATGTCCGCGTTGACATCACCGAGAATCGTCGTCACGTGTAGGAAGTACAAGAGCCCTTTTTCGTGATTCACGAGTCCGGACGTGAGTATTTGGCGCCATCGGTGGGTAGGGTCGGATACATCACAGGTGGCCGGCCCACCGGAGGCCTGTACATGATGACCATCCTGCAGTGACGGTGCTCCACTCTGTCCATCAGCTCTCCGCCCTTTTCAACAGGGCCATCAGGTTTTCGCCGACAATGAGGTCGCGGTCGCCGTCGCTCAGAAACGGCATTTTCCAGAACAGACCAAGCGTCTGCGAATAGGTCTGATGATTGAGACACGGCGTGTAGTCGGAGGCGAACAGCAGTCGCCCGACGCCAAACGCTTCGATTAATGCCTCGACAAGGGGCCATGCCAGTTCGTACGGATGATCGTACGACAGCTCTGTTATGGCGTAGAACCCGCTCAGCTTGACGCACACCTGCGGAAATCGAGCCAGAGCGATTACCGCTTTCAACCTGTCGCGCGCCTGCGCCTGGTCGATCAGCCCACTGACTTTGTCAGGCAGACCCAGATGGGATATGATCAGTCGAAGCTCGCGGTGACGGCCGAGGATTTCCTGCCACACGTCCCAAGCGTCTCCTCTCCAGTTGACGCTGAGGATCCACTGCTGGGCGATCAGCCACTCCCAGATCTCGTCGGGGCAGGCACGCACGGCGTCCGCGCTCCGAGGGTACATGGTCAATCCGATAACACCCTCATCGCGCCATTGCTCAAGCTCCTCGATCCCGGGTGCGTCGTCGGGCTCCACGTGGGTCGCCGGACGGACCCAGTCGTAATTTGATTGAAGGCCGATTACGAATTCGTTGTTTCTCTCGTTTCCTTCGCAGCGGCGATAACAGACGATGAGAGCCGCCGCCACGTCACTCTCCTTTGCGAGAGAATCGAAGCAGGCTGCCTCGTCCATGTGAACGCCCGGCCGGTCCGGGAACGAACCTCCCAGGGGTTTTTCGAAGAGGTGGATATGCGCGTCGGCTCGCTGTGCCATGTCGTGTCTCCGTTCTCAATTATTGGGGGCGACCGGTGCCGTTTCCTGGGCGCCCCAGTGCTGTTCCAGATCGCCCTGCGAGTCACTCTGGATTCCACCACGCTCAAACCGGCATCGCCCTTGCGCCGAGCAGCCCTCAACTCGGTAATATAGACGCACGCCAGGCGGCGAACATGCAGTACCGACGATGACAATCACCGGAGAGGATGGCAAGTCCATCGTTGAGGTGATGGACGTGGCTTTCTCCCACGGTGGATCTACACGACCTTCTTTCCAACAATCCTGCGGACGTGTCCCCGAAAGTTAGAACGAGTAGTCGTCCAGAGACAGGACAGGGAACACCCATGTACATTCATTCGAGATCAGTTGCAGAGAAAGTGTTCGACGTCTGGCGAAGCCCAGGCCGATTTACCAAAAACCCTGACATCATCCGCCTGGAGTCCGGCCGTCTTCTCCTCGTCTACTCCGACACCGAGTCACACTGGGGAGAATCGAAGCAGATTCTGACGATCCTGTACAGCGACGATGACGGGAACACGTGGGCCAAATTGAGCGAAGTGGCGAGCGCTGACCGAAGCAGAGGTGATGAACGCCTGGTCACGCCGCGGATCAGCCTGCTCAGTGACGGCCGCATTGCCGTCATCTGCGACCATGACGATTTCAGCCACTTCCACGAAGATCAGCCACCCGGCAACTGGATCTGGTGGAGCTTCGATGAGGGCACGACCTGGGACGGTCCCCACAAACCAGACATCGGAGGCTTTGAGCCCGACCGCATTACTGAACTGCCGGATGGACGCCTGGCCGTCAGTGCGCACATCATGTTGCGCGAAAGCCAGGAATTCGCCGTGATCATGACCTCGTCGGCAGATGGCGGCCAGAGTTGGGGCAACCGTGTCATCGTCGCCCATGATGGCTATCACCAGTTTTGCGAAGGAGCCATCATCGTCCTCGACGGCGGCGGGGAGCTGGCCTGCGTCATGCGCGAAAATCACTCCGCCGGCATCCCCTGCTTCGTCGCTTTTTCTCAGGACAATGGAGAGACTTGGAGCGATCCACAGATGTGTCCCTTCGCTCTGCACCGTCCGTACGTGAAACAACTCGACGACGGCCGCTGCATGGCCACTGGACGTCACGTAAACGGTGGCCTGGGGTGTTACGCCTGGATCGGCGATTTGAAAGAAGAGGCGGGCACCTACGCCATCGGGGGTCCGCGCAGAAAATACGCCGCTTCAATAAGCAACGGCGCACTCACGATCGAAAACAGACCCGAGCACGAATGCCGCTACAGCCTGCTGCCACCACGGGACCGCTTCAGCACTGTCGACTTCGAAGCGGAGTTGAAAGTATCAGGTCCTCCGGGAGAGCCCGTGGCGTTCATGTCCTGCGGCAGCATAGGTGCCCTCGTCCAAATCGGCGCTGATTTCATCACCCTTGGCGGGAGCCGGAGCACCGACCTTCACAGGAAAGTCGATTTCTCTCGCCCGAGAGCGATTGCCATCAGGCACAAAGGAGGATTACTACGAGTGCAGGTAGACGGCGAGGACACGATCTATCACAACGTCTTTCGGGGAGAGACCCAGCTCGCAGATCCCCGCACCGAGCGGCCAGATATGCGCACCATGTTCGGCCAGTGGGGTTACACCGGTACGAGTACCTGGACAACCGTTTCATTCGCGAGCCAGAACCGAACGTTCGAAGACTGGTCCTGGAACTGGTCGGCTGCTTCTGGCGATTACCCCGACCAGTACCAACGCGACCGCATGGTGCAGATCCACGCCAATCACCCCGATCAGAAACCCAAACCGGATCACGGCTACTCCTCCTGGCTCTGCCTGCCTGACGGTCGAGTCCTTCTGGTCGACTACACCAACCTTGGAGACGCACCCGGCAAGAGCCACATCGTTGGGGTGCACCTCACTGTCGATGATCTCGCATGAAGTCCGGATTTTGCTGCAAGCGCCACGAGAAGATTACCGCCTCCCTTGCCCGGACTATCGGCAAAGTCTCCTTTTAACGCTCCCACCAGTACCAATATCCAACGCAGCGAGAGCTGTCAGACACACCCAAAGTGGTCTGTACCTATTATACGTGGAAGAATAGAGGGCGTTATCGCTACTTCGGTCTAGAGCGTCGGGGCGGCGTGCCTTGGGCGTGGAGGTACGCGGGCCCCGGCACCGACGTCGTGTGCGTTGGTTAGGGCTGGATATTTTCAGAAAGGGGTTGCCTGCAACGGTGAACCCCAGCGACATCTACCGCGCCAGGCGCACCGGGGCCGAGGGTCAATCAGGTGAGGTGATTCAGTCGATGTCAGGCGCCCAGACGCGGCTCCGGCGGGCCTCCAGAAAGCTCTAGTTCTCAATTTCCAGATCTCGATATTCTGGATTCTGGTCGGAGTGGCGCTGCGAGGAGCACGTGACCTACGTGCGCTGTTGCCGTCTACGGGAGATCGACTGAAGCGTACGAGCGCTCGACCGACACGTCTGGCGCGTCCCGGTTCGGCTCACTCCAGGGTGTTGGAGAAGCGCCGCTCCGGCGTGGCGGGGACTCGGTCGACGAGGCGGTTGGGGCCGTCAGCCTGTTTGTGCAGCTCGAAGGCGTCGTAGAGCTCTCCGGTGACGGTGACGGCCCGGTAGCGCAGCGTGTCGGTGTCGATGGTGATCAGCTGATAGAGCTGCGTGTTCTCGGCTCCCCGGGCCATCCAGCGATCCTCCGTCAATTGGTACATCTTGGGACCGCTGACGGAGACGACGTACATCGTGCCGCTGGAATCGCGCACGGCGGCGCCCGTGGGCAGGTTGCGACCGCGGGCGTAGGAGTGGTCGTGCCCCTGCAGAACGAGGTCGACGCCGTAGCGGTCGTAGCGCGGCTTGAAGAGCTCGCGCAGTGCCTGGTTGTCGCGTCCTTTCGCCGACGAGAACAGGGGGTGGTGGTGCGTGACCACCGTCCACCGGTTCGGGTTCGCCTGGAGCACGCCATCCAGCCATTGTGCCTGTTTTCTCAGCTGCTCGTTCGAGTTCAAGACAACGAAACGCACGTCCTGCACGTCGAGCCAGTAGACGGATTCCTCGAGTCCGGCTGGGCCGTTCAGAGGTAGGGCAAACGTCGGCCGCCAGTGATGGGAGAGACGGCGCGTGTCGTCGACCGTGGCGTACTCGTGATTGCCGGGCACGGGAATGGCCGGCACCATGGCGTGGATGAAGCTGCCCGCGTCGAACCACTCGCCCCATTCCCGGTCGCTCTCGGCGCTGTTGACGAGGTCGCCGGCGTGCAGCATGAGACGGGCGCGTGGCGCGTCGCTGAAGGCCGAGCGGATCGCCCGCGACCAGAGTGAGAGAATCGAGTTCTGCGCGTCTCCGAAATAGATGAAGGTGAACGGCTCGGCCTGGTGGCTGGCCGTGCGAAAGTGGAACCATTCGCTCCACGTCGAACGGCCGTCGCCGACCCGGTAGGCGTAGAGGGTCGCCGGCTCGAGGCCGTCGAATTCGACTTCGTGGAAACGCGCCGGCCCGCTGTCAGCACGGAGGATCTGCGAGACGGAAGGCAGACGCTGCGCCAATTTCTCGAAACGCGGGGAGGCGTCGGCGCGCGCGATTTCGGCGAAGCCACTATCGGCGTCCGCGGCTGTGCGCCAGCTGACGGCCTGCGTCGTGGCCGGATCGGAACGCCAGGTCAGGCAGATGCGGTCCGGGCGCGAGCCGCGAGCGCCCCCGGCGTCGATGCCGGCGTCGCAACCCGCCCAACCCGCACCCAGGGAGGCCAGCGCGAGAATCACCAGAGGATGTGCCATGGCGAGATATCGCGGGTTCCCGCGCGTGCGGTCCGTCATCAGCGAATTAGAGGCGCGTGAGCACATCGGATCCTCCTCCGACGGAATATCGACCAAAGCCATTGAAGTGTCCATCCTTGTCTGCTCGCGGTCTCGACAGAGCAAGAAGCTGATCCGGCGGCGTGGGAACACTACGACCATGCTGACGCCCAGGGTGTATGAGCAGGGTGAGAAGAAGGAGTGCGAGCGCGAGCCGGTCCGGTCGAGATTCCTGAAGCCATGTGTAGCAGTGTTGCTCAATCAATCAGGTTGTTTTCGATGTAGTCCCAGTTGCAGGCCACACCCAACCCCGGCTCCTGGGACACTTCGACATACCCTGCGTCGTCCATGGGATCATAGAGCTTCGTGAGATGAGGCGGCGGTGTCTCGTGATCGAGCTGGGGGCGTAACAACCCGCGCTCGTAGTAGCGGCACGTCGCCTCGGGCGATGCGGCCGCCAGGTGCACCTGCGCGGCGCCGAACGCGTGCAACTCACATTGAAGCCCGTAGAGCTGACAGAGATTGATGACCTTCCAGCAGCCTGTGATGCCGCCGTAGTACTGGTCGATGCGCAGCATGTTGCATGCTCCCTGCAGCAGCCATTCTGCCCTTGCGAAGGGCCCTCCTTTGACATGCTCTGGGGAGCAGATTGCTATCTGCGTCTCCCTCGTCAGACGCCGGTAGGCCTCGGTCCGGGTTTCGGGCATAGGATGCTCGAGCCAGTAGTAGTTCAGCTTCTCGAGCTCGCGCGCCACCCAGAGTGATTCCTCGAGGGTGTATACACCGAATGGATCCAGCATGAGCACGATGTCGTCACCGACGGCTTCGCGCACGGCTCTGCAGATCTCGATGTCTTCTTTCGGGAATCCGGGCAACTGGGGAGCTGGCTAGGGCCCGTTGGGTAGAAGATTGCCCGCGTCTTGGTGTCGAATGAAAATCTGAGCTTTTGTGATGGACGGGATGGGTACTTTGGCCTTGCGGGGGCTGGGCGAGGGTGGATTCCGGCCCCGGCTTTGGTTACGCACCGATCCCGTCGGATCAGGCAGCGTAATCGAACTCAGACTGCTGGGAAGTCCTTGCCTGGGCGATGGGTGGAGGGCGAGCCGGCAGACCGACACCCTCAAGGTAAGACCGAATGGAGTGGTTCTACGACGCAAAAGGCTGATTCCGGTCGCAGATTTCAGTTCGAATCTCGGACCGGTGCTATGCAGAAGGAAGCCCTGCATGTACAATGTTATACAGTCTGTATGAACATAGTTACGCTGCTGAAAGAACCGCTGATCTGCAAGCCACCGGCGTCCAATACCTCACGTTCAAGAAAGCCAAGGGAAAGTAAATCATCTCACACAAGACCTCGCATGAGCGGGCCCGACGGTGCGTGGCGCTCGCCGAGAGCGAGGACTTTCGGCGATCTCCGAATCCCGCTTGATCCTCCAGTCGGGCCTGATCGACGAGGCCGACATCGAGAATCACGGGATGGTTGGGTTAAGAAATTCGCCTTCGCGCTTAGCGTTATGCAAGCGCCTCGAAATACCTCTTCTCGCGCATCCAATCAATCCAGCGTTGACGTCTCGGGCGATTGTCGGGATTGGCTATCCAGTCCGGGTGGTACTCCGGTCTCAGCTTATCAAAGGTCTCCTTAGCGCGCGCCGCCCGAACCTTACGCGAAAGAAGCACTTGCTCGTTTATGGCTTCGTCTTCTTCAGGCGAAACGGCTTGCTTAATAAAAATCATCGATAACATGCGCCTACCATTTGACCCTCCTGTACTGGCATGCCAAACCCTGAAATCAAAGACAATAATATCGCCCGGATTCACGGAGCAGATAAAGGCGGGGACTTCACAAATATCGAAACCAGTGTCTGAATCTGAATCAGCATTAGTAACCTTAGTGTCCCGCTCGAGACCGTCATGCTTTGGTTTGCGCATTTCGATTTGCTTTATATCGTCATGCAGTGGGTAACTGTGTGATCCAGGGATTACGCGTAGGGCGCCATTATTGCCATTGAGCGGCTGTAAATAAGTGACCACCTTAATCCCGTGCATTCGTCGAAAATTGGAATCGGGATGCCAGGCTGTATCACCAGATTTACTGGAAGCATTGCAGGAAATCCCGTAAAATCCATCCGTATATATTGAATCTACAATTTCGATTATCCGTGAATCTTCCAATAGCGATCCCGTAAATGGAGTATCCGGTCCAAGGTTGGGCCAGCTCATGGACAACAATTTTTCTGCTTTAGATTTTGCATCCGTGGTCGTCGCCAATTTAGCATCAAACTCTGCGTTTAACTTGTGGACTTCCTCCACACTGAGAACATTCCTCAGGATGAGAACCCCAAAAGTATTGAAATAGCCGACTTGTGCCTGAGTAAGCATCTTTTTTAATAAAAACATGATAGGAAATCTGATTTTGACACGGTGTTGACGGAGCTTACGTTAACCTGGCACGCCCAGCTCGTCAACGGGTTGACTCCTTGTAAGTCGGTAGGGCTGCCGGCCCGGCCACCGGCGATCGCACCACCTCGGGCCTCGCCCCAGCCCGAGTTCGCAGCCTGAGGCCTCTTTCGATCGCCGCCAACGCCGGCCGCACGGCCTCGTCGGGCTCAAGCGCCATTTCGAGCGCCTAACGTTGTCACACCACCCTCCCGCCAGACGGCGCACCCCAGCCATACCCAGGCAAGGCCTAATGGGACAGCCAGAAAGGCACGCCTATCCTGAGAACTGGTAAGAGTGAACAGCAGCGCGCCGACGATGAGCAGGGTAGCCGCCGCGCGCGGAAGCACTTTTGCCCGGAGGGTGGCGAGACCGAACAGGGCGAAGCCGGCGGTCAGTGTTCCGAGGGCCACCATGACGATCACAAAGGCGTTCTCGATGTCCAAGGCCTGTCCAAGGCGCGCAGCTCCCATTAGAGCGAGTCCAATCCATGGGAGGGCGAACCCTGCCTTTCCGACCAACCCCATCCGCTTGGCCTGCTGGAAATACGCGCCCGTTAGCCCGACCATGATCAGCGAAAGGAAAATCATGGCCAAGATGTTGAAGTTTCCCCATCCCCCTCTACCAATGCCGCCACGTGGAACGACGGGCAAAGATGCATCACGCCAGTGCAAGAAGAACAACCCCGAGTTCGTGGATTGCGTCTTCTTCATACCTCATTCATCGTCACACGAGGGAGCAGTGTGCGTGGCTGCTGTTCAGAACGAGATACAAGACAACGGTCGCTGGTCTCCATCTTCCGAGGTGCGGCCAGTGCTGCAGAATGAGGTCGTAGCCGCTGAGGCGCGCGAAACACGGGGCAAGTACTCCGACCTAAAGAACACGAAAACAAAGACCAAGACGAGCAACGCAGCAATCAATGATGCCGCGTACCAGATCACAATTGCCACACAAGCGATTGCGCGCCAGGCTAGTCAGTTCATGGGGAAACTCTCTGGATCCGCAACGGAGCCACCGCCGTGGACGACTCAGCTGTTCATGCCTGCCATAGTCACGTCTGCGCACCTCTTCGTATGCGACTACAGCCCCGATGACGTTGCGCCACAGACTGACACAGGCTGCGATGGTGAGTGTCATGGTCAAACCTCCCCGTCATCCGGGTCCCGCGCGGGATCGGGGCCACCGGGCACTCTGGATGTCCCGAAGTGGTCCGGATTGAAATACCAGATCATGCCCTTGTCCGCTCCGACCACGACCTCCCATGCGCCGTCGCCGTCCCAATCCACGACGGCCGGATGGACACCGTGACGCCAGAACTCCAGTGGCTCGCCGTCATCGTCGAAGAGCAACACTTCCGGACGCTTGAACACAGGCTCGGTGTTCGCACCGGTATTCCGACACAACAGCAGGTAACTGGCCTTGAAGGCGCTGTGGTATTGCGGTCCGACACCCAGGACCAGATCCCAGCGTCCGTCGCCGTTCCAGTCGACGACGTCAATCTTGGTGCGACCGCGACGATCGCCAAGCTGGCCGGCGAGGTGGACGCCGTGGGTCTTGATGATGTCACCGTCCTCGTAGCGCAGCTTTTCACCCGCCTGCAGACCGGGTAAGTCGTCCCGTCCGGTGCGGCGGAATATGGCCAGATCGAGGTCGCGGTCCATGGTCACCAGATCGGGCAGTCCGTCGCCGGTGAAGTCGGCGGCTCCGGGTCGCACGCGCCAAGGGCCCAACAGGGTCTCCTGTCCGCAGTGGAGACGCAGCGGTGGGTGAAGCCGCGGCCGCTCGCGGGATCCACGGTTGGGGTACCAGTCGTACAATCCGATCATGTCGCCGACGATCAAATCGAGCAACCCGTCGCCGTCCCAATCCACGAGCAGTGGGTTGCTGTAACCGCCGTTGAAGCCGTCGCTGGGACCCTGTGATGAGCCCCAGTGGTGTCCGGCCGCGGGGTTGGGCTTGGCATAGCGCCTGATCTCCTCGTTGCCGACGCGCACCCGCTCCGGAGGCGCAAAGCGGAGCGGATCCGTGGAGAGGGTGCGGTACCAGAAGAGGTAACCCTCCACGCCCCCGACAACCAGGTCGGCCATGCCGGTGCCGCGCCAGTCGCCGGTCGTTGGCACGCTGAACTGTCCGCCGTTCACGTGGGGATCGTACTGTTTGATCTTTCGGGGGTCGTCGTAGATTGGCCGGCCTTCGTCGTCGTCGCCCCGGTAACGGCACCAGTAGACGTTAGACGAGGTGTCAGTGGCGATCAGGTCGGCACGGCCCTCAACCACCAGGTCACCGGTGTCGATGGCCGTGAACGCAGCGTGGCGGGTGAAGGGCGCGCCCTGAAGCGAGAGCAGCTCGGTTATCTCACCCCAGGTGGGTACGTCGCCGGCCTCGATCAGCGGCAGGTGCCACAGGTCACCGTAGTAGCCGGTGGCCAGTAACCCCTTCGACGCGTCGTCAGGGTCGACGGCGCAGACGGTACCGCCGGCGTCCTCGAACGGACCATTCCCGGCGGGCACTTCGACACGCCCGGCGTGAGTGAACTCGAAGCGGCCGTCTGTTCCCGTGTTGCGGAACAGGTGCAGTGACCACGATGGGACCGGACCTTTCCAGCGACCGTCCCTGGTGTAGCGCTCGCGCATGTCCTCCTCATCGCCTCCACCACGAGGGTTCACCTCCTGATCGATGACCTTGACGACCAAGTCGGCCAGTCCGTCGCCGTTCCAGTCGAACGCGGCCTGCTTCTTGTGCGTCTCAGTGAACTCCATGCCCACATAGTGCACGAAGTCGCCCTCCGTGCGATGCGAGGGTGTACCGTTGCTGGAAGATATCGCCATGATCGGACCGAAGCCGATCGAATTCGGCGCCACGATGGCCTCAACATGGCCGTCGCCGTTGAAGTCACCCTTGGTCAGCACCGTTCCGCACAGACCGGTATCGTCCTCCGGGTTGCGGTCTCGATGCGGCGCCCGCGAGGTCGCCCCCCACTGTAGACCGCGATCGACGATGGGCGTGCCGTTGGGCAGAGCGTCGATGACCTTGAAGGAGTAGAGGTCGGCGCTGGAACCGATCAACTCGAGCCGGCCGTCGCCGTCGAGGTCGAAGATGTTGACGAGCAGGTGTCCGGAGCCTGAGCAGTAGATGAACAGGTCGCCCAACTGGCTCGGGTCGCCGAGGGTCAACGGGGCGCCGTCTCCGCTGTTGCCGGTGGGGATGGGACGTGGGAAGTCGGTCATGATCTCTCCTCGATTCGCAGTTTTCTGCCACGTATCATAAACAGATGGACCTTCAGTCAGGAGAGTGAACCCGTGCCACTGACATCAACTCGTCGACGAAGTCCGCGGGTAGAATCGTCGCTGTTTACCGGATAGTCTTCGCGCAGGGCCCGGACGTTGGGGTCCATACTGAAGTCGGAGTAGATGTGTTGCTGCCAGTCGATCCCGCCACGGCCAGCCCCCTCAGATCACCATCCACCATGGGCCCGAGACGCCCACCCACCTCCTGCTGCCGGTGTGTGCCTGATCATCCCTCTATCGGAATGACCGGCTCGCCCCGGGTCTGTGTCCGCCACATGAAGCGAGTTTTCGTATTCTCCATCGGGCGGCGGGAATGTAGCAGCATCCGATTGTCCCAGACGACGACCTGGCCAAGTTGCCATTTGTGGCAGTAGCAGAACTGCTCCTGGGTGGCGTGGGCCCATAGCTCATCCAGCAACGCCTCGCTCTCTTCCAGTTCCATGCCGAGGATGTAGCCGTTGGTGCGGCGACCCAGGAAAAGCGCCTCACAATCGGCGTCTTGTATTCGGCGCACCATGGGATGGGCATGGCCGAGGGCCTCCGCTGGCGACCCCGGGGCGCTCATGCCGGGTCGCAGGACGCCGCTGCTGCCGTAGGTGGAGTCGTGTTTGAGGCGCAGGCTCAGGACACGCTGTCTGAGATCGGCCGGCAACTGCTGTGCCGCCATCACCTGGTTGCAGAAGTCGGTGTCGCCCCCTTCGTCGGGTACCTCGCGCGCGTGCAGCAGGCTGAACGTCGGAGGGACTTCCAGGTAGGACATGTCGGTATGCCATTCCCACTCGCCGAAGAACTTCGGATCGACGGACTCGGTTTCTAGGCTCTGTGGATCGAGGTTGCCGATGAAACCCAAGTACGGATCGATACCTTTATCGCGTAGCGCCGCATCCTGCTCCTCGACGGACAGCTGCTGTTCCTCGGCAGATCCCTTCTTGCCGATTCCGTCGATCAATCCCGGAGCGTACTCGTTTTCGCCGAACACGGCGGTGAGGGCGTGGAGCTCTTCCGATTCCAGGAGCCTGCCGAAGGGGAAACAGAGAAGCCCCCGGGATCTCCGGTGGGCGTCCCGGATTTCGACCTTCTCATCCTCCGAAACGGCTCCCGGGTCGACTCCCAAAATCTCGAGGCCGAATGGGGCTCCATCGATGGATCTAACCGTCAGTCGCGTATTGTCCGTCATGTTTGCGTCCGATGTTGGCGTTGCCTTTTGCTCAAGCCCGGCGACCTCGCCTTCAGGCGTAGGTGCCGTAGCGCTCTACCAACTCTATGGCAAATGACAGCCTCCTTGAGGTCGATTTTCTCCTCCAGTTCCACAGCGATGGCCCCTATGCCTGCCATCGCGTTTGTGCATTCCACTCTGCCAACCGCTCTTGCAGGTCCTCTTCCGGGTCGGCTCCTGAACCGAACAGATTGTGCTGCTGATAGGGATCGTCGCGCAGATCGTAGAATTGGCCGCCCTCCGCGGCGAAGGAACGCAGGTCGCCATCCAGGACTCTGCCGTATAGATGCGTTGACGTGCGCAGGCCGATCTCGCACCTGGTCGTCTCGATAAAGGCGCCGTTCTCGGCCAGCTCCGCGCATTCGCCCCGCAGGATCGGTGCCAGCGAACGCCCCTGTACGCTGGTCGGCACCGACGCCCCGCACAGGTCCAGAATAGTCGGCATCACGTCGATGGTCTGCGCCACTTGAGTGCTGTTCACCTTCGACCCGTGACCGCTCCGGAAGATCATGGGAATGCGGATAGACTCCTCGATGAGCAGCATCTTGTTGAAGCGGTGTTGGGAGCCCAGGTTGTCTCCGTGATCGGAGAGGAAGACCACGATCGTGTTGTCGGCCAGGCCGCTGGTTTCGATGCCGTTCAACAGCCGGCCCACGGTATCGTCCACCCAGGTTGTCAATCCGTAGTAGAGGGCGACGAGATGCCGCAGGTCGAAGTTCTCTGGCAAGTACTCCGTATACGGCAGGTGCTGCTCGTAATACAGGAAGTCCCAAAGATATATCTTGAACAAGTGTTCGTTCCAAGGCAGCTCGCCGTCGATATACACATTGGGCCGGAGCGGTACTTCATCGGGGCCGTACATGTTCAGATACTTCTCCGGTGCATCGGCCAACGGCATATGCGGCGGCGATATGTTGTAGAACATGAAGAAGGGCCGTTCATGTTTCGCTTTTAGAAAAGCGCCCACGCGTTCGGCCTCGAAGTCTACGCTGAAACCCTCGACCACCTCGCCCAGTCCGGTGTTCTCGATGAAGGTCTGTCCGGTGTGGCGGTGATGGACACGTGGAAAGAGCGCGGAGTCGAAACCAACCAGGTGCGGCGCCGGATGCACGTGCCATTTGCCGAACAGGGCCGTCTCGTATCCCTGGGCGCGCAAGGCCTCGGCCACGGTCGTGTCGCGCAGCCAGGTGCGCTCCTGCAACGGGTACGCCCAATCTATGTTCGGGTCTTCCCAATACCCCGGCTTCAGGTGGTCCAGGAACCCCGTGCACGTGCGACTGAACTGGCCCGTCAACAGACAGGAGCGGGCCGGCATACACACCGGATTGTTGGTTGCGGCCAGTTCGAAACGCGTCCCTTGACTTGCGAGGCGGTCGATATGAGGCGTGCGGACGACCTCGTTGCCGTAGCACCCCACCTCGAAAGCACGCAACTGGTCGCATGTGCAAAGAACGACGTTCGGTGCGTTTACCATCTTCCTTCCGTCCTGTTCCAGTAGTCAGCAGCTGTAACGACTCGCAGACACGATAGCGCTCTCTGGGCTCCCGCATGCCGAAGCCGCGCAAGTATATGCGGGTGACGTTGTTGACGTTGCCGTAGAACGCGCGCACCTCCGGATCCGGGTCGTGGAAGAACATCGGCGGGATAATGGAATCGTCGGCGAGATACGGACGATTGCGGTGGCCGTAGTAGGTTTGCACACTCTTGCGCACTTTCTCGGTCTCGCGGCCCGTGGCCGGTGCAGCACCGACACGCTAAATAGGCAAGCGCATAGTGAGGATAAAGGTCATAGTCGTGAGACGGATAGACAAGCGGTGACGTGTCAACACCAATCGTGGGCAAATGTCGGGTCTCCGTTCAGTTGAGGATAGGTGTGTAGGGACGGTTGTTCTTGAGGACACGGTTTGTGCCGCCACCGATCGAGTTCGCAGGCAACCGTCTGCTGCTGAACATCGACTGCAGCGCCATGGGCGAAGCGTGGGTCGAGCTCCAGGACGAAAGCGGCAGCGATGGCGGGGTGGTTGAAACTGCGCTGAAGGGGGATCTGCGAGTCCGGGAGATGGTCGTCAGGGGGATGATCATCTGGGATGATTAGTCGAGCAAGCTCGACCGCAGTCGGGCAACTTCCTCTTTGCCGAGGCCAATCCTCTCTACGTACTTGGCAATACCACCATACTTGGTCTGCATGTGCTCGAGAACAATCTCCATCGTCTGCTCCGCAGAATAGGCTCTGCTGAATTCCTCCAGAGTCGCCTCGCTACCGTGTTCGCGTCGAAAATCGTCGCGATCGCGGGGCCAGAGGTAGTGTGCACTCAGTGCGTAGTCCGCAACAATGGTTCCGTCGGGCACTCGGGCGAGACCAAGCAACAGTGCTGAGACGAGTCCGGTGCGATCCTTGCCGGCGGCGCAGTTGTAGAGCCCGGGCAGCGCCCCCGGTGCGGCGAAGACCCTGAGGGTCTCGAGCAACCTTTCCTGCCGTTCGTCTATCCAGTACTTGTAACTCTCAGCTGTCCTCAACTCGGAGGGAAGATCTGCTGGTGGTACGGCACGGGTTGTTCCCTCGATCAGTACATCGATGTGGACGTACGTCGGCGCCGACGTGGAGGAGGCAAAAACAGACGGTTGCTCAGCGAGCTCGCTCGGCAGTCTCAAGTCGACGATCGTCTGCAGGCCGAAATCGACGAGCGACTGCTGAGCCGCGGGCGTGAGCTTGTCCAGGCAAGCGGCGCGCAGGAAAACGCCCCAGTTCGTCTGGCCGCCGTCCACCGTGTCGTAGCCCCCGAGGTCCCTGATATTGTATCCACCTTCGAGGTCGAGATGTCTCTGTCCGTTGGTATGCATGTGGTAACTATCCCTTACTGGTGTGTGTTTGCGAGTGGACCGCCGACACGCTGCGCTCGGTCGCTATTCGAAGAGGAGCCACCCATAAATACATCGTCGAAGGAATCCTTGTAGATGGCCAGTTGCTTACGGCGAATATGGCGAACCTGGTTGACGCTGAGGCCGAAATGGTTGGCAATCTTCTGATTGATGCGGTGAGGATTCCACCGGTCCAAGATCAACTGCTGGATGATCTCGTGTTCCTGAGTGGTCAGTTCCTTGCCCATGCAACAAACTTAAAAAACGGGGACGTGCAGGAAAAGAAGGGCGAAGTGTATGGTTGTATGGGTGTGAGTGACTGCCCTCAAGGGCTGGCTCTCGAGTCCTGTCCGCTTCGCTGTTTCTTTGCGCTTTGCGAAGTTACCTCTGGATCATCCAGCGCACGCAGCGCTCTCGCCCGAACCAGCTTCATCGCCGGGGTCGGTCCGAAACCTTGACCTCCGCAAACCAGCCCTCATGTCGGGGATGCAGCCTCTAACAGAGAGATCACCTGGTCGAAACTTTTGGCGTCAGCGGAGAGTTCGTGCGGATTCAGGGTATGTGGACCTTCACCCTACCGGGTTGCCCACCCCAAGCCGCCCACTCCAATGGGGATGACCCCGTCGACGTTTAGGAAGTACAAAGGCCCTTTTCGTGATCCACGAGTCCGGACGTGAGTATTTGGCGCCATTGGTGGGTAGGATCGGATTGATACTTCCCCAAGAGAGTGGACACCTCGAAGCGCCAAGTTAAATTTCTGGCAGGAGGTGTTCTTATGTCACGCAAGTATGATCGTGAGTTTAAGCTCGAGGCCATTCGCCTGGCCGCAGAAGAAGGGGTATCGGCCCGAGGGGTCGAGCAACGATTGGGTTTAAGTGCAGGCATTATCAGTCGTTGGAAGAGAGAATTGAAGGTCCAAGGAGATGAAGCCTTCCCAGGTACCGGCCATTTAGGTGATCACGACGAGGAGGTCCGCCGTTTGCGGCGTGAGCTGGCGCGGGTGTCCCAGGAACGAGATATCCTAAAAAAGGCGGCGGCCTTCTTCGCCAACGAGTCCAGATGAGGTATCGCTTCATCGAGGTGGAGAAGGCGATGTACCCGGTCACTATGTTGTGTCGCGTGCTGCGGGTGTCGCGTAGCGGTTTCTACGCCTGGCAGCAGCGCCCGATCAGTCCTCGAGCTGAGCAGACTCGGCGACTGGATGTCGAGATCAACAAGTTGTTTGAAGCCAGCAAGCGGCGCTCCGGTAGCCCAAAGATCACCCGCGCCCTGATAGACGGAGGCTGGCAGGTGGGCGAGAATCGCGTTGCACGGCGCATGCGTGTGTTGGGTCTGCGTTCGATTGTGCGACGCCGTTTCAAGGTGACGACCAACTCGCAACATCGATTTGCGGTGGCGCCGAACCGTTTGCAGCGCGATTTCACCGCACAGCGCCCCAATCAAGTGTGGGTCAGCGACCTGACCTACCTCAGCGTCGGTCGCGGCTGGTTGTATTTGGTCGTCGTCATCGACCTGTACTCCAGGCGCGTGGTGGGTTGGGCGTTGAGCTCGGCACTGGATCACCGCGTGGCGCTGGTCGCGCTGCAGCGGGCTGTAGCTCAACGTCGTCCGCCGAGGGGTCTGATCATCCATTCCGATCGCGGCGTTCAATACGCCTGCACCGCGTTCACTAACTGGGTCAGCAAACACGGCTTTGTGCAGAGTATGAGCCGTAAGGGCGACTGCTGGGATAACGCCGTGGCTGAGTCCTTCTTCCATCTGCTCAAGACCGAGTTGACCTACCACGAACACTGGCTCAACTACCGGGCCGCGTATCGCAGCCTGTTCGACTACATCGAGATTTTTTACAATCGAGAAAGGAGTCATTCCACCCTGGATTACGCAACACCCGCAGCATTCGAGCAGCATTCAACCAAACTTGCTGCTTGACGGTGTCCATTTTTCCGGGGGAGTATCAGATACATCACAATTATCTCCGTACCCCGTCGATCCGCGCTGGTTGATGATTAGCACCGCGTATCCCACTCCGGCCAACATCTGAAAGTCGAAAGAGAACAGTGACCTCCCGTCTACTGTCCGTCTACCGGAACAACCACCCGGAACCCGGTGACCTTGAGCCGGCTGCCGCCGTGGTTGCGGAAGCGGTAGGCCGACCGACAGTGCCAGGGTAAATCCCGCCAGGATCCGCCTCGAACGACGCGATGCCGGCCCGACCCCGGTCCCTCGGGGTCAAGATCGCCTGCATCGGCGTAGGAATCCCGGTAATAATCACGGGTCCACTCCGAGACGTTGCCGTGCATGTCGTAGAGGCCCCAGGCGTTGGGCGCCAAACTGCCAACCGGAATCGTCTTTTGGCGGTATTCGCCCTTCCTGCCACTGCCGTAGGCGCCGTGGCCGTCGTAGTTTGCCTCCTCTACGGCAATGGTCTCGCCGGTGTGGAACGCCGTAGTCGTGCCGGCTCGGCATGCGTACTCCCACTCGGCCTCCGTGGGCAGACGTACGTGTGTTCCGATTCGGGCTGACAGAGCCCGGCAGAACTCCTCGGCGCCTGACCAGGAAATGTTCTCCACAGGGTGATGTGGGTAGAACTCCTGGAACCAACTGGGATTCTTGTCCATAACGCGTCTGTACTGATACTGCGTCACCTCGTGGACGCCCATATAGAACGGTTTGCTGATGGTCACCTCGCGCCGGGGACCCTCGTCGTAATCGCGGTGCCCCTCTGCAGGGGCCGAGCCCATCACAAACGTGCCCGCGGGGATGCGACCAAGATTCATCGTGACGCCATGACCGAGATCGACCGTGAGGAATTTCTCACCCGTGTCCCACATGCCGGCACTGGTGGGTGCGGCGTTTGAGAAGTCGGGACTCGACTCGAGGCGTCGCTTGACGCCCTCGAGGCGTCGGCGTAACGGCGCTTCGGCCAGAATGTCCTGATCCGCGATCTGCTCCAGGAAATCGGTCGCCGCCTCCAGGGCCTTTAGACCCTCGTCCCGACTCTCTGGTGTGGACTCTTGTGCCCACGGTGCACAGCAGTCGTGGGCTTCCATGAACAGTTGGTAAGCCCGAAGTGCGTCGCGGTCCCTCTGGACGCGGCGCTCGATCACGTCCTGTCGGGCGAGATCTCGCGCCTGGTCGAGGTACGGAAACAGCTTTTCGAAGACCTCGGGCGTAAAGGCCTCGAAGCCGAGGACATAGTTGTGAATGTCAGGTCCCTTTCCGACCCGGTTCAACTCGCGATAGTAGGCCTCCATAGGCTCGGCCGCTTCCTGGAAATACAGATCGAAGTACTCCCGGATTAGGGCCTCGTCATCCAGGTCGGCATCCCACAGCATCTTGGAGACGATGTAGAGAGTCAGGTCGTTGTCCGGGCTGCGTCCCAGGATCTCACCGCTGTAGCCGCGGACGCTGCCCAGATCGCGGTAGTAGCGGATGCGCTTGCCGATGATCCAGGTCTGCGGCGTCGACAGGCGGCTTCCCGGTTCGATCCACTCGTAGATCAGCAGATTGTCTGCCACCTGTTTCCACATACCCAGTCGCCGCCTGTACTCTTCGTTGTTCGGGCAATCCGGGTCTTCAATCCCATGGAGGATGCAGAAATCCTTGCCCATGACGATCGTGTTCAGCACCTGCGGATGGGCCTTGAGTGCTACCGTTCCGTCAGCGCGCACCGGAACACCGCCGTGGTGAGTGCCGTACTCGCCCAGATACGCAAACAGCCGGCCCGGGTGGGTCTTGCTGACCTCGGCGGCCACCTGGTTGTTGAAATGCAGCAACCGCGTACCCACGCCGATCGCCGGGTCGGGATCGTCCAGCGCCCGGCAGCGGTCGCACTCGCACCAATCTTCGGCGTCGTTGGCGCTCAGCGAAAAGGAGCGCTCCGTCGGACTGCGTTGAAATCTTGCCCGAGCAGCGTCCACGGCGAGCTGCACCACGTCCGGGTTGCTGAGGCACAGCTGGCCTTCCTGTGAGGTCATCGGAATCCGCCGCCCCTTCTGGCGCACATAGGAGAAATACTCCGGGTGCTGATCGAAATAGCGATCCGAGGAGCACCATTGTTCGTAGGCATGTCCGTGACGGATCTTGCTGACCCAGCCGAGTCGGCTCTTCATTAACCACGATTGCCACGCTTGCTTCGTTCTCTCGGTCAGCGTGGGCTGGACGTGACCGTTGTTCCACGGGCTTCGATATTCGAAGTCCGGTTTGCTGACGAGGTTCAACTCGGGCACTGCGATCGTCGGGCGGTGGGGCACGTGTTCGCCATCTGGGTTCGGGTTGAAGAAACGGCAACCCAGCTCCTCCAGCAGCGCGAAGGCCGCATAGCGCGTCCCGTGAAAGGAATACTCCGACTCGTGCGCCAGGTGTCCGACGACGACCAGGCGGCTCGGAAACGATTTCAGGATGTAGCCGTTCCCGCCCAGGTGTTCCTCGTCCAGCAGCGGACCGACCAATTGTTTGACGGCGGCGCTTTGGCCGATGAGCACCACCGGGCCGGCCGGCGGCTCGTCGGTTTCCGCGATCGGCACCTCGGCCCCGGACATTTTGCGCAGATAGCGCTGCAGGTCTTGCGCGGCGGCGCGGTCCACGTTGGTGGGATTGGCGCTCAGCACAAGAGTCGCGCGGGGTTTGCCGTTCTCCACGAGTGTCAGGGGCGTCGCCCACGCTGTCGAGCTAGAGAGCAGTGCGAACAGTAGCCACCAGAGGGGTCTGTGTTTCATGGTCGGGTTTCCCGATTCCAGATGTTTGCGGTGGGACTGCGGGACTAGTGGGTATAAAACGCATTACCGGGAGTCGGTCAAGTGATTTGTGCTTACTTGTCCCATACTCAAAACCCGGTTAGGCTCCCACTGGCATGGTGCGAGCGGTTCAACCAACGGAGATGAGACGATGTCACAATCCGGGCACGACCTGACGAAAAGCCAGCTGTTCCTCGACGACACCTGGATCGAAGACCAGGCCATGCTGACGCGTGTGTGGCATGCGGCCGAGATCTATCCCGAACCGGTCCTGCGGCCCGAGACACCGTGGGAAGGCACGACTCTGTCGATGTACGGGACCGTGCTCAGGATGGGGGACGTCTGGCGCATGTATTACGGGACGTCGAATCCCCACGAAGAGCCCTTGGTATGCGTGGCCGAAAGCGCGGACGGTCTGCACTGGACCCGCCCGGTCCTCGACATTCACGAGTACCGGGGCAGCACGGCGAACAACATAGTCAGGCGCAATGTAGTGTGCCCTTCCGTCTACTGGGACCCGGAGGATGACGTCCCTTTCAGAAGCATGGTCTACCGACGAACGGGAGGGGAGGCCGATGGGCTCTATGGCGTGGTCAGCGACGATGGGTATCACTGGACCGAGCTCGACGAGCGCCTCATTCCAAAGCCCCCTACGGGCGACGTCCACTACCTGTGGTCGAGCAGGGTTGACGGCAAGTACATCGTCACGCACAAGACCAGGAACCTGGCACTGGAGCGGGCCATGCGGACCGTGGCCATTACCGAAAGCAGCGACTTCCGCTCCTTCGAGCCATCGCAACTGATCCTCAAGTCCGACCTCAACGATCCCGCCGACGTACAGTATCACGGCATGGTGGGATTCGAGTATGGCGACATGTACCTGGGACTGGCGGAGCGCTGGTTCGGTTCGCCCAGTCATATCGAACTGCTGCTCGTGTGGAGCCACGACCGTGTGAACTGGCACTTGCCTCCAACCAGAGTACCATTCATCGGGCCGACGTACTACTGGAATCAGGGATGGTCGACCTGCTCAACCCAGGGGCCCATCCAGGTCGGCAACCAGCTCAGGTTCTACTTCGGTGGCCGGAGCGGCTGCCACATTCACGTGAAGGCAGGGCCCAGAAAAGTCGGCGTCGTCGGGTTTGCGCAGATAACCGTCGACCGGTTTGCGTCTATCTCCGCCGGCTACATGGACGGACAGCTCATCACCAAACCCATGAGATGGCCAGGTGGCGACCTGATCCTCAACGCTTCGACCACTCGGTTCCCGGACGAAGACCCGCGGCTCAAGGGGGGCGAAATGTCGATCGAGGTCTGGGATGGGGACGGTCAACCGATCGAGGGCTACTGCGGGGACCGACGGGCGCCGTTCACCGAAAACACACCTTCTCGGGGCGACGTGGATGCTGCCACGATCCGGTGGCCAGACGACAAGAGTATGAAGGAGCTCGCGGGCAGAGAAATCCGACTGGTCTTCTACATGCGGGACTCACATCTGTACAGCTTCAGAAGCAGCGGTTGAGTCGCTCGGATCGAGTGAATCAAGTCTTGTGACGGGCCAACTGCTCCATGTACCACTCCCGTCCCATGAGCTCCTTCTTGTAGTTCCACCGTTTGGGGATCGGTTTGACTGTCAGCTGGCGGTCCTGGAGCGGCGGCGCCACCGGAACGTGTCCCCGCCTGGCCGATTCCCGGAGCGCGATCGTCGTCTCCATGGAACGAAGCATGTCGGCGCCGCTGGCTCTTGGCTCGCTACCGTGATCGAGAGCATCCACGATGGATTGCACGTGGGCGTCCAAGGTCGTCTGCGTCGGAAGAAGCCAACCGTTTTCGTCGAAGGACTCCGTGCGGTCGCGGCTCCCGGACAGAGCTTCGGGCTTCTCCTCGACGAGCGCGCTCCTGTCGTTGCTGTCTGAAGTCGTGAAGAGCCTGTATGAGTAGCCGTCGTAGGAGAAAACACCCCCCTCGCAAACCACATCAAGACCGCGTTTGGCTCCAGACCGGTAATGGGCGTAGCAATGCATCCCGTTGGTGAACTTGATTAACCCGCCCACACCCTTCATCACAGCCTGCTCGTCACTGAAGGCGTCGCCCTCTACCTCGCCGACGACGTACTCGACGTCGGAGTCATGGGCGAACAGGTTGACGACGGGCAGCCATTGACATCCGATCTGGTTGAGGTTGTGGTAGAGGTCGACGTACAGAGCAGCGCCGAGCCGGCCAGAGTCTATGATGTCGCGGGCTTTCCAAAGCTGGGGATAGTTTCTCTGTACGTAGCCGACGGAGAACTGGATATTCCGGCTCCGGGACTGTTCAACCATCCGGTCTGCGTCCGCCAGAGTAGCCGCAAAGGGTTTCTCGCAGAATACCGCCTTCACGTCCTCTTCCAGGCAACCTAGCACCGTGTCGACGTTCGCTCGGACGGGGAGTACTGGGGCGGCGACATCGATATGTTCATTCCGAAGCATCTGGCGGAAGTCAGAGTAACCGGGAACGCCGAATCGATCGCAGAAAAGAGACAGGTTCTCCGAATCTGTATCGACGGCAGCCACGACCTGAGTGCGCGGATGGAACTTGTAGCCGCGGGCATGCGTCGACCCCATCCGTCCGACGCCTATCATGCCGACGCGGTAGACGGGTTGTGCCTTTTCAGTACTCAAGATGGACCTCCTCAGCAGCGTACCGAGCTTTGGCCGGATCACATAGTCTCACTGACGTAGGGCAGTGGCCCTCAAGTGGCCGCCCGAGTACAATGTAGTCAGGAGGTAATCGATGAATCAACGCCCCGTCGTCCGCGCCCTCAAGCGCTTTTGCTCTGACTTCAAGCCTATCAGAGACCGCCTGGCAACATTGGGCGCGATTCACGTACGGACTTGCCGCCAGATCGACTACCTGTTCCGCGTCCCAGGAAGGGAAACCTCCCGGGTCAAGTTGCGAATCGAAGGCGATCGGCAGAAGATCTCTGTCTACGAAAAGAATCAGGCTGGCCGTCGCCCTGAGGACGTTCAATCCTTTGAGTTGTCCGAGCCGCGTATCAAGGAGATCCTTCAGGCGATCTTGCCCGTTCATGTCGTCGTTCAGAAGAATCGCGAAGAATGGAACTATCGGAATGCGATCTTTCATCTCGACACCGTCGAGGAAATCGGGCAGGTATTTGAAATTGAGTTCGTCCTTGCGGACGACGGTGACAATCCAGGGTGCGAATTTTACGAGCAGGAGTTTGGGGCATTCCTGGGTAAGGTGATCGATGGCTCAAATGAAGATGTGTTGGCAGCAAAGACAGACGTCACCTTCTGACGCGACATTCAGGCGACAGGGCCACTCGTCAGGTCTCTGTAATTCACGTATATCTCGACGTGCGCAACTACCAGTGGTGGTTCAATACGTTCGTCTCTCTGGATGAGGTGGACAGCTACTTCGTGCATCCCCTTCTCCGCTTGCTCGGGCCGCAGGTTGCACACCAACCAGCTGTTGTCCTCGACGTCTGTGATGCCGAGTTTGTCACTGCTTGGCTGGTCAGGGTCGGGCCCGGCCACGTCGCGCACCTCGACGTCTGCCAGGGTCTCCCCATCCAGAATGATCTGGACCTGGTCCCCTGTGGGAGAGAATTGCTCCATCTCGATCTGCAGTTGGACGCTCTCCAGCCTGCCAGCGCTGGCCTCCATCACGACGTCGTCGTGGACGGGAACGTGAAAGACGGGACCGGGAACCTTGCCTGTGCGATACAGCGTGACCGGAGTCTCGCCATAGATGCGGTCGTGGGTGTCGCGTCCGTCGCTGCCGGCCGTGGTGCGGTGGACGGCGCAATAGACCTTGTTCAGGGAGCGCAGCGTTTCGGGTGTGCCGATCGTGGTCAGCAGCTCCCGGCGAGTAGTTTCGTTGGCACCCCAGTTGAAGGTATAGATGCCGTCCGCTCCCCGGTCCCAGTAACTTTGGGCCGTCGCCCGGAAAAAACCGTTGCGAAACTGGTTGTGGCGAATGAGACGACGGGTTTGCTGCCTGCCATCGCTGTCGAACCCGCCGTAAAACAGGGTGTCGGTCCCCTCCACCATTGAAGCGAAGGTCTCGACCTCGACGCCCGGATCTGTGCCTGAGACCCCACCACAGATTACGATGTCGCACAGCCCTTGCTCTATCCACGACTCGACATCGTACCCCATGCGCCGGCACGACTCCATGGTCGCGGCCACGCGCACCGCGAGGTAGAACGGTCTGCCTCTGCGGTCCGCCATCTCCTGTGTCATTTCGCGGACCTCGGCGACCAGATCGGTCATCGTATACCGCAGGCGGTAAGCGTAATCGGCTGGCAGATGAAACCCATGCCGCTGCCAGTCCAGCTCCAGGCCATCCCAGTCGGCCTGCCCACAGGCCTCGGTGATCTGCAGGAGCTTGTGGTCCCTGACTTCGGGTATGGCGAAGTTCCAGGCAATGGACGCGGCGGCATGTATCGAGTCGCCCAGGCACCATTCAGGATGGTCCTTACGCAGCTGCGTAAGGCCGCCCTTCCTCACGCCGCGGGCCTGCTTCGGCGAAAGACCGCGGAAATGGTTGTCGTTCATGCGGATGGAGGTATAGACATCGACCCCGATCTCGTGGCCCCGCTCGACCAGCGCAGGGTAGGGGTTGTCGCCACCATCGAACTTGACCCGCAGGTTCTCAGATTGCCGCATGGCGCGCACGTTGGGATACTTCCGGCCAACCGGGTCGCCTGTGAACTCCAGAGATTGGGATGGCCATCCGGCCTCATGCGAGCCCACACACCAGAACAGCGCCCCAACCTGCGTGTCGACGATGGGTGCATAGGTCTTGTCCAGCCAGCGCTCCACGGACTGCGGGTACTCCGACCTGCCGAGTGTGCCTCCGTCCCAGTTGTAGATGATACCGTAGGATGGAGGCGGAGTTCCCGAGGTATTCGCGCTCACACCCAGTTCTCATCTTCCAGGTGAATGGTGCCATTAATGGTGTCCGACATTCTGTATTCCTTACTCGTCTGGAGGCCATCTTGATACGTGATAGTATGCGACGACGCCTGGCTTACCCGCAAGATGCACGGCCAAGACCCTCCACTGTTCATCCATCGTTCGGTTCACTACAATCAGAGTTCCCCCAAACTCAGGAGACTCCCGATGATCAAACCGCGTCTTATCTACTACAACGATGCCCATCACTTCCACGCGAAGAGGATCGAACCACCAGCGAGCGTACATATGCTTCAGTGGCCGGTGAACGAGGTGCTCGGTACCGGCGTCGATCTCCTCGTGTTCGGCATTGGCTACGGCGACGTCTACTTCTACAACAGCAAGGTCGGCCGCGTGGTCGGTCAAAAGAAGGAGGTTTGGGAGAATTACATCGACTGGCGGATCATGCGCATGGTGGAAGAGGCGCAGAAGAAGGGCACAGACCAGCTGAGAGAGGTCATCAACCGGGGGCGAACGACGGGGATGCCGGTATTCCCGAGCTTGAAGCTGCAGTCCGGTAACCCCCAGTATGCCGGGCGTTGCGGTCTGCTCAAGTGGGAACACGGCAAAGAGGTATGCATTGACGAGTCCGGAAAGGCGGAGTGGTCCTACGATTTCGCCAACGAACTGGTACGGCAGGACAAACTCGCCGTGCTCAGGGAGTTAATGGACGACTACGGCGCCGATGGCATCGAATTGGACTTCATGTTCGGCAGCCAGTACTTCAAGAGTGCCGAGGTCGAGGGCAACACCCCTCTGATGAGCCGCTTCATCGCCCAGGTGCGCGGACTGGCCCGAGAGATCGGTGAAAAGCAGGGCAGGGAGATACCGATCATGGTCCGCGTGCCCCTCAAGCGGGAGGACAACCTGGCCATGGGCCTCGACGTCGAGACCTGGTTCAAAGAAGGCAGCATCGACCTTGTAGTGGGACAGGACACCAACATTCTCGCCGAGAGCGGGGTGCAGGCGGAATGGATGCCGGATGCCGCGAATGCGGCCGGGGGTGGTGCCTACTATCGCCCGCCCAGGCGCGTGTACGACGAGCGCGTGGGCTTGCCGAGCATCGAGATGTACCGGGCGCTCGGGCAGACCCTTCAATGGCAGGGATTCGCCGGCATGTACCACGGGTACCTGCTGTGGCCGTTCAGCGACAGGGAGTACAGCATTCTTCGTGAAGTCGCCTACCCAGAGGCCCACGCACGGAGCACGAAACGCTACATACTCCAGCCTCGAGAGGGGGTCGAGGGCGAGCCCACGTCGACTCCCGAGCGGGTGTTGCCGGTACAGCTCGAGGAGGGGGAGACCGTGTCCCTCAACATACTGGTAGCCGACGACATCGACAGCGCCAAGGCGGACGGAGAGATGCGCCGGCCCATCCTGACCATTCGTTACTCGTCCTACTGCAACGAAGACGAGATCGAGATCCGCTTCAACGGCCGGGTCCTCGCTGATGACGAGGCCGAGATCACCGACGAACGGGCCATCGAAATCAAAACCCGTCTCAGCGGCAGCATGTCGGTCCAGGCTCCCTTGGGAATGGCGGTCCATTGGTTCCGCTACAAGCTGACGCTCGACGACCTCAAGCGCGGGCAAAACCTGCTGGAGATCGAGACCAGGAAACAGGCTGTGAGGGCCGGCTTCGTCCGCAGTGTCAACGGAGTAGAGATTCAGACCCGCTACCGGGACTATACCCGCCCGGAAGGCTTCGACGTGGAGCGAGTTGCTCCACTGTCGGCATAGCCAAACACGAGAAGAGGTGAACGTATGCACGTTCTGATTACAGGCGCCGCCGGCATCATTGGAACGGTGCTGGGCTGACCGGCCCAAGCCGCAAGATCACCCCAAGCAACTGAGCCACGACGACTGCGTCAGAGTCTTCGAGCAGGCGATCACGCATCCGGGAGTCAAGTGGGAGCTGGTCTTCGGCGTCTCCGACAGCAACTCGGACCGATACCGATATCGAGCACGGACAGCGGGCCATCGGCTACTATCCACAGATCGCTGACGACTGGTGGGACGCAAGCTGTGGCGCATAGTCGACTCCTCTCAGTCCCAGCACGATCGTCGGGTCGCAGTGCAGATCGAGAATACCGATGTTTTAGACACGAATGCCGTGGATCATCCATGCCGTAACCCGTCACTTGGCCCAGAACGGCTGCGTCCAGGCGAACTGCTCGCCGTCGCCCCAGCACTCGAAGCGCACGTACTGCCATGTTGACTGCATGTCGAGGGAGATGGCGCTGTCATCCGTGATCGCCACGCGACGCCCGACTGCCGACACGCCGACGATGCGCCTGGCGTTCTCGGTCTCGACGGTGATGCGACTACCCCGGACGGCGATGCGTGAGATCTCGACGCCGGATGAGGCGTAGAAACGGCCGGCCTTCAGGGCCTCCCGGATGCCGCTCACCGAGCGCTCATGGGCGCAGACGACGTTCCAGCCATTACCGATGTCTTCATCGCTGTGGCTGTCGTCATTGGCGAAGCCCCAGAGCCGTCGTCCCTGGCTCAACAGCAAGTCCCACTTGTTCGTGCAATACGGGGTGCCCTGAAGCCGGTTGATGAGTCCGTTGTAGATCTCGAGACCGTGGTAGCCGATCCATTCCTGCATCTGCGTGATTTTCGTACCGTCGAACTCGCTCTGCCAGGCCGGCGCCGGCGCCGATACCGTCTATGACTTTTTGGCGCGGCATCAGCGGTTCGACAAGGCGGTCCGGCGCCACATGCAGGATGTGCGGCCCGTTGGCGCTAATTTCGTTGCCGGGCATCATGATCATGCCCTTGTTGTTCCAGGTCCGGAATTCCTTGCTCGCGGTATATATGTCGTGGTCGGAGATGGCGAGAAAATCATGTCCGAGTTTGGCGTACTTGTTGATGACTGTCTGCGGTTTGTTTTTGCCGTCGGTTTTCGTCGTGTGGGTATGCAGGTTACCGCGCAGCCACTGGCTTTTTGTGAGATTGCGGTAGGGATGATCGATTCCAGGCATGTGCGGGTCTCCTGACAGGCGCTGAGGTTGTAGATATTAAGCGTAGTTTGCGATCTTCAGTCAACGGAGACTGCTCGCCATCTTCTCCTCGACACGACCTGATTTTCGTGTGCGAAAAACCTATCTCCGCCACGCTCGCGGACGCCGATCGCATGGTCGAGGCGTGCCGCGCCAACGGTGCCAAGTTCGGGGCCGGCGACATGTTTCGCAATTACGAGCAGCTGTGGAGCGCACGCGAGATGATCGACGCCGGTGAGATCGGTGAAGTGATCGCGATCGTCAATCACGGCGCCGCCAACTCCGGCAGCGGTTGCCAGGATCTGAGCGTCATCCGTCTGTTCGCCGGGGACGCTCCAGTGGAATGGGTGGTCGGTTGGTCGACCGGCACGCCCATGGATCAATCCCTCGGCACGGTCGACGCGTCCAGTGATCACGACCAGGAGCTGGGCGGAACGATCCGCTTCACCAACGCCATCACGGCCCATATCCTCGACAGGCGTGGTCCTCTGCGCGGAGTGGAAGTCATCTGCGAGCGCGGGGTTTTTGCCAGCGACTACACCTCATTCGAGCTGCATAGAGGCCCGCAAGGAGACGGCAGTCGACAGAATCGTTCCGACATGGTGGAAGTGACGGGCCTTTTCGAGGACTCGGTCGATTGGGGCGATCACCGCGTCGACGGCTGGATGGGGATGGCCTCTCGGCAGGCCGACACCGCGCAGTCGATGATCGACGCACTCGACAGGGACATCGAGCCCAGAGCCAATGGTGAGAATGGGCGCGACGTGCTCGAACTGGCCATCGCCATGCGCGAGTCCGAGCGCCGGAACTTTGAACCCGTGAAGATGCCCCTGGAAGATCGAACCCTCCAGATCGTTCCCGCCGCCGGCCGCACGTACTGGAAGAGGGAAGTCTACGGCGAGGAATGGTACGCCCAGCGGTTGGCGAGCCAGAAGCGGGACGGCCCTGCGGGAAGCACGTCGTGAGGTTGGTCGTCCTCTCCTACAGTCACCACGGCCGCAGTCTGGGTCGTACAGCGGACGATGTCGGCCACCACATCGCCGGAGTCATGGACGCCGAGGAGGGTCCGCGCTCGCAGCTGCAAGCAGACTTCGATTGCCCCGGATTCGAAACAGCGGGCGCATGCCTCGATGCGGTCAAACCAGACGCCGTCTTGGTCTCGGGGAAACACATCGAGATACCCGTTCACATTCAGGCTTGCGTCGACCGGCGCATTCCCTACCTGGTAGACAAACCGTTTGCCGATTGCGCCGCTCGCCTCAGGCCGGTAGCCGAGGATTCCGAGAGACACGGCGTTTTCAGCGCGCTGACGCTGCCCAATCGCGCCAGCCGCATCGTCGCCACAGCGCGGAAAATGGTCGCCGATGGCAGCCTCGGTACTCTCGTCCTCTACAGCAGCAGGCTTAACAACGGCCCACCGATGCGCTACGATCCGACCCCGTCCGCGTGGCACAACGACCCCGCCGTTTCCGGAGGCGGCTGTTGGGCCACCGAGGCGGCGCACGGCATCGACACCTATCTGCAGTTTGTCGGCGACCGCCCGGTAACGGTGGTCGGAGCCATCATGTCGAACGCCATGTACGGCCGCGAGATAGAGGACAGCGCCGTGGGCATGCTGCGCAGCGAGGATGGCGTCACCGGCATCATCGAGTCCGGTTACACCTTCCCCGCGGGAGGACACGGCGGCGATCATTTCTTCCGCTTCGTCGGATCCAAAGCCTCCGTATTCGCTCTCTACGGCAAAGGCGGGGAGCCCCTGATCGAGGTTCACTCCGCCGCCGGTGTCGAGTTCAGTGAGGACCTCCCGCACGGTGAGCGGATGAGCCGAGTAATCGATGCGGGCTTGACCGCTCTGCAGGAGGGCCGAGCCGCCGACACGAGCATCCGCGACGCCGTCCGCATCCTCGAGATTCAGGACGCCGTCTACGACCACGCCAGAGCGAACCCCGTGACCAACGGACCGCATCCGATGGGGCCGGCGGCCGCAAGGCCGACAAAATGAGGAAACGCGCTGAATAGGGGCGCGTCACCCCGAGGGGCCTCGGCGTGTCAGGTCACAGGAGCTGTAGGGGGCAAGTGGACTCAGGATATGAGGCGGGAGGTGCACGATAATTTCCATCAAAGGGAGTCAACCGATATAAAGGCAGGAAGATGAGAGGTGTTCATTTCAATAGCCCCGGGTGATGCTGCTGGGTAAGTTGAGACAGTGTTACATCCATCAGCCTGGGCGAGAGATCCATGACGTCCAATCTGTAGAAGAGGTTCGCTTGGCGAAGAATATCTGCTCGACGTCGGCTGCGGCGACGGACTGATGGCTTGGGAGCGCTCGAACACCTCCGTGACGGGCACGTTACCTTTAGCGAAATCTCGGAGGACGTGCTGTCGCAGTGCGTGCTGACGGTTCCAGCGCTTTCTTCGACGCAGGCCAGACTGGCTGCCCACGAGGGAGTGCTGATCGGTCTCCTTCCTCGCACGCTGGAAGCCCGGGAGAGCCGTATCTGGCCTGAGATCGACTGAGGATGGGAAACATGAGTCTGCTGGGAATCGACATTGGCACTACGGGGCAAAGACCGTATGCGCGCAACGAATGCGACGATGCCGGTCTCACCCGCAAGGTGCACGGAGATGCCTCCCTGTTCGTCGGTCGTCAGGTCCAGTACAATTGTTGTCCCAAGTGTGAACGAGAAAGGAGGGCGAACGTATGCGCGTACTGATTACAGGCGCCGCCGGCATCATTGGAACCGTGCTGACGAAGGGCCTGAAAGACCGCTACGAGTTGCACGGGCTCGATCGGGATCCTATGCCGCTGATGGACCACGCAACCATCGGCGACATCTCGGATTTTGAGACAGTCTATGAGGCCTCGCGCGGTATGGACGCGATAATCCATCTGACAACCGCCAAGAGTGAGGAAAAGGATTGGGAAGGAGCTCTGAAAACGAGCTTCCGGGGTACCTACAACACCTTTGAGGCGGCCCGCCAGAACGGCGTACGCCGTGTTGTTTACGCCAGCCGGGCAGCCGTCGTGGACCCCTACCCACCCGGCGTCAAGCTGACCATGGATCTGTACCCTCTACCCGAAAGCCTCTACACCATCAGCAAGATTTTCGCCGAGGGTCTGGCCCGCATGTACACCAACAAGCACGGGCTGGAAACCGTGGGGATTCGCGTTGGAAACCTGAAGGCTGACCGGCCCAAGCCGCAAGATCACCCCAAGCAACTGAGCCACGACGACTGCGTCAGGGTCTTCGAGCAGGCGATCACGCATCCGGGAGTCAAGTGGGAGCTGGTCTTCGGCGTCTCCGACAGCAACTCGGACCGATACGATATCGAGCACGGACAGCGGGCCATCGGCTACTATCCACAGGATCGCTCTACGGTGCAGGAGGACGGATGAGAGCTTGGGTGACGGCGCAGGGTGCGTAGCAGACGTCCTGGGATACGTTCAGCTCAACCTCACCCAGTGCCTGAAAAGAGGCTTGGCCTTTTCCGGCAGCGCTGCGTGGACCTCCGGCGCCAGGGGTACCAGCTCATTCTCTGTCATGCCCGTCTCATCCACCATGCGGGCGCGTTCGTCGGAGCCCGGCATCAGCACATCCAGATTGAGCCACCACGGCGCGTAACGAACAGGGACGCCGACTCGAGGTTGGTCGCTGCGGTTGGTAGCGACCGCGTGCCACAGGCGGCTGTCAAATACGAGCACGCTGCCGGCGTCGCCGGTGGCCTGCACTTGGGTCGGGTAGGGTGCGGATGGGTCCACGCCGTTGTCGCCCGTCGGATTGGTACTGGACCGATGACTGCCGGGGACGACGAAGGTGCCGCCTGTTTCATTCGTAAAGGGCGATAGCATCCATATCGTCGTCAGGTGCATGACTGCGTCGGGATAGGGCGTCGGGATGTGCCCGGCGTTGTGTTGGTTGAATGGCCAGTCGGCATGCCATTCGCCGCGCTCGTTGCCCGGGAAGTTGATCGCCGCCGTCGTCATGGAGATCCGCACGTGCGGGCCCAGCAGCGATTCGGCAATACCCATCATGCGCTCGTCGGCCAGGTACGCGGCCATGGACTGATCGAAGGCTATCAGACCTTTTCGCGTTTTGGCGCCCTGGATCAACGTGGTACGCCCTTCGGACTCTACCGTTGCCTCGACGCTACGGCGCACGTCGCCGACCTCGGCGGCCGGGATAACGCCGTCGAGGACGCAAAAGCCGTCGATCTTCAGGTGCAACAAGGCCTGGTCAATGGACACGTCTTACTCCCCTGGAACCGGTGACTGAACATGTTCCCACAAGCTGTCCTGTGCGCGGTTTATTGTCAACGACAGGCCGACGGTGTGCGATCAGATCGCCTGATGTCTCTACAATCGCGGACGCAGTATATTTGCCGACTGCTATCGATCGGTGAATACATGACGTGCGCCCGATGAACTACCGACGCATTCCTCAACCGGGGTATAGGAGCTATGCAAGAGACCGCCGAACGAACAGCCTATCAGGTAGCCTCCAGTCTGAAAAGCAACGGTGTGCCCTACCTGTTTGGCATACCGGGAGGCGGCAGTTCCATCGACCTGATCGAAGCATGCCACGGGGAGGACATCCCCTTCGTGTTGGTGCAACACGAGACGACCGCCGCGATGATGGCTGTCGTCGTCGGCGAGCTGACCGACACGTGCGGCGCCTGCATCTCGATCATGGGACCCGGAGCGACCAACCTCGCCAGCGGCGCTATCTACGCGCAGCTGGAGCGTCACCCGCTACTCTGTTTCACAGAGACCTACGGGCCGGCGGAAGGGCCGCTCACGTCGATGCAGAACATCGACCATCCTCACATGTTTGGTCCACTCAGCAAAGCTTCCATCTGTATCACCGCCAGCGATCCGGCGCGTCAGATTGACCGTGCGGTTCAGGTCGCCACCGCGGAGAGGCCGGGCGCCGTTCACATTGATCTGCCGATCAAGCCAGGATCGGGCGACTCCTTTCAAACTGGCGCCGCAACCGAACCGGACCAACCCGCGGTTGTCGGCGATCTGGAGGCCATTGCCGGGGCGATCGACAGGGCGGAAAAACCGCTCCTGGTCGCAGGTCCTGTTGTGTTTCGGCAGGGCGCGAATGACAATCTGCTGTCGCTGGCAGAGCGTTTGCAGAGCGCCGTCGTCGTCACCTCCAAGGCGAGAGGCGTCATCCCCGAAGACCATCCCCTGTACGCGGGCGTTCTGTGCGGCGTGTATGCCGAGGATACGCTCGAGGCCGACTTGATAACCAGAAGCGATCTCGTCGTCGCGATCGGGTTGGACCGCACCGAACTTCTCAGCCCATGGAAGCACCGCCAGCCGCTCATCTGTGTCGACGCCATCCCCATTGCCGACGACCAAACTGTCGGTGAACCGTCACTCACGGCAACAGGTGAACTGCCCCAACTACTCGACGCGCTGACCGGGCAGGTCCGGGCGCGAGACACATGGACCGGGGTGGAAATCGAAGACTACTGGACCGACGCCATGCACCGGCTCGGTGCCAACAGCGCTCAGCTGAACGCCACCAACGTCCTCGTACGAGCGCGCCAGATGGCGCCGCGCGATGCGATCCTGACCACGGATGCGGGTGTCTACGGCAGGGTGAACCTGTACGCCTGGAAAGTCTACGACCCGTCGACCTGCTTCGATTCCTGTGGGACGAATACGATGGGGTTCTCGATTCCGGCCGGCCTTGCCGGGTCGCTGGTCAGGCCGGGGCAGAAGACGATTTCCCTCGTGGGCGATGCCGGGTTTCTCATGCGCTGTGGTGAGTTGGAAACCGCCGTCCGTTTGAAGCTGACCCCCGTCATCGTCATCTTCAACGACGCCACCCTCGGCATGATCCGCATCAAACAACAGCAGAAGGAGTACAGCAGGGAGGGCGTCGACCTCGCCCAGACTGACTTCGCGCGCCTGGCGGCAAGCTTCGGAGCAGTCGGGTCAGAGGTCCATACGTTGGGGGAATTTGAAACGGCTTTCGGTGTGGCCCTGCAGTCCGACCGCCTGCACGTGATCGACGTGCGTGTAGATCCCGACGTCTATGCCGGCCACATTGGCCCCATACGAGGGTCGTAGGCAGCGCAGGAGTTATGCCAACCTGGACCACCAGCGGCTTTGAAGGCTTCCGTGCCGGCACGTTCGCCAACGCGGGTCACAACCTCTACGTCTCCCGCGCCGGCATCCTCCAGCGCATCCACCACTTTGACCTCGATCAGAACGGCCATTTCGACCTCGTCATCTGCAACAGTCAGGCGCATTACGAGATGCCGCCGGCAGGTGTCTACCGGGATCCGTTCGGCCGTTGTGAGTACCTGGAGCTCCCCGGTGATGGCGCGCGCTCGGGTGCGGTCCTCGACCTGAATGGCGACGGCTTCGACGACCTCGTGCTGGGCAATCACTACAACGGCGTCGACAAGTTCATGAACGCCACCATCTACTACGGCAGCCCCGACGGTTGGAGCGAACGCAGAATCCAGCGCCTTCCAGCTCCCCGTTGCACCTCCGTCGCCGCCGGCGATTTCAACGGCGATGGACGTCCCGACCTCGCCTTCCTGTGCGCTGATGACTTCTCACCCATCGCCGGACGCAAGGTCCGAGTGTTCTACCAGTCCGAGCTGGGATTCGAGTCCAGGCGCTACGTCGACCTCGAGATCGACGCCGACCAGATCGGTGCGGGAGACCTGGATGGGGATGGGATGGCCGAGCTGCTGGTGCGCTCGGGCGACGGTGAAATCTCCGTCTACTGGGGTGCTCCCGAGGGGGCCGACACCTCGCGCTGCACGGTGCTTCCCGTGGCCGGGGAGCAGGCCACAGAGGCCGTCAGCGACCTCGACAGGGCCTCGAACGAGTACATCCAGGATGCCAAACCGCTGATCCAGGTGATCTGGCTCAATGGACAACCCCACATATTCGCAGCCCTCGCTGACAGCGCCCTGCTGGTACCGGTGACCGAGAACCGCCAGTTCGGTGATCCCCTCACCTTCGCCTGCGCCCATCCACTGGCCGTTGCTCTCGGTGATGTCAACGCCAACGGCCATCAGGACCTCGTGTTCGCATGCCGTGAGCCCACCGCGGATGCTGAGCAGGAACGGTCCTGGATCTATTGGGGAGATCGCACTGGGTACAGTGAAGACCGCCGCACCGCCCTGCCCACCTATCGCGCTTGTGACGTCGCGCTCGGCGATGTCAATGGAGATGGGTGCGATGATATCGTCATCTGTCACGGGCACTCAGCCGACTGGAACACCCGGGAGTCTCTCCTGTTCAAAGGCGGTCCTGATGTCAGAAACAGTATCGGCCTGACCAGCCACGATGGACGCCGCGTCTTCGTCGCGCGTCCCAGGGGGGAGGGCAATCCCGACGTCGTCTTCGTCAACCATCAGGGCCGGCAGAAGACGGAGGCCGTCGAGATCTCCATTTACCCCGGCGAAGCCGATGGTTTTTCAGACACGAGACGGCAGGACCTACCCGGGTTTGGTGGTGTCTGTGCGCTGTGCTGCGATGTCGACGACGACGGGCGCGCCGATCTCGTCCTTGTCAATTCCGCTCACAACACCCCCTCGCGCGATCCCGGCTCCTACATCTTTCACAACGACAATGGCTATAGCGCGCCACCCAAATGGATCCTGCCCACCAATCTGCCCCACGGGGCCTGCTGTGCCGACTTCGACCGCGACGGCTATCTGGATCTCGTTTTCGGCTGCACGACGAAAGCCGAAGTCCAGATCTTCCACGGCGGTCCCGACGGATTCGAGCCCGAGCCCGAGCGCGTCCGATTGAATGAAGAATACACCTGCTCGCTGTTCATCTATGCGGCCGACCTGAACAACGACGGTTGGCTCGACCTCGTCCTCCCTCAGAGCAAAAACGATCGCAGCCTGATCCTGTGGGGCGGACCCGAAGGGTTCAGCGGAGAGCGATGTCAACCTCTCTCGGTATGGAAAGCTATCTGCGCCCGTGCCGCCGACCTGACCGGCAACGGCTACCTCGATCTGATCCTCGGCAATGCGCCACCTTCGATCGGTGCGCCGCACGATTGCTTCGTCCACATCTACTGGAATGGTCCCGATGGGCTGCGCGAAGACAACCGCACGTTGTTACCTGGCAACGGTGTCGACTCGGTCGCCGTGGGCGATTTCGACAACGACGGTCTTCTCGATCTCTTCGTCCCGTCCTATTCCGACAGCAAGAACCGGGATCTCGATTCGTTGATATACTGGAACCGCCCCGGTCGTGGCTTTTGTGCCGCCGATCGGACCCGCCTGTTCACCCACGCGCCCGCCGGGAGTGTTGCCGCCGACTTCAACGAAGACGGCTGGATCGACCTGGTGATCGGCAATCACAAGATCGAAGGCGATCACGTCGGCTGGTCGGCTGTCTGGTGGAACGGCCCGGACGGCTTCTCGGAGGACAACATCACGCGCCTTCCCTCGGCCGGTCCCCACGGGTTGTTCTGCGTTGATCCGGGTAACATCGTCGACCGCGGCGACGACGAGCACTACACATCGGCCCCCTCTCAGCTTCCCGGCATCACGCGTGTCACCCAGTTATCGTGGGATGCCCAGATGCAGCCGAAGACGTGGGTGAAGGCGCAGATCAGATCGGCTTCGAGCAGAGATGCGCTCAGCCAGGCAACCTGGCTCGGCCCTGATGGCGCAGCGTCCTGGTTTGAGGAGACCATGCCCGTAAACGTGGCAGTGGCAGGGGAGTGGCTTCAGTTTCGCCTGGTGTTGGGAGCGCTCAACAGCGGCTGCAGCCCGCGCGTACGCGCCGTCCACGTCGAATGGGAGTGATAGGCGGACTTGCTGTCACGCCTGATCGCGACGGTACAGGATACTGAACTCGACATTGCCGATGGTCAGCGGCACCCGGATTCGGGGATCGCGATTTGCCAACACGACGCTGATCTCGTGCTCGCCTTTGGCGGCCTGTGCATGCTCCAGGTCCCAGACCAGCCAGCTGTTCTCGTCGACATCCGCGGGGTTGCCGTCGTCCTCCGCGGCCGCATTGCGAATCGCCGGAGCCGGCAGCGCTACGCCATCCAGCGTTACTACCACCTCGTCGACGGCAGGCGAAAAATGCTCCATCTCGATCAGTAATTGGATGCCGGCCAGATTGCCTGCCTCAGCGACAATATCGTCATGAATGGGGATATGGAACGTCGGTCCTTCCCCCGTTAAGCTGCGGAACAACGTCACCGGAACCTCGCCGTTGATGCGGTCGTCCCGGTCGCAATCCTCGCGCAGGGGGCTGTTGGCGATGTCGCGGTGGAGTGCAGTATAGGACTTGTCCTCGTGGCGCAGGGTCTCCTTCGTGCCGATCGTCGTCAGTGACCGGCGGCGCGTCGTTTCGTTGGCGTGCCAGTTGAACACGTAGGCACCGTCTGCTCCTCGATCGAGGTGGCTCTGCGACATGGCCGCGAACCATCGGTCACGCCACTCGTTGCCCGACACCAGCCGCCTGGTTTGCTGGCGGCCATCGGAGTCGTACCCCGGGTAAACGCGGATATTCGTGCCGTGTGCGAGCTCCAGGAACTGTGCAGTCTCAAAACACGCGTCGGTACCTGAATTGCCTCCCCCGATGACGATGTCGCACAACCCGGTGCCCATCCAGACCGGTATATCGTAGCCTATGCGGCGACAGGACTCGAGCGTTGTCGCGACGCGCACGGCGACGTGGAATGGCTTGCCTCGTTCCTCGGAGAGGCGGTCCGTCATCTGGCGAATGGCCGCCTGCAGGTCGGTGATGGTGTAGCGCAGGCGATATTCGTGGTTGGCCGGCAAGTGAAAGGCGTGGCGCTGCCAGTCGAGCTCGACACCGTCCCAGTCTGCAACGCGGCACGCTTCTTCGATGAACTGCAGTTTGTGCTTCCGAACTTCGGGAATGGCCATGTTCCACGACGTCGTGCACCAGTTGGGGGCATCGTCGCCCAGACACCACTCTGGGTGCTGCTTGCGCAGGTCGGTGAGGCCGTTGGTGACGGTCTTCTGCATGGTTTCGAGGTCCTGGATTCTCCAGAAATGCTGGTCGTTCATGCGGATGGAAGCCCAGACATCGATATCGCGCTCGTGTCCGTACGATACCATGGCCTCGTAGGGGTTCTCCCCACGCTCGAACATGGCGCGGATGCCCTCCACCCGGCGCAGCTCGGCCACGCTGTTGTAGACGCGGTCGGTCGCGTCACCGATCATGCCCAGCGCTTCGGATGGCCACGTGGCCTCGTGTTCGCCCAGCGACCAGAACAGGGCGTCGACCTGAGTACCGGTCAGGGGCGCGAAGGTTTTCTCGAGAAACTGCTCCACCGGCTGCGGGTACTCTGAGTACATGTGCGGCGCCCCATCCCAGTTATAGATGATGCGGTATTGAGGGGGTGCCGGTCGGTCCTGCGCAGTGGCCATGGAGGGACGCTCCTTCAGGAGTAGTTGATGTGAATCTCTACGTTGTCGACGACGATCGGCACGCGGATTCGCGGATCGCGCTCGAGCAGGACCACTTCGATCTCGTGTTTTCCGCGCGCGGCCTGTTCAGCTCGCAGGGCCCAGACCAACCAGGTGTTCTCGGTGACGTCGCTGGGGTCGGTAGGATTGAGCGCGGCTGGCGACACCGCCTTCCTCGCGGTCAGCTCCTCGCCATCAAGGTTCACCTGCACACGATCCAACGGCGCCAGGTGGTTCAGATCGATCTGGAACTCGATACTGGCCAGCGAATCGGCATCGGCCGCGGCGACGACGTCGTCATAGACGCTGACGCTGAGGGTCGGACCAATCCCAGTGATTGTTCTGTGCAACTCGACCGGCACCTCACCCAGGAGCCGGTCATCGCGCTCTGCCCCATAGCGGATCTCGGACTTGTCGCGGATATGGCGTTTGACGGAGGCGTACACCTTGCTGCACCTCTCCAGAGTAGCTGGTGAACCCAGGGTCTCCAGCAGCGGCCTTAGCGCCATGGCCTGGCGCTGCCAGTTGAAGAGGTGAACCCCCGAGGCGCCCCGGGCGTAGTAGCCTTGAGCCAATCCTCGGAACCACCCTTCCCGCCACCGCGGTGCCGGAACGAGATGGTCGCTGCCGAACTCACCGTGGCTGTCGTACCCGGGATACAACTGCACGTTCGTACCCTCCATCATCGCCACGTACTCCTCGACCTCGACGCCGGGGTCATTGCCCGAGTTAGCATTGGTGGCGACGATGTCGCAGAGCCCCTCCGATATCCAAGTCTCCACGTCGTAGCCGATGCGCCGGTTGGTCTCGCGGGAGGCGCCGACCCGTACTGCCAGATAGAAGGGTCGGCCGCGTTTGTCGGCGTACTCGTCGGTTACGGTGCGGACGGCGCGCATGAAGTCGGTAAGCGTGTAGCGCAGGCGATAGGCGTCGTGCTCGGGCAAATGGAACGCGTGCCGCTGCCAGTCGATCTCGATGCCGTCCCAGTCGGCCTGAGCGCAGGCCTCGCGGATGCGAATCAGGGAGTGCTCCCGCACTTCCGGGATCGCCATGTTCCACGATGTGACCGCCCACCGTGGCGCATTGCCGATGCCGAGCACCCATTCGGGATGGTCCTTGCGAAACTGAGTCAGGTGCGGTCTGGTCGTCTGTGCCATCTCCTCCGGAGCGAGGGGAAACGCCTTGCGTGCCTTGTCGGACCAAAAATGGTTGTCGTTCATGCGTATGGAGACGAAGACATCCATCCCGAGCTCGTGGCCGCGTCGCACCATCCTGCCGTAAAGATCGTCGCCGCGTTCGAACATGGCGCGAACACCTTCAGAGCGACGCATTCCCTTGACCGACGAGTACCAGCGCCCCTCGGCGTCGCCGTCCATCGACAACTGCTCGGACGGCCAGCGCGCCTCGTCGGTGCCCACACACCAGAACATGGCGCCCACCTGGGTCGCCTCGAGCGGACCATAGACTTTGCCGAGCAAGTCGTCGACCTGCTGCGGGTACTCCGACAGCCCGTGGAAAGTGCCGTCGTGGTTGAAGATGATTCCGTAGTCTGGAGGAGCTGGGCGTGACGAGGCATCCATGGCGTTGTTGTCCTTCCTATCGGGCTGCTGGGTGACACGCATGATATGGTCTATTTGGGGACCGAGGGCAACGGACCGCCGACTGATTGACAACCCTTGCGGTCAGGTGTATGGTGGCCGTGGGAGAGCGCTATGAAAATAACGGACATCGAAACTATTCCCATATACCCCACGCTGGCGAAGCGGTATGACAATCCGGCGGGCCGCTCGCGTATGGGCGGTATCGACAGCCGCATGGTGTTCAAGGTTCACACCGATGTCGGCATTATCGGCTATGGTGACTTCGACTGGCCGGGTCCGCCCCCGCCCAAGTCGACGTTCGAGCACCTGATCGATCGCAGTCCGTTCGACTTCATGGTGAATGGTTTCAACCTCGGCATCGGCTCGGCGCTGTACGACGCCATGGGTAAGTACCTCGAGGTGCCGGTGTACAAGCTGCTCGGCCAGAAGGTGCGCGACGCGATGACAGTCGCCGCCTGGACGAGGCCCTGCTCCGCCGACGTGTTCGCCCAGGAGGTCCAGCGCTCGGCAGACGAGGGCTACAAGGTCTTCAAAATGCACACGAACCCCGCGTACGACCCGCTCCAGCAGGCGGCGGCCGCGGAGGTTCTCGACCTGCCGGATGGATTCCAGATTCACTTTGATTTCAACGGCGGTGGGCGCACGGTGGCCGCGGTGAAGTCACTTGTAGCCAGGATCGAACGAGACCATCCGATCGTAGGCTATATCGAAGACCCGCTGCCAAAATACGACATCGATGGGTGGCGAGAGCTCCGCAGCCATACCAGCCTCACAGTCGTTCACCACTGCGGCTTTCCCGCGCTGGGCGGGTACCAGGAAGTCGCAAACGGTATGGCCGACGCATACATGATGGGTAACTCATTAGCGGATATTATGAATCGGGGCAGGATCGCGGCGGGGGCCAACGCCCAGGTTATTCTCCAGCTGACCGGCGGCACACTGATGAAGGCGATGACGCTACACCTCGCCGCCGTCCTCCCTACAGCCAGCGGTCACTCGATCAACCTCGACGACCAGTACGAAGAAGACATCACGGTGGAGCGGATCGCCGTGTCCGAGGGATTCTCCCGCGTACCAGAGGCGCCGGGACTCGGCATTGAGGTCGATGAGGGGATGATTGCGAAGGTCGCATCGAACACGCAGAACATCGAGACCCGTCCCAGGGTCGTCGGTGTATTGAAGCTGCCGGGCGGCACGACGCTCCACACGCCACGCAACCCGAACCCGCGCATCATCACGGGCAAGGAGGAAGGCACGATTCGCGGCATCGACTTCCACCGTTGGGAGGACGACGGCTCGCCCGAATTCGAGGCCGCCTTTCAGAGGATGAAAGCGGAGTGGGAGGCGAAGGGCGTGACTGTGACGGACTAGTCACTCGCGCACGTGGATCTTCATTGCCTCGCGGTACCACTCCGCTCCGTGGACGTCCTTCTTGTAGTGCCAGCGCCCTCGTTGAGGGTACATCTCGATGGAGCGATCCTCGATGGGCAGTTTGACCGGAACACTACCCTTGCGGGCGGATTCCCGCAGCGCCACGGCGATCTCCAGCGAGTGACGCAGGTCGTCGCCGGTCGTCAACTCGGGCGGCTTGCCGGTATCCATCGCCTCCACCAGGGTATCGATGCTCAGCATCAGTATCTCACCCGGCTTGCGCCAGCCCTCCTCGTCGTACTCTTGCCCACCGGGCGGTCGGGGCGCGAATACGCCCTCGACCTGCGTCAGCTCCCAGCTCTTTTTGGGATCCACACCGTCCGCCACTTTCCACATCTGGATCCCCAGGCCGGTATTGTTGGAGTTGAACATCAGACCGCGCGTGCCGACGACCTCTATTCCGCGGAACCCCGGACCGGTATAGGTGCTGAAACACTCGATCCCGTTTTTGAACTTGAGGTAACCACCGACCTTCCCATAACCCGGTTTGCCGTCACCAAAGTCGTCCTCCTGCGTTGCGTGCGGGTCACCTTCGACGAAGCCGATGACGAAATCGACCTCTGATTTGTTGGCGAACTTGCGGATCAGGTTGAGACCGTGGGTGCCGACCTGGCCATTGGGATCGGTCAGGTTGATCCGCAGTACCTCGCCGATGGCGCCCTCGGCCGCGAGTCGGTAGGCCTTGGTGTAGTCGGGATGGCTGGACACGACCAGGCCGGCGGCGAAGGGAATCCCGCGCGAAGTGCACGCCTCCACCATGCGGTCGGCATCGACGAGGCTGCCGGCAAGGGGTTTCTCCGAGAACACGGCCTTGACGCCCGCTTCCGCCGATGTGATCACGGCGCCAGGGTTCGCCTTGACGGGCAGCACAGGTGCCGAGATGTCCAGATCCTCCTTGTCCAGCATCTCATGGTAGTCCGAGTAGCCACGAACCTCGAAGCGCTTGCAGAACAACTCCAGGTTCTCGGCGTCGTTGTCGGCCACCGCGACGAGTTCAGTGCGCGGATGCAGGTGATAAGCCCTGGCGTGGATGGTCCCCTGCCGCCCCCCGCCAATGACACCGACTCGATAGATGGGCTGGTCAGTCATAGTCGCTCCTTGGTCACGACATTCGGTGACGACTGCTCTTTCCGTGCGGCTCGCAACTACAAGGGAGAATTATCGATACTCTGTCAAGCCCGCCCGCCTCCATCTTGGCTACCTGATCAGCATCATCGATGCACGGGCCTCTTCTGACCCGGCCGTCAGGCTGGCGAAGTAGACGCCGCTGGCTGCCGCATGCCGATCGTCGCTGCGACCATGCCACTGCACTGCGTACTGTCCCGCGGCGAGTTGCTCGTCGACGAGAACGCGGACGACTTGCCCCACGGAGTTGTGGATGACCAGACGCACGGCGCCCTCGTCCGGCACCGAAAATTCGAGCGTTGTGGTGGCGTTGAACGGATTGGGAAAATTCGACCCGAGCGCGAAGTGTATTGGCGTAGGGGCGTCTTCATACTCCACTGCAGTCAACGCTCTGCCTTCGATCAACTCCAGCCTCACGTTCGTGGCTACGTCGGCATAGGCGTCGACGACACCGCTGGGCCATCCTACGACGATGGAGTCGAGGTGTGCGTCGATGTTCAGGCCGAATTGAGCGATCAGGCTGGGGGCGGAAAACTCGCCGGCGGCCCGTATCGCCCTCATCTGCACCTCTCCCGACGAGGCATGCGTGGTGACGCGCGCACCGATACCATCGGCGTTGCTCTCGACTCCTCGCAGCTTCACGCTCAACCAGGAGTGTTGACTGCCGCCGTTCTTGAATAGCTGATTCGCTGCGCCGTCGTTAATGACGTACACGTCGAGGTCTCCGTCACTGTCGTAGTCCCCGAGAACGAGCCCTCTGGAGGTGTCCCGGCGCGCCATACCGAAAGCCGCAGCCCGGTCGATGAACGTGCCATCTCCCTGATTTACGTAGGAGCGATTGGCGAATCCGACGTTGACGACGAATAAGTCGAGATCCCCGTCGTTGTCGTAGTCACCGAATGCTCCGGCGCTGCCGATGGCTTGATTTTCGACGCCGCTGCCACCGGCGACGTTGACGAAACGACCGCGCGCCAGATCGTTGCGCCAGAGCAGGCCCAGACCGTCGAAATTGACGACGAACACGTCGAGATCTCCGTCTTCCTCGAAGTCACCGACGCTCAGACCGGTGGCGCCACCTCGGTCGTCCAAGGTGGAGAACGCGTAGAATGCTCTGCCGACGTCCGAATAGATCAGATCGAAGCCGCCGAAGATGGCGGCGTAGAGATCCAGGTCACCGTCGTTGTCGTAGTCGGCGAACGCCGATGCCGATCCGCCCCCGATGGCGGGGTGGAAGATTCCCTTCTCCTCGGTCACATCCTCGAAACGGCCATCTCCCGTATTCCGGTACAGGGTACTGAGCTGGCCGCGTACGTGAGAGACGAACAGGTCGAGATGGCCATCGCGATCGTAGTCGCCCGCCGTGACTCCGTAACTGGCTTTCACCTCATCCAGGCCTGACGCAACCGAGATGTCCGAGAACGTGCCGTCGCCGTCATTGTGGAACAGATGGTTCTGCTCGCCCTCTCCGACGAATCCGCCGCGCGCCGCGAACAGATCGAGGTACCCATCGCGATCGAAATCGGCGAATAAGACTCCCGTACCATTGCCGACATCCGCGATGCCGGCCATCTCGGTCACGACTTGGTATCCGCTCTCGTCATCGTTGCGGTAGAGGACATTCTCGGCATCGCCAGACTGACCGCCGTTGGCCAGGTAGAGATCGAGATCGCCATCGTTGTCGTAGTCAGCGAACGCCCCGGCGAATCCCTGTCCCGGCTCGTCGACACCCATCTGCTGTGCGACTTCATCGAAGCGATGCATCAGCACGCTGCGGGCACGATGATCGTTGGCAGCGACGTCGTCATTCGCTTCCAGATCGAATTGGACTCGGTGACGGGCGCTGAGCGTCGGGTGCCAGGTTGAACCCGCTCCCAGACGGATCGTTTCACCGGCTGCGAGCTCTGGGACCTCCATCGATGTGTGCATGACCTGCTCGCCGTCAACGACGATCGTCACGTGCAGCAGCGCATCAGCGACCGGCACCTGGCCCACGTTCGTGATCTCCACCTCAGTCCGCAATCCCGATCCCCAGGAGCTGGCCAGGTTGGGCTCGACGATGCGGGTGATCGCCAGATCACGCCGTGGTCTCGGTTCTTCAATCTTGAGAACCTGATCGGTCGGCAGGTTGGTGAGCACCTGTCGCGATCCGGATGGCCATTCGATGATGAGCTCGGAGATCTGGTCAGCTCCACCCGTTCCCAGGTGCAACAGGTCCCCGTGCACGGTGGTGAGGGATGTCCCGATGGTGTAGTCCCGGGTCAGTTCGAGGCCCGCGTCATCAACGTGGGCGTGAAGGGTGCTCCCTACCGGGCTGTTGTGACCATCGCGGCCGGCGAGCTCGACATGGAGCCAGTGGCCGCTGCTGGCGGTATCGTTGCGCAGCAGGGCGTCGGCGACCGCGTTGCCGGCGGCAAACAGATCGACGTCGCCGTCGCGATCATAGTCGGCGATCGCCAAGCCTACTGGCCTTTCACCGGGGGCCGCCGCATCGGACCCATAGGCACTGGCGGTGACGTCGCTGAACCTGTCGCCGTCGTTGCGCCAGACCGTCACTGTGGACTGATCCGAGACGACCAGGTCGAGATCGCCGTCGTTGTCGAGATCAGCCCACGCTCCGGCAACGCTCCTGATGGAACGGGACAACCCCATGGCGGGTGCGACATCGACGAAGAGCTTGCCGTCTCGATTTTCATAGAGTTGATTGGACTGCGAGAGGTCGGACGGGGCGTTGAGAAGGTAGAGGTCGGAGTCGCCGTCGTTGTCGTAGTCGGCGATGATCGTGCCCACCGTTGTTGAAGGCTGCTGCAAGCCCGCCGCCTCAGTTAACTGCTGAAAGGTGCCGTCCGCCCGGTTGCGGTAGAGCAGGTTCTGCCCCGGCGTGTTGGCGACGTAGAGATCACGGGCGCCGTCTCCGTCGTAGTCCAAAGCAACGGCGCCGACGGTCTCCCCGCCGCCTTGCAGCGTGCTCGTGAATTCGGTTATGTCGGATGCGTGGTCCGTGAGAATCGCACTGAAGAGACGATTGCGAGTCAACAACCGGTGTGTCGTGAACAGATCGAGGTTGCCGTCGGCGTCGAAATCGCCGAAGAGGGCGCCCGTTGCCTGCGCCGCGTCGCGGATCCCGTTCGGCGTCGCCATCGGCACGTAGTGGCCGCCTTCGTTTTGGAAGAAGCGGTTGGGATCGTTGTGCTTCAAGAGGAAGATATCGAGATCGCCATCTGCCTCGAGGTCGATGAAGGTCGCGCCGAGCGACTCCTCACTGTCTTCGAGCGCATCGGGCTGCAGCGCGAAACGGCCGTCCCCGAGGTTGCGGTAGAGCAACGTCGATTGCCCCCGGAGTCTGGTAACCAGCAGATCAGGCCAGCCGTCGCCGTCATAATCGGCGAACACGGCGCCGCGGGCATCGCCGGAATCGTCGACGCCAGCCAGTGCCGCCTGATTGGTGAAGGTAATGCTGTGACTGGGGGTAGTGCTCAGAGCGATGGCGAAACGCAGGCATGCGAATAGTCGCATGGGATCAAGGAGCCGCCAGGCTCTCCGGTGACAACGAGCCCACGGCGAGGCGACCGATCTGTTCGATCACGGCCACGCCGGGTGGCTTCGCCTCGCGCGCCAACGTCAATACACAAACGACGAGCGGCCCGGTAGGCAGGAAGACTATGCCGACATCGGCCTGAACTCTGTTGCTGCCGCCGGTCTTGTGAGCGACGACGGTGCCCGGATCGGTGATGCGTCTTAACTTGCCGTTCTCCCGCGTGGCCTTGAGGATGTCCAGCATCCGCGACGAGGCCGTGGGCGAGATCAGCTGTCCGTAGAACAGTTGCTCCAGAATCCTTCCCTGATCGTGGGCGGAAGTGACGTCGTTCTCGAGCGAATCGGAATAGGCCAGGCTGTCGCGGTCGAACGTCTTCTCCAATGAGACTGACCCCAGGTTTCCTGAAGCCAGGTCTGTGACGCTGATTCCTCGCATGATGAGGCTCCACTCAGCAATGGTGAAGTTGGTCCGGGTGTCGTGGAAGCCAAGTGCCTCCATGGTGGCGTTGATGCGGGTCGGTGTCAGCAATCTGATGAGGAAGTCGGCAGCCGTGTTGTCGCTGACGTTCATCATCATTCTGCAGTAGTCCCACAGAGACAGTTCGGGTGCGTCCTCCATGAATCTCAGACTGTCCCAGCCCAAGGGTGGCGGTGGTTGCTTGAGCCGATAGCGATCGAGCAAGGAGAGTGAACCCTTCTCGGCGCGCATAAACCTACCATAGCTGCGACCTTGCACACGCTGGCCGTGGGGAACCGCTGGTCGGCTTCGTGCTCGTAGACGGCATGCGTCGCCAGGTCCTTTATATAGACGCCGATGCCGCCGTCGAAATCAGCGATCAGACTGTCGAGCTGGGTCCGCGGGAACGTCATTTCACAGGCCTTGATCAATCACGCTCGGGGTTCGATCATAAGGAGCGGCTGCGATCACAGACGGGAACCAGCCGGTATTATCGCGCACGGTCTGTCCATTGTCGAGAACGGCAGCGTAAGGACGATGAAGAGAGTCGAGCAGGTCTCTATTTCCGGATGGTGGAAATCACCACCTCCGTCATCGAGGACCCGCCTGCCTGGGCCCTTCTGCAGCGCCGGCTCATCTACACCATCGAGGACGCTGTCGCGTTTTTCAACGGGAGGTACACTTACCCGGGGGGTGGCCAGTCCTTGCTGTTGAGGATGATCCCGGAACATCGAGGAAAACCTACATGGAAAACGCAGCGAAGCGCCCACGGCTGATCTACTACAACGATGCCCATCATTTTCATGGGAAGCGAGTCGATCCTCCGGTCAGCAAACCCCGACTGTGGCAGCCGGTCGACGAACTCGCCGGCACCGGCGCCGAGATGCTTGCCTTCGGGCTGGGCTACGGCGATGTGTTCTTCCACAACTCGAAGGTCGGCAAGAGCATCCTCCAGACTGCAGACGTGATCGCGAACCCGATCGACTGGCGCATCAAGGCGATGGCCAGGGATGCGGCAGCCATGGGCACGGATCAGGTGCGCGAGGTCATCAACCGCGGCAAGCAGCTGGGTGTCGCGGTCCTGCCCAGCCTGAAGATGAACAACGCCCAGGCACCGGGTGCCCATCGCTGCGGCAACTTCAGAGAGGAGCGCGGAGAGGAGGTCTGCCTGCGTGAGCCGCCCTCGGAGTGGTTGTACGACTATGCCCATGTCGATGTGCGGACTTACAAGCTGGCGCTGATCCGCGAGATGCTCGTCGACTACGATGCGGACGGCATCGAGCTCGACTTCCTGTTCGACGCTCGCTATTTCCGGGTGGCCGACGTCGAACGGGGGAAGCGCATCATGAGCGATTACATCGCCGAAGTTCGCGGGCTAATCGATGAGGTTGGTGCTGACAAAGGACGCGCCCTGACATGCGGTGCCCGCGTTTTCGCCACCGAGGAAGAGAACTTGCGCAGTGGCCTGGACGTGAGGACCTGGATCGCCGAGGGCAGCCTGGACATCGTCGTCGGAGAGGTTTCGGACTCCCTTTTCGAAACGACCTTACCCCATCGGTGGCTGGCAGACGCCGCAAACGCCAACGGCGTGGCCGCCTACATCCGCCCTGCGCTGCGTGTCTACGACGAACGCACCGCGTCACCCGACGTCGAGATGTACCGGGCCTTCAGCCACAGTCTGCAGTCTCAGGGCTTCGCGGGCATGTACCTCGGGTACATCGACTGGCCCTTCCGCAATGACGAGCGCCAGATTCTTCGGGACGCCGCCTACCCGGAGATCACCGAGCGCCTCAACAAGCGCTACATCCTGCAACCGCAAGAGGAGCCGAAGGAGAGCTCGCGGGGTCTGGTGTCGACGGTCGCACAGCGGGATCTGCCGGTTGCACTCGAAGAGGGCCAGACCGCGTTAATCACGGTCGATGTCGCCGACGACCTTGCCGCCGCGCGTGAGGATGGCGACCTGCGGCGTCCGATCCTGACCGTGCGCTTCTGCAACCTCTGCATCGAAGACGGAGTCGAGTTCCGCTTGAACGGCGTGACTCTGTCCCGCGACGAGGCCGAGATCACCCACTACCGCGGCGTCACCATCCGGGGGTGGGCAAGGCTCCAGTCCTTCGGCAACCCGATCAAGGCCGGTAACGGGTTCATCGCACACTGGTTCCGCTGGCATCTCGCCATTGACCTGTTGCGCCAGGGCGCCAATACCCTCGAAGTCGAGACCAAACGGCTCGAGCCCAGTGCCGGCAACGAGCGCACCACCAACGGCGTCGAGATCCAGGTGCGCTACAACGAATTTGTCTGGCCCGAGGGGCTGGACGTCGAGCGCGTGGATCCGATCGCGCCTTAGCCAATGAAGAGGTGCACGGCGAAGGGTCGTACCGCGACGCCATGCGCCAGATCGTGGAGTAGTGCAGACAACAGGAGCTTGCGATATGTCAGATGAGAAAAGGAAGCTGCAGATCATGGGCGTATTCGCCCATCCCCATGACACCATGCACGCGCTCGGGACCTGCGGTAATCACACCCGGGATGGCGACTCCGTGGTGTTCGTCCTATTGACCGGAGGGGCGTCGACCCACAATGAGAAGCTGCGTCACGAACTCGCAAAACCGCCCGAGGAACGGGATCAGACCATCATGGCGCAGACGAGCGAGGATTACCTGGCGTTAAAGGAAGCGGAAGTCCGCAAAGCCTGCGGTTACTTCGGAGTCACCGACATACACGTGTTTGACAATGAAGATCACCCGCTAAAACGCACCGATGACACGGTGACACGACTCGGCAAGATGATTTGCGATTATCAGCCCGACATTCTGATAGGCGAGCTGCCGGCGCTGCAACGAGAGGATCGCCTGTGGACGACCCCGGATGATCACACGACCTGTGCGGAGATCGTCAAGGAAGCCCGGGATCTGGCCAGCCACCCGCGTCACGGCAGTGACACGGCCCCCCATATGATAACGAGGACCTACTACCTGGCCACGGAAAGGTCCTATGATACCATCGATCTATATGTCGATGTGTCGGATCATTTCGAGAACCTGATAAACGCCGAGGCCTGTTTCTCGTCACAGGCTCATTCCCGTGACTATGCCACAGCCAGGATTACCCGGGAATCGGGCACACAGGATGGCGCGCCCAGGTATTCGCCGCCGAGGCCTTCGTCCGCAGTGACCGCATTGTAAGCAGCCGGCTTCTCTTCACCGAGCATGATTATCGCAAGTCCGGTCAGTCGGTTCTGGACAGAAGGAAGGACCTCCTGGGAGGGTGAAGGGGGAATCGTGGCCTGAAGGACACGTACCTACCTCACCCGTTTGAATCGTGCCAGGGCTGAAGGTCCTCAGTCAGTACGTCTCTTGTACGCCAGTTCCGCTTGCGGACCTGGCAGGTAGACCGGGTTGATGATGAGCTCGTCTTCGAGCAAATGCACCAGGTTGAACCCGGAGCCGGCCAGGTGCCGGTGCCCGTCCTGGGTGGATGGGTCCATCAGCGACACGGTGCCTGGTGCCGTGGCACAAATGGCGCCGGCGAAGCAGCCGACATTGCTGAAGTGGACGTGGCCACAGAGTATGCCACGCACCCGGTGGCCGCTGAGGACATCGCGAAGTCTCGCGACGTTGTCGACACGAGCATTCAAGTCAGCGACAGCCGTTGGCAGGGGTGGATGATGCATGACCACGAGGCTGTCGTGATCAGCAGGGTTGGTCATCTCGTGCTCCAGCCAATCGAGTTGCTCGGTGTCAACGCCGATGGTGCCTGCCGTGCCGCCCCGGGTATCAAGGACGATGATGCGGAGGCCAGCGATCTGTTCGCTGTAGTAGTACGGGTCAGTCGGCAGGCCGCCATCAACGCCCAGCACGCACTGTCGGAACAGCGCCCGGTCATCGTGATTACCCAGACTCAGAAAAACGGGTACCCCCAACGACCGCAGTGATTCGGAGGCCTGGTTGTAGGACTCGTAGTTGGCGACTGAGGGCTGGTTCACCAGGTCGCCACTGACGATTATTGCAGCAACATCGACCGTCATATCTTTCACGGTGTCTACGACAGACTGCAGGTTGGCACCGGCATCCTGGCCCCACCACGTCGGACCTGAGGGATCGGCCGTGTGGATGTCCGTCAGGTGTAAGAGTGTTAGATCGGGCATGTGCTGGGCGGGGAGTTTACTCGACCATGACCTTGACGACGGCCTTGTGGAGCTGATCCGGCGAGATCAACGGGATGTGGGGATCATTCGGAAGGAAGATGGCAAATGTTCCGGGCACGGTGGCGACCCAGGAGGTAGGCTGGTCGCTGAACATCTGGTAGTCGCCCTCTGCATTGTACTCGGCCTGGGGTTGGGTGCAGCTTGCTCTGGAGCGCCATCCCATCTCATCCGTCCCGTCGATCATGTACTGCACATCGATGTATTTGAGGTGGGCCTCGAGCTCCCCGACGTCTCTGGTTCGTCCGGCCGCCTTGACCACGATGGCGTAGACGCGCTCGCCGTCGATTTCGTGCCTGCCCTCATCGAGTTCGGCCAGGTCACTACGTCTGAGGAACTCGAAGGCCTTGGCGAAGCCGCTGTTGAGAGCGTTGTAGGCGTCGGCGTTCTCCAGCGTGTCCAGTATCATGATCGTCTCCTTGTGTGTCGTCTTGTGTGTGGCATCGTAAGCAAAATCGTTCTGCTTTCCCGAGGAATGGTGATGACTACATTAACCGATTCTATATAGATCCACTGACGGACAGATCCAACCGGAGGAAGCGCTGGGAATATGTCCCGGCGGGTAAAGCACATCAAGCAGGAGATAGGAAGGCGTGAACATCGATCTCTACGACAAATACAACCTCAAGCGAATCGTCAATGCCTGCGGCAAGATGACCCACTTGGCCGGAGCGGCCGTACTGCCACCGATCGCACAGCAGGTGTCTATAGCGCTGCCATGCTTCTTCGATCTGGACGAACTGCAGGAGAGTGCCGGACGGGTGATCGCGGAGGCCACGGGAGCCGAGGGTGGCTGCGTTACCGCGAGCTCCGCGGCTGGCATAACGCTATCCGTTGCCGCTTCAATGACGGGTCCGGACTTGGGCAGGATCGGTCAACTGCCTGACACCGGCGGCATGCCCGACCAGGTGGTTCTGCAGAAGGGACACGCTGTCAACTTCGGGGCGCCGATCGCTCAGATGATCCGCCTGGCCGGAGCACGCGTCGTCGAGATCGGTTCGATCAACGGTGCCTCGGATTATCACCTGGAACATGCGATAAATCCGAGCACGGCCGCTGTTGTCTTCGTGGTGTCCCACCATACCGTGCGCTACGGCTGCATCCCTCTGAGGCAGACTGTCGAGATCGCCCATGCGCACGACGTTCCCGTGATCGTCGACGGGGCGGCGCAGTCGTTCAATATCCGGCAGATCATCGAGGCGGGAGTGGATCTGGCGATCTGCAGCGGCCACAAGTACCTGTCCGGGACCACGGCCGGCATCGTTTGCGGTCGCGAGGATCTGGTGCGGTCAGTGAACCTTCAGAGCAGGGGAATCGGCCGTCCGATGAAGGTGGGCAAGGAGGGAATCTTCGGGGTGATGGCCGCTCTGGAGCACCGTATGAATATGGATGTCGTGGCCTGGGAGGCGGAGCAGGATCGCAAGATGGAGCGGATCATCGAGCGTCTGCAGGATGTGGAGGGGGTGACGATGAGCGCCAATCCCGATCCGAACGGCAACCCATTCAGCCGGGCGCGCATTGACGTGGACGCAGAGCGCAGCGGAATCAGCGCCGCGACCTTGTCCGCCGCCATGGCGGCAGGCGACCCGTCAATCAGACTGCGAGCTCATCACGTTGACGAGGGCTGGGTCAACGTCGATGCCATCGAAATGTCCGACGAAGAGGTGGAACTGACCTGCGACCGGTTGAGCCAACTGTTGACGGCACCACCTGCTGAAAAGGCAGCATTGGAGGAGAAATTTGGTGGCCGGCGCGCGGAGATGGCCCGGCTTGATGGGTTGCGCTGAATGATGGCGTCTGGTTGCTACATCTCGATCCCCAGAATCCGCGCCACGGTTCCACCCATGATCGCCGCTCGCTCCTCATCGCTGAGAAAGTCACAGTACTTCTCGATCCAATCGCGGGACTGGCGGTAGGTACAGAAGCGATTCTGGAACGGCATGTCGGTACCCCACAGCAGATGGTCGGCGCCGATGCGGGCGACCATTTCCTCCAGCATCGGCCACACCTCCCGATACGGGAAATCAAACAGATCGCCCAATCGCACGGGAAAGCAGACTTCCATGTTGCAGGTGGGGCTGGCGAAGGGTTCCCAGATCTCATCCGGCACCACGAGGTGGTCATCCTGCAAGAAAGCGCGCCACGGAAATCCGTGGGTGAGACTGCAGACGGTGTCGGGGTAGCGCTCCATCCAACGCATCAGAATGCGCAGCTCATCGATGTATCCCTGTCGTCCCTGTTCCCCAGTCTGATTGCACGACATGTCCGAGGGGCCAGATCCAAGGGTGAAGAATACGGGGACCTTCAAGGCGGTTGCAGCTTCCCAAAAGGGCCTGAAGGGGCCGTCGTCCCACGGTTCGGTGTTGCCGACATAGGTCAGGGGCGGACAGAACTTGATGCAGTGCAGACCGAGTTCAGTGATGGCCCTGTCTAGTTCGGCGATCACGGTATCCGTTTCGGCGAGGATGCGCCACTCGTCTACCGGTGTCATCGTCCGCAGACGGTCGGGGAAGCGCTCGATGCAGGCTGCCTGGTAGGCGGGATCCCGACCGAGGGTGGCATCGACGTGAAGGAGGGCCATGTCGATGTCGGCGTAATCCATTTCGCAGGTCAGGCTGAACGGAGTGTACTCGAGGGCGCCCATGTTCGGCGGGTAGAAATGTTTGGTGTACTCCTCGCCTTCCCAATTCCATACAACCCGGCCCCGGGCTTTGTTGATGCGGAAGTTCACATCCGGCACGGCGTCGAGGTCCCAGCCCCCCGATGGATTGAGAGGTTCTGAAGGACCCGGGGCCCGGTCGCGGATGCGGAAAGCCGGCTGGTGGTGGCCGGCGTTAGCCAGCTGAACCCATTTGAGATGCTCTTCGCCGCTGGCGTGGCCGGCGGGACTGTCGGCGGGGTCAAAACAGTAGACGTGGGAGTCGATGATCATAACAGTCTCATGGCTGGGTTGGTAGGGTAACGGGGCTGGAGGTCAATCCAGATGAAATACCTCGCGGAGCACCTCAATTTTCGGTGAGGAGTCTTCGTTGCATTCCATCAGTGGTGCCATGAAGCGCCACCACTTCCAGGTCAGCTCGTTCTCTTTCATGGTGTCCAGCGTGGCGGGATCCTCCGTTTCCAGGTACGCGAACAAGGTCAAGCCGTGGAGGTAGATGTTGTAGTTCCTTATGCCGGAACGGCTGATGAGCTCGGCCAGCTCCGGCCAGATCTCATCATGGCGCTTCTCGTACTCCGCTTCGCAGCCTTCCTTAATGTGCATGACGAATGCTACTCGTTCCATTCAGGTCTCCCTATCTCCCACCCCATGATCAGGGTATCGGAATCTCCGAATTGAACACCTGCGTCCGCTTCATGATGCGCCGTTCCGCATCCGGGAAGGGTTCGCGGCGGTGCATGGTCGGACGGTTGTCCCAGATCAGCAGGTCGCTGACCTGCCAGTCATGGGACCACACGAATTGGGGCTGCGACTGGTGCTGGTAAAGGGTCTGCAGGAGTTCGCGGCTGTCGTTTTCGGACATGTCGACGATGTGGCTGGTCAGGTGCGGTGAAACGTAGAGTGATTTGCCCCCCGTCACCGGGTGAGAGCGCACGACAGGGTGGGTCGCGGGTTCGGGAGGATTCTGCTCCGGGATGGGGTGCCGGTGCACGGCCCATAGTCCCTGCAGGCGCTGCTTCATACTCTCATCCAATGCCTCATAGGCCACCGCGCAGTTGCACCATGTGGTGGCGCCACCGACGCTGGGTATTTCGACCGCGTACATAACCGATATCGTACCCGGCTGGGGCATGTAAGACAGATCCGAATGGAAGTCGAGCTCATCGCTGCCGAGGGCGCCAATCGGTTCTCCATTCTCCTTCACGTTGGAGATGATGAAGATCTCTCTTACTTCCCGATCCCGTTGCTTGCGCACGTGTTCGACCGGTTTGCCGAAGTGACTGGTGAAGCGCACCTGATCGTGATCGGTGATCTGCTGGTCTCTGAAGAAAATCACGCAGTGATCGAGCAGGGCTTGGCGGACCTGTTCGGCATCCTGATCGGACAACGGATTCGTCAGGTCCAGGTCGGAGATCTCGGCGCCCAGGGCGTCGCCTGTGGGTGTTACCTGCATATTTTCGATTAGGGTGTGGGGTAGGCTTCTAGTTCGGCGTGAAAATAGCGGCTGCCAAAAAACGCTGCAAATGAGCTATCGAGCAATAGATCAGCGCCGCGGCCAGTTGAGATGTTTTGACAAGAATTCGAAGGTTCCCTCCGCGTTGATGCGGTGGCCTCCGTCGAAGTATTCGATCTCCGTTTTGTCTGCCAGACCCAACAGGGCGTAGTGTCGCTGCGTCTTGGCATACTCGTAGCCTACCCACTCATCCGGTGTGACCTGGTCGTGATGGCCGCGTTCGACCATGAAGGGACGCGGACAAATCAGCCAACTCATTTCGGCGTGGTTGAAGGTGTTGCCCAGATCGAACTCCGGCATCTCGTATTCGGTTGTTAACCCATAGCCATACGGCTCTCTAAGTGTCGAGACCTTGCGTGTCCAGTCGCCGTAATTGGCCGAACATATGGAAAGGCAGTAGCGCTCGAGCAGGGCGGGGATTCTCATCGCGGTGAAACCGCCGTAGCTGAGTCCGTAGAAGCCGATGCGCTTGCGATCGACGAAAGGCAGGCTCTGCAACCAGTCGAGGATGCGCTCGTTTTGGCTGAGGACGAAGGAGAACAGGGTTTTCTTCAACGGATGAGCACGGCGCTGGATCTGGCGAAACAGATCCTCGCCGATGTAGGGGTTTTGCGGTGAGAACGTGATGAAACCGCGTTCGGCCAGGTGGCAGGCGTACTGATTGTAATCCGGGTTCAGGTGACCGGGATCGGCCACGTCTTTGGACCGGCCCTCCAGGCCGTGTTGACACACGACGACGGGACGACGTTCGCGCGGACGCATTTTCTTGGGGACGAGGAGGATGCCGTAGGCGAAGACGTCACGGTAGACGTCCAGGACGACCTCGTAGCCGCGGTACTCAGGTTCATCGAATACCTGGCGGGTACGCGGGTTGAGTGCCATGCGGGACGTCGGCAGCCGGCCGATGATTTCGTCCCAGAGATAACGCCGATACTTCACACTCTTGCGCTTCCAGGCTGACAGATTGCGGTGGTCGCCGGTCGGGCCCTTGCGCATGAGATAAGCGTCACGAGAGGCGACCTCGTGGCGACCTTGCTGAGGGTCTGCGTATTCTGTCCAGAATGCGCGGCGATGAGATTCGGCGCTGGCAAGGGCGAGCTGGGTTTGTTCGACCAGCTGGTCGAACTGCCGGTGCTGCCTCTCTTCCGGGTCGACGATGCGGGACAGTGCCGCTGGTTTGCTGTCCGGGGAGCGCAAGCGATTGCTGCCAACCAGTGAGTCCATGAAATCGCGCAGCAGGGGATCACTACCCGGTAAACTCGATGGACATTCGACAAGGGTAAGGTGTGGAGAAGGATCGAGCGCAGAGACTAACTTACGAGCTCGGGCGAATTCCTCCCTGACTTCCTCTGGCGGTGGAGTGCTGACGATGCCGGGGGCGCCGCCTTGACGCCCGGGGCGATCAGGAGGGCGATCGACACGCGGGTGGCGGCAGTTCTCGACGGTCAGTGCCCTGGGAGCGACCAGGCTGGCCAATTCGGCGTCGCCGAATTCGTCGAGCAGCCCGAAAACGTTGCGATAGATCGGTTCGCGCCACAGCTGCTCCCGTTTGCGGAAATAACCGCATACGGCCGTGGCGTCGATGCGCTGGTCGGCCGCTGCCGAGTAGAGGGCTAGCAGGCCGCCTTCTCCATACCCGATGATACCGACGCGGCGATTCTGACGACCAGTGCTGGTGAGCCAATCCACAGCGGCGAGGATTCTCTGTACCTCGTATCCGATGACGTGACGACCGAGGGCGAACGCCGAGCGATAGATGAACTCGCGGTGCGTCTGGTTGGTCATCCCGTACTCGGGGATTCCCGAATGAAGGTTGTCGCGGTATATCAGTTGGACCACGAGCACGCGACATCCATTCTCGGCCAGGCGACGGGCATACTGTGCCTTCTCGGACAGGCCGGTGCTCAATCCCACCAGCATCTCCGGTGACCAGTCGCAATCGGGCAGGGCGACGACATCCGCCTTTCTCCGCCTGCCTCTGGGTAGCAGCAGCAAACCTTCGCCTTCGACACTCTCGAGGACGCTCCAGCGCACGGCAAAGACGCGAAACATCTCTGCCTCACCGACGCAGATGCTGGGGTCGCCATCTCGGTCGACGTCCATCACGCCCTTGAGATCGACTGTTACGCGTTCATCTACCAGGCCGATCATCTTGCGAAACCGGTGGCGGTTTTTCTCGATCGATTTCGTGTAGTTTTCGGAGGAGGTATAGTCGCGCTTCCAGTGCCTGGATCGGCGGCCAGCCGTGACCTGGGTGGCGTTCTCGAGATAGCGCCCGAAGCCGGCGACCATCTGCTGCGCCAGGTCGCCCTGCATTTCGAGCGGGGCTGTGCCGCGTAGAGGCTCACCCCTGGATTCGGATGATTTGGCCGCGGACATGGTTGGTGCGTCCCTGATGCTCCTCAGGCGGGCAGGTGCTTCTCGAAGAACCGCTGCCAGTTGCGGTACATGATGTTGGCGATGTCTTCCTGACGATATCCACGGTCTTCGAGGATCGGCACCAGTTTCTGATAATCGGCGACGGAATCGATCTCGAGCGGGGCTCCATCGACACCGCCCTGTCCGTCGGTATCACCACCGATGGCCGCGTGCAGGGCATTGCCGGCCAGCTGGCAGACGTGGTCGATGTGATTGGCGACATGGGCGAGGGTGACGGCTTCGCGCGGGAAGTGGTCACGCCGGGGGAACGCACCGGTGTTGGACCAGTCGATGACCTGCTCCTCGCGTAACATCCAGGTGTCCATGGAGGCGCCGATGACACCGCCGCGCTCGATGATGACGTTGAGTTGCTCGTCGGTGAACTGACGCTGCCCGGGAGCCAACGCCCGGCAGTTTTGATGGGTGGCCAGCAAAGGCCCCGTATATAGCTCGACTGCCTCCCAGAAGCTCTGATCGGCGATGTGGGTCATGTCCAGGAGCATGCCACAGCTTTCCATCTCGTGCAGCAATTCAGCGGCCGGTGGCTTGAGCCCACCCTCGGTGCCGGTGCCGTGCGCGTACATGCTGGGTCCGTAGTGGGTGAGGCTGACGACCTTGATGCCGTCGTCCCACCAGGCGTGCACCTGGGACGGCTCGATGATGGGATCGGCGCTTTCCAGTCCCAGTATGAATCCTACCGGTGATCCGGTGTGGTCCACTTCGGTTTCCCAGCGGTCAATGTGATGACGGATGTGCGTACTCGAAGTCAGTACGGCAGCTTCGCCGCTGTGCTCGAGCGCGCGGTACAGCGCCAGTTGGCCCTGGCCTACTGCGTACACCGACTCGGCCCCATAGAATCCTTTGAGCAGGCTTCCCGGCCATTTTCGGCGGGCGACGATCTTCATCAGCACACAGGCGATGTTGCCGCGGCGCATCTCGGGCAGGCAGGCGTAAGGCACGAAGATCGAGTCGGGGTTGGCCGCCCGCATTTGGGCTCGCAGTTCATCCAGGGGCAGTGTCAGATCGCGATTGCGCTCATCGAGCAGGCTGGAAGCTGCCGGGCAGTCACCGTCGAATATCAGCACGTGTCTCCTTCTATTTTCAGTATTTTATCGATTCCTGTGTTGACTCCGTGGTAAACTATCCGAACCAGAGCACCAAGTCACCTCTTGCATCATGGTATTCAGATCAAACTTCCGGAGCAATCGAGGTTGAAGGCAAATCGAGTTGCGGGCGACCATTTTCAGCAAGTGTGTGGCGAGTGGATGGTTAAGTGTCTAGTTTGATGAGACCAGCAAGACGCCCGGCTTCTGCCAGATGTCCCTATCTATTCACAGCAAGAAATCAACATGTCGACCAAGCCACTAAGTGAGAAGGATCTAGAGTTCTGGGAAGAGAACGGCTATGTCGTCGTGCGCAATGCCGTCCCTGTCGAAAACTGCCGCGCCGCTGAGCAGGCCGTGTGGGAGTTTGCCGAGATGGACTCCCATGATCCTCAAACGTGGTACCCGGATCCGTCCAAGGGGATCATGAAGGAGATCTACCAACACCAGACTCTTTGGGACAACCGCCAATACCCGCGAGTGCACGAAGCTTTTGCACAGATCCACAACACCCACAAACTCCTGGTCAGCAATGACCGCGCCAGCATCAATCCGCCGGAGCGTCCCGGGTTCGAGTTCAAGGGGCCATGGCTGCATTGGGACCGGGAGCTGGACCACCCGGCCAAGGGCCTTCGTGTACAGGGGATACTCTATCTGAATGACACCCCTGACACGCAGGGCGCTTTCACTTGTGTGCCAGGCTTTCACCTCAAGCTGTGGCAATGGCTGGATGGGTTGCCGGAGGATGCTGAGCCGCGCGAGCTGGTGCGCGAGCAGTTCCAGGACGACGCCTTTTCCGTTGAAGGCAAGGCCGGCGACCTGGTGATCTGGAACAGCGACCTGCCCCACGGCAGCAGTCCGAACAGGGGGACCAGGCCCCGGGTCTCACAGTACATCACCATGCACCGGGCTGCGGAAGCGCCGACGGACGAGTGGCGCAAAGAGCGTGAGACCTGGTGGCAGGAACGCTTGACTGGTCTGGGTGGAAACAAGAAGGAAAAAGAGCACCAGGAGGGACAGACGGCGAAGCTGACGCCCTTGGGACGGAAACTTCTCGGAGTTGATCCCTGGTAGTAACTGAGGTGCTTCTATCTAGTTCACGTGCATCCGGAGCATCAGGCCATACCTGAGGTCGTCGCCTTCTCTACCGGATCTTCGCTGAGTGATTTCGCCCCCGTCATCCGGGAACCAGATCTCCGGATTCAACCGCAGGCGTGCCTGTTGGCTTTCACGCTCCACGAAATCAAGATCGGAGGTCAGGCTGGCGGAGATTGCGATTCCCAGGAGGCCGCCGGTCAACAATGACATGTTGTACACCTGAGGACGGCTGATGTCGAGAAGGTAGGGAATGCCCAGCCCGACAGCCGATCCCAGGAAACCTCCCGTGTTGATGAAGCTCACGCGTTTACGACTGATCTCTCGATGCTCCGTGACACCGATGGCGGTGAAGAGTCCAACGACACTGCTGGCCAGCGATACCGCGACGTAGGGTCGAGGCGAATCCAGGCCGGATGTTCCCACTCCCAGTGCGCCCCAGGCAGCACCCCACAAGCCACTGGAAACGATCATCCAGGCACGCCCGATGTCGATCTCCTGGTTGCCCAGCTTGTCCGATGCAATCAAATAGGTGGCTGGGGGAGCCACGAGCAACCAACCGAAGTAGGGCCGACCTGTCCGGACATCGGCGACATAGAGGGTGGCCTCTCCAATACCGGTCACGTACGGCACTGAAAACCCAAGAATGACTTGCCCACCGTGACTCTTTGCCTGTGTCGCCACCAGAGCGCGCCCGAGCGAGGCATTCAGCGACAGGGTCTCACCGTTCTTCACGTCGACGTCCAGCGCCCATGGAGCGTACTCCGGCAGAGTAGCCTTGAGGCCATGCGCTCCCGGTTTGACGCTCAGGGTCAGTGGCGCCCGGCCCTCGAGCAGGCCCCCAAGGTACACCTTGGCGCCGGCCGGCGTGGAGGAGACGCTTATCCAGGCTTCCGGAAGAGCTGACTCCCCGCCGATGCCCAACAGTTGTTGAGTGGCTACCCGGATGGTCGAGCGTGGATCGAGCGGTGACGCCACAACCTCAACGGTCTGACTCGCCTCAGTCTTGCCGGATGTGGTGTTGAGCAGGCTTAGTTCAACCACAAACAAATCTGCCACCGTGACAACCCGCCCGGTGATCACCTTGGCGGCCCCTGCCCGCCTGCCGAGATCGAGTGCGCGCTTCGTCTCGCTGCCGCACTCAAGCATCCCGGTCGTCGTCAGGTTGTCCGTTTTTTCGATCTCCCTGTTGATCAACTCACTGAGCCAGGATGTTGCGCCCCGCGGCAAGCCCTCGCCGGCCAGATTGCACACAGCAATCCGGATCAGCGCGGAGTGCGCTTCGGTTGGGGGGGCACTGTCGGCCCAGGAGGAAGTGCACGCCAACATGGCGATCGTTGCAGAGGCGTGCCCCAGGGAGCGAATCCGTCCCATCACCACCACCTTCTTTTGATTGCTTCAACAAGGTCTACTGCAGGACCCCATCGCGAAGGCAAGCCCTGGCAAAGGGTCTACCCAGGAGTCTTCTTGCCGGCGCCGTGGACGGCGAGGATGACACGGGGTTGCGTGGTGCCAGCGTTACCGGGTAACGAACTGTCACCCGGGCAGGGAGCTGGTTCCCGACACGTCCTCGATGTAGTCGGATACCCGTCTATGCGCCCGCCACCCGAGGGCATGCGACTTGGTCACGTCCAGTTTGGCCCCCATATCACCGTCCGCAAACTTGGTCGATGAGCCTGCGTAAACCAGCTTCGGCCCGTGCTTACGCCAGAACTCGAGCACGCCGAAAGTCCTGGTCCCAGACCACCTCTGGCTCTTCGAGACTGATCTCGACACGCGAGTACTCGCCCAGATGGTATATGCAATCGGGCGATTCGGTTACGTGTTGCTCAATGTCTCTAGTGGCCCCGCGTGATAATCAACTCCAGGCACGTGGGCCTGTGTGGTTCCGGTGAAATAGTTGTCGAGTGATATCACCCGGTTGCCCATGGAGTGCAGCCGGGCACACAGATGACTGCCGATGAACCCGGCGCCACCGGTAACGAGTACTGTCGAGGGTTTGCTCATGGAAGCCATAGGATGGCCGCTTTACAACAACTGGTCAAGCAGAGCGCCAACCCATTGAGGTTGCTATCGTGCGAGCTCGATTTCAGCTACTTTCGTGGGGCGATCCTGGTACAACAGGAGGTCCGTTATGAGTGGCACCGGACAGCATGAACTGCAGCTGACCCTGAGCCGGCTGCAGCGATCTTACAATTTGCTCAAGGACGCGGCGAGTATCGCCCACATCGGCTGTTTCGAGTGGGAGATCGAAGCGGATCGAAGCACCTGGTCGCGTGAGATGTACCAGATTCTGGGTCTGGATCCCGAGGACCTCGGCGAGGACATCAAGGCCGCGGTCATCTTCGAGATGATTCACCCCGACGATCTCGAACACGTGCGCGAGAACCACATCCGCGGCCTCGCGGAGAACCGCAGCATTCCTTCCGAGTTTCGCGTCATCCGGCCGGACAAGAGCGTGGTAACGTTGTATGCCAGTGGCCAACTGGAATTGGATGAAAGCGGCAAACCTGTGCGCCTGCTGGGAACTCTCCAGGATATTACAGAGCGCAAACAGGCCGAAGAGAGTCTGCGCCGAAGCGACGAGCTCTATCGGCTCGTGACCGATGCCATTCCGGCGTTGATTGCCTACGTCGATGCCCAGCAGTGCTACCGCTTTGCCAATCGGACCTTTGAGGAGTGGACGGGCCAGCAGCGCTCTCAGATTTACGGGCGGCACATCAGGGATGTGTTGGGAGAGGCTGCCTACGGCCGTATCAAAAAGTACATCGACAGCGTATTGAGCGGTGACGAAGTCACGTTCGAGGCTGAGGTGCCTTACGGGCCAGAAGGAAGGCGCCATGTCATGACCACGTACGTTCCACACGTTGGTGACGATGAGGAGATCCACGGGTTTTTCGCGCTGGTCCAGGATATCACCGAGCGCAAGCGAGCTGAGGAGGAGCGCCGCGTGATCGACACCCGCCTGCAAGAGACTCAGAAACTGGAGAGTCTCGGGCTCCTGGCGGGAGGTATCGCCCACGACTTCAACAACATGCTGACCGGTATCATGGGCAACTCCGGGCTCGTGCGCATGGAATTGCCTGCCGAATCGCCCCTGATGCAGAATCTCCATGACATTGAGACGACGGCGAGAAGCCTATCTGATTTCTGCAAGCAGATGCTCGCCTACTCCGGCAAGGGACGGTTCCTCCTTCAAACCCTGAACCTGAACGGCATCATCGAAGACATGCTCCAGATGCTTCAGTTCTCCACCAGCAAGAAGGCTGTCCTGGAGTGCGATCTGGCCGACGGCCTGCCCGGGATCGATGGTGACGCCTCGCAGATCAGACAGGTCATCATGAACTTCGTCATCAACGCGTCCGAAGCCATCGGAGACAAGACCGGAAGCGTCAAGTTGAGGACCGGAACCATGCACGCGGATCGAGCCTACCTGAACGCATCCCTTCTGGGGCCGGATCTGGTGCAGGGAGACTACGTGTTCCTGGAGGTCAGCGACGACGGCTGTGGCATTAGCGACGAGGACAGGTCCCGCATCTTCGATCCGTTCTACACGACCAAGTTTCGGGGCCGGGGTTTGGGACTGGCCGCCGTTCTCGGTATCGTGCGTGGTCACAAAGGGGCCTTGAATGTCTCTTCGGAAATGGGCAAGGGCACCACGCTGAGGACGCTGCTGCCGCTGGCAACCGGGCAGGTACCTGAAGCTGACATGGCCGAACAAGGAGCAACGGGCCCGGAGCATTTCAGCGGAACCGTCCTCGTTGTCGACGATGAACTCACCGTGCGCGCGGTTGCCGAACGTGGGCTTCAATCCATGGGGTTGGAGGTCATTCCTGCCGAAGACGGCCGTGAGGGTTTGGAAAAGTTCAGAGCGCATCCGGACCTGTTCGCGGTGGTCGTTCTGGATCTCACGATGCCCCACGTAGACGGCGTTGAAGCCTATCGTGAGATACGCAAGTTGAGAACGGATATCCCGGTGCTGCTGATGAGCGGCTTCAACGAACAAGAAGCCATCAGTCAACTCACCGGTGAAGGCATCGCCGGATTTCTACAAAAGCCGTTCGGGATCGAGGAGTTGAAGCAGAGGGTGAAGCAGCTACTGGGGCAGGTGTGAAGCCTCCTCACTCAGGACAGGAATTCTGTCACTTGCCCTATCCCAGTCTGGGCGCCTGGCTCTACACCGATCTGGTTGAGCGCTTTGCTCAGCGTGTGCTGCCAGTATCAGCCAATTTGGCGCTCAAGTGGGGAGAGTTGTCGGGGGTTGCTGCACGGTCAGGGCAACAGATCAGCATGGCGGACGGGTTGATTGGAGCGACCGGAATCGTGCACTCGCTCGTGGTTGTCACTCGGAATGTCGACCACCTGACACCCACGGGCGCGGTCATATTCAACCCCTGGACGGATCAAGCACAGCCATGAATGTCCACGTGGTAGATGGCACGTATGAGTTGTTCCGCCATTTTTTCGCCATGCCGCCGCGTCGCGACAACGATGGCAATGAGGTCGGCGCACTCCTTGGCGTCGCCAGCTCTATCGTTTCACTGCTGCGTGAGGGGGTGACCCATGTCGGTGTGGCCACGGATCATGTGATCGAGTCATTTCGCAATGATCTGTACGCGGGGTATAAGAGTGGAGAGGGGATCGATCCAGATCTCTGGCGTCAGTTTCATCCGCTCGAGGATGTCTTGCGAGCTATGGGTGTGGTGGTTTGGCCGATGGTGGATCAGGAAGCGGATGACGGGTTGGCGGCTGCGGCCATCCGTGCGAGTGAGGATCCCGAAGTCAGGCGCGTCTTCATCTGCACGCCTGACAAGGATCTTGCCCAGTGTGTGCGCGGAGATTCCATCGTGCAGTTCGATCGTCGCCAGGGCATCATGAGAGACGAGCAAGGCATCGTGGAGAAGTTCGGCGTGTTGCCCAAATCCATTCCCGATTTCCTCGCGCTTGTCGGAGACTCAGCGGATGGTTTTCCAGGGGTTCCGCGCTGGGGTGAGAAGAGTTCTGCCGGTGTGCTTTCTCGTTACCATCACCTCGAAGCCATTCCGAAAGAAGTGGCGCAATGGGACCTCCAGATGCGCGGCGCGGCCGGTCTGGCCACATCACTGCACGAGCACTGGGACGATGCGCTGCTGTTCCGCGATCTGGCCACCCTGCGCACGGATGCGGAGCTGTTCAACGATGTGGAGGAGTTGCGGTGGAAAGGGCCGACAGCCGAACTCCCGGCTATCTGTGAAGATCTGCGTGCACCGGACCTCGTGGAGGAAGTGGCCAAGCTTGCCTCGGCGGCTGCGTGATCCGGACGCCAGACCCTGTCCTTACTGCGAAAGACTCACATCGATCTTCGTATCGGGGTATTTGCTCAGTATGAACTGAAGCGCGAGCGCCGTGTGACAGCGCTGGGCGTCCGGATTCTTTTTCGTCGGGCAGCTGCAACCAAGAAATACGTTGTCGTCGCGACTGAGTTGTGCCAGTTTGTCGAAAGGCGTTTGGTCTTCGGCAAAGCGGTTCTCGACCAGCTGGCAGTAGGCCGCGGCGAATCGCTTCCACCCAGGATCGCTCGGGTCCCGCAGGTAGTCCTCTACCATTTCCGTGCCGGGTCGCAGGCAGTGCCTTGTGTGTTTGCGCGCATCCTGACGGATGCCGTCAGGCCAGGCATGACCCTCCGGCCTCTTTCCGCGGTAAATCTTGTAGCGTCCCAGCATGCTCTTCAATCTGCACGGTTACGCGCTGGTTCTTTCCAGCGCACTGGTAGCTGGGCTGCAAACCCCGCTCATCGTCAAGAAGACTTCTCCACGAATTGAATCCAAGCGGGCGATTTGCCCACTTCGATGCGCTCCAGCTGGTTCAGTTGTCCGCTGTCGTGGTCGATCCGGTAGGTGACAATATGCCCGGTTCTCTGCCCCGCGGAGATCACGAAATTGCCACCCGGGTCGAGGGCAAAAAAGCGGGGGGTTGGATCGGTCGGCTGATGTCCCCTGGCCGTCAGGGTACCGTCATCGGCCACCTCGAAGATGGCAAGGCTGTCATGGCCGCGGTTCGATGCGTACAGGTGCCGGCCGTCCGGCGTAATGCGGATCTCAGCCGTTGTTTTGCTCTCACCATCCCAACCCTCGGGCAGCGTTGATATTACCTGGAAGGAGGAGAGGGTTCCCTTTTCGGGATCGAAGTGATGGGCACTGATCGTGCAGCCGTTTTCGTTGACGGAGTAGAGAATGTCCTTGTCCGGGTGGAAGACGAAATGCCGGGGCCCCTCCTCGGTCTCAGGCTGGATCTTGGGAGGATCGTTCGCTGAGAGTTCGCCGGTCGCTTCGTCAAAGCGGAATTGGTAGATGGCGTTGGCCGGACAGGTGTGCGGCACGAAGGCGAAGCGGTTGGAGCGGTCGAGCTGAACGCTGTGGGCGTGTTCCTCGGTGACGATCCATTGCAGCGGCTCTTTACTGAGTGAGCCGTCCGCGCCAATCCCGTGGACGCTGACGGCGCCCGCGCTGTAGTAGGCTGCAAGCAGGAAGCGGCCGGTGTTGTCGGTCCTGATGTAGGGGGGGCCGGACTCAATGTTCACCCTGCCGATCGGGGTCAGTACTCCGGAAGACTTATCCACGCGCATGCTCAGGAACTGTTTGGCTGAACGCAGACAGATGAACATGATGGAGCCGTCGGGACTGATGTCCATGGCTCCTGCGCCCCCGATGGCGATGTCCGCTTCCTGGGTCAGCTTACCCGTCTGTGCATCCATCACGAATTTTGATAGATGCTCTTTGCCTCCGTTCACGTACACGTGATAACTCATGCTTTCTCCCTCTTCCAGGTCATACCGGTCAATGGCACAGGCGGTAGTCGAGACAAGCCAGACAGCTGTCAATAATAGGATTCTGATCATGGCCGTGCTTCTACTTTAGGGCTGGCCCCGGGTTTCGGTTCCAGTTCAGCGGCTCTGCGGCACCGTCATATATATACCGGTAAAAGGTCGCGAACACGCTCCTGCGCAGCTTCCGGCCACTCGGTTACCCGTTGATTGGCGTTCCCTTCGCGCTGACCAAGAACCGCTTGCATGGGCTCGGGCAGTTGATGGAACAACGGATGAAACCACAGCGTGATCACGGTGCGGCGCAAGTCTGTGTTGTTGGCCCAGACCGAGTGCAGCAGTCGGCTATCACCGAGATCGCCGGCTTTGACGCAGACATCAACCTCCCCGGGCTGATTCAGGTAGAGAGGGTGGGTGAGATCCCCGGCTTTGTGGATTTCCTCCGTATGCGCTTCCGGCAGGTCGTGCATAGGATGCCGTTTGAGATGGCTGCCCGGGATGAGCCGCAAGCAACCGTTTGCCGGTATCGTGTCGATGAGGTAGTACATGAAGAAGATCTGCTGCTTTGTCGAGTAAGCGATCGGACGCGTCGGTGACCCGTTTTACCATATCCGGGTCGAGGATCGACAGTCAGGCTCATAGTGAATCTCTGGAGACTAAGGGAGAAGTCCGCATCATAGCGTATCGATGGCGTACCTGCAACCGGTTGTTATGCCCGCATTGGCGACCGCACACGATCATTCATTGTCTGGCCCTTTCGAGATCGCCTCGGAGTAGAATGTCACGGTGCGAGGTCGGGGCGGAGTGTCGCTGTGAGGAGAAGTTTCGTACCATGCGAATGTCAACACCAGACCCGGAGACGGACCTAGGCTTCGTCTCAACCGGATCGGTCCGCCGTACTGGACCTGATTAAGGATCAAGACGATTTTGATCCTGCCAAGTATGAGGGCATGATCATCCGCGTCTGGCAATCCTCCTGATCGGCGAGGTCGTGGAGTGATCAGGCAACTGCAACCACGGAGAGAGGCATGATCAAACTGAGCTGGCTGGCACGGGCCACCGACGCCAAGGTTTTCGACGAGCACGTCAACTTCGCCGTCGATGCCGGGTTGGATGTCATAGACTTCCATCTGAGTGGGATGCCCCGGGATCCCAAGTTCCTCACTCGGATCAAGGCGATGTGCGTCAGGGGCGGTCTGCCGGTCGGTTACATGGGGGGCGGCAGTTTCGTCGGTCCACAGGAAGCACGAGCGGAGCGCCTGGAAAAGAGCCGCGGCGATGTCGACATGGCCGCCTTCATGGGGGCGCAGATGCTGCGGGTGTTCGCCCGCCACAAGTGGCCGGATACCGAAGAGGAGCAAGAGAAGTTCTGGGGTCCGATGATCGAGGATTTCCAGGAATGTGCTGACTATGCCGCCGGGAAGGGTGTGGTCATGGCGTTGCAGAATCACAATCACGGCAGCTTCGCCATGAACGCGGACCAGGTCCTGCGCATCCTGCGGGAGGTCGACAAACCCAATTTCACTTACATCATGGATACCGGTCAGTGGGAGGGCTCCATTGGTGGCTCTCCGCGTGGCTGGCGCGATTTCACCGTGGATATCTACCGCGACCACATGGAACGTGTCGCCGAGCATACGACGCTGGTGCGAGCCAAGATCTACAAGATCGACAATGGCTGGGATGAGTGGCTGGACTATCCCCGCATCTTTCGGATTCTGCGCCGGCACGGCTTCAACGGCAATGTCTCCCTCGTCTTCGAGGGTGGGGCGCCGCCACGAAATCGCTTCGACATGTACGAATGCATCCGCCTGGGAGCCCGGCACCTGCGGCAGGTCATCGATCTCGCGTACCTGTATCACTGAGGGAGAAACGTTATGCTGAAGATCTCATACATGGCGCGCGCTCAGGATCATGACTCCTATGACGGCCTGGTCGCCTACGCCAAGGATATTCGTCTCGACGCCATCGATTTCCACGTCATGGGCGAACTCCAGACCACTGATTTTCTACGCAAACTCAAGTTTCAGTGTCTGCGCGCCGGATTGCCCATCGGCTACTTCGCTTCTGGTGTGAGTCTGGTTGGTCCGCACGATCGGCGCGGTGACCGACTGGCCCGCGCCAAGGCAGACACGGACTCCGCGTCGTTGGTCGGGGCCCAGGTCGTCCACACCTTTGCGCGTCACAGATGGCCGGAGACCGAGGAAGAGCAAGAGGAATTCTGGCAGCCGATGATAGAGGATTTCCAGGAGTTGTGTGACTATGCGGCCGCCAAGGGCGTCATCGTCAGTCTGCAGAACCACAACCACGGCAGCTTCGCCATGAACGCCAACCAGGTGCTGCGTACGCTGCGAGAGGTGAAGCGCCGCAATTTCACCTACATCCTGGACTCCGGTCAGTGGGAGGGCTCGAGAGGGGGCTCGCCGCGCGGCTGGCACAACACCGAATTGGACATCTACCGCGAGTACCACGCACGGGTCGCGCACTATGCCACCGGGGTCCGCGCCAAGATCTACAAGATCGACAACGGCTACGAGGAGTGGTTGGATTACCCGCGCTTCTTCAAGATTCTGCGCGATGCTGACTACAATGGCACCGTCTCCGTCGTTTTCGAGGGAGGGGCCCCGCCGCGCAATCGCTTTGACAGGGAGAAGTGCATCGAGATGGGGGCAACCTACCTGCGCGAGTGTATCGCGAGGGCGTACGCGTAGACGGCTGAGCAGATAAAAACCGCAACTTCCCGGAGGGATAGAATGATCAAGCTGGGCTGGATGGCGCGTGCGACCGACGCCGAGGTTTTCGAGGAGCAGGTGAAGTTCGCCAGCGACCTGGACCTGGATGTCATCGACTTTCATCTGGGGGGAATGCCCCGGGAGATGGACTTCATCATGGAGATCAAGATGAAGTGCGTCCGCGCCGGGCTACCGATCGGTTACCTGGGTGGTGGCAGTTTGGTCGGGCAACCGGAGGAGCGCGAGGATCGTATGGTGAAAGGGCGTGCCGACGTGGACATGGCGTCCGTCATGGGGGCGCAGATGCTGCGGGTGTTCGCCCGTCACAAGTGGCCGGATACGGTGGAGGAGCAGGAGGCGTTGTGGCGTCCCATGATCGCAGACTTCAAGTCGCTGGCGGACTACGCCAGCGAAAAGGGGGTCATTCTGGGCTTGCAGAACCACGACAACGGCAGCTTCTGCATGACCGGTGAGCAGGCCCTGCGCATCCTGAGCGAGGTGAACAAAGACAACTTCACATTCCTATGGGATACCGGCCAATGGCTCGGTTCCATCGGCTCCCACCCGCGCGGCGAGTTCGATCCCAAGGTCGATATCTATGAGGACTACCTGATACCGACCGCGTTCTGTGCCAGTTCTGTGCGCGCCAAGATCTACCAGATCGACACCGGTGTTGAGACCTATCTCGATTACCCGCGCATCTTCAACATCCTGAAGGACGTCAACTACAACGGCAACATCTCGATTGTCTACGAAGGGGCGGAGGGGCGCAACACCTGCACGCCGGAGGAGGGGATCACGCTGGCGGCGAAGTACCTGCGCAAAGTGATTGGGGAGGTGTAATCATTCCGCCTCAGCTACCGCCAGCGGGATCTCGACTCTCGTTTTCCACTGAATCTCGTATCGAGCCCCTTCGGAGTATTTACTCGTGATAAAAGCGTGGGCAAGCTGTGCTCCGTGCTTGCGAGCTTCGTCTTTGGTGGGGAATTGCGGCTGCTCGTCGAGCGGCACCTTGGAAATATCTACGCGGTCCCCGTGGTCGTCACACACCTTTATTTTGTCCACTCTGTACTTTCCACCTTGCATGCGGAGGATCCGGATACGTGCGGTTAATGCGGACATCTCACTCCTTTCACATCACGAGTGACCCTAAACAGAAGACGCATAGTATAAGCAATCGCAGGCAATTTTTTGTCCTGTGTAAAAAAAATGTTTTCACTCATTCTGTTCTGCCGGAGGTGGCAACACGATGAAGTCCTCACCCGCTTCCCGTCGTGCGTAGCGCCCGATGTAGCCCATCAGCGAGTCCCACATGTCTCCAAGTGACCGCGCCTCGTCTTTGATCTTCAAATACTTCTCTTTGTGGCTGACCGGGTGCAGGCCGATACGGTAGGTGCCGGCGAGCCCTACAGCAAAATCATCGAGCGTCCTGTCCTCGGCCGGAACAGTCAGGTCTCCCGCTTCGATCCAGAAACTTCCGGACCCTGAGCCAGATCGTATCTTCTCCACGCGGCCGTAAATCACATCGTCAAAGCCTCCGACCTCCTCATCGAGCATGAAGTTCACTGGCGAGCCGATCTCGACCCCCACCATCTTTGAGCGTGGGAGCTCCAGCCCGATGCGCTTGCGCTGGGCGCCGACCCAGATTTCGGCGACAAGCTCACCGCGGCGCACATGAGTGGTCGAACGGGACCCGGCCAAATGTATCAGTTTTCCACGGCTCCACCCGGGTTCGGCCTTCAATGCGATCCCACCGCCGGCGGGGAGCAGGTCCCGTTCCGGCCCGGACTGGTCCGGGGAGCGGCCAGGGGCTGCCACGTAGGCCAGGTTAGTCAACCATTGCCGCTGCGACTCGGTGCGGAATTTGAGAAAGTCCGTCTGTGCCTTTTCGTAGCGGTACTCCTGCTCCAGGACATCCGAAGGCTTGTCACCGCCAAGCGCTGCGGACAATTGTCGCTCGTTCAGAGCCAGCTGTTCGTGGGACGTCTTCAGGCGCTCGTAGTTCCGTTCGATATCGCCAAACTCTCGTTGTGAAATCAGTCCCTGATCCAGCAAGTCGCGGTACTTCTCCAACAGGGATTCGCCGCTGGCAGCCTGGCGTTCGAATTGTTCCTTCTCGAATTCCAGCTGCTTGCGCTCCAACGTCTGAACTTCGAGCTGTGTACGGGTTTGCTGGCGTTCGCGCAAGTGTTGGGAGAGCAGCAAGTCCACGTACGCCTCACGCGGGCGTACCTGCTCCTGCAGCTGTGCCAGTTCCATGGCTTCTTTGGAGAAGTCGGCAATCAAGAGACGCTCTCCCGGGTAGACGGTGCTCCCTACCGACTTCAGGCGCGCGCCGATGAAGAAATCGTCCTGGGCATAGAGCCGTACGACATCGCCCGAATGGGGTATGATGAGGGCTCCGTCACCGGAAATGAACTTGTAGGTCGTGCCTTCCAGAAAGCGACTGATCTTCGGCACGACGGCCACGACCTGGTACACGGCAAAGGCGACCACCGCCGCCAGCAACAGCAGCCCGTAGGCAGACTTCAGCAAACGTCCAAGGAGTCTGAACGTCAGTGGCACGATAAGCAGAATGAACGCGAGACCGGGTTGGCCGGCCGCAACAGCCAGGCCCAGGCAGACGAAGATCCAGACCACCCACCAGAAATAGCGCCGCACCTGGAGGTAGCGACTGCCGTGCTCGGTGAGGGACGCGCGTTGGCGGATCCTGACGATGGCCTCTTCCGCCGATTTGGCCAGCACTCGGATCTCGTTCACGAGGCATCCTCCACGGCGCGCATGAGTTCCAGATCAATCGTTGGCAGTGACAGGACGTGACGGATGTTTTCGCGGGCGAGCGCTCTGAATTCGGGACATGTGCCCAGCAGTTCACGCCGTTGTCCGGAGCCGACGAGGCGGCCGTTGTGCAGGAAAACGAAAAACACCCGGTCGTCGGGCAGGGCAAAGTAGGGTGCCAGGGTGTGCGCGACGACGACGACGGTGCGGTCCTGTGAAGCCAGACCGCATATGGTATCCACCAGTTCGTTTTCTTTGAACTTGTCCAGGCCGCTGGTCGGTTCGTCGAAGAGCAATATCGGGCACTGGGTCAGGAGCGAGAACCCGATGCTGACTCGCTGTTGCTGTCCACCGGACAGATTGCCCGATAGACCGGCCATGCGGTCCAGCCCTTCGCGACGCTCCATGAGCTCTGCCCGCTTCGGCTCGAAGCCGAACAGCACCCGGCCCAAGTTTTGTATGGGACCGTAGCCCACGTCGTCGGTGGATACCCGGACCTCCTGCTCCATGGCCTCGATCTCGTCCAGCACCTTTGCCATGCGAAGAGCGTGCTCAAGATCTTCGGCACTCGAGTCGGGGGAGAGCAGCTCGGCATTCTGCAGGATGGACATGGATAGCAGAGAGATTTTCTGGGATAGATAGGCCATCAGCATGGACAGGTTGCTGCGATCGATTTCACGGACGTCGGTGCCCCCAACCAGAACCTGACCCTGGCGCGCTTCCACGGAGCCCCTCAGTAGCTTCAGCATCGTCGATTTGCCGCAACCGCTGGCTCCGCACAGTACCGTCATTTTTTCGCTGGGCACGCGGAAGGATATGTCTTCAAGAGCCGGCCGGGCTGACTCGGGCGTATCCGGGTACCTGAAGGTGATGTCTTTGAACTCGATCTCGTGTCTGGTCAGCGGAAGTCGCTTGGAGCGCAGCTCCTGTTTCTCGCTATCCGCCATGTCGAAAAATTCTTCGCACCATTGCACGCTCACCAATAACGGGATGATACGCTGCCACGATCTGATCACTGCCAGTATGGGGCCGAGCACCCGCTGAGCATAGGCGTTGATGACGATGTAGAACGTCAGGGAGATGGCCCCTTCAATCACCTGCAGGCCGGCGATGAGGGCGATGCCGATGGTGAAGATGACGGAGACGGCGCTGCTGCAGGCCTCCCATACGTTTCGCTGGTTCCGGGTTCTGCGATCCTGACTGATCATTCCCTCGACCTTGCTCAGCGTTCGTCCGCTCATGCGCTCGACGGCGTCGAATGATTTGATCAGGTCCGAATTGGCCAGGGAGTCACTGAACATGGACATGGCTTCGTCCCGCAATCGACTGTGCTTCCTCTTAACTCGGCGCATGCGGGACTTGAAGAAGGACATCACCACCACCTGCAATGGAATGACCAGGAGCAGCAGGGCAAATACGGCCTCCGACAGGAAATAAACCACCACGAATGTAGCGATGATATTGATCAGGTTGGTGATGAGACTTGGCAGGAAGTCGCTGTAGAACTGGCTATAGGCAGGCAGGTCGCTGTTATAGGTCGAGTAGAGCCGGCCGAGCCCCAACCGCTCCTTCGACTCTTCCTTCATCCCCTCCATGTCGCCCAGAAATCGCCGCCGCAGATCGTAGATCAGGTTGAAAGACCCCTCGGTAGACAGATAGCGGTACAGCAACGAGGTGGCTACGCGAATGACCTCCAACAGCGCCCAGACCAGACATAAGGTGATCAGGGCATAGCTGCTCTCCTGCAGATCCACTACCAGCGGCAGGATGCTGCCGACGATGATGGCGGCGGGAAGGGGACGCAGAAACTCCATGCCGACATCCATGAAGGCGACGACGATAGAGCTGACGTACCAATGCGCGCTGACCGCACCCCGTTTCAGCATGAACCAGACCAATTGATGGCCCTTCAGCTTCTTCTTCTTTTTGCTTGCCAGGCGGTACTCCAGCACTCTGTCCGCAGCGGCTATTCCCGTCATGACGGTATCCTCTCACGCCGCGGGGCAGTATACAATCGGGTTGGGCCGTTGGCAGGGGGTAAGACCAGGCGGATAACTTGCACGCTCGTCATTACTCGGGCCTCCTCTGGCTCTGGCGAAACCGGGCTGGCTTCGCATCGCCACCTGGAGATACGATAGAGAACCTGTTGGTCCGTGCCTAATTGACGCGTGGACGGGGCACAAGCTCAGTCCTCTTGGATTTGAACCTCAAAATCGTGAAACCGGTTCACTCCTTCGCAGGCGGTGATTCCCGCCTGCACATCCGAATCAAAGTCCGGGAGAGCACCCGAATTGGTGGTCGTTCACGCGGACTGTCAATTGGTGACCGGCTCTTTCTACCTCGAGTGCGTGCGGTTTACCCGCCTCGAGAGCGAATCCACACCAGCCGGCCCTTACCCAAGTGGGACGCTCTTCAACCCAGGTGTGGTGCCAGACGTTTGCGCCCAGGTCGTAGATGACCACCTCTCATTTCCTCGGCCGTGGCATCGGCGGGCACACAGTTGCTGATGTGGTCTGGCTGTTGCTCCCAGCCGCCGGGATGGTCCCACCGTGGGCCTCTTACCTGAATCCAGTCGTCAGGTTGCCAGCCTTCGGGTGTGAAGGTGCATTGGTACATTGGAGCCATTCCATCCCTGCCGACTAGGCCGCCAGTACCTCTTTGGCCGCCTTCGTAGTCTCACGTACCTGGTCCAGAGTACCCATCCCATACAGGGCCGAAGCAACACCGACCTCGTCGAAGACGAACTCGAAGGCTTTGTGTCCCAGGTAGCGGCCACCCGCCATGGCTTTGATGGCGATCACCGGTTTACGCGCCTGACGCATGGCGTCTAGTGCCAGGTCCCGAGTCGGGAACATGTACATCCCAGGGTAGTTAACGGGCGTCAGATAGCCGTCGACGGGGATGCCCTCCTGTTCCAGCAGTGGTATGGTGATGCCGGCGTGGTGGACGCTGGTGATCACTGTCGGAAATCGCTGTCTGAGGAAACCGATGTACTCTCGTATCAAGTCGAAGCGACCCAGCATCGCCAACAAGTCGATCTCGGCCCCCGGATCGGCGACCAGGATGTCGCAGCCGGCAAAGAAACCGAGGTACTGTTCGAGCGTGGCATAGTCGATTTCCAGGCGCGCTGCCTCATCTGGTGTGTAGGGCGCCACCTGGTCCGGAGTTACCAGGTTTTCCCATGATCCGTTAAGGGTGTAACGGAGGATTTCGTCGCGCTCCAGCTCATCGCGAAAGGCTGGCCCGCCGACGCGGTCGTTGTGGGCGTAGAAGGTAGCATGGGCTCGTTGCGAATAGCTCATGGCCTCGCCGTCCAGCGTGATCGGTATCAGGATGTAGGCCAGCAGGCCGATGTGCGTGTCCGCATGCCGCTCCGTTTCCCAGATCGCCTGCAGGTGCAACCGGTCCAGGCTGGGCAGCATATGGTCGACCTGTGCTGCAGTCACACCTTCCTCCTCGACGGCGTAACGCAGCACCTCTACTACCTGCTGCACCTGTCCGAAAGCGCGCAGGTTGTCGGCGTCCCGCTCGGCGCTCTGGTAGGAACATCCGTCGTATGGGTGAGTACCCATGATCAGTCGCGGGACTTCCACTTCGCCGACAGGGGTCGTAGGTACGCCGCAGCCTTCCAGATAGCTCTTCATCAGGCGGATCTCCTTTGGGTTCCTTGTCGCATATACGATAGCGAACCTGCCGGTCTATGCCCAATTGACTCTACGGTTGGCTGTGATACCTTCCCCCCGATTATCAAGTCAGACCCATCAGCCATGCCGGGAGTGCACGAATGTCCGACAAACTAGCCTTGCTCGGTGGTTCCCCCGTCATCACGATGGAGCAGGACCACTTCACCCAGTGGCCCATCTACGGTGAGGAGGAGGCCGAGGTGGCAGCCGATCTCATCCGCAACCACAAGCTGTCCAGCTCGCAGGAAGACGGTCCGATCGTCGAGTTGGAACGGGTGGTGGCGCAACGATGGGGCGTCCAGTTCGCCATCGCTCACTCCAGCGGTACCGCTGCCCTTCGGGCAGCCCTGTACGGCGCGGGAGTTCTACCCGGCGATGAGGTCATCGTGCAGTCGGCAGTCCATCCGTACGCCTGTCTTCCCATCATCGGTTGTGGCGCCATACCGGTGTTCGCCGACCTGGACCGCGAGTTGACGACGCTGGATCCGGCGGACGTAGAGCGGCGGATCACGTCGAAAACGACAGCCGTCATCGTCGTGCACTGGAACGGCATGCCCGTCGACATGGATGCCATGCTGGACGTGGGCCGGCGACACAACATCAGGGTTATAGAAGACAACTGTGTTTCACAGGGCACGAAGTATCGCGGTACAATGTGCGGCAGTATGGGGGATGCAGGCGCGATCAGTTTTCAGGATGGCAAGCTGACGTCGGCCGGGGAAGGGGGTGTGCTCATCACCAGCGACGAGGAGATCTACCAGCGGGCGACGACACTCGGTCACTACGAGAGGTTGAAGGAAATGCCCGATCCGAAGTACCGGGGAGTATCCGGGTTCTGTTTCGGCGAGAAATACCGGATGGCGACGCTGACGGCTGCCATCGGTTGCGAGCAGATGAAGAAATGGGATCAACGCGTCACGGATCGCCGGGCGAACAGTCGTAAGCTGGGCGCAGCGCTCGCACAGATCAACGGTTTTTCGTTCCCCGAAGTACCAGACTATGTGGCCTCGCCATATGACCGGGGCCATATCTGTTTCGATCCGGCTCAGCTGGGTGGGGTGGACAGGGAAGCGCTGGTGAAGGCGCTGCAGGCAGAGGGGGGAAGGGTGACATCGGCGGCCCGCAAGGATACGCGGATCCCGCACACCGATCTGCCGCGCGCCCTCCACATGCATCCGGTGTTCGCCGGCAACGATGCCGGAACGGGAGAGCTTCTCCCCGAGTTACTGGGGCCGGCAGCCAGGAATATTACCAGTGGCCCAGGTAAACTGCCGGTGACGGAAGATCCTGAATCGCCATCCAATACGCTGATGTTGCCGTCGTTCTCGCGGCCAGCCGATGAGCTGATCGCTCAGTACGTGCACGCCTTCAAGAAGGTCTCGGCCCAGGCAGACCAGCTTGCGGCCAGTGGAGGCGAGTAGTGCTCCTCGACTCCCACACCCATCTCACCACACAGCGGTCTCTCGAAAACGTGTTCGCCCACCTGGAACACTACGGTGAGGGCAGGTCAGTGGTGTTGCCGATCGAAGCTGGCGACTGTACTGGTGTGGGACCCGGCAACGCCGATTGGCGTACAGAACTGACGGTCGAGGCCTTCGAACAGCACCCCGACAAGGTCATCCCGTTCTGCCACGTCAATCCGCTGGCGCGGGATGCCATGGATCAGCTGCGGGCACATCACGCAACCGGGATTTTTCGCGGGTTCGGGGAGCACAAGGTCCGCATCGCTTGCGACCATCCGGCGTCGATGCAGATCTACCGGTTCTGTGGCGAGGTCGGGTGGCCGGTGCTCATGCACTTCGACTACCAGGATTTCCACAACTACAACATCGAGGCCTTCGACAAGGTGCTCGAGGCGTGTCCGGACACCAGGTTCATCGGTCACGCTCAATCATGGTGGGCGAACATCAGCTGCGAGGTCGCCCGCGACTATACCGCGCCCGAATTCACGGAGTACCCAAAGGGTCCGATCGTGCCCGGCGGGTTGATCGACCTGTGGCTGGAAAAGTACCCCAATCTCTACACCGACCTTTCGGCTAAATCGGCTTATTTCGCTCTGACTCGGGAGCCCGAGTTTACGAAGGACTTTCTAACGCGGCACAGGGCCAAGCTTATCTGGGGGAGTGACTGTCCCTGCCTCAACGGCAAGGGGGACCTGGTGAATGGTGGTCATCGTGACTGTCTGTCGGGTTTGACGCTGCCGCTGTTGCGCGAGCACTGCGACGACGACCACTACGAGGATCTCGTACATCGCAATGCAGAGCGCCTGCTCGGGCTGTGATCAAGTTTCTGCCACAGGGACTAAGGAGAAGGTATGAGTAATCTTGAGCGCTCAGTTTTGATACCCGACGGTGTCGCACCGCCGGGAGGCAAGTACACGCACGCCATCAGGGTCCGGGGTGGGGAGTTGCTCTTTATCTCCGGTCAGGTTGCCATCGACGCGACAGGGGAGTTCGTCGGCAAGGGAGATGTGGCGACCCAGACACGCCAGGTTTTCGAGAACCTGGGTAATGTCCTCAAGACGGCCGGCGGCAGCTTCGCCGATGTCGTCGAGTTGATGTACTACATCGTCGGTAGGAGTTCGGTGGCCGGTTTCATGGAAGCACGAACGGCCATCTTCGACGAGATCTTTGCTGATGGCAATTATCCGACGGCTACCCTGCTGGTGGTCGAAGGTCTGGCGAGTGAGGACTTCCTGGTGGAGGTCTCGGCGGTAGCGGCACTGCCATGAGAGTGACCCACGATACGGAAGGAGACAGGGTGGTCATCCGGGTGGAGGGCCTGCGCCAATCGGTCACGGCGCTGCATCTGGGGGATCTGCACATGGCCGTCGTCGACGAGCGCGACTCCGACAGGCTCGAAGTCTGTGTTGGAATAGGTGAGCGCTTCCACCACCGCCATGACAACAACGACGCCGACGGCAATACCATTCCTCAGGAGACAGCCTTCGTTCACATCCTGGAGGTGGCGAAGCAGGAGCAGGTGGATGTGCTGGCCCTGATCGGCGACATCGTCGACTTCCCGGCTGCCGCCAATGTCGAGTACGCCAAGGGCCTCATCGACGAGTCAGGGATACCATCCGTGTACACAGCGGGCAACCACGACTGGTGCTTCTTCGGCGAAGAGCCGACGTCGCAGGTACGCCGGTCATTCTGGCCTCGGTTGGATCCGCTGACAGGAGGCGAGCCGGCCTTTTCGAGCCGCGAGATTGGCGGGATCCTGTTCGTCACCGTCGACAACTCCATTTACCAGGTCGAAGAGGACCAGTTGGAGTCGATGCGCCAGGCACTGGCGGCGGGCCTGCCGACAGTGCTGCTTTGCCACATTCCGATCAGTCTGCCGACGCTGCGCCCCGCGGTCATGGAGGCGATGAACGGCAGCCCGATCATGATGGCTGATCCGGACTGGGCACCGGAGTCTCGCAAGGAAAACCTGGTCGAGGACACCACGCCTGCGACGCTGGAGTTCGTCCGGCTCGTCAGTCAGGCGCAGAACCTGGTGGCGATTTTGACCGGCCACTGCCACATCCCGCACGCTGATGCCATCAACCCGTGGGCAGTGCAGTACCTGGCGCCTCCGGGTTATGCCGGGGAGTATGGTCTTTTCGAGTTTGAGCCCCTGTGAGGTCGGCATGAAACCGTCGACATCACAAATCCGCACCTACACAATTCAAGAGTGGCTCTTCGAAGAAGCTCAAGGAGCCTTCGAGATCGATCTGGGCGAGAGCGGCATTCAACACCACTACCTCAGCGACCTCGAGCCGGATCCGGCGTTCGATCTCAATTATTCGCAGGATCGCGGAGATGAGAAACTGCGCCGCCTGATCGGCGAGATGTACGGCGCCGGACCGGAGAACGTCATCATCACGCACGGCAGCCAGGAGGCATTGTACCTTTTTTACGGCTGCCATATCGGCTCCGACGATCATGTCATCACCTTTACTCCTGGTTGGCAGCAGTCATGGGAAGTGCCCGAGCACCTGGGTGCTCAGGTCACGAAAATCGCCCTGACCCAGGATTCGGGGTACGCCATCGATTGGGGTATGGTTTCAAAGAGCCTACAGGACAACACGCGGCTGCTGATCCTGTGCTCTCCCAACAATCCCCTCGGGACGGCTCTTTCAGAGGCCGACTGGACACAGCTCGAGCGGCTACGCGCTGAGCGGCAGATCCCGGTACTCGTCGACGAGGAGTACCTGACGGACTACAAGGGGTCTGTGTTCAACCGCGCTTCCGGTTACGCAGTCAGCAGCCTATCCAAGATCTACGGCTTTCCCGGATTGCGTCTCGGGTGGATGGTGGGGGACAGCGAGGCCATCGACCGGATGGTGAATCTGAAGCGCTACACGACGGTATGTAACTCTTCGCTGTGCGAACAGCTGGCGCTGCAGGTGCTGGGGGAGAAGCGGACACATTATCTCGAGCGTTTTGCGCGTCTCTGTCACGGTGGACTGGAGATGCTGCGGGACTGGGCGCATGGCCAGCCAGCTCTGTCGCTGATTGAGCCACAGGGCACGCCCTTCGCCTACCTGGCCTACGGCGGCCCCGGCACATCGGCCGAATTTTGCAGGAGGCTGCTACGCGAAAATAGTGTCCTGTTGATGCCGGCTGAAGTGTTCGAAGATCGTCAGGCCGTGCGATTGAGTTTCGGAAGGGAGCCCGAGGTTCTGCGAGCCGGACTGGATCGCATCGGCACTGTGCTCACACCATAGCGTCACGATGCACATGACGCCTGGATCGATCACGAATGGCGCGCCCGCAACAGTAGCGCCGCGTCGCACATCACCCTGAGTTTGGCGTAGGCCTCATCCAGATCCATGGGGTTTTGCACCGATGGTGAGAAGCCGCAATCGGGATGCAGCGCGATACGCTTCAAGTCGACGAATCGCATTGCCTCTTCAACCCGCGTAACCACGACCTCCTCCGTTTCGATTGCACGGTCGCAGTGATCGATGCATCCCAGGCCCAACATCATGTGCTCGGGGAACTGCGCCAGACAACCCATGCCGCCGGAGACTGGCGTGGCCAACTCCAGTGACAGGGTATCGACTTTAAGTCGGGCAAGGCCAGGCATCAGTACATCGTATGCCCCTTCGCTGCCGTGTTGGTGATCGAAGTGCGCATGACACAGGTGCATGCCGATGTCGATGCCGGCGTCGGCAACCGTGTCATTGACCAGGTCAACACAAAGCGAGACTTCACTGTCGATGTCCGCGATTCCATCCTGCCGTCGGACCTCCGGGTCGACGAGGCGATTGAGCCACGGCTCGTCCAGCTGCACGGTGTCGGCGCCGGCGTTCTTGAGTTCCTGGATTTCCCGTCGTAGGACTTCGACGCAAGCCCGCATGAGCAGCTCTGGTGTGGGGTAGGCCTTGGCCGAGTGCTCCGGGTGCCACATCCTGCGGCCAATCGTGTACGGCCCGGGCAAGGTTGCCTTCACCCGCCGTTCCGTCCGAGATCGCAAAAAACGGATCTCCTGTCCCGCGATCGGGCGGTAGTACTCGAGCGGCGCGACGACGGCAGGATACGGCAGACCGCTGATGACCAGGTCAGGTTCGAAGCCGCGAACGCGCTCGGCAAACACCTTTACGTAGCTCTCTCGCCGCCACTCGCCGTCGGTGATCTCGTCCAGACCCGCCCGTTCCTGCATCAGAATGGCCGACTCGATGGCGCGATCCAGGATGCGATCCGCATCCTCCTCGGAGATCACCTCGTCTTTGCGCTCGAGTATCAATTCGCGAACCCATTCGGGGCGCGGGAGACTGCCGATTACGGTGGTCGGAAAAAGCTGTGTATCGGTCATAGCACTGGACCTCGAAAATGGTGAGGGAGCATCGCAGGCCCATTACGGTAACACAACCGGTGAGGTGGCAACAGTTATGGCCCTTCACCCACAACTCCACGCTCGATGACAGGGCACACAATGCCTATGCTTTTCGAGTTCCCGTCGACGGCGGCCAACATCTGGAGATTCGAATGAAGGATCATACCGCACCTCCCATCTCGATGACCGAAGAGCAGAAGTTCTTCTTCGATCTGCGGGGCTGGATCCTTCTGCCTTCCGCGCTGACCGAACAAGAGGTCGTAGATATGAAGGCCGAGTGTTACGCCGGCGCTGCTCGAAGCTTCGATGGGGCTCTGTGCGGACTACTCGATCATCCATCTATCGCGGGAATCCTCACCGAGGTGCTGACGGAGAAGCCGTTCGAGCGTGATGAGTGCTACGGTTTTCGTTGCGAGGGCTCCCACATCACGGTGCGTCCCGCGGGGTGGAGCAAGCCCGAAGAGGGCACCGGCACTCCACATGTAGTGCGCCCGCCCCAGCAGGCCAACGCCATGCGCTACCAGGTGGCGGGGAAGAAAATCTTCTCTGGTCTCACTCGAGTAGTCTGGGAGCTGGAAGAGGTAAAAGCAGGCCACGGCGGCACCACCTTTCTCAGTGGCTCTCACAAGGCCCATTTCAACTACGGCGGTCCCGACCCGTACCAGCCCAACATCAGTGAGTCCCCGTGGGAGGACAACCTGCGGGCGGCGATGGAGGATTACAGCTGTCCAGCGGGTTCGGCAATCATTTTCACGGAGAGTCTGGCGCACGCGTCCAATGACTGGACCAATCCCGACAACCCGCGTTGCGCCGTGTTCAACTGCTACAACTCCATCTGGTCACAGTGGCACCGGCTCAACGTGGCGCACGAAGTGATCGAGGCGATGCCGCCAAAGCGGAGGACGCTTTTCAGGGGCGTGTGGGAGCTGGGGGGCAATACGGAATACTCGATGGAGAATCGGGCGTTGTAAGGCTCTGACTCAGCCGCGGTGCGCGATAGGTACCCCGACGTGTGACGCGACGTGGGCCAACCGCCCAGGTACACGGCACTAAGACCAGCCTGTCAGATTAGTCTGGCCGAGGTCATGTCATAGCAGCAGGGAGCGACCAGGATCTGGTCTCGCGCCAGCAGTTGTTTCAATGTCATCTGGTTGTCGGTACGTCCGGATGGCAAGTGATGATGTGGAGGCCCGAACCATCACTGTCCGCCACGGCAAGATGGGCTGGCCTGGGACTCAGCTGGCGCATGCTCCTGCGCTACGCCGGACTCAATATCCAGATGCGCCAGTCCGGCCAGTATCGAGGGCAAAACAGGATTTCCAAGAAGGGACGACCGCTACTGCGAAAAATTCTCGGCCAGGTTATTCTACCCCTGGTACGGCGAACGGGTTTATACGGCGACTACTACCAGCGCAAGCGCCTCTCCATGCCGGGACGGAAAGCCATGATCGCGGTGATGAGACATTTCCTGCGTAAACTTCATGGCTGGTACCGCTCTGGACAGGCATTCAATGCCGAACGCTATTTCAGCTCATCCGTAGCTTGCTCTCAAAGGCAGGCTGCCTGAGAAGATCCCGACAAGAGGAACTGGCCAGAGATGACCGTTATCGATTCGTGACTCCCTCGGGAGATCACCCAGATTACAATCCTGTCACTCTGGCCACTACTTCTTCAACATGGCCAGAAAAGTATGACGGTCTCTTTTGAAGACCGAAATGAGATTATTGCCAGTTGAAGAAATCCTCCGATTTGCAGAGAAAAGCCTTGACTCCTTTCGTCTAAAGAGATCGATAATGGGCGTTATTTTTCCTATCCTCAGGACGCTTCTCCGCGCGCGGGCGATCTTGACTACCCATAGCGGGCCCTTATCGTTCTTATCCGTCCATTTCATTGTTCAAGCGAGACGATCCTTGTCACAAAGAGAGCGCGATCAGCCGTCCCCTTCTGGTAGGGCACCTGATGCAGCATCGTAAGAGCCAATTCATCCGACGATGCCACATCGTCCTCTGCCTGAGCCTGCTACGGCTCGGACCAGCAGCCGCGCAGACCCTATTCACAGACGTGACAGACCAGGTTGGTTTGGACATCTGGAGCGCTCGAAACGTGGCGTTTTGCGACTACGATAACGATGGATTCCAGGACGTGTTTCTTACTGAGAACAACCCAACCGGCGTGAGACATGTGGCCCTGTTCCACAATACGGGGAATGGCCTCTTCGTGGACCAAACCTTTCTCATCCCCGCAGATCTCCATGCTCGGAGGGGAGCCGCCGGGGCGATTTTTGGGGATTACGACAACGACGGCGATCAGGACCTGTTCCTGCCCATTTTTCCCCACAATGCTTTGTTGCGCAACGAACAGGGCCGGTTTGTACAGGCTGAAGCCGGAACCGACCTGGCAGATAATTTGAACATAGACAATGCCATCTGGCTGGACTACGACCGGGATGGGAATCTGGATCTCTACGCCTCCTCATTTGTGTTTCGAAACTCGACTCCCAGTTCGAACCGCCTTTTCGGCAACAACGGCGATAACACCTTTACTGACCAAACGGCCGCCGCGGGTCTGGACATATTTTTCGACCCGATAGGTGGTGGATCCCGCGGAGGGATGGCGGCCGGTGATTTCAACGACGATGGATGTCCTGACCTCTACCTGGGTGTCGCCCAACACGCGAACCGCCTGTTCTTCAACGACTGTCAGGGAAGTTTTGAGGATGTCACCACCAGTGAGATTGGCGATGAGGGAGATGCGTTCACCATCACCATTGGCGACATCGATAACGATCTGGACCTCGACATTTTCCAGGGAGCGGGAGGGTTTGACGTGGAAAGCGGATTTCGCTCTCTGTTGTTGATGAACATCGGCGACGGGCAGTTCCTGGACGTCACCGAAAGTCTGGGCCTGGCGGGGTTGGGGATCGCTGTAGCGGGTACTGCCCTGGCAGATATCGACAATGACGGTGATCTGGATCTGTTCGTTGGATATTCGGTTGACGAGTCGGGTGCGTTCAGCTTTCTCTTTCTCAACGACGGCAAGGGCCAATTCACAGATGAGACCGCCTCTTCAGGCATTGATGCCTTCGGGGCGTACGCCGCCTTTGGCGACTACGACGAGGATGGCTTCGTCGATCTACTGTTTGCTGAATTCGCGCCGATATCGAGGACGTCATTCTACCGCAACACCGGCAATGACAATCACTGGCTGCGTGTAGAGGTCGTGGGCCAGACGAGCAACAGCAACGGCATCGGTGCGCGGCTCATCGCTTCCTCTGGAGACCTGGTTCAGATGCGAGAGATCTTTGGCGGCCTGGGTCGCCATCAGAACGAACCGATCGCGCACTTCGGCCTGGGATCCCGCACGCTGGTCGATCGCCTGGAAATCCGCTGGCCCTCGGGTCAGGTCGATGTGCTCACTGACATCCCCGCCGACCAGAAAATCCGCGTCATCGAAGGCGGGGACGACTACCACGTCGTCCACCCCACGGTCTGGGAGCGTCCGCCCCCTGCTCTGGCAGTGGGATCGACGGGCGAGCTGACCGCAGTGGTGCGCCCGGCCCTGTTTGAGGAGGAGGCCGAGATCACCCGAGTCACTGCCGATCTGGGCAATGTGGGCGGCTCGATGGATGTCGCCCTCACCCCTGGAGATGATGGGACCTATCGACTGAAATCGACCTATGATGTCAGTGGTCCCAATCGGGTGGAGAGTATGTCGGTCACCATTGAACAGGCCACCTCACTCGGGCCGTATTGGACGAACCTCTCCAGCTCGATTGACCTGTGGCCGGCTGAGGACGTGGCGGTCTTCACCGATGCGGAAGCGGACAATTGGACCTCCGTCGACTGGCCGCCGGTGATCAATCTCACCAACCACCCAGCGGAGGACGGTAGTTATCCCACGTGGTCCCCGGACGGCACCCGAATCGCTTTTCGGTCGGACCGTGACGGTAATTTTGAGATCTATGTGATGGATGCGGACGGCAGCAACCCGGTCAATCTGACCGACCACTCAGCGAGTGAAAGATCCCCCGCATGGTCGCCGGACGGCACGAAGATCCTCTTCACCTCGAATCGGGATGGCAATGAGGAGGTGTATGTGATGGATGCTGATGGATCCAGTCCGACCAATTTGACGAACAACCCAGCCCTGGATGCTGGTAGACCCGCGTGGTCTCCTGACGGAACGCGCATCGCCTTTGCGTCTACACGGGATGACGATTTTGAGATCTATTCGATGGCGGCGGACGGGACGGACCAGATCAGACTGACTGACGAACCCGCGTTCGATTTGTTGCCTTCCTGGTCACCCAACGGCACCCGCATCGCTTTTCGGTCGGCTCGTGACGGTAATTCTGAGATCTACGTGATGGATGCGGACGGCAGCAACCCGGTCAATCTGACCGACCATTCAGCGAGTGATAGTGAACCTTCCTGGTCTCCGGACGGCAGCCGGATCGCCTTCAGGTCGAACCGGGATGGCAATTTGGAGATCCACGTGATGGATGCGGACGGCAGCAGCCCGGTCAGGCTGACCGATCATTCAGCGTTTGACGGCCAATCTTCCTGGTCTCCTGACGGCACCCGCATCGTGTTTCAGTCGAGTCGGGATGGCAATCGGGAGGTGTCTGTGATGGATCTCGCAGCGAAGGTCGAAATGAATCCTGCACAGCACTCCATCGTCTATCAGGGTCAAACCGCATTCGAACTGAAGACCGATGGCTTGTGGAATGTGACCTGCGTGACGGATGCGCCGCTGAGTACCGTTGGCTACGAGACCCTGCACTTTGCCTTCCATCCCGGCGATACGCACGTCTCAGATGAGAACTCGTTTCGCGTCGAGATCGGCGAGTTCACGCTCGGCGGGGTTACCATTGACGTGCTCGGGGAGGCGGTGGTGAGCCCCGGCATAGATCTCGAGGTACGGGACTGGCAGGTGGTCGAGCTACCGCTGGAGTCGTCCGAGCTGCTGGCGTCGATCGATCGGGTCATCTTCAGCGGCAACCTCACCGGCACATTCTATCTCGATGATATCCGACTCGTGACCGCATTTGAGCCAGCGACGGTCGTCGAGGAGGACCTATCATCTGCTCTACCCGAAGAATTCGCTCTCCATCAGAACTTCCCCAACCCCTTCAACAGTGGCACGGTGATTCGCTACGCCCTCCCGCAACATGGTGATGTTGAGCTAACTGTCTACAACCTCCTCGGGCAGAGGGTGATGAGCCTCGTGCAAGGATCCCGGCAAGCCGGCTCCTACACCCTGCGCTGGGACGGCCGCGACTCTGGAGGCCGCGAACTGGCCAGCGGTGTATACCTGTATCGGCTACAGGGAGGAGGAGGTCTGGTGGAAACCCGGAAGATGCTGTTGGTACGCTGACGCCCCATGAGTTGCTAGAAACTGGCCGCCCTCGTACCGCCGCCACGGCTCAACCTGATACGCTACCACGGAATCCTGGCATCCAGCGCCCGAGATCGCGCCAAGATCGTGCCCGGACGCGCAAACGAGCCAGCACAGTCCGAGTCGACCCATCAGCCCTGTCCTGGTGCCAATTGCTGGCGCGGGTGTTTTCGATTGACGTTACCGAGTGCCCGGACTGCGGTGGGCAAATGAGAAGGAAGTTTGCCTTCGGCAAACTTTGAGAGACCGGTCATCAGACCGGTCTCCATCATCGCTGCCCTGACGGACCGCGCCTCGATTCGAACTTACCTTGAGGGCGTCGGCCTGCCCGCTCGGCCACCACCCATCGCACCGGACATTTTCACGGAAGTAGTATCTCATCGCCCACTGACGACATTACGAACGCCCGCCGAGGTGACGGTGAAACCAGTCTCGTGTGCGGCGCCACATCTCATCCGACAGCACGTGGCCGGTGTCCGCTTCTATGAAATGACTGAAACGGTCCTTGGCACCCGCCTTGGCATAGGCTCGGCGGATTGTCTCGACTCCAGAGCGCACTTCGTCAATCGGGCTGCCCCCGTCCCGATCGCCGAAATTCAGGTGTAAGGCTCGTGGGGCGATCAGGCCGACCAGGTCCGGCGTGTCCCCATATCGAGACAGACCGGGGATGAAGTTGGGGAAACAGTGTAGCAGGTGCATGCGTTGGATGGCGGCGTAAGCGGGCAGACAGCAGTTGCCGACCAGGCACTTGAGCCGCGGCTCCCAGGGACCCACGAGCCAGGTGTGGGTCGATCCCATGGAATGGCCGTAGCACCCCAATCGCTCCGGGTTGACTTCGGGCCTGCCCGACAAGTAGTCTACGGCTCGCCGCATATCGAGAATGTTCTTCCAAGCCATGGACTTGCCGGCCACGACGTATCGCAGGAATTCGAACTGTTCATAGCTGCCCCCTTCGAGATGTTCGCTCTGCCGTTCCTCAAAGCAAAGGGCGTCGGGACAAAGGACCACATAACCTTCTCGTGCCAACGCCACACCGGTGTGGTGCATCGGGTTGCCGGACAAACCCGCAGGTTCGCTTTTTCCCAGATGCCACTGGCCGTTGTGTTGGTGCCAGATACAGATCCCCGCTGCCGGTCGATCGGCAGTCGCGCGGTCGGGAACCAGCAACAAAGCGGGCACGCGGTCGCCCGGTTCGACCTCGTACGTCAGCGACTCGATGCGATAACCGTCTTTCGTCGTCGTCGCTTTCAACTGAGGTTTCAAGTCACACGGTTCGGGCCAGGAGCCGCCCAGGCATTGAAGCGCCCTGTCGCGAAAGTCCGTATCCTGAGTGCTTCTTGCGGTGATGGCAATTGTCCTTTCGAAGCCGATCGCGAAAGATGCGGCCGCATGGCCCGGGCAGCCAGAGCGATCAGCGGCGCGCTAGGCAGTACTCGTACAACCCGCTGCAGTTCAAAATGGGGACACCGTTAGCCTTGGCAACTTCGATCAACCCGTCCAGGTGTACCATCTCCGGGTCGAAGCGGTATATCGACCACGGGTGATAGGCGGGCGCATAGACGAGCTCGTTGTCTATCGCATACTGGAATTCTCGTGCACGCGCGGCATAACCCTCCTCGATCGTCTCGGGGATCTTTTCGAGCAAGGTGCCGTCCGGGAAACCGACCTGCGGCTCGAAGTCGTCGCTCTGACCGCCCGTGTTGAACAGCATATTACAGTGCCAGCCGGTGATCGGCTCTTCCAGCAGGTCGGGGAAGCCGTCGTCGGCGTACCAGTACGGCTGCGTGAATGGCGCCGGCATGGGTTGTTCCGGCGGACCCACGCCGTCGGTGCCGATGAAGCGGTATCCCTCCTCCGACATTACCTGCAGGAGGTCGGGGCGGCCTTTCAGTCCTCGATGGAAATTGCCCGGCGCGCACATGCCGATCGGTTTCTCACCGAAGAATTCCACGATGCGGTCGGATGCCGTCCGCAGCTCCCTGCGCAGCGTATCGGGTGCCTCCGGTCCATCGTTTTTTAGACATACGTGGTGGTAGGAGTGGGACTGCACCTCGACGAGCGGCGAGCGCCTGAGGATGGAGGCGAGGCGGTCGCCCGCTTTTTCGAGCAGCAAACCCACGACGAAGAACGTCGCCGGCACGTTGTGTCTCTCGACAGCTCTGCATATCGCCGTGACCGCGGCGACGGCTTCGTCGATCCACTTGCTCCAGTTCACCTCGGTCTGCTCGCCGCCCAGTGCGTAACCGCTCTCCAGATCGAATCTCAGAATGAACATGCGGCCTCCTGACTCAAGCTTCGAAGGCGTACTCTCAAGTTCAGAGGGATGTGATCGGGAAATCGTCGCTCGTGGAAGCATGAAAACAGCTCACTCCGCAATTCGTCGACCCTGGTCATTTCTCTTCCGCTGCTCAATGGTAGTTTCTTCAGGCTGCTAGCGTTCATCAAACACCTGGAACAGCGCAATGTCAAGAGCAAAAGAGCCAGCAGTAGTCGGATTCGGCCTCTGACGGTCAGCGGCCAGCGCCTATACTCCCCGAACATGAACGGCCTCTCCTTCACTGCCCGCGTCCCCGTCTTCGACGCGAATGTGGGCGTCGGCCACTTGGACGACTGACGCTACCTGAGCAAGTTGTCATGCTGTTCGGCGATATTAAACGGTCACTGCACAGTGCCGGCATACGAGGAAGGCACCAGCATTCTGCACGCATCCAACGACTGGACCAATCCCGACAACCCGCGCTGTGCGGTGTTCAACTGCTACAAACTCCATCTGGTCTCAGCGGCGCCGGCTCAACGGGGCACACGAGGTCATCGAGGCGATGCCGCCAAAGCGAAGAACCCTTTTCAGGGGGACGTGGGAGTTGGGCGGTAACACGGAATACTCGTCAGAGAATCGGGCGTTGTAAGACTGGCGTGAGACCGTAAACGACAGCGAGAGAGAGTGAGACAGGATGAAAATAGGAGTGTACGCGTCCATGTTCGGTGGTGACGATCCCCCCACCCTGGAATCGGTAGAGAGCTACATCGACTACGCCGGGGAGCTGAAGGTGGAGGTCATCGACATGCGCGGTAAACGGGGCTTCGAATCCCACGACCATGACTACCTGCTCGGGATCAAGATGCGCTGTCTGCGCGCCGGCCTTGCCGTCGGTTACGTGGCCTCGGGTGGTCCCCTGTTAGGCACCGACGAGGAAGTCGAGGCGAAGATAGCACAGACACGGGCGGATGCGGAGGTCGCCTCCTTCCTGGGTGCTCCAATGATCCGCGTGTTCTGTGGCAAGGCGCCCGAGGACGATGAGGAGAAGGAGCGCGAGATTCGGCATCTGCAGCGGGCTTGTGACCTGGCTGTGGAAGTGGGGATTGCCGTCGGTCTGCAGAACCATCCGTCAACTGGTGACGACATCCTGCGCATGTGCGAGCAGACGGACCGGGACAACTTCACCGTGATCATGGATACAGGGCAGTGGGAGGGTTCTCCGGGTCGCAACAAGGGTATTGGCGATCCCGCTCATGACATCTATAAATACATGGAACAGACTGCCGCGCTCACCTCACATGTGCGGGCAAAGTTCTACAAGATCGACAGCGGCAGAGAAGAATGGCTCGATTACGAACGCATCATAGGCATCCTGAAAGACGCGGACTTCAATGGCACGGTGGGTGTGGTGTACGAGGGCAAAGACATCAACAACTGTGATGACAAGGAAGTAATCCGGTTAGCGGTCCAGCACCTGCGCGATCTGATATAGCGCCGGCTACTCAGACGAGGTGCTTGTGGTGCGGCCATTGTCGGTCATGATGCCTCCGGCGCGGAGTACCTGGCCTCCCAGGCTCTGGCCTCGGGGAAGCCGATGAGTTCGTCCAGTTCATTGAAATCCGCCATCTCGTGGGGGGCCGCCTGCGTGGTACCCGTCTCTTTCAAGGCAGTCAGGGTTTTCTGAATAGTCCGGATGCACCGCAGGATGAGGGAGTGGGGGTAGGCGGCAATGCTGAAACCCATACCTTCGAGCTCGCCGGTTGTATGGAACGGCGTTTTTCCACCTTCGATCATGTTGGCCATGGTCGGAACTCCGAATGAGTCGGCCGCTGCCTTGAGCTCCTCGTCCGTGGTCGGGGCTTCGAGAAAAACGACGTCGGCCCCGGCTTTCTCGTAGAGCTTGCCCCGTCGCACCGCTTCCTCAAAACCCAGAACCGCAATGGCATCGGTGCGTGCGACAATCAAGAAATCGTCGCTACGCCGAGAGGCGACAGCGGCTTCAATTTTCAGCGCCATTTCTTGTGCTGTGACGAGGCGCTTGCCAGGTGTGTGGCCACATTTTTTCGGCATTTCCTGATCTTCGACCTGAATGGCCTGGGCCCCAGCCTGCTCGTACTCCTGCACCGTCCGCCGCATGTTGAGCGCGTTTCCGTACCCGGTGTCGCCATCGGCCAGGATCGGCAGGCTGACGCAACGAACCAGATTGTGAACCCGCTCCAGCATCTCGGAGAACGTGGCCAGTCCGGCGTCGGGCACACCGACGTGGGAAGCCACGTGGGCGTAACCGCCCAGGTACACGGCATCAAAACCGGCCTGCTCGATGAGTTTGGCTGAAATCATGTCATAACAGCAGGGTGCGACCAGGATTTGATCTCGCGCCAGCAGTTGCTTCAGTGTCATCTGATTGTCCATAGCGTTGGTGTAGCTTTTCAATAGTCGGCTGTGCAGACGGGGAACAAGGATAAACGGCATCGTCGGTAGTGTCACGGGCTCGCAGGCCCGCCGGCTAAACGATGTCCGGCGCCAGCGGATCGATACTGGCACCCGTAGGTCGTTCGCCTCGCGGACGGAAGGGCATCAGGTCATACGATTGGTAGCGGATCTCTCCCAACTCGGCGCTGGTGTCGATGATGCGGTGACCTTCGTGCCGCGAGTTCATGACCGCATCGATAACGCCGGTCGTCAACAGGGTCCTTTCGGGCGGGTAGGGGGCGACGCCGGTTTTCAGGAACTGTTCGACGTTCTGGCACAGATAGCCGAAGTGGGCGAATGGACCCTCGTTCTGCAGGTAGAACTCGACGGCGTCCACATGCCCATCGCGACGGCGGGCGGCGTAGGCGAACTCCTGGACCATCCCGTCGAGATGCAGCACGGTACCCTGCAGTCCGTCCGCGTAGCGCACGAGAAAGACGGCCGGTTTCTCGCAGTCAGCAGGATCGTCCGAGCTCTTGTGCTCGCAAAGCCCCAGGGCGGCGGCGGCCAGGTCGCCAGGCCATTCGCCCCGGTCACGGGCGTGCCATACGTCGTCACCTTCCAGACACTGCACTGACACGACACCGGATTCACCCCCCTTCCGTCGCTCCACCATGCACTGCATCGTCTCCAACGCGTGGAAACCGTAGGCCTCGATACTTCCGTAACTGATCGCCAATGCCTCATCTAATTCGATGGAGTCCTTGTCGTAGTCCAACCAGGGATGCCGCCAGCACAAGGGCAGTGAGGATCCGGCCATCAGCGGGATCTTCAGCTCGGCGGCGCGATCCCACATCCAGCGGGCATCGGCGAAGCTGTAGGCCAGGTGCTTGTCATTGAAGACCGGCACGTTGCGGCCGCTCTCGGCGAACACGCCGGCGATCTGCTCGAAGAAATAGCGCCGCGGGTACATATGGCGCTGCCGTTCGTTCCAGGGATAGTCACCGTGTTCACCGATGAGGAGGACGCCATCGACATTGAGCTGGTTGCTGCCCGCGTGCAGGGCGCGGCGGATGCTGGGGTAGACAGGCACGTCAAATTGCTCGGCAATGTCCAGACCGATGTCATTCTCCAGGGCGTGATCCAGGTAGATGGAGACGACCTCGAGATCGTCGAACGCGTACCGGCCTTCGTCAATCGATGCGCCCTTGAGGAACTTGGTGACGATGACGTCGGCGTGAGACTTGGGATGGTAGATGGTGATGATGGCGGCGACGCGCAGGCGATCGGTCATGGGTGGACTCCTGATATCTATGGCGCCGGGCCCTTCAACTCAATCGGTATGACTCTTGATCCTTACTGGTGACCACGGTAGACTGCAAACGCCGCCCCGAAGTGTCAATCATGTCAACGGCAACCGGAGGAGCCAGCAATGTCCGAAGCCGAATACGCCGAATTCGACAAGTCAGAATACCAGGAGCGCTATCGACAGCTGCGCCTGGAGATGGAGGAGGAAGGGCTGGATGCCATCCTGGTAACCAACGAGCTCAACAATCGCTACTTTGCCGGCTTTCTGGGCAAGGTCTTCGCCCTCGACCACTACTACTTTTTCACGCTCCTTCCCCGCGACGAATCCCTGGAGCCGACTTTTCTGTGTGCTAACGGGTTCTCCGTGGCCGCGACCAGCTGGATCGACGACAGGCGATGCTGGGACTGGCCTGAAAATTTCTATGCGAGCAAAGAGTCTCCCGGGGTGGCCGCTGTGGCCAACTTGATTCGCGAGAAGGGACTTTCACAGGCGACCATCGGCGTGGAGTTGGCGAACGACATGCACCCGCACATCGGAATAAGCCACGTGCAGGAGCTGTATCAGAGTGTTCCAGACGTCTCATTCGTCGACGGGTCGGACGCCATCATGAAGGTGAGAGCGATCAAGTCCGCTGGGGAGGTTGAGCGACTTCGCCGCGCCGCCCGGATCAGCGCCAAGGGGGTCAGGTTCGGGTTCGAATCGCTGCACTCTGGGATGACGGAGATGAGGTTGACGCAGATAATGTCGGCTCACATGCTGGAAATGGGCGCTACCGACATCCGTCCTCGTCAACTATGCCGGGCCCCGGCGAATGTGGGCGGACGCCATGCCGTCGTACTACGAGATCCAGAAAGGAGACCTGGTCCAGTTCGACGGGGGATGCATCGTCGACGGCTACTGGTGCGACTTCAAGCGCATGTGCAGCCTGGGGCCGCCGAACGAGAAAGACCAGGCCTACTACGACATTGCCCGGGAGGCAATCGAAGTCTCGACGGCGCTGCTCGGCGCGGGCACCCTACCGAGTGACGTGGTCAAAACGGCTTTCGAAATCAATCGAAAACATGGATGCGGAGACTTCGTCGACTGGTGCCACCGGGGTGGCTGGGAGGCGATCGGGCATGGGGTAGGGCTCGACGTCCACGAGCGACCGGGGTTGGCCATGCACAACCACGAGCCTCTTCAGGCCAACATGGTCGTGAGTATCGAGCCGTTCATCACGCTGGATGGGGTGTATCCCTTCTGGGAAGCAAAGGGCAAGTTCGGGCTTGAGAACTCGGTCCTGATCACGGATGATGGTCACGAGATTCTCACCAGCGAGTCCATCATCTCCCACGACTTGATGGTGGTATAGCAGGATGTAATCGCATGGTCCTGGTCAGCGCTCTCCTGTCAGGGCGCGGCGAGGGTTGTCCACCATCATGCGGTGTAGTTGCTCGTCGCTGAGGCCCCGCTCTTTTAGCAGTGGCAACCATGTAGTAGAGATGCAGTCATAGCCGCCGCCGCCGTTAGCCGCGTACATGAACTGCATGCAGACATCGTGGGAAAGCATCATGTGATCGATGTAGCCCTGTTCGATGACGTACAGGATGCGCTCGATCACCTTCTCCTGATACCGGGGCCGGAAGCTGCCGATGCCTTCGATCGAAAAGAAGGCACCTCGCTTGGCCAGGGCGACGGGGTACTGATGATTGGGCCCACTGGCGATGTGGCTGCAGATGACGCGCCGAAGGTCGACGCCTTCGTGCTCGAGGATGTCGAGCTGATCGAGGGCGACGTCACCCTCTGATTGATGGGTTGTAAGGGAGAGCCCGGTCTTCATTTGCGCTCGCGCTGCTGCCCGGAACACACGCTCCTCGACGGCGGAGATGTAGTTGCTGTGGGAGCCGATCTCGCCGATGAAGCCGGCGCGCACGTCGGTGCCCTCGATGCCGACCTCGACCTCCTGGACGATCTCCTCGGCGATCTGGTCGGTTTTGGCGCGGTGCAGGTATTCTTCATAGTACGGTTCGCGGTACCAGCCGCACCCCAAGATGATCTGCAAGCCCGTGCGCTCGGCCATCTCGCGGATGGCGAGGGGGTGCTTGATGGGCAGGATCCGGTTTTTGTTGCCGCGCAGGCCGCCGGAGGTCTGATCGACGAGGGTAACGCCGCCGGCGCTCTTGTAGCGCATCAGTTCCTCGTAGGCCAGCTCGGTGTCGTTCAGCATCCGGTCACCGAGCCAGACGTCGTTGCGCAGGTCGAGGAAGATGTGCTCGTGGATGAGGGTGAAGCCCAGTTTGTCGGCCTCGATAGGACCGGTTACGGATATGACGGAAGACACGGACTTGCCTTCTGGTTGGGGGTTACTTCAACCACCGCGTGTACTGGTCGACGACGTCCATGCCGACCAAATCGCTGTATGCCCTCTGGAGCTTATTCGTTATGACACCGGGCACGGTGCCGCCCTGAATGAGCGTGCCGTTGAGTTTCGATACGGGACAGACGCACAGGCTGGTCGACGTAATGAAGATCTCGTCAGCGGTGAGAGCGTCGAAGAGGTCGATGTCGGCCTCCCGGATGTCGATGTCGAGCCCCCGGGCAAGCTCCAGCGCCGTGGCGCGACTGATGCCGCCGAGGACGTACTGCCCTTTCGGCGTCCGCACAGAGCCGTCCTTGACCACGAAGATGTTGCTGCCGTCACCCTCGCACAGATTACCGTTGATGTCCAGTAACACGGCGAAGGCATCCGGGTTGTTCGTCTTGACCTCGAGATCGGCCAACACCAGGTTGAGATAGTTGTGTGATTTCACCCGTGGACTGATCGACTCCGGCGGGGTACGCCGCACTGACGGGGTGACGACTTCGATGCCATCGCGAAACATCCAGGCGCGGGACTCGAAGGGTATCGGCATGCACTCGATGAGGACGGTGGGCACTTCGCTGCCTCCGGGGAGGCCGAACACATGCGATCCCCGGGTGACCCGTTGGGTCACCCACAATTCCCCATCGTCACCGACCAGCGGCAGATTCTGTTCCAGCACCTGCATCGAAAGGTCTGACATCTCTATTGGAGACAGTCCGGGGTCGATTCGGAGGTACGCCAGCGAGTCGTACAGCCGGTCGAGGTGTTCCTGCAGCTTGAACGGTTTGTGGGAGAAGGTCCGGGTGGTGTCGAAGACGGCGTCCCCCAGCAGGAATCCGCGGTCCCGGATTGATATACCAGCCTGGCTCTCCGGCTTGATCTCGCCATTGAGATAGACGACTTGCTCTTGTGACATTGCTGTCTCCAGACTAGTAGAAAGCGGAAGAGCCGTGAAGAATATCCTCCAGGCTGATGACCTGGACCAGTCGATGAGCAAACTCCCTGACACGGAATGGCACGTGGCCTGTTCCAGCAGCGGCGTGCTGACGCCACAGAATGAGCACGGCGACTCGCTGCATACCTTTCCCATCGTCGGCTTCATGCAGCACGAGCCAGGCGGCGGCTGTATCGCTCACTCCCATCCGGGTCCCCAATGTTTCTATGTGACCGAAGGCGAGGCGCTCTTCCAGGTCGGTGACGAAGAGTCCGTCGTTGGCGCGGGGGCGCTGATTCTGGTGCCGCCGGATGTACCGCATCAGTACAAAACGGTTGGCCAGGGCCGCTTCACCTGCATGATCATCGAGACGTCGCTAGAAGGATTGACTCAGCACACGAACTATCCCGGCATTTCTTATCCGGAGATTCTCGAGAAGACGGTGGGCAAAGGCAAGGTGGACAAGGACAAGATCAAGCGGGAACTGGGCTGGGATGTGACCGTGATCGAGGAGTAAACCGTCATCAGGTTGATTCAAGCACGCTCTCAGGCGAAAGGGTTTCATACACCAGGCGGCTCATGTCGCCGATGGCATCCATGCCCTGTTGCGATTCCTCGCGGGTGTCGGTGGTGGCGAGGGAGCCGATGACAACGGGACCGGAGGGCAGGTAGACGACGCCGGTGTCGGCCTTGATGCGTCCGCTGCCACCCGTCTTGCGCGCGGCCTCGATCTCCGGTTTGAGAAACTGGCGGATGCGATTAGGGTTTTTCACCACCTTCATCATCTCCAGCATCTGTGCCGACACATCAGCGCTGATCATCTCTCCCAGGTGGATCATCTCCATGATCCGGCCCAGGTCGCGGGCTGAGGCCACGTTGTTGTCGAGGGAGCTGGCAAAGGGCAGGTCCCTGTCGCCATCACCGGTCAACTTGCCGGACCGCTTCAGTTCATCGTTCTCGCGCGACGGTGCTTCCGTAATCCCCTCCATCAGGTAGTGCCAGACGCCGATCGGCATCGGCATGCGGGTGTTGTGGAAGCCCATCCTTTCCATCGTGGCGCCGATGGAATCAGGGGTCACCAGTCCGACCAGGGTGTCCGTGGCCATGTTGTCGCTGACGGCCATCATCAGCCGGCAGTAGTCGCGTACGGTCAGTTCCGGATCGTCCTGCAACATGCGCAGCACCCCCGTTCCGTGGGATGAGACGTTCCTCGGGAGTCGGTACCTATCGTCGAAGGAGAGCTCTCCGCTGTCGGCCTGGCGAAACAACTCGATCAGGGCGGCCACCTTGATGACGCTGGCGGTAGGCAGGGGCTCATCGGCATTGTATTCGTAGCCGAGGCCGGTGTTGAGGTCTTTGACGTAGAATCCGATACGCCCGGGGACCGTTTGGGCGATGGCATCCATTTTGGCTGCGGGAAACGTGGGCATCATGATCTCCAGTCGGTGAGGCAACTCTGCTGGTGCGCCGGCGAAAATAACGCAGAGCGGTCCTGCATACCACGCACCGTGCAATCACTCAGATGTGCACATCGAGAGACGAGAGCGTCAGGCCGGGTTACCAGCATCTGAAACCAGGCGGGCGAAGCCGGCGCGGCTCAGCGAGCCGTCGGTTGGGACGGTACGAGTTTCGGGAAACGGATGTTGTAACCAGGTTGACCGATCAGTCACTGATATGGGCTCATCGGGGTGAAACTGCAGACTGTTATCGCGTCCGCCATAGCCGCGCTCGACGACCAGGCGCTGGACGGCGACAAAGTCGGGATGCCCAACTGGCACATCGGTCAACCAGCAAAGCGGCATGCCGCTGTCGATGAGGACTGTCTGGAACTCGCGCAACAGCGCTCCATCCGCGTGGATGGCGGCCGGTTTACGCTCCTGCTTCAGGGCAAAAGCGGCCAGCATACCCGCCGCCTCGCCGATATTCCACTCCACCGGATGCAGCCGGTAGCAGCCGTTGGTGATGTGGGTGGTACCGATGTTCTTGTTGGCGGCAATCAGGTTTTCTACCCGCTCCGGGATCAGGGCACCAAGAGGGATCTGAAATGGCCGGGTTCGGGTGCTGGTGCCGACTTCGTCCTGGCTGATCTGGTGGATGTCGATGGGGTACCAGCCAATTCCCACGGCATCATCAAAGTGAGCAGCACGCGGTCCTGGTTGGGAGGCAACGGCGACTTCCTGCTCGAGGATGGTTTTTCGAGCTGCGATTCGCCGGCATTCACGGATGTAGGGGTATTTACTGAGTCCGTCGGCACTGCCCATGACGTCAGGTCGCAAGCGCAGTTGCGGAAAGCCCGGTGTTCCGTGGGCATTGGGTGCCTGGGTCTGCAGCCAGTAGGCAAATCCAAGGCTTACCCGCTTGGCATTCTGCAATGCCTGCGCCAGGGCTTGGGGTGGTTGGTCAACGAGCGGCAGGTCCCGGTAGTCGTTTCCGGGCCAGTTGAACATGGTGATGTCGTGCTGGTGGTCGCCGGGAAACTGCGCCGCCTCCACCAGCCGGCGGTAACGCCATAACGGACCTTTGGTGCCGGGTGTGTCGTCGAAGAGGTCATAATCCAGCCACCCGGTGGTGTCGCCGTAGATTTCGCCACCGTGCACGTGGATGCGCAAGCTGTAGGGTTGACGGTCGCGATAATCCTCGTAAAGCGTCGGTTTGGCAATGCGATGGTCCTCACCTTTCGGTCTGCGCTCGAGCGCAAAGGGGTAGGTGCAGCTTTGCACGCAGTGTGGCCGTGGGCCATCAGGCTGCGCGTGGGGTTCTGAGGTTTGCGAAGCCGACTCGGCGCCGACGATGTCCTCCGTTCCGGTCAGTGGCAGGAGATCCCCGAGTTCGGTCGCGTCCAGGACATAGTGGAACTCGAAGTGAGTGTGGTCGCCATCATCGAGGTTGATCGCGCGGATGCCGGTGACGCGGTCGCCATCCGTAGCAGCGGCGACGGCCATGGTGCGCAGGAAAATCCGCAATTTTCCAGCGGCCAGGTACTGCGACAGCATGCTCTGGATGGCGCTGACCGCGACCGATGGTTCGAAGGCCAGACGGCTTACCCAGCAGGTTCCCGGGTTCAGATGATGATCGGCCTGCTGTGGTGGGAGGAGCGCGCGATAGTGGTCGCGAATAGCCTCACACAACTGGTAATACGAGCGCGTGCCGCCGAACTGCTCGATGTGCTCGTGTTCGTCGAGGGCGGCGATCCCCTGACTGGTCATCTGGCCTCCGAGCCAGTCGGTCTCCTCGAGCAGACAAACATCGTGGCCGCGACGCACCAGCGCCCAGGCGGCAGCGACGCCCCCCATGCCGCCGCCGACGATGAGGACGTCGCATGACAGCTTCCGGGACTTGGCTCGGTGATCGATTGCGATCACGGCCGAGAGGGGATCTCCCTCCACGGGCACCCGCATCACGTCCACTATTGTATGAACTCGCCGGTCCATTACCGCTGTTTCTCTATCATGACTTGCCCCAACGTCTTGTGCCCGCTTAATCTATGCCTCGCAGCAGGACAATTGTACTTAAAACCGCATCCTTCCCCCAGGCACATCTGGAGATCGTGTTCATGTCAAAGGTCCTCGTCACCGGTGCGTCAGGTTTCGAAGGCCACTATGTCGTGCACGATCTGCTCGATCACGGCTACGAGGTGAGGGCGATGGTCAGGTCGCCGCAGCGTGCCGCCGAACTGGACGGTCTGGATGTAGAAATCGTGTGTGCGGATCTGGCCGATCACGACTCGCTGAGGAAGGCTGTCCGGGGGGTCGATCACGTCGCCCATCCCGCCTACTCGGTGCAGGGGCGCGATGCGGGCGATCCGCTGCAGGAGTTCATGATCAATGAAGGCGGCAGCCTGGTGTTGCTCGAGGAGGCGCGTCAACAGGGAGTCGAGAAGTTCGTGTTCACGAGTTCGGGGGCTTCGGTCGGCTATCGGTCTCCGACCAAGTGGTTTCCGACCTACCCGATCACGGAAACCAGTCCCTGCTTTCCAACGGACATCTATGGCGCCGGCAAGGCGGGGGTTGAGAAGTGGTGCCTGGCCTATTACCACGAATACGGCGTACAGACGGTGACCCTGCGAACGATGTGGGTGTACGGAAGCTATCGTATTGACACCCCCGAACTCATTGCACTGGGATCCGCTACTAAATGTCCAGACGGCATGGAGCGGATCGACTTCATCCGGGGCCACGATTTCCTCGGGACGTTTTATCGCTACACGGAAAAGGCCTTGGCTGGTGAAGCGATAACCGTTCCAGGCGGTGCCTTTCAGATGACGCACGTGCGCGACCTGGCCACGGCGAACAGACTCGCCATCGAAAGCAGCGAGGGCGGAGAGGTTTACAGTGCCAATGATGACCTGATGACATGGAAGGCATTCATCGAACGCGTGCTGGAGCTGACCGGTTCCAGCAGCGCCCTATCATTTGAGCCGACGCCGGAGAACGAAGTCTTCATCAGCAACGCGAGAATCAAGGAAAAACTCGGCATCCAATTTGCCGGCATGGCCGGTCTGGATGCCTGCATCGATGGATGTATCAGGGAATTGAATCGGGAGACAGAGAAATGATCAGGGAGTTCACCTATATCGATCACGACAGAGATATCTGGGAGAAGGAGCTGGAGGAGTTTGTTCCTTCCGTCATCTACGACATGCACGTGCACATGTGGTCGGATGAGCATCGAGGGACTGCTCCGGAGCATTCGTTGATGCTGCCGATCACGTATCAGGACCACGTGGACTGGGCGGCGAAACTGTACCCGGGCCGGGAGGTTCACTTTCTGGTCCTGGCCACTCCGATCGTCGGTATGGATGCCGAAGGGCACAACGACTACATGGCGACACAAATGGCGGCAGATCCGGATTCGGTCGTCAACATGATGGTGACGCCGGATATGACGGCCGAATACATCGCCGAACAGGTCAAGAAACACGATTTCTTCGGACTCAAGTGTTATCGGACCTTTGCGCCGGACAAGGATGACGCCCGCATACAGGATTTCTTACCGGAGCATCAGATCGAGCTGGCCCATGACATGGGATTGGCGATCACGATGCATCTGTCCAAGCGCACCGGAGCGGCGGACTCGGACAATCAAAAGGATCTGGAGCGCTACACCAGGGAGTACCCGAGGGCCCAGTGGATTCTGGCTCATTGCGCACGGGCCTTCAACGCCTTCATGATGCAGGATGCGATCGAATTCCTGACCGGGCTGCCGAATATCTGGTACGATACGTCGGCGGTGAATGACATGTACAGCCACTTCCTGCTGATGAAGCACGAAGACCGCTCACGGGTCATGTTCGGGACCGACAACGTGGTGGCTGGTTGCACGCGCGGCAAGTACGTCACCTGGGGCAGGGCATGGGAGTATTTTCCCGGCAATCCGACCGTCACTCACTGCGACCCGACGCCAACTCTGGTATGCTACGAGCAGCTGCGCCAGGAGTGCCAGGTGGCCGACATGCTGGGGTTGACCAAGCAGGAGATCGAGGATCACTTCTCCGGCAACGCCAAACGCTTCATCGCGCAAATGCGGACGGGGAAATAGTCCACTCATGAATCCGGTCCATGATATCAGCCCGATTCTGAATGTATCCGACATGAAGCAGAGTCTGCACTTCTACGTCGACCTTCTCGGTTTTACTAACGCGGACTGGGGCGACGACGGGTTTACCGCCGTTTCACGGGAGGGACGGACCATCCTGCTGTGCCGGAACGGTCAAGGCCATCCCGGCACCTGGATCTACATCTCCGTTGACGACGCCAGAGAGGTATACGAGGACCTGTCGTCAAAGGGAGTAACCATTCAGATGGAACCGACTGCTCAGCCGTGGGGGCTCGAAGTCAACGTCGAAGATCCGGATGGCCATGTGTTGCGCTTCGGGTCTGAACCAGAAGAGTAGGTCCAGACTCGATGGACAAAGCAAAGAGCAGCTATCTGAGAAAGATCGGTCCGGGCATTCTGGTGGCCGCTACCGGTGTGGGAGCCGGCGATCTGGCGACGGCTGCTTTTACCGGAACCAAGCTCGGTGTGGCTATCCTGTGGGCGGTGGTGCTGGGTGCCTTTATCAAGTTTGTGCTGAATGAAGGGTTGACGCGATGGCAACTGGCAACCGGCAGCACACTGCTTGAAGGAGCTATGGGGCTGGGTCGTGTTGCCCAGTACGGTTTTCTCCTATACCTGCTGGCCTGGACCTTCATGGTGGCAGCCGCGCTGATGAGTGCCTGCGGCGTCGCCGCGCAAGCCATCTTCCCTCTGATTCAGGATCCGGCCACCGGTAAGATCGTTTACGGCATTGTCCTCAGCGTGGTGGGCGTGATCCTGGTACGCCTTGGTGGTTTCCGCCTGTTCGAAAAAGTGATGAGCGTCTGCATCGGTCTGATGTTCATCACCGTGGTCGTGACAGCCATTCTGTTGAAACCAGCTTTGGGCGAACTGATACGGGGACTGGTGTGGCCGACCATTCCCGACCTCGACGGTGCCGGTCTATCCTGGACCATCGCTTTGATGGGTGGGGTGGGAGGCACGGTGACCATTCTGTGTTACGGCTACTGGATCCGTGAAGAGGGTCGCTTCGGCCACGAGCACTTGAGGGTGTGTCGCATTGACCTGGGCATCGCCTATGCCATGACGGCTCTGTTCGGTGTGGCCATGGTCGTCATCGGCAGCACGGTGCAGGTGGAGGGCGGTGGTGCCAAGCTGGTTATCACCCTGGCAGACAAACTGGGTGAGGAATTGGGACTGATCGGCAAGTGGGCTTTTTTATTGGGGGCTTTCGGGGCGATTTTCAGCAGCTTGCTGGGGGTGTGGCAAAGCGTTCCGTACCTGTTCACCGACCTATGGGGGATGATCAGGCAGGGTGAGACGGCCGAGGTCTCGTCCGTCAGCACGGAGTCGGTCTCCTACCGATGGTATCTCTACGGAATGGCGGTCGTTCCCATGATAGGGCTGTGGGTCGGGTTCGCCGCCATGCAGAAAACGTATGCCATCGTCGGAGCCCTGTTCATGCCCATGTTGGCGGTCGTGTTGCTGCTGTTGAACGGCCGTGTGACGCTGATCGGCGAGCGCTATCGCAATCATCCCATCACGTCCGTAATCCTGATCGCTGTCCTGATTTTCTTCGTGATGGCGGGCTGGTCAAAGGTATCTGGCTGAGCCCGGACCTAGCCGCTGCCAGCGGTGGTCGATTGATGTAGCGGCACAGTCCTTCCAGGCGCAGGAGGCGTCAAGCACGGATTGGCCGGCGCGCTCGCCGGTGGCCACCTGGGAGACATTCTCGGGTCAAAATTGTCATGCCGCCGGCGGACCTAAATCCTTTCCGGCAAGCGCCAGATCCGTATACTCCCAAGCGGTGGTCATGAGCCAGCGAAGTCACGGAAGTCACGTCGGAGATGAATTCGGAGGTGATATATGGAATACAAAGAGCTGGGCAACACGGGATACAAGATTTCCGAAATTGGACTGGGCACCTCAAAATACACGGGAGGATCGGAGCCTCTCAGGAAGGGGATTGCGCTGGGCGTAAATCATATCGATACGGCCGAGGACTATGAGACGGAAGACCAGGTTGGCGAGGCCGTTGCCGGGATGCGAGACCGCGCCTTTATCGCGACGAAGGTGTTTCCCAACCACTTCCGCTACGCTGATGTGCTCGAAGCGGCGGCGAACAGCCTCAGGCTGCTGTCCACCGACTACATCGACCTGTACCAGCTGCACAAGCCGAACTTCGACATCCCCATCGAAGAGACGATGCGCGCGATGGACAAGCTGGTCGACGAAGGAAAGGTGCGCTATGTCGGCGTGAGCAACTTTTCCGTGGCCCAGCTCGAAGCAGCTCAGTCGGCGTCGCGCAATAGGATCGTCTCAAACCAGGTCCGCTACAGCCTGGGCGACAGGAGGATCGAGGACGAAGTGTTGCCCTACTGCCAGGAGAACAAAGTAACTGTAATCGCCTTCAGCCCGTTGAGGGCCATCTTGGGTTCCTCCGATCCCAAGACCAGTCCACAAAGTGCTGTCGAAGCCATCGCGGTGGCAACCAACAAGACCAAGGCACAGGTGGCCCTCAACTGGTGCACCTCGAAGCAGGGCGTCGTCGCGATTCCAAAGTCCAACTCGGTCGAGCGCACCGTCGAGAATTGCGGGGCTTCCGGATGGCGACTCACCGCGGACCAGGTGAGCATGCTCGACGACGCTAGTCCCAGCGAATGATCGCCCGAGCCATCATTGCTCTGCAAACGTGCCTGCTGCTGTGCGCCTATGTTTCGTCGGTTCCGGTGGAGCTTGCCGCCAAAGAGCTGGACCTTCCGGTCTCAAAAAAGAAGATCATCTCCTTCCGCGGGCCCACCGCCAGGGGATTGGCCCGGGACATCGAAGAGATGGAGAGGCAGCTGCCGGGAATCGACGGCGTCGCCCTTTACCCGACCACGTATGGGAACGGGACGTCCACCGAGGCCAGCGGGCGCATGTTCCGCACGGACTGGCACCGGATCGAGCAGTTCGAGGAAGCCATCGAAGACCTGCAGGTGGCGAAGGCCAAGGCCACGCGCTACAAGCACAATTTCGTGCTGGGATACCTCACCACCGGCGACAAGACCAAGGAAGTGCCCGACTGGTTCGATGACGAGTTCGAAGCGGTCGTCAATAACTGGCAGGTGACCGCCGAGTACTGCAAACGGGGCGGGCTCGATGGGATCCTATTCGATGACGAGGCCTACTACGGCCTCAACCTGTGGTCCTACAGGCATGCCAAATACAAAGAAACCAGATCGGCGAAGGAATACGCAGATCAGGCGTTCACACGCGGCGCCCAGATCATGCGTGCGATCAACCGCATCTATCCCGACATCCACATCATTTCACTGCACGGTCCGAGCCAGACGGCCGGGGACTCCGACCCGGCTGCGAATTACGGTCTCATGCGCGCGTTCTTCGACGGACTGCTGTCTGAATGCACCGGCGGAGCCCGGATCGTCGACGGGCACGAAATGGCCTATGGCTATCGCGCACCCGTGACATTCGCCAACGCCCGACGGGTGATGAAGCAGACGATGCGAGACCTCAGCCGGGTGCCCCGAAAGTATGACGAGCACTGCCAGGCCGGATTCGCGTTCTTGATCGGTGTCTACGGCGAGCTGGGATTCAGCGAAAACTTCGTGAGCAATTACTACACACCAGACGAAATGACGTGGTCGCTGCATCAGGCACTCAAGTACAGCGACGAGTACGTCTGGCTGTACCCGCCCGGCTGCGATCTATGGGAAAAAACCCGTAAACCCGGAATCGTGATGCCCCAGGCATACAGAGACGCGATCAGCGCGGCGCGCCAGGACCAACCTGAAATGCCCGTGCTGCGCAACCTCGACGCGCACGTCGCCGCGCACCCCGGCAGCGCCAAGCCCCCCCGGAAATTCGCCGCCCCGGTGCCAGGATACCCCGAAGACAGCGACGGACGCGGCGGCCTAGGCACGGTGCTCGGATATGACGAACAGCAGACGTTTGGTGATCTGTGGGAGGACTACGTCGAGCTTGCGGAGCTGTCGCACCGATGGCGATTCCGCATCGATCCGCTCAACGTGGGTTTGGAGGAGGGGTGGCACCAACCCGATGTCGGGGAGCTGGATTGGTTCTGGATCACCGACCTTCTGCCGTGGGACAACCACGGGTACCGGACGTACGACGGCTACGGCTGGTACCGCCAGACAATCGAGGTTCCGGTGTTGGCCGAAGGCAAGAAGGTCTATCTCGCCTTCGGAGCCGTCGCCCACGGCGCCGAAGTGTTCGTGAATGGCGCCAAATCCGGAAGCCACAACATGGACAGCTGGGCGTATGCCCACGGCAATCCGTGGAAACGGCGTTTTCTCATCGACGTGACCCCTCAGCTGCTGGGAGGCAGGCCAAACGTCATCACGGTCCGCGTCGTCGATTATGGACCATGGGGCGGGGGCATCTGGAAGCCGGTCAAGCTGATCGCGGAGCCGTAGGAGGAAGTCAGACACGTTCCCGTTCTACTGTGCGGTTTCACGGAGGTAGCCGGTCCCGACACGCCCTACGAGACAGAAACCTTCAACTGGCAGGCCAGGGAAAAAGACGAACGGTTTCCCCCGGACGACTACTGAGTGGGGCTCACTGCACGCCGGAGCTGCGGAAACTGTACAGGTGCGAGTCCCTCATCAAGAAGACCAGGCGGACATCGCGGCCCGCGAGTTCGCTCATGCTCCTGTCGCCGGGCCATCGGATCGTGGCGGCGTCCGTGTCGCCTCTGGCGGGATGGTTGCCCTCGAAGGGCGTTCGCCTGTCTCCCGAGAACCCCTCAATCGCCTGGCCATCCGCGTCCCATACCTCAACGAACATCTCGCCGCCTTTGAGCCGTGGATCGGCGTCGAGCTCGCGCGTGGTCGAGGCGTTCAGCATCAGATCACCGCCTGGCCACTTCATCGGTTTCGTGACCAGCCTTCCGTCCATGTAGCCGGCGGAGACCGACACGAAGCGATCGACGGTGATCTCGGCGAGGCCAATGTTGCCGACTTTGTGGGGCCCTTTCTTCACATGGATGTGGGAGCCGCTCTTGCCGCCGAAGTAGATCCTGAGCTGGTTGCCGTCCTGAACGGGACCACCCGACGCGCAGGTGGTCCAGCCGGCATTCCAGGGGAAGGTCGGGCCGATGAAGGCCTCCCGTCGCGGCGGCATGTGCCAGGTGTCGAGGTCATGACTCCAGACCAGCATGATCTCGAAGTGAGTGGGGGCCCCGAACCAGCGCTCCGCCAGGCCGAGGTACATGTCGCCGTAGGGAAAGCCGACCATGCCGTGATATTGGACATCCGGCGGATCGAGCAGGTCTGACCTGAGGATGATTTTTGTGTCGGAGAAGCTCTTGAGGTCGGCGCCCCGGGACATCCCGACGCTGCGCCGGGCGGGGCTCTGGTCCTCCTTGTAGGTGACGACGAATTCTCCGTTGACCTTGCGGGCCCACAGATAGTAGACGTCACTCCCGGCCAGGGCCCGGGTACCCTCGCGACCGGCCGTGAACTCGTGCATGTGCTCGGCGGGCGGATAGGGCACGACGACATCGAGCTCGGTCCAGTGGTAACCGTCCTTGCTGACGGCTTCGTACATGCCGTAGACGGGGTGGCCCGTCTTGCTGGGACCGCGGTGCACCATCGTGCGAAAAGGGTACTCCTCGTCGTCGGGGTCGTAGTAGACGGACACGCAACGGCAGTGCGTGATGGCGATGTTGTTCTTCTTGCTGCCGCGGAATTCGTGAATGCCCAGCTCAGGTCGCGTCCAATGGAAGCCGTCGGTGCTGTCGGCGACGCACATGGCGGCGCGAAAGTCCGGTGAAGCCGTGGTGTAGTACATCCTCCAGGCGTCGCCGATTTTGAGCACCGTGCCGTAGAACGCGAGCGTCGTGCCCTCCCACGGCATCTCGGGGCGCATGACCGGCTCCGGATAGAGGTTCGGCTTGTGCCAGATGCGCGTGAGCATCGACTGCTCGTCGATCCAGGTGTCGTCGAGGAACAGCTGGCTCTTCGTGAGGTCGGGTTCGAGATGCGGCATCGAATGTTCTCCGGTAGTCTGTGTTTGCGTGGATGAGCTACACGAAATTCCGGCAGCTGTCAATCCCAGAGCTGGTCGGTACGGGGCGAAAACCGTGATCCCCCCCTGGTCTTGCGAAATAGAGCCAACCGTTGAGAATGGCGACTTCTACGTGTCAGATGGGTATGGTCAACACCGGGTGCATCGGTTTTCCGCCGCAGGGGATCTGCTGCAGTCGTGGGGACAGGAAGGGCCGGAACCCGGCAATTTCACGCTGCCGCACAACATCGCCATGGCCCCGGACGGCACCATCGCGGTTGCTGACCGCGAGCCGAATCAGCGCATCCAGTTCTTTGATCTCGAGGGGAACTTCAAGAATGAGTGGCGGGGCCGGCTGGCGCTTAGTGAGGATAAAATAGGTTGGGGGTATCCATTTAACCGGACTATACACTGAGTGTTGTAGTATCAACGCGGATTCCCGCATTTTCAGGAGGCAGAAAGTATAGATCGGATGCTCCTCGGAGCGTCGCTGGTAGTTGCTGAAAATGCGCTCGACAAACCGGCCCATAGCCACGGCGTGAGAAAGAACGGCTCCGAAGCGAGCGAAGAGGATGTTGTCTCGTAGGAGTTCCAGCTTGCCGAACGCCTCTACCCCTGCCGTATTGAGTTGCCATCTTCGGGGCGGATTTCCCCTTGGGGCTCGTTGGAATTGTCGAGCCGCCCTCAATGCTACACACGACGAAAGTACCGGCCCCGTTGATAAACGTCGACAGAATCGCCACGGGCGGGCATCTCATCCACTTTTGGGTCATCTTCTTACTATTTTTCCGAGGGGTCATGGCAAAGAAAGACCACGAAGGGACGCAGGGGCCGGGTTCGACCTCAAGATCTGGTATCCAGTCCGATTAAATGGATACCCCCAAAATAGGTTATCGTTACTCAGTCAGTTATTTTGGCAATTTGCCAGCGTTGATGGCGGTTTGAGGAACCTCATCTCGGTCGCTACTGGGAATCGGACGAACAGAATCAGGAGCGCTGGGACACGATTGTCGTCGACGATGACTTCCTGGATCTGTTGGACATCGGTATCGAGACCGGGACGCTGTCGCCCCAGGGTGGGAGACTGATGGATGGCGACACCTGTCTGCTCAACGAGGAGGCGGTTAGGCCTCAAGGTGAGGAAGGTGAACAGCTCGGCAGCGGCTGAACGCCCGGAGGTGAAGGGGAGGTCTTCTCAGAAAGCCCTAAACCGCGGGAACCGCCAAATGTTACATAGGGTTTACAATGTTACATAGAGTTTAGAGTTTACATAGTCTGTCCGGTGCCAGTCCTATTTTCTCGACTGACCTTTGCACGCCAAGACCTGCGGAGTTGCCCATGAGAAAGTGGTGGTCGGGGAGGTGCGTAGTCGCCGTGCTTGTGCTGGGAGCCTCCACCCCTCTACAGGCACAGAACCGGGAGGGGTACTCCCTGCGGGGCAATCGGATTTTCGTCGATCGGTCGCGGCACTGGGAGGACTGGAACTTCCCCTCCTATCTGGTGCGCGTCGACTCCGACGGCTCCGTGCGTGCGCGCAACTTCCGCGGGATAACGGATCTCCTGCAAGATTCGACCGGCTTCGCTCGCCAGGTCACCGTGAACTCGCCCACTCCCCGCATCCTCAACATGGACAGCACCCGGGTGGTCGGCTCCACGGGAGAGTTCCTCAAGGACTTCAATGACAACTTCGTCTACAGCTACCTCGTCAGACCGGGGGTGAGCCGCGCCGGCTCCAACATCCACCTGGCCGGTAACATCATCGACGGCGACCCGAACACCTACTGGGAGCCCGACCCGAACGACCCCATCGAGGACTGGTGGGTCGAGGTGGACGTGGGCCGGGTCGCCTACGTGGAACGGCTGCGCTTCTTCTTCGCCGAGAAGGGGATGGGCGACCCCTTCTACCAGTTCATCCTGTACCTGGGAAAAAGGCAGAGCAATCACCTGACGGACGATCCCACTCCTTCCTACACCGTCCTCAACCCGATCGAGCATGGGGGAAACGTCGATCAGCGGGCCTTCGTCTACGAGGCGGATCGCGTCAATGACGAGCTCCCCGAGGACCGGCGGGCTGACCCAGACCTGATTCTGGGGCGGTCTCCGACCGACTGGACCGGCACCTTGCTCGAGGTCGTCCGCTTCCAGATCACGGGTACGCGAGGCATACGGGCCGAGCTGGTCAGCCGGGAGGAATGGGAGGCCCTGCCTCCCGGCGAGCGGGGCGAGGTCATCTACTGGCTGCAGGATGGGACCTTCGAGGAACCGGTCGAGCCGGCAGTATATGCGACTCTTGCGCCGGAACGGCAGGGCCGCATCGACCACTACCGCCGGGAGCTGCCCCGGCTGAGCGAGGTCGAGGCCTGGGGTTGGGGAGACGAAATCGGCCAGGCGGCGCAAAGCGGCGGCGGGGTGGTTGAGCTGACCTCTCCCGGAAACCCCAGCCGGATCTTCGACGGCGACTACAATACCCACGTCCAGTTGAGGACCTTGGATCGCTTGCTTCCGGGGGGCAACACCCTGGATGTGGATCTGGGATCCGCCGTCTGGCTGGACCGGATGATCGTCATCGGCGGCCCCCGCGGTTTCATCGTCCGCGGATCCACCGGCGCCCGGGGGCTGGGCGGCTACTTCCAGTGGGAGCAGCTCAATCCGGACGAGTGGGAGGATCACCGCTTGAGCTACGAGCAGGTCGCCATCTTCGATCCGCCCCGCCAGGTCCGCCACCTGCAGATGATCGCCCTGGCCAACGCCGCCGACCGGAACGAGATCAGCAGCAAGTTCTGGCCGCGGATTCGGGCCATCATGCTCTTCTCCGCGGGCACTCCGGCCCAGACCATCCTCGAGTCCCCCGTGATCGAGCTGCCCCGCCTCTACAACATCGGCACCGTGCGCTGGGTGGCGGACGAGCCCCCGGGGTCCGAAGTGACGATCCGCACCCGCACCGGCACCGAGCTGGTAGAGGAAATCCACTACTACGACAGGAACGGCGTCGAGAAGACGGAGAAGGAGCACAAGCGCTTGCCCCGTTCCCTCAAGGGACTGATCGACACCGCCATCGTCGCCGGCCCCGGCTGGAGTCCGTGGAGCGAAGAGATCGAGGTGTCTGGGGGTCAGGCCAAGTCGCCGGGACCGCGCCGCTTCCTGATGATCCAGGCCCGCCTGCTCAGTCACGACCGCCAGGCCGTGCCCTCCATCGAGTCGCTCACCGTGGAGCTGCTGGCGCCGGTGGCGCAGCAGCTGGGGGCAGAGGTCTGGCCCGAGGTGGCGACGGCCGGCGTTCTGGACACCTTCGAGGTCTACGTGCAGCCGCAGTTTCTCGAGCAGCCGGACACGGACCGCAGTCCCGGCCTCGACGAGGTCTTGCTGCACGGCGACCCGCCCCTCGACCTGTACCTGGTCGACGCCGCACTCGGCACCGAGTCCGAGCTCGTCCGGGGCGGGCCCCACGTGCTCTTCGAGCGGAGGGCTGATGGAGGCCTACGGAGCGCGGACGGCCAGACCCTGCGCGTGATCAGCGAGGGGGACTCCCTGTGGTTCCGCCTGCCGTCCCCCGTGGGCAGCGCCTCCTCCGAGCTGGTAGGCCGGAGCTACTACCGACGTCTCGAAGTCGGGGCGCAAGTGCCGGCCAACCTGGCCGACAATCTGTTGAGCGTCAATGGCTACCTCGGATTGCCCGAAGAAGAGCGTGGCGCGATACGGTACTACCGCCGGGTCGCTGGGGCGCTTGTCGAAGTGGACAACGAGGCATACTACGAGCTGCCCGAAGAAGAGCGGGTGCCGATCCGGTATTACCGCATCGTCACCAGTCTCGGACAACAGACCGTCTTCGACGCGCGCGGAGACACTCTGGACCGCATCGGCCACGCCCGGCTGGGCGCGGACGAGCGCGGCTGGGTAGTCGGCCCGGGACGGCTCCTGCGCCTGCGCTTTGCCACCGTGGCCTACCTTCAGAGCACCCGGTTGCGGCTGTCCGTGCGCGAGAGCAGCGCGGCGCCGGACTGGCAGACCGCCGACGGGCAGGACGTGACCGGCCTGCGGCCGGCGAGCACCCTCGTCATCGCGACCCCGCCCAAAGCCAACGTCCTCGGCGACCTGGCCATCGCTGCCAATCCCCTCACCCCCAACGGCGACGGCATCAACGACGAGGCCCAGATCGCTTTCTCCCTGTTCCAGGTCGCCGCGGCCCGTCCGGTGGTCCTGCGCATCTTCACCTTGGGGGGTGACGCCGTGCGCAGGCTGGAACAGCAGTTGACGGGAGGACCGCAGAGCTTCGCCTGGGACGGCCGCGACGACGGCGGCGATCTCGTGCCTCCCGGCCTCTACCTGTGCCAGATCGAGGCATCGACGGATGCCTTGGACAAGAAGCATAGGGAGACTCGCGTAATCGGTGTCGTCTATTGAGAAAAGCCCCGTCTTCACCCTTGTCCGTATCCCGCCGACGAGGGCGCCCTGCTACGACTTCGTCGACGGGCCAGTAGAGCTTCCTCAGGCTCAACGGGGGATCGACCCTTTTGCCGTGGCTTTCGCATAGTGATCCTCCTGTGGGCATTGGTTAACCTTTGACCGGCCGTGTCTGCAAGCTTCCTACTCGATCCAGAAGGAATACAGCTTGGCATCTTTCAGATGAAACGCGAGGCGGATGTAGCGGTCATTCAGACTTCCCAGTTTCTTCTCGTTGCTCCAGCCGACGCGTTGGCGGGTCGAGTCGCCACGGACCGCCTGGCAATTTTCCTCACCAAAGCCGTCGATCCGACTGCCGTCTTCCGCCACGACCGAGGCACGAACGTAGCCGTTGGGACAAACGTCGGCGTTGACGAACAGCTTGCCTTCCCCCTCAAACACCAGTGGGCGCGTTATCACGACGCCGGCCTCTTCGGCGGCATTGAGCGAAGCGAAGCCGTCGCGGCGGAGGATCGCCAATCCAGTTTTTTGCGCCCAAGAGTTCTTGGGGCCGTCTCCATTCGAGCCCATGTAGTAGAACCACAGCTCGTCGTCCTTCAACAGTGGGCCGCTGACGGTGGGCGCATGGGCCATCTGTAGATAGTGCGGTTTCCAACTGCCCTCCGGCCCCATCGGAATGAACGGCTTCCGGTCGCCGAGGTAGTAGAAGTGTCGTCCGTCCCGGCTCCCGGCCAGACGAAGCCAGTTGCGCTTCATCCAGGGCCGGGTTGGCATCAGGTTGCGCTCCCGGCTGTCTTCGCGGCTGGCCGGATGGTAGCAAGTCATCGAGAAGCAGTTCAGCCACATGCTTTCGTAGCAGAAGCCGTCGGCCTTGTAGACGCCTTGCATGCCGGGGGTCTTGGCATCTTCGCCATCGGGATAGGCATAGATCCGCGGACTGGACCAGTGGATCAAGTCGTCGCTCTCGCACATGGCCATGGCGCGGGCCGAATGCCACACGGGGGTCACCTGGTGGTCGGGTCCGATGACGTGCTTGGTGTTGGCGACATATTTTTGGAGCTTTTTATCCCACCTCACGTGCAACACGTCGCCGACCCCGACCGGCTGATGATCCGGCGCCTGAAAGACGCAGGCGCCCTTCGGCAGGGAGACGTGGGTCTTGACGGTCCATCGGATCCCGTCCGGCGAGACGGAGAGAGCGTGCATAGAGCCCTGAGCCGGTTGGGACTCGTCATATCTGTGCCCGGTCGGCCAGATCAGTTCGCCCACGCCCGGCGCTTGAACGAGAAGATTCGTGGTCGGGTCGCGCCGATGCGCCCAGGTCACCTTCTTCATCGGAGCGCCGCCAATCGCCTTCCACCGCTGCGAGGGGTCCGGATCATCGGGCTCGTAGAACAGCCCGGCCGAAAAACCGCGTCCAAGGATCACGTTGTTCGGGCCGCCGACAAAGCGCTGCGGTTCGGCGGAGTGGTCGTAGATATCCAGATCGGGTTTTTCCCAGTTCACGCCGTCGGTGGAATAGGCCATGTACATCAAACCGCCGGGCCCGCCGTAGTACATGCGATAGCCATGCTCATCGTCCGGGCACACGAAATGCCCGTAGGCGCTACTGAGGCCGTCGCCGCGAATATGGGTCAAAACCGGGTTGGCGGGATGATCCCGCGGACTGTGAAACCGGCGCTTCAGCCCCCGCTGGTGCGCTATAAGAAAATCATCGACGAAAAGCTGTCGTGTCGTGTCGATCTTCATGCGCCAGAGGCACAGATCCTCGGGGAACATTAAACGCTCGTTGAGCATGATGCCGTACCCGCGAGGAAACACCGACCAGTCGGTCACCAGGTCGGATTCGTCCCACGGGGGCTGAATGTTCCGGTCGTCCACCTCTACGGCGAGTGTCTTTGTCTGGGCCATATCGGGCAACTCCGTGCTCGGCGTTTGAAGCGGTTCTCTGTCCTGCTGACCGGGATGTACCGCGACAGCGAAGAGCAACTCATGCCGGGCATCTTCGCGTACTCACCGTCGGGGCAAGACGGATAGTGGTTATAAACACGCTATCGGGAGTCGGTCAAGTGGATTCTTGGGCTTTGCGACCGCCGTCGCGGGTTTTCGGGGGTGACCATCGGCGAGTGGCTCGACTGCGCAGCCTGATTCGGGCCGCCGCGCCTGATCGATCCCCAAGGCCCTCTCGACATGACGCCCCAACCGATCTAGACTACTGATAATGCCCTCTTATCCTTCCTCCTGATTCGGCCGCTGGTCTGATCAGGCGCGCCCCTACAGGCCTTGGCGGCGCTCGACGAAGGCCGCATGCTGAGCGTGGCCGACAATACCAGACGCCGATTCAAGGAAAAATGACCTTCAAAAGTGTCCGACAAAGATTCGGTTAAGCACATGTGACCTACCAAGGGAGGCCAATATGAGCGCCACAAAGCGAACCTGGAACGAATCGGCCGCCACGATGGACTGGACGCCGTTTCCCGTCGGCTACGGCATCCTGCTCAACGAGCGCTACCAGTTCCCCATGGACATGGCCCTGGTGCGTATGAAGCTGGACAACAGCCGGCAGCTATTCGTCGACAACCACGTCATAGCCCATATGGAAGGGCTCACCCGCGAAACCCACTCGACGCGAAGCCACCCGGCAAATCCCGTCTTCGCGCCTTACGATGATTTCAACAAGGGTCACGCCTTCACTCGCAACCCCGGTTTTGGAAACTCGGCGTACATCTGCCCGGACCCCGAGCACGGGTTTCGGCTCTACTACAACGGACCTGGAGGGGGAAGCGGTAGCGGATGGGCGCTGCACGTGGCTTACTCCAGCGACGGCGTCAACTGGGATCTGCCTGAGCTCAACGTCTTCGACGACCTCGACCGCAGCAGCTTCCCGGGCGGCCCGAACAACGTCGTCAGCGCCGTAGGAGAGCTGAACGGGCTCTTCTTCGAACCGGATGACCCCAACCCTGAGCGGCGATGGAAGGCCATCCACCGGCCCAAACGGCGTCCACTCAGGCACACACCCTGGCCGTACTTAAGGTTGCCTCCGGGGAACCCCGGTACCGGAGCGCCCTACGAGCTGCACGTCTCCCCCGACGGACTTCGGTGGACCTTCGAGGCCGAGACCAATCAATGGAAAACCATTGACGCCTGGGACTCCGGTGGTGTTCACGGGCTGTATAGTCAGCTCACCGTTCATGGTGACGTCCCCCAGTATCCTCTTCTTGGCGGCGGCGACGTCTTCCGGGCCCGCTGGGACCCCATTCTGGGGAAGTACGTTGGCAACACCAAGCATTACATTGGACCCGACCGCCGCATGTCGCCTGTCTACCACGCCGCCCGTGTCGTGGGCCAGATCGAGAGCGACGACCTGGTCCACTGGTCGGCCCCGCGCATCTACGCCTACCCCGACGGCGAGGATGCCAAGGAGCCTTTCAGCGCAATGCAGGGCATATACGAGGCGGACGGCTATCCCTACGAGAGCATGTGGCTCAACAACTTCTCCATGTCCACTGTGACCCCGGCATCGAAAGAGGAGATTCGCGATAGGGACATGACACGGCAGTACAGCAAGAACAACTGGATACGGCTGGCGGCCAGCCGCGACGGCCGGCACTGGTACTACTTCGGGGACCGCAAGCCGTTTATCCCGCTGCGTCCGGAGGGACGCTGGAAGGAGAAAGCCGGGGTGCCGAACAAGCCGCAGTACCTACGCGCCGTCAATCTCGCTACGACGGGCGGGCCGATCATCAAGGACGACGAGCTCTGGTTCTACTACCGCGGTGGCGGTTCCACGGGGATCGCCGTCCTGCGCCGCGACGGCTTTGCGTCCCTCAACGCCGACGAGGACGGCGGGCTGGTGTTCACGCGGCCGTTCATATTCGAAGGCGAGGGCAGGCTGCACGTCAACGCCGAGGTTTCAGCCGGCGGATACGTGCGCGCCGCGGTGGTGGATGAAGACACCGCAGAGGAACTTGGAGGCTTTACCGAACACGACAGCGTCGGGGTCACCGAGGGCTCGACGAGGGCGCCACTGTGCTGGGGAGAGCACGAATCGCTGGGCCAGTTCAAGGACCGCTACGTGAGGCTGGCCTTCCATCTCAAGAGCGCCAAGCTCTACTCCTTCTGGGTCGAGTAGCTTGGACTGAAAGCCGGGAACCGAGCGGACCGATGTGGCCCTACGCGGCGACATGGGAGTATTATCCCGGCGGGCCGTTGGGTCACACATGAGAGGCGCGGATATATGACTTCGCCGACCAAATCTGCAACCCTGAAGAAGCGAATACACAGCGGAGAGACGGTAATTGGGGTCTCTGCGCCGCTGACCCTGGAGCGCGGCAGCCTCGAGACCCTGATGGAGAAGGGGCCCTATGACTTCGTCTCGGTCGACAGCCAGCACAACCCGCACAACGAGGAGCGCCTGGTCGCTTTCTGCGAGATGGCTGCTGAGATTGGGGTCCATGTCCAGTTCCGCATCAAGCACACCCGACACACGTACCTGGTGGGGAACTATCTCGACCTTGGGCCAGCGGGGGTCGAGATACCGCAGGTGGAGTCCGAGGAGACGGCCGCAGAGGCCGTCGCCAACTTCTACTACCCTGAGACTGGCGTGCGGAGCTGGGGCGGGAGTAAGCGCCTGGGAATCGGGGGCTGGGCCGAGCCCCGCGAGTATGCGAGGTGGTGGGCCGAGACCGGGGTCCTGTGGTTACAGGTGGAGTCGGTGGAGTCGGTCACAAAGGTACGCAAGCTGGCCATGCCCGGGGTCGACTGCATCTCCTTCGGCCCAAGGGACCTGATCTTCAGCCTGGATGCCCACCCCAATCATCCGTTCAAGACCGTAGACGACTGCGTTCGCCACGTCGCTCAGGAGCTTGAAGGCAGCGACGTCGCCGTTTGCTACAGGAACAACAGACCCGACACCCGGCAACAATACATCGACATGGGCGTCACCGTCTTGCTGGAAGTCGGCCGAATCTAAGACCGGGGCTGGAGCGGCCGGCGCACTGGTGATCTCAAGCGTCATACTATCGGAACAACCTAAGGAGGTGACTGACCGTGAACGATGATTTCAGAAAAAGGGTAGCCTTGACGTTGCCAGATGAGACGCTCTTTCTCCATACCGGCACCGATGCGGCGAGTATCAAGGAGCTCAAGGACGGGCGGCTCCTGAACATTACGGGGGGATTGGAGAAGCAGGTGTCCGAAGACGGGGGCGACGTGTGGAGCGGACCTGAGGCGTTGACCGACGACTCGGGAAAGCAGATCGAGGGTAGCTCGGCCAACCTGGTGATCTTGAAGTCAGGTGCCCTGGGTGTGCTGTACGGCTTTACCCCAAAGGACGAGGTAGGCAGACCCGTCTGGTTCATCCGCTCTGAAGACGAAGGGGAAAGCTGGTCCGATCCGGTGAGGGTATCTGAGCCCTTGGTGAAGGCAGCCGCGTGGAACGACACCGCTATCGTCACAAGCACGGGACGCATAGTTCTCCCTGTCTACTACTTCATAGGACAGAGGCACATTATTCCGGAAGGTGTGTCAAGAGCGATAGGCCTTTTTGGCGATGAATGGGCTACGGTAGGTGGCCACGGGTACGAAAACATCATAGATGTGACCTGGGTGTACTATTCGGACGATGAGGGGCAGACGTGGCGCAGAAACGAGGACGGGGAAATGATAGTGACGATTGACTACAGCGAGGGAGGCCACTTTTCTTGCGAGGAGTCCGTCGTCGCCGAGGTGAGCCCCGAACATCTGCTGATGGTCCACAGGACCCACCTGGGGCGGCTGTATCAGAGCTGGTCCGATAATGACGGGACCACGTGGACTCATCCCGAACCTACAACCCTGGCCTCCTCGAGATCACCTGCCTGTTTGAACCGCATTCCCGGAACGGATGATCTCTTGATCCTATGGAACCAGGCGTCCGCAGACGAAATCCAGCGCGGGAGGCAGAGGCACCGATTGACGTCGGCCATCAGCCAGAACGGAGGCGCCACGTGGAAACTCAGGAAGAACGTCGGAGCCCTCGACGGCGATGACACCACCTATATTGAGCCGCCTCCGATCAAATCGTACAGAGCCGCGAATTATGTGTCGAGGTTGCCCCCTGATGACAGAGTCATGGACTACCCCTCCGTGTCCTTTTGGAAAGACAGGGTAATCATCAACACAAAATTCAAGGAGAGGGGACCGGATATCGACATCCAGCCACGGGGAAAGGGCGTGCGAACGATGATTACCCTGGGCTTGCCCCTTCAGTGGTTCTACGAAGCAAAAGGCTGACTTCCTATCGCCGATTCAATCGAATCTCGGGCGCAGGACCTGTTCGGAGACCGGGCATGGATCCTTCACTTCGTCATGTTAGCAGAGAGAGACGAATCAAAGGAGCCATCACGTTCGGTTTATCGGACTAAGGGCCTGCATGGTTCGACGAATACACGCTGGAATCCGCCAGGCGAATTCCGCTCTTGCTGCTGCATGGAGAGCACGACGAATGGGCTCCAGTCGCTCTCTCGGAGCGAGCCCGCGCGCTTAGTGAGGATAAAATAGGTTATCGTTACTCAGTCAGGCGTTATTTTGGCAATTTGCCAGCGTTGATGGCGGTTGCTGAGGCTACGAACAGTGTCCTCGGGAGCCGCTCTGAGCGAAACGGGCGTTTTCAGCGACAATGGTGGTGGGAAGCATTCCCAGGCAACGAACACGGAGAACCATACGGTGCCGGTCAGCCACCCGGAGCCGATGAACCCCAGCGGATGGATGCGCCACAGTCCCTGATGGAAATCACCAACAAGGGCCTTTGTACACCCTCCGTAAATCTTGTCTTGGTGAGTCCCCAACTTACGAAACCCCGTATTCCCGCTGGAGCGATGCCGCAGGCTCACCGTGCCTCTGTCGGTGCGATTCTCCACAACCTGACCATACCTCCCGATGTCGGGGCGGTTTCCGACCGTCATCCTACGTGGTATATTGCCAGTGTTGACACCGTTGGCGGGGCATTTCGCCTCGCTTTTGAGCAGTGTCTTCGCAAACCGGCCCTCTGGCACCTCAAGGAGAATCGCCATGATAGATGGGATCTTCGTATTCGACAACGTTGTGCACATGTTCAACGCCGACGAGGAGCAGATCGTCGAGCCGCATGGGCCCGACGCCCAGGAGCATTGGTTGGCGTTGACAAGTGCGGGGCGGCCGAGTGGAGACAACGAACGCTACGGCGGAGAAACGTCGAAGTATGCGTTTGCCAAGGAGTGGACGATTGAGAAGGCGTGGCAGATGGTATTCCGAGATTCCGGCACCGACATCGCCATGGCGCAGACGGTAACGCTGTGGGACTTCTGGAGGGATGGACTTTCGTCGGTGGAAACACAGTACGAGCTGCACAAGGCCTATCCCGACCGGGTGCTCTTCTGCGGCGGTGTCGACCCTGGATATCAAAGCCTCGAGGACTGCCTGAAACAGACCGAGTTTCAGATCGAGGAGTGGGGCGCGACGTCTATGAAGTTCTATAACGCACACATGGACGGCAAGACGTGGCCTTGCGACGACCACAAGCTGGCCTACCCGATATACGAGAAGTCGATGGAGCTGGGCGTGAACCTACTCCAGTTCCATAAGGGTGTCCCCCTCGGTCCCGCGAAGGTCGAGGATACGAGGCCGAATGATCTGCAAACGGTGGCGGCCGACTTCAGGGAAGCCAACATTGTCATCCATCATCTCTCGATGCCTTACTTCGACGAGACTGTCTCGATAGCTGCCCGCTTCCCCAACATCTACCTCGCCCTCTCTGGGAATCTACATGAGCTGCTGTTCGCGCCCCGCGCCGCGCAGGAGTTCATGGGGCGTCTTCTAAGAGATGTCGGAGCTCACAAGCTGCTGTGGGGCTCTGAGGCTCCCGTGATGGGATGTCCGCAGCCCGTGCTCGAGCACTTTATGGCTCTCGAGATTCCTGAAGACCTGCGCCGCGGTTACGGTTATCCCCAGATCACGAGAGAGGACAAGGAGATGATCCTGGGAGCGAACATGGCGCGGCTCACAGGTCTTGACATCGAGGCGAAGAAAAAGGAGCTAGGGCTAGCGGCATGACGTCGTTCCACTCGCCAGCTTTTCTCCTCAGGTGGGGTCCTGAGAACGTGAGCACGTGACGTCCGGTATGAACCAGGAAGACATCGTCAGCGCCGTGGAGCGCAAGCTTGACGCCGAGATCCGTCCTCTCCTTCAGTTCCATGGTGGGGACGCTCGTGCGGAGAAGATCACACACGAAGGCGTGGTCCATCTCGAATACTTCGGCGCTTGTCATGGTTGTTTCTTGCAGCCTGCGACACACTTCGCGACAGTACGCCTGCGCCTGCTTCAAGTGCCCGGTGTCACCGACGTCGTGACCCGGGGGGTTCGTCTGTCAGAGGAGGCGGTTCACCGAATCGCAAAGGCGTACGCAGGCGTTCCTGGTTCGGCATGCCTTTGATGCGCCCCCGCTTCTCGACTGCGAATATGCGGTCGGTCCATCTCCGGGTGCACATCACGCCGTCAACCCGTCCAGCTCGATCATCTCCTCTTGAGTCAGCTCCCAATTGAACAGATCCAGATTCTCCCGGAGGTGATCTTCCGAGCTCGCCTTGGGGATGACGATGACCTCTTTCTGGACCAGCCATCTCAGCGCCACCTGAATCGGCGTCTTGCCGTGATATTGGGCGATCGCTCGAATTGCGCTAGAGTCCGCGACGCGGCCCCTTTCCAGCGGGGTGTACGCTGTCACCACCACGCCCCTCTCCTGGCAGTGCTCTCGCAGCTTTTCTTCTTGGCTGTGAAGGTTGTATCTGATCTGATTGACGGTGATCTGGACCCGACTGATACGTCGGGCCTCGTCGACCAAGCTCTCGGAGAAGTTGCTCACGCCGATTACGCGAGTCTTTCCCTCTTCTTGCAGCTGGGCAAAAACGTCTAGCGTCTCCTCGAGCGACACGGTCGCGGGGGGCCAGTGGATGAGAAGCAGGTCGACGTACTCGAAGCCGAGCTGATCGAGATTTTCCTGGTGTTGAGTCAGAGCAGCGGTCTTGCTCAGTTGATCGCGCCAGATCTTACTGGTCAAAAAAATCTCGTCATACGGGACACCGCTCGCCCGGATCCCCTCCCCAACCTCGCGCTGATTCTCGTATCGCCAGGCTGTGTCGATGTGACGGTACCCCATCGTGAGTGCCGCCTCGACCGACGCCACGCAACGAGGGCCGCGCAACTGAAAGGTGCCGAGGCCGAGCATCGGCATGTCGTGGCCAGTGCTTAGTTGGACTGCGTGCACAACGCCGCCTTATAGAAGATCAGCGACCAAAATCGATACTTTGTCAAGATGCTGGCGCGGGTGTGTAGGTACTGACCCTGGTGACAGCCTGAATCAGCGCGGTGATGTAGCCGTACTGAAAGGCGAACTTCTGGCTCACCCGGTTGGATACGCCCTCCGGCGCCACGTCGTCGGGATGGCTCGGCGCGTGGTCGGGCATCAACATGTAGGGATAGCCCGTGGCGTGAAAAATTCGCGCGAGGCCGTACATGTCGACGTCGCCTTCGTCCGGCCACACTTCGACGAAGTCGTGCAAGCCACCGCGAATATTGCGGAAGTGGACATTGAAGATTTTCTTGCGCTCCGAGAAGTACTGGACGATCTCTGGCAGCTCCTGCGCGGGATTCTCCAGTCCTTCAGACGCCACGCCGCAGCAGAAGTTGAACCCGTGGTATGGGCTGTCGACGAGCTCGCTGAACCGCTTCAAACCCTCGAACACGGGCCAGTTCCAGCGTTCGACGCCGTTGAGGACGGGAGCCGGCGGGTCGGGCAGGTGACAAGCCATCTGCACTTCGTATTCCTCGGCGACGGGAATCACTCTCTCCAACCAATAGGCCGCTCGTTCGAAGGCCTCGTCCCTGCTGACGACGCCCGCTTCTGACAGTGTGTCGTTGTCGAATTTGTCCAACTCGAACGAGCTGTACGACGACCCTCCGCGTCCCGGCCGGCGCTCCGTGCGTTGATGGCCCAGGATGCAGAAGTTGTAGTTCAGGCCACGCAAGCCCGCTCTGCCCGCGTTCTCGATCAAGCCGCATACCGTGTCCAGATCCCGGTCGCGCTGCGGATCCTGGGCGAGGGTGATGCTCCTGGGCAAATCGATATGGATCGTCTCCAACTCCACGCCCTCGGCCGCAGCTTCTTCTCGGTGCCGCGTCAGCGTCTCGACATCCGTGCCGTCGACTACCGCGTCCATGTGTGTGACGCCGTGGCGAACCAGAAACTCCAGCTCCATCTTCGACGTTCCTATGCCCTGTGTACCTACGTACATCGTTCATTCCTTTCACTCTTGCGGCTTGTGTTAACCGCGGTCACTGCCCCGCCGCCCTCAACCGGTCGCGAATCGACTCACCCGTCATGCCGACCCTGGCGATGTCGATGCTCAGCGCGACGTCGTGTCTCGCGTCCTGCAGCGTGGAGCGGCACTCCGTGCCATTCACAATGCAGTCGTGAAAGTGTCTGAGCTCCGCAATGAATGCGCTCTCCCAGGGAATCGTCGGCTCCTTGCGAAAACTCATGCCGTTCTCTTCGTCGATCCCCTGGACGACCAGCTCGGACAGCACTCGTCGTGAGAATCCGGTGCAGTAGGACAGCAGGACGCGCTTGCTGTCGCCATACACTTCCAGCGTCTCCCTGAAGTCCCACAGGTCCACCAAATCCACGTGTGACAGGACACAACGAGCGCCGTTGGGAAACTCCAGCACCGTGTTGATGTCGCGATTTCCGTGCCAGATCTCAGTGCTGATGACGGCGCTCGGCACTCCCAGCATCGTGCGCAGGCTGTAGAGATCGTGGATCAAGCCGAAGGCGACGCCGTAGCGCTGTGCTTCCTCGGCCAGCGCGCCGAAGGCCTCCTCCCTGCGCGCCGACGACGCTTCTTGGCGCGCTTCGACAGCCGACGTCGGCACGTCGTCGAAGTAGCGCAGCCGGAACTGCGCCAGATGCAGCTTGTTGTGGGGGTGCAGGTGATTGATCTGGACGAAGTGGTAGTCGTCCATGGCGTCGATCTCTTGTGCCGCCATCAGAAAGGCCGGATCGTAGATCTTCATATACGCCGCCTGCCCCACTTTCCCCGCCATCTCCTGCGCCGCGACCATGCGGTCGATCTCCTGCAGCGAGCGAGCGACGGGCTTTTCCACCAGGACGTGCTTTCCTGCCGCGAACGCCGCGACCACGGTCTCTTGATTGCCGCCGCTGTGGCACAGCAGCACGGCGTCGATATCCTCGTCCAACAACGCGTGAAAATCGCTGACGTGGTTAGGGACCTTGAAGCGCCTCGCCGCATACCCGGCCAATGCGGCCGAAATATCGCAGACGACGACCACTTCGAACTCCTCGTCGAGCTCGAGCAGATTGGGCAGGTGCTGCACTTGCGCGACAGCACCGCAGCCTACGACTCCAATTCGCACTGCCATTCTGTCGTTCCTCTGCTACTTTCGGTGAACGTTGAGGACACCGATGCGCGGCACGAGCGCGTTCCCTTCGTCTGTCAGATCGAACGAGCGCCCGTACGTCTCGAGCAACGGCTCCCACATGTTTTCGCGGTCAAGGACAGATAATAGTGCGTCTCGGCATCTTATCGAAATGAATCCCTCGGCGTAGACGCAGTTGCCGTATGCCGTAGGCAAACGGATAGACACGATAAGCGGCCATTATCGATATTTTGTCAACGTGCTGGCGTGTGTGTAGGGGTGACTGCTCGGCAGACCTGGCCAAAGGATAGTTTGGAGTGCGTGACGAACTCTACGCGTTTCAATTCGGCTACCCACCCATGCAGTATCGGTCTGTTGCTGCGCAGCGGATCCGGGTCGGCTATCCGTTTTGCGCCTCTGTCAGGACCTCTTCGATGATTTTCAGAGTGCCGGCGACGTTGGGCTGACTCCTGCGAGATGTCCATGGCCGCCACGACTTCGGCGTCGTCTGTTGGCTCCAGCTTCTGGCGTGCGAACGGTCCATGGCGCCGCAGCCGATGAGGCGACAACGTAGCGGATATCCCCAGTCGAGGAGACATTGACGGAGAAGCCGATGTTCAGGGTCACCGCCCAGCAGCACGTGACGACCAACAAACAATCCGGCAATAGCTGGAGTCGATTGAGCGTTGGCCAGGGCAAAACCGTGATGGCCCTGCCGCCCTCACCGAACCCCGCTCGATCCAGCGCCACCTGCAGGGCGTTGGCCTGCCCGCACGGGCACCACCAATCGCACAGGCACGGCCATCCCAGCAGTCCGAGTTCGAATACGCCGCCTGATTCGAGCGGGTACCGTCCTGATCCGACGGGATCGATGCGCCTGAATCGACCCTGCGGGTCTGCAAAACCGCCGAAAATCTATCCTTAGCCCCGAAGCCAAGTTCGTCATACCAGCCGGCTCCGCGAAACACGCATTCCGTCCCTCACAAAATCCCCAGATTCCATTCGACACCAAGGTCCTGAGGGTTCTAAACTATCTATAATGCTGCTTATCGTGCCTAACCGTGAGGCACAAAAACTTATGACCGCGCTCATCGCGTCGGTGACCGGCGCCCTCCTGCTGGCTCTCACCCCCAGCACCCTGTGGGCCCGTGCCGAGTTCCACCTGGGCTCCGCAGATAACACATGGGAACTCTTTGGCATTCCCTACGAACGGTTCGTCCTCAGTGAGGACGGGACCAGTCTGACCAGGCAGAGTACGGGAGAGGAGGTGACGACCGGTTTCTACATCATAGTCGATGAGGACGGAAACGAGCTGGACCGGCGCGACGTGAGCGGCCTTCTCGAGGTCGGCGGAGGGACCATGCTGGAGGAATACAACTACCGCGGCCCCGACCAGCCCTCCATGGAAGGGGATGTGCTGCAGGCGGTCCGGGTCGATCCCACGGAGAATCTGGCGCTGCTCGACAACCTCTACCCCCGCGGTGGGGGCATCTTTCACGGTCACAACACCGGCGCCTACGCGGGCCCCGAGTTCCGCTCCCACATCGACGGGGATCCCACGACCACGCGCCTGGTGCTGTTCAGGGGGAACCCGCTGGAGCAGGAGCCGTTGATCGCCGGCGGCGTCTACCTGGGAGCCCAGGCCACGGCCGTTATCATCAACCTGGGTCTCCAGATGCCGATCAACCGCGTCCGCATCTATCCCCGCCTCGGCAGGCTCGACGATGCCGCCGCCATCGCCGGCATGGCCGAGCCCAAGCCGGACCCGGAGTCGTTCGGGGAGACCAGCTTTGCCGGCAATTACCTGGAGTGGTACGAGATCGCCGTCACCGACAACGACGCCCTCATCAACGAGCTCGTCGGGGCCGGTGGGACCAGTCGTCCCGGCCGCCACGGGTTCAAGAACTTCTCCGAGACCTCCGGGTACGTCGATTCCGCCGCCACGGACCCGAGCTTCGAAGCGCTGATCCAGACCAGGGACAACCTGGATTCGGTCATCGACTTCCGCTTCCCCACGCGCGATGTGCGGATGGTCTCCGTCCGCCCGTATATCCCGACCCGCACGTGGGAGGTGGCGGAGATCGAGGTATACGGCGAAGGTTACGTCCGCCGCTCCGTTTACCGCTCGCGGATCCTCGACTTCGGCCGCCCCGTCACCTGGAGCAAAATCCGCTGGTCCGGGGAACAGCCGCCCGGCACCAGGATATCGATCCGTTCCCGCACCGGGAAGACCCGGGAGACCGATCTGTGGCTGCTGCGCACGGTGACCGGGAAATTCGTGGAGACCGACTTCGACACCTGGCTCCGTGAATACCCTTCCAGCGATGCCCAACGCACCCTGGACCGGGACAACTGGAGCTTCTGGTCCGCCACCTACAGCTTCGCCGCTGGCCTGCGCGACGAGAGCGCGCCGGCCGCCGCCTGGACGGACGGCACCCGGTTCCTCTCCCCGGGACCCACCCGCTACCTGCAGCTCGAGATCGTGCTGGAGGCCACCGCCGACCAGACGCCGCGATTGGACGATTTGTCCCTGTTGTTCTCCGAGGCGTCGGCCGCCGAAGAGGTAGTCGGCGAAATCTGGCCGATCGAGGTGGACAGCTTCGAGCCCCAATCCTTCACATACGTCGTCAAGCCGGTGCTGAGGGATGGCAATGCGGGATTCGACCGTCTGGAGATCTTCACCTACGGCCCGGCCGAGGTCTCGTCGCTGCGCGTGGGCGGCCAGGAAGTCGACCTCGGCGATGACCGCTACAAGCCGGACATCCGGGAAGACCGCGTCATCCTCTCCTTCGACCGGCTGGTGGACCCCCGGCAGGACAACGAAAAGCGGATCGAAGTGGAATTCAGCGCCCGGGTCCTCCGTTTCGGCGCCGAATTCAGCGGCTGGGTCTACGACAGCCGGGAGCCGGAGCTGAAGCAGACGATCAGGCCGGGCAATGCCACCATCCGCTTCATCGGCGACGTCCTCTCCGTGCGCACCCCGGCCGGTGGCGACCTGGTGCAGCAGCTGGAGATCCTGCCTCGCGCCTTTACCCCCAACGGCGACGGGGTCAACGACGAAGCCTCCATCTCCTTCAACCTGCGCGATCTGACGGACCAACGCCCCGTCGACGTGCGCATCTGGACCCTCGACGGCCGCTCCGTGCGGCGCCTGATCGCGGCCGCCCCCACGGCCAGCGGCCACTTCACCCGTCGCTGGGACGGCCGCGACGATGCCGGCCTGTTGGCCCCCCCGGGAGTCTACATCGTCCAGGTCGAGCTCCACAGCGACGAGGGCCGGAAAACCGCCGCGGGGACCCTCTCCCTGGCCTACTGAAGGGCCGGAGAGGGGCATTTTTTTCTTGCTTGATGCTCTATCTTGTTCTGCAGTTCACGCAACCCGGGCGTGTCGATCAGCTCGATCGCGGCCAAGATCGGCTGTACGCCGGAGACCCTGCGCTCGTGGGTACATCGGAGTGAGTACACCGTTGTGTTCCGGATCCTCCTCCCGCCTGATCGGGTTCTCGCCAGACTCGACTGGCCCGACATCACCGGCGCTGCCGCACTGATTGAAGCGTTGAACGACCATTGGCAGTGTGACGTGGTTTCCGAGTTGGCTGAATGCTGCCTTGACTCGGAGATCCCCTGGATACACAAGAGTCGCATCGCAGAGATATTGTGGAGCCTGGCACCAGACCGGTACTTTGACTCTGGCGTTCTATGTCACATGCTGACCGCCGAGGTCCCCGAACTTGGTCGGACCGAGGCTGAAGGAATGGTGTCGCTGCTCCGAGAGGATGCCCCTCGGTTCCTGAATGAACTGCTTCGACTCTACCACCGAACCTTCCTGACCCCTCGCTTTGCTCGCGCTACCATGGTCGCTGCCGCACGTCCTACCTTGCTGTCATGGAAGTAGACATCACCGTAGCCGAGCCCAAATGCCAGCAAATCCACACCCGTGCCCAGCAGTTCGTCCACCGGCCATCGCAGTTTGTGAAGGCTCACGGGTGGATCGAGCCTCTTTGCATGGTAGTGGTGCGCGTCTTGATAGTAGATCAGTCTCGGCTTGTTCATCAGCTTCACTCCCCTCTAATGTCGTGTCCCAGGAATTCCTTGCGTTTTCTGACGCCGATCCAGTATGTGCTGGGACTATAGTGTCCAATTTCGGAAGGGTGTGTGCTTAGTGAGGATAAAATGGGTTATCGTTACTCAGTCAGTCGTTATTTTTGGCATTTTGCCAGCGTTGATGGCGGTTTTTGTGGTGTGACGGTCGATCGACAAGAGGCTGGGCCTTTCCTTGGTGGCCCTGGAGCGCTGACCCCGCAGCCTCGAAGGATTCGATCCCCAAGGCGGCCAAATCATCCACGTCGTTTACCGACAGATGTGTCGCGTGTGGGAGTGCTCAATGTCCCTCAGACTCACAGACGGGCAAACAGTGTCAACCGAGAGCAGCACGTCGCTCTCCGCGGGTCTGAGTCGCCCATCGGTTTGGTCAGGTGATTACCGGCTGCTCTCTTAGTTGACTTCCGCAGCATCGACTCGTCGCACGGCCTCGTACGTGTCCACCTTGCAATAGCCCAGCTTCAGCGCGAGTTGCACGGAGACTTCATTTGCAGCGTCCCAATGCGCCTCCAAGCATCCACGAATACCCGCATGCGCCGATGTTCGGCAAACAGTGGTGCCGCGGCGTTGGGTTTTCCGAGTCCATATGAAGAACATAACGCCAGGAATAGGTCGGGCGGAAACAAGCTGTGCCCATCGGATTCCGCCTTTGATTCCCACCGCCGACGCCGTCTCCCTAGTACGCGACGGAGACGACCCCCGCCCTCGTCCACCATCTGTCGTCGGTGTGGACTTTGACCTGCAACAGATAGGCTCCGGGAGACACCAGGCGGCCGGCATCGTCGCGGCCGTCCCATCGGTGGGAGTAGGTGCCGCTGAGCTCCAGATCCGTCGCCACGTGCCGCACCCGCCGACCGTCGAGCGACCATACCTGCACGTCGACGGGACGCTCGGCGATCAGGTCGTGCAGATCGAAAGAGATGGTGACCTCGTCGTTGACCCCGTCGCCGTTGGGCGTGAAGGCCCGGGGGTCGACCACCAGACGCCGCACCAGGTTGCCGACGGTGGGCGTGCTCACCGAGAGGACATTTCCGTAAAACAGGATGGTGGCGTCGCCGGCGTTGATCCTCTGCTTGAGCTGTGGCTCGCCACAGTCGTAGACCCATCCGTTGAACTCGGTCCCGAAGCGCAGCACCCGCGTGGTGAACTCCACCTCGATCCGCTTCTCGTGGTCCCTGAGGCGGTCTCCCAGCCGGTCGAAGGAGAAGATCACCCTGTCCTCCCGAATCTCGGGGGGAAACCGGTCGAGGATCTCTTCGCCCCCTATCCGCAGCGAGTGGACCTGGGCCCACGTGCCCGTGAACAGCTCCAGACAGTCGAAGCCGCTGCTGTCATCCCCGAGGAGAATCCGTGCCACGTAGGAGAATCGGTGCGGCTCGAAGTCGTCCACGTGGATGGGCCAGACTTCGGCGATGACATCCGTCGCCGCAGGCTCCTCCGCGAACAGCAGGGACAGATCATCCAGGCGTGGGGTCCGGTCGTGTGATGCCTCGATGGCGACTTCGATCTGGAAGTAGCGCCTCGGCCCCGGCGACAGCAGCTGGGTGCCGTCCATCCAGGCGGCGGCCGGCGACTCTTCATCGATCAGGCCGGAGACGAAGTTGTAGGTGCTCGACCAGAAACTCCAGGCTACTCTCACCGGGTCCGTCTCGTCGGTGGTGCCGGTGCGGGTGCGCAGCTTCAACCTGGTGCCGCGAGGCTGCGTCCCCCGCCAGCGGATCTTGCTCAAGGCCACGGGTTGTCCGAAGTCCAGGATCTGCGAGCGGTACACGGAGGAGTTGATGTACCCCTCGCCGTAGACCTCGATTTCTGCCACCTCCCAGGTCCGCTCGGGGATGTAGGGGCGCAGGGAGACGAACCGCAGGTTGCGCAGGTTGAAGCGGACGTCGATGACGACATCCAGGTTCTCCCGGGTCTGGACCACCGCGTCGAATTTCGGGTCCGTGTCCGACGTGTAGGTGTACCCCGTCTGCTCGGCAAACCCCTTGGTGGTGATGCCGCCCGCTTCGTTGCCGGCCACGGCTATCTCAAACCACTCGAGGAAGTTGTCGGCAAAGCTGCGATCCCCGAAGAGGTCGAGGGCGGGCCTCGGCTCGTCCATTTCAGCGATGAGGTCGGCGTCTTTCTCCCGGCCCAAACGGGGATAGACGCGTACTCGGTTGATCGGCATCTCTCTGTCGAAGTTCAGGATCGTCGCCGTGGCGTTCCCCTTCAAGCGAGCCGACTCGGATACCTCCCCCCTCTCCTTGGGAATCACCACCCGCCGGGCCGTCGTCGGGTCTCCATCGGTTAGGGCTATGAGGTCGGAACTGGGCTTGCCCCCCGAGTTGTTGGACTGCTGAATCGTTCCTCCCCAGGCTTGGAGCTTGTGGAGCAAGGCCAGGTTCTCGTGGGGATCGATCCATACGGCCTCCAGCACGCCCTCTTCCATGGACGGCACCAGAGAGCCGTAAAAGCCCTCCTCGGGCCGCGGAATCGGCGCGCCGCCCATCAACGTCAGTACCGGACGCTCCTCGAGCACACGACCGGCACTGTCGACGACCGCGTAGAACTGTTTGACCTCGCCTTCCACGTCCGGTATGAGCAGTTCCTTCCATGAGCCTTGCCCGACCCCCATGTGGAACTCGGCACGGCTCCAGAGCGCGCTGGTAAGGGCCAGCAGCAGGAAACCTGTCAGCCATGCTCTGGGCATACCGTGTCTCCGCTGATGCCCTGGTGGGGAGATACGAGGCCGGTGTTCCGACAAGGCGTGGCCCCCTCAACACAGTCGGTGCAGGATGAGGGTGCGCCGATCCGCCATCTGGGCGGCAACCCGTGTGCCAGAAGGAGAGGGACCAAAAAAACAACGAGTTACGAATTCCCAGCAAGATGGTGACCGCGCCAGACTGTCCGGTGACCCATGCTCAGCCTCATTGTACATAGAGGCGGCCAACCAGCGCAATGTAAACTCTGGGTAACAATCGGAGACCCGCGTATCAAACATGAGTTGCTATAACACATTCTTTACAAGAACAGGTAAAACACCATCTCCCAGTCGGCTTGGACTACTGATAATGACCGCTTGTCGTTCTTCGTCCCTGGTGGGGGACGATCCTGGGGGATAGTACAGCGCCCGTGCGGCGCATCGCACGCTTTCTGCACGACCTGATGGTGCCATATGACTCGTGAGCTGGTGAAAGTCGCGGCCGTCCTCACGCTGGGAGCTCTCGCTCCCCCCGCGATTGGGGTATCCTTCTCCCCGAAAGCGATCATTCAATCGGGTGCTGCTCCCGCCACCGAAAAGCTCGCGGCTCGCGAGATCCAGCGCTATGTCTACCTGATCACGGGAACACACGTCAGGATAACCGACGATCCACCCCCCGGTTGACGCGATTGTTGTGACCGCACTCGCGACCGCGCGGGCGAGGCTGTCCCCAAGCTGGAGCTGTTGGGTTGCCGATCTTGAGCAGCTGCACCATGCTTCAGCGCGGGTATGCCGCTATCAGATTAACTCAGGAGACGACGGATGGCCTCCGGACGGAAATACCGTGTCGGCATCATCGGCACCGGGCTCAAGGGTGTGCAGCACGCCCAGGCATTCGCCCAGAATCCCGCCGCCGAGGTTGTCGCCGGCGCCGACACCGATGCCGACAACCTGGCGCTCTTCGGCAGGTGGTTCGGGTTCTCCAGCGGCCTCTACTTCGACTATCACGAGATGCTGGCGAACGAGGAGTTGGACATCGTCTGTCCGATCCTGCCGACCAGCGTCAATCCGGATGCCGTGGTGGCCGTCGCCGAGTCGGGGGTGAGTGGGGTTTTGTGCGAAAAGCCGATCGCCGCCACACTGGCCGACGCCGACCGCATGGTCGAGGCCTGCCGCGTCAACGGCGTCAAGTTCGGGGCCGGCGACATGTATCGCTGCTACGAGCAGTTGTGGCGGGCGCGAGAGTTGATCGACGCCGGTGAGATCGGCGGCATGGTTTCGATCGTCAACCACGGTCCTGCCAGCTCCGGCAACGGATGTCAGGACCTGAGCGTCGTCCGCCTGTTCGCCGGGGACGCACCGGTGGAATGGGTCGTTGGCTGGTCCAACGGAACCCCCCTGGATTCGGACCTGGGCACCGTGAATGCGTCCAGTGACCACGACCAGCAGCTGGGCGGGGTGATCCGTTTCGCCACCGGCATCTCGGCTCACATCGTCGATAGGCCCGGTCCTCTCAAGGGAGTGCAGGTCAACTGCGAGAGGGGCCTGTTCACGACCGACTACCGGTCATTTTGTCTGCTCAAGCGGGCCGAGCATGCGGGTAAGCGAAGGAGTCTGGATGACCTTGATAAAGTGCCCGACATCTTCGAGGACACCGTCGACTGGGGCGGCAACGATGGGGACGGCTACGATGAGGATGGCTGGCTGATGTTGGCCTCGCGCCAGGCTTCCACTGCGCAGTCGATGATCGACGCTCTCGACAAGGACATTGAACCCAGAGCGAGTGGGGCGAACGGCCGCGATGTGCTGGAGCTGGCCATCGCCCTGCGGGAATCGGAGCGCCGCGGCTTCGCGCCGGTAAGGCTGCCTCTGGAAGATCGTTCCCTGCAGATCATGGCGGCGGCCACCCGCATGCACTACAAGCGGAAGATCAGAGGGGACGCATGGTACACCGCGCAGCTGGCGAGACAGAAACGGGATTGAGTGGCCGCAGTCGATCTCACCAGGCTTCTTTCTGCTGCTGAAACCAATCTTACCGGGTTTCTAAATCGCTTGGAGGTCTGGTGTCGAGTAGAACTCGGTCCTTTCTCGAAGGTGTCGGCCTCCCTGCCCGGCCGCCACCAATTGCCCCGGCACGATCCGACCCCCAATCCGAGTTCGAGTTTGCGGCCTGAGCTGACGGTACTGCTGCGGCCTGGCCGCCCACCGACGCTCAGAAACCGCTTTTTTCGCAATCCGAAATCCGTTCGACTAAACGAAATTCTGACCTGAGCCCATCATGCCGATCAGGAAATCCCTCAAAAAAACACCATCGACAACACAAGGTGGACCTTCCAAACTAGCGATAATGTGCGTTATTCTTCCTATCCGTCCCCGAGCCCAGATGAAATTCGGCGCGAGCCCACAGTGGCTGCCCGAAAGCTCAAGAGGAAATTACATCGAATCCATTGATGAGGCCTACGACCGGCGTCACGCCGGAGAAGTCATCCGTGCCGCCATGACCGACTACGAGGAGCAGTTCGGCTAGAGATGCTCGATCGCCTTGGTGCTGGGGCGGCAGCGGGCTTGCTCCTGGCGACATTCGGTATCTTCGCTTTGGTCGTCTGTAAGAGCGCCTGGCTTTGCGACGACGCTTTCGTTACCTGGCGTACGGTAGACAACTGGGTCGGCGGCTACGGGTTGACCTGGAATTCTGCTGAGCGAGTGCAGGCGAACACGCATCCACTGTGGATGTTCCTGTTGGCCGCGTGTCATTCCCTCACCGGAGAGTTCTACTACACAACCATAGCACTGTCACTGGGGCTTTCACTGGCCTCCGCAATCCTCCTGCACGCTGGCGCCGTATCGACGGCCAGTGCGGCAATCGGGATCGGCGTCCTCATTTCCTCCAAAGCCTTCGTCGACTACTCCACCTCCGGTCTCGAGAACCCGCTGCTTCATCTATTCCTCGTCCTCTTCGCCAGGAGTTACTTCACCGTCACCCCCGCGGCCGGCAGACATCGCGCCCTATCTGTCAGCGCCGGTCTGTGTGCCTTCACACGTATGGATGCCTTGCTGCTGCTGGCGCCAGCCCTAGTCTGCTCCGCACGGACAGTGCCCTGGCGGCAGGCCCTTGTCTGGATCGTCGCCGGCTTCGTACCGCTAGTCCTCTGGATCTGCTTCTCACTCTTCTACTATGGCTCCCCCGTACCCAATACGGCCTATGCCAAGCTCAATACCGGGATCGCCCCAGCGAATTTGATAGAGCAGGGCCTTGCCTATCTGTACAACTCGCTGCGCCTGGATCCGCCGACGCTGGCGACGGCGGCATTGGGCGTAAGTGTGGCAGCATTTGCCGGTAGCGGACGGGCCTTGGGCATGGGGGCAATCCTCTATCTTGGTTACCTCATCTTCATCGGTGGTGATTTCATGAGCGGGCGCTTGCTCAGCCCGCTGCTGCTGATCGGTGCCGCGCTCATCGTCCGCGTCGACTTCAAACGCGCATGGCTTCCAGTCGCCGTTGCGCTTGGCCTCGCTCTTGTGGCCACTCCCACATCACCCCTGCGTGCCGGCATCGACTACGGCCGGCAGCCGTCGAATCTGACGGTCGTGCACGGCATCGCCGACGAGCGCGCTCACTACTACTCCGCCACCGGACTGTTCGCCCCTGGCCGCAGGCCGCTCGCCGAACACCCAATGGCCTTGGCTGGGCGCCGGGCGCGAGAGCAGGGAGTGAGTCCGATCACGGCCGGGAACATCGGCATCTTCGGTTACTACGCCGGCCCGCGGATCCATGTTCTCGACGGCTTCGCGCTGGCGGATCCGCTGCTGGCGCGGCTGCCGATCCGCAGTATCCAGTGGCGGATCGGTCATTTCGTACGAGCGCTGCCCGACGGCTATCGGCAGACGTTGGCCTCGGGGCACAACCAGATCGCCGATACCCGGATCAGAGCCTACTACGAGGTCATGCGCCAAATCGTACGTGGCCCGTTGTTTTCCTGGTACCGGCTCCGCCTTGTGTGGCGGCTCAACACGGGTCACTACGACGAACTGGTCGAGCCCCTGTACCGGTCTCGGAACGCGCAGGTGTTGGGTTTTGAACTGCTGGCCGCAGGGACGCCGGAGCGGGCGCTACCGATATTCAGACAGGCGGTGGAACTCGACCCGGCACGGGCCGCAGCCTGGTACGGACTAGCCCGCGCTCAGCGACTGCTAGGGCGCGATGAAGCCGCTCTCGAGCCGTTGCTGCGGGCTTTCGCTCGCCAGCCGCAGATGCCGGTATTCGCGAACGAGCTGGTCGAGCTCGCTGCCGCCTTCGACGAACGGGGAGAGGTTTCCACCGCGCGCTCCCTCTACCGCGCCTACCTGCAGGAACATCCGGCCGACAGCCAGGTGGCCGACCGTCTCCACGCCCTCTCGGAGTCCGGTAAATGAGTGATGCCTGACCATACCCATCAAAGCGCCCGCGCTACCCGGCTGCTCCTAGTCGGGCTGGTGGCCACGACAGCGATCAAGCTGTGGGTCGTCGACCATGGCCTTCCCTTCATATATGAAGAGGCGACGCCGGTACGGCAGGCCTGGGAGATGTGGAATTGGGGCAATCCGAGCTTCGACCCAAACCCGGCCTTCTTCAACTACCCCGCCCTCACCTTCCACCTCAACTGGCTCGCCCAGGCAGTCTGCTACGCATTCGGGTCCATCATCGGGTCGGAGACTACGGCCGCGTGGGAATCGATTCCGGAGATAGCGCCTGAGGCTGTCCTCATCGGGCGCGTCATCAGCCTCATCTTCGGGGTGGCCGCCGCTTGGGGCGTGTACCGCGTCGGTCGGCTCTTGCTGCCGGCTACGTGGGCGGCTTGGTCGGGTGTCGCAGCGTCGGTCATGCTGTTGCCGGTGAAATTCAGCCTCATCAGCACCGTCGATCTTCCACTCCTCTTCTTCACCACGCTGGCTCTGTACGACATCGCCGTCCTGCCGTGGCGGCAGCGACTCGAATACCATCTACGCATCGGTCTGTGGATCGCGCTTGCTGCTGCGTGCAAATACACGGGTGCAGTCCTCGCCGTCCCGTACGTCCTCTGCGGGCTCTGTCTGTCTGGAGCACCGCGGTGGCGCTGGCTGTGGAGTCGCCGACCCTGGCTGGCCGGTGCAGTGACGTTGGTCGTCTTCTTTGCGATAAACCCTTTCATCCTGCTCGACTATCCTGCATTCTCACTCCAATTCGGCTTTGAGCGTTGGCACATGATCCTGGGTCACTTCGGCCAGCGCGATCCTGCCCACGTCGTCTATTCCATCGCCATCTTCAGAAACCTCGGCTTGCCCCTGGCGCTCTTCGCACTCGTGGGTATCGCGCCCGCGTTCTTGGGCCGGAACAGGCGGCAATGGCTGCCCCTGCTAGTTTTCGCGCTGGCTTACATCGTGTTGCTTGGCCTGTTCGCGACCAGCTTCGATCACTACCTGCTCCCCGTACTGCCCGTACTGTTGCTGCTGTCGGTCACCGGCTTGCGTACGGCGCTGATGGCCTTGCGTCGCCGCACGCACCGCTCGGTGCCGGCGACGGCCGTCCTGCTCGCTTGTCTCGTCTGGCTCGCCTGGCCCTCGGCCCAGGCTATCCTCGACCGGCGCCTTCCCGATACCCGGACGTTGGCGGGCCGTTGGATTCAGCAGAACGTCCCCGCCGGGTCAACGTTCGCCAGCGAGATGCTCTCACCGGCGGCAAGTTCTCACCATCCCCGCGTCCTGATTCCCATGCACTCGACGGCACCTGAAATCACACGGCCCTTTTACCGCCCGGGTTGGTATGAACCCTTCGACTACTTCCTTGTCAGCGCCGCGGTCTCGAGCCGCTATCAGGCGGAACCCTACCGCTTCCCGGCCCAGGTTTCGCTCTACCAGGTACTCTCAGATCGGTGGGAGATCGTGCACTGGCAGTCCGCGGGCGATAACCCGGGACCAGACATCTGGATATACCGCAACCCCGAGGCCGATGGGCACGATGCGCGGGCGTATTCCGACAAGCTCTACGACGAACTTGCCGCCGCGCCGGAGCAGACGGGCAAGAGGTTTCTGGACAATGTGGCGGCCGTACTCCTGGAGTCCGGGAATCTCTATCTCGCGGCCGACGTCTACGACTATCTGGTCCGCAATTTTCCGGAACAGACCAACTACCGGCTTCGCTACGCCGATGTTCTCCAGCGTCTCGGCAAACCGGATTGGGCTGCCGGGTTGCTCGAGTCAAGCACCCTCGATGACGGGCATGATCAGGCCGTGCTCCACTACTACCGTGGCGAATACGACCGAGCGGCCGAGATATGGTCTCGACTGGCCGAGAGTGCGCCGGAGGACTTAGTGAGCAGAACCAACCTGGCGGCTGCCAACACGGCGCGCGGCGACACGGCTGAGGCGATCCGCTGGCATCGCGAGGCGCTTGCCGTGAATCCGAAAGACCTTGCCACCATCGAGGCCCTGGGAGAGCTGCAACTGGCCACCGGGGCGCTGGCCGACGCCGCTGACATCTACGGGTACGGCCTCGAGATCGACTCGACGAATGTCACCTTCTACCTCAACCTGGGCATTGCCCGCGTCCGGTTGGGTGACACCGTCGGTGCAGTGCAGGTCTGGAAAGCAGGGATGGCCGCCGTTCCCGATTCGCCGAGATTGCCCAACAACCTGGCCGTGGCCTACGCGACGATGGGACAGCACGACCTGGCCATAGAGACTCTGCGTGCCGCCGTGCAAGCGCACCCGGATGTGCTCTATCTTCGGGAAAGGCTCTCGGCATTGAAGCGGCAACGGTGAGGTGAGCGACCAGCTTTATCCTGAACGATGAGATCATGGTGGCGCAAAGATTGGGTGAGAAAGCCAGCCCCCCTTGCGACGGAGCACCGATGTGTGATCTGAAGGAGATTCGCGCACGGGTGGGCTCGTAAGGGCATGCACGATGTCATCGGTCGGATTCGGAAGGCGTCCATGCTCGCAAAAGCCGGACTGAGTCTGGAGGTCGATTGGGACCAGATGTGTTTGACAGGCCTTGAATGGCGTGTGTTACTAGCCTTCATACAAGGGAGCATTGGTGATGATCAGCGAATTCAGGCTCGATGACCTGAGTGGAATGCGGGAGGCCTATGAACGAGACGGAGCGCTCGTGGTGCGCGACGTGCTTCCTGCGGAACTGGTCGCCGAGATCAACCAGCACATCGAGTGGTTGATCGAGCGTCATCCCGAGCTGCGACCCGAGAGTCTCGGACATCAGTTGATTGCCGGAGATCCGTTCTGGGTGCGCTTCTTGAGCGATGAGTGCCTGCTGCAAGTCGCAGAGCCGCTGGTGGGGCCCGACATCGCCTTCTTCGCCGCCGACTACATCGCCAAGCCGCCAAAAGAGGGCCTCGAAGTGCGCTGGCATCAGGACGGCAACTACTGGCCCCTCGAGCCGATGGAGGTCGTCACCGTCTGGTTTGCCGCCACCCGATCGAGACGGGAAAACGGCTGTGTGAAGATCGTTCCGGGATCACACCGATTGGGTGAGCTGACACACCATTCGACGAGGGACCAGCCCGACCTGCTGTCGTCGGCCGTCGACCCGGGCTTGTTCGATGAAAGTGAAGCCGTGTGCGTAGAGCTCGACCCGGGCGACGTCTCCGTCCACCATCCGCTCATCCTGCACGGATCGGATGCCAACACGAGCGCGGAATGGCGACGGGGCGGCTCGATTCAGTACATGCCGCCGTCGACGCGCATCACCTCCCCGGGCTGGTCGAGTGCGTTTCTGTTCCGGGGCAAGCCCGTTGAGGGCGTCAACAACTACCAGCCTCTGCCACGGTACGTCGCCGGAGAGCACATGCCGTTTCGAGGCTGGGAGGAGTGGGAGTAACAGCTAAAGGGCGCGACCTACCAGGCCGGTCCGCCGACGCTTAGCAACGCTTCCGCCACCTGGCCGAACGGCTGGCCATCCAACTCCAATTCCATCGCAAAGGGCTGGTGATGACAAGGCCGGTCCGGTGTGATTTGCAGGACGTGTTCGACTTCGGCGCGCCCTTGCGCAGTCGTCCCGGAGGATACCTGGGTCAGGTCGCCCAGATGCACGACGGGATCCACGCCCAGGGCCGCAACCAGGCGGAGTGCGACCCCGGCCCGGTGAGCTAAGGGATTTTCTGAACTCGAGACATGGCCCGCACGATACGCATTCTATGGGTCTTAGAACCCACAAGCCGCGTACCTGCGCTCGTCCGGGACTTCCAGCGGTACTGATTGGACGCCGGCTCCGCGCCCCATACATCACAGGTCCTGCTGTACGGCGCTGCCCCTCTACCGAGTCGGGGATTTGCTGGGACAGGAGTCTCGGGCGTTTTCAGCGACAGATTAGGGCACAACGGTGACGTCGTTGTGACCGCTTCAGGCGGCGAAATCCAGTTCAGGTTGGGGATGGGGGCGTGAGGGGGCGATCGGCGGTGCCCGTGATGGCAGGCCGACGCCTTCCAGGTAGCGGGCAATGGAGCGGGGCTCGGTAAACTCCGTAAACGAGGGAAACGGCAATAGAGGCACGAAGAGAGGAGGAAACCAAAACTCAGGAATCGCAGCTATTCGATCCAGAACGAATACAACCTGGCGTTCTTCAGATGCAACGACAGGCGCACGTACCGCTCTTTCAGCCCGGCCATCGTCTCGTTTCGGCTCCAACCGATGCGGCTGCGGGTGGAATCGGCGCGGACCGCCTGGCAGTCGTCCTCACCAAAGCCGTCAATGGCGCGGCCGTCTTCGGCCACGACTGAGGCACGCACGTGTCCGTTCGCAGCAACGTCTGCGTTCACGAAGAGTTTGCCTTCCCCTTCAAACACGAGGGGTCGGGTGATTACGACGCCCGGCTCATTGCCGGCGTTGAGGGAGGCGAAGCCGTCGCGGCGAAGGATTGCCACGCCCATTGACGAAACCCAAAGGGCTTTGTCCTGGTCGATGTTCTTGCCGTAGTAGTAGAACCACAGCTCATCATCTCTCAACACGGGCCCGCTCACGGTGTGCAGGTTTACCATGCGTATATAGTGAGGTTTCCAACCGTCCTCGGGACCCAGGTCGATGAAGGGCCGACGGTCGCCGAGATAGTACCAGTGCCTCCCGTCCCGGCTGCCGGCCAGGCGAATTCGGTTTCGTTTGATGTAGGGCCGGGTCGGCATGAGGTTCCGCCTCCTGCTCTCTTCCTCGCTGGCCGGATGGTACCACGACATCGAAAAGTGATTCAGCCACATGCTCTCGTAGGGGAAGCCGTCCGCTTCGTAAATGCCGTACATTCCCGGCATCTTCGCGTCCTCACCGTCGGGATAGGCGTAGACTCGCGGGCTGGACCAGTGGACCAGGTCGTCACTTTCGCACACCGTCACCACGCGCCCGACTTGAAAAACCGGCGACAACCGCAGGTCGGGGCCAAACGTATGCTTGGTATTAGCGATGTACTTCTTCAACCTCGGGTCCCACCGGATTTGAAGCATGTCGCTGATGCCGGTCGGTCGCGTGTAGGGCGGTTCGAAGCTGGCCGGTCCCTTCGGCAGCGAGGTTGCGCTCCTGCGTGTCCATCGGATTCCGTCCGGTGAGACGTACAGGTCGTAGAGATGGGCGCGCAACGGCGCGGGAGGCTCGGGCGGCGGAGGGGTTTTCGGACCACCGCGCCACGCGGGGCGCTGACGCACGGGGGCGACGGCGTACGGCCAGGTCACTTGCGTTTGGGGGCCGCTGATCGCCTTCCATCGCTGGCTTTCATCAGGATCGTCCGGTTCGTAGAGCAGGCCGAAGATGCCGGGGACGGCGATCAGATTGTTGTTCGGCTCGCCGGCCGGCGCGTCCGCCGGGCGATCGCAGACATCGAGATCGGGCTTGTCCCAGTTCAAGCCGTCCTTGGAGAAGGCCACTCGAGTGCCGCCCGCGCCGTAGTAGACGCGATAGCCGCCTTCCTCGTCCGGACCGACATATCCCGGCGAGCACTTGACCATCAACGGGTTGGCCGGGTGGTCCTCGGGGCTGTGGAACTGCCGCTTCACACCACGCCGGTGCGCTAGAAGAAAGTCATCGACAAAGAGCTGGCGCGTCGTGTCGATCTTCATCCGCCAGAGGCACAAGTCCTCCGGGAAGATCAGCTGCTCATTGAGGAGGATGCCGTAGCCCTCAGGGAACGACGACCAGTCCGTGACCAGGTCGGATCCTTCCCAGGGCGGCAGCGTGGTCCGATCATATATTTCCATGACGACTCCGACACGTCACTTCCGTTCCTGTTTCCTATGGCTTGGTTTCTTCACGGCTCCCGGGCTGTCCGTAACGACCCGATGCTGGATCACAACATGACAGGATCGCAACCCACCCGATGATCGCCTCCCGCGTCCCGCGTTCGTGGACGGCGAGCACATGCACACTCGTGGAGATGAATCGTGGAGACCTGGACGAAAATAGGTGAAACCGGCACGCGGCGCCTCGGGGGGTTCGCGGCGTTCGCCCGTGGCCGATGCGAGAACGGGGGAGGCAATCTCTATGTCAACGCAAAGGGAGAAATCGAGAGGATTCACCGAACCAGCATCAAAGACGACCCCTACGTCGACATCATCCTGCCCAACAGCCACGGCTACGTCGAGCGCGGACCCACGTGGATCTACAAACCCCCGATGCCGGACGGAAGGCGCGATGGCCGACCGTGCGGACGCGAGACGCCGGCGCGGCGGGAACTGCCCAACGACAGCGGCTGGATGAGCCGCGTGGTCGACGTCGACGGTGATGGGTACCTCGATCTGATCGTCGTCAACGGCGAAAACGGCGTCACGTCCGAACTGGATTCCTACGTGTACTGGGGAGGCCCCGACGGGTTGACCGGCCGGCGGGTCGAGCTGCCCACCATGGGCGCCTACGACGTCGCGGCCATCGACCTGACCGGGGACGGCCGGCTCGACCTGATATTCCCCTCCGCCTGGTGCGATCACCACAACGCCGGCAGACCACTGTCGCTTCGAGTCTACCGGCAGATCCGGCCGCGCCGGTTCGTGGACGACTCGCAACACTATGCCCTGATCGGCGTCGGCGCCGCCTCTGTCGCTTGCGCGGACCTGACCGGCAACGGCAAGGCCGATCTCGTCGTCGCCAATTATCGCAGTGGTTTCGAATATGACACGGAGTCCTTCGTGTACTGGGGAACAGAAGGTGGATTCGCCGTTGAGGCGCCCCTGCGGCTGCCGTCGCATCACGCCCGGCAGGTGCTCCTGGCGGATCTGGACGGCGATGGCCGCGATGAGATCGTCTTCGCCGGCGGCGACCAGGTGTGGATCTACTGGAACGATCGCGGCACTTTCTCGCCGCAGCGCCGCACGATCCTGGCCGCCGATGGCTGCACCACGCTGCTGTGTGCCGGCGCAGTGCGTGTGGAAGCGGCCGACGTGGATGGGGATGGCCGGAACGAATTATTGGTTGCAACGGTCGAGGGTGTCGAGATTCGATCGTCCCGCGACGTGCAGACGGTTTCGAAATTGCTGTCCCTGCCTAATGCCACGTGGGTGTGCGCCGCCGATCTCGACGGAGATGGTCGGCCCGAACTGATCGCAAGCAAATACGAGGATCGAGTTTCCTATGACACGCAGTCCGCGATTTTCTGGAACGGGCCGAAAGGATTCTCAGCGGAGCGGGTCACGTGGCTCGACACGGCCGGCGCCATGGGATGTACGGCCGGCGACGTGGACGCCGATGGGCGCAACGAGGTCATCTTCAACAACACGATGCGCGGTCCCAGTCAGCAATGGGACGACCTTCCCGCGTACATCTATCTTGGCAGTCCGAACGCCGACTACGGTCTCCATCGACGCCTGGAATTGCCCACCGGGGGCGGCACGCACGGCTACGTGTTGGCGGACCTCGATCTGGATGGCTACGCGGACCTGGTCCTGACGAGGAACGAAGGCCTGCGAATTTTTCCCGGCGGACCGGACAGCGTGAAGCCGGATCGGTTCATCGATCTGCCGACGCCGGGCCGCTACGTCATGGAAGTGCACGTCGCCGACTTCAATCGCGACGGCCATCTGGATCTTCTGGCGACCGCGCTGACTTACGACGACAAACCGGAGACCTTCGCCAATTCGTCGATCATCTTTTTCGGCTCCGCCGAGGGATTTTCTCCCGAGCGGTCGCAGAACGTGCCCACCTTCAGCACCGGCAAGGCGCACGTGGCCGACGTCGACAAGGACGGATACCTCGACATCATCATCGGCGACAATCGCGGGTTCATCACGATCTTTCGCGGCGCCGCCGACGGCTATTCGCCCGACCGGGTGCGGCGCATTCCAATGGACGTGAACAATGTCAAATCACTCAATGCCGCCGACTTGAACGGCAACGGCTGGCTCGATCTCGTAGTGGGCATCGGGAGCCACTATGAACGCGGCCGTCAGAGCGTGTACGTCTACAACGGCGGCCCGGACGGATACCGTCCCGACAAAGTTCAGAAATACATCGGCGGCTATTCGCCCTCCGGGATCAGCGTTGCAGACATCGACCACGACGGCAAGCTGGAATTGCTCGTGTCGGCCTACTCCACGGCCCACGCACGAGTGCTGCCGCTTCAGATCTTCCGCACCGACCATGAAACGATCGAGTTCGACCATCCCACGGATCTGGACGCCGAGTCGTCCTGCGCGTCGATGGCGATCGACCTGAACGGCAACGGGTTTCGCGATCTACTCGTGGTCTGCCATCGCAACGATCTGGGACACCAGGTCGACTCGCTGATCTTCTGGAACGGTCCGGCGGGCATTTCGCCCGATCGCACGACCCGGCTGCCGGGTCTGGGTCCGCATTCGCTGACGTGCCGAGACCCGGGCAATGCCTACACGCGAGAGCCGACGGAGAGTTACTTCTCGCCGCCGTTCGCGCTGGCGGATGGAATGCCCACTCGCATTCATTGGGACGCGGTGGTCCCGGAGAGCACGCAACTGAAGTTCCAATTGCGTTGGGCCGAACGGGAAGACCGGCTCGATCAGGCGCCGTGGTGCGGCCCTGGCGGTGTCGCCGGCGGGACCTACGAGCGGTCGGGCCGGCCGGTCGGTGGCATCGCCCCGGCCGCCCGATGGTTGCAGTATCGAGCGATCTTCATTTCGCCGAACAGCGCCCGATCACCACGGCTGCGAGAAGTCCGCGTGGACCTCGGCCCTCGGCACACGTAAAAAAGGAGTATGCCCATGCAGCGTCGGTGCGATGTGGCCCAGGGTCTGTCCCTCTCCGGACCCGGGGCGATCGCGCCCACCGCGCTCCTGCTCGCGGCAATCACATGTTTACCGAGTCGGGGTCCCAGTGCACCGTGCCCGCGACGACATCATCGAGGGCGATCGCCTCGCCGTCCCGCTCCGCCGAGATGTTTGCCCCCAGCACTGCGGCCAGACTGTTGAGGCTGCTCACGTAAGGACTGCGCACCATACTCGGGTCGCTGTTGCGTACCGCGGCGACGAAGCTGCGTGCCTGCAAAACCGACGGGTTCTCGCCTTCATCATCCGTCCACACCGTTTCGCCGTTTTCGACCACCCTCCGCGCAGACCATTCGAGCAGCGAGTCGTCACTGACGACGATGAGTTCCATGCGCGACACCTTCACGTTGGTCAGCACGCGGGATGTGGTGACGCTGGCGACCAGCCCGGACGCAAACCGGTAGTTGACGTCGTATACATGAGGAAAATTGATGGGTTCGGGTCCCTCACCCGGTTTGCGGTAAGAATAAAACGCGGACACTCTTTCGATATCTCCAAGAAAGTAGCGCAGCAAGTCAACGGTATGAATCGAATTCTCTACGAAGGAACCACCGCACAGCTCGAAACGGCTGGTCCAGTAGCGGCGGGAAGCGCCGCTGTAAAAGCGCTGGACCGCGGCGTGTCGGAGTGTGCGCCGCGCGAGCAACTGCCGGGTATACTCGGCTGACGCCGAATACCGGCTCTGGTAGCCTACCTGCGATACGACGCCGGCCGCCTCGATGGCGCGTCCGTGCTGGACCGCCTGGGCCATGTCCAGACTCGGCGGCTTTTCGACGAACACATGGAGTCCCTTGGCGGCCGCCGTCGGCACCTCGTCGGTGTGCAGGGTCGGCGGCAGGCAGACGTAGACGGCGTCCAGCTCCTCGCGATCAAGCATCATCGCGTAGTCCGTGTATGTGGCTTTCACACCGTATGCGGCCGCGCGCTCCTTCAGGGTCTCCTCGTCGAGGTCGCAGAAGGCCTCGAGGACTACTTCTCCCGACTCGATGAGTCCCGCCAGCGCCGGCAGGTGAGCGTTGGCGGCGATGTGGCCCAATCCGATGAACCCCAATCGGACTTCATCCAATGACGTTCTCCGAATCGTTAGGCGCGCGCGTGGTGGGACTCCTGAGGGGCCGTGTAGGCAGTCGACAGATGAGGCGTCTCGAGGCGGACGCCACCCTCATGGCGCGACCGCAGGCACGCCTCCAGGTAACCGCACACAGCGAGCGTGCGCTCGGCCGGTATAGGGGCTACTCCTGTGCGGAACATCTCGTCGATCTTGGCAATCAGGCAGGCCGAGTAGGTGACGTTGGGGACAGGCGTGAGGAAGAACTGGCACGACGCCAATTCGTCCGATCCCTGGAGGCGCGCCGAGAAGCAGTAGTCTCTGATGGCCCCGTCGAGCATCATCAGTGTGGCCCGCAGTCCGTCGCGAAATTCGATGAGGTACGCGGCGGGCTCCGCGGCGAGCCCCCGCAACTCACCGCTGCCCAGCAGGTCCTGCGGCCGGCCGTCTTCGACGCTCAAACCCTGCGGACTGTCACAGCGGGACAGGGCCGACTCCAGAAGGTCGCGCGACCAGCGACCCTCTTCCAGGGCGTTCCAGACGGCGTCGCCATCCAGCATCTGCACCGCGGCCACGCCGGTCTCGCCGCCGCGGCGGCGCTCGATCATGCACTGCAGGCTCTCCAGCGCGTGGTAATCCATGGGATCGGAGCCGCCCACGCCGATGACGAGCGCTTCCTCTATGACGCAACCATGTTCCAGCTCCAGGTCGGGCAGGCGCCAGGTCACCGGCAGGCTGGAACCCGCCATCAAAGGGAAGCCGAGACGACGGGCATCCGCGATCATTTTCTGCGCCTTGGCGTGGTCATACGACAGATGTTTGTCGTTGTACACCGGCACCGCGCGGCCGTCCGCCTCGAAAACCGCCACGCACTCCTGGAACCACTCGAAGCGTGGGTAGAGGATCTGACCCAGCTCATTGCGTGGGTAGTCTCCGTGCTCAGCGATGATGAGGACGGCATCTGCGGCCAGCCGGTCACCGCCGCAGCGCAGGGTGTTTGCAATAGTCGGATAGACGTCGAAGCCGAACTCGCGAGCCCGGCTGGCGCTCTGATCACCTACGGGGTGTTGGTCGACGTAGAGGGAGACTACGTCGACGTCGGGATGATGCCAGGCGCCCTCGTAGGGATAGCCGACGAGAAAGCGGTCGGTGAAATGCTGGGCGTGCGAGAGTTGCTTGTAGACGGTCGCGATGACGGCGAGGCGTACAGTCATGATCAGCTGTTCCAGAAGGTCGATGCCGGCGGAGCGCCATAGCGCACGTCGAGATGCGGAGTCTCGACACGGGCACCGTCCTGCTGCAGACTGTCGACGCCGGCCGCCACGAGCCCCGTCGTCAGCAGGGTGCGCTCGAGGGGGTAGGAGGGCACGCCCGTCAAGAACATGCGTTCAACATTGTTGACCTGTGGTGTGAAGAAGCTCGCCAGCGTCGTCCATTTCGGCGGCATCGGCAAGTACATCTGCGTAGACAAAGGGCGCTCAGCTCCTTTGAGGCGGGCGGCGAAGTTGAAGTCCTTCACCAGCCCATTCATCAGGATCATGGTGGAAGGCAGGCCGTCCATGTGTTCGTATCGGTAGGCGATCGGCTCGGTGATGCGCACGAGCTCGTCATCATTCGGGAAGATGTGGTTGAAGCCGTCGCGCGCCGGTGTCAGGCTGTGGCTGCGGCACAGGCAGGTGTCGAACAGCTCCCGCGACCACAAGCCTTCGTGATGGGCAGCCCAGAACCGATCGCCGGTATAGGTCTCCAGCCAGCGCACGCCAGACTCGCCGCCGCTGCGGCGCTCCACCATGCACTGCAGAGTCTCCAGCGCGTGGAAGTCATAGCTGTCGACACCGCCGTAGCCGACGCACATCGCCTCCTCGATCTCGGCGCCCAACGGCATGTCTATGGCAGGTGTGCGCCAAGTGACTGGAAGGGAGGAGCCGGCCATGAAGGGGAAATCGAGCTCCCGGGACACGTCGTACATCTCGCGGGCCCAGTCCCAGTTCCACGACAGATGTTTGTCGTTGAACACGGCAGCCGTCTTCCCCGTAGCGTGAAAGACGTCGATGATCTGCATGAAGAACTCGTAGCGCGGGTACAACCTCTGGTTCTTGTCGTTGCGCTCGTAGTGGCCATGCTCGGCGATGAGGAGCACGCCGTCGACTGCCAGATCATCCGTATCGAGTGTCAGGGCTTCGGCGATGGTGTCGCACCGTCTGACCTGTGGAAAGCGCCGGACGCGGTCTTCGGTGAGATCGCCATCGGGGTGCTGGTCAACGTACAGTGAGACGATGTCCATCTGCGGGCGATGATGGCGGCCATTCCAGCCGTAGCCGTCGAGAAAGCGATCGACGATATGCTGACCGTGCGCGAACTTGTGATACGCCGTGACGAGGGCGGCGAGACGAGGGCGCGCGCTCATAGGACAGACTCCAGTACGTGAGGAATCCGCAAGATACGAAAGCGGAAGTCGGGCTTCAACACGTCGCCCTATGGCGGCGCCAAGCTCTCGTCCCAGATGCGTCGCCAGACCCAATCGACCGTCATCAGGTCGACGCACGAGGGGGTCAAGACCAGCCTCGTCCGCCCGTCACCGATCACCTCGGTGCGACCGCGTAAACCCTGAATTCGTATCCGGGCACGTATGCCTCGAACGCGGCATTGCCCGCTTCGACGCGGTGTTCGACCTTTTTATCTTCCCACCATTCAGCAATCTGCACCGTGCTCGTACCCAGCCCGTTGGCCGTGACCTTTCCTCTCCACGGCTCCGCCTCATGGTTTACCAGCACCACCAGTATGCCCTTCGCGGTTCGGTTCACGATGTATTCAATGGGGGGGCCGTCCACTTTGGCCAGGGCAAACCTTTCCATGAGGTGGGAGATGAGGTCCAACCCGATGTCGAGGAGCTTGGATCGGTCGTGGGTCTGGAGGTGCTGCGGCGTAGACAGGATCGCCTCCCCTTGCCCCACACGCCGGCGGGTAATCAGGGGGTCACCGTATCCCGTGACCGGTGATTCGTTGACGGCGAGCACCTCGGCTTCATTGACCACGACCCTCCGGTAGCTATACAAACCCTCCGTGATCGTCTTCCCTCCGCACCGGCGGCAGCTGGAGAAGGTCGATCCCAACTGCGTCCGGGTCGGCTCTACGCCGAAGAGTTGGTGAGCCTCCGGCTCTTCGTGGATCTGGGCCACGTTGGCGACCAGGACCCCTCCCCCCTCCACGTACGCCTTGAGTCTCTCGAGGAGCGCACCCTTCAAGTTGATGTCGCCCAGGAGCATGATGACCGAGTAGTGCTTCAGCGCCTCCAGCAGGCAGTCCTCCAGCACCACGTCGAAGCTGTCTCCCCAGGGGCTGTGGGTCAGGCACTTCGATTCATACGGTCTTGTGTCAAACCCCGATCTGATGGCCCGATCCACTTCCTTCATGGTTTTCCAGGGTCCTCTTCCCTCACTACCCTTATAGCTCTTCTTGCAACCGGGAAAAGCGGCTTCGAAGAAGTTGTCCACCATGTGGTCACCGGGGGTGAAGGGAATGCAGCCCCAGACCACGTCAGCTCCGATACGTGGGCGCGCGAACGGGTCCCAGCCATGATCGTGCTCCAGCATCAAGGCCACGGGGACATGCGGTCTTCCCCTGACCGGGTGTCTTTTGAGAACGAAATCCGAAAACCGCTTTCCCGCTTCACCGTGGGTCGTCAGCCTGACCGTTGCATCATCCCACTCGTACATGAAGAAATCCAAGTATGCCTGCTGCTGAACCAGGATGTTGGCTCCGTGGAAATATGCCGACGCGTTCCGGTTCAGCATGGTGGTCGGAGAGATTCCGCCCGTCCTCTGTCCCTCCTTGTTGTAGCATGGGTAACTCCACATCGAGCCACCGTCCTTTGAGCGATAGATCTCCGCCAGTTCGTCGCAGTAGCCCCAGTAGCCCGAGTACTGCTGGGCCGCTCCTCTGGCGAAAGCGGTCAGCACCTGGATGTTGAAATCGGACTTGTCGTTCACGAGCACGAACTTTGTTCCCCACTCGAAGCAATAATGGGCCTGAAGACCTGCGTGCTTCACGAAACTCATCAGATTGCAGTTGTCGCGGTTCAGACCACGCCTCCCTATATAGACGTGAGGCGCGGTGTCGTTCATGGCATCTCTCATCTCGGCCAGTTTCTGTCCTGCTTCCGATTCAGGTGCCGGGAAATTGAGCTTGTGCCTCTCGATGTCTATCCCGTACTCCCCGGATCTGATGTAGTTCTCGAACCACTTGTAGGCTTCGGCCTTGGATGCAAAGCCCTCAGTCGGCATTCTCCCGACCAAAACCTGTCCCCCATGGAAGAACCACCAGACCCGGTTTCCCCCAAGGGCGCGCATACGCTCGAGCGTCGCATCAACCCACGCATCCGCACGCCGCTTGTACTCCTCCTTGCCCAGACCACCAACCATGCCGACGTGATAGGACAATGGCGTTTGGACAATCAATCCACAATCCGCATCCGCCAGCTCCTGTGCGGTGGGCAGGTTCTTCTCCGACCTTTGCAGGTCATTTTCCCAATCTCGAATCCAGTGACTCCAGTTGATCATGCTCGCGTTGATCATCCCGTTCTCAAGCGCGAATCGCCTTACCGCATTCGACCTTGCCGTGATCTTCACCGGATCGGTTTCCATGATCCGGCGATTTCGAGTGTACGCGGCGGGCCGAGACAGATCCGTGGAAGCATCCCTGGGTGCCTCAGAATGATAGCAATGAGCCAGCTGAAACCAGTCTTTCCGATCGGTCTTACGCATAGTATGGATAAAGGGCATTATCGTGAGTCCGTCAAGCGAGTCTGAGGTGTTTCGAGGGCGTTTAGGGCTGTGCTTGTTGCCGTCCAGCCGAAACACTGGCTATACTGTCAGGCACGAATAGACTGTGCGATTACCGCATGAGATTATGCCCACAGCAGAAGCACAACCAGACCGGCTACGATCAGGGAGGCACCGACCAGCTCGGTTGCTTTGACTTTCTCGCGGAAAAATACGAGAGAAGATAAGAAAGCGAAGAAGAGCTCAACTTGCCCGAGAGCTCTCACGTGAGCTGCGTTCTGAATTGTCATTGCTGTAAGCCAGCACGCAGATGCAGCCATACCGGAGAGCCCTACTAGACTGGATATCTTCCACGCTCTACCGACTGCAGTCAGTTGTCCCACTTCCCAGAAGTATAGATAGCACGTCATCGTGATCGCCTGGAGCAGAAGGACCGTGCCCAATGTGACGGCTGCGGAGATTACGAAATCAGCCTCGAGGGAGAGACTCGCGGCCCGGTAACACACAGAAGCAATTCCGTAACACGCACCGCAGGCGATTCCAAAACCAGCCGCTTTGTGAAGGATCGGCGATATCAGCTCACGGAGCCCCAGCTCTTGGTTGGCTACTGCGAGAAGCACCACACCAGCCAGACTCACCAGAATGGCTACCAGTGCCCACAGCGTAATCGGATCAGAGAGGACGAGAATACCGAAAGCAGCAGTCTGAATCGTCTCTGTTTTGGAATAAGCCGTTCCGACAACGAAATTGCCAAATGAAAACGAGTGAATCAGGAACGCCGTGCCGAGAATCTGGGCAAGTCCGCCGACTGCGGCGAAAATCAGGAACTTCAGATGCGGACGGGGCAGTTCATATTCACCGATTTGTGTGAGAAGCAGCAGGTACACCAGCACGAAAGGGAGCGCAAACAGAAAGCGGACATAGGTGGCGCCCATCGTGCTCAGTGCGCCTCTCAGGTGCTTCTGCAATGATGACCTGACGTTCTGTGAAATTGCCGCAGCGACAGTAATTGGTACCCATGTTTCGAACAAGCTGGTTCCTTGATTTGACCGAAGTGGATCTGCGCGTTTGGTGTTCGTCCGATGTGCTATGCGAGATGCTAACGTAAGTAAGCTACACTGATCAATCCCCAGGCGTCATGCCACGGCAGGGAATCAGTGTATGGATTTGATTACCGGCATGGCATCACCGAATGGATAGCGTCCACTGATGATACTCGCCGTGCACGCGCTCAAGCAGTGTTAGGCGGAGATTTCGCGAAAAGTCGCTACGATTTCAGGATAAAAGCTCATGCTCGGCCAGCACCTGGTAGAGGGGTTCCTTCTCGGGGGTTCGGCGACGGTAGGAGAACCCGCTGCCATGGGTGTGAGTGGCCGGCATGCCGTGGCGGCACGCAAGATGGAGACCAATGGTGAGTTGCTCGAGTATCACGTGGTCCTGGCAAGGGAACCGTGGGTACTCGGCTACGCACACGTGTGTACCAGACGACACAACACGGCATAGCGACATCGACATGGTCCTCCACCTGGCTGCGTTTACGGAAGACAGCGGCGACTGGGACGGCCAACTGGACATCACGGCCAAGGGGACCGTCAACGTGTTCAGAGCCGCCCAGGAGGCCGGCATCTGGCGGGTCGTCAACATGAGCACGGGAAGCACCATGTGCGGCTTGGAATGGTACGAAGGCTCGGGGCCCTTGCCAGAGGAGAGTACGAAGTGGAAAAGCCGTGGCCAACCATCGACTACCGCGATCAGCCGGGACCGCCCCTGCCCATCGGGCGAGAATCGAGTTCCCCTCCCTACACGTACTTCGCCAGCCAGTCCAGGACCCGTTGGGAGCACTCGACCCGCAGTTTGGGATGACCCAGCTTGCGGAACCCATGCGATGAGTCGGGAAAGCGGACGAACTCCACCTCCTTGCCACGGCGTTTCAGGGCGACGAAGTACTGCTCACTCTGCTCTATCGGGCAACGCAGGTCATTCTCTCCATGGTACAACAGAACCGGAGTGGTGACGTCGTCGACATAGGTGATGGGGGAGTGTTTGAGGAGTGACTCGCGAAACTCTTCCGTCGTGCCTCCCCAGTTCATCTCGAAGAAGCTGACGCCGATGTCGGAGGTGCCGTACATGCTGTGGAGGTTGGCGCACGGGGCTCCCACGATCGCTGCCTTGAAGCGGGTCTCGTGCCCGACGATCCAGCTGCCCATGTAACCTCCATAACTGGATCCGTGCAGGGCGATCCGGTCCTCGTCGATGTAGTCGCGGGAGCACATTTCATCGACGCCGGCCATGATGTCGCGGTAATCCTCACCGCCCCAATCACCCAATACCATCTTGGCGAATTCGAGGCCATAGGATGATGAGCCTCTCGGATTGACGCCGAGGACGACATAACCGGCAGTCGCCATGAGCTGCTGGTAGGGGTCGTACCAGTCATAGAAGCGGCTGTTGGGTCCACCGTGAATGTCGAGGACCATGGGATAGCGCTTGCTGGGATCGAACCCAGGTGGAAACAGCACTCTCGATTGGATCTGCTGACCGCCCTGTTCGATCGTGAACTTCTCCATCACCGCCGGTGGATGCTCTTCCAGGTAGTGCTTGTTGTAGGCCGTCAACTGGGTCCGCTGGTTCGTCGACAGATCGACGTGGATGACATTGTCTATGGCCGCCGCCGTCACCTCGACCATGGCGGCGTTTTGGGTGGCATCATCCAGAGACCATGCGGAGTACTTGAGGCCGCCTCCAGCCAGGGTGGTTAATTCGCCTCCATCGGGCTCCACCCGGCACAGGAAGGACTCTCCGTGTCGGTCCCCGATGAAATAGATGTGTCCATCCGCTGACCAGCGCACCTCCGATGCCAGCGGATCGCCGGTGTAGGAGCCGTTCGTGAGGTTGCGGCAAGGTTTGCCGGGCTCCAGGACGTACAGGGAGCACTCGCGAGGATCCCACATGCGCGCATCATGCGTGCCAAGCGCCGCCAGTCTGGAGCCGTCCTTCGACCACGACAATGCCCAGATCCGGCACAGGCCTTCAGACCATGTTCGCGGGTCCTGTTCACCCGAGGCGTCGGTCACCCGCACTTCGGAGCCGTAGGTGACATCGCGATCCTCGACCTCATCGCAGATGTAGGCGATGCGCTCGCCCTCCGCTGACCAGACGGGTCCGGCACAATCGCCGGCAACGCCAGTCAGTTGATCAATCTCACCGGTGTCCACGTCAATAGTGAAGAGCTGGTTGAAGGCGTCGCCGAGCCAGCCGCGCTCGTCGTGACGGTAGCGGATGCGGTGGGCAACGCGGGCGCGGGGATCGCGCTTGGGATCGTGGTCATCAGGTAGCGCATCGGGATCGACCTTTGAGACAAACGCCAGTGACCGCGCGTCAGGGGACCAGGCATGATCGACGGCGTTCTCTCTGCCATGCGTCAGCTGTCTGGCCTCTCCCCCTGCAATCGCAATCACCCAAATCTGCTTCACGCCCGCGTCATCAGGGCGCAGAAAGGCGATCGAGCTGCCATCCGGCGAGAACTTCGGGGCTGTATCTGAAGGTCCCTGCGTGAAGGGGCGCGGTGCTCCCCCCGGTGGGTCCGCCATCATGATGGTGGTCCGATACTCCATCTCATTGACGTCGACGGTCGAACGCACGAAGGCGAGGCCGGAACCATCCGGTGACAAAGCGGGGGTGGCCACGGTGATCAGATCGTAGACGTATTCGGGAGGAATGGGCTTGACCAAGTTGCTCTCCGTTTTTCGGGTCAGGCCGGCTCCGTCGGCAGAATCAAAGCCGAGGGGTATTCCGGCGTGTGAAAGATCTGTTGTTCGGCGCGGATCAGTTCGGCATCGGCCAGGTCGTTGCGTCCGGTATTGTGGTTGCGGTCGTGGTTGGGGAAGTCGCTGCTGGTGATTTCCAGACGAATTCGATGTCCCTGCACAAAGCAGCAGGCTGTCGGTCCCAGCTCGATTCGCAATTCTATGACTTCTCCGGGCTCGAGGAATTCCTCGATGTCGAGGGAGTTGCGGTGTCTGGACCGTACCATGCCATAGCAGATTTCGCGCGCAGGTCCGAGGGTGGCTGACGGGCTCGAGGAATCACCACGGATGATGTGGTACCATGGTATGTCCTGGTTCACGGCCGCCTCGTCGGGAAATTCGTCGACCAGCCGGGCGAAGAAGTCGGTATCTGGGGCCGTCGATGAAACGAAGAGGACGACTTCCGGGTAGCCGGCAATTTCCACGGGATCAGCCAGGGGGGCGCTGCGGTAGTAGAGAATATCATGACGGTGTTCGAGCACGCGACGATCGGCCGGGGCCGTATACCACTCGGGACTCCACAGGGTGGGCACCGGATCGCGAGGGTCGTATGTGTATGAGTCGCTTTCGCTCCCTCCGTTCGCAGCGTTTGTGGCAAGAGAGCCGTCACCACGAGCGTCACCGGCATTCCCGTCGCTGGCCAGTCGATAGGACACCGGTTCGACTTGCGGTGGCGGCCAGGTCTGCACGCTCTTCCACCGATTGCTGCCCATGACGAAATAACGGACCGCGGGCTCCTCGTCGACACCGTTGGCGAGTCCCTTCAACCAGTGATCGAACCAGCGGATGATCATCTCCTGCTTGTCGACTGCAGCCAGCTCTCCGAAGTCGATTCCGCAGACCTCGCGATCGCCGAGTCCGGGATGATTCCAGGGGCCGGCGATGAGCTTGGTCTGGCTGCGGGCTTGTGCGCTACGCCCGTTTTTCTGCATCAAAGGCAGATGGTGCATGGTGTCGTTGCAGTGATCGTACCAGCCGCTGAAGTCGAGGTTGGGGACGTCGACTTCGCGGTGGATTTCGGAAAGCTTCCAGGGCGTGCGGTTTGGGTGCCTCAACCAGTCTTCTGCATACTCGGCCAGGCCCTTGGGCAGGTACCTGGGAAAGTCCAGCCAGGGCAGGAATCCGAGCCAGGAGGATTGCGATGTCTCGTTCCACAGTTGGTTTGCTTCGTCCGGCGTATGCGGTCCGGGTTGGCCCGATCGACGCCAAAGATCCGGAGCTATGTTCGCCATCCACCATCGTATGCGCCGTCCGGGGCGAAACCCACCCGGCCAGTCCACGGCGGTTAGTTCCAGGGGAATGGTACAGGCACACATGGCGACCAGATGGGGCGGTCGCAACTTGGCCAATTGCCACTGCATCCAGCCGTTGTAGGAATAACCCATCGTACCGATGCGTCCGTTGCAGTACGGTCGCGTTGCCAACCACTCCACCGTATCGTAGCCGTCCTCCGCGTCCCCGGTGTCTTCGACGGTGAATGGAACCCAGTCGCCGTCCGAGGCGTACCGACCGCGGCTGTCCTGGACGACGACGACGTAGCCGGCACGGACGAAGCGATCGAACTTTCCCTGGCGGAATTTGCCGTATGGAGTGCGTACCAGCAGTCCGGGGAACACCCCTTCGGCCTCGGGACGAAACACGTCAGCGCGCAAGACAACGCCATCGCGCATGATTGCAGGTACGTCCGGCTCGGTGACGATCCCGAGGGCGCGGGCACCACCTGCTGTTTCGTCAGCGCTCGCCATCAGCGCAAACGCTCCTGCACCACTTTCTGTTCTATCCTGCACGGCATCAGCGCAGGGCTCCGGTCTGGATCGCGCTCACGGGGACTTCCAGCAGGTCCTCACCGAAAATGGTGTTGCCGGTGAAGATCTCGCCTACTTCCTGCAGCACGCGCTCACGCACGCCGACGGCTTCCATCTGTTCGGTGATATGGACGAGGACCAGGGTGCGGACACCAGCGTCGCGGGCAGTGCGGGCGGCGTCGAGGTGGCCGGAACAGCACTGGGTGATGCGCGGATCCGTGACACTGTTGTTATCCAGATGGCACATGTGCAGGAGGACATCGGCGTCACGTGCCAGCTGTGTCAGCTTCGGTGTTGGCGCTGTGTCCCCTCCGAACACGATGGACACGCCAGACGCTGTTGTAAGCCGGTAGGCCAGACAGGTAAGCTGGGGTTGAACGTGGACGACCTCGGCTGTCTCCAGGCGCCAGCCGGTTCCCTCGATGACGCTGCCGTCGGCGACCTCGGTTACGTCAGGTTGCGGCAAACGGCGTGGCAGTTGGCCGCCGCGGGCCTCGACGACGAAGTGACTACCCGGGTGCACGGTACGCGCCGACAGGTCGGGGCCGTACACGCCTGAGGCGCCAAAGAGCAGCTCGGTCATGTTGGCGACTGGAGCCGGACCGTAGACATCCAGGTCTGGAATCTTACCCACTCCCTGGTCCCAGCGCGTCAGCACCAGGTAGCCGTAGTCGACGCAGTGATCGTAGTGCAGATGGGTGAGAAAGAGGTCGGTGATACGGCGCAGGTCGAAGCCGCCTTCCAGGAGCCGGCGCACGCACGCGGGGCCGCAGTCGAAGAGGAGCACCTGATCGCCACACTCGAGCAGGTAACTCGACCCGGCCCGGTGGTGCGACGGCGTCGGCGTGCCGGTACCCAGCAAGGTCAGCTTGATGCCGTCGGTCATGGTAATCCTCCTGCGACTTCGATCATGGCCAGCAATCCGCGCGGGACAAATTCACCCAGGATGAGTCCCAGGAAAAAGGGGCGCAGTTGCATGAACAGCCTGGCGCCGCCGTAGCGCAACACGGCACTCTTGATCACCCAGGCCAATAGAACGGTAAAGAACATCTTGTTCGCCGCCATGCTGATGGGAAAGCTGATCGGGTGGAAGGGCCACCAGGCATAGCGCTGCTGCACGATCATCAGCACGGCCATGGCGATGCCGCCGATGGCGGTGTAGCCCCAGTACTCCCATCGCGGGCCCTGCGGCGAGATCATGCGCGAGGCCGCGTCCACGAACGGCCACTGGGACTGGGTCTTGAAGAAATGAGAGGTGTTGAGGCCGCCGTAGGTGTAGGCGAGGTCCAGAACCATCCAGATGGCGCTGAGGAAACTGACGAGTATGGCGACGAGCATACTCCAGAAGATCAGACGACGATTCTTCTGCACGGTCTCGTCGATGACCTTGAGGCCGTTTGCGCACGAAGTCATGACGAAGATGATGATGTCGCTGGCATAGATGTAGGTGAAGGCCAGCGACATGATCCCCGGTGCCCCCAGGGCCCGGGTGCCGAAGCTGCCGACGATGACGTCAGAGGCGATGATCGGCGCGAACAGGTAGGGCAGTCCGCCCTCGGCGATGATGCGGGTGATACCCAGGTAGAGGACCATGAGGAAAAACAGGTAAATCGGAGCGATCCAGGCCGGCATTCCCGTCACCCACAGCCAGAAGCCCATGAAGAGCAGACAAGCCAACAAGATGAACACGGAGGCCCGGTACGAGAGGATCTCCCCGGAGTCGTCGATGTCTGCACCGCGGCCGAGGGCTTTGCGCAGCACCTGGCGCAGATGGTCGCGGCCATTCCACAGGCCGAAGAGGACGAGGACGACGAAGGCGCCCAAGCCTTGATGGGACAGAACCGGCTCTCCCCGCTTCCAATGACTGAAAATAGGATCGTCGAACCCACCACCCGAGAGAGTCAGGATGACCTTCTGGAGGATATTGATGAGGAAGAAGAAACAGAGGCCGAGGGAGACCTCACGACGAATCAGATAAGCGAACCCCAGCATCATGAAGTTGACGCCGATTCGGACCCCGATGACGTCCCGGAAGATGTAGACGTAGTTGCCGAAGATGTGGATGTAGGGAAGCTCGGGATAGTAGCGCGTCAGTCCGTTCTGCAGGTGGATGACGAAGGCCAGTGTGAAGCCGAGCCACATCACCCAGCTCTTGAAAAACGGCTTGATCAGAGATCCGTCCTCGCCATCCTGGATCATGGCGACGGGCAGCTGCGTCATCGGAAAAATGAGGCGCTCGTTGTTTACCCATTGCCGGCGCAGGATCGACATGATGCAGATCATCGACACGAATAATGACATGGCGAAGGGCAACCAATGCGCCAGCGGCGACAGCCAGATCTTCCATGGGATACCCTGACCGCGGGGCACGCCCTCATAGAAATCCTGGATGTCCTGGAAATCGCCGCGCGGTATGATCCAGCTCGGTATGTAGGGGAACAGCTCCTCGCGCCAGTTGTTCTCAGCGCCGGCATAGTAGATGGAGCTGGTGAGCTTGGGCAGGAAGTAGGAGACGAAGCCGTCCGTGGCGACCCCCGAACCGACGATCCACATGACATAGATCTGCGCCAGTTCGGCCGGCCGCAGCATCCAGCTGCGCCTGATGGCGCCGACGAGCGGGTTGATGACCAGGGAGACAATGAACAACATGATCACCGGCCCCGGCGTAAAAAACCAGTTCCCGAAGCCGCCGAACTTCAACATCATGTCGGAGTACTGGAAACCGGCGCCGACGATGAGACAACCGGCGGCGCCGACTGCGAGGGCGCGACGGGAGGGGACCAGTGCTGAAGGAATCATCTCGGACCGATTACGGGAGAATCACATACCAGGGCGGGCGTCGATCGTATTGATGCCCGCTGTCGTCAGAACCCTTCCTTCTTGTCGCACACGTAGAGGAAGTCCTCGCCGGCAAGGTAGCGCCGTAGGTTTTCCTTGAAGATCGCTTTTAGGCCGACGAGCACACCGGCTGAGACGCCGGCAACATGGGGCGTGATCACGACGTTCGGCATCGACCACAGCGGGCTTTCCGGTGCCAGGGGCTCTTCCTCGAAGGCATCGATGCCGGCTCCGGCGATACGGCCCGATTGAAGGCCGTCGACGAGGGCGCTCTCATCGACGATGCCGCCTCGGGAGACGATGATGACGCGGGCACCCTCGGGTAGCAACTCGAGCTGGCGCCGGTCGATGAGTCCTCGCGTCCCCGGAGTGAGCGGCGCGGTTATTACCAGCCAATCCGACATGCCCACCATTTCGTCGAGCCGGTCGAGTCCCCAGGTCGCCTCGACCTCGGCCATGTCGGGTTTGGGGTGCTTGTCGACGGCATACACCTTCATGCCGAAGCCGTGGGCGCGACGGGCGACCGCCATGCCGACATCGCCAATGGCGAGAATACCCATGGTGCGGTCATCAAGATCCTGGTACTGCCACACGTAGTTCCAGGGGTCCCACTTGCGCTCCTGCTCGTGCAGGAAGAAATCATGCCACTTGTGCGCCAGGTTGAGGATCATGGCCATGGCGTGGTTGGCCATCGATGGAGCGTGCGGTCCGCGTGTGTTGGTGAGAATGATATCGCTTTCGGCGAATCCGGGGACAGCGAGCGTGCTGTCGATGCCGGCTCCGGGAAGATGAAACCAGCGTAGCTGCCGGGCTTCGGCGAGCAGCTCCTCTGTAAGAAACCCATGGAACACTTCTGCGTCCCGGATGTGGAGTTTCTGGTCTTCCGCAGTCGTTGCGGTGACGATGTCGATCTCAGGAAAGGAGGCGGACAGGTCCTGGATGTAGGCCTCGTCTTCATCGAAGACGCCGTTCAGGACCTTCATCCGGACTTGCCGTTACCCCAGCGCTTGGGTGAGATGCCGGCGGCGTCGCGCGCCATGTTGTCGGGGCGATTTGGAAGGTCGAACTCGATGTCACGGGTATTCAGACTGCGGAAGAAGGGCTGGATCTTTTCCGGCAACCGGGCAATGATCTCCGGATCGCGATCCTCGACGTCATCGATCGGACCGGCCCAGGCCGGGCGATAAGCGATGGCGAGCATGCGGCGCGGACGGTCGCTGTGATTGGGAAAGTTGCCGTGAAAGATCTTCTGGTTGATGATGGCGGCCGATCCTGCCTTACAGGTCACCATCAGCTCCTCGGGGTGGCTGAGCAGGCGGCCATACGGACTGGCATCGCGGTGCATGGACAGATGGGAACGTGGGATGACCTTGAAGGGAGAGCAGTCAGGCGTCAGGTCGTCGAGGTAGTAGAGGACGCGGGCGAGTATCGGAGAGCTGGCCTGCACCCCGAAAATTTTCGACCCGTAGGGTTGCGAATCGGTGTGAATGGCAATCCCGGGATGGCCGGGCTCAGAGCATCCCAGACCGATCGAGGTGCAGATGAGGTCATCGCCGAACAGGCTGGTCAGGAACTCAATCATGGGAGGATTGGCGATGGCGTCGATGGAGACGGGGCAATCCCGCATCCACAAATCGTGGCATCCCTTCTGATGTTTGGAATAGTCGGTTGAGGTCATGGGCAGGCTGTCGAGTTCGCCGTGCAGCGCCGTGATCTGCTCTGGCGACAACAAATCGGGAATAACGACGAAGCCCTCCAGCTCGATCGAACGGATCCGCTCCTGGGTCGTCAGGCTGAACCAGTCGGTGTCATCCTGACGTGCGTGGGCGATATCTTCCTTTGAATTGGTGAATGAAGTATCCATCTTTGCGGCCTCTGTTTGGTGGGTTGTCGGCGATTCGATTACGTGGCACGAGCCAAAAGGACATTAGTCATATTGGCTACAATGAACAAGATCATCCCACAGGGAGGAAGTGAGTTTTGGCCGAAGTCATAGAGCACAGGGATGTGGCCGTGCCGATGCGGGATGGCACCATACTGCGGGCCGACGTGTACCTGCCGGGGAAGGGCGCAGAATCATCCGATGACGGCACCTTCCCGGCCCTGATGACGCGGACCCCTTATGACAAGAATGTGGAGCGTTACATCGAGAATGGCCACAAGCTGGCGGAGAGGGGGTACGCCGTCGTCATGCAGGATGTGCGGGGACGCCATGCCTCCGACGGCGAATTCCTTCCCGGATTCTACAGCGCTGAGCATCATGACAGCGAAGACGGCTACGACTCGGTGGAGTGGGCGGCGGCGCAGCCGTGGTGTAATGGGGGAGTCGGTACCTTTGGAGCCTCATATGACGGCTGGACGCAGTGGGAACTCGCCCACACCCGGCCGCCCCATCTCAAGGCGATGATGCCGAGCGCGATCGCCGCCAATTTGCTTGACAGAGAATTGTCCGGGGTGCTGCGGCTGGGCAGGGTGCTTTCCTGGACCATCGGCAATCTGTCCGTGGACACGGCACGCCGCGCCGGCCGGCCTTTTCATCCCGAGAGCCTGGATGAGGCACGCCGCCTGTGGGTCGAGCGCGACCGCTCCAAGTGGCTGTGGTACCTGCCTCTGAGGGAGATCCCTGACGAGTACATGCCCAACATGGGTGGGCACTGGCGCCGCTGGCTGGATGACCACACTGGGGATCACTTTGGCTTCGAGGCACGCCACAAGGAGATCGACGTACCGGTCCTTAACGTCACCGGCTGGTACGATCAGCAGATCGGTATGATCAAACACTTCACCGGCATGAAAGAGAATGGGCCAACGGAGCACACGCGTACCAACCAGTACCTGATCATCGGACCCTGGACGCACATTCTCGTCGACATGGTGCGCCAGGTGGGGGAGGTAGACTTTGGTCCGGAGGCGGTGCGAGATTACTACGAGATCGCCGATCAATGGTACGGCCGCTGGCTCAAGGGCAAGGACACGGCCGCGAATGAGTGGCCACCCATTCAGCTGTTCACGATGGGAGCGAACAGCTGGCGTGGCGAAAACGAATGGCCGTTGGCGAGGACGCGCTTTACCGAGTTTTATCTACACAGCGGCGGTAAGGCAAACACGGCAGGAGGGGACGGTTCGCTGTCGCAGACAACGCCGGTTCAAGAACCGGTCGATGAGTACACCTATGATCCGCGCGATCCGGTGATGACGCTGTTTTCGCCCGTGGGACAGCAGGAACCCATAGATCAACGCTGTCTCGATGGGCGTCGTGACGTGCTGTGTTACGGCACACCGCCATTGGAGGAGCCGCTTGAAGTCACCGGGCCGATAACCGTCAAACTATGGGTGGCTTCATCGGCGATCGATACCGACTTCGTGGCCAAGCTGCAGGACGTGTGGGAAAACGGCTTCACCCAGGAGCTGTGTCATGGCATCGTGCGGGCCCGCTATCGCGATTCCTGCGACAATGACAGTTTGATGACACCCGGTGAAGTCTATGAGCTGACGATCAAAGTGAACCCCACAAGCAATCTGTTCCGGCGCGGACACTGTATTCGCCTGGACATCACCAGCAGCGACTTTCCGAACTTCGATCGCAACCACAACACGGGTGGCAACGACTACGCCGAGTCGACCTTGATGGCAGCTCGACAGACCGTGTTCCACGATGCCAGTCGGCCGTCGCATGTGATTCTTCCGGTGATTGCCCGGTGAGTTGACCATCTCGCCAATGATGGCTACGAATCTCAATCGGCGTGTAAGGGAAACCACACATTGCCGTGAGGTGGCCGATACACTCATGAGAACAGACGCGCAGGTGAGTCAGAGGGAGCGCCGGGGTGGACCGTCGCTTGCTCACAAGCCGGCACCATGCCGGCCTCCGCAGACATCCGAGTACCCTCCTGCCGCCGCCGCGAGCCGGAGAAGGGCCCCCTCTACCAGATCTTCGCTGAACATCTTGAGACCTTTCGCCAGCAAGCCCGAACCTCCGAGCACCGCCTGCCGTTCCACGTCGAGAAGGAGATGCGAGCTTACCTCGAGTGCGGGGTGCTGGCATACGGGTTCGTGCGGGCGCGTTGTGAAGAGTGCGGCAAGAGCCGGGCGGTGGCATTTTCGTGCAAGAAACGCGGTTTCTGCACCTCGTGCGCCGGCCGGCGCATGGCGGATACGGCGGCCCGTCTGGTGGACGACGTGTTGCCGCACGTACCGGTGCGGCAGTTCGTACTGAGCTTTCCCTACGAAATCCGCTACCGACTGGCCTGGGACGGCGAGTTGATCTCGGCCGCACTTTCGGTGTTTCTGCGCGTGATCGGCCGCTGGTATCGACGCCAAGCGCTGGCCTCTGGGTACGCCCAGGGGCCAGCGGTTCCGTCACCTTCGTACAGCGATTCGGGTCGTCCTTGAACCAATCCCCACGTGCACGTCCTCATGCTCGACGGGATCTACGTCGATGGGGACGAGGGACCACAGTTCGTGCTGGCGCCGCCGTTGACGGACGACGATGTGCAACAGATCGTGCAGACAAGCGCACGCGGATTATCCGGCTGTGTACGAAACGCGGCCTGCTCGACGACACCCAGACCGACACCCTCACCGACGAAGAGCCTGTGCTGGCCGCCATCACTGCGGCCTCTGTTCGCGGCCTCATCGCCACGGGTGAGCGCGCTGGCCAGCGGCTACGACGAGTACTTCGGGATCCGGCCACAGGGGTACGCACGGGGCCTTTGTGCTTTGCCTCGCGCGGTTTCTCCCTGCACGCAGAGACCCGGGTCTCGGCCGATAACCGTCTGGGCCTCGAGCAATTGTGCCGCTATGTCGCCCGACCCGCCCTGGCGGCGGGACGATTGCGCATCATCGACGCCGACCAACTCTCCTTCGCGCTGAAGACGCCCTGGACAGACGGCACCACCCACCTCGTGCTCTCACCTTTCGAATTGCTCGAGAAACTCGCCGCCCTTGTACCGCCGCCACGGCTCAACCTGATACGATATCACGGCATCCTGGCGCCCAGCGCCCGAGACCGCGCCAAGATCGTGCCGGGATGCGGAAACGAGTCCGAGGCACAGTCCGAGTCGACCCACCGGCCCTGTCCCCATCGCCTGTCCTGGTGCCAATTGCTGGTGCGCGTGTTTTCCATTGACGTTACAGAGTGCCCCGACTGCGGGGGCCAGATGAGAATTGTTGCTGCCCTGACGGACCGCGCTTCGATTAGGTCTTACCTTGAGGGGGTCGGTCTGCCGGCTCGGCCTCCACCAATCACACCGGCACGGCCTTCTCTGCAGTCTGAGCTCGAATACGCCGCCTGATTCGAGCGGGTTCCGCCTGATCGAGGGGATCGATGCGCCTGAATCGACCTTACGGAGCTGCAAAACCGCCAAAAACCCATCCTCAGCCCTGAATCCAAGACCATCATGCTTGGCGAGCTGAGCGAAACGCACATCGCGCCCCTCACAAAGCCCAAAGTTCCACTCGACACCAAGCCCCCAAAGAATCTAAACTAACGATAAAGGGCTCTTATCGTGCCTAACCGTTCGGTCTCATGGTTTGTCTCCACTATTTGATGAGCACTTCACCGTCATGCGCTCAAACTGAAAAAACGCGGACTGTAAGGCGAACGATGGGTCCGAGCGGCAATTCCGGCACGGATTGTGTCGATCTACCGAAGGCGGTACTCGAGCAGATCGACCAATACACGCCTAGGGTGTGACGGCGGATCAATGCTTTCACCTGTTGGTAGTTTGGTGGGGATGCGACCTGGGCGACGTTACCGACCATCACGGAATGCAGACGCCCTCGGTCAAGTCCATCAATCGACAGGAACGCGATACGATTTCTTGGTGATGAGTTCGTGATCCGACATACGAGTCATCTCGAAAGCATTGTCAGTCAATGGCAGATAGTAATGGGTTTCAGCTTGCTGCTTGATGAAACCCTCAGCGTAGGCGCAGTTCCTATACATACCGAAGGCCCTGAATCGAGCGCACCGCCTGATCCCACAGGATCGATGCGCCTGCAAAACCGCCAAAACAACATCCTCAGCGCCGAATCCAAGACCATCATACCCCGGCGAGCTGAGCGAAACGCACATCGCGCCCCTCAAAAAGCCCGAGGTTCCACTCGACACCAAGGCCCTGAGGGATCTAAGCTATCTATAACGGGCCCTTATCGTTCTTATCCGTAAGGGTGTGGGTTGTTTTTTACGTGATTTGGCAAGAAATAGGGACCCTGATTCCGGGCACGAATGTACTTTGGGTGTAAGCACTTACGCCCAAACCGGGAGGAAGTCCCGGATGGGGTATCCGCAGGAGTTAGTCGGTGCCTAGCATTCTAATTGCAGATGACGACCAGAGCATGTGCCTCACATTGAGCATGATGCTAGGACGACAATGGGACGTAACGGCGGTGAACTGTGGTCAAAAAGCGATCGACCATCTTTCCAAGCGGCCGACCGATGTGGCACTCGTCGATGTTTACATGCCAGGCATTGGCGGGTTGCAGGTGCTGCGTGCTTTGCGAGAAAAACGTATCCCCACGGATGTGGTCATGATTACCGGCCAAGGGACAATAGATCTCGCTGTCGATGCCATGAAATTGGGAGCAAACGATTTCCTCGTAAAGCCCCTCGCCACGCCAGTCTTAATTGAAAGGATATCCGAGCTCATGCGGTTGAGACACCCCTTTCGGAGCATCCTGTCTAGACGGCTGGACGAATATTTGAAGAGCAATCTGGCCAATGTGGCCCTGAATCTCAAACACGTGTGCCACCAGTTCTGTATATCTGAGGGTTACGTCTGCCGGCAGTTCCGTGAAGGTTTTGGTACGACGTTTCGTGCGCGGTTGAACCGTCACCGGATCGATGAGGCAAAGCGGCTCATCGCAAATTCCACTCCTCTCCCGATGAAATCCGTCGCGCAGCTCTGCGGATACAGGAACCAACGACGATTCTGTGAAGCCTTCAGAAGGCTTGAAGGGCTCACCCCAACAAACTATCGATATGGCCTATCCGTTCCCAACCGACGATGACCATTGAGAGTTGCCACGCCCCACCGTATCCGCGTCAAGCGAGCTCCAGGGATTGAGTCCGAGATCGCGCGTGTCCGGGCCGACGACCAAAAGCGTTGGATAGAACGCGGATCCGTGAGGGCAGCACCGTATTCATCTCGCCGCCGCTTTGCTGCCACTATTGCGATGACGTTCCGTCCAGTAGTAGCCTTTCCGCTTAGTTGCACAAAAACCGAATCAATTGTCAACAATACCCTTTTGGGCAGATTGGTTCGCCTCTATAGTTCGACTGCGCAAGTTGAGAATTGGTACCACCACCACGCTTGATTCAGTGACAGTCAGGAGGCTAGGCAGGATGGGACACACTCCTATAGTGCTGATAGGCCTATTTACGTCACTACTGACCTTGGTTAGGCCTGCCGACTCAACGGCGATCAGGGTCTGCGTAGACTGCCCGGTTGGGGCCCCTAACTTTCCAATCACGGCTGGCCACGCCTTCGTTCAGATGATTCCAATGGCTGGTCCCCAGGTCGGGAACCAGAATCTGGTCTATGGGTTTTACCCGGCTGGCAACAATCCATTTGGAGCCGGCAAGGTGCGCAATGACAGCAAACGTCCCTGGGACTTTTGCATCACCTACAATGTGACCCCTGCTCAGTACAACGCTGCTGCGGGAACTATCAACGCCGACATCGCAGCCCCCCCCGGCTACAACTTGTTCAGCAATAACTGTGTGGACTGGGTCAACAAAGTCACAGCGGCAGCTGGCATTGCTCTTCCGAATACCAAGAATCGAGCAGGCATAGATGACCCGAACGCGCTTTGGTCCTCGCTCAATTCAATTGGCGTTGGAGGCACGTCTGGAGGCGGCACCGTCACGAACAACCCAAACCGCGTTTCAGTGGGTGGAACCCCGCTGGAATCCGCCTCTCCACGCAACTTCAGCTTTGAAGGAGTCGAGTACTCTGGCCATACCGATCCGTTCGACTTGGCGAGTTTCATGGATCTTCCGTCAAATGTCGACACCCTGGACAGCCATACAGTCAAAACTTCAGATGCCTACAACATAACTGTCGAGGGGGTTGACCCTGCCAACGTCTTGATTTCGGTCGACTGGGGAGATGGCACCGTCTATGACGCTCAGATGGTGGAGTTTTCACATATTTACGAGGTGCCTGAATCATACATGGTCTCCCTGCTCATCATCGATCAGGCGTCTGTCTACCGCTTCTTGATCCCAATCCAGATCGCTGATGATGTAAGCACCCAATCGAGAACAATCGGTGTCGAGACACTTCCTGCTGCGACAGGCATCAATCCGAACTTCGGCGACGATCCCATACAACTCATCGATGAGCCCGAGGATGGCACTATTGTCGCACCGGCTAGCTGGGGAGAAATGAAGCAGCTGAGAAGATGAACCGGCCAAAGGGCCCAGCGAATGCCATTTCGATATGCGCGGGATCGTCACCAGGCGTGGTGGCTGTGCCGTCATTTTTGATTCAACTGAACCGCTCCTCGGTTACGCGGCCTGAAACTGAGATTCTCAGAGGAGGGGAAATCCAATGCGTCAGACCCTAAGGTGCGGATTGGTTCTGCTCCCTACGGCACTTACATGCACCGGCCTGGGAGGTCTCCTCGACGGTGCTTGGGCAGCTGAGAACGGGGATGCTGTCAGTTTGCAAGAGACCGCGGTTGAGGGAACAGAGCAGTAGAATTGATCCTTGATCCTCAGGCCGTGTCCGAGGGTTACGTGAATGTGATCGTTGACTTGGACGGGGATGGACTTGAACCGAGCACGGACGACTGGTAGGTCCACCACTCAGCACTAAGGTCAACAACAGAGGCGACGGCACCGGCACGTTTGACTTTGTCAAACGTGAAATCGAAGCGAACGAGGACGTCGAACTTGATATCCACTACTTTTCAGATGGGGGCGTGTTCAGTGGTGCACACTTCGTAACTGTCGCTGGCTGGTTCGACGATGGAACAACCCGCAAGCTCTGTTTCAAGGATCCCCTAACCGGGGGGACGACTGTCGATTGCTTTTTGATTGACGTGCTTGCCAGCTCGAGGATACGCCTTGGGCCAAAGATACAATGACTCCGGTTAAATGGATACCCCAATGCTGCCTATCGTGCCTAACCGAAAAGCCTTGGCTACCGCCACGCAGCTCCAAGAGCGAGGTAGATGGAAGAACCTCCCAGACAAGGTGGAGTTTGTAGTGGTATTAATCCATCCGTACTACTACGGATGTGCAAATGTGCACCTTGTGAGCCAATTACATACTCCTTAAAAACGTGCTGTCGTCATTGCCTGGGATATAGTGCTTGCCCAGGCATCAAACAACCAAATGAACCCTCGAAGGAGAACAGCATGCTTCGCCTTGTGCTGGCAATCGCCATCGTGTTGTGCTCAAGATCTGTCTCCGAGGCTGGAAAACCCATCATCGGATGCTGTGAGAAGGCAAACAATGCCGGCTCAACTGACTGCGGCAATATCCACAACTCGCTTGAACAGTTGTACTGCGGTGGCGGACTTATCCAAGGCACCTACAAGGCAGGCCTAGTGTGCAAGAAGTCTCCCGGTCCTGGCTGCGAAGCTACCACAACAACAACACCAAAAGACCAAGACGATGGATCGAGGAACTTTACCTGTGTGGGAATTCCAATAAACCAAGAAGGTGGTATCTTGAGTTGCTCCTCAACGAACGACGAACCAGGTTTGGCCGATACACTTTGGATTCCAGAGGAACTCGGAGGGGGAGCAATCGTCACGGAGGACTTTCAGGTGGACTTGGTGATAGGGTATGAGCCCTCTGCGGATGACGAAGAATTGTTCATGTTTTCGATTCAAGTGTTTGAGGCGACTGCACCATCAGTGGTTCTCCCGATACCGACAAACCCCTTGTCTATTAGGGAGCCTAACAAAGAGACGGGTCCAAACACGGTTAGCGCGACAGGTGGGATAGGAATTGGCAGCTGGGATTCAAGAACGAAAGCAGTGGTTGGTTCTTTCAGCACGACTATTGTGAATGATCTCTTCACGGAGCAGTCCCCGCTGTATTCGTTTCCCAGTCTTGATGGTACCTTTGACGATGAGACTGGAATTGCCTCACTTGCTTGGAAGGCGAATGTCTTTTGGCCCGATGACTCACTGCCAACTATTATGACTGCAGTCTCGGAGGAGGTATCTATTTCGCTCCCGGAAGTACCCAAACTTCTACAGAACTATCCAAACCCTTTCAATAGTACCACCACGATTCGTTTCGACATGCCTTACAGCGGGAGCGTGAAGGTCTCAATATTCGACCTGTCAGGTCAATTGGTGCGGACACTCGCAGATGTCTATCTGCGTCAGGGATCCCATCACATGACTTGGTCTGGGCTAGACAATAGGGGCGGCACGGTCGCAAGTGGTGTGTACGTATGCCAGGTTAGCACTGGGAGTGGTTGGACAGAATCGAGGCGAATGGTTCTACTGAAGTGAGTGTCAGGGCACCTGCGAGTAGAATTATGCTGCCACAGTGCGGTACCGCGTCACCCGTACAACTGACCGCTTGTTGATTGCCGATACACCGTAACTACAAGCACCCATTTTTGTAACTATCTGTACCCATCGCCGGCTTGACTCCGATTCTCTAGCTCTCCGTCCATGCAGTCCTTCTGAGCACTTTGAATCGCCCCGGGGTTGCCGGAGGCTCCTTTTCTTGAGAGGATTGGAGTCATGGCAAAGCAACGTAAGTATTCCCCAGAGGTGCGCGAGCGGGCGGTTCGACTGGTGTTCGAGCACGGGAGTGAATACGACTCTCAGTGGGCGGCGATCAGCTCGATCGCGGCCAAGATCGGCTGTACGCCGGAGACCCTTCGCAAGTGGGTACGTCGGAGTGAGGTCGACGGTGGCCATCGGGACGGTGTGACCAGTGACGAGCGAGCGCGGATCAAGGACCTGGAGCGTGAGGTCCGTGAGCTGCGGCGTACGAATGAGATCCTTCGAAAGGCCTCGGCTTTTTTCGCTCAGGCGGAGCTCGACCGCCGACCGTAGTGATGGTGGCCTTCGTTGATGAGTACCGCCAGGAGTACGGGGTCGAGCCCAGCTGCAGGGTCCTGCCGATAGCCCCGTCCACCTACTACGAGCACAAGGCTCGACAGGCAGATCCCTCTCGCATACCGCCCCGCGTCCGTCGTGATGCGTTGCTGCGAGACGAGATCGAGCGGGTGTGGAACGACAACTTCCAGGTCTACGGTGCCCGTAAGGTCTGGCGCCAGCTCGACCGTGAAGGCTGGGCCGTCGGCCGCTGCACCGTCGAACGTTTGATGCGCCAGATGGGGCTTCAGGGAGCCACACGAGGCCGATCCTTCAAGGTGACGACGATCGTGGACGGGGTTGAGGCGAGGCCCGCTGACCTCGTCGAGCGCGACTTCACCGCACAGCAACCCAACCAGTTGTGGGTGGCAGATTTGACGTACGTGGCCACCTGGCAGGGCTTCGTGTATGCCGCCTTCGTCATCGATGCCTTCTCACGCATGATTGTCGGCTGGCGCGCCGCGAGTACCCTGCGTAGTGACCTGGCCCTGGATGCCCTGGAGCAGGCCCTGTATGCTCGCCCGGAAAGCGACGCGCTCGTGCACCACAGCGACCGTGGCGGCAAATATCTTTCGATCCGCTACACCGAGCGTCTGCTCGAGGCCGGTATCGAGTCGTCGGTGGGCAGCGTCGGCGATTCGTACGATAACGCCCTGGCAGAGACCATCATCGGTTTGTACAAGACCGAAGTCATCCGTCGCCGGGGACATTGGCGCAATCTCGAGCACGTCGAATTCGCCACGCTCGAATGGGTGGACTGGTTTAACAACCGACGGCTGTTGGAGCCCATCGGTAACATCCCCCCCGTCGAGTTTGAACAGCTGCATTATGATCACCACGAGTCCCAAGCCATGGTGGCGGGACTCAACTAACCGAGTCTCCGGAAAACCCGGGGCGATTCAAACCGGATCCTCGGGTACGACTTCACCCCGCATCTGCCCGCCCTGTGGTACGATGACGAACCCGATGCCGAGCACTTCCGCGACGAGTATGAGCGTGCCATCCATGCCAGATTGGATGAGACCTACTACCTTCCGTTACGCGATTGGTGCAGCGCGCATGGCATCGACCTGACGGGCCATCCCGCCCACAGCGACGAGATGGCGCCGCTGCGGTACTTCCATGTGCCGGGCCAGGACACCGTCTGGCGCTCCGTTCTCCCGGACCATCCCAGCGCGTTGGAGGGCAAGGATTCGCCCCAGGCCAAATGCACCTCATCGGCGATGATCCACGGGCGCGGGCGCCGCAACGCCAACGAGTGCTGCGGCGCCTACGGACACGAGCTGACTTTCGATGAGATGATGTGGCTGGGCAACTGGTGCCTGATCCGCGGCGTGAACCTGCTGTTCCCGCACGCCTTCTACTACTCGGTGCGCGACGGCCGCGGCGATGAGCGCCCGCCTGATGTCGGGCCCAACAGTGATTGGTGGGATTGTTACGGGGAATACGCCGATGCATGCCGCAGGATATCCTGGCTGAACACCGACTGCCGCCACGTCTGCCATGTCGCCATCCTCGCCCGGTCATACCGCGCCGGTTGGGCGACGGCGAAGGTCTGCTTCCAGAACCAGATCGACTTCAACTATCTCGACGAGCGACACCTCTGGGAAGACGCAGTCGTCGACGCGGAGGGTATCCATCTCGCGTCGATGGACTACCGTGTTCTGGTCGTGGAGGATGAGCCCGACGCGCGTGCTGCCGCTGCGGTGGCCGTGCTCGAACGCGCCGGTCGCGTCATCCGCTATGAGTCTGGAGTGCGCGACGAGCGGTTGATCGCAGAAATCGATCGGCGCGCACCGCGCGACGTCACGGTATCCCCCGCCGTGCCCGGCCTGCGCGTCCGGCACGTGGTCAGGGAGAGGTGGCACTGGGTCATGCTGTTCAACGAAGTTGCCGCACCTGCGCAGATGGAGATCGACCTGTCGGCGGTCAACGGCCAGGTGGAACGAGCGATCCTCTTCGAGCCTAGGACCACCCAGGTCATTGACCTGCCGGCAGACAGACGCCTGCGATTGGCGGGGCATCAGGTACAGGTGATCGGCGTGCCAACTTGATTAACAGCCTGACTGTCTGACTGCGCCGTCCGGGAGGGCTCAGCCGCTGCTGCGGAAACTATAGAGGTGGGCGTCACGCATGCGGAAGACCAGTTTGAGGCGCCGGCCGGCCAGCTCGGACAAGCTGCGGTCACCCGGCCAGCGCACGGTGGCGAGGTCGACCGTTCCCCTGGTTGGGACGTTGCCGGTGAAGACGGCGTGATCGTCGCCGGAGAACCCCTGGAGCGGCCGACCGCCTTCGTCCTGGACTTCGACCTGCATGTGGCCGCCGCCGTCAAGCGGATAGCCATCGTGGTGGCGCGTCGTGGAGGCATTGAGCAGGAGATCGCCGCCGGGCCAGGTCATGGGGACGGTCACCAACTTGCCCTCCATGAAGCCGGCGCTGATGGAGGCGAAGCGGTCCACGGTGATCGTCGCCAACCCCACGGCACTGTATTGTGGCGGCGCTTGCTTGACGTGGAAGTGGCAGTCGCTACGGCCCCCGAAATAGAACCAGAGCTGGTTACCCACCTGGACAGGTCCCGACGAGCAGCAGGTTGACCAGCCCAGGTTCCAGGGGAAGGTCGGACCGATGAAAGGCTCCGTCGTCGGCGGGCGGTGCCACTGCTTCAGGTCGTGGCTCCAGGAGAGCTGGACCTCGATGAAGTTGGGCACATTGTGCCAGCGCTCGAGCATGCCGAGGTGAAGGTCGCCGTAAGGGAAGCCGGGCATCCCGTGGTATTCGATGTCGGCGGCGTCGATGAGATCGGGCCGGTGGATCAACTCGGGCTCGGAGAAGGATAGGAAGTCGTCGCTGCGGGCGATGGAGACGCAGCGTGTGCCGTAGCGCTCGCGTCCCCTGGCTGTCTTCAGCGTGATCACGTACTGCCCGTCCACGCGCTCGGGCCAAAGGTACTGGACGTCGCCGCAGGGCGTCAGGATGCAGTCGCCTTCGGTCCAGTGTAGACCGTCCTCGCTGGTGGCGCCGAAGATGCCCCGGGCCTGCCCTGAGATGCCGACGCGGATCATCTTGAAGGGGGCTGCGGTATCGTCGGGATCGTACATCACGGACGGGCAGTTCGCCGGGCGCGCGACGATGTTGTTCTTCGTACTCCCGCCGTATTCGATGGCGCCCACGACCAGTCGCTCCCAGTGTAAACCGTCATCGCTTTCGGCCACGCACATGATGGGATCCTCGAGTGGCTTGTAGGTGGTGTAGTACAGGCGCCAGCGCTCGCCGAGCCGAAGCACCGAACCGTATAGCGTGATGTTGGTGCCCTCCCAGGGCTCTTCGGGGCGCAGCACCGGCTCGGGGAAGATATCGGCCTGGTGCCACTGGCGGGTTAGCCGCTGGTGGTCCTCGATCCAGAAGTCGTCGAGGAGTAATTGGCTTCGGGTCAGGTCGGGCTCTCTCATGAGGTTCACTCTCGCGGTGACGACTACTCTTCTCCATCCCAATAGTTTTGGATTAAACCTTCCTGTGCGCGTGACGTGCTGAAGATCGAAAGGCGGTGTTCTATTCTTCTCCCAAATTTTTGCTCTGGAACATCCACGATGCGAACTTTCATACTCAGTCTCCTTCTGGATGCCGTCAATGTGAGGAGATTATACGCGTTATCTGAACGCCGCCTGAATCGACCCTTCGGTCAACGTTGAGTTATAGCTTGACTCACTGACGATTATACGTTTAATCCACACTGATCGCCCCTGAACCGACACCATGGTCTCCAGCGGTCCCTCGATCACGGCGAGACCTGGAGTCCGCCGTCAACATCATCGAGATTGCTGCGGCCGCCCATCGCGCCTTCACCCAATCTACTGCCTAGCGGCGAGTGGAACTTCGGATTGATGTAACATGCTCAGCGATCAGTACCTCATTGAAATTGGGTTGCGTCGCGATGAGGTTCCGCATTTCTCGACCTACCCCTTTTGCCTGGACGCAGTTCGTCATCTTAAATCGCTGGAACTTCATCCCGGCGTGACCTATTTCGTTGGTGAGAATGGGTCTGGGAAATCGACGCTTTTGGAGGCGTTGGCTGTGGCGTGGGGATTCAACGCCGAAGGAGGGACGAAAAACTTCAGTTTTGGATCGCGCCGATCACACTCGGACCTGCACAAATACTTGAGATTATCGAAGGGAACTCGAAGGCCCGAGGATGGTTTTTTCCTGCGTGCCGAGAGCTTTTTCAACGTGGCCACCGAGATCGAGCGCCTCGATGACGAACCGGCACCTGCGCCGCTGATTATTGAGTCATATGGTGGTGTTTCGCTTCACGAGCAGTCGCACGGAGAATCGTTTCTGGCGCTTTTTATGCATCGATTCTCTGGTAATTCACTATTCATTCTCGATGAGCCGGAGGCAGCGTTATCACCCACACGGCAAATGGCGATGCTTTCCCGAATGCATCAACTGATTGGAGAGGGGAGTCAATTCATTATCGCAACGCATTCTCCTATCATCATGGCATATCCAGATGCGAAGATCTTCGCACTCGGTGCTGACGGTGTTGATCAGGTGGCGTACGAAGACACCGAACACTTCCAGGTCACGCGGAGTTTCCTCAACTCCCGCGAGAAAATGCTCCGAGAGCTCATGTCGTAGCAGATGAGCGCTGGATTTGGTTGAGATTCGGGGGATCGGCGCAAAAAACGGCCCGGAGCCTTTTCCGCGAGTTGGGTGTGGCTGATCTTCCCGGTTTGCGGGCGGCGAAGGGCTTCGGACCCAAAACCATTCAGAAGGTTGCCCCATGACAATAGCGATGACCGATAAACAGAAAGATGAACTCAACGCGCAGGGGTTCACGGTGTTGGAGAGTGTTTTGGACCCGTCCGAGTTGGAGCGCCTGTCGGCGGCGATGGACGAGGTGGCGGACCAGCTTCGAAGCGTGCGTGGCGCAGGTCCCGATGACAGTGTCGTCGTCCGCAACTCGGTGGCTCGCCACGAAGCCATATTGGACTTGCTCGATCATCCCCGCATTCTGCCGTTGGTCGTCGATGCGATCGGCTGGAACATTCAGAATCGCGATAGCACGTTTGATTACAAAGCCCCGCAGCCTGGCAACGCAGATCCCGACCGGCTGTCGCTCGGTTGGCATTTCGACTACGAAGAAGAATTCGCTGGCACGACGATAGACGGACGCATGCCGCTGCTGGACTTCAAGGTCGGGTGGTACGTGTCGGATCATACTGAGCCCGGTCACAGCACCATCCTTCTCGTGCCCGGTAGCTACGAATGGACTCCGGAACAACGCGCCACCTGGGAGACCTGGCTTGATCCCGAGGAAATTTTCGAGTTGCGCGTTCCGGCCGGCAGCGCCATGCTCTGGCGGCCCACCGTCATGCACAGTGTGACTCCGAACCTTTCGAAGAGCTTCCGCAAGGCCCTCTACATCAGCTACGCGCCCAGGTGGATACGGCCGAGCGGGTACGTTGAGCAGGATCCAGAGTTGATCGAACGCAGTTCGCCGATCCGGCGGCAGCTGTTGGGGGCCACGGGCGATGGCTCCCCTCTGCTGGGAAGAGATCCGATCGGGAATCCGTCGTCGCAATACTGGTTTACCGACAACTGGGAAAGTGTTCCGCTGAAGGCGTGGGCTGAAGAGCGCGCTGGTCCCGGGCCGTACGACTGGGGACTGGGTTACGGGGCGACGTTTACGAAGGGACCGGGCTTCCAGTTTGACCGCGTGAAGATTCCGAAGCGGTAGTCTTGAAGAGGAGCTTTGCTGAGTGATGGACGCAAGAGTGAAACAAGCGGTTCGGCGACTTCTGCAGGAACTCGTCAATCAGGATCGAGCCAGGGTGGTTGTCTCCGCATACGCGTCGGGACCCGGCTACTGGTTCGGTGGAGGCAACCTGCTCCGGGACCAGGACGGGGTCTGGTGGTTGTGCGGTCGGTATCGCAATGCCGGGGACTCGAGGACCGGATTGGCCGCGGGAGAAAGAGGACTGGAGTGCGCCGTGTTTCGCTCCGACGACTCTGCCCGCAGCTTCGCCAAAGTGTTGAGTTGGTCCAGAGAGGATCTGTCCGGACCCGGCGCCCAAGTTGTGTCGATTGAAGGAACGGCTCTGCATCGGTTGGCCGACGGCACAGTGGAACTGTTCATTTCTTCAGAAAAAGAGCGTCCCTACCCGGACCATCTCACGTCCTATCAAAAACCAGGCACGGGAGTGTGGTCGATCGACCGCATGGCTGCGAGATCGGTTGAGGAGTTGGATCCTGCCACACTGGTACCCGTATTGGAGAATCGCGACATGCCGGAGTATCTGCACCTGAAAGATCCGGTTGTATTTGACGACGCGACAGGAGCGACTGTCATGTTGTTCTGCTCTCATCCCCACACCTGGGCATCGGGTAATACAGGCCTGGCCATCCGGCGTCCGGACAGCACGTATTTCGAGATCGAGTCCTGGGAGGTGGTATCTCGCGGCGCTGCCTGGGATGTAGCTTCCACGAGGATAACAGGATGCGTTCGAATCCCGGCTGTCGGGGTCCTCTCGAGTGAGCGGCCCTTTACGGCGTATTTCTACGATGGCAGCGAATGTGTCCGTGAACTGGAGGAGAGCGACCGGGCGCACAAGCGGCCGCGGGGCTATTCATGCGAAGAGATCGGTGGGGCTTTTCTCGGGTGGGACGATAGCCTCGCCGACCTTGACCGACTCTCGGCAACAGAGCCTTTTTTCGTATCACCACACGGTACCGGTTGCAGTCGATACATGGACGTTGTGCGTACACCGGATGGCCTGCTCGCGACGTGGCAACAATCGCAGCCAGACAGATCGCAACCGCTGGTGAGTCACTTCATTTCCCTGGACGCGGTTGAGAGTGCACTGCAGGAGCGTAGCGCAGGGTGCTGAGGAATCTAAATTATCTATGAAGCTGCTTACAGTGCCTAACCGTACCGATTTCAGCCGACGCTCCTTACGCAGCAATCTGGTGCTGCGCTGGGAGTACCGTCCGGACAACTCCCTGTTCGTGGTCTGGCAGCAGAATCACAGCGCCTCTCCCGACGGGGCCGAATCCGCTTCAGGCCGGCGGACCTGCGTCTAGGGAGCCATTGATGGGTACCCGCATCCGCATCTCAAATGTCACCGTCGTCGACGTCACCGACCAGCAGTTGCTTCCAGACCGTGACGTACTCGTCGACGGTGATCGCATAGACGCCGTTCTCAGCGCCGGCGCTGACCGGTCGTCCGCCGCGACCGAAACCATCGACGCCTCCGGCCTTTTCCTCTGCCCCGGTCTCATCGACAGCCACGTCCATTTTTTTCTCGACGCGGGTGGCGATCCGCGCGGCAGTTTCCTGCAGGCTACGGAAGAGGAGCGCTGGAACTGCGCCGCACGCAATGCTGCCATCGCTCTCGAAGCCGGCATCACGACGATGCGCGATTGTGCCGCACCGGCGGACCAGATGTTCGCCCTGCAGCGCGAGATCGAGGCCGGCCGGCTGCCGGGTCCCCACATTCTCAGTTGCGGCTACGCCATCATGCGCCCGGCGGGCCACTGTCACTTCCTCGGCGGTGCCGAAGTCACTGACAGTGCCCAGGTGAGGGCCGTCATCGAACACCAGTTGTCACAAGGGGCCGGCTACGTCAAGCTCATGGCATCCGGCGGCGGACTGACTCCAGGCACGGTGCCACACGAGGCGGATCTGGGCTTGGAGCTAATGCAAACGGCTGCCACAGTGGCGCGGGCCAACGGTGTCCACATTACTGCGCACTGCCACGCTACCGAGAGCATACTCCGCGCGCTTGAGGCCCAACTGCCGCAGATCGAGCACGCCACCTTCGTCGAGCCTCCCGGTCGCTACCGCTACGACGACGAAGTCGCCCGCCGCGTGCGTGACAGCGGTGCGGCCATCGCTCCGACCGTGTTCGGCGCACTGAAAACGGCGCAGCGCTTCCGCGTCAGCGGCTCCCACAACCCGAACGACACGGCCGCTGTCGAACGGCTCGAGGGCCGGTTGACGAACACGACCCACTTCCATGCGCTTGGTATTCCCATGATGGCCGGTACCGACTGCGGTGCCACCGACACACCCTTTGACGCGCTCGTAGACGAGCTCCACACCTACGTGAGAGCGGGCATCCCCCAGCCCCAGGTCGTCGCCATGGCCACCTGCGGCAATGCCCGTCTGCTCGGCCTGCCCGAGATCGGAGCTGTCGCGACGGGCATGCGCGCCGATCTCGTCCTGCTGGCAGCCAATCCTTTCGCAGACCTCGACGTCCTGCGCACCCCCCTGAAAGTGCTCAAGTCGGGGAGCGTTGTCTGCGACCGGCAGCGTGCCGTGACACCCAGATAGCTGCCGCGTCCGTTACTCCAGTAGCCATCGCAGGCAGCCCGCCCTTTCTGCATTTCACATCTTGCTCATATCTTTTAGTATTGCCTCTTCTATCACGATCTTTGGCAGAGCACTGTTCCCCATTTTTCACGTCACCCATCTTCCCATGGAGTGTTGGTTGTGAATGGATCAGAAAGTCGCGGTTCCGGCCCGGAACCGAGCATGATGCTATCGCCGGCGCAGTTGGACGAGTTCAAAGCGGAGGGGGCGGTAGCGATTCCAGGATTGGTACCGCCAGATGTGCTCGACGGGTGGCGGGCCGAGATACGCGCGGCCTGCTCCGGCGGTGTCGACCTCGAAGACCCCGGCACCTGGCCCAACGGGCGCTGGGCACCCACGGGTGGCTGGCCAGAGCTCAGCCCCAACCTGTACGACTTGCAGAGCCTGCAGTCCATCGTGGAGCAGATCGGTGGTGGCGCCTTTGCCCCGTCCAGCCCAGCGGGGTTGCCGCCAAAACCGCAGGTGCCGATGACGCGGGTGATCCTGCCGGATGCCCCGGGCACGGAGTGGGCCCCCCCGGTCAACAACGGTCACCTCGATGGGTACGCCGGAGGCTGGGGCGGTGGGTTCATGGCCATCTTCGCAGTGCTGCTGTGGGATGTCAGCAGCCCCAGGGGCGGAGGCACGGCCTACTGGCCAAGGTCCCACCTGGCTAACCACCGTCATTTCCTCAAGCACCCCGAGCAGTTCGACGGCTCCTACCTCTTCACAGAGCCAGTGAAGAGCGGCGGGCACCTGGCGCTCCTGGAGGGGGACCCCAGTGTGGGAGAGCTGGTATGCATGACCGGACGAGCTGGCGATGCCATGCTGTTCCACGGCCTCACCACGCACGTCGGCTCGTCCAACGCGGCGGGGTCGCGCCAACCGCGGGTGACACAGTTTGCGCGGTACACCCACAGGAAAATGCGCGAGCAGGCACCGATGGTCATGTTTCCTGACAAGGATGGCAAGCCCTGGTCGCGCCCCAAAGACCCTGGCAACACCGCGGTGGCTGAAGAGCAAGAGAAGGCAACAGGTTTTCTACCGCCGGATCACCCGGGCCGGAAGCTCGAGCGATACGACGTACCGCAGAATCTCTGGAAATACTGGGCCCCTGCTCTCAACGCCGAAGCCCCTGTGTAGGTGCCGGCGAACCACCCCTGACCGGCCATAGAGGAGGAGTAGGCGTGGCAGTTCACATAGGTACCGAACGGCAACTCTTTCTCGACGACCACGTCGTCGAGAGCACCGACGGTCTTGGGCGGGTCCAACAGCAGCCCGACAAACTGGACCTGCCCGTCATCGTCGGCGACAAACCCTGGGAGCAATCGAAAACCGCCATCAACGGCAACTCCTTGCATTACGATACCGAGGAAGAGTGCTACAAGGCGTGGTACGACACCGGTGGTGGAGTCGCCTACGCGATATCCTCGGACGGCATTGACTGGGAGAAACCGAGGCTGGGGATCATCGAGAAGGATGGCTCACGAGACAACAACCTCGTCAGCGCAGGGCGAGGCTTCAGCGTCGTGAAGGACATTGACGACGAGGATCCGTCACGGAAGTACAAGGCGATGTACTGGCACTCGCGGCGCGAGCCGGAGATGCCCTGGGGCGGCAAGGGACATTTTGTAGCCTTCTCGGCCGACGGAATCCACTGGAAAGATCATCCAGAGAATCCGGTCGTCGACTACCGAAACGGCCTGACCGACGGCCAGTTCGTTCTGGGCCGGGACCCCAACCACGGCAAGTACGTTGCGTACATGCGACCCGGCGTGGAATTCTACGACCCGCCGAAAAGAACCTCAGCGTGGGTGGCAAGCGATGATTTCGTCAACTGGGGTCCACCCGTTCTTGCCGTCGCGCCCGACGATGAAGATGGAGTCGATACCGAGTACTACCGAATGACGGTGGCGAAGTACGAAGGCGTGTACATCGGGTTCATCTGGGTCTACTACAACGACGTCGAGTTCGCCGACCAATCGCGAGATACCATGCTTGCCTTCAGCCGCAATGGAATCTCGTGGAGCAAGCCATGTCCCACTGACAGGTTCCTTGGACGGGGCCGGAAAGGAGATTGGGACTCCGAGTTCGCCATGGCTTGTAAGCTGATCCCCTTTGAGGACGAACTCAGGGTCTTCTATTCGGGGGGGAACATACCTCACGACGTCAAAGGAGCTGATGGAAAGAAAGGATCGGTCCGGGATTGGCCGGGTTCGGTCATTGACGGGGAGTACAGGGCCTATGCGGTGGGCCTCGCCAAGCTCAGGCGTGATGGTTTTGTCGCCATTCAGCCGCAGGCGAGCGAAGGCACGTTGACGACCAGGCCGCTCACGTTCCTGGGCAGCAGACTCCGCATGAACGCAGACAGCACGAAGGGAAGAATCGAGGTGGAAGTGCTCGATGAGAGAGGTCGACTGGTCGAAGGCTACTCCCGCGCCGATTGCATACCCGTGTCAGCCGACTCGACGGACCACACCGTACGGTGGACGGGAGGAAGAGACCTGGTCCATGCCGACGATACCGCCGCCGACATCGGAGGCTCGAACTGGACAGCGTTCAAGTCGCGGCTCAGGCAGCCTGTCAGGCTCAGGTTCTATCTCAACGACGCGAAAATGTATTCCTTCTGGGTGGAATAGTTCTTCAAAGGAATTTCGACAATGGTTTCTCGAACCCCACTCAAACTCGCCTGCGCCGATTTCAGTTTCCCTCTGCTGTCACATGAGGATGCCCTCGACCTCGTGGCCAGACTCGGCTTTGAGGGGGTTGATATCGGACTGTTCCCGAGCCGCTCTCACTTCCAACCAAAAGACTACGTCAAGAGAATCCCTGCAGCGGCCAGAGACCTGAGCGCCAGAGTCCGGGATCGTGGCCTTGAGTTTGCCGATATCTTTCTGCAGCCCTCCGCCTCTGTTGAGGAGATGGCACCCAATCATCCAAACGCCACCCAGCGCCGCCGCTGGCGCGACCTGTACGCGCGGACCCTCGAGTTCACCGTGCGCTGCAACGCCTCGCACATGACGACGTTGCCCGGCGTTCATTTCGAAACGGAACCGCTGGCGGATTCGCTGCAGCGCTGCAGCGACGAACTGGCCTGGTGTGTCGAACAGGCGGAGGCGGCCGGCGTCGTTTTTTCGGTTGAGGCTCACATGTGGTCGCTGGCGCCAAAAACAAAACTGGCGGCTCGACTTGTGCGCATGACGAAGGGGCTGACACTCACCCTCGACTACGGACACTATACGGCGCAGGGAGAGAGCGATCGGGCAATTGAACCCCTGGTCAAACACGCCTCCCATTTCCACGCCCGCGCCGCCTGCAAAGGGCTTCTACAAACCACACTGGCCGACAACACCGTCGGTTTTCCTGGCGTTGTTAAGGAGATGAAGAGGACCGGCTACAAGGGTTATCTCGGGGTCGAATACGTGCGCATGGACGTTGATGTCGTGCCGGACGTGGACAATCTCTCGGAGACGATCCTCATGCGGGACTTGCTGACGAAAGCCTGGGGGATCCGGAAGGATCACTGACCAAACATGCCATCAGCCATGCGCATCGCTATTGGGAACATCGGTCACGAGTCGAGCAGTTTTACGCCTATCCCCACCACCTACGAGCACTTCGTCGGGTCGAAGCGGGGTTTCTTTCGCGGTGAGGAGGTCATCGAGCGTCTGGAGGGTATGAACGTCGGCTGCGGCGGCTTCATTCGGGGGGCGCGCGAATACGGCTTCGACCTGGCTCCGCTGCTTTGGACCTTCTGCCAGCCGTCAAGCCCGCTGGAAGCGGACGGCTGGCGCCGTTTGAAGAAGGAGTTCCTCGATCGACTCCGCGAGGCAATGCCGGTGGACGGTGCTCTGTTCGATCTGCACGGGGCCATGGTGGTCGAAGATGTAGAGGATGCCGAGGGTGACCTGTTGACAGGGGTGCGCGAGATTCTCGGCCCCGACCGTCCGGTCATCGTCACCCTGGACCTGCACGCCAACATCACGCAGCGCATGGTCGACATGACCCAGGTGCTGCTGCCCTGCGATCACAACCCGCACACAGACCTGGGCGAGCGTGGCTATGAGGCAGCCGGACTCATGGTGAGAACCCTGCGACAGGAGATTCGTCCGGTGATGGCCTGGCGGCAGCTGCCGATGTTCTGGGGTCGTGGGCAGATCTCGGGGCATCAACCTTTCGAAAGCGTCACCGAGCGGGCCCATTCCATAGAGGCTCAACCCGGCATCCTCACCTGTTCGTACGCACCCGGTTTCCTGTGGGCGGACATCCACGACGCCGGTACATCAGTCGTGGTGGTGGCCGACGGTGACGAGCGGCTCGCGCGGCAACAGGTGAATGCCTTCGGCAACTGGATATACGCGCGTCGAGCTGAGTTTCAGGGTGATGCCGATGCATGGGAAGACGTGCTCGCGGAGAGCCGCGGGCGTGGCTCCTGGCCGGTCGTCATCGCCGATCAGCAGGACAACCCCGGGGGCGGATCGCCCGGGGATTCCACCGGAATCATCCGCGCCTTCATCGACGCCGGTCTCGAGGAGGCGCTGGTCGCCGTAATCTGGGATCCCGAGAGTGCGGCCTCCGCGCATGCGGCCGGAGTGGGAGCCGAGTTGACGCTGGAGGTCGGCGGCAAGTCAGACCCGAAGCAGGGTCCACCTGTGTCCATGACGGCGACGGTGGAGCGACTCACCGACGGGGAGTACGTCAGCCGTGGTCCGATGTTCACGGGTGTGCGCCAGCAGATGGGAACCAGCGCCTTGCTGCGCACCGGCGGCGTTCGGATCATTGTCGTTTCCTTGCGCCATCAGGCGCTGGACGCCGAATGCCCCCGCAGCTTTGGCATCGATCCGACTCAGATGCAGTGGATCGGGGTGAAATCCTCCAATCACTTCCGCGCTTCCTATGAACTCTTCGCGGCGGCGATCTACCGGATGGCCTTCCCCTGCGTGCAACCCTACGATCCGAAACAACTGCCCTATCGCAACCTGCGCCGTCCGATCTGGCCTCTCGACGACGAGGTGCCAGAACCGTTCGGGCATTGAGGAGTTGCTATCCAACCGGTTAAATTCGCTGTCGTAGGCATCGGAGGATGGGGACGTGCGCACCTCCAATCCGTCGCCGATGTCGAAGCGCAGGGGATCGGGACTCTGGATGCGGTGGTCGTGATCGATCCAGAGAACCATCCCGAGAAGCTGGCGGAGTTCGACCAGCGCGGTGTGCGGGTTTTTCCCGACCTGGACGGGCTGCTGGTTGCCGGCGGCGTGGACGTCATCACACTGCCGATCGGCATTCATCATCACGTGCCGTTGAGCATCCAGTGTCTGGAAGCGGGCTATCCGGTAATCGTGGAGAAGCCGCTGGCCGGCGCGATTCAGGAAGCCGACCGGCTGATCGAGGTGAGCAAGCGGACCGGAAAGACCGTCATCGTCGGGTACCAGCACCTCTACAGCAACACCATTCAGGCGCTGAAGGAGACCTTCGTCGAACACCGGCTCGGGGCGATCCGGACTATCGGTGTCAAGGCGGGGTGGCCGAGACCGGATTTCTACTACGCGCGCAACGTCTGGGCCGGCACCCTTCAGCGAGAAGGGATCTGGGTATTGGACAGCCCGGCCAACAACGCGCTATCACACTACCTGATGAACGTCCTCTATCTGTGCGGAGCGACACGCGACGGCGCCTGCGGGATCGAGACGGTGCAAGCGGAGTGTTATCGGGCGCGTGAGATCGAAAGCCTGGATACGATCAGTTTTCGCGTGCAAACCGACGTCGGCGCCCTCGCCACGATAGCGATGTCCCACGTAACGCGGGATAACTTCGGGCCGCTGATGGTGATCACCTGCGACAAAGGAACCGTTAACTGGTGGGACGGTGGCGCCACGATCGATCATGCGGACGGTTCGCAGGAACGGCTCGATGACGGAAGCGATCCTCTGCGGTCACTGTCGTTCGCCAATATGGCCAGCGTGATCCGTGACGGAGCCGCCCCTCTGTCGACCCCGGAGATCGCGCGGGTGCAGACGCTGTGTATCAACGGCGCCCACGAGAGCTGTCCCGAGATCCACGACATACCGGCTGCCGCGTACGAGGAGGTCGATACGGGCCGAGGCACTTTCCGCATCGTCGACGGCCTTGAAGAGTTGGTCCATCGCAGCGCCGATGAGGGAAAGCTATTCTCGGAGCTGGGCGTGTCCTGGGCGAAGCGAAACGACGCCTTCGACGTGACGGGATACAACCACTACCCGAGCACGGACAAGGTGGGTGATACAAAGGAACCCTAGCCAGCTAGCCCGAGGCGACCCAGCATTGCGTCCATATTACGCCGCGAAGCGGAGGGGCTGAACAGATCCTCCCATTGTTTGCGGGCCGTCTCGCGCAACTCAGCGTGAAGCACGGCATCACCCAGAATGTGGCGCACGGCGGAAGCCAACGCCTCGATATCGCCGACCGGGACGACGATACCCGCGGGACCCACCGAATCGGCATTGCCGCCACGGTCAGTGGCAACCACGGGAACACGTGAGCCCAAGGCTTCACTGATGACGAGCGGCCCGCCCTCGAAACGCCGAGTCGGCATCAAGAACACGTCCGCTACGGCATACTGAAGCTGAAATTGAGCGTAAGGGATATGGCCTAGCCATGTGACGTGACTCTCAAGGCCCAGGCGCGATGCCAGATTTTCGAGTGTCGACCGGTAGGGTCCGTCACCGACCAGGGTGACGTGGAACTGTATTCCTTCCCGGGCCAGCCGGCCGAGGGCCCTGAGCCCGTCCTGTATCCCTTTTTGCTTCACCAGAACCGCAGCCATCATCACGTTGGGAACATTCGGTAGCGGGCGCGCCTGGACCTCCGGGATATCCACGGCGTTGCGGAACACCATGAGCTTCTCGGGATCGGCCCCGTGCCAGCGCCTCCAGAGGTCAAGCAAACGCGGGATGGCGCCGACGCAAAGATCGGCGGTGTTGACGATGCGCCGCTCCAGCCAACTGCGCCAGATCGCTTCCGGGAACTTGATGGCCGGGAGCTTCAACCAATCGACGAACCCGGTCGCGTCCTGGCATTGATTCAGGAGGTTCTCCAGCTCAAAGCCATGGTTCCAGTATACCAGCGGTGGGCGTCCCTCTCTGGGAAGGTCGACCAACCCGATGGCGGCCATGCTCTCGGAAAGGACCAGATCGAAGGGCTCCTCACGATGGCGGCCATGGAAGACCCGGGCGGAGACCTTTGCGAAGCCGCGAGAAAGGATCCAGGGCTTGGCGCCCTCGACGAAGTGGACTGGACACTCCGGTTCCCAATGCTCTCCCCTATCTGGCAACAGCGGAGTCGTGAAGACTTCACACTTCCAGCCCTCAGCATGGAACAGTCGAATAAGCTGATCGAGATGGGTCTGCATCCCGCCCGGGCCATGGGCCAGGGTGCGGACACAAAAGAATGCTACCCGGCGTCCCAATACATCTTTCCATGTTCGCGGTAGTATTCGACCGTGCGCGCGATACCCTCGTCGATGGACACCTGAGGTTTCCAATCCAACCGGTCCTTGATCCGCGCGATATCCGAAATATAGTCGCCGGTCTCAACGAAATAGCGGTCTTTGGGCCACTCCACGAAGTCAATACCGGTGCCGGCCGCGTCGGCGATCTTGGTGGCCATGTCCTTGAACGCCAATCCGGTCCCTGTGCCGAGGTTGAAGATATCGAACTCGATGTCCGACACCGCCCCCAGCAACATGGCATCCGTGAGATCGTCGACGAATATGTAATCGCGCTGCTGCGTCCCCTCACCAAACACGGTCAACCGTTTCCCTTCGAGTGCCAGGCGGATGAACCAGTTGAGGATGCCGTACTTGCTGTGTTTCATCTGTTGGCGGGGGCCATACGGGTTGGCGATGCGGAAGATGATGGAGGAGATGTCGTGGTTCCGGTGGTAGAATTGATAGAACTTCTCGCCATTGAGTTTGTTGACGCCGTAGATGCTCAGGCAATTGAAGGGATGACGCTCGTCGACGGGATTGTACTCGATGTCGCCGTAGACGAAACGCGAACTCGAGAAGATGAGTTTGGCGCTGGACGCATGTTCCCGGCAGGCCTCGAGCACCGTCAGGTGCCCCTTGGCGTTGATGTCGAGGTCGTTGAACGGGTCGAGATTGCTGTCGACGTAGCTGACCTGGGCCGCGAGGTTGAAGATGATGTCCTTGCCGTGCACGACCTGTTCGACCATGGCACGGTTGCGGATATCGCCGTACACCATCTCGGTCTCATCGGCGTATTCGGCAAAATTGAACAGGTTCCCACCGTACAGCGGTGCCATGTTGTCGAGTACCGTGACCTCGGCCCCGGCGGCGCAGGCCTTGCGCACGATGGTCGAACCGATCATCCCGGCACCCCCGGTGACCAGGACTTTCTTTCCCGCGAGGCTCTTGAGACGATCCACGATGGCAGCCATGGTTCGAAATCTACGAAGACGACTCCGGCGCAGTCCAACAGGCCTCGGTGTGTCGCGTCAGCGCTTGGATGATTCAGAAACCGACGCGAAAGGTGAAGGTGCTGAGCGGGTCGAAGAAGTCGACGGTGGTGTAGGCGTAGTCAACCTCCACGTCCTCCAACCCTCCCAGATCTAACTTCAGTCCAAAGCCGAAGCTGGTGCCGAAAATGTGGGTGTTGCTGGCCCCGTCGTCGGCGTAGTCAATGCCGCCGCGGGTGGCGAAGAAATCCCGGTAGACGTATTCACTGCCGAACTTCCATTGATCGGGGGCGAAATTGTGGTGCTGGAACACGCCGAAATACCTGGCCTTGCCCACTGCGGCGGGACTGTGGGCGTAGCCCAGGCCGATCTCAAATGTTGAGGGCGGGTCGGCGGAACTGGTTTCGATTCCGTAAACGGATGAGGGGCGGCGCAGGCCATCGAGGCTGCCGGGACGCAGCAAGGCGGAACCATCGTAACGCAGCCGCGAGCCGATGTGTTTGATGGCCACTCCCAGGTCGAGGCCGCCGATGTCGCCTAAGTCCTCGTATTGCAGGCCGGCGTTGAAGGAGACGCCGGCAGCGGAGACGCGTTCGATGCGGTTGGAGATATAGTGGAGAGTGCCACCCAGGACGATGCGGTCTGACAAGGAGCGGGCCCAGGTCAGGCCAGTGGTCAGGAAGGTCGGCGAATACGTGGCCCCGGTGCCGTCGGGCTGACTCGAAGTGGTGATCGGAATGTCCCCGAAGTCGAGTGCTTTGAGACTGAGCGCCAGCGAACCCAGGCGCTCGAAGTGGCTGCTGACGGCCACGTAGTTGACCCGGATGCCGGCCAGGTAGGACATGGTTGAGAACAACAGCTGAGCCTCGGAACGCCCCCGAGCCAGGCCGGCGGGATTCCAGTGGAGGGCGCCGATGCCTGCGCTTGAGGCGATGGCGGCTCCGCTCATTGCCATGTCGCGGGCGCCCACTGGAATCAGCAGTTCGGGTGCGGCTGCCGTACCGGCGCGTTCCTGACCTCCAGCTACAAGGTGGTCCGTGTAGATGAGGCTTACCATCAGCATGGTGATCAGCAAGGGCACGGGTCTGAGCCGGTGCTCCACGAGGTATTTCTTCAGGGCGCTCATGGCTCAGAAATTTTCCAGGAACTGCTGTTCCTGGATGACGGCCAGTTTCAGAATCTGGGCGACGCCGATTTCCGGCATCTCGATATGGGCGATGTAGAAGCCGCTGGCGACCGGCAAGGCGTTGTCGTTGTTGAGATCCCACTGGAAGAATGGGTCGGGGTCATCCTTATGCAGGATGCGCACGAGGTTGCCCGACAGATCGAAGAGGCGGATGACCGCCCTGGACGGCAGGTGATTGAAGGTGACGAAGCGTTTGTGGCGGCTGGTTTCAGCCTCGTTGACGCCGTAGTAGGGATTGGGGAAGACGTTGACCTTGCTGACGTCCTGGCGGGCGCGTTCGGCAGAGAAGGTCGCGGCGGCGGTGGTGTATTGGAACTCATCCTCGCCCGGTACAATCGAACTGGCATACCTCAGGCGCACGACGTCTCCTGTTGACCAGATCGATTCTCTGCCCTGCCTGAAAAAGAGTAGCCACGTGGTACTCGAATCAGTCAGGGAGTGGATACGTTCAGGATCGTAATCGGTGGCGATAACGGTGATGTAGTCTCGCCCATTCATGTTATAGGTCTGGTGATAGGCTTCCCTGCCTTCGTCACGCGAGCCGTCAGCCCCGCGGTCGTATATGGCGCTGTTGAGTTGCCGCGGGTGTGCCGAATCCTCCACGTCCCAGATCTCGAAGGGAACTCGCTGCAGAAAGGGGCCGCTTGCTGGGCTGCTGGGTGGGCGCAACGGATGGGCGTCGAGGCTACGCTCGGCCGAACCGGGATCGACACCGGCGAGAGACGCAAAAGAACCACCGGCGATGATGTGGGTCGCATCCTCATCCCACACCCCGGTGAAGCGAATCTCCAGATCGCGTCCCAGCAGCAGGGGATCGTCAGTGCCGCCGTCCTCCCAGAAGGAGGCGGCGCGGCCGTCTGCCAGGTCGAAGACGGTGGCATCGCCCCAGAAATCGAGATCACCGTCGGCCGGGTCTGCGTCGACGACGACGGTGACGCTGTCAAAGGTGGCAGGAGCCGTGAAGACAGGATCGCCCACCTTGAGCTGGACGCCGTCGACGGCCAGATAACGTTCGTCCAGGGAGACATTGCCCTGGTCTTCAAGCACTCGCACTCCGTCGCGCGCCAGATTCCAGGAACCGTCGTCGTTGAAGGTGATGGTGTAAGTCGCCTCGATAAGCTGGTCGGGATCGACGACGATGGGCTGCACTACAACGTCACCAAAACCACGGGTATGGATGACCGGCAAGTGGGCGTCGAAGTCCGCGGCGCGCTCGAACCCCGGCGGCGGGCCCTGCGGGACAATCATGATGGACTGAGGTGCCGATTCAAGTGAAGTGATCAGCGCTTCCGGATCGGAGTTGTGGCTGTAGGCGGTGACGCCGAAGTAATAGGGCTGGCCATTGTACAAAGGCGTGTTGCGCATGGCGTCGCGGGTGATGCGAGCGATCCAGCGCAGGCCCGAGTCGCGGCCAATCTGCAACGGTGCGTTCACGGTCACGCCCGAGGCTTCATCCAGCTGGGGACCCAGGATGGTCGTGACCTCATCGACGACGTCGTAGGTGGCCAGTTTGGTTGCCTGGGCGAGATCGGCGCTGGTGCTCGGGAACTGGTAGACGTTGTAGCCCTGGAAGCCAAACGGCGGCGTTACCCCTTCCTCGGTGGCGAAAACGGCATCGGGGTCGTGGCCCCAGTCAAGGATGATGGTCTGGTCTTCGGTCCCCACACGCACATTGGGCGGTGCGGGCGGAGCAGTCACGTCGAATCCGCGATCGTAGGCGTCCTGGACGAAGCGGTCGTTGTACTTGAGCCGGCTAATGCTGCGCAGGCGGTCGGCGCCCAGGGCTCCGAGCAGAGCGACCACCACTTCCTGGGTGTCCCCCAGCGCCATGGCGACCGGGCCGGCGCTCAGGACGATGCGCCGGTCGCCGGGTGGCAGGGGAATGCCATCGGTCCAGCCACTGTCGAGCAGCGGGTCTCCGTCGAGGGTGAACGCGGTGTCCTCACCCGTGAGGGGATTGGTGTAGGGCACTGGGTTGTCGACGTCGGGTTGCGGCTGAAAGCCGCGCAATAGATTGTACCATTCTTCCGTTCCGACATAGGAGCCCACCTCGGGGTCGTCGATGGCACTGCCGGAGGCGAAGTAGACGAAAGAGGACATCGGCAGATTGCGGTAACCGGGGCGCGGGCGGAAGCCGAAGAGGGCCTCTCCGGCAGGGTCCGGCACGATGGGTCCCTGGAGGAAGTCGTAACCCACGGCTGGCGGCGGCAGCTCAAAGGCCTGGTAGCGGGGATCCTCCTCTTCGGCGTTGTAGCCGTAGGCCAGGCTCAGCGAGGTGTCGACGCCGGCGAAGTCATTGCTGAAGCTGCCGATATCGGTGTCTGCCCATTGGGCGAAGTAGAGGTCATCGATGCGCGCATCGTCCGGTGTATCGGATGTACCCTTGTAGACAATGGTGAATTTTTTGAAGAGAGTATCGCCCAGGGGACCGGTGCGGGCGTAAGCCCACAGCGTCACCTGCACCTCCATGCCGATGGGGCGAGAGCCGTAGAGCGAAGTGGTGGCGCCCTCGTCCAGGTCGTTGATGGCGAAGAAGGCTACCTGGTCGGCACGGCTGGCGCACAGCTCGGGTGTCAGCAGACAATCGGCGGAGCGGAAAGAGGGTTCGTCGATTTGCGGGTCGTAGAGGCCATCCCCATCGCGATCGTAGTAAGGGGCGCCCCACTCCCACGGCCACTCCAGCCAATCTCTCTCGTACTGGTCGCGAACCCTTTCGACGTCAGCCTCCGAGACATCGTCCTGTCCCAGCAATTCGGCGGCGTCCAGGCGTAGATCGGCGCGACGGTAATCGTGCCGGATTCGGTAGATACGGTTGAGCGGGTCGTCGGGATCCTGAGCCATGCCACGGGAGAGGATGCGCCCGGGTACCGTACCGATGCGGTGGGTCTGGCCGCCGACACGCACCTGCTGGGGATTTCCGTCAAAGACGCGTCCGCCCCAGATCAGACCGTCCTGAAAGACAATCTGCGACGTCGAGCGCGGAAAGGTGGTACCGGGGTTGTCCGTCAACGGGTTGTGAGCCGAGAAGCCGTCACGGGCGAACCACATGGAGATATTGTTGATGTTGATCAGGGCGCGCCGGCCCAATCCCAGGTCCTGCTGGGTACTCTTGGCGGCGCTGCCGAGAGCGGCCTGTGAACGACCGTCCGCCGCAGAAGTGCTGAGGGTGAGCGTCAGGACGATGGTCGTCAAGCATGGCAGAAGTCCGCTCCTCATAGCTCGAATTTCAGCCCGAAGCGGAGCTGCCGCGGTTCGCCATAGAGATCGCCACCCTCGGTGAACCAGTAGTGCTGGCGATTGATCAGATTGATCTGCTCATAGAGCTGTTGGTACTGCTCGCCACCGCTGGCCTCCGAGATTTTCCCACTCAACTCCGGATCGGAGAGGAAGCCGTCGTCCTGAGCATTGCCGGTGCGCGGGTAGACGTTGATGACATTGCGGCGGTTGAACAGGTTCTGAACGTAGACGAAGGCCCAGGCCTGATGCCCATGGAGGGGAAACGCCTTATCAACCCGTAAATCCGCGGAGAAGGTCCATGGCGTAGTCGAGCTGTTGATCGGTTCGAGAGGCACGCGGGCGCGCGGGTCGTCGCTGGAGAGGATGGCGCCCAGTTCTGGACCGCGCTGGCCGACCGAGCCGGTGGCCAATGTGAAGTTGTGGCCGCTGGTGAAGCGCAGCAGCAGGTTGAAGCCCATGCGCTCGAGCACGAAACCGCCATCGCCCGCGTCGAAGCGGTAATCCAGGTTGGCATTGCCCCGATGGGTCTGGTTGAAGTCGAGGGGCGAGACCACGGTTGGAAGATTGGCGCTATTCTCGATACCGGCGATGCCGGAGTTGATGGTGGAGCCGGTGCCGCGGGCGTCGGAAAGGGTGTAGTTGAACTGGGCCTGCAGGCGCCGAATCCGCCTGAGTCTGAACACCAGTTCCAGCCCCTTGGTGGTGGCGAAGTCGCCGTTGGCCAGATAGTTGTAGGCAGCAGCGTCGACGGCGTTCTGGGTCACTTCCTGTCGACGCACCTGCAACTGGCCTTTGACGTCCCGGTAGAAACCGCTCAAGTCGAAGGAGGCGGTTTTGGCAAACTGATGGCCGAGACCGATTTCGTACTGGGTAGTCCGGATGGGTTCGACATCGAAGGCAGTCGGAAACGGGATGTAGTTGCCGCCGCCCACTTCCAGCGCGAGGGCGGCGCCGCCCGTGAACATGTCGCGCAACTTCGGCATCTGGGCAAAGCGTCCGTACTGCACGTGAAACACGGTGCGGTCGGACACCGGAAAGGACAGGCCCAGGCGCGGGCTGAATTCGGTGAAGGTGCGTGTCGGGCGCATGGAGGCCAGCTGGATGGTGGTCTCTTTCGCCAGGCGGATGGGTGCGGCCGGATCGATGAAACGGAAGCTGTCGACGTCGAAGTAGTCCCAGCGCAGGCCGGCGTTGAGGATCAGATCGCGGTACTCAATTTTGTCCTGCACATACGCAGCCGCCAGAATGGGATGCCGCGGAGCTTCCAGGCCTTCGCCCTCGCCACGGCGACCGAACTCGTCAAAACCGTAGAAGTCGGCCTGGCTGTTCTGGCGGATGAGATTCTCGAAGTCTTCCAGGTCCTCGCCATCCGGTGCAGCCGAGGCAGCAGCCAACAATTCATCCATGATGGCGTCCTGGCCGATGTCGCCATCGTAGTAGCGCTGGTACACCGCTTCCAAGTTAGGGTAGGTGCTCTGGATGGTGGAGCGGATGGAGTTGAGTACCACCAGATAGCGCCGTGAGGTCCAACGCTGATAGTCGAAGCCGAGCTTGAGCTGATGGACTCGGGTCTGTTTGGTGATGCTGGCGGCCAGGCCACGGTAGGCGTCCTCTTCGACCGAGTAAAAACTCGCGCGCTCGGAGCCGTTGCCGAAGGAGGTAGGCGTACCGGGTCGGGCAAAGGGGAAGCCGAAAAAATCGTAGGGCCGGGGGGCTGTCCCCTGGCTGGAATAGGAAGTGAGGGCGTCACTGAGCTCGGCCACAGCCGTGCTATCATTGTATAGGAGAAAATTGTCCTCGAAAGCCGGGTCGAAGAAGCTGCGGTCCTGGTTGTAGAGGCTCAGGTCCACCTGGTAGAACAGGGAAGGATCGAGAAAGTGGGTAGCACGCAGGTGGAGGAGGCCGGAAGTGCGCTGGGCCTCGGGTTGGCGCTCCAGGTTGAGCATGTTGCGTACCGGCGCCTGGTTGAGTTCGAGGTCGTCGACGGAATGGAGTGCTGCCAGGCGCACCTGGAACGGACTGTAGTCGAACAACAGCGTCCCGTTGAAATCGTAGGCTCCGCGTCCGGTGTGGTCGATATTGCCGGGTCGCATGAGCAGAGCACTGACGGTGTCGGGGGTAACGGAGTTGCTCCAATGGACACGGCCCCCCCGGTCCCCCGAATCGATCAGGTCAGAGAAGGCAAAGCCGTCCCAAAAGACCGCACGCGAATCGCGCGCCCGGTGCTGGAGCGCGGCGAAGACGCGAACTGCCGGGTTCACGGGACCACCCAGGGTGACGACCTGGTTGCTGTGGCCGTATGAATAGGTGTCGAAGCGCTGTCGGTAGCGTGACGTGAAGCGGTCTGTCTCCGTGAGGAAGGCGATTTTCCACTCGGGGCCGCCGGTGCGCAGTTCCTGCAGAACAAGGCCACCGTTGGCTCCGCCATACTCGGCGTTGAAGCCGCCGGCCTGCAGTTGAATCTCTTGGACGGCCTCGCTGATGAGGGTGACAGCGCTGGCGCCAGTCACCGGATTGCGCACGCTGGCGCCCTCGACGTAATAACCGACTTCGTCGCTACGCGAGCCGCGCACGTGGAACCGACCCTCGTTCTCTACAACACCGGCCTGCAGGGCGAGGACATCGGCTACACTGCGCAATGGCAGGTTTACCAGATCCTCGCCGCCGACGATGCGCACGGCATTGGTCGCGTTCTTGTCGACCATAGGGCGAGCGGCCGGAACAACGACGCCTTTTATCTGAATGCTGGCCGGGGTGGGTTTCAGCTCGACCGTGGTGGTCAGATCGGCTGAGACGTACACGTCTTTCAACGTGTAGGGTGCGAAGCCGACATGGGTGGCCTGCAGGGTGTAGGTACCGGGGGGAAGGTTGAGGATGAAGAAATGGCCTTCCTCATCGGTGGTGGCTCCCAGACGGCTGTCGATCACCGTAACGTTGGCGCGGGGCACCGGTTTGGAGCTTGCGGCGTCTACGACAGTGCCGGCAATCTTACCGGTGCTGCCTGCGGCGGGAGTAGCGAAAAAACCAGGGAGTACAGCCAGAGCCAGGAGCGCTCCGAAGCGACGGATCTCGGGTATCAAGTTGATTTCGTTGGCACGAGGTTGGGGCGTGGTTAATTTTCCGGAGATGGCGGGTCAGTCCATGAGCATGGGTGCGTGGTGATAAAGTATCTCACGCAATCGCGTTTTACCAATGTACGGGGCGTTTGTATAGAATCATGAGTACAGAATCATGACAACGAGAGATCATCGGATGGTACGGAGGCTTTTCACCCTGGGAGTGCTGTGTGTGCTGGGCGCATGTGGTGGCGACAGCAGTCCAACCGGTGGTGGAGGCGATCCGGCCGGCAATGGCGACAATCCCGGTAACGGGGAAGACAACCCCGGTAGGGACCGGGTGGAAAACACGGAACCGATCTTCAAGGAGAGCAGGAGCACGCTCGAGGTCGTGTCAGTCGACACTCCGGACACCCTGCTTTCGGGCAGTCAGCCGGTGTTGTTCTCGGTGACCGTACAGGATTCCGACCAGTTTGTCGATCCGATCGATGTCGTCATGCGCCTGAGCCGGGGTGATTCGGTTTGGACCTTGTCGCGGCAAGAGTCAGTCGACGCCAACACAGCATTGTTCGGAGCGATGTTCGACTCGACGCTGGCAGTGGGGCTTGCCGGCGATCAGACGCTGCAGTTTCAGGCCGTGGATGCCGATGCCGGTGGGTCGAAGATGGTGACGAAGGAGATTTTCCTAGAGAACGAGCCGCCCATCATGTTCGATCCCGAGACACCGACGCGGATGGAGCGACGAACCGGCGAGTTCCTATATGTGCGCCTTTCGGTTTCAGACCCTCAGGGTGCCGCCGACATCGATTCCGTCTACTTCAAGTTCCACAAGCCTGACGGCAGCTTCGGGGGGGCTTCCGTGAAGGACGGTGGCTTCCATTACCTTCTCGTCGACAACGGTAGTGAGTTTTACCGGGATGCGGAGAAGGGGGACGGGCGCTTCGCGTTCGCTTTCGATATCCCCGACGAGGATGCGCAGCTGGGATCGTACACCTTCCTGTTTTTCTCGCGCGACAAGGCCGGTAATCTGGGAGACATTATCACAACCGACTTCGAGCTGGTACCCCTGGAGCGATAGATCACCATCACCGTCTGCTGATTACTCAATCCTCCACAGAATTGGTCCTCGTGATCCTATTCGGGTGTCAATTCCATGAACAGTGTAACGCCAATCTCAAGATACTTGTCGCGTTCCTCTGGCTTGGTCGGTGTACCCATGGCCAGGCGGATGTCGGTGTCCGCTAGCTGTTCAGCGACGTTGCGCATGCAGTCCTCGACGGTCTGCAGCGGATACCCGGGGTGACCATCGATGTTGAACATGAGATCGTTGGGTCCGAAGGTGACGACGCTGACCCCCGGTTTCGCCAGTTTGCGAATATTGGTCACCGCCTCAACTGATTCGATCTGGAGTGCCAGGATCACGTAGTCATTCCACCACTTCGCGTAGGTGAGCCGATCCATGCCAATGGTGCTCAACCCCCGTCGGAAGGTCCCGCCCCAGCTGCGTCTTCCGATGGGGCCGTAGTAGGCGAAGGCGATGGCGTCATCGACGGTTTCCGGTTCCATGACTTCGGGGATCAGCACGGCGCTGGGTCCAAAGTCCAGGAAGCGCCCTACCAGGTAGGCATGCCGGGTGTGGGGGATGCGCAGTTGTACATCGATGCCCAATTCCTCGGCCGCGGCGCAGTATTCGACCAGCTGATGTTCGGTGAAGGGGCTATGTTGACCATCGATCCAGATGTAGTCGTACCTGTCTGTCGACCAAATATCCTCCAACTGACTCTTGCTCGTTGCCAGGGAGCCGCGCAGGGCAACCAATGTTTCTCCCGCTTTCATGCGTTGTCTGAGTGTTTTTCCTTGAGACACGATTCGCTCCGATCCAGTTTGGTAGAATGGCTCAATTCAGGCTATTGGACGTACTCTGCCATTGAGGATAATGCCCATAATCGGCAGTCTGTCAACCAGCTCGCAAACGCAGCGCGCGGCCAGATTGGCCGCTCAGGACCACGGAAAGTATATTGCCACGGGTGCTCTCAAGATTGCTCTACAACCAGCCTGTGACAGGAGAACGTGTGTGATGAGCTCAGATGACAAGAAACCGACCGTGACGCCGATGCCGAACGGTCCATACGTCGTCAAGGATCTGCCGGCGCTTGCCAATCAGAAAGGGCCGATCGAGATGGCCAAATCGACGATCGCTCTGTGTCGCTGCGGCAAGTCGGCGACGAAGCCGTTCTGCGATGGTGCTCACGCAACGTCCGGTTTTTCGTCCGACAAGGAGGATGGTCGGAGAGAAGACGCCGTCGATCGCTACAAGGGTGAGGGCGTCGTCATCGAAGACAATCGAGGTGTTTGCGCCCACGCTACCCGCTGTACGGACGGCTTGCCAGCCGTCTTCAAATACGGCCAGGAACCGTGGATCGATCCAACGGGTGCGACGAAGGAGGAGATCGCCGAAGTCGTCAACCGATGCCCTTCCGGTGCTCTGCGGCTCATCGTCGGTGACAGCGTCGACGAGTCAAGAGAAGAGGTAGGCGACCCCGCTGTCTTTGTGGCGCCGAATGGTCCCTACGTTGTCACCGGCGCCGAACTCAATGATGCCGAGCTGGGCAAGGGGGCGACGCAGAGAAAGCTCACCCTGTGTCGTTGCGGTCAATCGAAGAACAAGCCGTTCTGTGACGGGTCTCACTGGGACGGTTTCGTCGACGATGAGAATTGACCAGGCATGATGAGTCAACCCACTGTTTTGATCATGGGAGCGGCCGGATTGTTCTGAGGTATCCTGCGATCATACTGAGGCGACCGATGTAATTTCGGCGTGGAGATCAGCCGGTGACGGCGCTGGCGATGCGCCAGTTTCCATCCTTGTCGCAGGCGGCGTAGTAGACGCGGTGGGATCCATCGTCGAGCCGGATGAACGACATATCTTCGGCATGGACGGCGTCGATGCCTTCCGTGCCCAATCCATTCCCTTCGATCACACATCCATCCCGTTCCCATTCCAGACCGTCAGATGAGTGAGCGGCAAAAATGCGCGAGCGAAAACCAGCCAGATCGACGGCTATCGAGGCGGCAGCAAAATCTTCGCTGAGGCCTTTCTCCACGGCATCGGGATCGGAGCTTGGGTGGGGGGGAATGACGGCACCCGGTGGGGCATCCTGCCATGCGGAGTACAGCATGAGCCAGGGTTGGCCCGCCGCTGAGGGTGGAAGGACATCGGCAGCGGTGATTCCCTGGGCTTCGATTTGCGACGCGCCATCCTTCATCCTGTACCCCGGCTCGAATTCGAAATGCAGGCCGTCAGTCGAGACAGCGCTGATCACGCCCTTGGCAGTCGGTTCCGTCGCGAAGCAATAGAGCCTTCCGTTCACGCCATCGGGAAGCGTTACGTATCGCGGGCCGCCGATACCCTGGAAACCCTGAAGTCGAATCCCTTCCTCCAGTTCCCATGCAAGCATGTCGGACGAAACCGCACTGGCGATGACGGTGGGAAGGTTGGCCGGACCGCGTGATTCGAAGTACATACGCCAGCGTCCATCCGAGAGCTGGGTCACGGTCGGTGCCAGGTATCGCAGGCTGCCGTGCTCGATGGCGGGGTCGGGTGCCAGACGAATACCCGGGTCCACCTCGAAGCGCACTCCATCATCGGATACCGCACTGAGGATATAGCCTTGACACGTCGGAAACGGCTTGCCGGGCCCTACCGCCGTGTAGTAGAGGCGATAGCCGCCGCCGGGCAGCGCGACGATTCCGGGGGCCTGAACCTTCGACTGATCGAGATCCCGGGATCCTTCCACCCGGGGGCCGGCCTCTTTTTCCCACTTCAATGAATCGACCAATTCACTTCTCCTGTCTCTGTGAAATCACATGGTCCTGGCTTTGTACTCACTCTCAGTCAATGTCATCGGCACGACCACGGTGAAGGTCGTGCCCTTTCCGACCTCGCTTTCGACCAGAATGTTGCCCTGGTGGGTCTGGAGAATCTGGTAGCAGATCGACAGGCCCAGTCCGGTACCCACCCCGACACCTTTGGTGGTGTACCCGGGGTCGAAAATCTTCTGCAGGGATTCTGGCGGTATGCCCAGGCCGGTATCCGTTATCTGGATGTGGGCGTCGTCGCCTTGCCGAAAGGTCGTGATCGTAATCGTACCTTCCTGCTCGATGGCCTGCGCCGCATTGATGAGCAGGTTGAGGTACACCTGATTGAGTTGCCTTGGGTTGCATGAGATCAGTGGCAGGTCGCCGTAATGGCGTTCAATCACGGCCTTGTTCTTCAACTCATGTTGGACCAGCAGCAGGGTATCCTCGATGCCTTCGTGAATGTCGATGGTCTCGAATTCCGCTTCATCCAACCTGGCAAAGCTGCGCAGGCGCTGCACGATGTCGTTGACTCGCGCTGTCCCCGAAGTGATCACTCGATTGGCGTCTTCGATGACTTTGAACACCCGAGCCGTCCTTCCGCCTTGCTCTGGGTTCGCGGAGGCATCATCGTCCACCATTGTTTTCAGTTTGTCTATAGCCCGCACCAGGGTATCGTAGGTGCTGCTGATGGCACCGACCGGGGTGTTGATCTCGTGGGCCACGCCGGCGACGAGCATGCCGAGGGATGCCATCTTCTCGGATTGCAACAGCTGGGCATTGGCCTGAGTAAGTTCGCTGGTGCGCTGTTGCACCTGCTCTTCGAGATGCCGCTCGTTCTCGCGCAAAGCCTCCTCGGCGCTGTCCCGCTCCATCTCCCGGTCCTGCAGTTGCTGCAGCATGTCGTTGAAGCCGTCGTACAGCGCTCCGATTTCATCATTTCCGGATTTCTGCACCCTGAGGGAATAGGCGTTGTCGACGGTGATGCGCTCGACGACGCCGGCCAGATGCTGAATGGGACCTGAGATCGCGCGTTGGAAGCGCACAGCCAGGAGAACGGACACGACGATCAGACCCAACATCACGGTAGCCATGTGCAACACGTTGCTGACGATCTTCTCGTGCAATGAATCGGTGGATGCCTGTAGATGGATGACGCCGTAGTGATCGCCCTCGTAGATGATCGGCTCGTGGATGTAAAGGAGATCCCGGGTGAACTGGCTGCTGGCCCCGCGCCTGCGGTGGATGTCGGGTACTGTCTCGGGATCGAGGGCCGCGAACAGATCGCCATCGGCGTCATAGACGGCGGCATTGGTGATCGAGGGAATCGCGTCCAGTCGGGTCAGCATGCCGGCGGCACCTTCGCTGTCCTCGAATGCGAGCGGGGTCACGCAGTAGTCGCCGATGCCGCGTGCAGTGGTCGTGGTGCGATCGACCATGTCCTGCTTGACGGAGGTGATGTCGGCGATGATGACGAGAGTGAAACCGCACGCCAATGCGATAGTCGTCACCGCCACCATGGTGACGATCAGTTTGCCTCGGATGGAGAGGTCTCGGAAAGCCTTCACCGTCGCTATCTCACGGGGTTCACGATGCGCGCCAGGTTCAGCAGCATGTAGGAGAAGGTCAATCCTGACGTGTGCACGGCACTCTCATTGATCTCGAATTTCACCTTGCCGCTGTCTTTGTAAAGGTTGATGAGGACGCTGCGTGCAGCGAATCCGTCGGTATCAGAGACGGTCAGTATCGGCCGTCCGCGGGTGCGCGCGATGATGTCGGGTAGTTGGTCCGCGGCCGATTGAGCGATGAACAGGAGATGACACTCAGTGATCTCATTCAGGGTGGTGAGGTAGCGAATGTCGACCGGTTTATCCTTTACCTTCCGCTCCGCGTAGATCTGTTCGAGCACGGTACCGAATGGACTGTCACCTATGACACCGATGACGAAGGTAGAGGAGGTGTCACCAACTGCCTGTGCTGGCCACTGGACGAAATGGGTAAACTTGTCCAGGAACACGGCCTTCATCCGGTATTCCCGGTCCTGCCCCACGGCGTGGGCAGAGAGCGCCAGTATTGCGACCAGAATCAACCGGGTAGTGCGAATGTTCATGGGACAGCCCGCGATGTGAGGACGATACCAACTTCCACAGTTAATATATCCTACTGGGTCTCGTCCATGAGGCCACCGCCGGCTATACCTGGGTCGGCGCCATGTCCCAGGCTTCGAGTGATCGGATCGTGACGCCACCACGCTCTGTTCCCAGCGAAACTTGCGTGCTGTCAGACCGGGTCGGGTAGATTCGCTGGGTGATGCATTGACGACCGTTGGCGAAGACTTCCAGGATGGAGCGATCGAGGAAGAGGCGCAGCTCCAGTCTTTCTCCCTCGCTCAGTTGAAAGGGCGCCACCTGGGTATGCACGAGTCTTTCGTGTTCGGGGAGCAGCTCGACCTGCTTGGCGTTGCGGTAGTAGGGGTAGGTGATGCTCGAGTCGAGGGATGATCTGCTGATGTCGATGGCGAGGGTGCCTCCGCCGCCGTCGTAGATGACGCCCGTGCTCTCGGCCTCATCAGGGGATTGGCGCAGGTACACGCTGACTTGCTGCCCCGGATCATCGAGTTCGATTTCGATGCCAAGTTCAAGCGCATCACCGCTGATATCGGGTAGCGACATCGAGGCTGCGCTCTCAACGCGTGTGCCAGCCGGCAACGAACGCGGGTTGAGGCGCAAGGCTTCCAGTTCTGCTGCTGCCGCGGGTACGCAGGATCAACATGAGCGCAGGCTGGAATGAGTAGCCGACCTCCGCGGCGTATATCCACTCGTCCGCGAAGCCGTCCGTGTGGTTGTCGATCCCAAAGTCGGCGCTCAGATAGGCCGGATGCCGCGAATGGCCCCATTGCAGTACCAACCGCTCTGATTGAACTCGCCATTTCAGGCTCATTCTCTTCTTCATCGTGCTCTCTCGAGAAGAATCAGGTTCAAAGCGCGCCGTGATTTGACCGCGATATGATAATAATAACAAAGCCGTTTTCGCCTCACCAGACTGGTCAATGGGTGTAAGCCAGGGTGCGTACCTGAGCGGCGAGTCGGGCTGTTTCCTATCTTCTGTCGGTTGCTGGATGTTGCCACAACCCAGACCGAATCATCAACTCTACAGGAGATCAGCTATGTTCGTGGTGACCAGGCTTGCTCTGACGGTTGCTTTGGTAACCGCGGCGCCGCACAACCAGGTGTTTTCTGAGGAAACTGGAGGGACAAAGCCCACGGAATTGCATGCGCCAGAGACCTCCGTCCAGAAGGCAGCCAAGCAGACCCTGGACTCGGCCCCTTTCAATGCCGTCTTGATGAAGCATCTGAAGAGGGGGCGAATCGATTTCGCTGGCCTGCATGCCGATACGTCGGCGACGGCGCGACTGCAAGACTACGTTGAGGCCATCGCCGGAATGCCGGAAAACGAGCCACTATCCTCGTGGATCAATACCTACAATGCACTGGTCGTGCACGCTGTTCTGGAGCGCTACCCGCTGGCCAGTGTGAAGGATGCTGAGGGGGGCGACTTCAAGTTCTTTCGGGAGATCTACTACACCGTCGCTGGTAAAAAGCGATCCCTCGACGACATTGAAAACGGGGTCATACGCCCACGCTTCGAGGATGCCCGCATCCACGTGGCTCTCAACTGCGGAGCCCTATCCTGTCCGCCGCTGCCTCCCAAGGCCTTCGAGGAGGCCACCCTGGATGCCGATCTCGACCAGCTTGCGGAGGTGACGGTCAACGACGGCCATCATCTCTACATCAAGGATGAGAAACTGGTCGTCAATGAGATTTTCAAGTGGTTTGAGCCGGACTTCGCCAGGGACCGGGGCTCACTCCTGAAGTGGATTCAGGCCTATTCTGAAGATCCAGCCATCGATGGGCTGGCTGCCGATGTGGCCATCGAAGTCTATCCGTACGACTGGGCCCTGTCGGCCGAGCAATAGCAAGAGAGAAGCCAACGATATGACAGCAACCATCGATTACCGGGACATCGACCGGCAGACCTGGGAAGAGGAGCTGGAAGACTTCGTCCCCAATCGCATCATGGATGCCCACATTCATCTGTACAATCACGCTGACTTCCCGGAGCCGCCACCACCATCGCGACAGACCGAGGACAATGATCTCGCGGACCTCAACAACTGGGCACAGATTTTGTATCCGGGCAGGCAGATGAACTACCTGATACTGGGCAATCCGCACCCGGCGATCGACGTTCAGAGGCACGTGGCCTTCACCAAGGCCCAGATCGAGCAGATGCCGGAGGTTCGCCACAACCGTCTGGTGAAACCAAGCTGCACAATCGAGGACATCGCCCGCGATCTGGAGCATCCCCAATTCATCGGCCTCAAGCCCTACCGCACGCTTTCCGTGACCGGTGATATCGCGCAGTGTCGGATTCACGAGTTCCTGCCGCACGAGCAGATGGAGTTTGCCAACGAGCACAACTTGTGGGTGACGATGCATCTGTCACGCTATCACGGCTGTGCCGACGAGCACAATCTCGATGACCTGGAGGAGTACACGACCAAGCGCTATCCAGGCATCAAATGGTTGCTCGCGCACTGTGCGCGCAGTTTCACCTACTGGCCGATCAAGCAGGCGGTGGAGAGGCTGCGCGACATGCCGAATATTTACTACGACACCTCGGCGGTCACCGATCCGCGGCCCTACGTCACGCTCCTTACCCAAGAGGACCCGAAACGCATTTTCTGGGGTTCAGACGGCATCATTGCCGCTTTCTTTCACGGCTTCTATGCCGCCATGGGACGCGCCTGGCAGCATTTTGATGCGGATGAGAGCGAGCTCAAGTTTCCGCACTGTGATGGCCGGCCCATTCTCTCCGTGTACGAGCAACTGCTGTCGCTGAAATTTGCCGCTGAGATGGCCCAACTGTCCCGGGATCAGATAGAGGGCATTTTCTGGGGCAATGCGACGGCGGCGCTGGGGATTGCTGAGGCGTAGGCGATATGCTCGACCAAGCACGGACAGAACTCGCACCGACCGGCGTCCTCCGGGCCGGCATCAATCTCTCGAACTTTCTGCTGGTCACCGGCAAAACCCCGAAGGGCGATCCGCAAGGGGTATCTCCAGACATGGCTCGCGAAGTGGCGGATCGGTTGGGTGTCGGGGTCGAGTACATAACCTTCGATACCCCGGGCCAGCTTGCGGACGCCGCCGTCGATGATGTCTGGGACGTCGGCAACATCGGCGCCGAGCCCGAGCGGGCGAAGACGATCGCCTTCACTGCGGCCTACGTCGAGATCGAGGCCACTTACCTGGTGCCCGATGGTTCGCCGATCCAGGCCGTCGAGGAGGTGGATCGCGAAGGGGTGCGCATTTCCGTTTACGGGCGCAGCGCCTATGGACTATGGCTGAGTGACAACATTCAGCACGCGGAGCTGGTCAAGACCGAGGGCATCGATGCCTCGCTCGACAAGTTCGTGGGGGAGGGCTTGGACGCCCTTGCGGGTCTGCGGCCCCGGTTGATAGACGATGTGGAGAAGCTGCCCGGAGCGCGGATCCTGAACGGCCAGTTTACGGCGGTGCAGCAGGCCATCGGCACGAAGCCGGACCGCGAGGTCGGCGCTGCCTTCCTGCGCGACTTCGTGGAGGAAGCCAAGGCGAGCGGGCTGGTCGCCGGGCTCCTCGAGAAGCACGGCGTGGTGGGTCAGCTTACGGTGGCGCCACTCGCCTGACAGCGAACGACTTCAACTCTCGAACTTTTCAGCCCAGTAATCCGGCCACATGGAACTACCCAGGTATTCCTGACCCGGGTCCCAGAAGGAGTTCGGTTGCAGGGTGAGTTCACGGTTGTTGGGCATGTCGAGGCTGTCGGGCAAGGGGGATATCTCACCGGGGACACCCTTCACGAAACTGTGCGCCGGCACGTCTTTGTTGACGACGGCTCCGGCCGCGATGAAGCTGCGCTCTCCGATGTGTACACCTGGAAGGACCGTGCACCCACCGCCGATCATGACGTCGTCGTCGACGGTGGCCCCGCGCGGTTCCGGCGTGGGATCGCGCCGTCCCGGATGGCGGTCGTTGAGAAAGGTCACGCCCGGTCCCACGAACACATTGTCGCCAAACCATGTTCGCGACGGGATGTAGCAGTTGGACATGATGCGAACACCGTCACCGAAGCGAACGATGCCTTCGATGGCCGAGTGGTTCATGATGGTGCAGTAATCGCCCATGTTGACGACAGCCCGGATTACTGCATAATGGCCCGCCTGGAAGTAGTCTCCGATGGTCACGTCTCCATAGATGATCGTGCCGCTGTGGATCTGGCAGTGGTCGCCAACGCGGGCGGGGCCGGATTTCTCGTGGTAGGGGACGCCGATATCCACTCCCTCCTCGATGTAGTGGTTCTTGCCGATGACGGCGTTCTCGAAGCGGGTGAGATCTTCGATCCTGGTTGTCTGGCTCACTGATTCGTCCTCCATGGGTCTTGCTTCGAGTCTGGTGGTCGTCATGGCGATCGCCCAGCGGCGGTGGCGCGATCCAAGCGCCACACATCTCCCGGACGCCACGCAGACTCAACGCGGTGAAAAAAATCGTGCTTGCCCAACTGTACCTGCTCCGGCGACATGGTTATCGCATTTCCCGCTGCGAGGAATAGAGCGTCCGCGTGGACGTGAATGGAGCACGCGTGGCGCCGGCTCCAGGGCGTATGCGGCAGCTCCTCCCAATGTTCGCCGTCCGCAGAATACCACACGTCGTTGCGATTGCCGTCGGTGCCAACCTCAGCTGCGTGGTCCGCCACCCCACGCTGCCCCCCTAACACCCAGAGCTTGCCATCCCACGCCGCGGTATCGTGATACGAGCGCCCAGGCCAGGGAGCCTCTCCCTCCGCCAGATGACAGGTCCATTCGCGACCGTCTGCCGACGACCACACATCGTTGTGGAAGGTGCGCGTCTTCAGTCTTGGCTGCTGCTCGAGGTCGTATCGCAGTGAACTCAACATGGCCCCACCCGTTCCAACGTATCCGCCACCCAGGATCCACATTCGACCGTGGAGCGCTGGCACGCCACCATTCGCCCCGGTGATCATGCCCCTGGGCGCCCATGGTGCGTTGTCCGTCACCAGCTCCCAGCTCAGGCCGTCCTTTGTCCGCCAGACGTCGCGCAGCGGTGGAGGCGCCGGCGGAATGGGTTTCCCAGCCTTCAAGTCCGTCAGGAAACTGCTCTGGCTGGCTGCGCCGGCCTGACCACCCATGACCCAGATTGAGCCGTCGAAGACGGTGACCATCTGGTTGCCGCGCTCTTGCCAGGGTACGGTCGCCGCGACGAGCTCCCAATTCACGCCATCCACCGACTTCCACACGTCGTCGGGGGTCCTGTTCTCTGCGCCGATGACCCAGATGTGGCCGTCGTGCACAACGCCCCCGTGCATGTGCCGGCCGCTCCACGGCGCAGTGGCCGCCAGGGACCAGCTGCCGCCATCATCATCCGAGCACCACACCTCCGAGCACACCTCCGACTCGAACGAGCCAGCGCCTGCGCCGGCGAGGTCCGCCCTCGCACCCGCGTACTGATTCCAGCCACCCAGAAGGAAGAGCTTGCCCTGGAAGGAGACGAGCTGCGCTCCGTCGCGAGGCGACCACGGCACGTCCGAGGTCACACAGCTCCAGTCGTACGGGTTGGTCATTGATTGTCTGTCCTCTCGAATTGCCGCCGCCATGGCCGAACTCGCCAGCTTGATCTCAGTTGAAACAGAGTCTCCTGCTCTCGCAAACTTATGTGCCTCGCCTTAGGATCGATGCCCGACGAAAGCGGCGCTTGCTGCGGCGATCGACGGGAAGGCTCCATCCGCTACCGCGGCGCACAGTGCTGCACCCACGGCAGCTTCTTCGGTGTGAGGGGCGAGCTGTGTCGGCATGCCGAGCTCCTGCTCGAGTGACGCCCTGAGCACCGGATTCAATCTGACGCCGTTTCCCGAACCGACCAGTTGCGATCTCTCGCTGGCGCCGAGCTTCAGTGCTTGCCGATACGAGTCGGCCAGCTGGGCAGCCATCGCTTCGAACAAAGCCCGCGCCAGGTGACCGGGGGTAAACGTGCTGGGTGTGAGATCGCGGATTGCCGCTTTCGCCAGCGGGTTGCTCCGTGAACCGGTGAACAGGGGATCGAATTTAACACCTTCGGCGCCAGCAGGGACCTCGACGGCCAGTTCGACGAGCCGTTCGTACACCAGATCGGGGTCCAGATCCTGTCCTGCGAGTAGGCTGCTGGTGCGGCTGAAGAAATCTCTGAGCGTTCGGAACGTGCGGCCACCGACCACTCCAACGCCAGCCAGGAGATAGCCGGACTGAAGAAACGGTCGAAGCTCCAGCCAACCTCGTGGCATCGGCTTTTCGACGAAAACGGAGGTCTGCCCACCCGTACCGACGTTGATCGCCAGCGTGGTCGCGTAGTCGGCAACCGTTCCCGCGAAACTGCACTGGTGGTCACCGGAAGCAACGGATACCGGAATGCCGGACTGGACGCCGATCTTTGATGCCATCAGGTCGGTGATCTGACCTGCGCGTGTACATGACTCAGCCAGATTTGAGAGCAGTGAGCGGTCGAGGCCCAATGTGTCGATCAGATCAAAATCCCAATCGAGCTCAACGACGTCGTACACCCCCCAGCTGAGCGCGTCGGTGGGATCGGTGACCGGTCGTTCGTCGGTGAGGCGAGACACCACGAACTCAGGCGCCGTTGTGGCGTGGACCCCGGTGGGCAGTCGATCGTTGGCCTGGAGCCAGAACAAGCTTGGCGCCGTGTAGCCAGTAACGAGCGGGCAACCGGTGTTTTCGAATGTCGGCAGCCCACCGGTTTCGATGACGGCGCTACCAACATCGGCCATCTTCTCGAGATAAGTCCGTTTCTGGCCCGGAACGATCTCTTTCGAGCGTTGGTCCTGCCACGAGATGAACCGATCGACTGTTTTGAGATCGTTGTCGAGAAGCTGGAGACCTTGTTGTTGTCCGGTGACTCCCACCGCCGCCGGTTGGGCAGAGATTCGGGCGATCAGAGCCGCGGCGTTGTTCACCGCCAGCTCAGTCATCTCTTCCAGGTCCCACTCAGATCGACCGATCCGCTTGTCTGCCGTCGACGTGATTTCAGCCGTGTTGGCGACGCTGGAGGAGCCGACAATCGTTCCCGTGTCGAGATCGACAATCACGGCAGCCACGGTGGTGGAGCCGATGTCGATTGCGAGGTAGTGGGTTGCCATCTGGAGTCCGATACTAGGGGCGAACAATGCCTACCGGGTTACCGACGCTCAGCCGGTGACCGCCTGCGCCAAATAGGCCTCAAAGTCCAGTACTGCCCCCTGATCTGAAGCCACCCCCAGAGCCTCCACGAGCCCCAGCACGACGAGGTTGTCCCTGCCACTGAAAGGTGGTTCCACCCCTTCCTCCACGTAGCGCCGGAATCCGTCGAGCAACTCCTCCTGTGAATTGGTCTCATCGAGGGGTACGATCACCGACTTTGCGCCGCCGGGTGTCTGAACCCGCAGGCCGTCCGCCACCTGCTCGATGGCGCCCCCGGTGCATTCGATCCGCAAGCTCGATCCGCTACCGTGGGATGCGAAGGTGCAGAGCAGGCCGAAGCGGGTACCACTGTCGAACTGCACCCAGCCGTGGAAACCGCCGCCGCCCTGGTAGGGGCTCCAGGAGGGATTGAAGCTGTCGGCCCACACACGCACCGGACGAGACCCGAGGACGGACACGATTTCGTCCAGATCGTGGATGCCGCGCTCCCACAGATAGGCGTGGCGGTCATCGCCGGAGTGGTGAGTGCCGGGGCGCCAACCGAATTTCGTCATCAGCCCGAATTCCGGGACCCCGTAGGTCCCGGCGCGGATGAGGCGGCGCAGGGTCGTGGCCAACGGATCGAGCTGACGCTGCTGACAGACGGCGACCTTGAGTCCGGCGGCGTCGGCCTCATCGACGATCTGCCTGCCCTGTTTGAGATCCTTCGTGAACGGCTTCTCCACCAGCACGTGCTTGCTGGAGCGCACCGCCTCCAGGCACTGTTCGTAGTGCAGGTCCGGCGGCGTGATGACGACGACGGCATCCGCCTCCACCGCTTGCAGGGCGGCGTCGAGGGAGGTAAAGCAGGCTTCCTCGCCCAGCCCACTCGTCTCCATGGCCGCCTGCAGATTCTCTTCCACCACATCCACCAGGGCCACGGATTCGAAATCTTCCCGACCGCTGATGCTCTGGACAGGCCAGCGACCGCGGCCGCCGGTGCCCAGGTGTACGGTTCGTATTGTCATCCCTCTTCTTCCAGTTCCGCGGCATCAGCTCATCCACTTCGAGTTGTGCTCGCTGCTCCGTGAGTGGGTTGCGTAAATCCTTCGAGGAGCTTTCGAAGATAGCGCTGAGACGGAACGGTAAGAACCGACAAGCGGCCATTGTAGCATAGTCTATATTGGTTGGATCTAGGTGTCGAGTGGGAACTTAGAATGGAGGAACGACGACGAAACCCAATCCAACCGCTGCTGAGATAGCAGTAAGTCTGAGACTGTGATACCTGTCCATGGCTATCCCCGACTACGGCATCATTTACAACTGGGACGGCAATCCGCTCAGTTACAGCGAATACCCTCAGTCCGTCGAACAACTCCTCGAAAAGAGCTACGCGCCGATCAGGGACACACAGGTCGGGGCTCACTTTTGGTGTGTTGGTGAGCACGAGGCCAAGTGGCCTTCGCAAGACCTGCCGATGGCGGGCGACGCGGTCGGGCGGGTGTACGAAACCGTCTGGAACATGAGGAAGGCCGAGAGCATTCGGGCCATGTTCGAGCGCGGCGAAGATCCCTACGGCGACATGGTCAGGTATGGTCACCAGATCGGTGTCGACGTGTGGGCGTCGGTGCGGATGAACGACAATCACTTCTGGTCTCTCGATCCAACCGACGGAGAGGTTTCTAACCGCGGAAAGAATCCGTTGTGGTGGTGGTCGAGCAGGCGCAAGCCGCTGACCGTCGACGAGATGACTCGTACCACGGCCAGTTACCTCACCCAGGAACGCAAGGACCACCCGGAGTGGACGCTGGGAGAGTCCGTCGAGCCCTGGGTGGCGACCTCATGGAATATGGCCATACCGCAGGTTCGTGAACGGCGTCTGAAGCTGATCTCGGAAGCCTTGCGACAGTCCGACTGGGATGGCGTGGAACTCGACTGGCAGCGGCACGGGTTCCATCTTCCGACACATGACGGCTACAGGCTCTCCTACGTGCTCACGGACCTTCAGCGTGCCGTGCGCGCGTTGGCCGACGAGATCGCCCAGGACCGTAGACGCCCTTTTCACGTGGCGGTGCGGGTGGCCTCGACCCTGGAATCCTGTCGAAGGATCGGCTACGACATCCAGACCTGGGCAGGCGAGGGATTGTGTGACCTGATTGTTCCCGGCGGCAACTCGGGCACCGACTCCGACATCGACATGGATGGATTCCGGAGGATCATCGAGGGAACGGACATCAAGTTGTATCCCGGCCTCGATACGGATTTCAGATTACGCGCCAACAGGCTGATGCCGCACCAACAATGGAGCGAGGCGTGGATTCGCGGCGAGGCTGCCAAACTCTGGCACCAGAAGGCTGATGGCATGTACGCCTTCAACTGGCACGCCAACAGCCAGACAAGGCGAGGATTGCTGACGACGATCGGATCGCCGGCAACGCTGGAAGCGTCGAACAAGGTCTACGCTGCGCTGCACGGAGTTCATGCAGCGAGAGGGACCCTGCGCCACGGGGCCGACAAGCACGATCGCATTCACGCGGAAACCTCGGTGACCCTGCACCCGAGCCTGACTGAGGAAGGTCCAGTATTCCACCTGCCGTTTCATGACGATCCAGCCGACGCTCTCGAGTTCACCGTTGAATTGCAGATCGAGATCGAGCACTTTTCTCCCACCGTCGACAGGGTAGCGGTGCAACTCAACGGCCATGATCCGGGTCAACCCTCGGTGCGCAACGCGGCTGCGGAAGATCCGGATGATCCGGCTATGGTTTCGGAGAACAGCTGGCTGGTGTGGTCGATCGATCCAGGGTTGCTGTCCATGGGTGTTCAGGAACTAAAGGTGCGATTGATCGAGCGGGATGCGCGGCTGAGTGTACCTCTGGTGATCCGGCATGTTGAGATCCATGTCGAGCACGCCGCCAAAGAACGCACTTAGGGGTCCCAGCATCCTTCGGAGTAGGGTTCACGCATGAACAGTTTTCTGCGTTTTGGGCTGGCCTGCTCCATCCACTCGGCCGGGATCTCCTGGGTATAGCGGTGCGGCGGGCCGACCTCTTTGAACACGTCGATGGTGAAGATGCGATAGGGGGTTGGGGAATTCAGCGGTTTGGCCTCGACACCGTGGAAGATGCGGGCGTTGATGTAGACCATGCTGCCGGGAGGCAGGGTTAGGCGTTTCTCTTCGAGCTTGCGTCCGAGCTCGGCGTCGTAGGCTCCTGACAACATCCGTTCGGGTGTGGCGTCTTCGGTGGGGGCAATCCGGTGGCTGCCCGGGATCACCTTGAGGTTGCGGTCGCCGAGTGCAAAGCCGAGCGGGTAGTAGAGGACCTGGACGTAGTACTTCTCGCGTTCGGAAATATTGACGGGATTGTGATGTTTCCAATGATGGTGATCCTGATGGTAGGACATGGGGCCGATGCCCCGTGGGGCGATGCGAAGGGCGGAGTGGCAGTAGTGGTACTGGGTGCCGATGGTGGCCCTGAGTAACGCAGTAATAAAGGGGTCGTCGATGAGTCTGAGGGCATAGGGTCCCCGCTCGTCCCAGTTCCGAATCGCGTAGCGCTCCGGTTCCCCCGACGGGTTGTCCAACGTAGCCAGGTATCCACGTATGGCGTCGTCGTGTTGGGTGATTTCCTCGATCAGGTTTTCTCTGGCCTCGTCGGTCAGGACATCCGGAAAGACGATGTAGCCATCATCGTGAAAGGAATCGATGTCAGCTGGGGAAGTCCCTGGCAGGCGGAACAAAGAATCTTGGGGACTCATGGTCTCTCGCGTTGTCGACGATGGAAAAGCCGGTCTTGTTGCAACAGGAAAAGCTAGAGCAAAGCGAAGTCGCTCGCTAATCGCGCTGAGTGCGCCAGTGTAGCTCGATCTTGCCAGCAATTTACTTGACTATCTTCGTAAGAATCCTTACCTCTATTGTAGGAATTCATACAATAGTACTGATGTGTGTCGGTTTTGGTAGCGTAAGCGGTATAACACCAATGTCACCGTGTAAGGGAGGTATTGAATGAAGGCGATTCTTTCGCAGAAAGGACAGGTAACCATTCCCAAATCGTGCCGGGATAAGCTCGGCTTGAAGACGGGAACGGTCCTTGATTTCGAAGCCGTCGACGGTACGCTGGTGGCTCGCAAGTTGCAGCAGCAAGACGTCTTCAGTAAGTGGCGGGGCAAAGGAAAACTTCCCGGAGGTCAGGGAGTAGACGAGTATCTCAAGGGAACGCGTGAGTGATTTCTGCCGTAGACAGTTCTGTAATACTGGATGTCGTCACGGATGATCCAGATTTCGCGCAGGGGTCGGAGCGCGTTCTCCGCAAGGCAGCGGCTGAGGGACAGTTGGTCGTATGCGAGTGTGTTCTCGCGGAAGTCTTCCCAGCTTTTGGCAATGAATCATCATTCGAGGAATTTCTCACCGATTGGCAGTTGGAGTTCGTCCCCTCATCTAGAGAAAGCGCTGTGCTGGCAGGCAATCACTTCACCGTGTACCTGGAGCGGGGAGGCCGGCACGGTCGAGTCGTGGCAGACTTCCTGATCGGTGGGCATGCTGGCATTCATGCTGACAGGCTTGTAGTCAGAGATCGGGGATACCTGCGTGATTATTTCTCCGATCTTGTTATGTTGGATCCTCGACAGACCCTGGATTCGATGGGCGAATGAGCCCAGCAGGGAATCGAAAGCACCGGTAACCCAGTGGAGACACCGTGATTCTCTTTCAACATGGCACCGTCATCGACGGATCAGGACAACCGGCGAAGCAGGCGTCGGTCCTTGTTCGCGATCAGCAGATAGATTCGGTCGGGGACATCGAAGCATCACCCGAGATGGAGGTCGTCGACTGTTCCGGCCTGGTTATCGCGCCGGGTTTCATCGACGTGCACAGCCATGCCGATCTCGAGGTCCTCGAGCACCGGCCCGAGAAGGTTATGCAGGGGGTGACGACGGAGGTCGTCGGCAATTGTGGTTTTTCCGTTTTCCCGAAGGTGCCTCTCACCGGGCTCGCACCCGTGTTCGATATCGTCTTCGCCGGGCGCGGTGACCGGGAATGGGAGGACGCCGGTTCGTACTTCGAAGACGTTGAGGGAGTGCAAACGCGCACCAATGTCGCCGCTCTCACCGGACACTCCAGTCTCCGGGCCGGAGTCACCGGCATGAAGGCGGGAAGCCTCCAGGGTGATGATCTGCGCGAAGTGGAGAAACGGCTGAGGGCGTGTCTCGAACAAGGTTCGATCGGGATGTCCACGGGCTTGAACGAGGTGCCCAGCAGCTACGGTGATTTCGACGAGCTGGTTGGTCTGTGCCGCATCGTCCATGAGCACGGCGCCCTCTACACCAGTCACCTGAGAGACTACAAATTCCAGTTTGTCGAGGCGGTGCAGGAGGCACTCGATCTGGGTCGCGCCTCCGGAGTGCCTGTCCAGCTCTCCCATCTGCAGGCCGCGGGGCGCAAGAACTGGGACAAGATGGATCCGGTGTTGGAGCTGATCGACAAGGCTCACAGCGAGGGAGTCGACGTCGGTATCGATGCCTACCCCTATGTGGCCGGCTCGTGCAATATCACGCAGCTGTTACCCATCTGGTGCATGGAAGGGGGTACGGAGCAGCTGATGTCGAGGTTACGGGATCCGGAAAGCCGGGCGCGGATCGCCGAGGAGACCGACAGCGGGATGTCCAATGTCTGGGCGGACATCATGCTGGCAACCCTGGACAATCCGGACCAACAGGCCATCATCGGCACCACGGTGCAGGATGTGGCGGATGAGCGAGGATGTGCCGCGGTTGAAGCAGCCCTCGACCTGCTGATCGAGAACGAGTGCGGCATCATGATCATTTCATTCAATCAGTCTGATGAAAATCTGCGCAAGGTGTTGACGCATCCACTGACCTCGATCATCACGGATGGCCTCGTGACCGAGGGCAAACCCCACCCGCGAACCTTTGGGACGTATCCGACCTTTCTCGGGGAATACGTGCGCGACAAGGGCTGGATGTCATTGGAAGACGCCGTGCGTAAGGTGAGTGCGCTGCCGGCGGCGCGCTTCGGTCTGGAAGGCAGGGGATTGCTGCAACCCGGATGCCACGCAGACCTCATCGTGTTCTCGGCGGACGGGATCGGCACGCGCGGCGACTACGTGGAGCCAGAGCACACCCCAGATGGGATCGAGCACGTGCTCATCAATGGCGCCTGGGCGATACGGAAGGGTCGCTTCGATCAGGCAATTTGTTCGGGGCAGCCGCTGAGAGTCTGAAGTGGGGATCCGGGTGGCAATGGTGAAGCGATGAGCGACCTGGAACTGCAGAAATACCTGTTTGACCTCAACGGCTATATCGTTATCCAGAATGCGTTGGGTGCCGATGAACTGACGTTGCTGAACGAGATATTCGATCGTCAGGAGCGGCCGAGGGACTCCGTCATGATGTCCTACGGGGGTGGTTCCATTACCGGTCCCGGAGTCCTTGCGTATGGGCAGCCATTTGTCGATCTCCTTGACCATCCGGCGATCCTGCCCGTGTTGCGGTTTCGTCTGGGAGACTGTTTCCGTCTCGATCGACTGTACGCCATCGCGATGAGTCGTGGCATGTCGAAGGGTGTGATGCATTCGGATTACGGCGCATCGTCGCCGATTGCCGGCTCAGCGCCGGGTGAATACTATCCGTTTCCGCTGAACGAGATTCACAGCGGCTTCACGGTGGTCTCCTGGAATCTCACTGACTCCGGACCCGACGTCGGGGGGTTCAGCTGCATCCCCGGCAGCCACAAAAGCAATTACAGATTGCCGCAGCAGCTGGCGGACGCGGGTGACGAGTCGCCGCACGCCACTATCCCGCACGCGCCCGCAGGTTCCGTTACACTGTTCACGGAAGCGATTACACACAGTACATCGGCCTGGCACGGAGGACACGAGCGTCGCAATCTGCTCTACAAGTACTGCGTGTCGCAGATGGCCTGGGGCAGCAGCCGCGTACAAGCGCCCGACGACTGCGCGCTGACACCGCGCCAGGAAAGGCTGCTGTCAGAGCCTGCCGAACCCTACCGATTTTTTCCCTCCCTGTTCGAAGAAGAGCCAACGTCGTGATGCAGCTTGCGCAGATCGCGGAGCAGGTCGGAGCGCTGCTCAAAGAGCGCACAGAGACTGTGGCAGTTGCGGAATCATCAGCCGGCGGCGTCATATCGGCAGCGTTGCTCGCCGTTGCCGGAGCCTCCGCCTACTTCAAGGGCGGTGGTGTGGTGTACACCGGCGAGGCAAAGCAGACGCTGATGGCGATGACGGACGAAGCCATGGCGGAGGCGCGTGCAGCCACCCAGAGCCATGCCCTGCACCTGGCCCGCGCCGCGCGCATTCGCCTCGGTACGGACTGGGGGATTGGCGAAACCGGGGCGGCGGGGCCCACCGGCAATCGTTACGGCGATTCGCCAGGGCACACCTGTATCGCCGTGTCGGGACCGCGCGAGAAAACCGTGACCATCGAGACCGGCAACGACGGTCGCGAGCAAAACATGTGGGCCTTCGCGGGTGCGGCTCTAGATCTGCTCGGCGAATGTATTCGCTGCGAATGAAGCTCGCCCCCGCCCCATCCTTGAGGATGTTGCGATGCCACGCCGACCTCATCGTGCTCTCGGCAGAGGGATTGGCACGCGCGGCGATTACGTGGAGCAGGAGCACACTCCCGATGGGATCGAGCACGTGCTCATCAATGGCGCCTGGGCGATACGGCAGGGTCGCTTTGATCAGGCAATTTGCTCGGGGCAGCCGCTGAGAGTCTGAAGTGGGAGAGTCCTACTGAAACGGTACCGGTATACCGTTGCCATGCCACGGGAACGCGTATGATGGGTCGTTCAAGAAACGCTGCATGCCGGCGCCGATGCGGATGGAGGTCGATGGGGGTAGTTCAACGGTGAGGTGCTTGCCCCCTACGGTCATCGTCTGCGTCGTTTCGCCATCCTGGTGCTGAACATCGGTGAAATTGTGCTCGCCGAAGGCGCCGGCCTGGACGATGACGGTGCGAGATTCGGTCGCGCTCAGGTTTACCAGCTGCAAGCCAACTCGATTTCCCTTTATCTCGTCAACCAGGGCGGCCACGTCTGAGGGCACTCCCGGGCGCCCGTTTTCGGGGTCGAAGTAACGGACGGTGGCGCGCAGCAAGCCGCCGTGATAGACGGACTGTGGGGCACCCAGCATGACGTTGGTCAGCACGTTGGTGTGCACGGGGTTCGGCGGCACGCGATTGTCGGCGATGATCTCGGCTGCCGTGCGGCCGTCGTCGCAGGTATCGCGATACACTTTCAGGGCGCTCTCCAGTTCCGCCTGCAGAATGGCGACGGGCCAGTCTGGATTCTGGCCCTCGTAGTACTGGAAGCGCGGGTACTCGGGCGTCCAATGGTAGATATCCGGTCCCTCCACCTTGTTGTCATTCCAGTCGAAGCTGACATCCCCCTCCCGTACCCACATCAACAACTCGTGATCTTCATCTGATAGAGAAGCGTGGTAGAGGTGGGCGAGCTCGTTCATGCGCACCGGCTGGTCGCGGCCTGTCACCGGGTTCCACATCTTGTGTCCCCAGCCGTTGGCATCGTGACGGACCGCCTGCAGAAACTGGCCGTCCTCGCGGGTGATGCCGTTGTCGATGAGGACCTTAATCTGAGAGCGCAGCAGGTCGAGGTAGCCGAAGTCGCCGGTCAGCAGCTGGGCGCATTCGGCGGCGATGGTCAGTGAGTGGAAGAGGATGTTGAAGCCGCAGTAGCTACTCCAGCCATACATGGCACCCCACCAGCAGCCATCGCGATGCTCGCCGATCTTTCCGGTCGGTCCGACGTTGTCGGGGATGACGCCGTTGTTCTGCTGGATGCGTTCCATCCAGGCATCCGTGTACTCGACAACCCAGTCCTTGTAGCGCGAGTCACCAGTGTAGAGGTAGGCGTTGGTAAGCAGGCCAGTGGCGCCCAGGTTGTTGGGGGTGTCGGCGTTGAGGACGATGTGATCGAAGAGGCCGACAATCTCCTCGCGGCGTTTGTCGTCCTTCCACCAATCAGGTTCAAGGTCCGGCACAATCGGGTAGAGGGATGAGCGGGTGCCGTAGTAGTTGACCTTGCCGTCGAAATCTGCGGGGCCGTACAGGAAGGCGTGGGTCTTTTGCGCGCTCGCCTTGTGCCACGGTCCCTGACCGGTCTGCATCGGCGAGCGTAGCACCTTGTAGCGCGGGTCGTAATTGGGTGCCGCCGGGTCTTCGCCCGTGTAGAAGGAGGCGAACAGTTTCGAGCGCCGCACGTTCTCCGAGATTGTCGGATCGGCCAGCCCCAGGTGGTAAAAAGCCATGTTGCCCTCGCCCTTGTGATGCCACTCGGCATCGCCCGGGTGGACCAGGCCATAGTACTCCCTGTGAACGGAGGGGGTAAATCTGTCGTGGACGCGACTGACGATGCTGTCGTCACCATAGCGGGTCACGGCGTTCCAGTGCGCGAGGGTCAGATCAAGAATGCGCTCGCTGGCTCCCATCGAATAGAACAGACCCCAGTTGTAAATCATCTCCCACAGATCATCGACATCATCGGAGTAGTAGGGCACGCCACCGCGCTCAGAGTACTTGCTCGCCTTGAGCTCGACAGACTGCTCCATGACTTCAATCAGTTGACGCTCGAGGAGGGCCCACGCCGGCGGCGCGGATTGGCTGGTTGCTCTGACTGTGGGGAAGTCGATCTCGATGGCCCGGCTGCGCATGCTGTATCTCCTAACTTCGACGCCAGCGCGGTGGCGCGGTCAGTTGAATCAGGCGTTGCGGGCGTACTGCAAGCCGAGATCAGGGAGATCCTTCACCATTTCCCTGATGCAGGTGAACTCGCTGTTCAAGAAGGTCTCGTGGGGCTGAAACACCTTCGGACTGTATAGCTGAAGCGTGCGCAGGTGTTGTGCAGTGGTTGGTCTGGCGGCGAACTTGAAGGCGAGAAATCGTCGGCCTTTCCTGCCTCCATGCAGGCCGTGCCACAGGTACTGGTTGAAGAGGACGACATCACCGGGTTCAGTCTCGACGGGGTAGGCCGGAATCTCCGCTTCCACTACGCCAAATGGATTATCCGCAGCCCTGGATTCCTGTGGACTAAGGGCCTGGTGGAAATGCTGCCGGTGTGAGCCGAGGATGAAGCGGATGCATCCCGTGTCGACGGTCAGCTTCTCAAGGTACATCATAACCTTGATCCGCGGGTAGTCGACCCAATCGCGCTCCCACTTCTCGCCGTCGAGCTGGTAATAACGGCGGTCGGCATGCCACTGGCTCTTGGTGTACTCGGAAACAACACCCTCTGAGCCGACGAATATGTAGCCACTTCCGAGCAGCTTCGATATCGGGTCGTGAATACGATCGTCCGCGGCAAGCCGGGTCAGGCAGGCATTGCGTTCGGCGAAGTACCCACCCGATTCACTGCCCGTTTCCTCCCAGACCGTCTCGGCGGATCGTGTTATCTCCTCCATCTCTTCGGGGGTGAACGCTTGTCGCAGACACAGGAAACCGAAGGTGTCGAAGTGGGCGATCTGTTCTTGCTCGATCATGGCTGAGATCGTCTACGAAGGCGGCGGTATCTTGAGCGGGTCCAGGGATTCGGGACGGTCGCATTCGGTGTAGCGCATGTGGACCTCGACTCCCGTTAGCGTGCGGGCAAAGCCGGCCGTTTTCTCCTTGCGGACGATTTCAATCTCGAGGGTGTTGTCGCCTTGCACAACATCGTTCACGCCGAGTGTCCAACGCATCCAGTAGGTTCCGCGTCTGGGTTCGTAAGTGACCTTGCGATCGATGAGGAGGTTGTTGCCGTTGAATGCGATCGTCACCTCGTCCTCGACGCAGAACGATTGAAAAGTCAGTGTCAATATGGGGTTTCGCAGCTCGTCGTCGGCTTTGGCACCATCGATCTCATCGCCGATGACGATCGGTACGGTCTCCTTCGCCCCCTCCTGAAGCACCAGCGGAAGCTGGCGGCCGTCTGGTTTGGCGTAACTGGGCAGATCTTCCCGCGGCGGCAGGAAGTAGCGCTTGTCGTGACGTAGTGCCGCTTCGGGGTTGGACATCTCGCGAAGGAGACGATACTCGGCATCGGCGAAGGGCCAGGGCAGGTAGCCGAGGTAGATGCCGGCAAAGCCGTGCCAGTGCGCCGTCTGCCTGAAGGCGCGGAACATCTCGATGTTGGCGATGCTGGCGCGGGTGTCGTCCAGTTTTCGGTTGGGGCGCAGGTAGGCGGAAACGCCAGCGGCATTGGCGGCATCGGCCAGCCATTTGCCACCGTGGGCGCCGGTGTCGAGGAGCATGTTGGGAACCTGGCCAACGACGTAGTCGATGTCGCCGGCGGCGATCCAGGCTTCGACGTCGAGGCCGATGCTCAGGTTTTCCTCGCGGCGGTGCCAGACTCTGGCCTGGACTGGAATTGTACGCGATTGGAGCTCACCGATCTCCGTGGCAAGCGCCTTCACCTCAGCCACGAATCCGTTCATCACCGGTATACAGGCTTCCGTTTCGTTCTGCCGGAAGTAGAGTGGGAAGAACATGAAGTCGAGTTCGATTCCATCCGCTTCATAGTCCACGAGCACTTCGCGAATCAGACTCAGCTTCTCGGCGCGAACAACCTCGTTGGCATAGTCATAACACCATTCGGTCTTATGGTTGGCGAATCGGTCGTCACCGCTGCCAAGCGTAACCTCTTTGCCCTGGTGCCACTTCAACCAACCGCACCGTTCCCCGCCCTGCTCCGTCGGGTCCTGCAGCTTGAGACTGGGGAAGACCCTGATTCCAGCCGCGCGGCCGTGTTTGATCACCTCGCGCAGCTGGTCGGTACCCATGGCCGCAGCGTCTTTGACGTTGCGCATAATGCGCCAGTTGATGAAGCCGCCGAAGACTTCCTGCTCCTGGCCGATGATGCGGCCAATCTTGGTCTGATGGAAGTAGACGTCGGCGAAGCCGAGGCCGAAGCTGAGCTGATCGACGCCGGTGCCCGAGAGCTCATCGATCGGCCAGCGCATCTTGTGCAGGTTCAGTGGGGGATCGAGACGCTTGAAATGGAAGTGGTGGGCGTCGCTGTAGTAGATGAGCCGGGGAGGTGGGGGCGTGCCGTGGGTAGCCATCGTGACTCCAGTCAGTGTCCGGGGATGTAGAGGCTGCGGTCCTCCACCGGGAGCGAGACCCGGGCGCCGCCCTGCAGATGGGAGTGAGCCACCGCGATCTCGGCCTCCGTAATCCGTAGTGTGCGGTCGATATTGCCGCTGGTCCGTTCGCCGGTGTCCAACTCGCGGATGATCTCGCGAATGATGACGACGGTCGGGCTTTCACCCTTTGGCCAGATGGTCTCCTCGACAATTCCTCCATTCGCCTTGCGCCGCACATGGAAGTCGTTGCCGCCATCCCAGGCGCAGGCGCGGCCGTCGCTGCCGTGGACTTCGAACTCGCAACCACCCTGTCGCGGGACAAACACGGACTCCGTGCCATCGGCGTAACCGACGCGGGCAAAACCCAACACCGGCTCCGCGTAGATGATGTCACCTGGAGGGACAAAGCGGTTGCCGGCGGTGTCGAAGGAGGGAATCGGCATCGGACGTTGGGTCAGCTCCGTGCCCTCGCGTGGTCCCATCCGCCCTTCGCCCGGGTCGAGGGGCTCGCCTGCCTCCACGAGCCGGCCTTCGACCCAAACAGGTTCAGGGTCACCCAGCAGCATGGCCACGGTGTCGAAGGAGTGACTGTGGTGTTTCATCAGATCCGTGACCCAGAAGGTGAACGCGAACTGGGGCTCACCGATGTCACCACGCTCAATCGCCTGGCGCAGGCGCACGAAGCCGTCGTGGTAGCGGCGCTCGGCACCGAAGTTGAAAGCGACGTTGTTCGCCCTGCACGCAGCGGCGATGCGATCGGCCTCGTCAAGTGACGCGCACAGCGCCTTTTCCGCGTAGATACCGCGCACTCCGTTCTCGGCGGCAAAAATGATAGGCTCGGCGCGAAACTGGGATTGGGTGGTGACACTGACGATGTCCGGCTTTTCCTTCTCGATCATCTCGCGGTAATCGAGGTAGGTGTTGGTGATGCCGAAGCGGTCCGTGAACATCTGCAGTCGACCTTCGCTGCGCCCCGCCACGCCCACGACCTCGGTCTGCTCGATGAAGTCGTAGGCCGCGTAATGGCCGTGTGGTTTGCGGTATGTATTGTTCGGCTGCTCGTCTTCGAGCAAACCGCCGATGCGGCCGGCTCCGATGATGGCGGCACGGTATGTTGAATCACCCATCGCTATTCTCCTCCACCTCGACCCGACAGTCCAAGCCCCTTCAGATAGCCTTCACCGGATTGCCAGCGGGCGAATATCTGTTCTTCCTCAGTCTCAATGTCGCGTGCCGCCTCGATCACCGCAGGAGCGTCCGTAGTCGAGCAGAACACGATGCCATCCTCATCGGCGATGACGAGATCGCCCGGGGTAACCCTGACACCGCCGATGTCGACGTCAATGGCCGTCTCAGCACCGACATAGCCTTCTGGCACACGGCCGAGGAAGGAGTCCGTGCTGATCTGCCGGTGAAACATCTGCATGCCCTGGGCTGTGACGTCGGCGGTATCGCGAATGCAGCCGTCGATGACAACGCCGGTGAGACCGGCGTGAACGAATGAGCGACTGGCTCCGCCCCCAAATGGAGATCGCAATCCAAGGCGCGACTCCGTGACGAGGACGGGACTGGGAACCTGGCCAGCCTGCGTGAAGGCGGTATCGAATACGTACGGATGCGGTTCGGACTCGGTCGGGTAATAGTCGAGACGCAAGGTTACGACTGTGCCGGCGACGCGCTTCCCGGGAATGAGTGGGCGTAAAGCCGGGTCGGCGATGCGCCGCGGCATTGCCAGAACCTGCATGCCGTCAGCTATGAACGGCGAACCGAGCTCGTGGAAGGTCTTGATGCAGTCTATCGTATTCAAATCAGGAGTTCCGGACGACGTCGCCGACGAAAAAATCATCGGGTAGAATGCTCTTGATTGGTATGGCGTGCCTGTATTCCGGCAAACCGATCGTCGTAACCACACCCATGGCGGTGAAGTGTCCACACTCGCCGCTGGCTCCGCACTTGTTGCCACCACTGTGGCTGCGCAGCCAATCCGGGTCGGTGATGCGCTCGCCCTTCCACATGCCGCGGGTAGCGTTGAGGTGGCCGAAGCGCGCCAGGTCAGAGGCGCTGAGGACACACCAACCAGGTCCGCTGCGCACTGGCACGCCTCCGATCTCGTACGGAGGATCCAGGTAGGTATAGGTGTCAGGCAGTCCGGGGTAGAAATCCTTCTGATCCTTGACGTCGCCGCCGTTGTACCAATCCCAACGTTCGTAGGGGATGCCGATGGCATCGAACAAGCGCTCCTGAATTACGTCCTTGAGGTCGCGGCCCCACACATGGGTCAGGGCCTGACCAAGGCGCCAGAAGCCTGCGCTGCTGTAGATGGAATGGGCGCCTGGTTTCGCGTGTGAGTAGCAGTCGTAGAACGGGTCACCGGTCCAGGTGGCCCACTCGGCGACCCCGGGCACCGTATCAGCCTCTTGCAGGCCGGTCCGCTTCTCCGTCCAACGGATGCCGATCTCGAAGGGGAAGCCGCCCCAGTGTACGCTGTCATCACGCCGTCCTACGAGGTGTCGCCAGGTGAGTGTCTGGTGGTGACCTCGGTCGAGGTGCTTGTGTTCGTGCGACAGTTCACCGGCTCCGGTCCAGGTTTTGTGGATTGGTTCGTCGGGATCGAGCAGGCCATCATTGGCGGCGCACCCCAGGGCGATCCAGGTCAACGCCTTGCCGACGGATGCGGTGTGATGCTGGTAGTGGCGGTCGCCCCATGACTGGACGATGTAGCCGCCTCTGGTCAGAACCGCGCCGTGTTTGTTGCCGCTGTGGTCCTCGCCGAGAAAGCTGGCGCCCTTCACATCCAGGCCGGTGACCCAGTCAGCGAATCTTTCGGGATCGAGGCCGGCTTCCTCCGGGGAGATTTCTATCCAGTCATCATCCGGATAGGTGACCCAGTCCGGTACCTCCACGGTCAGGGTCGGTGCGATCAGATCTGCATTCTTTTCCGTCTGACTCAGTGTCATAAGGTCTCTATTCTGAGCGCTTCATAGGGGGGAACGCATAGCTGGGGTCGTTAACGAAGCGCCGGGTGCCGACGTCGATACGAATCATCGTCGAGGGGGGCAACTCCACTCTCAGGTGGCGGCCGTCAACGGTCATAGTTTTCGCGGTCTGAACACGCTCGGCACGGGGCCACATGGACGGATTCTCGTGTTTCGGATAGCTCTCTTCGTTGTAGCTGGCTTCCGTGAAGGCATGCTCCCCGTGGGTGCCGGCCTGCATGATCAGGATCCGACCTTCGGTCGGATGAAGATTAACGAGCTGGATCCCGGTGCGGTCATCCTGCAGGTCATCGACGAGGGCACCCACGTCCAGGGGGAGCCCGGGCCGGGAACGCTGTGAGTCAAAGAAGCGAACGCGTCCCAGCTGCATGCCGCCGTTGTATTGCGCCATCGGCGCACCCGTGGTCAGATGCACGAGGCCCTTGGCCGTAACCGTATTCACGGGCCAGTAGTTGTCTTCGAGCTTTTCGGTGACACCGCGGGCGTCCAGACGTATGCAGTCCATCGAGCGCAGGGTCCACTCCAGGTCCGCCCGCATCATCTGAGCAGGCCAGGCGTCATTTTGGCCGTCGTAGTAATTGAAGCGTGAGTGATCGGCCGAGCCGCCCTTGCCATCGCCACGCGGGACCACCTCGTTCCAGTCGGTCTCCTTGTCGCCTTCGCGCAACATGTAGATGAGCTCGCGATCCTCAGTTGACATCGAGGCGTGATACAGATGGTTTAGTTCCTTGAGCCCCATGGACCGGGGTTCCGCCCAGCCGTCGGGGCCGTAGCGGTTGGGGACTTGCAGCTGGCCATCCTCGCGCCGGGTTGCCTGTTCGAGGATCAGCTTGAGCTGCGAGCGCGGCAGGTCGAGGTAGCCGTCGTCACCACTGAGCAGCAGGGCGCACTCGGCGCCGACGGTGAGGGCGAACAGCATGCGGTCCCAACCGCCCCGGCGGTTCCAGCCCTGGACGCCGTTCCACCACAGACCATCGCGGTTCTCACCGATCTTTCCCGTCGGGCCGACGTTGTCCGGTAGTATCCCGTTGTTCTTTTCCGTGCGCTCCATCCACACGCCGACATAGTCGAGGACCCATTTTTTGTACTTCTCATCCCCGGTATAGAGGTAGGCGTTGGTCACCAGTCCCGTGGCGAGCAAGTTGGCTGGCTCGTCGCCGGTGAGGATGATGCGGTCAAAGAGATCCATGATCTCGTCGCGGCGCTCGGGATGCTCGAACCAGTTGCCTTCGAGGCGCTCGACAACAGGGTACAGGTGCGTGAACAGGGGCTCCACGCTGGGGCCGCGGTCGGAGCCGCGTCGGTGCCCGAAGTCGCCGAGTGAACCCGGATCGAGGAAGGAGCGCACCATCTCGAGCTCGCCGGTTACTTCACCGGTGCTGTGAATGAGCGGCGCGATGCCCCGCATCGTCAGCAATGGGCCCTGGCTGCTAGTGAATCCGGAGCGGAAGACTCTGTGCTCGGGGTCGTAATTCGGAGCTTGGGGGTCATCACCGGTGTACATGGCGGCGAATTTCTCGGCGCGGCGGATGTTCTCGACGATGGTCGGGTCGGCGAGGCCGAACTCGTAGAAGCTGGACGAGCCTTCGCCCATGTGGAACCAGTCATTGTTGAAGGCGACGGCGAAGTTCCACCATTCGTTGCGCAGTTGCGGCATGAACATCGGATGTATGGGCTGGCCCGCCTGCGGGTTGATTTCTTCACTGTAAAATCGGGTAGCGGCATTCCATTCGCGGAGCGCCATCTCCAGGAGCCGCTGGTCGCCTCCCAAAGAGTAGAGCAGGGCGCGTCCGCAGCGGCTCTCGTAGACGTCGTCGACGTCGTGGATGAAATGCTCGTTGCCGGCAGCGTCTTCGAAGCGTTCGACGAACAGGTCGGTGGCAGCCTCTATGGTCGAGATGAGCTGACGTTGAACGACGGCCCATTCCGGTGGCGCCGCGATCTGGGTGGCTCGTATGCTGGGCATTTTCATGGTTTCGGCAGTCTCCGTTTACTGAAATGGAACCGGAATTTCGTCCCCGTGCCAGGGGAAGGCGTAACTCGGCTCGTTGACGAAGCGCGACATTCCGGCCTGCAGGCGAACGGCGGTCGCAGGCGGTAGATGCACGGAGAAGTGGCGCCCGTCGACCTGGGCGGAGTCGCCGTCGTCAGCGCTCACGCTCGTGAACTGGTGCTCGCCGAAGGCACCCGCCTGTACGATCACATTGCGCTCATCGGTCGAATTCAGGTTCACCAGTTGTATGCCTGTGCGGTTGGCAGCCAGCCCATCGACGAGGACGGCAACATCCGGCGGCACTCCCGGGCGGCCGCAATCCGGGTCGAAGTAACGGACCTGCGCTCTCAGCAAACCGCCGTTGTAGACAGCCTGCGGCGCCCCCATCATCACCTGGGTCAGCCCCTTGGTGAGTACCGGGTTCTGGGGAACATGATTGGCCTCGATCCGTTCGGCACGGCTGCGGGTATCGTTGCGCATGTCCTCGATGTGCTGCAATGCCCATCCGTACTCGGCGCGCAGGATCTGCTCCGGCCAGCCGGGGTTCTTGCCGTCGTAATAGTTGAAGCGTGCCAATTCTGTTTCGCCGCTGTTCTTCTCACTGGCCGCTTTTGCCGGAATCTCGTTCCAGTCGCGCTCGACATCGCCATCCCGCACCCTGCATACAAGCTCGTAGTCCTCCTCAGACATGGATGCGTGGTAGAGATGGGCGAGTTCCTGCACGCGCATGGGGGCAGGACCGCTGAGGACGGATACCTCCGGTTGGGTGAGGCACCAGCCTTTTTCGTCGTAACGCCGCGGCACCAGCAGCTGGCCGTCCTCGCGTTTGATCGAGTTGTCCAGCAGAACGTTGAGCTGCGAGCGCAACAGTTCGAGATACTTGTAGTCCCCGGTCAGCAGAAGACAACACTCGGCGGCGATGTTGATGGCGTGGTAGATGATGTTGAAGCCCTGGTAGTGACCCCAGCCGTAGAAGCCGCCCCACCATACGCCGTCGCGGTGTTCACCGACCTTGCCCGTGGGTCCCACGTTGTCGGGGATGACGCCGTTGTTCTGCTGGATGCGTTCCATCCAGGCCTCGGTGTACTCGAGGACCCATTGTTTGTACTTCTGATCACCTGTAGCCAGGTACGCATGGGTGACCAATGCAGTCGCCGCCAGGTTGTTGGCCGAGTCGCAGTCGAGGACGATGTGCTCGAACAGCTTCAGGATTTCGTCGGCGCGCTCGGGCACCTTCCACCAGCCGTCCTCCAACTCCTCAACCACCGGGTAGAGACTGGCGCGTATGCCCATCGGCTTGGGCTCCCACTGGTCTGCCGGCGTTTTTTCGAGATTGCCGCCCTGTAGCATGGCCATGGCGACGACGAGGCGGGATTCGTGCCACGGTCCCTGGCCCGACTGCGCCGGTGAACGCAGGACACGGTGTTGCGGATCGTAGTTGGGGGCTTCCGGATCCTCACCGATGTACCACCCGGCGTACTGCCTGGCACGACGGACGTTCTCCGAGATTGTCGGGCAGGCCACGCCGAAGTCGTAGAAGGCCATGTTGCCTTCGCCTTTGTGATGCCATTCTGCGTCACCAGGGTGAGACAGATCGTAGTATTCACGAGAGAGATTCTGACGAAACAAACGGTGATCTCGGTGTCGGATATCATTGGCACAGATGCGGGTGGAGGCGTTCCAGGCTGTCAGTGCCATGTCGAGGATGCCGTCGTCGGCACCCATGGCATAAAACAGGCCCCAGTTGTAGAAGGCCTCGTAGAAGTCATCGATGTCATCCGCCCAGATCGCCGTGCCGCTGGGTTCGGTGCAGCGCCGCATGTACTCGGGCGCAGCCCCTTCCATGAGGGTTATCAACTGGCGTTCCAACAGCGCCCACCCCGGTGGGGCGCTGACGCGGGTCGCCTTGAGATTGACTAGGTCAGGCATTTCAACTGCGGGCATCGTCGGGGGTCCTCGTTCGGGGACGTCTTTGGCTGTGTCTCGCGAGTCGGCGCCGGGTGTGCTACTTCTTGTGTCTCTGCATTTCCTTCATGTACCACTGACCGCCGTAGAGGTCACGCTTGGAGTTCCAGCGATAGGGCACCGGCCACATTGGCTGCTCGCGTATCTCGGGCGGTAGTGGCAGGTGCATCGGAGCATGGGCGCGCCGTGCTGACTCCCTTAGGGCCAGGGTGATCTCGAAGGCCTGCTGCTGGTCGCGACCGCTGCAGCGCGGCTCGGTACCGTAGTCGATGGCGTCGATGATCGACTGCACAGTATCGACAATGCGGCCGTCGGGCTCCAGCCAACCATCAGGTGACACCGCCGTCTCCTCTTGGGGTACGTTCGGCGCGAGTCCGAAGACCTCCTTCATGCCGCAGAACACGTCGTCGCTGCTCTCGTCTGTCTTCTGCCAGAAGCGCAGGCGGCGGCCGTCGCTGGCGAATACGCCTGTCGTCCCGACGACTTCGACTCCGCGCCGGGCACTGGCATTGACATGCACGGTCATCTCAATGCCGTTACCAAAGTGGATGAAGCCGCCGATGCCATTGAGGCCTTCGTCGCCGTCGCTGAAAGGATCGCCAGCCGTCTTACCGATTACCCATTCGGCATCGGCGTCCTTGCCGCTCTTGCCGCGGATGAATTGCCCGAGGGCGAACATCTTTGCCCAGGCCAGGGCATTGCAGCCGCCCTGGACGATCTGGGTGAAACAGCTGATGCTGCGGACTTCGCCGATGGCGCCCTGAATGATGGCTTCCCGTGCGGCCCAGTTCTGCGGTCGCACGCGGTCGACGTTGCCGGCCTGGTATGGGACTCCCGCCTCGTCGCAGGCCTCGACCATGCGGTCCAGGTCGACGAGCCGTCCCGCGATCGGTTTCTCCGTCATGATGCCGCGCACGCCGGCTCTGGCGCTGGCGATGACGATCTCCGGGTTTGGCTTCACCGGTATGACAGTGGCGACGATGTCGAGTTTCTCGTCGCGCAGCATCTGTCGATAATCGGTGTATCCGGCAGTGCCGAAGCGCTGGCAGAACAGGTCCAGGGTGTCCTGGGAACGGTTGCAGGCAGCGACGACCTCGGTAGCCGGATTTGTGGCGAAGGCGCGGGCGAAGAAGGTGCCCTGGCGGCCGGCACCGACGAGGCCCACGCGGTAGCGGCCTTCCATCAGATTCGCCGTCATTTGCCGTAAAACCACGAGATGGGCAGCGCCCGTAGCTTGGCGCCGTAATAGCTGCCCCTGGCCGCTGGCTTGTTGTAGCGCCGGTCGTCGTAGCGCAGGAATGCCCGGTCGTCGATGAACCTGACTCGCGGATGACGAATGGTCCGGTGACCTGATGTGGGGTAGGGGCCGCTCTCCGGGCTGACTCCTGACGAGATCAAGAAAGCCGGTGGTTGGTCCGCGGGAATGCGATCGATGTTCTGCATGCCCTCGGTCTGAACTATAGTGCGGAAATGCTGCCAGCTGGCACCAGAGTCCACGGAGACAGCTGAGCTCAGCCGAGAGCGATAGAATCCGCCCAACGTTTCCTCAGCGTTGACCTGATTCCACACGCAGAGCAGATCGCCCGTCTCCGGAAGGCGATCCAGCCAAATTTCCGAGCGGCTGCTGACCAGATCGTTGAACTCGCCCTGTTCCCAATGCACCCCACCGTCGCTACTGTAACTTTGGGCGATGCGTTGCATCTCCGTGCGCATGAACATGAGTAGCCTGCCGTCCGTTGTCTCGGCAACGCAGGGCGCCTCCACGAACGAGGCATATGCACCGCGATCCTGTTCGCAAACGAATACGGTGTCCGTGGATTCTGACCATGAGACCCCTTCGTCATCCGAATAGAAGGCCGTGCAGAGTTTCATACTGTTGTGGGGGAACTGGCGGGTGTCCTGTCCAAAGGCGTATTCGTTCGGCATGATCAGCCGCCCACTGCCGGTCTGCATCAAATAGGTGGGATAGGATGGTGTGCCAGGCCAGGTCACCAGCACCGGTTCGGACCAGGTCAGGCCTTCGTCCTCCGTTTTGCGGAACAGAGTTCGGACCTCGCGGGTGCCGACTGGGTCGGCGAGCCTTTGCCAGTAGTTGACGGCGATGGCGCCTGAGGCAAGGCGAATCACGCTCATGGGTTGGAAGGTATCGCCGGTGAGCGCCGGGTTTGCGGGTTCAGGGAGGGGACCCGATGGCTCCCACGTCCTGCCGTCGTCGGAGGAATGCAGCAGGTTGAGCTTTCCATCCAGGCCCAACAGCCGTCCATCCGTCAGCCGGATCGGTCCGACGAAGCCCGTGGGGATTTCTACCTCGAACAGGGGTTCCGACACTGTCTATCCCTCCTGAAGATGGATCTCAACGCCGGCCACAAGTATAGGGTAGACGGCCTGCTGCTGCAGACTATTACTCAGTCGGTCGGCAAGGAGGCGGTGTAGTTGCGCCACCCCTTCCATTGAGTGATCTCTTGCATACCCTCGCAGAGGACGGGCTCGCCGAGCACGCCGAGGACCTCCTCATCATCGGCGAGCTGAACCTTGCCGATACACAGACCGGGCGGTTCCGAAATCAGCAGCGTTGCCAGTCCGGCCACGGGGACGGACCAGATCTCCAGCTGGATGGAGATGCCCCCAGAGGAGACTTTGAGCATCGCCGGATCGATCGACCACAATCGATAGCAGGGTGCGGTTGCTGCCTCTCGAACAAACAGACCGCCGACTTCTGTCAGATTGCCGCTTAGCTCCAGGCCTCGCATCAATGTACCGTTGACGGCGAGATCGATCGATTTCACTGTTGTTGTCCTCCCTGGCGGGTTCACTATAGTTTCCGGGCTGCTCACAGACTGGTGCGCCACAAGATTGCGTAGTATCAGACCCTGGGCAAGCCATGTACAAGAGGGTGAACTTGGAAGATACCGAGAACGAAACGCTCACTACAGCAGGTTATCTCGGACGGGTCGCGGTATTCGCCGCCAGTTATTACCTGGCGGGGAAGAGTGGTCTGTTGCCTGCAATATCGCCCGGATATGCCACCGCCATCTGGCCTGCCTCTGGCGTTGCCCTGGCAGCCATCCTGCTGTTCGGTTACCGCATGTGGCCGGCTATTCTGTTGGGTGCGATCCTGATCAATGGGGAATTGTCGATCGATGGCTACGCGCAAGGTCCGCTGAAGTGGACGGTAGTCACGCTCAGCGTCGCTGTGGGATCCACGCTTCAGGCCGTCGCCAGTGCTTTTCTGATTCGCCGATTCGTGGGCTTTCCCAACCCCCTAAATCAGGAGAGTGCGATACTGCGCTTTCTGGTTTTGGGAAGTCCGATCGGATGTTTGATCGCTCCTACGTGGGGCGCTGTGACCCTGCTCGTGAGTGGCGATCATCAATGGACAACGCTACCACTCGACTGGTTCACGTGGTGGGTCGGCGACGCGATCGGCGTGCTGATTTTTACACCCTTGATTCTGGTGTGGTTTGCCAGGCCTCGAAAGCTCTGGAGACCGCGCCGCTTTTCTTTGACCCTGGCCCTCGGCATTGCCTTCTCGCTCACGGTGTCCGTCTTCATGCTTGCCAGCGAGTGGGAGAGTAAACGGCAGCGTCTAGAATTCCAACAACAAGCGAGCAGAATCACCTACAACCTGGAACTGCATCTCAGAGGTTACATCGAGGTGCTGCATTCAATCGACAACCTGTACAGCAGTTCCAGCGACGTGTCGCGGGAGAATTTTCGCGCCTTTGTGCGGCGGCATTACCAGCGACTTCACGCTATCCAGGCACTTGAATGGATTCCGTACGTGAGCGATAAGCGCAGAGCACATTTCGAGCAGGAAGCACGTCGGGATGGGCTCACCGGATTCCGAATCACCGAGCGGTCTGCTCAAAAGACCATGATCCCTGCTGCCCAGCGCGCGGAATACTACCCGGTGTACTACGTGGAGCCGTTGGAGGGTAATGAAGCTGCTCTAGGATTCGATCTGGCGTCCAGCGCGACCAGGCTGGCCGCACTGAATGAGGCACGTGACAGTGGTGCCAACGTTGCGACCGCACCCATAACGCTCGTTCAGGAGAAGGGTAGTCAGGCCGCCTTCCTGGTATTCCTGCCGGTGTACCATGCAGGCCGCGATGTGGCTCCGACTTCCGTGCCCGAACGCCGTGATAGCTTGCGCGGATTCGTCCTGGGGGTCTTTCGCAGCGGTGACGTGATTGAGGATGCGGCTCTGGCTGATCTGGCCTCCTCAGGAATCGAACTGTTGGTTGAGGATCGAGCCGCTGTCGCCGGAACGGAAGTCCTGTACGACAACCGCTCGCACGGCAGTACGCCCCAGGTAAGGCCGGAGTCGGCGGTCAACGAAGTGAGGACAACAACCGATATCGAGGTGGGCGGTCGGCGGTGGCATCTGAGTTTCACCCCAACACCCGGGTACCTCGCGGCGCAGGCAACGTGGCACCTGTGGATGGTGCTCATCGGCGGTGTCCTGTTTTCGGGGCTTCTCGGAGCCTTGTTGTTGATGATGTCCGGCCGTACAGAGCGCATTACGCAGCTGGTTGAGGAGCGCACGATCGAGCTCACTCGGGTCAACGCCGACCTTACCACGGAGATCACCGAGCGTCGGCGTATCCAACAGGAACTGGTCGAAGCCAAGCTGGTTGCCGAGAAGGCCGATCGGACCAAGAGTGAATTCCTGGCCAATATGAGCCACGAGCTCAGGACGCCGCTCAACGCGATAATCGGCTATAGTGAGATCCTGAAGGAGGACGCGGACGAGGCCCAGCAGACGTCGGCGTCTAAAGATCTTAGCCAGATCCAGACCGCGGGACATCATCTGCTCGGTCTAATCAACGACGTCCTCGACCTGTCAAAAGTCGAGGCTGGCCGCATGGAGGTATCGCTTGAGCGTTTCGAGCCGCAGAGTTTGATCAACGAAGTAGTAGCCATGGTTGAACCGCTCGTGGAGAGGAACGACAACAAACTCGAAGTAGAGATCGTCGACGCCGGAACCATGTACACGGATCAAACCAAACTGCGCCAGATTCTGTTCAACCTGCTGTCGAACGCGGCCAAATTCACTCAGCAAGGCTCGATCGTGCTCCGATGCAAGTCCCTGCAGGACGCGGGAACAACCTGGCTGGAATTTCAAGTCACTGACAGTGGCATCGGCATGACGGAGGCACAAATGGGGCAGGTGTTCGAGGCCTTCTCTCAAGCGGACTCATCGACGACGCGGCATTACGGTGGAACCGGATTGGGACTGACCATCACCAAGAGCTTTTGTGAGCTCCTGGGCGGTAAGATAGCGGCTGAAAGCAAGATGGGTGTGGGATCGACATTTACCGTGCGCGTGCCGGCGACTATCCCGGAGTGATATTCGAAAGGTCCCAATCACCGAGTTTGGTGATTTTCATCGGCCCCGGTGTCATCGCTGGTCTTCCGTCCGCGACCCACGCGGCGATTTCCTCACGATGTCCCAGTCTGCGCAGGGCATTCCAGGACGGCGAGTAAACGGCCCGGCGCAGATCGGCATCCCAGAAAAACAAATAGTCGACGCCGCATTCGTAGAGGGCATGCGCCTTCTCGAAATATTCTTCCGGCGGGAACTGTCGCGGCATGACGTTAAGGGCCAGCTTGCACTGTGTTCCGCTGGTTCGTTCCAGCCAGTAGTCGACGTCAGCAGTGTCGCTCCAGGATTCGTTGAGGCTGTCGTACCCAGGTTGCGAAGAATACGGCACGATCGTGTCCACGATGCTCTCCGTGATCCAGGCATCTACGTCGATGGCATCTTGCAGGTTCTCCTTGGCGTTCGCGCCCACGACAGCGGTGATTTCAACGCGCTTGCTTCGACCCATCTCCTCGGCAACGGCATCCAGGGTCTCACAGACTTCCCGCATAAACTGGGTCAGCGTCCGCGCACGGTAGGCCAACCAGCGACTGTCGTCCTCGGGTAGCCGACTCGGATGTTCTCCGAACTCTTCGACAAAGCCATCGACGAGTGGTGGCTCATGGTCCAGCAACGGAGGCCTGCGGTTGTACAGCAGCGCGATTCCGTCTACTCCGAGCAGGGCAATTTCACGCAGCACCGAAACCACGAACTGCCGAGCTTCTGGAAAGGCGTAGGAAATGCGCGGAGCGACGTTGCCCTCGCGGTCGATACCACGTAGTTCGGGGTGCCGCTTATAGAACGTGTCGCCGCTGTTGAAGTGGTCGTAGGGTGGGGGATAGTGAAACCCGGCGACGCGATAGCCGGCGTGCAGTTCGAGGCCCATCTCATGGGTTCGATCCAGGATGACGCGAAACGGGTCGACGTGCTGCTGCACGAAGTGGCGCCAGCTCTCAGCCTGGTATCGGTACAATGGGTCGGGGAAGTCCTCCACCAGGTCGCGTGTCGTCATGCGGCCAATCTCGGTGAAGTAGTTCAACTCGTCACCACCGCCCGCTTCCCAGTAAAGGCGCCCGAAATCGCTGTCCCCGAAGCACTCTATGTGCCGGCGCAAGGCCTCCTCGGTCATGGGACGGCAGAACTGATGGGGACCATGCGCGTCGTTGTGGCCGAAAAGGCGTTTGGTGTCACGACGATCGCGGTCCACCTTGAGCGCTTCCACCTGATCACTTGAAAGCGGAACGAGCTTGATGTATGCGATGCGGGTGGGAGCACTCTGATGGGCGCCAGATCCGTCGCCGTCGCTGACTGTCATGGACCGCTGGCCGAGAACAAGATCCTGATCCGTCAGATCGGCGGTCTTCCAGAATAGTTCGTGAATGCACCTGGTACGGTAGGCTGGAGTTGTCAGTCTGCCATCAGATTCCTGTTGTGGCGGCAACTGCGCCATCTCGACCATGGAGAACGTGGTGTCATCACTCAGCCGTGCCAGGAACTCGACTGGAAACAGGTACTGCGAGAACACGCCGAAGTGGATCTCATGCCACCCTTGAGTATCCAGAGTACACACGATATCCGCGGCGGCGGTTTCCGGTCCCGCCACCAGCATGGTGCCGGAAACCGAGTCGGTTTCGTAGGCCAGGGTGCGCCAGTGTCCGGGTTTGGGTTCGCGGGAGAGCAGGTGCGCTGGCAGGCACTGGCTCAGGTCGCTCAAATAAACGGTCATGTCAGAACAGGACTCCGATGCCCAGGGCTACTCGTGTTCGAGCACGACCTTGACCGACTCCGGTCCGAGCGCGGTCTCCAGCGCTTCAGGCAGGGCTGCCAGCGGATAGGCATCCGTAATCAGCGGCTGAACGTTGAGCTTTTTTCTAGCGAGCAGATCAATGGCGAAACCGAATTGGTGGGCAAAGCGAAAGGAACCACGTATAGTCAACTCCTTGACCAGCGCCAGATTAGCCGGCAGGGGTACATCGCCCAGCTGATTGCCTATCTGAACGATGACTCCTCCTGGCGTACAGCGTTCATAGGCGGAACGCAGAGCCGGAGCTGCTCCAGAAGCCTCCATTACGATGTCAAACCCGTCACAGATCTTCGCCACGGTCTCCAACTCTTCGTCGTCATCGGCCATGATCGCGTGATCGGCCCACAGCTCGGAGGCCAGGTCGAGGGCGCGCTGCCGCACGTCTGTCACCGTGATCCGCGCAGCGCCGTGATGCCGGGTGACCAGCCCCAGCAACTGGCCGATCGGACCGGCGCCGGATATGAGCACTCGTTTCCCTGCCAAGCTGCCTGCCCGCTGCGCGGCCTGCAGGACGACGGACAGCGGTTCGAGCAGCGCTGCCTGTCGCCACGAGAGCCCCTCAGGAAGGATGTGGCAGCGCTCCGCCAGGGCGGGCACCAATTCCCGGAAACAGCCATCCATGTGGGGTGTGGTCGCGGCTGAGCCGAAGTATTTCATATGGCGGCAGAGATTATAGGCTCCTTCGACGCACTGACGGCATGTACCGCAGGGATGAGACGGGTCGACAGCCACTCTGGTGCCAACTGGCAATCGATCGGAGTGGTCACCGGCATCCGCTACCTCCCCGGCGAACTCGTGACCGAGAACGAAAGGCTCCTTCACCTCGAAACCAGAGTTCCGCCCGTGTTCGAAGTAGTGCATGTCCGTGCCGCAGATTCCGGCTGCCTGCAGTCGTACCAACACCTGATCTGTGTCAATCGTGGGGACCGATACTTGCTCGTCGCGCAGGTCTCTGGCTCCGTGGAGATAGAATGCCCGCATTCGCTATGTCTGACTCGCTGAGGCTTCTGGGGTCGCGTCGGATTCGGCGTGTGGCGGCAGCAGTATGGTCAACGTAGTCCCCACGCCTGGCGTTGATTCGAGCTCGAGTCGTCCCGAGCATTGCTCGATGATGCTCCGACAGATCGAGAGTCCAAGACCAGTGCCTTTGTCCGGATCCTTGGTCGTGAAGAACGGCTCCCAGATACGCTCATGGAGTTCCTCTGGAATGCCGGCGCCATTGTCAGTCACACTGATACTGACGTGTCCATCATTGAAGTCGGTGCGGATCTCGATGCGGGCTCCGTCCATCTCCGGTCCCATGCCCAACAGCGAATCCCTCGCGTTGACGAGCAGATTGAGGATGACCTCCTCCAGCGAGTAGGGATTGACGTTCACGGACGGAAGTTCGTTGCCGTTGGTGACGTTCAGCTCTATGCCCTGTGATTTGAGCTGGGACCCAAGCAGGCCGATGCTTGACTGGACTATGTCGTTGACATCGGCAATTCCCGTATCCGGCCTTCCAGCCTGGCGGGCGAACAGCCGAACGTGGTCGATGATGTGGACCATGCGATCGGCCTGATCGATGATCGACTGTTGCCGTGCCACCAGCTTATCCCCATCGAGATCCCAGCCTTTCTCCAGGCCGATCAGTGTGAGCTCGGCGTAGCCTCTTATGCCCGTGAGTGGCTGATTCAGTTCGTGAGCGATACCTGCCGCCATTTCGCCCAACGATCTCAAGCGGTCAGCGCGCATGCTGAGGACCTTCTGCTCTTCAAGCTCGACCTCGGCACTCATACGGTTGTGCTCGGCTTCCACGCGCGAAGTCACGTCGACGATGGAGCCGACGATCTCGGACGGGTTGCCGTGTTCATCGCGCACTAGAAAGGTCTCGTCCCTGACCCAGCGGTACTCTCCATCTCCGCCTTGAATGCGATACTCCTGCGCCAGCTGACCCGAGCGCAGCACGCGCGACTGCTCGCCCATGACCCGGGGCAGGTCTTCCATGTGGATGCGCCACTTGAGGAAATTCGGGTTGGACAGAAAGGTCGAGACTTCCAGACCCAACAGAGGCTCGACGCTGGCTGACACGAAGGAGAAGCCGAAGGGTTGATCCAGCGGCCGGCTGTAGAGGACGGCAGGACTGCTTCTCAACAGATGCTGCAAACGTTCCTCGACTTCCATCAAGGCACGTGTTTCCTGTTTCCAGTGGCTGATATCGCGCGTCACGAGGCACACGATGCTCTCGCCCCGGTATTCGATCGTGTAGGCATCAATCTCAGCATCTAGGGCGGGGCCGGTCGTCGAGCGCAGGCGATGTTGCCCGGTATATGGCCGGTCAGCGTCCGCGGCAGCAAACAGATCCTGCAGTTCTTCGCCGACAGCAAAGATGGACTCAACCCGGATATTCCGGTGCTCGGGAGACGCGATATTTAGCTGCGAGACGAGCGAGGCGTTCATTTCGACGACGGCATGCGAGCGCGGGTCGAAGAACAGGATGCCTTCGGTACTCTTCTCAAGAATGGCGCGGTAGCGCGCATCGCGCACCCGCAACGATTCCAGAGTCGCTCGCCGAAAGCGCCGGCGAACGCCGGAATAAATCAGCATCAAGACAACGGTTCCGGCCCCGATGCCACCAGCCCATCGAAGGGCGAGGGCGTTCTCTTTTTTCGAGTTGGCGATGTCGGTCGCGTCGCCGAACCATCGGGGATCCCCAATCGGCGTATGGTCTTCGCCCAACCAGAGACATGGCGACTCTGGTAACAGGGAGAAGTCATCACTTTCCGAGTCGAAAAAACGTGGATCGGCCTTCAGGCAGTTCAGGCAGCGGGCCCCCTCAACGTGCTGGTGCTTTTTGGAATCGAAAATACAGGAGTTGAGAACGGATAGATGGTCGGTGCCGCCGACCACCTCGCCTCTGATGGTCGATAGAATGACCCCGGACACGAGTGCGTCCGTCACATCTTTCAGGACGATGCCCTCACCAGCCTCGTGGATAGTGATGTCGGAAATTCGAACGGAAATCGGTTCGTCCTTCTGAGTGACTTGGATCGCCGTGTCGATGTCGTGAAAGGTGCTGTTGGATACCAGCAGGTTGCGAATCATGTCCCCGGAACCGAAGCCCAGGGCGCGACGACCGATATCATGGAACTGGGAATTGTGTACCTCGCACCATGCGAAGGTTACCCCAACATCGCCTGAGATCGCATCCCCAGCGATGTTGCGGAACTGGCAATTTTCGACAATCAGTGTGTTGGGCTGACGAGCCTGGGAGTAGATCGCGTACTCAGCCCCCTTGGCCCCATCGAAGGTGATGCCCTGCACCCGCAGATCGGAGTAAACCCGCAGCAGTACAGATTCCGCGGTCAAGATGGGTGGAGACTTGAGATCCGGTGCGGCGAGAAAGGTCAGCGGGACATCTGGCAGGGTGACCGTCGTGCTCTCTTCATAGCGTCCGCTGGCGGCGAATCGAACGCTGTCGCGCGCGGCCAACAGAGGCAGCAAGGCGTGGATTCGGTCGCGACCGGGGTGAATGTCGTGCGTGCGAGCCGAGGCGCCCGACGCGGTCAGCATCGCGATCAGGCACACCAGAAAACAGATGAAAGCTCTTGAATGAGCGGCGTCAGACAGAGTTACCCACCCTCGTTCTGGTCGATCTCTGTTTTGATTCGCGTTTTCTGCCATTCGTAGTCGACTTCGCCGTCGTAGAAGACCTCCGGCGCCTCGATAGCCCAACCCTGTTTGCGGATGAGCCAGTTTTCTGGGTCAAGGGAGACGCCCTCTTGTAACGCCTGCAAGGCAGCCTGCGGCTTGCCTTCGTCGAGGTAGCCGACTGCGCGCTGCAGGCAGGCGTCGGATTGTCGCTCCTCCGGTGTAATCAGCTCTGCGGCTGCCGGTTCACTCGCCTCGTTCCATGAATCCGGCCGACTGCCCGTTGAAGCCCAATTCTCCAACTCGCTTCGGAACGTCGAATCACCGATATCGACCATACTGACAGGTCGGGCGAGTTGTCCATCGGCATCGATGACAATACCGACGGGAACATACTTCACGCCGAATGCCTTGCCGACCACGTTGCCCCTGTCCACTAAAGACGGAAAGGTCGCCATGGCTTTTTCGAGCCAGGGCTTGGCATAGTCCTCACCTTGAGCGTCTTGAGCGATCGAGATTACGTTGCAGTTTTCGCCGTTCTTATTGAAGAATGACTGCCATCCAGGCAGTTGCGATCGGCAGCGTCACCACGAGGCCCACATGTAGAGGACCGTTCGCCTGCCGAGAAAGTCCCGAGGTCCCAAGGATCGGTCGGAACCGATTTCGGGCAAGGTGAATTCTGGTAGTTCGCGGCGGGTGTCATTGGTACCTTTGCTGGTCATCGATAAACTCTCCTCTACTCTCCGTAGGCTATCCAGAATTCGACGTTCTCAATGCCCAGCGGCGGACGGATTCGGGCGTCGCGCTTGACGAGAACGACCTTGACTTCGTGGCCGCCCGGTGAAATCTGTGCCGCTTCAAGGTCCCACACCAGCCAGCTGTTCTCGTCGACGTCGGCCGGGTTGTTGGGATTCTCCGCGGTCTGATTGCGGATCGCGGGGGGACCCAGCGGCGTGCCATCCAGGGTCACCGCTACTTCGTCTCCGGTGGGCGAGAAGTGTGCCATTTCGAGCAATAACTGCAGGCTGCTGGCTTTCCCCGGATCCGCGTCGTGGGTGGAAATGTGGAAGGTCGGGCCGTCAGCAGTCAACGTCCGATGGAGGTCGACGGGGACCTCACCATAGATGCGATCATCCCGTTCGGAGTCCAGGCGCAGCGGGTTGGTGCCGATGCTTCGGTAAATGGCGGTATAGGCCTTGTCTTGATCCTTCAGCGTTTCAGTTGACCCAATCGTCGAAAGAGAATGACGCCGAGTCGTAGCATTTGCATGCCAGTTGAAGATGTAGATGCCGTGGGCGCCACGATCGAAGTGGCCCTGCGCCATGCCGGCGAACCAGCGATCGCGCCACCGAGTATGTGGGATCAGTCGATTGGCCAGCTGTCGTGAGTCGAAGTCCAGACCGGGATACACCTGGATGTCGGTGCCTTCTACAAGGCGGAGAAATTCCTCGGTCTCGAAACAGGGGTCCGTTCCGGAATTGCCGCCACCAATGATGATGTCGCACAAGCCCTCTTTGACCCAGGTCTCTAGGTCGTAGCCGATACGACGGCATGATTCCAGGGTCGCAGCCACCCGTACGGCGACGGGGAAGGGGCGGCCGCGTTCTTCGGCCAGTCGATTGGTCATCTGGCGCACGGCCCGCTGCAGATCGGTGAGGGCGTAACGCAGCCGGTACTCGTGGTTGCCGGGCAGGTGAAAGGCATGACGTTGCCAGTCGAGTTCGACGCCGTCCCAGTCCGTCAGGCGACAGGCCTGCTCGATGAGGTCCAGCTTGTGTTCGCGAACCTCCGGAATGGCCATGTTCCATGAGGTCGCGCACCACCCCGGTGCCTGGTCGCCGAGGCACCATTCGGGGTGCTGTTTGCGCAGATCCGTCATCTCATGTTCGTCGGACTTCTGCATGGCTTCCAGATCCTGGATGGTCCAGAAGTGCTGGTCGTTCATGCGGATGGATGGCCACGCATCGATGCCGAGCTCGCGTCCGCGCGCTACCATCGCGCCGTATAGATCCTCGCCGCGTTCCAGCAAGGCGCGGATGTTCTCCGTATCCCGCATGGCCAGGACACTGTCGTAGATCCTGCCGACTGAATCGCCCTTTACCGGTAGATTCCCTGACAACCACGTTGCTTCGTGGATGCCCATGCACCAGAACAGGGCGTCTACCTGGGTGTCGGCGAGGGGGGCGTAGACCTTTTCCAGGAACTGCTCTACGGTCTGGGGGTATTCGTCGTAGTGGTGAGGGGCACCATCCCAGTTATAGATGATTCGGTATGGGGATTGAGCCATGGTGGTCACTCCTCGCACAAGGCTGAATGCAGCGTCGATAATGGCATTACCGACAAATTAAGGTCAGCTGCCAGTCGATGTATAGTGTCTGACGCCGAAAAGCCACACGCGCAAGGAGATCAAGAGAAAGAGGAAACCGACCAGAGGAGACAACCAGGAGAAGAAGTACACCGGATCACTCGTGGTTACCCGACCAAGCACGGCCAGCATCGGGTAGTAGTTTACGCACGCCAGCGGGATCACGTAGGTGAACAGTTTTCGGAACCAGTCTTGATAGATCTCGAGGGGATATCGAATGGTTTCCACGCCTCCGTAGACGGCGGCATTCGCGATTTCAAGCCCTTCGGTCGTCCAGAAAGCCAGCGTCGCCTGAAAAACAACGATCGCGTAGAACGTTGCCGCGCCTCCGATGATACTGGAAACGACAAGCATGGATCGCTGCATGGTCCAGTCGATATCGAGAACCCAGACCGCCCATGCAAGCACCAGGAATGCTTGAGAAAAACGACCGATTCTCCGCAACGTCAATTCCTGGCCGGCGAGTTGCAGAGCTGTGCTTCTCGGTCTGAGCAGCAGGCGGTCGAACTCACCAGCTTTCACGGTTTGGCCAAAGCGATCAAACCCCGCGGTAAAAGCATCGGCAATCGCAAAGGAGAGAGCCGCCGTTCCGTAGAAAAGAGCGACTTCCTGGAAGGACCAACCCTGTACCGCCTTGAATCGATCGAACAGTACCCAAACAGAGATGAACTCAATCCCAGTCGTTACGAAGTCGCCGATCGTCAACATCACGAATGAGGCGCGATACTGCATTTGCGCTCGTAGTGAAATCGCTATCAGTCTGGTATAGATCCGGATTGCGTCAGCCATCGCTCACCCTCCCTGCACGACGAGGTTGCGGCGACCTCGGATGAAGAGGGCTCGACTCAACAGCATGAGGGCTACCGTCCACGCGACTTGATGCCCCAAGTATGGCAGTAATTCAGCCGCTGGTATGTGTCCCAGGTAGAATCGAAACGGGATGTCGATGAGCCCGCGGAAGGGGAGGAAGTTGAGCACAGGCTGCATCCACTGCGGGTACAGTGGAAGGGGAACCGCCATACCAGACAGCGCATAGGCGATGGCAGGCATCATGCGCGAAATCCCCTCGCCGGAAATCGTCCAGAGCAGGCTGACGGTCATTACGGTGGCGAGGGCGCTGCTCAGGAGCAACGCTCCAATCATCGCTGCGATCCAGGCTGAGAAAGCGGCCAGACTTGGAGGTGCTACCATATCCACGACGGTGAAAGCCAGGACAAGGATGGGGCTGGCTCTGAGGGCAACTGTGCCGACTCGTTGCGCCATCACCCTTGCGAACCAGTAGAAAGGGATGTCAACTGGCCTGAGCATTTCGTAGGCGACTGTACCCGTCCGGATTTGCTGGCGAACGTCGGGATCGGCTCCCCAGCCGATTATGCCGAGAAAGGCCTGGCCCAACCAGACGTAAGCGATCACATCGGTCAGGGTCATTGGCATGTCCGCCGTGGTTGACCGGTAGAATGCCTCGAACAGCATCATTCGGATCAATCCCCAGAAACATTGCGTCCCAACGCCGGAGATCGCGGCGACCCGGTACTGGAGCTGAGTCTGGAATCGAGCCAGGAAAACGCTGTAGTAGGCTCTCACTCTTCTTCCTTCCCATACATCCGGGCGATGATCTCCTCGATCGGCGGATTCTCGACGAACAGATCTCGAACCGCGTGTCTTGCGGTGATCCGGCCGATCAAGTCTGCAGCAGACGTTTTTTCAGGCTGGAATCGAATCTCAACACGATGCCCGTCTTGTCGGATGATCTCAGCGCTTTCGTCCAACACAGATTCGCTCTCATTTTCCAGGTCAACGATGAGCCGCCGCTCGCTGCTGACCTGGTTGCGAAGTTCCTCGATCGTCCCATCGGACAGAATTTTCCCCTCACCGATGACCAGAATCCGTGAGCAAAGCGCCTCGATGTCATCCATGTTATGCGTCGTCAGGATGACAGTAATGCCCTGCTTTTTGTTCAACTCCATAACAAAGTCGCGGACAGCCAGCTTAGATACGGCGTCCAGTCCGATCGTCGGTTCATCCAGGAAGAGCAACTCTGGCCGATGAAGTAACGAAGCTGCAAGATCGCAACGCATACGTTGACCAAGGCTCAACTGTCGGACCGGAACGTCGAGAAAACTGGACAGCTTGAGGCGGTCTACCAGCTCGTCTCGTGACTCGGCGTACCTGTCCGGAGGTATTCGATAAATGTCTCTGAGCAAATCGAATGACTCGATGGCAGGCAGATCCCACCACAGCTGCGTTCGTTGTCCGAAAACCACACCAATCTCGTTCACGTGCCGAGTGCGCTGCTTCCAGGGCACGATCCCACCGATCTCGCAGACTCCGGAGTCCGGTACCAGGATGCCGGAGATCACCTTTACTGTGGTGGACTTCCCGGCACCGTTCGGGCCAATGTATCCAACCAGTTCACCCGGCTCGATCGAAAAACTGATACCGTGAAGAGCTGTCACCGTTCTGTGCTTGCGATGAACGACCCCCTTGACTGCTCCCCAAAAACCAGGGCTCCGCTCAGCTACCCGGAACGTCTTGACTATATTTTCTACATGGATTCCTGGCATGTGTTTCGTGGCGATCCTGACCCATTGGGCATTCTGACTCTCTCGAGGGGAATCGAATAGTAAGGAAACTCGAGTTCAACGGCATTCAGCCAGTTTCTCGCAGGCGTAACGCGGCGACGGGGAAGGGTTGCTGGACGACTTTGGAGCGTCCCGGGCGCTCGGCGCGTCGCTCGGACAGAATCGAATGTTGATCGGGAGCGCGGCAATGCTTCTCTTTCGTTTGTACAAAAATCTCACCAATCAACCAGCGAGCTCCTTCGATGAGCGATGCCACTCCTCCCTCGCGCCACCTGCAGATCGCGGACACCTACAACATTCGCGATATCGGCGGTTACGCCACGGCCGACGGCCGGAACACCCAATGGCGCACCTACCTGCGGGCCGACAGCCTCCACAAGCTCTCACCGGAAGCGCAGCGAGAACTCCTCGATACCGGACTGAAGACGATCATCGACCTGAGGCGGGAACGGGAGACCGCCAACACGCCAAATGTCTTCGCTTCCTCCGCCGAGATTGACTACCGACACATGAACCTGATCACCGATACGGATCCCGAAGGCTACGGCGAGCCCGGGGAGGGGCCGGCGTGGATAGCCGGCTCCTACAAGCTGTTGCTCGACAATAGAAAGCCGGAGATCGCCGCCATCATGGCCACGCTGGCAGACCCGGCCGTGCCTCCGGCTCTCTTCCACTGTGCCGGCGGTGCCGACCGGACCGGAATTATCGCTGCACTTCTATTGAGCCTGGCCGGAGTTCCAGATGAAACGATTGCCGAGGATTACAACCTGACCGCGCCAACTCTATTCAAGCGCTATTCGACCGAGGGCCCGCCGCCGGGATGGTCGACGGACGATTTGAGGCGGGCGCAGAGCATGGACTATTTGGCCCCGGCTGAAACCATGATGATTACGCTGCGATACCTGGAAGACACGTACGGGGGAGTCGAGGCCTACGTGCGCGAGATCGGTCTGACGATGGAGCAGATCGAGTCCATTCGAGCATCATTCGTGGAGTGATTCGATCACGTCGAGCCTGCGGCCGGCAACCAGTTTCATCCTTCGTGACAAGACAAGGTGGCATCGTGAACGAAGTCGAGACATCCAGAGTTGAACTGCAGGAGCAGCTGGCGGAGTTGCGTCTAAGCCACGACATGCTGTCGCGGTTGCTTCAGACCAGCCCGGAAAACATCATTCTGACTCGCTTGAGCGATGGCAAGATACTGGAGGTCAACGACGGCTTCTGTCGCAATTCCGGCCTATCTCGCAGCGATGCCATCGGAAAAACCACAGCCGAGTTGGATATCTGGGTCCATCAGGAAGACCGGGATCGGTTCGTCAGGATTCTCGAAGACAAAGGGGAGTGCCGCAACTTCGCTGCTTTGATCAGGTCGAACGGACGCATACTTCACAGTCTCATATCGGACCACATTGTCGAAGTTGACGGAGAGCAATGCCTGGTCGCGAATTCCCGAGACATCAGCGATCTGAAGGAGGCGGAAGAGGCGCTTAGGCGGCGGGCGGCGGAGCTGGCTGCGGCCAATCACAAGCTGGCCGCGCGCGAACGAGAGCTGGAAATTCACAACCAGCGTCTGCAGCAGGAAGTTGCGGAGCGCGAGCGGCTCGAGTCCGAAACCGTGCGCCTGGAACGCCTATCCGCGCTCGGCCAAATGGCACAGGGCGTTGCGCACAATTTCAACAATCTTCTCGCCATCGTTCTGGGTCATGCCGAGATGCTTCAATCTCAGCTCACCGACGCGGCTCTGCGCCAGGAAGTCCAACTTCTGATAGATGGCGTAATGCGCGCAGCGGAATTGGTTCGACGCCTCAACCAGGCTGTGCGGACCGAGCAGGATGAAATGCAACCGGTCTCAGTCGAGACCGTCGTTCGCGATGCCCTGGAAGTTTCCCGGCCTCAGTGGAAGGATGAACCGGAGTCCAAGGGAATCCCCATCGACATTGTCACCGATCTTGTTGAAACCCCACCTATCCGGGCAACCGAGTCCGGGCTGCACCAGATCTTTATCAACCTGCTCTTCAACGCCCTGGAGGCCCTGCCCAAGGGGGGAACCATCCGGATTGCATCGAAGCTGGCACCAGACCGTGTGGAGGTGACGTTCAGCGATGACGGCATCGGCATGAGCGAGGAATCGCGCCCAAAGAGCGTTCGAGCCCTTTTTCACCACGAAGATGACCGTCGGCTCGGGCCTGGGTTTGTCCAACGTCCACGGCACGGTCGTCGGCTGGGGGGGCGAATGTGAGGTGGACAGCGCAATCGGCCTCGGCACGACCATAAGATTGCGGTTCTGCATCTCCGATCAGGAGCCGGATTCCCCGGTTGAGGTTGGTGATCCCGTTCCGGTCGGGCGCAGGGGAGCGATCATCGTGGTCGAGGACGAGGAGAGCATCTGTACCTTCCTGGTCAGCACTCTCTCTCGCCAGCACCAAGTCGACGCGTTCCAAAACGGCACCGAAGCGTTGGATCAGTTCTCCGCGGGAAAGTACGATGTGGCGCTCATCGACCTGGGAATGCCCGGGCTGCCTGGCGATCAGTTGGCATTGAGGTTACGGGAAACCGATCCCGCCATCATCACCGTTCTGGTTACGGGTTGGGCTCTCGAAGAAGACGACCCTCGCTTGTCCCACTTCGACTTTCGGCTTACCAAACCCGCACGGTCCGTGGCCATCCGGCACACCGTTACCCGCGCGATTGATCTCTACGACACCCGACGGTCCTGACGGCTGGACGTACGGTCATGATTCATCCGGTTCGGCAAAGGCGTCGGCAAAGAGATGGGTCTTTCGGTTGAGATTGCCGTAGCAGCCGCGGACTTCCTCATCCGGAAGTGACTGAGGACCGGTCCTGAGCGGAGCCCGTAGCAGGTCTGCACGGTCTTGCGCTCACGCGTCGAGGGTCACCCACTCAAAGTCGCTTGGTCAACTCCCGGACCTCATCCGGCTTCAGCGCTCGACGATACATCCTGACATCGCAAATCTTTCCGTGGAAGTAATCGTGCGAGCCAAACCCGATGGTGATCGGCTGATCGTTCGAAAGGTCGAAGTCTGACGGATCGAAACTCGAAGATCTGGCGACTTGCTGACCTTCGACATAAAGCTCCAGCGCGCTCCCGTTTCTGATGGCTGCGATGTGTTTCCAACCGGATGCGAGCTCGTAATCGTGCGTCACGCTGCGACCTGGTTCCAGGGACATCACCCGACCTGCCGGCAAGGTTCCGAAGAACAGTTTTCCATCGAAAACCGAGGTCGACCAGGCGCGGCGATACTTCACGTCCGGCGTGGTATCGAGTTGGCCTGTGCAAGTCCAGTTGTCGTCTCCGTCGTATCGATAAACCTGCGCGAGCGGCAGCGTGCCTGCGTAGAGCTTGCCGTTGTGAATCGACATGCCCATGACCTCAAGCTCGTCGCCGAGACGGCCTGTGTTCGTCCACTCTCCATTCTCTTCCAGACGAAACACGCATCCTTCCGGCCACGTGCCCACGTGTAACTTGCCACGGTACACCGCCATCGAGTAATTCTGCGTCGCTCCGGGGAGGTCCCCTAATCGACTCCAGCGCGTCCAGTCTTCGCCGCTCTCAAATCGATAGATGCCGCTGCCGTTTTCAACCGTGTTGAGGTTGCCGCGGTAGACGCCGATCGCGAACGCACGCCGACCATGGCTGCCGCAGTCGTTCCAGCCATGGTCTCCGTCGTACCGGTAAAGCCCTTTCGTGTAGAGTGGAATGGCGTAGAGATCTCCCTGGAAGACCTCCAGGCTGTGAACAGTGTCGTGTTCGTACTCAGGGAAGTCGCGCTCCCCGCCCTGAAGCTCTCCACAGTCCACCCAACCGCTATCCTCCAATCGAAAGATGCGACCGCCGATTTCCCTGTTCGGCGAGTAGGACAATGCAGAGCCTGGGCCTTTCAGCCGTCCGGTCCCGGCATAGAGCTTGCCCTGGTAGGTGGCCAGTGACATTACCGCGTTCGACGCATCCAGCGGCCCGCACTCCTCCCACTCACCGTTACCGGCATAGCGATGTACGTGTCCGGTTTCGCCTTCGCCGTCTTCGTAAGACCCGACATAGAGTGATCCATCGTGAACAGCCATCGACATGACAAACCTCGCGTTGCCTGGCTGGCCACAGTCCGTCCACTCAGGGATCGACGTGCCATCGTCGATGCCAAACTGCACATTGCGATAGTTCGAGAGGCTGCTGGCCGCAGCCGAGTGCCTTTTCACATTGAGATTGAATCCGCGCCGATCGTCGGCATCGAAATTGCCCACGATGTCCCCTATCGGATCGTCCACGTGCTCTGTGTGAATGATCGCGCTGATGGTGAAATCACTTTCGCCGAGTTGAAGTGATTCACTTTTGGCAATCGATAGGAAAGACGAACGACCATCGAAAACTGCCGCCGTACCAACCTGTCCATCGGGCCCCGTGGCTGACAAATCCACGCCCCGATTCTCCGCATGGTTTTTATTCCCGGAGTGATCGTTGACGTCACCGGCGAGTTTCCAGTGTCCAACAAGTGTCGGTTCCATAATTGCCTCATTCAAAAGTTTCGGTCGGAATCGGATGGCTGTCATCAAACACAGCCATCGGTGCTGCATCCTCGACGGATGAGAACGATAAGGGGCCATTATACATAGTCAAGATTGCTTGGGGCTTTTGTGAAGGGGCCGGATGCGTGTTTCATGGAGCTTTCCGGGCATGGCAAACTTGGATTCAGGAATGAGATAGTTTGGGCGGTTTTGCAGACCTCACGAACGAATCAGGCCGCGAATGCTGCAAGCAGCTGACGCTGGAAGTGGTAAGGGTTCGAACTCGGACTGCGGGGCAAACCGACGCCCTCAAGGTAGAACTGGTGGGAGGTTTGAACAGCCACAAGCTCTGAGTTCAGCCGCCCAGTGGTGCTTGCCCGGGCCAGGTCGCCAATCGCGGCTGGATCACCCCGCCGCTGAGCGGCGGCGGGTCAGAATCAGTAGTTGTCTCCCGGATCATTGTCGTTCCTCGCGGGCTGGTCGCTCGGAACCGGGATGTTCGAGTTGGCGTTGCGCTCGTCCTCACTGTAATAAAGCCGTCTGGGAATATTCGAGGTGTTTGCCAGTGCCGGTCGATTGGTGCGCTTCCAGTCGTTCCACACCTCGATGTTGAGGAAGAGCGCGATGTATTTCTCTTCCATAATGGCGTTGATCAGCGCCTCCCCCGACAGCCCAGACGCAACGCCAAGAGATCCGTCGTCCAGACTCCACCTCATCTCCAACCCTCGGCGCACCTCGTTCAGTTTTTCCAGGGCCGTGGCCTCGTCCCCGGTCTTGTAGGCGCATTCAGCCCAGATCAGTTGGGTTTCCTCCCAGGTGAGGATGTCGCTGGAGGCGTCCGGCGACAGGAAACCGGCGCTCAGGTTGGAGACATCGGTATTGCCGTCGCCAGGATCGACGCCGCTGTAGTCGCCCGACGCATCCGTGCCGAAGTAGAGCGCCAGGCGCGGGTCATCGCGCGATTGCAGCAGATCGACCATGAACTTGCCGGCCCGCTGGTAGGAGTCCCGCTCCCGCTGGAACTGGTACCACGTGTTCGCCTCCACCTCCACCGTAGTGTGGTAACTCTTGAAGTCCCCGCTAGAAGACGAGATCCCCAACTGAGCCTGTTGCAGGGCCCTGTCGTAGTTCCCCGCATCGACCTCCGCCCAGTGCATATAGAGGCGCGCCTTCAAGGAGTGGGCCGCCTCGATCCACAACTGGTTGTCCCCACCGTAGACCAGGTCGTTGGGCGGGAGCGACCCGGCATCGCTCTCCAGATCGGCGATGGCCGCGTCCAGGAGACTCTGCAGGGTGTTATAGATATCCCACTGCTCGTCCAGCCTCGGCTCGGCGACGTCACCAAGCGCTTCGGAATAGGGCAGATCCCCCCAGATGCTGGCGGCCGTGCCCACGCTCAGGGCCTCCCAGACCTTGGCGATGCCAGCGTACACCCGGTTGCCTTGCTCCTCGTTCTTGGCGATGATCCTGCGAATGTCGATCAGTCCGCCGCCGACGTAGACGTCGTTCATCTCGCCGTCGTGGTCGGCCTCGGTGAAAGAAAAGGTGCCCAGTGACCGGAACTGAAGGTCGGTGCCAGCCATCTGCTGCGTCCAGATTGCGGCGGTGCGGGCCAGGTGTCCCTCCTGCATGAAAAATCCCGAAATCTGAATCGAGTTGAACATCAGGTCGGCGGACACCTCGGTGGCCCGGTTGGGGTCGTCTTCGACCTTCGAGCCCGTGATGAAATCACCGCAGCCGATCACCCACGTGCAAGCGGAGATAATCCCGAGGGATAGCGCTGTCTTCGTTGCCTTGTACATGGCTTTTCCCCCCTCCCTTAGTAGTCGAGCCGCAGCGTCATGACGTACGACCGCGTGTTCGGATTGTTGAAGTAGTCCAAACCGCGCAAGTTGCTCGCGCCGGTCAGGTTGGTCTCGGGATCGATCCCCCTGTAGTCCGTCCAGGTCGCGAGGTTGCGGGCGCTGAGGCGGAGGTTGAGGTTGGTCAACCCGAGTTGCTGCACGAAATCCCCCCGGAAGTCGTAAGCCACGGCGATCTCGCGCAGCTTGATGTACCCGCCGTCCTCGACGAACTGAGACGCCGGGCCCGAAAGGCCGCTGCCCAGGTTTTCGAGATGCCAGGCCTGACCCTTGGCCACTTCCGTACCCGCACCTGGGCCCTGGCCCTCGAACACCTGGGTTCCGTCGCGATCCTCGGTGTCCTTGTGTGTGCCGAAAAAGTAGAGGGCCCCCCTGGTTCCGTTCCACACCTCCCCCCCGCTCCTGATGTCGAACAGCCCGGAGACCTCCAGGTTGTTGAATAGGGTGACGGTGTTGCGGATGCTGCCGGTCCAGTCGGGATTGGGATCACCGATGATGCGGATCTCCGGATCGAGGAGCGGGTATCCATCAGCCGCGATATAGAGATCGCCGGAGTTCCAGCCCGTGTACCTCTCATCGATGTTCACGTTCTGGGTCTCGCCATCGACCTCTTCGTCGATCTTGATGCCGCGCCCGAAGCGGATGAAGTCCTCGCCGCGGAAGACGCCCACAGGCTCTCCCTCGATGGCATTGCCAGTGGCGCTGACCAAGCCGCCCAGGTTGACGAATTCGGCCCCTGGCAGGTCGGTCACCTCGTTCCGGTTGCGCGCGTAGACCGCGTTAACCGACCACTTGATGTCCTTGGTGCTCACCGGCTGGCCGTAGATACCGAGCTCGACTCCCTTGTTGGTGATGGTGCCCGCGTTCTTGATCTGCTCGAAGAAGCCGGTGGACGGCGGCAGTGACAGCGGGAAGATCACGTCCTCGGTCTTCTGGTCGTAGTAGGTCAGGTCGAAGCCCAGACGGTTGCCGAGCAGGCCGAGGTCGGTGCCCAGCTCCAGCTCTCTGGCGCGCTCGGGCTTGATCTTCTCCTGGCCCTTCGTGTCGTCGGTGAAAAACCCGCCCTGACCGAAGGCGGTCGAGTTGTGGACGACCCCCCAGCCCTGCTCGAAGATGTCGGTCTCAAAGGCCGTGATCGTCGAGTAGGCATTCGGCTCGCGGCCGGTCACGCCGTAGGCAGCGCGGAGCTTGCCGAAGGCTATGAGGTTCTGGTTCTGCAGCGCGTGCAGATTGGTGAAATCCCAGGCCGTACTGAACTTGGGATACCAGTGACGTTTGCGCCCCTCGCTGAAGATCGATGAGCCGTCGTTGCGCACGCCTACCGTTAGGTAGAGCTGGTCCCACACGTCGACCAGCGCCTGGGCGAAGTACCCCTCGGTGCGGATGATCTCTTCGTACTCCTGCGGGGTGTACGAGGAGGTGTTTGACAGCTGTTCGAAGCCGTCCACCGAGATGCCGTTTCCTGTCGTGGAAAACTCGTTGTACTCCCGCTGGTTCAGGTTCTGGCCGACCATCAGATCCACTCTCATGTCCGCGGGCGCGAAAGCCCGCGTGGCGGTGATTGCCAGGTTCGCGTCGGCCTCGGTGGTGGTGTACTTGTCGCGGATAATCTTGCCCTGAGGCGAGTCGGAGTTGCCCAGAGGAAGCACCGTCCGCCGCTCGTCGTTGGCGTAGTCGTAGCCCAGGGTGTACCTGACGTTGAGCCAGTTGAGCGGATTGTAGTCCAGGTTCAGGTTGCCGAAGAAGCGACCCACATCACTGATGTTGGTGTGCTCGTTGACGATGAAGAACGGGTTGTCGTACCCGCGCGAGCCCGCCAGCGACTCCGGGTTCGGATTGCGATAGGAGCGGTGGAAGCCGGTCTCCGGATCGAGATATGGCCGGTTATTGAAGTCCGGCGGTGTCCGGTAAGCGCCCAGCAGCAGGCCGCCGACGTTGGAGCCCTTCTGGATGCGGTTGGACGAAGTGGAGGAGAAGGCCGCGTTCCCGGTGACGCTCAGCCGCCCGTTGATGCGCTGAGAAGCCTTGAGCCGGACCGCGTCGCGCAGGTAATTCGAGTTGCCCTTGATCGCGCCGTCGTGATCGGTGCGGCCGACGGACACGAAGTATGTCGTCATGTCATTGCCGCCCGATACGGTCAGGTTGTTCTCTACCCGGTTCCCGGTCTCGAACATCTCCCAGGCGTGGTCGTAGGTCGGTACGTCCAGAGTGTCGAGGCGGGGCCCCCAGGTCAGAGCGAACCCCTCGATCGCGCTGCCGTCGATGCCCTGGCCATAGCTGCGCTGCAGCGCAGCGCTCTCGTTTACCTCGTCGAAGCTGTAGGACATCTTGTAAGACACCCTCGGCCTTCCGGGCTGCCCCTGCTTGGTGGTGATGAGCACCACTCCGTTGGCCGCTCGGGAGCCGTACATGGCCGCCGCCGCCCCCCCCTTGAGGATCTCTACGGACTCGATGTCCTCAGGGTTGATGTCGGCGGCCCGGTTCTGTTGAGTGACCCCGGCCACGGCGTCGCCGAGCGACGTGTTGGCCTCGTGGATGGACTGGTTGTTGATCGGCGAGCCGTCGACGACGAACAAGGGCTGCGTGCCGCCCATGATGGAGTTGACCCCGCGGATGCGGATGTAGGATGCCGCACCCGGCTCGCCACTCGTCTTGGTGATCTCCACATTGGGCACCTTGCCAGACAGGGCGGTGACCACGTCCGCCTCATCGCTGTCGACGATCACCTTGGGTGCGACCTTGTTGATTGTGACGCCCAGCCTTTCCCTGCTCCTCCCCACGCCGAGTGCGGTGACCACTATCTCTTCCATGTACAACACATCGATGCCGAGGACGAAGTCCGTCTTGTTGGTTCCGGCCTTCGGCACGAGTGCCGCCGTCTGGGCGCTGTGGCCGACGTAGCTGGCCTTCAAGGTGACCTCTTTACCCAAGAGGTCCCTTCCCACGGCGAACCGATAGAGCCCCTCGTCGTCCGTGATGGATCCGAGGGGATTGTCGACGATGCCGACGCTTGCCCCGCCCAGTGGAGCTCCGGTCTCGTCGGTCACAGTGCCCGTGATGACGACATCGCTCAACGCGGCTGCCCAGGTCGACATCAACACCAAGACGAAGACTAGAACCGGCAGCAAGAATGTGCGGTCTCTCATGCTTTCCCCCTCCCGTGCGTGCAACCCCAAGGGCCTCCCCGATGCCAGTCCTCGGTTCAGTGCCGTCTGCATGGCGATATTGGAGACCAGTGCCCGCGCATCACCGACGAACGGTGAGTGCAGCAGAGACGTCCCCCTGGTTATCGAAACTTACAGATATTACCTGTAGAGGTCAGCATATATTATGCTCATTATCATTTGCTTGTCTGGTCACGGGTTTCAGGCTTTTTTTTTATGCTGCCGACTTTCACAGATACGCCCCGGACACGCAGGCGATCGTGAATCTGGGGGCCAGTGGTATGCACAGCTGCATCGGTGAAGCGGATCGGGGTCGAATGGGCGTCTACTCGAAACCGGCACGGGCCGCTAAAGTCGGTTGATCTCTCAGTGGATTCTGACGACGACTGCGGTCAAGTTGTCCGCGTTCCCGCCGCGCTCACTGCGCGCAGCATCCACGAGACGGCGCGCCAGGTCAGCGGAGGGCAGATCGAGGGACAGCAACTCGCCGATGCGCTTGTGGCCGAGAGGGTCGTGCAAGCCATCGGAGCTGATCATCAGGCGATCTGCTGGGAGGAGATCATGCGTGCCGAGTTGCGGTTGCACACGTCGGACCGTTCCAAGAAACCTGACCAGCACACTGCTGTCGGTCGAGCGCGCTGCGGATTCAGTGGGCAGCAGGCCGAGGGAGACCTTCTGTTGGGAGCGGGTATGGTCCAGGGTCAGCTGCTCGAGAGTACCCTGGCGCCAACGATAGAGCCGGGTGTCACCCACATGAGCGAAGGAGACGCTTCCCTCGGAAAGAACGGCAACGGTGAGCGTCGTGCCCATTCCGAGCAGTTCCGGCTCCTGGCGTGAAGCCTGTGCGATGAACTGGTTTGCCCGTTCGCAAAGATTGTCCAAGTCACGGACGAGATCCTCAGCATCGCGGTGGGCGACAAGATCCTCGCAGACCATGCTCACGGTCTCCACGGCGATCTGACTGGCGACTCCGCCGCCTCTGGCACCGCCCATGCCGTCAGCCACCGCACAAACACGACCACCCGCGGTGTTGACGGCACGATCTTCGTTGGATTCCCGATCGCCGCGATGGGTGCACGTCCCGGCATCCAGTGGGGACGACTGCGGATCGCTCACGGCAGGGCCGGCGCTACGCCGATTTGGCCACTGGTTCCAGCTCGGCGATGACCGTGCGGACGTGGTCGAGATCGAGCGTCGCTTCGGCGCCCTCGAATATCTGTTCGGCCTTGCGCAATGGTTCCAGAGCGGCGTCGCTGTGGCCCGAATCGCGCTCCAACAGACCCAACTCGAACAGTGCTTCGGCCAGGCTCACAGATTCGCCAAACTGCCTGTTCATGTCGATGCTTTTCGCCAGGTACGTGCGTCCGTCGGCCCAATTGCGCTCGAGGCGGCAAAGGCGGCCGTAGAGGCGGAGTGCATCGGCGACTCCGAGTGAATCCTCGAGCCGGCGCAGACCCCGAAGCGCCGTTCCGCAAGCCATGCGGGCCTCGACGAGGTTGCCTTTGCCCAGAAGGGCTTCGGTGCGGTTCAACTCGATCGTAGGTTCGTGAAAAGCGAATCGAGCTGAGCGGCACAAGCTCAGACTGCGCTCGTACAATTCCAGCGCGTCGTCCCATCGCCGCTGGTCGGCCCGCAGCATACCCATGTTGTAATAGGTCAATGCGGTCTGTGGCGAAGGCTCCAGCTGTTCGTCCAGGGCGAGGACCCTTTCATACTGGTCCCAGGCGGCTTCGAGGTCCCCCCTCATAGTGGCTACGACGGCGAGATTGTTGAGGGCTTCCGACATCTCGCGCGGACCGTCTGCCGCGGCCAGTTCGACGGTTTCCCGCCAGCGGGACTCGGCCTCGTTGTAGCGCCCGCACTCGAAGTCGGCAACGCCCCAGTTGATCAGGATCCTGGCGCGCGCCAGTGGTGCGTCCAGCCCCTCGAGGCAGCGTATTGCCTTCTCGTATCCCTGAACGGCCTGTGGGAATCTCCTCTGGTGCTCGTCCACCTTGCCCGTGAGCTTGAGGGCTTCGGCTTCGTCCAGAGGGCGTCCGGCGCGATGGGCCTCCGCGCGCATGCGCTCGCAGTGCTCGCGCGCCCGGTCATGAGCAGCCAGATAGACGTTGGCGAGAGCGCTTCGCTTCAGAGCGTGGATGAGCGCGTCGGTCGTTCCGTCCGCGATACTCTCGCAGGCCTCTATGACCTGGGCGAAGTAGGCGCTGGCCTTGCGCCAGCTGAACAGCTCGAAGGCTTCGTCCCCGGCGGTGGTCAGGTAGGGGATGGCACGAGCAAAATCACCGGCGCCGTGGAGGTGTGTGCCAAGCTCGGCTGCGGCTATGTCGGTACCCTGAGACGAGCGCTCTTCGAGGTACGATCCGACCACGCGGTGGTATTCGCGTTTCAACTCCCACGGAATGTCTTCGTAGAGCACCTCACGTATCATCGAGTGGCTGAATTCGAATCCGTCTTTGACGGACACGATGAGCTGGCCCTTTTTCTCCAGTCTGAAAAGCGACTTCAACGCATCCATTCTCGAGAGGCCGCCCGCCTCTTCCACAATGCTGGAGGTGAAGCGGTGGCCAACGACGGCGGCGAGCTGGATTACCTCGAACTCGCGCCCCTCCAGCAGATCGACTCGACGGCGCACCAGTGCCCTGACCCGGTCAGGTACGGCGATCTCGCCGAGCTCTGCGCGAACCGTCCAGGCACCGCCGTCGTAGCGCAGCAGTTCCTGGTCGCGCAGCAGCTTGAGGATCTCGACCGCGACAAGCGGATTGCCCTGCGCATGCTCGAACAGGAAATCCACGAAGTCGCTGCTATAATCCGATTCGTAGAACAAGGAGCCCACGAGACGGTTCGTGTCCTGCCAGGACAATCGGCGCAGGTGCCGTTCGACCAGCACGCCCTCAGCGTCAAGTTGCTTGATGAGACTCGACAGAGGCCCTTCGCTCACCTCTGCCGTCAGCTCCTCTGGGCGATACGTGACGACACACAGCACCTGGCATTCGGAGATACGTCGCACGAGATAGTGCAACAGCTGCAGAGACCCCTCATCGGCCCAGTGCACGTCTTCGAGGCAGAGGACCAGGGGCTTCAACTCGGACGCGGCAGCAAAGAGCTCGAACACGGTATCGAACAGACGCTGCCGCCCCGCATCAGCATCCGAATCGGAGCCGAAAGCAGCCGCGAAACTGGCCCGCACCTTGGCGGTCGTGCTCGAGCTGGTGGCGAGATCGACGAGCTCCGGAGCCTTCTCCCGCAGTATCTTCTCCAGCGCGCTTCGCTCGGATTCGGAGGCGTCGTCCCGCTCACCAAACAGGTTGCTGACGGCGTCGAGGAAAGGCATGAATGGACCGAGTCCGTGTTCGTAAAAGCACGCGCCCTGCACGAAGCGACCACCGTGCTCGGTGGCGTAGCTGGCTAGCTGCCCGACGAGACGACTCTTGCCGATTCCAGCCTCGCCCGCCAGGAAAACCATCCGACCGCCGTCTGACAGCGCGTCGAAATCGGCCCGCAACGCATCGAGCTCGCTTCGACGTCCAGTGAAACGCGGCTGGAAATCGCGATTGCGCAGACCGTAGTCCTCCTGCTCACCGTCATACGGCCGCGGCTCCAGGCCGGAGATCTCGCCCAGCTCCAAACGCCGTTGGATATCGAGAAGGGCGGCGATGGCGTCGCCTGCCGCGGCGAAACGATGTTCGGGTAGCTTCTCCAGCAGCCGCAGGACCAACCGGTCCAGCGCCGTCGGAATGGCCGGATTGTGGAACGACGGCGCCAGCGGCTCTTCGTTGAGCTGGTGGTAGACCAGAGTAGCCGGCGAGTCACCGGACACCGGCTGCGTTCCCGTCAGCATCTCGTAAAGGACGACGCCGACCGCGTAGAGATCGACGGCAGGCCCGATGTCCTCACCGAGAATCTGCTCAGGGGCCATGTATTCGACCGTCCCGAGTATCTCATCGGCGCGCGTCAGGAAGGCGCCGTCCTGAAGCCTGGCGACGCCAAAGTCGAGGACCTTTACCACGCCTTCGTCCTTCAACAAGACGTTGTCGGGCTTGATGTCACGGTGGATGATCGAGCTCTCGTGGGCGACTCGGGCGGCATCCATCAGCTGTAGCGCGATGGAAAGGCATTCGGGTACCGGCAGGCCGCCCATGCTGGCCTGCAGCAGGCTGCGCAACGACTGGCCCTCGATCAGTTCCATCGCCAGATAGAGATAGCCGTCAGCCCTCCCGCTGCGATACACCCGGACTATGTTGTCATGGTCAAGCTTGGCGGCCAGGCGCGCTTCGCGCACGAACCGCTCGTCGGCTCGCCCGTCGCCATCGAGGGATATCACTTTCAGTGCCACATCGCGTTCCAGCACTTCGTCCCAAGCTCGGTACACCGTCCCCATCCCGCCCCGTCCGACAACGTGCGTGATGCGGTAATCGTCGAAGGTATAGCCTATCAAGTGATCAAGCGGCGGCATGGATGACTTCATGCGTTTGTGGAGGAGGGTAGGTCGAGCAGCATCTGCTCGGTTTTTCTCGCCTGTTCGACAGATCCCACATCCCGGAAAAGAGTAGAGGACTCCCTCAGATGTGATCGGGCCGCCTCGAGATCGCCTTGTTCATGTCTCAAGAGGCCGATCTCGCGTGTGCACTCGGCCAGAGTCAGCCTGTCACCTTGGACCTGCAACCCAAAGCGGGCTTGTCCGAGCAGCTCAACGGCGCGGGGATACTGCTGCTGGTTGCGATAAATCATGCCTTCCACCAGGTCGCATTGCGTCATGCCTTTGGCGTAGCCCATGGTTTCCATCGAGTTCCGCGCAGCGCGACAGGCGGCGTCAGCGGCGCTGTAATCGCCCAGATTCAGGTGCGTTCGAGCCTCGTGTACCTGGCCGAGGGCTACCAGGTCCGTGGCTCCAAGTTGGCGGGCCAAGCCCACGCTTTCTGTGTAGCAGCGCAACGCCTCCTTCCACCGTCCCTGGTCTTGCTGGCTTGCTCCGAGTCCGGCGTAGGATTCGCAGATCCCGTAGCCGTCCCCCGACCTGCGCCGCGACCGCAGGGCTCGCATGTGATAGAGGGTGGCTTCGAGATGCTTGCCTTCCAGTCCAGAAAGGACGCCAAACTGCTGGCGGATCAAGGCACGCAGACGCCCATCGTCACCGGAGCCGGCCAACTGGCGGGCCTGCGCGAAATACCGGCGCGCCTCTTCGCGACGCGAAAGTGATAGCGTAGACAACCCGAACCGCACGTACAGCTCGGCCATGACGGATGGTTCGCCCAGCGGTTCGAGTGTGTCCAGGGCCTCGCGGTTCAGCTGTAGAGCTTCTTCCGGGTCCCCTTGGCGCAGTCTCAAGGAAGCCAGCTGCATCAGGGCCTTGCCGATCATGAGCGCATGTTGTTCCGGATGCGAGATGCGTAGGACCTCGCGGCAGCGTTGCGCCGACTGCGTCCATTCACCCATGTGCTCGTCGACCTGTGCCAGCACGAGCAGAATGCCCGGCTTTCTGATTCGAGTCTGCTCGGCTTCGAGAAACTCACAGGTTTCGAGGGCGGCTTCGTAGAGACGCCGGGTCGCGAGGTAGTCGCACGCGGCAAAGGCCCGCTGTCCCGACGTGATCAGATAGGGCAGCGCGCGAATGGATCTGTCACTGCGGAAGAAGTGAAATGCCAGCGATTCGATCTCGCGTGGCACTCGCCTTTCCAGCAGCTCAGCGATGCGGCGGTGAACACGTTTTCTCTCGGCCGGCGGCAGCAGCTCATACAGGGTCTCGGCCAGGATGCCGTGGGCAAACTGGAACTGCCGTTCGGTCGATTCGATGACATGGAAACGGCGCTCGATGCGGCCGAGGGTGTGCAGAACCTCCACAGTTGGGCGCCGCAGCACTGAGGCCAACAGCAGGCTTTCGAAACGCTGACCCTGTACGGCTGCACGACTCAGAAGGGACTGATATTCACTTGGCAGACCCTGCACTCGCTGGCGCACGAGCTCACGTACCGAGTGAGCCACCGGCAAATCCTCGACCCGCCGATTTCTCCAGATGCCCCGCTGGCGGTAGATGATGCCACGATCTCTCAGGAACTCCAGGCATTGCAGGACAAACAGAGGGGATCCCCCCGTCTTCGCGTGAAGCTGGCCGACGAGATCCTGGGTGAAGTCCGCAGGCGCGAAGCAGGAATCGGCCAGCGCTCTGGTCTCGCGCAGGGAGAGGGGTCCCAGGTTCAGCAGCTCGGTCTTGGACTCGGAGCACAGGTGTAGGACGAGTCTGTTCGGTCGCTGCCAGCGACCCTGCTCGTCCGCGTGTCCGCCAGTCTGATACGCACCGACCACAAGAATCGGCATCTGATGGACCTGCTGTGCGAGCTGGCGCAGCAGCAGGAGTGCTGGCCAGTCCGCCAGATGCAAGTCGTCGATGAAGAGGACGAGGGGACGGTCTTCCGCCACCGCGAGCAACAGGGATCGGACTCGGACAACGAAGAGCGCGCGCCGCATTTCGGCATCGCCGTCGTCCTCCTCGGAGGTGACCTCTCCTTCACCGGAGAACAGGAACGGCCAAAGATGTGGTGCGAACTGCTCCACCGCGTCGCGCAGAGCTCGCTGTCCAGAGTCAGGAGCCTCGTGATCCAAGCCCTTCAGGATCTCGATGAGGCAGCCATAGGCGATCTCAGGGCCCGCTGGATCACCCCCGCCAGCGAGGTAGGGCATGCCGCACCTGTGAGCGATGCGACCCACTTCGGCAGCGAGTCGGCTCTTCCCTGATCCATCTTCGCCGGCGATCAGCACCATCGATCCGCGTCCCGCTGCGGCGGCGGCCATTTTCTGGCGCAGCAGCGCAAGATCAGCGTCTCGGCCTATGAGGTCAGACTCTATTCGACTCCCAGGACCACCACTCACCATAGCTTTCCTCCAGGCCACTCAAGCCCATGCCGTCACACAGCCAAGATTTACAATGCATATGAGGAGTTGCGAAGCCCGTATCGGGAAAAGTGCGGGACCTCGATTACAATGGTCACGGACTCGAATGACGCCGACCCGTCGTCATCGTCATCATCGTCGTCGCCATCGTCATCATCACCATCGTCATCACCGTCATCGCCATCGTCATCGTCATCACCGTGGGTTTCGATGGAAATGATGTTGGTTTCCCCGATTTGGCCGTCATCCGAGACAACCAGAGCCCGGAGCGTGGACGGATCCATGTCCACCAATTCGGCGTCGAGCTCGATCTCCAAATAGGGGCTGGGGGCCTCTTCGACAAACCAATAGGGCGACGGTCCCAGCTCGACGACGAGCAGGCTGAGGGGCGCTGGTCGCACCGCCATCCTGATGCGCACAGCCTCGGTGACTGCGCCCTCCGGGATCACCAGTTTCAGGCTGAGATCATCATCCTCGATCTTGAGCCGTGTTTTCTCATCAGGCTCGGCGACCTTCGATGTCGAGAGCCAGTCGCCGTCATCATCATCGTCATCATCCATGGCCTTGGCGGCGACGGGCGACTGCGGCGAGAACACGAGGTATACCTTGCCGTCAGGCGATGATGGTCCAACGGCATCGGTATCGGAGGATGTGGGCGGGTGCTCGACCCCGCAGCCCAAGGCGGCGATGGCGAGAGACAGCCCGACCACAATGAACGGTGCAGTCAGTAGAGTTCGGATGCGCTGTGCGAACGGAACCATAGGGGGAAAGCTCCTTTTCAAAAGGGGAAGCTCCTTTTCGAGCGAGACTGTCCAAGCATCACATGGCAAGAACCATACCAATGCTGAACTTGCTCATCGTCTACGATTCAGCTTGGAAAAAACATAGACAAATCAACGGGTTATGACCATTATTTAAAGGAGGAGGAACACCGGTTAGCGGATCTGTATACTGGGGAATAATCCCCAGTGGGCACTATTCCCCAGTTTTCACGCCGTGAACTTCATTAGAATGTGCCCCATTTTGAGCAGATCATCGTCTTGCAGCCGGGTGATCGCCGAGATTCGCTCTCCATTCACGAAGGTGCCGTTCGTGCTGTTGAGGTCTTCCACCCAGAAACACCCGTCGTCGTAAGTGATCCTGGCATGGCGGGAGGACACCTCCTCGTCGTCGACGACGAGGTCATTGGCTCCGTCACGGCCGATGGTTCGGGCGCTGTCCCCGACTAGGTACTCGCGGTTACCCTCGTCTCCCAGCAAAATGAGCCGCCCGACGATGAACGGGTCCTCCGCAAGCTTGTTGCCGCAGAACGTGCAGAAGGCGTTGTCGTTCTTGTTCTGATTGCCACAATTCGTGCACAGAATCATGATCCGAGTCGCGCTTTCGCCTCCTCGATGCGCTCCAGTAGAGCGTCGTTTCCAGGATCTCTCTCCAATGCTTTCTGCCAGGTCTCCAACGCCTCGCTGTACTGCTCCTGTTTGAAGTAGACGAGGCCGAGGTTGTAATAGATATCCACTAGATCCAGGGATTTCTGTGTGCGGGCGCCACTATCCATGTATCCGACCTCGTCGGACAAGCGCTCACCGCACTGCCCGCAGTAGTGGTCCCCATCCGCGTGGGGTGCTCGACAATTGGCACACTCTGGCATCAGGCCGCCGCCAGGTCAAAACCGCAGCTGCCGCAGAAACGATCGCCCGGGTCGTACGGCTCAGCGCATTCGCTGCAGGTCAGCTCGCGTTGCAAAGCGCCCCCGCACTGACGGCAGAAGTGGTCGTCGGACTGAGACGGTGTGCCGCACTGAGGGCAATAGCGAAATCGGCTGACCTCTTCACCCTCCAGCACGCGACGCAGCTCATCCATCAGACGCTTGACCTCGAAAGGTTTGGCGATTATGCCGCATATCCCGAGCTCGATCAGCGGGCCGATGCGATCTTCGTGCAGGTAACCGGACACGATGATCGTGGGCGGGATCGGCAAGTTCCTGCGTTTCAGGTGGGCCAGCAGGTGGTCCCCGTGCGGCCCCGGCATGTGCAGGTCCAGGAGCATGGCGTCAATCTGCTCCTCGACGATGGCGGAGGCAGCACGCGTCGCGCGCTCTACCGACAGACTCCGGTAACCCATGCGTTCGACGATCCTCTGGATGGTATCCCGCACCGTCTTGTCATTGTCCACGATGAGGACGGTTTTCTCGCGCGTTCCATTCATGGTGCTGAAGATGGATTCTCGTGCTCTCTCGATAGCTCGTGGTCGAGGGGCAAGAGCAGTCGGAAGCTCGTGCCGGCGCCCGCCTTCGTCGCCACCAGGATGTCTCCTTCGTGGTCCTCCGCTATCTTGCGACAGATCGCCAGTCCCAGACCGGTACCCCGGTCCTCATCTTTCGTACTGAAAAAGGCATCGAAAATCGAATCGAGTGCCGTCGAGTCGATGCCGGGACCATCATCGCTCACCGCCATGAACAAGCAATCGCCTTCTGGAGTCTCGTCGCCGTCGACAGCGAGCCGAACCTGTTGGCCAGAGGCGCGCTCCGACTGAATCAGAGCAGGAATGCTGGAGATGCCGGTCTCGACATGGATATGGACGGATCCTCTTCGGTCGACCGCGTCCATGGCGTTGGTCAGCAGATTTGTCAGGACCTGCTCCATCTGCGCGGGGTAAGCCCGGACCATAGGCAGGTCCGCGGCCAGCGTCGAGTCCACGGTCGCCCGTTTCATCAGCGGGCCCAGAAATTCGAGCGTTTCCGAGACGATCTGATTCAGGTCGACGGAGTGAAGCTCGCTGGCGCTGCGTCTGGAGAAGCGCAGGACATTTCTCGTGAGCCGACCCAACCTCTGGCCGGCCTCGATGATCATCCGCACCTCCGCCTCATCGACCGGCTCGCCCGCCCTCATCAGGATCATCTCCGCCTGGCCGACGACGACCGAGAGCGGGCTGTTGATCTCGTGCACGATGGCAGCCGCCATCTGTCCCATGGCGCTCATGCGCTCGGACCGCAGCAGCATGCGTTGCGTGTCGTGCAGCTGCTCATGGGCTTCGCGCAGCTCACTCAGCTGGGCCTGGAGCTGGTCGTTTTTCCTGCGCAACTCATCGTAGGCGAGGTGCGTCTCGTGGCCGGCGAACTGCAGCACTTTCTCCATCTGCTGATAAGCCATGGCCAGCTCCTGGAGCAGGTGTGCATTGTCTCCTCGAAGGGCCAGCAGTTCGTCGCTGCCGTTATGGTCTTGCACGGTTTGCCGTCTCAATCCCCGGAATTCAGGTCGTATTTGGCCATGCGATAGCGGATCTTGTCGCGGCTGACGTGCAGCAGGTTCGCCGCCCGGCTGACGTTGCCGTCGGTGTGCTCGAGCGCGGCATCGACAACCTGACGCTCGATCTCTTCCAGCGGAATTCCTTCAGGAGGGAAGGCAATCGACACACGCCCATCTTCCCCAAACTTCAGCTCCTCACCCGCGGCAGTGCGCTTCGATCGGCGATCGATGATCAGGTCATCGGCTTGAATGATATTTCTGTCGGCCATGACCACGGCCCGTTCGATGACGTTACGCAACTCACGCACATTGCCTGGCAGGGAATAGGACATCAGAAGCTGCCGCGCATCTTCCGCCAGGCGTCGGGGAGGTGTCCCGTGCAGGGAAGAGTAGAGGTCGAGGAAATGCTCCGCGATCATCAACACATCTTCTCCCCGCAGGCGCAACGGCGGCAGTATGAGCGGCACAACGTTGAGCCTGTAATACAGATCCTCGCGAAAGTGCCCCTCCTTCACGCGCGCTTCGAGGTCCTCATTGGTCGCGGCGAGGAAGCGCACGGAGATCTCGATCTCCTCCGTTCCGCCAACGCGGCGGATTCGCTGCGTTTCCAGCACGTGCAGGAGTTTGGCCTGCAGGTGCGAGGGCAGGAGCCCGATTTCGTCGAAAAAGAGGGTGCCGTCGTGAGCTGTTTCGACCAGTCCCTGCTTCATCGTCTTGGCATCCGTGAACGCGCCCCGTTCATGGCCGAACAGCTCCGACTCGAGCAGGTTGCCAGGGATATTGGTGCAGTCGACGGTGACGAACGGGTTGTCGCCAAACGGGCTCAGCATGTGAATGGCGCGGGCGATGACCTCTTTGCCGGTGCCGCTTTCCCCCCGGATCAGCACCGTCGCCGTCGTCGCCGCCACCTTGTGCACCATCCGGTAGACCTCCTGCATGACCGGACTGTGGCCTATCACGCCTTCCAGTTCCCGGAATCCCGCCGTCGAGCCGGGCTCGTCGAGGAGATGGTCGATCAGGACGCGGAGCTCGGGCAGTGGAGTGGGTTTGGTCAGGTAGTTCTCCGCCCCGAGCTTCATGGCTTCGACGACTGTGTCGACATCACTGTAGGAGCTCATGATGACGACCCTGCAGCGCGGGGCTCTGCGTTTGAACAGGCGCAAGAGGTCGAGTCCGTCACCGTCCGGCAACTTGAGATCCATAATGACGACTTGCGGTTCGATGTCGTCGAACTGGATGATCGACTCTCGCGCCGAGCGCGCGCCGTGGGCTGGAAAACCACACTCGCTTATGAACTTGGTGAGGACGTCACACAGCTGCGGATCATCCTCCACCACCATCACTTTGCCGGGCATTTTCCCTCGAAACACTCAGATGAGGTACCCTAACCCTCGTGCTGTTTGAACATAAGTTAACTGATCGCACATGGATCGGACAGAAAACAGTCGTGGTCGCCGCGAACTGACAAAAACCACGCAATTCTGTAACAGTAAAGCGGTACGGATTAAGAACGATAGGGGGACCATTATACATAGTTAACATTGCTTGGGGCTTGGTGTCGAGTGGAGTTTGGAGCTTTTGTGAGGGGCCGGATGCGATTGGTCTTGTGGTTGAGCACCCAGCTGGTTGTCAAATGACCGCACGGCCTCAACCATGGGTTACCGCCGCGATCTGGGCAACTCTATGGGAGACAAGGAACTCTCATTTCGACATGTTGCGGGCACGCCGTTTGCCATTGCATGACCATCGACAGAACACGGTCGCTCGGAAACCGCGTTTCTTCAGAAAGGTGGCCATCATGTATAGCGAATCGGTCTGCGGCCTGATTGCCCTGGTACTGTGGGCACTCGCCATCGTCGCGCGAGTCGGCAGTGTGAGGCTGACGGCCGCCGCCAGACGTCATCTGCACCTGCTGGAACAGCGCAAGGTCGCATTGGCGAAAACACTGCTGGCGCTGCGTGGAGAAAGGGAGCTGCTCGACCGAAATCAGGCGCGGGCGAGCCTGGACCATTCGGCGGCATGTGAGGATGTGGCCTTGTTGCGTGGACAACTCGAGGAGCTGCGACAGGGAACCCAACGGCGCAATGACAGGATCGCGCGCCGCATCGCCACGCAACACCATGTGTGCCCCCAACAGATCGAAGCAGTCCCCTAAGCATTCAGAAGTTTCGGTCGGAATCGGATGGCTGTCATCAAACACAGCCATCTGCGCTGCATCCTCGACGGATCCTTGTAGCTCAGGCAGGGGAAACCGGTCGCCGGGACGCCACCCGCGAGAGTGGCATCCCGGCAACCAGCTGAGGGAGGGATGTTCTACGGACCGCCAGTCGGGTAGTCGACGTAGCTGAACGTGAATACGGCCGCTGGTATACCAGACTCGATCAGTTCGACGTGGTAGATACCCGGGCCCAGGACCAGAGACTCGAACACCGCCTGCGCATCCTCCTGCATGGAATGCCAGATTACCGGCGGCGGCTCGCTCGGAGGATCGGTCTCCTCGATGATCTGGAACTCATTTGCCATGGTCTCGAGGTCACCACCGGTCACTTCCAGGTGGAAGCAACCACCTTCCCGGGCTTCGGGGAGGGAGATGGCCATGGCGGTCGGGCCCGTCGCAATCGAGATGCTGAACTCCACGTGATTGCCGATGAAGTCGCCACAAGGCGCACCCGGCTCACCTTCTGGCGGCTCGCCCTCGGGGGGTGGCTCGCCTTCGGGGGGAGGCTCCATGGGCTCCATGGGCGGGATGTGCACCCAGGCCACCCAGGCTCGCACTTCCTCATAGCTCAATCCGCCGCTGCCGTCGCTATCCATCATCGGGAAGGTTATCCCGAGGAGCCAGTCTTTGGCTGCCTCAGGGTCCATGGGGGGTTCGCCCACATCCTCAGGTGGTTCGGGTGGAGGTTCCCCTTCCCCGGGCGGTGGCGGCATGAGCGTTATCTGCGGCATGTCCTCCGGGGGCGGGCCTTCGTGCATGTCGGCTAGCAGCTGCCCGGTCATCAGCATCAATGCCCCTGCTGCGAGAATGATCTTCTTCATCATTGGCTCCTTGTAAAGGGGTTTAGGGTCGTGGATCTCCGGAATATCCCTCCCGTGCCGGATCCTTATTCAACCCTGATATGCGCTAACATAGGGCAGTTTCGACGATTTAGCGGTGCGAAAAATCACATTTCTGAAGCGAGATACCTTCGGCCAATTCGTGAGAGAATCCTCCTCGCACCCCCGGGGCTATTTCGGCTGCATCCAGACTTCCACTTCGTCGATGACGATCTCCCCGGCGGCCTGAGGGTCCCCGCTTGTCAGCGTAATGCTCAGTCGGTTCTCTCCGTACAGCATCGCCTCGGGGGGAACCGGGTACCATCGCACATCGGGTGGTTGGTTGATCATATAAGTGGCATCGGACGAGCCCAGCAACGCCGACGCCATGGTCACGCCATTGAGCTGCACTTCCACTTCGTCCCGTTCGGTCAGGCTGCCCCGCAACAGCAGTGTGGCCTGGATTACGTGATCCATGTCTTCGTACAGCCGGAACGGGTACACACCCGATGGCTTCGGGTCGCTGCGATCAAGGACGACCCGAAGCGCCTCGGGCGCTCCGGTCTTCCAGCCATCCGGTCCGGAGTTCGCCTCCCGCTGCCAAGCCACCTGCTTCCACTTGTTCTCAGCCAGATCTCCCCCGGCCAGTCCCCCCCAGTTTTCCTCTGTGGGGTCGAAGACATAGTGCCGCTCGCCGCTTGCCACCTTCTGCGGGTCGCGCAGCTCGTGGAATATCTGCAAGGCCTGCGGATAGAACGGGGGAAAGCGCAAGTAGCCGACGTAGTGGTTGTAAATGGAGATCCCGTCGGCGCCTGCTCCATAGAAGGTATGGGCCAGCGCCCTGCAGTTAGACGGAGTCATCGTACTCTTCATTATCCGCCGTCTGCGGTCACTGATCCACGGGTGCAGTCCCGGATACAGCATGCATTGGCTGTCTCGGGTGAGGGCGCCGAATTCCGCGTAGCCGGCGTTGAAGTCGGAGTACATGGTGTTTTCCGGGCAGAGACAATCTATCAGACCCTCATCGATCCAGGTCGACACATCGAGTCCCTTGTCCAGACACTCATCGAGCGTGGAGAACACGCGGGCCCCCAAGGTCAACCGCCGGCCGTTGCTGCGCTCGTCCAGCAGGCCGCGCAGGCGCCGGACCAGATCGGTCATCAGGTGGGCGCGCTGCCTCCCCTCGGGAATCGGGAAGTAGGCCGGCTCCCGGAAGGTCAGTTCCATGCCATCGATGTCGAAGCGGTTTAGTAGCTCCTCTGCTACTTCGATGACGAGCTCGCGCACTCCGTCGAAGGTGTAGTCGAGGATCCGTCCCTCATACAGATCCCGGTTGGGCCCGGGCTCACGCGTATCCGGCAGCCACCACTCCGGGTGTGAATCGACGAACTCGGCGCGGTCGGGGAAGTGAGCAAGTCCGTGGTTGTCGTTCATGCGAAACCCGGCCACGAATGCCATGCCGCGTTCGTGACTCTGGTCGAGAAGCACCTGCAGGGGTTGGATGCCCGCATCCAGCATGGGCAGAAACCGCTTGTGCTGCCGTCGCGGGTCGTACTGAAACTGGTCTGACCGCCAGTAGACCGTGCACCCCTTGTGATAGGCATCCTGCTGGAAGACGTCGACGCCACTGTCGGCGACCATATCCACCCACCGCCGAAGTTCGTCAGCCTCTGCCGGGTCGGACAGCAACCCGACGGCGATGCTGGACGGATCGCTCACAAAGTGGATACGCTGGGTGCCGCGTGGAGCGATCGGCACCTCGGCCTCGCCTGGCCTGTCTTGAGACGGATTCACGGAGCTCCTCCCTTTCGTATTCATGTGCGCCTACCCACCGGGCCTGAACGGCTGGCACCGATGCACACAGATGCGGCGCTTTGGCTTTCACCGTTGGAACATCAAATCCAGATTCTTCGATATGTACGTCAGAATGACCCCGCGACGCGGCTTCTCGTTCATCCACGGATAGGCGCCGTGCGTCTGTGCCGCCCCCATGAACAGAAGCACGTCTCCCGTCTCCATCTCTACGTGCCTCACCTCATCCATCTCCTCCTCGCACAGAGCCAGACGTTCCGGAATCGGATGGTTGGCCTTGTGACTCCCCGGGATGCAGACATAACCGCCGTCTCCGGCTTTGACGTCGCACAGCTGCCATGTCGCGTTCACCTGCTCGCTGTAGCATCGGCCGTTCTGCAGTGCATACCGATTCCGGGGCGTTGCAGGTTCGGGCGTACTGTGAAGGAAAAGCCCTGACGTGCCCCTGTCGTAATGAATGCCTCGAGCCCGTCGCAAGTAATACCCGCTGCCCATCATCCAATTGAGCCGTTGAATCACCGCCGGATGCGCGATCATCTCGCGGAACGGATCGCAGTAGGGATGTGGTAGATCGAACAAGCCGTGGAGCGACGGCAGCGGTGTCCCGGCCAGACGCTTGGATCCGCGGGTCGCGTCGTTTTCATACTCCAGCCGATCCGAGAACCGGTCGATCGCCTCGTTCGCGGCCGTCACCCACGACTCGTCCATCAGGCCGCGAAGGACGAGATAGCCGCACAGGTCCCAGAAGTAGAGCTCCTTCTCGTCGATTTCCGAATCGGGATCGCGGACATGGATTGATGGATGAAAGCCTTCCGCATCTTCTTCAATCGAGGTAGCCTTTCCATCCGATTTCACCACGGACCTGTTCGTGTCGATCGACAGAACAACACGCTGTTCGGGCGTCATCTCATCCACCCACGTCGCCTTCTCTCCCTCCTCGATCGCGTTATCCGATCGTCGCACCAATCCGCCGATGTAGCCGTAGCTCAGAAGACGCTTCGGTTCCGCTTTCCACGGTCGCACGCCGTGAAGCAGGGTCTGGGCACACAGAAGCAGATCCCCCGCCCCGAGCGCCGGTTGTTCGACCAGCCCCATGTCGTCCGATCCGTCGCGAATATCGGCCGGCACGATGAGGTCGGACCGATGGCTACCCGGAATCAGGACGAATCCTCCGTCTCCTTCATTCACGTCCGACAGCGCCCAGATCACTAGAACGCCGTGGAGATATCGGGTTTTGTTGACGTGCTGGTATGCCCTTGACCAGTTTCGCGGCTCGTTCCCCCCGACCAGAGGTCGACACGCTACTTCCGGTCGCTGTTCAATCAGCCGAGGCGGCGCATCCAGTCTGACGTCGCCCCAACACAGCTGATCGAGAATCTGCGTCAGGGCTGGATGATCCCGAAGCTTGACGAACGGATCGCGCCATGGTTCCTCCCATTCCAGCATCCCCACAGTTTCGGCCGTTTCGTCCAGTGCGCGGTTACAGGCGCCGACCTCTTCGGCGTTCAGCACGTTTCGCACGATCAGGTAGCCTGCGACGTCGAGGCGATAGTCGTCTTCGTGGCTCATTGATTTCGAATCGATGGTCATCTCGCGGAACTGCATCAGCCAGGCGGGCCTCCCGCGTGATAGACGACATCATCTCCGAACCGCTTTCTTCCCTTTGCTGCGGGCCCGACGATATCCAGTTGCCCCCTGCCCATTACGGCTTCGCGAGATCCATCCCGCATAGGGTCTGCGTACCGCACGAACCAGGTTTCCAGATCCTCCTTCAGCCGTTCAACCACAAGCTGGTGTTTTGACTGATCGATGAGATTCTCCCGTTCATCAAGATCATGCACCAGATCGTAGAGTTCATGCGGGCCGTATGGATACCGATGGATATATTTCCAGGCGGCCGATCGAACCATACGCGTTGGCCCGTATTCGTCAAATACGACCACAGAATCATGGCCCTCCGAATCCCGTCCCTGCAGCAAGGGTGCGAAACTCCGTCCGGGAAGCGAATCAGCCTGAGAGTGCGCGATATCCAAGTAGTCGAGCAAGGTAGGCATGATGTCGTAAGGCTGTAAAGCGACTGGATGACCCGCCGCTGAGGTACATGCTCCGGATGGGAGATCAGTGTGGGCACTTTCACAGAGGTATCAAACATGTTGGGCGGGAACGTGCCATTGCCTTTTCCGTAGATGCCGTGCTCTGGTAGGCCTTGCCATCCCGAATCATCGGCGCCTTGTAGTACGGTCCGCCACCGTTTGCGTGAACGTCCCAGAATGTGAAACCCTTTTGCGGTTTCTCCGAATAGCCTAAATGCCACTTTCCACTCAAGCCGCACACATAGCCTTGTTCGGCCAATAGATCAGTATAGGCGGTTTGACCATGCAGGTACTCGATGCCAGAATCACCCGGTCCGTAAACGCCTGAGTTACCGGCACGCAAGAAATCCTGAACCCCGTGCTGAGATGGAATGCGCCCGGTCAAAATAGAAGCACGAGCTGGCGAGCAAACCGGCGAGGCACAGAAAAAATGCTCGAAACGTAAACCAGTCGCCGCCAGCCGATCGAGGTTAGGCGTGTGAATTTCTGCATTCCCCGCACAACCCATTGCCCAATAGCCCTGGTCGTCGGTCAGAATGAAAAGAAGATTGGGTGTTCGTGACATGAAGTTTTACATGTACTTCACATGCACGTCTACGTGGTCGATGGTCAGGGGGACGCTGATTCGACGATCTCGATTGATCAGGACGACCTTGACGATGTGCAACCCCTTGGCGAGCTGATCGGGTTCCAGGCCCCAGACCAGCCACTTGTTCTCCGACACCCTTGGGGGGGCATCGTCGTTTTCGGCCACGTCGACGATGGCCGGGGGGGCGAGGGCGTGGCCGTCGAGGCTGACCTCAACTTCGTCCTGTGGTGCCCAATGTGCGATCTCGATGTGGAGTTGCAGCGCCGTGACGTCAGCTGCTAGTGCTACCACGTCGTCGTGCATGGAAAGCTTGAAGGTCGGACCATCCCCGGTGAGGGTCGGCATAAGCACCGCTGCCGTTTCACCGTAGATGCGATCGTTCACGGCGTTCGGCCCGACACCGTCGACGTAGGTCGGACCACGACGCAGCACCGAGTACAGTTTGTCCTTTTTTTCCAGCGTTTCCAGCGTTCCCATGCTCTTGAGCAGGGGGCTCCAGTCATCCTTCTTCGGGAACCAGTTGAAGCAGTAGACTCCATCCCCGCCCTGGTCGAGGTAGCTGGCGGCGGTGGCTCTGAAGAAACCGTCCCGCCACTGGGTGTAGGTGATCAACCGGGCACCATCCTGCCGGTAGGTGCTGTCGAAACCACCATACAGTCGGATGCCGGTGCCATCCGTGTGTCGCTTGAACTCGCTCACCTCGAAGCCCGGATCGGTGGCTGAGCCGCCGGCGCCGATGATGATGTCACACAGGCCATCCACCGTCCATTGCGGAATGTCATAGCCGATGCGCCGGCACGATTCCAACGTCGTGGCCACGCGCACGGCGACATGGAAGGGGCGGCCCTTTTCGGTGGCGATGTCGTCGGCCATCTGCCGGAGGGCACGCTGCAGATCGGTGAGGGTGTAGCGCAATCGGTAGGCATCGAATTGGGGCAGGTGATGGGGGTGCCGCTGCCAATCGATCTCGACGCCATCCCAGTCAGCCTGGTCGCAGGCCTCGCGGATATAGGAGAGCTTGTGCTCGCGGACTCCCACGTTGGCCATGTTCCATGAGCCTACACCTCGTTGCTCGGGCACATCATCGACATCCAGGAGCCATTCGGGATGGTCCTGCCGCAGCCTGGTGCCTTTGTTGAGCTTCTTGAACTCGTGTGGGCGGGTGTTGTAGAAGTGGTTGTCATTCATCCGCATCGAGACGTACACGTGCATACCGAGCTCGTGTCCGCGCTCGACCATGCCCTGATACGGATTTTCTCCCTTTTCGAAGAGGTTCCACACATTCTCGTCGTGGCGCATGGCGCGGATTGAATTGTAAGTCCGGCCGCTGCTTTCCCCGGCGCGCTCGTTGTTCTGGGCGGGAAACAGCGCTGCGTGACTGCCGATGCTCCAGAACATGGCGTCGACCTGGGTGCCTTCGAGCGAGGCGAAGGTCTCGTCGACGATCTGCTCCGTTGACTGCGGATGCTCGCCGTAGGCCAGGCTGTCACCGTCCCAGTTGAAGATGATCCTGTACCGTGGTGGCTGTGTTCTCTTGTTCATGAAGCCTGGCCCTCCCAGACCGGTGGTTTGTCGAAATAGCTTTGATCACCGAAATAGCAATGCATGCCATACATGTCTTTGCTGCCCTGCTCCCAGACAATGCCGGCTTCGGCATACGCCGTACCGGCCCCGTGAGATGGCGGGCTGTACTCTGGATGACTCAACTGGTCCGCCCGGTACCAGACCGCGCGATTTTCAAGCGAGCGGGCCCGGCGTTCGCCGTCGGGCACCCAGTGAACGACGCGTTTGTTCTCCAGTTGCTTGTCTACGCCGGGGCCGTGCTCGGTTACGGCGTGAAGCTCGGCAGGTGTGAGCTGCTGCAACTCTTTCGTTGACAGTGGTACTCCGTCGCGGATGAACATGGCATCGAAGTTGGGATCGACCATCGCCCACTTCTCGTGCTCCTGCGACCACCATTCCGCGGTGAAATGACCATCGGACTTGCCCAGCTTGCCGGCCCAGATGGCACAGCGGCCGGGGATGCCGATGGCCTGGACGGCGTTGGCGAAACTGACGCCGAAAAAGATGCAGTTTGCGATCGGACGCAGGCCGTTGTGGCCGATTTGATCAGGCGCCCAGGCCAGAATGGTTTCGGGATCCCAGGGAGTGCAGACGACACCCAGGTCAGGCCCCCAGGGGGTGTGTTCCCAACTGGAGCCGAGCCAGGTGGAAATGGCGCGCACACGCTGCAGAGTCGGTAGCGACTCATCAAGCGCCTGTGCCGGCAGGATCTCTCGTAATGATGCCAACCTCGGGTGCTCGGGATCATTGAAGACCATCTGCGGTGGGGCCGGATCCACGCCCTCGGCCAGCCTGACGCGCACGACGTACTCGCCTCTGAACGTATTGAGGTAGCCCATGTGGTCGTTGCGCCAGGTGGTGCCGGCGTCATCGGTGATGAAGCTGCGCGGATCGGCGTGGCCAGGCTCGATCGCCAGTGACCAGGCGTTCATCGGTTTGGCGTCGCACCACAAATCGATGGTGTTTTCACCCCCGATGAATAGGCCCGGCTCTATATCAACTGTATACCACCAGTGAAGAGGCAATTCGGGTGATACCGGGGCGATCTCTTTACCATTTACGGAGATGCGCAGGGGGAGCACGGAATCGGGCCAGGCCCGGGCCATGAAGTACAGCTTGGCGGCGGAAGTGGTGGCCTCGAGGTGGAGGGATTTGCGCGCGCGCCGGAAGGTCGTCAACTCCTCGGCGAGCGTGGGAATGACGTGACCGCTCTCAGTGTGGTACAGCTTGCTCATGGTAGCTCCAGGTAACTGCGAGTTGTGAACGATATCGTCAGTGTTCCCGATTGTCAAAGAGTGACTCCCTGCGATCTCCGGTCCAGCAGCTTCCAAGGGCACCGGTAGGCGGCGCAGCGGGACAGGAAGGGAATGCCGGCAGATCGACCAGTGGTGCAGGCAGGGTTCGGCTCGAAGGTCCGATATTCCCGAGAGAAAGCCTGCCGGCTTCTCGGCTACGAGCCCGAGGTCGAGTTCGCCGAGGAGATGAAGTTGACCGAAGCGTGGGCGCGGGCGTCAGGGCTCTTGCCCTGATCGGCCGGTGTGATGGCCAGATCTTGACCATGGTCTAACTCTGGTCTTACTCTGGATTTTTTGGACTTGCCCAGTAGAGCAGGACTCAATCCGATGAATCATTCACCGCCGTATCCCGAGGGTATCAAGATCGGGAATTTCTTCCCGCCCGAGCACTGCGGCGCTTCCGGGGGGTTGCTGTCTCTTACTACCGACGAGGAAGGGGCCGCTGAGGATTGGGCGTTCCTCCGTCACACCGGTGTCGAGTACCTCTCCACATGGACGACCATCGACGGCTCCAGCTACGAGGCCATGCTACGGCACCGCCAGCAGGTGGAGGCCCAGGGCATCAAGGTCTACAACATCGGTATCCTTGATCTACACTGCGACCCGACGATCGTGCTCGGGCTCAGAGGAGTTGACGAGAAGATCGACCAGTACCAGCAATACCTGCGAAATCTGGGCAAGGCCGGCATCCCCTATACCACCTACGCCCACATGGCGAATCTCAAAAACCAGGCCATCCCGGGTTATTATCAGACAGCCAACGTGCGTGACCGGGGTGGGGCAACGACGCGCGAGTTCGACCTCGACGTTGCCAACCAGCTGCCGCTCTCGCAGGACAGGGATTACCCAGAAGATCACATCTGGGGCACTTTTACCGACTTCATTCGCGCTGTGATGCCGGTGGCCGAGGAAGCGGGTGTCCGCATCGGCCTGCACCCCGACGATCCACCGGTCGCCTCGCTGGGGGGCATTGCGCGTTGCTTCCGTAATTTCCAGGCCTTCGAGCGGGCCATGGAGATTGCCGACAGCGATAACTTCGGTCTCTGCTTCTGTGCCGGAACCTGGGCAGAGGGCGGCCCGATGATGGGGAAAGACGCGTTGGAAATGATCCGACACTACGGATTCCACAAGAAGATCTTCAAAGTGCATTTCCGCAATGTTGACCGCCCCTTACCGAAGTTTCAGGAGACCTTCATCGACAACGGATATCTCGACGCGTACCAGGTGATGCGGGCGCTTCGGGAAGTCGAATTTGATGGTATAATTGTCCCCGATCACGTCCCTGCCGGGGGCTATCCACAGGTGAACAACGCGTACACGATCGGTTATATGAAAGCCCTTCGCGATCGCGTCAATGAAGAGTTTGGGGAGGTGGGACCGCGATGAATGACGTGGAGAAGTACGAATTCGACCGTCTGGGTTACCTGGTGATTCCCAACCTGCTCTCACCGGAGCAGGTGGCTTCACTGGTGCCTGTCGTCGACGGGGTGGAGGAGCATGCCGTCGAGCACGTCGACGAGCCCCCACGCAAGAGAAGCGGCTGGGGCATGGACACCCATAGCAATCCCGAGCGCGGCTACCACGTGTACGGAGCAAGGGGAGACAGCAAGACGATCGTCATCGAGGATTTCTGGAACGCGGACCCGGCATTCGATTTCCTCATGGATTGGCCTCGCACGATGGAATACGTCAACGCCGTGATACGCGGCCGGCCGACGATCAACAACTCTGAGATCCGCATTCGCTACAAGGGGAATCAATCGCCCAGTCATGGCGGCGGCGGCAGACCGGTGAATCACAAATACCGCTACAATGCCGACGATCAGGGTATCGACTGCATGATGGTGCGGATGGTGTATTTCATCCACGATGTGAGTGACGAACAGGGCGCATTCAGCGTCGTTCCGGGAGCACACAAGTCCAGCTTCCCAACTCCGTATGAAGCGAATCCGGACACCATGCCGGGCATGATCGGTCTGCAGGTGAACGCCGGGGATGGCATCTTCTTCACCGAGGCCCTGACCCACGGGGGCCTGACCAACCACTCCGAGCAGGTGCGCAAAACGCTGCACGTGGGATACGGGCCGAACTGGATGCTGTCGCAGAACATCGCGACCATGGATGAGCCGCAACATCTGACCGAACAAACCCGGACCCGACTCAGCGAAGAGCGCCGGGATCTGTTTCGTAGCTGGCCCGAGAATCCCAAACCACGCGGTTAGGGATGTGTCCAGCGAGTGATTAGCTTTGGCGGCGTGAAGGCACTGAGAATACAGTGAAGGAACTGAGAATACATCAGGTCGACGCGTTTACGGACGCTCTCTTCGGAGGCAATCCCACTGCCGTGGTCTGCGACGCCGATGTTCTCGATGACGACGAGATGCGCAAGATCGCCCGCGAGATGAACCTCTCCGAATCGGTGTTCCTGCTGCCAAGCGACCAGGCCGACGTCAAACTGCGGTTTTTTACTCCCCCCGGTGACGAGATCAAGTTCTGCGGCCATGCAACGGTCGGCGCCCTCTACACGATTGCGACCCAGCAGCTGTACGAGACCAGCGCCAGCGGCGGGAGGCAACAGCTGACGATCGAGACCAATGCCGGCGTGTTGACTACCGACCTCGACTTCGACGGTGGTCCATCCCCCGGCATCATCCTCGACTGTCCCAAGATAGACCTGGTGCCGACGAAGTACGAACTGGCGGATGTGGTGTCCGCGATGGGTCTGAAAGAGGATCAGGTGGACTGGGACAAGCCGCTGATGCTGGAGCGGACCAACAATTATTTGTACTTCGCAGCTCCAAATATTGAGGTCCTGCAAGAGATCGAACTCGACGTGCGCGGTGCCATCGAGTTCGCTCAGAATGACCACATCGTCGTGTTCTGCGTCATGACGGCGCAGGCCCTCGACGCCGCCAACCATGTCCATGCCCGCGGTTACGCCCCGCTCGTCGGGGTCCCCGAAGACCCGTTCACCGGATCGATGCAGGGTGGTCTGGCGGCCTACCTGGTCGCCAATGACATGGTAGGTGCTGATCTGTCCCTCATAGGCTCGGAACAGGGTCACTTCATCGGCCGGCCTGGCCAGGTGCGCATCGAGATCGTCGAGCGGGCGCCGCAATTCCGCGCGCGCATGCACGCCAGTGCCGTCGCCGTGTTTGAGACCGTGCTGACATTGTAATGACGGCGTCAAGATTCTGAACGAAGGACATCCAATCAACATATGGAGGGTGTTGTGACCACGACTGGCCCGGCCCCATCAATCGTTGCATCCAGGATTTCGGCACCTCCGGAGTGGGCCCTGCTTCAACGCCAGCTCATGGAGGTGAATGAGCAGAACGCGGCGCTGGTGCTCGAAAAGCACTGCGCACCCGGTGGTATGCCGTACTACGCCGATGATGTGGACGATTTCTATGAAATCGTGTGCAACTGGGGACTCCTCTATGCAATGGGATCTCGTAAGCAGGTCTTCGAAGATGCCATGTCGCTGTGGAACGCGACGACGAGGACGAACGAGATACCGCGCGGCAATCCGGTCTTCAAATGGATGGTGCCACAGATACACAACGAGTACTACTGCATGGCCCCGCAGGAGGATTCGACCTGGATCCCGGGACGGCGCATGGTCAACGAATGGCACCATCAGAGTGAGGGCAATATGGCCTTCTACGGCTTTGGTCTGGCTGATCCTACGGTGCCCGAGTCGCGCGACCGAGCCGTCCGTTTCGCCAACATGTATATCGGTGAGGACCCGGAGGCGCCCAACTGGGACCCCAAGCACAAGATCATCCGCTCGCCGTTTCCGACCAGCAAGGGACCGGTCTTCGAGATCTCCGTGGAGAACGTGATGGCCTACCTGCACGGCAGTCGCGCCGTGCACGGACAGTACCTCTTCAAGGAGATGGGCACGATGGCGACCCTGTACCCGGTCGTCAAGGAGGTGGAGGAGGGTTGGTGGAAAACGCCGGCACGGGCCGCGGAGGTCGTCGACACCTTCGGCAAGGTGGTCCTCAACGGTGATATCGCCAACAACCTGGCTGTCTGTTCTCTCGTCACCAACGCCTATCTCTACACCGGGGAAGATCAGTTCAAGAAGTGGGTCCTCGATTACATAGAAGTGTGGATGGACCGGATCAAGAGGAACTCGGGTATCATCCCTGACAACGTCGGCCCGACGGGGAAGATCGGCGAGAATCGGGAAGGCCAGTGGTGGGGCGGATTGTTCGGGTGGAGCTACTACATGGGCTTCAACATCATGTTTCACGGTCTTACGGCGGCCTCGGAGTGCGCCCAGATGATGACGGGTGACTCCGGCTACCTCGAGCTGCTGCGCTCACAGCTCAAGGTAATCGCCGACAACTCGATCGAGGGGGACGACGGCCAGCGACTGGTCCGCTATCGACATGATCATCGCGGCTGGGTCAATGACAGCGAGTATGGACACCTGGGCGCCAAGCCAATGCGGGGTAAAGATATCGGCCACCTCTACCACGCCTCGCTGTCATCACAAGACTACGAGTTGGTCACCTTTTTCCGCGACGGAGAGGTGCGCCGCGACTGGAACGACGAACTGGGACGCGGGGAAAAGGACGACGGCGACTCGGAGCTCAGCCGCTTTCAGTACTACGACGGAAAAAACCCGAATTGGCCAGTACGGATTCTGCGCAAGGAGCTGGGGCAGGCGATCCAGAGCCACCAGGATCTACGGAACGAGAACCGCAGCCCCCAGCAGCTGGTGAACGATCATATGCACCCCCGGCACGCTGTGTACACACGGGCATTGATACAGACCATGTTCGGTTGCCCGCAGACCGTCTACAACGGCTCCCTGCTGCGGGCGACGGTCCGCTACTACGACGCGCAGGCCCGGCGACCGGGGCTGCCACCTGACACGGCGGCCTTCGTGGATGAGATAAAACCCGATTCAGCGGGTCTGCAGTTGGTTAATCTCAGTCCGAATGCCATCAGCGACGTCATTCTTCAGGCCGGCGCCTTTGGTGAGCATGAGTTCACGGAGGTGAGGTGGCAGGGAAAAGGGGATTCGAAAGAAGGCAAGACCATCAGCGGCCGGCATTTCACCGTCAGGCTGCCGCCGTCAACGGCGATCCGCCTCGATCTGGGTCTCAAGCGCTTCACCAGCCAACCCTCATACGCCCATCCCTGGCACGGCGGCGAAGTGCCGGTGGCCATCGAGCATGAACTGGCGGAATGACCAGAGGAGAGTGACAGCATGGCGACATCAAACGGGGTGAAGTACCGGGTAGCCGTTATCGGCTGCGGCAGTCACGGCACGCGACTGGCGCGCACCATCGACCTCAACCCGCTGTGCGAGGTCGTGTGCGGTGTGAACCGCGGTCAGGAAGGGCTCGACCTGTTCTGCGAGCGCTTCGGTGTCCACGGGTACAGTGACTACCGCGAGATGCTGGAGAAGGAACGGTTCGAGATCGCGCTGATGGGCCTGCCTGTAAACGTCAATGCCGAAATCGTCACCGCCTGCGCCGAGAAGGAGGGTGTCGTCGGCATCATGAGTGAGAAGCCGGTGGCTACGAGTCTGGCTGAAGCCGATCGGGCGGTCGAGGCCTGTGCATCGCGCGGCATCCCGTGGGCCTCCGGGGACATGTTTCGGAATTCACCTCAGATTTGGAAGGCCAGGGAGCTGGTCGAAGCGGGCGAAATAGGTGACGTGCAGTCCATCGAGGTGTTCGGTGCGGGGGGAAACCAGATGTCGGGTCAGGGATGCCGGCAGCTCACCGACGCCTTCATGTTCGCCGGCGATGCCGACATCGATTGGGTGGTCGGGGCTGTCGACGGCAATCCGGCCGATGCCGAACTGGGGGAGATCGACGAACACAGCGACCACGACCAGGGCATCGTGTTCGGTTTCGTCCAGTTTGCCAACGGGGCGACCGCTCATCTGCACAAGAATATTGCTGCCAAGAACGGCATCGAAGTGCACGGGAGCACGGGTGTTCTCTACATTGGTCAAAGCAGGGTCGGCAAGATCTGGCACAGGGATGGTGCTGAGCTAAAGCTGGCCGGCAGCTTGTTCGATTACCCGGATACCGCCCACACAGCCTTGCGGGCCGATTTCGACGAGGACGGCTGGGAGGTTCAGCGCACCCGCATGACGGACAGCGTCGACGCCTTCGTCGAGGCCGTGGATAAGGGCACGCCCGCCAAATGTAGCGGCGCTGATGTGGCCAAGGCGCTGGAACTGGCCATCGCCGTGCGCGAGTCACACCGGCGCGGCATCGTCAAGGTCAACCTGCCGTTGGAGGATCGCGAACTGAAGATCATTCCCAGCGCCAGGCGCTACGTGGGCCGTCGGGAATGCGAGGGTACGGAGGCTTTCATGGAGTTCGTGAAAGGGTACAAGCGCTAGAACGGATGATCGGCCGAGCCAACAGCGCTTTGCGGGCTTGCCTGTTGCTGTGCGTACTTGCTCTGTCGGCTCCGGCGGAGTTGTCCGCGACGGAGCCGGACCGTTCCGTCGCGCAAAAAAGATCATCTCCTTCCGCGGCCCCAACGCCCGCGGGTTGGCCCAAGACATCGAAAAGATGGAGAGACTGCTGCCGGGAATCGACGGCGTCGCCATCTATCCGAGCACCTATGGTGAGGGGATACCCACCGACGATGTCGGGCCCTATGGCTCCACTCGTTTCTAAACCCAAAACGAACGGCCACTCGAAAGGAACCCACTGGTGATGCTCAGCACGGTGGATGTACCCGAGATCCTCGAGCAACAGTACGCGGCAAACAAACAGCTGGCAGGAGAAATCGCCGAAGCTCTGGAAGGATCGGGCAAACAAGAGCGGCTGGATGCAGACGTCGACCTGCTGGCGTTCGAGGAACTGGCCTACGTCCATATCCGCGGGCAGGCCTATTTCAAGTTCTATCACAGCGACCGCCTGTTGCGCATGTTCTCGGCGGGAGACCTGGTACAGGCCGGCCCAAGATTCAGAGGCTCGGAGGCCAGGATCGTCTGTGATTTTGCAGCCGACGTGACCATTTACTCACCGTCAGAGGTGACGCAAGCGCTCGCTGACAAACCCGGTTTGCTGGCACAGTGGATACAGTATTTCGAGAATGAGCAGACGATCATCTACGGCTTGTGTGCCCGCTATTCCCAGGTGGACAACCAGCCCGACATCCGCTTGAAGCACTTCCACCCCGGCGATGTCATCATCAGCGAAGGGGAACCTTCATCCGAAGTGCTGTGCCTCATCGATGGGTTGGCGCAAGTGACATCTCACGACGTAGTGGTAGGGGAAGTCAGGCCTTCCGAGTTTTTCGGTGAAATCGGCTTTCTGTTGAATCAGGATCGCACCGCCGCGGTGATCGCCGTCAAAGCCTGCACCGTTCAGATCATCGATACCAGCGAATTTGTCGAGTTCATCAAGCACAATCCGCAGGTCATCATCTCCCTGGCAACGACGCTCGCGGGGCGAATCGTCGAACTCAACGATCGGGTCGTTACTGCTGACGCTGTATCTGTTGGTCGCCGCCGCCACGATATTCCGCGCTGATTGACAGGATCCACGATGTCTTCCGCGTTGCACAGATTCATCGAATCTGAGGTCAAGATGATGAGAACGAAAATAGCGTTAGGGCTTGCCGTAATCGTGTCCAACGCTGCATGGGCTGGCTCGTTGGACATCGCGCCGGGCGGTTACGGTCTCAGCATCGGCAATTCCAAGCGCATCACCGGTCTACGGATCAACGCGCGCGACACCGACGTCGAACAAATCAACGAAATCAACCTGACATTGTGGAAGGCTGGTAAGAATCCAGCCGCAAAGCTCAACGGCATCGCCGCCGGACTGGTCGGGCCTGAGGGTCAACAGCTCAACGGTGTCGCCCTGGGGTTGCTCGGTGCGGGGGCGCATGGTTCGGTTCGGGGCATTGCCATCGGCGGGTTGGGGATTGGGGCCGGCGCGAATGCGACTGGATTGATGATCGGAGGTTTTGGAGCCGGGGCAGGTGAGAGCGTAACCGGCATTGTTATCGGCGGTCTGGGCGTGGGAGCTGGTGAAAGTATCAGGGGCATCGCCATCGGTGGTCTGGGAGTGGGGGCGGGGGCAGAGATCACCGGCCTGGCACTCGGTGTTGTTGGCGCCGGAGCTGGCGAGAGGATACGCGGTATCGCCATCGGTGGCCTCGGCGTCGGCGCAGGGGAGCAAATCACCGGCGTCACCCTGAGTCTGCTGCGGGTGAAGGCCGGCAAGAAGATCGTTGGAGCTGCCGCCGGCCTGATCGTGTCGGCCAAGGAAATCCGCGGGTTGACTGTTGGCGGGGCAAACGGCATCGAGTCAGATCTGTTCACCGGTCTGTCGATCGGTGGATTCAACTGCACCGAAGAGCTTCACGGCGTGCAGCTGGGGTTGCTCAACTACGCGGGAAACAACCCGCGCTGGGCTCGGTGGCTGCCTCTGCTTAACATCCATCCCTGACCACCAACGTCACCGGAGGTTGATTTCGATCCACAGCATACTCAATGTGCGGCTCTTCGGTTACGGCGTGCCATACCGAGCCGAGGTGAGCGACACGGATGGCGTGAATCCGTTACCGACCAATGCCGATCAGGAGGCCAGCGACCTTGCCGGGGCATTGGCGCTGTTGGCGGGCGAGCAGGTCGACGCGATTCCCCCAGGGGAGGATGCATGGGCCGTATCGCTGCCGTTCGGAAGGTGCGGACTCGAGGGCAGGCCGCGAGAGCACCTGATCGTTCACGGTACGGAAGAAGCCTATCTCGATGTGCTTGACCTGGATGGCGCAAGGGTAACTCCGGTAGAGTCCAATCAGATTGTCGCCATCGAGCCCCAAACGGTCGTACGCTTGCGGGCCAGGTCCATGGCTGGCCGGCGAGTGCTGGTGGCGTTTCAGACGCAGGATCGCACTCCATTGATGGGACATGCTGCTCCGTTTACCCTCGATGGGGTGGTTCCGGAGGATTTCGCCGAGCGTCTGCGCAAGGTTCACGGCGTCTTCGCTGAGGTCCGTGGATTGTGGCGGGAAGATCGTTCAGCTTACCGGCAGGCGCTGGAGGGCTTCTTCGGTGACATGGCGACCCGACTGGCCGGCAACGAGGAAGTGGCAGCCGTCGCCGCCGAGGCCCGCCGGGCTGGCTCCTACGATGTCGTTGACGAACGGGTGTTCTTCGACTTTCAGCGATCCATGCTGGATGCCGAGCTGCTGGAGCGGATCAGGTCGCAAGACGGCGAGCTCTTTCGCTTCCCAGGCATGTTCGGCGGCATTACGACGCTGTTCAACTACCTGAAATCGTGAGCCCTTACTTCCAGAGACCCGCCCCTACCTCAACGAGCTGGGGCGGTGCGAACGCGCCGCGCCGCTTCGGCCAGTCGTGAGAGTTTTTCGAAGGCTTCATCGATAGACGGAGGGTCGGCGAGGCCGGGGGAGAAACCGCAGTCCGGATTCAGGGCGATGCGCTCCGGTGCCAGGTACTTCGCTCCTTCGCGGGCAATGGCCTCGATCTCTTCTACCGTCTGCAGTTCTTCACCGCGAATATCCAACACTCCCATGCCGACGCCCAGGTTTTGCGGTAGCAGCTTCAAGTCATCCACGGCTCCGGTGTCCTGGTAGGCAAATTCCAGATTAACCCGATCGACTTTCGCATCCTTCAGATAAGGCAGGATCGGTTTGTAGTCACCGGTCACATCCGCTCTTCGCCGGTATACACTGTGACAGCAGTGCAGATGGATTTCTGCCTCGAGCCCTTCAACGATCCTGTTGATTGAATCGAGCGCTTCGGGGATCTGCCGGTCGATGTCCCAATCCTGCTTCAGGCGCTCGTCGTGGGTCTCCCCATGGGTCTGGAGGGCGCGGTCGCAGAAGTAGGTCAGCGCTGGATCGTCGAGTTGAAGCACGTCGACGCCGGCCTGGACGATGGATTCCGCCTCCAGCCTGAGCAACTCGGCCAGGTGATCCATCAGGTGTTGCCGGGTGGGATAGGCCTCGGTGCTGAAGTCCTCGTGCCAGAAGCGCGTGGCCAGCAGGAACGGACTCGGCAACGCGAATTTGGTTACCCGGTCTGTGTTCCTCACGAGAAACTCAGCTTCACGAGCGAAGATGGGCCCCGGGTATTCCATCCTGCGCACGAAAACGTCCGCCTTCTTTGACTCTCCCTGGTGCGAGTAGGGGCGAATCTTCTCACAGCCGTTGACCGGGTCGAGGAAGGCGTTGATGTAACTGAAACGGGACCACTCTCCGTCGCTGATGACGTCGATCCCCGCCTGCTCCTGAAGACGGATCGCAAAGATGATCATCTCCCGCATCAGTTTGGCGAAGCGCTCTTCGGGCATCCCGCGGCGCCGTTCCCACAGGTCTCGGACAAGCTGCGGTCGGGGAAGTGATCCGATTACGTGGGTGTAGAAGTGGGGGAGAGAGGAGGTTCGAGTCGTAATCATATCGTTCTCCACATGGATGCCCTATTTTCCCTCTCAATACTGCCCATTTCCGAGAAGGGGTAGTCCGGAGTTTCTTGGTAGTGAGCAGTCAACTTCCGATCGTAATCTGTGAACGTCAATGTCGAACCACTCTTTCGGCGGGCTTTGGCACATCGTCTGCCGCGCGAATTCTGTTCCGGTTCTTGCCGCCGTGCTCTGCCTGGAAGTTGTGGGTGCTCCGGCCCAGACCCGGCTCGAGCTCACCGAGCAAGAGCGCTCCTGGATCCAGGCCAACCCCGAGATCAGCGTCGCCGCAACTCCGGACTGGCCGCCGTTCGAATTTGTCGACAACAGCGGTCAGTACAAGGGTGTGACGATCGATTTTCTGCGTTTGATTGCCGATCGAGTCGGACTGACGCTAAACCCCGTTATCGGTCCGTGGGACGAACTCCTGGCCAAGCTTCGCGCCGGTGAGCTCGATGTCTGCCCAGGACTCGTGGACATGGAGAATCGCCGCACGTTCATGGGTTTCACCCATCCGTTCATAGATCTGCCCCAGACGATTGTAGTACGAAAGGACTGGGATGGTGGCTTCGAACTTGAGGATTTTGCCACCACGACTGTCGCGGTGGAACGTGCCTATTACACACAGGAATTCCTTGCGGACCGGTTCCCCGGTATGAAGCTTCACCTGGTCACTTCCGCGCGCGATGCCCTCTTCGCCGTTTCCAACGGCGTTGCCGATGCCTATGCGGGTACGCGTCCATCCGTCGATTACCTGATTCGCGAAAACCTTATCGCCAATCTGCGGATGCGAACCCTCGATCTGCCTGACCTGGGCCTGTCCATGGGGGTTCGCGATGAACTGACCGTTCTTCGGGACATTCTCGAAAAAGGGCTCGCGGCGATGACGGAAGGTGATCGCCGCGCGATTCTTGAGCAATACCTGTCGCAACTCCCATTGCATCTCACTCGGGCAGAGAAGGACTGGCTGGCTGAACACGGGGAGGACATCAGATTGGGCATCGATGCGGACTGGCCGCCCTTCGAATTCCGCGATGCGACGGGCTCCTACGTCGGACTGGGAGCCGACTATGTCCGGGCGATCAATGCGCGTCTCGGCATAGAGATGACACCGGTTTCCGAACTGAGTTGGTCTCAAATCATGGACGGCGCTCGTCGAGGCGAGATCGACGTCGTGCCCTGTCTCGTGCAGACGCCTGAACGCTCCAAGTTTCTCGTCTTTACAGATCCGTACATAGACCTGCCCATGGTCATTCTGACGCGCGACGACGTGCCGTTCGTCCATGGCGTTGAGGATGTCGCTGACGGGCGTGTCGTCGTCATTGAAGGGTACCTCGCACAGGAGCTTCTGACACGGGATTATCCCGAGCGCACGTTCCCAAGTGTCCAATCAACTGAGGCAGCACTGCTGTCCGTGTCGGAAGGACAGGCGGATGCCTTCGTGACCGATCTGGCTTCGAGCCGGGTAGTGATTCAGCGACTGGGAATCGATAATCTCAAGGTGGCCGCCACCACACCCTACGAACGTCAACTGGGGCTCGGTGTCAGGAAGGATTGGCCTGAACTCGTCACCATCCTGAACAAGACTCTAATCGCGATGCCGTCCGAGGACCGAGCCGACATCCATCGTCAGTGGCTCAACCTTCAGTTCGAGCGCGAAGTAGACTGGGACTTTGTCTGGCAAGTCGTGTTCGGAATTAGCGCCGTGTCAGTGCTCGTTCTCGGTGTTATTCTGATCTGGAATCGCCGGCTTGCCGCTGAGATCGAAGTGCGGCGTCAAGCCGAGCTTGCTCTGCGGCATCGTGAAGAAGAGTTGCTGCACGCTAAAGAGGTTGCCGAGGCCGCCGATCGTTCCAAAAGTGCCTTTCTCGCCAACATGAGCCACGAGATCCGCACCCCGATGAACGCCATTTTGGGGTATTCGGATTTATTGAATCGCGCGGTGACGGAGGAAAAGCATCAGGGGTTCGTCGAGGCGATCAGGTCGAATGGATCTTCGCTGATGGATCTGATGAACGACATTCTGGATCTCTCGAGAGCCGAAGCAGGCAAGCTGAATCTCGAGCCGAACTGGTTTGATCCGCGTGTGACACTCGGCGAGATCGAGCAGGTTCATTCAGCCAAGGCAGGGGAAAAGGGGCTCGGTTTCAACATGAATGCCACGGACACTCTGCCCGATGCCCTGTTCCTCGATGAGGCGCGTCTGCGGCAGGTTCTCACCAACCTGCTCGATAACGCAGTCAAATTCACCGAGAAGGGCCAGGTCGATCTGGCGGTCAAATGTGACCCTGCCGGTACCGCCACGACCGCGAATCTGGTGATACAGGTCGTCGATAGCGGCATCGGAATCCCGGAAAACCAACAGTCCAGGATTTTCTACTCTTTCACGCAGAATGACTGGCAGTCCGTCAATGACTATGGTGGTACCGGGTTGGGATTAACCATCGTCAAAGGACTCGTTGAGATGATGAACGGTAACATTACTGTCACCAGCGAGGTTGGCGAAGGCAGCACATTTCGGGTCATCCTGCGTGATGTGCCGATTTCGGCCAAGAGTGATCGCTGACTACACGAGCGCACTCAGGATCAGGTGCTGAATCCAGTCCCTGCCGTCGTTGATGAGGGCGTGCCGGGTGTTGGGTGGGATGTAGGCGGCGTCGCCGTCGCGCACATCGAGTGTCTTGTCTCCCAACAACAGCTTGCCGCTGCCTTCGGTGAAGTAATAGATCTGTTCCTTGTTGTCGTGTTCGTGCACCTCTTCCTGTTTGCCTCCCGGCATCATGTGCATGGTCAATCCGTGGAATCCTTCCAGCGGCGCTTCCTCGTAGGTCCGGTTAGGGAATTGGCCTTTCTCAGCCAGGATGGACCAACCGACCGCGCCATGGCTCATTCGCGGCAGGCTGTCACGCCAGTTGCGGATCACAGGGTCGACACATCCCCGGTCCGCCGAGTCTTCTAAACCGTCGCGAGCCCACATGGGGATGGCGCTGATGACGAGGTGGTCGATGAACTCGTCCGAGTCATTGACGATCGAGTGCACGCCCTGGGCCGGAAGATAGACGGCGTCTCCGTCTGAAACGTCGTGGAACTCATCCCCCAGCTGAACCTTGCCACGCCCCTTGATGATGTAGTAGACGTGCTCCTTGGCCTTGTGCGAGTGTGCCGGCTCTACCATTCCGGCCTGCAGCATCCGAAAGGTGAGTCCATGCAGGCCTACCAAGGGTGAGACCTCATACGGCTTACCCTCACCCCTCTCAGTCAGGATCTTCCAGCCAACGGCGCCATGACTGTTGGCCGGCTCTTGATCTCTCCAATTGCGAATGAATGGGGGGTGGTCCATCAGTTGCACCTCATGGTTAGGGGTCATCGTCGATTGCCGACTGAAAAGAGCCACGCAGCCGATTATTGTCAATGCGCCATTCGATGCAAGCTGGCGGCGCTGATTGACTCTGGTTACAATGATCGAAAACGGGAACGAAAAACGAGCACCCGGAGATTCCAGCACATGTCGCAGGATCCCAAGTACCGCGTCGCCCTCATCGGCGGCGGCCGCGCCGGGCCGTCGCGCGCCGCGGCCTTCGATGCCCATCCTCTGTGCAAGGTGGTCGCTGTCGCTGACACGGATCCGGAGAACCTGACACTGACTGCGGGAAGGTTCGATGCCGCCGCCTACGCCACCTTCGACGACATGTTCGCCAACGAGCAGCTCGATATCGTGTTGCCGATCCTGCCGGTGCGGCCCAACGCCGATGCAGTCGTGGCCGCGGCCGAAGCCGGAGCCAAGGCCATCTTCTGCGAGAAACCGCTGACCGCCTCTCTCGCTGACGCCGACCGTATGGTCGAGGCCTGCGCCAGTCGCAACATTCCACTGGGGTGCGGGGTCATGGTTTCCTCTCATCCCGACTATCGCAAAGCTTATCGCCTGGCCGCAGACGGCACCATTGGCCAGGTCGGGCGCATCAACCTCTATGGCAACAACAATCAGGGCGGCTGCCATGGCATGAACCTGGTGCGCAAGTTCGCCGGCAAGGCGGCGATCGAGGAAGTCATCGGCCGTGTATCCGGTGATCCCCACAGCGACCACGAGGAACCCTACGATGACGCCAAGACGGGGTTCGGTGACGTCGGTGGCTACATCCGCTTCGCCAATGGCATCGAGGCCTTCCTCAGTCTCGGCGATTTCGGCGTACGCGGGATCGAGGTCATCGGTCCGCGCGGCATGATCGTCAACAGCGACAACACAGGGCTTGGATTGCAGCTGCGGCTGGCTCCGGAAGGTGGCGGCAGAACCTATCTGACGGAGATGGAGCCGGTGGACGTCGGCTTTGAGCCGCGACCAGTACCCGGTGCGGAGCGGGGCCGTGACGCGGCTGGATGGATGGATCCCGGGTTCCCCATGTTCAACATAGTCGACGACACCATGCGCGTCCTCGAGGAAGGGGGGGAACTGGAGATCACGACGGGTGATGATCTGCGTCACGCCCTGGAGATGAGCATCGCGGTGCGGGAATCGGCACGGCGCGGGCATGCGCCGGTCACCCTTCCGTTGGAAGACCGGTCTCTGGCGATGTACCCGGAGCGCAGTCGATGGCACTACAAGAAACCGCTCTTGGGCGAGAAAGCCTACATGGATATGCTGGCCCAACAAAAAGTAGAAACCTAAAAAAGGAGCCGTACCCCCGTGAGTGACATGAATCAGTTGCCGAACATCACCGCGACGCGAGTGGCGGCGCCACCGTCGTGGGCCTTGATGGAGAGAAACCTGATCGCGCAGATGGACGAAGCCGCGCCGTTGAGGTTCCGCCAGGCGGCGGAGCGCGGCGGGGCCATCCTCTACGCCGAAGACTACGATGATCTCTGGGAGCAGTTCGCCAACTGGGGGCTCTACTACGGCCTCGGTGGCAGCGATGAGGTGCTGGAGATGGCGGCGACGATGTGGAACGCGACGGCCCGCATCAGCGATGATCAGATTGTCCACCGAACCCGCTTCAACGATGGGAAAAAGACCTTTCGTCCGTCGGGACACCGGGAGTACTGGAATTACACCCAGGCGATGGAGTGGCATCACCTGGGCGAGGGGCTGATGGCGTTCTACGACTTCGGCGTCGCCGACCCGACGATCTCGGAGATGGCCCGGCGCGCGCAGACCTTTGCCGGCTTCTACACCGGCGAGGATCCCGAAGCGCCCAACTACGATCCTGAGCACAAGATCCTGCGATCTCCCTTCCAATCGAGTCAGGGACCACGGCTGGAAGCGGAAGCGGAATACGCGCACGCCATGCTGCTGGCCGGGCGCTGGCTGGGAAGCGAGGTCAACTACTACGGAGTCCGGGCAAGCCTGTACCCCATCGTCGAGGATCTGGAATTGAACTGGTGGGAGGACCCTGCCCGGCGCGAGGAGATCGTCGCGCTGTTCAACAAGCTCATCATGCAGTCGGATACCCCGAACAATCTGGCTGCAACGGCATTGATAACGCACGCCTACCTGTACACAGGGGACGATAAATACAAACGCTGGGTCCTCGACTACACCGAAGCCTGGATGGAGCGTGCCAAGAAGAACGGCGGAATCATGCCTGACAACGTCGGACCCACTGGCAAGGTCGGCGAACACCGCAACGGCAATTTCTGGGGTGGCCAGTACGGCTGGAACCACTACCAGGGCTTCAGCATCATGTTCCACGGCCTCAGCATCGCAGCCGAATGTGCATTGCTACTGTCCGGTGATTTCGGCTATGTCGACGTGTTGCGCAGCCAGATCAAGGTGTTGATGGAGGCTTCCATCACCCGTGACGACGGTCAACTGATCATGCCGACGCGGTATGGTCCTTCGGGGTGGCAGTACGATCCGCCACTGCCTCGGCGTGAGGACACCATCGTGCCGATGCGTCATGTCTATACCGGCCCCTTGCCCTGGCGTATGCAGGAGTTGGCACATCTCTACCATGCATCGATGGCGCAGGAGGATTACGAGCTGATAGATCGCGTCCGCCAGGGAGAAGTTGAGCGCGATTGGAATGAGGTCGGGACGGTCGGCAGTGAAAAGAACGGCGGGCAGACCGAATTCGCCCGGTTCCAATATTATGACGGCAAGAATCCCGACTGGCCGGAGAAAATTCTGACGGCCGAGACCAACTGGTCACTGGAGGCACTGGAAGAGATTCGCCACGACCAGCGCACCGTGTTCGAGCGTCTGGAGGTGAACGCGTTTCCACCCAATCCCATCGTCACCAAGGGACTGACCCAACTGACGACGGGAGCGCCCCAGTCGGTCTTCAACGGCGGTCTGCTGCGCTCGACGGTCAGGTACTTCGATTGTGATGAACAGCGGCCCGGCATGCCGCGCGACGTCGCCGCCCTCGTCGACCACCTGGCCGCCGATGCGGTGGGGGTCCAGCTGGTGAACTGCAACCGCTACGAATCTCGCCGTCTGATCGTCCAGGCCGGCGCCTTCGGTGAGCATACCTTCACCGAGGTGCGGACGGAAAGCGCGGAAGAGGGCGCAAGTCCGACGGTGACGGCCGTCAATGGTCAGTACGTGGCCGTCGAATTGCCGCCATCGGCACAGGTCCGTCTCGATGCTGGCCTGTCCCGCTTCAGTAACAAGCCCAGCTACGCCTTCCCCTGGCACGGCGGCGAGATCCCGATTCCGTTTCCGGTAGACCCCGGCGCGGAAGGCCGTTCGGGATCGGCCTACATAGCACCGAAGAGTTGATGCCGCCGCCCACCTCGCCGGGCCGGTGGACGCCGCAGGAGATGATGCGGGTCCGGCAGGTGGGTGACGTGCAGGTTTCGTCCGACGGCCGGCGTGTCCTCTTCACGGTTACGATGGCCGTGACAGGGGAGTGGCCGGATGATGAAGGCGCACGCGCCTCGGGCCGTTCCCGGCAGACTTCGAAGGCAGGCGTTTCCAGTTCGCCTCGAGGGTACTCAACCCACATCCACCTGGCTGAAGCCGACGGCACCACATCCGTCCAGCTCACCTTCGGCGATCATTCGACGGTGCGTCCGAGCTGGTCCCCCGACGGAGAGCGGGTCTGCTTTGTTTCAGACCGTCTCGGCAGCAGAGATCTCTACGTGCTGCCGCTGGCCGGAGGCGAAGCCCTGCAACTGACAGCTACGGCGAATGGCGTGGGCAACTACAAGTGGTCACCCGATGGCAGATTCGTCGCCTTCACCACGGAAGACGTGAAACAGGACGGCGCTCGTCACACCCGCGGTGAGGCGCGGGTGATCGGCACCAGCTCGGCGATGAATCACCTGTGGATTGTTGCGGTCGATGCGTTCCCTATCCCGGCCGAACCCAGGCGACTCACCCAAGGCGATTTCAACGTCGACCCGGATTTTCCCGAAGGCTTCAACTGGTCACCCGATGGCAGCACCATCGCCTTCTCCCACTCTCCGACCCCGCAGGAAGGCAACCGCTGGCCCGTCTTCGGTGACATCTCGACCGTCGGGGTGGCGAGTGGAGCGGTGGAATGCATAGTCGAGACGGACGCTACGTCCTTCGGGCCTGTGTACTCCCCCGACGGCGAATGGTTGGCCTACGCTCATGTCGAACGTCCGACATGGCCGGGTATCGGTGACCTCTGCATCGTGCCGGCCTCCGGCGGGGAGTCTAGACGGCTGCACGCCACCTTCGACCGCAAGCCGCTGCCGCTGGGTTGGTCGGCCGAGGGAGACCGGATCTACTACATCGATACCCTTCGGACTTTCGCGCGGGTCGGCGCCTTGCCGGCCGACGGCAGCCAACCCCAAGACTTGGGGCCGCAGGACCGGGTTCTCTCCAGCGCATACCTGAATCACACACGCACCCACATCGGTTGCGTCTTCGAGGACCTGGAGAGCCCTCCTGAGGCATTCGTGCTGGAGCTGGAGAATCAGCCGTCCCACACACAATCTCCTGACCGATTGTCTGCGGCGCTGCGGCAGGCAAGCACGGCAAACTCAGGACTGGCGGATCATCCACTGGGACGTACTTCATTAATCACGTGGGAATCCACGGATGGGGAGGAGGTCGAGGGATTGCTGACGTATCCCGTCGACTACGAACCGGGCAGAGCCTGCCCGTTGATCGTGGATCTTCACGGTGGCCCGCACTGGTTCTTCTCCCAGGTATTCGTCGCCAATCCGCAGCCATACCAGTTTCCGCTCGCCGCCTTCGCCGCCTCAGGCTACGCCGTACTGCGCTGCAACATCCGTGGATCCGGCGGGTACGGCCCCGAGTTTCGCTTCGCCGTGATGGAGGATCTTGGGGGCGTCGATTTCGATGACGTCACGGCGGGAGTGGATTATGTGATCGAGATCGGGGTGGCTGATCCCGAGCGCCTCGGGATTCTGGGTTGGAGCTACGGCGCCTACCTCAGCGCCTGGGCGATGACGCAGACGAGCCGCTTCAAAGCGGCCTGCATGCTGGCGCCGGTTACCAACCTGATCAGCTTCACAGGCACGACGGACAACCACGAGTTGCTGCCGGGCTACCTGAGAACAGAACACTGGGATGATCCCGCACTCTTTCTCTCGCGCTCGCCGGTGATGCAGGCCAGTGGCGTGACCACCCCCGCTCTGTTTCTGCACGGTGAGGCAGACACCCGGGTCCCGATATCACAGTCTTTCGAGTTGTACGATGCGCTGCGGCAACAGGGATGTGAGGCGCAGATGGTCGCCTACCCGCGTATGGGGCACGTGCCTGTCGAGTCCGATCATCTCCTGGATATCATGGAGCGGACGCTGGCCTGGTTCGATCGGTTTCTGTGATGTCAACCTATTTCTGAGACGGGACACTAACTCCACGCGGAGATTTCGTCGCGCAGCTCCTTGGAGATGCCCTCGTCGCGGGCGCGGATGGCGTTGTCGATGTGGGCGATGGTGCGGGCACCGACAAGTACCGAGGTGATGTCGGAATTGCCCAGGACCCAAGACATGGCCAGGTAGACCATGGACTCGTTCAGCTCGCTGGCCTTCTCCCGCAGTCGTTCCAGCACGCGGAAATTGCGATCGCTGAAATAGACGTCGGCGTGCGCGGGAGAGATGTCGAAGCGAGTCCCCTTCGGGAAGTTGTGGCGCTCTTCAGTCCGTTCGTACTTCCCCGACAGGAATCCCGCTGCCAGCGGGCTGTAGGTCAGCGTCGCGATCTTCTCGCGCCTGCACAGGGGTAACAATTCTGGCTCGATGCTGCGATCGCCCAGACTGTACGGCGGTTCGATGACCTCAAACCGGGGGTATCCCTTTTCGCGGCTGACGTCGACTGCCTCCTGAACCTGCGCGGCCGAGTGATTGCTGCAGCCGATCGCCTTGAGGTGGCCGGCGCTGACCTGTTCGTCGAGGGCGTCGAGGGTTTCTTCCAGCGGTACTTCGGCATCGTGATCGTGCAACATGTAGATGTCAATCTGATCGATCATCAGTCGGTCCAGGCTTGCCTGGACCTGTGTTCTGATGTTTTCGGCACTGTTGCCGCTGCTGACCTTAGTACACAGCAGCACCTCGTCACGGCAGCCGCGATCCTTCATCCAGCGGGCGATGATTTTTTCTCCCGAGTACATCTCCGTCGTTACTTCGCGGACGTCGTCAACGCCGTAGTACGACTTGCGTCCGGCCTGCGAGTTACCCCCTCCATACGCCTCGGCGGTATCGAGGAGGTTGATGCCCTGTTCCAGAGAGTAGTCGAGGAGTTGCCAGGACATCTCTTCGTCGATCTCTCGGCCAAAGGTGCCCGAGCCGAGAGACAGTCTACCGGTAGTCATGCCGCTACGTCCGAGCGGTTCCTGAGGATTCGTCGATCGTGCCAAAGAATTCACTCTCCTTGAATCAGTTGGAGGTCAGCGCCAGGTCGATCCCGATCTGAGTCGCGATATCTGCAGGCCTCGGCATTGACCAGGCCGGTTCTTACTCGACCCAGTGGTTGTACAGAGGTTTGGCGCTTTCTGCCAGGTTGTCGAATGCCTGCTGTGAAAGCAACGGCACGCCGCGTTGTGGATTTCCGGACAAGCTCACGAGATCTTCGCGCAGGCCGGGACCCGGCCGGAACATGTCGAGGTTGAGCCACCAGGGTGCGTAGCGGATGGCGATGGCAACCCGTCTTTCGCTCGATGAGTTGACGTTGGGGCTGTGCCACATACGGCTGTCGAACATGACGACATCACCGGCGTTGCCAGTTACCAGGTATTCCGTGGGGTAGGGCGAGGTCGGGTCTACGCCAATATCGGAGGTAGGGTTGTTCGTCGTGCGGTGGCTGCCGGGGACAACCAGGGTACCGCCGTTCTCCTCCGTGAACGGGGACAACATGAACAAGGTTGTCAGGTGTATGCAGGCATCCGGGTAGGGTGCAGGTATGCGGCCGGCGTTGTTCTGGTTGAACGGCACATCGGCGTGCCAAGCGCCGCGGGGTTTACCCGGCTCATTGATTGTGGCCGAGGTATTGGAAATCCGGATAGGCGGTCCCCACAGGGCCTCGGCAAGTTCAATGATCCTCGAATCCCCCACGTAATCGGTGAAGGATTGGTCGAAGGCAGCCAATCCAGCCAGGTGGCTGACCCCTAGATAGGTCTCCGGGTTTTCTTTGAAATGCTGGTCAGTCGTAGCGGCGACGCTGTCTCTAACGCTCTCCACCTTGTCAGCAGGAATGACTGCGTCGAACATGCAGAAGCCGTCGGTCTGAAGTTGCCTCAACCGCTCAGCCGTAGCCACCTCACTGACCGTTGGGTTCGGTGATTGGTTGGACATCCTTCCTGCCTCCTACTCGATTGGAACAGCGTCCCCGTGCCAGGGGAAGGCGTAGCTCGGATCGTTGGCGAAGCGCTTGAGACCGCAATCCAGCCGCACCGAGGTCATCGGCGGCAGGCTAACGGAGAAATGCTTGCCATCCACCTTCGCCGTATCCTCGGTCGAGCTTTTTTCCGAGCGCGCCCGCCTGTTCGGATTGAGATCGTCATTGCTCAGCGCCGTACCTGAACTCTTGACGCTGGTGAATGAGTGCTCGCTGAAAGCACCCGACTGGACAATCAGATTACGGGTGTCGCTGTGACTCGTGTTAACCAGCTGTATCCCCAGACCATCAGCAGAAAGCTCATCGACGAGCGCGGCGACGTCCGGCGGTAGCCCCGGCCGGGTCGCGTCGCTGTCGAAGTAGCGGACGTTGGCACGCAATATACCCCCATTGTAGAGCTGCGCCGGAGAACCCATCGTCGTCTGCACCAGTCCCTTGATGATGACGGGATTCGGCGGCCAGGCGTTCTCTTCTATGATTTCCTGGACCGTGCGGGTGTCGCGCTGCATGCCTTCCAGGTGGTCGGCGACCAGCTGGTAGTCGGCCCGCAGGCACTCGGCCGGCCAGTCCGGGTTCTTGCCGTCGTAGTACTGGAAGCGGGCGCCCTCGCAGCGGGCCCCCCCGCGATCACCGATCTGGGGAAGCTCGTTCCAGTCTGTGGCGCTGCCGTCGCGGACCCGCGTCACCAGCTCGTAGTCATCCGCCGACATCGACTCGTGCCACAGGTTCACCAGGTGGGTTGGGCCACCCCGGACTGTGAATTCCTGATAGCTGTACCAGCCATCGGGGCCATGGCTCTTGGGGACGACCAGGGCGCCATCCTCCGTTTTTGCCCTGTCCAGGAGTGCGACGATTTGAGAACGGAGGACCTCCAGATACTCGTCATCGCCGCTGAGCAGATGGGCGCACTGGGCGCCGACGATGAGGCCGAGAAAGAGTCGATCGGCCGCGCCCTCACTGCTGCTCCAGCCGTGCAGACCACCCCACCACTGGCCATCGCGCTGCTCGCCGACTTTGCCCGTGGGCCCGACGTTGTCGGGTGTGACGCCGTCGTTCTTGCGAATGCGGTCTATCCAACTGGCCACGTAGTCGAGGACCCACTTCTTGTACTTCTCATCACCGGTGTAGAGGTAGGCGTTGGTCACCAGTGCCGTCGAGACCATGCCGGCGGGTTCATCTCCTTGTAAGGCCATCTTGTCGAAGATGTCGAGAATCTCCTCGCGTCGCGCCTCGTCTTCGTACCAACGCGGCTCGAGTTCCTTGATCACGGGGTAAAGGAAATGGGGTGTCAGCGGCTCCTTGCTGGGGTTGTCCTGCAGGACGTTGCGATGGCCGAAGTCGCCGAGCGAGCCGCGGTCGAGCCAGTGCCTGACCAAATGCACGTGATCGGAGACCGTGCCGCCCCGTTGGACGATGTTCGAGTGCTGGCGCGAGGAGGTCATAGGCCCGGCGCCGCCGTGCAAAGGAGAGCGGAAGACCCCGTGCTCCGGGTCGAAGTTGGGAGCCTTGGGGTCTTCGCCGATGTACATCGCTGCGAATCGCCGCGCGCGCTCCCGATTCGACGGGTTCGTCGGGTCGGCGACGCCGAAGTCGTAGAGCATCTGGTTGCCCTCGCCCATGTGGAACCAGTCGGCGTTGAAGGGGACGCTCAGGTTCCAGTACTCGTTGCGCAGCTGGGGCATGTACATCGGGTGCATCGGGTCTTCATCGGTCAACTGACGCTCTTCACTGTAGAGCCAGGTGATGGCGTCCCACTCGCGCTTGGCGATGTGGAGGAAACGCTCGTCGCCGCCCAATGCGTACAGCATGGCGCGCATGGAGCGGCTCTCGTAGGCATCGTCGACGTCGAAGAAATGGTAAACCCGGCCATCGGAACGGGCGTAGCCCTCAGTGGCCATGTCGCCGGCCTTCTCGAGAATGCTGAACAGCTGGCGCTGTAGCAGCGCCCATTCGGGCGGCGGAGCGATGGTGGTTGCCGTGATCGTAGGCATGCTCTTTTTCTTGGCCATGGCTGGTTCCTTTACTGGAAGGGAATGGGGATGCTGTCCCCGTGCCAGGGGAAGGCATAACTCGGTTTGTTGACGAACCGCCGCAAGCCGGCGTCGAGCCGGATGATCGTGGAAGGTGGCAGTTCCAGGCTGAAATACTTGCCGTCGACGGTAGCCGATTTGATTTCATCCTCACCGTCCGAGCGCACCTCCGTGAACTCGTGCTCGCCGAAGGCCCCTGCCTGCACGATCAGTCTGCGCGTTTCCGTTCGACTCATATTGGCGAACTGCACCCCCGCGCCGTCGGCGCGTAACTCGTCTACGAGTACGGCGACATCCGGTGGCAGACCGGGTCGCATGCGGTCGGAGTCGAAGTAACGCATCGTAGCCCGCAGCATACCGCCGTGGTACATGTACTGAGGCGAACCGAACATCATATGCGTCAGCACCTTGGTGAAGACGGGATTGGGCGGCTCTTGATTGTCGGCGATGATCTCGGCAACTGTCCTTACATCGGCTTCCAGTGTGTGGAAAGCATCCAAGGCCTGCTGGTACTGTAGCGTCAGCATCTTCTCTGGCCAGTTCGGATTCTTACCGTCGTAGTACTGAAAGCGGCTGTACTCGCTGTCCCATTCCGCCCGTGAAGAGCCAATCTTCTCTTCGTTCCAGTCCCGCCTCACATCCCCGTCGCGCACCTGCAGGATCAGGTCGTAATCTTCCTTGGCCATCGAGGCATGGTAGAGGTGGGCCAGCTCATACAGGCGCAGGTTGGTCGAAGAGGTGGCATCCCACTTGTTCGGCTCCACGTGAGCGTGGACGAAGCCATTGGCTGTGGCCCGGTTCGGGACCAGTAACTGTCCGTCGTCGCCCGTGATCGAGTTGTCGAGCAGCATCTTCACCTGCGAACGGAGCAGCTCGAGGTAGCCGGCATCACCGGTTACCAGGTGGGCAGACTCGGCGGCAATGCCGACTGAGTGGAAGATGTGGCTCCAGCCGACGTAGCTGTTCCACCCGTACAGTGTACCCCACCATATGCCGTCGCGGAGTTCGCCGACCTTGCCCGTCGGTCCGACGTTGTCGGGGATGATACCGTTGTTGGCTTTGATTCGGTCCATCCAGGCCTCAACGTACTCGACGATCCAGTTTCTGTATTTCTCCTCACCGGTGTAGAGGAAGGCGTTGGTCACCAGGCCGGTGGCAGCCAGGTTGCAGGCCGAATCGCAGCCCATGACCAGCTTGTTGAAGATCTCCGTGATCTCCTTGGCGCGCTCTGGGCTCTCCCACCAGTTGGGCTCCAATTCTTTGACAGCCGGGTATATGGACGCCCGAACTCCCATTGTCTTGGGAACCCAATCCGGGTTGTCGCGGGGATATCCGCCCAGCAGGAAGCCTTTGACGTGGTCGACATCGCCGTATGACCACGGTCCCTGGCTGGTGCAGCAGGGAGAGCGGAAAACCTTGTGCACGGGGTCGTAGTTGGGTGCTTCCGGATCCTCACCTGTGAACATGTGGGCGAAGCGGCGTGCCCGGCGCACATTCTCGGAGATCGTGGGGTCTCCGAGGCCCAGATCGTGAAAGGCCATGTTGCCCTCACCCATGTGGTGCCACTCGGCGTCTCCCGGGTTGGCCATGCTGAAGTATTCGTTGTGGATACTGTGCTTCAGCCTGTTGGGCCGGTTGGGATACTCCATGCAGTTGATGCGGTTGCCGTCGCGGTCATCGAACAGGCGCGTCGTGGCGTTCCAGTGCTTGAGCGCCATGTCCACGAGGCTCTCGTCGCCACCCATGTTGTAGAGGAGGCACCAGTTGTAGGTGCGCTCATAGTAATCATCCAGATCGTCGTACCAGTACCAGGCGCCGCCGCGCTCAGCGTACTTCTGGCTCATCTTGACGGCGCCGCGTTCCATCAACGAGATGATCTTGCGCTCGAGCAGGGCCCAGGTCGGAGGGGCTTCAATACGGGAGGCTGTCACGTTCGGCATGCTCGGCAGGGATGCAGGCATACAAGACTCCTTATCGTTCCATGCAGATACGGATGTGACGAACGTTGGATGGCTCGAAGCGTCCGCTCCGAGGGTTGGATGTAAAGCTCGGCGCCCTCGTTGTCAACATCGCGTTGTGTGCACCCGTCCGATGTGAGCCGAGGCCGCTCTCGACCTGATGCGGGGGCAGACATACGACGGGCCCTACGCCCGCAAACGGGTCGAGGCCGTCGACGGACACTTTGGCACGTTCTGCGGTGTCGCTTACGCTGAGCCCTTTACCTCGATGCTGCCGCAGGTGTATGACCGCCTGCCGATTACCCCGAATACCCGTATCAAAGCCAGCGAGCCGAACAAGGAATGGCACGCTCGGGTGTGCAGGCTGCTGGCGGCGCAGCTACCCGTTTGAGCCGCCCCAGCGGCCGATACCGGCACTATCTTCGGCTGGGAGAGGGTAGAAGCGGTCGAAGAGATCGGGCAGGCCGAGATGGTGGCCAAGTTCGTGGGCCATGGCACCTACGGTCTGCCCGTAGTTCCCCTCGCGGAGGACTGAACCACCACTCGAGTGCCCGAGGATTCGGATGGGTTGACCCTCGGGGTCAAGATCCTGAGACAGGAAGGGATCGCCCAGGCCTAGTCCGGCGATTCCTGTGGCGTTGGCGATGAAGAACCAGGCAGGGGTTGATGCCACGTTGACGAAAATGTAGTCGACGAAGCCATCGTCGTCGCCGGAGTTCGGCAAGCCGTCGTCGCCATCGTTGTCGAACTGGCCAAAGTCGACGTCGTCGTCCGCCTGTCGCAGAATCTCGCGAACGAACTCGCCGTAACGGCCCCGCTGGTCAGCGGCAGAGGCGACGTAGGCGGATTCAGGACCATCCGATTAGTAACGACGGGACAGCACGGCACCTTCTACTATGAACTGGCCTAAAGACATGGTGTCGTAGTAATGGGATAGGCTGCCAGCTCGCCTCCGGTCTAACAGATTATCCGCAAAGCTGGGTACGGGGGGAACCGGGTGATTGCGCTGATCAAACGCGGCAAATATGACCAGAGCGTCCAAGCTGCGAGGAGCAGGGGCGGCAAGCCGCTTAGCGGCGGACACGTCGATCGTACCGGCGCAGACGAATCCGGTCTCTCCATACGCGGACTGCACGCAAAGCAGCATGACTGCCAGCGATAAGATCAATGCACCCATCTTGATCGGGAAAATCCAAACTCTCATACTTATCAACTTATGGAAGTGTGACACCGGCGCATCCTGACACTCGATAGACCATAACCGCTAACGATGTCCCTATTCCGACGAGAGGTCCCTAGGCAGCTGAACGGCCCGGGGTAATACAATATGGAAGGCCCCGAGTGATGGTACCGACTTTTGCGAGACCTGTCAGTGTCTGACCGCTTGCGCGTGGCGGCGATCTGCACCGTTTACTACGCCGCCTCTCATGCAGACGCTATCGTTACCAAATTCCTCAAGGGGATGTCTACGGACGAGGGTCTGTTCGCACCCGAGGTCGATATCGTTTCTCTCTACATCGATCACGTACTGGAAAACGACATCGGTATCGAGTTGGCGAAGCAGCATGGCGTACCGGTCCACCCGAGTATTCGCCGTGCCCTGACGCAAGGCGGCAGTACACTCGATGTGGACGCGGTTCTGCTAATCGGCGAGCACGGTGACTACCCGTGGAACGAGCGTGGACGCATCGTCTACCCACGTCGCTACTTCTTCGAGCAAATCGCCGGCGAGTTCGGCCACAGTGGCCGCTCTGTACCGGTGTTCAATGACAAGCATTTTGCCTATGACTTCACCGACGCCCGGTGGATGTGGGATCGAGCACAGGAACTCGACATTCCGCTGATGGCCGGCTCCTGCCTGCCTCTCGCCTGGCGCAACCCCTGGCTCGAGCACGAGACCGGGACCCGGATCGAAGATGCCCTGGCGATCGGCTACGGCAAGGTCGAGGCTTACGGTTACCACACCCTGGAAACGCTCCAGTGCATGATCGAGCGCCGGACCGGTGGCGAGAGCGGCGTACGCTCGGTGCACTGCATCGAGGGAGATGAGGTGTGGGTGGCTGCCGACAAGGGCTTGTGGCCGATGGATCTGGCCGAGGCTGCCTGCTCGGCGATCGAAAGCAAACCAGAGGGACGGATGCAGGAACACGCTTCCATCCCACGGTTGTTCTTGATGGAGCACATGGATGGCTTGCGGACGGCGGCGCTACTGCTTCACGGCTACGTCAACGACTGGGCCTACGCGGCTCGCGTCGGGGGCAGGATCGAAGCAACGGAGTTCTTCCTCCAGCCAAATGGTCCGGGGGCGAATTTCGGCTACTTGTGTCGCAACATTCAGCGGTTCTTTCAGACCGGCGTGGCACCCTATCCTCCGGAGCGCACCCTGCTCACCACCGGAGTAATCGACGCGGTCATGAACTCGAGACACGAGGGTCACAAGGTCATCGACACTCCCTACCTGAATATCGTCTACGAACCATATGAAAGTGAGCCGCTTCGGCCTCGTGAGTCGAGACCGCACGGAGGCAGCGTCGACCGGAATGCTCCGGACGTTCTGCTGCCGTGGGATCGAACCAACTAGAGGTTGACACCCCATTGAGTTCGAGGCGACGGTTGGTCTGTCTTATCTAGCACTACCCTTGCGCACTTCAACGAATCGACTGCCAAGGAATCACCCGGTCTATGGGCACCCGATGGTGAGCTGGGCAGCTATCGAACGTTGAGCACAGAACAACCCCAGTTGTCGCCGACCTGCCAGATCAGTTGATGATCCGCTGGCGAGACAAGAGGATGCGCATCCTGCACGGGCATCGGAATCCAACGAACACGGAGCGTGTGTCGTGGCGCTCTACAACAGATCAACTGATGAATATCTTCCCCACGACTCGCAGGTAGATCTGACAGTGATCGGACACACGCACTATCCATTCGCTCGTAAACAAGGTGGCTCCTGGGTGGCCAGCAAGGTCTGGATAACGCAGGCGTTTCGATGCCCAGTTGATGAGCCGGATCGTATCATGAAAGCGTGAACTGGGTTGAGCTATCTGCGGTGGTGGCGACTTCGGTGCGTAGATTGACTCAACTCAAGAATCCTGCAGCTGGGTGATGGGACCAGTATTCCCGAAACCCAACGCGATGGCCCTGTCGAGTATGTCCTCGCGGCGAGGACCGGCCGTGCGTATCAGTCGATCGCTGTAGAATCGCCCCCAGGCCTTGGTCTCGCTCGCCAGGAATCTTACCAACCAATCGAAGTGCGCCTGGTTTTTCTCCGGCGTTGTATTTTGGGCGACGTTGATGTGGATCGCCCTGCGCCCGGGATTGTCACTCAGGGCGGCGTGGTGAAGTTTGTGGTTCATGAAGAGGACATCATCGGGTTGGTTTACGAGCGGGTACTGGCCCGGCAGGTAATCTGGTGCTGCGTCCCACTGGTCCTTGTGGGCGACCAGATGATCGCGAAACTCCTGGCAGTGACTCCCGGGAATAACCGTGAGGCACCCGTCCTCGGGGCCGAGTGGGTCCAGGTAGATCGCGGCTCTCATGGTGGAAAAGCCCTCAGGGGCGTAGGCGTCATGGTGCCAGGGGGATCCGCCGGTGTGGATGATGCCCTCGCTGACGGTGAGGATGAAATCCTCCCCGAGAGCCTGCGCGAAGGGTTGCAGTATCCGCTCATCGTCGAGGAGAGGGTAAAGGGCCTCTGGATCGTAGTCGAAGAAGGGTATGACCTGCTGCCTTTTCTCCCCTGGTCCCGGTGCGGGAGCTCCGTCCCGTGCTCTTCCCATGGCGCGGTCAAAAGCCGTTGAAAGGCGTCCCATCTCCGCGGCTGACAGGAGTTGCTTGCCGAGGAAGAAGCCAAAGGTGCGGAAGTAGCTGATCTGCTCTGGAGTCATGTACTTGAGAAGCCCTTTCGTGCCGGAACACTGCAACCCGATGGGTGTTCTGTCAAGCGGTGGCCAGGCCTGGCGGTTACTGGTGAAAACCACCAATGTCAACGAGATTATCGCCGGCGGACCCGGTGCTGCACACCCACCACTAGTCGACCAGCGTCCGCGGCGCCACGAACTCACCTGACGCATCCTTGTCCATCCTCATTCCCCACACGTACAGAAGATTCAGGCCCATGCCGGCATAGAGCTCACAGTCTGCCTGCGCCCGATCCAATCCGGGCACGACGACGTGGGCGCTCTTGACCTTCTGTCCGCATAGAGACGCGCATCGTAGGAGTAGGTATTGTGGCAGAAAACGCATCGCTGGGTGTAAAATTGCTCCGGTTCAGGCTCAAATGGATGATAGTGAGCGGTGCCATCCTTTTCGTATTCTGGAACGTGTTCAGGGTTGAAATAGAATTGCGGAAGCCACTGCCCTTGCCCAAACAGATAGCCGAACTGCAGGTATGACTCTGACGTGTACAGAGGATCGTCCGGGGGTTCTGGTCCCTCGATCTGTATACCGAGGTATTCTTGCTGGTGGCGCCAACCAATGGTTCGTGTAATCCGAAAGGTGCGGATCCGTTTCTCGCCTTGATAGTACTCCATCAGGAAAGCGCCATCTCGCTTCAGGAACACAACCCGGCCGTCTCCATAGGAAAGACTCGTGCCGGAAAAGTCGCCCACGACCGTTTTGTCGGTGGCCAGCTGGTTTATTCGACTGTGCGGATGCGTCGTCCAGTCCGCGTAGTTTTCTTGGTGACACTCACCGCATGCTTCCGGACCTATGTAGTCTTCCTGGCGAATGTTGCTGTACTGGTCATGTTCCGCGGGAGAGGAAATTCTCTGGGCCGCGACGTCATTGTTGCCCAATAGGGCAACCGCAACCAACAAGACAGATTTCGTGAATCGCATTCCGTTTCCTCATACCAAGTACTCGTGATTCATATGACGGTCAATCTAAAAATAAATAGAAACGGTTGGTAAGTGTGGTGCGCTGTCGGACCACCGGGCACAAGCGCATATTGTGGTACAGTGACTACGATTATGATACTTTCACACCGCCATAAAGCGATACGTGCTTGGGGCGTTGCTTTCGCGGCTCTCATCCTGTGCATCTGGTATTCCCAGCGTCAATGCCCACGGTCAAGTCACGGGTTCTGAATCCCAAGCCATCGGGACCGTGGCCGGACGGGTCATCGACAAGGACACGGGGAAGTCCCTGGCTGCTGCCGTGGTCTCCATTCCGGGCACCGGGATAGGGACATGGGCAGACGAGACGGGTGGGTTCAGGATCGAGGGGTTGGCAGCAGGTAAGTACACCCTTGAATGCAGTCGCATCGGGTACGACACCGCCAGCGTTCAGGTCGTCGTCGAGATTTCGGGCGTCGCCGACGTCGAAATCGCCCTCGCTGAGGAGGCAATCAAGCTGAGCGCGATCAGAGTGACTCCAAGCCGTTTCGCCATCATGGGAGACGAACCCCACGCCCGTCAAGCGCTCACCGAGGAGGAGATCCAGTCGATTCCGCAAATGGGCGAGGATATCTACCGTGCCGTCGCCCGCTTGCCGGGGATCTCCGCCAATGACTTTTCGGCCAAGTTCACGGTCCGCGGCGGCGAGCACGAGGAAGTGCTGGTGCTGCTGGACGGAATCGAACTCTATGATGCCTTCCACTTGAAAGACATCAACGGTGGCGCTCTGAGCATCGTCGATGCGGAGGCGATTCAGGGGATCGACCTGCTGACCGGCGGTTTTCCTGCCCAGTACGGTGACCGCACGAGTGGCGTTTTCAACATCGATTCGCGGACGCCGCGGACAGGTCGGGTCAGACATTCAGTCGGCATCAGCATGATGAACGCCCGCTTGATGTCAGAGGGCACCTTCGAGAGGGGATCCTGGCTGCTCTCCGCGCGCCGCGGTTACCTCGACCTGGTGCTGGCGTTAATGAACGAGGAAGAAGATCTCAGTCCGAAGTACTACGATGTGCTGGGCAAGGTGGAGTACGAGCTGTCGCCGGATCACAGGCTTTCTGCCCATCTGCTGCATGCTGACGATGACCTGTCCCTGCTGGAAGGTGACAAGGACGACAGCAAGACCGGGTACGGGAATTCCTACGTCTGGTTGAATCTGAAGTCTGCTTTTGGGCCTCGGTTGTCCGCGCGTACGACACTGTCCCTTGGCAGAGTGACGGCTGATCGAAACGGAATCGGTTTTGAGGGCGATGAGGGCGTGGTGCCTGATTTCACCGTAACCGAGAATCGCCGCCTGACCGTTGCCGGTCTGAAGCAAGACTGGCGCTACGAGGCGACCCGACGTCACTACCTCAAGTGGGGGGTAGATCTGAAGCGTTTTAGAGCCATGTACGACTATCTAAGCGCCGACACCTGGTACAGTCGCCCCGCACCTGACAGTTTGATTACCGGCATCGATTCAACCGTGATCGGCTTGCAGCCTTCGGCTAACCGGGTCGGGTTGTACGTCGCCGATCGATTTCGCGTCCTCGCTCCGCTGGCCGTTGAAGCCGGCCTGCGCTACGACGCGGCACCCTATGCCGACGACCAGCTCATCAGTCCACGTATCAACTTCGTCTACAATCTAGGCAAACGAACTTCGCTGCGTGGTGGTTGGGGACTCTACCGGCAAAGTCAGGGAATCCACGAGATCAGGGTCGATGAGGGCGAGCGGGAATTCCTGCCGGCGGAGAAGGCAACGCATTGGGTCCTCGGCCTTGAGCACTATTTCGACAATGCAATCATTCTGCGTGCTGAGGGTTATCGCAAGCGCCTCGATGACCGGCATCCATCCTACCGGAATTGGCGCAACGACATCGAACTGTTTCCGGAAATGCTGTCGGACCGCTTCCGTGTCGACATCAGCGAGACATCTGCTAAAGGGATTGAACTGTATCTGAAGAGCGAGAGCGAACGCAGGCTGACCTGGTGGGTGAGTTATGCGCTGGCCCAGGTCGAAGACCGAGTGCAGGGCTTAGCCGTGGGCCCGGACGAACTACCCCTTGCGGACACCCTACCTGGGGTCAACGATCAGCGTCACACGCTGTACGCGGACCTCAATTACCGGCCCAGTCAGCGCTGGCATCTCAGCATGGCGTGGCAGTACCGCTCGGGTTGGCCCTTTACCGAAGAGGTTCTGCGCCAAGGTGCTTTTGAGAACGGCACGACCTACCTGTACGTCACCGCAGGCGAACCACATGGAGCGCGCTACCCTGCATTTCACCGCGCCGACCTGAGGTTGAGCCGCCACTTCGAGATTGCCGGAGGACGTCTATCGACCTTCCTGGAGATGATCAACCTCTACAATCACGGCAACGTGCGCCGATACAACTATATCTGGCGCCGCGATGACACCGGGCAGTTGCGTCCGAACAGGGAAGCCGAATACTGGTTCAGGCTGTTGCCATCGATCGGGGTCAGCTGGAGCTGGGACTAAACGGCCTTCGCTTGGACCCTCTATTTCGGTACCAGATCGTCGCCAGACAGCGTGGTGCGATGCATGACGCGGCGATGGTTCCAGCCGTCCCAGGGTCGCCCGCGATGCAGGCAGCTGACGTTGTCCCACATGACGAGATCGTGCAGTTGCCATTTGTGGCGGTAGACGAACTGCGGCTGCGTGGCCCATTCGAGCAGCTCGCGCAGCAGGGCTCTGCCCTCTTCGACAGGCCAGTCGATGATGTGGGTGGCGTAGGCACCGACGAGCAGCACTTTTTCCCCCGTCTCGGGAATCGTCCGCACCAGTGGATGGGGAGTGGGCGGTGTGTTCCTCAGAAATTCATCTTCCATAAGATCAGGGGCGATCTGGGCGCGTGAGTGCGCGAGGCTGTGCTCGGCCACAAGGTCCTCGATGAGCGACTTTCGTGCCTTGGGGAGGCTGGCGTACGCAGCGCGCAGACTGGCGTATTCCGTCTCTCCACCTTCGGGCGGCACCTCCTTCGCCGAGAGCAGAGACCCGCGTAGTGGCACCTGCCGGAAGGCGCCGTCAGAGTGCCACATGTGGTTGCCCTTCTGGTACAACATGCGCTTGTCGTCGGGCGGGATGAGGTCGCCGCCGTCGTCGACGTTGCAGATCACGCCGATGGGACCGCCATCGCCGACGGGGTCATTGGGAATCGTCATTTCGAGAGGACCGAACCCCTCGCTGAAGGCGATGTGCTGTTCGTCCGAAATTTCCTGGTCCTGGAAAACGAGAACGGAATGTGAGTGAAACGCCCGTCGGAGCAGCGACAGGGTCTCCTCGTCGATGGGGGAGGAGATATCTATACCGCTGACCAAGGCGCCGATGTTTTCCCCAAGCTTTTCGATGGTTGCTGGCATGATTCAATCCTCCGATGACACCTCTTCTACCCAGATCGGCTTTGTCTGTCAAGGGGGGCCAGTACCATAGGGAGCTGACCTCGGGTCGCCTTTACCGTGAGAGGCTTTGTAAACACCTTCGTATACCGTGATGCGTCTCCGGGATGAGGGAGGGTACCCAGCACTGAGCAAGTACAGTGATTTGCGGAATCAATATTGGAGTCAACGATGAAAGATGTAATCTGTTTAGGCACTCGCCGGGAGTTATTCGTCGATCATCATGTAATCGACGGCATGGACGGAACCAGCCTCAAGCTGCACAACCCCGTTCCCGCCGGCGTAGCCATCAATTACGATGAGCCATGGGAGAAAGGTGAGAAAGGTTCGTCAGCCTTCTTCACTACCATTTTCCAAGACGGTAAAACCTACCGCATGTATTACAGAGGTCACTCCAATGCTTGCTATGCAGAGAGTGATGACGGGGTCGACTGGTTCAAGCCGAAGCTTGGATTGGTAGAAGCAGATGGTTCCGATCAGAATAACATCATTCTGGGAGTCTGCCAGAATTCGCTCTCTCCCTTCTTGGACACCAAAGCTGGCGTACCATCAGCACAACGATACAAAGCAACCATGGAGTGTGATTCTTCTTCCCTGGATACTTCCAGGATGGGCTTGAATCTCTACTCGTCGAGCGATGGCAAAGAATTCATGCATTTTGGCGGTGACCGTGCGATACCATGGACGAGGGCGAATCACTTTGACTCTCAGAATGTGGTATTTTGGTCCGAAGTCGAGTCACAGTATGTGATGTACGCAAGATACATGGTATCAATCGACGGAACGCTCATAGACGCTGATGAGTATTCGAGTCTCTTGCATGACGATTTAGAAGCTCTGATAGCAAGGGATCGAGCCAAGGGCACCTACATCAGATCTACCGCAAGAGCCACTTCATCTGATTTTTTGGATTGGTCAGAGTTTACTCCTATGGAGTTCAGCGACACCGACTCGATCACGCCATCCGCGCAGCTCTATACCAATCAAACGATTCCATACTTCAGGGCCAATCACATATATATATCGCTACCCGGCAGGATATTTTTCGGAAAATTAGAGCAAAAAAGCTCACATGAGCCCTCTCACGAGGAGTCCAGCGGTGATTGCTCTGACGGAGTCATGATGACAACCAGGGCAGGCAGTCACAGATACGATTTTACGTTCAGGGAGAGTTTGCTGAGACCTGGGACTGGGGATGAGAATTGGACCACCAGGAACAACTATCCTGCTCATGGGATTATTAAGACCGGCGAATCGGAAATGTCCATATTTGTGCAGCGTCACTACTCACAGCCTACAGCTCATCTGGAGAGAATGACACTGCGATTGGACGGGTTCGCATCCTTGAATGCACTGTATGAAGAGGGACAGATGACCACAAAGCCTGTCAATTTTTCTGGCAGCAGGTTGGAGTTGAATTATTCTACAAGCGCTGCTGGCAGCGTACGCGTGGGGTTGTCAGATGTTGATGGTAACCCGATAGACGGGTTCGGAACAGGCGATTGTGATGAGTTGATCGGAGATGAAATATCTCGGTTTGTTTCTTGGAAAGGATCTATGGATGTATCCGGGATTACTGGTCAGACAGTCAGGATGAGGCTGGTGATGAATGACGCCGATGTTTTTTCTTTTAGATTCGCCGATTGAACATCAGCCCAGATACTGCTTGGGAAACTTCGCCACCATCGTAAACTTCGGGTCCACCATATTCCCAAGACGCATCTGTCCGACCTGCCCCAGTAGATGATAGGCCCTCATGCGGTCGAAACCGTAATCGACAGCCAGCCAGTCGATCAACTCGACCCAGGCAATCCGAGCCGCCGCATCCAGAGGGCGCCCGCTTCCGGCCACCATCAGGAAGTCCTCGCTGACGATTCGGGGCCACTGGATGGTGTACCCCTTTTTCAATTCGAAGGTCAGCGTCACCTTCGCGGGAATCTCGAGGGCAACGCCCGTCACCTCGCCGTCCCCCTGACTGGCGTGCGCATCACCGGTGAAAAAATGCGCGCCTTCAACCAGCACGGGAAACCAGACTTCGTTTCCAGGGCGAGTCTCGACGCAGTCCATATTGCCGCCGTAGTAGTCCGGCGTCAGCGCATTCACCGCCTCAATTTCGGGCGCCACCCCCATCGTTCCCATGAAGGGCTCGTAGGGGATCAAGCGTTTTTCATCAAACCGAACACCGCCTTCTTCGAGTGGCAAGAATAACCACTGTTCCTCCAGTGCATCCTGGAGGTTCGGATCGGGTCTCGTCGACGTCAATCCCCCGAAATAGGGTATCGTACCGGTCACGGCGTGGTCCCGCGTGGGTTCGATGTCGTGAACGTGGACGACCAGCGTATCTCCCGGCCGTGCGCCTTCCACGACAATCGGGCCCGTCTGCGGATTCAAGAACGGATAGGTGCACACATCCGCAAACTCATTGACTTCAGGTGTCATCTTGTTTTCAAACGCATCAACCGTTTGGATACAAACCGTCTCTCCTGCCTTCACCTGCGCGATGGGCTTGTGAAAGGGAGAATAGGTATAGCAGTAGGGTCCTTCCTGACGAATTTCACGAGTTATGGAACCCATAATGCGGACCTGGGGACGGTGCGGGCCGTCCAGCTTTACTCGTTGAGATCAGCGCGGCCAAAGCCGCGCACCAGACTCACCCCCAACAGCAGGAGCACGACGGCGAAAGGCAGCCCGGTGGCCACGACGGCGGTCTGCAACGCCAACAGCCCGCCGCCCAGGAGCAACACGGCTGCAATGACACCCTCCATGGTGGCCCAGAAGACGCGCTGAGTCACCGGTGGGTTGAGGTGGCCGCCAGAGGTGATGATGTCGACGACCAGCGAGGCAGAGTCGGAGGAGGTTACGAAGAAGGTGGTCACGATGCAGACGGCCAGCGCCGTGGTCACCGTGGTCAGCGGGTAGTGCTCAAGCAAGCGGAAGAGGGCGACGGCGACGTCCTCCTTGACGGCGGCGACCATGCCGCCGGCTCCGAAGAGCTCGATGTGGAGCGCCGAGTTCCCAAACACGGTGAGCCACACGCACGTGGCCAGCGTCGGCACCACCAGGATGGCGCCGACGAATTCGCGCACCGTGCGCCCGCGCGACACGCGGGCCACGAAGATGCCGACGAAGGGCGACCAGGCGATCCACCAGGCCCAGTAGAAGATCGTCCAGCCATGCTGCCAGCCAGTCTCCTGGTAGGCCTCTGTCCACAGTGTCAGCTTGGGCAAGTAGCGCAGGTAGATGCCGAAGTTCTGCACCAGGGCATCGAGCAGGTAGCGCGTCGGCCCGGCGAAGAGGACGAAGGTCAGCAGCAGCCCGGCGAGCATGACGTTCAGCTGGCTGAGTCGCTTGATCCCCCGGTCGAGGCCGAGGACGACGGAGATCGTTGCCAGCGCCGTGATGACGGCGATGAGGATCACCTGCACCGTCGTCGACTGCGGGATGCCGAAGAGATGCGCGAAGCCGGCGTTCACCTGCTGGGCTCCCAGGCCGAGCGAGGTCGCCAGGCCGAAGAGGGTCGCCAGGGCCGCCAGGACATCGATGACGTCGCCTGCCCGCCCGTGGATGCGTTCTCCGATGAGTGGATAGAACGTCGACCGTACGGTCAGCGGCAGCCCGCGGTTGTAGGCGAAGTAGGCCAGGGCCAGGGCCATGAGGCCGTAGAGTCCCCAGGCGTGGAAGCCCCAGTGGAAGAAGGTGACGCCCATGGCCAGCCGCGCCGCCTCGGGCGATTCGGGCGTGCCCCACGGGGGGCTCGAGAAGTGATAGACGGGCTCGGCGACGCTCCAGAACATGAGCCCGATACCCATGCCGGCGCTGAACAGCATCGACAGCCATCCCCAGTAGGTGAACTCGGGCTTGGCATCGGCACCGCCGAGTCGCGTATTGCCATGGCGACTGAACAAGAGGTAGAGAACGATCGCCAGGTAGACGTTGACGGCCAGGACGAAGAACCAGCCGGCACTCTCGGTCACGGCCGCCAGCACGGCGTCGAAGACGGTCGTCATGCGGTCGAGGTTCACGAGGCTGAAGACGACGAAGAGGACGGCGAGCCCCGCTGAGGACCAGAAGACGGTCGGGTGGATCTCGAGGCCGAGTCGGCTGGCGCGGCCCTTATTGTTGTCGTTGTCGGTCATGTGACGCTCGGCTTGTGGAAGGTGAAGATTCCCCACACGAGATAACCCAGCTCACCGCCCTCGACCCAGCGGTCCAGGCCGCGTTTCATGTGTTGCAGGTAGTCGTCGCTGATGCTGGAGCGCAACTCGTCGTCACAGGCTACGGTCTCGGCCAGGACCCGACCGTAGTGGCGGACGAGCTGGTGCGTCTCGTCGGTGAAGCCCACTTCTGCGAGACCGTTCGCCGCCGCCGCCTGGCGGTAGGTGCCCGGGGACCCCAGACTGCTGAGGTGGATCCGAGCCAGGATCGGGTCCAGGACACCCTCTGGGCAGTCGTCGGACTGCATGATGTCGGTGAAGGCAAAGACGCCGCCCGGCTTGAGGACGCGCGCCACCTCGGCCACGACCCGCTCGCGAGCGCCGCTGTGCAGGAAGGCGTCCTGCGAGCACACGGCATCGACGCTGTCGTCGCCGGCCATCACCGACTCGAAGCTGCCGTCGATGATCTCGACACGGTCCGTCAGGTCCTGCTCCTCGTTGAGCCGGCGGGCGCGCTCGTTCTCCAGCTCGCTCAAGTTCAGGCCTGTCGCCTGACAGCCGTAAGTGCGCGCCAGATAGCGGACAGTGCCGCCGAAGCCGGAGCCCATGTCCAGGACCCGCGAACCGGCGTCCAGCGGCTCTAGTTGCCGGCCCAGCCGCTCGTTGGAACGCTGGCTTGCCGTGGCGATGCTGTCATCCTCACCCTCGTAGAGGCCGATGTGGATGTCCTCGCCACCCCAGATCGCCGCGTAGTACTTGTCGGCGTCGTCGCTGTTGTAGTAGTCGCGGGCCGTCTCGACGACGGCCGAGTAGTCGGCGCCCACGCTACTTGCCTGACTCTATCAGGTAGCTCTTCTCGGCCACGTGCACGAGGAAGTCGGGTTCGTGATCCTCGAATTCTGCCTGGAAGTCCCCGTAGGTCTCGACCTGTTGGAAGCCGACCTCGTGCATCAGGCGGCGCGTGTACTCCCTGCGCAGGGGATACATGTTCAGGTGGTAGGTCGAGCCGTCGCGGAACTCGTAGGCAAAACGCGCCAGCCCGTCGTCGACGTGCTCCGGCTCAACGTGGACGTTGTCGCCACAGTAGTAGTAGGAGTGCTTACTGGAGTAGCCGTTGTCGAGGATGGCGTCGTAGTTGCGCTGGTCGAGGATCAAGAAGCCGTCGTGGTCGCAGACCGTGTAGAATTCGGCCAGCGCCTTGCGGCGGTCGCGCTCCTCGAACAGGTGCGTGAAGGAGTTGCCCAGGCAGATGACGGCGTCGAAGCTTTCGTGGATGTCTCGGTTCAGGTAGCGCCAGTCCGCTTGCACCGTGCGCAGGATGTGCCCGTGCCGACGGGCGTTGTCGAAGGCCTTCGACAGCATGGCGGGGCTGCCGTCAGCGCTGACCACGTCGAAGCCGGCCTCGAGGAGGCGCACTGAGTGGAAGCCGGTGCCGGTGGCGACATCGAGGACACGTTGTGCGCCGCGATCGCGCAGATGGTCGATGAAGAAGTCTCCCTCGCCTTCGGCTCGCTGCTCCCAGTTGATCAATTCGTCCCACTTCTCGACGAAGCTCTGGATGTACTCGGCCTTGTAGTGGCTGGTCTCGCGCATCGCCTCCGGTTTGGTGCCGAACTGCTGCAGTGGTGCTGCGTGTGTATTGATGGTCATCTCCCTGCCTCGCTGTTCTGTCTGATGTGGGGCGAGCACCGACGGCAAGCGCTCGGAGGATCGTTGCCGACGCATGCGGGGCAGGGAAGGTTGCTCGATCCGCAGCCCTGGTACAAATGGTGCACGATTAATGCTCCTTGATATCGTGCTTTTCCAGCTTGTTGTAAAGGGTTCGACGACTGATGCCCAGCAGGCGGGCGGCTTAGCCCGGTTGTTCCTCAAGACTGCAAGATCGGCACGCACTCGTCGACATCCAATTCGGCACTTAGGAAAACATCCTGAGTATAGATAAAATAAGGGGTGTTTCAGGTCGCAGGCCGCACCAACTCCACGGCCTGTTCAAGCAGTTCGCACTCACGAGACACCATTCTGTCAATCAGACCAATCATACTGTGTACATGCTCCGCCTTGGGGCACATTGCGTGTTTGAGACCGAGCAGGCGGAATGTGTAGGCATTCCTTTCGACGGATTCGTACTGATCAGCCAAGCCAGACCGTCGATCCAGCAAGGATTGGGTCTCCATGAACCTGAGCCGTTGCCGCATGACCGATTTGTGTTCCCAAAGAATGTGGACGGCCCGAAAGTCGAACTCGCTTTCGGATTGCGTAAGAAGCCAATCCTGAAGATCGCGATGCGCCTTCATTCCGAAAGCTTGCTGTTGTGCGACGTAATCGATTGGGTGAAAACTGAGAATCTTGTCCGGGTAGGTAGTGATGTTATCGAATCGCCTGGAGGTATCTCTGGATTCCAGATAGTCCTCCATTTGCTCTACAACGTATTGGGTATTGAATACAGATCGGGCCGGTGGTCGATATCTCAGAAGCCAGACCCTGTTGAAACAAACATCCCGCAGCGAGTTGCTCATGTGAATGCCACGCAGCTGCCCAAGGGTCATGTCATCGAATCCGGTGGCCGAAGTGTCGCTGGGGCCGTCAAACTCAAACGCTTGCACGAGCGCAGCATATGACACCGTAGAGACTCTGAAGGAGCCTTTGTCGTCATAGTTGAGCAGGTGGAACTGTTCATTTGTCGTGTCGTAGCCGACGACCAGCTCTTCATGATGACCATGTGCTCTCCCGTAGGAGGGACGGTCGGGTATGAAAAACGTGTCGATGTTCAGTTGCACGTAGTAGCCGTCTGAGACACTCTCGAGCAGGAACGGTATCAGGCTGGAGTATCCATTATCGATGACCCGTCTTGTAATCCATTGGGTGTCCAGAAGGGGGCAGATGAACTCTCCGGATGTATGTCCGAAAGGAGTAAAAAAATCCAAACGGTACCAGTATGGATCAGAATCGAAAACCAGCTGAACATAGTTGCTGTAGAGCCATGAATGGTACTCGCCATAATTGCATATGATGGACAGAAGGTATCCGTGGTGACTGCCCCACCCGCGGATCGGTGGTGGCAGGAACACAGGTAGCAGTCGCTTTTTCAGCATACGCTGTGTTGTAGCAAAACCCGATCCGGCGCGGTTTCGCAACCGTACCAGACCTTATGTACTGACCTGGTACAAACGCGACTTCCTCGAATCCTCTTGTTCTCGGAAGACAGAGCACTGCGTGCGCGACCGCTGTGACAGAAAGTCGCCACATTTGTTCCCCCTTGGTAACGATGGCCGTGGGTAAGTAGCGCCGGAGCTATGACGGAATCGCCAATTGCGTCAGTGGATTTCGATACTATTTTCCCATCAATAACTCCACCGTAATGGCCGGCATCAACATCTGATCATGAGATTGTCCGGCGTGGATAATGATGGTAGAATTCAGTCTCGGGATGCGCACTCACACGGAAGCTATGAGCGGTAAATTGCAGGATGTGCATAACCTGTTGAGTGAGCTCTCTATCCCTGCACCTGCCAAGGAAATCCAGGACCTCGTAAAACATCACACTAGCCAATGGCTTGCGGAGAGACGTGCGGCCTTGTCTGGTGATCGTAGTGAAATTCAGGAGCTCAACGAGCGCCGATGGGAAATGGTTGACGCGATTGATAGCTCTGTCCGTCTGGCAAGAAGTAAGGATGCTGCTGCGCCTGCCCTTGACAGCGTCGGCGCCCTTTGTGACCGCCTCGCTATTGCATTCGTGCGGGCAGAGCAGCTGTCCGATGATCAGGAATTGGCTCCTCGCGCACTAGTTCTTCTTGAGGAGACTTGCGAAGGAGTCCTCGCGGACCTCAAGCAATTGAATCAGGGCATCCGACGTCCGATGTCTGTGCACATCGCCAAGCGCTACAAACCGTCTTAAGATAGTCGCTGCCTTGACGGACCCCGCTTCGATTCGGCGTCGGCCTGCCGGCGAGCACCGTGTGAGGGCTCTATGCCAACCGTCGACACAATTCGCTCCCTAGATACTTGGTACCGCGACCCGGTGGCAGAGATTCGCGATTCCAGCTGGGCCGAAGCCCCTCGTGGTCAGACGACACGCTACGAGCATCCCGTGTGTGGTGACGACGCTCTGACACGCGAACGCAGCCTCCCAGTCACGGTTGTAGCCGGAGTTGATGAAGGCCCGGTGCTCCTGCTGATCGCGGGAGAGCACGGCGACGAGTACGAGAACATCTTCGCTCTGCAGGAGACGCTCAACGGTCTCGATCCGGCCGGGCTCAAAGGACGGATCGTCGGCGTCACCTGCTGTTCCGTAGATAGCTATGTCCACCGCGACCGCGTCGCCCGGGCCGACGGCCACAATCTCGCCCGCTGCTATCCCGGCAACGCGAACGGAACTCTCACCGAACGCATCGCCTACACCTTGCAGAACGACTTCCTCGGCCAGTCAGGTGGCGACAAGCCCGCCTTCATGCTGGCGCTCCACACATATGGTCCGCGCCGTTTGGGCGCGACGCTTTCCGGTTACAACATCAATCCGGGCACTCACGATTTGACCGAGACCCAGCGCCGGGCATGTCTGGCGACCGGATTTCCTCTCGTCTGGGGCCACGAATTTGATCCGAACTGTGCCGCGGAGGCGACGATGGGTGACGACGCCAGCGGACGCACCGCACTCTACGCCGCATATCTTGCCCAGATCCCCGCGATTTATTGGGAAACTCCTTGGAGCCTGGGCGGCGAAGAGGAGTACGAGCGAGGGTTGAATCGGCTGATCATTCACCTGGGCATGTTGGCGGGAGACAACGAGCCCATAGAGCCGCGGGCAGTAATCGAGTCGGTCGGCCACGGCGCCGGTGACATGGCCACCCACAACCAGACGCCAGTCGCCGGACTCTGGCGGCCGGCGGTTCAGGTCTGGGACCGCGTGTGTACCGGAGATACGCTCGGCGAGGTTCGCGATCTGTACGGGAGTCGGCTGGAGACAATCCGGGCTCAGCGTGATGGCGTGGTGATCACCGTTCCGCGGCTGCAGTTCGTCGAACAGGGCTGTCAATGCGGAATCGTTCTTTAGACTACTGAAACGGTACCGGTACCCCGTCGCTGTGCCATGGAAAGGCGTAGCTGGGGTCGTTCACGAACCGACGCAGGCCGGCCTGAATCCGAACGGACGTCGACGGCGGCAACCGGACTTCGAAGTACTTGCCATCAACGTTGACCGTCGTTTCGCCGTGTTGGACGGTCGTGAACTGGTGCTCTGCGAAGGCGCCCGCCTGCACGATCAGGGATCGAGCTTCGCTTCTGCTCAGGTTCGTCAACTGAATGCCTACCCCGTCAGCAGACAGCTTGTCGACGAGGGCTCCGACATCCGCCGGCAGGCCAGGACGGACCAGGTCCTTGTCGAAGTAGCGCACCGTTCCTCGCAGTAGACCCCATGGTATACTGAGTGCGGTGAGCCCAGCATGGTCTGGGTCAACACCTTCGTGACCACCGGGTTGGGCGGTTCCTCGTTGGCGGCTATGATGGCGGGGACGTCACGATCGTCGGCCATCAGACGAGCATGACGGTCGAGGGCCTGCTGGTACTGGGCTGTGAGCGCTTTTTCGGGCCAGTCCGGGTTCAGGCCTTCGTAATATTGAAAGCGGCTGTACTCGGTCTGCCAGTCGGCTCTTTCGTCGCCATGGAAGGTGACCTCGTTCCAATCCCGCTCCTTGTCACCCTCCCGCAGCTGGATAATGGTCGCACGATCCTCCTCCGAGAACGTCATGTGATAGAGATGGGCGGGCTCGTAGACGCGCAGGGATGAGGGCGGGTTCATGACCGGATCCGGGTCACCCCCCCGGTACCATCCCTCGGGCGTGATCCGCACCGGCGTCAGCAGGTGGCCGTCTTCCCGAGTTTCGGAATTATCGATTAGCGTTCTGATCGACGTCCGCATCATCTCGGTGTAACTGAAGTCGCCAGTGAGCAGCACGGCACATTCGGTGGCCAGGTTGAGCGAGTGGAACAGGCGGTGGTAGCCGTAGCCGCTGTTCCAACCGTACAGACCGCCGTACCACACGCCCTCGCGTTGCTCGCCGATTTTGCCGGTGGGACCGACGTTGTCGGGGATGATGCCGTTGTTCTGGCGGGTGCGTTCTGCCCATGCGCCGACGTAGTCGAGTACCCATTGCTTGTATTTCGGATCACCGGTGTACAGGTAGGCGTTGGTGACCAGTCCGGTCGCCGACAGGTTGGCGGCGATGTCGCCGTTGAGGATGATGTTGTTGAACAGGCCGAGGATCTTCTCCGCTTTCTCCGGGTCGTCCCACCAGCCGAACTGCAGGTCTTTGACGATCGGGTAGAGGCTGGAGCGAGTACCCGGCTTGCGGGGTTTCCAGGCCGGGTTGTTCACGGACGTGCCGCCATGGAGGTAATCCATGGCCTCGTTCAGCGTCGCTTTGTGGTAAGGCCCCTGGCTGCTGTTGATCGGAGACCGAATGATCTTGTGTTTGGGGTCGTAGTTAGGGGCCTCCGGGTCCTCTCCGATGTACATCCCAGCAAATCGTCTAGCCCGGCGGGCGTTTTCAGAAATCGTCGGGTCTGCCACGCCGAAGTCGTAGAACGCCATGTTGCCTTCACCCATGTGATGCCACTCGGCGTCTCCGGGGTGGGCCAGGCTGAAGTACTCGTTGTGGATGCTGTACTTGAGGGTCTTCGGCGCCCCGTGGGTGTACTCAAGATGATTGGCGCGATTGCCGTCGCGGTCGTCGAACAGTCGGTTGGTCGCATTCCAATGCTTCAAGGCCAGGTCGACGAGGTGCTCGCCGCCTCCGAGGGCGTAGAGCAGACACCAGTTGCCGGACCTCTCGTAGTAATCATCCATGTCGTCGGACCAGTACCAGGTTCCGGCGCGGTCGGCGTACTTCAAGCTCATGACCGGCGCCGCGTTTTCCATAAGGCTGATGAGCTTGCGCTGCAGCAGCGCCCAAGTGGGTGGGGCTCCGATGTTGGAGGCGGTCACGCTGGGCATTTCCGGCATGGTGTTCGTAGAATTTGGCACGAGAATTCTCCTGTCCGGGTTTGTTCACGTTGGAGCAGACCCGGCCAATAATGGCTATGTACCAGGTGATTGGCAATGGATCAGACTCCGTGAGATCACCAGATCGGGCACTCCGATTCCGCTGTTTCCAGACTCGATCGACCTCGGCGGGACGATCGTCTCGACGTTGCAGTGCTACACCGTCAGGTGTCCTTTCAGCGTCGAGTCATCCGCCGCCACCTCTGCCGAGCTGGCGGAGTAGCGAATGGTTCCCCTCTCCATGACATGCACTCGATCACTCAGGTCGAGAGCAAACTTGAGATTCTGCTCTGCCAATAGAATCGACAGCCCCGTCTGCTTCAATGACGCGAGCCGCTCCAGCATCGAAGCAACCACCATCGGTGCCAGTCCCTCTGACGGTTCGTCCAGCAACAGCAGATTCGGGTTGCCCATCAGGCAGCGACCGATGGCCAGCATCTGCTGCTGACCGCCGCTGAGGACCCCACCAGGTCGGTCTGCGATCGGTCGGAGGTCGGGGAACAACTCATACACTGAGGACTCGCTCCAGTCAGAGCTTGCCGACGACTTCCGTGCGATTCGCAGATTGTCGCTGACGCTCATCTCGGGAAAAATGCGTCTGTCCTCCGGGACGTAGCCGATCCCCAAACGGGCGATGCGATGTGCCGGCTTCCCGGCTATCGTCCTGCCATCCCACGTGATGGTCCCACTGCGCGGCGGCGTTAGCCCCATGATGCTGCGCATGGTCGTCGTCTTGCCGACACCGTTCCTGCCCATGAGGGCGACCACCTCGCCCTCACCCACATCCAGCGTGACACCGAACAACACGCGGCTCATGCCGTATGAGGTGTGAAGGTCGCTCACTTCCAACCGCGCCATCAGGCGTCTCCCAGATAAATCCGTCGGACTTCTGGATTGTCACGAATTTCTTGCGGCCGGCCCGAGGCGATCAACTCGCCGTGATCGAGCACTGAAATGCGGTCGGCAATGCCGAACACCACATCCATGTCGTGCTCGGTGAAGAGCAGACTCAGACCGCGCGCTCCCTGAATGCGTTTGATGAGCCCGGTGGCCTGCCGGGTCTCGTCCGCCGACATGCCGGCGGTAGGCTCGTCGAGCAACAGCACTCGTGGCTCCGCTGCCAGTGCGATCGCCAATTCCAGCTGCTTCTGCTGCCCATAGGCCAGTTCCCCGGCGATGCGATCGACTTCCGCCGTCAACCCGACGATGGTCAGCAGTTCACGGGCTTCACGCTGTTGCTTGCCGGTACCACCAAACAGGCGTAACTGCTGCCGCTTTCGTGCAATCACTGCCGCTTGCACACAGGCCACTGCTGTGAGGCGCGGAAAAACATTGATGTGCTGGAAGGATCGCGCAATGCCGTGACGGACGATCTGGTATGGGCGCAAACCGGTCAGTGGCTGCCCGAAAAATCGCACCGTGCCCTGATCGGCCTGCAGATGCCCGGTGATGAGATTGAAGAACGTCGTTTTGCCCGCCCCGTTGGGGCCGATGATGGCGTGTGTTTCCTCAGGTTCGACCCGCAGACTGACATTCCGAACAGCACGGAAGCCGTCGAAACTCTTGCTGAGACCTTCGATTTCGAGCACGGCTATTGACCCCTGGAACCGCCGGTCCGGATCCGTCGGATCAGACCGATGAGTCCGTCAGGGGCGATGAGGACGACGAACAACAGGATGGAACCCAGGACGGCAGGCCAGTACTCGGTGTACTGGTTGGCCAGCACGTCGAGCAGGTAGAGGAGCGCAGCGCCGAGGGCCGGTCCGAAGAAGGAATACATGCCGCCGAGGAGAACCATGATCAGAACCTGCGCCGATTCCGGCCAGAAGGCGGACTCGACGTACATGCCTCTGTTGTACATCGCGAACAGTGCACCAGCAATGCCGGCGAAGGTGCCCGCAACCACGAACGCGGCCAGCCTCAACAGACGAGTATTGATCCCGACGAACTCGGCACGCAGGGCATTCTCGCGAATGGCGGTGAGGACGCGTCCGAAGGGGGACCGGCATATCATCCACAGAGCGGCGATTGAAGCCCACACCACCACCTGGCAGAAGTAGTAGAACATGGTCCGCGACTTCAGCAGCTGCGGCAGCGTGACACCCACGAAGCCGTCGTCCCCGCCGGTGAGGGAGCGCCATTTGAATGCCACTGACCAGACCAGCATGGCGAAGGCCAGCGTCAGCATGGCAAAGTAGATATCAGTCAGGCGCACGCAGAAAAAACCGATGATGGCGGCGCACACGGCGCTGAACAGCACCGCGGCCGGCAAGCTGGCATAGATAGGCCACTCATACGAGGTCAGCAGAATGGCGCAGGCGTAGCCGCCGATGGCGAAGTAGGCGGCATGTCCGAACGAAAGGTTGCCGGCGTACCCGACGAGCACGTTCAGGCTCATGGCGAAGAGCGCGTAGATGGCGATCTCCGTCGTCAGGTCGATGAGGTAATCCGATCCGCCAAGCGGAACGCCCAGCATCAGAGCAACCCCGGCAGCTATTGAAACCTTGCGGGCGTTCATTCCGGTTGCTGTGCCCCGGGGGACTGCGAAAACAGTCCCCATGGACGCCACAACAGGATCGCCAGCATCAGGACGTAGGGCAGCACCAGCTCCCACTCGGGTACCAACACGGTTCCGAAGGTCATGAGGAATCCGAGGATCAAGGCCCCGACAAAACTGCCCCAAAGGGATCCCAAACCGCCGATGATGACGATGATGAAACACTCGACAATCAGGGTCGCCTCCATGCCCGGCGCAACCGCGACGCGAGGGGCGGCCAGGGCCCCGCCCACACCGGCCAGAGCGGAGCCGCCGATGAATACGAGGGTGTAGACCATCGGCACGTTGACTCCAAGCGCGGACAGCATTTCACGGTCCTGCGTGGCAGCTTTGATCAGGCGGCCCCACCGGCTGCGCTCGATCAGCAGCCACAGCAGCACGGCGATGACGGGTCCGACGGCGCACAAGAAGAGCAGGTAGGACGGGTAAAAGGTGATGCCGAGATTGATCGCCCCGTTCAACCCCGCGGGGTAGGAGACGCTGTGTTGGTCGGTGCCCCAGATCATTTTGACCAGGTCGCCGAGCAGCAGCACCAGGGCGAAGGTGAACAGCAGCTGCATCAGATGCTCGCGCTCGTAGAGATGTCGCAGCAGCAGGCGTTCGATCACCAGAGCCAACAGAGCGAGAGCGGCCGCCGCGGCCGCGACTCCGAGCCAGAACGCGGCCGGCGATGTCATCTGCGAAACGACGCTGTAGCAGACATAGGCGCCAATCATGAAAAAAGCGCCGTGAGCGAAATTGATCACCCGCAGTACACCGAAAATGAGGGTCAGCCCTGAGGCGATTATGAACAGATTCATCCCCAGAGAAACGGAGTTCAACAACTGAATCAGGAGAAAGGCCGGGTTTGAAAGCATCCCTGGTGCGCTAGTCGCCGGGGATGTAGGTGACTGGATCCATTACCCGGAAATCGAACTGGTCTGAACGCTTCATCGGTCCCCAGAACTGCCCGGTGTTGGCCTGGTGCGTATCCGGATTGATGGTGCGCCGTCCCACGGGAGTGTCGATGCTGAGCCCCTTGAACGCGGCTGAGAGCGCGTCGGGATCAGTACTCCCCGCCTTTTCTATTGCCGCTGCGATGAACTTCACCCCGATGTAGCCCAGGGTCGGCCAGCTTGGTGTGTGTGGCGTGTCGAAGCGCTTTGCCAGGCTTTCCTGAAACGACGCATGCAAGGGTGAGTTGCTGTGGTACCACAGTTCATAGGCGTTGGTCCAGACGTTGTCCGGGAAGTCGCCCTTCATTTCGCTGGCTATCTCATGGGAGCCGATCTCGCCTCCCGTCACGTAGGTGACGCGGTCGAACAAACCGAAGGGTCGGCCCTGCTGAGCGATGTTGATGAATGCGGCCCCCCACAATCCGCTGGCGACGCAGTCGCAATCCGAACCGATTACCTGGGCTATGTAGGCGTTGTAATCCGTGGTTCCCAGTTTGATCTTGAGATCCAGGACGATCTCTGCCTCCGGAGCTTCGGTGGTCAGGGCCCGCTTGAAGCCGGCGCCCAGATCGTGACCGTAGGCGTAGTCGAACTGCAGGTGGCAGATTTTGCGCCCTCCGACCTTGCCGACGACGCGCGCGATACCGCGTCCTTCGGTGTCGGTATTGGCCGCCGTGCGAAACACATAATCGTGCTTCTTGGTCGTCGAAAGCTGGATGGTTTTGGCAATGCTGACCACGAAAACGACCTTCTCCGTCCTCGCCACTTCGGCGAGCGCCAGTCCGACGGCTGAGCTCAGGGAGCCCACGAGCACGTCCACGTCCTCCTTGGTGATCAATTCCTTTGCAGCTGCTGAGGCGGTCGCCGGTTTGAGTTTGGTGTCGCGAGCGACCGTGACAAGCTGCCGCCCCAGCAGGCCTCCGGCGGCGTTGATTTCCTCGACAGCCATGTCGTGTCCGATCAGCGCGGGAACGCCGAAGACGGCGGCGCTGCCCGACGTCGGATAAAGGGCTCCGATCTTGATCGGCGCTGCTTCGTCTGAGGAAACAGCGGCCGTGATAAGGAAGAGGAAGATCGAGAGTGCCGCAGGTACAGCTTTTGTCATGGCTCGACTCTGTGTCGCAATGATGGGCGCTGTTCGGGAGACTCAGGCGGGCGAATATACCCAAGGTTGCAGCGTCTCTCAACTGATGACCTGGTGGCGGATCCGCTGCAATACGACGATCTTTCTGACAACCCGCAGCATCAAGAAGCTGAGAGATTCGATGCGGCGATCCATTCAGCAGGCCGTTGCCATCATGGGTAGATTTCGCACCAAGAACCAGGACTATCAGTCGCAACCACCACCGTACCTGTTCAAGGGTGTCGTCCTGCGAACCTTCATTCTCAAAGCGCAGTACGATGCTCTTGCAGAGGTCTGCGCCGAATTCCTCAACAGCGTTGCGATCCAGCACGACAAGGAATTCCGTTGGACTCCGTTGATGTCTACCGACGGCAGTGGACTGGTCATGCTGCAGATCGTCACCTACGAGCACATGTCCAGTCTCCATGATCCCGACCTGGGCTACACCACACAGAAGGAGTGCATATTCTCGATACCGATTGTCCAGGAGAATCCGGCGGGCGTTCCCGTGGACATGGCCATGTATGCGCCCTATTGCTTCGTCGATAACGACTGGTCAGTGATCGGGGGCAGGGAGGTACTTGGATATCCCAAGCTGGATGGCTGGTTCGACATTTCCGAGGATCCAGACGACTACGGCATTCAGGTAGAGGCCAACGTCATGGCGCAGCTCACAAAGAACTGCAGACTGGAGAAGCAGCCGGTGGTGGTAATTGAGCGAGACAACAGCCTGGTTGCCCCTGCGTTTTCGGGCCAACTCCAAGGGTTGTGGCCATTTGGCCCGGTCGACGAACTCTACAAGTCGGGAATCTGCGAAGTTGAGGATGATCGCATCCTGGACTCGCTCAGTCGACATGCCGGCATCAGCCAACCTGCAGTGGCGTTGAAACAGTTCAGGGATCCGGTGATAGCCGAAGTAGCCTGCTACCAGGCTCTCATGGGCTTCATGTTCAACATCAAGAAGTTCCATGGCAGCAACACCTTGCCCCTCGCACCCATCAGCCTGCCCGAGTACGACAGCCTCAGAATAGCCCGCAACCTGGGCTTGGGGCACTCGCCGACTCCCGTTTGGGCGCATTGGTACAAGGCTGACTTCACGCTGACTGACGCTGAGGCTCTCAGTGCGACACCGACCCTCGGTGCGGCCTACGAGAATCCGCTGACAACCGATGGGTTTGGACAATACATCAGCGATGTCCAGGGGCTGTACTCGCAAATGGCACGCAGTTACATAGACCTTACGACGCAGTGGTGGAAGAGCTGGTTGCAGCCGCCCTTGTGACGTTGGCAGGAGACTCAGCAAGGTCATGGAAAGATATCGCTACCAGGACATCGTCAATCCGTCCACGCCACCGCCGTACAAGTTCGACGGTGTTATCCTGCGCAGCTTCATTCTCAAAGCGAAATTTGCCAACCTGCAGGGGATCTGCAAGGAATATCTCAACAGTGTTGCGACCGAGAACCGCAAGGGATTTCTGTGGATACCATTGAGCACGATGAATGGCGTTGGACTGGTGATGCTGCAGATTGTCACCTACAAACGGATGAGCAACCTGCAGCGTCCCGACCTCGGCTACGTCTCGCAGTCTGAGTGCATTTTCTCGATACCGATTCTCCAGGAGCACCCCAAGGGCATTCCGGTGGCCATTGCCACATTCACACCCTATTGCTTCGTGGACGACGGCTGGTCCATGGTCAGCGGCAGGGAGGTATTGGGATATCCCAAAACGGAAGGCTGGTTCCAGATCCCGGCTGATCCCCGGGCCACCGGTATCAAGGTGGAGGCTGACGTCATGCCCACCCTGGGCAAACAGAGTAAGCTGGAGAGGCAGCCCGTAGTAGAAATCGATTCGGCCGATGAACAGGTCGTCGCTCAGCCGGCACCGGCACCGGCAACGGCCAGCGGGCAAGAACTATCATGGCCGTTCGGCCCGGTCAACGATCTCTACAGGTATGGCTCTCACAAAGTAGCGAGCAATATCCTGCCGTTACTCGATCGACATGCCGGCAAGAGCCAACCGATAGTGACGTTGAAACAGTTCCGCGATGCGACGGAGGTTGATTCGGCCTGCTACCAGGCGATTAATCATTTTTCGATCAATCTGACGAGATTCGAGGATGGAGGAGCTCTGCCGAAGGCGCAGGTCCATCTCCCAGACTACGCCAGTCTCAAGATCGCCCAGAGCCTGGGTATGGAGACTACCGTCACACCCATCTGGGCGCATTGGTTCAAGGCGAACTTCAACCTGCTGGATGTGAACACGATCTGCTCGACCCATCCCTACAACAAGACTACCCCCCTCCAGCCTGCCGCGGGCTATGGTGATTTATTCAACGAAATCCAGTCACTGTATTTTCAAATGGCCAGTAACTATGTGGACCTCAGCCGCCAATTCCTGGAAAGCTGGCTACAGCCACCATCCGACAGCGAGTGACAATGCGATTTCAGAAGGCTTGAGTCAGTCGCACCACGGCCAGGCGTCCAATCTCGGGCGTGCCGATGAACTCCTCGTGCTGATTGTCCAGCACGTTCTGAACTGATACGCTCAGCATCGTGTTCCACTCCGGCCACTGATACGTCCCGAGAAGATCGATCGTGAAATACGAGTCGACTTCTCCTTTGAACGGGACGGAATCCACCGGGAAACTGCTGGCGTAGCGTGGGCGCAACTCGGCGCTCCAGCCTCTTCCCGAATCCGTGTACCGCACGCTACCGGAGAGTTTGTGTTTGGGGGCGTTGAGGGCGAGATCGAACGGTTGTTGTGGCAGGGACTTGGCGAAGAAGTCGTCGCTAACGAAAGAGTAGTTACCGCGCAGTGTCCAGGTGTCATCAGGGAAATAAGTGAATCCGAAATCGACGCCGTACACGGTGATGTCGCCGAAGTTTCGAACGGTGAGCAGGATGTCGGTCGGATCGCCTTCTTCGGGAGTTACCGTTCCTACCGGGATCGCCGCGATACCGGCTGCCAGTGCGCCCGCCTCAGCCTCTGACATGAACTGACTCAAGTACGCCGTCAGTGACGCGGCGTTGAAGAACACATTCGGCGTCAGCACGATCAGTGGATCGAGGAAGTCCTCGTTCTCGCTCCGGTAAAAGTCGGCCTGCAGTAAGAGCCTGTCGCCAAGCGCCCCCTTGTACCCGACTTCTATGGTGTTGTTGACTGTCGGCTTGAAGGGTTGAATGTCGACGATTTCTTCCGGCAGGATTGGATCGTATGCCTGGGTGCTGAGATTCAGAACTCCCAGGTCGGTGCTGACGTCTTCCGTTGTCGGCGCTGGCAGCGCCGTCAGGTCGACACCTACTCCCCCCATCACGGCCACGACGGCATCCCAGCGTGCCGTGGCATCCGCCGGAAGCTGATGGCCGGCGCCTCCTTCGGACACGGGTGTGAATGGCGATGTCATGTACATGCCGCCGACACCGCCTGAGACGTCGCGCCGTATGCTCCAGCCCGTCTTCGGGATCCCGCGCAATTGGATGCGGTACGGCAAGCCCTGCAGATCGGGTGCGATGTTGATATCAACAAACAGCGCCGGCGCGGTCGGCGGCGCGAAAGCCCGATTGAAGGTCGCCCTGAAGGAATGGTTGCTTCGTGGGGTGAACACCAGAGCAGCACGGGGAGAGAAATTGCGATCTTCGAGCTCGCTGTGATCATCTATGCGGGCGGCCAGTACAGCCTTCAACTCGTCGTTCAAAGCGGTCTCCGATTGCAGGTAGATCCCGAATTCATCGACGCTGTCATCGTCTTCGTTACGACCATGGATGGTCTGCTTGGTCTCGGGTCGCGTCAGCAGCAGGTCCAGGCCGTAGGTGAAATGCTGCCGGTCCTTCCAGGTGGTGCTACTGTGCTGTCCCTGAATGACGTACAGCCTGGACTCGTCCAGTACGGTGTCTCCGGTTCGTCTGGAATAAGTGTCGCCGTCGCCGCTCTGGTTGACGAACGCCTGTACGAAGAGATCTCGGTAGGTAACTCTTCCCTGCAGGTAACTGTACTGCCAGTCTTTGAGCTCGAAGACGCCGGCGCCGGTCAGTCTGTTGCTGCTATTGCGGCTGGTTCCACTTGAGAGTACCGCCGTCAGCTCCTCTCCGAGGCGCGCGTCAATCCGGGCATCGAGGTTCAAATTGTCGACGTCGAAGTCCCTCGCGTTGCTGACCAAACCTCCCTGCGCAACTCGCCCCTGCAGCGTCTGCACACCCCTGATCAAGGAGTCGGGTTCGGCGGCGTCGGTGCTTTTCCAGTCAGTACCCTGGTAGTACTCGCCCGAGACTTTGAAGGCGACCTTATCCGTCAGTACCTGCGCGTGGCGGAAAGCTCCCGTGACGAAGCTGCGTTCTCCTCCGCCGACGCTGACCATGGTACCGGGATCGTCAAAGGGCGACTTGGTGATAATATGCATGACGCCACCGATCGCGTTGGGACCGTAGAGGGCAGACCCGGGGCCGGACACAACTTCGATGCGGTCGATGTCAAGATTGTTGGAAGGGACCAACTCGGCGGCGTTGAGGTCGAGAGAGGGCAAGCGAGCGTACCGATGGTCCGCCATCATCAGCAGTCGACTGGAGAACACGGCGTTGAAACCGCGGACTACCGTGCGGTACTGCCCCAGGCCGGCCGTGGCCACATCGACGGCTGGTACGGCTTTGACGTGCTCGATCGCCGTCAGGGAGGGCCGCTTGGCGATATCTTCACTGGAGATCACGGTAACAGCTGCGGGAGCTTCAAGGGCCTTCTCGGGCCGGCGAGATACCGAGCTCACGGTGACTCCTTCGATGGCCAGCGACGTCGGCTTCAAGCGCAATTGCAGCACTTCGCTCCGGAGTCCGCTCAACTCAAATGCCGGCAGCAGATAATCCTGGTAGCCGATGTAAGTGACCTTGAGGGTGTAGGTACCCGCCGGCACCGCTTTGATTGCGAATTCACCATTCTGGTCACTCATCGCACCCAATGGCTGTCCATCCTGTGTCTGGATCCGGATGCTGGCGCCGATCAGAGGTGAGTCGGAGTCAGCGTCGAGGATGACTCCACGCAGTGAAACGGTTTCTGCACCGGCCGCACCATGGGTGATGGTGAGGAGCGTCAGCACGATCAGACGAACTGCGAGACGCAAGGCTCTTGACCTGTCCATACGGCACCATGTCTTTCTTTATCCATTTGTGTGATCCAGATCACATTCTCGTTGCCAACTAGTGCTGTGAAACCGGTGGCAAGTCAAGGTTTTTCTGTATGTTAGGTCTCTTTAGTTGTCTGTTTGTGGTTGGTTTTGCACGTATTTGTCCTTTGGTGTGGTCTAACTTGCTGTATTCAATGAAGTTGGGATTAGAAAAAGTGTCGGATCCGGAACTCGAGCGCGCACGACCTAAACCCCGTGTTTTCGGCCATCAAAACGGTCGCATCATCATTGCGAGCATTTCACGTTGGCGCTCGTGAACTGATGTTCCAAGTTTAGCTCTCACGAGTCACAAGTTTTCCCAACCAAGCGACCTGAGAACACGTATGTCCATTCATCCAGAAGCCCGTTTTGGCGTTGATCTCGCCTCCGTCATTGAGTCCCACAGCGTCATCCATCGAGCGCCGGCGCAGATCTGGCAGGACGGGCTGTATTTGGGCAACGGCGATATTGCCGCCACCGTCCATGGAGGACTCCGACACGCTCGGGTGTTGCTGAACAAGGGTGATATCTGGGACGAACGAGCTGACTGGTTGGATGGGATGTACGATCCGGCTGACTTCGACTGGCAGGCTACCAAGGATGCGCTGGCCCGGGGTGTCGAGACGGGTGACTGGTCTGGAATGGCCGATCTTCCACGACCGGAGCCGAAGCTACCCGAGGGCTCCGGCCGCTCGTTCTCCGGGATTCAGCCAGCCGGTTACCTGGATATCATCGGAGACCTCGCAGGGGACGGCGCCTTCGAGCAGCGACTATCCTTCTACAGGGCGACGGCGGATTGTTCGTTCACCAGTGGTGACGACCACTTCGGCTACACGGCTTACGCGCATGCCGACGACAATCTGGTCTGCATCGACATCTCCACCGACGATCCAGCGGCCTGGCCGCTACGCCTGCAGCTGAACCGTGACCTCGCACTCTTTCGATCCGCCACCCAGCCTGACCCCTACATAGACGATCCAGCGTTTGGTGGTGAGGCCGACATGATGTGGATGACGATGGCTTTCCCGGATGGTTTTGCCTTCGCGGTGGTGGCACGGGTGCCGGGTCTGCAATTGAAGCTGGAGGTGGCCGGCGACCGGGTCACCGCCGTGCTCCCGCCCGACGCCTCTCGCCGGCAGGTATCAGTTCGTCTGACGATCGTCACCGGTCAGGGTGCGTCACCGGAAGAGCTGATCGGTCAGGCCAGGGAGAAGCTCAGTGACATAGAAGAGGCCGGTCTGTTGGACTCACACCGGGCCTGGTGGGCGAATTTCTGGTCCAGAGGATGGATCTGCCTACCGGACAAGCTCGTTGAGAATTTGTGGTACGCCGAGATCTACAAGATGGCCTCATGCTCACGCAGGGGTGGCCAGGCCCCGGGGCAGCTGGCTCACTGGTGCGGTTTTCAGGATCCGCCCTGGCGCGGCGACTACCATACGAATATCAACGTGCAGGAAAACTACTGGCCTATCTATACGGCCAATCGGTCCGAGCTGGGCTGGCCGTTTTACGATCTCTACCTCGGCATCCTCGACTTCATCATCGAGGACACGAAGCGTTATACCGGACAACCCGGTGCCCGGTTCGTTAGGGGTCATGGCCGCTCGGGCAGACCCAATGGTCGCGGCGCCGACTGGGAGTTGTGGCCGGGCGCAGGAGCCTGGCTCTGCGCCCATTTCTGGTGGCACTATCAGTTCACTCTCGATGCGGACTTTCTGCGCGAGTGCTATCGAATGTTCCGGGCATGCCTCGATTATTTCCTCGCCTATGTCGGGGAACCGGACGAAAACGGCCGCTACAACATCATACCTTCAGTCGCGCACGAGCAGTCCCGGGCGATTTCCGTGCCCGGCGCCGATGGCAACTGGGGCAAGAACTCCTCCTACGACCTGGGTATTCTGCGCGGTCATCTCATGCGCACGATCACGGCCAGTGAAATCCTGGGTCTCGATGAGGCCGAGCGCTCACGATGGAAGCGCGTGCTCGACAACCTGGCACCGCTACCGGTGTCGGTGGAAGGCTGGTTCGAGGAATGGCAGGGGGTTAGCATGTGGCCGTCGCATCGGCACCTGAGTCCCTTTATACCCGATTTATCCCGGCGAGGAGATTCATGCCGACAGCGATCCGGAGACGGCGCGTATCGGCCGGCAGTCGGTCCTGCGTTTTCTGGCGCGTGGATCACACGCCTATACCGGCTTCAGCTTCGGCTGGATGGCGGCCTGTGCCGCGCGCATGGACATGGCCGATGAAGCGCTCAGCTGCATCCGCGACCACATCCGCGCCTTCGTCAACGTCAATGGCTACAGTCTGTTTGGCCCATCGCGATTCCCCGGGTTGGCTCCCTACCCGGGTGAGCGCCGAGGGGTAGAATGGAAGACGAAGCTCCCCAACTGCGAGTCGGGCGGCAGTTTCTGCGCGGGCATCAATGAGCTGTTGTTGCGCAGTCCCAGCGGCAACGTTGGCAGCCAACCGCTGATCAAGGTATTTCCCGCGATTTCCGAAATGTGGCCGGATGTGCGCATCTCGCGCCTGGGCGCACAAGGCGCCTTCCTGGTAACGGCCGAGCGACGGGACGGGAAAACCGCCTACGTCATAATTGAAAGCCAGGCGGGTGCTGCGTGCAGGCTGGTTCACCCCTGGCCCGGTGAACCGGTAGTCGTGCGCAGCGGCAGTGCCATGGTCAAACACAGCATCGAAGCCGGCATCATCAGTTTCGCTACCCAATCTGAGTTGTCATACACCATATCCCCGGCAGACTCCGCGATGGAACAGCTGGAAATGGTTGAGCTGGAGGCCAGCGCAAGCGGCCGGCTTGGCATCGGTGGCCGCTTCGAAGGGATGTCCTGGCGGGATTTCGATGAGGTGATCGACTGATTCAAGATTCGATCACGATCTCCGAGCGTTCGCAGTTCAGGCCGTTGCACAATCGTGTGACGATCTCCTCCTCTACCTCGGTTTCGTTGCCAACGAGGATCTTTGTGAGGCGTTCGTAGCTGATGCCGACAAGATTCACGACCTGATGCTTGAAGAGGTAGTTCTGGCGCAACATCACGCTCTTGATTGCCTGGGCGTCCAGAATGGCCATCCTTGTGTGTGCTTCGGCCTTATCGCCGGACATGGTCCTCCATTCTGCTCCGATCGGCTGGTTCCAGGTGTGGCTGGATCAGGGCCACGAATTCCTCCAGGGTTTGCTGTGGTGTCGTGGAAGACGTGTCGAGCACGAAACGGCGATCAATCAGTGAGCGTTCGAACTCCTCCTCGAACCGCCCAAGAACGATCTCGATGTCTTGTTCGCGTGGAAAGGGTTGGGGTTGGGTCGTTTCCAACCTTCGTTGGCGGATGACATCGGCGTCTGCCTTAAGGAAAACGAGCGTTGTGTCCGGTGCCGTCTCCATCACCATGGCGTCATACTTTCGGGCCATGACCTGACGGTCTCCATTCTCGCCCGATCCGCCGAAATCGTAGTATAGCGGCCCATAAACGGCGTCGCCGTAGTACCAGCTGACGACACAGTGATCCGGCTTGGCGTAAAAGCTGGGATGGGTGTGATAGTGGGCGACGTAGCGCATGTACTTTTCCACAATCTGCGGGTCGTTGAGCGTCAACAGTTTCAGATCAACGTCGACACGCTCCTTCTTCGGGCTCGTGTCCGCCGGATCCCACGGAAGGAAGTGGTCGTGGAAGCTGGTAGTACAGGATCCCATGGATTGCTCCATCCACTGCCGGATCTGCGCGGCCAGGGTTGTTTTACCAGCGTACTCAGAGCCGATGATGATCAGTCGCATCGATGATTCTCCCGGTCAAGCTGTTGAGATTCGTGTGTCTTCTATAATAATCCGCCGACCATACTCACAAAGGAAGATAGTTACTTATTCAAGCGCGAGGGCTATCGTCAAGCGAAAAAACGGCCCTGCAACCGTTGCCGGTGCGGGGCCGCTTAGAATGCACTGCTCACATCTGGCAGACTTACAGTGCGCTTTCTCCCGTTTCCCCGGTCCGCACGCGAACCGCGTCTTCAACAGGCACCACAAACACCTTGCCGTCGCCGATTTCGCCGGTGTTTGAGGCCTTTACGATGGCGTCGACGGCTTGCTGCTTGTCGGATGCTTTGACGGCGATCTCCACCTTGATCTTGGGGACGAAGTCCACCGTGTATTCGGCGCCGCGATACACCTCGCGGTGACCGCGCTGGCGACCAAATCCCCTCACTTCCAGCACGGACAGCCCGGCGATGCCAATCGCGGCCAGTGCCTCCTGGACCTTCTCCAGGGCAGCGGGGCGCAAGTATGCTTCGATCTTGAACATGGTTGGGTACTCTCCTTCCTCACTTCTCTTTAGTTGGCGGTGTGTTGGAAGTCGGCGTAGGCCGGCTGACCGTGCTCGCTCACATCCAGACCTTCGTCCTCCTCCTGCTCGCTGACACGGAATCCGAGTGTCATTTTGACGAGGCTGGCAAGAGTGAGTGAGGCAATGAAGGCGAAGGCGGCGTAGCAAAGAGTGCCGGTGAGCTGCGTGCCAAAGGTGTGCGCGGAATTCGTGCTGAAAATTCCAACAGCAACGGTACCCCAGATGCCGCAGATGCCGTGCACGGATATGGCGCCGACCGGGTCATCAATGCGAATGCGGTCGATGATGACGATGGCGAAAACGACGATCACGCCCGCGATGAGCCCGATGAAGATGGATCCAACCCAGGTAACCGTGTCCGCACCGGCAGTGATGCCGACGAGTCCGGCCAGGATGCCGTTGAGGGCCATGCTGATGTCCGGCTTCTTGAGATAGGCCATCGATGTGAAGATCGAGGCCAGGGCACCCGCGGCCGCCGCCAGAGAAGTGGTCACGAACACGAGTGAAACCAAGCCTGGATCCGCGCTCAGTACCGAACCGCCGTTGAAGCCGAACCAACCCAACCAGAGCAGGAACACGCCGATAGTAGCCAGCGGCATGCTGTGGCCGAGAATCGGGCGAACTTCACCTGATTCAGAGTACTTGCCGCGGCGAGCGCCCAGAACCAGGACCGCTCCAAGGGCTGCAAATCCACCGAAGGCATGGACGAGAGAGGAACCGGCGAAATCGTAGAAGCCCATCTGGTCGAGCCAACCGCCGCCCCACTTCCAGGAGCCGGCGATGGGGTAGAGAAAGGCAACCAGAATGGTCGCATACAGCATGAAGCCGGTGAGTTTAACACGCTCGGCGACTGCACCGGAGACGATGGTAGCTGCGGTAGCGGCGAACATGGCCTGGAAGATGAAGTCGGACCAGTAGGTGTAATCGGCGTAGTTGGAGGTCAGATTGGCGACGTCGCCCTCGAATCCGATGGCTCCCTTAATGGCGAGAAAGCCGTTGAAGTCACCGGGGTACATCGTATTGAAACCGGTGAGGGCGTAGGTGATGATGCCGACGGAAATGACGAAGATATTCTTGAAGAGGATATTGACCGTGTTCTTTTGACGCGTCAGGCCACTCTCCAATGTGGCAAAGCCAAGGTGCATGACGAAAACGAGGGCGGCGGCAATCAATAACCAGAGGTTATCCACCATGAATTTCGGGTAGACCAGAGGCATGCTCTGAAATCCCTCCATAGTGGTTATGCCATCCGCCAGGACCTGGGAGGCCCCGCCGAGCACTACGGCCGCTGCGGCCAGTAATGCGGTGAGTTTTGGTCGTACGGTCATGACTCTATCCCTTCCTCGTGGGGTTTCTCCGTGTCCGCGAACCGACTCTTTCATGATAGCTGTCATCAAAGGGGTATCAGGCTGCGGGTCAGGAGGTGACTGCTAAGTCAGCGCTAACGATTCGAACTTGATTCAGCAAGGGATATGCCACTGGAATACTGGCCATAAAATATTCCTTAAGTGGCAGTTTTTAACATGGTTACAGAAGTACACCAGCAGTTGTTCTAAGTGACAAAAATGTAGTTTTCGACTATATACTAGACAAATTTGTAATGGAATCAGAATTGCCGGATGGCTGTTGCCTGGCCAGGATCGATGTAGAGAGAACGGCTGGCCCTAACCGCAAGGCCTTGTTTGCAAGTCCAATCGTGGGAAGGGGAGCGGCTCGAATCGGGAGACCGCAAACTCGTAAATATCCAGGTTGATCACGACAAAAATGTGACTACGAGCCGCGGGATGAGCTCGTGTTGTGAATCAGGATTTATCGGCTCTTACCATCCAGTCCCAGGGATAGGGCTGCCCCAGCGATTCGGGGACGTGATCGAGTTCCTCGGCCCAGGGGAATTCGACTCTATCGATGGATGTGACGTTGAAGCCGACGCCCGACACCAACTGGCCAATCTCATCCTGCATGTAATGTTTGGTTGCAACGCCGCCGACACTGCAGATCCCTTCGACAAGCGAGTGAATCTCCTTGTCGGCTGCTCTGGACGCCGATCGTGTTGCCTTGCTTCTCTTGCCACCCTGCTCGACCCTGCACTCGATCAGCGTTTGATAGATGCGCAGGTAGGACTCTAACGAGGGAACGACGAACACGGCGGCGCCATCGGTCTCTGTGTTTCGAAAAATTGATTTCGCAATCTGTTGCCGCTTCTTCGCGGCAGGGTGTATCAGGGCGTTGAAGCAGAAGCTGGCGCCGACCTTGAACGGTAGTTCGACCTTTTTGCAGAGATCCGATTGAATAAAATGAACGTTCTTCGACGACACTCTCTTCCTGGCCTCCGCCAGCAGTTTCCCGGCGAAGTCTACGGCAATGACCTTGTCGAAGTGGGCTGATAGCAGCGCGGTCGTGGCGCCCGCGCCACAGCCGAAATCCCCTGCTGTGTGATGAATCTCTCCAAGTTTTCTGATGCTTTCTCCCAGGTTGCCACTGGTTTCGTTGGCGGCAATGTCGAAAACTCTGGCATCAAAACGGTCTGCCAGATCATTCCAGTATGCCTTATTCATCAACCTCACTCCCCCTCTGACATGGTCCCGCTCAAGGCCCCATCATGACGCCACGGTCTGACGGCTGCTGAGCCTCAGGAGAGTGGGTGTTACCTGATGAACAGCATCTCCTGATAGGTCGGCAGCGGCCACAAGTCATCGGCCACCACTCCTTCGAGCGCGTCGCCATGCTCGCGCACTCCGAGCATGGCCGGAAGAATGGTGTTGCAGGCATGCTTCGCTTCCGCCATCATGGTCTTGGCGTGACCACCATTCAAGGCAGCTTCGAGGGCGGTGACGCTCTTCTGCAGCTTCCCGATCAAGTCAGTCACTTCGTTGAGGGTCGCGGTGTCGGGTTTAGCGCCGGCGGCCTTGAGGTTGGCACTGGCAGCGGCCAGCTCGCTCTGGTAGCGCATGGCAGCCGGGTAGATGACGGTCTTGGCCATCTCCACTACCGTCCTGGCCTCAACGCCCACGGTCATGCAGTACTGTTCCAGATAGACCTCCAGCCGACTGGCGAGCTCGCGGCGACTGAGCACTTTGTACTGGCTAAAGACGGAGATCACTTCTTTCGAAGTCAGGACCGGCAAGGCATCCACCGAAGTCTTGAGGTTGGGCAGGCCGCGCTTGGCCGCTTCGGCGTGCCAGTCTTCTGTGTAATTGTCGCCGTTGAAGATGACCCGGCCATGTTTGGTGACGATCTCTTTGAGCAGCTTTTGCACCGCGGCGTTGAGCTTTTTCGGATCGCCCTTCGTGGCTTTTTCAAGCTCAGTGGCGCAGTGGTCCAGTGACGCCGCGATGATCGTGTTCATCGCCACCAATGGGCCAGCGATTGACTGATTGGAAGCAACCGCGCGGAACTCGAAGCGGTTGCCGGTAAAGGCGAACGGGCTGGTGCGGTTGCGGTCGCCGGCATCCTTGGGCAGCGGGGGTAAGACATCGACGCCGACGTTGAGGGTGCCGCTCTTCTTCGAGGTTTTGGCTCCGCCCTTTCTTATCTGCTCGAAAACATCGGTAAGCTGGTCGCCCAGGAAGATGGAGATGATCGCGGGTGGAGCTTCGTTAGCTCCCAGGCGGTGGTCATTGCCGGCCGAAGCGATGACGGCGCGCAGCAATGGGGCAAAGCTGTCGACGGCGCGAATGATGGCGGCGCAGAAGACGAGAAACTGGGCGTTGGCATGGGGTGTGTCGCCCGGATCCAGCAGGTTACCCTGGGTGCTGTTCCCGAGAGAAAAATTAACATGCTTACCTGAGCCGTTGACTCCGGCAAAAGGCTTTTCGTGGGTCAGGCAAGCCATGCCGTACTTTTTGGCGATTCGACCCAGCGTGATCATGACTAACTGCTGATGATCCGTGGCGATGTTGCTGGTTTCGAAGGTTGGTGCGATCTCGTACTGACCCGGGGCGACTTCGTTGTGACGGGTCTTGATCGGAATGCCCAGCTTGAATAATTCACGCTCGCATTCGAGCATACAGGCCAGCACGCGTTCGGGAATGGCGCCGAAGTAATGGTCGTCGAACTCCTGCCCCTTTGGAGGCAGGGCACCGAAGAGGGTTCGACCGGTGTTGAGCAGATCAGGCCGACTGAAAAAGAAGTTGCGGTCGACGAGGAAGTATTCCTGCTCGGGTCCGGCCGTTGAAGCGACATGACCGATATCGCTGTGGCCGAAGAGGCTCAGTATGCGTTTGGCCTGGGTGTTGAGTGCCTGCATCGAACGCAGGACGGGAGTCTTCTTGTCCAGGGCTTCGCCGGTCCACGAAATGAAGGCAGTCGGGATGCACAGGGTCGTCCCGTTGGGGTTTTCGAGAATATAGGCCGGGCTGGTCACGTCCCAGGCGGTGTAGCCACGGGCCTCGAAGGTCTGGCGGATACCGCCGGACGGAAAGCTGGACGCATCCGGTTCGCCCTGGATCAACTGATCGCCGGAGAATTCGCTCAGCGCACTGCCTGCCCGATCCGGGACCAGGAAGCTGTCGTGTTTTTCTGCCGTCGATCCGGTGAGAGGGTAAAAGACATGGGTGTAGTGCGTGGCGCCTTTCTCGATGGCCCAATCCTTCATGGCAGCGGCGACGACATCGGCGACTGAGCTGTCCAGCTTGGCCCCGTCGTCGATGGTTTTGCTAATGGATTTTACGATCTCTTTGGGCAGGCGCTGCTTCATCACCTTGACGCTGAAGACATTGGAACCGAAGAGTTCGCCCGCCGGAGTTTCCGCGAAATTCAGCGGCGGCGACATGGGACGGTAGTTGTTGACAGCTTCGATGGCGCGTAATCTGGCACTGCTTCCACTCATTTTCTCTTTCTCTCCTTAAAAGACACATGCGGTCACTGGTTAGAGCATATCAAACATCGATTGAGCAATTCGTGATCCACTCAATAGAAAAAGATGAAATGCCGGGATTGTTGGGAATAGTTCACGTTAACATGTTGTTTATAAACAAATTGACTATTCGCCTCGTGGACGACCGTGATGATGCAATAGTGTCAGATCCTCACAAAAAGAAACATTTTTGTCGAAATAATAACGAACGCGGCCTTGCTGTGGCCAGGGCGACCAAGATAGGGCGCTCGCCCGTACCAGCAGATCGCGACACATTTAGACGTAGTGAGCCAAGGCGCGCTCATTTATGTAGCATGACGGTTCGATGTGACAATTATGTCATTTTGTGGCCGGAACGAGGACAGAGTATAAATCAGAGTATGCCATTGACGCAATCGATGCCGCACCAGTCTGGCGTCCGGGACGGTCGCCGGGAGTTGATGACGTGGGTTACCCGGGTCTGACGATGGCAGGGAAACACTCTACAATGGTGTCTCCCTGCCCGACGAGTCGCGGGAATCAGGCGAAGTGCAGTGGCTGGAAGTAGGCCGGCTGGTGGTAGCTGGGCGAATCGGATTCGATCGGCGCCCAACTTCCCCAATGCGGGTGCGAGGTCAGACCACCGCACTTGTAGAAGTTCGCCTTCCACTCAGTGCCTGTGGACGGCGGCGGACAGTCCACGAAGTAACGGTGGAAGAGCTCGAGGGGAATGTGGTATTCGAGGCACCAGGTAGTGGGCTCGGTAATCTCGGGCTCGATAATTTTCGGCAACGTGCTGGCAACGGTGACGATGCTGGCATCACTCTCAGCCAGCAGACCGTTTGACCGACTCCACTCGCGCTCGGCCGTGGATGAGCAACGCCGCAGCAGCATGGTGCCACCGCAGCTCAACTCGAAGTTGAAGTAGGCATCCGTCTGCCCCATGGCGTAGGGGCTGACGAAGAACTCGACGCAGCTGTCGTTACTCACGGGGTCGCCGAAATTCTCGGCCACGGCTCGAACGTAGCGGTCTTCCACCCGGAAGATGAGGGCGAGATGGCCGTCGTCGTAAAGGAGACGCGCCTGCGTGGGAGGGTGGTGGCCCGAGTCCTCCCAACGGTAGATGGCAATATCCAGCGTGTCCGCGGCTTGCCAGAGTTCCGCCTCCCAGTTCGCTGTCGGGTTGCCAAGAGCCTGCTGTGCTCTGTGAATCGTGTATTTCATCGTCAGAAGGACACTTCGTTGAGTCGGATTTGGTGGAATCGAAGTCGGTGCACGACGGGCTTAGCCTGCATCACTATCGCAGGAGTAGCAACCTTCGGGTTTCCTGCCACGGGGGCGCTGAAGGATATGCACTCGCAAAACATCCCGAGGCGGACTATCATCATCCGACCATCGGGCCTCAAGACCAAACATATCCAGCCGGTTTGAGCCGCGCCACGTCGAGGCACCTTGCCAAGTGATGGGAAAGGGTCCCACCCGTGTGTGTTTCTCCTGCACGGCTGGTCGGGCTCGAAGTCAAGCTGGTGGGAGGATGACGGCTATACGGGTACGCTCCGGTGAATATCCATCAAGAGCCGGGGGCTCCGTTGCGAAAGGGGTTGCGAGCGCTAATGCCGGAGTCAACATCGGAGCTCATTTTTTACGAGGCCGGACATCAGTTGCCGGCAGCCTACGTGGAGGACGCGCTGGCGTGGTTCGAGAATCATCTGTGAAGGCCGAAGAAACCGGCGTTTGCTCTCGCTAAAAGGATAGGAAGCCCATGAAAATCGGAGTCAGCTCATACAGTTTCAGTCGTCTGGTCGGGGCGGGAGAGATGGAGCAACTGGCCGTCATTGCCAAGGCCAAGGAGATCGGTTTCGACGTCATCGAGTTCTCCACCATCGCGGTGCCCAAGGGGAAGGCCCTTGCTGAATACGCTGGTGAGCTTAGAGAAGAAGCAGCCCGGGTGGGAATCGGGATCGCCAGTTACACGATCGGGGCGGATTTCTTGAAGGGATCCGACGGTGACTTACAGGCCGAAGTCGAGCGCGTCAGAGGTGAAGTCGATGTCGCCGAGATCCTTGGATCTCCCGGAATGCGGCACGACGCCTCCGGCGGCTGGCCCGCCGACCACGCCGGTCCTAAGAGCTTCGAGGCGGCCCTTCCACGGCTGGCGGAAGGTTGTCGGGAGGTCACCGAGTACGCGGCGGCAAAGGGCATCAAGACCATGGTGGAAAACCACGGCCGTTTCTGCCAGGACAGTGTCCGGGTAGAGCAACTCGTCACCGCTGTCGATAACGAGAATTTCGGGGTCCTCATCGACATGGGGAATTTTCTCTGCGCCGATGACGATCCGACGATGGCGGTGGGGCGGCTGATGCCCTACGGGTTCCACTGTCATGCCAAGGACTTCCACGTAAAGCCCGGGACGGATGTGTTTCCCGGCAAGGGTTGGTTCGAGTCGCGAGGCGGCAACTATCTGCGCGGGGCGATCATCGGTCATGGCAATGTACCGATTCTCCAGTGCCTGAAGATCATGCATCGGGAGGGGTTTCAGGGGGTGCTGTCCATCGAATACGAGGGCATCGAGGATGTGCTGATGGGTATTCAGGCCGGACACGACAATCTGCGGCGATTGGTGAGCATGGTGACGGGCTGATCTTCAACACCTCGGCCGGTTCCGCTATTTCGGGCAGTCGACGGCACGCTACGTAGTTTAAGGCACGATACACTTTTGAACATTGTGTCCACGGCACAGTTTGAGAGAATCATCATGAAAATCGCTTCCATTCGCGACTACCCACTGCAGATGACGTTCATTCCTGCGGTGGCAGACAATATGCGTCGGGCGACAACACACAATGAACGCTTAATAGTCTATCGAGTTGAACTGGACAACGGGATAGTCGGATGGGGTGAGCGCCAGGGCGAATCGGATCTATCCGAGTTCGTTGGACGCAATCCAATGGAGCTGCTCCACGGCCTGGCTCCAGAGGTCCTACGCATGGCCTGCTTCGACGCCGTGGGAAAGTCGCTGGATGTTCCGGCCCATGTCCTGATGGGCGTGCAGCGGCGGCCTCGGATTCCATTCGCTTACTGGACCATCGACCTGCCGCCGGACCTGTTCGGGCAACAGATCCGCTATGCCGCGGACCTGGGCTACAAGACCTACAAATTCAAGGTCAGACCCTGGTGGGATGTGATCGCGCAGGCCGAGAGCGCCGCCGAGCACGCGCCGCCGGGATTCAAGATCTGGATGGATTTCAACGGTCACTTGCGGGATGCCCACCAGGCCGTTCCGATTCTGAAAAAGCTCCAGGAGTTCGAATGCATCGGCGGTATCGAATCGCCGATTCCGCAACGCGATGTGCCGGGCTACGAACGGATTCGCTCCATCATCGACCTTCCCATTGCCCTGCACTACGGTTCGGGTTGCTGTCACGTCATTTCAGATCTCTCCTACGACAAGGGTGTGTCGGCCGAAAGGCAGATTCACGAGAACCTGTGTGACGGATTCGTATTGGGCGGTGACTCCGACACCTTTGGTGTCGACCAGGTCTGCTACGAGAACCGGAAGGTATTCTGGATTCAGTCGATCGGGAGTTCGCTGCGTACGGCTTTTGTTGCCCACACCTCTTCCGTATGCCGGCAGACGACGCTGTCCTCGATGTCAGGTCACGCGCTCTGGGAAAAGGATGTGGTCGCTGATCCGCTAGCTCCGGTCGACGGCTACCTACCGGTGCCGTCCGGTCCTGGTTTGGGCATCGAACCGGACGAAGCCCTGCTGGAGGAACTTGGCAAACCCGAGCCGCCACGGGTTCGACGGATATCGACCGTGGTCTATCCATCCGGCGTTCGGTGGAGTTTCTCGGATGAACAGGTGCGGCATGAGGCCTTCTATTTCGGTGTGCTTCCAGGCTTTGTGCGGGGGATACATCTCGAGGTAGAGGAGGATGACGGATCAAAAGATTTCGACAAGCGTTTCACGGAATGCGGACAGACACCCCGCGTGACGGGGTAGATGTCTAAACGATCTGGAAGAGTTGCCCGATGCGGAAGCCAGCTATGAATTCGGTGCCGTGGCGCTGTACCGAAAGCGACGAGTCACTCGATCTCACGTTTGAAGGACTGGTACAGATCGGCCACACCTGCTTCGTTGGCGTCGCCGTCGTGGACGACGATTCTTGCGGCTGCCTCCACTGCATCACCTCGCTTCACCCGCCTGGCCTCTAGCTGAAAGGGGTTCACCATTATGAACCCCCAGTCACTCAAGTGCCATGGGATGCTGGTGGGGGTCGGGTACGGAAACAACGCCACTCCTGCTTTGTGTCCGTGGGCGGCGTGCCCTGAGCAGTCTACCCAGTCGGCGTGCTGACCACGTATCTGGGCTGCCCCCGTCCGACCTTGAGAATCGATGAGGGTGCCGCCGTCCACAGGGATAAGCCCGTCAGCCACGCGCACGACAAAGTAGCCGTGTACCGTACCCCCAACTCGGATATCCGATTCGGTCGGCATTAGCCGGGATCGCACATCGATAATGTTGGCGACGTCGCCAGGGTAGACGTCGATGGTGCGGGTTTCCTCGGCCAGCGTGTGACCGTCGCCGGCATGATCCCAGTCCGGTGGAGCTTGCCAGTGAATAATCTGGATGAGACGCAGGTGATTTTCGGCCACCTCTGTACTTTCAACCGACTTGCTGAGGATTCTCCCTGGCGCCCGCCCTCGATAGGTTTCATCCATGTAAAAGTTGTAGTTGGCTGCGGGGTCCTGGTCTGGTCGATCATATAGGTCGAAACGGTCGGTCCCGATGGTGATGGACTGTTGGTGGGCGTGATCGACCGGGGCCTCCGCAGTGACCGGCATTCCCGCGGGAGTGAAGACCGGATAGATGTATGCCCGGGAGACACCCTGATTCAAGGCGATCATGGGCCTGTCTTTCCAGCGCACCTTCAACCGTCTGGAGTGAGAGGTGGTCTCGTACGGAGAGGCATCGGGATCTGACTGAACAGTGAAATACTTCATGCTAACGCTTTTTCCGTTTTGGTATGGAATCAATCAGGACGAGTTTGCCATCGCCGAGCTGAGCCTGGCGTGATGCAGATGTGTCACGGCAGGGTCAACGGCACGCGCAGTACCGTGTTGAATTCATCCGCCCAGCGCACGGATACCCGCGGGTGGACTCTGCCCTGGCGGCCGAAAATCGTGGCCGGTCCGTTTTCAGGCGTCACGTAGACGGCGTTGTGCCACACTCCAGGATGAATGTAGAGACCGCTCCCGGCTTTGAAATAGAACGCCTTGAAATCGCCGGGCTTGACGTCATCACCGACGGCGGGCGCCAGATTCGCTACGAACGGGCTGTCTGAGGGATAGAAAAGCTGACCTCCGTCAGCGTGATAGTCCGAATACCAGACGTGAACGAACTTGCCTTCCTCATCGGGACTCTGACTGTGACCTGGAATCGATCCGAATGCCAGCAGGTATTGGTTCGCCTTTGTAGCCAGGGCCAAGTTTTCCCCCATCAGGTGGCCGTTTTCCCAGAACAGTCTGAACCCGCCTTCCCGTGGTGCCGCCCGTCATGGGTCTGTCAACAGGGTCGGCCCTATCGGCGTCTGCGCTTTCCCCAGTAGGCCAGCCGGTAGTGCCGGCGAATGTTGGCATCCTTGGTCAAGAGGGGCGCCCCCTCGACGGCGGCCTGAGCTGTGATAATTCGGTCAAACGGATCTCGAGTCCATTGATTGGCAAGGGAGGCGCGGACCACACCTTGAAACGGCGCCTCGCTGAAGCGCAGACCGATGGTCTGCTGTAATTCGGTCACAATCTCGATGGCTGGCACGGTAACACGCTCGATCTCGAAAAGGTATTGCAGTTCGAGCTCGATGATTGGTGATGCAACTAGGTCTGACCGATTCAGTTCGTTGCGCACAGCCGGTGGGAACAAGCTCAATTCACCGAGGTACAGCCAAGCAACCACATGGGTGTCCAGATGAATCACGGGTGCCACTCGCTGGACCAGTCGAGTTGAACGATATCCTCGGGATCCCCGTTAAGGCAGTCGTGTGTCGACAGATTGTCCAGCTTGTTCGGGGACTCATCCGGGACGATGCGGAGACGCCGGCCCTTGCGGGTAATCTCGAGAGGCCGGCCCGTCCGCAGGACTTCGTCGAGAAGATTGTATATGTCCTGGCGGAGTTTCGATGCTGACAGGCTCATTGAATCGCTCGCTGGTTATGGAGTCGCGGGTTCTGACACAGAATGTACTGTCCGTACGTGATTTTGGCAATATAGACGTACGTACGAGTTTGACACAGAATATGTAAGTGATTGACAGATCGTCATGGTATCAGGACAATCAGCGGGCTGGTAGGGAACTGAGAGTGGCTGCCTCGCAGACTGCCCCACGAATTCTTACGTGCGGAGAAATCGTCATGAGAACAATTCCCATCGTCCTCGCCGGGCTTGCGTGCAGTGCACTGCAGGTCCAGGAGCTTGCCGCTGTCCTTCTTATTGAGGAGGGCATGCCAACCTCGACCATCGTCATCGCCGACATCCCAACCGATGCCGCGAGGGAAGGTGCTGCAGATCTGCAGATGTGGTTCCAGAAATCGAGTGGTGCTGCGGTGCCAATAAGGACCGAAAGCGAGGTGCCGCCGGACACGGAGGGCACGCTCATCCTCGTGGGAGACTCGGAGAGGACCAGAGCCCTGGGGATCGATTCCGCTGAGCTCCAGATCGAAGAATTCGTGATCAAGCGGCACAGCAGAGATTCTCCGAACTCGGGAAGGCCCGTGACGACCGGCTTCAACAACTGGGGCGATCGTGGGCGCTCAACCCACCGTTTCTGGTGAAGCTCGGGTTTTGAAGGCAGGGTTCCAGTTCGGAGACCAGATGCCGTTCCAGCCGTCACTCATCGACGATCCCAAGGGAATGCTAATGTCGGACGGTGGGCGAAGCGCTTTTGCTGAATCTCAAGTCTGCACCCGGCCGAGGGTGCCAAGCGCAGGGCAAAGGCGGTGCGATCGGCACCGTAACTCGTGTCCACGTCGACGGTCTCTCCACCCTCCACCGTCACTCGTTCCATCGTGTGCTCCGCGTACCCTCCGCCCTGGATGACGACGGTGCGCTCGTTAACGGGACTCAGGTTTACGAGTGAGACCGTGACCGAGTCATCGGTCATTCTTTCGACCAATGCACCAACATCAGAGGGCAGTCCCGCGCGTCTTGTGTCAGGCTCGAAGTAACGCAACCGGCAATGCAATGTATGGCAACTCCTGCCGGTCGGCAGCCCGCCCATCATCAATTGTGTCAGCTGATCGGTGAGGGCCGGGTTCATCGGCAGCGAGACGTCGGATAGCCGGGTGTCCTTGGTAGAGTCGTCGTTGCGCATGCGCTCGATCTTGCCGCGCAGGGATGAGAACTCCTTTTCCAGCGCAGCCATCGGGTAGTCATCATTGGTTCCCGTCAGATATTGGACCCAGGGATCATCGGGTACTCGCATGCGGTCCGTATCCCGCATGGACCAGAACCATACCTCCCGGGCTCCCCGGTTCATCGGCTTCGGTCCGAACTCGTACCACCCTTCGTCTCCGAACATCCGAGGGTACAGAGTCTCGCCGTTTTCCACCTTTGAGTTGGCACTGACGGCGTCGAGGACCTTGCCCCAGGCCTCGCCATAGGACCGGTCACCGGTGAGTTGCATGGCGTGGGCGAAGCCGTAGCAAGGACGCGAGTAAGCGGCCGGCCGATGCGCTTTGGCTCCGGTCTGAGGAACGGTAACGGTGAATCCCCAGCCGTAGACACCTCCGTACCATTTGCCGTCACACTCGCCACCGATGGTGCCATCCAGGCCGACGTTGGAGGGGATGATGCCGCCGTTTTCTGCGGTCCGCTCCAACCAGGCATCGACGTAGTCGACGACCCAGTCACGGTAGCGGTCTTCTCCGGTCAGCGCGTAGGCGACGAACCCCAGGTGGGTGGCTTCCAGGTTGAGGGGGTTGTCACCGGCGACGTCGTTGTATTCGGCGAAATGCGCCACCATCTCGTCGTATGAGCGTTCGCCGTGGGCCAGGTGCAGGTCGGCGACGTCGATGTAGTCGCCTGCCCAGTCCAGGCCAGTGGCTTTGCGCAACAGGGGGCCGCGGCTGCCGTTGAACATCGAGCGCATGACCCGGTGCTTCGGGTCGTAGTTGGGACAGGATTCGTCGCTGCCGTCGTACATGCTGGTCCAACGGCGCATGCGCTGCTGGTAGAGCGGGTCATAGGGGTCGCTGAGTCCGTAAAGGAAGTATGAAGACAGGCCTTCACCGTGATGAAACCAGTCGAAGCAGGTCGGGAATTCTCTGTAGTACATACCCTCTCGACCCATCTCTACTTCGGTAGTTCTGGCTTCCGTGTACTGGCGCACGTGGCCCTCGAAGCCCTTGCGGAACAGGTCGAGGATTTCGTCGGGGCCACCCAGGGCGTGAAGGGTAGTCCAGTTGAGCAGGTTCTCGATGGCATCGTCCGGCCCGTCGTCACCTCCCCAACGCGGGATGCATTCGAGGTAGCCGCGATCATCGAAGTACTTGTCGAAGAACTCGACGCAGGCTTCGGACTGGGAGTCGATGAGCAGACGTTCGAGCAAAGCCCAGTCGGGTGGAGCCTGAGGGGTATCGATGGTGAAAAGGGGGTTGTGACGGGTCAATGAGGGCACGACGATCTCCGGTTAATGTTAGTCACCTCGCCTGGCAGCGGAACAAGGTCGGGTCCGGAGCCCGGAACAGTGCTTCCGCCGTTACCAGGCTGTCCAGCCACCGTCGATGGTTACATTCTGCCCCGTCATATAACTCGAAGCATCGCTGGCCAGGAAAACGATAATGCCTTTGAGCTCCGAGGGGTCGCCCATACGTCCCATCGGACACTTGGTTTCGAGGCGCTTGACCATTGCCTGCGGCGCGGCGCGGCTGGGGAATGGCCCGGGGCTGAGGCAGTTCACGCGCACGCCGTCCTTCGCCCAATAGGCACCAAGATGCCGGGTCATGTGAATGGTGCCGCCTTTCAGGGCGTGATAGGCGACGGAACTGGCGGAGCATATGCCTTCATAGGCATCTGGATAGGACGCGACCTGTCCGTACATCGAACCCAGGTTGACGATACTTCCGGTGGCACCGCGCCCCACGACATGGTCATGAAACAGGCGAGCGAGTGTGAAGTATCCGGCGTTGTTGTGCTGATGCTCAGCGAACTGGTCGAAGGTGATCTCGGTGAGGTCCTTGCCCTGCGCGTCCAGGCCGTTGTTGATGAGAACATCGACCTGAGCTGCCGCTTGTACGGCCGCTTCGAAGCCACTCCCGATGGAGTCGCCGTTCATCTGATCAAGCGCAACACCATGATGTGCTGCGCCACCGGGGGACGGGAGTTTGGCTGCTGCCTCCTGGCCCCGTTCCGCGTCGCGGCTGCTGATGACGACGCTGGCGCCTGCTTCCGCGAGAGCGGTAGAAAATGCCGTCCCCAGGTATCCCGTGGCGCCGGTGACCAATGCAACCTTGCCACTCAAGTCGAACTGCTCTTGTATGGTCCGTCCAGCCATGATCCTTGTTGTCCTTTTTGATTGAGTTTTCAGGGCCTGCTACGAATGCGCCAGGTCCCGGATGGTCGGCTATGGAGCAGCAAGGATAAAGCGCGATATTCGGCCGCCGGTCAAGAATCAAATGAACCCCGCCATCATGCAGTCATCGCACCCTTGATGGTGTCGAGCTGTTCATCGGTCACGCCGACGTCGCGCAGGTACCCCTTGACTCCTCCGTAGTGCTCGGTCACAAAATCAAGGGTGTATTCCATGGACGCCGGGCTACAGGCTGTATCCTGGTAATCCTGCCAGGAATAGCTGTCGGGGGAGACGTCCGGGTTCTCTTCCAGGTAGCGGATGACGTTGTAGCGAGCGGTAAGGGCGTAGTCGGCTACGATCGTCTCCCTTGGCACTCCCGAGATATCCAGGACGAAAGCGGCGACGATGCCGGCCCTGTCCTTGCCGGCGTTGCAGTGAACGATCGCCGGCAAGCCGTCCTCTCCTGCCAGTATCGAAAAGATCTGGTGCAGGATGTGCTTGCGCTGTTCCAGGAACATGCAGTAGGTGAGGCCACGCCGCTGTGCCGGGTCATCGATCTCCTGACGCTTTTCAGCGCCTTCCACAGCGATATCGCCGGCCATGTTCTGATGATAGTAGGCGACGGCTTCACAGCCGATGAAGGCGCTGGGGTTGAGCTGGAGATCCTTGCTCCTGCGCAGGTCGATGACGTTGCGGATCCCGTAATCGATGAGCGAATCCCTGGATGCCGTCGTCAGTTTGGCCAGGGTGTCAGATCTGACGTATTTGCCCCAGTTGGTGGTACTGCCGTCAGCGGTGGCGTAGCCTCCCACGTCCCGGGTATTGTAGGCCCCGTTGAGGGGGATGTGCCTGCGTGATCCGGGGCCATCAAGGGTGATGTGCCCACGGGGGTCAGGAAATAGTGGCGATTTCAAGTTGAGATCAGTGCTCCTTTCTATCCTTCCTTTGTCACCGGCTGCAAAGGTATCTATATCTCAAGCCGAATGCGATCACGGAGAGAGAGTAGTCATGGGTTGCGGCGCCGGGGGCGGATCAAATCCTTAGATGTAACCGGTCGATCCGTCGGGGCGTGTCGGGCTGGAACGTTCCCAGTGAACGTATTCGCCGTCGGTGAGGGCCTGTTCGTCGATCTCGATTCCCAGACCGGGCCTGTCGGGTCGCAGTTCGAGGTAACCGTCCGCAGGCAGGTAGGGGTCGCTGACCCAATGTCGCCACCCGGTTTCATCGGGCAGCAAGTATTCGAGAATCTTGAAGTTGGGGGCCGAGGCGCAAAAGTGCAGGTTGACGGCGGTGGCTATGGGTCCCATCGGGTTGTGCGGTGCAATACTGACGCAATGAGCCTCGGCGATGGCGTTGATCTTGCGCATCTCGAGCAGACCGCCGCAGACACAGATATCGGGTTGGATGATGTCGGCGCCCTGGTTGCTCAGCAGGTCGAGGAATTCGAAGCGGGTGTAGAGGCTCTCGCCGGTGGCCAACGGCACCTGCATCTGTGACTTGAGATCGGTCCAGGCCGGGATATGTTCGGGACGCAGAGGCTCTTCGTAGAAATAGGGATCATACGGCGCCAGCGCATTGGCCAGCTGCAGGGCGCGGATCGGCTCGAAGACCTTGGCGTGCGGGTCGAAGGCGAATTCCCAGTCGTCGGGGCAGTTGAGGCGCAGCTGCTCGAAGTAGGCGGCAGCCTCGGCGCAGACCCGGCCCCAACGGTTGGCGTCAGGGTCTATAATGAAGGGGCTGGTCTTGAAGGCGGTGAAGCCGTACTCCTCATTCAGCCGTCGCGCCTGGTCGGTCGCCTCTGTTGCGTCCTTGCCGCCGATGCCGCGATACACCCGGATCCGGTCACGGGCGTGCCCGCCCAACAACTGGTACACGGGGACGCCGGCGGCTTTGCCGGCGATGTCCCAGAGGGCATGGTCGATGCCTGAAATTGCGGAGAGGCCAAGCCCGCCCGGCGGGAAGCGGAATTGCTGAAACAGTTTCATCATGATGAATTCGATGCGCCGCGGGTCGATGCCCTTGATCAACTCGAAGCAGTAATCGACGGCCGGTCCCACGGCCAGATCGGGACCTATCGAATAAGTCTCACCCCAGCCGGTGATGTCCTCGTCGGTTTCGATCTTGACGAGAACGCGGGGGCGGTTGCCGAAGCGGGCCATGATGGGAGTGATATTGGTGATTATCATGTCGTATCTCGCTCTTGAAAATGGATAGATTTCATTACAGCAGGAGGAAGCGATCATGAAGGTAGCAGTTTTCGGTGCCGCCGGCTGGGCCGGCCGTGCCGTACTCAAGAATTTCTCCGGCCGGCACGACGTTCGTGCCTTTGAACTCAATCCTGAAGCCTGGGACACCTACAGCCGGTTTGATGGCGGCGCCTGGGATGGTGACACGGTGTACGGAGACATCGTCAACTTCCAAGCCGTCGACGGTGCCCTGGAGGGGATGGAGGCGGTCGTGCATCTGACGGCTTACTTCGGCAGAGTGGGGGTACTGGAGGAAGATGACGAGAAACCGTTCCTCATAAACGTGAAGGGCCTGTGGAACGTGCTGGAGGCGGCGCGGCGACGGCAACTCCGGCGGGTAGTCCATATCGGCTCATGCCACGTGCAGCACCCCGGCGGCAAGTTCTTCACTTCCGACGTGCGCCGGCCGGACGGCGTCCTGTACGCGGTGGGCAAGCGGTTGCAGGAGGAGCTGTGCCGGCAATACCATGAGGCACACGGGCTCAGTATCGTGGTACTGCGTCCCGACAGCATCATCGACTCTGAGTTGGGAACGACCAGGGACGGAACTAAGGCGCAAGATTATCTCGGACGCGTCTGTCGCCACGATCTCGCTGAAGCCTGTCATCGAGCCCTGGAATCGGACATCGACTTCGACATTCTCCACATCGCCGGCCATCCAGACGCTGATCAGTACTGCAATGTTGCCCGGACGCGTGAGGTGTTGGGGATGACGTTCACTGGGCGATTCGGCAGCTGAGCACTCGGGCTTTCAGGAGATTCAATCCATGACTGATGTTGCCAGAATTCGCGGAGTGCTGTCTCCGGTCGTCACCCCCTTCGATGGCGATCTGCGACCTGACGCTGAGCGGCTTACGGCACACTGCCGTTGGTTGCTCGACAGCGACGTCGGACTCGCCGTGTTCGGCACGAACTCCGAAGCAAACTCGCTGTCCGTGACGGAAAAGCGCGGTCTGCTGGACCACCTTGTCGAGGCCGGGCTGCCGCCGTCACGGATGATGCCGGGTACGGGTTGCTGCTCGATCAGCGATTCTGTCGAGCTCACCACCCACGCGGTCGGACTCGGCTGCGCCGGTGTGTTGATGCTACCGCCTTTCTATTACAAGGGAGTCTCGGACGAGGGGCTCTACCGCAACTATGCCGAGATCATCGAGCGCGTCGGAGATGGGCGGCTGCGGATCTACCTGTATCACATCCCACCAGTCGCCCAGGTAGGAATCAGCCTCGGGCTTATTGAACGACTACTCTCGGCTTATCCTGAAACCATCGCGGGAGTGAAGGACAGCTCGGGGGACTGGGACAACACACAGGCCATGCTGGAGCATTTTCAATCCGAGGACTTCGACATCTTTCCCGGCAGCGAGACCTTTCTACTGGCGGCGCTACGCGCTGGTGGTGCAGGGTGTATCAGCGCCACCGCCAACGTGAACCCCGGGCTGATCGCCAAGCTTGCTTCAACCTGGGAATCCGCAGACGCCGACGATCAGCAGGCCGCCCTCAATGCAGTGCGTGCGGTTTTTCAGACCTATGTCATGATCCCGGCGCTGAAAGCGGCGATCGCCTACTTCGGGGATGATCCCGCGTGGACGGCGGTTCGCCCGCCGCTCGTAGAGCTGGAACCGAATGGGCGTACGGCACTGACCCGGGCATTGGAGGCAGTGAACTTCAGCATGCCCGGTCTGCATCGATCGGGTGTGTGACGGAATTCACACATTGTTAGCTGGCCGATACACTCATAACTATAACGGGCCCTTTGGGCTATCCATTTAACCGGACTAAACACTATCCGTTGTGGTAGGGCTATATGCCTGATAATCCAAAGGGATTCCCACTCCCCATGGCGAGCCCGCCAACCTCACTGGCTTACAAACAGCCAGCAGGAGGGCGCTAATCCACCCTGACAATAAGTGCTTGAGCATCGACAATTCTGACTCCCTTCGTAAGCAACCTGAGAGGTTGACAATGCGTGCGCGATCTCGTCTGCGCGAAGCCACGTGACGCCCGTCCAATTCAGCACGCCGCTCGAGCGCCTTAAAATATGCCATCTAATGCCATCTCTCCGAACCGCCCAATGGGAGATGGGCGCATCAAGACAACAACCAATAGCTCCGCCGCCAAGCCCCCGCAGACGGGTGTGCGAATACTTCCTGCTCAATTAGATGCTCCAAGTAGATGGGGCGCGTCGGTGCAGTCATACAGTACTACAAGATGCGGATTCCAGTCCGGTTAAATGGATAGCCCAAACGGGCCTTATCGTTCTTCGTATAATGGGTTCAGGTCCATTCAATGGATCTGGTCCGGCGCGACGGCGGCCAGCCGCGTACTCTCCGTGCTTGTTTTTTTGCTGTCAGTGCTGCGATCCTGGATCAGCGAAGCTGCTGGGGTTGGCTTTCCGTTCTGGGCCATGTTCTCTCGGATAGACCGCCATCTCGCCAGCATATGCACTTACCGCTTGATGGGACATCGGTTCCCTGATCTGGCTACGAGGATGTGCCAGCTGGCGTCACCCCGATCGTGGGCAGCTTCGGTCTCCTGGCCAAGGAGCTCGCCAATGTGGACTCTCGGTATCGACGTAGCGAAACGAAGTCATCGCGCCACCCTGTTGGATGAGGACGGCCAAACCGTCTTCCGAAACCTCGCTGTGCAGCACTCACACGAAGGGGTTGAGCAGTTGTGTCGACGCCTCGCCGAGACCGGACAACCCGCCGCCGACATCCGCGTCGGCATGGAGGCCACCGGACGCTGCTGGATGGTCCTCTACGAAGCGTTGGTCCAGCTGGGTACGCGGTCGAGGTCCGAATCCGTTTCGCCATGGAGCGCGTCAATCTGCTGATCGAGCAGATCGCGCAGCTCTACGAACGCCTACGGGATCTTTTGACCGAGCAGCAGACCCTCCTGCAGTCCATTCCAGGTCTGGAGCCCGTCTGGGCGCCGACCATCCTCGCCGAGATCCTGCCCGTATTTCATCCTGAGGAGCAGCATGGCCCCCCAGCTCGTCGCCGCCGCTGGCCTCGACGTGAAGCAGTTTGACAGTGGCGCCCTAACCGGCCGCGGCAGGATGTCCAAGCGCGGCAGCCGCTATCTGCCGCCGTTATCCAACTGTGAGATCGCCGTCTTCAAGAGCCATGACCCCCTATTCACCCAGGTCTATCAGCGACAGATCGACCGCGGCAAGCATCACCTCGTCGCCCTAACACACGTCGCCAACAAGATGCTCCGCGTCGTATTCAGCGTCCTCAAGAACAACCGTCCCTACACACCTATCCCCAACTGAACGGAGACTACATATTTGCCCACGATTGGTGTTGACATATTACCGCTTGGTCTATCCGTTGGACCCATCTGGTGGTGGTGGCAGTAGCGGTGGGGTTTCGGTGCAGGCACCAAGAAGATGATACCCAAGGACCCGAAGACCATCGGCAGCACGCGGAAGAAATCGCCACGGGTGAAGTCGTCGTGGAGGGGTTTGAGGAGGAGTAGGCTTCTTCTGGCCCTCCGGGAATGGCCCCTTGATATTCGGTCAGAAATCCTGCTGGGCTGCGGGCGTGTGGCGGTCCAGTCAGCTTCGAGCGAGTCGGCAGCGAGTCGATTGGCGGAGTTCGCTGCAAGCGATCCTCGGCCTTCGGTGGCTCGTTAGACCATGCGTCTGCCCTTACAGATCGGGACCAGCTGCGTCGCTTGCAGGAGGCGACGGTCCTGAATGGGTCAAACGCTATGGGATAATCTCAATATGTCTGCTTCAATGTCTTGAGGCCACTCCAGGCCGCGACCAAAGGACAGGTAGCGGGCAGCGTTCACCATTCCCCGAACCCATGCCCTCGGTTTCCTGTTTGACGTCAGCAGCAGCCGTAGGTCACCTAGTGCACTACAGCAAAATAACAGCGGATCGTCAGAGCACACCGCAACATCTACGTTGCTATCCATCAGAGAGATTACGGGGTGGCCAGCGAAGGGGGTTCCCAGGATTGCGTGATTGGAGGATGGACAGCATTCGACTGCCACGCCCAAATTCGATAAGTATTCCTTCATGTAGATTTGCAATGGCTCAACGACGGCCCGTATATCTGTGGGGTACGCTGTGACTCCGACGCGACCCCATCCAGTCCTCGACGTGATCATGGCTTTCGCCGAACTCTCGACATCGTCCCATTTTGACCTCGCTCTCACTTCCTGGTTTTGTAGGGCCTTTTGAAAGGCGGGACAAAATTTCCTCTCGTACGCTCTGGCAAGAGTCAACGGGTCTCGCCCCATTTCTCTTAGGTTGCCTTCGCTTTCGTCGATCACGTCGGCCGCAACGTTTTTCAATCGCTCTGTGACTGCCGCAGCAAACCCAGGACCAGGGACGGTTAACTTCGGCTCACAGCTACTCTGTAGGAGCTGGTACAGCCAGCACAGATCGTCCAGGATGATCTCCTTTGGTACAATCCAAGCGTGCTGTGGGGGGTGCCAAGACAGTGCGACTCCGTGCCCGATTCTGATTTTGTCCAGGTTGCGCTGCTTACATCGAGCGAGCAGCTCAACAAACTCCCAAATCCGCCTCATACCATCGATCGGAGTGCAAACATCTTCGCCTGCATGAAAGGTCATGCCAATGTCCAGCCCCTCATACCGCTGCATTGGCTGACTAAAGACCCAGCTCGGCAGCAGTCGCTCGTCTCCGGCTACGTCTACACCAAGTATTAGGCCGTGCGCTCTGGGAATCGCACTGAATGCTCGCACGACAGTCTCAGCTTCTTTATTGTAGTCTGAGATCAAGGCTTCGTATCGTAGGAAGCCTTCAGCGCCATCCGAATCCCTCTTGATGTGATGTACGACCAAACCTATCTCGATTCCACTCTCTCTCCGAAGACGATCTGCAGCGCGTAAGATGGGCGCTATTTTCTCTCGAACCCAGGAATCAGTACCGTCTGCCCATGGAGGGCTGATACGACCCTCTAACAGAGTCAATCGACCACTCTTACAGGTGGATGCCAGGGCGTCATACACATTCCTATCACGCTCGTCATCCTCGAATTGTGTGGTGCCAGCTCCTGGCTCCAGTAAATCTAGTCGGCGGAAACGCTCCACGAAACCTTTTAGGCCGCGGTCGGGCTCCAGGTAGCAGAAGTGTTGGTGTACCAGATTGCGTATTCGCGCGTACCGAAGTGCACACTGCCTCAGAAGGCTCTGGGGTGGGAGGCCCTTTACTTTCCCAAGCAAGTCATAGAGCATCTGAGCCTCAGATTTCGACGTCGCTGTTCTGATTGTATCGGCCGCCACGAGATCTCCCTGATTGTACTCTATCTGCAAGGCCAATCGAAGCAACGGCGGGCCTTCTTGCGGATTGAATTGCGTATCATGGGTATCTCTGCTATAGTCCGGTGTCTCCCAAACCGGGGATGGGAGGACAGACAACACTAGGTCGCTAACGGGTTGACGAAACATGGGCATGTGCACGCCCCGTAGGCGGTCCACGTACGTGTCGAAATCCTCCTCACGAGCCCGCTCTCTATAGGATCTGAACAGCCAGTGGAAGGCCCACCCCCAAAGCCACATCAGCAAGCACTTCTCGGTTAGGCCATTCTCTGCCAATTCCGCCGCAGTAAGCTCGGAGACCTTCCACGGCAATGAGCGAGTGAGCCTGACCCACGGTAAGCCCGCAGCAAGCGCTGCGGTCACGTGAACGTGAAGATCGACACAGGTATCCGCCATATCACTACTAGACCACGGTGCACCGTCCTCGATGAGTTCAAGGGCCACATCCGGAGCAACGTCGTGCTCAACACAGACGATCACGACCAGCGCAGACGGATCTAGAAGTCGGCCAAGGTACGGAAGGTATTCCTCTACTCCAAGGTCACGATGACCAATATGCATGGGGCGCCAAACGGCTCGGGGTCGTCTAATGTCGATAGAAGCACTACCGAGGTCAGCGAGATGCTGGAGTGCGTCCTTCCCTGGATGCCACACTGGCTCCGTGAAGTACGCGTCCGGAACCCTCTGGCCAAGAGAGCCTTCGATGGGCCGTCTCACTCTGCCTGGCGCCGGCAATCGCCCACCTTCGATGGACTCTTCGGCCGAAGCGAAAGGCCAGATATAGATCGCGAGAGACGGATCAACCTGCCCCATGCTCGGAGTCATCACGGGTTTGTTCTACTCTCGCTGCTCGGTTTCTTAGGCATTTGCTGGCCGTGGACGAGTTCTGACAACTCCCTTTCCTTCACCGCAATGCTCTCAGGAACCAGGCCCACCTGTTCAAGGGCGTTTCGCAGCGCCAGCCACTGGGGGCTAGGATCTATCGTCTGCGAGTCTACCAGAATTTTTTGTAGGGCGAGGTGCTCCCCCTGGGCGATAAATCGTTGTACCAACTCCGGCCGCAATTCCTGAAGAGCTCCGGTTGCCCTCTTGCTTGCGGTAGAGTCCTGCCTCAATGTCACGAGTATGTCTCTGGCGGCGTGCGCCTTTTCCAGCCTCTCATCAAAGTCGGTCTCTGGTTGAACCTCCGAGAAGAGCGCTCGTGTCAATCGAAGGATTCCTTCGACTGGCACTTCTGCCTTCTGGAAATGGGACGCTATCATAGGCATGTTCGCCAGAAATCGCTCAATGTTGATCGCGCTCATTCGTGCTGCACCGTCGCGGTCTTGAAACTTCCGCGTGAAGTTGCGGATGCGCGGCACTGCCCACTCTTGCATCTCATCCCAAGCAGAATCCTCCCTGAAGTTCCGATACGTCGCGAGCCTCAGCGACAGCCGTTGTGCCAACAGAAGCGAGAAGACGATCCTCAGATAGCAGTGCATCATCGCCGAAGCCACGTGACGCCAATGCAGTCGATCTGGCTGCGACAAAAAGCATTTATCAAATACGTGATTAACCACAGAGCTCACTAAGTCGTGCTGCCAGAACTCGTCGAACTCGACGGATGGCAGTGAGATCTCATCGATGCGGAAATTTACACCGTCCACACCGCCTGGCAGAGCAAGTTTCCCAGTTGGGTATGGAAGATCGGCAATTGTCTGAGAGACATCGTGAAGAAGAAGAACTGCCTGAGACGTCGACTGCTTCCATCTACTGTTGGCGAGCTGACGCATGCGAAGTAGCTCCCACGGGCCCATTTTCGTTATAGCGAAAGCTTTTCCAGGGGCTGCTGCCCCCCAGTCAAAGCTGATCTGCTCCTCCTCCCGGTCGATCATAGAAGCGATCTCCGAACTCGACGCGGCGTCAACGACGCACTGGTAATCAACGATGTCTTGAGCCAAGGAGAGGAACGAATGCACGTAAGACTTGGAACGTGCGTCCAGAGAAGAGCGCGAGCTGGAAGCCACAGTTTCTGATGCGAATGACTGCACCTGGCGCTGGAATATAAGACTCAAAGACCTCAAGTGCCGCGGATTCGCTGTGAACATGGATACATACGGCGAATGGGCTCGCATGCCTCTGAGCTCCCCCGTCAATGCCCAGCTCCAGTCGAAGTACCCCAACAGAGTGGATGGCGTCAGGTACCCGGGCTGCCTTCGAATGGGAAACCTGTCGAGGATGACGCTCAGGCTGTCGGAACCCCTGTCGCTTCGAAAGGACAGGATCTCATTACGCTCCCAGGGTTGCACGAAAATCCGCCCTTCGTAGGGTAGTAGCTTTACCATCTGCTCCACAGCCTCGTTCTGAGGAAGCACAGAATGCTCTTCGCTATCCTTGTTGTTGTCTATGCTAGTATTTTGCTCAGGCGCCGCGACCCCGGATGAGGCTGCATTGTCAGAAAGAATTGTGTTAAGGACCATTCTTTCGTCAGCGCTGACCAAAAACACGGTACGGGGATGACAGGAGAGCATCCACAAATCTCGAATGACATTCGCCGAGTCGTTAGGCCTTAGGTCGACATCATCTACTGGAACCACGAGCAACGGGTTGCCACGCCGCTGTCCGAGTTCCAGGGACAAATCTAGCAGGCCGGAAGCCAATAGCTCCCAGCATTTTTGTGCGTCATAGCCTGCTGAATAGGTCTGTACCACTGTCGAAAGCTCTCGATTCTGGGTATACGGGCTCCCCTCTCGCTGGGGGGCGAGCTCGAGCAGACCGGCCATGCGGCGGAGTCTCTCCCAGGTTGCTTCAAGTGTCGTTAATTCTGGTGTGCTTGGTTGTGTCTCTGTCCGTTCGGCCTCAAGCAGGAGGTTTCGGAGGGGCGACTCTATCGCTGCTAGTAGGATCGAGAGGGCAGAATCGCCTGGCCAGAAGACTTCTGGCTCAAGCACTTCGATCACGAGATCCTCTCCTCGCTCCTCGAGGGCCCGACGGACTCCGCGAAGGATGGTGGTCTTTCCTGACCCGCGATTACCTAGGAGAGAGATCAGATTAGGCATTGGCGCTTGAACCGATTTGCGCGACGAGAGAACAGGCTTCTGGTAAGCCCTGTCTCGATTTTGATCAATCTGCGACACGATCGAACTCACGGCGTCCTGTTGCCGACCGCTCAGGCTGTTCATGTTCCTCTCCTCTTCATGTTCCTCTCCATTGGCTAGTGGAAACCCTTCACAAGAATCAGGTATCGTCTGGGGTGGGTCAAGAAATTCCTCCCCTCGCCATACCCGGTAAGCCCCACTATACCCATCCCGCCCTTCACAAAAGCCTCAAGTTTTCATTCGACACCAAGCCTCAAGCGATCTTGACTATTTATCTCTTTAGGCGGAAAAGTGCAAGGTTTCTTTTCTGCAATTCGGAGGATTTCTTCAACTTGCAATAATCTCATTTCGGTCTTCAGTAGAGACCTTCATACTGTTCCGGCCAGAAGCCGAGCCAGAGGGACAGAGTGTAACGTGGGTGATCTTCCCGAAGGAGTCACGAATAAATAGCGGTCATCTCTGGCCCAGTTCCTCGTTGTTCGTCTTCTCAGGCGGCCGCCCGTTCGTATGATGCGGCACAGGTGAAGTGGCGTTCGGCGTTAAATGCTTGTCCGGAGCGGTACCAACCGTGAAGTTTTCGCAGGAAGTGCCTCATGACGGCGGTCATGGCTTTCTGTCCGGGCATGGAAAGGCGTTTGCTTCGGTAGTAGTCGCCGTACAGACCCGTTCTACGCACCAGGGGAAAGATGACCTGGCTGGGAATCTTACGCAGGAGAGCCCTTCCCTTCTTGGAGATTCTGTATTGCTCTCGATACTGACCGGATTGACGCATCTGAATATTGAGACCGGCGTAGCGCATGAGCATACGCCAGCTGGTGAAATCGCTGAGTGGTCCGGTTTCACCGATGAGGCGAGCCAAATTCTTGGCTGATGACGCCCGAGGTCGGAGCGGGTAGGCTCGGATCTTTCTGACGCAGACGCCGCAAGAGCGAAATCAAGCGCTTTTCCAAGATCGCCTTGCGTTGCTCGTAGAGCAGGAACTCCTCCCACAGCTGGCTGAGGTCGACCTCGAGGAGATCGATGTATTCGGGTGTGAGTTGATGACGGGCGGTGGAGGTTGCGTCCTCCCAGAGCCGGTCCAGCGAGCACTGCCGGATACGCGGCGCCCGCCGCCGCATGGCCCGCTCGAAGCGGGTACGGCCCGCACGGACGATGCGATAGGGATTGCATCGATACTTATCGATCAAGGCGCGACCCGAGGTGCTGTAGAGAAAGCTCTTGGTGAAGGAGAAGTCGCAAAACAGCTCCATCAGCACGCGATGCAGTCGGCCACGCACGTTTGGATACCGGTCGGCCAAAGGCTGCTGAGATCTGCGGATAATCATGTTTTTCCGAAGGCCTTCCCAGCAATCCGAGTTCGAATACACGGCCTGATCGCAGCACCGCTTGATCCCACAGGATCGATGCGCCTGAATCGACCCTCGCCTGCCCGGCAAGCCCCAATATACGCATCCCGCCCCTCATAAAAGCCTCAAGTTTTCATTCGACACCAAGCCGCAAGCGATCTTGACTATCTATATGGCCGCTGATCAGGGTCACGCGCGCGGCCGCAAAGCGACCTCTGGTGGCTGGCATGAGGTCCCACTCAATTCGTTAGATTGCGCGTAGCACGTGGGGGTAGCGCGTGCACGAGAGCCGATAATCAAAGACTGTCATGCGTACCCGCGCAAAGCCCTTCATCGTCCTCGTCGAACGCTTCTACCCCCGATCCGTTCGTCTTCGCCTCGTCCTGACGTTCGTCGCCGGGCTGATGGCGCTGGGGCTGACTGACCGGCGGAAGTCCTCGTTGCATGGGGTGAGGGACTCAAGGGGCTCCTTACCTTCATGACACAGATCGCATTGACTCTCGTCACTGCGCACGCACTGGCTCACACCGACACGATTCGTGCTGCACTTGCCTGCACTCAAGGCAGCGTGTCTAGTGCCCCAGCTTCTCGATCTCCCGCTGAATGAGGGTGGAGCCGGTAGCCAACGCCGAGTACGCCGCCGCTGCGCCTCAGCACGAATAAGCCGGACAGGCGGTTGCCCGGCCTCGGCGACGGAACGACCTTCTCTCCGACGCCCATCGACCGAGCAACCGCCGTCCACAGTGCACTCACGAGTAATCGTGAGAGACCCGCGCGGGTTCGGTCGTCTCAGACCACGGAGACGAGGATGCCGGATCGGAACCCACAGCCAACCGGTCGCTTCTGCGCTGGTGTTGGCCTCCGTCCGCCGAACAAGGCTGTGAGGGACTTAGCCACAAGCCATGGCGCCACGACCGGGCGTCTGCGAAGGGCACGATCCACCATCAACAGCCCCCATGTTTTTCGAAGTGAGCCGCTTCTCCTCGACGTCGCACGCCACACGGGTCCTGTCATCAGTTGGAAGGACATTCTTCTACGGTTTTGAAAACGTCCAGTTTTGAGAGCAGCGCTTTGGCTACGGAGGAGGAGGAGGAGGTACGCCGAATCCAGCAAGGTGACGAACGGGCATGGGCCGATTTTCTGGCGCGTCACTCGGATCTGATCTTCACCAAGGCGAGCCAGTACTGTCGCCTTTCGAAGGTCCTTGCCGGTGGCCTCGACTGGAGGGATGAGCGCGATGAGCTTTACCTGTTCATGGCCCAGGCCCTGCGGCGGAGTCTGAATTCATTCCGCATGACCTGCCAACCGCGGACGTGGGTTTTCGCCGTACTTGGTAACCGCAAGCAAGTCGTGAAAGCCTATCTCCTGCACAAGGCCCCGGCCCGGGCGGACGTGCGCCTGCCCAAGATCATGGAGTCGAGGACGGCCCTGGAGAAGCAGATTTTCAGGCGGCTTATCTGGGGTATTGATCCTGCCCATATCGCCCTGGAACTGCAAACGGAAGAGGACCAGTGTGCCGAGGTGGAAGCGCTGCTCCGGCAGCACAGTCCGCGCGTCTACGAGCGCATGCTAGGCAACCGGGTGGCGTTGGAGCCGACGCTGAGCGTTGATGACGTTGACGAGCGCGGTGGAGGACTACTCAAGTTTACCGCCGACGCGCCAAATCCGGAGGAACTGTTTGAGTCAAAGGCTGTGAAGCAGATCGTGCAGCAGTCGCTGGCCGATGCCCTCGACAAGCTCACCACTCCGGAACGCCGGGTGCTGGTCCTGCTCTACAGCCAGGGTATGAGCGCGGCTGACATCGTTGCCCTGGCCGCAAGTGATCCCACGCTTCTCGAAGGTGAGATCGGCAACGTCAATCAGTGCTACTACATCAAGGATCGCGCGCTCGAAAAGATCGCTGGTGTCATGACATGCGAGCTGGTCAGGGCCTTTGACGAGGAGTTGGTAACATCCCAGTCCAGACGGGTTTACCAGTGTATCGAGGCCCTTCTGAAAGAGCGCGGATTTCCCGCATCAAGGTTGGACAGGAGTTCGGGGAGATGAACTATCATTCTACTGGCGCGACGTTTGTCGCTCCAAGAACAGTTAACGGTCAGGCTGAGGGCGTCGAAGGGAGTGTTCGAGTCGATGGTTGACGAAGCAAGACCCAACTCCACGGCCTGTCCCGATCTGGAGCAATGGAGCGCTTACGTGGAGGCTTCCGTTGAGGAGCGGATGGACAGTCCTCTGGGAGAGCACCTGTCGCGCTGCGATCATTGCTTCTCCACGGTTGCGGCGCTTGAGCAGTCTCTTTCTTCCACTGACGAGGCAGAGCAGGAGGTCACGCCGCCGGATCTCCTGCGCCGAGCGGCCGCATCCGGGATGAGACCAGCGCGCAGACTCTACTGGTACGCGGCGGCGGCGTTGGCGGTGATCCTGCTCGGATCCTGGTACGCGAACAGACAGGAGCGTGATAACCTGATACCTGCAGGGGAACAACTGACAGAACAGCCGGTCACTGGCGATGGCGTGTTCGGATTCGCGGGAAAAGGGGAAGAGTCGGTCTCCGGGCAGCTTCACAGCCTGGTGGTCTTTGCCGGATTCGGTGAAGGAGAATCGAGTGCGCCTCCGGGTTGGGGGGAGCAGGAGTTGACAGGGGCCGCAACGGGTGTGTTGGGAACCGTGCTTCCCAGGCGTTACACGGTAGCCAGTACCGACTCGCTGGCGTCGTTCACCCTCGATATCCTCAGACAGGTCGATGGTGATGTCGATCTGCAGCGCTTTGACAAAGACGACGACAGCAACGTGGACTACGTGTTCCTTGTGTTGAGTCCGGAGGCGGCGTCGCTCCTTTCACCAAATGAAGTGAGAGCGGGAATCGGCATCGGAGAGGACTTCCACTCAAGCGACCCGGCACGCAACGGCGGTACAGTTCGGATCCGGGCGGACGCGGCCTGGGGTTGCGTGGTGCGTGAGGGCACGATGGAGCAAACGGCGACAGCGATGGCGAAGGGATACCGGGCGAGCATGGATACTCGGCGTTGAGCTCGCAGCGTTTGGCATCGCCATGGTCACCACGGCGACTCCGGTACCACTGGCGGGCAGAGCTTGCCCTTCGATGATTCCGCAATCGAACGCCGTCACCTTTAACGCAAGTTCATTCTGTCAACGCATTTCGACAAAGAGGGCTGGCCTCTAGAATGGGATTTAACGTAATTGGAGTTTCCGACCCAAACCTATACCAAGCCAGGCCCTGTTAATGAACACAAGAGCCAACGCAGAGCCCGAACTGCTGACAAGGTTGCGCCGATCATTGGAGCAGACGGGTCTGGTTGCTGACCTGGAGTCCCTCGACTCGCCAGACCAGGTACCAACGGTAACGAACAACCTCGCGCAGACCACCCTTCGATATCTCCTCTCCGTAGACGCCGATGCAGGCGAGCGCATGTCGGACGAGTTGAGCGGTCTTCTCGGAGCTGACCAGTTCTCACTGCTGATGGAAGATACAGGGTACACGTTTCTGCACGTCGTTCAGTATCTCTACGAGTACTCGAAACATCACGCAAAAATCAGTGAGAGCCAGTATTTCTGTGCTGGCATGGGCCGCGGGGGTGGTGGTATTGAAGTAGCACCGAACGAGGAAGTCTTGAGCTTGATTCTTCTGATGATGACGGCCCTACCGGCCGAGGGCGATTCGCACGGTATCAAGAGCTTGTTCGAAACGTTCGGTCCGATCATCCTCGGCAACGTATTTCCCGTTGGGAAATTCGAATTCGATCACCCATCGGATCGTGCAATGCGCATCACCCTGCGATATTCCGATCCGGAGGCGATGAAGTCGAGTCTACATCCGCTTGGTCTCAAAGCTGATATCGGGACATTCTTCCTGAATTCGGCTCTGCACATTGAGGGAGTCATTCAGCTGGGTCTGGACATTATCATCAAGGATGCGCCGCGTTCGGTCACTGTTTCCGGACTGATCGGGGATGGCGATGACGCCGACCGGCAATCGTTACAGGACGCGTGCTCATGCACGTGGGACATTAGCTGGGTGCCTGAAGTGGGATTAAACAAACTGGGAGAGGCAGATAAAATCCTAGCTCAAGGGCGAACCATATATGAGGCTTTTCTCCGTCGCGACCTCCAATACCATCAACAACGCATCGCGAGTCTCGAGCTGCAGGTTCGGTCCCTGGAGCAGCGAGAACAGTACAGAGAGCTCGAGCAGGAATTGCAGACGGCACATACTTTGCAAATGGGGTTGATGCCCAAAGAAATTCCCAGCGCACGTGGGATGGATCTGGCCGGCAGATGTCTACCCGCCAATCACGTCGGCGGAGATTTTTTCAAGTTCTTTCGTCGAACCGAGGGCAGGTTAACTGGTGTCCTGGCAGACGTCAGTGGGCATGCGATGGAGGCGGCTATCCCTTTGTTGGTCTTCAGCGGTATCCTCGAGAGCCAGATGGAAATGGGTGGCTCCGTCGGCGACATCATCGACCGCCTCAATAAGCTGCTCTGCAGGACACTGACCGGTCGTTCCTTCGTGTGTCTGTTGATGGGTGAACTCGATCGCAAAAGGGGGCGACTGACCATATCCAACTGCGGTTGTCCGTATCCCTATCATTTCCGGGCAGCAACGCAGCAGATCTCAGAGATTGAACTCGATGGATATCCCCTGGGTATCAGTCCAACCGCTACCTTCGGGGTGTTGGAGACTCACGTCGAGCCGGGCGACTGGGTTACATTCTGTTCAGATGGAATAATCGAAGCTCGCAACAAGGACGATGAGCCCTTCGGTTTCGAGCGGACGGCGGATGTAATAAGCCAGGGATGTATGGCACAGAGTTCCGCATCGGCATTGATTGATCATGTTCTACAACAGGTCCTGGATTTCACGGAAGGCGTTCCTCTGGCAGACGATCAGTCGATAGTCGTGTTGCGAGCTCAACAGTAGGTTTCAGTGCACCGATGCAAGTCCCCACACGGCGTGGTCGCAGGCAATGCCGTCCGTCGGCTCGCAGCGGAGCTTGCCGACTCGGAGCGTTGTTAGTGGACGAACTGGAAGGCGTAGAGTTTCGCCGATTGACCGATGAAACGCAGCCGCACGTTGCGTCCACGCAGCGATGAGAGATCGCCATCGCCGTTCCAGGTGACGGCCTGGGCGATGTCGTTGAACATCAGGCGGTCGGCCTCGGCTTTGCTGTAGCCCCACAGCGTATGGCCGCTGGCGTCCAGGACTTCCACGTTGAGCCAGCCGCGCGAGCTGGCGTCCATGTTCAGCTGCAGACGGTCGCCTTCCAAGACAAAGGGCACGGTCGTCAGCGACGACTCCTCCGCGTCGGCGTCCTGCGATACGAAGCCGTCGAGGCGGACGCGCAGCCGGCCGGCGCACGGCGGCTCGTCGTGGTCGAGATCGAGATCGTGTCTCGAGGACATACCCGTATAGTAGAAGAACAGCTCGTCCCCGGCGGCTACGAAGCCGGGTTTCATGTAGAGGGAACGCGAGTCGAACCGACCCGTCACCCCGAGACGGACGAAGGGTTCGAACCAGCGATCGAAGTGAATGCCGTCGCGGCTGACTGCCAGCTGGATGTCGAGGGTGTCGCTGGTATGGTGATAGGCGGAGGTAAAGATCAGATAGGTGTCCTCCGCAAGAGGGTACTTGATGGCGGCCGTATTGTACAACCCCCCGCCGGACTGATCCGCGTCTTCGACCAGGCTGAAATCGGGCTCCAGGATCTTCTCTGGCGCCGGGAAGTTGGCGAAATCCACGCTCTCCGAGCGTGCGATGGCCCGGTAGTCGAACGAGCCGACCTGTCGTCCGCTTTCGTCGACATGAAGATGCTCGTTCCAGCGCACGTAGGCGACGTAGCGTTCGAGCCGGTCGTCCCAGAAGGCGACGTTTTGGGTATCCGAGTACCAGGGCATGATTGGCTCGTCGTACAGTGTCCAGTGCATACCGTCCGGTGAGTGGGCGCCGTCCAGGCCGTGGTAATTCCAGGTGTCAAGCTTCCCCTGATAGTAGCGGAAGCGGGCACCGCCACAGTTGACGCTCGTGAACCCCCATGACGATCTCCCGCGGGATATCAGTTTGTAGCGTCTGTCCGGACTGTCATGCGGGTCGGCGAAAACGCCCGCCAGCAATCCCCGAGCGACTATGTTGTTCTGTTTGCTGCCCTCGAATTCGAAGAGTTCCAGCTCCGGCTTCTCCCAAGCGATGCCGTCTGCGGACGTGGCGTAACACAGTACCGACCCGTCGCCGTCGGGATCGCCGGAGTGATACCACATCTCGTGCTCGCTCTTCTCACCTGAGACGATGGATCCGAGATGGACTCCCCCTGTCTCCCACGGCTTGTCCGCCACGACTACGGGGCTTTCGGTGCGAATGGCGGGATTCATCGTCAAGGTGAAGCCACGCTTGTCGTCGACCAGGGCATCGTCGAAGAGGATCTGTTTCTGCGTTCCGAATGTGCGTGGCGACTGCGGCTGCATTCCGGCTACCCCTTATCAGTGGGTGATTGGCAACTCACCATACGCTTCCAACTGCCTTCTGCATGGCGGACGTGGGTCTGCAGAGGCGTCTATCAGTTCCTCTCCAGGAATTCGACTAACAGCTTTGGATTGTTCGTGAGGATACCGTCGACACCACACTCGATCAGTCGCAACATCTCCGTTTCGTCATCCGCGTAGTACGGATGTACGATCAAGCCCAGCCGGTGTGCCTCCTCACAGAGCTGCGTTGTCGTGATCCTGTTCGAAGGCTGCAGATTCGAACATCCCATCTGGCTTGCCCGTCGAGCGTAGGTTGCGGATTCGCTCGCAATTTCGAGCAGACAGCGACGAACTCTCGAGTCTGCGCCGACGGCCAGCCCCATGACACGATCGTCGCCGGCGATGAAGGCGTTGGTATAGAGATCCCGGGCGCGGATTTCCTCGCACACCGAGTTGACGATGGCTGCACCGTCATCCGGCCCTGGGTAAACGTGGATGTTCAATTCGATTCCCCGTGGCAGAAAATCCAGCACTTGGTGCAGCGTCGGCATCCGCGTTCCCGCGTACTCTGCATGACCGGCGCTGGCGTCGAGCTGCGAGACTTCGTCGAAAGATAGCTCCCAGATCTGTCCTGAGCCGTCGGTGGTCCGATCGACGGAGGCGTCGTGGAGAATCACCATACTGCCATCGCTTGTAGCGCGCACGTCGAACTCGACCATCTCGCAGCCGAGGGAGACCGCCTCTTCAAACGCCGGGATCGTGTTCTCGGGGAAACTGCTGGAAGCACCGCGATGGGCGCAGACGATGACTGGCTTGTTGATCGTATCCCGCTCCTCAGCGGCCAGGCGCCGGAGGAGCCTTAAGGTAGTCCTCCTTGAGCCCGCCCCAGGTGTCGCCAGAGATGGCGGTTTCCACGTCAACGGCGTGGATCGCGTTGTGGACGACGACAGTTCTGGATTGGCCGGGCGGGATGTTCTTGAAGAAGACATAGAGGTGGCTGGTCAGGTACAGCTGCTTGTTAGTGTGCGCTGAATATACATGTTTCATGGTCTCGTTTGGCGTGAATGTCGAGGTCAGGGTGAACTGCTTGCCGGGTTCCTCGATGGTAACCGAGCCGCGAAGCTCTTCGATGTGAGACCGGGGAAACACGTCATGCCTGATGAGAGGGTACTCGTACAACCCCAGGGCAGTTGACTCATGGAAGTAACTCGAGAACTCCTCATCCGGTGTGTGTCGAGCCGTGGAGGTCTCGACCGCAACCACAGCCCGGTGGTTCATGAAACCCGGAAATCCCACCATTACATAAGGACCGCGCAGCCAGTTTTTGGTGTTGTTGCGAATGACGTAGTGGACGTCGAATTCGGGGGCCAGGGTGTTGAGATAGTAATCCTGTTTCAGCGTAATTCCTGGCTCGAGCACGTTCGGCTTCTCGAAATTCAGCACGGTCCAGACACCCCTGTCCCTGATTACCGGCCGGGGCCAGGGCGTCACCATCACCTTCTCCCTTATTGGATTATCCACCGGTTGCTTGTCTTCGGAGAAAAATTCGAGCCAGAACCACTCCCAGTCCCCCAACGGAAAAGGCAGAGAGCTGGGCTCGTCCGTGGCCGCAAGATGGGCAAAATCATTGACCTGCCCCTTCGATTTCAGCGAGACGATACCGAAGGGGGCGTCGAAACGAATCGCCACGTCATACTCGTCAAACGAGAAAGCTAAGGCCGGTTGTCCGTGCGAAGGTTGCAGGGACAGCAGAAAGACCAGTGCGGCGGTGATTCTCAGCAACTATCCTCGGTTACGGAAAGAGTGCGACCGGCGCAGCACCCCAAACGCCAGTTGATTTGGAAAGGCGTAGCTCATAGAGTTGTACCACCGATATACACTGAACTTAGCACCTGATAGGATTCATATCCATGAAGGACGATCCGGGCTGCTCGACATGCCCGGCAAGCCACAACGCCCACAGCTACCTCAACGAACGGATTACGATGACCGAATCTAATGAATCGCAACCATTGCGTCTCTTGACAGTTACCGCTCACCCCCACGACGTCACCTACACCCTGGGCACCTCAGCCCACCACATCGAGCGCGGTGACAGCGTCACGGTCGTGAGCCTCAGCGATGGTGTCACCACACACGACGAGGAACTCGAGGACGAGATGCGTAAGCCGGCGAGCGAACGTCGGGCGGAGATCCTCGAGCGCCCGAGGGGCGATCAGGCGTCTCGCAAACAGAGCGAGCTCGAAAGAGTCTGCGGCCTGTTCGGGATCGAGGACGTGCGCGTATTGCCCTTCCCGGATAATCCCCTCGAGCCTTCCTCATCCAAAATACTGAGTGAATTGACGGATATCCTTCACGCAATCCGTCCACATGTCGTCATCACGCACGCACCCTACAACTATCCGTACAAAAGCATGACGAGTCTGTGGGACAATGATCATTCCCTCGCCGGCCAGCTAGTCGGGCAAGCTCTGCAGCGCGTGGCTCAACCCGACGCGCGCCGTGAGCGCTCACCGCTCCACCTAGCTCAGATGTACTACATCGGCGTCGAATTCGGCTGGACGGACATCGACCTGTTCGTCGACATCTCAGATCAGGTCGCCAGGCGAATAGAAGCCGAGGCCCTCTACGAAACCCAGGGACATACTTCCGAGTTTTCGCGAAAGCGCATCGAGGCGTTCGCGGGCTATCACGGATGGTTCGGCCACGCGGGGTACGCCGAGCCGTTTATCAGAGACCGTGGACAGACCAGCGACTATTTAACGGTCACTCCCAACGATCTGAGGTGGGCGGAGCAGACAGGCAGGGAGAATCTCGATCAGATCGGTCAGTTCGCCAGCGGGCGCGACGGCGGTGATGGATGAAACCCCCGGGAAATCGCGAGTGAGGTCGCCACCGTCTCACGTGTGTAGTTTACCAGCGCATGTTAATGTTCTTCACCCGCGTGTAGCTCAGCAGCTCCTCGAAGGATTCTTCCTTGCCGATACCGCTCTGCTTCCAGCCACCATAGGGCGCACCGAGATAGCGACCGGCTGAATTGATCCAGACGTAACCGGCTTCCACCTGTTCGGCCGTCCGCATCGCCATGCTGAAGTCGTTGGTGACGATGGACGCCGTCAGCCCGTACATGACGCCATTTGCGATATCGATCATCTCGTCGAAGTGGGACCAGCCCATGATCGACATGACGGGACCGAAAATCTCTTCGCTGCCGATACGCATCTGTGGTGTCACGTGGTCAAACACCGTTGGTGCAACGAAGAAGCCCTTGGTGAGCTCCGGATCGGCAGGTGGACCGCCGCCGGTCAGCAGCTGGGCACCATCTTCGTGCCCGTAGTCGATATACCGCAACACCCTGTCATACTGCTGCTGCGACACCATCGGCCCCATTTCAGCGCCTTCAAGCCATGGAAAACCGATCGGGATAGCGGACGCGATCCTGATGAGTTCGGCTCTCACCTTGTCATGCAGCGATTCATGCACCAGCACCCGGGATGTCGACGAACACGACTGCCCCTGGCGGTTCATGTTCATCGCCTTTACCACCGTGGCCGCAGCTTTCACCGGGTCTGCGTCAGGAAAAATGATGATCGGGTTCTTGCCGCCGAGCTCCAGCGTGACTTCCTTGAGTCCTTCGGCCGCTTCGCGCGCGATTATCCGCCCGGTCTCGACCGAGCCCACGAATCCAATGCGGTGCACATCCTTGTGGCGCACCATCGCCGATCCGGTTAAACCGTCCCCGGTGACGATATTGATGACGCCTGGTGGGAAAATTGGCTGGCACAGCTCGCCGAGTCTCAAACTGGAGAGCGGGGCTTGTTCCGGCCCCTTGATGACCACCGTATTGCCTGCCGCCAGGGCCGACGCCGCCTTTTCCGCACAGAAACGGAACGGGTGATTGAAGGGGTTGATCTTGGCGACTACCCCGTAGGGCTGTCGTAAGGTCAGATTGAGATGGCCTGGCTCGCGCGACATCGTTTCGCCCTTCATCTCCGTGACCAGGCCGGCGAAATAACGGAGCGTGTCGGCTGTCCAGTCCATATCGCCGCGCATACCCGAAACCGCGTTGCCGCTGTCCACGGCATCCATCAGCGCCAGATGGTCCGCGTTCTCATCGATTGTGTGAGCGAGTCGAATGAGACAATCCGCGCGTTCCGACTGGGGCAATGCCGACCATGCCGGAAACGCCGCCAGGGCGCTGGCAACTGCGTCGTCGATATCGGCCTCGCTGGCCAGCGGCACCGCTCCCAGCATGTCGCCGTTGGCGGGGTTGATCGTCGTAATCGTCTTTCCCGAGCTGGCCACGACCCATTCGCCGCCGATGAACAGCCCTTTCGGCTCGAAGCCAAGATCCGGTGTCTTCGCTGACATGAATTAGGGTACTATCGCGGCGCGCAGCACCGAGCGTTCGGACGCTCGCCGGAACGCCTCACCGAGATCATCGAGCTTGAATTTCGAATCGACGATGTCCTTGAACGGGAAGCGCGCCCGGTTGGCCACGACGAAGTCGAGGGCTTGAATCAGGTGTCGCGGGTGGTAGTTGTGGATGCCCCGCAACGTGATCCATTTTTTCACGAAGAGATTGGCATCGACGGTGACATGGGCATCGGGGTTGACGAGGCCGGCAAGCGTGTAACGACCGCCCACACGCAGCATGCCGACTCCAGCCGTCACTACGGCGGGAACGCCACAGACCTCGATCACGGCATCCACGCCATCGGGCGGCGCGTGTTCGCGCACCTCAGCGACGATGTCATCCTCCTCGCGGTCCGATATGTCGATGACGACATCGGCACCGAACTTTTTCGCCACCTCGAGCCGATCCGCGACCGCGTCGAGGCCGATGACGAGGCGCGCACCACGGGTCTTCGCCATCGCGCATCCGTAGAGCCCCAACAGTCCGAGCCCCTGGATCGCGACGACATCGCCCATCTGAATCTGCGTCGCCTCGGTTACGCAAACCATGGTCGAAACACCACAATTGATCGGCGTCGCCTCTTCGTCACTCAGCTCGTCGGGGAGTTTCAAGATGCCGGTGCCGGGCACCACGTAGCAATACTCAGCAAACCCGCCTAGAAAGTGTGGATCTTCATCTACTAGATCATGGCCATATTTTCTGACGCCCTGCGACTTTTGTGGCATGTCGTGGACGTCGCGGTAGTAAGACTCGCCGTGATGGAAATATTCCGTCCATGTGATCCGGTCACCGACGGCGAGCGCATCACCCCGCATGTCGCGCTCGATGTCAGCCCCGAGTTGATCGATGACGCCGATGATCTCGTGTCCGAGGATCCCCGGGCACGGGTTGGGCCTGTGCCCGTGATACGAATGGATATCGGACCGGCAGATCGTCGACATCGAGACCCGGACCAATACTTCGTCGGGGTGCACATCCCGCAGAGGATAGTCCCTGATGACGAAGGGAGTGTTCGGGGCATCGTAGACGGCGGCGCGCGCGGTACGTGGCGACATGAGTCAATCCTGATCTGTTTGTGCGGTGCCCTTACACGGTCCCGTTCATGGCAAAGTCGAAAATGTGATAGCTCTTCACTTGCTCCGATTTCGCGCGGGCCTCGTATTCGGCGTTGAGGGGCCGGCTGACCGCGAAGGGCACATCGCGCTCGGAGATCCCGCCGTGGGAACGCAGGCGCTCCCCGTTCAGGCCGGCGAGATCGTGATCGTCGAGTCCCATGCCGACGCAGTAGCTCTCCTCGGAAATCACCACGACATCGGCTTCGAGATCGAACGGCAGATCGAACCGGGTCGCTGCCGCCCCGCGCGCGAGGACTTCCTCGATACCGGCGATTGGGCGGATGAAGTCTATCGCTTCCGCAGCCGTAACTCCGTCGAAACAATGAACGCGCACGAAGCCGCCCAGCGATCCGTGATGGCCGACGAAGGCATCGGTAATTGGACAGATGACTTTGGTAGTGCCGCCGCCGAAACGCTCGTCCAGTAAATCCTGGAGATAGACGATATTGTAGCGGCCGTCTGCGGCGCACTTGTCTTTCATACCGTGATCGGCGACGAAGCCGATGATCGCCCCCAGCTGCTCCAGGCGCGCGAAGCGATCGTCCAGCGCCTTGTAGAATTCGAGTGCCTGTGGGTGGTCGGGGACATATTTGTGCTGCACGTAATCTGTCAGAGACAGGTACAGCAGACCCGGACGCTCATCCTGCTCGAGAAATTTGATTCCCGCATCGAGCACGAAAAGCGACAGTTCCTCCGAGTAGATGTCGGGCAGCGGCTGGCCGACCAAACTGAGCCCGTCCTCGATGCCGTTTTCCACCATCGTGCACTGGTCCGCGTGTTCGGAAGAAAAGCAGACATTGCCGGTGCTGACATCGAGGTCTTTGCCGAGTTGCTTGCGCAGTTTGTCCTTTGCCGTGACGACGACGGTCTTAACGCCCATTTTCGAAACCACATCGAATATGGTGCGGGATCGCATCAGCTCGGGCCCCGTCATAACCACGGCCTCACCTGTTTGCCGGTCCAGATAGAAATTTCCCGAAATCCCATGGACGTTAGGCGGTCCGCCCGTGGCGATCGAGATATTGTTGGGGCAGGTGAAACTCGGAATGACACAATGAGCGATGCAGCTGAAGCCGTCTTCCATGAACCGCGCAATGTTGGGGATGACGCCGGCCTTTTTCGCAGCGTCGAAATACTCAGGGTCTCCGCCGTCGACACACACGACGGCCACCGGAGAATCCGGAACACGGTACGTCACTCCGTTCAGCTGTGCCGTGTCCTGTGCCATCGAAACGCTGCCTCCATCGGATGTGGTATCAGTTTTGCCCGCGCAAGGCCTGGCGACCGAGCAGCAGTATTATCTCCAAACCAAGGCGCGTTGTCGAGGGGGATGCCCGGCCGCTGGTGCGGCAAACTCCTTTCAATTCGACACCAAGCCGCAAGCGATCTTAGACTATCCATAACGGGCTCTTCGTTTGGCCGGTTGGTAGACCGCTCACAGAGCCTGACCCCTGGAGAATACTCAATGTCTGAGATCTACAAAGCCTGCCTGGTCGGCTGCGGCCGCATGGGCGGCACCATAGACGACGAAATGCGCGACCGCCCCTTCCGCATTTTGCCTCATACGCACGCCGGCGCGTGCAACGCCGTTGATCAAGTCGATCTCGTCGGTGCTTCCGATGTCGTGCCCGAGAAGGTCGAGGTCCTGTGCGAGCGCTACGGCGCGGCCAACGGCTACGAGGACTACCGGGTGATGATCGAGAGGGAAGAGCCTGCCATCGTCTGCATCGCCACCCGCCCGAACAACCATGCAGAGATCACGGTCTTCGCCGCCGAGCACGGCGTCCGTGCCATTTATTGTGACAAACCATTGTGCGGCTCGATGGCCGAGGCCGACGCGATGCTGGCCGCGTGCAGTCGCCATGGAGTCAAGTTCAACTACGGCACCAATCGCCGCTTCGTGCCGATGTTCCACACCATGCGCCGCATCGTCGACGAAGGAGAGATCGGAGATCTCCAGTCGGTGACGGCTCTCAGCAGCAGCGTGGCGCAATGGGGCCTGACCCATGCCGCCGACCTGCTCCTCTACCTGGCGCAGGACGCACAGATCGATTTCGTTCAGGGCCACATCACCTGCGACGAAGCGGACTTCGATGGCGAGCACCTGATGACAGACCCGCTCGTGCACATGGGCTATGTCCAGTTTGCCAACGGCGTGCGTGGCTATGTCGTGAGCGGGATAGGGTACGAATTCGAGATCAGCGGCAGCGAAGGGCGGCTGCGCACGACGAACGACATCGAGGCGCTGATCCATCGCCGGCGGGGAGATCACGATGTGTTGAGTGAAATACCAAGTCCGCCTTACGCATACGAGAGCGGCACGGTCAACGCGATTCGCGATCTGGTGCAGGCTCTGAACACCGACAGCGACACCATGGGCAACCTGGCGCTGGCCTGTCGCAGCCAGGAGATGGTCATCGGTTTCTGTGAATCGCATCGTCAAGAAGGCGCGCGGGTCTCGCTGCCGCTGGTGAATCGCGAACTCTACGTGGGAAAATGGTGAGGGCCGTGAGTAAACGAGCGGGTAGTGTTCCGCCGCCGCCAACTTGAATCGCAATATGCTGACGTGGGAGAAATATTATGGATGTCCAACAGGCTAAAACTGTTTTCAGAGGACCGATGGTCTCCGTGGCAACGCCCTTGACGCCGGGTTTAGAGCTCGATCTCGACGCGCTGCGCAGCAACATTCGCTTCATGGTCGACAGAGGGGTCCGTCACGGACAGGGGGTGCTGCTGGTAGCCGCGGCCGGGGGCGAATTCCCCATGCTCAGCATGGAAGAGCGCAAGGAAGTCACGCGTGTCAGCGTGGAGGCCAGCCATGGTGAGGTCCCCGTTGCGACCAGCATTCAATCCAACGGCACCCGCGAGGTGGTAGAGATGGCCCGCTTCGCCAGGGAGGTAGGGGCCGACCTGGGGCAGCTCTCCGCGCCCTACTATTACGGACCGCCAGACCAGGACATCTTCGATCTGTTCAAAGCCGCGTCGGAAGAGAGCGGTCTGCCGATCATGATCTACAACAACTGGTGGAACACGCTCAACATGAATGTCGACATGGTAGAGAGACTGGCGGAGCTGCCCAACGTCGTCGTCCTCAAGTGGTCGGCCCCCTCTTCAGGCCAATACACGGATGGAATGCACCGCCTGGCGGATCGACTGGCCATCATCGACAACGGCGGTCAGCACGTGTGGTCCCACATGATGGGTGCCGTGGGCTTTATCACCCACCTGTCCAACTTCTGGCCGGAATATCCTCTCGAGATCTGGAACCTTCTGGAACAGCAGGATTATCAGCAGGTCATTCCGAAACTGGCCGAATTCAAGTGGCGCTGGAGCAAGTGGGTGACAAAGGTCGTTCATGAAACCGAAGGGGAAGGCCCCTTCATCAAGGCGGCCATGGAGGAAGTGGGGCTGCCTGCCGGTCCGCCGCGTCCGCCTGCGCGACCGGTATCCGCGGAACTGCGGCAGGAGCTTCACCAGCTGATGGCGAGCGTCCGCGAACCCGCTGATTCCTGAGAGGGGAGCCGGCGCGGAACTCGTGCAACTTTGCTCAGCACACGCTTGAGAGGATCCAACATGGCAGCACCGACGATCACGAAGATCGAGCACATCTATTTCACCCACGAGATTCAGGACCTGGGAGCCGACTACAATGGCTTCAACCAGGTCTACGAGAAAGGTGCCAGGCGCGAGATGACTTCCTGCATCGCGCGCGTGCACACCAGCGAGGGCATCATCGGCGAACACCTCGGCGGGTCTATCCCTGAAGGCGTTGCCCGCTACCTGATCGGCAAGAACCCCTTTGCGCGCGAGAAGATCTACAACGACCTCAAGCGCGGGATGCGCCACACCGGTGTCACCGCCCTCTGCTCGGCGGACGTGGCGCTGTGGGACTTTGCCGGCAAGGCCTACGGCGTACCGGTGTGGCAACTGCTGGGCGGTTGGCGCGAGACCATTCCGACGTACGCCTCGACCTACCACGGCGACGAGAACGGCGGTCTCGACACCCCCGAGGCCTTCGCCGACTTCGCCGAGCGCTGCCGCGAGATCGGTTATCCCGCCTTCAAGATCCACGGCTGGGGCAACGCGCCGATCGAGCGCGAGGTGGCCAATGTGCTCGAGGTCGCCAAACGCGTCGGAGACCGAATGGATCTCATGGTCGACCCCGCATGTGAACTGCAGACCTGGGCCGACGCGCTGCGCCTCGGGCGCGCCTGCGACGAGGCCGGCTTTTTCTGGCTCGAGGATCCCTACAGAGACGGCGGGGTGTCCAGCTTCGCTCACAAAAAGCTGCGCGAGCTGATCAAGACTCCGCTGCTGCAGACCGAGCACATCTTCGGCCTCGAACAGCACGTCGACTTCATCCTCAGTTCAGGCACGGACTTCGTCCGCACCGGGTGCTACGAGGATGGCGGCATCACCGGGGCCATGAAGGTGGCCCACGCGGCCGAGGGGTTTGGCCTGGACGTCGAGTTCCACGGGGGCGGCCTGGCTCATCGCCATTGCATCGCAGCCATCCGCAACACCAACTATTACGAGCTGGGCCTGCTGCACCCGCTCGTCGCCAAGACCAAGCCGCCCGTGTACTCTCCCGAATTCACCGACGAGCTGGAGAACGTCGATGCCAACGGTCACGTACCCGTGCCCCAGGGGCCGGGCTTGGGTGTGGAGATGGATTGGGACTACATCGATGCCCACCGGAGTGGCGAGACCGTGTACGAGGGTCCGTAAGAGGCCATGCTAACCAGCTAGGCATCCAGGCCGAGTATCTTTCCCGGCTGAACTCCTATTTCCAGGCGGTGTAGAAATGTCCACAATCTCAGTAGGTCGCTCGGCCATCGTTCACAAGGATGACTTCGCCTACATCTCGCATCCGTCCATCGCCGTACTGGCCAACGGCGATTGGCTCGCGGCGTTCAACCATTCCCGGCGTCGCCAACCTTACCATCACCCGCCCGGTGATCCACTCTTTCGCACCTTGCTTTCCCGTTCGTCCGACCGGGGGAAGACCTGGTCCGCGCCCTGGTTTGCTCCCGACTTCGACTGGTACGGCACCGAATGCCCAGGTATCGCGCAGCTGGGTGACGGTACGGTTGTCCTGACCCAGTTTCGCTTCGCCTGGTATCCCCTCGGCATGGTGAAAAAGCTGCGTGCCGAGGGCGTCTCGATATCGATCAAACTGCCCGGCAAGCGGTGGACGGAGGAGTTCAGTGAGCAGGATCTGAGCGATGCCGAGCACACCTGGGCGCGGGGGCATCACGGACTCTACGTTCATCTGAGTGCCGACGGCGGTGACTCTTTTGCACAGACAACCAGGATAGATTGCGGACCGTACCTGAATGGGTACACCAGAACCGGTGTCATCCACCTCGAGGATGGGCGGTTGGCGTATGCTGTTGCCGAACATCCAACCGGTAGCAACTCATACATCCTTTTCTCTGGTGATGGTGGTTCGACATGGGATTCACCCGTGCCGATTGTGGATTCCCCCGATGGAGGCTTCGGCGAGCCGGACATTGCCGAAGTGGCATCCGATGAGCTGTACTGTATTCTGCGCAGCGAACGACCGATTTCAGAGGACGTCTACTACCTGCACGGGTGCCGGTCAGTGGATGGCGGCAAGACCTGGAGCGCGCCCGCGGCTACGGCAATGGACGGCATTCCGGGACATTTGTTGGTTCTTGCGGACGGCCGTCTGCTGTGCACCTACGCCCGCCGGAGGGCGCCGTTCGGAATCTATGCCAGTCTTTCAGAAGATGCGGGGCACACCTGGCAGGTGGACGAAGAAATCGTGATTCGGGATGATCTGCCGAACAGGGATCTGGGATATCCGACGACGATCGAATACGAACCGGGAAAGCTCTTTGTGTGTTATTACGGTCAGGAGTTGGATGGGGTTACCTGTGTACAGGGGAGTTATCTCGAGATCGAAATCGCCGGTTAGTCTGCTAGCTTTCTCGTGCGGAGCACCTGACATCAGAGAGAAATCAAACGCGCCCTGCCAATGACCCCAGAACTGCTCGAGGCCGCCAATCACCTGCTTACCCAGGGCTATTGCCTGCTCGAAGACCGCCTACCTGAATCAGAGGCCCGGTCGATGGCGCGGGACCTTCTGCTGCTGCACGCCAATCCGGAATACGACCGCTACAAGAGTGACTCGCTGCCCTACCAAACCCTGTTTGGCATGTTGAACCACGACGACCGCGTCTGGGAATGCGCCTTCCATCCCGATACGGTCGCCATCGCCCGTCACTTCCTGGGTGAGCGCTGCCGCGTTGTCGAGGCTTGCAGCAAACCGAACTGGCCCGGCTTCCATGGCCAGTGGCCGATGCACGTCGATTCTGCCGGTGATTTCAAGGACGTACCGGACGTGCCCTGGATGATCAACACGATCTGGATGCTGACTGATTTCACGACAGAGAACGGCGCCACCAGAGTTGTGCCGATGAGTCATCACACTCGCCTCAAGCGGCCCCCGGATGAGCTCGAAGTCGACGACCCGGTGATCAGGGATATCACCGGTCGATCCGGTTCAGTAATGATGTGGCACGGCGGCCTGTTTCACGGTGCTGGACCGAATACGGGACAGGAAATCCGCGTCGGCCTCAACATCGCCTACTATCCCCGCTGGATGAACAACTGGGTCGAGGGCGGTCACCAGCCGCTGTGGCGGGGGACCTACGAACGCATGCCAGAGGAGTACCAGGCTTTGTGTGTCGGCAAGTTCGGAACGGAGAGGGAATCCGAGTACGAGGTGTAGGCAAGTTCGACTCGACACCAAGCCCCAACCGACATAGACTGACAAGTCGCCGCTCATCGGTCTGGGGGTGATTCGGAGCTGACCTGCCCACCTCGTAGCATGTAGGGGATCTCAAATGCACAAGCCCAAGCTTATTCTCAACAACGACGCCCGCCACTACCTGATGTACCGGTTCGACCCGCCTCTGAGTCGCAAGCGTCTGCAGAGCCCGGTTGATGAAATCCTCGGCACCGGCGTGGACACGCTCTCCTTCGGACTGGCATCGGGCGCGACCTTCCTGCATGACTCGAAGGTAGCCGACAAGTGGGGGGATTCGGTCGTCGACCATGACAATGGTGTAATGTGGTGGCGTGCTGCCAAGAACCTGGAGGCCGCCCTGGCCGCCGGCATGGACCCGCTGCAGATCGTCATCGACCGGGCCCACGAGAAAGACATCCAGGTTATCGCCAGTATGCGCATCAACGATGCGGGCACGGCCAACGGTCCCAACCGGCAACCCTACATGTGCAACCGGCTCAAGATCGACCACCCGGAGTACATGATCGGCGAGGAAGACCCGCTGAGGCCGGCGGTCAAAACCTGCCTCAACTTTGCCATAGACGAGGTGCGTCAAGAGAGGCTCAACGTCATCGAGGAGGTGTGTGACCGTTATGGCGCCGACGGCATCGAGATCGACGAATACGTTCGCGTGTTCTTCAAGCCATCGGAGGTCGAGCGCAACACCCCATTGCTAACCGATTTCATGAGAGACGTTCGCGAACTGTTGGACCGCATCGGCCAGAAACGTGGTGAACGGCTGATGGTGGCGGCCCGGGTCAACCCGCGCGAAGACGCGAATCTCGCTGTAGGCATGGACGTGCGGTCATGGGTTGAAGAGAAGCTCGTCGATGCCATCGTCATCAACACCCGCGGCTTGGAGATTGACCCGGAGCCTCGCTTCGGTTGGCTCACCGATGTCGCCAGGAAGAACGACGTCTGGCTCTACCCGAACGTGGGTCGCTATCCGTATGATGATCGCCACCACGAACCCACCATTGAGATGATTCGCGCTGTGGCCTCGAACCAGATGGCGGCCGGGGCCGACGGGCTCTATCTCGCCCATCTGCTGTGGCCGCACAGCCCGGACGAGTACCTCGTCATGCGTGAGCTCGGCGATCCGGACATATATGCGCGTAAGGGCAAGCATTTCTTCCCGGCCCGGTACGAGCCCAGCATGGAGCCCTGGCCGGTGGAACGCCACCTGCCCCAGACGCTGGAAGAGGGCGTGCCGGCCATAGTTCCGATGACGGTCGGCGACGACCTCGACGCGGCACGTAGTGACGACGAGTTGAAGCGCGTCACCCTTCGGGTGCGCATCGTCCAGACCGGCATGGACGACGAGCTCAGCTTTACGTTCAATGACAGCCCGCTTGCGGTCGAGGCACGCAACATTTCGACCATCTACGGCGGCATCGTTCCATATCTCACGTGGTGTCAGGGGATGGACGTACGGATCGGCACACACTACTGGTTCGAGTTCGACCTGCCCATCGACCTGGTGCAGCAGGGGGTGAACGAGGTCGCCGTTACCATGGAGAGCCGACTGGCAGAGCGTGTCGAGGACCGCGTCCTGCACCAGGTGGAGCTGCTGATCGAGTACGCGGAGCCGCCTATGAGGGTCGGCGCCCAGATGTAGTTCACAACCTCTCGAGCGAATCGCCGATGGCGCAGGCGCGTGTCCGCTCTTCAGCCGAGAGGGGAGGCACGTCAGCGGCGCCGGCGTTTTCTTCCAGTTGCACACGGCTCTTGGCCCCGGGGATGACGGAGGTGACCCCGTCGTTGTCGAGGATGAAGCGGAGGGCTGCCTGGACCATCGTGCGCTTTTCACCCTCGGTCAGAAACAGCAACTCATTCAGTTTCTGGAACGTCTCTATGGCCCGGTCGGAGGTGAAGCGCTTGAGGCGCTTGTCCTTGTCGTCGAGTTCGGGGCGGGTGTTGAAGTAGCGGCCGGACAGGGCCCCTGAACCCAGCGGGATCCGGATCAGGGTACCCAGATTCTCGTCCGCGGCCAGGCGCAGGATCTCCTCACCGTCGCGGTACAGGAGGTTGTAGCCCACTTGCACCATCGCCAGATCGCCCAGTGACATGAGCTTGCGGATGGCGTCGATGTCATTGGTCGAGATGCCGAACCAGCGAATCTTCCCCTCCTTCTTCAGATCCGCCAGCGCGCCCATGACAGCCGCCATGGTATCCTCATGAGGCGCTATGTGCAACTGGTACACGTCGATGTAGTCGGTCCGCAGGCGCTGCAGACTGCCCTCGCAAGCCTCCACGATCCACTTCCGGGCTTTTTCTTCGTCCGGATCATCGGTGATGGGCGCGACCTTGGTCGCGATGACGTACCGGTCGCGCCGATCCTTCAAGGCCTCGCCGATGACCTCTTCGCTGTGCCCCTCACCGTAGGTTCTGGCGGTGTCGAGCAGATTGATACCCAACTCCTCAGCCCGGTGAATGGTGGCGATGGATTCATCATCGGTTGTGCCGGTCCATCCAGCAGTCACGCCGCCCATCTGCCAGCAGCCGACGCCGACTCTCGAAATCTTGAGACCGGTTTTTCCCAGTACACGGTATTCCACGGTGCTCTCCTGTTGTGACGGGTGCACTGCCACCCGTGGTGGTCAAGTTTCTCGAAATTGCCTGCAGGCTTGTGACAGCACTCGCATCTTTGCCCGGGTGATATCCAGCGGCACGTGGCCGCAACCACACTCGCTGCTCAACAGCAGGCGATCGGGGCTGAAATGCTCCAACGCCGGTTTTGTTCGTTCCCAGATGACATCGGGCGTTTCGATTTCGTCGCTGCGCTGGTCGATGACGCCGAGCATGAGATCCCCCTTGAAGTCCCACAGGGGCCACAACTCCATTAGATTGTAGTGGAGGGTGCAGTGTTCGAGGGAGATCTCGTCGATCTTCAGCTTCGTCAAGCCTTCGATCATGTCCGTGTACTTGCCGAAATAGACTCTCTTCCGATGGGGATTACCGCCGCATATGTGCACAGCCGTTCGCACGTGTGAGGGCAGCTTGTCGATGAGCTCGTTGAGCACGTCGGCTGCCCAGCCCGCTTCCTCCGGTGACAGGGTCAGAACCGGTTCGTCAAACTGGATGTAGTCGCAGCCGGCATCGATGACCTCCAGCAGTTCGCGGGTTAACACATCGACGAAGGCGCGGGCGACGGCGATTTCGTCTTCATAGAGGTCGGGCCGCTCGTTGACCGTGAACCGCGATAGCATATGGGGTCCGGTCACCGTCTGCTTCACCTGAACACCGGCTGGCGCCGTTTCTCTCGCCGCCTTCCACTTGCTGGCCAGTTGCCAGCGCGTCTCTGAGAGCTCGCCGACCAGGCGGGCGCACTCGATGCCAAAACCGGCGTCACCAAAACTCTTGTAGGCCATGTCTTCCATGGTGATGCCATCCATGCGCTTTTGATAAAACCAATACATGTTCTCGCGATAGCCCTCTCCATCGCCGACGATTTCGAGGCCAAGGGAGACCTGGTCCTGGACGGCCCAGCGAATCATCTCCAGGGCTTCATCGTCGGAGATGGTGACTTTCTTCATCGTGTCTTCGACGGGAATATTGCGCGGATAGCTGCCGACGACGGTGGCGCGGTAGTCAGTCATGAGGTGTCCTTCGGCTCCAGGCCGGCAGCCTCACGGGTTTCGTTGATGTGGGCGAGCAGACCTGCAGACAACGGGCGCGGGAAAAAGTCGATCTCAGCCTGCAGGCGATTGCCATCCATATCATCGATGAGTGGTGTGCAGGGCTTGTTCTCATCCACGGAAATGTCGGCATCCGGCAGGTGCTGTTTGACCTGTCGGATGAGCTCGGCGGTCGTCACCGTTTCGCCGCCGCTGTTGTAGACATAGTGCTGGAGATCCCGTTTCAGCGCCAGGCGGACCAGCTGCTCGGCGCAGTCGTCGACGTAGATCCAGTTTTCGCGGTTGGCTGCGGGAAACGGGAGGGATGCCGGTTCGCCGAGTGCCGGATTGGTGGCAAACACTTCGGCCCAGGATTGGGCGCCGCCGCCACGACCGAAGCCGAAAACGACGGAAGGTCGCAGGCAGGCGACACTCAGGTCGTGGGCCGAAGCATACTTACGGCCCATGAATTCGTTGAGCAGTTTCATGGCGCCATAAGCGAAGTGGTGGCCGTCGGGCGCACAGAAGTCGTCCTCGCGAACCGGCCGTTCTCCATAGCGGGTTTGAGTGTCACCGTACACCGCTTCGCTGCTGACCAGGATGACTCGCCGCATCCGGTGGCGGGCAGCCCCTTCGAGGATGTTCACCGTTCCCATGACGTTGACGTGTGTGCCCAGGACCAGATTTTCCTCGACCCCAGCGGTCAATAGAGACGCCAGATGAATGACGCGGGTGATGTCGCGGCTCTGTGAAAAAGCTGATTCCACCTGTTCGAGGTCGGTGACGTCTGCCTCGACGACGGTCAGTTGATCCTCACGCAAGCCAGATTGCAACCGGTCGACGACGCTTTGGACAGGCTTTGAATCAAGGATGGCAACAGGGACGCTCCGCTCGAGCAGAAGGCGGCACACCCGGCGGCCGATGAATCCACTTCCTCCGGTGACCAGAATTCTTTCAGGCATAGGGAATCCGAGTTGGAACAGGCTCAATAGCCAATATTGTTCAGCGCCTTTTCACCAAGTCGGTCACGAAGCTGCGCCAGACAGAGGCTCCGGGGGGTCACATGCCGGTCCCAAGACTCGATGTAGCCGTCCTGCTTGGTCAGGTCCTGGTAATGGGTGTTAAAGACGGTGCCATGGATGCCTGAATGCCCGAACGCGAAATTCTGGGCGGTCGGCGGTTTCTGGATCAGGTACTGGCCTTCGCAGTTCCAGAACACGGTGTTGGCGCCAGCCCAGCCCATACCCTCTCCCCACCAGCGGGCGGTGAGCGGTGCCTTCACGTTGTCGAAGAGGGTCCCATTTACCCAGCCGCCGTGAGGTTCGCTGGCGTTGTAGGGAATGGTTGCAGTGCAGTCGAGGAAGACGTTCCCGCTGGCCTGCGAGCCGCCAAGAACGAAGGAGTGCCGCCCCTTGTCGGATATGCAGCGCTGTGCAAACGAAAGCTGGCCATCGAGTTGGTAAACGAACCGTCTGCCGCCACCACAGAATGAAACCGGCTCCCAGGATTCGCAGTCCTGTACGGTCACCCATTTCGCTCCGCCGTTAGCCCTGACCAGGCCTCTGGCGAAATGGAGTGCGCTCACATGGCGTACCCAGACGTTTTTCGCATTGTCGATATTGATGAGTATCCAGTAGTGATTCTCGTCTGAATAGTACTCTTCGCCGATGTAAGGCTCGCGGTCCATGTTCCCGTACTCGACCGTGCGGACCGTGCGGTCGTAGTCTGAAACGCCGCGCAGATTCTCGATGCCCACGTTTGAAATGCGGTCAGGATCCGTGTACTTTGCCATGTTACCTCCACCCCAGCGAGCTTCAATAGCGGTCGTCACTGGCGCGTCTATTTCGACGAAGTCCCCGTCGATGGCGGTAATGACGCGGTCGTACTCGATCGTAAACGGCTCCCAGCGCCGTTGTTCGTTTTCCGGGTCCTGCCCAATCTCCTGTGTCCAGTCCTCGTTGCCATGCCGGCGAACCAGCACGGTATGGCCCGGTTTGAATTTCTTCGTCGAAGCCACTCGAAAACGTCGTGCACCCACCGGCACATGGTCGTCAGCGATGGCGACAGCCGTCGCCTCATCCGTTTCCCATGCCCCCTTACCGCCGACATCGATAAGAGGCACCCTGTTCTGCTCGTCCAGTACACCGACGCCGATGAGGATGGTGCCGATGTGGTCCATGCCGCTGCCGCGAAGTACTACTCCAGAGGAGGTGATCTTCAACGGAGTGTGTAGTTCGTAGTTGCCGTGCATGAGTTGCACGGTGCCGCGGAATCCATGTTCGTCGAGAGGGAGCGCTGAGACCCGGTCGATGGCGGCCTGGATTACCGGAGAGGCATCGCCTTCAACGGCCCAGACGGTTTCTGCAGCAGGGATATGGGGAATGGCAACGCCACCTCCCATGTAGCCCGCATGCGAAAAATCGGGGATGGTGTTACCATCTTCGTCGGAAGTGTAGACGAGTTTCCCATCCGGACCGGGAAAAATCCGCGAAGTGGTGGGGGAGGGGATTCCGACAGCAGTCATGGATACCTCGCTATAAGCAGGGCAAATTATGATCGCGACCCGGTTAGTGTGGATAGAATCAGGAGTGTAGACAAGCGGCTCCAGACGGTGATCGCGGGCGGAAAGGATCTGATTGATGGACACGGGACCATGGATACTGGCAACGCCTGACTGGGTCCTGGGATTCGTCCTTCGGGACGGTATGCCGGCGATCTCGCGCATGTTGCCTGCCGCGCCGTCGAACGCAGTGGCCGGCCCAAACTGGGCAGTTGACAAAGAAGAAGTCCAACTGCCGCAATCAGTATTTGTTAGAGACTGTCAACAGGAGGTCTCCTGGGAATGGGCCGATGTGCGGACGGACACGCGGGAAATACGTTTCGTCTATCGCAGCATCCAGCCGGCGCTGGAATGTGTCTCCACGTGGCGAAGCGTGGCAGGCCACGGGCCTGTCGAGCACGCGGTCAGCGTGACCAACAATGAAGACAGGGAGGTAGTTTTCTCGCCACCGGCATCCATTGCGTTGACCGTGTCCGCACGGGAAGCGACGCGGCTGACGTGGGTGGAACAGCCCGGGAGTGGTCCGTCGGACGAGGGCATGCATGTGGAAGAGGTGTGTGCCCGCTTCTCCCGAAGCCTTGTGACTTCACCCAACTATTCTCGTGATGCAGTTCCCTGGTTCTGCCTCTACGACACGGTGTCCGGCGAAGGGCTCTACGGTGGCATCGAGTTCTCCGGACTGACCGAGATCCTGGTCGAGAGAGGCGCACAAGACGAGGCCGGCCTCCATGTGAGTCTCGGCTTGCGGCAGAACCCGACGCCACCCCGGTCCCGCATCATGCCGGGCAAGGGGTATGACTTGCCGGTGTGTTTCGTGGGCATGTTCCGTGGCGATGAGGACGACGGCAGCAACCGCCTACACCGCTGGGTCCAGGCGCACCTGCGCCCGGCCACTTCCACTCCCCTGCCCATCCTGGTCAACAACAGTTGGGGAATCATGGAGTTCGAGATCGACGAACAGAAGACCCGAGACTGCATTGAGGACTGTGCAACCCTGGGAATCGAAGCCTTCGTTGTCGATGCAGGCTGGTACCGGGAGGTGGGTAACTGGCGGAACGATTTGCACAAATTCCCCGGCGGCATGCGGGCGCTGGCAGATCTGGCGCATGCAAAGGGGCTGAAGTTCGGACTGTGGACGTGCTGGAGCATGGGCGGTGTTGCCCGGGACGCCGAAGACGGCGTTCTGAACGTCCACGACGAAGCACAGAAGACGTGGTTCACCACCGACTATCCGCCAGACTGGCAGCCGAGCATCCCGTGGTACGGCCCCCCGGTATGCCTGGGTTGCCGCGATGCCCGGCACTGGTGCTTCGAGGAGCTTCTACGCCTGGTGCGCGAGAGCAAGCTGGACATCCTGCGGCAGGACCAGACCCTGATCGTGGAAAGCTGCCGCCGAAGCGACCACGATCATCTGCCTTGTGGACCACCGGACCCGAATGACCGTGGCGCTATTGAGAGTTATCTGACTCTCCCCGATCCTTTCGAGAGACGACTGACTGCTGAAGCCGTGGACGTCTGCGCATCCGCGGCCAACGGCTACTACGAGGTGTACGACCGGCTTTGTGCAGAGGAGCCGGACCTTCTGTTCGAAGGCTCTAACGGCGGCACCAACATCCTGGACTTCGGTTACCTGAAACGCGTCCACTTCGTCCAGGCGGACGATCGGTACACTCCCCTCAGCAACAGGCAGTCCTTCTACGACCTCAGTCACGCCATGCCGCCGGCGATGATCATGCTCTGGCTTTTTGCACGAGCCCCCGGTGAATCAGTGGCGCACTTCAAGTACATGATTCGCAGTGGAATGCTGGGCACCTGCGCCATCCTTCAGGACACCACGGCCTGGCCGGACGAATGGCGACGGGCTGCGGTGGAGCTCTTCCAGACATACAAAACCCGGCTTCGCCCCTTGATCGCTGACGGCAACCTGTACAGGGTCCTGCCACGACCGGACGAGAAGACGTGGGACGGCATGCAGTACTACGATCCCCAATCCCATGTCGGGGCAGTGATCGTATTCCGCCCCGACAACCCCTCACCGACGCAACAGGTCGTCCTGCGCGGCCTTGGAGCAAAGCGCCTTTACGACATCACGTCCGAAGATGGTTCGGTTGCCTCGCAGACCTGCAGCGGCAGCGACCTGATGACACACGGCCTGGAGATTTCCCTGCCGGAACGCTTCTTCTCGGACTGCATATGGATCGAGCAGATCCCGCGCTCATAAAAGTGTCCATGAGGCGACAATCACAGACCTGGAGGAGAATATCACGATCGGGTTTGCCCCACGTGCATCCGCTATCTGTTGATTCCCCGTAGGCAAGCGCAGTTTCGCTTATGCGGCGGCATGCCACGCCCGAAGAATTTCTGACACCCGAGCATTTGGCGAGTAGCAGTTATTACACCGGGGAAGATGTGTCTGCGTCGCTGGCGAGTCTGCCCGCACACCCGAGTTGAATCCGGACGACGAGAGCTCGTCCGCTGCTGCTGTGTTGTGTCGCCTGGTACACACGTGTGTGTGGCGGAGCACCCATGGTTCCCCGGCGCGGGCCACGGGATACTCTAGCACACTCATTCTGGCCTCCATATTGCGTGCCATTGCGGCATGCCAGCAACTCCCCCCGCCTACCGTCGCCGCACGCCCGAGACGGAACCCCTCTACCAGGTGCTGGCCGAGAACGTGGAGACCTTCATCGAGCGCACGCGCTCGTCGGACCGGCAACTACCGGTTCATGTCGAGGAGGAGCTGCGCGCATACCTTGAATGCGGAATTCTCGCTCACGGGCTCCTGCGAGTACGGTGCGAGGACTGCGGCAAGGATCGCGTCGTCGCGTTCTCGTGCCAGCGACGTTCCTTCTGCCCGAGTTGTATGGGACGGCGGATGGCCGACACCGCCGCCCGGCTCACCGATGAAGTCCTGCCGCGGGTGCCGGTACGGCAATGGGTGCTGAGCCTGCCGTACGAGATCCGCTATCGCCTGGCCTGGGACAAAGAGCTGGTCGGGGCGGTGCTGGCCGTCTTCCTGCGTGTCGTCTACGGCTGGTATCGCCGTCAGGCTCGGGCGCAGGGATATGAAGACAGTCGCTGCGGCTCGGTCACTTTCGTGCAGCGATTCGGTTCTGCTCTAAACCTCAATCCTCATAACCATGTCCTCATGATCGACGGTGTCTACGTCGACGGCGAGGACGGTCCGGAATTCGTGCCGGCGCCACCGCTGAGCGACGACGACGTGCAACAGATCGTCGAGACCACAGCCCAACGGGTGGTGCGCCTGCTGCAACGGCGCGGCCTGCTGGAAGAGGGTAATACCGATGTGCTCATGGAGCAGGAGCCGCTGCTGGCCACGATCACGGCGGCTTCGATCCAGGGCCAGGTGGCCACCGGCGACCGCGCTGGCCAACCCGTGCGCCGACGCTTGCTCGATCCGCAAGAGGGCATCCGCACGGCCCCGTTGTGCTTCGCCTCCCGCGGCTTCTCCCTGCATGCGGCCACCCGCGTGCCGGCCGCCGACCGCACCCGCCTGGAAAGACTGTGCCGCTACGTCAATAGACCTCCGCTGGCAGCGGGACGCCTGCAGATCCTGGATACCGAAAGAGTGGCCTTCGACTTGAAAACGGTCTGGTCGGACGGCACCTATCGAATTGAGCTCTCGCCGCAAGAATTGATAGAGAAACTGGCGGCCCTGGTACCGCCAAGGCGCCTCAACCTGGTGCGCTATCACGGCGTCCTGGCGCCCAACGCCGGCGGCCGGGCACGGATCGTACCGGGCCCGAAGGAAGAGGCCCCCGAAGCGGACCCCTGTACGCATACTTCGGCGCCCACCCCCGCCCAACGACGGCACCGCCTGGCCTGGGCTGACCTCCTCCGGAGAGTTTTTCGAATAGACGTTACCGTGTGCCCCGCTTGCGGCGGCCACATGAAGGGAGTTTGCCGCAGGCAAACTCTAAGAGACCGGTCATCAGACCGGTCTCCATCGTGGCTGCTCTCACCGATCCACGTTCTATCCAATGCTATCTGGAGGGCGTCGGTCTACCGTCGCGCGCGCCGCCCATTGCTCCACCACGGCCTCATCCCCAACACGAGTTCGACTTTGCCGCCTGAGACCGACCGGCCGGACACCGCTGCGTTCCCATCTCTCGCTGACAGCTGCCGCGGCGCCCGCAGGCGCTGATCCGGGCACCTATCCACTGTCCCATCGTTCACCGCACCACGATCAACGCACAAGCACGACCCTCAACGCCCTCGAAAAGCCCAAAAACCGCTTGACTGACTACCGATCTCTTTAGGCGAAAGAAGTCAAGGCTTCTGTCTATTCGGAGGATTTCTTCAACTGGCAATAATCTCATTTCGGTCTTCAATGGAGACCTTCATACTGTTCCGGCCATGTTGAAGAAGCTGGGCCAGAGTGACGGGTTGTAACGCGGGTGATCTCCCAAGGGAGTCACGAATCGGGAGCGGTCATCTCTGGCCAGTTCCTCGTTGTTCGTCCTCTCAAGCTGCCTGCCGCTCGTAGGATGCAGCACAAGTGAAATGACGTTCGGTGTTGAATGCTTGTCCGGAGCGGTACCACCCGTGGAGCTTTCGCAGAAAGTGTCTCATGACGGCAGTCATGGCTTTCTGTCCGGGCATGGCAAGGCGCTTACGGCGGTAGTAGTCGCCGTACAGACCCCTTCGTCGCACCAGGGGAAAGATGATCTGGCCAAGAATCTTACGCAGGAGAGGCCTTCCCTTCTTGGAAATCCTGTATTGCCCTCGATACTGGCCGGACTGGCGCATCTGGATATTGAGTCCGGCGTAGCGCAGGAGCATGCGCCAGCTGGTGAAGTCGCTGAGCGGTCCGGTTTCACCGATGAGGCGAGCCAGATTCTTGGCGCTGATGACGCCGGCAGTCGGAGCAGGTAGGCTCGGATCCTTGTGACGTAAACGCCGTAAGAGTGATGTCAGCCGCTTTTCCAGAGTAGCCTTGCGTTGCTCGTAGAGCAGGAACTCCTCCCACAACTGGCTGAGCTCAAGCTCGAGGAGATCGACGTAGGCGGGCGTGAGCTGATGACGGGCGGAGGACGTGGCATCGTCCCAGAGCCGCTCTAGTGAACGCTGCCAGATACGCGGCGCCCGCCGCCGCATGGCCCGCTCGAAGCGGGTACGGCCCGCACGGACGATGCGATAAGGATTGCATCGATACTTATCGATCAAGGCGCGACCCGAGTTGCCGTACAGGAACTCCTTGGAGAAAGAAAAGTCGCAAAACAGCTCCATCAGCACACGGTGCAGTCGGCCGCGCACCGCCATAAGGGCTCGATCGGCCCGCTCGTAGAGGAAGCCACATTTGCGCAGCAGCTCATACTCCTCAGGGAGATCCCGGTGCCGCAGGACCTTATTGAGCCGCGCCAGCGTATTGATGATGTGCGGGTCCTTGAGATCTGTCTTGCCGTCGTCATTGCTCTCGACGACACGAAATTTGGCAACCGCCTCGCCGTTGACGTACGCCGTCAGGTGACCCAGTCGTCGCGCTGTGCGCAACAGCTTGTCCTGGTAGCCGCCTGAAGGCTCGCAGATGACTCGCAGTGATTTGAAGCCGTGCTCTCTCGCCAAGCGCCGACAGGCACGCAGCTTCTTCTCGATCTGTCGGGTCGTATTGGGCCACTCGTCATCCATGGCCTGATCGCCTAACTCAAAGTAGACATTGAGCTTGCTCTTGCTGACATCGACACAGATATCGAGGACCTGATCGAGTTGGACGGCCGGAGTCAACTTGGTAGATTTCATGACGGGCTTCTCCTTTCAGATGCAGACGTGGGCACACGTCTTTGAGGGTCTTCGGACACCTCCGAATATCCGAAAGAGAAGCCCTCTTTGTTCGCCTAAGAGTATGTAATGCCGTTTATCCTCACTATGCGCTGCCCTCTGATCGAAGGGTACACGGGATGCTCATGGTCTCTACGAGAGATTCGGGTTCGAGGTACTTGATGATTCCGCGGCTTGGATGCAGCTGAAGTTCGAGAGGCCATGGTTCCGACCCGAGATGGGCACAGAGTGAATCGAGGGCACACAGGTGGGCAGGACGTATAGGACCGATGAAGTACCAACGTATAGGACCGATAAAGCACCATTATGATTAGTTTAGCTGGCGGCGGGATGGTGTCGAGAGGGAATGTGAACGGTGGATTGGGTGCCGGGTGCGATGGGCGAATGGATTGGGGGTGGATCAGGGCCTGCCAACGGGTCGATGAGGCCTGTCGGTCCGTTGAAAAACGCCGCCGGGGGGGAGGGGGGGTGGGGGGTGACAGGGTCGGATCATACCGTTTGGGTAAGCTGGGCAAAATAGAAGAAGTGGGTATCTTCGGGTATCTCTTCGCCGAAATCGCACATGATCACCCCCGCGCCCCACTCTATAAGGAACGCGAGTTTAGACAGGAACCAGTCGATCGCCCCTGGATTGGTGAAGTCAACAATACCTGCTTGCGGTTGTACGCCGAGAGCCGCGATGTCTATCTTCGAGAAATCAACATCCTCCACATCCTCGGGTTGATTGGGCAGCGGGCACTGCCATAGATAGGTCTTTCCAACGCCGTCTTTCAAGAAGAACCCCTTCCGGTCACCCTCCTCGAACATCTCCGTTTTGACGGAGACCGTGGGTTGGATCCACATCCGCGTCTTGAAGCCCCTCTCGCGTAGCGCGGTGAACATCTGCCGAGGGTTGGGAAACTTCCTCTCGTTGAAGACGAAGTCGCAGTAGTGTCCGTTCTCGAGCCAGAACGGATCGATGGACAGGACATCGGCCGGTATGTTCCGTTCCCTCAGAGCTGCTCCCGTCGCCTCAACCTGCTCCCTGGAGGTGTACCCGTACCGACTCATCCACAATCCGAAGGACCACTTGGGAGGTAAGACCTCCAGCGGCCGGTGAGATCCATGTAGTGGGAGATGATCTCCTTGAAGGACCCCCCGGCGATGAAGTAGAAGTCGAGACGACTATCCTCTACCGCGATGGAGTAGGCGTCAAAAGACCGTGTGGCGAGGGAGTAGTTAATCCTGGATGTGGTGTTTATGAGAACGCCGTAGTTCTTTGAGTTCATGAAGAAGGGGATGTTCTTGTATGCCCGGTCGGAGCCGACGCCCCTGGCATCGCAGTTCCAGGCCTCCATATTCAGGCCGCGCTTGTTGATGGGGGAGAATTTCTCACCGAAACCGTAGAGCTTTTCCTCGTGCTCGAGGGCGAAAGAGTCTATCACCGACCGAATCCGGCACGTATAGGACCGATAAAGCACCATTATGATTAGTTTAGCTGGCGGCGGGATGGTGTCGAGAGGGAATGTGAACGGTGGATTGGGTGCCGGGTGCGATGGGCGAATGGATTGGGGGTGGATCAGGGCCTGCCAACGGGTCGATGAGGCCTGTCGGTCCGTTGAAAAACGCCGCCGGGGGGGAGGGGGGGTGGGGGGTGACAGGGTCGGATCATACCGTTTGGGTAAGCTGGGCAAAATAATTTCGGATTTCGGATTTCGGATTTCGGGGCAATTGTGGTTTAATGAGGGGCGATGATGAACACCCAACGATGCAACTGCGTCCTGGCCCTGACGGTCCTCGGAGTTTTGGCGGCGCCGGCCGATGGACAGGTCATTGGGCCGCAGAAGAAGATCATTGCGTACAAGACCACTGTCCGCGGACTGTCGGCGAACATCGAGACGATGGAGGGCGAGCTTCCCGACATCGACGGGGTCATCATCTACCCGCCCGCCGGCCAGTCCTTCTTCACCGGCAGGCACCGGCTCGAGGACTACCAGACCGCGATCGAGCAGTTGCAGGACGTCCGCACCAGGGCCGGGAAGTACACGCACAACTTCATGCAAAGCTACCTCACTACCGGTGACAAAGGGGTCCTCCCCACCGACTGGTTCGATCCGCAGTTCGAGGACGTCGTCCACAACTGGAAGGTGGGTGCCGAGTTCTGTAAGCGCAGCGGCCTGGTGGGGATCCTGTTCGATGACGAGGTGTACTACGGTACGAACCTGTGGACCTACCGGGGCCTGAAACATGAGAACACCAGGTCGGCCAAGGAGTATGCCGACCAGGTCTTTCTGCGCGGCGCCCAGATCATGCGGGCCATCAACACCGTCTATCCCGATATCCGCATACTCATCCTCAACGGCCCGAGCAACATCCGGCTGTTCGAGGATGACGCCCGCTACGCTCTGACGCGGCACTTTGTCGACGGCCTCCTTTCGCAATGCACCGGCGGGTCCCAGATCATCTGCGGATACGAGCGGGCCTATGGGTACCGCACGTCATCCCAGTTCGCCGCTGCCCGCCGGCTCATGAAGGAGAAACTGCTCCGCCTGAGCCGCGTGCCCGAGAAGTTCCAGCGCCATTTCCGCGCGGCATTCCCGTTTTACTTCATTCCGGCCCGCGAATACGGCCTCGACGACAACGAGAACCTGGAGAACATGTCGCCGGCACAGGCCGCGGAGTACTTCATTCCCGAGGAGTTCGAGTATGCCCTGCACCAGGCACTGCGGTACTCGGACGAGTACGTCTGGATCTACAAGGAGGGGAGCGGCCCGGACCTGTGGAACCGCAGAGCGGGGCGCCCCTACCTAGCGGCGGCCTACCGCGACGCCTTCGTCGCGGCCCGCAGGCCCCATCCCCACCCCCCAAAGAAACGCGGGCTCGCGGAATACCTCGCCCCGGCCGAGAAGGTGGAGCAGGAGCCCGCCGGGGCCCCGATCGGCGAAGGCAAGAAGGTCTACGTGGTGGTGGGCCCCAATCGCACCCCAGCGATGCTGCGCGAGCAGGTGGAATGGATGGAGGAAATGGCGGCCTTCGACGGCGTCCTCGTCTATCCGGGAATCCCATCCGAGCATCGGGCGGGCGACGCCCTGGGGCGACTGTTCCGCATGGACCGGCGCAACCGAATCGAGGACTTCAGACAGGCCATCGAGGACCTGCGGGCCGCTCATGCCAAGGCCAAGAAATACCGGCACAACTTCCTGCTCACCTACCACGACCCCGTGGATACCGGTGACCGGACCATCAAGGTACCGGACTGGTTCGACCCCGAATTCGAGACCGTGATCAACAACTGGCAGGTGGCGGCGGACTTCTGCAAGCGAGCCGGCCTCGTGGGCATCCACTTCACCGACATGGCATGGCACAGCACCAACCTCTGGACCCACAAGGGTCTGAAGTACGCAAAGACCCGCAGCGCCCGGGAATATGCCGACCAGGTCTTTCTGCGCGGGGCCCAGATCATGCGTGCCATCAACACCGTGTATCCAGACATCCGCATTCTGGCGATGAACGGCCCCAGTAAGGCAGGCTTTAATCCTGACCCCGCGGCTCCCCACGCCCTGATGCGGGCCTTCTTCGACGGGCTGCTCTCGCAGTGCACGGGCGCCGCCCGCATCATCGATGGCCACCAGATGGGGTGGGGGTATCGGTCGCCGGTGGCGTTCGCGTCGGCGCGCCGCGTGGTCAGGAGCAGATTGCGGGCGCTCAGCCGGGTCCCGGGAAAGTTCGACGAACATTTTCAGATCGCGTTCAGCGTGTCCGTGGGCCCCATGGGCGGGATGCCATTTTCCGACAATGTGGCCCGTAATTACTACACGCCGCAGGAGTTCGAGTACGTTCTGCACCAGGCCCTGAAGTACTGCGATGAATATGTGTGGGTCTATACCACCGGATGTAACTGGTTCGACAAGGGGGCGAGCGGCGCTTTCATCGCCCGGGGCTATCGAGAGGCCCTGCTCGGGGCCCGCGGCCCGCACCCCCATCCGCCACCGCTGCGCAACCTCGACGCCCACGTCGCCTTGCGGCCGGGGCAGGGGGTGCCACCGCGCCGACTCGCCTTTGAGCCGGCACATGACGAGCAGGCCACGTTCGGCGATCTCTGGGCGCACTTTGTGTCCCTGGCCGACCTGTCGCCGCGGTGGCACTTCCGGATCGACCCCAATGACCAGGGCGTGCAGGGGCGCTGGTTCGCCCCCGATCTGGACGAGAGCGATTGGTTTCTGATCAACAGTGATCTGCCGTGGGATAACTACGGGTACCGCGCCTATGACGGCTACGGCTGGTATCGCCAGACGTTCTCGGTCCCGCCGCTGCCCGACGGCAGGAAGGTGTTTCTTGCGTTTGGAGCCGTCGCTCACGGCGCCGAGGTGTACGTGAATGGCCGGTTGGCGGGGCACCACAACATGGACGGCTGGGCCCATTCACGTGGCGAACCCTGGAAGAAGCGATTCCTGATCGACGTGACCGACACGCTTCGCGGCGGGCAGAGCAACCATCTCGCCGTCCGCGTCGTGGACTACGGCCCATGGGGCGGCGGCATCTGGAAGCCGGTCAAGCTGATTGCCGAGAAATGATCCGGTCCAAATCGACTCCGCTTGCCCATGCCACCCAACTCGTGTTGCCCTCCGCGGGCTCCGCGCTCTCCGCGCTCTCCGCGATAAGATTGTCGCGAAACAGACAATCCTGCAAGTTTGTCACACAGAGTGGGAACCGGCTCAGGGGCAAACGAAGGAAGAGGCCCCCGAAGCGGACCCCTGTACGCATACTTCGGCGGCCACCCCCGCCCAACGACGGCACCGCCTGGCCTGGGCTGACCTCCTCCGGAGAGTTTTTCGAATAGACGTTACCGTGTGCCCCGCTTGCGGCGGCCACATGAAGATCGTGGCTGCTCTCACCGATCCACGGTATCGCCATAGGGAATGTAAGAACCCGGCTTGCCGATCGTGGACAGAAACATCAGGGAAAAGTCGCTGCACCCTATAAGTTCGGGCGGCGTGATCTCCTTGAGGGTTTTTCCCTCGTCGCGTGCCAGCAATGTCAGAGCGATCAGGGCTCGGTAGAGAGTTGCGGAGACGTAGCCGGGCCCTTCTCGGCCACCGTGATCTTCGGTAGCGTTGAAAACCAGATCTATAGATTCCAGCAGATCCTTTTTGGCCTGGTCGATCCATGCCTGCGACCGAGGCCATAGCGACTTCATCGCCAGCAGCCCAGCGATCCGCCCCTGTGAAAAACCCGGTGCCTGATTACAGTGGAAAATGTACTCGTATTGCACAAAATCCTTGTTGATCAGGGACATACCTTTTTTGGAAACGGCTTCGAGGATGATCCTTCGGCCGGCCTCGGTCAGCAGGACCCCGGCCCAGTCCAATCCCAGGGCGCAGGAAAAGGCATAGCCGAAGCCTGTAAAGGAGCGATTATCGAAACAACTGCCCGGAAAATGCTCCTGGAAGCACTCGTCCCAGTATTGGCTGTGGGCCATGGCCAATATGGCCCGGGCACTCATACGCAGCATCTCCACGTCGCCATCTACGATCCCGGCAAAGCCGCAAACCAAGGCGACATATTCCGGGTCCGATTCCCCGCGTTGAATGTCATAGGCTCGGTGGTGCCGGTTGATGGTGGAGCTGGATTCCATCACGAACTGTTCCGGCTTCGCCGTGCTGATCAGGTCTTGGGCCTTGACGCGCATCCCGTCCATCAATGGCTTGAACGCCCGGTGAGCCACTTTCTTCCGGAGGGCCTTCAGTTCACGCGTGTCAAACAGCAGGCCCAGCGTGGGATTCATTTCCACCGGCTCATCCGCCGGTTTGATGGATAGTGTGGATGAACAGGATTATCGGGAGTCAGTCAAGCGGCTTTTGAGGCTTTTCGAGGGCGTTGAGGGCGGTGCTTGTGGGTTGATGGTCGTCCGGCGAACGATGGGCCGGCGAATAGGGTGCGCGGATCAGCCTCTGCGGGCGCAACGGCAGCGGTCAGCGAGAGATGGGGACGCAGCGGTGTCTGGCCGGTCGGTCTCAGGCGGCAAAGTCGAACTCGTCTTGGGGATGAGGCCGTGCCGGCGCGATGGGCGGCGCGCGCGACGGCAGGCCGACGCCCTCCAGGTAGCATTGGATAGAACGTGGATCGGTGAGAGCAGCCACTATGTTCATGGGGCCACCGCAGGCGGGGCACACGCTAACGTCCACGCGAAAAACCCGTGCTAACAAGGCGGCCCAGGCCAGGCGGTGCCGGCGTTGGGCGGGGCTGGACTCCTTCGTATGCGCACAAGGGTCCGCTTCGCGGGCCTCTTCTTTGCGGCCCGGTACAATCTGTGCCCGATCGGCGGCATTGGGGGCCAAGACGCCATGATACCGATGACCATATATCACGAAGAGGGCATGTACGCCCTGAGCCCGAACGTGGTGCGCACGCCCTCCGGCGATCTGCTGGTGTTCTTCCAGCGGTCCCCGCATCTGGGCCATCCCCACCACGGCCATCCGCTGTCCAATGTGCAGGCCTGCCGCTCGCAGGACGAGGGGCAGACGTGGAGCAGACCGACGCTGATCACGGCGGATCCGCTGGGGGGGATCATGGACCGCGGCGTCTACACCCTCTCCGACGGCAGTATCTTCATGCATTGCTCGGGTACGGAGCTGGTGCCGGCCGAGGGGTCCGAGGCCCACGGATCCGGGTGGGTCTCGCGCCCCGGCAAACCCTTCTGGGTGCGCTCCCGGGACGACGGCCACACCTGGAGTGAACCGGTGCGCTTCCCGCCCGTTCCGGACGCCAACTACGGTCCCCTTGCCGAGCATTCGGGAGTCAGCCGCAGCGGCCTGATCGAGCTTCCCGACGGACGCCTGCTCATGCCCAGCAAGGCGACCGATCGCCCCGAGAGTGAACACAAATACTTCGGCATGCTGCGGGTGTCCAGCGACATGGGCGAGACGTGGGAGTACGGAGGACGGATCGCCGAAGACCCCGTCGTCCACTTCAGCGAGCCGGCCATCCACCGCACCCCCAGCGGCCGCATCCTGGTGATCTTTCGCTGTCACGCCAACATGGCGCGGGACGGGGACGAGTCTCTGCCGCTGCGTGACCGCCAGTACAACAGCCGTTTCCAGGCCCTGGTCACCTCCGACGACGACGGCGACACGTGGACGCCGTGGAAGCGCTCGGTGCACGGCTACCCGGCCCACATGCTGGGGCTGCGGGACGGGCGCATCTTCCTCACCGTCGGCACCCGCTGGGACGGCCAGGCCGGCTGTCTCGCCCGCGTCCTGGATCCGGAAGGCACGGAGCTGGAGACCACGCCAATCCAGACCATGGCTCCCGACCTGGAAAACGGCCCCGACGTGATCGTGCAGAGCGATTCGTCCACCCAGGACTGCGGCTACCCCTGGTCGGTGGAGCTGAACGACGGCCGCGTCCTGGTCGCCTACTGGCACCACTACCCGGACAATCACCGCGGCATCGAGGGCGCCATACTGGCCGAGAAATGAGCCCATTCAACCGGAAGGATTCATTCCTATGAAAGTCCTCAGCACCCGGCGCATAACGAATGACCGCCACCACAATGCGTTCACCGGAGCGTGCTGGTTCAAGGGTGATTTGTACGTCGCCTATCGCCAGGGTGACTTTCACCATGAGCACGATTCCGGTCGCACCATCGTCCAGCGCAGCCGCGACGGGGGGGTAACCTGGGATACGGTAACAGTGCTGCGCGGCCACTTCGACACCCGCGACGCCCACCTCTACACCGACGGAGATCGGTTGTTCTGCACCTGCTACGTGGATCCCGTCGACGACCTCCCGGTGGTATCGGGCTGTGGTGTTACCGAGGACGGCGATCGCTGGACGCCCTTCGAGCCCTATTCCGGGACCGACAATTTCGCGCTGTGGCGTCCCGTCTGGCATCGGGGGAAACACTACTGTGCCGGAGGCTGTTACGACACACCAGATCGCGGCGTTCACTGGTTCGAGAGTGAAGATGGACACAGCTGGGTGTATGTGCGCCACATCAACGACTCGCCGGAGGATAAGGCAAACGAGTGTTACCTGGAGATATTACCCAGCGGTGCGGCGACGATGCTCATGCGGTGCGAGACTGGCCTGAAGAAACCCAAGTTGTGCTTCAGCCAGTACCCGTTCGAGAGCTGGGAAATGCAGCAACTGGACGTCCGCATAACCGGGCCCGCCGTCTGGACCGTCGACGACAAGGTCTACATCTCCGGGCGCTGGGACCCGATCGACGAACGCATCCACGCGGAGGAAGACCACGCCGCCCACACCGCCATCTTCCGGGTCATCGACGGTGAATGTTTCCTGATCTGCGTGCTCCCCTCCGGACCACACCCGGACAACTCCTACATGGGCGTCGCCCGCCGCCAGGACAACAGCCATCGGTTCTCGCTCAGCTATTACAGCAACGCCCTCGCCAATGAGGATCCGCTGATAGACCAGTGGCAGAAGCCGGATATCTACGTGGTCGACGTGCTCTTCGGCGCCGATTTCATCGATGAGATGCTGGTCAGCGATCTGGTGGACGCCCGGCGCGGTCTCGAGGAGGCGACGGAGCCCGATCCCGGGTCTGATGGGTTGAGATATCGTCCCGTGCGCATACCCGAGGACGGTACGCCTCACACACCCGGTCACAACTTCCTCGACGCCCGCGACGTCATCGGCGGCCGCGGCGGACTCGTTTACTTCGTCAAGGATATCGAGGTGGGACCGTGGGATCTGGTCGACGTTCACCTCGGCTACGACGGACCGGTGAAGGTGTGGTGGAACGGGCAGGAGGTTTTCACTGGCCCCGGAACCGGTCCGGCGGTGCCGGACGCGACCTCACTGCGCCTCGAATCCAGGCACGGTACAAACCGGCTGGCATTGGCCCTCGATACCAAAGGCGGCCGGGCGCGGGGGATCTACGCGCGCTGGGAGCGCACATGGGAGTCGTAGTTGTATCCACCGTAAGCCCACAGAGAGAGCGGGTGACTGGAGCCTCCCGGCGGGTGGTCTATCGCCTGGACCTGCAGGCCAGGACCGCGCCTGGCCTGCTACCGCTAACCGTTTCCGCTGCCTACCGGGATGCGGAAGGCAACGAACGCAGCACGGCTTCCTGCCAGGTCTCTCTTTCGATAGACCAGCACTCGAAGACACCGCTGGACGTCAAATATGGCACCATCGTCGCGGAAGCTTGGCTGGCGATGGTCGCGCGTCGAGCGATGGGGCTGAACCACATGGAAGATTATCGCGAAGCGGGGTCCTGGCTGCGGCAGCAGAGCACGGACTTTAATCGCTACTGGCCGCACCTACCCGACAGCGGGGCGTTGGTCAACCAGATGCGGGCGCTGTGCCGCTCATCGGTGCAGCCGATGCAGGAAAGCTCGCGCAAGGAGATTACGCTTTCGCGGTATCAGCACCTGAAGGGCGTGTCGGATCAGAGGGTGGCTGCGTCGGAAGCGTAGGATTCGTATCTGGTTTCGGAGTAGACCAGCAAAGATGAGCTGACGGTCAGCACCTGGCAGACGTGCTCGACCGCCTGACGTCGACGCGTCGGCCGCAGAAGTTTCCCCGGGCGGTTTCTTTCAGGATCGAGAGGTCCAGAGCCTGGTCGGCAACCAGCCTCTTCAACCGTTGGTTTTCCAGATCGAGCTCTTTCAGGCGCCGGGCTTGATCCACTTCCATGCCGCCGTATTCCTTACGCCAGCGATAATAGGTCTGTTCGCTGACACCGAGATGACGGGCCGCCTCGATGATCGTCTTGCCCTCAGAAATCAGAAATCAGAATCTCCGCCCGTCGGAGAGGGCCGAAAATCTGTTCAGCGGTGTACCGTTTCCCGGCCATAGGGCTCCCCTTTCTACGTCCCATATCCTAACTGTAAGACTGGGAACATTATAGGGGGGCAGGTCAGTGACGAGGTGACTGTAGTCAAACACAGGCTGCGGCTCGGGGCGGGCCGGCACGATCGGCGGCGCCCGCCGGCTCAGGCCCATCCCCCACGACCGCCTATGAGGTCGCGACGGGCCCTCACCTCCGTGGGCGTGGCCGGCACAGTCCGCTGCCTCTGCCGCCGGCCCCGGTACGATCCGAGACCGGTCAGCCGCATGCGGTGCCAGCACGCCGTGGTACCGCACCAGGTGCGGAGTAAGCCGCGCGGCGCCAACGCCGCCAGCTTCTCGATCAGCTCTTAGAAGGTGATGCTGATGAATTGTATGACCTTCAAAATGACCCGCACGAAATCCACAATCTCGCCAGCGATCCAGAATACAAAGACATTGTCTACGAACATCATCTGCTCAACTGGCTCGTTGAAACAGAAGACGCGATAACCCGTTAACAGGATTTGCCATGACCGACCTCAACCAACTCCGACACCAAATGGACACTGAAGGCTGGTTTATTGCTCGTCAGGTTCTTTCGCCTGAAAATATCGCAACGGTAAAAGATCGCTTGCGTTACATCATTCAGCACCGAGACTTTTTCGAAAAATATGGAATCCTCTGCCAAGAAAATGAGGCATACAAAAAAGACGATGCCAATAGAACAGACGACTCCCTTCTGCAATTTAACAACGTCGTGAGTGCCCATATGCGCGACGAGGTTGTTTTAAAGAACACGCTTCATACAGAAAACATGATGGCAATCGTCGCATCTCAAATTGGCCCCGACTACTGCACCAATGGGGCTTCATTTTTCCTCAAGCCACCGCACTATGGAACAGAAGTCGCATGGCATCAAGATAGTCGCACCTGGGTAAAACAGCCACGCCCCTGGCCTCCTGAAGAAACGCCGAGATTGTTTGATACCTGGATCGCTTTTGATCACGCTACGAAAGAAAATGGATGTCTGCAATTGTTACCCGGCTCCGAAGAACACGGCATATTACCCAACCGAAAACGAGGAGACACGGACTTCGGACATGGTTTTGGAGACGATCCTGCCAGCATGGGACTTTCCGAATCCAATACTGTTCATTGCGTCATGGAACCCGGCGATGTCGCCGTCTGGCATCAGGATATGTCGCATTATTCTGAACCCAATCGCTCCGACAAACCGCGCCTGGGTCTTTCTCTCTCCCTTGTCGCAGCCGCAGACATCCCGAGGGTGCGTCCTCACCTTGTTCAAAACCGTTATGTATTTCACGGATACCCAATTTGCATAGGCGGAAAACCAGCTACAATAGGAAATGCTGCACCTGAATTTGCCAATTAAGATTTGGAGGAAGTTTGCATGACACCTGAAGTCGCTTTATGAAAAACGCCACGACATGATCCGGGACGGCTATTGCGTTATCGAAGATAGCGTGAGTGAAGATTTTCTCATCGAAATGTGCAAGAAATCGAGCGCTTAATCGCTAACCATGAAGAACCACCCGATCTCGTGTAACAGGGCCAGCACATCAATGTGGAACGCGAAGACAACGCCGTCATCGACAAACTCCTCTCCTGGGAGCCATCTTGCGTATAATTAGAAAGAGAGAGGGTTATCGCTACTTCGGTCCAGCGCGTTGGGCGGGGAAGGAGGAACTCAGGCCGCGGCGCCGAGGTCGTGTGGGCTGGTCAGGGATAGAGATGTGAGAACGGGGGAACGGGAACGGTTAACTTCAGGCGATGTTGGCCGGCCCTGGTGCACCGGTGCCGAGGTGGATCAGGTGACGCAGGAGAAAACGGCCTGCGGAGCGGGGCGGGGCCGCGCGATGGGGGGCGCTCGCCCGCTCAGGCCCATCCCGGCAAAGCAGCGGCGGATCGACCCGGCCGCGATCACCCGCATGCGGCCATCGCAGTCGGGACAGATTGCTCAGAGCACGTGCTTGCCCGCCCTGGCAGCAGGGATCCCGCAAGGGGCGTGCTCTCCGCTGTCCGTGCACACAGAGACGGCGTCGATATCGTCCCTGGAAAATAGGCCGTCGTAATCATCGGTCGGGTCTCCGCCAAACGCGTCGATAATGCCTCTCGCGCGATCGAGATCCCTCGAGCTGACGGCAACGAGCTCCGCATCCTCCGTGTCCGAAATGACGTGGGCGTGGAGCTGACTGATCATGCCGGCACCGGCGATGGCGAAACGGACGCTGCTCACAGTGCAGTTCCTCGCTGGTTAGAGTCGATCGATGTAGACATAGTATGCGCCGACGTCGTTTCCATGCGCATCGACGAACCACGTTTGCAGCCGCGTCTCCCCGGCATTGAGCTTCACCGTGAACGAGATTCCGAAGTCGTCCGCGTTAACGTCGGCTTCTTTCTCGATGTCGGCCACACGGAGACGCGCCTTCCTGATCGGCAGCGCCTTCCCGCCGCCGTATCCGTCCTTGATCTCGACGTAGGAGCGGAGGTCTCCCTCTATGCCCTCCACGATCGGGCGATCTTCCTCCTTCGGCCATCGCCTGAGCTCGACACGATATCGGCTGGAGACAGCGACGTCGATTTCCCAGTAGCCGTTGCACGCCATTCCCGCCCGAACCTGCGACTGGTTCCAGGCACAGACCGCATCCGGATTGCGCCAGTCGTGAGCGTTCAGCTGGACCGCAGGCACTTCGGTCGATCCAACGGGAATCGGGATCGTACCGCTGAACTGGCGGGACACCTTTGCCCACCACGCCTCGTAATCCTTCCGCAGGCGGGTGACGACATCCGGATAGTCCGCCGCGACATCCGTGGTCTGTCCAGGGTCCGTCCGGACGTCGAAGAGTTCTTTCCCGTTGATCAGGCGCCAGCGCTGCGTCATCGTCGCGCTCTTGCGCCACTTGATCGGGTCTGTGATCCGCTGCGAGTCGGTCACGAGCGTGCGATCGGGCCAATCGACATCCTCTCCCCGAATTAGCGGGGCCACGCTCGTGCCGTCGAAGTCGTCGTCGTCGTGTTCGATCCCGCACAGATCCATCAGCGTCGGCATCATATCGACGCTTAGACAAGCGGTAACATGTCAACACCGATCGTGGGCAAATATCGAGTCTCCGTTCAGTTGAGGATAGGTGTGTAGGGACGATTGTTCTTGAGGACGCTGAAGACGACGTGGAGCATCTTGTTGGCGACATGAGTGAGCGCGACGAGATGGTGCTTGCCGCGATCAATGTGTCGCTGATAGACCTGGGTGAAGAGGGGGTCATGGCTCTTGAAGACGGCGATCTCTGAGGCTTGCATGACGGCGGTGCGCAGGTAGCGACTGCCGCGCTTGGACATTCTGCCGCGACCGACCAGATCGCCGCTGTCGAACTGCTTGACGTCGAGGCCAGCGGTGGCGACGAATTTGCGAGCACCATGCTGATCCTCGGGATGAAACACGGGCAGGATCTCGGCCAGGATGGTGGGTGCCCACACGGGCCCCAGACCTGGGACGGAGCGCAGAAGGCACTGCTGCTCGGTCACGAGATCTTGCAGTTGTTCGTCGAGTTGAGCGATCTGTTCGATGAGGAGGTTGACGCGCTCCATGACGAAGCGAATCTCCAGGGACAAGTGCTGACTGCGATGAGTGAGGGCGAAGGAGTTTTTAGCGGAGGCCTTCAAGGCTTGTGCCTGGTCTCGTCCGAAGGCTCCCCGACTGGCGTCCTTCAACAGACGCGTCAGGCGGCGGATGTCGACGCGGGCCAGGTCCTCAGCGGTGGGAAACTGTGCCAGCACGGCTCGACTGGAGGCACCGAAGAGATCGGAGAAGTGCTGCCCGTATTCGGGAAAAGCCAAGTCGAGGAGGCTGACGAGATGACCCTTTTGGGACTTGACGGTCTGTGCGCACTGATAGCGCAATCGCGTCAGATCGCGCAAGGACTGGACCTGTCGATCCGGGATAGCGCAGACCTTCAGATCGGTCTCCCGCAGCAGATGGGCGATCAGCAGGGCATCGGCGCTGTCGGTCTTGGTGCCACGGATGGTGATGTTGCGCCGCGCTGCCACGACCAGGGGATTGATGAGGTCAACGACATACCCTGCCTGGACCAGGGCTTCGTAGAGGACCATCCAGTAGTGGCCGGTGGCCTCCATGCCGACGCGGATGTCGGCGGCGGGTTGTCCGGTCTCGGCCAGGCGTTGACACAACTGCTCGATGCCCTGGCGAGTCTGCTCCACGGCGAGATTACGGAAAACAGCCTGAGATTCCTCATCCAACAGCGTGGCGCGATGACTGCGTTTGGCCACATCAATTCCAAGTGTCCACATTCGGCGAGCTCCTTGATCAAGTGACCGAAGCTGCCCACGATCGGGGTGACGCCAGCTGGCACATCCTCGTAGCCAGATCAGGGAACGAAGGTCCCGTCAAGCGGTAAGTGCATGTGCTGGCGCAATGGCGGTCTAAGCCAGAGGACTGAGCCTCGAGTGGAGGATAGCCAACCCAGCAGCTTCGCTGATCCAGGATCGCATTGCTGGCATCAGGAAGCAAGCACTGAGAGTACGCAGCTGGTCGCCGTCTCGCGGGGCAGACACACCGAAGTGGCCTGCACCTATTATACGAGTGGTTATAAAGTAGGTTATCGTTAGTCGATCAGGTGTTATTTTCGCTTTTTTTCGCGTTGATGGCGGTCTATGTGGGTTGACGGTCGTCGACTGAGCGCTTGAGGCTGCGAATAGGCCCGAAGGGGAGTGGCTGTGAACGAAGATGGGATTGCCAGCGAGGGATCAGGACACATCGGTGCCTTTGCTGTGACGACGAATCGATCTCAGGCGGCGAAATCTAGCTCGGACTGGGGATTGGGGCGTGCCGGGGCGATCGGCGGGGCCCGTGATGGCAGGCCGACCCCCTTCAGGTAGACGCGAGCATCCCTCCGTACCCGCTTGCTATCAAACGATGGGTCAGCGTGCGTGTTTACCCGTGAGCCGTAAGAGTTTGCCGCCGCCGGGCATGAGTTCCACCTTGGCGCGGGCGCCGCCCGAGGCCGGGCGCCACTTCCGCTCGGTGGCGTCGAACACCGCCATTGAGCCCGGGCCGACTACGGTCGTGGTGACCCCTTGGGTGTAGTCGAGGTTCACCACCAGCACATGGGTGGGATCGCCGTCGGTACCGAAATAGCCCAAGAGCATGCCCGTCACCGGCGCCGGGGGGTTGAACTCAGCCGGCGGCACGGGCGGGTCAAGGGTGAAGCGGGCGTCGGCCGGCAGTCCCTGCGCCCCCAGGGGAACGGTGCCCAGATGATATGCACCCAGGGAAGTCAGCGGCTGCAGCTCGGTGCCGATGGCGATGAACTCGGGGTTGATCTGTCGCAGGGCCTCACCCAGCGGGGTCAGGGAATCATCCCAAAGAAGATAATTGGACACTCCCCCTCGAAAAGGACGGACACTGGCGTAGTACACAAACTGGGACAGGCCCTGGCCGCCATAGGCCAGCGTCGTGTAGGCCAGGAATCTCCCCTCGTCGCCGTTGGGCACGCGCCAGTCGTTGTAGCCCTCATCATCCACAGCGCAAGCCTGGACGACGTTGACGAAGGGCAGGCCGCTTTTCACCGCCGCTTCGCGGACCAGGGCCAGGTTGAGGAAGTACTGGACGTTGTCACCCTGGCGGAGCTGGCTGTCCTCAACGAACCGTTCGCTGCCAACTTCGCGCGCAAGCTCACCGAGGAAGTGGTAGTGGTCATAGCTGATCAAGTCGGGCTTGACGATCTCAACGAACTGGCGGAGGTGCTCTCTGTAGGCATGGATGCTATAGCCCACGCCTGCAAGAGCATCAAGCGCTCGCTGTTCATCAGAAATCGGTGCATTCGGATCGATGGGGATGCCCAGGTTATTAGCGCTGGCGTAAGTGGGGAATAGATTGACGAGGCACATGTGATCGGGGTCACGCTCGCGGATGTACGCCACCAGCCTGCCCAACTCCGGAAAAAAGGTGGCGCTGTAGGAGAGCTCATCATAGAGGTAGTAGCCGTACATCGCCGGATGGTTCTTCACCCGTTCGATCATCGCATCGAGTCGCGCCCTGCGCCGCGGGTCGTCCAAGATGAAGGGGGTGATCGTCTGGGCGCCGAAACCGAGGTATCCGGCAAAAAACAACGCCCGCAGCCCCTGCGCGTGCGCAGCGTCCAGCTCCTCCACGGTCTGGCACCAGACCAGGTTGAAGCCGCCGTCATCCAACTTCCCGGCGATGGCGGGCGTCACCGGCCCGAAATTGGCCCCCGGGCCCTGGTAGTAGGACGTGATGGGTGCGCCGATCTCCCACTTGCTGCCCGCCGGCCGGCCCCGTGCGGCACCTGAGGCGGACGCGTCCGATGTTGTGCATACTACCGCCCCCAGCAGTACGAGGCCGAAGATCCGGTACAACCAAATTCTGCCAACATCCGAAGGCTCAGGAAATGTCATTCTTCCGATCTCCTTTGTTTGTTCTTTGCAATCCAACGGATAGCACGATAAGGGACCACGCTTAGTGGTTATAAAGTAGGTTATCGTTAGTCGATCAGGTGTTATTTTCGCTTTTTTTCGCGTTGATGGCGGTCTATGTGGGTTGACGGTCGTCGACTGAGCGCTTGAGGCTGCGAATAGGCCCGAAGGGGAGTGGCTGTGAACGAAGATGGGATTGCCAGCGAGGGATCAGGACACATCGGTGCCTTTGCTGTGACGACGAATCGATCTCAGGCGGCGAAATCTAGCGTCTCCGAATCAGCAGGGCACGTGGGCGACGACTTCTGGTCTATCGAGTACAAGGTGGAGTTCGGTCACCTGTCAAAGATTCCCACGCCTGAAAAAGGTGACCGCTGGGGAGTTTCCGCTCAGCGCGTGTATCGACAGGCGGAGTGGAGTGTGTGGACTGTCGCGGACGAGAATATGAACTATGGATGGTTCCTGTTTCAGTGACAGAGTGACCACCCTGGCTCGCGAAATGCGAGGCCTGCCCGACGCCGCGGATCTGTTTGCCGTTCACGGCACTGCGCTGTAGCGCGAGTAGGTGTCAGGCTTCGAGGGCGGCGCCGCGCCCATGGCGCACGACCTTCGTGGCCAGTGAAAGCGCTGCGGTCACGGGGGTAGGGAGCTTCTCACCCGTGCTTGGGCCGTACAGCAGCCTGCCGTTCAGCGTGTCCCCAGCCCCGATGGAGCTGGATTGCGAAACCGCCTCAGTCGGCACAGTGCCGGACTCATTGCTGGCCGCGGCATAGAGAGCACCTTGGGCACCGCGCTCGATCACGACGCAATCGGGTCCGGCCGCGAGGACAGCTCCTGCCAGTGCTTCGCCGCATTCGTCAGGCAACCACTGGGCGAGCTCCTCTTCGGTGGCAACCAGGCCGTAGAGGTGCGTCAAAAGGGCCACCATGCGCTCCCGCGGAACTCTCCCCGCGAACCACGGGCTGGGATCGAAGACGATCCGCGTGCCCTCACCGTGGGCCGCGGCAAACAGCTCTTCGAGCTCGCCGAAATCCTCGACGAATAGGGAGTACGTGGGCTCCCTGAGCGCCAGCTCTCCGCGCAGAGTACCTTCAAACCTCGCGAACACCGGGCGCCTTATTAATCCTCAAGCGGCTTGCGACCGCCTCTGGCTCATCCTGAGAGATCGCGGCTGCGGCAGTTCATGGGCATCGCGTCGCGCGACATAGGGTAACCCGTCTCGCAGATCAAGGGAACAGCCATGCAGCAGAACGACCAGCACCTCGAGCTTTGAGTATAGGATAAATGAGTGGCGTTATGGTGAGTTTAGATCCTTGTGAGGTTTGGGGTCGAGTGGATCTTGGGATCTTTCTGAACGGCGGAATGGGGGTTTCAGGCCATCGACGGGCATGCCGAAGGAGAGGGATCCAGGGTTGAGCGTGGTTTTCCCTTTTTTGCGACCCGGATGATCAGTTGGGGCGCAGCAATCCAAGCGCGCTGCGATCAGGCGGCGTATTCGAACTCAGACTGCTGATCGTGCCTTGCCGGAGCAATTGGCGGAGGCCTTGCCGGCAGGCCCACCCCCTCGAGGTATGACCGAATCGAGGCGGGGTCGGTCAGAGCAGCCACTATTTTCATCTGCCCCCCACACTCGGGGCATTCTGAAACGTCAATCGAAAACACGGCCAAAGTACCCATCCCGTCCATCACAAAAGCTCAGATTTTCATTCGACACCAAGACGCGGGCGATCTTGACTACCCATAACGGCCCCTTATTTATCCTATACTCGCCCTCCCCCCCCTGCCCGTGTCTGAAATGTGGTTGTACCGGATCACATGCCCGGACCGGGCGACACGGCCGTCGACCTGTCTTTCAGGCACGTCCATCCAGCAGTTGATCGCCCCCAGGTCACGGTTTTCCTGACACGTCCGACTCATTCGGTTGAATTCGAGGATATTGCGGCCGAACCCATTGGCCCCGAGATTGATACCGTGATGCGGCATGTCGTGAATCTCGTTGTGGGCCACGAGGTTCGCGTCCGACAGCCCCAGGAACACGCCGGCGCAGTAGTTGTTGATCCGGACGGGATGATGAATGGGGCCGGAATCCACCCTCGCCCAGCTCCCGCAAGGCCAAAGTACCCATCCCGTCCATCACAAAAGCTCAGATTTTCATCGGCACCACCCATGGCATTGCGGATCAAGCCGGTCCCAAGGCCGAATCGACGGTCCCATCGCACCCCACCCGACCCACGGCCGGCACCCAAGCGCCCTGGCGACAGCAAGCACCACCATCGAATCCAAAAAAAAACCCACTTGACCGACTCCCGATAACACCGTTTATCCTCCCTATGCATCCAGCTTGAGTTCGGCCAGTTCCCGGCCCATCGGTTGCCACCATGCCTTCGAATTGAAAAAGTTGTCCTGACAGCCATTGTAGTGGCGTGTCAGCATCAGAATGAACATCATGGCGCATTCTGCCAGCGAGATGCCGCTGGTAACACCCGGACAATTACATGTGGGAATACCCTTGGCCTTCAGAGCCGCCAACGGAGCATCCTCGAAACCCGTCTTGGCAACCTGCCAGAGTTTCAGATCCACGGCGGCCTCGACCATCTGCTCAGTGTTCTCTATCAAGCCGTCATCGATCACCGCGTCCATCCCTTTGATTTGGGCCACACCGGGCTGTGACGGATCAAAGAACCGGAGATCATGACGATGATGTAACGCCTTCTCAAGGTACGGGCCCAAAGGGTAATACTGGTCTTCGTTGTTCCGGTCGGCCAAATAGAGAACGTTCATAGATGCCACTCAGTGCTTATTTGGGGGTTTTTTGTTGCGACTGCCGGTCGGGTTGCCAACCACACGACCCGATTTTCGGCCAATGGCGGCGATGGTGAGAATGATCGGCGGCGAGACGAAGGTCAATACCGACCCACTACTTCGATAAGCAATCCGCATTATTGTTCTGGAATCGAGAACTATCGACCCAAGCCGAGGAAATTCGGAGCGAACGAAGAAACCCGACTCGACAGAGGAGAGAGAGCATGACCGATCGCAAGCTGCGCATACTGACAGTGTCTGCCCACCCCCACGATTTCACCTGGTTTTCCGGGACGCTCGGAAAACACGTCGAACGGGGGGACGAAGCCACGGTATGCGTGGTGACCCACGGAGGCAGCACCCATCGAGAGGAATGGATGGAGGAGTTGCGCAAACCGGTGTCGGAGCGAGATGCGTCAGTCGTCAATGCTTCGGCCGAAAGATACATCCAGCAGAAAGAGGATGAACTGCGCAACGCGGCCGCCATCTTCGACGTCACTGACATCCGCATGCTGAACTTCCCGGACAAGCCGTTTCTCATCTCAGAGCATCCAGAGGTTATCGATCGCATAGCGGAACTCATCCTCGAGGTGAGACCGCACGTCATGCTCACGGAAAGCCCGTTCACCGACTGCGGCCGGCCTATGGTGCACCGCTCGGACCATACTGAAGTGGGCATTGCCGCTGCCGAGGCAAAATTGCGCGCCGAACTGCCCCGCCCGGGTTCGACGGCGCAGCCTCATCAGGTGGCCATGACCTTCTGGCCTGGCCTGGTCTTTGACCTGAGCCAGCTGGACCTGGTGGTGGAGTTGTCTGATGAATGGTTTGAGAAGCGGGTCCAGGCGGAGGCCTGTTTTGAGACCCAGGGACATGACGAACGATGGGCCCGCCATCGGATGCTTCTGGAACTGGGCGTCATGGGCAACCATGCGCGCACAGCCTACGGCGAGGGATTCGTGCGCGAGAAACTGGAATTGAACAGTCATCTCCCGGTGCCCGAGGTCATGATCCGACAGGCGGAAATAGGAGATACCCAGAACGCGCGACGGATGCTTCGGCTCGATCTCCCTGACCAAGGAGCGCCTCCATGTTGAGAATCGTAGACCGCGGCGTCATATCAAGTCGGCGAGGCCTTGGCGCCTACATGCCGACCATCGCCCCGTTGGCGGACGGCACCTGGGTCGCTGCCCAGCACGTGGGTCAGAGCCTTGGCTCGTCTGATAACCACATCGAATTCCTGATTTCTCGCGATGGGGCGACCTGGGAAAATCGCGGCAGCATTCACGGAAGCGAAGGCGCCGATGAGCGTTATACCTACCGCGCACCCAAGATCGTCGCAGTACCGGATGGCCGCCTGCTCATCTCCGCCGACCGCTACCCGCAGAATACGGGCGCACTCTTCGACCTGGAGTCGGAGACGCTGTCGCGATCGGAAATGCTGTTGATCTGGTCGAATGACCGGGGAGAGACCTGGGCTGAACCCCAGATCGTGCCGGTCGACCTGCCGCCGGAGAGGTACAGCTGGAACGGCACCGGACCGGTATTACAGGTGAATCCAAACCGTTGGATCTACACTCTTGAGACCTGGAAACCGGAGGGGTACGAAGGTCCCCCCGATCAGAAATCGGCCGCCGTGTTCTCCGCCGACGGGGGGCAAACCTGGGGTGAGCTGACGGCGACGGCCGACGATCCAGAAAACAGGCTGATGTACTACGACCAGATGGGAGCAGTCCTGCCCGACGGTCGGGTCTGTATCCTTCTGTGGACCCATCTGGATGGCACCTCACAAGATCTGAACAACCACTGGGTCGTCTCATCCGACGAAGGCCGTGCCTGGTCTGCACCGAAACCCACCAACCTGCGCGGCCAGGTCTGCGCACCGATCGCCCTGTCAGATGGCCGGCTCGCGGCGGTATACAACTTTCGCCACGAGCCCCAAGGGGTACGTCTCGCGCTGAGTGAAGACCTGGAGCATTTCGACGTGGAGAACGAGGTGGTGGTTTTCGATGCCGGTGCCGAGGCGACCATGGGCCCGCCTGCCGCCGACAGCTTTCACGCCGAGCACATCCAGATCGCCTTCGGCAAACCTGGTGGCCTGCAGCTTCCCGACGGTGATCTGCTCACCTACTTCTGGTGCACGTCGGAAGGTGTGACTCACACGCGATGGGTACGCCTGCAACTGTAAAATCTCTCCTGACCAGAGTGATCCTCTGGCCTTGCTCCATCATCAGCTTGTGATGTTTACCTCCGTAGCTGACGCAACAATCAGTCCCAGTCCGACTGTGGATCGTTGCTGAAACCAGATCGCCACCCTTCCATTTCATGTCCACGACGATGCCACCGCGCGAGTGTACTCCCTTGATCTCGCCGTTTGGCCAGGCATCCGGCAGGGCGGGCAGCAGGATGACTTCGGCTGGGTCTGTTTCACTACCCGACCAACGCGACTGCACCAGCATCTCGGCGACCCCGGCAGCGCCGCCGAGATTTCCATCGATCTGGAATGGCGGGCAGGCACAGAAGAGGTTGGCATAGGAGCCTGAACCTTCTCCGCTGTAGTTGATCCCCATCTCCTCGGAAGGATTCAACAGGTGTCGAAACAGCTTCTCCGCCCGGTTCCCATCGCGCAGCCGCGCCCAGAAGTTCATTTTCCAGGCCAGCGTCCAGCCACCCGCCGCATCGCCGCGGCGCTCCAGAGACTTCCGTGCGGCTTGCGCAAGCGCCGGCGTCGTGTCGACGGAGATCTCGTCGTAAGGATGCAGGCCATACAGGTGCGACAGATGACGATGGTGCGGTTCGGGTTCCTCATAGGGCTCCAGCCACTCCTGAAGCCGTCCGTCCGGGCCAATCTGGTTCGGCGCCAGGCGCTCGCGCTTCGCCGTCAGTTCCTGCCGGAAGACGTCGTCCACACCCAGAATCGTGGCCGCCTTGATGCAATTACCGAACAGTTCACGCAGCAGCTGCATATCGATGGTTGGGCCCATGCAGATGTGTGCGGGCATACCATCTTTTGTCAGGAATGCATTCTCGGGCGAGTTCGACGGTGCCGTCACCAGCCACTTGTGATCCGGCTCTTCGATCAGCATGTCCACATAGAACTGAGCAGAGCCTTTCATGATGGGATAGGCCCAGGCCAGATACTCTTTGTCACGGGTAAAGGCGTAGTGCTCCCAAAGGTGTTCACACAGCCAGGCCGAACCGCTGGTGGCTGCCCCCCAGCTAGCGTTTTCACCGGGCGCCGTAAAGCCCCAGGGGTTGGTAATGACATGGGCGATCCAGCCGCAGGCGTTGTAATAGGACTTCGCGGTTTGGCGGCCGGGCACCTGGAGCGACTCAATCAGCTTGAGCATCGGCATATGGCATTCGCTCAAACCAGCCAACTCCGCCGGCCAGTAGTTCATCTGCACATTGATATCCAGGTGCCAGTCACCGTTCCATGGGGTTTGAATGCTGTCCGCCCAGATGCCCTGCAGATTCGCCGGCAAGGTTCCGGGCCGCGATGACCCAATCAGCAGGTAACGGCCATAATTGAAATAGAGAGCAGCCATAGACGGGTCGGCTCCGCCTTCTTTGACCGCGGCCAGGCGCCGGTCCGTCGTTTGCATTGCGGACTTCGCACTTTCGGGCTCGTCATCGGCAATGACAAGTGCGGCGCGGTCGAACCAGGATCGATGTTCCCGGGTATGATCGGCCAGCATCGCATCAAACGGTTTTGCAACTGCGGCGGCGATGACCTGTTGGGTCATCTCAACGGGGTCCTTCACTTTACGGTCACGCGGCACATTGCCGTCGTAGTCGGTCTCAGCGCTGAAAACGATAACCAGCTCATCGGCGCCCGTGACCTTGATCGTCGTGCCGCCTGCTTCAACTGGGCGGCCACCGTGCAACACGCGCACACGTGCCGCATACGAAACCCCATCGCCGCCCTTCCCGTCCGGGAGCGTGCCGGTCATCAGCAAATCGCCGTCGACTACGGAGGTCTCAGAGCGCTCGGGCCGGCCCATGCCGATCACCAGGGAAAGCTGCCCTGGTCTATCAGCCGTGCAGCGGATCACCCCAACCTGATCCGGCTCACTGACAAGATATTCACGGGTAAACCGGACATCGTCCCGCTTGAACGAAACCGTGGCGACAGCTGTGGAGAGATCGAGCACCCGCCGGTAGTCGGCAACGGTGCCCAGATCACTATCCTCGATGAGCAGATTTCCCAATGTCTGGAAACAGCCAAACGGCGCATTCGCGCCGCGCCCGCCGCTCGATCCCGGTGGCAAGCAGGTGAACGTCTGGTTGACCAGCGCCTCCGCTTCCGGGTTATTGCCTGCCAGCAGCAGCTCGCGGATCCTTGGCAGGTTCCCATGCGCTCCGGGCCGGTCGTCCTCCTTCTGCGAGCCGGACCACATGGACTCCTCGTTGAGCACGATCCGTTCATCACGGATCCCGCCCAGCACCGTCATCCCCAGCCGCCCGTTCCCGAGCGGCAGTCCCTGGCAAAATTCCGTCCCTGGCGTGTCGTACCATAATGTTGTTGAATGATTCATCTCAACATCCTTTGTCTGAATAAGCCCGGATTCAAGCGGATCATTACATCACGCTCAACGGATTCCCCTTGGCAAATCCCGCGCTCTCCCGCCAGCGGCAGGCAACCACTCCTTGACCATGCACGCGAACAGGCTTTAAATCTCCTCCGGGTTCCGCCTCCATGAGCCAATAGCGGCGGTCGCGGGTTCGCCTGCCTCGCCCTACGAACGGCTTGGACAGCGACTGGATGGGCTTTGGCATGGTCGTCCCTCCTCAACAGTTCCGGAAACTCGTCGGTGCTTTCCCGCTTCTCGTCTCCGGCATCCTTTCGGCGTCCGCCGCGCTCGCAGCGCCGTGGGATTCCGAAGAGGCCGGGCACAAGAAGATGGTGACACTCCTCGCCCAGGTGATGGCCAAAACGTCCGCGGACAACATATACGTTGGAGAGCGCCACGTGCCGGCGTTACGCCGACAGCTCGCTAGCCTGGGACCCGACGCAGAGACGCGCTGGTCGGTGCTGCGGACGCTGGCCACCGAGGAGTCGCGCCTCGGGAACATGGATGAGGCGATCAGGCTCTTCTCCGAGGCTCTCGAGCTGATCCGCGCCCGCGGTGACGCATCCAAGGCGCTCTACGTGAACATATACGAGCTCGCGATCACCTACATGCGCCTGGGCCAGAACCAGAACTGCATTGCCATGCACACGAGCGACAGCTGCCTCCTGCCGATCCGCGGGGAGGGCGTGTACGTCAAGCAAGAGAGTACCCGCAAGGCCATCGAGCTCTTCGAGGAATTTCTCGCACGGTACCCGAGCGCGCCCGCTGCTCGCTGGCTGCTCAACATCACCTATATGATGGTCGGGGGACACCCAGACGACGCCCCTGAGCGGTTTCTGATTCCACCCGAGACCTTTGCCTCGGATGAGCCCTTTCCGCGCTTCACGGACATCGCTCCCGAGCTCGGGCTGAACTCCTTCAACCTCTCCGGGGGCAGCGTCGTCGACGACTTTGACCGCGACGGCTGGCTCGACATCATGACTTCGACCTCTGACCCCTTGGGGCAGATGCTCTACTTCCGAGGCCCCCCAGAGAAGCAGAAGTTCATCCCGCGCACCCGCGAGGCCGGCCTCGTGGGCTTGTTGGGCGGTCTCAACATGGTCCACACCGATTACAACAATGATGGCTTCCCGGACATCCTGGTCCTGCGCGGGGCCTGGTTGGGCATTGCCGGCACCGTGCCCAACTCCCTCTTGAGGAACAACGGCGACGGCACGTTCATCGACGTGACCTTCAGCGCCGGTTTGGCCGAGCCCAGCTATCCCACCCAGACGGCGTCGTGGGCCGACTACGACAACGACGGCGATCTGGACCTGTACGTAGGCAACGAGACCGGCCCGAATCTCGCCGCTCCGTGCCAGCTCTTCCGCAACGAGGGAGATGGAGCGTTCATCGACGTGGCCACAGAGGCGGGGGTGCTGAACGGAGGCTACACCAAAGCCGTGCACTGGGGCGACTACGATGGGGATGGCTTCCCCGATATCTACGCCTCCAATCTGCACGCAGACAACCGGCTCTTTCACAACAACGGCAACGGGACCTTTACGGATGTCGCCGAGAAGGCGGGCGTCACCGCACCCCACGACAGCTTCCCGGCTTGGTTCTGGGACTTCGACAACGACGGCGCATTGGACATCTGGGTCTCGAGCTACGTGACTTCCATAGATATGCTCGCCGCCAGCTACCTCGGGTTGGAGCATGGCGCGGAGCTGGCGTGCCTTTACCGCGGCGATGGCAAGGGCGGTTTCCAGAACGTCGCGGCGGAGCAGGGCTTGACCTTGATGACGCAGCCGATGGGTGCCAACTTCGGCGACTTGGACAACGACGGCTACCCGGACTTCTTCCAGGGCACGGGCTATCCGGGGTACGAGGCGATGATGCCGAACGTGATGTACCGGAACCGGGGCGGGACAGGCTTTGCGGACGTGACGGCGGCAGGCGGGTTCGGCAACCTGCACAAGGGCCATGGAGTGAGCTTTGCAGACATCGACTACGACGGGGACCAGGACGTCCATATCCAGCTGGGGGGCGCCTTCACCGGCGACAGGTACATGAACGCGCTGTACGAGAATCCGGGCTTCGGCAACCACTGGATCAAGGTGTGGCTCGTGGGCGTGGAGTCGAACCGGCCCGGAATCGGAGCGCGCATCCGTTGCGACATCCGGGAGGGCGAGGAACACCGCTCGGTGTACAAGCACGTGAACAGCGGTGGGACCTTCGGGGCGAATCCGTTCATGCAGATGATCGGGCTGGGAAAGGCGACGCAGGTGGAAGTGCTGGAAGTGTACTGGCCGACGAGCGATCAGCTGCAGACCTTCCACGACGTGGCGGTAGACCAGTCGATCCGCATCACGGAGGGTCAGGACACCTTCGAGCGCCTGCCGCGGTGAGAAAAGCTGTTGCTACCTCCTTGAACAAGAAGCTGGGGGATTTCGTTTTCTCGAGTCTCATGGGGTTCTTTCTCCTAATTGTACCCCCCCTTCTCATAATGTTGGGATGTGACGCCGTCGAAGAGCGCGAGAGTCGAATCGATTCCTCGAAACAGGTGAGGTTCACGGACGTGACCGATCAGGTAGGGTTAGATTTTCAACATGAGTCCGGAGCCGACGGCAGCTACTTTATGCCGGAGTCCGTTGGCTCTGGTGCTGCCTTGCTCGACTATGACAACGACGGCGACCTGGACATCTACCTGGTGAACGGCGCCCATCACGGCACCAAAGGTGGCAGCACGGTTTCTCCCAGAAATCGTCTTTACCGTCAGGAGGACGAGGGAACGTTTGAGGATGTGACCGGCGATGCGGGACTCGGCGACACCGGCTACGGCATGGGCGTCGCGGTCGGGGACCTGGACAATGACGGCGACCTCGACATGTACCTTTCCAATTACGGGAGAGACCAGTTGTACCAAAACAACGGAGACGGAGCGTTCGCGAATATCTCCGAGCAAGCCGGAATCAGCAATCCCGATTGGGGCTGCTCCGTGCTCTTTCTCGACTACAACCTGGACACCCACCTCGACATCTTCGTGACCAACTACGTGGCATGGGATCCTGCCAGTGTGTGCCCGGACCGCTCCGGCCGCCAGGACTACTGCAGCCCGGAGGGTTTTCCAGGGGTTCCTGACTTGCTCTTCCATAATAATGGCGACGGCACTTTCACGGATGTTTCCGGCGAATCCGGGATCACGGCCGCCGCTTCGAAAGGCTTGGGCGTGGTCAGCGGTGATTTCAACAATGATCAGCATCCGGATCTCTACGTGGCCAACGACGGAGAGGCCAACAACCTTTGGTTGAACCAAGGAAACGGCACGTTTCAGGATCACGGCATTTCACTGGGGGTGGCGCTGAACGACGTGGGACGTGCCGAAGCAGGCATGGGCGTTGCGATTGGCGATGTCGACAACGATGAAAACCTCGATCTCTTTGTAGCACACCTGCGCAAGGAAAGCAATACTCTGTACCGCTACGCCGGCGATTTCGGTTTTCAGGACGAGTCCTCCCCTTCCGGATTGGGAGCCGCAAGCCTGCCCTACACAGGATTCGGGGCCGGGTTCCTCGACTTTGACCACGATGGTGATCTCGACCTTGCGGTAGCAAACGGCCGGGTAAGCCGCGGGCCGCTGTTAACCGGTAAGGGAACGTCGAGTTACTGGGATCACTATGCCGAACCGAATTTTCTGTTTGAGAACGACGGTGTCGGTCGCTTCCAATCGGTCGGCGAACAAACGACGGATTTCTGTCGTTCGATCGAAAACAGTCGAGGCTTGGCGTTCGGAGACATCGACAACGACGGCGACGTCGATCTGCTGGTCAACAACACGGGTAGTCGTGCGCGACTTTTTCGTAACGACTCGCGGCCTGCCGGGAGGTGGCTCAACGTCCGCGCTGTCGATCCAGACCTGAACCGCGACGCACTGGGCGCTCGAGTGACCATTGTTCTCAGCGCCCGCCGAATCAGTCGCCTGATTGCCCCCGCCTACAGTTTTCTCTCAAGCAATGACGCGAGAGCGCATTTCGGATTGGGCGCGGCCAACCAGGTAGACGAAATTCATGTCGAATGGCCGGGTGGCGTAGTGGAGACTTTTCCAGGCGTCCAGGCGGACCAGTTTGTTACGCTCAGGAAGGGACAATCCCCACAGGGAAATGAATAAACATTTGACGGAGACGCCCAAGCACTCACGCCGAATCCGGATCCCTCGGGACGCGGCTGTTCGTTTGGCCGCCTTGGTCGCCCCCCTATCGGTCTTTCTAAATTGCTCCTCGCCGGCACCGAGCGACGTTTTACCAGAGCTCGACTTAGCCGCCGTGGAACAACAGGTTGCCGCAAAGATTCGTGAACTCCTCGTCAATGTCGAGGCCAATCCGCGTTCTTCACAAGCCTGGGGAGAGCTTTGCATGACCCTGGATGTCCACGATTTCAAACAGGGAGCCATTCCGTGTTACCGCCAAGCTGCGGCGCTGGACGCCAAGGAGTTTCGCTGGCCGTACTACCTTGCCATTATTCTCAACAAGGCCGGCTCAAAGGGAGCCCTCGATGAGTTCGCGCGAGCCCTTGCGCTCCGGCCTGATTACAGTCCTGCGTACGTGAGCTACGCACGCGCCCTTTACGACGCTGGCGATCTCGACAGAGCACTCCTCACGTTTGAGAAAGCTGCCGAACTCGAGGGATCTCCTCACGCGTACTTCGGTCTGGCCATGATCATGCTCTCTAGGTCCGAGCTGGAGGCCTGCCGTGAACACTTGCTGACCGCTTTGAAAATCGAACCCCAATATCCGGACGCCCACCGCCTGCTGGCCGAAGTACTGCGGCGTCTGGGGCAACCTGGGGAGGCGGCTCGACATCTGGGAATTGCTCAGAACCTACCTGGAGTCACTCCGCTGAGCGATCCGGTCTATGACGAGTTGACAGGAAAGGGAATCAGTGCTTTTTGGTACCGCGAGAGAGGGTTGGTTTACCAAGCCACGGGCCGCCTCGAAGAAGCCATCCTACAGTTCCGCACGGCGCTGGAAATAAAGCCAGATCCTGAAGGCCACAATTATATTGGCAATCTCCTGCAGCGCTTGGGTAGGTTCGACGAGGCGATCGGGCAGTACCGCACGGCGCTGCAGCTTGAGTCCAACAACTATGCGGCGGTAAATAGCCTGGGACAAGCGCTCTTCGAGTCGGGCCGGGTAAACGAAGCTGTCCATTGGGCTGAAGGAGCCCTGCGACTCCATCCCGAGGCGCCGGATGTTTACCTCAGCCTTGGCACCTTCTACATGAGGACGGCCCGTGACGCCGAAGCGATCGCAACTTTCCAGCGCGGCCTCGAGCAGACGCCCAACTTTGCGCCGATTGCCATGAGGCTGGCCTGGCTCCTGGCCACCTCGCCGAAAGCAGAATTCCGCAACGGCAAGGAGGCGATCGAGCTTGCCAAATCCGCTTGTGAAGAATCCGATTTTCAGGATCCAGAAGCCTTGGACGTACTGGCAGCCGCCTACGCTGAGACGGGACAGTATGAAAAGGCGGTGACCACCGCGCGTGACGCTCTTGACAAGGTCGCAGCAACAGACAAGCACGAGGCGAGACAAATTGAGTACCACCTCAAGTTTTTTGAATCTCGCAGGCCATACAGGCAAGGCGGTGGCTGAACCTTATTTTCGAAAGAGGAGCACTCCATGGAAGCCTTCACTTTTCCTCACGACCAGCACGACGACATCCTGCAGTTCTTCAAGGAGAACAACTATGTCGTTATTGAAGACGCGCTCAGTGAAGAGGAGGTGAGCACGCTCAATACATTCGTCGACCGTTGCAAACGCGAGGATCCCGAGGGATGGGCAGTCAAAGAGCGAGAGATGTACGGCCATGGCCAGATCCTGGTGGAGCACCCGGAACTGGATCGCCATGTGCGACCACCTCGTTCCTATCCGATTGTCGAGGCGATCTTGGGGAAGGGCGTTCGATTCGCCCAGTTTGATTTCCGCATTGCTCCCCCGGGAGCGGCCGGCGACTGCGCCATGCATTTCCATCGAGATCGGGCCCTTGTTCCGCTGAACCGCCGTACAGAGAATCCCTACCACAGCGGCTATCTTTGCGCCATTTACTATCTGTGGGACGTCCACGACTGTTGCCCCTGCTTCGCCGTGTTACCCAACAGCCACACCTATCCAAAGCTGGAGGACGCTCAAGCTCAGATGACCGACTACCAGGAGGTACCGATTCGTGGCAAGGCGGGAACCTGCATCCTCTACAACATCGATATCTTCCACGCCCGCATTACCGGCGTTGACGCGTGCACCCACGGACGCCGTACCCAGCATACGTACTACAGCCATGTGACCAACCAGCCTCTCACTTACTGGATGTTGGTGCCGGAGAGTCTGGCGCGACATCCCGACCCGGTGACTCGTGAGTTCTACAGCCAGTGGACGGAGAGTATGGCGGAACACGCAGCGGAGCACTTTCCGACGGAGGGATGAGGAAACCATGATGGATCAAGCGAGACGCGACGCGCGTTGGCGCAAGAGACGAATCATCTTCAATAACGACGGCGACGATGCCCTTTACGCTCGCGACGGTATCGAGCACGAACACGACGTCGCCGAAGGCCTGACCGTGCGCACCTCTGGCGAGCTCATCGATGATTTTCTAGCCGCCCGCAGCACGCCGTTGATCGGATCCCAGGTCGACAGCAACTGGTACGCCAGCTGCATGGCCGGTTTGACCTTTTCACATAACACCAAACTGGGCGGTTTCTACGGCAAGGAGCTGCCGTTGGAGCTGGTGGAGAAGTATGGAAAGGATCCTCTGCAGGTACAGCTGGACTTCAGTCGGGAAAACGGCATGGAAGCGGTGTGGGCCCTGCGCATGAACGACGCCCACGACGCCTATCCGATGGGCTCGCGCCGCTGGACCTACGGTTTGGCGCCGTTCAAGGTGGAACATCCCGAATGCATGTTCGGAGAAGATGGGGACTGGGAGAAGTTCGAAGGCGGCCGCAAGGCGCCCTGGACCAGGCTCGACTTTCCCCAGCCGATCGTGCGCGACCACATCTTCGGCATCATCGAAGAGGTCGCCCAGAACTACGACGTGGATGTCATCGGCATGGAGTTCTTCAAGTACGACCCGTTTTTCCGCGAGTCGTGGGAGGGCGAAGCCGTCACTCCTGAGCACGTCGAGATCATGACCGATCTCTTGCGGCGCATCCACAGGATGGCGATTGAAGAAGGGCAAAAGCGTGGTCGACCCATTCTACTGGCGGCGCACACACCCCCAGGGCTCGAATATTCCCGGTTCATTGGTCTCGATCTGGAAACCTGGCTCGCCGAAGGGTTGATCGACCAGCTGATCCCCGGCCATCTGAATGAGTCAGTGTACTGCGATTCGCACCGGGACATGATCGAATTCGGGCATCGCCACGATGTCCCCGTTTACCCTTGCCTGGGGTGGGGATTCTGGACCGCGTGGGCTTATCTCGACCTGGCCAAGGGCAAGTATCGAACCGCGGGTTCGTACCTCGAAAACCTGTATGGCGGCCAACCCGATCGCCTCGGTAAACCCTCCTACATCCTGGAGTACAACGGGTGGGAGCACACGCTCGCTGCCTGGCGTGGAGCGGCGATGAATTTGTTCAACGATGGCGCCGATGGGCTCTACATCTTCAACCCTGCCCTGGGCGAGCCGCATTGGTGGCTGGAGATCGGCGATACCGCCACCATGGCGGGCAAGGACAAACTGTTTGGCGTGGATCAATTTCCGGAGGAAACCGGAAACGGCCAGGAGGTGGAACTGGTGCAGGGCGAGAAACTGGGGCTGAGTTTTCTGGTCGGCGAAGACACATCTGCCGGCAACCCTCAGCTCCGTTTTCGCGCCCACATGTGGGATCTCACCACGGAGGACGAGGTCTCCGTTGAGCTCAATGGAAAGTCGTTGTCCGGGTTGAAGGTCAACGACGCGTTCACCTCACCCGAAGAAGGCCAATGGCTGGAGGGCGATCTCACCCCCGATCAGGTCGTTCACGGGGAAAATTCGGTGGAGCTGGTATTGAACAGGCGCGCCGAGTCGCAGCAGTCGCCTCTATTGCTGAACACCATTCAGCTGGCCGTGCGGTACTAATTAGGCTCCGCTAGAGGTCTATCCGGGCCGTTGCCATACTTCTCCACAAAGGATTCGATCAGAGAGGTCCCGGGCATCTGGCGCGCCACGAAACTGCAGTTGCGGACAACGGCCTCGAAGACGCGATTGGCGATTATTCTGTGTCCAAGGTCGTTGGGATGGCAATGGTCCTCGTCGATGATCCAGTCCACGCCGATCTCCGCGGAGTAGATATCAGCGAGTATGAGGCCGTTCGCCTCTGCGATCTGCTGAATGACGAGGTTGTACACCTCGGTGAGGTCGTAGCTGCTCTCCTCCCAGTGTTCGCAGTGCGAGTAGAGGATCTCGTGCATGTAGTAGGTGTTTATGATCACGATAACGGGGTCGATCCTGGCTCGAATGCGATCGATGAGCTCCTGATAAGCACGGCGGAAGGTCTCCGGAGGAGTGCCGCCACGCGAATCGTTGAGGCCGTATGACAGGAAGACCAGATCCGGGTCGTGGGCAATCAACTCATCGTCCACCCGTTCGAGCGCCGATGGCTTCGCGGAAAACTCATAGGACGGACAGTCCGGTGTCAGCACGTTGCTGCCGATGCCCTGGTTGATCAGCTCGATCGCCGCACCTTGGAACTCCTCGAGCATGGCGGCTACCTGGCTCACCCAGCATTTGCTCTTGTCGGACACCGAGTAGCCCCAGGTCGTGCTTTCTCCCAGTGCAATGATCCGCTCGACCGGCTCCGACCTCAGATCGGTCTGACGCTTGAACACGCTTATCGCCTCCAGGTCTGTGGTTGTCGCCTCATGAACGCTTTTATGAGCGCGGGATCTGCTCGATCCATATGCAGTCCGAGGAGAAGCGTTCCGGCAGGGAAATGTCCAGGCCGTGTGTCATCAGGTCGCTACCGCTGCAGGTCTGCGAGGCAACCGAACCGTCTTCGGATGTGATGTGGTAAAGGCGCTTTGCCCCAAGGCCGCGCAGGACTACCTGTTGCCTCGGTGAGGGGTTATCGGGGCGGAATACGATCACTGCCCCGACATGGGATTCGGGATCGTAGTACTGCATGCCGTCCCACGTCTTCTCGTCCGGTCGTGGCAGGACCCTGTACAGGTTGCCGTCAGCGATCAAGGGGCGAAGCTCCCCAAGTTTTGCCGGGTTTCTCCTCCGATCACCTGCATATGCTGCTCACCGCTGTTCCGATTTCTGAGGTCGCATCTCCAGGCCCCGAGAAGGTAGTGCACTTGGTAGCTCGCCTCGCAGAACGTGGAGCCCTCGAGGTCCGACTTCTGAACCCGTATGCCATCGCATAGGACCAACAAGTCTGGATCATGAACCACTTGGGAATCGACTGCCTGTCACTGCTCAGTTTCGAGCGCTAGCCCTTGCCGCGATGGCAGTCATAGTGCGGGGACACACGTCTGAGTAGCCTCATCGTTGTTCAGAATCACGAGAAGGTGACCATCACATCCATACAACGATTCCCGCCCCATCCCAAGCGCGCGCATAGACAAGCGGTAACATGTCAACACCGATCGTGGGCAAATATCGAGTCTCCGTTCAGTTGAGGATAGGTGTGTAGGGACGATTGTTCTTGAGGACGCTGAAGACGACGTGGAGCATCTTGTTGGCGACATGAGTGAGCGCGACGAGATGGTGCTTGCCGCGATCAATGTGTCGCTGATAGACCTGGGTGAAGAGGGGGTCATGGCTCTTGAAGACGGCGATCTCTGAGGCTTGCATGACGGCGGTGCGCAGGTAGCGACTGCCGCGCTTGGACATTCTGCCGCGACCGACCAGATCGCCGCTGTCGAACTGCTTGACGTCGAGGCCAGCGGTGGCGACGAATTTGCGAGCACCATGCTGATCCTCGGGATGAAACACGGGCAGGATCTCGGCCAGGATGGTGGGTGCCCACACGGGCCCCAGACCTGGGACGGAGCGCAGAAGGCACTGCTGCTCGGTCACGAGATCTTGCAGTTGTTCGTCGAGTTGAGCGATCTGTTCGATGAGGAGGTTGACGCGCTCCATGACGAAGCGAATCTCCAGGGACAAGTGCTGACTGCGATGAGTGAGGGCGAAGGAGTTTTTAGCGGAGGCCTTCAAGGCTTGTGCCTGGTCTCGTCCGAAGGCTCCCCGACTGGCGTCCTTCAACAGACGCGTCAGGCGGCGGATGTCGACGCGGGCCAGGTCCTCAGCGGTGGGAAACTGTGCCAGCACGGCTCGACTGGAGGCACCGAAGAGATCGGAGAAGTGCTGCCCGTATTCGGGAAAAGCCAAGTCGAGGAGGCTGACGAGATGACCCTTTTGGGACTTGACGGTCTGTGCGCACTGATAGCGCAATCGCGTCAGATCGCGCAAGGACTGGACCTGTCGATCCGGGATAGCGCAGACCTTCAGATCGGTCTCCCGCAGCAGATGGGCGATCAGCAGGGCATCGGCGCTGTCGGTCTTGGTGCCACGGATGGTGATGTTGCGCCGCGCTGCCACGACCAGGGGATTGATGAGGTCAACGACATACCCTGCCTGGACCAGGGCTTCGTAGAGGACCATCCAGTAGTGGCCGGTGGCCTCCATGCCGACGCGGATGTCGGCGGCGGGTTGTCCGGTCTCGGCCAGGCGTTGACACAACTGCTCGATGCCCTGGCGAGTCTGCTCCACGGCGAGATTACGGAAAACAGCCTGAGATTCCTCATCCAACAGCGTGGCGCGATGACTGCGTTTGGCCACATCAATTCCAAGTGTCCACATTCGGCGAGCTCCTTGATCAAGTGACCGAAGCTGCCCACGATCGGGGTGACGCCAGCTGGCACATCCTCGTAGCCAGATCAGGGAACGAAGGTCCCGTCAAGCGGTAAGTGCATGTGCTGGCGCAATGGCGGTCTAAGCCAGAGGACTGAGCCTCGAGTGGAGGATAGCCAACCCAGCAGCTTCGCTGATCCAGGATCGCATTGCTGGCATCAGGAAGCAAGCACTGAGAGTACGCAGCTGGTCGCCGTCTCGCGGGGCAGACACACCGAAGTGGTCTGTACCCATTATACGAGTGAGGATAAACGGCATTACATCGGTAGTCAGTCAAGCGGTTTTTGGGCTTTTCGAGGGCGTTGAGGGTCGTGCTTGTGCGTTGATCGTGGTGCGGTGAACGATGGGGCAGTGGATAGGTGCCCGGATCAGCGCCTGCGGGCGCCGCGGCAGCTGTCAGCGAGAGATGGGAACGCAGCGGTGTCCGGCCGGTCGGTCTCAGGCGGCAAAGTCGAACTCGTGTTGGGGATGAGGCCGTGGTGGAGCGATGGGCGGCGCGCGCGACGGTAGACCGACGCCCTCCAGAACGGCGGAATGCGGGGTTGGGGCTTTAGACGGGCATGCCGAAGGAGAGGGATCCAGGGCTGAGCGTGGTTTTCCCCCTTTTTCGCGACTCAGATGATCAGTTGGGGCGCAGCAGTCCAAGCGCGCTGCGGTTAGGCCGCGTATTCGAACTCAGCCTGCTGATCGTGCCTTGCCGGAGCAATTGGTGGAGGCCTTGCTGGCAGGCCCACCCCCTCGAGGTATGAGCGAATCGAGGCAGGCTCAGTCAAGGCAGCTACTATTTTCATCTGGCCGCCGCAGTCGGGGCATTCTGAAACGTCAATTGAAAACACGCGCGCCAGCAACTCGCACCAGGACAGGGTCTTCGAGGAACAGCGAGTGTGGATGTTCAAGACAGATCTGATATTCTATCGGAAATGAGGCTTAGCGGCGCAGCTAAGCAAGGATATGCAGTGCTATATGGGAAATCCCCGCTAAACAGACACTTACTGTAAGGAGATACTAGCTATGACAAAATCACCCCAACACACCAATACTGGCTCATCCCGGAAGCGGTTGCGGAGCTATGGCGCAAGCTGTCTGATGCTCATCGGGATCATCTTCCTGAACGCATTGCCGACGCAGGCGGTTCCGCCCCCGCCGGTGGAGCGCGTGGAGATTCGCGGAAAAGCTCTCTATGTAAACGGGAAACCGTTTTTCCCGGTGAGCATAGGCTTTGTCGCGCACAATCATTATTCTCTGCCAGAGGCTGGTGAGAAGGGCTTCAATCTCGCCGAAACCCACGCAGGGACGCCACAGGCTTTCCGTATGGACATCGATGACGCCTATGCTAACGGTATGTACTCCGAGGCTTCACTCAGCAATGGTGTGTGGAAAGACCTGGAGATGGTCGAGCGGATAGTGAAGGCCTGCCGCGATGCCCCCGGACTGCTGGTGTGGGCGTTGGAGGATGAGCCCAACCATCCCAACAAACCTTCCTACAGGTATCCACCCGAGCAGTTCAAGCCGGTGGTCGACCTGATCAAGCGGCTCGATCCGCTGCACCCGGTATACCTCAACCTGGCCTGCGGACGTCTCAAGGACCATCAGGACTACCGGGATGTGGCGGACATCCACTCGGACGACATCTATCCGGTTCCCACCTCTCCCCTGGCGCATGTTGCCCAATACTCCGATAGTGTGGTGAAGGGCGCGGCGGGCGAGCCGGGCTGGCTGTGGATTCAGATGTCTCCCGTGCAGGGCCCCGGTTATATATGGGAAGGTGGCATCCCCGATCGAGCCCCGACCATGACAGAGGTCCGTTGCATGACCTATATGGCTGTGGCGCACGGCATCAGCGGCGTCCAGTACTTAGCTTTCCACTTCCAAAATAAGGGGGGCGACTGGTGGATCAACCAGTCAGAGCCGGCGTTCTGGGCGCAGTGGGCGGACCTGACGGCGGAATTGCGCCTTTTGACGCCTTACCTCTTGGCACCGGAGGCGCCCGGGCTCGTGTCGGAAATCATCGAAGGGTCCAAGGCCAGAGAACTTGGATATACAGCACTGCACCTGTCACTGCGGCAAACTGACAGCGGCTACTTCCTGATCGCGGTCAACGGCTTCAATTCGCCGATCAAAGCTCGGTTCAAGGTTCCTGTTCCTGATGGCGGATTGGCACCAGATGGTGCTGCGGTGCGTTCTGAGCATCGACTGGTGGCCGTCAAGAATGGCGTGTTTGAAGACTCCTTTGAGCCTTATGCCGTACATCTATACGAGATACCGTTCAAAGTGAAGTTTACAGGTCACCCCATCAAAGAGACGATCAGTTGGCCGCGGTGGCAACGGCGGCCCCGGCCGTGACTGCGCCGGTTGGCGATGGTGGGACTTCGGAGGTCAGAAACGGTGACTGAAGCAGACGGACGTGGGCTGCTGCCAGCAGACCTTCTATCCGTCGCTTCACTCTGTGCTGACTCACTGCGGAAAGGGTATCAGGCGTTGATGGTGCTGATACCGTTGATATCTAACTCCAATAAAAGCCCTTGGAGAAACCTTTTGATTCTGCTATTCTACCGCTGATCTCAGCGCAGGAGGCCTTATTATGATCCACTATTCGTGTGATCTATGTGGCAAGGGTTTGCCCCCCCGAAATTCCCCGTTATGTAGTCCGCATAGGAGTTTTTGCCGCCGCCAAGCCTGACCTTGTGGACAAGCCCGACGAGGTTATTCAGGAGATGCTCGCCAAGATGGAGCAGATGTCTCTCAAGGAGATCGAGGACGGTTCTTATCGTATTTACCGTTATGATTTATGCCGTTCGTGCCAGACCAAGTTTTTGGACAACCCGCTGACCAACACCACTCTCCTCCCCCAACTACACTCAAATAATTAGTCCATATATGCATAGGGAGGATAAACGGTGTTATCGGGAGTCGGTCAAGTGGGTTTTTTTTTGGATTCGATGGTGGTGCTTGCTGTCGCCAGGGCGCTTGGGTGCCGGCCGTGGGTCGGGTGGGGTGCGATGGGACCGTCGATTCGGCCTTGGGACCGGCTTGATCCGCAATGCCATGGGTGGTGCCGATGAAAATCTGAGCTTTTGTGATGGACGGCGGTGCACCATAGGCCGGCCGCAGTCGGTGAACGGGCTTTCCGTGAGCATGACGTGCGGTCTCACCTCGAGGATGAGTTCCGCTATGCGATCGATAACCTCTGGATGCTCTGAGATGAGAAACGGCTTGTCCGGGAAGTTCAGCATGCGGATGTCAGTGACGTCGAAGATGGCGGCCGCGTTGCGCAGTTCATCCTCTTTCTGCTGGATGTATCTTTCGGCCGAAGCATTGACGACTGACGCATCTCGCTCCGACACCGGTTTGCGCAACTCCTCCATCCATTCCTCTCGATGGGTGCTGCCTCCGTGGGTCACCACGCATACCGTGGCTTCGTCCCCCCGTTCGACGTGTTTTCCGAGCGTCCCGGAAAACCAGGTGAAATCGTGGGGGTGGGCAGACACTGTCAGTATGCGCAGCTTGCGATCGGTCATGCTCTCTCTCCTCTGTCGAGTCGGGTTTCTTCGTTCGCTCCGAATTTCCTCGGCTTGGGTCGATAGTTCTCGATTCCAGAACAATAATGCGGATTGCTTATCGAAGTAGTGGGTCGGTATTGACCTTCGTCTCGCCGCCGATCATTCTCACCATCGCCGCCATTGGCCGAAAATCGGGTCGTGTGGTTGGCAACCCGACCGGCAGTCGCAACAAAAAACCCCCAAATAAGCACTGAGTGGCATCTATGAACGTTCTCTATTTGGCCGACCGGAACAACGAAGACCAGTATTACCCTTTGGGCCCGTACCTTGAGAAGGCGTTACATCATCGTCATGATCTCCGGTTCTTTGATCCGTCACAGCCCGGTGTGGCCCAAATCAAAGGGATGGACGCGGTGATCGATGACGGCTTGATAGAGAACACTGAGCAGATGGTCGAGGCCGCCGTGGATCTGAAACTCTGGCAGGTTGCCAAGACGGGTTTCGAGGATGCTCCGTTGGCGGCTCTGAAGGCCAAGGGTATTCCCACATGTAATTGTCCGGGTGTTACCAGCGGCATCTCGCTGGCAGAATGCGCCATGATGTTCATTCTGATGCTGACACGCCACTACAATGGCTGTCAGGACAACTTTTTCAATTCGAAGGCATGGTGGCAACCGATGGGCCGGGAACTGGCCGAACTCAAGCTGGGCATCGTCGGCTTCGGGGCCAGTGGCCAGGCATTGGCCCGCCGTGCCCGCTCTTTCGACATGGGAATTCGCGCCATCAATCGCAGCCCAATCAAACGAGAAATGCTCGAAAAAATACCTCTGGAACTCGCCGGCACTCCTGACGATTTGGACCCGGTGATCAGCGAGTGTGATATCGTCTCGCTGCACCTTCCTCTCAACGACACGACTCGACAGATCATGAGTGCGAGACGGATCGGGCTGATGAAGCAGGATGCGTATTTGATCAACGTGGCCCGCGGCGGGCTGGTTGATCAGGACGCATTGTTCGAGGCCTTGACGGATGGAAAGATTGCGGGAGCCGGCCTGGATGTATTTGCCGAGGAACCGCCTGATCCGAACCATCCGGCCTTTCGGTTGCCCAATCTGCTGATCACACCCCACATTGCGGGGAGCACGAACGGCACCTACCGCAAACGCGGCCTCTGTATGGCTGATAATCTCGACCGGATTGCCGACGGCCTGGAACCGCTCTACCGGGTCGACACCTGAATCGTCTGGGTCCACGAATTGTAATACCGACAGCTAATACAGCACGCTCTGCGCATACCCCAGGAACAGGCGCACGAAGATCGACGTCGTGTCGAAGCTCTCGAGGAAGCGGAATTCGTCTTTGTACTCAAGCTTGTCCTGCTTGACCCCCAGATTGGCGGAGATTCGATACCCCGAGTAGTCCGACATATTGGAGAGGACGACCGTCATCGTCTGCCGCTCGAAGCTGTTGCGCGGCTCGGCCACATCGGTTTGCCGAAACCACCAGCCCGGAACCCCCTGAATCCCCACCTTCAGCTCCGTCGCCAGGGAGAGTTGATATCGGGCCGTGACGAGAGGGACGACCGTTTGGGTGTGGACCAAAGCCCGGCCCGCCTGCTGGCGGGTCCGCTTCAACCAGAGTCCTTTCAGGGCGGGCTGCAGCGTCAAATCCCCGAAACGCCACGTGTAGTCGGCTTGCTGCACCCACGCCAGGGAACGAACCCGATCCTCGGCTTGCTCCGAACCGTCTCCCAGCCGACCCCCATACTGACGGTTGTGTTCCAGTTTCACCCGAGTGATGATGCGCCAGCCGGGAAGCCACCTCAGGATGCCCGATACGTACATCCGGTTCACCAAGCTGTCGCGATAGCTCAACGGATCCGTAACAAACGTCGGCGCATAGGAGAATCGCCCCGACGCGAGCGTTAAATTTTGTCTGTTGACAGCCGTGGTGGCCGCTGTCCAGCTGTACACATCATCCCGCACATCGTCCCACACCCGCTTCAACTCATCCTCGATCAGCCATTCACCCACCCCAGGATGCTCCCCGCCATACCTCAGCCGGATGTAGCGCTGGTCGTTGCGGCCCCCGCCGGCGATCTGATGGGACTGCAGCCATCCCAGCGTTGCCCCCGCGCCCATCCATGGCTTCCAGCGGACATAAGCATGGCCCCCCCGCAGATCCTGGTCATAGGGAAGATCCGCCTCCTGGTCGTCCTCCCGCTCATCCACGACATCGTTGTTGTTGAAATCCAGACCATACACGTATTCATCCGGATCCACCTCGTAGAGCAGAAAGGGCTCCAGATAGTCCGGCAGCTGATTCAGGTTGCGGTTCGTATCCGGGATGCCATCGTTGTCCGCATCCTGCCCGGGGAACACGGATAGATCACCGGGGGCCACGCCCGGTATCTTGCCCTCCGGATTGCTATCCTGATCGTCATTGTCGTCGAGAAGAGAGAAGAAGGTCGTCCTGTTCTCCACTGACCGCTGGCCTTGCATCTGGAGCACAAGATCTCCTGGCCTCGCCGTCAGTCGCTGGTTGAACATGGGCCCGATGGAAAACAGCTCTCCCCCAAAACCATAGCGCTCCGTCTCCCGCTCGAGCTGGACATACCCTGCCCGATCCCCACCGCGGTGACGTGCGCCATTTGCCTCCCGAAGCTCCGGCTTGCCGGCAACCCAAACTACCTGCTCTCCAGGCACCCCATCCCGGTAGCGGCTGTACGTGAAGCTCTCCGCAAACTCCCCGCGCACCCGTAGACCCACAAGGTCCAGCGCCATATTCACACCCCATACCGACTGCCCGGTCTCGGTCCCGATCGGAATTCGTATCCGCTCCACATTGGACAGATCCTGCACATTCCCCTCCGCACGACGCACGGTCTTATAGAACGGGGCACTATAACGAGTCTCATACGGGGTACCTTCCCTCGGATTCGACACACTCAGGTCAGCGACTTCGATGCGGTAATCATTGCCCACCGACGCCTCCACCTCCACCGAGCGCACGTGGGTCAGCCCCTCCAGATCGAAGTAATACACCAGGGCCTCGGTCCCATCCGCACGCTGAGCCTGGCTCGGATCCTCCCACCCCACAAACTCAACCAGACGATCTACGTCCGTGTTGTTGGCCACATTCGGATCGTCCGGGTCAAGTGCATAATCCCGCCGGTACAGGTAGTCGGCAAACAACGGCGTTTCCATCCCCCAATAGGGGCCCGGGGTGCGTGCAATGCCGGGTTGGTAGTAGAAGCTGGGCCCGAAACGCCCATCGACCGAGCTGGTCTTTCCAACCACCGTAAACCGATCCGTGAGATCCCGACGCACCACGTCCGGAACCAGATCCGGACGCCTTTGACCATTGACCACCAACTGCACCCCGTACACTACGGGGCCACCTCGTCCATCGGCCGGCGAATCGTCCGAAATCCGTACCGCCAGCAGCGCCGGGATCGACTGAGTGGCATGCAGATCCCCCCTCAAGTCGGTCGTCGCATAGCGCACGTCGAACATGTGCTGGTTCGCAAACGTGGCGCCCACACGCAACGGCCCCGTCTCGCGCTCGTAGTGTCCTGCCAGCAGAATACCCGAATCGTTGTCGGTACCGGCTGCGGTCCCCCCTGCCCGATATACCGAATAACTGTAGGCCGCTACGAGGCTCAAGGCATCTCCAAACGGGCTCAGCACATCCGCCCGGGCTCCCTGCAGCGACACTCGATTCAACGTCAGCGGCGTGAACCGAGTGATGATCCCGCGCGTCCACCAAAACTGTTGAGTCATGTGCCCTGTGAAGATGAGATTACTTGCCCATCCCGAGTGGGTCTGTCCTCCCATGGACAAAACCCCGTGGAAATTACTGAGGTTAGATCTGAGAATACTGCCTCCACGCCGTCTTGCCCCCTCCCTGGACTGTTCCGCGGTCCAGGTGCCCAATTCCCGACCGCTGATCAGGAAGTTACCCAGGGGATCGTAGATATTCGACCACGGCGGACGATCCGTCAGCGCCTCGTAGTTTTGATACTCCGTGAACGCGTAGTTTCGATACGACTCCCCCGGGTCCCCCAAAAACATCTGATCCGGCACGATCGCAGGCACCATCGGGGTTTCCTTCCACCGACGCTCCGCCTCCCATCTCCCCTCGCCCACCACAGTCGTCACGAGAAGAAGATGGAATGCAAATGACAGACGTCTCCCTCGGAAGCCCAAGCGGCACCCTACCCCTTCCAGCCTTTTGCCTTTACGCACGATGCAGGGCCTCGCTTCTGTCTTGTCGTTGGTTTCGCAGTTCGTATATGAAGGGCTCACGACTCCCGGAAACAGGTACTAGTAGGCCATTCTCAATCCATTACCCATCATCCCGGTGAAATAGTCCACGATCAGCCAGAATCCCCCGGCCACGAACTGACCCAGGATCAACCCGTAGAAAAGAGGAGCGAGCGAGCGATAGGCTTTGAGGCCACCATACTTCAAGAGAACCGACTTGGTCAGCCAGGCCAGAAACACCGGAAACCAGGCCGTACCCATCACCCTGTCCATACTGACCACAAATCCCAGAGGGTGTAACGGCCACCACAGGAAGCGGCGATGCAAGATCAGCAGACCTGCCATCATCCCGCCACCCAGCAGCCGGGTGAACCAACCCAGCCAGTTCGGTCCCACATTCTCGTCGACCCTGTGCGCCACATAGTCCCAAGTGAACTGGGGTAGATAGCTTACGTAACCAGCTACATTGATACCCCCCTCCCGATAGGTTACCCACAACGTCATCCAGAACGTACTGACCGCAGAAACCCCGATAGCGATCGCAATCGCCAGCAACAACCATCGCTTCCGATGCGCGATCTCCCCACTCAACTTCAACCCCGTGGCCGTATGCGCCATCATCGTGCTCGCCAGTGATTCCGTCCATATCACCGTCGGCCCCAGCGCCGCTATCCCTGAAGGCCCTATGTACTTTGCCCCAATCCCCGAGATGACGACGTCCAGGGGGACATTTCGGGGAAACACCATGGGCAGTCCCGCCTCAGCGATGATGCGCGTCAGGCTGATAAAGGTCACCAGCGCCCCAAACAGAAACAGCGGCGTTACCCACATGGGCAATCCCGCCCGCCACAGCCACACGCTCATTGTGACCAGTCCGAGGATCACCCCCCATACCGCGGTTCGGTAGGACACGATTTCGTCGGCATCGTCCACCGAAGCGTCCCCTCTGAACGCCTTCCGAAACACCTCCTGCAGATGCCCCCGGGCAATCCAGAGCCCGAAGAGCACCAGCGCCGTCATGGCACCTAGACTCTGATGTGCGAACAGTCCACCGCCATAACCAGACACAGGTTCCCCCATGCCAGCCCTCACCATGACCAGCGCACCCTCAACCAGTTGCCGCAACAGAGTGAACACCCACATCCCGAGCATGACGTCCGGTTTGAGGAAGTACGCAAACCCCAGGATCATCAGATTCAGGTAGAAAGAAATGCCGACAAAACCTCGCAACAGGTTTATGTCTCCGAAACTTGCCGGAACCACGGGCACAAAGGGGAAGTAGTGGTTCAGGGCATTGAGGCTCACCCGACCAAACGCCAGCAGCAATCCCACCCACATCAGGCTGCTCTTGAAAAAGGGCGCCACCAACCCGCCACCAGACGGGGCCTCCACCATGGCCAGGGGCACTTTGGTGATCGGATAGATCAGGTGCTCGTGCTCCACCCACTGGCGGCGGAGGATCACCATCGCGCAGATGCTCACCGTCCACAGCGCCACCATGAACAGCGTCCACCAGAACAGCGGCGGCAACCACATGTCCCAGGGAATCGACTCACCCTCCGGCATCCCCTCGAAGAACCACCGGATGCCCAGCTCATCCTGTGGCACCATCCACCTGGCCACGTAGGGATGAACCCGCTCCGACCACGCGTTTTCCGGCGTCGCCAGGTAGGACATCCCGGCCGTGGACGACAACAGCATCAAGCAGAAGCCGTTGCGCTCGCCCCCCGAGAACGAAGTCGCCACGACCATCATGATGTAAATGGTCAGCAACTCCCCCCGGCCAAGGACCAGCCGTCGGTGAATGACCCCCAGCAGGACCTGTACGACACCCACCCACAGGAAGAACAGGAAGAAGGCGGCGGGCGCATTCAGCGAGCTCATGTGGCTGCCCATGATGACGAACGCGCCGTAGGGCACCCCCACACCGATCACCAGACTGAGTCCGGCTCCGATGACCAACGAGCGCGGCGTCACGCCCGACGCCGACATCTTCGTTCTCCTTGGGTGGTCCTGAGCCGTCGGCGCGCTCCCAGTCCGATGCGGTACCGACGGCGGTGATTGGCAAGATCGACGACTGGTCGTGGGGCACCTAGGGCGTGCCGGGCCTGATGTGTGAGGCCGGCCTGGAGGGCGTCAGCCGCCGTAAGCGGGCGCAAACGACGTGACGCATCGGGACGGGGCGGGTGGCTTTGAACCTGGTGGATGTGCGGCCGGTCCCTCTCGTTGCAGTACTGTGCTCGGGAGATCCCCTGAGCAGCGCATTTTGGAGATAGCCTGAAAACAGAGATGGAGGAGGGACATAACCCCTCCTCCACCTCGATGATCCGGTCGGGTGACCCTCCTTATTTGAGCAGGGTCATCTTCTTGGTCAACTCATGGTCCCCGACCCGCAGGCGATAGAAGTACATCCCGCCGGCAACGATCTCTCCGCCGACGCTATTGCCATCCCAGCTGGTACGATAGGAGCCCGCTCGCAGGAACTCGTTGACCAGCGTGCTCACCTGCTGACCCTGGCTGTTGAGTACCGTCAACAGCGCTTGGCCCCCAACCGGAATAGAGAACTCGATCGTCGTCTGGGGATTGAACGGGTTCGGATAGGCATCACCCAGCTCGTATTCGTCGGGTGTTGCGTCGGAAGTCGTTTCCACGATTGCCGTCGGCAAGTTGGTACCGATCAGTGCCGTGGAAATCCGGAACGGCAGATGGGCAATCTGATAGCCATGACCATCACCGTGGAACTCCTGTTCAGTAGCCAGAAGATAGAGTCCGTCGTGCTCCGAATGCTCGTGGACCATATAAACGCCCGTCCCGGTCGCGTTGTTATGCGACGTCGGAGCCCTGGCTGCGTCAACGTGAAGGAGTCCCGAGCCATCGGGGCCGTAGAGCGCCCCCCAGTGGGGCTGGACCTCGTTCTGCGTACCCTCAGCCAAGAAAGCGAACCCCTCGGCACTGCCGCTGATCACGTGAGCGTCACCATCCAGCGTTGACTCAATGCCCAGGGCCTGGGCTTGGGCGTCAAAGATCATGTCGTTGAAGCCGTCCCCGGCATCGTTTATGTAGATGGCGTTCCCGTCCCAGTCGACCTTCATCGGGCTTCTTGTTGACGAATCCCCGCCCCAGCCTCCAGCGCAGACGATGAACCCCGAGTCATCGATGACCATAGTCCCAACCATACTGGCAACGGGCGAAGTTGACCCATCCTCATTGTAGCGATCCCATACATAGTGTTCGCTGATGTCGATGATGTCCGTGACGTCGCCCGTATTGGAATCCAGTTCGTAGATATCGCTGACCGGGGGATTGGTAAAGAACCCATGGCCCAGGTACAGGTTGTCTTCATAGAATTGAAGCGAATTGAAAATGTTCGAGTTTTCGTCGACAACAATCCTCTCCTTCCAGCTGGCGGGCGGGTCCCCGAAGCCTTCCATGGGTTCGGCCGTGAGCTGGTCCAGAGATACGGTAGCGCCAAGTATGCCACCATCCCAGAACTGGTACGACCACCAGCGGGTGAAGTCGTCCGGATCGACGACAGAGCCATGGCTCGTGCCCCCCAGTATCGCTCTCGGGTTCCCGTCAGCGTCCGTCAGGCCGTAGTCCGGGTATTCGGTGAGCTGGACGAGCTCCATCTCGTCGTTTTCCAGGAAATTGCCCGGTGCGATCGGATATCTCACGAAGGCCCCTTGACCCGCGATATCCACTCTCGGGCCACCCGGCCTCGTGCCCAAGGGCCCGCCGGTGCCGATGACCCATCCTTCCCCTTGGGCGTTCTGAAGGTAGACAGCGCGCTGCCGCATTCCCCAACCCGAGACGCCTACCCAGTTGGCATCATCCTGGTCGTTGACGCCGATACAGTAAAGGGTGTACGTGCCCGAGTCGACGGCGTTCCCTTCCCAATCTCTCCCATCCCACGTGCCACTGTGCGTTCCCTCCTCAAATGACCCCAGCTCGATCACTCGTACCAGGTTGGGGATCCCCGCTTTGCGGAACACGGCGTGGCCTTCATTTATCTGGGGGATACCAGGGCCACCCCAGCCACCTTCAGTGGGCTGATCCTTGGTGTACACCGCCAGCCAGACGGAGGCCCGGCTGCCCCGCAGAGTGAAGGGAACGTCCACATTGCCGCTGAAATCGTAGTTCACATTCCCCAGGTCGATCTCCAGCACCTGCAGCGGCTCGCTACGCACGTATCGGTAGTCCGGGGTCCCCGCCTGGCCGTAAGCTTGTCCCGCGCAGACCGCGAGGAGGATCATGGACAGAAAGACAGTTCTCGGTTGCATTTCTCAAACTCCTCAGGTACGATTGATGGTGAACGTTCGTCGAGCAGTGAGTTGGGCAAAAAACACTTCCTCCCTCCCCCTTCACCCGCACCAGCACGTTCAGATTACACTTCTCCTCTCTGGCTGGCGTCACATCACGATATATCCCTCCGATTGGTGTACATAATGATATATCCCTCCGATTGGTGTACATAATACTGACTCCTCCGGCCGCATTCAAGCGAAATCGGCTCTGATCGTGCTCATCTGCCTGAATCCGCCGACAGTGGAACCGTTGACAAGGTTATCGGAATATAGTTCAGCTTGTACAGACTTATATCCTGATAGTTGCCCGACACATAAAGCATGGCGGTCACCGTGTTCGCATCGCTGAGCTTCTGGAACTTTTGACCCACGATAGGCACGTACCAGCCCAACCTGTCTGTGTCCATGGTCTTGAATTTCGTCCAAGGGCCCCAGGGCTTGGGCGCTTCGTACCACTCAACGATCGTTCTCGGATCCACGCGCAGGTTGTAGGTGGTATAGTGCCATACTGCCATGACATACCTTCCCAAGGCCGGTATGTATGTCATGCCGGTCATGCTGCAATTCAAGGGATCCTCCAGCACAGGCTTTGCCGAATTCATGTCACCAACCCAGTTGTTCTCCGGTATTCCATCTTCCCCCGCGCAAAATTGCCAATCGGCCGCGTTCAGATTCGACAATTTGCTTTTCAAGACGCGGCCCAGGACATAGTTGTCGCCATCTTCAAAGTGGCCGTTGGTGGAAACCGCGTAGACATATCTGTCAGCATTGTCCACCGTCGCGGCGCCATCCTTGCCGTACCAAACGAAATAGGGAGCACCGAACCGCAATCCGGGAAACATCGGCTTCTCGAAGTTGTCGGCTGCTGATCTTGTCCAGGTGACGCCTCTATCGATGGATTTGATGATGCTTGCATTCTTGAAAACATGTCGGTTCTCGGTATCGCCGGACTTCTCGGGATAAAGGCATCGAGTCACAAACATGTACAAAATGCCATCCACGCAGTACGAATTCATGGTTTTCCAGTTGGCGCCGTCCGTTGCGTACTCCGTTTCCCCATAGTCCGTCAAGTCGCTTATGGTGGTACCGATGAGATTGAACGGATCATCGCCGGTGAGCTTGCCAAACGCGACGCTGCGTTGTGGCATGCCTCCGAAACAGGTTCCATCGTTGTTGGCGGTGTACAAGTCGTCGTCATCCGCCCACGTGGGTGCCCACTCGTCGCCATGACTGTTGGCGATCTGCCGGTATTCGGCATCAAATCGAATATCCACAATCGGTCTGCCACCGGATGGGGGCAGATTCACTTCGTTCATGATGATTCTCCTGGTGGTCTCCATGGAGGCAGCGCCTTCAACAGCCCTGACAGTTCTGTCCGCGGCAGTCATGGGTAAGTACCTCGCTACGAGCAGATGATTGCCAGACCCTGGATGGAGCTGACTAACCTGCGCCGACGGGTTGTTCCATCAAGGCGCAGATGCCGCGCTCGAGGGTGACATCGGCCGGCAATTCTTCGAAATAGTATTCGGTTGGTTTTCCCAGGAATCCACGTACGTGGGTGGCATCGGCGGACCGCAGCAACGCGTCCAACCGTTCGAATCGCTCCCACAGCTGATCCATTTCAGGCGTGGACAACCTTGTCAGCAGTTCCTGTTTCAGCACTGTGCTGAGCGGGGGGTGATGGGGACCAATAACGGCCGTCGAAGTATCAACCCCGGCATCCGCTGACTGCCGCTGTGCCTCGATGTCACTTGCCAGGCGTGTCAGGATGATCAGGCAGCATAGCCGGCCATCGGGTCCGGGGTGGAGCTTTCCTATCCCTGTCTGCAGGCGGGCACGGTCGCCGGCGATCACGGCGCGATAGATATCCTCGAACAGGCGGTACTCGGATCGGTAGAGCTCGAAGGCACGGGAAAGTCTGCCGCTGGCCGGTTCATCCAACAATCGGTAAAGATGCGGTGACACGGTGGTGCCGAGTTGGTGGGGCAGAATGTTGCCGAAGGAGCGGTAAGCGTAGTGCAGTGTCCGTCGCTTCTCGCGGCTCGTGTACTTGCTGCCCCAGTGGAGGAGCATGTTGTTATAGACGACACCATCGCCAACCTTCAGGTCGACGCTGATGCTGCCATCGAGAGGGGTGGTGGTTCCTCCTTTTCTGTTCAGCTGCCGGGATTCCACCTCGGAGTTGAGCCGGCGATGACTGCCCGGAATCACGTTCAGGATGGCCTCGTCGTAGAGGGCGATGTTCCACTGCACGTGAGCGGGTCCGTTGGCATTCTCATCGGCGATGAGTTCGCCCAGTGGTCCGTTGTGGTCAGGTCGCACGTCCCGATGCCAGTTGCGCGGGTCGGTGCCCCAAGGCTGACCGCTGGGTTGCGGTTGCTCGGGTTCGAACTCGGGATTGCACAACACCGACACCATGTTGACGCCGATGGCATCTATAGAACAGTCTAGCAGCTGGGCGCTGACCCCCATGGTGTTGTCGTGGAGGGCGAGCTGAAAGCAGGTACGGGTGTCTCGGTCGCAGTGCTTGTCGATCAGGGTCCGCGGAAACGGCGTCGTGTCCCAGGTGGGATCGGCGGCGCGGGCGCGGGCGACGACGGTGTCGGTACTGGCGCGCACCGATTCGGTCTGATCCGGAGGCACGACCTGGTTGAGAATGACGAAACCATCCTCGAGGAATTGCTGCTTCATGGCATTGGTGATATACATCCTGTGGCCCTTCGTTCCGTTTGTTGCCCACGTCGGTTACGTGGATGAAGCCCTTCAATGGTTGTGCCTCGCGGCTCGAAGGTCAAGAACTGGGGCGATTCTTCAGTCTTCGGGCCGTTCACCGTGGGGCGCCATCTTTACCAATCTGGGGTCGAAGCGAGCCACCACATCCACCAAGTCGGCCTGGTCCGCCATCACTGCCTCGATGTCCTTGTAAACGAACGGAACCTCGTCCAAGCCCGCCGAGAGCAGGGTGACCCTCTTTGCGGCCAGGACCTTCTCCGCGTCCTGCCAATTGAGCGTTTTTTTCGCCGCCTTGCGACTCATGACCCGCCCTGCTCCGTGCGCGGCAGAGCATAGCGATTCCGGCTGCCCCTTGCCGCGCACGGCAAAGGCCGGACTCGCCATCGATCCCGGAATAATCCCCAATACATCCGCACCGGCAGGGGTAGCGCCCTTGCGGTGGACGATCACCTCCCTGTCTCCGTGCTCTTCCTTCCAGGCGAAGTTGTGGTGATTCTCGATATCGAGGAGCACCTCGGCCCCCAGATGCTCCACGATATGCCGGTGGATGCAGGCGTGGTTGGCAGCGGCGTACTGGCCCATCAGTTCCATCGCCTCCCAGTATTCCTGGCCCTCTGCCGCATCCATGTCCAACCAGGCGAGATGTCTTAGCTCTCGCGGCAGATCCGGCAGGAGTTGCTGCGCCAACTTGCTATAGTGGTCGGCGATCGCCGCGCCGGTCCCCCTGCTCCCGCTATGGCTCAGAAGCGCGAGATACGTACCGGGGGCGAGCCTTTCCAACGTGTCCTCGACCGAAAACGTGCCAAATTCGACGAAGTGGTTGCCGCTGCCGCTCGTGCCCAGCTGTTTCCAAGCCCTCTCTTTGTCTGACTTTGCAACCCTCGACAGTACCGACCAGTCGGCATCCATTACCGCGTGCTGGCGCCTGCGCTGGCCCTTGAACGAAGCGCCGATTCCAAACCGGGTTTCCGCTTTGATCGCCTGCGTCAGCCGATCCTCTCTGTTGTCGAGTGTCTCGACAGGCATATCAAGCACCGACATCTTGACGCGGCAAGCGATGTCGACGCCGACCGCGTAGGGGACCACCGCGTTGTCGGTGGCCAACACCCCGCCGATGGGCAACCCGTATCCTGGATGCGCGTCCGGCATCAGCGCCCCCGCCACCGCCACCGGCAACGCGCAGGCATTTTCGATCTGACGGATGGATTCAGACTCGATGTTGCTCCCCCACTGCTTGTAGGGCGCCGGCTCTTCGCGCTCGACGTAGCTCCTCTGGATCAGCAACTGAGCCAGTTCCCCGTACGCCGAGTCGTCGCCGAAGGCCTGCGGGTCTTTGACGACCGCGGCAATGGCGGTCTTTATTTCCTCGACGTTATGGCCGTCTGCGACTAGGCCGCCGATCATGTCGAAAGCGTGGGTCAACGGCGCTCCTCGCGGGATGCCCAGTTCCTGTAATTCTTTACTCTTCATTTCATCCACTCCTGCCGCGTTTTCCTGCGTGGATGTAACGCCTCGGCAGCATGTGCTCGGCGAGTCGGGTACACTCAGCAATCAGCAAAGACAATGCATGGTGGATAAAAAGCGGATTATCATTAGTCGGTCAAGTGGGTTTCGCGCCTTGCGACGCTGCAAGAGCTAGTTATCGCCTAACAACAGGGAGCAGAGACATGGCAAAGCCTCGCATGATGTTCTACCACGACGGACGTCACCCGCTGATCTACATGTACGAGCCACCGATGCAGAAGGAGGAGTACGAGGCGGGTGTGGACGAGCTGGTGGGCACGTCCATCGAGGCGATCATGTTCTGTCTGGGGGATGGGCGTACGATGTTGCATGACACCAAGGTAGGAGAGCTATGGGGCACTCCTACCCAGAAGTGGCCCCACCTGGGCTTCCGCAGGGCATACCAGAACGCCAAACACCTTATCGAGGAGGGGAACGACCCCCTGCAGGTGATCTGTGACCGGGCTCATGCCAAGGGTCTGCTGCTGTACCCCACGCTGCTGGTGCAGCAGTGGAGCGGGGATCCCGAGGCCGATCCCGGTAACTTTGCCCGCACCTCCAGCTTCCGCCTGGAGAACAAGCATTTGGAGATCGGTGCCAGGGGGGATCTGGATCCAGAAGCTCGGTCGACCCATTACCTGGACTTCAAGCACGAAGAGGTGAGGGGGGAGCGGTTCGCGCTGATCCAGGAGACCGTGGACCGGTACCCGGTGGATGGTTTCGAGCTGCAGTTGAACTACGGGCTCGCCTACTTCCACCCTGACGAGATGGAGGAAGGCCGTCGGACCATGACCGGCTGGATTCGCCGCGTGTATGAGGCGGTCAAGAAGGGTGGCCCGGACCGAGAGCTGGTACTCCGTGTACCTACCAGCATCGAGATGGCGCATTCCATCGGGCTGGACCTGCGGGAGTGGATCGATCAGGGCATCGTGGACGTGCTCGTGGGTGAGGAGTTCCACAGGTCCACTTCGCTGAGTTTCTCCTTCGCGAATCCGGGCATCGATTTCACCGAGCTGGTCGAGGTTGCCAGAGGCTCAGGCTGCCGTGTGCACGCCTCGATCTACAGCCACCTGGACTCGGACCGCCTGAGCCAGGCGACTATCGAGATGATCCGGGCTTCGGCGTGTAACTACTGGGAGCAGGGCATCGACGGGATGTACCTGTCGCACTGGTTCAGCAACTGGCCGTACCAAGGGTCATTCTACGAAAAGCTGCGCGAGCTGCCGCACCCTGATGTCATGGCACCCAGAGACAAGATCTACCATGTACCGACCAGTACCGGAGTCTACCCTGACCCAGCATCGGAGCCTGGGGTGCCGATGCAGCTGCCGGCGGACCTGGAGGTGAACGAGCCAATCGAAATAGCGCTTACGATTGCCGACGACCTAGCTCGCTGGGATGCCGCGGGTCGTGTCCACGAGGTGCTGTTGCGGGTGCGAATGATCGAGACAACGGAGCTAGACCGGTATCGCTTCAAGCTGAATGGCAGCGAGCTGCCCGACCGGCTGCTGCGCAAGATCAACCGGATGTACATGATGGGCGCGCCCCGATACCGGGTGAGGGGCTACTGGTACGTCTTCAGGCTGGACCGCGAGCACTGGCCCCAGAAGGGACACAATAACGTCGAGGTAACCCTTCTTGAGCGGGATCCTGACGTGACCCCCCAGGTTCGGCTGCGCGACGTGGAGCTTGAGATCAAGTACCTGATGGGCAAGAACTTCCATCGTGACTTCGTAGACCCGGACCTTGGACCGTATGAGCACTCGTAGGACTGGATATGTATTACGTGCGGGAGTTTGCCGCAGGCAAACCCAAAGAGACCGATCGTTAGATCGGTCTCTCCTATTCAGGGGAATAACGGGTGCTCCAGGGCCTCCTCGTAGGTCTGCGCTCGTCCCGAGTGGTCGCCGCCGAGCCATCGGTAGGGCTTGGGGTAGAGCGTCAGTGAACGGTCCTCCAACGGAAGCTTCAGTGGCACACTGCCCCACAGCGCCGAGTACTTGGCGGCAATCGCCACCTCCAGTGACTGCCGCAGGTCGTGTCCAGATACGAACAGCTCGCCGCCATTCGATACCACGTCGAGGAAGGACAGGATCGTGGTGCCCAGGTACGAGAACCGGGGGTATCGCTCGGGTGCGTACGCCCGGTCTACCTTGATTCGGGCGCCGCTCGGGTCGAAACCCTGGTAGATTTCGGGCGTCACCCAGTCCCAGCGGACGAGGGTATCGTCGGTCCATACGTCGACCCCGTGACATGGGGTCCGCTGGCCGAAAACAGGACAGCTGAGGCCGTTGGTCAAGCTGAACAGCCCGTTGATGATCAGACCTTCGTCCGTGTCGCTCTTGAGCGCCTCTTCGGGGGTACCCCAGGCGATGACTTCACTCACCTCGGCCTGGGCCAGGAGCCGCAGCACGGCGATATGCTGGCACCCACCACCCGAAACCTCGCCGCTGCCCCATCCATGCACGCTGGCGCCGCGCAACTCCCCGTAGTCGCCGGCGCGCAGCCAACCGGCGACCTCCTGGATCGGCGACATCGCCCGCTTGAGGTTACCGCCGGCAAAGACGACGCCGCGCTCGGCACACACGTCGACCATTTCGTCGGCATCTGCCAGACACGCCGCGATCGGCTTGTCCGTGGACACCCCCTTGACCCCCGCCTGGGCGCTGGCGATCACCGCCTCCTTTATGTGCTTGGCGGGCAGCACGACGGCGGCCAGGTCAGGCACGATCTCCCGGTACATGGCCTCCGCGTCCGGGTAGAGCGCTTTGATACCGAAGCGTTCACCGACTGCCCGCCGCCGGTCCGGGTTGATCTCTGCAATGGCGACCAATTCAGTATCTGGGAGCGTCTGATAGACCTCGGCATAGTGCTGACCGAGGCGCCCGCCACCAATTACGGCAACGGTATGTTTGGGCTCAGCCATGATTGACTCCACCTGAAGGTCGCGAGTGCCGAGCGAGTTACGTCTGTTCCGACTCACCTTTGCAACCAATGCTGCACTGGTCTGTCAAGAAACTCGTCCAGCGGTACGCCGTCGCCACCCACCAGCAGCGTGCGATCTGGCTGGAAGGCGTCGGAACACCAATCGTGGGCAAATGTCGGGTCTAATGCGTCGGCGAAAATCCATGTGCTTTAGGCTTGGATCAGACGAAACGCAGGATCGAACAGATCGCCGATCTGACTTTGATCGCCAGACATGAAGGCACTGTAAATCCTGGCTTCTCGTTGTTCCATGCGGTCGCCGTCGAATGCGTGGGCGCGTGTTCTGGCCGCAATCCCCAAGCTACGACGCAGGTTCACATCGTCCATGAGACGGGCAAATCCGTCCCTGAAGGCATCTGCACTACGGTCGACGATCAGTCCCGTGTCCCCCAACAATTCCGGAATTGGCTCCGTCGGACAGGCGACAACGGGAAGCCCAGACGCCATAGCCTCTAACACAGGTATGCAGAATCCCTCATACAGCGTAGACATCGCAAAAACGTCCGCTGCACGGTAAGTCTCATGAATGCGATCATTGGGAACGGACGGGACAAAGGACACCCTCGCGCCCATATCGAGTTCCTCGACGAGCCGATGTAGCTTGTCTTCCAACTCCCCCTGACCGACCAAGACGAGATTCGCATCGAGCGGCTTGATCGCACGGATGATCGTCTCCGGATCTTTCTGGGGATCCAGGCGCATGACTGAAAGAATGGTGAGAGGTCTGTTCTCCGAATACTTGCGTTCATGAACGAACTGAGAAGTGTAGACCCGATTGTAGTTCGTGATCGTACGTTCGGACCCGTGCCGCTTCGCGTATCGGTGCAGGTAGTTGCTCACGCAGATGACGGCCGACGCCTTGCTCATGGTATATCTCTCGAGCGGTCGGACCAGGTTGAGCAAGACGGGCCGCTCGTATCGTCGCACCACGTCGATGTCGTTGTGGATCGAGGCCACGCACGGAATGCCCAGGCATCTGCCAGCATACACACCTAGGCTCCCACATTGCCAGGGGCCATGAGCACGAATGATGTCTGGCTCGATCCTACTGACTAGACTGCGAACGCGCGGATAGTAAAAGGGAAGGGTAGCCATGTTCGGCCGCCCAATTTCATGGATGTAGAGCTTCGCATTCCCCACGAGGGCCTGTACGGAGCTTGGCTCGACATCTTTCTTGCACAGCGAGATGATGTGGACCTCGTCGAAGAGGCCCTGCGGGTTCCAATACCGAGTCTTTATCTCGCCCTTCTGATAGTACTTGTAGAGAGGATCTCCAGGTACTACCACAAGTCTACTCATCGACCGACCTCGGTTTTCTGGTTCATCTTCTTGAAAAAAGCCACGAAGGAGCTCGACGTGCCACTGATGTTGGCGATGACCCGGTTTTGTAGGTATAGGGATCATGCTCCGATACTGTCAACTCTGTGAAAATTGCCTTAGCAGCAATCCTTCGTCGGGATGACACAATCAAGCTTCGATGGTATCTTAGTACTCCCCCCACTCTGCAGTGCAATACTCTCCAACTCCCTTCCGTGAATTCATCTCGCGCCAGTCAGGTTGCTGCCGTGAGTATCTGAGCTGTCGATCCGAATCGCATGGGAGCATCTGTATGTCTGTGATCCTGGGTCTGCATGTCGGCCACGACGGGACGGCCGGTCTCGTCATCGACGGGCGGATCGTGGCCGCCATAGGTGAGGAACGGCTCAGTAGAACCAAGCAGCACTATGGCTATCCATATCTCGCGATCGCCGAAGTGTTGAGTGAAGGGGGCGTAAGTCCGGAGCATGTCGAACAGATCGCGATCGGTGGCGATGAGGTGATGAATCTGAATCCATGGCAGATCCGACATATCTATTCACGGGAAGAGAAGGGGATCACGGATTTCTCCAATGCCGTGCCTCGTATGGTTGGCTGCGAGGCAGTGATCGGAGCACTGGGGATTGGTACTCGTAAGGTTCTCGGACTCGCAGACGCAAGGCCAGTACGGGCACGACGAGCACTGGAGGGTGCCCTGCGCGACAGTGGTCTCGACCCCGGGCGGATGAGGAACTTCGACCATCACCTATGTCATGCTGCCGGCGCCTACGGTACATCACCCTTCGACGAAGCGCTCGCCGTCACCATCGATGGATACGGGGATGGCGTGAACACGGCGTTATGGCGCTGTTACCCCAAGGGCATTGAGAGGATCGCCTACGGTCCCAGACCGGATGATGCAGCCGCCTATTCCCCCGGCGACTTCTACTCCTACGCAACGTGCATGCTCGGCTATAAACGCAACCGACATGAGGGTAAGATCACAGGGCTGGCGGCGCTCGCCGACCCCAACGATCTCTACGCAACACTCGAGGATCTACTCGTCGTGGATGAGGAAAACGCTGCATTCTCCTCGAGTGTCACGGCTTTCCGCAATACAGGTGAACGCCGCCCACACGTGATCCTTGAGCGCCTGGCACGCTGGGCCTTCACCGGCAAGCTGTGGGACCCGCTCCTGGTGCGCGAATTGGAGAGACGATGTGATGGGGCGTCCCCGGCACAGGTGGCAGCGGCAGTTCAACAGTTGGTTGAGAATCGCATCGTCAGCGTTGTCGACCACTGGGTGCAGAAGACGGGTCAGCGAAATATCTGCCTCGCCGGGGGTGTCTTCGCCAACGTGAAGATCAACCAACGCATCGCCGAATTGCCGGGCGTAGATGAAGTCTACATCCACCCCAACATGGGAGACGGTGGACTAGCGATGGGTGCCGCCCTGCTCGCCAGCGGCAATGGTGTTTTACCAAGACAGATGATAGACGACGTCTTCCTTGGCCCAACCTACTCCGACAACCAGATCGAGAAGGCTCTACGCGCCGCAGATGTCACCTTCGCGCACGACCCTCAGATCGAACACAGAATCGCCGACGCTGTCCACAATGGGCGCATCGTGGCTCGTTTCGACGGTCGCATGGAATATGGGCCACGTGCCCTGGGGAATCGTACGATCATCGCTTCCCCGACCGATGCCAGTATCAACGACTGGCTCAACAAACGCCTACATCGAACCGAGTTCATGCCCTTCGCGCCGGCGGTACTTGCCGAAGACGGGCCGAAAGTTTTTGAGAACTTCCGAGCAACACAAGCCTTGAAATTCATGACGATCACGATGGATGTGAAACCGGAATGGATCGAGCGCGCGCCAGCAGTGTGCCATGTTGACGGCACAGCTCGGCCACAGCTTCTCGATCCAGTCAACACGCCTTCCTTCTACAAGACCGTGCAGGCTTACAAAGCCCTCTCCGGTCTGCCGCTACTGATCAACACCAGCTACAACATGCACGAAGAGCCAATCGTCTGTAGTCCGAGTGATGCCATTCGGGCATTCAAATTGGGCCACCTCGACGTGTTAGCCATCGGACCTTTCTGGGTCTCCCAGCCGCGCCAGGCCGACTGACAGAGAGGTTCGGGAAATGAAGGCCAGGAATGCGAGCGTCTTCGCTGGCATTCATTGCCCTGGGTGTCCTGCTCTTTGCCCTTGGTGGCGCTCAGGTAGCGGAATTTACCCCAGAAGGTGCAGCCTCGGAATCTAGCTGGGGACGGGGGCGCGCCGGGGTGATCGGCCGGGGTACCATGTCGGGGATGTGTAGTTATAAACATCATAGTCGTTACAAACGTCATAGTCGTGAGTCTATATCGGTCTGAGCGTGTGTCGAGATAGTTTCTTCACATTACACCCTCCCCGGAAACGATCGCCCCCGCACCTGCTTGAACGGTGGCATCTTCGGCGCATCAGTGACCGCATCGTCTTTGAATGACCTCGCCCGCATGTAGTGGACAGCGCAACCGCGGCGACGGGCGGCAGATTGGTTGGCACCGCTGCAGTGCAGGGTGAGACTGTGATGGAAGCTGATGCTGCCAGACCCCAGCGGTGCTAGCACAGACGGCCATCGACCCTGGTTGAGGTCATCCACGAAGGGAGCTACCCGCTCCAAGTTGCCGCCGCTGCCATCAGGCACCAGAACCAGGACACTCTCTACTCCATGGCCAGCGGTAGTGACAAACAGGGGCGGAAATTCACTGGCGTCGGTGCGGATGACGTTGGGACGGAAGTAGGCGTCGTCAATGAAGCCATCGTAATACTGCCATGGCCGCTCGATCCTACCCTCGCCCTCGAGGATCTCGATCCCGACAAACGGCTCCGTTACCAAGATGGGCCCATCGCTCGGAAAGAAGGCGATTCTGAAGTCATGCAGGCCAGCGTCGGAGTGCTTGAAGACCAGGGGATGTTCCACGCGGCCGTTAACGACAAGAGCGCGGTGCTCGAGGATCCCTCGTGATGAGTCGAACTCGAACGTCAACGCCGGAATTCCCTCATCTGCGACGCTGCCCCTGACCCAATATGTCTCGCCCGTCGTGAACCGCGTGGGCAATGGTGCGTCCAAGGCGATGATCCCATCAAGATACTCCTCCGGAACTGACTGTCCGAACGCGGCCGTGCTCACGACGCAACCAGCCAACCAGGCTACCACGAGACGGTTGGTTCCTGAGTGAAGCGCTGCTTGGTAGCCATTGAGATGAACGTGAGGCATAGTGTCGCAATCACCGGCGGCCTACAACCTAACCAACCTTGACCTCGGTACCCGCCATCTGCTCTTCAACATGTGCGACGCAGTCGGCAACCGACTTGAAAGGGTGATTGGGGTAAGCCTCGAGGCTGAAGTCCAGGTCGTTGGGGCCAAAGGCGAACATGTCCACACCCGGCTTGGCGAGTAGTCTGGCATTGGTCACCGCATGCACGGACTCGAGCTGGAGGATGAGGATACCCGTCTGGTTCCACCACTCGGCGTATTCCAGCCGCTCGCTGCTGTCGTCGAAGCCGTATCCCCAGAGCGGGCCCCAGCTCCTCTTGCCGAGGGGCGGGTAGTAGAAAGCATCGATCGCCTCGTCGACAGTCGCTTCGGTTTCAACCTGAGGCACCATGATTGCCATCGGACCGAGGTCGACGTAATTGCCGATCAAATAGGCGTGGCGAGTGTGCTTGATGCGCAGTTGCACGGGGATGTCGAGTTCGTCAGCCGCGGCACAGATGGACACCAGGCTCTCTTCATTGAGAGGGCCGTGCTGTCCGTCCACCGAGAACATGTCGACGGTGCTTCGCGCGGCGATCTCTTCGAGCTGTTGCCTGGTTGCCGTCAGGGGCGCGGGCACGACTTCGACGTCAGCTCCGCTACGTAGTCTCTGTTTGAGTGATTCGGGCATGTTGCCACCTTCCTGGTTCACTACCGAGTTTTGCGCTTGGTTTGTTATGTCCTGGAATATGACCAGTGGCTGAATGTGCCTATCCCGTTGAGGATCTGGCAAGACCCCCGACACCTCTTCTTATAGAGGCAACGACATGAAGGCAGTGTTGAGCGACTACAACGCCGCTTGCTCGCTCGAGCCGCATCATCCATCACTGAACCACGGAATCTGGTCGGCAGAATTGGGTAAGGCCCGCCTTGCGGGGGGTGAGCTCTTCACATCTGATACGTCAACGGATGACCACCGCGGGGGGCGGGGGAGGTACTACCGTCGACGATTGACCCCCGAGGAGTTCGCCCAGGGTGCTGATCTGCGGGTCGAAGCGACATTTCGCGTACTGCAGAGCATCGGTAGCCCGGCAGCCACCTGTGTGGCCGTCACCACGCCCGACGGCAGGACGTTTGGCGTCGGATTCCTCAAAGAACTCGTCTCGCCCGAACCCGATCAGGTCCTCTTTTTCGCTGACAGTGGCCAAGCGCTACAGGGCCATGGTGATTATCACTGGCCTGATTGGCTGCTCAATCCGGTGGTGCTGGGCAATTACGAGATGCCGCTCGACGTGACGCGGACCTACGTCCTGGAACTCCTCCGGCTCGGCAGGGAAGCGAACCCGCTGGTTCGTCTTTCGATCCGGGACGCGGACCTCGAGCCCATGGAAACACCTCTGATGGAAACACCTCTGGTTGACCTCAGGAGTCGACCTGCTTTGCCGGGGGTCCTGTTCGGCCATCCGGTGATTCACGGGTACGGCGGCGCCGTCTGGCAGCGGTTGACGATCTTCACCACGACCACCGACTCGATTGGTGTGGCCGACACGGTTCGTCATATCGGTCAACGGCGGCAGCTGTTTCTGGATGATTGGATCGTTGAGGAATCCCAAAGACTCGAGCGTCGACTGGGGCAGCCGGTCAAGCATCCAGGAAATCCGGTTCTCAAGCGTGAGCATCCGTGGGAGGCGGTGCAATGCGATCTGTACGGCAGCGCATTGTGGGACCCGCAGATGAAGAAGCTTCGCCTCTATTACGAGACAAGAGGCAATCCCAATGGCGGAGACGACAAGCTCGCCTACGCCGAGTCAACCGACGGCGGCTGCACGTGGGTCAAGCCGGAGCTCGCCTTGTTTCCCTTCGAGGACCATGAGCGAACGAACCTCGTCTGGCTTCCGATGGGCCGTGCGCTGGCTGGGCCGAGCGTGTTCTGTGATGAGGACGACACCGATCCGGTACGAAGGTACAAATTGTTTGCCGGGGACTATGAGCACGACTCCGATCACGCGGAGGCGAAGGGGATCCATGTGGCGTTCTCACCGGACGGGATCCACTGGGAGGGCTCGAAGCTCAACCCGGTGACAACGTTTGTCAGCGACACTGGCCACTGTGCTTTCTGGGATCCGCAGATCAACAGGTACGTGGCCTATGTCCGAGCCAAGCTCGAGAATTGGCGGCGGTGTGTGGCTCGTATCGAAAGCGAGGATTTCGAGCACTGGACGGAGCCGGAGATCTGCTTCCATCCGCCGGTGTACCAGTACTACAGCATGGGCGTGACTCCCTACCAAGGGATCTACATCGGTACGCCCTGGGTTGTCTGGGAGAAATCAAAGGATCGCACAGCCCATACGCCCGTGATTTCCCCCGGTCTGGCAGTGAGCCGTGACGGCTGGGATTGGCAGCAACTGTTTCTGGGTCAGGCGCTGCTTCCCACGGGCGAACCGCACAGTGGCGACAATCGGCAGATCCGCATGGCCAGTTCGCTGGTGGTACTGGAGGATCGCATCCTCCTGTTCTATGGGCAGAGCGACGACCCCCACGTCAAGGACATGGGAGTGGACATCGGCATGGCCACGCTGCGCCTGGATGGCTTTGTCAGCATGGCCGGCGGCAAACGGCAGGGGCAGTTGTTGACAAGGCCTTTTGTCCTGGAAGGCCGGGAGCTTTTCGTCAACGCTGCCTGCGAACCGGGCGGAGATATTTCGATCGCAATGCTCGACGGAGACGGCAAGGTCCTGCCGGGCTTTGGGCATACCGAGTGCGTATCTATCGATGGTGACGGGATCAAACAGCGCGTGGTGTGGCAAGAGCAGGCGACACTGAGTCCATTCTGCCACCAGGTCGTACGCCTGGAGTTTCGCATCAACCAGGCCAGGCTCTACTCATTCTGGTGCCAGGACTCCTCTGGCACTGCGCAATCCAGCGGGTAGCTCGTCCTGTGGGAGATCATATTACCCTGATGGTCCTGGCCTCGATCTGCTCCCAATCGATCTCTCGCCCCAACCCCGGTGTTTGGGGAACATACATGTACCCGTCGCGTACTTCGGACGTCTCTTTGATCAATTCCGAGGCAGCCAGACTCAGCGGACGCCGTGGCATGTTGTCCCCTCGCTGGAACGCCTCTCTGGCGTGATGCTCGTACCAGTCGTCATTGCGAATGGCGGCGAGCACCTGAGCATGTCCACCGTGCGTGTTCTTCCCGAACATTTCCGCCAGGTTGGCCAGCTTCATCTGACCCGTGATTCCCATCGCCTGGTTGCGGACGATGTCGACGACATTGTTCTGCAGGTACGGCGTGGCGAGGTAGGGGAGACCTTCAACCGATTCCAATGCCAGCACCGGCAGGTCGATGGCATCAGACAGGCGCTTGAGCCCGATCATGTCGAATTCCTGTAGCGGTTCTTCGATCCAGAGATAGTCGAGCTCCCACAGTCTGCGCCCCACTTTGATTGCATCATCCACGGTGTACTGTTGGACCGGATCGTGCATCAGGACCATTTCATCGCCCACCAGGTCCCTCAGGTCCGTCGCCAGCGCAAGGTTCGCCTCGACTCCCAGCATCGAGTGATCCTTGAATCCCTTGTAGCCCAGATCCATTGCGCGTTGGGCCACCTCGAGCGCTTCCTGGTGACTACAACTGGCCTCTGTCAGGTACGCCGGCACGCGATCCCTGAAGCCGCCAAGCAGTTTGTGGACAGGCAGTTTGGCCTTGAGACCGGCCAGGTCCCACAGGAGCTCATCGATTGTTGCCAACGGTGCCACCGATGACATGTGGTAGTAGCGCCGAGCCATCCACATCTTGTGCCACATGTACTCCCGATCGAGCGCGTTCGCGCCCACGAACTCGGGCTCCCACTGCAGCTTGAAGGTCTGCGCCTCCCACTCGACCTGCTCTCGACTGAAGCCGGAGCCGAAAACCGCGCACGTCTCGATGTTCTCATTCGTCCGAATCCGGAACACACGGGTATAGGAAGGTCGGGCGCTAAGCTTGATTCCTTCACCCTCGAACGGCTTGTGGCCGAAGCGAACCGTGGGCGTACCGGGATACTCGATCATTGTCCGGTACGGCTGCCACTGCGGCACGACAAGATCACCCTCGAGGATGAGAAAGTCTATGGCTTCAATTTTCATTTCCCCAACTTACTCCGGCTTCGCCCCTGATGCGAACGGCGTCCACATCGTAGGCGCATTGATCGCAATTGACTACAATTGCCTGTGAGCTGACAATCCCATGAAAATCCCTACGAAACACGCACCGCTGACTGCCAATTGATTGAAATGTCCGACTCCGAACACACGCAGCCCAGCCACATCGGGGTGGTGGGCCTCACCGCCGAGCAGAGGCAGAAGTATGCTCGCGACGGGTGGGTTGTCGTGCCCTCACTCTTCACGGCCGACGAGTGCGACGGGCTCATCCGACACATGGACGCCGTGCACGCGGGTGAGATCACCGTCGAGGGATTTGTCCCGCCGGCGGAAGGCGCCGACCATCTCATCGACGCAGACCAGTGCCACATCCACGATCCCGAATGCCGCGCTTTCATGCTACACCCGAAGCTCCGCGGACCGCTCAGGGACGCTCTGGGCGGGAACGAGCCCGAGGGCATCAAGAGCCACTACTGGTGGAAGGGCAGCCAGTGGTCGCAGAAATGGCATTGTGACGGAACCCCGCTGCCGGGCTGCATCGGTGTGTGGATTCCGCTCGTGGACGTGGACGAGGAGATTGGCACTCTCGGGCTGCAGACAGGCGGCCACCTCCGCCGCAAGCTTCACCACGACGACCTCCGGCACGGAAAGTGGGCGGGCATTCGTACCCACGGTGGCGACCCGGAGCTGGGCAAAAGGCTGCGGAAGGAAATCTTCGAGGAGAACGAGACGGCAGGGGCGGAAGAAGTGCACATAGTCGTTGAGAGGGGAGCCGCCGTGATCTTCGACGGCCATTTGTGGCACCGGGGGTTGATGGGGCGCGATCCGACCGTTTTTCGCCAGGTCTACGCGTGCCACTATGTCTCCAGCAGCTTCGCGGAGTGGCCACACGTGTTGTGGGAGCGCGTCGATTTCGATGGAACCACACGCTGGTCCACCGGCGACGAGCCGACGCCGGCTGCTCGGCACAACGCGCGACTGTCGCGGCACCCGGCCATGGAGTTCAGCAGCTCGAGCAAGCACCCATCGCTCTTGCCGACGCGCAAGGATGCTCCTCTCCAGATCCTCGGCAAGAATCAGGCGGACGATATGGATTTTCAGGGGTTCACTGTGGTCGAGGATGCCTTCAGCGCTGCGGAGATCGGGCCGCTTCGGGATGAAATCGATCGGCTCGAGCACGAGAGTGTGCTGCGCCTCGAAGCCCAGGGGCAGCCGCCGCCGTCGCGTCCCATTGCGAGCGCTGATCAGATCACCTTTACGAGTGGCCTGGCCCAGCAGTCGGCGCTTGTGCGCTCATTCTGCGCCAGCCCGTTCTTCCAGAAGGTTTGCCACGACGTGCTCAACTGCGACGATGTGCGACTGTACCACGAGCAGGCGGTGTACAAGAAGCCCTGCCCCGGCCGGGTCTTCCCCTACCATCAGGACAATGGCTATACCTACATCGAACCCCTGCAATACCTGACGTGCTGGGTTGCGCTCAACGATGCAACCGAGGAAAATGGCTGCCCGTGGTTTGTGCCGGGGCTCTTCCGGCGAGGGCCACTGCTGCACGAGTTTGATGAGAGCAACGGTGGCTGGACGATCAGCGGCCTTCGGTCCGACGATGCCGTCTGTGTTCCGGTCGTGGCGGGCTCGGTGGCGATCTTCTGGAGCCTGACGCCGCACATGACAGGGGCCAACAACACCGATAGCGTTCGCAAAACCTACATCTGTCAGTATGCTCCTGATGGGTACGATAACAGAATTTGGGACAAAGATGAGAACGGTGGGCACGGCGGGCCCATGAAGGTGGACTCCGCCGAGAAGGCTGCTGCGAACGAGGCCAGGAACTTCCTGGTGTTGAAGGGGGCGAAGGGCGTGCCACCACCGTATCCAGATCCAGCTCCTCATCCTCCGTCTCGCGCGTAGGGCACAGTTGAAGCGGGCGATGGTTTCTGTGGCAACTGCCTATGCGTCGCGGATCGTGACACCAGTCGCCAAGTCATCGTTCCCAGTCGTCGGCCGGAGATTGTCGTCTGCTACTGCCAGCCGTGGTATGCGATTCGCCAGAAGGTGCAGATCTCCGCGCGGCCTTTGACATGCGCATTCAGGACGAACAGAATCGCCAAGAGTGGGTCGAATTGGACAGGGTCAGGTTCATTTGTGAACTCGTAGCCGGGGGCTAACGGCATGGCCAGGGTTAGCGACGTAAACACCACCGACATCGTCGACGCCATTCGCCTCGGCTGTCGTTCCATGCAACGGATGTTCAACGCCGACGACGGTGACATACCGTACTTCCGCGTCATCGTGCGTCCGGACGCCTATCTGGATATGAGTCTGGAGGACCACGTCCCCGGGCGCCATCTCAACGCGCTGCTCAACGCCGAGGACGACGCCGGCATAGAGATCGACGAGGAGGCCGTGGAGAAACACGCTCGCGCCGCCTTCTTCTCCTTCAGCGGTCCCCTCCCCCTCTGCCTTGGCCGCCGCGACTACCAGGGCGAGCCGGTGAAGTTCAGCGGCCACAACATCCGCGAGGGATTCCACGCCCTCTATCCACTGGTGCAGTACCGCCACTCGGAAGAGGCGCGCAAAGTAGCGGAAGCTTGCATCAATACCATCTTCAAATATTTCGACCCGGACCTTGGTTGCGACGTCAACCGGCTGGAGTCCGAATGCGGCATCGAGAGCGCCCGCGGGGGCACCTTCGTCACCCGCGTCGGCCGCGCCATCGGGCCGTTGGTGAAATATTTCCGGGCCTCTGGATACGGTCCAGCCCTCGACCTGGCGATCGTGCTCAAGGAGATCGCCATCGACAGGTTCTACAAGGCGGACGGGGCCTACGACGCCGAATCCTTCGGCACCCACGCCCACTCCGTCACCTGCACCCTCTCGTCGCTGGCGCAACTGGCCGACCTCACCGGCGACTCGGTGCTGATGAATCACGTGAAAGCCTTTTTCGACAACGGCCTGTGGCAGATGCGTGACCAGACCGGCTGGTCGGTAGAGAGCTCGCGACCCAGGCCTGAACGCTCGGACGAAGGGGAGATGAACAACACCGGCGACATCCTCGAGACCGCCCTCATTCTGGGCCGCTGGGGCCACACCGACTACTACCACGATGCCGAGCGCATCCTCCGCTGTCACCTGCTGCCGTCGCAACTGCGCGACGTCTCCTTCATAGAGGAACCCGACAATCCCGACGGCCTGGATCGCCTCACCAATGTCGCCGACCGGGTGCGCGGCCTCTACGGTTTTCCCGCCCCCTACGGCCACGAGCCCATCGGCAACAACCGCATCCGCTTCAACACCGACGTGGTCGGCGGCTCGGTCGGCTCTCTATGCGAGGCCTGGCGCGAAGTTACCCGGACCGAAGCCACCGGCCACCGGGTCAACCTGCTCTTCGACCACGACACCGAAAACATCGAAATCCAGTCGCCCTACACTCATTCACACCTGCGCATACGGGTCAAGAAACCAGCGCCATTGTTCGTTCGCATTCCACCCTGGGTCGAGCGAAATCAGTTGAAGGTGAGCACTATCGCCGGCGACCTCACTTTCACAAACGACTACCTGTTCATCGCCCATCCCCCCGTGAATCGCCCCATCGACATCGAGTTTCCACTCCGGGAAGAGGAGATCACCCTGGTCCATCAAGAGCGCGAGATCCGCACTCGACTACGCGGCGACACCGTAGCGGCGATGGAGAATTTCGGTGCCGACTTAACCTTCTTCGACCCACTGTAGACGACAGCACGGTTGTCTTGAAGCTGAAGTTGGCAGTTGGGTCTCATCCCAGTGGTCGGCGCATAGTGAGAGTGGTGTGTGCGGGGTGATGGTGTCGATGTTGATGAAACTGCCGAGATCAAAGTTGCCCGGGTGTCAGATCCGTTCAGGGCATGGCATGCCGCGCATGATCTATAGCTTCAATTTTCGCTGGCCCGCCGCTATTCGAGAGTCACGCTGCTTGCGGCGGTTGCCTCGAGGTGTTCCCGTCGGAGCCCCGGGCCGTTCACTCCTCGCGAGACGCGCATAGCATCACATCTAAGCGGGACCAAGAGTCGCCCTGGCAGGTCATTGAGGACTGTTGACTTATTAAATTTAATTAGGTATTATTATTAATAATGTGGCGTATTCTTGAACATCATGGAATCGGCCGGTCCTCCCGAAAGCTCCCACCGCAGGTGCTCAAAAAATACGAGCTGTGGAAGGACATCGTGTTCCGCCACAGCCCCGGCAAGCTCCGCGAGTTTCCCGGGTTTCACGATGAGGCACTGAAGGGCGACCGAACCGGTCAGCGGTCTTCCCGGTTAAGCCTGCAATATCGAGTGATATATGCCGTTGAGCGTGCGGTCGTGACAGTCTATGTACTGGAGATCATTCCTCATGATTACTGATCTGGAGGTTAGTCATGGCTAAGGACACATTCACCCCGGCGAAGAAGCGTGCGACACTCACCACAGGCGAGGTGATTCGTATGTTGCGTGAGTTGAAGGGGTGGACTCAGGAAGAACTGGCGCGCAGGTCGGGTGTGAACGCCAAGAACATCAGTCTGCTCGAGAACGATCGGGTAGACATCGGCAAGCGTCGGACCGAGCAACTTGCCAGGGCGTTCAAGGTGCACCCCGCGATCATCATGTTTCCTGAATACGAAGCGGAGCTGATAAGCAAGGCCGCTTAGAACATCCCTGTGACCACAGTTGCCTGCGAGCCAACACCAATGAAAATCGAATCGATCGACTTCCAAATCCTGGAAAGCGACCCCGTTGAACCGGAGTGGCGTCCACTGCGGACGATGCGGGAGTATCCGGGGTCAACGAAGGTGCGGTTCGGGCATCGGCTGTACAGCGGGGACGGGATTCGCCTGGAGCCCAGGCCGGCCTACTCGTGTATGCTGCGGATCCGCACCGATACGAATCTCGAGACCATCGGATCCTTCTCCCACGGCTGGGGAAAAGAGGATCTTGAGTGGGGGGCGCGCACCTTCAAGGTCCAGTGGGAGCCGGAACTGGTCGGGCAGGATGCACTCAATCGCGAGTACGTGTGGCACAAAATGTGGATTGCCCGTCGGTACTTTCATATGACATCGACAGGTCCTCTCGCTTTGATCGACACGCTTTTGTGGGATCTGGCGGGGCTCCACGCCAACTTGCCTGTCCACAAGCTACTCGGTGGATTTCGTGATCGGGTCCCGGCCTATCTCACCGAGACGGGCATTCCTTACGAAGACACGCTGAAGTCGGCCCAACGGGCAGTGGACGAGGGGTACAAGGGGTTCAAAGACCACTCGATGTTGGGCGTCGAAACCAATCTCGCCCTCGCCAAGGATATTCGCGATCTGGTCGGCGACGAGATGGCTTTAATGCACGATCCTGTCCAGCAATACAGCGTTGAAGATGCCATCAAGGTATCACGGGGGTTGGAAGAGCTGGGTTACATATGGATCGAAGAGCCCCTGCAGGAGTTCGACATCAACGGGCTCAAGCGTCTTGCGGACGCGGTCGAGCTACCGGTGATGGCACTCGAATCGATACAGGGCAATCCCTACCTGGCCACGCCCTATCTCGTGGCTGGGGCGATCGATATCGTGCGCAATACCGGGCTCGGGATCACCGGAAAGATGAAGCTTTCAAATCTTGCAGAGATGTTCGGGCTGAATGTCCACGGTGGAGGGGCGCAGGTTGTGGCTGCGACTCGAAACGACGACTGGTGGGAAGTGGGGGCGTGGAAACCGCACGTCGCTGACCGGTCAATTTCGGCGGCATTTGCCGGCCTGATTCGGGACACCACACAGGTCAGGGACGGCTATATGTACGTGCCACAGACGCCCGGGTTGGGACGAGAGATAGACTGGGAGCAGATTGAGGCCAGGACCATCATGACGATATGAAATCTACAGTTCCTCAACCCCCACGAACCTGCCCGTGCCACGACTGCTGACAGCTGCCTCTACCAACGCAAGAGTGTGAATCGCATCAGCATAGTGAGGATAAACAGCCTAAAGAGATCGGTAGTCAGTCAAGCGGTTTTGGGCTTTTCGATTGCGTTGAGGGCCGTGCTTTTGCGTTGATCGTGGTGCGGTGAACGATGGGGCAGCGGATAGGGTGCCCGGACCAGCGCTTGCGGGCGCAGCGGCAGCTGTCAGCGAGAGATGGGGACGCAGCGCTGTCTGGGGTGGGGCTCAGGCGGCAAAGTCGAACTCGTGTTGGGGATCGGGCCGTGCGCGTGACGGCACCGCCCGAGCAGTGCTTTACCTCAAGAACAACAGCTTGCGTGTCTCCGTCTGCCCACCGGCCAGCAAGCGATACATGTACACGCCGCTGGCTAGATCGCGGCCGTGGGCATCGCGGCCGTCCCAGTGGACGGTGTAGGTGCCGGCTTGGTGGGGGCCCTCGACCAGGGCGGCTACTTTCTGGCCGGCCAGGTTGTAGAGGGCCAGGTCGACAGGGCCGCTGGTGGGCAGGCCAAAACGGATCACGGTGTCGCTGTTGAAGGGATTGGGATAATTCTGCGAGAGGGTATAGGTGGTGGGTAGGTCGGAGATACTCTCCGCCACCTCGACCACCGCTGTGGACGGTTTCGAGAGATGCACCAGCCGGTATACAAAATCAACCATGACGGGAATAAATTGGGAAGCAAGTGATATGGGATAATGGCCGGCTCCTGGTAGAGGATATAGTTCATAGTGGACTTTTGCTGCCGCTATTTTATCTATCAAATCCAGGCTTGTCCGGTAGGGAACTATAGAATCCTCTGTACCGTGGATCAAAAGCGTTGGGGGGGTCCCCGGTTCGATGGGACCAGGATAAATAGGCGCATCAAAACCACCAGGATCACTGCGATCATACATCCCACCCCACAAGTCAATACAGGCTGCGGCTCCCACTGAAGCTGCATTCCCGTAGCACAAGTTGACGGCTATGGCACCCCCGGCCGAATCACCGGCAATGGTCATTTTGTTCGGGTCTACTCCATATTCGTCCTGGTTGGTTTCGAGCCAGTTCAGGGCGGTGAGTGCATCGGCCACGGCGGTATCAATTATGGCCGGATTGGCGCTGGGATTAGCCAATCTGTAGTTGATCGAAACGGCGACATAACCGCGTTGGGCGAACGCGGTGGCCATTTCCTGATATAGATCCGACTGTTTATCTCCACGACTGAATCCCCCTCCGTGGATCAACATGAGTGCAGGTCGGTTTACTTCCGTATCGCCCTCAGGTTCATATACGTCGAGCCGGAGTTGTTCCAGCTGACGGCTGGAACCTATGGCCTCGCCGAAAGGAAGATCTAGGGTGAGGTGCACCTCCGAGAACACGGGATCCACATACCTCAGGAGGCTGGTCCGGATATCGGCCCTGACGCGGACCTCTCTGCGCTCCCCCTGGGGGGTCGTGAGCACCAGGGTCGCCTCTTGCGGTCCGGCCGGCGCTTGTTGCCGATCGATGCGCACCTCGATGTATGCGGGGACGTTTGTGGTTTGCCCCTCACGAGGGCTCACCGAAATCCAATCTTCGGAAGGCGGCTCAAGGGACCAGGAGAGGATACCGCTCCCGGCGTTGCGGAGGCTCAGAGACAGGCTGCTGATGGCCACGCCAAAATCCAGGTAGTCCTGGTCGACCGCCAGCACGGGATCGCCCACACCGGAGTCTACCAAGCGATTCAACAAGATTGAGACCGTGTTGGCGTCCTGATTCGTCACAGCCAGGTCAATGTCACCATCCCCATCGAAGTCAGCTCCGACAACCTCATATGGACCACGCCCCACAGCGTATTCCAGCTTCACACCGAAGGTCCCATCGCCGTTGTTGAGCAGCACGGACACTCTGCGGTTGACATGATCCGGCGCAACGAGGTCGTTGTCCCCATCATTGTCGAGATCCGCACTGAAAATGCCCCATCGTTCGGGGCCGTCATAGTCGACTCTAGGTGCAAAGCTGCCATCGCCATTGTTTAGCCATACCGATACAGCAGCAGAGCCAAAATGGCGCGCGGCTATGTCATGGTCTTCATCGCCATCGAAGTCCGCACTGAAAACATTCACTGGCCTATCCAACGCGTCGTACTCGACCTTGGGCGCAAAGGTCCCATCACCATCGTTTAGGAGCACCGATACACCACCGCTGTGATTCGCCACAACCAAGTCGTTGTCCGTATCTCCATCGAGATCCGCACTAAAGACATCCAACGGAGCTTTCCCAGCGACGTAGTCGATGGGCGGTCCAAAGGTTCCATCGCCGTTGTTCAACAAGACAGAGACATTAGAGCCCGTTACCCTGGCGACGACGAGGTCGTGAATTCCATTCCCGTCGAAATCGGCACTGAATAGAGACACCGGAGCCTCGCCAGTTGCATAGTCGACTTTATCCGCAAAGGTCCCGTCGCCATTGTTCAGGAATACGGAGACGTTAGCATCGCTACCATTGGCGACTGCCAGGTCGTGATCGCCATCTGAGTCGAAATCCGCGCCGAAGACTGGATGAGAGCCTCTCCCAAGGGCATAGTCGACTTTGTCCGCAAAGGTCCCATCGCCACGGTTCATCAACACGGAGACCGTATTACTACCTGTGCTGGCGACGGCCAGGTCATGATCACCATCGCCATCGAAATCCGCGGTTGAGAGTTCGAGGGGTACCCGTCCAACAGGATAGTCTGTCGGGAGTGCGAAAAGGGCCGGAACGAACGTAAAACCTTTCTCGAGTTTACCCGTTTCTTGACTTCGATTGGTGATGGTGACATCCACGCTACCTAGAGCGTGCGGAGGGGTGGTAGCCTGGATTAAGAAAGGCGACAGGCGACTTCTACGGGCGGCCTCAATACCCCCGAACGCAACCGTGGTACCCAGGTAGAAATTGCTCCCGCGTATTTCCACCTGCATGTCGCCCCGTTCCACGCCGTGCGGGGGCGTAATCGAGGTCACGATGGGAGCGTCGTCCGGAGCGTGCACCAGGCGCAGATCGTCCAGGTAAAACGTGCCACTGACATTTCCGAGGAAGGAGATCCGTTCAAATCGATCGCCAAGGTCAAATTCGGATAGATCCATCTCGACCACCTGCCACTCCGTCCAGTTCAAGTCGATCAGCCCTTCCTGGAGAAGGTCAATGCTTCTTCCCGGTTGGACGGCGACCGCTAGGCGAGGCGAATCGGGAGGGACGACACTTTCCGGATGGAAGGCGAAACGCAGGGTCGTAAAGCCCAGAAGATCTCGACTATCAGAGGTCCGGAGCTGTAAGGTCCAACCCGAACTTCTTGCCTTCTCTACGCGCAATACGGCGGCGGTTTCACCTTCAAAGACGGGTCCTTCGGGAGAGATATCAACCAGTTCAATGCCCCCTAATGCTGTGGTGGTCCAGTCAGCGGCGATCTCGTCGCCCAGGATCACCAGATCCTCCTGGGTATGGGCCGGCGCATTCCAAGCGACGGCCAGTGCCAGCGCAGTATGCGGGATGATCATTTTCATGGTCGTTCGCCTCACCTCCAGTACAGCGGAAGATGGCTTCAGAATGTGGCTCGGTGCGCCAATGGAAGACCTACTCTAGGACCAGGATCAAGAGATCACCGTGAAGAATCGGGGATGTCAGCCTCGGTTGCCGTCTGACAATGGCTCCGTTTCGCCAGCGTTTCTCGCACGATGGGCTACCATGAACGCGACAGCAGCGATGGAAAACGAGATGAGACTGCCGCCGATTTCCGCGGACCCCCAAGGCTCTCGCAAGAACAAGCGACTAGTGAGGATAAACAGCATTACATACTCTTAGGCGCAAACAAAGAGGGCTTCTCTTTCAGATATTCGGAGGTGTCCCATAAGACCCTCAAAGACGTGAGCACCACGTCTGCATCTGAAAAGGAGAAGCCCGTAAGAAATCTACTAAGATGACTTCGGCTGTCCAACTCGATCAGGTCCTCGATATCTGTGTCGATGTCAGCAAGAGCAAACTCAATGTCTACTTCGAGATGGGCGATCAGACCGTCGATGACGAGTGGCCCAATACGACCCGGCAGATCGAGAAGAAGCTGCGAGCCTGTGGGCGCTTGGCGAGAGAGCACGGCTTCAAATCACTGCGAGTCATCTGCGAGCCTTCAGGCGGATACCAGGACAAGCTGTTGCGCACAGCACGACGACTCGGTCACCTGACGGCCTACGTCAACGGCGAGGCGGTTGCCAAATTTCGTGTCGTCGAGACCAATGACGGCGGCAAGACGGATCTCAAAGACCCGCACATCATCAATACGCTGGCGCGGCTCAATAAAGTCCTCCGGCATCGAGATCTACCTGAAGAGTATGAGCTGCTGCGCAAATGCGGCGTCCTCTATGAGAGGGCAGACCGAGCTCTCATGGCGGTGCGCTGCCGACTGCACCGCGTGCTGATGGAGCTGTATTGCGACTTCTCCTTCACCAAGAGCTTTCTCTACAGCACCTCGGGGCGCGCCTTGATCAGCAGGGGAGCCTTCGGACGAGGCCAGGCACAGGCCTTGAAGGCCTCCGCTAAAGCCTCCTTCGCGCTCACTCATCGCAGTCGGCACTTGTCCCTGGAGATTCGCTTCGTCATGGAGCGCGTCAACCTCCTCATCGAGCAGATCGTGCAACTCGACGAACACCTGCAAGATCTCATGACCGAACAGCAGAGCCTTCTGCGGTCCGTCCCAGGTCTCGGGCCGTGTGGGCACCGACCATCCTGGCCGAGATCCTGCCTGTGTTTCATCCCGAGGATCAGCATGGCGCTCGCAAGTTCGTCGCCACCGCTGGCCTCGACGTCAAGCAGTTCGACAGTGGCGATGTGGAGGGTCGCGGCAGAATGTCCAAGCGCGGCAGCCGCTACCTGCGCACCGCCGTCATGCAGGCCTCAGAGATCGCCGTCTTCAAGAGTCACGACCCGCTCTTCACCCAGGTCTATCAGCGACACATTGATCGCGGCAAGCACCACCTCGTCGCTCTCACCCACGTCGCCAACAAGATGCTCCACGTCGTCTTCAGTGTCCTCAAGAACAACCGTCCCTACACACCTATCCTCAACTGAACGGAGACCAGATATTTGCCCACGACTGGTGTTGACATGTTACCGCTTGTCTATACGTCCGGGCAGGACAGTAACAGAGCGAGGTTGGTGATCGTGCGAGACAACAAGATGAGGTAGCGTGTGCGAGCAGGCATTGTCGTCTTCCTTTCGACCTGATTGATGCGATTCCGCCGTCGCCTGGCGCGCACTCAATGCAATGGTGCTCTTTCGCGCGCCAAGCGCTCTGCCGAAAAGCATGCAACCAGCAGAAACTAAACAGAAAACTATGGAACGAATAGTGGGGTTGGCTCTTAGACGCGCAGCAAAGGCTACGGCGGAGACTTGCCCGACGATCTGCCTCCGAAGCCGCATGTGGGTCCGGATCCGATGATCGTACGGCCTGTGCGAGTGAATCCGCCTTGACACAGTGCCCATAATGGTCCTTCATAGTGTAGTCGGTGCGAATGTTTCCCGAACGAGGGTTTTCCGACCATGAGATATTCTCTGCGGAAACCGGTTGCGGATGCGGGTGCAGGGCGCAACCGCCGGATCGCTATTTGCCGCATCGGCTGTTGTTTCATGCTGTCATTGGCCTGCCCTGGAGTGGCCGATGTCGGGGGGCATGGCGCGGAGGCGCATGCTGCAGAGGGGCGTGATGAGGCCGAAGTCGCAGAAGAGTCCGCAGGAACAACCTGGTTCGAGACGCACCGCTACGATCCGCTGAACATGACCCTGGTCGACAGCCTTCATCTCGAAGGCGTGACCGATCTGTATGTCGCCGGCAACCACGCCTATGTCGGCGATGACGAGCGGGGCGTTCTGCACATCGTGGATATCTCCCAGCCACAAGACATGCGTCTGGACACGTCGTTGACCCTGTTCGACATACCTTCCGTGGATGTGAAGGTGAGCGGAAATCTGGCCGTCGTCGGGGCGCAGAGAGACTTCGCCGGTGAGGCGATCTTCATCGACATTTCCGATCCATCCAATCCCGAGGTCCTCTCGAGGTTCGAGGCGTCGGACCGCGGCGGGGTACACAACCTCTTCCTCTACAAGGATCGCGCCTATCTGGCCAGCTCTATAGAGGAGGGTCTGACGATCGTGGACATTTCGGACCCCACTCGACCGTTTCAGTCGGGCTTCTGGATGAACGAGTCCGAGGAGGTCGGCAGTTACGTCCACGATGTGTTCATCCGCGACGACATGGCTTTCCTCAGCGTCGATAACCACCGGGCGTACAGCGGCGGTCTGGTCATTCTCGACCTGGCCGATCCCGACCATCCTGTCACTCTGTGCTCGATGCCCATTGCCGCGGGGCTGCACAGCGCCTGGATGGAGGAGGGATTCGTCTACTGCAACCAGGAATACGGCGACTGGCGACGGAGGCTGCACGTCATTGACGCGACGGATCCGCGCCACCCCGTCGAGGTCAGTACCTTCGGCCCTCATCCGCCCCCTTTCGTGGAAATAATGGGCCCCCACAATCCCCATGCCCGGGACGGCCTGCTCTACTGGGCCTACTACGACGCGGGGGTACGCGTTTTCGACCTGGCCACCCCGGATCAGCCGGTGGAGATCGCCTATTTCCCCTCGTCCGGCGCCTGGGGTGCCCAGCCCCACACGGACGGCCTCGTCTATGTGGCGGACCACGCACACAATGTGCATGGTATCGCCCAGCATGCCCTGCTGGCCCTTCGTTTCGATGAGCCGGCCCACGGCATCAGGCAGATATCGCTGAGTGCGGACTCTTCGATTGCGGGCCGCTCGGACTGGATAGCGGTAAGGGCGACCACGACGCCGTCGCCGCGCGGCATCAGCGGCCAAATCGCTCGGGTTTCCGCCCGCTTCTTCAATGAGGAGGAGACGGAAGAGTGGATGTTGGCGGACGACGGCGAGACCGGAGATGCGGCACGTGGAGGGCGGTCATTCAGGGGGCAAATTCCGGTGCCGCCGGCCTTGCCTAGTGGCAAGCATCGGATAAGGGTTCAGTTGGAAGATGATCAGGCTCGAGTGTATCCCCACGATGTCCCTTTCTATCTTTTCCCCGAGGATCTGGTATTGTACGGAGATGGGTTGGCAGGCGAGTGGCGAGAAATAGAGCGGATGGGGGGCGGCGAATTTGATCTCCGAGAGAGCGAGATCGTCTACCGGGGCGAGTCGGCGCTGGCATTCAGGGACATCTCCAACTTCTTTCGCGTGCTCTATGAGCCCATCGAACCCGTCGACGCTTTCGGATTCGCGTCCCTGCACCTTGCCCTTCACCTGGGCGACGTGGGGGCCAACTTCAGGGGTCTTACCGTAGACATAAATGAGGAGTTGGTGCCCCTGGTGAATGCTGGCAAGGGATACAACGGCGTGGATTTGGACTCCAGACAGTGGCAGTTGATTGACATCCCGCTCGATTTCCTGGAGCTGGATGAGATCACCCGGATCGGTTTCGTAGGGAGGTTGTCGGGCACCCTTTACTTAGACGATATACGTGTGGTTGCTGGCACCCCGTCCTCGCTAGCCGATGTAGTGGCCACCGCGGTGCGGCAAGAGCACACAACCAGTCTTCCGCGATCCTTCAACCTGCACCAGAACTATCCCAATCCGTTCAACAGCGGTACGGAGATCCGTTTCTCTTTGCCCGAGGGCGAGAACGTCGAGCTGACCCTCTACAATCTGGCCGGGCAGAGGGTGGCCGAGCTCGCTTCAGGTCGCCGTGACGCTGGGACCTACACGGTTTACTGGGATGGCCGCGGCGATGACGGCGGGGTATTGGCCAGTGGTGTGTACCTGTATCGGTTGGAGGCTGGCGCCCGCGCAGACACGCGCAGGCTTCTACTTCTCAGATAACTCACCTGCCGCCAATCGAGTCTTGGTGCTATGCCAGTCCTGAGCTCCGTGGCACCGGCACACTGGTAGATGTCGGGTTGTTCGCGGAAGCTCTCATCTACTATGACCAGCTTCTTGTAAACCCCACGACACAGCCGCAATTTGCGGCTCTCCTTGAATGGGCGCAGAACCAGTCTTCGCTCGACAAGCTGCTTGGTTTGGCCAAGGACGGTGTAATCAAGATTTACGACTACTCATTTGCCACCTCCGCAGTGCAACAAGGTGCCAGCTATGCGATCATGAATATTCAGGATGAAGTCCAGGCTCAACCCAATACGTTTGACCGTCGATTCTTGTATCATGACTCGGTTGAGGCGCTCTTCCCAAAGGCACGGCACCGCAGAAAAATCTATGAGGCGTTTCATGGAATTCGATAGAGGCTAAGGCCAATGATTTTGGTGAAGCCGTGGAAAACGCGGGCCGTGACTACTATGACGAACGTCGGTGTGCCCTGATCGTCCAGGCTCTGGTCGATGTGGTGTATCGCGACAAGCAACTGGGGGCACCACCTCTCGTCGAGGCAACTTTGTCGCGCACCGAAGGCAGCACCCAACACAGCATAACTTGGAACGTGAATTTCAAATGGCTATCCGAGAAACTCGGGGCCAATCTGAATTTTCACTCTTCTACGCCCCTGACTGCTGGAGCGGTGGCCAATCGCCTTATTTGGTCCGCTGCGCAATTGGACTGTGACCTCTACTTACCATCTCCGATGAGTAGCCTTGTCGGCGACAAGCTCTACGAAACGTCATTAAGGGCTGACAAGACTGACACGGTTATTCAATCCCTCCAGGAGGCAGTTGAGTTTCCTGATATTCGGACGCTCGTGAATACCGGACAACTCTCCCTTGATGAAGTTCTGGAGATTAGAACGAAGTCTAAGAGGTTCCGTGCCTGGTTACAGCAGGAGTCGGAGGCGCATAGTGAGGATAAACAGCATTATCGGTAGTCAGTCAAGGTGTTTTGGGCTTTTTCGATTGCGTTGAGGGCCGTGCTTTTGCGTTGATCGTGGTGCGGTGAACGATGGGGCAGCGGATAGGGTGCCCGGATCAGCGCTTGCGGGCGCAGCGGCAGCTGTCAGCGAGAGATGGGGACGCAGCGCTGTCTGGGGTGGGGCTCAGGCGGCAAAGTCGAACTCGTGTTGGGGATCGGGCCGTGCTTGATGAGAAGGCTATACATGTGATCTTGTATGTGGACGAACGAACCGCGGAAAACTGGAAAATTCCGGACTAACACTCAGGAGATCCCCCTTGCAGGCCCAAAACACAGACCTTCCGCCCGGCGGTAATAGCAGTGCCCCCACGGCCGCTTCCGTCGGAGTGACGCCGACCCGCGATCCGGCCGTGGCCGGCGAGCAGATGCGCCGGCACGGTTTCTGCATCATAGAAGGCGTCCTTCCGCCCTCTGCCATACCGGCCCTGAGGGAGAGCGCCGAACGCACCGCGATGGCGCACGACGACTGGCACCTCGACGGTTCCAAGGCGACATGGCACGTGGGGAGCGTGCTCACCTACGACCAGACGATGGCCGCCTGGATCGGCGAGAGCCGCGTGCTCGACGTCGTCGAAGAGGCCTTCGCCACGGCCGAGATCCAGATCAGCTATACCACGCTGCAGGTCAACAAGCCGCACTGCCAGCAGCAGATCTGGCACGCGGATGGACACCTGGCGCAAACGGAACAGTACCCGCCGCCGCACGAGGCGCTGCGCCGTCCCGCGCACATCAACGCGCTCTACATGCTGAGCGACTTCACGGTTGCCAACGGCGGGACCTGGATGGTGCCCGGCTCGCACGCGCGGCCGGCTTCTGAAGATCCGTGCCGAGCGTGGTCGACCGAAGCCCAGTACTCGCCTTACCCGGAGGCCGTCCACGCGACCGCGGCCGCCGGCTGCGTGTGCGTGCTCGACTGCCGATTGTGGCACTGCATGCCGCCGAACCTGACGGACGCGGCGCGGGTCATGGTCAACGTGCGCTATGCACCGAGCCGGGTGCCCATCGAGCTACTGGTGAATCGGGGTGCCGGCCAGCCCCCGTGGCCGCCCATGCCGCAGGCAGTGTACGAGGCGCTTCCCTCCAGGTTGAAGCCGCTGTACGCGCACGCCCCGCTTCCTCCTCCGCCACCTTATACGCACGAGTTGGGCCTGTTCCTGAACGACAAACGGGTCTAGCGCGGCGTCCTGGAAGCAGGATCGTTAACGATCAAAGCCAGAGCCTTAGTCTGGAACACTTCATGGGAGATCCGAATGACCCTCGCAGGGCCAGACCTACCCGAAGTGGTCCGCACCTATTATACGAGGACAAATAAGTGGCGTTATGGTGAGTTTAGATCCGTGTGGGCAGTGGTGTCGAGCGAATCAATGAATCTTTTTGAACGGCGGAATGCGGGGTTGAGGCCATCGACGGGCATTCCGAAGGAGAAGAATCCAGGGCTGAGCGGTGGTTTTTCCCGTTTTTCGGAAGTGCGGCTCCTCATTTCGGGCCTCAGCGTTGTGGCCGCAGCAGAGACGATCGAAACCAGAATCAACAACCTGTTGCTCGGACCATCGCGTGGGGAGCCGGCAGCCAACAGGGAGAGCAACTCTGACGAGGAGTGGCTGGCGTTCGATGTGCCCCCGAGGTTTCTCGCCGTCGGCGACAATCTCGTCGGTATCCGACTGAGCACGCCGGTAGACGGAACCGTTAAGGTCGAGAGGCTGGAGCTTCCCGTTTTCTACGGCGGAGACTGAGCTGATGCGGTCACTGCCATTTGAGCAGAACACCAATCAGAGCGGGGTCCCACTGTGTCAACATCGCAAACGCGTCGGCGGCGTCTTCAGCGGCAAATCGATGGCTGATCAGGTGATCCACCTCGAGCCGTCCGTAGCGCAGGAGCTGCAGCACGGCGGAGGCATCGTCAGCCATCGTCCACACACCCGGGCGCGTGCTCGGGGGCCGGGCACCGTGGTGGGCCCCGTGCACGATGACGCCTTTGGCGTGCACGGTGCTGTAGAAGTTCACCTCTGACACCCCACGCGTGCTGGCCAACAGAACGACGCGGCCATGTGGACGCACCAGCTCAAAAGCCGTGTTTGCTGGTTCGGGATGACCGGTGGCTTCGATGACGACCGCGGGACCGCCGTCGAGATCCGCCGACAGTGTCTGCAGCGCGCTATCTGTACTGACGTCGACGATGAGATCTGCACCGTTGCGGCGACTCACTTCGAGTCGTGAGGCGTCGGTGTCGATGCCGATCACCGGCAGTCCGCCTTGCAGCCGAGCCAGCTGCAGCGCCAGCAGCCCTACGAGGCCCTGCCCGATCACCGCCACTGACTCCCCGAGCTCGATCGCCGGTCTGCGCACGCCCTGCAGGGCGATGGCACCCATGTGAAAGAAGACGGCATGCTCAATGTCGAGGCCCTCGGGAACACGGGAAACGGTGTCAGCCGACACGACCGCGTGCCTTGCATGCGGAGCCGCGGCGACGATGCGATCGCCGACGGCGAACTGGTCGACATCCGGTCCCAGAGCAGCGACACGGCCGGCGAAGCTGTAGCCCGTCTGTTGCGGAAACTTCGAGGCCGTATTCGGCAAACCCAGAAGCCAGGCGCGCTCGATACCCGGGCTGATGAGCGTACATTCCGCCTCGAGCAGTAGATGCCCATGAGTCAGCTCAGGCAGGTCGAGGTTCTGAAGCTCGACGCGCCCGGGCTCAGTACAGATGACGGCTGTCGTTTCCATGATTGCCCCTTTGCTGTTCGCGCAGCTCCTGATCGCGAATGGCGTATTTATTATATTGAACGACCCAGCGTCAAGGAGGCGGATTCGAAGGTGGCCAAACGAATCAGCGTTGCAGTCAGAGAACGAGGTACAGAACGAGGGATCGCCGGCGTCGCTGTGACGACGGGTGAAGGCGTCGAAACCACAGATACGAACGGTCGATGCGCGATCGACGTCGACGCGCTCGCCCGCTGGGTATGGATCTCGTGCCCCCAGGGAAAACGCGCGATAGACAGCTTCTACCGCCCGCTGCCAGCCGGTGAGGCGGTCTTCGAGCTGGCCGATGAGCCCGCCTCGACTGGCGACGAAGCACGTCTCGTACAGTTTACTGACACCCACGTAGTCGGCGTCGGCGACAGGGTCGCCGCGGCCGACCTGGCCGCTGCCCTCCGAGCGCTCGTAGCAGAATCAGATCCAGACCTGATCATCGCCAGCGGTGACCTCACCAATCTCGGCACAGAAGCGGAGCTGGCCGAGCTGCAGAGCGGTCTCAAGGCTGTCGACAGGCCGTTGTTCCTGATGTTCGGGGGACACGACGGTAATTCGGAGCGCCACCTCGAAGGCAGCGAGCCGCCCTTCACACTCAACTGGGAGGCCTGCTTCGGGCCGACGTACTACAGCTTCGACTGGGGAGGACGCCACATCGCTGTGTGGCCCAATGAGGAACATTTTTTCTCGGATGCCGAGCGCGAGCGCAAGAGGCGGTGGCTGGACGCCGATCTCGCGTTACATGCGGACAATGGCAACACGATCCTCGTCATTCACACACCGCCGTCGACAGCTGAGTTTATCAATCAGATGCGCGAACTGGGTGTCTCTCTGATCCTGCATGGCCACTGGCATTCATCGAAAGCCTTCGCATATAACGGCGTGACTGTGGCAGCGACCGCCCCACTGTGTTTCGGCGGCATCGACACAACAGCCAGAGGGTATCGCGTCATCGAGTGGAAGGGGTCGACAACACCGCCGACGCGATTGGTTGCGCTCGGGGCGGAACATCTGCAACCGGCAACTCCGGAGCGTATTGGCCCGTTTCAGCTGGCCTGGGCGAAGGACGTTGCCACCGACTCTGGCAAGTCCTTCACCCCGGCTCACCGGGCGGCGCCGGCGGTACGTGGAGATTGTCTTCTTATCGGTGGAGGCTGCGACGACGCCGGCGCTGTGCAGTGCCGCTCAGCTTCTACGGGCGAACTGATATGGACAGCAGATCTGGAGTCGTCACCCCGCAACAGCGTGACGGTAGTCGATAAACGTGCGCTGGCTCTGGCGATGACCGGGGCGTTGTACAGTCTGAGAGTTGATGACGGCAGCGTCGAATGGCGCACAGATCTCGAGGGATGGCCTGGTCGCTGGCTGTACACCGCTCCCGTCCACGCCGACGGGATCGTCTACGCCGGTGGCAAGGCAGGTTTCGGGGCCTATCGAACAGATTCGGGTGAACCCACATGGTACACCGAGCTCGAACAGAACGACGCGTGGTCATGTTACGCGAATCCTCTTATCGCCGAGGATGTCATCGTGCTGTTTGTGTCGAGGAGAGGTCTGCTCGCTCTGTCGCGCATCGACGGCAGCATCGCCTGGGAAACCGAGCTCGATGTCGAATACTATTACGCAGCTCCCGTGCGCGTTGGGGAAGACCTTGTCACAGGCGGCAATCGACAGAGCCTGGCGCGCTTGCGCGTAAACAACGGCGAGATCATTTGGCACGAAGAGAGCCTGGCCGGCAATTACGCCTCCGGACTGGCCGCGGACGACCAGCGCATCTATGTGTCGACCCCTGCGGGCGCGATTCAAGCCCTCGAGGCGGAGACCGGCCGGGAGCTGTGGCGAATGAATACGGGAAGCGATCTGCTCGACATGACACCGTACGAGCGGGGCGTCTGCTCGCTGCTGGCCTCACCCGTGCGCATGGGGCCCTGGCTGATCGCCGGCGCCAACGACGGTGTGCTCAGGCTGCTCGATCCCTCCAGCGGCGAAGTGCACGCGCAGGTTGGACTGGGAACGCCAATCACAGCGCCTGTGCAACCCATTGGCGAGACGGCCTTCCTGATGACGACGTGGGACGGAAGACTGCTTCGCTACGACAGCGCGGAAGTCTGAGGAGCTCCACATTCGAAGGCCACGATGATCGACGCGAATAGAGACGAGTTTCTCGAGCAAGGATATGTGATCCTCCGCGGGGTGATCCCGCCGGATCACCTCGAAGAGCAGAGAAGTCGCTGGGAGATGCTCGTCGATCGGCAGCGGGAGATCTGGACTCGCGAACGCGGACCGGACGACCCGCCGGGCGGCCAGTGGGAGATCGGTGCGCAGCCGCGACTGAGCCTGACTCGGAAGGGACTGATAGACGCTGAGACAGCCAACGCTGCCGAGCTCTGGATGCATGAGAACCTGCAGGGTGTGAGCAGCCACCTGCTGCAAGAGGAGGATGTTCCGGTCACGGCGATGGCGCTGATGTGCAATCCCGTCAGCGATCGCGGTCCTGCCGCGTGGCATCGAGACTTCTACCCGCCGCTGAATGCTCCGCTGATGGCGTACGTCGACGACATTCTCGAGAGCGGACCGCAACTTAGCTAGCCGGAGGTCTTTGCTATGATGTCAGATATCTTGGATATCGGTGATCGCAGGCAGGTCTTTATCGATGGCCGTTTTCTTCAGGTCTGTCGAGGTATCGAGCTGGTGGTTCATCCCCCTAGGAAGACTGGGGAGCTCACTATTAAGCCAGAACATCCTTGGGAGGCTCGGATCGATGGTTCCTGTTCGGTTTTGAAAGTGGGAGATTTGTATCACTTATGGTATAAAGCCGTAAGTAAGGGGGGCATAGCTTACGCCAGTTCTAAAGATGGCATTCGCTGGGAAAAGCCAATGCTAGGATTAGCAGAGGTCTTCGAATCAAAGCGGAACAACATTGTGCTTGGCTATGGTGCCGGCGGAGTTAAGGGCGGTGTTCAAACAGCGATTGTGTTTCTGGATCCGAATGGCACCGAAGGGCAACAATTCCGTATGGTGGCCTTTGTGGGTGAGCTCGGACGTGGTCTCCATGTGTTTTCTTCTGGAGATGGTATTCAATGGAAATTGATGCACCAGTGTGTAGTGTCTGACCGTAACAAGAGGCATCTAGATACTCTGAACGTGATCTTATGGGATGATCGCATCAATGAGTATGTTTCTTATGTGCGGCGAAATCTATGTCGCGATAGAGTGCGTAGCCGGACAGTAGCCAGAGGGCAATCCGCCAAGCTCTCCAGTTTTCCTGACGTGGAAGATTCTCCGGTGGTACTTGGTTTCGACCATCTCGATCCCCGAAATTATGATCCCGGTAAGAACGCATCTATACCAGTCATCGATTTCTATACTAATGCCACAATCAAGTATCCATGGGCGGAAGACGCTTACTACATGTTCCCCTCCGCGTACTATCACTATCGCTCTGAATTCTTGGCTGAATTCAAGGGTGAAGTACCCCCTCCTCACCCAACTCTTGCTTACTCCACCTTCAATGCAGGCACGGTTGATGTACGCTTCGCTGCCAGCCGCGACGGAATCCACTGGAACAGGTATGACCGTCGGGCCTTTGTGCCCTTAGGGATGAAGGGAGATTTTGATTCCAAGAGCAATTACATGATTCACGGATTGGTTCCTGCTCTTAACGAACGGGAAATGTACATGTACTATGGAGGAAGCGACCGCCCGCACGGTTGGGGGGCACACGGTCGTCTTGAACGTAACAATCAGCTCCTTACTCAAGCAGGTCTGGCTCCCACAGAGGACATCTCCGCGATCAGCCGCTTGGTCTTCCGTCGTGACGGGTTCATATCAGCCCGAGCTGCCTATACTGGAGGAGAGTTCACGACTCCAGTACTGAGATTCAATGGAAACGAGCTAATGTTGAACGTGGACACGTCAGCGGTAGGAGAACTTCGGGTGGAGATCCTGGATGAGCTGGGAGCTATCACTCTCTCTGGATCAGCTGGCTACAGACTCGAAGATTGCGACCGCATTCACACAACCAACGAAATCAACAGAGTTGTAACCTGGCAAGGAAAATCAGACATCAGTGAATTGGCTGGAAAACCTATTCGACTGCGTTTCGTTATGCGTGATGTCGACCTTTACGCATTCCAATTCAGCTAGCTGGCAGTTCGTTCGATCGATCCTGCTGACCTAGAAACGATTCAAATCAACCTGTTCAATCTAGCCGCTCGCTCATAGCCGCTCTCTCGCCTTTTCACCAGAGCTAGCCAACTTTGGCTGGAAAACCATGTTCTGTCAATGCTATTGACCTGACGGTCTCCTACTAATTCCCCATCCTCGATCTCCAGGAAAACGTGAAGAGCGCTTCTGTCAAGCGTGAGGGCGAGGCCTGCCGGGCATCCCGCTTTTGGGTACGCTTAGTGGTTATAAGGTAGGTTATCGTTAGTCGATCCGGTGTTGTTTTTTCGCTTTTTTCGTGTTGATGGCGGTCGCTTTGGGTTGACGGTCTTCGAGTGAGCACTTGAGGCTGCGAATAGGGCCGGAGGGGAGTGGCTGTGAACGAAGATGGGATTCACAGCGATGGATCGGGACACAGCGGTGCCGTTGCTGCGACGGCGAATCGATCTCAGGCGGCGAAATCCAGCTCAGCTTGGGGATTGGGGCGTGCCGGGGCGATCGGCGGTGCCCGTGATGGCAGGCCGACGCCCTCCAGATAACGAACAATAGAACGCTTGGCAAGTTATGAGGATACTAATGATGCTGAACGGCTATGTGTTGATCCGCCATGCGTCAGGGTGTCGGAGAACGAGCAAAGGATAAAACGGTAGGTTTTGTGGGCGTGATTTCGCCTTCAATATTATTGTTCCCCTTGCTGCACTGCTCGCCATGCTGGCAATGGCAAAACTCGGTTACTCTCGCGGCCGAAGCCAGTTATCTCCAGTCTGTCACCGGGGACTCTGACAATTGCATAAGCATTGGCAGTCGGCGTTTCGACCATTCCTTTGAAGGTAACATGGTGTATACCTTTCTGGAAACCGTAACCCCCGGCATGAGCGTGGCCCGCAAACCACGCCACGACGCAGCCGGAATTTTCGATGACTTCCAGCACGGGCTCAGTGACTGTCGAGTACATTGAACCAGGGCTAGATGGTAGTATTGGGTAATGGCAAAAACAGATTACCTTCTCGCCTTTTTTTATTGCCTGATCTAGAGTCGAACGAAGCCAGGCCAATTGCTCGTCCCCAATGATCCCAGATCCTGCATCCATGCCATCGAGCACGACGAAACGCCAACCCTTCCTGGAGGGGATAGTGAAGTCGTAATAGAATCTCTCCAAGCCGAGTTCTTCGCGCAGAGTCTCCTTGCCCACCGAGACGCAATGATTGCCGATTACATGGTAGCGAGGCGCTTCAGCCTGATTGTAAATCTTTAAAACTGCTTGCAGGTACTCTCTGGGGCGGCTTTCGACGATGTCTCCGGTTGTATCACAAAATCCAGATCCCTATTATTCAGATCCGCAATGCATTTGGTGAGTTTTCCAAGGGAAGCTCGGAAGTAACGTGATGACATGGTGTCATAGTCGCCATACTGGATATCCGCCAACACACCAAAAGTCAGCGGCCTGTCCTCTTTTTCCTGAGTCTGTGAGGACTTACCACACCCTGATAAACACAGGTATGCCACCGAAAGAGCGATGACTGTAATTCTGTCGACGCCTTTGGATCTCATTCTGTGCTCCTTCAAAACCTAGTGGGATAGAGCACAATTTCCCACATACGCACCCGCCTATGGCAATCTGCCTTAAATGTGGATCTGCTTTTTATAACCGACATTTCCCAGCTGGGATTTCCCATACTGCATATCCTTGCTTAGCTACGCCGCTAAGCCTCATTTCCGATAGAATACCAGATCTGTGAATATCCACGGTTTTTCGCCGTTACTGGAAGACCTTTCAGTCAAAAGGTAATCGGAGAAATACGAATTTACCAGCGTATAATTACTCCTGAGACGTACCTCAACCACCAAAGCGGCAAGAAAACCATTTTTTCCAGTAATGCTCAGCGTCATCGAGCCCCTGGAGTCTGTGGGCGGTTTGACTGATAGGAGATTGCTGTCTGGACGATAGCGCAGAGTCTGGAGAAAACAAGGTGTGAGAGACCACTGGCTCCCCCGAGCTTACCCTCTCAATCATTGCGGGTAACGATCCAGCCTGGGTGTTGGTCAGTGCTGGCGAGGCCGTCGGTATTGGCGAGGAAGTCGAAGGCTTTGGTGTCGCGAACGCTTAGTGGTTATAAAGTAGGTTATCGTTAGTCGATCCGGTGTTGTTTTTTCGCTTTTTTCGTGGTTGATGGCGGTCGCTTTGGGTTGACGGTCTTCGAGTGAGCACTTGAGGCTGCGAATAGGGCCGGAGGGGAGTGGTTGTGAACGAAGATGGGATTCCCAGCGATGGATCGGGACACAGCGGTGCCGTTGCTGCGACGGCGAATCGCTCTCAGGTGGCGAAATCCAGCTCAGCTTGGGGATTGGGGCGTGCCGGGGCGATCGGCGGTGCCCGTGATGACAGGCCGACGCCCTCCAGATAACGAACAATAGAACGGGGCTCGGTAAGGGCCGCGACGACGGAGACCGGTCTGATGACCGGTCTCTTGGAGTTTGCCTACGGCAAACTCCCCTTCATTGCGGCCGCCGCAGGCCAGGCATACGGTAACGTCCACGCGAAACATGCAGCAACCGGGTGCAGCAACCGGGCTGATAGGTAACAGTCTAAACCGGGTTGATGGGTGACACTATTGTTTTGATTGAATTCACTCCCGTACGATCATGTCCCTCTCGTCGACGGTGGCTAGGAGGACGGTGTTGAAGTAGATGGCCCAGACGCCGTCGTCGATCTCCTCGAGACCGATGTCGAGATGCTTGAGAGACTGAGCGATGAAGATGAGCTTGTGGCCGAGGCGTATGGTCCCGGCTCGGGTGACGTGCTTGATGACGAAGTGACCGGGGTACTCAATGGTCGGCATGCGGCCGGGATAGGGCCGGGGTGATGGGTGGTACCGGGAGCCAGGAGTCTTGCCGTTGAGGGCGTCATGGGGACGCTCGTCGTTGTAGAGCTGTCGGAAGCGCTGGAAGGATCGCTGCTGGGCGGCCTTGTTGGCGGCGGGTGGCCGACAGGTAGCGGCCTTCAAGGTGCGATGCATGCGTTCGTGGGCGCCATTTTCCTGCGGCGATGCCGGGCGGATCCGCTGGTGCACGATGCCGAGCCTCATCCACCAAACGTTGAGTCGGCATAGCCCATGCAATCCTCTGGAAGCAAAGGGAACGCCGTTGTCGGTGCGAATGGCCTGAGGCAGGCCGAATTCGCGGAAGGCTCTCTCGAAGACCGGACGCGCATGCAAGGTCTTGATGTCGGGCAGGGCGCGGCAGGTCAGGAGATAGCGAGTGTGCTGATCGCTGATGGTGAGAGGGAAACACCAAACTCCGTTCTTGGTAGGAAATTGGCCTTTGAAGTCGGCCGTCCACAGATCGTTGGGGTTGTCGGTGGTCGGCGGCACGGCTCCGGGGTGCTGACGTGGGCGTCGTCGTCGTCGCTTCTTCACCAGGCCTTCGCGCACCAGCAGATCGCCTGCCGTACTGACCGCCGGCCAGGAGCAGATGTGCGGATGTCGAGGCGCCAGCCAGTCCAACAGTTTGTTCGGTCCCCAATCGGGGTGCCGTGTGCGCGCTCCGAGAATGAGCTCGGCAATCTCTGGCGCCATGCGATGCGGACAGGTGTGGGGCGCGTGACTGCGGTCCTGTAACCCGGGCACCCCCTCTTCGGCGTGCCGCTGAAGCCACTTGTATCCGGTTTTGCGGCTGATCCCGTATCGCTCGCACAGCTCCGCTCTCGAGTAGTGCCCGCGCTGATCGTCGGCGATAAATCGCTTACGTTGTTCCATGGGTGCTGTCTCCATCCAGGGCATCGACCAACCTCCCAATTGGGGTTGGTCAAAAAGTAGAAGGAGTGTCACCCATCAACCCGGTCAGATGTGTTACCAATCTACCCGGTTTGTACCACACGCGTGCTAACAAGGCGGCCCAGGCCCGGCGATGACGGCGGGCGGGTGCTGATTCAGCAGCTTCGCCGGGGACTGTCTCTGGGTCCTGGGACACTTCTTCCAGCCACGAGCCTGTGCAGGGTCAGCAGGGGCTCCCAGCCGTGGACCTACCTGGCCATCATCAGCTCGCGCGTCGTCACGCCGTCGTCGGTCAGGCGCACGAGCAGGAAGCCGGTGGGCACGTCGTCGAAGTTCCAGGCCGCCGAGCGCAGGACCCAGGCTGGTGAGGTGCCGATCGTGAAGCATCGTGTCGGCAGGTGCTGGTGACCGAAGAACAGGGCCGCGGGACGGGTGCGCGTGACCAGGTCGATGAAATAACGGGCGTCGTGTGGTCCCATCGACATGTCGTCCTCGATCGCCTCGGGATGCGGCGGGATGTGGGCGAAGACCACCTTGTGCGGCTCGGGCCGTGCCAGCTCGGTCTCGAGCCAGGCGCACTGTCCCCGAGGCTGAATGTCCTGACTGACCAGGTGGCCCACGTGATCGCCGCCGGCCCCGCCATCGCAGACGACGATGAACCGTACCCCGGCGTGCACGAAGGAGTAGTAGTCGGAGGGCTCGCCGTCGACACGGAAGTCGTGGGGGAAGATGGAGTGCAGCTGCTCCTTGCGCTCGCGTCCGTGCTCGTGGTTGCCGGCCACGGCGTGCACCGGCACGCCGGCGGCGGCCAGTTCCGCCGGGTCGAGCGCCCAGAGGTGGATGTCCCCGAGCAGGAAGAGGAACTCCGGCTGCTCGGCCGCTGGCAGCTCGCGGATCAGCTCCAGGCAGCGACCGAGGCGCTCGGCGCCGAGGATGCCGGTCTCGGGACGCTGCTGCGAGCAGTGCAGGTCGGCGATGACGGCGAAGGGAAAATCCATGGCGGTCTCCGGCGTCAGCTCAGGTCGGCAAGGACGCGCGCGAAGAGGTGCGGTTGGATCTCAGGGCGCCGGTCTCTTCGTGCAGCTTCCTGGCCGCGGGAGTATAGGACAAATAAGTGGCGTTATGGTGAGTTTAGATCCGTGGGGGCCGTGGTGTCGAGCGAATCATGAATCTTTTTTTGAACGGCGGAAGGGGGGGTGGCCATCGACGGGCATTGCGAAGGAGAGGAATCCAGAGCTGAGCCTGTTTTGCACGGTTTTCAAACCGTTCGAGTGCCTTGATGAAGCAGTGGAGCTGTATCGGCACTGGTTGCCGTCGGCGGCAGCGGCGGAATAGAGCTCAGTAGCAAGGAGAACACGGATGAATGACGGGCAGGGCACCCGTTCGACCTTACGGGGCACGCGGTGCCGCTCGCCGATGACCGACGACTCCGCTCTCTGACGCGTAGCTTCGGCCCGTCAAACATGCTCAGTCGCTTTCAAGTGTCGGGCTGCATTTGCCTCAGCGCTCAGCCAGCTTCGTCAACGCCGCCAACACCTGAATCCGCGCCTTGTCCGCCAGCGTCCGGTCCAGGTCGATCAGCCAGTGGAAGCCGCCCAATGGCTTGTCGTCGTCAAGCTCATCCGAGTGGCCGCCCGCTTCACAGACACTGGCTGGCAGGGTCTCCAGCAGCCGACGAGCTTCGTCCAATTCCGGACCTGTGATCCCCCGGGCGGAGGCGTCCTTGATCGCCCGGTCCAGCATCACGAAGTACTCATAATCCTGGATCCCTTCCCGGGCGGCCTCGAGGTGTTTGCCGGCCGTTATCGAATCCCTGTCGATGAACAGGGGCGCGAACGTGCTCTTGAAGGCCAGGTACTCGTTCCACGATGAGGCACCGCCCGTGTCGCCGAACGACCACATGTGGATGGCTTCCGCCCCGTAGTGCCAGCTCGTCCACGCCATCAGCCGGCCCGCGTACGGATCCTTGGTCCGACCCATCCACGCCTTGTAGAACTCGAGGGCGATCCCCTGATCGCGCTTGTTCAAGAAGTAGTTGCGATACTCCTCGCCCTGTCTCAAAAAGGAACCGTAGTTGGGGCTCAGTACATGGCAGGCGTCGATCATGTCCTGATTCGCCTCGAGCATATCCATGTGGGTCACATCCTCCCAAACGCGGACTCCCGTGTCCGCTGCGCGGATCGGCTTCGCCCACAGGAGGATGCGCTCGTCGAGATACGGCTCGTCAGGCTCATCCACGAGCAGCAGCGCGAACTGCTCCGGTGATATCCCTTTCGACTTCATGTGCCGCGCCCAGAAGCTTACCCACGCTTTTACTGCAGTATTGAATTCGGGCGTCCCCATGGGCAACGACTCGAAATCGGTGCCGACTTTCGCGAACACCATGTACTGGGCAGCATCCGGCCATAGTTCGATCCAGGCGTCGAAGTAGCCGGTGGCGGGTGGCGCCGTCATCGCTCCCGTCGCATCGTGCGTGCCGCGCGGCAGCACCAGCTTGAGGCCCCACGGTGAGTCGACGCGGTGTTCGCGCAGGTGCTCGACAAGCGCTGAGCGGTTCTGCTCTGTTATGAGGGGAAAGTGACCGATCCGGTCCGTGTAATCCCATCCGCCGAAGTGCAGCGTCTGCTTCTGAGGGAAGTCCAGGGGATACAGGTGCATGCGTAACGGAAACCGCTTGGCGCTGGGTGTCGATTCTACGACGATCTCGCCCTCGTATGTGCCGGGCTCGACGTCGACCGGATTGAAGGTCAGCCACACTTGTCGCGTCATGCCGGAGGGCACGGTCACCGTATACAGGTCGTTCTCGGTGACGGCCTCGGGTAGCGCGGCCGCGACCGGCACGCCGCCGCGCGTGTCCGTCCAGATCACCTCGTGAACGGTCACGTATTCCGGATTGTCACCCCCGGGCAGACCGCTCAGCTTGAACGCCACCTGCACAGGCTCATCGCTGCTGTTGCTGACATTGAACGAGCCCGCGCGGTGTTCCTTGCGCATCAGGTGCACGTCGACCGCTAGTTCAGCCTCCGAGTCCGGGGTGCCGATGAGCGGAAGTGCGTCCCACAGATCAGAGCGCCAGAACGTGAGCGGCTCAAGACTTCTCGCGCGCCAGAGCCAGGCCTGGGTTCGCAGCACCCGTTCGTGCCACGAATTCAGCGGCAGCACGGCCTCGAAGTCCTCCCCGAACGTCGCGCTGGCCTGTCCCAGGTTCTCTTCGACGGCCGCCAGCTCTCCCAGGACGTCGTCTCGTATCGAAACCGGGATACCTTCCGCTGCGGCCGCATTCCGCAAGGCCTCGATGTCCTGCGTGAGGCGCGTGCGAATCCCTTTCTGGTTGGCGAGCCCACGTGCGAAGGTGCTGACGTCGCCGACGGACGGTCCTGGCAGCGGCTCATACACCCACTCCGGCTCTCCCGCGTAGACCTCGATCTCGTCTACGAAGGTGTACGGCTCGTTCCACACCACCAGGCTAACGTAGCGCCCGTGTGTCCGCAGCCGGTCGGTCCAGTAGCGGTACGTCGCATACTGCTCGGCTCGAGTTTTGTAGGCATCCTCGATGACCCGCTCACGAACCTCGGGAGTCATTTTCTCCGGAAAGCGCTCCCGGTACTGGTTGTAGTGGTGGTGCACTTCGGCCTGACTGAACACCATCTCGTCGACGGCCCACATGGCGTCGGGTGCCTTCACTGGTGCGAACGGTCCGTGCTGTTCCTCACTCAGCTGAACCAGGTCGCCGATTTCGTGAAACTGCTCGTCTTCACCGGCCACGAGGACGCGGATCGTCAGCGGCCATTTCACATTGGCAAACCCGCCAGCGGTGTGGTAGGATACCCCCCGTATCGGCTTCACCTCGCCCAGGTCAATCGTCACCATGGAGGGCGTCTTTTCCGCGTAGCCGACCGTCGACTTCTGCACCCAAAAATAACCCTCCGTGTAGACCCCGTCCGTCAGCTGCTCGTAATCACCCGGGTCCGAGCAATGCCCGTAATTCGGTCGAGGCTCGATCGTGTAGCTGGCCCCGAGGGCGATGTTTGCGCTCGGACGCTCCGTCGGGACCGTTCGGTGTGCCGTTGGTGAAAGGGCCGCTTCCTGCGCCCACGTCTGTACTGCCATCAATAACGCTATCGCTGTCGACCACTTCATCGCCTATACCTCATATCTATTGGATTCCTCCTACTATAGGGCATCTGTGCTAGATGCGACACTCAAGGTCGTGCCTAGGCGAGCGTTGAGCGGCGCACCTACCGCTTGAGTTGGTGCGTCTTGCTGGGCCGGGTATTTCATCTCGACGTGACGGTCTGCCCCGACCGCGGTTCGATCACCACTGCGTATTACTCGCTATGCCGAAGATAGCCATTGACACGGCCTGCCGACCGCCTACAATGCACATCGAACGGCGCGCCGTCTCGCTCGGTAACGGCGGCCAGATGGGAAATCCCGGGAGAAGGAGAAGAGGATGACAGACGCAACTCAGGTATGGTCTGTCGGGACACGCAAACAGCTTCTGTTTGACCGTCGCTTCGTCGAGTCGTCCGCGGGCCTGCAGTTCACGGTCAATCCCCCCCTTCAGCGTACACCAGTCAATCTGCCGTCCCTCCGCGGTCTGCACCCGTGCGGCGGTTTGACGGTACTCGACGTCGACGGACGTTTGTGGCTGTACTACCTCACGATGCCGAACGAGGCGCGTGAGTCTGATCAGCTAAATTGCATGTGCTGCCTGGCGTACTCGGGCGACGGCATCGACTGGGAACTGGCGCAGGTGGACCGGTTCGAGGTGGCGGGATTGGCTCAGAACAACGTGGTCATGCCCGGTGCGGTCGGCACGCCGTTCCTCGATCCCCGGGAGACATGCGGCTGCCGATTCTGGTTCGCGGGATCGCTGGGCGAGCGCACCGAGCCGCCCATCTGGGACGAAGCCCGGGAAACGTACTACGGCTATTTCGACGACGGCCGGAAAGTCCACGTCCACGGCGCGGTGTACCTGCTCCATTCGGAGGATGGCATATCGTGGCGCCGACTGCGCAGCGGCGTCGTGGTTCCCTTCCGCTGCGACACGCAGAACCAGGTCCTCTACGATGCCGGCGCCGGCGCCTACGTTGCATATCTGCGCGGCGCGGCGGCCGCGGGTACGTGGGGCCCGGGCTGGGGGAGAAGGCGGACGGTCGCCCGCCTGACTTCGCCCGAGCTCACGCAGTTGCCGTTCGACTTCCATGAGGACACGACGCTTCCCAGGAGCCCGGTCGGGCTTTACGACCGGCTGCCGCCGCAGTGCGCGCCGGTGGTCATGGCGGGTGACGAGCGTGATCCGCCGGCCACGGACGTCTACACGCCCTGCGTCAACCCGTACGTATGGGCGGACGACGCCATCTTTGCCTTCCCATCCATGTTCCGCCAATACGGCGAGCAGGACAGCCATGGGCGGGACCATCGAGGGCAGAACCCGAAAGACGGCCCAGTGGAGGTGCAGCTCGCCGTGAGCCGCGACGGCGTCACATTCGAACGGTTCCGCACGCCCTACGTTGGTCTTGGTCTGATAGACGAGCCGCACCTCGGAGGATCAGTCTACATGGGGGTGGGCCTGATCCGGCGAGGCAACTTCGTCTACCAGTACTACACCGAGGCAGCGACCACCCACGGAACCCCTGACACGGACGTGCGCATCTGGCAGGCCAAACAGCGTCTGGACGGTTTCGTCTCGGTAGATGCAGGGCCGGAGGACGGTTGGTTTGTGACGCCGCCGATCGAGTTCGCTGGGAGCCGTCTGCAGCTGAACATCGACTGCGGCGCGTTGGGCGAAGCGTGGGTCGAACTCCAGGACGAAACCGGGAAGCCGTTACCCGGGTACACCTTCGAGGACGCCGTGTCCGTCGACCGGAACGGTGTCGCCCAGGAGGTCTGGTGGCGGGGAGGCCCGGACGTCGGCTCGCTGAGGGGCCGGCCTGTCAGGTTGCGCGTCACGATGCGTTCGTTGAAGCTCTACGCCTTCCAGTTCGTGGAGGCCGGCTGAAGGGGGCGCGCCGAGCGGCGATTCTTGAAAAGGCACGGCGGTCCGGTTGTCCGGTCGCTCATATGGCAGATTCCCGACGCACCGTCCGAGTGGAACTACACCATTCGACCGTCCCATGCGAACTGATAAAATTCCACTAATTTCTGCGCAGCCCCCGTCCGTCTGCTTCAGTCACCGCTTCTGACCTCCGAAGTCCCGCCATCGCTAATCGGCGCGGTCACGGCCGGGGCCGCCGTTGCCACCGCGGGTAACTGATCGACTCTGTGGCGGGGTGACCTGTAAACTTCACTTTGAACGGTATCTCATATAGATGTACGGCATAAGGCTCGAAGGAGTCCTCAAACACCCCGTTCTCGACGGCCACCAGTCGATGCTCAGAACGCACCGAAGCACCATCTGGTGCCAATCCGCCATCAGGAACAGGAACCTTGAACCGAGCTTTGATCGGCGAATCGAGGCCGTTGACCGCGATCAGGAAGTAGCCGCTGTCAGTTTGCCGCAGTGACAGGTGCAGTGCTGTATATCCAAGTTCTCCTGATCCGTCCCAGGTGGGCCTTCGACTGTCCTTGGACCCTTCGATGATTTCCCACACGAGCCCGGGCGCCTCCGGTGCCAAGAGGTAAGGCGCAAGAAGGCGCAATTCCGCCGTCAGGTCCGCCCACTGCGACCAGTACGCCGGATCTGACTGGTTGATCCACCAGTCGCGCCCCTCCTCACGATAGTGGAAGGCAAAGTAAGTAACGCCGCTGATGCCGCGCGTCACAGCCATATAGGTCATGCAACGAACCTCGACTATCGTCGGGGCACGATCGGGGATGTTACTTTTATGTAAAAAATCGAGGCCCTGCACGGGCGCCATCTGAATCCACATCCAACCCAGCTTGCCCGCCGCGCCCTTCATCACACTGTCGGAGTATTGGGCAACATGGTTCAAGGTAAATACAGGGACCGGGTAAACGTCACCCGAGTGGATGTCGGCGACATCGCGATAGTCCTGATAGTCCTTGAGATATCCGTAGCCCAGGTTGATGTATACCGGGTGCAGCGGATCAAGCCGCTTGATCAGGTCATATGCCGGCTTGAACCTTTCGGGTGGCACCCTGTAGGGCAGGTCGACGTTAGGCACACCCTCGGGGCCAGAGACGCGGATATTGGGCTCATCCTCCAACTCCCACACCAGCAGTCCGGGGGCATCGCGACAGGCCATAACTATCTGCTCAAGCACTTCCAGGTCTTCCCACACACCATTGCCCACTGAAGCCATCGCGTACATGCCGTTGGCATAAGCCTCATCAATGTCGGAACGCCATGACTCCAGGTTTAGGCGGGGCGGGTGTTGCCCGTGGGTAATGGCGAGATTGAAGCCCTTCTCGCCAGCATCCGGCAGAGAATAATGCCCGTGCCCGACCCAGCCTATGCCCACCGGGAAAAACGGTTTCCCGTTTACATAGAGGCCTTCTGTGCGAATCTCCACACGCTTTACCGGCGGGGGCGGACCCGCCTGCGTCGGCAATGCGTTCAGGAAGACGATCCCCACGAGCATCAAACAGCTTGCGCCATAGCTCCGAGACCACTTAGGGATGAGCCAGTGTTGGTGTGTTGAGGTGATTTTGCCATAGCCAGTATCTCCTTAAGTATCTGTCTAGCGGGGATTTCCCATATAACACGATGGTTAGACAAGCGGTAACATGTCAACGCCAATCGTGGGCAAATATCGAGTCTCCGTTCAGTTGAGGATAGGTGTGTAAGGTCTGTTGTTTTTAAGGACGCTGAAGACGACGTGGAGCATCTTGTTGGCGACATGGGTGAGTGCGACGAGGTGGTGCTTGCCGCGATCGATCTGCCGTTGATAGACCTGAGTGAAGAGCGGGTCATGGCTCTTGAAGACGGCGATCTCACAAGCCTGCATGACGGCGGTGCGCAGATAGCGGCTGCCACGTTTGGACATCCTGCCACGGCCGACTTGGTCGCCGCTGTCGAACTGCTTGACGTCGAGGCCAGCGGTGGCGACGAACTTGCGAGCACCGTGCTGATCCTCGGGATGAAACACCGGCAAGATCTCGGCGAGGATCGTTGGCGCCCAGACGGGTCCAAGACCGGGAATGGATTGCAGGAGGGTCTGTTGCTCGCTCACGAGATCCCGCAATTGTTCGTCGAGTTGCGCGATCTGATCGATGAGCAGGTTGACGCGCTCCATGACAAAGCGGATCTCCAGGGCCAGATGCTGCTGGCGATGCGTGAGCGCGAAGGAGTCCTTGGCAGCCGCCTTCAGGGCCTGGGCCTGATCCCGTCCGAAGGCCCCACGGCTGGCATCCTTCAACAGCCGCGTCAGGCGCCGAATGTCGACGCGGGCCAGCTCATCCGCAGTGGGAAATTGAGCCAGGACGGCGCGACTGGCAGCGCCGAACAGATCGGCGAAGTGCTGTCGGTATTCGGGGAAGGCCAGGTCGAGGAGACTGACCAGATGGGTCTTCTCGGCCTTGACCGTGTGGGCGCACTGGAAGCGCAACCGGGTGAGGTCCCGTAGCTGACGTACCTGGCGATCGGGAATAGCGCAGACCTTCAGGTGCGTTTCTCGCAGCAGGTGGGCGATCAACAGTGCATCGGCACTGTCGGTCTTGGTGCCACGGATGGTGATATTACGCCGCGCTGCAACGACCAGGGGGTTGAGGACCTCGACCGAGTAGCCAGCCAGGATCAACACTTCGTACAGGACCATCCAGTAGTGCCCAGTGGCCTCCATGCCGACGCGGATGTCGGCGGCGAGTTGTTCGGTCTCGGCGAGACGTCGACACAACTGCTCAACCCCTTCGCGGGAGTGCTGCACGGCAAGATTTCGGAAGACGGCCTGGCCGTCCTGATCCAACAGTGTGGCGCGGTGACTGCGTTTCGCCACATCGATACCGAGAGTCCACATTGGACGAGCTCCTTGGTCAAGAGACCGAAGCTGCCCACGATCGGGTAACACCAGCTGGCACATCCTCGTAGCCAGATCAGGGAACATGGGTCCCATCAAGCGGTAAGTGCATGTGCTGGCGCGTATGGCGTTCTATCCGAGAGGACCGAGCCTCGAGGCACGAATAGCCAACCCCAGCAGCTTCACTGATCTAGGATTGCCTCACTGCATCAGAAAAGCAAGCACTGAGTGCACGCAGCTGGTCGGTGCCCCGCAGGTCAGACCTACCCGAAGTGGTCTGCACTTATTATACGAGGATAAATAAGGGCCCGTTATCGGTAGTCAAACCCCTCGAAGGCGTCGGCCTGCCGTCACGGGCACCGCCGATCGCCCCCGCACGCGCCAATCCCCAGCATGGTTAGGCACGATAGGCAGTAATTATGGCTAGTTTGGATGCCTCAGGGTCTTGATGTCGCGTGGACCTGGCGCTTTTGTGAGCGGCGCATTTCGATTTTGCGCGCCAGCAACTGACACCAGGACAGACGATGCGGACAGGGCCCGTGGGACGATTCGAGCATGAGAGACCGCGGCTTCAACTCGGTCACGGTAGGCTCATCCCAAACTCAGCTCGCGATCGGCTAGGGGCAGGTCGATGCGGACATGTCCCCGGCGGTGGGATTCGCGCATGGCGATAGCGATTTCCAGCGCCTCGCGGCCGAACTCGCCGGGGCAGATGAGCTCCTCGCCAGCCTCGATGGAGCGGCAGACCCCTTCGATGGCGTCGACCATCGAGCTGCGAGGATGCCAGGGATTGGGAAACTGGTGTTGAACGGCTACGCCACTGTCGGGATCCGTCTTCCACAGCTCGAACTGCGCGTGGGCGTTGCGGGAGACGATGCGGCCGTGCTCCCCGATGAACTCCAGCATCCACTGGCGGCCGCCGTCGATCTCGGACCGCGAGTTGAGCCAGGCCTGCACGCCATTGTCGTAGACGACGTGCCCCGAACCACACAGGTCGGAGTCAGCGGCCGCGGCCTCGTCGCTGTCCATGTGTCCGAAAACCCAGCGCGCCGGCGCGCCGGCGAAGAGACGCATGAGAGCGAGGCTGTGACTGCCGATGTTGGACAGGCTGGCGGAGCAGTGACAGACGATGGAGCGCAGCTCGCCGATGGCGCCGTCGGCGATGGCCTGCCTGGCATTCGTGTACCAGCTGTACCAGTTGAGGTGGCAGGCCATGGCCAGGATGGTGTTCGTCTCGCGGCAGGCTTCTATCATGGCGTCAGCCTCGGCGAGGGTCCGGCACATCGGCTTGGTGGCGAAGATGGCGCGGACGCCGGCCTGTGCGAGGCCGATGACGACTTCGGCCCGTTCGTCCGGTCGCGTAGTGACGGCGACGAGATCTGGCTTCTCTATTTGAACCAAATCCCGGAAATCCAGATAGAGCGCCTCGACGTGCCAGCGGCGGCGGAAGTCGTCGAGCTTGGCCTGATCGATGTCGGCGCCAGCGACGAGCTCGGCACCACGAGCCTCGATGATGGCCGGTGCGTGAGCCCAGGGCCACGGGTAGTGAGCCATGCCGACGTGCTCGTCGTCGATGATGCTGCCCATGCGGCCGCAGCCGACGACGGCGGCGCGGTAGGAGTGCTGTGGCCGCGACTGCTCCACGACCTTGAAGGCTTCGGCGCGAAATCGACTCATGGTGCGAGAATTTAGGACGACGTATAGGACCGATAAGGGGCAATATCATTAGTCTATGACGGCAGAGGTGGAGTGTCGAGAGGGATTGTGAGCCAGGCGTAGAGCAGCGGATTGGTGCGGCGAGCGATGGGCGAGTGGATTGGGCCTCCGAGTGCACCGACGGGTGCTTTGAATGGACCGTGGAAGTGCCGCCCGGCAGCACCGCGACCGCCACGTTACCGTACACCGGCGACGTTCGCACGTTGGAGCCGGGAAGACATGAGATCCAGGACGAAGAGGGAGGGAAGGGGTGATCTGCGCCCGATCACCGATCACCGATTACCGCTTTTCCGGGATCAACGGCTCCCTCGCAGGCGCAGCAATTTGCCGCCGCCGGGAAGCAGACTGACCGCCGCCCTTGCTCCGTTCGAGGCCCGGTGCCATACCCCGGTTCCGGCGTCAAACACCTCCATCGGTCCCGGACCGTTTACCGTCGTGTCGCGGGCCGCTTTGTAATCCAGGTTGACGACCAGCGCATGCGTCGGGACATGGTACGCACCGAAGTAGCCGACCAGGATATCGTCGGTGTCGTCCACGTTAAAGGCCGCATCGGCAGGCAACGGCATTGTGCCCGGTGGAAGCTTGCCGAGATGATACACCCCCAGAGACTTCAGTGGCTGCAGTACCCGGGCGATAGCGATGAATTCGGGATGGATCATCCGCAATTCTTTGCCCAGCGGCGTGAGCGGTGCGGCGGCGTCTTTGACAGCGCGTGCGGGGCTGAAGGTGTCGTCGTCGAATTCGGAGATGCCGCCCTTGAATTCGGAGTACGCCCAATAAACAAATTGCGACAGGCCCTGGCCGCCGTAAGCCAGCGTGGTGTATGCCAGGTAACGTCCTTCGTCGGGGGTCGGGACGCGGGAATGCTCTGACACGGAAACCGCCTGCACGACGTTCAGAAACGGTATGCCGTGTTTTACGGCGGCCTCACGGATGAGTTCCAGATTCAGAAAGTAGTCATCTTTGTCGTGGGTCTTCATGAACGGATAGTGGTCCCAGCTGAGCAGGTCCGGTTTGACCACATCGATGAACTGTCGTAAATGCTCGCGGTAGGCGGTTACCCTGTCGCCGGAGGTGCCGAGCGCGCCGGCGCTGGCATAGGTCGGGAACAGGTTGACCATGGCCAGGTGCTTCGGATCGTGCTTGCGCAGGTATGCCACCATCTCGGCGATTTTAGGGAACTCGGAGGCGGTGGGCTCATCGAATACGTACCAGGCGTACATGGCGGGATGATCCCTGGCCTTTTCGATGAGGGCGTCGAGCAGCGGTCTGCGTGCCGGATCGTCCAAGGCGCCGGCTTTGGAGAGCGGTAACCAGGGCTTGACCTGCTGGCCGGCCAGCATGGTGACGCGCAGCCCGTGGGCGTGGGCAACGTCGAGGTCTTCCATACTGCTGCCCCACACCAGGGTGAAGCCGCCGTCGGCAAGCTTCTTTGCCATCCCGTGCGTCAACGGTCCCCAGCGGTCGTAACCGCCGCCGGGGCCGTGGTAGTACGCAGTGATGGGGGTGCCGACCACCCACTCGCTGCCCGCCGGGCGCCCCGGCGCGGGCATTCCGGTGACCGGCCCGGTGGTCATCGTCCGGCAGCCGGAGACGACGAGCATTACCAGGGCAGCGGCCGCGTATGAAATGATGGCGGGTCTGGATGGTGATGGTGATTGTCGCATTTTATTAATTCTCCCGATTACGTTGGTTGGTTTCTCCCCGCGTATAGAAAGCTGCTCACTATCCCTGGGTGCACGACACAAAAATCGAGGCAAGTATGAATAGCTTGGTTTTCTGTTCGGTTTCGTGTCGTAGCCATCAACCTGGCGCCCCCACGACCTTGGTCGTGGGACGCAATGGTCAGTCAGCTATATACAAAAGCCGTAATCCCACCCCCACCGTCCCTTGCCACTACTTTGATACCGCCAGCTTGACCGACTTCCAGATGCCGCCGGCGAAGAGTCCGTTGCCGACACGAACGGCAATCGTATTGACCGCGCCCGGCTCAAGCTTGCCGGTGACATCGATCGGGAAGCGTTTGTCCCAGGCGAGATCCGGGTGTTCGTGGTGACCGCCCGCCGCCACGCCATTGATCCACACGGTGGCCGTCTCGTCGACGGCACCGAAGTAGAGATAGAGCTTGGCGCCTTCGGGAACCTGGACAGCGGGCACGTCCCAGGTGAGCCGATACCAGGCGTCTTTGCCATGATACCGCACGCCCTGTTCATCCCAGAATCTGCCGATGACGATGTCGCGCCAGCCGTCCGGGTGCGGGTCGGCATTAAACCAACCGCCCTTGATGCCTTCGCCGTCGACGCCGGTGCGGAATTTCCATGCCTTGGGTAAGTCGACGAGTTCGAACTTGTCCATGAGATCGCCAAACGTCTCTTCGTCGCTGTAACCGGATTGTGCAGATGCAGCAGCGGCGCCGCTACCCGCCGCGTCCTTGACTTTGCGGCCGAGGTAGGCGGCATCGTCGATGCGCCGCGGGTTCCGGACTCGTCGCAGGGCGTCATTGTACGCACTCGGCAGTCTTTCGTTCTGCCACCATGACATTTTCTCGCTGGTCCACCATTTCGGTTGCTCGCTGTAGACCCAGACATACCGGTCGGCGATATGGAGCCCGCAGAAAACCGAATACTCGAACTCCTCCGGGAGGAAATAGTTCTGCTCGATATCATCGGCGTTCCATGGTTGTACGCCGGATGTATTATCCATCCAGAGGCCGAAGGCAAGGCGTCCGTGCTTGCTGTACTGCCGCGGATTGCCGACCGCCGGTGTGTAACTCTCCACCCGCCGCCGTGCATTGGCGTACTCGGCGTGCGTCCGGAAGCCGTAGGCTTCTTCGAAACCGTCGACGATGACGGTGCCGCCGCTGGCGGCGTCGTACATGCCGTCAAGCAGGTCCTTCAATAAGCCGTAGGAGAACTGGCTCAGGTCATAAGCCCCGGCACCGCGCAGACCGCTCAAACCGTAACCGTAGGTCATCATCAGCGTGATGTCGGGATGGAACTTCTGAAAGGCGCGCATCAACTCCTGCCCGCGCTGGCGGACCTTCTCCTGGTATTCGTCGAGGCTTTTCGTGTCGGCGTGGGTTTGTTCGCCATACCGAAAGATGTTGCCCTTGTATTGCTCGACGTCGAACATGATACCTTTGCAGCCGCCGTCCTTGGAAACGCGCCCGGCCACCGTCGCGTTCTGAACCACGACAGCGAACGCTTCGTCGTCGAACCAGTCGACCGTGCCGGGGCAGACGTTGAAGCGCATGAAGTTGTCGGTCATGTTCTTGAAGGTTGCGTGGGCGGCCTTGAGGTCCTCGACGTGCTGTGTGAAGGCATCGTACTCGAACCGGTCCGGTCCCCAGACATTCCAGTCGAAGCGGAGGACCCTGCCATCAACAGTGGCGGCGTCGGTGTGAAAAATGACGCCGTCGAACCCGAACTGATCCATGGTTGCCGCATGGGCCCGCATGAACGCCGGATCCGGTTCGTCCCAGCCCCACTCGATCACTTTCTTATCCGGGCCGATGCGGACCAGATCGTCCGATCGCGCCATCGAGGCGACTGCGATGGCAATGGCCAAACCGGTAAATACCATATAGCAGCACCGGTTCCCGAATTTCCGGTCTCGTCGGACGGGGCGGACAGGTCCGCCGGATCGGCTCGATCTTTCCCGAAACCTGCAACCCGACACGCTATGATCCCGCGTCTTCATGGTTTTCAATCTCCTTTCGCCGCTACCAGTTTTACCGATTTCCAGATGCCGCCGTAATTGGTGCGGTCGCGTACGCGCACTGTGAGGATATTGCTCTCGCCGATCTTCACTGCATCCCCGAGCGGGATCTCGAAGCGCTTATCCCAGCCAATGTCACCGATGACATGCTCGCCGATCTGCCGGCCGTTCAGGTAGACCCAGGCAGATTCATCGACGGCGCCGAACGAAAGCGAAAGGTCCCGCCCCTTTGTTGCCGCCGGCATTTCGAACTCGACGCGATACCAGGCAATGCCGTCGTACTGATGACCCTGCGGCTCTCACCACTCGCCGATCTTGATCGGCTGCCACTGCGTCTTATCGACAAAGACGCCGCCCCAGTCCTGCTGCCGCCCTTGATCGTTGAAGTCAGGCCGGAAGATCCAGACTTTCGGCAGATCGGCAATAAAATCGTGCGTCGCCCATAGCTCCGCGAAGAAGGATAAGAACGATAAGGGCCCATTATCGGTGGTCAATATCTATTCGGGGGCTGTGTCGAATGAAAATCTGAACTTTTTGATGGATGGGGGATGGTTACATTGGCTTATGGGGGCTTGTTTTGGCGTGGATTCAGGCCCCGACTTGGTTTCGATGGCTGTTACAGACCCGCAAGGTCGATTCAGGCGCATCGATCCCATCGGATCAGACGGCGTAATCGAACTCAGACTGCTGGGAAAGCCTTGCCGGTGCGATGGGTGGAGGGCGAGCCGGCAGACCGACATCCTCGAGGTAAGACCGAATCGAAGCGGGATCCGTCAGGGCGGCAACGATCCTCATTTGCCCACCGCAGTCGCACTCAGAAGAGGAGGATCGTCACCATGGCTACCACGTACCCCTCAACCTCCGATCCTGGACTCACGATAATAGCCGTTATAACATCTATCCATATGGGAGTAGATCGCACATGACCTGTATCAGCTGCACAAGCCAAACGGCGCCATCCCCATCGACGACACCATGCGGGCGATGCACCATGCCGTTACGCATCATCGACGCCGACCAGGTCTCCTTCGCACTGAAAACACCCTGGTCAGATGGCACCACCCACCTCCTGCTCTCGCCCTTCGAACTGCTCGAAAAACTGGCCGCCCTCTTGCCGCCACCACGCCCTTCCTACATGGAGAGCTGGCCGGGCTGCGAGCCCTCCCAGGAGCTGCGGGCACGGGTGGCGGATGACGAGGCGAGAGCGCGCCTGCTGCGTGAACCGTACTATCATTGACCAAACAGAGGCTGTTTCCATGACCGACACCACCGCAGACGAACCTGCAGAGAAACCGTACCGCGCACCCGCTTTTGCCGATGCGCTGCCCGAGCTCGACGCGCCTGGAGCCACGCCCGAGAGGCTGGCTTTTCTCGAGGAGCACGGCTTTCTCATTCTCACTGATTTCGTTGGCAGTCCGTGGATCGAGAGACTCCGCGAGGCCGGCCGCCGCGTCACCGAAGCCTGCGCGCCCCAGCACGGCTACAGCAAGCTCGATTCCTCCAAGGGATACGTGCACCGCGCCAGGGATGACGAGCCGTCGGCCATCCGGGGCCTCGTTCATCCCGCCTTTGGCGAGCCGGTTTTTTCCGAGTTCCACGGCTCGGACGAGTTCCTCGGCTTCGTCGATTCCTGGTGCGGGCTGCAGCCCGAGGACACGGCCATGGGCGGCATGCTGCTGTGGTGCAACCCGCGCAAGAGCGAGATGGGACCCAGCTGGCACCGGGACACGACCTGGTGGGGTACGGGAAAACCCTACTTCTCTCAGAGCACCGAGAAAGAAGGTCCCGAGGCTTACTCCGAAGAAGCAGAGAGAAAACGCTGGGAGGAAATCCGCGCTGAAAACTCCAGGACCGTCTACGAGCGCAGCGGAGTGAGCCTGTTCCTCGCCCTCGTCGACGACGAGTGCCACGAGGTCATCCCGGGCAGCCACAACCGCTGGCGCACGCCGTTCGAGCACGACGTGCTCCTGCCCCAGGCCATGAAGGACCAGGGCGTGCCGCACACGCCGAGCTGGAACAAGAAGGACCCGCTGCCAAACCAGGTGGCCATCGGCCTCAAACCTGGGGAAGCCCTCATCCGCATAGGCTCGAACATCCACACGGGGCACACGGTCCCCGAGCGCGAGCGCAACACCCTGAGCATCGGTTGGGGCAAGTGGCAGGGGCCGCCCGAAGAGCCGGCGGTGGCGGATGCGCGCATGGCGTGGCAGCTCGGCCCGGCCGTGCGGGACGCCCTGCCCTACGAGTGGATGAAAACGGCCTGGGACCGCTGGGCGGCGGGGCAGAAGCTGGGAGACACCCTCGAAGACCGGTATGCGGCCTTCGACATCCGCCAGATCAAAGCCGGCAACGTCGTGGGATGGCGAGGCGAGCTGGAGCGTCAGGCAGCGGCAGCCGGAGAAGCCTGACAGCCCTTTCAGACCATCAGCGATCCTGCAGGTGGGTGATGGGACCGGTGTCCCCGAAACCGTGGGCCATGGCGCGCTCTAGCATGGCCCGTCGGCGGGGACCCGCTGTGTGGGTGAGGTTGTCGCTGTAGAACCGGCCCCAGGCTTTCGTGTCGCCTTCCAAGAACCCGATCACCCAGTCGTAGTACTCGGAGCTCTGCTCTCTCGTCGTGTACGTATAGGACACGTATAGGACCGATAAGGGGCAATATCATTTGTCTATGACAGCAGAGGTGGAGTGTCGAGAGGGATTGTGAGCCAGGCGCAGCGGAGCGGATTGGTGCAGCGAGCGATGGGAGTGGATTGGCGCCTGTCGAACGGATCACGGATGCTGGTGTGCCCTTTTCGGGCCTCAACAGTGCACTGGTGGGCGCACCGGTCCGTTCGGATCAGGCCAGTCGTGTTCGATCAGGCTGCCAAATCGAACTCGGGTTGCGGGTCACGTCGTGGTGGCGCGATGGGTGGCGGCCGCGCCGGCAGGCCGACGCCTTCCAGGTAGGACCGGATCGAGGCGGGCTCGGTCAGGGCGGCTACGATTTTCATGTGCCCGCCGCAGTCGGGGCATTCGCTGATATCGATCTGGAACACGCGCGCTAGCAGTTGACACCAGGACAGGGAGTGGTCATTTACGACCTGCAAGGCGGGCAATATTTACGCCGATGGCCACCTCGAGATAGCTGATCAGGATCGACTATACGAAGGGGGGTTTAGAGGATCGTACGTCGGATACGACGGTCCGGAAAGTTATGTGTGGGTACCGTTTTTTGGGCCTTAGTTAACAGGCGCCGAGTCTCACAAGATCGCGATCGCTATCGCCCGCGCTTAGGACCGGTAACCTGCGGCAACGAATTCAGCTCCTCATAGTCAGTCAGTGCTATGGGAGGCTTTTTTGTGGCAAGATGCGGCTCTTTCCCCCGCACTAACCGCCAGCATTGTCCGAAACAATTGCGACAATCATGGCAGACGGATTCGCGGAGATATTGATAGTCCAAAGTCACCTGGTCAAGGAGCCCTACCCCCCCTACAGTGTGGAATTTTGGTGGACTTTCAGACTGTTACAAGCGCGGATATTGACGAACAAGCGTGGACAGGAGGGAAGATAGGGAAATGGCGAAAAGCCTGGCCAAATAAGGCTTCATCGTAAGTGTTCGGTGTCAGGAGTCAAGTGCTCAGTCCAATCGGTCCAATCCGAGCGATGCGAACCGAGCAACTGAACTCCGGACTATTCCTGCAACCCCGCCAGGCGCATAAGTTTTCCCCCGCCGCGCAACAGGCTTACCTGCGCCCGCGACCCACCCGACGCTGCACTCCAAGTTCGCGACGTCGCGTTGAATACCTCCAGCAGCTCCGGGCCGATTACCGTTGTGGTTATCGCCCGCGTGTAGTCCAGGTTTACCGCCAGTACATGGGTCGGGTTGTCGTTGGCACCGAAATATCCCAAAAGGATGCCCCTCTCCCGTTTTGCGGACACCGGGGGATCCACAGTAAATTCAGCGTCGGCCGGTAGCCCGACCGCGCCAGAGGGGACGGCGCCCAGATGATACGCAGCCAGGGACGTCAGCGGTTGCACCTCCAGACCAACGGCAACAAACTCGGGGTGGATTTCTTGTAGGGCCTGGCCCAGCGGGGTCAGGGTGCCATTGACATTGACGACACCGCCCTCGAACAGCGGATCGGAAACAGGTATGTAAACGAACTGAAAGAGGCCTTGGCCGCCGTAGGCTAATGTGGTGTAGGCCAGGAATCTGCCCTCGGCACCGTTGGGTATGCGGTGGGTTGGAGCCACAGAGCAAGCCTGTACCACGTTGACGAAGGGGATCCCGCCGTATAATGCTGCCTCGCGCGCGAGCGCCAAATTCATAAAGTACGTATTGCCCGCATGCAGGTTTGCGCCTACTTCATCGATAGCCCCCTCCGTGTAGAGGTTGTAATGATCGTAACTGATCAGGTCCGGCTTGACGACGTCGACGAACTGGCGGAGATACTCCCGGTAGGCGGTCTCCGTATCGTTTGGATGACCCGGCCCGGAGACGCCAAGCGCCATAGCACTGGCATACGTAGGGAACAGATTTATGAGGACCATGTGGTTGGGATCACGCTCACGGATGTGGGCCACCAACCTACCCAGAGCCGGGTTCTCGCCGCCCCAGATTTCGTCGGCTAGGTAATAGGCGTACATCGCCGGATGGTTCTTCACCCGCTCGATCATCGCATCGAGTCCCGCCCTCCGTGCCGGGTCATCCAAATAGCCGGGGATCGCCCCTTGGTCGCCGAGTTCTTGGGGAAAGAAAAGCGCACGGTGCCCCTGAGCGTGAGCAGCGTCGAGATCATCCTCACCCTGGCACCAGACCAGGTTGAAGCCCTCATCATTTAGTCTTGCAGCGACCCCGGGCGTCATTAATCCGAATTGCCCTCCCGCCCCAGGGCCTTGGTAATAGCCAAGGATGGGGTCACCGATCTCCCAATTGCTGCCCATGGGTCGCCCACGCGCGGCACCTGAGGCGGACATGTCCGATGTTGCGCATGCTACCGCTCCCAGCAGTATGAGGCCCAAGACCCTGTACAACCAAATTATGCCAGGGTGCCGAAGCTTAGATACTAATTCTTTATTGCTTATTGGCTTAATTTCACTCATTCTTCTGATTTTCTTTCTTTGTTCTGCCTTGGCTCGGGGTTCAAGTGGAATACGGAATGGGACGCTTTCCTTTGAGGTGATACGACCCCCTGCAGTTGCTTGTCAAGTTATTTATTCTTTGGCCCGGCGAGCCCAGGGCTGCCAGCTTGGGCTTATGAGCAAACTCATTTGACGGGGACTTGTAGGCGCCGCCAAATGCCTTGACAAACTCGGCAAATTCACCCTCCGATATTTTTCAAATTCGATGCGAAGTTCCCGGTAGGTCATGACGAGCAATCCCCGCGACAAAATAAGCGTCGTTAACGCATCAAGACCGACAGCGGACTATGCTAGATTGGCATAACCATGCTATACCTGTGGACAATGACGACAGTCGTGGCGCCGGATGCGCAGAGGTATTAATAGACCAAAGTCACCCGGTCAAGGTGCCCTACCCCCTACCCCATCCAGCAGTGGGGAACTTTTGAAAGAAACAAATGGGGCGTCAGGTGATGACCGTTGCCGTCCGTCAGGTAATAAATTGACGCACGCTACGAAGTAGGGGGTGGAAACCGGTGTGCACCTTTCCCAATCGGGGACCATGAACCTGCTCTCGCGTGCATTGCTGACGTTGGCTGGCCTTTCCGGCGCCCTCGCTCCCGCGCAGCCCCAAAGTCCTGGCGACTTGGAACGGGAGGTCGCGGCTCTTCTCGCCGAGAGTATAGGACGAATTAGTGGCGTTATGGTGAGTTTAGATCTGCACGAGGCCTGGTGTCGAGTGGATCTTGGGATCTTTCTGAACGGCGGAATGCGGGGTTGAGGCTTTAGACGGGCGTGCCGAAGAGGAGGAATCCACGGCTGAGATAGGTTTCTTACCGTTTTTGCCACCCGGATGATCAGTTGGGGCGCAACAAACCAAGCGCGCTGTGATCAGGCCGCGTATTCGAACTCAGACTGCTGATCGTGCCTTGCCGGAGCAATTGGCGGAGGCCTTGCTGGCAGGCCGACCCCCTCGAGGTATGACCGAATCGAGGCGGGGTCGGTCAGCGCAGCAACAATGTACCGGTGCGGCAATGGGTGCTGAGTCTGCCGTATGAGATCCGCTATCGCCTGGCCTGGGACGGCGAGTTGGTCGGCGCCCTGCTGGGCGTTTTTCTGCGCGTCGTCTACGGCTGGTATCGACGTCAGGCACGAAAGCAGGGATACGAACACAGTCGCTGCGGCTCGGTGACGTTCGTGCAGTGATTCGGGTCATCTTTGAATCTCAATCCTCACGTCCATGTCCTCATGATCGACGGCGTCTACGGCAATGGCGAGGCGGGTCCGGAGTTCGTGGCCGCACCGACCCTTAGCGATGATGATGTGCAACAGATCGTCGAGACCACGGCGCGACGCGTTGTGCGCCTGCTGCAACGCCGTGGCCTGCTGGAAGAGGGCCATGTCGATCCGCTGTGGGAGCAGGAGCCCCTGCTGGCGATGATCACGGCGGCTTCGATCCAGGGCCAGGTGGCTACCGGCGAGCGCGCCGGTCAACCTGTGCGCCGACGCTTGCTCGATCCTCAAGAGGGCATCCGCACCGGCCCGCTGTGCTTCGCTTCGCGTGGATTCTCTTTGCATGCGGCCACCCGCGTGCCGGCCACCGACCGCACTCGCCTGGAAAGACTGTGCCGCTACGTTGGAGTCTCTCTTCTTGGCCAACAACCCTTTGCTGAGGGGAGCGCTGCCGTTGGATTTGGCGGGCGCATAGTGAGGATAAACAGCATTATCGGTAGTCAGTCAAGGTGTTTTGGGCTTTTTCGATTGCGTTGAGGGCCGTGCTTTTGCGTTGATCGTGGTGCGGTGAACGATGGGGCAGCGGATAGGGTGCCCGGATCAGCGCTTGCGGGCGCAGCGGCAGCTGTCAGCGAGAGATGGGGACGCAGCGCTGTCTGGGGTGGGGCTCAGGCGGCAAAGTCGAACTCGTGTTGGGATCGGGCCGTGCCGGAGCGATGGGCGGCGCGCGCGACGGCAGGCCGACACCCTCCAGGTAGCGCTGGATCGAGCCGGGCTCGGTGAGGGCGGCGACAATCCTCATGTGGCCGCCGCAAGCGGGGCACACGGTAACGTCTATTCGAAAAACTCTCCGGAGGAGGTCAGCCCAGGCCAGGCGGTGCCGGCGTTGGGCGGGGGTGGGCTCCGCAGTATGCGTACAGGGGTTCGCTTCGGGGGCCCCTTCCTTCGGGCTCGGTACGATCCGTGCCCGGTCGGCGGCGTTGGGTGCCAGGACGCCGTGATAGCGCACCAGGTTGAGGCGCCGCGGCGGTACCAGGGCGGCCAGTTTCTCAATCAATTCTTGCGGCGAGAGTTCAATTCGATAAGTGCCGTCGGACCAGACCGTTTTCAGGTCAAAGGCCACTCTCTCGGCATCCAGGATCTGCAGTCGGCCCGCTGCCAGCGGCGGTCGATTGACGTAGCGGCACAGCCTTTCCAGGCGGGTGCGATCGGCGGCCTGCACGCGGGTGGCCGCATGCAGGGAGAAACCGCGCGCGGCGAAGCACAACGGACCGGTGCGGATGCCCTGTTGGGGATCGAGCAGACGCCGGCGCACGGGCTGGCCGGCGCGCTCGCCGGTGGCTACCTGGCCCTGGATCGAAGCCGCCGTGATCGTGGCCAGCAGCGGCTCCTGCTCCATGAGCAGATCGGTATTGCTCTCTTCCAACAGGCCGCGCCGTTGCAGCAGGAGCACCACCCGTTGGGCCGTGGTCTCGACGATCTGTTGCACGTCGTCGTCGCTCAGTGGTGGCGCCGGCACGAATTCCGGACCGTCCTCGCCGTCGACGTAGACACTGTCGATCATGAGGACATGGTTGTGGGGATTGAGGTTTAAAGCAGAACCGAATCGCTGCACGAAGGTGACTGAGCCGCAGCGACTGTCTTCATAACCCTGCTCCCGTGCCTGACGACGATACCAGCCGTAGACGACACGCAGGAAGACGGCCAGCACCGCCCCGACCAGCTCTTTGTCCCATGCCAGGCGATAGCGGATCTCGTACGGCAGGCTGAGCACCCACTGCCGCACCGGTACCTGAGGCAGGACCTCGTCGGTGAGTCGGGCGGCGGTGTCCGCCATCCGTCGTCCCATACAACTCGGGCAGAAGGAACGTCGTTGGCACGAGAACGCGACGACGCGATCCTTGCAGCAGTCCTTGCACCGCACCCGCAGAAACCCGTGAGCGAGAATTCCGCACCGGAGATAGGCGTGCAGCTCGTCCTCGACGTGGATCGGCAGCTGCCGATCCGAGGTGCGGGTGCGCTCGATGAAGGTCTCCATGTGCTCGGCCAGCACCTGGTAGAGGGGGTCTGTCTCGGGTGTGCGGGCAGGCTCGCCAGCGACGCAGACACATCTTCCCCGGTGTAACAACTGCTACTCGCAAAATGGCTCGGGTGTCAGAATTCTTCGGGCATGGCATGCCGCCGCATAAGCGAAACTGCGCTTGCCTACGGCGAATCAACCGATGGCGGATGCACGTGGGGTAAGCCGATCGTGATCGGCGTTTGGGGAAGATGGCAGGATGAGGGGTACAGTTGAAGATGCCATCAAGGTATCTCGGGGGTTGGAGGAGCTGGATTACCTATGGATCGAGGAGCCTTTGCAGGAGTTCGACATTCGAGATACCATGGAGATCAGGGACGGTTATATGTACGTGCCACAGACGCCCGGGTTGGGACGAGAGATAGACTGGGAGCAGATTGAGGCCAGGACCATTATGAGGATATGAAATCTACAGTTCCTCAACCCCCACGAACCTGCCTGTGCCACGACTGCTGACAGCTGCCTCTACCAACGCAAGAGTGTGAATCGCATCAGCATAGTGGGAGCGAACCAAGGATCGTTCGCCGGTCTCGATGGCGCGCAACCAGGCGCCGGCCTTATCCAAGCCCAGGCTGTTCTCTTTGGGTACTGACTCGTCCAACTCCTGTCCATTGAGGTAGCCGATAATGCGGTCCTGGGTCATGTTCGCGTGCAGCCGCAGGTGAGGTCCGATAACATCGAGATCGAAGCTGAATTCTTCGGTGCCGCAGTGATTGGTGTGTGTGCCGAAGACGCCGTTGTCGAGCGCGTAGGTCATCTGGATGGCGTTCTCGGCGTCGAATTCGGTGCGATCCAGCGCCATGTTCTTGACCGCCAGCGCATGGGCTTGAACCGGTTTGGGATTGCGCAGGACGAAACGGACACAGTCGAGCAGGTGGATGGCCTGCTCGGCAATGGGACCACCGCTGATCTGCTGCTGTAGAAACCACGGCGCCATCCCGAAGCTCAGGTAGTAACCGACTGTACAGACGGTGTTGACCAGATGGACGGTCTCGTTTGCCAGCAGATCTTTCAGCCTTTCGTAGAGCGGGACATATCGCAATTGAAAACCAACAGCAGCGATTACGCCGGCTTTTTCGATTTGCTCCAGACAGGCCCGTCCGTCAGCCATGTTCAGCGCAGGCGGCTTTTCGATCATCAGGTGGACACCCCGTTCACAAGCCATACGTACCGGCTCAAGACGGACGGGAGGAGGCGCAGTGATTATCAATCCATCGATCTCGTGCGCGAACAATGTGTCGAGTTCATCCGTGGCGATCTGCGCACCGACTTGTGTCGCCAGTTGCTGTGCGGCTTCCAGGCGGCTGCTGTGAACGGCGACGACCTGCGCCCCATGGGCAGCAACGGCTCCGCCAAGTTTGCGCCCCATGTTGCCAGCGCCAACGATTCCGATCTTTAAAGCATTCTGGTTCATTGACAGCCCTCCTTTAGCCTGATGGGCAGCCTGCAAGTTTCGCAATGAGCCAATCATAAGCGGACTTTCTCGCTTCAATCGGGAAGCTGTGACCTCCATCAAATTCGTACTTGGCTAAATCGTTGCCCTTGCCGTAGAGATCATAGAGTTCTTGGGCTTCTGAGTGAGCTGTTCGCTTGATCGTCACCATTTCCTCGGAGCCACCGATGTGATCCTGGATCCCAAACACTTCGAAGAATGGCCGCGGAGCCAGCACCTTGAGGAGTTCCGCGTATCGAACACCATAGGGCGCATCGTCTCCGTTTAACGCCACCATGCCGCCACCGCTGATGACAGCCGCAGCAATCCGTTCATCGTGAGGCATGGTCCGCAGGACGGTGTCCGCGCCAAGGGAATGGCCAATGACTCCGATGCGCTGAGGGTCGACGCCGTCATACTGGCTGAGCACATCCATCGCCCTTATAGCATCATAAGCTGGTTTCCACCTGATTGAACCCCAGGTCCCGCCAGGGGCTGTGCAGCAGGCATCCGGGCTGTTTTCGAGGATTGAGGCGGTCTGCCAGCGCTCACGCAATTGTGGATCGAATCGCTCTCCAACTTTGTTGGCGTCCGGAGCAAGAACCACGAACCCCTCGCGTACCAGTTCGAAACCGTAAGCCTGGTCCGGCCAATGAGGGCACCTTCCGACGACCTGGTCCTTTCCGAGGTCACACTCCCAGGCACATTGGTGAAGTGCAAGAACTGCCGGCAGCTTTCCTTCTGGTCTTGACCTTGGCACAAGCAAGTATGCCGGCACGCGCTCGCCCTGCTCCGCATCATAGAACAGTTTGATCTCGGTGTGAGTGCGATATTCCTTTTGCGCGACCTCTTCAATATTCAGATGGCCTCGATCAGGGAATGGCCCACACCATTTTTGGATCTTTCCTAGAAGCTCCGCTCGCATTCGTGCATGTTCTTCCGTTTTCATTGTGTCACCGTCACGTCAGACGTTTACTGGACGCTCGCAGGCCAGGCGGGCCAATATTGCACCAGCCGTCCGTCCACGAACTGGAAGGTGCCGCGAAAGGATCGCTGGTGGGTTCCTATATGCCAATGGCACTGCTCGACCTCAAGCATTCTGGGCGTGAGCACAACTTCGAGGGGTTTGACGGCTTCGGTTGGCACGGCACGTAGAAACTCAACCGTGGTCTGCACGTCTGGCTCCAAGTCTGCTGCCGCAGACTTCGTGTCTTCCGAGCTGGAGATAAATCTGGCACCGAGTTTGACGACCCTGTCTCCGGTGCGCAAGCCCGCTGCTTCGGCAGGACCATCCGGCAGGACGAGCAAAAGAGTGCCTGCCTGCTCAGGATCCCACCACACACCCAATTTGGGCTGGTCTGCCGTGACGGATTCGCAATCTGATGGGGGCCCACCCAGGATCCACGAAACGTCCGATTGTGTTCGCCAAACACCTTTGACCATGTCTGTCGACACCCATGCGCCGAACATAGCGTCGAACTGCTGATAGCGGTTTGCGGTACAGCCGGAGTGGGCGAGACAGAGTAATGCCGCAATGAGTCTCATCTGAGGGCCGTGCTTGTCCCAGATGCGGTCGACGGATATCAGCTCGGGCATGGCTCGGCCTCTCCAGATAGTTGCTCAACAAGCTTTCACGGCGACATCTAAAGGCCTAATCTCAGGCTTTCGCAGCCGTGGATGCCAGAGATAAATGGTAGCGATGTGCATGTGTGAAGGACAGGGACCACCTCGTAACAGCGTCCGGTGGTCCATCCAAGTACTGCCCGATGTGGACCCATCGACGCTGTTCGCATACCGGGTGTGATACCCTACTGAAAGGAGTGCACGATGCCCATTCCCAAGCCTGGTTCTGGATGTAGCGTTCGATGGGGAAGATGCTGAGGGCGTGTTTGCCCTGTGCGAGCGTTTACCCGAATTGCGCCTGATGCTCGAGCACACCGCCGGCGTCCCCGTAGACGGCAACGCGCCCGATGGCCAATGGGTCGAACATATGCATCAAGCCGCAACTTATTCGCAGGTCTGGATGAAGGTTTCGGCTATGATGGAGCACAGCACCGTACAGCCAGCGCCTGCGGATGTCGCGTTCTACACACCGACGCTGGATGCACTCTGGGAGATCTTCGGGAAAGAGCGCATGGCGTACGCCAGCAACTGGCCGGTCTGCGAGCGCTCAGGAACCTATGCGCAGTGTATGGCTATCGTTCGGTCCTATTTTGCCGATAAGAGCGAGGACGCACGAGAAAAATTCTTCTGGAAAAACTCGCAGAAGATCTATCGGTGGAGGGAACGATAAGCCCATGATCAACTTCTTCAGATCCGCCTTCACCTGGAAGGACCATCCCTGGCGACCGGATCCAACCTACAAATGGAAGGGCGGTTTCGTGGGCGAAGCCGGGGAAGTCTACCATGTCCGCTTCAATCTGCAGTCGCGCTGCCAGGTGGTGGAAGACGCGACCGGTAGCTCCGCCGAGTTCTTTCTTGGCTCGCCGTGCCGGAGCGAATATACCATTGCCAGGCGAAACCTGTTCCAGGTTCCCAGCAACGAATACCGGATGGTATTCAGTCGAAAATCCAGCGTGCTAATCGCGAGAAGGCCAAGCAATGAGTCAGAGCGATCGATCACATCGCTGGCCGAAGATTTACAGGATTACACGATTGACATCCGCACCTATGACGAATCAGAAGATCTTACGACCGATCAAGCCATCGTCGACGCAGCCCTCAACAACGATGTTATGAGCGCGTTTTCGACCTATCGAGATCGAGGATTCACCGTGACCGTCGAGTATCCGGTCAACCTGATCAACGTCAACGCCGAGACACCGCAGTTCCAGGTCTGTACGGGCCCTGTCTTGCTGCCTGATCTGGTTACGTGGAACGGTGAGGAAGTGGAGCGGGTCTTTGTCGCCGATGCGGCCATCTCCGCAATGGACTGGGTCGAATTCATCCTGCGCCGCGAAGTCGAGGCCGCACCTGAAGAGCGTGCATGGCTGGATCAGCCGCGCGGTCGCGATCGCCTGGAACTGGTTGATCCCAACAACATCCCACCGGGTTATCCCCCGGCTCGCCCCAAGCCGCTCGTATTCAACGAGACCTGGGAGATGGAAGCCACCAACGTGATAAGGCGGGCATTGAATGCCTGAACCGACAACCGTGTTCAGAGTAGGTCTGGTCGGCTGCGGCGGTATGGGTAGATCGCACCTGCGGTCGATTCGCGACGATTTGCCCGAATTCGAGATCGCCTCGGTGTGCGACTTCTATCCGGCGGCCATCGAAGAAACACGGAAACAGTTCGAGGTCAGCGCGACCTACGACGATTTCGAGAACATGTATGACGCTGAGGATCTGGATCTCGTCGTCGTGGCGACGCAGACCCGCGGGCATTGCGCACCGACCGTGGCGGCGCTGGCGCGTGGCATCACGGTTCTGTGCGAGAAGCCGATTGCCATCGATCTGGTCGAGGCGGACGAGATGGTCGAAGCGGCCGCGAAATCGAGCAGTTGCCTGGCGATCAATCAGCAGAACCACGTCAGCCAGGCGATCCGCAAGGCGCAAGAGCTTGTGCGGCAGGGCACGATCGGCGAGCCTGTCCTGATCCGTGGCCTCAACAAGGGCGGCCGCAAAAGCGGCAACGAGTTCACGGAGATGGGCACCCATGTGACGGACCAGATGCTGTGTCTCGGCGGGACCGTCGAGTGGTGCTCGGGAACCCTCTATTGCGGGGAACGCCTGGCCGGAGTCGACGACATCATGGAGGCTACGACGATGTCACCGAAGGACCGGGACTCCGGATTGGTGATGGGCGAGCGCGCCGTCGGCCACTACGGGTTCGGTGGTGGCGTGTTGGGGGAAATACAGTTTCTGGGGTATGAAACGGGGTACAACCCCAACTACGGGGTGGATGTCCTCGGGACGGAGGGACAGCTGGGTGTGCGCTCAGCCAATGAGGCAGGCTTGTGGCATCTGCCGCGTCCGATGTCGGGCAGTCCGGGTGATTTCGGTGACTGGCAGAGGGTGGAAATCGGGGATGTGTCACCTGGCGTCCGTATCTCCACCATGTACCGCGAGCTCATGCAGGCGCACGCTGAGGGCGTCGACCCCTCGGCCAGCGGTGACAATGGCCGCACGGCGTTCGAGATGATCCTGGGCCTGTACGAGTCGCACCGTGCAGGCGGTCAACGTATATCCCTGCCGCTCAGCCAACGGCATCATCCACTGGAACGCTGGCGCGCGGAGGATGGGAGTTAATCACGGTTATCTCGGGCTACTCGACCATCGCCTCCCGGATGCTCTCGAGCTCGGCGTCGTTCAGGCCGATCGCCCGTACGTAGCCTTCAATGCCACCGTGTCGCTCCTGCAGATCCTGGAGCAGGTTGAGCATTATCCCGGGTGGGCAGATCTGTTTCTCGAATTCCTGCCAGGTTATGTCGTCGGCTGAGATGTCAGGATTGTCGTCAAGGTGGCGTGCCAGCAGGAATCGACCGCTGAGGGTGTAGTCCTCGACGATGGTCTCTTCGGGGACTCCCGCGATTCCGAGTAACAACGCGGCGATCATACCCGTTCTGTCGGTGCCGGCCGAGCAGTGAAAGAGCGCCGGCAGCGAATCAGGGAGAGCCAGCAGTGACAGCGTTTCGCGCAGCTGTGACCGCCTGTTGTCGAGGATGATCGGGTACGCCAGACGCTTCATCTCAGCCATCTCCGCTGACTTCGGCCTGTCCCTGAGTTCTCGCAGTTGCACATCTCCGGTCATGTTCTGATGGTAGTAGGTTACCTGGTCGGAGGCGAAGAAGGGATTGCTCAGCGTCTGCAGCTCCTCGCTCTTGCGCAAGTCGATGACCGTGCGAAGGCCATAGTCCAGAAACGGCTGCAGTGAGCTCGCAGAGGTCAATCGGTGCAGGGAATCGGAGCGCAGCAGCCGGCCCCAGCGGGTAAATCTTCCGTCTTCAGTCGCATAGCCGCCCAGATCCCTGGTGTTGTAGGTCCCCGGAATTGGCAACCGGCGTTTCGGATGCACGTCAGTCATTAGGCAACCTTCCCGATGTAAGTTTTCAGTCCCGCCAGAGTACGACACCCATGTGATAGCGTTGGTGCATGGGAATGCGTTGACAATAATAAGCGGTGAGAATGGTGCCGTCCGCCAACTGCACGCAGGACGGGTAGCCCCCATCCGTACCCTTGCTGCTGGTGTTTGACTCGTGGGCAGGCGTGTTGAACAGTACGCGCGGAGCATCCCAGGTGATGCCCTCATCGCGACTGATGCTGGCGTAGACACCGAGCATGCCCCGCAAGCGCACTCCGTAGGTGAGCAAGATCGACTCGTCCTGAAGCTGCAGAAGATGGGCCGGCATATGTCGGTCAGGCGTTACCGGACCGCGACAGATCCATGATTGCCCGCCATCGACTGAGACAAAGATTTCGGTTTTGGCGGTTCTCGCCGTCCGGCATGCAGCCAGCAGCTTGCCGTCGCTTAGGACCAGCAGGTTGGTTTCGTTGTAGCGCTCGCCAATAAGCCGGGCATCGCCCCAGGTTCGCCCGTCGTCGTCGCTGAAGTAGATCCAGGCACTGTCGCCGTTCTCGTCCGCATCGTCGGGTGACGAATAGCATGAAACGGCCAGGCGATTTCCCGGCAACGTCACGATATTTCCGAAGAGAAAGAGTTTGCTGGTTTCAGGGGCAAACACCTTGCTTTCGTGGGTCCAGGTGGTGCCGCCATCTTCAGACCTGGAGACAATAGGTGCTAGAAAGGGTTGGTAGGGTACTGGCTTCGAGGGTCGTACTCCCTTTGGGGAGATGTTACTCCTGCCGCTGCACACGACGACCAATGCACCGTCGTGTGTCAAACCCGCCGCCAAATTACCGCGAGCGGTGCCCTTTGCGTTGGGGACCGGCACGCTCAAGAATGACCAGCTTCTGCCTCCGTCCTGGCTGCGCCAGCATTCCGCCTCGCCTTCCCACAGCAGGTGACAGGGCTCGCCGAAGACGGCGGCGACGATGCCGCCATCGGGCATAAGGGTGAGATTCGGCCAGGCGCACTTGTTGTCGATGGCTACGTATCGTTCGAGAATGTCCACGGTTTTCCTCTCGCTGTCGTGTATGGTGAGGATTAAGGCCTTATTCGGCACTGGGTCAAGCGAACAGGCACCGGTCCTTACCGGTCAGACGGGTTCGCTGGTTGTGACAGGTTGCAAACTGGACGAACATTTCGAGAATACACGACGGTATTCGCGGGGGATGCTAACGAGGAGGGTGCATCTCGCCGAGACTGAGTTGAAGGAATAAGGCAATCGCCGAGAGGCAGACTATCGATGGGAAGGCGCTCGAGCGAAGTGTTGGATCTTCAGTGGTTTCGCACCCATCTGCTGGAGGGCATTCTGCCGTATTGGCTGCGGCATGCGGTCACGCAGACAGGGTATCTGCACCCTCACCTTGACCAGAGGTGGCAACCCACCGGGAAGAGATATGCCAGCCTGGTCTCCCAAACGAGGCTGATCTACAACTTCTGTGTGGGCTATGAGTTGACCCGGGACCCGGCCTACCGACAGGCCCTGGAGGCTGGCACGCACTTCCTGGTCGAGCATTTCTGGGACCCCAGGCACGGTGGCTGGTTCAGCGCCTGCAACCCCGATGGCAGTATCCTGCGAGAGCAAAAGGATTGCTACGGGCATGCCTTCGCGATCTTCGCGCTGGCCCACGTGGCCGGCATCACGGATGAGACGGCATGGCGGGAAGCGGCGACCAGGACTTGGGAACTCCTCCAGACACACTTTCAGGATGACTATGGCGGATTTGCACTAAGTATGACGCGGGATTTCCAAGCGAACAGTCAAACCAAGTCGCAGAATCCCGTCATGCACCTGTTCGAGGCACTCCTGGCGCTGGGAGACCTGGAGGGTATGGAAAGCATCCATCAGGACGCCCTTCGCGTGAGCGATTTCGTGGTGAAACAGCTGTGCCGGCCATCCGATCGTCGGCTTCCTGAAATCTATACTCTTGCCTGGGAGGAGTTGCCCGAAGAGGAAGACGGGAGGTTGGATCTGGGTCACGCTTTCGAATGGGCGTACCTGCTCTCGTCGGCCGTCGAGCGAGGATTTCCCGAGGCTTATCTGACGCAGGCGGATGCCTTCCTGGACTACGGGCTACAACTGGCCTACGATCCAGCAGATGGCGGCATCCGGTCGCCCGCTTCCCCGGACGGGCAGAGGGTCTGCTCGACCAAGGGGTGGTGGGAGCAGTGTGAAGCTATTCGAGCGTTGATGCACTTCGCCATCCTTCGAGGAAGGCGAGAGTTCCTGGAACCGCTGCAGCATGTCGTGGATTTCGCCAAGCACACCTATGTGGATCCCAACCATGGGGGTTGGTACAGCAGCCCCAGTTCGCGGTACAAAGGCAGCGAATGGAAGGTGGATTACCATGTGGTAGGCATGTGCCGGGAAGCCATTCGTCTGCTGAAACAGGCAGCCGATGACTAGTGGACAAATAAGAACGGTGTGCGATGAAGCTGGATAACGACTCGTGGTGCGAGGCGCTCAGCGAGTTCCTGGACTGGGAAGATTGAGATGGGGACTGAAGACAGGACGCACTATCAAGAGACAGCTTTCAACATGGGACGTGGTGCGGCCAACCTGACGTCACTGCCCCCGTATGATCTGCGCAATGTGGAGATGAGGGTGTTTCCCATGCGAGCCAACATGGACAGCCTCCAGCGCATGGTTGACAGGTACGTGAATCTCATGCCGCCAGAAATCGCCGAGTTTCGTCCGTCGCTGCCGTACGTGCTGCTCGAGTTGGTGCACTACGGAAGGATGGCGACGAACCGGAGTGATGTCGGATGGCTGAGCCAGAGCGAAGTCGTCTTCGAGATCCCACTCGACTGGTACGTCAAGGAAGTGGACGGTAGCTACACCCACAAGGGAACGGCCTCGGTATCGCCCTTCATATTCGTCGACCAGCCCGCCTCGCAGGCGACGGGGCGTGAGGTTTTCGGCTGGCCAAAGGTCGAAGGCTGGCCAACGTCTGGACACACTCTCGGATCGCCCAGTGATCCCAGTCGTACCCTCGTGGAGATCGAAACCAAGCTATTCCCGCATGTGCACGAGGGCGTTCCCCAGAAGGAGCTCATCCTCCGTCTGGATCGACAGAAACCACCGAAGATCTCGACGGTACCGCCAACGATGGATCAACTGCCGTCGACGGCGCTCGGACGTGGGTTCGAGGCCTGGCCGCGGTTGATGCAGCTCATGGTTGATTCAGTGGCACAGTTCTACAGCGACCCCGAGGCCACAGTGACTCGGTTCGCAGCCATGCTGCAAGGGCTGGCCCGGCTGCGGCCCCCATCTGCCAACCTCATCAACCTGAAGCAATTCCGCGACGCACAGTATTCAACATCGATCTGCTACCAGGCGATCGTCAACTCAGAGATAAGGTTCACGAAATTCCATGCGGGCGGTATGCTGGGTGACGAGAGTTTGCTTGGCGGCGACCCGAGCGGAGGGTACACGGTCTTCCTGAAGGACCACGAGACCCTTCCGATCCTCAAGGATTTAGGTGTCGAAGGGAACGCCGTTCCATACCACGACTCCGCCGTTGCTGTCAGGCCGGATTTCCCGTTCTGGATGGATGCCGATATGTGCTACGGATTCGGCCAGAACATCTGCTGGCGAACCCGCAATTTGAAAGGCTGGTTCCGTTGGTCGACCAAGGGGGACACCGAGACGGTAGAATTGGTGCCCGGCAAGAAGAGTCCCGCCGCACAGGGGCATGCTTATGATACGGCGCGCGGGCCGGCGATCATCTCGCTGCCTGGTCCCTGGAAGTTCCCGAAAGCAACGTTGCGGGTGTTGCCGTTGCCTGTGCGCGATCCAGAGGCGCTGACATCATTCTGTGCGTCGTACCTGCAGAACAACATGACGTACCTGTTTGGGGTGCCGAAGAACGCGATGGTGTACCTGCTTGTCTGGAGTTACACCGGGGTCCTGACGGACAACGTCGACGTGGGGTTCTGGGCAAGTCGCCGTGTGCATTTTTCCATTCCTATCGACATCGAGGGCCATTTCGATCCCCTTAAATATCCTACCGGTCTATTGTCTCCGTTCGCTTTTTCTGATTCCGACATCGGGACGACGACGGCCCGCGAACTCTACGGATGGCCCACCGAGTTGAGCCAGATTCATTCACCGCAAGACAACTGGATGGACGACTGCGGCCCCGACGTATCACGGCCCCAGATACTCCTTGAACTCAATGCCTCCGCGTTGCAATCGGTGACCGACGACGATCAGATGAAAATCCGGCCCCTCATGAAGATCGTACAGAATCCGCCAAACTTCACGGAGCCCGGACCGGCGCCCTCCATGAATAAGATCTGGACGCAACTACAGGGCTACCTGCAGTCCGAGTATTCACTCAAACAATTCAGGGATGCTGAATCGCCCGAAGAAGCCTGCTACCAGGCAGTGGTCAAGACGACACAGCAGGTGCTGGACACGACGGTACAGATCGAACCGATGGAAAGACTGCAAGTGAGGTTGAAGCGTTATGCCAGCCAGCCGATCGCTACCACGCTGGGGCTGGTCAAGCAAGGCGCAAAAACCGATGCGAATGGAGTTGACGTCCTGACGCCGGTGCATCCGTTCTGGGCTCAGTTAGACTTTCAAGTGGGCCCCGCCCAGAATCTATGGACGGCAGCTATCGGGCCGACGAGCGCCACTACGGGTTGATGGGTAATAGACACGTCAGGTTCTGCGCGCGAGCAGTGCGGCGGCGTTGAAGACGATCCGCGCCGCCGTCAGGGCAGCGTTTCCGTCCAGGTCCTTCTCGGGCGCGAATTCCACCAGGTTGAAGCCACAGAATTTCGCCTTGGCCGCCATACCGTGCAGGAGCTCGACGACATTCCAGTAGGTGAGCCCGCCAGGGGTCGGGGCCAATACGGCCGGCATGATACTCGAATCGAGGGAGTCGCAATCGAAAGCCACGTATACCTGGCTGTCAGCACGGATCAGATCGACCACTTGCTCGATTCCGTAGCGGTGAATCTGCTGCGCAGTGACGATGCGGACTCCCCAGTCCAGGGCCTCCTGATAATCCGCTCTCCTGGCACTCCCAACCGAGCGCATGCCGACCTGGATGATGTGCTCGACCCAGGGCATCTCGGAGGCGCGGCGCATGTTGCTGCTCAGACCGCAGCGCTCGCCGTCCACTTCGTCGCGCCAGTCGATGTGGGCGTCGATCTGCAGAATGGTCACTGGTCCCCGGCCCTCGTAGGCCTGCAGGACCGGAATAGGTACGGAGTCGTCGCCGCCGAGTACGACCGGGGCGGCGCCTTTATCCAGAATTTGTTTCACGGCTCTGGTTATGGCGGCTCGGTTGCCGGCTAAGTCGCTGGCGCTCGTGGGCAGGTCTCCGGCATCCACGACAGGTCCGTATTCATCCTCTGAAAGCGAACCGTCGATTTCGAAGTCGTGATGGGTGAGTTGACCGCTGTAGACGGAGATCGCCTGGCGAATGGCTGCAGGCGATCCGGACGAATAGAGACCCGGACCGGGGTAGGGGGTGGCTATTGGAACGCCCAGGATAGCGGATGCAGCTTCCAGTTGAGACAGGTCACGGCAGTAGGGAAGGCCGAGAAAAGTGGCCGGGTCATGGGTGTGTACTTGTGACATGTCGGTTGTCTCCTCGTTACACGGCGTGTAAAAGACCAATTGGCTGGCCCCAAAATCGATTCTGGTGACAGGTGAGATGAAGCGACTGCTTGGATTGTCGCTCCCCATGATGTTGATTGCCGTTGCCCTTGTTGGGTGTAGCAGCGGGGCCAAGGTCTGGACGCAGAAATACGACGATATGACGGTGAAGGAAGAGTATCAGTACTACCACCAGTCCGAGACAGACAGGCGAGTGAAAAATGGATGGTATAACTCATACCATCCCAATGGTGCGTATCATGAGGTGGGCATCTACAAAGAGGACAAGCGGGATGACAGATGGACTGCATACTTCCCCAATGGGAAGATAATGAGCGAAGAGAACTACCGTGATGGAAGAGAGCTGTCACCCAATGGTGTGGACCGGTTCTACAATCTCGTTCGCAGCGGCTTCTATAATGAACAGCGTTTCTTCCGCGTTATACCCGGGTTTGTGGTCCAGTGGGGGATGCACGGTGATCCACATGTCGGGGCGAAGGCAACAAACAGGGTACGATCACCTACGCGCAGACGAACAGGCCCAACTCCCGCACGACCCAGTTGTTTATCAATCTGGGTGACAACAGCAGCAACCTCGACGGACAGGGCTTCGCCCCATTCGGGACTATTATCGCAGGCATGACGACGGTTGAAGCCATCAACTCTGAGTATCAGGAGAAACCAAATCAGCAGTATATCGGGGAAGGCGGAAACACGTACCTGAGAAAGGCCTTCCCCGGCCTCGACTACATCAAGACGGCTTATATCGTGGAGTGAGTCGTGCCGTTACGGGCCTATCGCCCGTGTTCTTCGACTGCTGCCTCGACCTGCCTGCTGATCTCGTTCCTGTCATATTCGGCCTGCGCTCGTGCCACATCCTCGGCACTTGGCCGAACGTCGGGCCATCCTTCTTCGTTGGCGACCCGCCAGGCCAGGCGAGCTCCCAGGAAGGCCGCTTCCTGCATGTCGCGGGCCTGCAGCTTGTCCACCGTGTCAGCCGCGGTGTGGTAGTAGGCCGTGATGACGCTCTCCGTACCCGGATCTCGAATGAACCCGCAGGGCACTCCCTGGGCCATGAAAGGGTAGTGGTCGGCGAACAGATGATCAGGCTCCTCCAAATGGGATTCCGCGACACCGATGGGTACATCGTCCGTCAGGGACGTTGACAGCGATTCGAAATAGTCGGACGTGTCCGGGCCGAACAATGCCATACCCTTGGGACCGGGACCGCCGGCTGCATCCAGGTTGAACATGAACCGTGTACGGGCGATATCCTCGGGGTGGGTGTCGACGTATGCGTGCGCCCCGATCAGCCCGAGCTCTTCGACCCCGAAGAGGATGAAGCGCACCCGGCGCTTGAGCTGGTCGGCACGCAGCCCAAACACCCGCGCGATCTCGAGTGTGGCGACCAGCCCCGACTTGGGATCCTGGGCCCCCTGTGAAATATCATGGCCGTCATAGTGATTGCCGATGACGACCATCTCGCCATCGGACTCGGTATCACCGCTAACGTCACCGATAATATTCCATGATGTTTTTCTCTCCTGAGTGTCCGTGCTTTCGATCTCGGCCTGGATCGAGCCATGCCGTTGAATCAGCCGCTGCAACAGCAGGCCGGTCTCTTTCGACACCATGATGGCTGGAATCTGGCCCCAGCGGTTGAAGCCCACGGCGCCGGTGAAGGGGCCAAGTCCCTCGGTGTGTCCGGTCCAGATGAATGCCGCCCCTTGTGCCAGCACGGTGCGGTTGTACTTCTCGGTACGGTGAATCCAGCGATCGGCGTTCGGTGGATTGGTGCCGGCTACGAGGACAATGTTGCCTTCCAGCTCTGCCGCCCTGGTGTCAAAGTCCTCTGGAGCTCCATGGCCCAGATCGATGACACACCCACTCACCAGTCCGGGAGCCGCCATCGGCATCGACAAACACTCCAGATCCCGTCTCCTCGGTGCCGTCATCGTGAACCGGGCGCTGCCCCTGTTCCAGCCGTTGTACTCAAACGCCTCGCCGTGGACGTTATCGAGACCGTAGTCGCGTAGTTTGCCTTCCAGAAAGCGAGCGGCTTCTGCCTCTTCGGGCGTCCCGGCGAAGCAGCTGCCCAGGTCGTCGCAGAGGATCTGCAGGTTGGTCCAGATCGCGCTCGAGGTGAATATCTGGCCGGCGAGAAACTGGTCGAGCGCCAGTGCGTCATCGCTGATCATCGAAATCCTCCGAGAAGTAGCCTACAACGCGACTGCCTACAGCTTCAGAAGACGCTTTGCGTTGCCACCCAGCACCAGCTTTTTGTCTTCGTCGCTGATATCGGCGGTGATGATCTTGCCCATCTGAGCGCGCGGGTCCATCAACGGTATGTCCGAACCGAAGAGCACGCGGTCGGCGCCCGCCTCCTCAACCAGTTGCTCGATAACTCCCGGTGTACGAAAAGTAGAGCAGGTCTCCAGGTAGATGTTGGGATGGTCCTTGGCGGCGTCGATGGCCTGACGCCGTGCCGGCGGACAGTTGCCGGAGTGACCGGAGACGAAGTTCGCCTTGGGATACCTCGACGCCACATCGCCCATGTACTTGGGCCAGGCACCCTCCTCGATACCGGTATGCCAGATCACCACCAGCTCGTGGTCGTTGGCAAACTCGTATATCGGCCACCATATCGGATCGCTGAGGGGAATGCAGACGAACGGGGGATAGAGCTTGATCGCGCTCAGGCCGAGCTGATCGATAGCTCGCTCTAATTCCGGCACCATGGTCTCCGGCATCAGCGGTGAGACGTAGGCGAAGCCGATGTAGCGATCCGGGTGGGCGGCTACCAGTCCGGCTGTGAGGTCGTTGCTGCGTCGACCCTCCGGGTGCCAGATGTCGAACAGGACGGAGCGGTCGATGCCGACGGCATCGAGGGCGGGGAATAACATGTCCGGTCGCGTCTCGGCCACGCCCCAGCGTCCAGGATGGCCATGGAAATCGATAACCTCCGAACCTGCGATCATCTTTCACCTCCTGCCAGAATGCGTTCCACGTTGTCCGTGCACATCGCCCGAAGCGCGGTCTCATCCAGACCAACGCTGTGCATGTAGTAGAGGATCGGCCCCATGGCGAGGCGCGGGTAGAACGAACCGTAGAGCAGGCGCTCGGTACCGTATTCGTTGACCAGTGCCTCGAGCTCACGCAGAACCTCGTAGCGGCTCAGCTCGATGTAGGTGTTGGGTAGCTTCAGGAACGGCCGCACGTAGAATGAGTGGACGTAGTGGGCACCCAGCAGCACGGTCACCAGATCAGGGAAGGCGCGCAAAATGTCCATTACTTCAGTAACAGGGGTATTGGTGCGTACCGTCCAGGTCGGGTCCCAGGTGTCGTGCAGGGAGATCCAGACCGGAATCCGCTCCTGTTGAAGCCACTCGAGCACGTCACCGTAGACCCAGTCCACGAATGGGATCCCTGCGGCCCCGGAGTCGTGGATGCGCACGTTGTTGAGCTTGCCCGCGGTTCGCAGTTCCTGCAATTGCTTGAGCGCATCGGGTTCAGGGCTTGCCATCCATTGTGGGATGAAGGCGTCCTCGTGGCCGTCCAGCCATTCGTACAGCAGGTCGTTCCCGGTAACGGCGCTGAGGACCTCGCCGTGTTGGTGATGGATGACCGCGCGGTCGACACCGTGACGGTGCATCTCCGTCAACAGCTCGTCTGGTGTGTCCAACGGAGAAGGCCGGGATTTGACGTGGCCTACTCCGATGTTGGCGTCGATGACGGGTACCTGAGCCTTGAAGCTCAGCTCGTTTGGCACAATCGACCTCCTATAGTTTTACCGCGCGAACGCGGTTGTTGAAGTAGTCGGTGATCAAGAGTATGTCGTCGCCGTATAGGCAGATGCCATAGGGTTCATTCAGGCTCGCCTGCGTCGCCGGTCCGCCGTCGCCGCTGTCTCCCTGGACATCGCAGCCGGCGATCGTTTCCAGGGTGCCGTCGGAAGCTATACGGCGCACCCGGTTGTTGTTGGTGTCGCAGACATAGACGACGCCATCTGCGGTAATGGCGATGCCGTTTGGATTATTGAGTTGTGCTTCCACCGCGGGTGTTCCGTCAGCCGAGAAGCCGGGCTCACCAGTGCCGACGATGGTGGTGATGATTCCATCCGTTGCCACCTTCCGCACCGCGTGGTTGGAGCTGTCGGCCAGGTAGATGTTGCCCTGGCGGTCGAAGCAGATGGCGTTGACGGCTCCGATGCGGGCCCGGGTCGCCGGACCACCGTCGCCCGAGTAGCCGATTTCGCCGACACCGGCAACCGTTGTGATGATGTCGGTACGAGAGTCGATTCTGCGGACCCGGCCGATGGTGCCGTCGGCGAGGTAGATGTCGTCATTGGGTCCGTGGGCGACCATGTTCACGGCCAGCATGCAGGCGCTGGAGGCCGGGCCTCCATCTCCTTTATCCCATTGAAATCCGGTGCCGGCGATGGTCGTTATGACGCCGCTCTCGTCGACTCGCCGCACGTAGCCGTGGCGGGTGTCGGCGATGACGACGCGTCCACGCGAATCGACTGACACACCGTGGGGGTTGCTCAGATAGGCTTCGGGTCCCGGTCCGCCATCACCGCCGTAGGCCCTGGCGCCGTTGCCAGCCACGGTGCGGATGATGCCGGCTGTGTCGATAGCCCGGATGCGCTGATTGAAAAAGTCAGCGAAGTAGATATGGCCGTCGGGGCCGATGTTGATGCCGGTGGGCGCGCAGAGAAAGGCATTTTCCGCCGGCTCACCATCGTGAATGCTGGTACCGCCCAGTACAGTAGTCACGATGCCGGTCGCGCCATCATAGCGGCGCACCCGTCCGGAGCAGTCGCACCAGTGGACGGTGCCGTCCGGGTCGGCGCAGATACCGGCTTCGACGGAGTTGCAGGTGGTCTCAGAGCCATGCAGTCCCTCTTCGCCCCAACCCGGCACTCCGTTGCCGACCAGGGTCGTGACGACTCCAGTTACGGCGTCGACCTTGCGAACGCGGTAACCGTATTTCTCGCCGACGAACAGATTGTCATGGACGTCGAGACAAATGGCGTCCGGCATCAGGGTGCTGGCCTCAGCCGCCGGTCCGCCGTCACCATTCGAGGCCGGCATGCCGTTGCCGAGCACGGTGGTGATGATACCGGTGGCCATGTCGATCTTGCGAATCCGGTGGTTGGAGTTGTCGCAGACGTAAAGGTCGCCCGTGGAGTCGAAGGCCAGGTGTTCGGGGTGGAAGAAAGACGCCTCACTGGCCGGGCCGCCGTCGCCATGGTAACCGCCCCAGGTGAGCCCGCCCCAGTCCTCGAGGCCTCTACCAACGTACGGCTTGCTATTTTCCCGCTCAGACGGGTAGTGGCGGCCATCATGGCCGGCGAAGTGCTGGATGATGCCAGTTTTGGCGTCGACCTTCCTGATCGTGTTCTGCCATTCACTGGACACGTAGAGGTTGCCGTCCTCGTCCACGGCCATGCCGCAGTGGACGTCGAACTCCGCCTCCAGCGCCGGACCGCCATCGCCACCATGACCGGTGCGACCGGAGCCGGCTACTCTGGTAATGACACCGGTCCTCGCATCGATGCGTCGTATGGTGTTATTGGCCAGGTCGGCCGTGTAGTAGTTGCCCTGACTGTCCAGGTATAGGCTGTGGGGGCCGCGAAACTGTGCATCGATGGCTGGCCCTCCATCGCCGCTGTTGCCGGGCACACTGCCGCCGGCGAAGGCGTGCAGGATGCCGTCCTGATCGATGCGCCAGAAGCGGTTGGCTTGCCAGTCGGCGACAATCAGGTCGCCGTCCGCTCTGCGCACCACACCAATGGGCCAACCCACGTGCGCCTCCTTGGCGGGAATACCGTCCCGGTAGGGGACGCCGGCGATACCGGTGATATGGCCGGCCGGCAGTTTTTCGAAGGTCGTCTTCAGGTCCAAGGTTGCCTCAGCGACTCTGGTTTAGTCACAGAAGTCAAATACCTATTCTATGGGGATCGGGTAGTGCGGTAGCCGGTAGTTCAACTCAGGGGAATTCCAATGACCACCACTACTCCCAGCCTGGCCAGTAAAGAGCGACTGTTGATCCGTGCCCGCAAGGTCATCCCTGGATGCTCCCAGGCATTCAGCAAGGGTGCGAACCAGTACCCGCAGAGCGTGAACCCCCATTACCTGGTGCGCGGCAAGGGGGCGCGGGTTGAAGATGCTGACGGCAACAGCTATCTCGATTTCACCATGGGGCTTTGCCCGGTCATTCTTGGGTACGCCGATCCAGACGTCAATGCGGCAGTGCAGGAGCAGCTCGCCGAAGGCACCATTTTCACGCTATCACACCCGGTGGAGATCGAGCTTGCCGAACTCCTCGTCGACATCATTCCGTGCGCCGAGATGGTCCGCTACGGCAAGAACGGATCCGATGCCACAACCGGAGCCGTACGGCTAGCTCGCGCCTATACCCGGCGGGACCGGGTGGCCTGTTGTGGGTATCACGGCTGGCACGATTGGTACATCGGGACTACCACCAGGAATCTTGGAGTGCCGGTCCAGGTGGCCGAGCTGACCCACTCATTTCCGTATGACGATATCGACGCGCTCGAACAGCTGCTGACTGCCCACCAGGACCAGTTCGCCTGCGTCATCATGGAGCCGACGACGATATTCGAGCCGTCGCCGGGGTACCTGCAGGCGGTCAAGGAGCTCTGTCAGCGCCACGGTACCCTGCTCATCTTCGACGAGATCGTCACCGGTTTTCGCCTGGCCATGGGCGGCGCCCAGGAGCTATTTGATGTCACGCCGGATCTGGGTTGTTTCGGCAAGGCCATGGCCAATGGCTACCCGATTTCCGTCATCGCCGGCCGCGCCGATGTCATGCGCTGCTTCGAGGAGGCGTTTTTCTCCTACACTTTTTCGGGTGAGGCCGTGGGCTTGGTGGCTTCGCTGGCGACGATCGGTAAACTGGGTCAACTCAGCGTCCACGATCAACTCTGGGAGCAGGGTGAGCGCATCATCGACGGCTTCAACCAACAGGCCAGCCAGTACGAGCTGGGACAGCACATGCGGTGCGTCGGCTATGGGCCTCGCAGCGTGCTGCAGTTCACGACCCCGGATGGGGAAGAGGATGTGGTGCTGAAGACCCTGTTTCAACAGGAGTACATGCGTCGGGGAATACTGACGTGCAATTGCCACAACATGTGTCTGGCACATACAGGTGAAGTCGTCGACCAGTTGTTGGGTGTGTACGATGATGTGATGGAGCTGGTGGGTGACCTCGTGTTAGGAGGCGAGGACCTGCGTTCCCACGTGGAAGGGGAGTTGCCGCAGCCCGTATTCAGGCGCCCGTTGCCTGAATAGCGTTCGGCTAGGCCCCGAGGGGCAATGGGGGCACCGAATGTTCCTTAACGATGAATCTGTCAGCATGCAGCGAGACGAAGTTGAAGCATGGCGGGTGTTCCTCATCAAAGCTCACATCCTCTTCATCCGGCCATAGGTTGACCTGGCAGCAGGTGCTGGCAACGCCGATGTAGGCAATACCGTCTTTGTGCATGTGCGTACCACGATGAATATGTCCGAAGAAAACACCCCTGAGTCGCTCCCTGGCGGGCACCAGCGCCTGATGCAGTTCGTCGCCATCCAGCATGCCCACGTTGGAGGTGAACCATTTATTGTCCATGTCGAGGGGTGAGTGGTGGATGAAAACGGTGAACGACCCAGTGTGTTGCTCGACGTCCTCCCGGATAAAATCGAGCTGCTCCTGTCCTAACTTGCCAAAGTGTCCGGCCTCGTCGAACGGCTGGTGTGAATCCAGAACCAGAAATCGTTCGTCCTGGCATGTGAATCGGTAGCAGTTCAGATTTGATGCTGATACGAAATCCTCTTTGGGGCCCATGGCGAGATGTTTTCGCAAGCCGTCGCGATCATCATGATTGCCGGTTGCGAAATACATCGGCACCCGAATCTGGGAAAAGGCTTCCGCGGCTAACTCGTACTCGATCTGAGTTCCACGACGCGCCACGTCCCCGGTGTGAATGACGAACTGTGGTGGCGTGGGCAGGTTGCTGATGGCTTCAACGACCTGCATCAGGTTGCGGAACGGGTTGTTGCCGAAGGTGACCCAGTCCCGGTCCTCCCCCAAGTGCGAATCGCTGATATGGACAAAGTGCAGGGGATCTCTCATGCGTGGTATCCGTGGCGCAGGGGATTAGTCACCAATCAACCGCTGTACCTCATCGCGGAACTGCCGGACGATGCTCAGGGTTGCTTCCTGGTCCATGCCGACGTAGTCATGAACGGAGAGATTTCGGGCGTTCAGGAACTGATTCCACAACTCCAAGTCCTCGATGAGTCGCAATTGCGCCGCAGACTTCAGTGCGTCCCGAGGGCTGTAGGTTTCCAAGCCCGCCTCATCCGCCTCACGCTTGAAGTGCTTCCACACGTATTCAAAGGTGCTTTCGAATGTCTTTGCCAGCGCAGCCTGGCCAAGAGCGTCCTGCGGATCGGCCGCACTGGCATCCAAGGCTTCGCCCAGAAGTGCGAAGGCCTTCAGTAGCTTGTCGTCATTCATGTAACTGCATCCCAGACTTTCGCAGCAGTTCGCACCAGACTTCGTGCGAGCCCGCCAAGAACACAAGATCCTCCGACAGGCCGCTCAGGAAAGAGGCATCTGCGCGAGACAGATCCACCAGTTGCGCCGTAGCAAGGGACTTCTCGTTCCAGGCGGCGACGAGGTCCAACATCATTGAAAGCGCGGGAAACTCGAGCGGATCGTGACAGAAGAGTCCCAGGTCGTAATCCGAGTGTCTTTTCGCCGTGCCGCGTGCGCGAGATCCGAAGAGCACGACCACTGCACCTGGGTTCGCTGCATGCAAGGATTCAATGAGGTCTGCTACCAACAAGCCCGGCACTTGCCGGCGACGAAGCGGCAAGGAGAGTACGTCAGCGGGTGCCAGATCGAGGGCCACAAGGATTTTCGCGAGGGCAGATGGCAGGGCTGTTTTGCCGGCCAGGTAGTTGCCCACCGTGTTGCGATGGATACCGACGGAATCGGCAAAGTCCTGCACCGAGTTGAAACCCCGCTGGTGGATCTCACGCTGCAATCTTGAGGCATCGAGTAGGAGCTGTGCCGATTCGGTTTTCATGATATGCCTATTATAAATAGGCATCTGCATAATAGCAATATGCAGATACTGGTGCCGCAATCTCGAGGCGAGTGCTGTCCTCAAAGGAAGGATTCATACCCTGATACCTTGACCGACGACAGACAAGCTGTTTATAACCACTGTCCGTAGCACATTAAGACGAAAGCAAAGCAACCACAAAACGAAGGGTCTCACCGATGGACACACAAGTGCCAATGATCAGCACGAGCACGACAGGCCCACTGGGGGTCGTTCATCTTCCCAGGCTGTGGTTGAAGATGCGACTGGCCGCCAAAGACAAGCTTGCTGAGGGCTACCGGGCGGGGGAGGGCGGGTTCGACGAGATGCTGCTCCAAGCTCTCGGCATTGATTCGAAGGCTGCCATTGCCTTCGTGCGAGAATCGCAGCCGAGCTATCTGGCCTTCGAGGCGTGGGTAAAGGAGAACGCGGTGCCTGACAACCTGACGCCAGATGCTATCAAACAGTTCAACGACCAAATCCTCTCGATCGCCAAGCCAGAGCCATGGCACTCGGAGATGCTCGACACGCTTGGTCTACCGAAGGATGGCAAGCAGTGGCTGGCGACGGACCTCAACGATCAGGAAGACTGGCAAGACTTCCACCTGGCCTTGCTGGAGGCATGAGCGCGCAGCATGACCTGTTGGGGCACTGGCCCTTCGAGAGCGACCTTCAGGATCACTCTACTTCGAAGCTGGGCTCAAGCGCAGCCAATGTTGCCGTCGGCAGCATCGCGGGTGAGAGTGGGCCGGCAACGGGGGCCGTGTTCGACGGCAGGACGAGCGTAATCGAGGTAGCCGATCATCTCTCGCTGCGACTCGGCGACCGCCCATTTTCCGTATCCCTCTGGTTACACACCGATGCCGGCGAAGGCGACGTCATCGGCGATCTGGTGAACTGTTACGACCCTGACAAGCGCACGGGGTTCACCCTTTCGGTCACCAGTTTGAATGGCGTTACCGGTTCACCGTTGGTCAACGACCGCAACCTCCACTTCGGCATCGACGATGGGCGTCCGGATGGGAAGTGGCTCGATTGTGGGCGACCCGGTGAGGCGGTCAAAATCGCCGCCCTGCATGTTCATGAGGGCGACCTCTTCGCCGGCACCTTCGAACTTGAAGCTGACCAGACGGGGCATATGTGGCGCTACGAGGACGATGGCCGTTGGCAGGATCTTGGCGGCTGCCCCGACGGTTCCAGCAACGTACCTGCGATCACTCACTTCGACGGTGACCTTTATTGCAGCAGCGGCCGCTATCGGACCGAGGGTTCCTTTCTCGGCCCAAGGCGCAACATGCGTCCCGGAGGACATGTCTACCGCATCTGCGCCGATGGACAGTGGGTCGACTGTGGCCTGGTTGGCGCTGACGGCGCCAGACCCAACGACGCCCCGGAGGACAGCCATTACACCGACAAAGCTGACGAGACCACGATGCTGGTCCCGTTTCGCGGGGAGATGCTGGCGGTGAGCGCCCACCGGCGCGGCGTGTGGCGCTATGACGGAGACACCTCATGGAAACGCATCGGACCTGACGAGCGGTTGATTTCCTTCACTGTCTTCCAGGGGCAGCTCTACGGCACCATCAACGGCGGTCCTGTGATGCGCTACGACGGCGATGACGACTGGGCTGATTGTGGCAAACCGGCAACGTCGACGCAGACCTACGGTGCCGCGATTTATCAGAATGAACTGTACGTCGGCACCTGGCCCGAGGGAGAAGTCTACCGCTACGATGGCGACCGCGAGTGGCACCCGCTGCCACCCCTTGGGCTGGAACGTGAAGTCATGTGTCTGGTCGTCTACAACGGCAAACTCTACGCCGGCGCCCTGCCCATGGGCCATGCGTACCGCCTGGACGGAGACGAATTCACCTTCGTCGGCAATCTCGACGACTCAGAGGCTGTGCTGCGGCGCGTATGGACGATGGCCGTCTACCGGGGCAGGCTGTTCGGTGGCACCCTGCCCTCCGGCCGTGTGCGCAGTCTCCAGGCAGGCGCCATGGCAACTTGCGATCGCTCGTTGGCCTCGGGTTGGCGCCATATCGCCGCTGTCCGCCGTTCACGCAAGCTACAGCTTTTCGTCGACGGCGGGCTTGTTGCTTCCAGTCCGTGTGACGACTTCGACCTGTCCTGCGACCGGCCGTTGCGCATCGGCCAGGGCCAGCACGCCGCGCTTTCGGGGGCGCTCTCGGATCTGCGTCTCTACGGGCGCGCGCTCACGGTGCAGGAGATAGCTGAGCTGGCGACGCGGCGGTAGCTCGAATCATCCGGCCCAGTTTCATAACCGTAGTCATACCGCCGTAGAGGTAGGTCAATAGGCGATGCGCACTCTTGACCGACTGCAGACAAAACCATTATAACCACCATAAATACCCATATATACCCACTGCCAGAACTGTTCGCACTGCCACAACATGAGTCCCCTATAGATCGGAGACTGGAATGAACACCAATGCCATCAGGGTCGCATTCCTCTCAGTGGTGTGTCTGAGCACCAGTTCCTCCCAATCACACGCAGCAGACGCTGGTCAGATGCCCGACTGGTTCGGCGCACCTGTCGAGCGCGACCGGCATACCACGTTGATTGCCCGCTTCGACGACGCCGAGAGCTGTGATGCCGATTACGCACGCGGGGACCATCGGTCCAACGGGCTTTGGTTCGACCCTTCTGTGAACGGCAAGCTCGGAGGCGGCGTTTCGATCGACAAAGGCCAGTCGCAGATCCATTTCTCCGGTAAGGGCAACATGCGGGAAGCTCGTGGCACGCTGCAGTTGTGGGTGCGTGGCAAGAAGGGCGGAAACATCTGGAACGACGGCAAGGGTCACTGGTTCTTCTCGGCTCGGGCCACCGACAATGACCTCCAACTCTACAAACACACGGATAACAAGCTGAGGTTGGTTTGGGGCCGAAGACCGTACAAGGGCGAGGAGAACGTGGTCGGTTCGCTCGAGGTCCCCGTGCACGACCTGAAACCTAAAGCCTGGCATCACCTGGCGGTTTCCTGGGATTCAAATGCGGGACGCATCTGGTTGGCAGTGAATGGGAAATGGCGCAGCATTCAAATGGAAAGCCCGATGAATGTGCACGAGTTCTTCCTGGTCTTTCTCGGAGCTTCCCATGATGGCGGCTGGGACAAGAAGGACGCGACCATCGCCTTTGCCACCGCGGGAGCAACGCTGGACGAGCTCAAGATCAGTGACATCACTATGCCGGAGATGGTGGCTTTGCACGGCTCGGAGACCCATCTGACGGACGATCTGGCCATACGGCTCAACGACGCCATCACCAAGCATCTCGATTTTATGGCGATGCACCAGCGTAACGGCGCCTGGAGCGCGCCGGCCTACTCATGGCCAGCCATGATACCATGCGAGACCAGCTATCGTCCCTTCGCGCACGCTGGCCGCTGGGTCAACTTCGTGCACGGCGCCAACGGAACTCCTGGCCTGGGCCAGCTCTACCTGCTGGCCTACAAGGTTCTGGGCGATCAGCGCTATCTGGACATTGCCGAGCAGGCCGGTGATTGGGTGGTAGCTGCTCAAGACCCGGAAGGCTACTGGTTCTTCCGCTACGATCGCCACACGGCAAGCAGGCCGACGATGAAGGGGAAGGAGACGCGGACGGCCTTCCATGATGGGTTGCAGCACATGCCGGCTATGTTGCTGGCTTCTCTCTATGAGACCACGGGAGACGTGAAGTGGCTGCAGGCCTTCAAGCGTTCGTCCGAGTTTCTGCTGGGGGCGCAGAATCCGAACGGCAGCTGGTCACACAATTACGATGTCGCCACGAAAACGAGCGAAAATCGCTTCGGCGAGCTGCAGGCAGGCGATTTCAGCAACGGCATCATGCATTCGCAGATGACGGTTATGCTGATGGCCTACGGAATCACGGGTGAAAATAAGTACGCGGAGTCTTTGGTGCGGGCCGCCGACTGGATCATCAGCGCACAGCTGGGGCCGCCGACCTATGGCTGGGCCGCTCACTACAATGAGGACAACAAGCCTTCATGGGGGCGGGTTTTCGAGCCGCCCTCGATGTCTGGAGTTGGTGCGCAGGATTTGCTGATGTCGATGTACGACATGACGGGGAACGCGGGCTACCTGGAACCGGTGGCCAAGTACGCTCGGTGGCAGCAGGAGAGCTCGACGGTAACGCTGACGTTTGCCGATGGCGCTGAAAAGCAGGGGAGTTCGCAATACTACGAGATCGACACTGGCAGGGGAATTCGATCGAATAACAAGACCATCGTTCACCTGGACGATGCCGAAGAGCGGGCGGCAATGCTAGCGGATCTGATGGCCAATCCGGACAAGCTCTCGGACGAGGAGTTTCGCTGGGTGGGTCCGCCCGATCCGGATGCCACGGCCGATCACCTCGCCATGAGGCAGGGTGGAGCCAGACCGGAACCGCAGGCCATGACCGAGGCCGAGATGGTCGCCTGGATTGAGGAGATGACGCCGAAAGTGGAGCAGATGCTGGCAACGCAGAATGCTCACGGTGTCTGGCCCCGGGTCGACGATCGCATCACCACCATCGGCCAGAAGGTGATGATGTTCGAGTACAACATCAGCGAGATGCTCACAATGCTGCAGCAATCGAAGATTCTTTCCGGCGAGCTCGACGGTCAGATCTGGATCTACCCATCGATCCTGCCTTATTACCATGGCTTGCCGCTGTTGAAGTATCGCAACTGGCGGGCGGGGGCGACGAAGGCCCTGATGTCGATGTCGCACTAGCCCCACCTATGTCGGGCCTGTTTACCTACCGATCGCTCGTAGTCGGCACCCTATTCACCCTCGCCATCAGCGTCGGTTTTACCTACGCGCGGCTGGTGCTGTCGGCGGCGGGGATGTCGTCCGACTACATCACCGCTGGCGCCATCTTTCTGTTCTTCATCCTGACCGCCTTCATCAATCCGATCATCAGGCTGTTCAGGAGATCCTGGAGCTTTTCGCGCGCCGAACTGATCATCATCTACGTCATGATGATTGTCGCCTCGGCGATTCCGACTTGGGGATTCTCCGGCAACTTCGTCGGCATGCTGCCGGCCGTCTATTTCTTCGCCACGCCGGAGAACAACTGGAAGGAACTCCTCCATCCCCACATCAAGAGCTGGATGGTGATTCAGGACGAAGACGCCATCCGCTACTTCTATGAAGGCCTGCCAGAGGGAGCCTCCATACCGTGGGGAGAGTGGGTGGTGCCGCTGGCGGCGTGGGGTTCCTTCATCATCGCCATATACCTGATGATGGTCACCTGCATGGTCTTGATCCGGCGGCAGTGGATGGACCATGAGCGCCTGAGTTTCCCACTGGTCCAACTGCCGCTGGAGATGATCGAGGACGACGGCGGCATTCTCAGTCCGTTTCTCAAGGACCCGCTGATGTGGCTCGGCTTCCTGGTTCCGTTCTCACTGCTGGGCATGACAGGACTCAACCACTACTTCCCCCAGGTACCGGAGCCCAACCTCTACAACTACACCAATCTGTTCGGTCCCGGAGGCGGTGGTCTGGAGTTCCTGCTCAATTTCATGGTGATCGGGCTGGCGTATTTCTTGAGCCTGGACGTGGCGCTGAGTATCTGGCTGTTCCACGTGCTGGTGAGGCTGCAGATGGGGATCGAGTCCCTGGTCGGCCACCAGATTCCAGGTGAGATTGAGATCTTCATGGAAGGTACCCTCACCGTCGCGCATCAGGGGATGGGAGCGATGGTGGCCCTGGTCTTGTACGGCCTCTTCCTCAGCAGGGGGCACCTGAAGTCGGTGGCGCGCAAGGTATGGTTCAATTCGGATGAGATCGACGACAGTGAAGAGATCCTGTCGTACCGGACGGCGACGCTGATTCTGGGAATCTGCACCCTGTACGTGAACGGCTGGCTCAACATGTCGGGTATGCCGCTATGGGTGAGTGTGGTTTTTCTGGCGGTTGCCTTCTCCATCTTCTATGGCCTGTCGCGCATCATCGCCGAGGGGGGTATCGGCTTCACGCGGCCACAAATGACGGCTCAACCCCCGGTGATCAATTTCCTTGGTACCGACGCGGTCACAGCCCCTGGAATCGTCAGCATGGCCTTTACCTACAGCTGGGCTGGCAATCTGCGGGTACTGGTCATGGCTTCCGTCATCAATTCGATGAAAATGGCCGAGCGTGTCGGGGTGCTGCGCCGGCCCTTGTTCTGGGCCATTCTGCTGGCGATCGTCGTCAGCCTCTTCAGCTCCATCCTGCTGATTATCTGGTTGGGCTACCGGCACGGCGGCATCAACCTGGAAGGCTATGTCTATCAACACATGGGCACCGGCGTCGCCTATTTCGCCGCCTACAAGATCACCAACCCTGCCAACCTCATCGACCAGCTCGATATCGTCGGTCCTCGCTTCGTCTATACCGGCATCGGTGCGGGGGTGATGAGCTTGCTGATTTTTCTCCGGCACCATTTTCTGTGGTGGCCGACGCATTATCTGGGTTTCGCCATCAGCGCCACCAATATGACATCAGCCTGCTGGTTCGGTATCATGATAGGTTGGTTGTGTAAGCTGCTGGTGCTGAAGTACGGTGGGCCGAAGCCGTACCAGCGTCTGCGGCCGCTGTTTTTGGGGTTCATCCTGGGGCAGATTTCTGGCTCGGGGTTCTGGACAGTGCTGGATTTTGTTCTGGGCGGGACCGGCAACAAGGTCCCTGTATTCTCGCATCATTTCTAAGAGGAAAGAGGAGTCCACATAGTGAACGGTATCGCTTCACTACGTCACCGAGCTCCGGTGACAACTACGGAAAAGGGGAAATGAGATGAATCAGGTATCACCAGAGGTTTTCGAGGGACTCAGGGAGCTGGACACAGCGACCCTGTTCAACGCCGTAATCGAGGCACGGGGAGCGAGCCAGGGCGGTAGAGAGCTGGAGGGCCAGGGAGGGATGCCCCTGAACTACATGGCGCCGGGAATGCAGTGCATGCTGCCCCAGCACGGCATGGCGGTCGGCTACGCCGTCACCTGCGAGCTGTCGACACACGATCCAGACGGACCAACCATTCCGTGGTATGACTACTACGACTTCCTCGACGAGTCTCCGGGGCCGATGGTGACGATCATGAAGGATGTCGACACCATCGCCGGTCGCGGCGCCTCTCTCGGTGATGGCATGTCGGCCACACACAAGCATCTGGGCGTAACGGGCATCGTCGTCGACGGCTCGATACGCGATCTCGCCGGTATCGAGCGTGTCGGGCTGCCCGTGTGGGGGACGGGAGTAACCCCCGGTCACGGAATCTTGAGTCTGGTGCGCCAGAATGAGCCCATTGTCGTCAACGAGCTCGTCATCCATCCGGGCGAGATCGTCGCTGCCGACCGCGATGGAGTTGTCAAGATTCCGGCGGGTGACGACGTGGCAAAGGTCGTGGAGAAAGGGCGCGAAATCCTCGAACGCGAGGCCGATTACCATGCCATATTCGCCGACCCCAATCTGACCTGGGCAGGCGTCAAGGAGTACCAGGCTAACATGAGGAAGAGCAGGTAGGGAAAGGGAGCGGACGATGGTGAATCCGGTTGCCAACGACATCGGCAATGTACACGTCTCTCAAATTGGCGTGCGTAGTCGATCGCCTCCTGGATGCCGCCAGTGGTTGAGGGTGACGACAAACTCGCGCAGCCTCTGGCACTCGTCGTCTGTCAGAATCCCCGGCACGACGAGAAACTGTCATGACATCACCTCAATCGCCCCGGTCTTCGTCCCCTCGCCGTCAGGCGTGGAGGAGAGGAGCCGATTTGTGTACCTTTCCGACCACTCGTTGGAGCCTGCATGACATTTGAGCGACCATTGAGGACTGTGGCGGCAATTTATGGCACCTGAGCCAGCACTAGCGCGAGTAAAGATTCCCTTCGGCCAGGCCATGCGCATGGTTGGGCCGTATGCGGGGAACAAGATCGTTGAACAGATCCGCAGTATCTCCCTGATCGTCGCCTACTTGGTGTTGTTCCAGCTGATCGTGCTTGGTATTCCGATCGCCGACGCCACGGTTGTGGCGCTGGGCATCGGTGTCGTCATCCTCGGCTTGGCCCTCTTTATGGAAGGGCTGTTCCTCGGACTCATGCCCCTGGGCGAAATCTGCGGCATCATGCTGCCCCAGAGGACGGCGCTACCGGTCATCCTCATCTTTGCCTTCATCCTCGGACTCGGGGCGACATTCGCTGAGCCAGCGATCGGCGTCCTCAAATCGGCCGGAATTTCGGTGAAGGCATGGAATGCGCCGCTCCTCTTCCTGCTGCTGAACAAACATTCGGCCATCCTCGTGTGGGCGGTAGGCGGTGGCGTCGGCCTCGCCGTGCTCTTCGGTATGTTGCGGTTTCTCTATCACTGGTCCCTGAAGCCTTTCATCTTCTTGCTCTACGCCGCCATCGGATCGATCTCCCTGTGGGCTTTTTACGATCCCAATCTCGTCCATATCACGGGACTAGCCTGGGACTGCGGCGCTGTGACCACCGGACCGGTCACTGTGCCTCTCGTGCTGGCCCTCGGAATCGGCATCTCGCGCGTGGCCTCCCAGGGAGAGGGCGGCACGGCGGGTGGATTCGGGGTCGTCACCCTGGCATCTGCCTTTCCCATCCTGGCTGTCCTCGGGCTGGGTCTGATGTTGCTGCCGGGCACGCTGAGCCCAATGAGCGATGTCGAGTTCGCGAGCCAGGCGAACCGGACCCAGGCAGTGCAGCTGTTTGACGACGAACGCGAGCTCAAAGGTTACGTCCTGCGTCACGGCAGCGTGGGGGCGCGGTCCGCTTTTTTCGGTGACGGAGATGCACTCGACGATGAAGTCGCCAGAATTTCCGGTGATGCAGCCGAGCAGACCGCGACCTTCGGAAGTCCTTCAGCGTTCGAGCGTTGGCTCCTCACCAACGGCAGTCACCAACAGCGCGTACGCGTGTACGAAACGGAACAGCGCGTGCGCGAAAAGCTCGCGAAGTTGGCCGACGCCCCGGAAGGTCAGCTGGACACGAAGGAGCTGTTCGCCCGCAACAGTCTCGCCGCAGTACAGGCGATCGTGCCGTTGAGCCTGCTCCTGATTCTCGTTTTGCTCGTCGTCCTTCGCGAGCGGATCAGGCGTGCTGACGAGGTAGCGCTCGGTATCCTGCTGGCCGTGATGGGGATGTCGCTGTTCAGCGTCGGTATCGAGCTTGGCCTGTCCCGTTTAGGCAGCGAAATCGGCACCAACCTGCCGTCGTCGTTCAAAGCTGTGGAGATGGGCCAGGAGAAAACCGTCATCCGCAACTTCGATCCCGCCATCGTTTCGCAGGCGATCACCCAGGAGGGGGAGCTGCGTGGGTTTTTCACCAGCAAGACCGAAGAGGGCTACGAGGAGCTGCCATACTCTCCCGATAGTTACGACGTCAGCACCGGCCGCTATTCATTCACGCCGCTTCGGGGTCCGCTGTTCGAGGGTATTTTCGGCGTTTTGGTGGTCGTCTTCTTCGGATTCATGATGGGCTACAGCGCCACTCTGGCGGAACCTGCCCTGAATGCGCTGGGGGCCACCGTGGAGGAGCTGACCGTCGGCACCTTCCGCAAGACTCTGCTCATGCAGGCAGTTGCCATCGGTGTCGGTGTCGGCATTGCCCTCGGCGTCGCCAAGATCATCTACGACTGGCCGTTGATCTGGATGCTGGTACCGCCCTATGCCGCATTGATGGTGCTCACCGTCATTTCCAGCGAGGATTTCGTCAACATCGGTTGGGACAGCGCCGGCGTCACCACCGGACCCGTGACGGTGCCGCTGGTATTGGCCATGGGGCTCGGTATCAGCGCCCAGGTGGGAAGCGTCGAGGGCTTCGGCATTCTCGCACTCGCATCCGTCTGTCCGATTCTGGCAGTCCTCCTCGTGGGTCTCCACGTCACCCATCGCCGCCGTGAAGAAGTGGAATCGGCGTCATGACCTGCAGCGTGAGACAGTCATGGAAACGGTAAAAGCGGCCCTCGTCACCTGCACCATCTACAATCCCGTAACCGACAAGGTGCTGGACACCTTGAAGGCGCTGGATGTGCAGGAGTATCACTTGCAGCCGAGTCGCGCCGTCGTTCTCAAGCGTCGGACCGGGTTCCTCGGCATCGGAGCGGGAATCGTGATGGAAGAGGAGCCGGCGGACAAGCTCATGTTCTTCGTCCCCTTGGCTGATGCGAAGATCGCCGTCCAGGCGCTGGTGGCCGCCGGCAGCCTGAATATCCCCGGCCATGGCAGCGCCGTGTACGAGGAGGTGGAGATCTGTCGGGGATCCACCTGGGAAGAGCACTCGCTGACCCCTGTCCCCGGAACAGAAAGCATCGTCACCGAAGAGAACCTCGCCAGCCTGACCTGCACCGTGCAGCGCGGCCGCGGTGACAGAATCGTCAAAGCCGTACTCGGCCTGGGCGTGCCTATGCCCCATGTCACCACCGGCGAGGGCACCGGGTTGCGGGAGAAGCTGGGATTGATCAGAGTTGCCGTACCAGCTGGAAAGGATGTCGTGCACGCCGTCGCTTCAGAGCACGAAGCGACCGACATTCTCGGATCACTCGTCGACACGGCGAGACTGGACCGCTTCGGTTCCGGCTTCATCTACGAGTCGCCCATTGCCGGGGGCGTCGTCAACAACATGGTCATCCGCGGCCAGCGGCACTCCGCCAGTATTGAGCAACTGATCGGCGCCGTCGACAAGCTGATGGGATCCACCGACTGGCGCAAACGATCCCTGGGCGGCGACGACCCCACCAAGAGACACAAATATCTCTTCGACCTCGTCAGCCTGACCTTAATCTGCAATGAAGGTCGAGCCAGCGATCTTGTGCGGGCGGCGCTAGCCGCCGGCGCCGGAGGAGCGACGATCAGCAAAGCGCGCCACGCCCACATGGATGGCGCCGTCACCGCGGTATCCGCGGCGCGAGAGATGACTGACCTGGTTATCGGGACGGATATGGTTGACGAAATCTCCGCGAGCCTGGAAGCGGTCGGTGTGTTCGACGAGGAGACGGCAGGGCTTGTGGCGCTGAAGACTGTGAAGGTCGCCTGCACCCACCCGTTCGTCGATCGCTGAGACTGCCTCGCACGGCCGCGACGCGTCCACCTCATCGAAGTATAGGTTTCAGCTTCTGCCCGTCCGGCCTGTCGAGAATTCGCTGATTCGCATTCTCGATAATCCACTACATGAAACGCGCGTCGTCCTCGGTGAGGGCGGCGAACGGTGCCTCGAGTCAAAGTGACGCCCCTCGCACTCCGAACTAGAAGAGGGAGGCCAGGTACCATGTCATATTCGCCGATCCCGATCTGACCTGGGAGGGTATCAAGGATGTCCAGAAAAAGATGTTCTCGAAGAAATAGAGAGATAGCGGATCATGGCAGACCCGGCCACACTGGGGAATAAGAAAGAGCGCTTACAGTGGTTCAACGAGATGGGTTTCGGCCTGTTCATCCACTGGAGCATGGACAGCCAGATCGGCTCGGTGATTGGTCACTCCATGGCCACGGCGTCCGAGGATTACCTGGAGAAGTACACGCAGGTTCTTCCATCGATGTTCAACCCGAAGCGATTCGACCCGGATGATTGGGCCGCTGTGGCGAAGCTTGCCGGGATCCGCTACGTCGTATTCACGACCAAGCATCACAACGGCTTCTGCATGTTTCACACCGAGAGCACGCAGTTCAACATCTCGAACACACCGTTCAGGAGGGATATCACAGGCGAGGTAGCAGAGGCCTTCCGCAAGCAGGGCATAGCCATCGGGTGGTACCATTCACCCGATGACTTCTACTTCCTCCATGGCAAGGGACTGCCGATTCACCGGGGAGTGAAACCAGAGCAATGCGATGGGCTTCTGGAACACAATCAGATGCAGATCAGGGAGCTGCTGACGAACTACGGCAAGATCGACATCATGTTCTTCGACGGTCCGTCGGACGGCCTCAGGGAGCTGTGCTGGGAAATCGATCCGGACATCGTCGTCACGAGGGGTGCCATCAAGACTCCGGAGCAACACATCCCTGGGGTTCAGTCCGAGGAGCCCTGGGAAGCCTGCGTGACCATGGGCACGGGATGGCAGTACAAGCCGACGAACGAAGTGTACAAGTCGGGGACACAGATGATTGAGCTCCTGATCGAAACCAGGGCCAAAGGAGGGAACCTGCTCCTCAATGTTGGTCCCAAACCGGACGGCGAGCTGCCGATAGAGCAGGAGGCGATCCTGCGCGAGATCGCCCTGTGGAACTTCGTCAACGACGAGGCGATATACGGAGTCCGTCCCTGGAGGGTCCCGTTTGAAGGGGATGTCTGGTTCACGAAGAAGGGGGAGGACACGGTCTATGCCGTCGTAAAAAGCGACGAGCCCTGGGCGCAGCGCGAACGACGGGAGCTATCCCTGTTCTCGGTGAAGGCCAGCGATCAGACCAGCGTGCAACTGTTGGGGCAGATGCCTGAGGCCATGTACGCCGAGCGCCCGGCGGTGGAGTGGAATCAGGTAGATGATCGGCTGCAGATCAGTGCTCTGCGAACGCAACGACTCTACAACAACAGGCGTTGGCCCAACCCCATTGTCCTCAAGATCACGCATGCGCAACTCGGTATGGTGCCACCCACCGTGGCCACAGGGAAGGCGGTCTGGGATACCTCCTCCTCATGCTGTCAGTTTGAGGCGACTCTTGTAGATCTGGAAGCGGGCGAGGGGGTCGAAGTCGGTTTCGAGTACAGGCTTAGGAAACTGCTGACAGACGCATCCGATGACTGGCAGGCGACCGAGTTTGAGAGCCGCCAGTCGACGGGTGAGTTCTCAGGACAGTCCGAAGAGCTCGAGACGGATATCACCTACGAATTCCGTGCCGTGGCTCGCCATCGGGCCATCACCGTTTACGGTGACAAAGTTGCTTTCCGTACCAACTGAGTTTCCCACGCACGCGGCATGAATACGCGGCGAACGAAAATCACCGATTTCTCGGTCTGCCTCTGGGATCGCTTCATCGACATGGATTCGGGGCCCGGCGTCAGATTGACTCCCTCCTTTCTGCTGACTAACGAACCGGGGGTGGCCCGCGATTATTTCGATGAGTTGAGCCGAGCACCTTCGCCAGAGTTGAATTCGAGCTTTACTCCGACCAGGTTCGCGGCGCTCAGCTGCTGTTTTATGTCAACGACAACGTCACAACGCAGACGCAGCCGATGTCCGTCCGCGTCAACGGTGAGGAACCACTGAGTCACACGCAGGATCCCGAACGCATGCTCACCGGCGGATGGGACCGTGCCGACATTCCCGCTGCTATGCTTGTGCGGGGCGGCAATGAATTCGTCTTCGGCGACAACGGCGTCCTCTATGTCGATCCGCTGCCGGGTGGGGGTAGCAGTCGCAGCTTCGACAAAGGGCAAACTTGGCATACCGGGAGCCTCGGTGCCGGCCGCGATCTCGAGGGCGAATACATGGTGCGTCTGCGCCTTCACGGTCATCCACCCGAGGGCACGGTGACTTCCGACGTCATCGACCTGGCCGATCCGGACGGAGCCAATGTTGTGGTTGGTGGCAACCCACAGCACACCGGTCTTCGGATCAGGTTTGGCGGTGAATTCACGGCAGCCGATGCGATGCTCTTCCACCACTTTTTCCAGTGTCGACGTCGATGGCGAACAGCACGGCGCCTTCCTGTCCCAGTTCGGACCCCCAGAGCAGGTCAATGTCGCGCACCGGGTCGTGGGAGATCCAGCCACCCTGAAACCAACCACCGACTATGGGGCGACCCAGATCGAAGTAAATGCCCATGTACAGTACCTATCCTGCAGATGGCAGTAGTTCAGATGGTGAGACCGAGAGTCTGAAGGTCTCGTTCCAGTTGGTTTGGGTTCTCGAAGGCAATAACGCTCATGCCGAGCGTCCGAGCCGGTTCGAGCATCTGCGGCTTGTCATCGACGTAGACGCAGCACTTGGCAGGCTGCGAGGTCTTGTGTAGTGCCAGTTTGTAGATCGCGGGATCGGGTTTTCTCAATCCGGCCACATGGGAGAAGACGCCGTCCTTGAAGCGGTGCAGAAACCCATAGGTCTTTTCCAGGTAGTCAACTCTGTCCTCAACATTATCTGACAAAAAAAGCATCTCGTAGCCGGCCACGCGCAGACGATCCACCAGTGCTACCGTGCCTTCTATAGGTTCATACGCGTGGAGCCAGACGTTGGCGATCTCGTTCGTGGGAACCTGCAGATTCCAGCTCTGCTTTGCCCCATCCCAGAATTCGGCAACAGATATCTCGCCAAAGCGATACCGGCTGCCGAGATCACCCATCAGTACATCTCTGACTTTGTCCGCCGCGATATCGTACGCGGCGCTTATGCGCTCGATCGCCCTGGCCGAACCATCCGTGAAATACACCCCGCCCAGATCGCAGATGACGGTCTTGATCATGCAGGGATCGGAGCTTCCGCCACCAGACTGTCGAGCACGCGACCGATAGGAAGATCCTGACGCTCGCGATTCAGGAAAAAGCTGACATGCGAATAACCGACCTCGCTCAACACTTCCAGGGCGTCTTCGAAGTTCGCGGCCACCCGATGCGGATCATGGGCATCGGCGCCGACGACGACGGGGATGCCTCGTTGCTGCATTTCGCCAAGCATCTCACGCCCTGGATTCATTTCGGCGACTGTCTTATTGAGCCCGGACGTATTCAACTCCATCGCTGTTCCCGTCGCGGCGATGCGGTCGAGGCAATGACGAACAGTATCAGCGACGTCCTCATAGTTCCACTCCGACGGTGATACGATCTTGACCAGGTCAGGATGCGCGATGGTATCGAATAATCCGGTTTCCGCCGCCATCGCGATATGGTCAAAGTAGGTTCTCTGAAAGGCCGCGAGGTCTCCGGTGAAAAAGCGCTCTTTGTAGTCTTTGAGGTGGGGGTGAACGGAACCGAGCACGTGATTGAAATCGGCACGACCATGCAAGTCCTCGAGCCAGGCTTCCATTCCGGGGACGTAATCGCTTTCCATTCCCAGACGAACATCCACGCAATCCTGCCACTCCTCTCGCGCGCGTTCGACCAGTGCCACATAATCGTCGAGCTCTTCCACGCTCATGCGTACGCCGGGCGACCAGCCGTCGTTGGTCGGATTGTGGCAAGTGACGACGATCCCCTTGAGTCCGCGCCGTTGCCCTGCCGCGGCGTACTCTTCTGGTTGACCTCGGGCATGTTTGCACAAGGGCGTGTGCATGTGCTGCTCGTAGAGAACTCGTTCTCTCATGTGTTCAGGCTCCGTCTCCGAGGCGCCAGTGGGTGCCCATCAAGCAGGTGGGCTCTCCTGTTTTGTCAATCTGGTAGTAGATGGAGCCATCCGACGCACACGCGCCAAACCAACAAAAATGGGAAATTCCGGTCTGCAAGGCCAATCAAACATGAAGCGCACCGGTTCCAAGTCATGCCTCAGCTGGGAACGCTCTGGAGTGCGGTCGCCGTTGACGAGGGATTCAGCTAACTTGCTAAGATTCGGCAGTCCACATTGTAGCAAAACGATTGTAACACCTCTGCAACTGTAACACCCCTGCAACTCCCCGTCCTCGATTACTCGACGAGGCCCTCAGGCCGTGAGATGGGAAGAAAGAGATATGCGACACCGCCGTCTGATATCGCTGATCATCGTCGGATTGCTGCTCTCAGTGCCGCCGCCGGCCGTCGTGGCCAAGGACGCCACCGAAGGCCTCGAACATGCTGCCCGAGACGCGCGCGACAAAGCGAAGAAGGGGTACGAGCACCTGAGCCGGCGCCGCACCTTCGATATCGAGGGCGTGCCATACGGAGCCACCGGCCTGCCAATCGCCTTCTTCACGCCCTCGAGCGGCCTACACTACGGTGGCTGGTTGGAGGTCGCCAACTACGGGCGCGAGCCGTACACCTACCGCGCCAACGTGCAGTGGTACCTGACGACCAAGGGCAAGCGCAACCATCACATGCGCCTGGAATTCCCTGCGCCCTTCGGTTTCCCGGTCAACGCTCGTATTCTCACCCGCGACCTCAAGAACAGGGGGGCGAACTTTTTCGGAATCGGTAACGATACCGAGATCAGTGACAAACAGGTCGACAGGGAATCGGACTACTACCGCTACCTCCTTGAGCAACAGCAATCCGCCGTCGATGTGGAGTTCGCCCGGCTGGAACCGATGGTCATTTTCGGTGGGCTTCGGTTCAACCGCAGTGTTCCGAGCCGCATCGATGAGGAGAAGGCGGATGCCTACTATGTCTTCAACCTGAGGGACAGCGAGGTGCTGGGCCGGAGCGGTGGTTGGGCGAACTTTCTCGTTGCGGGCGTCATGTACGACTCGCGAGACGACCAGGAGATGCCAACGACGGGGATGCTGAGTGAGGCGTCTATCCAGCTGGGTGGGTCGGTGCTCGGAGCAGATTACGGGTACCAGCGTATCACGCTTATCAACACGCACTATTGGAGGCCGAGTTGGCCGCAGGCCAAGCCGTACGTTCTGGTCACCCGTGCCGTCTTCGAGAATCTCGGCGACGAAGCTCCTTTCTACGAATTGACCGAGGTTGGTGGATCGATTCGCGGCATCGAGGTTGGTGGGGGATCGTTCATGCGGGGTTACCGGTCGCGGCGATTCGCCGACCGGCAGAAGATGCTGTATTCCGGCGAGTTGCGGCGCACCTTCAAGAGCGTGCGGTGGCGTGGCCACTACTTTGAGACGCTGGGTATGATCTATGTCGATGCGGGTCGCGTGGCGTCGAGCGTCACCGACGTGCTCGCTCCAGCAGGGCTGCACACGAGCGCGGGCGTCGGTTACCGAGCCACCTGGAACTCACAGCTCAGCGTCCGGTCCGACTTCGCGGTCTCACCCGAGGGGCAGGTATTTCTGCTGTCCTTCGGGAATCTGTTCTGATCGTTGACGTCGTCGGTTTCCTAACCATGTTCGGTCAAAACGGCACAAACAAGATTTGGCCTTGTTCAACCGGAAATGGCAACAAGTGGGGCGTCGGGCTTTGGCTGTTGCGTCGCGAGGCGATGATGCGGACGATGATGCTCGAGTAGGATGGCTGTGGATCAGCTTGCAGTAACGAAAAACGGGCTTTGGCCTTATCTTAGGGTACCTCCTGGGAATGGGGTTTGTTCCCTCCGGTTCCCCTCCGGTCAGCTCTCAACTGTTGTGGGCTGATCGCGGTTCTGCTCTCCTCCCACTGCTATGTCTCCGCACTCCCCCTTTACAAGCACTGGATTGGGAATACCCATGGCTCTGGGTCTATCGTACCGCTGTCTGTGCGGTGAAAAGTTCAAGTACTACTTGCCCAAGGAGAAGGTCTACGGCGAAACGCTCAGCCGCGCCGTAGACTGGCAGGCGGTGGACGCCCGCGAGGAAGCCGATGGTGAAATCGACGAGGTCAAACGCGTTGCCGACACCACCGGCTGCACCTTTGTGGATGGCCGTCGCACGATGCATCTCACCTGCCCAACCTGCGCCTCCGAGGTCGACCTGCTCGACCATTTCCGCAGTCGCCTCCTGTCGGCATAGGTCCACGCGCTGAGGCCACGCGCTGAGGCCAAGCGCTGTACCAGGATTGGCTGTGATCGCGACTCGGTGCGCCAAGTGCCGGTTAGCTCTCAGGGAGATAACCGTCGCGAAAATCGATCCGTGCCTGGGTGTCTTCGCGATAGGTGATCGGCTTCGGGTCAAGCCATTCGACAATGGCATCCTTGATTGAGTGAGCGAAGAAATGATTGCCGGCGGGGGAGTAGTGGCCGATCAAGTAGCGTTGGGCGTAATCGTCGACTGACAGATCGAACTGCCTGTAGTCTGCCTCGTGAACGGGATTCATGTCGAAGGTGGTGTGGCCCTGTTGCTGGAGGTAGTCAGCGATCTCCTGGTCGTACCGGGGCTCTCCGGCAATGAGCTGCCGCATGGCCGCGGGACAGAACAGGACGAGCATCAACTTCTTGCCGCTTTTGTCGGCGAACGCCGCCGCCTTGTCGATGATGAGCCTGGTCGCTGCAAAGGCGTACGCCGTACGCAGAGTGCCAACCTGGTGCCCCATCTCTGACGAGCCCTCGTCGATTGCCCTGCAGTTGAGCTGCTCGGCGAGCCGGTTCAGCCGGGCAACGTCGACATCATCGGTATCTCCCCGGTCGAACAAGGTCATCTGCAGCATCAGGTCATCCTGTAGCCTGTCGACCATGAACTCTTCATCGGCCATGCTGTAGAGAGATTCGGGCGTCGGTGTCAGACTCTCACGCTCCATCAGTTCGCCGTTTTCCAGATCCATCTCGATGTTGGCCCAGAAATTCCCGTGAAACATTCGAGTTCTGCCGTAGGTATTGAGGCGGCAGTCCCGGTCCTGGTAGATGGCAGCGCGGCGGGCACCGTCCGGGGTCGAGGTGGAGATCGTCAACGAACCGTCGACGCCGTCTCGGGGCATGTAGTTTCCAAGAGTATATCCGAGTTCAGCGTCGTATTGAGCCCAGCTGGGTTCGTCCGGCGACAGAAACGCATCGATCTCCTCTCTTGTGACAACGCTCGATCTGATCCACTGCTCGTATGAAGCCATCTCTGTCCTCTCTTTTTGTGTGCCTACGTAATCCTTGCCAGGCATGCCAGGATTGCCAACGTTAGATAATCATTTCATCATCGAGATACCAACAATTTGACTGGGGGAATCCTTGTCGCTGACGGAACAGCAAGCTCGTTTCTTCGATGTGTTCGGTTACCTGAGCTTCCCAGGCCGCTTCGCCGCCGACACGCCTCTTTCGGCGGCAGCACCAACTGCCGGATGTTCACGATCAATCTGCAGCAGCGTTTCCGTGATGAAGATGAGGAGCTGATGCGTGAGTGTATAGGCAGTCTGGCCGGTTTCTGGTATGAGCGGGTCTATACTCCGCTCATGGTTGAGAGTGCTGGTCCGCAACGGATGCGCCACCTGGAGCAACGCCTGGCTCATGCTGGCCACCTGCCGGGTCTGGTTGCCGAGGCGCGGCAGAAGATGAAGGAACCGAACCGTTTCTGACCATGGCCAACCGCAACGTCCCACCGATCAGCGGCACCCGTGTGCCGGCAGAAGTGATGCGCTCTTTTGTCGGTGGCTTGTTCGCACAGGTTGGCATGACACCCGAACGCTGTGCTGAGATGGCCGACTATTTGGTGCGCAGTGACCTGAAATGCGTCTTCAGCCATGGCACCAGTGCGGCTCCCGGGTACGCACGGGAAATGCGGGAGGGTAGGGTCAATCCGGTCCCAGACGTCCGCGTTGTTGAGGATACTGCTTCGGCGACCGTCGTCGATGGGGATGGGGGGCTTGGGTATTTTCCCACCCACGAGGCGATGCAGATTACTATCAGAAAAGCCCTCAACACCGGTACTGCTGCCGCGACGACGACGAATCACTTTCATTTCGGCGCCGCCGGCACCTGGTCTCGCATCGCCCTCGAACACGACTGCATTGGTCTGGCACTGTCGTCGAATCGTTTCGCCGTCAACCAAGAAAGGACGGTTCTCGATGCTGTCACCTATGGACCGCTCAGCATCGCCATCCCCGCCGGAGAGCAGCCGGCCTTCGTGTTCGATGGAGGCGGCATCAACGTGCCGTACACGGAAGAGCGTTTCCACGAATCACCAGCTGTCTTCTTCAAAGGACTCGGACTGAATGCAGCCGTCACTATTCTCGGTGGCCTATTGGCCGGCATCTACAGACGGGAAATAGTGGAGTCGCAGAAGAAGTGGACATCCAACCAGGGCTCATTCCTGGCTGTCTTCAATGTCTCCCGCTTCATGCCCATCGACGAGTTCAAAGCGGAGATGGATCGCTATATTGAAGACGTTAGCAAGACAGAACTCCTTCCCGGTACCGAGCAGGCGTTGTTGCCGGGCGGACTCGAGCATGCCTGGACGCAGGAAAGCCTGCGTCTCGGCATTCCCGTCAGCGATGAGCATCGAGAAAGGCTGGAGAAAGCGGCTGCTGAGTACGGTATTGAGGCTCCCTTCGGGCGCTTTGAGCGATTCGGATAGTCCGTGTCCGCCCGAAGTCTTTTCCCTCCTTCAACCATCGACTGCATGGAGGTAACGTGATGGCCGCCTACGAATCGATCGACATATCAGGTGCGTGCAATGCCGGAGCAGAGCTCTTCGGTGAGGACGAGTTTCCGAGCGGAGAGCAGACCTTTCAAGGGCTGCCCTTCGCCATCGGCGGCAACGGCGCCACAGCGACACAATGTCTCATCGCCGCCGGGCCCGGACATGCGACGGATCCGCTTTCCATTCCGATCGGTGCAGAGGCGCACCATGTGGTTTTCGCTCACCGCTTGCTCGAATCGCAAATCTCGAAGGGCGGACCGATTGGCGAGGAGGTGGGGGCTTACGTGTTTCACCTGGCCGGTGGAGAATCCCACACGGTATCCGTGCGCGAACGCTTCGAGATCTGCACCGTGCCACCGGACGGCGGAGCGCCGTTCCTGGCCAATCCGGACCATGCCGACGAGGTGCTGCCGCGCTGGAAGGGCCATTGGACCGACGCGGGCCGGCGCCAGACGGAAGTCAACCGCGGGACAGCGAGATGGTTCGTGCTGTGGTCGTGGAGGAATCCGACGCCTGACAAACCGATCCAGTCGATCGAAGTCGTCCCCGGCTCTCGGGTGCTGGCTATCGGCGGCATCACGCTGAGCCACCTCGAGGAAGACCCGATCTGTCGGGAAGGGCTGCGCGACGTCGTCATTACCCTGACCCAGGAGAAGGACGCAGAGAAACCGTTCGACTTGGAGGTCGTCGTCGACCGCGGGGTGGCGACGTATCCGTACCCGCTGCCCGAGATGACGGCTGACGAGTTCGTGAAGGACGACCACAAGGGTTGGGGAGAGCCGCAGAACGAGAAGAGCAGCCCGACCCAGGTCGAGATTGCTGCCTCTCCGTCGGCGACGGTGACGGTGAACCGTGGAGGCGAGCCGCTAGGAAACGTGAACTGGGGAGAGGTGCTCGAGCGTGGCGAGGCAACGTCGGAATCGCGGGTGCATGTTGAACTCGTCGATAGCGGTCGCACCTGGGTGCACACGAGAGTAATCGATGATGCAACCGGCAAGCCAGTGCCTTGCCGCATCCATTTTCGTTCGCCCAAGGGAGTGGCCTATGCACCGCACGGCCACCACGCCCACGTGAATTCGAACAACGGCACTTGGCATTTCGACGTCGGCGGTGATATGCGACTCGGCCAGGCGTCCTACGCCTACATCGACGGAACGTGCCAGGGTTGGCTGCCCCGTGGCGAGGTGATCGTCGACGTGGCGCGCGGATTCGAGTACGAGCCGGTTCGGCAGAAACTGGAAATCAAGGACGGCCAACGCGAGCTGGAGCTGAGACTGAAGCGCTGGTGCCACATGAGCGAGGATGGGTGGTACAGCGGTGACTCACACGTGCACTTTCTCTCGGCACAGGGCAGTCACACTGAGGCGAACGGCGAAGATCTGAATGTCGTCAACATGCTGCAGTCGCAGTGGGGCACCCTGTTCACGGACAAACAGGAGTTCACCGGCGGTCCCAGCGTCTCGGACGACGGCAACAGCATCGTCTACGTCTCACAGGAAAACAGGCAGCATTTCCTCGGTCATCTGATCCTGTGGGGGTTGAAAGAGCCGGTCATGCCCTGGTGCTCGGACGGCCCCGGTGAGGCGGAGCTCGGGGGCACGCTGGAAGTGACGATGTCGGACTGGGCTGACCAGACCCACGAGCAGGGTGGGACTGTGGTCATTCCCCATCTGCCCAATCCGAATGGGGAACCGGCAACGCTGATCGCCACCGGTCGGGCCGACGCGGTCGAAATGTTGCGTCACGCCGAATTCAATCATCACGAGTACTATCGATATCTCAATTGCGGCTACAAGCTGCCGCTCGTGGGTGGCACCGACAAGATGTCGAGTGACGTGCCGGTGGGGATCTATCGCACCTACGCCAAGCTGGGGCCGAACGAAGAATTCAACTACGACACATGGTGTGCCGCGGTGACGGCAGGCCGGACAGTCCACAGCGGCGGACCGATGCTCAAGTTCAGTGTCGATGGCCACGAAATCGGCGACACAGTGAGCTTGCCGGGAAACGGCGGCACCGTCGAAGTCGAGGCGGAGGCGGAGAGCATTTTTCCCATCCACTGCCTGCAGGTGGTGCAGGAGGGCCGGGTCGTGGCGGAGACATCTGAGGCAACCGGCGCACGCAAGCTCCATCTCAAAGCGCCGGTACAGGTCAGCGGTCACTCCTGGTTGGCGGCGCGGGTGTCAGGCCCGAACTATGCGTCGGTACCGCATTACGACGGCTGGGGGCGGGGCATCTTCGCCCATACGTCACCCGTCTACATCGCCTGCGGTGGGGAGTGGTGGATGTTCAACCAGGACACGGCGACCTACATGCTGACCCTCGTCGATGGCTGCATCGAGTACATCCGCAACACCAGCCGCCTCCACGAAAAAGGAACGGTCACCCATCATCACGGAGAACAGGATCACCTGGAATACCTGGAACGGCCGTTCCACCAGGCGCGTGCGGCGCTCCACAAACGCATGCACAAGCTGGGGATTCCGCACTGAGAACCGAGTTCAGCGACGTCACGGTTTTGTCTGTTCGCGTGCCGGACCCAACGGTACCCGGATGTGCGCGTTGGCCTGGGCAAGGGAATCCGTATCTGCTCAGAGCATCGGCACAACCCGCTATCGTCGCCTCGATCGGTATCGCCGCAGAGTCGAAGGCGTAGGCTCGGGTACGGACCAGGTCCGCGGTGGCTGCCACGGGGTCATGGGTCGCCTGTGCCAACAGATTGCGAGTCGCCTGCAGTTCACGGTCCAGGCCAGCGGCTTTGGCGTGCAGCTGCGAGGGACTAGCTCTTGTTGCTGGTGTGCCAGTCGGCCATGACCTGCTCGGTGCGCCGGATTAATTCTTCGTCTTTCTCACTGCGCACAGCCGTGGGGTCCTGTCCGGTCCAGTCGTAATACCCCTTGCCGGCGTCGAGGCCGGTTTCACCGCGTTCGACCATGGCCTGCAGAAAGGCCAGCGGCTCTTCCCAGCCACCCAGCTCCTTCCACAAATGGCCGGCCACACTGACGTGCATCTTGAGACCGTTGATGTCGCGTTGCTTGAGCGGGCCCGCCGTCGTGAACCGCGGGGATAGACCCAGCTGGACTGCCAGGTCGATGGACTCGGCGTCGGCGACACCGGTGACGAGCAAGTGTACAGCTTCACGAATGATGGCATGCTGCAGGCGATTGATCAGAAAACCGGGGCCATCCTTGTTCACTCGAACGGTAAGTCGTCCCAACCGCTCCCAGATTTCGCAGGACCGATCCATGGTCTCGTCGGAGGTTTTGTCGCCGCGAATGATTTCGACGACGGGGACGATGTGCGCGGGTTGTACAAAGTGGGAGCCGCCGATGCGGTCCTGATGAGTCATGCGTTCGCCCAGGGTTGTAATCGGCAAGCCGGAAGTGTTGCTGGCGAGCACGGTTTCGCGCGGTGCGATCGCATCCATCTGTTCGAAGAGTACCTGCTTGCCTTCCAGGTTTTCGGAGATCGATTCGACGACGAACTCGGCCGAGTCAACAGCGTCTACCACGTCCGTGGTGGGTCTGATCCGATTGACGACGGCGTCGGCGGTTTCTCCTCGTAACTGATCGTGTCTCTCCAGGTCGCCGGCATAACGGCGGATATTCGCTATTGCATTGTCCAGGGTCTCTTGCCGGCGACTCATCAATACGGCTTCAGTGCTGCCCAGCGCCAGTACCAGAGTGATCTGACTCCCCATCAATCCACCGCCCATGACGGCTGACTTATTCAGAAAAAGATCCTGTCCCATGGTTCCCCTTTTTCATATTCCTTTACTTCGTGAATGCGGCTGTTGAGAGTGCGGACAAAAAAGATATCACACAACAAGAGAACGGGTAAGGTGAGACATGGCTGACTACGGACTCTACTGGGGCGAAATCCACAACCACAACGAACTGGGTTACGCTCAGGGTAGTATCGGGCGCAGCTACGACATCGCGCGCTCGCACCTTGATTTCTATTCCTTCACTCCGCACGGTCTCCACGCCGATGGGGGCTCGCCCGATGGTTTTCCGATTGTCAACGCCAACTGGGACAAGATCAGGCAGGCTGCCATTGACTATAATGCCCCCGGTGCATTCACCTGCTTTCTCGGCTATGAGTGGCACTCACATCGGTGGGGGCATCTGCACGTGGTCAGCGCAGAGGATGCCGAGTCCATGTTCTGCGCCAGTTCGTACCAGGAGCTGCAGGATCATTTTCGCGGTCGGCCCACGATCATGGTGCCGCACCACACCGGCTATCATCAAGGCGTCGATTGGGAGCTGTTCGACGAGGAAGTCTCTCCCGTGGTCGAGATTTTTTCGGAGCATGGTTGCTCTGAGCGGGATATCGGTTCGTTCCCGATGCTCGGGCACAGTGGCGGCCCGGGAGCGTCGCAATTCACGCTGCAGCAAGGCCTGGCACTAGGTCACAAATTCGGCTTCACGGCCGGTACCGATAACCATGACGGTTATCCCGCCGGGTACGGGTTGGGCCTGACCGGCGTGTGGGCACGGGAGAACACGCGCGAGGGGATTTTGGAAGCATTGCGGGCCCGCCGCACCCTCGCCGTCACCGGAGATCGGATCTGCCTCACCTTCAATGCCGGAGATGCGCCCATGGGTAGCGTCGTTGAGGGGAGCAGCCCCACGGAATTGTCTTACGAAGTGCAAGGATGGGACTTCATCAAACAGGTCGAGTTGGTGCGCGACAACGTGCCGGTCCAGGTGAAGACGCCTGACTACACGGCCCCACAGGCATCGGGTGAGCAGCTCTACCGGGTGCGCCTTGAGTACGGCTGGGGGCCGATGAAGGGGTACCAGGTCTACGACTGGAAGGGCAGCCTGAAGGTCGAACACGGCTGCCTGAAGCAGGTGATACCCTGCTTTACTTCTGATCCCTTTGACGAGCAGCGGCGCAAACGTGTCGAAGACCGGGATGAGGCCGGTTGCACTTGGCAATCCCATACTTCGCGCGGCGGCATCTTCACCAGCCGTAACGGCGCCACTGCTCCGTCTGCCAACGATGCGCTATGCCTGGAGGTGTTGGGCGATGAAAAAACGCGGCTGACTGTCACCTTCGACTGCACTACCCACAAGAGCCTGCTGGCCACGGGGCCGGATCTGTCCATTTCCTCCGGCATTGGCCGACTCGAACGGTCCCTTACTGTCGGTGAACTGCTGGAGGGCCGCCAGGGCTTCCGGCTCGATGGCATGCCCACTTGGGTGGTCGCGCACAGGGCGGTACCGCCGCATCTGTACAGCATGAAGGGGAGCTATGGCCATGACGCAGGTGAAGTGGCCTGCTACTATCTTCGGGTTACCCAGGAGAATGGCCAGATGGCCTGGGCAAGTCCGCTGTGGATCGGATGACGAAGAGACACTTCGATCCACTCAGGCCGATTCGGACCTTCCCCGTACCGGACCGCTACGAATTCACCCAGAGCACCGAATCCGTCTGCGTCTATGACATCGAGTCCATGGATTCGTCGTGGAATTTCCCGTCGGCGTAAACGATGAAATCTACGTCTACGGATACTGGGGCCCTGGTATCGGCTGGTTTCGACAACGGTTGCACATTCACCGTGACGGCCTCCCCAATGGTGCGTATATTTGAGTTCGTTCCGGAGTCATGTTTTCCCCCCGACCAGTTTCCGATACCCCATGATCGAACCCGTGGTTCATCGGCGTTCCGTCTCTGATCACAACCAGTCCCGAGAGGACCTGGAATACTGGCTTCAACGCACCCCTGCGGAGCGCATAGCCGCAGTCGAGGATCTCCGGCGACAACACTATGGAAGTACAGCGAGATTTCAGCGAGTTGCTCGCGTTGTTCAACGAGCATGACGTAGCGTACGTCATCGTCGGGGGCTACGCACTGGCTTTTCACGGCGCTCCCCGCAATACCGGTGACATCGACATTCTCGTACGCTCAGATCGCGAAAACGCTGAGCGCATCGTCCGTGCATTGGATGATTTCGGTTTCGGATCCCTCAAGCTCAGCGCCGCCGATTTCTCACAGCCCGATCGAGTTGTCCAACTCGGGTATCCTCCCGTTCGCGTTGATTTGATGACCTCGATTTCAGGTGTTACCTGGGAACAGGTGGAGAGCGGCCTAGCGACCGGCACGTATGGTGACGTACCCGTGCGTTTCATCGGACGGTCCGAGCTGGTCACAAACAAGAGATCAACCGGGCGTACCAGGGATCGGGCCGATTTGGAGTCTCTCGGAGAAGACTGACCACCCGTTACTCTTCCGAAATCCTTCATCTTCTGCAGCAGCGTCCAACGGCTGATGCCGAGTTGCTCTGACATGCGGGTCTTGTTGGCGCCGCAGGACTCGAACGCCGCCTGAATCATTTCCCGCTCGACGTCTGATATGACGTCCTTCAGCTTGCATCGCGCCGCCATGAACGCGCCGTTGGTTCGGCCGGCCGGATTTTTCGCGACAACGCATCCAGACCGATCGCTCCGTCGTCAGGGTTCAGCACCAGTGAGCGTCCGTCAGCATGTGAGCCTGGGATTCCAGAATCACATTGCGAGTTCCCTCCTTTTGTGGTAGATTCCTGTGAATCACAGAAACTGTGAGAATGTGTATGAAGAACATCACTGTGTCGGTGGATGAGGAAACCTATCGGCGTGCCAGGGTGAAGGCAGCGCAGGCGGGCACTTCGGTGTCTGCCCTGGTGCGGTCATTCCTCGCTACTCTGAACCAGACCCGCGAAGTGGAGACCGAATTCGACCGGCTTCGACGCCTGCAGGAGGAAACTTTGGCGGGGATCGTCGAGCGTGGTGGCGGGCTGCGTTCCTGCGATAACCTGAGCCGGGAGGCGCTCAACGAACGCCATGCGGTTCGTTGACACGAATGTCTTGATCTACGCCGTCAGCACAGCTGAGGAAGACCGTGTCAAACAAGGTCGAGCCCTGAAGCTGTTGGACGAACGTGATCTGGCCCTTTCGGTGCAGGTGCTTCAGGAGTTTTACGTTCAAGCGACGCGTGAATCTCGCTCAGGGGCTCTCACGCACGGAGAGGCAGTGACTTTTGCGACGGCCTTGCAGCGCTACCCAATTCAGGAGACCAGTCTCGAGGTCATGCATTCGGCTTTGGGCATGCGCCAGCGCTTTGGTCTGTCGTACTGGGACAGCGCCATCATTGCGGCAGCCCACGAGCTGGGATGTGATACCCTGTATTCGGAGGATTTCAACGCTGGTCAGGACTACGACGGCGTGCGGGTAGCCAATCCGTTTGGCGAAACAGCCTAAGGATGTAGCTCATTCAATCAGCAGGATGCCTCGCATACGCTACTCTGTTCCAAAGTCCTTCATCTTCTGCAGAAGTGTCCAGCGGCTGATGCCCAGCTGCTCTGACATGTGGGTCTTGTTACCGTCGCAGGACTCGAACGCCGCCTGAATCATTTCGCGCTCGACCTCTGAGCCCGATCGCGAATATCCGCATCACGGCGCCGTCTTCAACTTTACTGCGTTGATGTTCAAGGGCTGAGTAAAGTCGTCCAGGTGACACCGCGATCACCTTTGCGCTGAAGAGTCGGTGTTGAATGGATTTTAGCTCAACAGTGTGGTCATGTGTTCCAGGAGTGAATAGCCCCACACGACGCTCACGCGTATCAGGACGAATCCTTCGGCTAGGCATGGCGGATGCGTCCATCAGCTGGTAGCTGCGATGCAGGTCCGCAAGATCCGATTGGGATTCTTCCAGATCGTGTCGCACCTCCTGGTTGACAAACAGTGGCAGGGGCACCAGCGCCGAGAGATTGTCCTTCGACTCGATTCAAGCGCGGGTGCTGTTACGGGTCTGGGCATGAATACTCCTGCGATTCACATTAAGCCAACTGGAGTGCGACCGAACCCTAACCCCAAACCATATCCAACGCCATGACCGCATCGAACACTACGCATGAACCGCGTCCCCACGTTCGACGGGTTCTGTATGAAACGGGGCCGGGACATCGCCGTTTTACGAATGGAACCATTCTGTCACTGGACACGGACGGGCACAAGCTGCTGATGGCGATGACGGTTTTCGCCGACGAGGTTCACGATTACTCGGCGTCGACGGTGCGCTTCTTTCGCTCAGCCGACGCGGGGTTCACCTGGAGTGACTTCGACCAGGGCGAGGTCTTTGCCCGCCCTGATCTGGGAACCACGCGTGCCCCGTCTCTGCTGCGCGCCGCGAACGGCGACATCCTCAACTTCTTTCACATTGTGCGCGACGCGGAGAGCGATGCCGGCCCATGGGTACGCCGCTCACTCGACAACGGCAACAGCTGGGGGGAGCCTGAGCGCCTGCCGTACGAGGGTGAAGGTGGTACGTCGGGCGATCATCCCAAGGTGCTGAGCACGGGGAGAATCATCGTGCCCTGTTGCGTTTCCCTGGATGGGCACCTCTCAAATTACGCCTATTGTATGGTTTCGGACGATGACGGACACAGCTGGCGCAAGAGTCGATATCAGACGACCAGCCGGAGCCTTCCCGACAACGTCGAAGCGCCAGAAGCGGAAAACGAAATCGAGCGACAGCACCTGATCGGCCACAAGCTTCGCATTCACGCGGCGGAGGAGCCTGCAGTGGTCGAACGGTGGGACGGATCACTTCTGATGTTCGTGCGCTGCTATGCCGGGTGGATCTATCGGGCGTTGTCGCGCGACGGCGGGGACAGCTGGAGCGAGTTCGAGTCCAGCGACATTCCGGTCCCGGGGGCGCAGCCCTCGCTGAAGCGAATGCCCAACGGCGATATCCTGATGTTGTTCAACCGGTCACGGCCCGAAGAGATTGACGGTGGCTTTCCCCGGAACCGCTTGGGCAGTGCGGTCTCGCAGGATGACGGCGTCACCTGGGAACACATCCGGAACATCGACGGCGGGTCGGACTTTCCCGGCAAGATCACCATGGCGAATGTAACGTTCGTAAGAAACCAGGCGGTGATAACCTACAGTCGATCCGAGACTAGAAAGAACCACTACTCGTGGTGGCTGCAGATCCTGCCGCTGGAGTGGTTTTACGCTGGGTCGAATGAGGAGATTTATAGCCGGCCGTTTCAGCCGGCGCCGAGGCGGGTGTAGAACGTGACGTCGGTTTCCTCGAATGTCTGCGCCACGTTGTAGCCGTCCAGCGTCTCCAGCGCTACGGCGCGGGGTGGTTGGATCTTGCCGATCCTGTCCAGCTCCTCCTTGTGGCCCAGTTGCCGGACCGCTCCCCACAAGGCGCGGTAGCTGGCCTTGAGAGGTCCCTGCATGGCGACCAGCAGTTCCTCGGAGCAGATCGGGGTGTCCCAGAAGCTCAGACCATCCGCCCCCGCCTGGTACCATTCCTTCGCGCGCGCCATGAAATCCTCCGACTCCCCGTGATAGGGCTGCATATTAGCGTCACCGTGAACCCACGGGCTCGGGTAGAGCCGGCAGTCCGTTCCCGCGGTGATCTCCTGATAGAAGTCGAGATCGAGGCGCTTGATCGGTGACATGTAGTGGACTTTGGTGACAGGAAGCAGGTCATCGACCAAGCCCTCCTGCACCCAGGTCCGTACGTCCAGCGCGTGTAGCAGGTTTTCTGCCTCCGAGTAGTAGACCATCGCCGCCAGGCGTATAGGATGTCCTGCCCCGCGACCAGCCTCGTCCAGGGTCTTCCTGACTCCGCGTACGAATTCCGTCATGTAGTGCGCCCGGTGTCTGAGCCAGCGGTCGTCCTCGTCATCGAGGGTGCGTGGACCCTGGCCATACTGCTGCTGGAAGGAGTCGACGACGGGCGGCTCGTACCAGACGTAGATCGGTCCCCGCGTAAAGCTGAGCTGAACGCCATCCACGCCATGGTCGGCGACTTCGCGGATCAGCGATATCATGTGTGACCGAACCTGTGGGTAGGCATAGCTGATGGAGGTGATTGATACGCCGTTTTTAGCCACGCAGGCAAAGCCAGGTTTGCGGCCTCCAATGCCGTATCCGGGTTGCGGCAGGCGGTCAAAGGAGACCTCGGAGTAGGGCAGGTGCAAAGCCAGCCGGAACTGGGCGTAGAACTCCAGTCCGACCGCGCGGCAGTGCTGCATGGCGGGGAGGAACGGCACCAACCCGGGCGCCACCTTGTCGAGACTGGCCTTGACCACGGGACGAAAGAGCCCGATTCGGGTCGGGTAGTTGCACTGGTCGCCATAGGCCACGCATAGTGAATAGGCTCGGAAGTCGGTGTCCCGAAGCGCTTCGGGGTGCCAGATCATATCCTCCGGCCCACGAACGCTGGCGGTGAAGCTGCCGTCGTTCATGGCGAAGAGGCATCGGGTGTCGTCATCGGAGCGGTCTCGCCGGACCTCCTTCACCTCTTCATCCGTGAGCTCTACGAGCTTGACGTATGCGAGGTTTATGTCGCCCTCCTGGGAGAAGATCAACTCCTGACCACTGAGATCGGCGCTCTTGAAGAACGCTTCTTTGATCACAAAACGCTCTTTGTCGAGTTGACCCCCCAGCCGGATCGTGAAGAAGCAGGGATCATCAGACAGTTTCACCCGGATCGATCCGCCCCACAGCACTGACCAGTGCGGAATGATGCCGATATGGATGGAGTACCAGCCCCTCCGATCGAGGGACAGCCGGATATCGGGAACCTTCCGGTGGTTACTGCACACCATGACGCCCTCGGCCACGTCGCTCTCGTAGGCTCGGGTCAACCACGTTTCCTCTTGATCTTGGGCGGCGATGGCCGATTCAGGAAGGCAACGGCTCATGTCGCTGAGATAGAAGGTCTTCATTGCGAGTGCTCGCTACCCGCGCCAGATGGTGTTGGCCTCGTCGGCGATGGCGATGGCGCGCTCACGCTCGGCATCCGTCAACGGTGGGACGTTGGATGCACCCGCGTTCTCCTCGATTTCGCTCGGCCTGAGGGCTCCGGCGATCACGGACGTGACTCCGGATGCGTCGAGGATGAAGCGCAGGGCCGCTTGCGCCATCGTGCGTTTTCCACCTTCGGTCAGAAAGCGAAGCTCGGCCAGCTTCGCGAAGGCGGCGACCGTCTTGCTGCGGTCTTTGAATGCATGTGAGCGCAGGTCGGTGGAGTCGAACTGTGGCGGGTCATCGAACCACTGGCCGGACAGCGCTCCCGACGCCAACGGTGAGGCGATCATCGTGCCGATGTCGTGCTCGAGCGCGAACCGCAGCCTGTCCTCGACGCCACGCGCCATCATGTTGTAGCCAATGACGACGACGGCCACTTCGCCCAACTCCATCAGATGACGCAACTCGTCGGGGTTGCTGGTGGCACTGAAGGACACACCAACCCAGCGAATCTTCCCTTGCTGCTTGAGTTGCATCAAGGTCTCCATGGCCGCCGGCACAGCATCCGGATGCGGGAGTTTGTGCAGCAGGTAGAGGTCGATGTAGTCCGATTGCAGGCGGCGAAGACTGCCCTCGCAGGCTTCGGTCAGCCGCCGCCGGGTGTGGTCGATATCGGCGACGTCGGTATAGAAGCCCCGCACCTTCGTCGAAATGATGAACTCGCCCCGGCAGCCCTCCAGTGCTCGACCGATGATGGTTTCGCTGTGGCCGTCACCGTAGATCTCGGCGGTATCAATGAGGTTGACGCCAAGCGCCGCCGCCCTCCGGATCATGGCGATCGATTGGCCGTCGTCGGATCCGGTGTATTCCATAAATATTACGCGCTCCGCTGAATGGGCCCCATCGCATCCATGGATTATCTTGGCCGCGTATCGCTACGGAAAGCGAAAGGAACATACGAGACTTGCAAAAGCGCTGCAGGATTCGGTCCTGGGCGTGGCCGGGCAAGTAACTTCAGCCGAGACGATCACGTTGTGCCGTATCAAGGCACACTGTATGCTCACAGTCCGACCATGTAGTGATGGCTCATATAGCGATGGTTCATCGAAATCTAAGGGAGACCTGAATGCAGATCGTCGACACCGGTGTCTTGAGCCTGAGCGAAGCCGGCACCAACCGTGCCAACCTGACCTTTCCGAATTTCGTCACGCTCTCGAATGGCGATGTGCTCGCAAACTGGCGCGCCGGCTTGACCAAAGACGGCGACGACGAGCACTTGGAGTTCAGTCGCTCGACGGACGGGGGCGCTACCTGGAGCGAGCCGTTCACTCCGGTGGAGAATCCCCGGATGGAGGGAGTCGCAGGTACTCTCAAAGTCTGTTACGTCACCGAGATCAGTCCGGGCACGCTCATGGGTGTTTTCATGTGGGTGGATCGTGGGACCTATCCGGGCCAAGGGGCCTTCAATGCCGAGACAGAAGGCTGTTTGCCCACACGCATGCTGCTGGCCGAGTCGGATGACTTTGGGGACGCTTGGTCCTCCCCCCGTGATGTGCCGATGACGGAAGAGATCGGACCTCCGAGCCTTACCAACCCGCTGATCGTGTTGCCCGATAGTACCCTGGTTTTGAGTGTCGAGTCGAACAAGCATTATCACGAGAGCGGCACGTGGTTCCAACGCGTGATGATGTTCCATTCAGGTGACCAAGGCCAAACCTGGGGACAGCCGGCCATTGCCGGATTCGATCCCACTGGCAGAATCCGCAACTGGGATCAACGTGTCGGCATGGCGCCGGACGGGCATCTCGGGGCTTTCGTGTGGACGTTCGATTCGCATGCGGATTCGTACCTGAACATTCACCGGCGCATCAGCGCCGACGGTGGCCACACGTGGTCGGAGGCTGAAGATCTTGGATTCACCGACCAGGCTGCCCATCCCGCCATGCTGTCCGATGGCCGTGTCGTCCTGCCATGGGTCGATCGCTTCGACACCCAAACGATACGGGCCCGCCTTGCACCTGCAATCGATGCTCCGTTCGATCCGGATAGTGAGCTTGTCATCTACGAACATGCAAATCCCAGCGACGGCGACGTCGATCAGGCGGGAGCCCTTGGACTGTCGGTGTGGTCCTTCGGGTTGCCATTCGCGGATCTGCTGCCGAATGGCGATGTCCTCGTCGTCTACTACGCGGGCAACGAAGAGGCCATGGATGTCCACTGGGCGCGGTTGAGCGTGAGTTGAGTCCGTGGACATATGATTTTTGTGAATACGCTCCGCACCTTCTTTCTGAGTTTGACTCTCTGCACCGGCATCGCCGCGGCCGACGGGACCGACTGGCCTTACTACGGCAGCGATGCCGCGAGCACGAAGTTTGCTCCCATAACCCAGATCGACCGTGGTAACCTTGAGGATCTTCGCATGGTCTGGCGTTGGCGGATGCCGGACCACGAGATCATGGATGCCAACGACGGCATTAGTTCACAGTCTCCGAACGAAGTGACACCGATCGTCGTCGACGGCGTCCTGTACTCCAGCACGCCTCTGAATATCGTTGTCGCTCTCGATGCTGAGACCGGAGAGGAGTTGTGGCGTTTCGATCCGGAGGCATGGAGGGAGGACAGTGTCCTCTTTGGGCTCCATCTGAACTGGAGCCTGAATAACTCTGGTGGCCGATCGGATCAAGACTTGCAGAGTTCAAGACAATGGTGGGGGAAATTAAGAGCGACAATTCCCAGATATGAACGAATTTCTTAAAACCCAGTGGGTCTTATTGTTTTGCTTTACGTTTAGTGTTAGAGCAATCTCCATTTTTGGCCTCTACTTTCTGGACACTCCTTTCGGAGACAAGATTGCAGACAATTGGAGACGGTTCCTTCCCCATACAATCGTCTTTGAAGCTGGACTTATCGCAGCCCTATTTGTTTTGTTCAGAGTTCTCGTTCACGGACTCAACTATCAGGAAGCCATAAGCAAACGCCTCTCTTCCCTTCTGCTTTATGCCCTTTCTATCCTCCTGGGCTTCCACATTATCCTTGCTCAAATCGACAACGAGGTTATGCGCTGGTTGGGTCAGCATCTGAATATCGTCTGGCTCAAAACCTACGCGAGCAATCCAGATATTCCCATGATGATGAAGATATATGCGGATGATATCATCGGAGTCGCATTTTCAATTTCATGTATGCTCCTGGCTGTCGCCCCAACTTTCTATTTATTGATAAAACGCCCTGAACCCAGCCATGTAAGCTACCGGGGGACCTTATTGTTCTTAGTGATTGCAATTGTCGGCCTTACCTCCAAAGTCTGGCTCGATCCATCCAAGATGAGATGGAGAAAAATTCAACCTGCAACCCTGGGGCTTCTTCTGGATATACAGGAGACGCAAATCAACAGGGGTCCGGAACAGACAAAGCAAGATTTGAGAACATTCTACTCTCTATTCTATCCACCTAAAAACAAGGCAGATATAGATACGGAAAATCCGTTCTACAATGAGATCAATGCAACCGACTCGACGCTACAAGATCATCTTGCGAATCGGAAAAGGCCGAATATTGTCTTGATCATCATGGAATCAGTACAGGGCTGGTCCTTTGACTTGAGAGACAACCTGGTTCAGAAAACACTCCCAAACATAACAGCTCTATTCAAAGAACGCGGCGAATTCTTCCCCAAATGTTTCTCCACCGGGTATCCCTCGGTAGAGGGGTTTTCATCTCTGCATCTGGGAGTACTCACTCCACCCAACGGCATCTTTTTGACAAATTACGCGTCAATAAGAACACGCTCAATCGCAGAAATTTTGAGTGAGAGTGGAGGTTATAGTAGTCAAATCTTAACAGGTGCTGAGCCCAGCTTCGACAATCTCTATCATTCTTTCAGGTCATGGTATGACCAGCATGAATATGACCCCAAAAAGTCGGACGACCTGTCCATGGCAAACTGGCTTGTCGAAACTCATGAGGCTGATAGAAAAGAGCCACACTTTCTGACATGGATGACTGCTTCTACACATCTCCCATTCAACATACCAGATCCGCCAAATCCAAACACAACTGATATGGGAGAGAAGTATGTCATGGCCTTGCAGTTCATGGATAAATCCATCGGCCACTATATCTCCCACCTGAAAAAGGGTCACGAATGGGACAACACCTGGATTATTATGGTTGGCGATCACTCCGTTGCCAATTCGTGGCTGCGAAAGAATATTGACGAACTTGGAAGCTTGAATCTTGGACACCTGTGGACTTCTATGCTAATCGCAGGACCAGGAGTTGTGGAGAGCAAGGTTAGAACAGAATCCGTATCACACTTTGATGTCGCCCCCACAATTATGGCACTATCAGGAATTCGTACACCGAATCATTTTCTGGGTGTTGACCTGAGAGACAGATCCCTTACACGTGAATTTTATGACACTCGCTATCTGATGGGATTTCATTTCAACAACGCAAGTATTGGGCGTGGAAATACCTGGTTGAATTTCCATATGGCGGACAAGGATTACGTGAAAAAATTTGATTTGAGCGAAGTGTTCGAGAACCAGAGCACGTATCCATCTCACGCCTCCAGAATCAGAGATTTCCATCATGGAATGCCCTTAAGAGTAACCAGGGACGATCTGGCGTTAGTCCAAAGGGGTCGTACTGCGGGAGGCATTTGGGAATGGTATCTTCGGAACAATAAACTGATGAAATAGGGTATCGACCCGAGCTCCTCGGCGGCCGAGCTTGCCCTTTTCCTTTCTTCAAAAACCAAATAGCTGCAACCAGTTTCGCGAAGGCGTAATCATCTTTTTACGCGTCTTGAACTCACTCGCTAGATTATCGTCCGTGATCAGGTAGGGTAGGTTCCCTTGACTCAAGTAATCATGTCTCTTGTTGCTCAGGTCCGAGCTGGCCATGTCGTGAAGTAACCTCACCATTTGCGGATCGTCATACTCTGAAATTGGCCTGTCGTGATACTTGAATCTAAGCAAGTTGCGTCTCTTCAATTCCGCACTGCTTGGAAACGGACGGTCGCTTGCGGCGATGAAGTTTGAGTAACGCGTTACATAGTCAAAAACGTGAGCAGCGGTATAGGGTATATCCCACGAATTGGTGGTGTTGTAGTAGATGACTCCGCCTTCGTTCAGGTGTGCTTTACAGAGCTCCAGGAACTCCTTTGAAATGAGGTTGTTTATCTGATCCCGCCAATGATAGGTCGTATTCATCAATATGAAATCGAATTTCCTGTCCGGGTGCCGCTTCAACCATCTTCTTCCGTCGTCGAAGTGAAGCCGTACCTTCGGATCGCTTAGCGCTGATCTCTGTTCGGGATAGTTCTGAATTATCTTCTGGTATCCCGGGTTGATTTCTACGATATCCAACCGTTCCACAGCTTCATGAGAGGCGATCACCTTTGCCCAGGAAGCGCTGCTCAAACCTATTTCCAGTACATGCCTGGGCTGAAGATGCAATGCCCCCATCATATAGGCTCGGTCGATCATGTTGCGATTGCGGATGAGGTCCGTGTTGAATCGACCATCGTAACTACCGCCGCCAGCGATCTTGTCGTCTCCACCCTCCTGCCCGACCACATGGACGATTCCGTACCGGCTCTGGCTCTCAAACTTGAAGGAACCGTTCTCTGCGTAATTACGCTTGTGATACAGGCGTTCCAGCAGGTCGAAGTACAGCGGCTGATGCGTCAAGAAGAGGAGAATGGCGACGCAGCCGATACCGACGACGGTTTTGCCCGTGTGGTCACTCCGTCGCCTGGAGCAGAACCAGAGAATGGCGCCAAAGGAGCAATAGAAAACGGACAGGAGATGAATATTCTGCTCTATGGACAGCCAGTTTAGCAGGAAGAACCCTGTCAACGACGATCCGACTGTGGAGCCGACTATGTTCAGACAGTATATCCATGAGACAGAAAGACCGACGTGGGCATAGGACGTTATCGCGTAATGTGCCAGCATGGGCAAGACGGCCCCTGTCCAGAACGCAATGCCGCCGACACCGATAAACATCAACGGTACGCCGGCCCATCCGATGACTCCGACGATTCTTCCCGTGACCGGAATCAGAAGAAAATAGGACAGGGATGACGCGACGATGAAGGTGGAGACGATGTTCAACACCCTGTCTTTGTGTTCTTCACATATCTGATTGGCCTTGAGCGCGCCCAGGGCAATGCCGATCAGGAAGAAGCCAAGTACCAGGGGAAAGACTGTGGCTCGACCACCGGTTGTGAAGGAGATCAATCGAACCCAAAGAATCTCCTGGCTCAGAGAGACGAAGCCGACCGTGAACGAGACCATCAGCATCAGGATGTAGCGAAAATCGACACTTGCTACCCGTTTCGCCGGAGCGGGATCCAGAGGGCTCCTACCTTCCTCTTCCTTAGGGTTGCGTACGAATTTATATGCTACGTAGGCGACCCCGAAGTTGATTGCCGCTGCCACATTGCACGAATCCTTGAGGCCCAGGAAAAGAAATATGAGATAGGCACAGGCGAAACAGGCAAGTGCCGATCCCAGGGTATTGGCAAAATAGAGAACGGAAAGGGACCTGCCGACGTTTCGATACGCCTTGTATAGATGGCTGACCAGAATCGGCAAGGTGGCCCCCATGAACAACGTTGGAACGAACAGGAGCCCATAGGTGGTAACCGATATGGTCAACAGGGAACCGTGAATGGTAGCCTGAGTGACAGCGCTGATCAGTCCTATACTGAAGAGGCCGAACAGGCCGATAAGCAGTTCGCACGCCACGAACAGGTGCGGCAGATGGTGCGGGAATCTTTTTGATAGTGCTCCTCCAGCCAACGCTCCGATACCGAGGCCAAACATGAATATGGAAACGATGACTGTTACCGATTCAATGTTGACTCCAAAGGCCTGGAAGAGCGCGCGTTGCCAAACCATCTGATAGATCAGCGCCGCGAAACCCGAGCAAAAAAAGAGCGCTACCAGCCAGCGGCTCTCAGTCGGGATTGCGGCATGTGTATTCGGGTCTTTGCCGTCGTTGCACCTGTATATGAGCGTGAGTTGCAACAAGGCAAATGCAACCAGCAACAGGCCGGTATCGACGTATACTCCGACCAAACCCAGCAAAGAGAGGAGGAAAACGGCGTATGTAAGCCTGTCGTATCGAACATACCTCTCTTTGTAAGAGCCAAGCCGGAGGACCCTGAACAGCAGGGTCCTTATCAGCACACGGACGACAAGAAAGGTGAGAGCCATGAGAATCGGGGAGATGAGCAACCGCGCCGTCATCTCGTGCTCTTCCCAGCGTCCGTTCGCGGCGAAATCTACGAGAGAGGAATCATGGGGGTACCATTTGTCGTTGGTGAACCAGTGCAGTTGCACCGAAAATCCCATGGCCAAACCGGACAGGGCGAAGACGAGCTCGAAAACCCATGACTGGGCGGTACGGAAACTGGTTCTCATGCTCTCCAGATGCGCCTTCCGCAGCGGTTGTGTCTCTTGGCACACGAAAGTGGGTGGATTTCTTGCAAACTGGCAGCGTACAAATCGTATTTGACGATGAGCTCAACGTCGTCGATGCTGATCTCGCCCCCAAAGCCCTCGGGTCTGCCTATAGCGTAGCGATCTGCTCTACATGAACTCGACCGGCGCTGGTGATGGGAAGTGGACGATGTCACCGGTCAGCGCCAGCAGGTCCAGGTTTTCTGTCGATGCCTGTGCCATCGGCTGTCGAAAAGGTTTCTCCGGGTCAGGTTCAGTGCCCCGTTCCCGATGCATCTTTTCAAGACGTTGGCGATGGTCGACGCATCCCTGGAAGCGTTCACCATCTCGTTCATCGAAAAATCGTAAATGAGTGTCCGTCAAATGCAGCATTCGCACCGGAGCCGCCAGCCCTTCAATTCCTATAGTCGCGCTGTCATCGGTGAAGCTGTGGACGACACGCATCAGGGCACTCCGTCCAGTCATAGCCGGCCTTCCTGGATGTCTCTGACGACCTCGACCAGCGCGTCGGCGGCCGCATCCAGCATGCGATCTCCCTTCTCCTTGGTGCCGAAGGTGGGATCTCCGTGAACTCCGTGCTCGGATATCTCGTCCAATCGCAGAAACTGAGCCACATCATCTCCGTGGGCTGACTCGGGATGGAACCCATCCATTCCGGGAAGATCCGGCTTCACCAGATCAGGGCGGATCTGCATGATCATGGAGGTCTCCATCTCGCCGGCATGTCCCCAGCCGCGGGGGCCGGCCTCTCGGATCTGTTCCAGCCGCTCGTGCGCCACTTTCCAGTATGAAACACCAAAGACCCGAGACTCGGCATATTGCTCCTTGAGCTTTTGCAGGGTCACGGCCATGTCGGCCTCATTGCCTCCGTGGCCATTGACGATCATCACCCTGGGAAACCCGGAGTCGAGCAGGCAACCGACAGTCTCACTCATCAGGTTGATGTGGGTCTCCGATGTCGCAGTAAGGCAGCCGAGGCGATGGTGGTGGTAGGAGTAGCCCAACCACTGAGTCGGCAGGCAGACCACCTCGTTTGGCAGGCGTTGATCGAGGCGGTCGACTATTTCCTGCGTTTCCAGCGTATCAGTCAGGAAGGGAAGATGGGGTCCATGCTGTTCGAACGAAGCGATCGGGTACACCGGCACCAGGTTGCTCTTGTCCAGTGCCTTCAATTCAGGCCAGGTCATTTCACCGAGCTTCATGGTCGTAATTCTCCTGTCTGACGGTCGGCGATGAGGCCATTTCGCTGTGTCCGGCCACTCTGGGCACATCCAGTGCCCGGCTGCCTCATCCATGCCCTTCGAGCGCGGCTCCACACTCTTCGACTCGTGCCATCATGGCCTTGAAGTCGGCGGAGCCATCATCATCCCAGTACTCGGTTTTCAACGGCGACACGAAGCTCATCGGCATCAACATGCGGCTCCAGTCCGGACGGACCATGAAGTGTGGGTTTTCAGGGTCCGGTCGGGTGTAGAGTATCGCTCCGTTGTCGTACTTACAGACGATCAGGAACTTCGGTTTTTTCGTCGGCTCGACCTGCGTGAGGCGCTCCACCTCTTTTATGTCCAATTCGACACCGAGCCCCGGCCCTTCGGGTACCTGTATGAATCCGTTGATCGGTTCCAACGGCTTCGTCACGAAGCGCTCGCTGGAGACTTCACTGGTGGCGCTGACGAAGTGGAAGTTCGCTGAGGGGAAGGCCGCCATCATGTGAACGTTCATGGCGCGGGTGATGTCGCTGCCCGTGTTCTGCAGCATGAACGGGCTCTCACTGGCGGCGAATAGGCCTGCTTTGCGCACGGCATCACCGATTCTCGAATGCCCCAGCATGTAGGCATCAGCGGGCCGGCGGTAGATCTCGTAGGTGGCCTGGGTCGGGAAATGGTGCAGGACAATGGGCAGCCGTGAGCGTTGGCGGAGCTCGATGTAGCCGTCGACGTTCTCGCCGGGAAGAGGATCCTCGAAGCAGCCGGCGATTTCGTATTCGGCCAGCCTGTCGAGCAATCCCGGCATGTGATCCTCGGTGCCGTGCATAGTGAAATCGTAGTGCAGCCTGAACCCTTTGGGCGCCACCTTCTGCATCGCCTCGGTCTGATCGATCACGTTCTCGAACGGGGACAGGTGGAACTTCATCCAGGTGTGGCCCATCGCGGCGTAGGCCTGCACGGCCGCGGCCATGCGGTCGGGATGCGTGCTAACCGTCCACGCTGCCACCGGTACCCAGGACCGATGTTTCTGGCCGAAGAGTTTGTACACCGGCACCCCGACGGCTTTGCCCATGAGGTCGTACATGGCCGTTCCCAACCCGAGGGAGGTCTCGTCGCCGACCCAGTCAAAGGGGTTGGAGCCGATGTACTGGTCCAGTAATTCCTGCTCTGGAACCCCCTCGGACTCGCCGAGGCCGATCAAGCCGGTGTCCGTGTGCACGACGTAGATCGTGCGCTGGGTCATGTCGTGATAGTGCAGAAGTTCATAAGCCCGGGCTTCGTCGTACTGCAGCGTGACCCGGTGGATATCGATGTCGGTGATCTTCAAAATCTGATAACCCCTTGGTTGGGTATTAGTTGTCTAGTAACGCACGACGAGCTCGACGTCGGTAAGCTTCAAGGGACTCGCGACTCGCGGATTGCGGTCCTGCACAGCGACCCGAATCGTGTGCTCACCTGGAGACACCCCGGAATCAGTGAGATCCCAGCGCAGCCAAACCGCGGTGCTGACCTCGCCAATGGTTCGCCATTGCGGCGATGGCAGAAAGGCGCCGCCCGGGGGCGTGGAGCTGTCGAGCCTGCAATAGTCAATCTGTAGCGGTTCCAGCAATTCTCCGTCCCACCACACCTGTACCGCGTCTTTGTTCGTCCATTCGTCTATCCGAATCCGCAGCTGCACCAGAGTCGGCTTGTGGGCGTTGAAGTCTTCGGCGATCTCCAGCGAGACAGTCGGTCCTTCGCCGGTCAACGTTCTGTCGAGGTCCACAGGCACCTGGCCGTAAATCCGATCGACGCGGAAGGCGCCCCGCCAGGCTCCATCCTTCTGTATGTAACGCTGAGTGGCCGCGTAGATCTTGTCCTGTGCAGCCAGCGTGTCGGGCGAACCGATCGTCGTCAGCAGTGGCCTCTTGGAATCGCGATTGGCGTGCCAGTTGAAGGCGTAGATTCCCGAGGCGCCGGCGCGATGGTAGCGGCTGGCGATGGCTTTGGTGCGCAGGCGATCCTTCTCGTCCTGTTCCTCCGGGCCGACGAAGGGGTCGGGGAGATTGCTGTCGAGGCCGGGGTAGACGGCGACATCGGTTCCTTCACACAGTATGGCGAATCCGGCGACATCGACACTGGCATCTGTTACCGCGTTGCCGGCGGGAATGATGATGTCGACGAGACCCTCCTCGATCCAGATGGGGATGTCGTACCCGACCTGTCGGCACATCTCGAGTGATCCCGAGACTCGCGCCGCCAGGTACACCGGGCGGCCGCGTTCCTCCCCGTAGGCCTCGGTCATCTGGCGGATCGCCCGCTGCAGGTCGGTCAGCAGATAGCGCAGCCGATAGCCCTCGTGGTCGGGGAAGTGGAAGCCGTGACGCTGCCAGTCCAGTTCGACGCCATCCCAGTCATAGCGCCGGGCGATCTCCTCAACGTGGTTGAAGCGGCGCTCTCTGATTTCGGGAATGGCCATGTTCCACGACAGGGCAAACCACTCCGAGGTCCGGTCGCCGAGGACCCACTCCGGATGCTCATACCGCAGAGTCTCGACCTTGCCTGCGTTGTGCAGCGCCTCCAAGTCGGATACCTGGGCGCCGCTGAAGTGATTGTCGTTCATGCGCACGGAGGCGTAGACATCCAGACCCAGTTCGTGCCCCCGGGCGATCAGGCTCTTCTGCGGATCCTCGCCCCGGTCATACATCTGCAGAATGTTCTCAGTACGATTATAAGCCGCGGCGTTCGGGTAGGGACGTTCCCGTTCCTCGCCGATGAACTCCACCACGTCACTGGGCCAGCGCGATCCTCGACCACCACAGCTCCAGAACAGTGCGCCGACCTGGGTCTCCTCGAGAGGCGCGTAGGCCTTGTCGAGAAATTCGTCGATTGATTGCGGCGTTGGGGAGTAGCCGTGCGGGGCGCCATCCCAGTTGTAGATGATTCGGTAGCCCGGGGGATTCGGCATCGGTCATTCTTCCGCGCGTGCTCGGTGTCCGTCGTGGAATTGCGGCGAGTCAGCCGGCAGCCGCCGCGCGTTGGCGATCGGACGCTTTGCGACCACGCCGATGCCGGCCTGTTCAGCCGCTGGCAGCACCTCGTCGAGAGCGGTCTGGTTGAGGATATTGAAGGTCACCTGCACTGCGTCGAAGATGCCCATGGAGATCGCCTGCAGGGCGTCTTCATCGACGCCGCTATAGCCGATGTAGCGGACCTTGCCCGCATCACGGGCGCGCAGCAGAGCATCGGTGGCCTCGCCGGCACGCAGTATCTCTGCCGAGCAGGTGTGCAGGAAGACGAGATCCAAACACTGCAGTCCCATCCGCTCGAGCGAGCGATCGATACCGTGCTCGACAACTTCACGCGAATACTCCACGCCCTCTTCGCCGGGATTGACGCAGCCGCATTTGGTGGCCACGACGAATTCGCCCAGGCGCCCACTGAGGTAGCGGCCGATCATTTTCTCGCTCTGATTATAGCAGTCGGCAGTGTCGATGAAGGTGATGCCTAGCTCCAGCAGGCTGTCGAACAGGTTTTCAATCTGCTCGAGGGGAGCGCCGTCGCCGATGCTCGCCGCTCCAAATCCATGACGACTGACCTCGAGGTCGGTGGAACCGAGTTTGGCGTGCCTTTCCAAATCAACAACCTCTCTCTATCATTTTCGCGGAATCTGTGACGGAAGAGTCGAAGATAGTCCAAGTGTCAGCGCGGTCCCAATGGCATCACAGCCGCCATTTGGTAGCCATCAGGCAGGTCTTTTCACCAGCCTCATCCACTTGATAGTAGACCGTCACGATGGAGCCATAAGACAGTTGCGTTGACGCGGGGTACCCCAGATCATCGTCATGCGCGGCTTGGAGGATACGTTGATTGTTCCACATCCGGATGATCCGCCAATCCCGGAAAACCGCTTGGGGGCGCTGCCCGCATCATGGTCAGAATCGAAAATTTTCAGCGAGTCTTCGATCTGGTGCCCAGCGATGCCTACGGCATCTTGTTCTGCCAGGGCTGCGTAGCCGAGATGGGGGAGAATGTCCTCGAGGCCATTCGCTCCGCCATGGAGGCCTACCGGGATGTTGGCTTCGACGGGCCAATCATGATGGACCACACGCCCGGTGTTCCCAGCGACCCGTCGGGAATGGCCAGCCGGTCCTATTCCAACGGCTACATCAAGGCGTTGATTCAGGCGGTATCTCGGTGAGATTCCGGAGGGCGCTCCCTGCTCTCGCACTTCTTGTGGCTGTTCTGGCAGGATGCCGAACAAACGATGTTGGATCCGCCATCGAAGACTTGTCGAATCCGAAAAGCAGAATTCGCCTGAGGGCAGCCTACGCGTTGATAAGGCATGACTCCTCTGCGGTGGAACCACTCATTCAGTGTGCTGCCACAGGGTCGGACAGTCTGCAGTACATCAGCGCACAGCTTCTGGGCCAGATCGGTGATCCGCGAGCCCTGCCGGTGTTGAAGACCCTTGCCGGGGATTCGAATGAGCACGTGCGACGCGCAGCTCTGGTCGCCCTGGGCAGCATTGCCGATCGAGAGACTGTCGGTTACCTGGCTGTCATTCTTTCTGAGGACACACTCCCCGACCTGCGAGCGGCGGCGGCTGAGGGTCTCGGTGAATCGGGTGATACGCTGGCGATACCGGCGCTGGTCCATGCGTTGGAGGACACGGTGTGGTCGGTAAGAAAGCAGGCAGTCGTGGCCCTTCACCGGCTATGGACGCCACACGCGGAGGACGCTCTCGCGCGAGTGCTGGTTCAGGACAGTGAAGAGATCGTGCGTTTCGTCGCGGCTCAGTCTCTGGGCCAGCGTCGGGCCGTCTCAGCCCGAGATGCGTTGCGGGCGGCTCTGAGTGACAGTAGTGTCTGGGTCCGGGCCGAGGCTGCACGCAGCCTCGGCATGTTGGGTGATGCGACCGTGATTGAAGACCTGACCTTGTTGTTCAAACACGGGGAGGATGGTCCCGATCATGATGCCGCCCGTGAAGCCCTGCAAAGGCTCAATCACCCGAGTGTTGATGTTGCCGATTCGGAGGCACCGTACTCGCCTCTCGATCAAACTATGCCCGGGAAGTAGGGTCAACATCATGGCGAATCCATCACCAGGCGGAGGGAGAAGAATGAGTGTCACGCGAACGGACATCAGCACCAGTCTGAAGTCGATGGGCCTGAAGACCGGTGACCGCGTCATGGTCCACAGCTCCCTTTCCAGCATCGGCCATGTGAAGGGGGGAGCGCCGACGGTGGTGGAGGCGTTTATCGAAGTGCTGGGACCGACCGGTACCCTGATGGTGCCGACATTCACTCACAGCGGCTGCGAGTATTTCGATCCGCTCGTGACTCCTTCCTTGAACGGGGCGATCACGGAAGCGGCCCGGGCTTATCCCGGAGCGGTGCGCAGCCTTCACCCGACCCATGCGTTGACGGCCATCGGTTCTGATGCCGACGACTTGCTCAAGAATGATCTGAATCGCGGCGCCTTGGGCAGGGATTGTGGCCTGGACCTGCTGATCAAGAAAGGCGGCTACGTCTTCCTTCTCGGGGTAGACCACAAGTCGAATTCGTCCATCCACATTGGCGAGGACTACGCCGGGGATGACCGGCACAAGGCGATCTCCCCAGAGAATCCGAAACTCGTCATCCTCAACCATCCTGACCGAGGTGAAGAAGAGATCACGCTGACAGAGATGATGGGTGGCACCGCCGCCTTCGATCACATGGGAGAAACGCTGCGGGCAAGAGGTCAGCTGATCGAGGGTACAATCGGCGAGGCGACATGCCAGCTGATGAAGGGGGACGATATCATCGCCGCGACACTGGACATCCTGAAATGAATAGAGACCCCCCACTCAATCACACATGATACCGGTGCGCCTGAGAACTCAAAGGAGGCTACAATGACGGGCGATTGGAAATTGGCTTTCGAGCAAAGCAGCGATCTTGAGACGGTTAGCGGCAGCGCTTTGGCTATGGCCGATGCTCTTCGCCGCGGTGCCGATCTGCGGCTGTACATGACGACGTCAACGTATGAAGAGACGCTCTACTTCCAGCAGACCTATGCCGGTGAAGGAGAGGCGTTCGCCGGATTGATGAGCCACCACCACTCCTACGTATGGGACGGAAAGCCATTCGACGAACCCTACGTATGCCTGTTCAAGTACGACGCCTCGGGCAGGCTTTCCATGGTCAAGTGGTTACTCGGGGACCGGGCCGAGGATCACAGCGCGGCGGGGAACTACGGTGTGTATCGCTGGTTCGTCTGTGACCGCTGGCGGCTGGTCTATGAGCACGACGAACAGGGCACTTGCGTCGCGGGCGACTTGAGTGAGCTGATGGAGGCGGTCAGAGCTGGACTGTCCATTCGCGTGGGGGTGCGCCAGCTGTTCGGGCTGAACGAAGACGACGCAGGCGGACCATCCCACCTCAGCTTCTTGACGACCATGCAGCCGATGATTCAGGACGGTCATGTCCTGTCCAACTGCGACTTCACCCTGGTCGGGGCACCGCAGTGGCCCTTCGAGTGGAGCGATGGACTGCACATGGCGGTATTGCGGCCGACGACTTCAGGTGAATTCGTCTGTTTTCTGGCCGAGCCTGGCAAGCTGCCGTTCCAGCGACACATGAGGAGGCGCGCCATGCAATGGATGATAGCTGAGCCTTCAAGCGAAGCTTGAAGGCTTCGTACGAGCGCTAGAGCGCTTCGCTACAGAGCGGCCAACCGTTCCGGGGCTTTCCCGATATAGTCGAGGGACTCCAGGTTGGCCAGCATGCCGCGCGGTTCGAAGGTGAACTCGCCCGGATAGTCGATAGCGGCCAATGTTTCGAAGATCTCGCGCCACTGGAGTTCGTCCCCCTCGACCAGCGGGGGTTGGTGACCATCCCCGTCCACGAAGCCCTGCAGGTGGATGTGGCGCAGGTGGCGTCCGCACTTCTCTATGGTTGTCCGTGCCTCGCCGGCTATAGCCATCGGATTGGCACCATCCGGTTTGTACTCGTGGCATACGTCGAGGATCATGCCGACGTTGGGAAAATTCAGGTGGTCGAGGAACTTGACGCGATCATCGACCTGGACGCCGGCCCGGTTGAAGTTTTCCACGGCGATGACGGCAGGCGTTCCCTCGATATGTCGTGCCAGGTCGACGTAGCTCTTCTCCACGACTTCATCCCAATCCGCGGCGTGACAGCACCAGAAAGTGCCGCCCAGTTCCAGCAGGGTATCGATTTGACGGCGACAGACGTCGACGCGCTCCTCGCGCTGGGCCTCGGTCTCCACGCCATTGAAGCTGGTCATGTAGGCGTGATAGGCGGGAACCTCAATGCCGCACCTGCGGCAGATCTCGTCGACGATGCGCATGGAACGCATGTCGCTCAGATCGTACTGGTCCTTGCTCTCTACCAGTTCGATACGCCTGATGTTGTTCCGTGTGAGTTCCTGCATCGACTCGTCGCAAAAGGGCCGGTAGCCATTGAATACCAGAGTGGAAATAGAGGAGCGCTGCCTGATTTCGTCCGCGGTATAGTAACCATTTGTTCCAGCCATGTGGGCTCTGTTCTCCTATGCGTGGGTTGCCGGGGCAGGACAACTGCCCTCTATTTTGTGAAACGTAACTGGTAATCCGATCGAAATACAGCATTCTCGTTTAAGGAAGGTTTTTCTCCGTGACAACAACCGATTCGACCGCTCCCCTGACTCCGGAGGAGATCCACTTCCGCGAAGCCGCACAAGTCCTCGTCGGCGGCATGTCAGGAGCTGCCCGTGAGAACGCGGCCCTCGGGCGCCCCATGCTGGCTGTGAGAGGCGACGGTGCGCATCGTTGCATCACATGGCACTGAATATCTGCACCCTGCGCGGAGGCGGACGTGACGATGATAAAGATCGGCTATTTCGGTTTTACCGACGGCGATGACTACTGGCAGAGGTTGGAGCAGTCACGTACGTCATTGGACGTCTTCGTCCATCTCAGCGAAAAACATGGCGTCAAAACCTGATATCAAACCCACAGCGGTCAGTGCATCGGTTCGAATTGCGCTGGGCTCATGCATCTGATCCGGGATTTTGACGCCGGCCATCTGGGCTCGCGAGGACGCCTCGTACCTGAGAGGGCTTGCCCGTGAACGATAACCCCTGCCGGGGTGCCAGCCCTCACATTGCCCCGCACGCACGTACCTGGCCGTGGTGAAGACGGACGTCAGCAGTGACGGGTGGCGGAACGACCCACGGACTCAGCTGTGGTGGTGTAACCTCCTACACATTTTCAACGACGGCTATCTGGCCAGTCTGGCACTCTTGCTGCCGTTCATGGCAAAGGATCTCGGCCTGAATTACACCCAGTCGGGGCTGATCAAATCTACGACCAGTATTGCCATCAGCGCGGCGCAGATTCCTGCCGGGCTGGCAGCCGAGCGGATCGGCGAGATCCTGGTTCTGGGATTGGGAACGGCCTGGTTCGGTCTGAGTTACGCCGCCATGCTTCTGGCCGCGGGCTACCCACTGGTTCTGCTGCTGGCCTTTTCGGCCGGGGCAGGAGGCGGTGCCTATCACCCCGTTGGAACGGCTCTCATAGCCAACATCTTCCCACAGGGACGAGCCGGTTCAGCCATCGGCATGCTGAATTGCTTTGGCGATGTGGGCAAGGTGGTTTTTCCCGCCGCTGCCGGCATGCTGGTCGTGGCCGTCGGTTGGCGTTGGAGCTTTGCTGCACTGGGCGTTGTTGGGGTGCTGGTGTCTCTGCTCTATGTGCTGTTCTATCGCCAGGAGATCGTTGAGAGGCTGCGGCCGGTGGCGCGGCAGCGACTCGATCAGCAAGATCCTGGTCGCAGGAATCTGCGGCGGTGGTTGTCCCGATGGGGGATCCGCGCCCCGAGGCAATTTGCCCTGTACACGACCATCGGTTTCGTCGACGTGGCCGTGCGCACGGCGGTCACAGCTTTTCTCGGTTTCGCGCTGATCGAAAGAGGGGCTGCCGACCACCAGCTTGGCTGGTTGATGTCGCTGACGTTTTTCGGCGGGGCCTGCGGCAAACTCCTGTGCGGGGTCCTGGTGGGTAAGTGGGGATCCAAGTCCGTCATTTTCGTCACCGAAATACTGATGATTCTGGGGTGCCTGGCGATGCCCTCGGTGCCCGCGGGGTGGCCGATGCTGGTTTTCCTGCCAGTGTTCGGATTCGTCCTCAACGGCACCTCTTCCGTTATCTACATAGGTCTGGCGCCGACCTTCACGCGGGAGCAACGCAGTCGGGGCTACGCACTCTATTACACGACCAACTTCGTTTCGACGGCGGTGTCGCCGTTCCTGTTCGGAATGGTAGGGGATGTGTTTGGTCTGGGAGCCATATTCCTCAGCGCCGGTCTGGTAATGATGATGGGATTGCCTGTAGTCTTTTTCGTGCGCGAGGGCTATTAAAAAAAGCCGCTACCGCATGACCTGGATGACGCCCTGGCGCAATGGGGCATTGCCGGCGGAGATCTCATACAGGTAGGTGCCGTTGGCCAGTTCCGGTTGAGGCTGCCAGGGGATCTGGTTGTAGCCCTGTGTCCCTGCGGCCTCGATTTCGGCGATCCGCTTGCCAGCGACGGAGTACACGCGGATGTGTACTGTCTCAGTCGCCTGTGAGAGCGAGAAGGTGAAGTAACCGTCCTCTTCATTCAATGGATTGGGATGAAACAGAAGCTTGCTCAGGCCGTCCACATCCGAGACGCGGAAGTCCAGGCGCGCCTCAGCCCAATTGTTGTAGGTATCCCAGGCTTCGACCTGCAACCTGTGGAGTCCCTGTTCGAGTCCCGGCATAAGGACCTCGAAAGCGCCCTCCCGGTAGTCGCTGCCGGCCTCATAGCGCTCGGTCACATCGGTTACTTCACCATCGATGTGCAGCTCGATGCGGTGTCCGATTTCACCAGTGACGTTGATCCCGCCTGGATCGCGCAGTCGAACCTGCAGCAACGCGGAAGGAGCCACCTGCAATGCCTGCCTGCCATTCGAGACGGATCGTCCGTCGAAGCTGAAATCGATCTCGGGACCTTGAGTATCCACCGGGGCCGATTCATCGGTACTCCCAAGGGGAAAGGGGCCGGCTGAGCCGTAGGCTGACAGCTGGCCGTCCCAAGCGTAGGCGGATATGCGTCCCTGTTTAGCACCGTAGGTGATGTCCTTGGGCACGCGAAAGGTGGTCTCGAAGCGCCCCCCGACGACTGGGACAAGGCCGCGGAAAATCGGAGATCCAGGCTTCTGGTACCTGACGGTGTCACCCCGATCCGGTTGCACTCTCTGTGTAGTGGAGTCGAGCACCAGGACGCGAGCCTGACCTGAGAAGTCCTCCAGGGAATTACCCTGCTCATCCAGTACACGCCCGGCGATCCGAACCTCACCAAGCGCTCGTAACGTATCGGTCGCGGTCTCCAATTGTACGGACAGGGAGGGGAAGGCTATGCGCATCATCGGGTCGCCGAAGAGATTGTAGCGCAGGATCTTGCGGATATCTGCATCAGAAATCGCTTTCGCCTCCATGAGACCCAGGCCTACAGGGCTGTTCTCGCGGCCGGCGCGGAACATCAAGCGGTGGAAGTTGCGCGCCAGCCGCATGTTGCTCTCGTGAAAGCCGACGCGAGTGGCACCTATCATGCCAATGATACCGCCGCCAGTCCTCTTCAGAAGCGCTTCAGGAATGGAATCACGCAGCGGATCATCGAACACAGCCATTTGACTGGCTGCGGTGTAGACGAAGGGCAGACGGCGATCGTTGGCGATGGCGTCCAGGTCTTCAGAAAGGACAAAAATGTGCTCGTGCGCGAACACACGGGAATTGCCGTGCCCAATGTAGACGAGTAACACCGAGCCCGCGTTGAAGCGATCGACGAAGGCATCGCGGGCGCGCGGCTTGAAACGACCTTCGAGGGGGAACTCCTGCAAGTAGAGCTTGTCGATGTTGACATTCGTCGGCAGGAAGCGGGCAGCCATCTCCTCGGAGTCGTTGGCGAACATGGTCTCGATCAGGGTCATGTCGTCCGCGTTGAAGGTATCATCCGCTATAAGCAGTACCCGGGACTGCCAGTCGCCGGCTTCGGGATCGGCGTCGTAGGCGATCAACTTGCCAACGACCGTTTGCGCATCGAAACTCGTCTGCACCGGCAGACGCCGAATGGCCATGTCCGGCAACTGATCGTCACCGACGACGCAGACAAACCAGTCGTCCGAGGTGAGGTCCTGGTCCTGGAATGGTGGAATCCAGTTTCCCGTCGACGTGCCTGAGTTGTTCTTATAATCGTAACTGCCATCGCCAAAAAGCAGGACGAACATGGGAGCAGGGTTCCAGTTCGTGGTCGTGTAGGCCAGGAAGTCGCGGATGGCGATGGGATCGAACAGGCCTCCGGAGAAGCTGTCATATATATCCTGTACGTCGACGACGGCCGTCGACGGGGCCGCCCCAAATCGGTCGTCCGCACCGCGCCAGGCTGCCAGACGTTCGGCTTGGTCGATGAAATCGGTGTGGGCGATGATGAGGTACTCGGCCCCGACGATATCGGCATCTCTGAGATCAGTACCATCTACCGCCTCGATCCGGTCAGGCGTCTTGAATCTCCTGGGCGTCAGTGCAGCATACCGCTGAACCGCGTTTGTGCGATGTCGAAACATCACCGTGCCGGCTTCCGCGTCGAAGCGTGCATCGACGATCTCCGTGAGGCCATCGGATACCTCGAACAGGCGTGGCCGCTCTGAGAATCCACTCAATCGATACTCGACGACACCGTCAGCGTCTGCAGTATCAAAGAGCAGCTCGCCCCGTTCGGCCTCCAGACGCCGGTCAAGTTCCAGTTCATACCAGTCAAAAAGGCTCAAGTCGCCGATGACATTGTCGAGGGTCAGCTCGTTCAGGCCGTTTTGCGCCCCGTTGTTGGCTGTGTACTCGAAGAGATGAGATTCCTCTGTTTCGAAGAACGCACTACCAATAGGCTGGTTGTTCCAGTTTACTTCGAATCTTCGGCCCGATTCCGTACGCGCGACGAAACGAAGGCGGATCGTGATCGATCCAGCAACTGGTTCGCTGATGAAGAGCCCGAAGGAGTCGTTGTCGCCGCCACGGAAATCCTCCCAGTACCATTCCAGGCCGGATTGGATGTTCCCGGCGGCTTTATAGGTCGTCGCCGTCTCTCCTTCTTCGTGCACGCGCATGCGGTGAGTGTCTACCGTGCTCGCAGGTGCGTCAGGGAGGGATGATTCAATCGAACCACGAGCGCCACTGTCCGCACCAAGAGAAATCCAGTAGACGTTGTTGTTCGTGTAGGGATGCTGCAGGAACCGATATTCACTTGTATCGGGATCGCGATCCCACCGGTTCAGGGATTCGCCGTAAAAGAGGAAGGAGTCGCTGGCGTCAAAGCGGCCATCCTCGCCATCCTCGATGAGGATCTCCATCTCGCCCAGGTCGTGGCCTCCCCCGGTACCCAATTCGCGAGGCAGTACCTCGCCGCCACCATACAGAAGAGCAATATCACCGGGTGAGAAACTGTCGAGGTCAATGCCCGCCTGCTGCAAGTCAGAGCCGAAGACCTGGTAGATTCCGGTCTGAGTCAGACTGATCCTCAGTAGCGGTACGTCCGCAAGGGCGAATGCCTTGCCTGCTGTTGCCGACGATAAATTGCGGCGCCACCTTCTGGCTTGCTGGTAGTTCACGAGAGAACTGGAATAGAGTTGTTCGGCGTACGGATTGAGGCGAGAGATCGAATAGTCACCCGCAGCCGGCGGCAGGTGCAGGTCGACGACGATCTCTTCGTACCCGGATCCCTCCGGGGTGGAATCTGAAAACCAGATCTCTACGACTCGCTGCTCGCGCAGGAAGGCATGCGTTCCCAGATAGGCCGGCCCTGGCCCTGTTGGTCCGCATTGAGTGTTTCTCACCACGGACGAGGTTTCTGCCCTGACGACAGACAGGGTGACCTCTCCCTCAGGCGGAATTCCAACGAGGGCTTTGTGCACGCAGGGTGGGGTCGCCGGATTCGTGGCATCACGTTTGTATGCCAGGCGCAGCAAGTCTTCACGTTGTTGTATCAGGCGCACGTCAGCGATCGCCGCCGTCGACAGCACCGCCGACAACAGAGCGGCCATGGTGATGCCGTTCCGAAGAGCAGTCAGGTGGGACAAGCGATCACCTCTCCCTGATCACGGCGAATTTTCCAGTGGTCGAGCTTCCGACGCGATCGGTGGCGACGAAGTAGAAGATACCAGAATCGACGAAGCTGCCACTGGCATTGGTCCCATCCCAGGTAACGGCCGTTTCCTGAAAAAACGCCTCTAACTCACGGACCGGTTGCCCGTCGACGGAAAATATTCGCACCGATGACCCGGCCGGCAGTTTATCAATGGTCACTCGATTGCCGTTCGTGGGGGAGAGCAGGAAGGGGTTGGGGTACGCCGTCACGACCGAGGCCTGGGGATCCGTCTCTCCGGCGATCTGGAGACGGGCGAGGCCGTCGAAGGTGCCGATCCAGAGCTCTCCAGCTGTTGGATCGAATAGCAATGACTCGACGCGATCGTCGATCAGCGGGCTGTTGTCTGTCGTGTATGTATAGGTCAACAGACCGGTCGTCTTCAGTTGCGTCAGGCCACCCCTGGTGCCGGCCCAGATGTTGCCTTCGGTATCCCCTTCGATGTCGGTGATTACCGGTGAGAGCAGGCCATTGTGGAGGCGGTATTCGCGCCAGGAGCGGATCTCGAACTCACCGGTGACTCTGTCGTAGAGGTAGCTGACCCGGTTGAGGCCGTTGTCGGTACCGACCCAGACGACACCGGCCTGGTTGGAGTAGACGGCCGTGACACGATCGCTGCCCAGGCGTGAGTCCAATCCGGTATTGATGACGACGGTACGCTCATCTCCGGAATCGAAGGGAGTACCCCCGTCATCGAACATGATCAGGCCATCCTGTGCCGTGCCGATCCATTTGAGTTCGTCAGGGCTGATGGCGAGCTTGCCGATGTCGCGACCGGGCGCCAGGCCGAGGGTGCCCTGCGGGTGCAGGTGGCTTCGCCCAATCGGGAATCCATCGATGACCGCCAACCCGGCCTGAACATTGGCGAGCCACATGTTGCCGCTGGAGTCACGTTGGATGTCGCTGATGACGACGAAGCTGGGAAACTCAGGTATGCCCTCCACCACAGAGTTCGACTGGTCGAAGTGGCGCCAGTTGCCCTGCGAGTCGAGGACAATAAAGCCGTGGCCCCAGGTGCCGACCCACAGCTGGCCAGACCGGTCTTGCTCGACGGCGACGGTCAAACTCGAGGGGATGCCGCTGTTGGTGTCATGGACCCACCAGCGCGTCTGGTCGAAGTGGTAGAGTCCCTTGACTATTACCGTCTGGTCATTCGGAATGCTGGCAACCCACAGATTGCCGCCGGCTAACATGGTCATGTCGTAGAAGTGATTGGCGGGCGGGTCAAACAGGGGTGGTGGCGGATCGTCGCCGAGAACGGCAAGACCCTCATTGGTACCGATCCATAGCTCTTGGCCATCTCGCGACAAGGTACGCATGTCCCCGGAAGTCGACAGTTGCGTCCATCGCGTGCGAGTCTGACGTTGGAGGAAACGGCTGAATACTGTGAGCGCTACCGGGATGTCATTGTACATTCCAAGTGAGGTAACGACGCCCACTTGGCTCTCGGATACCCACCGTTCCCGGGCTGTGTGCCAACGCCAGATGCCCTGACCCGCAGCTGTTAGCAGGGTGTCACTGGTAACCAAGAAATCCGCCACCGGTCCGATGGTGTCATTCGTCGACCACGCCTGCGGATCCTGCAGGTTTGGCTCCGTGAGATCTGCCCACGCCAGGCCGTTTTCCGTTCCCGCCCATAGCTTGCCATCGTGAACGGCAACAGCGGACACAGCAGCGTCGCGGGGGTATGAACCAAACTGGCGGTAGTTCTCCTTGACCCTCTCGACATCTGTCAGGAACAGGCTGATACCGACATTGCTGGCGATGTAGAGGCTGTCGCCGGCTATAGTCAGGTCGTTGAGCTGGAACTCGCTGAATTCGGTGAAAGGGCTGCTGAAGCGGTCAGAGGAGACGATGAACTTGCTCAAGCCGTGGCCACTGGTGCCGAACCAGAGATTGCCCTCATCGTCTACCACGGCGCTGAGGACCTGGTTGCCGGCCAGTCCATCGACACGGGTGAATCGATCGTAGGTACGGGTGCTCAGATCATAACGCAGCACACCGCCGTCGGTCGCGGCCCAGATGATGTCCTGAGTCCGAACGATCTCATTCACGATGGCCATGCTGGAGATGGCCGACCAATTGCCGCTGGGCAGCTGGGCGTTCGCGATTTCGGCCACGAACAAGGCTGCAAGGAAAGAACATGCAGCGTTGGCGACGGTGTGAAATGCCTTCACTCGGTTTGCGCGAAGGAGTACGAAAAGATGCTGATCGGGGGCTGGTGTTGCGATGCCTGCATGGGCGTTAAATCAAAGATTTTCACGAGGTTAAGTCAAGTGAGGCACAATGCGTGGGTGAGGTAAACGGCTGCTGTTGAAGCGGGTTGCAGTTTGGGCTTAGAAGTAACCTAGACTCTCGAGCGCTTTGGTGGTTTCCTCGTCAATGACCTGCGAGGGGCCGGCGAGGCCAGGTGCGGGAAGACTGGCCAGATAGCCGTTCAGACCGGTCATCATGCTAAGTTGCCTGCCGTTACTCAGCGAACTCGATCTGCACGGTGTCGAACATGATGAGACCCTTGGGAAGGTACGCCATATCGACCTTATAGTCTCTGGCTGCCCACAGACGATGGACGTCATCCACTTCACCGACAGGGACGACATTGAGCGGGAAGAGCAGGAAGATGATGTCGTGGTTCACGTCAGCGAGCACCTCGGCGATGTCGCCGTCGCCGTAGACGTGGGTAAGATCATGCCGTGCGCCAAGTGAGGTCCATTGTTGGGGGTCGGGTGTGAGTTGGACCGTCTGCTCCGACCAATCCTCCGTGATCTCGAAAGGCTGGCCGGTCAAAATGAAGTTGGCTGTCGTTTTCGGTGGTCCTTCCAGATGGGCCTGGGCGTGGATGAAGAGTTGGACATCGCCGGTGTTGCGTGAGCCCGGCGTTTGGTTGTTGCAGAGCGGACCTGCAAGGTCCAGGCTGCCGCGCAGGCGGGCAGTAACCTTCGCGTTGGTGAGATTACTGCTGTAGCCACCCTCCACGAAGCGGTTGACTCCCTCCAAAGGCGTCACTGATGCGGCATGCGTGTGCAGGTACATGAGCAGGTGAAAGTAACCGGCACCAGGGGGCGCGTGGTTGGCATCCACGGACCACGGGCTGAAACAATGGGCGACACCATCCCAGACCGGCTGGGGACTGCACAAGTCCGCGACCCATCCTCCGGGTCCGTCGTCGAAGGTTTCGATGTAAGTCCTGGGCATCAATCCTGCTAGATCTCTGAGATGAATTTCAAGCTTTCTTCGATGACAAAGTCCTCGGTCAATTTGATGTGACCGCGATCAGGGTAGTGCATAAAACGGTGGTGAACATCGGCCTCGGTCAGGGTAGCAGCCATGCGAACCGCCTGGTCGATGGGGACCGAGGGGTCATTGTCTGAATGGAAAATCAGCATCGGCTTCGTACTCTCCTTCACGTTGGCGATCGGCGAAGCGAGAAGCCGGGCGTGATCCCACGGGACTCCAGGGGTGATCCAACCGCACGCCCAGTCGAGCTTGAGCAGATCGTAGGCCCCGGACACGCTGATGGCGGCGCGGAAATCGCAGGGCTGGTCTTCCCATCCACCGCTTTTCAGGTACGAATCCTCACCCAGCGTGGCGGCCAGTGACACCAGGTGGCCGCCAGCAGACATGCCCGTGAGGAAGACTCGATCTGGATCGAGTCCGTACTCCGCTGCGTGCGCGTGGACCCAGCGAATGGCACAGAGGGTGTCCTGGTAGCAGGCCGGTGCCGGGGAGCAGGTCACCAGGCGGTAGTCGATGGACATGGCAAAGAATCCGAGCTTGGCCCAGTGTTCGACATCGATGGCGATGCCCAGTTGCTTTCGATCGCTGTAATGCCAACGTCCACCATGGACACCGACAATCACCGGGAACGGGCCATCGCCCGACGGAACGGCGATGTCGGCGAGCAATCCCGCGCCGAGGACTTCGCCATAAATGATGGTTTGAGCAGTCATGTCGTGCGAGTGTCTTTCTTCGTGAATCAGCCAGAGTTCAGTGTATCATGGACTGCATCGGCTATCACCAGGTGTCCAGTCAGATTGGGATGTACCGGCTCCGGGCAAAAGGTGTCCGGCTCGTGGGTTTTGAGCAGTCGCTGGAACACCTCGTGTGTTTTCACGTGGAGTGCTCCGTACCTGCGGCTCAGGTCGTTGACGATTCGCAGGTACCGGGGAAGAAGCTTCAGTACCTCGCTCCGAAACGAAGTGGGCGCTGTGTCCGTACTTATGTAGAACGAATCGATGAGCAGGAGCTTGCACCTGGGCAGGGTTTTTCTGGTGCGTTGCAGAATATCCTCGTAGGCCTCCCTGTAAAGCTTTGGAGGCACAGCTTCGGGCCCCTGGCGCAAGGTCCTGTGCAGGTCGTTGATGCCGATCTTGATTGACAGCCAATCCGGTTTGTTGCGGATGACATCATCCTCCCAGCGATTTCTCAACCCCGTAACGACGTCACCGCCGATGCCCTTGTTGACAACCGTGATCGCCTTCTTGGGATGACGTGCGATGAGCATGTCCGCGAACTGCTTGACATAGCCATTGCCGAGAGGGCGCTCAGCACCGCGTCTGCCGCAGTCGGTGATGCTGTCGCCGATGAAGAGGATCTTCTGACCATTCCTGATTAGCATGCTACCTCCTCAAGTACACGTCTAACGACCTGATCTGCATCGGGATATCGTGACCGGACTAGGCTGGCTGGTCAACGGGGTGCTGGAAGCACAGTTGATACCCGTCCGGGTCCTTGGTGTAGACCTGCCTCATGCCATAATGGGCGGTGCTCGGCTCCTGTGCATCCCACCCCTTGTCGCGAAGGTGGGCGTAGACCTCGTCCGCGTTGTCGCACCAGAAGTACAGGATCGTGTCAGCGTGAGAGGCGATTCGTCCCGGGTCGGGTGAAGGTGGTCGTTCGTCGTCCTCGTACGCCGCGTTCAGCATCAGGTGAATATCGCCGAGTTCGAGGGTAGCAAAGTAGAACGGGTCCGTGGGTATGCCCGAGACGCTAAATCCCAATACGTTGCAGTAGAAGGCTACCGATTCATGCATGTCGAAGACTTCAAGCAGGGTTTCAACACTCTGAATATTCAGAGACATCGGAGTTTCCTTCGGAGGCTGTCAGGTGATGTACTTCTCATCAGTGAAGCGCTGTCGCTTACCGCTGGGTCAGCAGCGCAATGGATGATTCAGTGTTGGTGTGTTCGGCCCAACCCAATGGGGTTCCACCAAAAGCGGCATCCTTGATGGTGGGATCAGCCCCACGATCGAGAAGCAACTCCAGGCACTTGAGCGAGCCATTCTGGGCGGCCAGGTGCATGGCCACCGCACAGTTTCCGTGGCCGGCTCCTCCGAAGTCGTGACGAAGGTCGGGGTCAGCGCCATGGTCCAGCAACCATGCGGCCGCGTTGACGCGGTCATCGTACACGGACCACAGGAGCGGCGTTCCCCGGTAGGGGTTGGCGTTGACATCAGCGCCGACCTCCACCAGAGCCGCCATCGACTCGCACTGGCCGTTGCGTGCCGCCCACAAGAGCGCTTCATCCAGAAGCTCCTGACGACTGTTGGTGCGATTCCATTCGGGGAAGATGGGGAAGGGCCGATAGAAGTCGACGCCCTCTGAAGACTCTGGAGTCAGTCCATCTCCGTCGATGAAGCGATCGAGGCTGCGGCCAAGAGCTGCGGCCGTGCGCAAGTTGTCCGGAATAGGTGGAGCAGCCAATAGGTGGGCCATTTCTGTCTTGGCGTAAAACAGGGAAAACGCCATTGGCGATCCACCTTCCATGCCCATGAGCCGGCCTTTTCGAGGAGCTCCGGCATTCAGCAGACGCCGGGCCAGATCCAGATTTCCGGTACCAGCGGCGGTGTGAAGCGGGGCAAGACCGACGTTGTTACTCTCGGCAGGATCCGCCCCTGCAGCCAGTATGCGATCGACGGCGGCAAGTTGCCCTGGTGTGCTGGGTACTGGTGGGAGGGCCATGTCACCGGTGGCGGCCTTGCAGGCCAGGATGAGCAGGGTCTGGTCCTCGGAATCGCGCGCCTGGAGAATCTGCGGGGAATCCCTCAGAATGCGGTCCAGCTCGTCTATGTGACCCTCTCTCGCCGCAAGAGCCGCGCTCTGGAGGAGTAGTTCGGCTTGTTGTGTGGCTGTGCTGGTCATGATGACCCTCAGCTCAGACGTTGAGCAAAGTGAAGGAGTACACCCGCGGGATCCCAGACATAGGTTACCAGCTGGCCGCGATCTTCCTCCACCTTCGGAGGCTCGACTCTCGGTTCGCCCTCATTGGCACTCGGAAAGGAGTTCGACTCGATGATCGTCCGCGCGTGCTGGTACCAGGCCTGGGCGTCATCGACGGCGATATGCAACATGAGATTCTCGCAGAAGGTCTTGTCGTAGTAGCGCTGCAGGTAAAAACGACAGTCATCGAGCTCAAGCTCAGCGGTTCTTTCCTGCTCCCAATTGAGTTTCCATCCCAGGGCGATGTAGAAATCGCGGGAACTCTCGAAGTCGAAGGAACCGATGAATGGCTTTACGTCGGAGGCGGAAGGCAAAATCACGCCCCTTTGCCAACGATGCTCTTGCCAATGGTGCGAATGATGAAGCGAAGGGTTATCAGCATGGCCAGGATGCCGAGAACCTTCGAGACGTTGATGGCTATGTTGGTCCAGAACTCTTTGCTCTCCTGGTTGTTTGCTGCTTTGCGGTTGAGGGAGCGGCCCGCGGTGTCGAGGATGTCGAGGTGGCCCGGTCGCAAGCCGGTAACACCGGAAACGACCTGATCGGTGATGGTCGCCAGCTGCTCCTCGGAAAGATCTGTGCCGGCGAGGCTCAAGGTGACGGAGGCTCTGGGGCGTCCAACACCTGAAGGGTTGCCCCACTCTGTGCCGGCGAGCGCGACGGAAAGCTGCACGTGAGCCTCTTCGATCGCCTCCATCAGCACGAGGCTCGCTTCCAGCTTCTCCTCGACCTGCCGCTGGGTCTCGAGCTGCGCTGCTGATTGGGTGGCGGTGACGACGGCAGTGTCGGCTCGCATCATCATCTTAGGCAGCATCCTGTAGCCGAAAAACATGCCCGTCAACAAACCGACCATCAGGTACAAGGGCCACGGGTATCTATTGAGGATTTCCATCCAGCGCATGGTAATCTCCGATCTCCAAGTGTCGCATGCCTACTCGGGGGTCTGATGGCCCTCAGTTGCAATCAATTGCTCCAATCTATCAACTTTTTCTCCCTGTTTCACGACCATGATAAACATCGCCGCCAGACCGATACTCAATCCAACTCCACCCCCGAACGCGGCGTACACGAAAAACGGTGGTAGGCTCGGGGTTTTCATCGGGTACACGGCAGCCGAAATGGCAATGAACATGGGCGCGGCGGTAATCAAAGGAGGCAGGAGGAACCGCAAAACGGTTTTCAATGCTCCGTTGACCTTGGAGTTTTGCCCGGAGTGACGAATGACGAGAAATCTCAAGCCAACAAGAGCGATGAGGATGCCAGCTACCTTGGCGACGTTTACTAGAATGTCCATTGGCTACCTCCTGGTCGGTCACATCAACGTTTCACTTCTGTCCAATCGAGACCTTGGTCAGTAAACAGTTTTCGCCAATCGTGATGGGAACGCGCGACGGCGTCTGGGTTGTCCTGGCTACGGGCAACAAAGCCGGGCTTGTTGGAGCGGCCCGTTGGCAGGCCAATGCAGCAGTACCTCGTGTCGATACTCCATCTAACGGTGTTGGTGTTATTCGGGATGGATCGATGCAGCATTCGCTCCATCGTCAACAGGGCATCACCTTCGTCCACCTCGCAGGTGACGATCTCGCCGTCGGGTAGATCGGGCTCGGCAACACCAATGTAGATGGTTTCTCTGTGATCGTGGGGTAGCAGACCTGAGCGATGCGATCCCCGGATCACCTGAAGGCAGCCGTTTTCGGCTGTGGCATCGACCAACGGAATCCAGAAGTTGACGATAAGGGTATCGCCAGCCTCCTCTGGAGTCAGATAGGCCAGATCTTGATGCCAGGGGACCACTGTTTTCGCCTGATCGGGCAGCTTGGGACGGACCACGGTCTGCGGGTGCGCGAGGATCTCTGGACCGATCAATGACTCGGCGACGTCGAGCAGGGCAGGCCAGGTTCGGAGGGTGAACATGCCCGCCGACTTGTGACGCTTTCCGTGCACCCGCTGCCACAACCAGTCCTGGTCTGAGGAGGCTTTGGATGTCAGGGCTAGCCGCGCGGCGAAGGGGGCGTCTGGAAACGTGTCACTCGCATCGAGCAATCCCTGCTTCACTGCTTCGTCGATGGCTTCATCGACTACGTGCTCGAGGTCGGTGATCAGCGGATTCAGGGCCTCGCGCGGCAGCAGGTCGCGGACAATGAGAAAGCCGTCTTCGCGAAACTGTTGGACCTGATCAGGACTGAGTCCGGGGTTCAAGGGGCTAGCTCCTGTTACCTGTCGCCCGTGTTAGGTCGTCGGACATGGGAGGGACTATGCCGGATCATCTCCGTTCGCAGGTCACGGTAGTAATACGGGAAGCGCTTCCGCATTTGCGAATTCAACCTGAGAACATCGCCTTCAGAGGTTCCGGTGATAGGAACCAGCTCTACACCAGCCTGGCGTATCCCGACACCGGCGTTCCGTATCGCTGCAAGTTGCTTTTCCAACAGTTCGGAATGGAGCATCAAGGCGGTTAAGGGTTTGAAGGGGTCGTGACACTGAACACAGATCTCGGGAGCCGGCATTGATTGGGAACCTCGTTCAAAACCGGCAATCTCAAACCGCACATTGTCGGGGTACCTGTCGATCTTGGCATCCAGATCGGGGTCGTACAATGCAAATCGGGCCCTGTCGTAGCGACTCAGACCCTCGGGTGGATCGTCCTCGTTGACCAGCATTACCTCTACCACCGCGACTTCTCCAGGCCGTGGTCCCGTTTCGGAAACAAAGAGGTTGCTTACCTCAGTGCTATAGATGCGGCGGTGGTGATTCAGTGTTCTGCTGAAACGTTGACCTTTTGCCAATGCAGGTAACCGGATTGCTCTCTGAGTTCCGACAAGGTCGCGGGCAGAAAAGGCCATGAATTCGTGTCCTGCCCACCGGCGCAGCTGGCAAGTATCAACACAGAGGAAACGCAACCAAGGTTTCCCAAGTAGCCAATTCGTGAGGTCACACAGCCGCTCTCAGAATCTCCGCCATTTCCTCAAAACCGTGACCGGTAGCGCGATCAATGGCTGTTTCGCCATGACGGGTTTTGGCGCTCGGATCGGCCAAAGCTGCCAGCAGAACCTGCACCGACTCCATGTCGTTAGTTGCGGCCAGGTGGTGAAGCAGCGTGTATCCGTTCAGATCAGCATGGTTGGCTGCCCGCGGATTTGCCGCAAGCTGGTCAGCCAGTTCTGCAGGGGAAGAACTAAAAGCTGCTCTGATGGGTCCAATCAGCGATCTGTCACCGCCCGCCATGTAGTCGACTGCACCGGCGTCGACGAGGAACAGGGTGATTTCGTTCGTTCGATGCACTGATCCTACCAATAGCTGAGTTCGCGGTCAATCGTCGAGTGCAGCCGTCATTTACACCAGTGGTATTCGACAGGTAGCCAGACTGTAGTGATACTTGAGCCCTGATCAGAAACGCTGTTCCAAACACAGATACTGGAGTGAAAAGCTCCATGAACCCTGCAGTCGATCAACGTAATATGATTCTCGGTGCGGTGCTGCTCGCCGTGGTGTCGAACTGTGCCCATCTGTCGAAGAGCGCTGAGGTGGGCAGCGCCGAGTCAAGTGGCTATTTATCTGCGAAGGTGGTACGGATCAGCGAGGAATACGACAACATCAACACGGATGTGAGCGAGAAGGCGCTGAGGAACTGGGGGGTTGCTGACAAAGACGAATTCACAGTGAAATACAAGAATCACACCATGACGGTATTGTCAGGGCAGGGTTACAGTGATGTCCCCAGAGGTGAGTGGGTCGGCCTCATAGAGGAAGACGGGATGCTCCAACTGGCCATCAGCTTCGGTAACGCCGCGACGGAGATCGGCTGCGCGGTGGGGGATACCCTGTACATCGAAGAGCCAGGCGGGGCACAATAGTGGTTCACCAAGTACGGATCAACCGCGGTCGACCCACTTGTAAGCCCGGCGGGCATTTTCGCTGAAGACCTTCGCTTCGGCCGATGCCGGTTTCGTGGCTACATACGCTTGCGCGAGTTCCAACACATCGGCATAGCTGCGCCCACTGTAATCTGACACGGGCCAATCACTGCCAAAGATCATTCGGTCTTCTCCGAAGGCATCCCACAGGATGTCCAGATAACGCGCGTAATGATCCAATTCTGTCGGCGCCGGTCGAATGGTGCATCGCAGGTCCATCATTCCCGACAGCTTGCAGTAGACGTTCTGGTGTTCGGCAGTTCGCCGCATGAGGGCGACAGTCTCTGGATCCGGATCGTCTCCGTCCATCGGCACGCTGGCGCAGTGGTTGATGACGATGCGCAGAACTGGGATCGCCGCGGCGATATCGATAGTCCGCTCGTCCAAGTTCAGGTCGAACGAAAGGTCGCGGTCCGCCAACAAGCGGATCGGTTCGATCTGATCGGGGGTCCAGCAGCGGGCACGAATGCCACGAAACGCCGGGTGTTGGGCGAAGCGGTCCAGGTGCTGTTCAAAGCGCTCATCATTGGCATCCAGGTTGCCCACGAGGCCAAACAACCGCGGTTCGTCGTCTGCCAGGTCGAGGACCCACTGGTTGTCTTCGACCCATTCACTGCACTCAACGACGATGGCGCCGTCGACGCCACATGGAATCGCGCGTTTCAGCCAGCGTTCGGGGCGAGTGGTGTGGTAGAGGGTCTTGTCGTCGGATTCAGGCCAGGGCGTCCCGCCCTCACGAAACGGGTCGTAGAGGTGGACGTGGGTGTCGACGATCATCAGACTCCGGCTTTCTCCATGCCGGCCCGCATCGATTCGTAGCAGGCACGGGCGGTCGCCCATGGGTCGTAGTCTTCAAGGTTCCAGATCTGTCCGGTGACTTCAACCGTGATAGGTACCTCAATGCCAGCGGATGATACAGCTCGGAAATAGCGTTCCAGATCCAGATCGCCATCGCCCGGCAGCAGGTACTTCACTATTCCATCGGCTCTGTAGCCGTCTTTTAGATGAGTATGCACGGTGTACGGCGCCATGAGATCAGCGCAGTGCTCGATCTCCATGCCCGCCACGTGAAAATGGCTGTGATCGAAGTTGAGACGCACCGAGGGCCGGTCCAGTGCTTCCACCAGCCATACTGACTTCTCGGGCGAGTCGAACTCCTGACCTGCATGTGCTTCCAACGCCAGGATGACCCCGTGGTCCTCGGCGACCTGAATGTAGGGCTGCAAAGCCTCGACGAAATCATCTCTGGATTCGTCCCAGGTGCCGGGCCGGTGCCCGAGTGTCGTCGTCATCACTCTCGGGCGGTCATCGAAATTCAGATCGCCGGCGAGCTGGCAGGTGCCGGCGAGGAGACGGACCTTGTCATCGGTGTTCTCGTCCTGAGCGCCCAGGCTGATGACGTTCATGAGCACGGGTGAAGGGAAGCCAGCCGACTGCAGGGCATCGCGCAGCCGTTTGCGGGTATCCTCGTCGAGTTTTTCCGGCGCCGTGGGCCACGCTTCACCAGAGTTCAATTCGAGGGCGTCGTAGCCGATTTCTTTAATGCCGGCGATGGCTTCAAAGGGGTCGATGTTCTGCAGCGCGTAGGTACCGTAGGCCAGTTTCAAGGGCTCGTGTCCGGGAGAAGAGGTGAGGTGACGAAGCTTCATTTTCCGAGTCTAATCCGAGATCCGTCAAAACATGAAAGCTAACCGCTTTTTCGCCCCGCCCGCCAGTGCGTCTGACATATTCGTTGAAAATATACGATAACGTATTATAAATATGTTAGTTATGAGTAGTATCATTGCGGATGTATAATATTACTTTATGCACACTTATATTGACAAAATGCACACATAAGGTGATAATTAGCTCATGGGTCAGTTCAACTGGAGCACTGCGAAAAACCAGATGTTGATCGGGGAGCGCGGGATTTCATTTGAGCGGATTGTCGCCGCCATTGAACATGGGCATATCGTGGATGTGTTCGAGCATCCGAATCAGCAGAAATACCCAGGACAGTCAATTTATGCGGTAGAGGTCGATGGATACATTTATCTGGTTCCCTTCGTGCTCGGCGAGGATGGTGACCGGTTTCTCAAGACCATTATACCAAGTCGAAAAGCAACGAGAGATTACGACGAGGGAGATTCACGATGAACGAGCGATTGGATGCAGAGGAGCGGGAAATACTGGAGGCGTTTGAGCGTGACCAGTTGCGTCCCCAACCTGGCGCCAACGAGGAGATAGAATACGCCAAGGGTGCTGCTCGAAATACCTTCAACAAGACAAAGCGGGTGAACCTGCGCGTCACGGAACGGGATTTCGAAGCTGCCCACCTCAAGGCTCGGGAAGAAGGCATTCCCTACCAGACGCTGCTCTCCAGTGTCATCCACAAATATCTGAGCGGTCGTCTTACCGAGAAACCCTGACGGTTCAGCAGGCCTGGATTCCTACCACCCCCAACAGGTCGTCGATCTCCTGTTGATACGCGTACACCTCGCCGTTGACGATTTCCTCCATGGTCACAGCTCTGTCGGCGATCGCTGATTCGCACAGAGCGTGGGAGACGGCGACATCGCGCAATCCTTCCTCTGCATCAACTTCGATCGCCCTGCCATCGAGAATCGCTTCGGATAACTCGTGATATTCCAGGGCGATCAGTTTCCAGTCGACGGCCTTGTCTCCGGCGCTTGTTTTGCCCGGGAAGAAATGCTCAGCTAACGGCTCGAGGGTGAAATCGGGAAAGCGACCAACCAGTTCGGTCTGTTCCACCCTTGTACCATCCGTCTCCAAGAGTTGAATCTCCGAGCCTCGGCCGCCGAATCCCGCGAGGGCCCCTTCAGTGCCCCAGATCACCCGCCGCCCGAAGCTGACGGGGCCAGCCATCTGCACCAGCCAGTTCACGGCGATGCCCCTTTCCATCTTGAAAAGAGCGGACGAGCAGTCTTCAGCAGTGGCTGGTACTGTTTCGGGCATGGCCTGATGTCTGGATTGATAGAATCCGTACTCCGAAGTCTCCGTTGGTGCTTTCTCCCGTTCCGTCTCGATCAAACGGGCATCCGCGTAGATCTCACGGATATCACCCAGCTGATAGCGGATCAGGTCTGTGAGGTGGACACCCATGTCCAGCAACGGCCCGGCGCGTTCCTTCAGGTGCCGCCACGGCGTGATGAATATCTGCTTTCCTCCTCGAACCTCATGGAGGATGGCTCCGTACACATCGCCGATGGCGCCGTAGTCGATCATGTGTCTGGCAAGTCGCGCGGAAGGATCGCGGCGATAGTTCTCGGCAACTGAGATCAACTTCCCGTTTCGTTCAGCCGCTTCCATCATCATGCGGCAGGTGCGAATCGTCACGCCGAAGGGTTTTTCGACCATTACATGAAGACTTAGATCCAATGCCTGACAGATCACGGTGTGGTGGAAGGACGGATCGGTGACGACGTCGACGGCATCAAGGTCTGGAATGGCACGCGCCATTTCGGCCAGATTCGTGTACACAGGTGGGCGGAACCCAAGCAAGGTTTCGACCTCAGCCGCCGCGCGCTCGCCATTGTCCGGGTTGATGTCGCAGAGCGCGGCCAGTTCGACTCGGCAGAACGGTGTCTGCGTCAGTTCTCTGAGGCCGTACAGATGTCGGGTCCCCATGCCGCCGCATCCGACGAGGGCAATCTTGATTCTTGTCACCTAGGCGTTCCCCTGCTAATCAGTCGTCCTCATCACAAAAGGCAGTGTAGAGCGTCTCGATAGCCTCCACGGTTGTTTCCTCGTCCAACACTGCCAGCCCGTAGTGCAGTTCCAGCGCATCGCCATCGGGGATGACGAGGTCCTCTTCCATGAGCAGGCCGGCACCCAGCAGATTCTTTCGCGTGAACCAGGTGACGGGATGTCTCGGATTGTCCGGGTGGTCCATCATCACCACTTCGCCGCCGGATGCACCTGCGGCGCTGACCCAGCGGGCGCGGCTGCGCATGATGTTCTCGTGTCCGGCCAGGCCCTCGCTGCTGCGGTGGTGGGCGTCGGCGAAGGGTGGTCCCAGGCGCAGTTCCAGACCGCTGTAGCGTGCAGCACGGGAGGCGCCCATGGTGATGTCGATGCCCAAAGGTTCGATGCGGGTCTGTATGCGCCAGTGATATCCCAAGGGATCGATGTTTTTGCAAACAGTATAACGGCGAGTCTCCGTCACCATCGGATGGTCGGTTGCGTCCAGCCAGGTCAGCTTCTCTTCAACGTGGATGCCCAAGGTATCCTGTTTGAGCTGCGTGAACTCGTCGTGTCGCTGGATGCCGTGAGTGCCATCGACGTACTCGTACTGGTCCTTGTCCGGCTGGTACCATGGTCCGCCCCAAAGGTTGGCGTCGTTGACGTGGACCCAGCCGAAGTAAAGTCCCGTGTGCCAGGCGTGATCGGGTGGCCGGTATTCGGTCACCAAGCCGCCGCTCGGTGTATAGATAGGGGCGAAGCAGGGTTTGGGCGACTCTGTTCGCGGCAGCTCCTCGACAGCCCGGTAGAAGGCTGTCATGCGATCGCCATCGACGATCTCGAATCCCAACCCGTTTTCTTTCAGTGAAAGCTCATTCATTGACAGATCCCAGAGATGGTTGTCCGCGTTTTTTCTGTGCTGCTTGGAACGCTTCGGTTTTCGTATCTAATCGGGTACAAACGCGAGTATCCATTGAGATAACAGCGTATAACTAATTGTAAACATTGCGCTTACGAGCGTATCGATGCGTCGAGTGTATCTGAATGGATATTTCCCTGATTTGGAGCACAGCGGCCAACGTGCCGCTTCCGATGGATCATTTACAACGATATAACAAGTTGAAAACAATACACTTAGTGTGGGCGTTACGATTTCTCTTTTCAGCGAGTTGAGAGATGGCACGCTGGTTGCAATTACAGGGGCAGAGCATGAAAACAAACGACCATCTCATCGGGAGCGCCATCATGAAACGCACACAGATCATTCACGGAATCACCTTCGTAATCTCAACGATGTTCGCGGTAGCATCCAGCGCTACCTTGTTGTACCTGGCTGTCATCTACGCTTGAGAACGAGGTGTTCGGCTCCGCTCTTTGCGGAAACCGCTCTCGCATCACGGCGAAGACGTTAACCGCAATTCATCAGCTACGGACAGGAGCCGACGAAATGGCAGAACAGCTGCAAGGAAAAGTGGCGGTGGTTACCGGCGGGAGTTCGGGCATTGGCAGGGCTACGTCGATGGCGTTTGCCCGAGAAGGAGCAAGGGTCGTCGTCAGTGATGTCAACATCGACTGTGGCGAAGAGACGGTGGAGATGGTCAAAGAGCAGGGCGGTGAAGCTCTCTTCGTCAAGGCCGACGTGTCCAGGGCAGATGAGGTGGAAGCGTTGATGGACAAAGCAGTAGAGACGTACGGCCATCTGGACTGTGGCTTCAACAATGCCTGGGGTTTAGGGAAACCGGCTGACTCTGACGCTATCAAGTCCTTCCTCGCTCCTCCGCATGAATGTGAGGAAGATGTTTGGGATCAGACCATAGACATTTGCCTCAAAGGCGTATGGCTGTGCATGAAGTACGAAATTCAACAGATGCTCAAGCAAGGTGGCGGAACGATTGTTAATACCGCGTCGACATTGGGGTTGGTGGGACTGAAGGGACACAGCACCCCCTACATCGCGGCCAAACACGGCGTCATCGGGCTGACCAAGACGGGCGCTCTCGAGTACAGTGCGCTAGGGATTCGCGTCAACGCCGTTTGTCCGGGTACGATTCGCACAGCACCCTTAACGGCGGTTCTGGAAGAGGACCCATCGGTAGAAGAATCATGGGCCGCCATGCATCCCATCAGACGGATAGGAGAACCGCCGGAGATTGCCGAGGCGGTGGTATGGCTGTGTTCCGATGCGGCATCATTTGTCACGGGACATTCTATGTCAGTGGATGGTGGATGGACCGCACAGTAGGCCGTGACGGGTAGTGACAACAGGGTCTGCCTCGGCGGGATTGTCCTAATTGATCAGGGTTTTCAAGTAGGCAACGGCATCAGCCGGACTTTGCGGTCCCAGATGCTCGGGCACGATGACGCCATTATAGTCGGCTTCCACCAGTGCGCGCACACAGCGGGCCATGTCGACGTCACCACTTTCCAGTGGTGCCTCATCGTGATCCATCAGGCAGGGACCTGTCCTGACCTGGTTGCGTGCATGCGCGAAGAAGATCTTGTCCATGCCCCAGGTCTCGGCCGGCGTATGGGGATCCTCGCCTATCAGGCACATACCCTGGCAGTAGGTGACGCCATTGTTAGGACTGGGCACGGCATCCCAGATACCTTTGACGACTTCGACGGCCCACAGGTGACTGGCGAGACGGAGATTCACCTCCTCGGCTACGGCTACGATTTCGCGGAAGAAGCAGATGACGGCATCCCAGCCATCTTCACCCGGCATGATCATGAGTGGTCGGCCTTCGTGGTACTCGTTGAAATAGAGGAACCGATCCATCGGATAGAACAGGGCGGTGTCGATGCCGGATTGACCGGCGGCGCGGATGGACTGGCAGAAGGCGGCGCGCCCTGCTTCGTCCTTGCCGAGCACGATCTCCTGAGATGGCGCTCCCAGCATCACCCCTGATATCTGAATAACTCGCTTTCGGAGCTGATCCTCGACCTTTCTGAGCCCGGCCGTTGTCATGCAGCCGCGTTCATCAAAGCCCGGAACAGACTCGGACCTGAGGAAGATCTCGTTCACACCCGCGGTCTGACATTCCTCAGCAACTCCGTCAGCGCTGGTGTACCCCATGTGTATGCCTATACGCATGTCGTTCAACCTCGAATACGGCCAAAGGTGTTTTGGGAAGTACCTGTCATAAGAGAGCCCTTGTCAGTGATTCGGGCAAGACGACCGCTCCTTGCCAGGTGGCGATGGTTGTTTCAACCTAACTGCCAGTTCAAAGAGGACTGGACGAAGGGATGGAACGGAGACTGTTGAGCAGAATCGGGGTGCGCGCGCTTCAGTTTGTCGTCGTCAGTATCGTGAGCAGTTCGCTCTGTGTATCGGCACAGCCATGCGACGTCGAGGACATCAGCCGGGACGGGACGGTGAATTTCAAAGATTTCTTCCGGCTCGTCGACCACTTCGGCCGACAGTGTGCACGGGATGAGGCTTGTGATGCTGCCGATTTGGATCGAGATGGTATGGTCGAAGTCGATGATTTCTTCGCCTTTTCGGATGTGTTCGGGGCGCAGTGCGAGGGTACGGCTGGGCCCTGTATTCCGTCCGGCGATCACATAAGTATTCAGAGCGCGCTGGTCGGAGACGGAGCCAGAGCCATTCTCTGCCAAGGAGCCGTATTCGAACTGGGGGATATCCTCTCGTTCACAGCCGACGATCAGGCCATCTTCACTCAAGGATTTCCCACGGGCGACACACGCGCGCTGTTGAAGGTCGTCGGCGACAATGCGGCAGCAGTTGAGGCCGGCAACAATTCGCGCGTGCGGCTGCGCAACGTCATCATCGACGGCAACCGGCAGGCATTGGGCACGGCGGCCCCGGCGCTGATCGAATTTGGCAGCACCGGTTCGGGCAACATGGTCGAATGGGTCAAGGCCTTCGAACCTCGTGGTTGGTCGGTGCTCTATCTCGGAGAGGGCGGTGATCGCCGCTGCTCGAATGCCATCGCCCGCCACAACGACCTGGGGCCGGCTGGTAAAGCTCATTACATCATCGCCGACGGTATTTCGCTGGGCTGTCAGAACAGCATCGTAGAGTACAACACCATTACCGATGCTACCGACGGCGGCATCGTCGTCTTTCAGGCACCGGGGTCACTGATCGCCAACAACACCATCAGGGCTCAGGAACGAATCATGTTCTACGGCATCTCGATGGTCGACTACGGGCCATGGGATGGCGACTTCACGGGGACGCGGGTTGCCGGCAACACCATCGACGCCGCTGGGGAGCTGATTCGTCGCGGGATCAGCATGGGCCCCTATGTGGGCTGCATCCCCGCTGAAGAGACCGTCCTGCGGAGCCGGGGCGCCGTAGTGGCCGACAATATCTTGACCGGGAATCACATGGGTTGGGGGTTTGCTGTTAGCGGGGTAGAGGACTGGACCGTCAGTGGCAACGTCGACGCGTCCACGCACCGGCAGCCGCCGGGTGAACTGGATTGCTTCGGGACACCTTCAAGTGCTCCTTCCGGTTTCCAGATCAACCCGCTGACTTCCATCGGCAGTTTCCAGGACGAATACGAGACAGCCGTCTTCGGTTTTACCGTGGGCTGGTGGCCGGCGGAAGCCGTCTTCGAAGAGGAGTGCATGGCCGGGCTCATCGGCGACAACGAGCTGGACGCCATCAGGTCAAACGAACGCGGCTCATTGTGGCCGGCACTGGAAGAATCCGACAACGCCCATCTGTTCGACCGTTGCGCCAGCCTGCACGAGCCACCGGAAACCGGTGAATTGCCAGGTGAGCTGATTGTGGGTGTGTCGGCCTGCGAGCCCGGATGTGCTCAGGTGACGTTGACGAATATTTCCCAGGACGAAGCCGCGGACATGCGCAACGCCGTATTTACGATCGATGGTTTCCGGGTCGATTGTGATGACCTGCCGGAATTCATCGAGCCTGAACAAGTGGCCATCTGCACGATCGACGACTACGTCACCACGGGCTTTCAGGTTCTGCGCTGGTACGGTCTCCCCACACCCGGCCTCGATAATGGGTGGGGCTTCGAATATCCATTCGTGGAGTGACACACGAATTCCCTACGATTGCTCCGAGGAGGATTTCATCAACATGGAATACCGAGAGTTGGGCAGGACCGGAGTGCGGGTGTCTGCGATGTGTCTGGGTACTGCATTTCGCAGCCAGGATGATGAGCAGATTTGCGTGCGCATCATCGACCGCGCCCTCGATTTGGGGTGCAACTTCATAGACACTGCACTCTATGGCGGGAGCCGGTCGGAGGAGATCGTCGGCAAGGCGATCAAAGACAAGCGCAACGAGGTCATCGTCAACACCAAGATAGAGCGCCTCCTTGGCGATGGCCCCAACTACAATCGCCTCAATCGCATGACGCTGATGCAGGGGTGCGAGGCCAGCCTGAAGCGGCTGCAGACCGATCACATCGATACCTACCTGCTGCATCGGTTTGATCCCGAGACCCCGATTGAAGAGACCGTGCGGGGCCTGGATGATCTGGTACGGCAGGGCAAGGTACGCTACATCGGTTGTTCCAACTGGAAAGCCTGGAAGGTGATGGAAGCCCTGTGGATTTCATCGGAGAACAACCTGGCATCGTTCGTCTGCATCCAGTCGCAATTCAACTTGCTCAACCGCTTCGAGGTCGAGCCTGAGCTGATGCCGCTATGTAAACAGTTCGGGTTGGGAATCATGGCATACAGCCCGCTGGCCATCGGCCTGTTGACCGGACGCTTTCGACGTGGCCAGGAGCCGCCACCGAATACATCTTGGAGCAGGGGAGAGAACCGCGGATTGAGCCCTCACAAGTACGACTTCGACGCGGCCATGGACGAGCATGCCGACCGCGTCGTGCAGACGCTGATCGATATCGGCTCGCGGCATGAGAGGACTCCAGCCCAGGTGGCGATCGCCTGGATCCTCGACCACGAAGAAATCAGCGCGCCGATCCTGGGTGCTGATCAGGTCGAGCATGTGGAGGAGATCTGCGCCGGACTGGATTGGACGTTAGGATTGGAGGATCGGGCGCTGCTGGATGAGGTCTCGCAGCGCTCCGAGCATCCGAGGTACTCATGAGTGCTGAGAGCGTGTGCATCGGGAGCGCGCAGCAACGAGCCTAGCAGCATCAACTTTGACCTGAGACGCGCGCTTCTGGGCAGACGTCTTGACGTTTCAACGCTAAAACGTTACCATTGTGGCATGACAGACACTACCAAACGCAGCACCGTCTACTTCGATCCATCCATTCACCGGGCTTTGAGACTCAAGGCAGCTGAGACCGATCGTTCGGTTTCCGACCTGGTCAACGATGCTGTGCGCCAGTCATTGGCCGAAGACGCGGACGACCTGGCTGCGTTCGAGGATCGCGCTGCTGAACCCAATCTCTCTTTCGAGGATGCCGTCAAGTCTTTGAAGCGCAGTGGCAAGATATAGCGTCCAGATCAAGCCCTCTGCGTTACGAGAGATCGAAGCAATCCCTCAGAAAAGAATCCGGCAGCGAATTGTCAGGCGAATTTCCGCGCTGGCCGACGATCCACGACCATCTGGTTGCGAGAAGCTGTCTGGGCAGGATAGGTATCGGGTCCGCCAGGGCTCGTATCGTGTTGTGTATTCCATCGAGGATCAGGCGCTCGTCGTCTTCGTGGTGAGGGTGGCTCACCGCTCCAGTGTGTACCGCTGACAACCGGGCCAACTACTACCTGCTTTCCACTCTCGCTTTCAGTGCGGCGTTCATCGCTTCGAATCCGCGTTTGGTATCGGTCTTCAGGCCGGGAGCAAAGAACGGCACCAGAATGCCATGGAATTTCTCCCATTGGACGAATCGTGTGCTGCTGGATCCGGCGGACTCCAGTTGAAAGACGTGCTCACCATCGAAAATACCGGGGATTAGCACGCGACCCTTCCAGCGTAATTCCTGGTTGGCAGAAACCCTCAGTACAGTCGGTTGGAAGGTCATGGGATCTATTCCAGGTGCTCCGATCTCGACCGTGATCGTCTCGCCCTCGACGAGGTTGCCTTCAAGTCTTCTGATAAAGGGATTCCATTCGTGATAGCGCTCGTTGTCGGTCAGGACCGACCATACTTCGTCTGGTTTGGCTTCGATCAATATCTGGGTGTGTAGTTCCGTGACACGAGAAAGCGACCACAGCACGTACACCGCGAGGCCCGCCAGCGCGGCGAGGACGACTTGCCCGGTTCGACTCATGACCGGTCTCCTTTCGCGCTATTGCCTCAGCAACCAGCGGATGCGTTTGAAGGAAATGGCGTAGTGCACACCGGTGGTGGCAGCATAGCCCCTGGCCAGATCCGCGTGTCCCATGTCCGCCATGGCCCAGGTGGCGAATCCGAAGAAGGCGAGTTCAACTCCAAGTCGCGCAAGTCCGGGCACGCGGACAAGGCCTTTGCCTCCTCGGCTGGGATCGTTTGGGACCGCGAAGGTGCCCCAGGCGCCGGCGGCTACTACGGGAACGCCGATCATCAGGCTGTAGCCAGCTACACCGTCCGTCTGATCCAGACCCCAGGCTCCCATGGCGGTCAACGCTGCCAGTTCGAGGGTGAAGCGCAGGGCGCCATTGGCCGGATGCATCCGAGGGGGTTCACATTCCATCGATTCTGAATTGTCCTCGTTGTCACTCATTCGCGGAGTTTGTGCAATCGCATCACCGAAGGTGGCGTCCTGGGCGAAACAGATTGTACCGAAACCAAAGATGAGAGACCAGACCAGTGCGTGCATGCGCGTGACTATTCTCCTGCTGACTCAGTTTGCAGTGCCTCAATCGTGTTTTCGACAGACTGACGGAATGGTTCGGGCAGAGACTCCAGGTATTCCGGTTCAGAGTACTCCGATTCCAGCGCCCACTTGCTGATGCCGCAATGCTTGGCCCATTCCTTGGTGCCATACACGGCGAAGAGTGATCGGCGTCTCTTGCCGGGTGGCTTCACACCCCGATGAATCCCGCGCCAGTCAAAGGGGATGGCGCTGCCGGCGCGGACCTGCAGCTGGATGGCTCCGGGGAACATCTCCTCCGGTCCGGTTCGTTCTTCCACGAAGCGAGCTTCCTCTTCTTCGGTGTTGGCGCGATTGTGGGAGCCGGGTACGAACCAGAAGGAATCGTCGTCTTCCAACGCGATGAGAACCTGCGTCGACTGCGCAGTGTCCTCTTCCCTGATCTGTTTTTCCATGGGGGAGTCCTTACCCCACAGAAAGTAGGAATCCCGGTGCCACTGTCCCTGGTAGTCGTAATCGTTGTTCATGGCAAAGGCGGCGGATCCGTGCATGGCCAAGTCGCCAGTGTATAGGTTGCGCGCGAAAGAGATGATTTTCTGGGCACCGAGCGCATCCATCAGTGGAAAGCGTGCCAGAGCCGGGTGATGCGGATCCTGGAACCGATAGCCCTTGAGGAATCCGGTTTCTTCATCCCGTGGTGCTATTTCCAGGCGCAGCGCGGTCTCGAGGGTTTGCTCGTAGCAGTCGTGGACTTCGGCGAGATGGGCGGGTGGTACGACGTCCTCCAGGACTACGTAGCCTTGGCGCCGGTAGGTGGCTGCGTGCGAGTCAGTGATCATGGGTAGGCCTTTTCACAATGCGATCTGGGGTAGCCTGGGCCAGCTAAACCAGCGGGCACATGCGGCAACGGTACGCTGTACCTAACCTTCGCGGCAACCCCGCTCGGTTGTTGTCACGAACGCAGGAACTCATCAAATTCAAGGGTAATGACGTTAACAGACACCGCGAGGGAAACACAGCACCATGGACTGGAAGCCGAACGAAGCGACGATCAAGCAAGACTTCGACCGGGCTGGGTACTGCATCATACGCAATCACTTGAATGCACAGGAGACGGCACAGGTTCGCGAGAACGTTGAGCGTTTCGTCAGCGACGTCTTGCCCGGTCTGCCGAAGGACAAGGCCTACTACGAAGACAAAAACGACGCCGGGACGCTCATGCGTCTGGTGGGGATGACGGAGAACGACGATTACTTCGGGGAGCTCTACCGCAGCGAGCAGTTTCTGGGGCTCGCCGATCACCTGTTGGACGGGGCCAGAGAGTCGCAGATGCAGTGGTTTGACAAACCGCCCCGTCTCGGCAAAGCGACCCCTCCTCACCAGGACGGATTCTACTACATGCTGGAGCCGAACGAAGCGCTGACGCTATGGCTGGCCATCGATACGGCGGACGAGGAGAACGGCTGCGTTCGCTACGTTCCGGGTTCTCATCGCCATGATATGAGACCTCACAGACCCAGTGGTGTCCTCGGCTTCTCGCAGGGGATTACGGATTACGGCGATGAGGATTTCGCCACTGAGGTGCCTATGGTCGCCGAGCCCGGGGATGTCATCGTTCACCATTGCCTGACCATCCACCGCGCCGATGCCAACCCCAGCGATCGCCACCGCGCTGCCCTCGGGTTCCACTATCACGCCAAGCGAGCCGTGGCAGACGCGCAGCGGCGCGAGACTTACCAGAAGCAGCTGATGGAACAGTGGGAGGCTGAAGGAAAGCTGTGACAGCTCGCGGCTACACCAGCCCTTCTTCCTCAGCAACCTGCAGCCGTTGCTCGAGATGACGCATGCGGCCCGTTCCCGCTGTGCGCAGCATGGCTTCGCCGTACACCCTGCCATCCTCAACACTATCAGTCACCAACTGGACCAGATGCACGAGCTGCTCGCCTGACATGTGCTCTTCGAAGTTGTAGGTGAACATCCGTCGTCTGGTGCCGCCGCCCCAGGAGCTGTGTTTTGTCTTGTGGTTGAACAGCAGCATGTCGCCGGGAGTCGATTCCACCGCGCGGGCTGGTACTTCGCGGCCATGCACGCCCCATGCTTCTTTTGTGCGATCGTAACGTGATCTGGGCGCCACTTCGTGGAGGGCGTCGCTGAAGGCATCACCGTGATGGCAACTGCCCGGAATGACACGCAGACAACCGCTGTCTGCGTCGACCGGGTCGAGGTAGAAGGCGATTTTCAACGAGCGGAAAGGGACATCGATGGGACGGTCCGAGTGCCAGTTGGTATCACCGACGTAGTAATTTCCGTCGCTGCCGGTGTAGTTGTAGTCGTCGCCGAGTATGGAGCCAACGACGAGATCGATGCGCGGATCGTCGATGAGACTGGACAGGTAGTCGCTGCGGTCTATGAAAGGTATCAAACCGGAGCGTGTCAGGTGGTCATGCGTGTGTCCGCTCTCAGACCACACGTGCTCGAATTCAGTGGTGATGTCATCGATTTCGGCCGCGAAGAGGCCGGGGAATACCAGGAACCCGAAGCTGTCGAAGTAAGTCAGCTGCTGTTCTGTCAGGGTCGGCGTAATCATGACGACAATATAGGGCAACGGCCGGCGTCAGAGTGTACAGTCAAACAGTTAGGGCAGATAGTTAGGGCGGACCGATCGTAATGCGTTGTGGTCCGGAAGCGCCGGAGGGAATGAGGGCATCTAACAGGGGGCTGGCTGTTCGTCGAGCTCCCCTTGCCAGGGTTTGTATGTTGCCATGGAAGTCACCCGGGGCGATACGGATTGCTCTGTCAATGAGGGGATGGCCCGTCTTCAACGGTATCGCGCCAATCATGCGATGCTCTTCGCGGTTTTAAATCCTCTGTGTCAATTCGCTGCCAATACCGCAGCAATGCCGACTCTCACAGTGAATTCATTGGCAGCGGTCTCCTCGTCAAACCAGTGGCGATACCCAGCTTCGAATTTTACGACGAGAGTTTTCTGAATGAGCTGGCGGTTGCCGACGCTGACGCCGACGCCCCAATTCGTGTCTGAGACTTCGTCAAACGATGTATGGAGAAGAGCGCCATGTCCCGAGACGTATGGAGAATTCGTATGGGCTCCGGCAAAAAGGTATGCGACCCGACCTTCCAATCCCAAGATCGTGACACTTTCCCCGTCGGATGAAACTCTGGAAAAATTCAATTGCGGCTCGACTGCCACCTTTGGCCTGGGAAAAAAGGAGGCGAAGACCATCGGTTGACTCAACAACCCGCCGCCAGGGATACCAACACTGACGATATTATCTTCATCCGCATCATCGGGCGATATGATGCTGAGACCTGCATAAGTGCCGATCTCAACCAATGGTGCGCCGCCGGATGGGGCTGCTACCGGTACCACAGCTTGCGGCTCCTGGAAGACTGGCTTGGCGCTTGCCTTTGGCACCACTGGAGATTCCGTCTCTTTTCTCACCTGTGTCTGGATCTCGGGTTCGTTTGCGGATCGCGTTGCGATGGCGCCCCGATGGTACCAGCCTGAGTTCAACTTTGGCCTGCTGTTCACCGCTGCCGTGCCATACGCTGTACAGAATCGTGCCGGCTTCCGGGTGGCCTGCAGGCGCCATCGACCGAGCCCAGCGAAACCGCTCTATGGCATTGGGCAACACACCAAACACCTTGGCGATGACAGTGATCTGGCTCGAATCCAATCGCACCGCATTCACGGTCCTATAGCCCGGTACGTCCCCTCTCATTGCCACCATATCCTCTTGGGTGACCTGCGCGCTCTCCTGGGGTGGGGTGGATTCGACTTCCTGCTGGGCGTGTACGAAAGCAGGCAATGTACCCGTCAGCGATACGAGAATAATCGCGACCTGGATCAGTTTTTTCATACCTGCAATCCTTCTCCGTTCGTTTTAACGTTGTTCACCCCAGCCAACGGGCGGACGGCGATCGTGGCGGACAGTTGGGGCCATGTCAAACGCCGGTTTTCCAGGTAGGAGTCGGCGAGTACACGATTCTCTGAAACCCAACCCCGCCTAGTGCTCTGTTAAGAAATCGAGCTTGTATTTTGTCGTAAGTCGTGGTATCATGGATACATATGGTGAATCCTTCAGGAGGGTGATGCTATGTGTCTCCATGCTCGTTCGCCGAACGCGGCGGAGTCTAAGGAACTGGGACGGTGGCTGAAACGGCCTCGCAACGCCGTGCAGATGCGCCGTGGGCAGTTGATCTCGTTCAGCGCCCAGGGCATGCGCGTCCAGGAGATCTCGGATACACTGCATCTGCATGAGGAGTACGTTCGCCAGTTGATCCGCCAGTACAACGAAGGGGGATTGACGGTTTTGCGCACTCGGGCACGTCCGGGGCGTCCTTCGAAGTTGACGCCGGAAGACGAATCCGTGGTGGTGGAAATTGCCACGATGCCTCCTCGCGCGTTCGGCCAGCCGTTCAACCAGTGGTCGTTGCGCAAGCTGACTGACTGCCTGGTGGGACGGCAGATGATTCCCGAGGTTTCGCATGTGACCATCGGAAAAATCTTGGATCAACATAAGGTTACCTATCAACGCACGCGCACTTGGAAAGAATCAAAGGACCCGGAGTTTGTCTCTAAAAAAAACGCATCAACCGACTCTACAAGCGGGCGCCGAAAGACACGGTCGTAGTCTGTTTCGACGAACTGGGACCAGTCCAGATCAAGCCGCATGCCGGTGCTTCCTGGGCCCCACACAAGCGCCCGGTCCGGCATCGGGCAACCTATAGCCGCCACGGCGGCGTCAGCTATTTCTTTGGAGCCTATAACGTCCATGAGGACATCCTGTGGATGCATCACAAACCCAAGAAACACGCGTCGGTCGTACTCGATTTCCTCAAGGCCATTCGGCTCCGCTATCGCACGGCGAAGCGGATCTATGTCGTCATGGATAATCTGTCGACGCACAAGACACCGCCGATCTTGCAGTGGTGCCGACGAAACCGGGTCTCGCCGGTCTTCACCGCCACCAACGCGTCATGGATGAATCGGCTCGAATGTCACCTCACGGCAGCCCATTACTTCGTCATCAAAAACAGCGATCCCAACGATCATCGAGAAGTCGGCCAGCGCATGCAGGAGTACCTGAGGTGGCGAAACAAGAACACCGACAACGCCAAGCTGGCCAAAGTCCAAAACTCAATGCCCACTCTTTAACAGAGCACTAGGGAGCCCAACCACCAATGCGCATCGCCACCGGCGCCATCTGTCACGAAACCAGCACCTTCACCACCGTCGCCACCACCTGGGAGAGCTGGTGCGACCACCGCTTCGGCTACCTAACCGGCGATGCCATCCTGGACAAGTTCGGGGGTACGAACTCCGCCATCGGCGGCTTCATGGCCGGGGCCGACAAGCACGGCTTCAAGCTCATCCCGACCATCTTCGCCAACGCCAATCCCAGCGGGGTGACCTCGCGGGAGGTCTTCGACCGCATCCTCAATGACCTGCTCGAGCGGCTTAAGTCAGCCGGCCCACTCGACGGGGTCATCCTAAGTCTGCACGGGGCCATGGTGGCCGAGGGGATCGACGACGGGGAGGGGCATATTCTCGCCGCCATTCGCAACCTGGTCGGTCCTTCCGTCCCCATCATCAGTGAACTCGACATCCACACCAACATGTCGACGCAGATGGTGGTCATGGCGGATGCCCTGGTCGTCCACCAGACCTTCCCCGAGATCGATCAGGAGGAGTGCGGGCTCAAGTGCGCCCAGATCATGAATGGGATGCTGCGCGAAGGCCTGCGCCCGACCATGGCGCTGCATCAGCTGCCGCTGGTGTGGGGGATGAACCAGATCACCAAGCACCCGCCCATGTGCGACGCCATCGCCGAGCTGCACAAGATCGAAGCCCAGCCCGAAGTCGTCACCGCTTCGATTTGTACCGCGTTCCCGCTGGCCGACATTCCCCACATGGGCGCCTCCGTCATCGTGACATCAGATAACAACGAAGAGCTAGCTCAGAGCTACGCCGACCAATTGGCCGCCTACCTGTGGAAGCGGCGCGCGGAGTGGCAGTCCGAGTGGAAGCCGACGCGGGACTACCTCGAGCAGGCCGAGTCGGAGGGGAAATTCCCGGTCGTGTTCGCCGACCGCAACGACAACACCGGCGGCGGCGCTCCCGGCGACGGCACTGCCATGCTGCGCACCTTCATTGATGCCAAGTTGCAGGATGCCTGTCTGCTGTACATCGTCGACAAAGAAGCGGTGGGACAATGTGAGAAGGCCGGAGTTGGGGGGACGTTGACTCTGAAAGTTGGCGCCAAGTCGACGCCGCTGCAGGGCGAGCCGATCGAGATGACGGTCGAGGTGGTGGCCCTGTCCGATGGCCGCTTCGAGTACGAAGGCCCGCGCAATCGCGGCCTGTCCGGGTGCATGGGCCCCAGCGCCCATATCGTCCAGGACGGCGTCCATGTTCTGCTGTGCAGCGACCGCGAGCAGCCCTACGATACCGCCCTGGCAAAGACCCTGGGCCTGGATCCGCGGGAGATGCGTTATATCGGTCTCAAATCGGCGGGGCATTTTCGGGCCTGTTACGAGGAGTTTGCCGGCAACATCTTTTCGGTCTCGGAGCCCAATGTGCATGATCACGAGTTGATCAAGGGGCATTACAAGAATCTGGGGCGGAAGCTGTATCCCTTTGATGACGTTGAGACTTATTGAGTGAGTTCGGTTGCGCCGGAGTGTGAGTGATGGTAAATTTGATGGTATGAAAACGATGACGCACAGAACCACCTTTGCTCTCGATGAGGAGACGGCGGGACGTTTGCGGCGTCTGTCGGCTGCCTGGCAGGTGTCTCAGGCCGAGGTCGTGCGCCGGTCGCTGGCTCTTGCAGAAACCTCCAGTGCTACCGGTGCAGATGCGGCTCAGCTTCTCCGGAAGGTACACGCATCGGGCGAGGGCCTGGTCCGGGAGGAGGCAGAGAAATACCTGGCGGAAGTACGGGCGGACCGTGACCAGTGGCGTGAGGAGGAGTGAGTGATCTGCCTGGACACCAATTACCTCATTCTGGGATTGGTGCCTGACAGCAGGGAGGCAGAAGAGCTCATTGAATGGAGCGAAGAAGGGGAGCGTTTCTGCACTTCGTCGACGAGCTGGTACGAGTTTCTATGTGGTCCCGTAGATACCACGCAGGTATCGACCATGCGGGGGGTGCTGGAGAGTGTCCTGCCATTCGGTACACCCCAGGCGGAAGAGGCAGCAAGACTGTACAACGCCACCGGGCGCACGCGCCGACTCAGAGTGGATGCCATGATCGCCTCCGCAGCCACCACCAACAACGTCCCACTGGCCACCAACAACCGTGAAGACTTCGAGACTTTCGTGCCTTTTGGGCTTAGGTTGCTGGACTGAACTTCCTCAACTCTCCGGAGATCCCCAATGAAAAAGCCGCGTCTGATCTACTACAACGACGCCCATCATTTCCACGGCAAGCGCGTCGAGCCGCCGGCCAGCATCCACATGCTGCAGTGGCCGGTCGACGAAGTGGCCGGTACCGGCGCCGATACTCTCGCTCTGGGTCTCGGCTACGCCGACGTCTACTTCCATCAGACCAAGATTGGCCGGGTAATCGGTCAGCAGAAGGAAGTGTGGGAGAATTTCATCGACTGGCGCATCATGCGAATGGTCGACGAGGCTCAGAAGCTGGGTACCGACCAGGTGCGCCAGGTCATCAACCGCGGCAAGGAGCTGGGGGTCAATGTATTTCCCAGCCTCAAGCTGCAGGACGGGTCCGCGCCGGGTGGAGAGCGCTGCGGCAAGCTCAAGATGGATGAGGGGGAAAAGGTCTGCATAGGTGAGGGCCGCGCCGAGTGGGCCTACGACTATGCCGTGGACCTGGTGCGGGAGCACAAGCTCGCCATCATCGAAGAGCTGCTCACTGACTGGGCCCCATATGGTCTCGAACTCGATTTCATGTTCGGCAGCAATTACTTCAAGGAGGGGGAGAAAAACGCCGCCAAAATCATGACCGGGTTCATGGGCGACATCCGCAAGCTTGCCCGCGAGATCGGCAAGAAGCAGGACCGGGAAATCCCGATCATGGCCCGGGTGCCTCTGGAGAAGGAGCAATGCCTGGACCTGGCTCTGGACGTGGAGGCGTGGTTTGCCGAGGGCAGCATCGATTACATCGTCGGTCAGGATGGTTGCGTGCTCAGCGACTCGCAACCCAAGGCGGACTGGTTGCCCAAGGCGGCCAACAAGGCGGGTGGTGCGGCCTACTACAGGCCGCCGCGGCGGGTCTACGACGAGCGCGTCGGCGTGCCCAGCATCGACATGACCCGGGCCCTGAGCCAAACCCTGCATCAGGGCGGGTATTCGGGGCTCTACCATGGTTATATGCGATGGCCGTTGGACGATGCCGAGTACCGCTTTCTGCGCGAGGCGGCCTTTCCCGAAGTCAGCGCCCGCAAGCCCAAGCGCTATCTGTTGCAGCCGCGCGAAGGGGTGGAGGGTGAAGAGACGTCCACGCCCGACCGGTCATTGCCGATCGAATTGGTCGAAGGCGAGACCGCTAAGGTCAGCATTTGGATCGCCGACGACGTCGAGGGAGCCAGGAAGGACAAGGAGATGCGTAAGCCGCTGATGACCCTGCGCTTCAGTTACTTCTGCATCGAGGATGATGTGGAATTCCGCTTCAATGGCCGGGTGTTGCCGTGGGAGGAAGCGGAGATCACTGACGAGCGTGCCCTGACCATGGCTACCAAGCTGGCAGGCAGCATGAACATCCAGGCTCCGTTGGGCATGTCTGCTCACTGGTTCCGCTACAAGCTCGAGATCGATGATGTGAAGCAGGGGGAGAACATCATTGAGGCCGAGTGCCGCAAGCATGATAAGCGCGCCGGGTTTGCGCGCTTCCTGAACGGGGTCGATATCGTCATGCGCTACCGCGACATGGAGCGGCCGGAGGGGCTCGGAGTGCAGCGGATCGAGGCGCCTCCGGGATGATCTGTTGCACGATATTACCCGGAAGGCCTCAGCACCGAAGCAGCAAGCACTGAGCGAGCCATGAACAAGCCACGTCTGATTTACTACAACGACGGCCATCACTTCCACGCCAAGCGCATGGAGCCGCCGGCCAGCATCCACATGCTGCAGTGGCCGGTCGACGAAATCGCCGGCACCGGGGTCGATACCCTCGTCCTCGGACTCGGCTACGGCGATGTCTTCTTCCACCAGAGCAAGGTCGGCCGCGTCGTCGGCCAACACAAGGAGGTGTGGGAGAACTACATCGACTGGCGCATCATGCGCATGGTCGACGAGGCTGCCAAACTGGGCACTGACCAGGTGCGGGAGGTCATCAAGCGGGGGAGACAGCTGGGGGTCACGGTGATTCCCAGTCTCAAGATGCAGGCAGGGCAGGCTCCTGGTGCGCAGCGCTGCGGCAGGCTCAAGTGGGACCAGAAGGAAAAGGTCTGTATCGGCGAAGAGGGTCGAAACGAGTGGGCCTATGACTTTGCCCTGGATGTCGTGCGCGAATACAAGCTGGCGCTGGCGGAAGAGATCCTCAGTGACTACGAGGCCGACGGCCTCGAGCTCGACTTCATGTTCGGCAAGAAATACTTCAAGGACACGGAAGCCGACGCTGCCGGCATCATGAGCCAGTTCATGGCACAGCTGCGCAAACTGTCGCGTGACGTGGGTGAAAAACAGAGTCGGGGGGAGATCCCGATCATGGCGCGCATTTGTCTGGAGCGTGAGGACAATCTGGCGATGGGCCTGGACGTGGAAGCCTGGCTGGCGGATGGCAGTGTCGATTACGTCGTCGGCCAGGACGGCCGCATTCTCAGCGACACCGAGCCCAAGCCGGACTGGCTGCCAAAGGCGGCCAATGCTGCTGGCGGAGCGGCGTACTACCGGCCACCGCGTCGGGTTTACGACGAACGCGTCGGTCTTCCCAGCATCGACATGAGCCGAGCCCTGAGCCAGACCCTGCGTCTTGGGGGTTACTCCGGGCTCTACCACGGCTACATGCGCTGGCCGTTGGATGATGCCGAGTACCGGTTCCTGCGTGAGGCGGCCTTTCCTGAGGTCAGTGCGCGCAAGCCGAAACGATACCTCCTGCAGCCGCGAGAGGGGATCGAAGGGGAGGAGACGTCAACCCCCGACCGGTCATTGCCGATCGAATTGGTCGAGGGCGATACCGCGAAGGTCAGCATCTGGATCGCCGACGACGTCAAAGGCGCCAAAAAGGACAAGGAGATGCGCAAGCCGCTTTTGACCCTGCGCTTCTGCTACTTCTGCATCGAGGATGACATCGAATTCCGTTTCAATGGGCGGGTGCTGCCCTGGGAGGATGCGGAGATCACGGATGAGCGCGCCTTGACCATGGCTACCAAGCTGGCCGGCAGCATGAACATCCAGGCGCCGCTGGGCATGTCCGCGCACTGGTTCCGCTACAAACTCGAGATCGATGATGTGAAGCAGGGGGAGAACATCATCGAGGCCGAGTGCCGCAAGCACGACAAGCGCGCCGGGTTCACGCGCAGTTTGAACGGCGTCGATATCGTGATGCGTTACCGCGATATGGAAAGACCTGAGGGGTTGTTCATGTCGCACATCGAGGCGCCTCCGGGGTGAGGAGAGTGGCCGACCTGATCTTCACCAGGTGAAGGGCAGGTACTCGGAAGGGGAGAAGCCGTCCTGGAAGTAGATGGCGACGTTGAGTGTTCCCTCGGCGCCATCTTTGAGCGGGATATTGGGAAGGCGGGCGCTGCTGGCATCCCACTCGAAGACATTGCTGATCACGTTGCCGCCGAAGGGGAAGAGGAGAACCTTGTACCACATGTCCGGCCGGGTGCCCTCCGGAGGGGTCCACTCGGCGACGAGATCGTCGCCCTCGCGACGCCAGGTGACGTCGGTTGGAAAGCCGATCGTCTCCGGGACGTAGTCGACTATCTGAGTAAGGACGATCTCCTCGCCTTCATAGTACAGGAAGCGGTATTCTCCAGCCACCGGCAGGCCGTCATCGGGCGGCCCGTAGAGGACGAAGCGCCGGGTGATCTCACCTGAATAGCTGTTGATGCAAAAATCCTTGTCGAGCTCGAAGCGACGGCCATCCGGAGCTTCCACGATCACGGCGGTGACCGTCCACAGGAAGCAGGTCTCCAGTTCGTCAGACTCCACATTGGTGCAGTTGCTCTTGAACTCGTAGCTGGGGCCGTCGAAGGCGTTGATGGTCCAGACGTTAGGCCAGACCGGGTCGTTGACGAAGGGGCGCGTCTCCGGCTGCGGTCCATTGGGGGATCCGTTGGGATCTCCGCTGTGGTCCTCGTCGCCGCAGGCGATCATGTTGGCCATGCCGGCGACCAGCAGGATCCAGGTCAGTGATCCATTCTTCGCCATCGAAGTTACGCTCCATCTTCGCTTCGGTGCAGGGGTCGTTCTAATATATCGGCCCGGGTTCGAGGCAAGAGTGTAACCGGGGTCACACAAGCCGAAGTTGGTGGACTATACCGTATGAAAAAGGTCGTGTTGATCGGAGATTGTATCCGGAGAAGCTACCAGCCTACCGTGCAGGAGGAGCTTGCGGAGGTGGCCGAGGTCTGGGGGCCAGTGGAGACCATCAAGACGACACGCGATGTACTTGAGCAACTGGACGAGTGGGTGCTGACACCTGAGCTGGATCTATTCCACTTCAACTGTGGTCTTCACGAGATTCGGCGGTTCAAACCGGAGGATCCGCAGCGGGTGCCGCTGCCGGAGTTCAGACAGAATCTCGACCAGATATTCGGCCGGATCAGGACGAACACGGCAACCTCAATCACGTGGGCGCACACCACGCCGATCTTCCACGAGTGGCGTGACAAGCTCAACTCCTTCGGACGCAAGGAGACCGACGTGCTCGAATACAATGCGGCGGCAGTCGAAGTCGCCGATCGCTACTGTGTGCCTATCGTCGACCTGCACCGTGTAACGGTCGAGAATGGTATGGAGCGGTACATGGCGCGCAATGGCCTGCATTTCACGCCGGAAGGCTACGTGCTTCTCGGGAAGGCTGTCGCAGATGTGATCAGGCAGGAGCTCGAGGGTTCGGACCACGGTTCTGGTTCGGCCTGAGGTGCCAATCCCGACGTCGGCCAATCACTTTTCGGCGATCAGCTTCACCGGCTTCCAGATTCCTCCGCCCCACGGGCCGTAGTCGACGACGCGGACGGCGATGGTATTGTCCCGCCCGGCTTCAAGAACCTCGCTGACGTCGATGAGGAATCGCTTCTTCCACGGATCACCTGGTGCATACGCCCAGCCGTCCATGTTGTGCTGGCCGGCGAGCTGGCCGTTGACGTAAACCTCTGCACCATGAGCGACGGCCCCGAAGGCGAGGTGGATCTTCTTGCCCGCAGGGAGGATCGGTGCGCGGAGGGTCTGGCGATACCAGCCGTAACCGTCGTACGCACGGTACCCATGGTTGTCCCACGGCAGCCCCGAGTCGATGAGTGACCAGGTGCTGTCGTCGAGCTCGGGATCGGACCAGCCGTCCTGGAGACCGAGATTTCTCCAGTCGGCCCGGAACCGCCAGCGGCTCGACAGCTCCGCCACCGGTAAGTTATCGTCCCACAGGTCGCCGAAGGTCGCTTCCTCATCATACGCGTCGAAGGGCAGTTCGTGGGAGCTCCCGGCACTGTCCGGTACGGTCGCGATGTCCGTGCGACGGAAGTTCGTTTTCGCGTCGTCTTCCCGGAGCGCGAGGTAGGGGTCGGGGTTGCGCAATGGGGGAGGATGGGGCTGCGGGTGACGGGCAGAAACAATGGCGTCCCGGTACTCCTGGGAAATGAAGGTCTCGTGTTCGCCCTTGTCCCACCAGTCGCATCTGCCGTTGTAGACCCACACGTATTCGTCCGAGTGCCTGAGCGCCTGGTGGAGGGCGTACTCGAATTCGGCGGGCGTGTAGTAGTTGCCTCCGCTCTCCGATGAGAACTCGAAGCGCTGCACCGGTCCGAGAAAGAGGGCAAATCCGACCCGGAAATGTTCATCGAACTTCTCTTCCGGAGCGCGGCTGACCTGGCGTAGCGTCTGTTTGGCGAAACGGCGGGCTGACGAGAACGAGACGGCGGCGCGGTAGTCGAGGCCCATCAGGCCGGTGATCTTTGCCTTACCCGTGGATTCGGACAACAGGCCGTCGACGAATGCCCGCAGCAAGGCGAAATGGGCGTCGTCGTCGGATGATCCGCGCGATTCGGCGGGGCCGTTGATGAAGGCGATATGGATGTCGGGGTGCACTTCGTTGATCGCACGCATGATCTGGGCGCCGCGCAGGAAGGTCTGCTCGGCATATTCGCGGGCACTCTTCGTGCTCTCGTACTTCAGTCCTCTATAGGACCACAAGTTAGTGGCGTACCAGGCAGAGTCGGAGAACAGGATACCGGCCAGACCGGTCTGTCTGCAGAAATCGGCAGTGACCTTCCAGTTGTCGATGACGAAGTCGAATTCCTCATCGAACCAGTCAGGCGGATCAAGCCGCTTGTTTCCGGTAGTCAGATAGGCCAGCAGGAAGTTATCCGTGAACTGCTTTGTCTTGGCCTGGGCGGCTCTCAGCTCCGTAATGCCAACGGCTGTGTCGTCGATTCTATCCCCGTTGTCGCGGAAGAGCCGGCCGATCGACTCGGTCTTGATACCATCCTCGTGGTGGAGCGCCGGGTAGAGGGTCGTGCCGTCGAAGGCCACTATCTCTTCCAACCACTCGACGTCCTGGCGGAATCTGCGAATGTTGCGGGACCCGCCGCCGAACATGATGATCTTCTTCGAGTCGCTGATCGGACCGCTTTCGGTGACAATTTCACTCGTCGCCCGCTGCGGCGTGACATAGGCGGGCAGGTTGCGGCGCGTCGGCAGCTCGGGGACGCGACGGCGAACCGATTTCAGTACATCCCTGTATGGCTGGGAGATGTAAATACCTCCCTCTTCATCCCACCACCTGCACTTGCCCTCGGTATAGACCCAGACGTACTCGTCTGTGTGCTGGATTGCCTGGTACAGGGAGTACTCGAATTCCTCGGGGGTGTAGTAGTAGACCTCCGCCTCCCCACGCAGCAGGCCCTCGGTGTTTTCATGGTTGTCGGCAAAGCCGTAATTCTCGTAGCCTCCGATGTAGAAGGGGAAAGCGGCGCGGAAATGCCTGTCGAACTGCGCGGGGACGCGGCTGAGGTCGCGCATCTCCTCTTTCATGATGTGGCGGGCGGCGGCGAAGTCGGAAGGAGAGCGAAGTCCGTAGGCCTTCTCGTACCCGTCGATGATCTGAGCCTCGCCCGTGGACTCCGAAAGCAGTCCGTCGAAGAACGCGCGCATGAGTCCGTAGACGGAGTCGGGGTCACCGAGCCGATCACCGCGTCCCTCGCCTGGACCGTGGAGGGAGATGATCTTGATGTCCGGGTAGACCTCATTGATCGTCCGCATGATCTGGGCCCCGCGCAGGAACGCCTGATCAGCGTACTCCTTTGCGCTCTTAATGTCGTGATACTTGAGCCCCTTGCCCCGGTAGGTCCACAGGTTCGCGCCGTAGTAGACCTCGTCGTCGAACATGAGTCCCTCGAGGCCGCCCTGCTTGCAGAACTGGGCGGCGACCTGCCAGTTGTGGATGACCGCATCGAATTCGGGGTCGAACCAATCGGGAGGATCGACAGTGACGTCGCCGGTGGTCAGGTAGGAGAGCAGGAAGTTGTGCTTGAAGCGGGTGGCTTTGGCCTCAACGGCCTGCAGGTCGGCGATGGACTGGCTGAAGTCCTCGATACGATACCGGTTGGTGCGGAAGAGCCGGCCGATGACGATTTTTTTGTCGCCACCGTCGGAGACCGGCGGAAAGATGGCGATGCCGTCGAAGGCGGCCAGCTTTTCCATGCGCTCGATGTCGCGCAGCAGCGTGCTGGGCCCCCGATGGCCTCCCCCCATCAGGATGATCTTCTTCGAGGGGTCGATTACCTGCGACAAATTGATTGACTGCGCTCCGGCTTCCACGCCAGCCAGTACAGTTACGGAGCACAGTATTGTCAGTGCTGCTCGCCTCGTTTTCATGGTCGATCTCCTATCTATCTACAACATCCTCTGCGAGAGCGGACCTGGGTTCAGGCGTCGGCAAACTGAAAGCCGTAGAGGGCCGCGTTTTTCAGGTAGAACCTCAACTTCACCGGGCCCCGGATCTCGTGGACCTCCTGCCTCGCGGACCAGCGCACGGGATGGTGGACGTTGTCTCCGGTGAACATCTCGCACTGATCTTTGGCGTAATCGGGCCAGACGTTGTTCCAGTGGTCCATCACTTCGACCAGGATGTAGCCATCTGGATCACAACGTCCGTTGATGAACAGACGCTTGCCGGCTGAGAGCATCGGTTTGGTCTCGATCCAACCTTCCCGCACGGTGGCGTCCAGGGAGACGTAGCCGTCCAGCCTCAAGGTTGCCAGACACAGATGGTGGCCGTGCTTACCGATCTCCCAATCGTGTGCCTCGGGCACGTCCGGCCGCAGGTCGGCCGACAGAATCCACCAGTCGTGGTGCACCTTCATGCCACCGTAGTAGAACCGGATCTCGTCGCCGACGACAAAGGGTTGCACCGGGGTCTCGACGCCAAACTCATCGTAGCTGCCTTCGCCGCCTCGCGGTACGAACGGCTGATGATCGACGAAGCGCTTCCAGTCTTCCCCGTCACGGCTATGGAAGAGGTACATGTCCATGGTGTTATCGACGGCGTGCAGGACATTGAGCAGACCCAGGTGCATCTCTCCGGCGCGCCATGGGACAAAACCATAGAGGCCATCGTCGAGGTTCCAGTCGCCTTTGGGATCCCACACCAGTTCGGCGTCGGCCCATGTGACGAGGTCCACGCTCTCGGTGCGATAGACGCGTCGGCGGGTGCCCCAGATGCCGACGGGCCGGGCCGGCCAAACCGGTGAGAACCAGGTGTCCATGTCGGGGTGGGCGCTGCCACCGGCGGCGCCACCCATGCGGCCCCAGAGCACGTATTTCCCGTCGATCTCGTCGTAGGTCAGGATACCGACGTCGCCCTGCCAGCTGGGGATGATGGGGTTGTCCGGATGCGGAACCCAATCGATGCCGTCGGCGGAGAACTGCATGTCCAGGCCTCCGGGTGCGCCGCTGCGATCTCGATGGTCGTGATGCAGGTGACTCATCTTGAAGCGCCGGCTCGGGTCGGTTTCACTCGGATCGAGCAGAAACGAAGGGTTGTCAACCATGACGTCATCGGGAACGAAGATGGCGTTGGTGTCGTGACCGTCGAGGACGTGCTTACCGAGGATCGGTTTTTCCCAGTTCAGTCCGTCATCCGACTGGGCGTAGAGCAGACGCTGCTTGCTGGGAAGGCCAACGTCGAAGTACTCGTAGAAGTCTTCATACCAACAGCGAAAGAGCGACGCCTCGGTATCGTGCTTGACATTGAACGTACTGGTCCGAAAGTAGGGAGTGACCTCCCAGGGTTTGTCGCGTTTGATCAGCGGATTGGCCGGGTGCTTGACGGGAGTGTGCTGGCGGCGAGTGATGTTCTTGACGACGGCTACGACGTCGTCATCGATGAACAGTTGTCGCGTATCGCCGACGGCCTTGTAAACCTTTTCTTCCGTGTATGCGACGTTCATCGTCACCTCTCCGGATGAAGACCAGGGGGTTAGAACTCGGCGGCAGGCACGAGACTGTCGCCGGCTGCCGTGGTCGCCTGAAACGCGAATGCCCAGCCCCCGTGGTTGGATCCCAGCCTGTTGCTGAGTTTGAGGACGATGGTGTTAACCCCTGCCTTCAATTGTGCCTGAACGGACTCGGTCCGGAAGGCGTGATGGGTGCCCATGTCGTCGCGCTCGCCGTTGAGGCTCAGCACCAGATGATCGTCCCAGGACAGTTTCAGGCTCGCTGAGGTTTCTGCCTCCACTTCAAGGACACATCGTGCAATCGCCACGCCGGGATGGGTCTTGCCCACGCCCCAGGCAAAGGGCCGGAACACGTGGTTGAAGTCGACGAAGCCGTGAAGGGCAGGTCGCTTGATCCAGCGAGCTATGTCGCGACCAAGCTCACGTGAGCCCTCGGTCAGCCAGCCTGAATCCTGCTCGTGTTTGCCGTCATAGGACTGCTCAGGTGAGAACTCGCTTTCGGGCGCAAGTGTCGACTCCATGGCGCAGTCGTTCTCGTTTCCAAACGGACCACACAGCCACCACTCACCGCTGGTTGGCAGCGGCAGGTCACAGATACCCCGCAGCAGCTCTTCTCCGGGCAGCAACTGGGTCCACTCCGGCATGCGAAAGAACGGACGCACCGGCTGCTCCTGGTACCAGTACACGGTAGAGCAGATGTCATTGGACATGCTGCCGAAGCGCATGTGGATGGATTCCCGAAAGGGGATGGCATCGTGATCGAAGAAGCGGTAGCCGACCACTCGGTGAGCCACTCGCGCTTGAGTCACATCTTCGTGCACGTAGTAGGGCATGGCCGCGTAGTGGTGGGTCTCGGGAGGGTGGAGGGCGCCCCCGTAGCCCTCGCCGAAGGTGTCTTCACCGCCAATGCCCCGCAGGTAAGCCGGGTGCTCGCCTTCACCGTCGAGGTAGATGTTGTCGGCGCCACCGTGGCTCCAGCGGTCGGCGTCGTCCAGCAGGCGCACGCCGTAGATGAACCCGAGCAGCTGTCCAGGTCCGTCCGCATCTAGCATCAGGAAGTCTTCGCCGTAACGCTGCGTCGGCATTTCCCGCCGCCAGCGCGCACAGAATCGGCGAGGCTCACTCATCACCTGCTCGGGATAGCGATCCCAGTCGACCTCCAGGATGACGAAGTTCTGCTCGTCGGAGCTTTCGAATTCGATGCGCGCGCTTTGCGCGAAGGGCATGGGGAAATAGCAGTTGTAGCCGTTCCACGCCTTGATGGACAGGTAGTGGTTGTCGATGGGGTACCAGTCCTGGCCGTGCATGACGCCGAAGAAGTCTCCGACTGGCGACTCCACGTACGGCACAGGGTTGTCATCGAAGTAGATGCGGATGACGACCTTGCGGCTCTTGGCGTAGCGATCCTTCGGTGTGTGCGGAGCGTTCGGTTGTCCGCCTGACACCACCAGGAGGTGGCGAATACAGCCCGGCCCATCCAGCTGCGCGCCCGTGAATGTCTCACCGGGTTGCAGGTTGATGTTGATGCTGACGCGGTCCGGTACCGCGACCTGAGGAAGCTGCAGCTGCATCTGGTAGGCTAAGCCACTTATCCGACAGCCCCTCCCATTTCCTTGGCGGCCGATGCCTTGATCTGCTCCGTGTACTGCTCCGGGCTCATGACTTCCTTCTTGTTGAGGAAGCGGCTTGGGGCTGGGAAGATCTTGAGACTGCGGTCGGCGATCGGGAAGTCGACCTTGGTGATGCCGTTGCGGTGTGATTCGCGCAGACCGATGGCGATTTCCAACACCCTGCGCATGTTGGCGCCGCTGCAGCGTGGCTCGATGCCCTGGTCCAGGGACTCGACGATGGACTGGATGCCGCCGCGCTGGCGGGTGCCGCTGGGCATGATCCAGTCATTGCGGTCGCCGAATTCGTCGAAGAAGTCCTCCTCGAGCTCCGCGTGCGCCTTACCGCGCCACAGGTGTCCGGTGGACCAGTTGGTGTGGTAGACGCCCTCGCTGCAGATGACCTCGATGCCTGCCAGGGCGCCGCGTTGACCGTGGATGTAGGCTTCGATGCCGTTCTTGAAGCGGATGTGGCCGGCCATGTTCTGATCGTCGTCGCTGCTGGGATCGTCGCCGCACCAGCCGACTACCCAGTCAACATCGGCGTCGTCGGCGAACAGTCGCAGGACACTCAGACCCTGACAACCGCCGCCCGAGATTTCGTTCGTCGACTGGTATAGGTTGATACTCTGGACTTCACCGAGCTCGCCCGAGTCGATGAGGCGCTTGACCTTCCAATGCTGGGGCATGTTGCGGTAGGCGTCGCCGGAGGCCAGGTGGATGCGGCGGGAGGCGCACTCTTCGACCATGTTGTCCGATTCTTCCAGGCTGAGGGCCATTGGTTTTTCACAATAGATGGCCTTTACTCCGGGCGTCCTGGCGCAGTCGATGACGACCTGGGCATTCGGTTTTACCGGCAGGATAGGGGCGAGGATGTCGAGCTCTTCCTTCTCCAGCATTTCTTTGTAGTCAGCATAGCCGGTCACTGGAAAACGCCCGAGGAAGATCTCGAGATTGGAGGCGTCCGAATCAGCGCCCGCGACGATCTCGGTGCGAGGATTTCCTTCATACCCCCGGGCATGCCCGTGGCCTTTGCGACCGACGCCGATCATGCCGACGCGGTAGGTCTTGTCAGCTGCCATGTACCGTTAGCTCCTGGTGTGCTTTCGGCTCTTGTAGTTACTCACATTTTCTGTCTGATACAATAGGCCGGGACTCAGGTGATTGCCAATCCGGCGGCGTCTCGAATTGCACTGAGATCATTGGAGCGTACGAAAAGTGCCACACGGACATGAACGCTGCCCGGACTCATCAGCCAGCGGTCTGTGCTACGGAGGGCCCAGACGGTAGAAGGAGTCGTCCGGTGTGCCCTTGAAGCAGCCGAGGACCCAGGGATAGGTGTTGATGACGACGTAGCCGTACTGGCCGTCGACGACCATGCCGTTGCATTCATCCAGGTCACCCGCGCCCTCGGAGTATTCGTAATCCCCGCGGAACTGGCCATCGTAGTTAGAGCTGGCAACCGATCCACGTCCGCCTTCGGGGGTGGTGTAACCGGCCACATCCTGTCTGGGTCCGCCATCGTCCTTGAGGATGTAACTGGAGACGGCACGACGGACGGTACCGCCGTCGTCGATGCAGGAACCGAAGATGGGGAAGCCGTCTCCGGCGAATCCGACGACGGGTGATGCGGTCGTGGCACTGGCGCAGTCACTGGAGAACATGGCCATGGGGTCGCCATGGTAGTGATACGTTCCATCCGGTTGCGTGTGGGCATTGTTGCGATCAGTGCCGAACTCGTTCAGCGGTGACATCGGATCATAACGCCAGGGGTTGTCGTTCTGGTCGGGCCCGCAACCGATCTTCTCCCTGCCCAGCGGTTCGTTCCCGACGTCGTAGCAGGCGGCCGCCAGCAGATCGAGCTTGACGCCGTTGAGGAAGATGGCGTCGTCGCCGAGGACGAGCTCGGTTGCAGCGCCGGCGATGGCCGGCGTCGCCGTCATCTCGTAGGTGACATCCTGGGCGGATACGACCGTCGCAAAGCTGCCGCCGTCATTGAAGTCGTGGTTCGGGATGGCATTGGTTTCGAACACGCAGGTGGTGCCGAACAGCGTGATCGTCAGGTCGCCGGCAAACGAGGTTCCGCGCTGCACATCCATCACATCCGACACGTAGATCGCCGCGTAATCGGCGCAGCTGCCCTCGCGTCTGGTAAAAATGGCATCCGTAATGTCGTTGTCGGCGACATCCGGCTGTTCGCCATCATCATCGTTGTCCGGTTGCTCATCGTCGACAACCGGTTGGTTCGTCGGGGCCGAAGAGCTATCGCTGCCGCAGTCGGTGATCGCGATAAGGAGCAGACAGATTGGAAGCAAGATTATTCTCATTCCGCAAGACGTTCGTCTTCAGCGATCATCCAGTCATTGTATGGGCGAGGGAAGGTAGGGGGATCGCCAAGGCCGTGCTCGCGCCGCCAGCGCAGCAGTGGATGGTTGCGATCCTGCTGCGGTAGAGACACTTGGTGGCCGTAAGCGATGGATTCGAACAATCCCATCATGATCTCAATCACGTGGAGTCCCGCCCCACCGCTGCACTCGTGATCGCGGCCCTCGTCCAGAGCGGTGACGTAGTCCTCGACGTACCAGTATTCCTCTACGTTATGACCGGAGTCCGGATCGAAGCCCTCGGGGAAGACGGATTCCAGGTGTTGCCACTCCTCCAAACCGGGCATGTAGTGCGGCGTCGGCACGTACATGGCGTTCGGTTTCTCGGAGCGATACAACAGGCTGGCTATCAGCAGGCGGCCCTCGTTGCCGCACAACTCCAGCATCGGGGGAACCCGAGTGGGATAGCGGTGATGCAGTAGGGTGCCGGTCACGCCGTTGTCGAACTCGAGCCATCCAGTAAGACGCTCACCCGTTATCGTGCCCATGCCCTGTGGTGATTGCACCACATCATCAGGAGTGACCGGACCTCCTCCCGTCATCGCGGTCCCGGAGATGGCGCAGCAGTTCCCGGCAAATTTCAACATCATGTTGATCATGTGGGTGCCGATGTTCATCAGGTCGTAGCCACCATAGTAGCCTTTGCCGTAGCCGTGGATGTGCTGAAGCTCGCCGATGCGGCCGGCTTCGAGGGCGCCGGCGATGGCCCTGACGACCGCCCCTGTTCGGCCCTGATGATGAACGGCGATGCGTACGCCTTTCTCCGCTGCCTTGGCGACGACCTCGTCAGCTTGGACCAGGTCGACGCATAATGGCTTCTCGATATCAATGTGGACGCCGTGCTCGAGTACCCGCATGGCAAGGTCATAGTGGAACTCAGTCCCGGTTGGGATGGCGACGATGTCCGGCTCTGTCTCACGAATCATGGCATCCAGATCGTCGTAGCGGGCGTCGACACCCAGTTTATCACCAAGGGTATTCAGCAGCTCGGGAACCAGGTCGCAGAGTCCGACTACCTCTGTCCGCGGATGGGCGTGGTAACCTCCCGCCGCGGACGTGCCGCGGCCACGACATCCCAGAATGGCTACTCGATATGTCTTGGTCATTATCAGTCGATCTCCGGATAGTTGAGAGGGTGGCCGCTGATGCCGATCTCGTATCGGGTGAGGTGCCAGCGGCCGATGTTGGCACTCAGGAGCACGTCCAGATCGGGGCCACAGAACGCGATGTTGGTGGGGGCGGCGATCAAGGTGCCCTCGAAGTCTTCGGCGAGAACGTCGATCTTGCCTGCAGGCGTTCTTCGATAGATGATGTCCGGCCGATACATGGAGACGTAGAGATTGTGGTCGCTGTCGAAGGCGACCCCGTCGGGCACGGTCCGCGGGAACTCTTCGACGGTCTCGAGTGCTCCGGCCGTGCCATCGGCGTTGATTTGGATGCGGTCGACGCGGGGCGGGTTGACGCTCATGGCGACGTAGAGGGCGTCGCCTTCCGGGCCAAAGCAGAGCCCATTGGGGAACTCCTTTGGCCTGCGGTCCCAAACTTCGGTCGCGCCGCCCGGCTTGATCTTGTAGATCATGCCGTCATCGTCATGCCAACCCCCGGAAGCACAGACATAGAGGTTGCCACCGGCGTCGAACCCGGGGTAGTTCGGGCACTTGAAAGGTGCGTCGGCGGTGCCCCTGGAATAAACGGAGACTTCACCGTCGTGAGTAATCTTCATCACTCTGCCATTCTTGGCGTCACAGGCGTAGATGTTGTGGTCCGCATCAAGGGCAATACCCAGCAGGAACCCACCGGCGTCGGCGATTTTCGCTGAGGTTTTGGCTTCGATGTCGATCCTGTACACCTGCCCGGCCTCGCCGCCGGCATAGGCAAAGCCATCTCGGCCCCAGGCGATTCCCTCGGGGTGATCGAGCCCTTCTACCAGAACGGATATCTGCGTCTTATTGTCGAGGAGTGCCATCGGCTCCTAGTCCTCCTCTAGCATGAATCCATTGTTGAGGAAAGCCCCATCGATCGGGATCGCTATACCGTTGATCTGCCTGGCCTTATCGCTGCACAGGAAGAGCACCAGGTCGGCGACCTCTTGCGGGTGCACTTCGCGGCCGGAGGGTGTCCTGTTCAGCCGTGAGGTCCGCAGGTCGGGGTCCCGCTGGTAGATCGCCTTCGTCGCTGGCGTCAAGACCACACCGGGGCAAATCGCGTTCACGTTGATATTATATCGAGCCCATTCCAGTGATAACACGCCGGCTAGTCCGACCAATCCCGCTTTGGCCGGGGTGTACGCTCCGCGCTCTGGCATCGGCGCTTTGGCTGCCACCGAGGAGATGAACACGACTCTGCCGCCCGAGCCCTGTTCAACCAGGTAGCGGCCGATGGTCTTACTGAACAGGAATGCCCCGGTCAGGTGGGTGTCGAGGGTCTTGCTCCAATCCTGGGCGGACAGCTCGAGCACGGGTGCCTTGATGATGATACCGGCGCAGTGCACGAGGAAGTCGACGCGTCCGAAGTGCTCAATCGTGCGCTCGACTGCCCAGATGACGGATTGCTCTGAGGTGATTTCGACTTCGACAGCAAATGCATTACTGCCAGTCGTCGTGATTTCGTCGGCTAGTTTGCTGGCTCGCGTTCCATCCATGTCGGCGATGGCCACGCCGACCCCCTCTTTCGAGAACGCCCGACAAACGGCTGAGCCGATACCACCAGCGCCGCCGGTGACGACGGCCACTCTGTCCTTCACTACACACCTCTCTCGGTATAAGTGAAGGGGAGAATATCGGACGTGAGTGATTCCGCCGCGAACGAACGCAATCGGTGGAATATTCCTGGCGCGGGCGAGGCAGCGGAAAGATCTCTTCGACAGGGTCGAGATTCAGCGGAAGGTTGGTCTGTTGGGGCTCGATCTATTTGGAAACGAGGTAGACCGTGCGTGTTTCGGACACAACCTGTTGGTCAACCATGGTTGGGAAGGACTGCTGCAGTGCCGCGAGGAAATTCTCCCGGCAGTAGTCTTCGCGCTCGACGTGGTTGTTGTAATTGATGTGACCGAAATTCTGGATGGCCGTGTCGTTCGGATCAATCCACTCGATGATGAGGGTTTCGCGGGTGAGCTCGCTGAGGTGGCTCATGCAATTCTCGAAACGGCCATAGAAGGTCGTGCACGAGAAGATCCAGTGAATGAGTGCCAGGCATATGGTGATGTCGCTGGTCGTGGAGAAGTCCTGCACGTTGGAGTTGATGGGTTCAATGCGATCGAAGCCGAACTTCGCTTTCACGCGTTCGACCTGCGCCAGGTGGTCTGCATCCATGTCGACGGAGTACACCTTCTCGGCTCCAGCGAACATGGCAGCGAAGCTGAAGAAACCGTTGGCACAGCCCAGGTCGTTGACTGTCTTTCCCTGGATGTTGGCGGGTTGGAAGTAGGACAGCAGTGCCTGGCTCTTCGGCGAGGTGAAGTTGCCGCCTAGAGGATTCAGGCTGTGGGCATCGATCTCGTAACACTGATAGCCCTCCACCACCGCCTGGTCATCGCTTTCCGAATACTCCAGCTTGCCGGCGAACATGTTTGGTGTGTGGCAGAACTGCATGGGCTCTGCGTCGATTGCAGGCTCCGTCGTTCCGAGCTGGGACAGCCCGCCGGCATCCACGTATTCTCCATTCTCGAGCACGCAACAGACTGATCGCATGATGGCGAATGAATCGTTGAGGCTGCTGCGACGCTTGAGAGCAAACTCCTCGCCCAGTGCCGCTGGCCAGTGCGCCGGATGAGGAGCACCGTACTGAGTGGCCCAGGCGAAGTCGCAAAGACTCAGCCTGCCATTCAGTACCAGCAGCTCGCTGGGTTTGATATCATTATGGGCGCAATCGAAAGCCCGCAGACTCAGGATGATCGTCCGAATCTGTATATCCCAATCAGCAGGGAGGTTGTCGCGCGTTAAGCGCTCGCCCGCGTAGGCCGTGACAATGGTTTTGGTCTCATTGTCGACCTGAATCAGGTTGGGCACGAACGGCACATCGGCCAGTTGCTGTAGCCAGTAGACCTCACGTTCGAACACTCCGTAATCCAGCCACTCCGTGACTCTCTTCATGACGATGCCGGCATCGCGATCGATGGCGATATCGGAGTACTTGCATTGGATGAAGGGTTGGCCTTGCAGCATTGAAGTCATGAAACCTTATGTGAGTTCGGGTGCCAGATTGATTGGCAGAAGACTGCCATCATGGGAAGGATCTATACCCTTCACATCGACCGAGGCGGCAGTTTTCTCCAGTGACTGTTAGTGCGGGTCCGTCCTAAGCGTTCGTCTATATCACTTAACTATAAATGTTTATAGATAGTTACACTTGTGTCGATTGCCGGGTGTGCGGACGGTCACTGTAGAAGAAGCAAACAAAGGGCCAGTGCCGGGGAAGGGGAATGGCCGGCGAAAACGTATATACGTTGTCAATACGAATTGCGGTACGGTCGTCGCTCTTTTTGCAGGACTCCGAAATACTCCAGGACTGTCAGGGCATTCTAGGTGTAGAAGAAACGGCTGCGGCCGCCGACGGAGGTGAACAACTGGTAAGGGATAGTATCGGCATGTTCGGCCACGCGTTCAGCAGGCAAACCGTCCCCCCAGAGCAGGGCGGTTGAGCCAACCCCAGTACCCGGGTGGTCGGTCAAATCCACGGTGATCATGTCCATGGAAACGCGGCCGACGAGCGGCACCGTCTTTCCATCGACGACGACGGGTGTGCCGTTGGGTGCATGGCGGGGATAACCGTCGGCGTACCCGAAGGCAACGGTGCCGATGCGTGATTTGCGTTCGCTGCGCCAAGTACCGTTGTAACCGACGGCCTCACCCACCTCGATATCGTGCACAGCGATGATCCGGCTCTGCAGCTGCATGACAGGACGCAACTGCCTGCTGAGGTTGTTGGCTTCGGAAAGGGGGTCGGCTCCGTAGAGCATGATGCCGGGCCGGATCCACTCGGCATGGCTATGCTTGCAAGAAAGGATGGCCGCGGAGTTGGCGAGACTCCTGTCGACACCTGACAGGTTACTGGTTGCCCGCGAAAACTGCTTCAACTGGCTCTCGGTTGCGGTACTCTCATCTTCATCCGCTGACGAGAAGTGCGTCATCAGCCGAACTTCATCCACGTGCGGGCAGGCGCTGAGCTGGCCGTGAATGCGGCTGCAATCATCGGGCGGAATGCCGAGCCGATGCATCCCAGTGTCGAGCTTCAGCCATATCACCATGTGGGGAATACCGGCAGCCGCCGACATCGCTTCGATGCCCGTGGCGTCATGGACGACTGGCTGGAACCCGTGCTCGGCACAGGCTTCGACCTTCTCAGCATCCAACATTTCGCTGAGTACGACGACCGGTTCGTCGATGTCCGCCTGTCGCAGTTGCAGGGCCTCCTCCAGTCGGGCCACCGCATAGGCATCCGCTTGCGAAAGGGCCGCTGCTACTTCGACAGCACCGTGGCCGTAGGCGTCGGCCTTGATGACGGCCATAATGTTGCTGCTCGGCGCCGCCTGGCGCGCGATGGCGAGGTTGTGGCGCAAGGCCTCAGCGCTGATTGTGGCCGTGACGAGAGACATGGCGGTATGAGCTCAGCGTCGCGGGCTTCAGCTCTGTCTCGGGATGGGCGTGCCGGCCGTCTTCATGCGCACACTGTACACGGAGGTCATCGCCCCGACGAAGAGGGTGCGATTATCATCTCCGCCCCAGCCCATGTTGACGGATTGCTCTGGTAGACGGATTACACCCAGTGAGGTACCATCCGGATCGATGGCGTAGATGCCTCCAGGACCGGTGCAGTAGACGCGCCCTTCCACATCCACCTTGACGCCATCCGGCACACCCGGTTCACCGGTGTCGGGGAAGTCGAAGAATCGACGCTGGTTGGACAAAGAGCCGTCCGCTTCGACGTCGAAGGCGTCCAGGAGCGCATCGGGACGGGTGTTCACCAGGTAGAAGGTCTTCTCGTCGGGAGAAAAGGCCAGGCCGTTCGGGTCCACGTAGGGATAGACCACCTGGTGCACTTCACCGTTCGGGGCAATTCGGTAGACCCCGTTGTGCACGAGATCCTGCTCATCCGGCTCCAGTCCCGCGGCCCCTCTATTCGTGAAATATAGGCTACCGTCGGAAGTCCCGACGACGTCATTGGGGCGGTTCAAGCGCTTGTCGCCGAAATGCGTCGCGATGGGGGTGACGGTGCCATCGGCGTCCATTCGCGTAACCTGTCTGGTGATTTGCTCGCAGGCGATCAGACGACCCTGCAGGTCCAGGGTCAGTCCCGTGGCCCGCCCGGTGTTGTCGCGTACCAACTCTTTCTCCTGGCCGGGTACAACCTTCCAGATCTCGTGGGGGTCGCCGATTTCCGTGAACATGACGAAGCCCCGCGGATCCCACACCGGGCCCTCGGTGAACTGAACCCAGTGGCGATCTGCTCCGGGGCTGATTCGACAAGATCGTGCAAGCCTTCCGTCATCCTACCTCTCCTTTGGTTCCATGGCCCCCAGTCATTCGGGTAGTTCGATGAACCGCAGCCGGTCATCCGCCGCGATATCCTTACCGCTGATCTTCTGCACTCGGGAAAGCCGGCCCCCGATGACATCGACGACTTCGACGACGGCAACCGGCAAGGCCGGGTCGAGGACATTATTCAGTGCTCGGGCGCGCCCGGGCAATACGTGGAAGCGGTATCCCTGGTGCACGCCATTCTTGCTACCGATGTTGATGAAGATTTCCTCGCCCTCGACGGAGAGGATGTTGGCCCCTTCGCCCTCAATCTTGACGCCCGAGGGACGAATCGCATAGTCCAGACCATCCGCGAGCGCGGCGAAGGCTTCCGCCGTTGCCTGACCAACCGCTGTTTCCAAGAAATCCGCCGAGCCGAAGTCCATCGTCCTCAGACCCACGAATTCCAGGTCCTGCTTTCGAGGACGGCCCAACAGATCGAGTCCCAATCCGCGATCGAGGACTTCAGACCTTTCGTTCACCTTGTCGAGGGGGACTCGATCACGCACGCGCAACAAGGTGACCTCCAATTCGGTTGTTCCCTTAAACGACTTATAGCCGCCCAACATGGCGTCACCCGCCTGCAACCGCTGGAAATTGTAGTCGAGCAAGGTTCCCCGACCGACATAGTCCGCATTTAACAGCTCGCCCACATCGCATGCCTCGTCGTTATTGTGCACGCGCGATCCCGTGGAGGCCAGCGCGTCGAGGACGACGTCATACGGGACGAGTCGCCATCGTTGCTGCTTCTCCATCTCCGTGGTCAGCAAACCCGGAACTTCGTCCTCCATGTCCCATCCATCGTGCTGGAACCCCGAATCATCCACGAAAGGCAGCAGGGCGATGTAGGGCCGGTAAGCCCCGGTCGTATCTGGCACAGCCTCACGCTCGCTCAGGTACTGTTGCAGGACTGCTCCGATATTCTCATCCGCGGTTGCTGGTTTGGCAGAGGGGTCAGAGAGCAGTGTGGACAAGCTGGCACAGCTGATACCCAGAAGCCCCAGCATGATGGCGGGGATGCACTCACGCAGATGTGGCATAGTTGGGATCGGTCGTTAGGGTGAAAGGCCTGCCAGTGGCGGCTGCAGGGATGTAAATGAAGAAACTACAACAGGTTTGAGTCAAATCCTGTCGTTGACCCCATCCACGACTGCGGTGAACTTTGGCGATCTCCAACGGAAGAGCCATCAAACGGACGAGGCATACTACTGTTGCAATTCCGACAATTACCGAGGGGAATGAGGCTGGGGATTGTGCGGTTGAAGCTGTCATGTGTGGGTGTGGGAGTGTGGGTGATGCTCGTGGTGGTGGCTGGGAACGCAGCTGCGATCGAGAGGCCAACCCTGTCTGTTCCTGCTGATCTTCCCTCGCACTACGGGCTGCTCGGCGTCAGGATCGAGGCTGCCGGGGACACGGCAGTCGTGGTCGCTTCTACCATGCATGACAGCCCTGCCGCAAGAGCCGGTTTGCGCCCAGGGGATCTGATCCTTGCCGCGGCCCAGTACCGAATCACCCAACCCAAGGATCTGTCCAGGTTCATACGAAGTCTGGAGCCTGACACGGAGGTTTCGCTGCTGATTGAGCGCAAAACTGAGCCCCCTGCCGTCAGCGAGCACCTGACAATTCCGTGCGTGGTCACGCATGTGAAGCGACTCTACTCGTTGATGAACGAGCATGGAACCGGATCGCCGGCGCAGGATCGTCCCCGCCATCTGCAATGGCTGGTGGCGCAAGATTCCCTGGAGATCACAGCCCTGAGTGTAGTAAGCCCGAGTCATACCCGGACCCTGGCGGATTTGCACCGGGCACTGGCCTTCGAGAGCGATCGCTACGGAGCCGATCTGCGCCTGTCCGATGTTCAGTTGGCACTGACCCGTCCACTGAAGGTCACGGCCATGGCCGACGAGCTATCGCGGGAAGTCTCCGGTCTTACCGATCTGAGTGCATACCTGCGACTTGCAACCGAAAGACTGGATCTGGAAACGGATTATGGGCACGCGCAGGACTCGATCGCGGACACTCTGGCTCTCGAGATGTTCAATCAATCTGAGGGGCTCAAGGAGCTGACGCGCGAGTTGATGGTGCCATTCGTGCGAGCCCGCTGGCATGCTGAATCTGCATTCGATAACCTGTCCGACCAGGAACATGAGAGCTTGCTGCGTCAGGTGCCGGCACTGTTGACCGAGTTCACACGCACGCGGGTCCTGGATGAAGGAGACAGTTCGACGACGGTCCTGCATGCGGGAACCTTGCGTCTTGCCAAGAGAGTGGATACAGCCGCACTTTTCGCCGCCGCAAGAGTCCTGGCGACACTGACTGAGCCAGCCGTGATGAAGCGGATCCGCAAGGCAGCGCGGTCGTTGCCTGCCGACGAAGTCGCCGATCTGCCCCCAACGTTTGGTGGGGAGTTTCTGTTCGCACGTGAGACCAAACGTGGTTGGATCCTCATCGGCGGTGACGGAGATAATTTCTACGGTGAGGATGCCGCCCTCATTATCGATCTGGGTGGCGACGATATCTATCTGAACAACTGTGGTGGCACCCTGTTCATCGCTGCCGAAGGCGAAGTCACCTATGAGCAGCAGTCTGCAGTCGGATTGCTGATCGATTTCGATGGAAACGACGAGTACGTCGGCAATGGCTGGGGGAGCATGGGAGCAGCCATCGGGGGCGTCAGCTTTCTAATCGATTTAAGGGGCGACGATTCTTACAGCGGCAGTTGGCTGACCCAGGGCTCGGCTTTCGGCGGCGTCGGCGTGCTGTGGGATCAAGAGGGTGATGACCGCTACAGCGCACGACAACCGGCACAGGCCGCCGCTTTCTTTGGTGCCGGCTTGCTGCTCGATGGCTCAGGCACCGATCATTACGCGGCAGCCGAACAAGCCCAGGGCTTCGGAGGCGCAGCCGGCTTCGGTCTGCTGCATGATCGACGGGGTGATGACCGTTACATGGCCGATCGCGCAGCGCCTTCTTCCTACGGATCGGCCGGCATCTACCAGGGTTGGTCCCAGGGTGTGGGCTGCGGTTTTCGCCGCTCGGCGTCCGGAGGCATCGGAGCGCTAATCGACGGTGCAGGTGACGACGACTACCAGGCGGGCAATTTTTCGCAAGGGACCGGCTATTTCTTCGGTCTGGGCATGCTCGTCGATCGAGATGGAGATGATCGCTACAGGTCGAGTCGCTACAGTCAGGGATCAGCCGCCCACCAGGCTGTCGGCTGCTTGCTGGATATCAATGGTGACGACGAGTACTTCGCCCGACAGGTCGCTAACCAGGGCGCTGCGTGGGATGCGGCGGTGGGTATTCTTGAAGATCGAGCCGGCGATGATGACTACCAGGGTGGGGGATTGGCCCAGGGAGCTGCTTCCATGAACGGCGTCGGTGTTCTCTTCGACTGGGCTGGGTCGGATCGTTACCGGGCCGTCAATGGCCAGGGAAGAGGCGGCAGTGTCGAGTACTGGGGCGGGCGCGATGCGCTCAACCTCGGAATCCTGATCGATACCGGAGGAGGGTCCGACAGCTACTCAGAGAAGGGACGCGGCGATAACGCCGAGCAAGACTCCTCGAAGGTGGGTCTGTTCATGGATCGTTGAGGTTTTTGCACCGCCCACGTCGATATCACTTTCACATTCACGGCATGAACAGGGCTAAGGATCGGATGAGAATATCAGTTTGGGGAAGTCTGGAAGACTCCTACTTGAAAGCCGTCACACAGATGGGAGCAGATTGTCTGGATTTCGGCAGTGGCAACAGCTTCCCGGGGGTAACGGAACAGGGTTATCCCGACCTCGACGAATTGGTGAGAATCAAGAGGAAGATTCACTCGTATGGACTGGAGATTAACCGGGTTACCCTGCCCGATATCACCGACGCCTTCATGAAAGGGACCGACGAAGGGGAGGTCGAGCTCGAAAATACCTGCAACGCGCTCAAGGTGTTCGCGGAAGCAGGTGCGCCGATCGCGCGGCAGCGTTTTGCCGGTGACACCTTCAATGACCAACTCCTCCAATTCCAGGCCCCCCACCGCGGCGGCTACATGTCGCGGGCAGACAGCCTGGGGTTGAAGCGCGACAAGCCGGAGTTGCCCTCAGCAGAAGATTTGGAATTCTGGTGGAAATGTTTCTGCCGTATCTACGAGGGCCTTGTACCCATCGCCGAAGAGCACAACATCAGACTGGCAATGCATCCCTCCGATTCACCGCTACCGGATACCCCGCTAGGTGGCCTGGGGTTCCATCGCGTCATCGACGGCTTCCCGAGCCGCAAGGTCGGTTATCTCTATTGTTGCGGCACCCGGGCCGAAGCCGGCGGTCTGCCGCTCGTCCTGGATGAGATTCACAACTACGCCCGCAAGGGCCGCATTTTCATGGTTCATCTGCGCAACGTGCGCGGCAGCTTCGCCACAGCTGGTGGGTTCGAGGAAGTTCTGCTGGACGACGGTGATATGAACATGTTCAAGATCCTGTTGGAGCTGGACAAGCAGGGTTTCGATGGCTGCGTCAATCCCGACCACATACCGGACATCGAAGGGGATGGTCCGAACGTGTCGCAGGGATTGGGGTACTCGATCGGCTACATCAAGGCCTTGTTTGCCGCGCTGGCTGTGGTTCGGGGGAGGTAGTGGGGCATGTTGTTAGTCGAGATGGCATCGCCGGAAGTCTGCCGGAGAGACGGAGACCTCGATGATGATGGTGATCCGACCCGACCTGGTACGTGAGGACAAGCTCGATGCCGACGGTGAGCGTCCAGGCATGCGGGTTGATGGCGTCAGCTCCTACCATCGCTTCGACCAGCGCACTGCCCACGGCGGGGTTGGCGATCCGACCGTGGCACGGCGGAGAAAGGCGAGCGCATGTTGGAGGCCTCAGCGGCTGAGGTAGCCGAACAGGTGCTGCAGGTCAGGAAGCTGAAGCCGTTCGCGCGATGACCTGGAGCGCTGCCGGGACTACCTGGACCTCGAAGACGGCCTCCGCCTCGAAGACTTCCCCATCTACCTGGATGGGGCCCGGCTGGGAACGCTCGATGCGAATGGTCCGCCCGCGCGTGCGGCGAAGGTTGGAGAGACCGTCGATGCTGCCCATGAACAGTCGACGGCTGTCCCAGAGGAGTCTGAGGGCATGGCGAGCGCCCACCACGCGCAGGTCGAGTTCGCCGTCATCCATTCGGGCCCCGGGGGCGATGACCGCTCCATAGCCGAACTGGTCGCCGTTGGCGATGGTCAAGAGTGCCGGTGTCAGGCGCAGCGGCGCCTCGTCATCCACCGTTATAGTCACTTCGCCTGGCTGGAACTGCGTGGAGGCTTGAAGGGCAGCAGACAGGTAGGGGAGCAGACCGCGCCGTGACCGTATTCCGCGGTTGGCGTAGATCCAGCAGGTGAGCGCGTCGATGCCGATGCCTGCCGTGGTCAGGAAGCAATGGCCATCGATCGTCCCGGCGTCGATGGTGCGCGGACCTGAAACAGGGTCTGCAAACAGAAACCGGCAGGCATCACGGGGTCGCAGGGGCAGGCCAAGAGTACGGGCGAAGGCGTTGCCTGAACCTGTGGGGATGACACCGAGTACTGCTGCCGTATTCAGCAACGCACGTGACACCTCGTTGATGGTGCCGTCTCCGCCGACGGCGATGACGAGGCCGGTTCCCTCCTCGACGGCGGCGCGCGCCAGCTCTTCGGCGTGTCCGGGATGCTCTGTGTGGCGTACATCGACCGGCTTGAGACCGAGAGCGTCTTCGAGAATGCCGGCAAGGTCGACGTGATGGCGGCCGGCACTCCTGTTGACGATGAATCGAGCGGTTTCGAGGCGATCAGCCATCGCACCTGGCTGTTCCCTCTCTAGGGCACGAAATTGCCGAAGACGAAGGCCTCTTCCATCACGCGGAAGACAATCTGGCCGTCGTCATCGGTTACAAGCATGTTGGCCATGTAGTCGCTCCACTTCACCAGGGCCGGATGCTCGCGGCTCTTGAGCCAGTCCTGCTCCGTGGGTGCGGTGGCGTGCAGGAACAGCTGCTCGCCGAAGCGAAAGATCGCCATGTCGACGCCGTTGTCGCTCATGCTTGCGGCAATCTCTGGCCAGAGGTCATCGTGGGCTTGCTTGTACTCGGGATAGCTGCCGGGCCGCAGGTCGAAGGTCATGCCGATGTTATACAATGTTCAGTCTCCAGTTTCTCTGATGATTTCTCTGATAGTTCATCGAATACTGTAATACGTAGCGTAGAAATTCGCTCCACCACGATTGATCCACTGGCGATCCGTGCGTTTGTCGCCGAAGCGATCAATGTCAAATTCGCCATCGACTGCCTCATTTCCGGGATCACCCTCGAGGATCCAGGAGCTGATCCAACGGCCAACGGCGGCCGAGCCAGCGATGCCGAGCGCGGCGCAGCCGCTGGCGCAGAACAGACCGGCCACGCCAGGAACCGGTCCCAGCATGTAATTGCCATCCGGGGCAAACGTGGTCACGCCCTGTCTTCGCTCGGTGATGTCGAGCTGCTGCAGTACCGGGAAAACCGGTGACAGCCGGCGCAGCGCTTCTGCCATCGTCTCCACCGGAGGTTCGAGATCATTCGTCGTGAAGCGCGAAGGCGGCTCGTCGATGTCGACGAGGGTCGGTTCCGGTTCGAAGAATCCGTACAGGTACCCACCCGCTTCGGGACGCAGGTAGCAGCTCTCGTCAGTGACGCGGACGACGGGATGGTGTGACGGAATGCCAGGCTGCGGAACGGTGCAGACCCGTTGGTGGCGAATCGTCGCCACGGTCAGTTCGTACTCCGCCCATTCGCGCAGTAGGTTCGCCGTCCAAGGCCCTCCCGTGAGCACGACGGCGTCAGCGCCGATCGAACCCTCAGCGGTGCGCACGCCAGCAACGGTTCCCGATTCGACATCCAGGCCGGTAACCGGAGTCCCGCACTGGAAGCGAACGCCGAGTTCGCGCGCCGCGGCCGCATAACCCAGAGCACACAGGCTGGGATCGACATACCCATCGCCAGCGACGACGAAGCCACCGGTCAGGGCAGACACATTCATGTGCGGGGCCAGTCGTTCCATCTCCTGATTCGATACGAACTCAGCCTCCAGACCATTCTCCCGGCCGTTCTCGACCTGCAACGCGTAGGCTTCCATGCGGGCATCTGTCAGGGCCACCATCAGGCTTCCGGGCCGGCGCAGTCCCAGGTCGTAGCCGGTTTCCTCGGTGAATTCGGTGAACAGCTGGAGGGTGTATTGAATGGCGCCGCACATGGTCGCTGACTCGCGGATCTGGCCGACCAGGCCAGCGGCACGTGGGGTGGTTTCGGCGGCCACCTGGTCGTTGCGCTCGATGAGGGTTACCTGGCAGGAGCCCGCACGCGCCAGGTGGTAGGCAGTACTCAAACCCCAGATGCCACCTCCGACCACGACGACGCGGGTGGTGTCAGTCGCCATACCCGGACTCCAGCCCCCATTCCCGTTCAGCAGTCACTCCGGTACATTGACCCATAGAGACGGGATTGGCGTAACCAACGAGAGGGCGTGGCAACATGTAGATCCTCTTTTTCATCGGTGTCGGCGTGATGGTAGTCGTCTTGGTGTCGGTCATGGCGTACGTGGCGATGCACCAACCAGATGATGTGGAGGAAAAGAAGGATATTGTCGAGGTGCCACCAACCGACGAGATATCAGCCGAAGCGTCGGATGTGACAGCGGCAGAAAAAAGGAGATTGGAGCCGCCGCGTAGGTGGCATCCAGCAGACTCTGTGCGGTCAGCCAGGAACGGAACCGTAGTAGAAAACCAGATAGGCCGCCAGCAGGACAAGCACGACGGTAGCCGCTCCGGTTGTAGTCCAGGTGCGTCCGAGTGCGCCGTCCGGGCCATGGTGCCGGCCCAAACCGGCGACGATATCGCGGATGAGTGCCTTGGAGCTGTTGAAGAAGCCGTCGCGAATTGGTGCGCCGATGGAGACAAATCCCCGAACCAACGCCGGCAACAGCTTGCGGTAGGTCCAGTCGAAATCCACGTTCACACAGGGTATTTCAGGCGTCTCCAGGTGCTTTTTCGCCAGGATGGCGAACGACAGCAGCGCGAAGAACAGGAGCTGCAGTTGCATCACCACGTGGCTCGAGGTGTAGGGTTCGAAGGCCTTCTCGTAAGGCAGCGTATGGGCGTAGGGCAGGATGTCGTACAGCGGCTGTGGATAGACCCCGATGCCGACGCAGAAGAACGCGACCACTCCCATGGCGATCAGCATGTTAAGGGGGGCTTCCTTGCAGCGAATGCCCGAATCCTGGTGACCGAAGAAGCCGTAGTAGGGGATCTTGATGCCGGAGTGGTGGAGCACGCCCGCGGACGCGAACAGCAGCACGAACCAACTTATGGTCCAGCCTTCGCCAGCAGTGGCTGTCAGCGTCAATGACTTGGTCACGAAGCCGCTGAACAGCGGGAACGCGGAAATCGAAGCGGCCCCGATGATGCAGAAGAAGGTCGTCCACGGCATCGATTTGTAGAGCCCACCCAACTCCGAAGCCTTCACGGTTCCGGCACGGTACAACACCGCCCCCATCGACATGAACAGGAGCGCCTTGTAGAGAATGTGGGCGAAGGCGTGCGCGACGGCGCCGTTGAGGGCCATGGTGGTACCCACGCCGATGCCGACGAGCATGAAGCCGAGCTGATTGTTGAGACTGTAAGCCAGCACCCGTCGCAGGTCATTTTCGATGACGGCGAAGAAGACTGGAAAAGCCGTCATGACCACGCCGATCGGAATCAGGATCTCGGTGCCTGGGAAGGCGCGGGCAAAGGTGTATATGGCCAGCTTGGTCGTGAAGGCGCTCAGCAGCACGGTGCCGGTGACGGTGGCTTCCGGATAGGCGTCCTGCAGCCAGTTGTGTAGAAACGGGAAGGCGCACTTCATGCCAAAGGCGATGAAGATGAGGGTTGGTCCCAGATGCTCGGTACCGAAATCGGCCAGCGCGAAGGATTCCAGGTTGTACATCTGGGCCATGTTGCCGAACGCCAGCGACCCGGTCTCGTGGTAGTGGATGAGGACGCCGGACAGCAGGATCACACCCGAGCCGACCTGGATGATCAGGTAGCGCATGCCGGCACGGTACGCCCGCTCTGTGCGGCTGGACCATATGAGAAAAACGGAGGAGATCGCGGTCAGCTCCCAGAATACGAACAGGGTGATCAGGTCGCCGGCAAAGGCCCCCGCGATCGCCGATCCCGCGTAGATCAATCCGGCCATGTGCTGGACGTTGTCCCGCATGTGGAGAGCGTAGACGACGCCGAGGATGGCCATGATGTGGAAGATGTAACCGAAGACAAGACTGAGCTTGTCGATGCGAACCATCATCAACGAGTAGTCGAACAGCAGGATGTGCCCGTAGGAGCCTTCGGTCAAACTCAGCAGGTGAGCGAAGCTGACGATCGGCAGGGCAAGCAGGTAGAGCGACTGCAAACGGCCGCGCAGCAGCGGCACCAGCAAGGCGCCGACGACTAGGATGGTGGCAGGAGGCAGCTGGTCAAGCATCGTAATAGTCCTCGTCCCGCATCACCACTCGTCGCCAGATCCATCCGGCGCCAACGATTAACGAATAGGCGGCGAAACCGAAGATGGCGTAGAAGCCGCCGACGTTCTCGATACTGTAGTGGACGTGCTTGTGGTAGCCGATGCCGAGCATGTCCAGAACATCCGCCAGCAGCAGTATGGCGCAGGCTACAAGCAACAGCCGGTAGAGGACATTGGTGCTGCCGGGTTTTTCCAGCCAGCCGCCATCGCCGTTGCTGTTTGTGGTGTTGTCTTGATCTGCCATCGTGTCTGTGCCTGTTAGGTGCCTGTGGGTTCGTCAGTGTTGAGCCAGTGGCAACAGCAACCTGAAGAGGTCACCGGCGTAGAAGAACAGGACGATACATCCAACCGCCGTGAAACACAGCGGCATGACGCAGAAGAACGGTGCTTCGTGCAAGCCGTCGCCATGGTCATCATCATGGACGGCAGCCGCCCCGGCGCTGGCTGGTGCCGGGGTCTTCGGATTGAAAAAGGCCCGCACGACGATCGGCATCAGGTAGGCGATATTGAGCAGTGAACTGATCATGAGAACGGCGACGAAGATCAGTTGATCCGCGCTTACCGCACCCAGGGCCAGGTACCACTTGCTCCAGGCCCCACCGAATGGGGGTACGCCGATGACGCTGAGCGAACCGATCAGAAAGGCGATCATCGTAAACGGCATGCGCCGGCCAATGCCGACCATGTCGCTGACTTCGGTCTTGTGCAGCGCCACGTTGATGGCCCCCGCACACATGAACAGGGTGATCTTGCCGAAGGCATGCATGGCGATGTGCATGCTGCCGCCGATAACACTGAGACCGTTGGCGAGCGCGGCACCTAGAACGATGTAGGACAGTTGACTCACGGTAGAATACGCCAGCCTCGCTTTGAGGTTGTCCTTCGTCATCGCCACCAGCGATGAGATGACGACGGTGGCGCCGGCCACGTACATCAACCAGACGCTGACCTCGGTTTCGCGCAGCAGGTCCAGGCCGAAGACGTAGACGATGATCTTCATCACCGTGAACACGCCGGCTTTGACGACGGCGACGGCATGCAGCAGGGCACTCACTGGAGTCGGCGCCACCATGGCGGCCGGCAGCCAGCGATGGAACGGCATCAATGCCGCCTTGCCGGTGCCAAAGGCGTAGAGGGCCAACAGCACGCAGACAACACCTTCACTGGCCTTGCCGGAGAGGATGCCGCCTTCCTGGAATTCCAGGGTACCCGTGATGCTCCAGGTCCAGATGATCGCGAACAAGAGGAAAACGACGGACGTACTCAACAGAATACCCATGTAAATGCGGCCACCCCGCATGGCTTCGGGAGTGCGTGCATGGGTGACGAGCGGGTAGGTCGAAAGCGTCAGAACCTCGTAGAAGATGAACAGGGTCAGCAGGTTCTGGGAGAACGCGACGCCGATGGCCGCGGTGATGGCGACGGCGAAGAAGAAGAAGTAGCGGGTCTGATCGGTCTCATGGTGGCCGCGCATGTAGCCGATGGAATAGAGCGACGTGACGATCCACAGACCGGACGCGACTAATCCGAATAACATCCCAAGGGGTTCGACGCGAAACCCCAGAGTCAATCCGGGCAGAATCTCAAGCAGTTCGACGGCAGGCCGGCCCCCGGCCATTACCTCTGGCAGAATCGACAAGACGATCAGGAATGTCGCTGCCCCGGTGACCAGAGTGACTGCTTCACGCAGGTTTGGCCGCTTGCCCGTCAGCAGGATGAGCGGACTCAACACCAGCGGCAGGAACACGGCCGTGATCAGTGACATCGGCAGGCTCAAGGCGATACCCCCATCAGCATCTCAGCTCCACGCTGAGCCACGCCCCCGGTAAAGGTGGCCGAGATGCCAAAAAACAAGGTGGCGCCAATCAAGAGCCACATTGGAATCTGCATGGACAGCGGAGCCTCCTCCGCCTGAGAATCTTCCGACTGGTCATCCGCTTTCTGGAAGTAGGCGACCTCGACGACCCGCCAGATATAGCAGACGGCGATCAGCGACGCGATCAGGATCAGCGCCGCGACCGGCCACCAGCCCCTTTCCAGAGCCGCCAGCACCAGGTACCACTTGCTAACGAAGCCGACGGTCACCGGGACGCCTATTAAACTCAGCCCACCGAGGACGAAGGCCGCCGTCGTAAACGGCATGCGCCTACCCAGACCCCGCAGGTCCTCCAGATTCGTCGATCCCAGACGGTAGACGATGCATCCCATGGCCAGGAACAGGGCGCCCTTCATCAACGCGTGATTGAACAGATGAAGAAGGGCGGCTGTCAATCCAGTCTGTGACACGAAACCGACGCCGAGCATGATATAGCCGATCTGGGCGATGCTGGAGTAGGCGAGCATGCGCTTGATGTTGCGCTGGAAAACGGCAACCAGTGAGCCGACGAAGATACCGACCAGGGCCAGAGGAATGATGAGGATGTCCAGGTGATACTGCTCGAAGGCGAATTCGACACCGAAGATGGTATAGAAAAACCGGATGAAGACGTAGACGGAAACCTTGGTGGCCGTGGCAGCCAGGAACGCGGTGACGAAAGAAGGGGCGTAGGCGTAGGCATTGGGCAGCCACAGGTGCAGTGGAAACAGCGCCAGCTTCAGGCTCAGGCCGACGCTCAGGAAGGCGAAGGCGGCAATGACGGTGCGGGTGCCGATGACGGGCTGCAGCTTCACTGCCATGTCCGCCATGTTGAGGGTGCCCGTCATCATGTAGATGAGTCCGATGCCGATGACGAAGAAAGTCGCGCCGACGGAACCCAGGATGAGATAGCGGAACGACGCCACCAGCGCCCGGCGATCGGAGCCCAGGCTAATGAGGGCGTAGGTGGCCAGCGAGCTGATCTCGAGAAAGACGAAGACGTTGAAGGCATCCCCCGTGATCGTCATGCCCAGCAAACCGGTCAGGCAAAGCAGGTAGGCGGTGTAAAACAGATTGACGCGGACATCCGGCAGTTCGCGGGCGATGCTGGCGGGAGCGTAGATGATGACGGTTGAGCCGATCAGGGTAACCAGAAAGAGGACGAAGGCGTTGATGGTATCGACGCGATACTCGATACCCCACGGTGCAGCCCAGTTGCCCAAGGCGTAGGAAATCGCTCCACCGTCGAGGACCCGCAGCAGCAGCATGGTGGCCATGACGAAGGTGGCCCAGGTAACAGCCACGGCGAAGAGCCAGGTGGTCGTCTTGCGCCGCAACAGCACGCAGATCGGGGCGCCGAGCAGGGGCACGACGATCTGCAGGATCGGGAGATGGGCTTCGAAGCTCACGATGCCTGATCCTGTGCGGTGATCTCATCTTCCTCGATGGTGCCGTAGGATTCACGGATACGGATAATCAGGGCCATGCCCATCGCTGTTGTGGCGATGCCGACGACGATGGCTGTCAGTATGAGGACGTGGGGGAGCGGGTTCGAGTAGGTTCCCCCTCCACCGGTGACGACGATGGGTGCGGTGCCACCGGAGACCTTGCCCATGCTGATGTAGAGGAGGAACACACCGGTCTGAAAGATGCTGAGACCGACCATCTTCTTGATCAGGTTGCGTCGAGCGATGACCGTGTAGAGGCCCGTCATCATCAGGAAAATGACGATCCAATAGTTGTAGAGGCCGGGATCACTCATTGCGGGCGTCCATCGATGCGCCGGCGTCCTGCGAAACAGAAGAACGCAGAAGTCATGACCGCAGCGACGGTGATGCCGACTCCGAGTTCGACGAGAAGAATTCCCAGGTGTTGTCCGTGGACGGGGTCGTGGTGATCGAGCACGCCGTAGTCGAGGAAGTTACCGCCAAGAAAAAAGGAGGCGGCCCCGGTGCCGGCGTACAGGAGCACACCAATGGCACCGGCCCACTGGAGTAGGTTCGGGTGGACGATGCGCTTGGCTTCCTCAATGCCCCAAATCAGCGCGTAGAGGACGAATCCAGCCGCAAAAATCACCCCGGCTTGAAAGCCTCCCCCGGGCCCGTAGTCGCCGTGGAACTGGACGTAGAGGGCAAACAGCAAGATGAAGGGGATGAACATCTTGGAGACCACCCGCAGAATGACGTTGTTGCTCATTGCTGGGCCCTCGGCGTCGGCTTGGTCGATCCTGTAGAACGAAAAGCGCTGCCAATTAATACTAGGAGGCCTATACCGGCGGTGAAGATGACGGTGGTTTCTCCGAGGGTGTCGTAACCGCGGTAACTGGCCAACACAGAGGTCACCATGTTCGGTACCCCGACCTCAGTCGGTGAATCCTCGATGTACCTGGGGGCTACATGATTATGGATGGCCGCCGCAGGATCCCCGTACCTGGGCATATCAAGCGTGGCATACCCGAGCAACCCGCCGACGGCGAGAACGACGAGCAGGGGCCAGGGCGACCAGGATGTAGGCGCCTTTTCCTCTGAGGACGTCAGCAGCATGGTTCCCAGCAATATCACCGTGGAGACGCCCGCTCCCACGGCAGCCTCGGTGAAGGCTACATCCACGGCGTCGAGGACGACGAACATGCCACAGGACAGCAGACTGTAAAACCCCGCCAGCATGGCGACGCCAAACAGATTGCGCAGGCGCGAGATCGCCACCGCCACCACGGCCATGAGCGTCAGCAGGCTGATGTCGACGACTTCGGTCATGTCTTGGGGGATTCTCCGTTGTTATCTTTGAGCAGAGGTTTCAGCCCGGAAAGGATGGCGGCTTTGGCAATGGCGTGAGTCGAGGTCGGACTGGTCAACCACAGAATGACAAGAATCATCACCAGCTTGACGGTGACCAGGGTGAGGCCGGCTTGGAACATTAAACCGACAAGGACCAGAGCAGCACCGAGGGTGTCGGTGATCCCGGCACCGTGCGTGCGGCTGAAAAAGTCAGGCAGCCGCAGTAAACCGATGCCGCCGATGACGCAGAAAACCGAGCCCGTAATCAGGCAGACCCAACTGGCGATGTTGGTGATGGATTCGAGTGGCATCAGGCCCCGACGTCGGTGCCGCTGTCTGCTGTTGCGGCGAAATCTCCACGCTCGACGTACTTCAGCACGGCGATGGTGGTGATGAAGTTGAGGAAGACATAGATCAGGGAGAGGTCGAGGAATTCGGGTCGATCTGTGAGAAATCCCAGCACGGCGATCAACAGCACGGTCTTGGTCCCCGCCATGTTGACGCCAAGAATGCGGTCGTAACTCGTAGGCCCCAACACTGCCCGAGTGAGCGCCAGTACCATAGTGAAGAGAATGGCTGCTGTGGTGGCCGCGAACATCATCTCAGCTCGCGCTCCCTTCCACACGGCAGACGCGGCGATCCATGCTGCCTTCCTCCAGGTCCGTGGCGCTGCCCTCATCCAGGGCATGCACGGTGATGGTGTCACCATCCACGTCGAGGGACACTGTGCCGGGGGTCAAGGTGATGGAGTTGGCGTACAGGACTTTGCCGACCGTCGATTTCTGTCCAGCCTTGACCTTGATCACACGAGGACTGATTGGCAATCCTGGCTTGAGAATGAGGGCGGCAATGTCAATGTTGGAGCGTATGATGGCCCAGGTCAGCCAGGGCACGTAGGCGATGATGCGCACCAGCATGCCGATGGGATGGCCCTCGGCATCGGCAATGCCCATTCGGGAGGCGATGATGACGACGAGAAGACACGAAAGCGCCCCGAAGGTGGTGATGAGTGTCGTGTAGTGGCCGGACCAAAGCAGCCAAACACCCATCAAACAGATAAAAAGACTGATTGCACGAACCAAGTAGTGGATCCCTGTCGTTAACGGGTACGTAAACAATGCGTGCTGACGGGACGCGTCCGGTGGCACGGTATCTTGCGGCGAGCCCGGGTCTGAAATCGGGCAATAAGGTATGAGCCCGATGCGCCATCAAAATCGGGCAATAAGGTATGCGCGAGGCTGTGAAAGTCAAGAAAAAACCGCATGTTGTGTACCAGAGGCGAGTCGAGATGCGCGCGCCGGCAAGGTCTTCCAAGCTCTTGTTCAACATCGGGCGCGTGCCTATCTTGCCGCTCTCAATTTCAGACTCAAACACCTGCGAAAGAGGATGACATGGCCACAGCAAAACCGGAAAAACCCAAACTGATTCAAGCATGCACTCTGGGCAGTTTGATGGGCTACGGGGACAAGAAGGGGGAGTGGACGGCTGTCCAGAAGCTCAGGCGCATCAAAAACGCGGGATTTGAAGGCTTCGTCGGTCGCGTCCACATGGTGACCAAAGACGAGGTGGCAGAGTCAGGACTGGTTTTCGCCTGCACCACCGACATGGGAAACGGCAAGACCGAGCCGATGCGCAAGCTAAAGCGCTGCAAGGCCTGGGGTGCGCGCGTCGTCAACGTCCAGATGCTCGACCACGATACCCTCACCCCCGAGGCAGTCCGGGTCGCCCGTGCGGTAATGGCGGCGGCGGACGAGCTCGAGCTCGACGTCTCGATCGAGGTCCACCGTGATACCTGCACGGAGACGCCTGAGAAGACATACGCCCTCGCAAAAGGATTCGAGAAGGCGGAGAAGAGACCGCTGAAGATGACCTGGGATTTCTCGCACCCGGCCGTGATCAAGCATCTCAACCCACCATATTACAAACGGCTCATCGAGCGTCCGGACCTGGTGCAGCTGGCCAACCAGTTTCACTTCCGACCCTTCAACGGGCAGCATGCGCAGGTTCCAGCACTCGGTCCCGGCGGAAAGTTGACACCCGAGTTCATCGATTGGCTGGAGTTTGCCGAGCAGGTCCTGCGTCTATGGCTGAAAGCGGCGCCTGCGGGACGGGAGTTGTTCATCTGTCCCGAGCAGATCGGCGGAACCTACTTCCTCTCCGTGTTCGGCAACCGCTTCACGGACGCCAAGGCGGTGCGGCGAGAGGTCGACAAGGCCTGGAAGCGCCAGCTGAAGAAGTGGCGTCCACCCCGCAAAGCGAAGGCTCGGAAGAAGCGCCGCTGACGGCATGCACACCGTTGACAATACCGGTGAGCCGGCCCGTCACCGTGTGGGCGAAGTCGTCGAAGGCGTCCGCGACGGGTCGCTGGATCTGCTCGCGCATGTCCACCAGATCTGCGATCGCATCGATGAGATCGAACCCCATCTGCAAGCGCTGGTACCCGAAGATGGCCGGCGCCAGCGAATGTTGGCTGAAGCACAAGGAATCCTCGGTCACATCGAGGAATCCGCCGACCTGCAACTGCCCGGTATCATCGTCGGCGTAAAGGACATCTTCCATGTAGACGGGTTCACGACCAGGGCAGGCTCGGAAATTCCATCAGAGCTGCTGCAGGGACCTGAAGCATCGTCGGTCACGCGCTTGCGGCAAGCCGGTGCGATCATTCTCGGCAAGACGGTGACGACGGAGTTCGCCGCTTTTGCCCCGGCGCCTACGAGAAATCCATACGATCCAAGACACACCCCCGGGGGGTCGAGCAGTGGTTCCGCGGCGGCCGTGGCCGTTGGCTACAGCCCGGTGGCCCTCGGTAGCCAGACCGCCGGCTCGGTAAACCGTCCGGCGGCATTTTGTGGCACCTGCGGCTTCAAGCCAACCTTCGATCGCATCGACATTGCCGGAGTGCTGGCGTGTGCGCCCACCGTCGACACGGTCGGTTTCTTCACCCAGGATGTCGACGGCCTGGTACGAGGCGCCGCGGTGCTGTGCGATGATTGGCATCCGCCTTCATCCGTAGAACAACCGGTGCTGGCTATTCCCGAGGGGCCCTACATCGATCAGGTCGATCCCGAGGCTCTTAATGTATTCAGATCACAAGTTGGGATGCTGGAACAGGCCGGTTATCGCGTAACGAGAGAGCCTGCATTCGCCGACATCGATACGATAATTCGGCGTCATCGACTGTTGCAGACGACGGAGATGTTCAGGGTCCATGCTGAGTGGTTCAGCGTCCACCAAGGGGTCTACCGCAAAGAAACGGCGGCCACGATCAAGGAAGGCAGCAACACCAGCGACTCCGATCTGGAGCGCGCCCGCGCCGGCACCAGCCAGTTGCGACAGGAACTCGAGCAGCAGATGGTCGATCGCGGCATCGACGCCTGGATCTGTCCGTCGGCGTTAGGGTCGGCGCCCGGCATGGATTCCACCGGGGATCCGGCCATGAACACACCGTGGACGCACTCACACCTGCCGGCCGTGTCTCTGCCTGGCGGCCGTACCGGCAACGGTCTGCCGGTGGGTTTTCAGTGTGTGGCAGCATGGGGTCAGGACGAGCAGCTACTGGAATGGTCTCGTGGTCTCGAACACGTAATCAGGGTCGAATGAACGCGGAACAGATCTATCTCTTCGACCTTCAGGGTTACGTCGTTCTGAAAGGGGTAGTGGCACCGCAGACGGTGGCCAAGGTTAATGAAGCGCTTGATCGTTTCGAGGAGATGGACCCGGCCGAATATCCTCCGCCTCTGAAGGTGGGCGATGAGCGCACTTCCGGGAATCTTTTCCTCTCCAACGTTCTCGAAGGTGACCCCGCATTCCGTCCGCTCATCGACCTGCCACCCATCATCGATGTGATCTCCACAGTGACGGGTGGACCGTACCGGCTCAATCACACCTACGCCATCTATCGCTGGGGGGGCGGCTACACCCGCCTGCACATGCACGGCACACCCATCCAGCCCAAGTGTCACTATCGGTGCCACAATGGGCAGATGCTGTCGACTCTGACCAAGGCGGTGTTCCCGATGGTCGACGCGCGTGCGGAGGATGGATGCTTCGCCGTGTCCCCCGGGGCTCACAAGAGCAACTTTCCCAGGCCGTGGGGAGACGAGCCGGTTGACAATCCCACGCTGATACCGGTTGAGGCCGACCCCGGCGACTGCATCATATTCACGGAAGCGCTGACGCATGGCTCCATGACGAATACTTCCGGGCGTCCCAGGCGCACGGTATATTATTGCTACAGCACCGGCTACATGCCCGACTGGGGTGGGCAGCATTTGACGTTCAGCGATGCCGTCAACGACGGACTCTCCGACGCCCAGCAGGAAATCATCAAACTGAAGATGTGAGCACCGTTGAGATGCTGTCGATAACGAATTATCTGATTGACAATCCGATGATCGCCATGGGGCTTATCATCCTGGTGGTGCTATGCATCTACAATGTCTTGCGGCGGCAGGCCCGTGTGGCCATGGGTTCGTGGCTGCTGATCCTGGTCGTTCTCTTCTACATATATTCTCAGACGAGCCGGCCCGGTGCCGATGGCACAGATGAGCTCGACGAGGCGGAGCTGCCTGGTGACGCCATGGAAGAGCTTGTACAACCCTGAGGCGTCGACGAGATCGTCGGCGCCCCGTGACAGGTCGTCGATACCCGTGACGCCCATCACGCTGCCGGCTATTCCCCCCGGAATACCTTCCCCTGTACCCATGACGTCACCAGCGGAGTCGGCTGAATGTATTCGATCAGCTTGAGTACCGATCGCCTGCGTCATCTGTTGCAGGAGATCGATGAAAACAACCTTGACTACCATCTACATCCAGCCAGGGATGTGCCTGGTCCGGGGGGCGGCGTCTATATCACAGCGCAGACGCGGTTGAATGCCAAGGTCCTGGACTGGATCGAGGGTCGCAATCCCTCTCCTGATTCGACGACCTACCTGGATGTCGTCTTCGTACATGAAGGACAGGAGCCACCTAGGCCCGGGGCGAAAACCGAGCCCGGGTTGCCGCCTGGCCTGGCTCCCACGGAGGATGACGAGCCTGCACAAGAAAGCAAGGAGAAGGCGGAGAAACGAGCGGAAACTACCTCGAAGAAAGTGGTTTCGACCGCCAAGGAGCTCGCAGCTGATGCCGAGCGTGTGTACCGCAACATCGGTACTCACGACTTTTCCGTGTCGGATCTCGACAAGCCGGACGTTCAGGCCAGCATGCGAGAGTTCGAACGCGGCTTCCGTAGTTTTCGTGGTGCAGTGAGGAAGGCGCTCGACGAGTACCTGAACGGCAATACTCTGGTTATGGACCTGATCCTCAAGTTCCAGCTGGACAAGCCGACGGTTCAACACGCCCTCAGTGTCGCCGCCTTCGCGACGGAGATGACTACCCTGCTGGCCATGAAGGAAGGAGAGGGTGACGAAGCACAGCTGCAGGCCTACTTCGGCGACCTATCGAACGTACACCTGATGGAATTGCTCGGGGAAGACCCTGATGAGGTTGATCAGCTCACCCCCGAGGAGGTCCACGAAAAGCGTTACGAGCTGTTCCGCAACGAGCTGGTCGAGATCTTTCTGGGTGGCTTCATGCACGATTGCGGATTGTGGACGGAACCCTTCAACTTCCAAGAAGGCCACGAAGTAAAAGGAGCCAAGCTCATCGCCCGCACGCAGGAAGTACACGAGTTCGCTCCTGCGCTGGTCGCCATCGTGCTGTTTCACTCAGATCTGATAAGACTGGCACGAAAGAAATCGGCCGTGCGTATCACTGAGAAGCCGGAGGATCTGGAGAAGACGGCCTTCAAGAGGGAGTTCTACGACAGCGAAGAAGACGCCCAGGCGGCCATCGAACTGCGACACGGCAATTTCGAGGCGGAGGTTTTGAGTGCTGAGCACTTGCGCAAGATCTTGCCGGTTGCTCTGGCCGAACACTTCATCAGCCAAACCGAGGACGTCTACACCAAGTCACCCGCGGATGTCATCGGCGAACTGTGCCAGGCCGTGGGCAGTGGCCAGTTCCCCAAGTACATGGTGGTGTTGTGCAATTCGCGTGTGGAGGCGGTAGCTCCCAGGCGATCCCTGGTGAAGCTGGATGGCTACATCTCCGTCATCGTCGAGGGTAAAGGCAAGGATTCACGCCGGGCACAGCGGCTCGAGGTCGATGGTTACGATGCGGGCAGCCTGTTTCACGGCCGGGATCGAAACTCGCCTCACCTGATAACCCTGTTCATGCGTCGCGGTGACGGCAGCCGGGCCAAAGCCGAATACGTCAATCCACACGAATCGTCGTTGTGGGAACGGGCAGCAGGTCCAGACAGCCGCATGTACCTGCCGGCCGGGCGCTACCGCAACAACCTCTCTTTCCGTGTTACCGGGTTCATGAGCGAAGAGGTGTTCGCCAAGGTGCTGGGGGAATACGAGCAGGAACTCAAACGCCGAATCGACCCATAAAAAAAGTCCCCGTCGAGTAGCAGCTACTCGACGGGGAGCCCCAAGAAATCAGGATCAGAGAAGTCCTGGCGTACCTCAACTGGTCCAGTTGTAATAGATCGGCTGCAGGTGCAGGAACTTGAGCTTTTCAACCAAGACGGCCGTATTTGCGAAGGTTGGCCATCCACCTTTTCTTGATCACGGAGGAGCCCGTGGACGGGCTCCTCGGAATGCGACGGATGCTGCACAAAGCGGAGAAGGCTAGGTGATCGACGTCAAAGTGGTGCGAGCCAATCCAGAGGCGATGAAAGAGGCCGTGCGGGTGAGGGGGGTGGATCCTTCCGACGCCGACGTTGATCGCTGGTTGGAGTTGGACGGCAAGAGGCGACAACTCCAGGTCGAAATAGATGCGCTCAACGCCGAGAAGAAGCAGTTGGCTCAACTCGGTCGCAGCGACCCGGACGCAGCGCGCGCCCAGGGCCAACAACTGCGCGAACGTGGTCGCGAGTTGGAGCAGGACCTGGGTGTGATCAGTGAGCAAGAGCAGCGCATCATGGACTGGTTTCCGAACTGGCCTCACCCCGACATGCCACATGGGGAAGGTGAGGAAGACAATGTAGAGGAGAGCGCCTGGGTCCCCGGTAGCGGCTACGTCGATGCCTCAAAGCTCGGTACGGGTGACAGCAGCGCCGGCAGCATGCCGGCTACGCCCGCGCACGCCGGAGACGATGAATTCACCCCGCGGGAGCATGCTGATTTCGGAGTCGATTTCGGCATCGACACCCTGCAGGGCGCGCACGTCTCCGGATCCCGCTTTGCCTACTTGCGCGGAGACGCAGCGCGGTTGCAGTACGGGCTGCAGCAGCTGCTCGCGAACGAGTTGATCAGACGGGGCTACGAAATGATGGTGCCGCCTCTGCTGGTGCGGGAACGCACCCTTTACGGCACGTCGCACTTCCCCGAAGGACGCGACCAGGTCTACGGCATTCAAGCTGAGAACGTGGAGGAAGGGGCACAGCTGTTTCTGGTAGGCTCTTCGGAGCCTTCCAATTTCAGTTACTTCATGGACAGGATGCTGAAGGAGAGCGAATTGCCGATCCGGTTATTCGCCTATACGACCTGTTTTCGCTCGGAGGCTGGTTCCTGGGGCAGAGACGTCAAGGGCATAAAACGAGTGCATCAATTCGACAAGATCGAGATGAACAGCGTTTGCACTGCCGAGCAATCCGAGCAGCTCTACGAGGAGTTCGGTCAGATCAACGAGTGGCTGCTGCAGACACTGCAGCTCCCATATCGCGTCGTCGACAAGTGCACGGGGGACGCAGGCTATCTTGCCAGCCACCGTCAACGCGACCTGGAGGTCTGGCTCCCTGGAACCGGTAGTTTCATGGAGGTCATGACCGATACCAACACCACCGATTACCAGGCGCGCCGTATGAACATCCGCTACAAGGGCAACAAAGGCGGACCCAAATTCTGCCACACCGTCAACGATACCGGTTGTGCCATGGGTCGCATGATCATTTCAATCCTGGAAAATTATCAGCAAAGTGATGGCTCAGTGAAGGTTCCAGAAGCGCTGCGTGATGTTCTCCAGAAGTATCGCTTAGGTCCTGTTTCCTGAGGGTGTGTAACTGTGGTTGCGAGAATACTGGATGGAATGGAATTGGCCGCTTCCCTGCGGTCGGAGATGAAGGAGGACGTGGCGCGCCTGAAGGCGGAGCATGACCTGATCCCGGGTCTCGCTGTCGTTCTGGTCGGTGACGATCCGGCGTCGATCTCCTACGTACGAGGCAAGCACAAGGCCTGCGACGAGATCGGCATCTACTCCCAGGAGGATAAGTTTGACGCGGACCTGTCGCAGAGCGACCTAGAGGACGTCATCGCCAGGCTCAACCAGGATGATCGCATCAATGGCATTCTGGTGCAGGTGCCGCTGCCGGATGGTCTGGATGAGGATGCGGCCATGAACGCGCTCGATCCCGACAAGGATGTCGACGGTCTCCATCCGGTCAACCTCGGCCGCCTGATGCGGCAGGAGCCCGGCTTCTGGCCCTGCACGCCCCATGGCATACAGATGATGCTCAAACGCAGTGAGATCGAGGTCGCCGGCCGGCACGTTGTCGTCGTCGGACGCAGCAGTCTCGTCGGCAGGCCGGTAGCCAACATCCTGGGGCAGAAGGCGGATGGAGCCAACGCCACGGTGACGATGTGTCACACCGGAACCCGGGACCTTGGCGCTTTTACCCGCATGGCCGACATCCTCATCGTCGTCGCCGGGAGTCCAGGTGCCATCACTTCGGACATGGTAGGTGAGGGGGCCGTCGTCATCGACGTCGGCGTCTCGCGGGTAGAAGATCCCAGTCGAAAGCGAGGCTATCGACTGGTCGGTGACGTCGATTTCGACAACGTCAAGGACAAGGCATCCGCGATCACGCCGGTGCCTGGTGGGGTTGGGCCGATGACGATTACGATGCTGCTCTACAACACCATCCTCGCCGCCAAGCGCACCCGGGGTCTATGAGTAGCGCGGTCGTTCCCATCCTGATCGGTGATACCTGGACGGAACCTGCCGTCAGCAGTTTTACGCCCGTCCACAACCCGTGCAAGGGTGAGGTCATCGCCCGAACGCCTCACTGCAACGCCTTGGATATCGATCTGGCCGTGCGCGTGGCCCAGGAAGCTTTTCCCGCATGGGCAGCGACGCCGGCGCCGGACCGGGCACGCGTGCTCTTCAAATACAGGGAGCTGCTGGTCCACCATGCTGATGATCTCAGCCGCATTATCGTTGAAGAAAGCGGCAAGACGCTGGCTGAGGCTGGGGGTGATCTGCAACGCGGGCTGGAAGTGGTGGAGTTCGCCTGTGGAATCGGTCATCTCAGCAAGGGCGAGACCTTGCCCGAGCTCGCTGCCGGCATCGACGGAGCGACCACCCGCGAGCCACTCGGGATCTGCGCCGGCATCACGCCATTTAATTTTCCGGCGATGGTGCCGATGTGGATGTACCCGGTGGCCATCGCCTGCGGCAATTGCTTCATCCTCAAACCAAGTGAGAAGGTCCCGCTGACGGCCAATCGCCTCGCCGAGTTGTTTGTGGAAGCGGGTTTGCCGCAAGGCGTGCTCAACGTCGTTCACGGTGGCGCGGAAGTCGTCGACGCGATCTGCGTCCACGATGGCATTTCCGCCGTGAGCTTCGTCGGTTCATCAGCCGTGGCCAGGCACGTGTACGAACTGGCCTGCCGGCACGGCAAGCGGGTGCAGTCGGCCGGCGGCGCCAAGAACACGCTACTGGTAATGCCGGATGCGCTGGAATCAGGTATGGCCGCCGAGGCTGCAGAGCAGGACCCGACGATCCGGGCCATCATGAACTCGGCTTTTGGGTGTGCTGGTCAGCGCTGCATGGCTGGGTCGCTGATGATGGGTGTCGGTGATTCGGCTGACACCCTGCGCGACCAGGTCATCGGAGCCATGAATGGCCTGGTGACCGATGACACGCTGGACAATCCCGATGCGGGCATGGGTGCTGTCATCGATTCAAACGCAAGAGACCGTCTTTTCAAGCAGATCGACGAGGCGCAGGGACAGGGGATGGAAGTGGCGCGTGACGGCCGTGAAGGTATTCCCGATCAGGGCTTCTTCGTCGGGCCGAGTTTGCTCGATGGCGTCACGCCTCATCAACGCATCTTCACGGATGAGCTGTTCGGTCCGGTATTGGGCATGATGCGGCCGCAGAGTCTAGATGAAGCCATCGAGTGGACGAACCGGATCCCCTACGGCAACGCAGCTACCATCTTTACCCACGACGGCGGCGCGGCGCGCAAATTCGCACGCGAAGTCGAATGCGGAATGGTCGGGATTAATCTCGGTGTTCCGGCTCCCATGGCCCAGTTCTCGTTTTCGGGCTGGGACCTCTCGTTCTATGGCGACTTACACGTGCAAGGCACTGAAGGCATCATGTTCTACACCAGGCAGAAGACGGTGTTGACCCGCTGGGGCCGCGCTGGAGGTACTTGGTTCGGTTCACGGACGTGACCGTCGTTCATGGTTCGAACTGCACTTGACCCCCTCTGTACTCGAGCGCCTGAGGCTACCTACCACATCTGCGGCCACATCGGGGAATACCTCGAGGCCGTGACCGAGCAATGGCTCAAGTCGGCGCCCCACGCCAATCCTGCCATGCTCGAGATGTTCCGCGACCGTGACCGGCAGCCGAGGCGAAACCTGCTGCCCTGGTCGGGTGAATTCGCCGGCAAGCATCTCACCGCTTCCGTGCAGCTGCTGAGATTGAGACCCGACGAATCTCTCCGTGTGGAAATCGCCGAGTTCGTTCTTCAACTCGTCCAGTTGCAGGACGCCGACGGTTATCTCGGCCCCTTCCCGGCGGATTGTCGACTCACGGGCACGGCCCCGAATATCGGCAAGAAGGCGGGCACCTGGGACGCCTGGGGCCACTACCACATCATGCTGGGACTGATGCTGTGGCATGATGACACCGATGACCGCAAGGCGCTCAGCTGCGCTACCCGTATCGGTGATCTGATCTGCCGCAAGTTCCTCAGGAGCCGGAAAGGCAAACGCCTCGTCGACACTGGCAGTACGGAGAAGAATCTGGCTGTCATTCATTCGCTGTGCCTCCTCTACCGCAAGTCAGGAGAGCAACGTTATCTGGATATGGCCTTCCGCATCACTCGGGAGTTCGCGGCCTGTGATCGAGGGGTGCCGCTGGCCGGCGACTACGTCGGCGCCGCCCTGAGCGGCCTCGAGTTCTTCGAGAGCCCCAAGCCGCGCTGGGAGAGCCTGCACCCCATCATGGGAATGCTGGAGCTATACTGGTTGACGGGTCAGGAGCCGTTCCGGGCTGCGTTCGAGCATTGGTGGTGGAGCATCGTCAAGCTGGACCGCCACAACAACGGCGGCTTCACCTCAGCGGAAAGGGCCCAGGGCAATCCCTATCACCAGGGGGCTATCGAGACCTGCTGCACGATTGCCTGGATCGCCATGAGCGTGGAGATGCTCAGACTCACCGGCGATTCCAGGGTGGCGGATGAGATCGAACTTTCGACACTCAATTCCGTGATCGGTCTCCATTCCAGTTCAGGCCGATGGGTCACTTACAACACGCCCATGGATGGGGTGCGCAAAGCCAGTGCCCATGACATCGTCTTTCAGGCTCGGGAGGGCAGTCCGGAGCTGAATTGCTGTAGCGTGAATGGTCCGCGTGGCCTGGGAATGATCAGTGACTGGGCCCTGATGGCGGATGATGACGGATTGTTGCTCAACTGGTATGGACCATCCAGTGTGAGTGCGGTTGTTGCCGGCAGCCGGGTAACGCTGAGGCAGGATACGGAGTATCCGAGAAAAGGCCGGGTCGTGGTACGAGTGAACCCGGTCAAACCAACGCGATTTTCTCTCAAACTGCGTATCCCCTACTGGTCTGAAGGCACACGGGTTCAGCTGAACGGACAATCCTTGGATGCCACGACCGTCGAACCAGGTCGCTATCTCGTCGTCGACAGACAATGGCGTCGCGGCGATGTCGTCGTTCTCGAGTTCGGATTTCAGCTACGACACTGGGTTGGCGAGAAGGAGTGCCGCGGTCGCAGCTCGCTCTATCGCGGACCTGTTTTGCTGACTTATGACAGACGGTTTAATGAATTGGACCCCAATCAGTTACCGTCGTTGGACGCAGCTACTCTCAAGCCCAGGTTGGTGTCATCTCAAAACGCAAATGACGCCATCGTTCTGGTTGATTGCGCAGACGCATCTGGAGCGCGGCTTCGTCTTTGTGACTTTGGCAGCGCCGGCGAGGGCGGCTCACCGTATCTTTCCTGGCTGCCAATGAGCAACACACGCAAGACGCGCTTCTCGCGGGCAAATCCGCTACGCGGCGGACGGCTGCGCTGAATTGGCGCACCGATGTATCGTCACCGTTTCCGGAGAATGACCTGAATGAAATACCGCTTCGCTGAGATGATCTGGAACGAGATCAGGGATGCGGCAGCCCAGGACCGGGTTGCCGTGTTACCGGTGGCCACCTACGAGGATCACGGCCCGCATCTTCCCGTAGACACGGACGTCGTCCTGTGTACGGGTATCTGCGAGCGTGCTGTTTCCCGGATTTCCTCAGAGGCCGTACTGGCACCACCGGTGCCGCATGGCTACAGCCCGCATCACATGGACTTTCACGGCACCCTGACCATAGAGTGGGATACCTTCATCCGTTACGTGAAGGACGTCTGCTGCAGCCTGGCGCATCACGGCTTCAAGCGCATCCTCGTCGTCAACGGACATGGCAGCAACACCTCGCCCCTGGACATGTCCGCCAGACTGACGGTGGTCGAGTACGGGAGCCGCGTTCTGTGTGCATCCGTCAACCATTGGGACGTGCGAAAAGCCAAGACTGAAGGGGCCAAACTGCGCGACAGCGACTACGGCGGTACCTCACACGCCGGTGAGTACGAGACCTCCCTCTACCTGGCACTCAAGCCCGACCTGGTAGAGATGGACAAGGCCGTCGACGAGCGCTCGCCGATGTCGCCCAGCTTCAAGACCGACCTTCTCGCCGGGGCTCATCCGGAGGGCTCGGTCGCGCGCCTGATCCCGTATTGGAGCGCGCAGACGGCCAGCGGTGTGATGGGGGATGCGACGAAAGCCACCGTGGAAAAAGGCGAGCAGTTCCTGGAAGCGGCTGTTACCGGGTTGGTCGAACTCATTCAGGAACTCAAGGCACAGCCGATCCTGCCACGACGAGATCAGCATTGAAGCGCACACCTGAGCCCGAATTGATGGATGGAGAGGATCAGGCTCGAGCCTACGCCCAGGCCGATTTCTCTGAGCCCCACGATCATTTCATCCAGCTGCTGAGCGAAACATTCTCTGATTTGCCGGATGTGGGGACGGCGCTGGATCTGGGCTGTGGCCCCGGAGATATCTCGCTGCGTTTCGCGCGCGCCTTCCAGGGCTGGACCGTCCACGGGCTGGATGGCTCTCGCGCCATGCTGCGACACGGTTATGAAGCGGTGGCCCAGGCCGGACTGGAGGAGCGCGTCGTGCTGGTGAAGAGCTACCTTCCAGAGGGCGAAGCGCCAGCAGAGCAGTACGACCTGGTATTCTCGAACAGCCTGCTACATCACCTGCCCAAGGCTGAGATCTTATGGCAGGCTGTCAAGCGCTGGGCTGCCCCCACAGCTCCAGTATTCGTGATGGATCTGCTGCGGCCCAGTGATGCGGCTCAAGCTCGCAAGCTGGTCCGGGCACAGGTCGGCTACGAGCCGGAGGTACTGCAACAGGATTTCCACAACTCTCTGCTGGCCGCCTATTCCATCGATGAAGTGGAGGGGCAACTGGTGCAGGCTGAGCTGTCGCAGCTGAACGTCAGGCAAGTCAGTGACCGGCACCTGACGGCCAGCGGTCAGATTTAGAGGAACCGCTTCGAAAGGATTTCATGAGCACACAGAACGTCTCTTTTTCTTTGTTCACGAAGATGTGGAAGGACAAGTCCATAGAAGAACTGGCGGAATTCGTCAGCGCGATGGGGTTCGATGGCATCGAGCTTCCGGTGCGGGTCGGCTATCCGGTCGAGCCGGACACGGTGGCGACATCGCTGCCGGCTGCGGCCCGTCAGATGGCTGCAATGAATGTCCGCATCACCAGCGTGGCCGGTCCAACGGATGAGGTTACGATCGCCGCCTGCGGAGAAGCCGGTGTCCCGATCATCCGCACCTGCCCGGATATTGGCGAGGAAGGCTACCTGGCCAGCATCGAACGCCACTGGAGCGACTTCGACGCCCTGGTGCCTGTGTTGGAACAGCACGGAGTCGCCATCGGCATCCAGAACCACTGCGATGACTGGATCTGCAATGCCATGGGCGTCAAACACTTCATCGACCGCTACGACCGGCGCCAGGTCTGCGCCATTCCGTGTGCTGGCCATACGGCGTTGAATGGGGAATCGCCGCACATGGCCATCGACATCGCCTGGTCCCATCTGGTCCAGTTCAAACTCAAGAATGCCTACTGGGAGCGGACCAACGGGACTGAGGCCGAGGACGTCGAATGGCGTCCGCGCTGGACCACCGGACGTCAGGGACTGGCGTCCTGGCCCCAGTTTGTTACTGAACTCAACAAGCGTGGTTTTGATGGAGTCGTCTGCCTCGACGCCGAGTACAACGACGAAGAGGCAACGGAGCGCCTTGTCATTGAGGACCTCGCCTTTGCGCGCTCGCTTTTCGATGGGGGAGAAGGGTAGATGGCATGAAGGTCCTTAAGGATGGATTCCAGATGGCAGTAATTTATCCAGATTACGATTGCCTTCTCGAACGTGTCAGTGCCTCGACTGCTTCGATGCGGACGCTGGGGGTCACCATTGATGGCGCCCCGATAGTTGCAGCCCGCGGTGGAGGCGACAAGCAACCGGGCATTTTTATCACTGCGGGCAGTCATTCCACCGAGCAGGCTGGGGTTTCGGCGGCCGTGGATCTGATAGCCGGACTCGACACGGAGCACGAGGTCCACGTCATCCCGACGCGCGATCCAGTCGGCCTGAATGGGTTCGCCCACGCATTGAGCCTGGGCATGGGTGAGACTCCGTCGTTCGAGACCTTCGACGAAGTTGAGGATATTCTGCGCCGGGAAGGGGCTGTGTTATTCGAAGAGGAGGGGATGGTATTGTCCCTCATCGGTGATTTCGGTTACGTCAGTCGTCGACCGGATGACGGATGGTGCCCACAATGGTCGGCCTACAAGAGACTGCAGAAACTGCGTGAGGAAAACCCTGAGGTGCTGGCGCCGCTGACGGGACGCCGCGTTTACATGACCCCGGGTCAGACCGGAGTGGAAGGCACAGGGGACTTCGGCCGGGCCTACACCCTGATCTTCAGTCCGGAGGGAGAGGTCCTGCACATCAATCGCTTCCATGACACCGCCTGGGCGCCGGTCGAACCCCGGGTGGCGGTGCGATTGATGCAGGAGGTCAATCCGGGAATCAGCTTTGACCTGCATGAGTCCCAGTTGATGGAGGATCGTTTCTGGCTATCGGCCCGCACCCAGGCGGATTCGGAGAATCAGCAGTGGGAGGCGCAAGCCGCCACCGAGACGATCGCGGCGATTGCGGCCTCGGGTGCGACCCTGGCCGAAGATGACGACACCCACATGCCCTGGTTCGATCAATCCGAGAAAGCCGTATTCTGGTTGGACGCCAACCGGCGCGGCGAAGGGCTGAACCTGATGGACTTTGCCTCTCGCTATCACGGTCTCGCCTTCGGCACGGAGATGGGCATGTACGGCAGCTTCGAGCACCGGGTCGGATTGGCGCTGCTCACGGTGAAGACGGCCGTTTCGGTCTTTGAAGAGCGCTACCGTTGAAAGGTGAGCTGCAGGGGCAAGTGGCCGTCGTTACCGGCGCGGCCCAGGGCATGGGCGCGGCTGTCGCCGGGTGTCTGGCCGTCCACGGTGCGCAGGTAGTCCTGGCCGATGTTAATGAAGAGAAGGTGCAGGCTGAGGCCGAAGCCGTTCGTGCCGCGGGAGGCGCTGCCGCCGCTTTCGAAGTAGATGTAACCGACGAAAAGCGCGTGGCCGCAATGGTCGCGTTCGCCAGCGATACCTACGGGGACGTGCAGGTCCTCGTCAACAGCGCAGGAATACTGCGCAGCACTCGAGTTGGGGCAATCACCAAGTCGGAGTGGGACCTCGTACTCGACGTCAATCTGAACGGGACATTCCTGTGTTGCGCTGCTGTGTTGGAAGGGATGCAGAAGAGCGGGTATGGCCGCATCATCAACCTCGCTTCCTCGGCCGGGCGCAGCGTCAGTACTTTAGGTGGAGCTCATTACACGGCGTCCAAGGCGGGAGTAATCGGGCTGACGCGGGCGCTGGCGAAAGAGCTGGGGCCGCACGGTATCACCGCCAATGCGATCTGTCCTGGCTTGATCGATACCGAGATGGTGCAGGAAAACTGCGCGCGCGAACGCGTACAGGAATACACCGACAGTTTTCCGGTCATGCGCTTGGGAACACCGGGGGAGGTTGCCGAACTGGTGCGCTTTCTCGTCACCGCTGGGGGCTACATCACCGGCGCCTGCCTCGACATCAACGGTGGCGACCTCATGGTCTAGTGCTCTGTTAAGAAATCGAGCTTGTACTTTGTCGTAAGTCGTGGTATCATGGATACATATGGTGAATCCTTCAGGAGGGTGATGCTATGTGTCTCCATGCTCGTTCGCCGAACGCGGCGGAGTCTAAGGAACTGGGACGGTGGCTGAAACGGCCTCGCAACGCCGTGCAGATGCGCCGTGGGCAGTTGATCTCGTTCAGCGCCCAGGGCATGCGCGTCCAGGAGATCTCGGATACACTGCATCTGCATGAGGAGTACGTTCGCCAGTTGATCCGCCAGTACAACGAAGGGGGATTGACGGTTTTGCGCACTCGGGCACGTCCGGGGCGTCCTTCGAAGTTGACGCCGGAAGACGAATCCGTGGTGGTGGAAATTGCCACGATGCCTCCTCGCGCGTTCGGCCAGCCGTTCAACCAGTGGTCGTTGCGCAAGCTGACTGACTGCCTGGTGGGACGGCAGATGATTCCCGAGGTTTCGCATGTGACCATCGGAAAAATCTTGGATCAACATAAGGTTACCTATCAACGCACGCGCACTTGGAAAGAATCAAAGGACCCGGAGTTTGTCTCTAAAAAAAACGCATCAACCGACTCTACAAGCGGGCGCCGAAAGACACGGTCGTAGTCTGTTTCGACGAACTGGGACCAGTCCAGATCAAGCCGCATGCCGGTGCTTCCTGGGCCCCACACAAGCGCCCGGTCCGGCATCGGGCAACCTATAGCCGCCACGGCGGCGTCAGCTATTTCTTTGGAGCCTATAACGTCCATGAGGACATCCTGTGGATGCATCACAAACCCAAGAAACACGCGTCGGTCGTACTCGATTTCCTCAAGGCCATTCGGCTCCGCTATCGCACGGCGAAGCGGATCTATGTCGTCATGGATAATCTGTCGACGCACAAGACACCGCCGATCTTGCAGTGGTGCCGACGAAACCGGGTCTCGCCGGTCTTCACCGCCACCAACGCGTCATGGATGAATCGGCTCGAATGTCACCTCACGGCAGCCCATTACTTCGTCATCAAAAACAGCGATCCCAACGATCATCGAGAAGTCGGCCAGCGCATGCAGGAGTACCTGAGGTGGCGAAACAAGAACACCGACAACGCCAAGCTGGCCAAAGTCCAAAACTCAATGCCCACTCTTTAACAGAGCACTAGCGGCCTGCAATTGTATTGCGGCCTCCGGCCGCAGCTGCAATCATAACGCGGCCTCCGGCCGCGAAGGACAATCCCAATGCGGCCTTTCGGCCGCTGCCCGTTCCCGGGTGCATCAGATTCCCATTTCCTGTTTGGCTTCAGCGAATTTTTCCAGCGCCAGCTCGAGGTCTTCTCGCGAGTGCGCCGCCGACACCTGGGTGCGGATCCGCGCCGTGCCCTCAGGTACTACCGGATAGAAGAATCCCACCACGTAGATTCCCTTTTCCAACATTAGGGCAGCCATTCGCTGAGCCAGCGAGGCCTCGCCAAGCATGATGGGCACGATCGGGTGGGTACCCGATTGGATTTTCAGGCCGAGATCGGTAAGGCCCTTTCGAAAAAAACTCGTGTTCTCACCCAGCCTGTGGCGCAGATCGGGTGAACGGGTGATGAGCTCGATGGCCTTGAGTGAAGCGGAGACGATGCTGGGGGCCAGGGTGTTGGAGAACAGGTAAGGACGCGATCGCTGCCGCAGCAACTCGATGATTTCCGCCTTGCCGCTGGTATATCCACCGCTGGCGCCACCCAGGGCTTTGCCCATGGTTCCGGTGATGATGTCCACTCTGTCGATCACATCGCACAGTTCGTGCGTCCCCCGGCCGTTCTCACCGACGAAGCCGACCGCATGCGAATCGTCGACCATGACCAGCGCGTCGTGGGCCTGGGCCAGATCGCATATTGGGCCCAGCTCAGCGAAGTGGCCGTCCATGGAGAACACGCCATCGGTGGCGATCAGGCGGAAGCGGGCGTCGCCGGCCTCCTTCAGCTGGGCCTCCAGGTCGTGCATGTCCGAGTGGGCGTAACGCAGCCGGCGCGCCTTGCACAGGCGAATTCCATCTATGATGCTGGCGTGATTGAGCGCATCGCTGAGAACGGCGTCCTCAGCGTCCAGCAACGTCTCGAAGAGACCACCGTTAGCGTCGAAACACGAGGTGTAGAGGATGGTGTCTTCGGTTTGCAGAAACTGAGATATGGTGCGTTCGAGTTCCCGGTGTATGTCCTGGGTGCCGCATATGAAGCGGACCGAGGACAGGCCGAACCCATAGCGCGCGTAGCTGTCCCTGGCCGCCGCCACGATCTCGGGATGATTCGCCAAGCCCAGGTAATTATTGGCGCAGAAATTGACGACTTCGCGGCCGTCGGCAGTGGCGATCTGTGCCTGTTGCGGCGTCGTGATGACGCGCTCTTCCTTGTAGAGGTCGTCGGAGCGTAGGCGTTGGAGCTGGTCCTTCAAGTGGGCGCGAAGGGCTTCGTTCATCGGCTCATCCTATAGGAGCCTGTCCGAGTATCCCATTTGGGCTGCGGGAACGTCATTGCCTATCAAAGCGAATACTCGGACAGGCTCCTCGCGATCAATCATCGAGCCAGTCCAGGATGACCTTGCCTGATTCACCGGATCGCATCACCTCGAAGGCTTCCTGGTAGTCGGCCCATCCGTAGTGGTGGGTGATAACCGGTTGTATGTCCAGGCCGCCCTGGATCATGACGGTCATTTTGTACCAGGTTTCGTACATCTGGCGGCCGTAGATCCCCTTGATAGTCAGGCCGTTGAAGACGACGAGATTCCAGTCGATGGCCGTACCCGATTCGGGGATGCCGAGCATGGCGATCTTGCCGCCGTGACACATGACCGAGAGCATGTCCCCGAAAGCACTGGAGGACCCGGACATCTCCAGGCCGACATCGAAGCCTTCCCTCATATCGAGCTCGTCCACGACGTCGGCGAGTGATTCGGAGCGAACATCGACCGTGCGTGTGGCCCCCATGCGCCCGGCCAGTTTCAGGCGGTAGGGGTTGAGATCGCAGATTACGACGTGACGGGCTCCTGCGTGGCGGGCGACGGCCACGGACATCAAACCGATCGGCCCCGCGCCCGTGATCAGCACGTCTTCGCCCAGGATATCGAAGGAAAGTGCCGAATGCACGGCATTGCCTAGAGGGTCGAAGCAGCTCAGTACTTCCAGTGGTATACGGGGGTCGCAGTGCCAGACGTTGGTTACGGGAATGCACAGATAATCGGCGAATGCTCCCGGCCGGTTGACCCCGACTCCGCTGGTCTGGGCGCACAGGTGGCGTCGGCCTGCCAGGCAGTTGCGGCAGCGACCACAGACCAGGTGGCCTTCCCCTGTGACGATGTCGTCGATGTCGAAATCGTGGACATTGCTGCCCATGGCCGCGATACGGCCGACGAATTCGTGGCCGATCACCATTGGAATGGGAATCGTCCGGCTGGCCCAATCATCCCAGTTGTAAATGTGGACGTCTGTGCCGCAGATGGAGGTCTTGTGGATCTGGATGAGGACGTCGTTGATGCCCGGTTCCGGCACGGGGACGTCTTCGAGCCAGATGCCGGATTCAGGGTTTTTCTTGAGGAGTGCTTTCACTTAGGAGCCTGTCCGAGTATCCCATTTGGGCTGAGGCGGCTATTAGCGATGTCAAGCGCTGCTGTCTATAGAGGCCAATGCAGGCTGTATCCGATACCGACCAGCAGGTTGCGATCCGAGGTGATCTGCACGTCGTTGACACGCTGGTACAGCGGCAACTGGTAGTAGCCATACAGCGACATGCCTTGTATCAGCTCGAGTTGAAGTCCCGGACTCAGGTAAACGTAGGTTCCTCCGGTGGCGTCGACGAGTTCTCCCATCCTGCCGGCTCCGTCCTCACTGCGCCAACGATAGGCCACCTGCGACAGGGCGACCATGCGTTTGGATAGTGGCACCCTTATTCCGGCATGGCTGACCGCTTCGTGTCCGAAACGATACCCCCCATCTCCGGAGAGATTCAGTCTCAACCGTGCACTTGCGTACCAGTGGGACGGCTCATGATGAGAGACGAAGGGCAGTGCCATCAACCCACGAGATGAGAGCTCGGTGAGAAAACCGAAGCCCCCCGATCCGGGTTGCAGGCTGGGCTCCGCCAACGTGCCTTCGCTGTTGCGGACTCGCGTGGTCCCGGTCGGCAGGATGAGCCCGAGGCTGGCCGTCAGCTGAAGCTGCTCGGCTGTCTTGCCCAGCAGCCGCAGGCGCGTCCATGCGGTGATGTCGCCAAGTTCGGTGTAGTGCCAAGCATCCAGCGTTCCGGCGTCGGCGCCGTCGGAGTGGTCACCGCTGCCATCATCATGATCTTCTTCTGCGTGGTCGTCATCCTGAGCCAAGCCTGCGCCGATCATCTTGCCATCGACGTGGTCATCCTCGGGTATATCGTCATCATTGTGTCCGGGGTGTCCGGCGACAGCAATGTGTGAGTGTGTTCTTCTGACAAATGGGATCGTCAGATCCAGTGACCACACCGGGTTCACGGTGAAGGAACCCCGCAGGTTGACGGTCCGTGTTGAGGTCTGGAGCTCATCGTGATCCGGTCGGCGGACCTGTTGGAAGGCAACTTTCTGACTGCCGAGACGGGGTACATCCTGCTGGATGTCCTCGAAATCGATGTGCAGGCCCAAGGCGCCAGGCAAGTCTGATTTCAGCGTTTTGACGCTGGAGAGATCCAGTGGGCAGCTTTCTATGCCACAACTGCCAAGGGCCGGCCCCGTTGTCAGAACATTGATCCCCAAAACGAGGGGGATCAAATGCGCAGTCAATGATTGTTTCCGCTTGGTTTGCTTGGACTTCACTCGCACTCAGCTCCTCCCTTCTCCCATGCACTGGATCATGGGCGGATCGGGTGGGAAATACCTTGTGAAGGTACGGCGATGTCGTCGATCGACAAGGCCTGCACTGAAACGTTGCGGAGCAAGAGTGACCTCCTTCGGCCTTGGCCGTCCGACGGCGATCCCGTACCTTTCTTGATAACCTCCCGCACTCGACTACGTACCAGGTCGTTTTAGTTTGATTTCAGCGGATCTCCACACCAGGGTTTTGCCGATTCGCGCAGGAGTGTTGCAAGCTGAAACGCATGAGGTTCTCACGCGTCATGAGATTGAACAACATCTCACCTTCATCCGCGCCCCGGGCCAATGTTCATGACATCGACGGAATCCTCTAGAGAATTCGGCCCAGCGCTGACGGCCAGCCCCGGGCAGGGCTCCTGGGGGACGGCAGGGTTGAGTCAACGGCCCCGCGGCAGCTTCCGTCGCCGGCTCGTGCTCAGCTTCGTAACCCTGGCCATGCTGGTCGTCGGCGGTAGCGGTTGGATTCTGTATGAGCGCGCGCTCGAGAGTCTAGAGGCTCAACTGAGCAGCCGCTTGGTAGCTGAAGCCCGCCTCATCGCCAATGGGCTGCCGACCGGGATTGCCCGAATCGTGCGCCCGGGCTTCGAGCAATATGCCTACTACAAGCGCTACACCAAGTGGCTGCGCGAATCCCAGCAGATGATCGGGGCTCGCCGGATCTACGTGTTCGACAAGAATAACCGTAGTCTCCTCGACACCGAGCCCGATATCAAGATCGGCCGGCCGTATTCGGTCCTCAAATACCGCGACCGCCCGCAGGTCGATGACATCTGGCAGGGCCAGGCGAGCCACACCACCCGTTTCAAGCAGCCGGAGACCGGCGTCGATCTCATGACGGGCTATGCCCCGATGCTGAACAAGCAAGGGGAGGTCATCGCCGGAGTAGGGGTCGAGATCGGCAGTGGCTTCATGAACGCCATTCACGGGTTCAAGCGCTCGGTCTACTTCTTTGCCGTATTAAGTGCCTTGCTGACGCTGATTCTCGGACTTGGCATGGCGCGCCAGGTGACTCGTCCGATCAAGCGCCTGGTGACGGCGGCTCGCGAGATCGGTCGCGGCAACCTGGACCAGGCCGTAGAAACCTCGGCGAGCGACGAGATTGGGTATCTCAGCGTGACGATGGAGGAGATGCGGCAGAAGCTGCTGACTCGCGAGCGCCAACTGAGGCAGATGCTGGCCGGTGTTGCTCACGAAATCCGCAATCCGCTCGGCGGCATTGAGATCTACGCCGGTCTGATTGCAGACGATCTACCCGAAGGAGATGAACGCAAGCAGCACATACTGAAGGTGATCGGGGAAGTGCGCACCCTCAACGAGGTCATCGCGGAGTTCCTCGAGTTTGCCCGTCCGGTGCCGTCCGATCCTGTCATGACCCCTGTCGCCGGCCTGATTGAGGACGCGGCCTTTCTGCTCAATCCCGAGATGGAGCGAGCACAGATTGATTACCGGACCGATGTACCGGCCGATCTCAATGTCTACGCCGACGGCGAGCAGATAAAGCGCGCGCTGATCAACCTGATGAAGAACGCCATCCAGGCGATGGGGGATGGAGGTAGGTTGAGTGTCAGCGCCCGCAACGGCGATGGCGAAGTTGCGATCGAAGTGGCCGACACGGGCCCCGGTGTTCCGCTGGACGTAGTGGAACGGCTCTTCGAACCTTTTTTTACCACCCGTGAGCAGGGCTCCGGGCTCGGCTTGCCAATCGTGCAGCAGACGCTGGAGAAGAACAGAGGACGGGTAGAGTTGGAAAGCGTACCAGGCAGGGGGACGTCGGTGAAGATGTACCTTCCGGCCACTGGCGAGACGGCCGGCCTTACTACGGTTGACGGTCACAACGGCATGCACGGTCCCGGATGAGTCGAATTCTCGTCGTCGACGACAACGAGACCATGCGGTCTGGCATCACCCTGGTCGTCGAGCGCATGGAGCACGAGGCGGCGGCCGCGGCCAGTGGCAAGGATGCGCTGGCGCTCCTCGGTGACCGGGAGTTCGATCTCGTCATCACCGACTATCGCATGGACGAGATGGATGGCCTGCGGGTGCTCGAGGCGGTGAAGGAGCACCACGCCGATACGGACGTCATGATCATCACGGCTCACGGGACCATCGAGATTGCCGTGGACGCGATGAAACTCGGGGCAGCCGATTTCATCACCAAGCCCTTCCCCCCCGACGCGTTGCGGTTGAAGATCGACCGGGTACTCAAACATCGGGACGATCGCCAGGAGCGCATGCGTCTTGGTGAGGAAAACCGCTACTTGAGGGAAGAGATCGGCGTCCGCTACGGGGAAATCGTCGGAAAGTCGGACAAGATCAGAGAGATTCTCTCCCTCACGGAGAGAATCAGCGGGGCCGATTCCTCCGTCCTCATCTACGGCGAAAGCGGCACGGGTAAGGAGCTGGTGGCCCGCGCCATCCATAACTCCAGCAGCCGCTCGAACGGTCCCTTCGTCAAGGTGAACTGCGGATCCCTCCCCAAGGAGCTCGTGGAGAGCGAGTTATTCGGCCATGAAAAGGGCTCGTTCACGGGAGCGGTACGTCTAAAGAAGGGAAAGTTCGAACTCGCCGAGGCCGGAAGCATCTTTCTGGATGAAATAGGGGACATACCGCTGGATACCCAGGTGAGGCTGTTACGGGTACTGCAGGAGAAGGAATTCGACCGAGTTGGGGGGGAGCGCACGTTGACGGCGGATGTCCGGGTCGTGGCTGCAACCAACCGACCGCTGAAAGAAATGGTCGCCGACGGAGTCTTCCGAGAGGATCTGTACTACCGGCTGGAGGTCATCCCACTGCTGTTGCCGCCGCTGCGCGAACGCAAGGAGGACATCCCCTTGCTCGCGGAGCATTTCCTGATTAAAAAATGTCGGGAAATGAATCTGCCCCTCAGGCGTCTAACAGCCGACGCCCTCGAGTTGCTAGGCAAATATCCGTGGCCGGGAAACGTCCGGGAGCTGGAAAACGTGATCGAGCGTACGGTCGTTCTCGGTGACGGGGTCACGATTGGGGCGAGCGATCTGCCGCTGGGTGCGGGGGATGAAGTGGGGGAGGATGACCAAGTCCAGATGGACGATGTGGGCGGCGACGTGTTGCTGAACGAACGACTGGAAGGGCTTGAAAGGAGATTGATCACGGAGGCCATGGGAAAAGCCCAGGGGGTCAAGACGAAGGCGGCCGAGCTGCTTGGCATCAAGACCAGTGCCCTCTACTACAAGCTGGACAAATACGGAGTGGAATAGATAGCAAAAGTGCGAATAGCTCAAGAAGGGACGATCCTGCTGATGATGGTATCCGCAGGATTGACAGCATCAGCCTCAAACAGCCAGATCCTGGATCTCGATTCACTCAAATCGGTGCAACGGGGTCTGCATGTGGCCAAGCGGGATCTGATGGAACTGCAAACCCATCAAGAAACCCTGGCCGACAGTCTGTCCAAGGCAATCACCCTGCACCGGCAGCAATCGGCTTCCGGCGAGTTGATCGAAACGCTCATTCGCCTGGATACCAACTGCCGGGCCCTGGATGCCTTCATCCAACAGCGAGAGCAGCTCGAGTCGAAGGAAGCGACCCTGCGACCGGAGCTGAGGGCAGCCTATGATTGGGAGATCAGCCGTTTGTTCACGGAACTGCGTGAGCAGCCCGATGAAGGACTGCTGCTGCAGCTGACGATCTTTCAGGAGGAGCGCGAAGCGCTCGGCGATGAGATCGTCGACTCACAGATGCGCTATGGCGAGGATATGGCGTTGTCCGACGCCGACGGGCCGGACGAGATCCATCAGAAGATCGAGTTGCTGGAGGGTATGGCCAGCGGCTACAGCAAGCGGGCAGATAAGATCGCCAGACGGCTACGCACTCTGGAGGAGGAGAGCAGGCTCGCCCGGACCATCGCCATGACAACCCGGTTGTCCCGACGAGAAGCTGTGGGGCCTCCCGTGCACCAGCTGCATGGCGTGCACGAGGGCGGCAACAGCGGGCTCTTGCCTGAGGTTGCCCATCTCCAGGAGAGCATGATTCCAGGGGGGACCGTCGTTCAGGCGTCGACCGTGCGTCCCACCACCAGGACAAGACTTCCGCGAAGCTTTTCGCTGGATCTGTACATCGAAGGGCTGAAGGTTCAACAGCGAGAGGTGGCGCAGATCCAAGCAGTCGTCCAGGAGCGAATCGCGGTCTTCCGGTTGCGCCTTGAGGAGCTTCTCGACGACGGAGAACAGTGAGTCAGGTCGCCGGCTGAAGGGTGATCAGGGTCACCTCCGATGGCGCGTTGACCCGCACAGGCGGTCCCCAGTACCCGGTGCCGCGGGAGACGTAGATCCACGAACAATCGTCGACCTCATGCAACCCGGCCAGGTAGGGTTGCTGCAGGGGCACGATGAAGTTCCACGGAATGAATTGGCCCCCGTGAGTGTGGCCACACAACAGCAGGTCGAATCCGGCCTTCAGCGACGTCGAGACACTGCGGGGTTGGTGGGCCAACAGCAGGCGAACATCCGAAGGTGGTGCATCGCAGAGCGCTGCGCCCGGGTTATGGACGTGTTCCGGTAGGTCTGGTACCATTTCCGCAGCCCCGAAATCGGTAACCCCCGCAATCACCAGCCGTCCGTCACCATGTTCAATGAGTCGGTTTTCATTGAGCAGGACATCCAGCCCCAGGCTTCGGATCTCAGGCAACCAATCGGTGACCCCGGAATAGTACTCGTGGTTTCCCGTCACGAAGAAACTGCCGTGTCTCGAGCGCAAACGCGCCAATGGCGAGACGTGGGGTTTGAGGCGCTCGACAGGGCCGTCCGCGAGATCACCCACGACGGCCACCAGGTCCGCCTCCATGCCATTCACGGTTTCGACGACCGCCTCCACGAATGGTCGCTTGATCGTCGGACCAACGTGAAGGTCGCAGATCTGCGCAATGCGGAAGCCATGCAGAGCAGGTGGCAGGCCGCGAATAGGGACGGCGACATCAACCACGCGCGGCCGTCGCCGAGCCTGGAACATGCCGATACCCGTCGTGATGGAAGACAGGCCGACAATGCTCAGATTCGATATCTCGATAACTACGGGTTCTGCCAAGGGCTCTGGATCTGTCCCCCCCAACGCGTACCAGACCGCCTTGGAGGCAGCCAGATAGAGCAACCAGCCAAGGTCGCGTAGGACGAGCAAGGAGAACGTCAGCGTTGCCAGAGCGACGCCGGAGTATGCCAACCAGGCGATCCCGTCCGCGAAACGGGAATACCATCGCCCAGAATCGCGAAACAGCATGTGGTAGACGTGGGTCAGGGAAGCCAGTAGAATCAAGGTGCCCCAGACGGCAATCGAAGTGGGGCCTGACAGCTGTGCGGGAATGAGAAGTCGCCAGCCACAGTACCCGTACACGAGTGTGACGATGGCGATGGAGATAAGGAAAAAGAGCAAGTATGGCCCGGGGGAATGCGGGAGAAAGAGTGAGTGGGTGAGGCAGCGGATTAGTTTAGGTTGATGCCTCGGATCGAGCAAAACCCCTCGGATCGAGCAAAACCCCACGGATCGAGCAACATCCGCTCGGACACACCAAAGGAGATCGACGATGAAGTACTTCAGGTACCTGCTATTGGCGGTTTGCTGTGGAGCGTTCGCCATGGTTACTGGTGTTGGTGCGGATGATGACGAAGAGGTGCGGAGGATTGAGGTGTCCGGTGTTGGCTCTGTCAGCAGCAAACCGGATCTGGCTCTGGCCAGCCTGGGTGTGCGGACTTTTGCCAAGTCGGTCCAGCTGGCCGTTTCGGAGAACAATTCCACGGCTGAGTCCGTCCTGACGGCGTTGGCGAGTGTCGGGATAGAGCCGCATCGCATCGAGACTTCGTCTTACAATGTTTCGGCACAACGGGACTTTCGCCGCGATAAGCCGGACACCGTTGTTGGCTATTGGGCAAGCAACATGGTGACCGTGGGCATCGTCGACCTGGATCGCGTTGGAGCAGTCCTACAGACAGCCATCGACGCGGGGGCCAACAACATCTCTAATCTGCGTTTCACTTTGGAAGATCCGGAGCCAGTGAAGAGCCAGGCACGGACGAACGCGGTCGTTGATGCCCGTTTGCGGGCGCAAACGCTGGCTGCCGCTGCAGATGTCAAATTGGGGGAGGTCGTCACTATTCGTGAGATGGCTGGGCGGACGCCGGTGTTCAAGGATCAACGCATGATGCTGGAATCGGCGAGTGCCGAAGCCGTGCCCATACGCGTCGATGAGCTCGAGGTTTCCATCCAAGTCGAGATGACCTTCCGGATCGAGTAAGGACTATGCGATCATGAGCCGATTGGATCTGAATCATCTGCCGACACTGCCGCAAGTGGCTTGTCCCATCGCGATTTGTGGTGCGGGGGGCATCGTCAATGATGCCCATCTGCCCGCCTATCGCAAGGCCGGCTTCGCGGTGACGGGAATCTACGATCAAAACCGTGAAGCGGCGGAGCGTACGGCTCAGCGCTTCGAGGTTCCACGAGTGTACGAGACTCTGGAGGAGCTGGCCGAGGACCCTGATGCGGCCATCATCGACATCGCGGTTCCAGCCACAGAGACCCACGGTGTTGTGAGCTCGGTCGTGGGGTCCGGGAAAGCCTTGTTGATTCAGAAGCCATTGGGGGAGAGCATGGAGACGGCGCGTGCTACGGTGGACGTCATCGAACAGTCCGGTGTCGTTGCCGCGGTCAATCAGCAGATGCGCTGGGAACCCGGAGTGCGGGCGGCACAGGCGCTGGCTGCAAGGGGAGATCTGGGTGAGGTCTTCGACATCTCCTTCTCCATTTTCGTTGACACGCCGTGGAATCTGTGGGAATGGCTCAAGCGCAAGAACACGATCGATGTGTTGTATCACTCGATTCACTACCTGGATTCCATCCGATTCATCACCGGTAAGGAACCGGTGTCACTCTATTGCGACGGCACTACCCAGCCAGGGTACGATGCAGCAGGAGAGACCCGCATCCTCCTCCATCTCGTTTTCGAGGAGTGTCTGCGCGCCACCGTGCGGACCAACCATCACGCCGCGTACGGTCTGGAGGGGCAGCGGGCCGAGTTTCGTGTGGACGGCACCAGGGGAGTGGCCATTCGCACGATTGGCCTGCTCATGGATTACCCTAAAGGCGTGGCTGATGCTTTCAGCTACAAGACTGAAGGTGCAGAATGGAGGCAGGTCGATTTCGCTGAGAGCTGGTTTCCGGATGCCTTCGTGGGACCGGTGTCATCGCTGATGAGGGCGATGACGGGAGAGATAGAGCGCCCGGAAACCGGGGTCAGGGACAATCTGAAGACACTCGGGCTGGTTTTCGGGGCCTACGAATCGATGCACGAGGGGCGTGTTGTGAATGTCACCAGCCGGGGCAGGTCCCCATCTGCTGGTGCTTCTGCTGCCTGCTGATGTCGTTGATGCGGATGCCTTTGTCACCAAAATTGATGCAGGCGAAGTTTTGCCGGCCGACGTTGGTGGCGGTCAGGTCGACGGTTTCCTTGAGGATGTTCTCTTTGGTGATGGTGTTGATCATGACCACATCGTAGAGCGCTTCGATGAGTTTGCGTCGCTGAATACGCATGTCGTTAGCGCGGTATTTCTGCGCGTACTGCTTAACCACCGTCTTTTGCTCCATGAAACTCCGGTTGCGGCTCTCCGGTAGCACCTCACAGGCGACGATGGCCCAGTCCAGCTCCGGCATTTCGGAGACAAAGAATGGCTCGGCCTTGTACTTGTTGATGATCTGTGCGACGTTGTCGAACAATTGAGGGAAGGAGCGCACGATAGTCACGAAGTTGTTCTGTACGATCTTGCCATCCTTCAGATAGCGCGGTAATCGCGGGACGAGGGCGTAGCCATGATCCATAGCCTTGGCGTCCTGGAGCAGTTGTCGCAGACTGGGGTCCCGGACCTTCATTGCCCATCGGCGGTCCAGCCGCGCCCGGTCGTCGGGTATGATGGAAATTCCCAGATACTGTTGAAGGTCGTCGAGGGAGACCTGGTACATCAGGTCGTCCAATTCGAGTTCCTCCTCCGACTCTTCCTCTTCTTCCTGCTTGATACCCTTCTGTTCCAACTGCGTTTTCTTGAGCCGAGCGCGACGCTCCTCCTGTGCCTTCTTCAGCTTTGTGGCTCGTTCCTCTGCCGAGGCGAGCTTGCGCGCCTCTCTCTCTCGCTTCTCCTTCTCTACAGGATCTTCGACTTCCTCTTCTTTTGATTTTCGCGGTCGACGGCCTTTCAGTTTCTCCTCGGCTGCGTCTTGTACTGTTGGGGCGCCTGGGGCTGCTGCTTCGCCATCAGTGTCTTGGCCTGGAGTGACGCCGGCGCCCTTCTTTTTCTTCTTTCCGTCTTTGCCTTTTTCGGGCTTGGATCCCGGAGTCTCCTCGACTTCCTGTCCCTCTGTCGGAGTGAAACCCGGAGTCTCTTCGACCTGGTGACCCTCAGTAGGCGTGAATCCCGGTGTTTCCTCTACCTCGTGTCCGTCAGTTGGTGTGAAGCCTGGCGTCTCTTCAACCTCGTGACCCTCAGTTGGGGTGAAGCCTGGGGTTTCCTCCGTTTCGTGACCCACAGTGGGAGTGAAACCCGGAGTCTCTTCGACCTGGTGACCCTCAGTAGGCGTGAATCCCGGTGTTTCCTCTACCTCATGCCCCTCGGTCGGAGTGAAGCCTGGTGTTTCTTCGATCTCGTGTCCCTCGGTCGGGGTGAAGCCTGGGGTTTCCTCTACTTCGTGACCCACGGTGGGCGTGAATCCGGCGGTCTCTTCTACCTCGTGTCCCTCGGTCGGGGTGAAGCCCGGGGTTTCCTCTACTTCGTGACCCTCAGTAGGCGTGAATCCCGGTGTTTCCTCTACCTCATGTCCCTCGGTCGGAGTGAAGCCCGGTGTTTCTTCTACCTCGTGTCCCTCGGTCGGGGTGAAGCCCGGGGTTTCCTCTACTTCGTGACCCACGGTGGGCGTGAATCCGGCGGTCTCTTCGACTTCGTGCCCCTCAGTTGGTGTGAAGCCCGCCGCTTCTTCTACCTCATGCCCTTCTGTGGGCGTGAACCCGGAGGTCTCCTCTACCTCGTGTCCTTCGGTTGGGGTGAATCCGTCGCCTTCTTCTGCTTCCTCTGAGTCTGCATCCTTGCGCCCGCTACCCTTGTTGCCCGAGTAGATGTCATTCTGGAACAGGACCCCAGCCTCTTCATCTTCCTCCCCATCCTCCCTGTCGGCCTCGCTGTCGTCAGCATCATCCGCGTCGTCTTCCTCATCGAAAAGCCCTTCTACGTCTTCTCCCTCCTCCTCTCCACCGTCATCGGCAGCGACGACGGCTTCGGTGGAATCCGACTCGGCATCCTGCTCAGTATCCGCGAACAGGCCTTCCGCATCCTCATCCTCTGCTGCCTCGATGGTCTCTTCGTGTTGCTCGGACTCTCCGTTGTCATCTGCCGGAGTATCCTCGTCGAGTTCAAGATTTGCTGCCATCGCCTCGGGGTCGTCGGCACCGGCTTCCTCCTCATCATCGAAAAGCCCTTCGACCTTCTCGCTGGTACCGTCTTCAGCGAAATCGCCCGAGCCATCCGCATCGAAGGAGTCGTCGCCGTTGCTCTCCACGCCGACCTCTTCCTCATCCTCCTCAAATTCGTGTCCTTTGGCGGTCAGCAGATCGGCGATTTGCTGAGCCACCTCACCGCTGACGTAGGGACGGGCGACCAGCAGGCTTTCGACGGTCTCGTCATTGAGGTCGTTGGCGTCATCGCTTTCCGAGTCATCCTCGTTCACCTGCAACAGGAGCATGGAGACGTATTTCTCCATGAGGAACTTCTTCTCTTCCTGCTGCAGGGCAGCCTCGGTCCTGATAATCTGTTCTTCGCGGTCGTTCAATCGACTCCTGAGTCGGTGCTATGAGTGCGTGTGTGTCGTCACTCGAATGTCATGACCGGAAAGGCGCCAGGCCAAAGCCGCTTTTTGGCCTTCCAGTGCGGGATCCCGGCTTTCCCATGAATGGCGATCTTGTGAACTCTCTGGATCGTAAACACCAGACGCTGTGGACTTTTTTTGCGCGCCCGATAGGTAGTAGCCGTGAGACCACTGCAGTTACGGGCAAACAGGTCCTCTTCAAGGATTTCCCCACAAATTATACGGTCATAGACGTCTTCGATCACGCTTTTTTGGTTAATGCATTCGCTGGGCAAATCCCAGTCCTTGGCATACGAATTAAGTTTGCGCTCCGGGCGGCGAAGCGTGCAGTTGAGATACTCCGTGTCGCAAAGTACCCAACGCGGTTCCGGGATGGGCTGCTGGTAGAAATCGTGGCGCTGGTACCAGTTCGGTTTCTTCTTCTGGCGAAAGAAATAGGATGGAAACTTGCCGCGCAGTGTCTCGAAGGTACACGGGATTGGTTTTCCCGTATCGTCGCCCATCAGCGGACTGCGAAACAGAATGACGTGGGACGCGAAGGTTTTCTGCAGAGATTGAACATCGTTGCGCTCGATCGCTTCGATGGTCTTGGGCAACAGAAGGAGATTCTTGAAGAAACTATCGAATGATTGCTGGTGTTGGGCAAAGACGTCGGCGTCGAAGCTGTGTTCGAGAACTTCCTCGTGCTTTTCAAGCGAAAAGAAACGCTCCATGAAGATCCATCTGGCCTGGTCGATCGGGGGCACGGACAGCAGCGTCGGGACGGGGCCTTCTGGTGGGCCTTTTTCTACCGGTGTTTTCTTACCCTTTGGTTTGCGCCGTCTCGGAGATGTCGCTTCATCGCCGGCAGCTGCCTCAGCTTCCGCCCCCAAGGATTCGATGTCGTCGTCGAGGTCGAATGAGACCTCGCCCCCGTCGCCGTTCCTGAACGCTGCCAGGCGGTCGATGTGAGGCTTGACGTGATGGGCAAGCTCGTAGGCGAGATCCGGATCCGGTACAGCCTCGCTGCGCTTGTTCTCAAGATCCAGGATGGCCTGAACGAGTGTATCTCTGTCCATCATGTTTGTCGGCGAAAGAGGTTCAATCGGGACGTCATTGCGGGCGCACCGGCCAGTGCCTCTCTGTCAAGGGAAAAGTGTCCATAATATATGTAACCGGGCAAACCGATCAAAAACTACGTTTGGCTTCCTAACTCCATTCATCCCAACATGATAGGAGCCGATAAAGGAGTTCCATATTTTGGCCATTAGGCTCTGAAGGTGGGCGCCCTCTCTCTCATATCGGCAAACATGGCCACAAGCTTACACCCACGTTCCGGCCGGCCACAACACGCTGATAGCGCTATGTGCCAATGAGTTAGCGCGCTGCGCAACATGATGTACCAGGTCCTGTTCGCCCTACATTATCTTGCGGTTTATGAAGGACAATTTTCTTGACAGGGTTATCGGCAGCCGGTAACTAAGAAGTCTATCGATCGACCGGCGAGTCGCTGGTTTTGAGGCTGGCCTAAGGGGAACCGAAAGGAAGTATCATGTCTACAGAAGCGGAGCAGACCCGGATGCTGTTTCACCCCAAGGCCACCTCGAGTATCAGGTGCCGGCCAGGCGTTGCCTGGCTTGTCAGCCTTGTTTGCTGTACCAGTCTAACCGCGATGGGCGCGGCCTTGCAAGAGAGCGGCGTCCTCGTCGTCGAGAAACCGGAGGAGAATATCCGGAGCGCTCCCAACGGCGAGAAGATCGGCGCTCTGTTCAAAGGGGCCGAAATCGAGAAGATAGGGGAGGATGGCAAATGGATCCGTTTCCGGATGGAGGGCTGGATCTGGGGTCCTTCGCTGGAAGCCGGAGTAGAATCACCGCTGCAAACCTCAGAGACCCCAGCGCAGGAGGAGAAAAGCCCGGCCGGTTTGGTTACCCGTAAGCCGCGATCGGCCATTCAAGTCAATCTCGCTCAGGTCCGGGAGCTCGTAAACGAGAGCTATGGTGTGTTCTATTCCATGGACCACAACAAGGAGTTGCTGCAGCTGATCGTGCGGTTCCGGTTGGAGGAGAGGGTCGGACGAGACGTTCTGGAGCGTCGACAAGCGGTGATTCAGGCCCAGCTTTTCGAGCTGTTCGCGGATGGAATCGAGTTCAACAGTATCAGGGTGGAAACCAACCGGCCCGACGGCAGTGGCCAGGTCGGGGTTGAGATTGCCGAAACCGATGTGGCAGATTTTGTGGTAGTGGATCGAGTCGCCGACGTGGACGACGATTTGTTGCGCCAGTGGAAGGGAAAATCGCGCATTTCCACTGACGCAGGTGCCACCTGGAGCCGTTGAGGATATGCTGGATCTCTACTCGGTGAAGTCACAGGTGGATGGCATGGTGGCGCATCGCGTTGGTGCTCCTCGCGACACCGAAGCTCGTTTGGCACGCGCACTTGAGCAGCTGCAGCGGTGGGGCGAGAGTGGTGACGGTGGTGGTTCCTGGCGCGATCTCGCCGACGCCGTGGCCGGTAGCGCCAAGGGGTGGCTTTTACCCCGAATTACCGAAAAGCTGACAAGGACGGTAGAGGCTTTGGCCGCCCCTTCGAAATTGAGTGTGGCAGCGACTGATGGCTCTCAGATCTTTCCCGACCGGCATGAAATATCGCCGTGCTATCTCATCAACATCGGTCATGTCCTCCTGCACTACGGAACGGGGGAGCGGCCTCTTCTTGCTACTAACCCACGCCTGTTCTACAAGGACAGCGACCTTTTTCAATCCTACGGAGACCGCCGGGTGGCCGTTAACCGGGACTTGGTAGGCATTCGGCGCACTCTTCTAGAGATGATTGACCTCAAGTTGCTTGCGGTTCGTTCACATGACGAGGGACATCGGACCGTTGCGATGTGCGATGGCAGTCTGATAGCCTGGGATCTGGAAGGCAGGCCGCACGGTTTTCGACAGGCCTACCTGAAGGAGATGCTGGTTTGTCTTGGTGAATTGCGACAACGCGGGATTCCCCTGATCGGGTACATCAGTCGTCCAGGCAGCAATGAGGTCATCAATGCGCTTCGCGTAGGCATGTGTCCGACACCGGCTATACAATGTGACTGCGCTGACAGGAACGTCATTGGCTCGTATGACAGCATTTCCTGCACTCAGATTGAAGGGGTCTCGGATGCCCTGCTGATGAAGCGGGTCCTTCTCAACCCCGGTGAGCGCTCGTCCGTGTTCGCCAGTACCGCACGAATTATTGAAGAATACGGCGACCACGGGGTTTGCTTTTTTTACTTGAATATCGGGACTGAGGTGGTCCGCATCGAAATCCCACGATGGGTGGCCGATGATGAATCCATGCTGGGGTTGGTGCATTCCGGTGTCTGGGATCAGGTGATCAAGGGAGCAGGGTATCCCGTTGGCCTGACAGAGGCCCATGAGCGCGCCGTGGTACGCGGCCGCGACCGGGAAGCGTTTTTCCGCTGTCTGAAACAGACACTGGTGAGGAATGGACTCGAGGTGTCTCTCTCACGCAAGGGCAAATCCAAACTGCAGCCCAGAGTGTGAGTACAGGGGAGACGGATCTATCGAATACGCCGGCGAAGTCATCGAAAGCAGCACCTCAGAGCTGGTAGCCGAAGCCCGGGAACTGGATCAAGCGCCCGCATTCGGTAGTCTCGTGCACGTTGAAGCCGATTTTTCCACGGTCGGTGTGGTCTTCAATATTTCCACCCAATCGATCGAGCCCGGCCGCAGGGCGATGGCCTTCGGCATGTCGGCGAACGACCTGCGGATGCAGCAGCCGCAGATCTTCGAATTGTTGCGTACTCATTTTCAAGTCCATGTCCTCGGATACATGGAGGGCGCTGATCCCGTGCAGGTTCTGCCTCCACAACCTGCGCCCGTCCACAGCTTTGTGCATGAGTGCGACGATGAACTCGTCAAGCAGTGGACAGCCAGCGATGAGTACCTGCGCAGTCTCCTCAACCGGCCCGCTCAGCGGCTGCCCGCAGATGATCTCGTCATCGCGCTGGTTCGTCGCGCCTTACGCGCTCATGAAAGCGTTCGTGAAACCGCTCGTGAATTCGGATTACGCACCGGCAAGCAGCTGGCCCGATTGCTGCGTGACGACTACGACCGCCTGGGATCCATCTTGCGACGTATTGCCGCCCATGGGATCTCGCTGCGATGAGTTCTCCTCACAATGAAGAGCCCGCAACATTCATGACTGCGCCTGGGGACCGGTCTGCGTCCAGGCGCAATGGTCGCAAGCCAGGCCGTGTTGCCAAGCGTCAGGGAGGGGCCCTCGGCGTGGTTACCCGGGGCTCACTGGTTGAGGGGTTGGAGATGAAGCTGGATCCGGTCCGCAATGTTGAGGACATGAAGGCCGGCAAGTTCGTCGTCATAGAGGGCGGAAAGAACGATTTCTTCTCCATGGTCACGGACATGCGGCTGGACGCCACCAATCAGGATATCCTGTTGCATCCACCGGAGGAGGAAGACGCATTTCTGAGAGCGGCGCTCAGCGGCACGAACACCTACAACATCGTGTCATTGAGGCCAATGCTGATGATGGCCAAGGGGGGGGCCGATCTGGACCAATGCGGGCCGCGACCCGTGAAGGCGATTCCCAGCCACTTTTCGAAGGTGTTGGAGGCTGACGAGGAGGACGTCGCCAGCATTTTCGGAAGCGAGGGCGATCCGGAGGGGCGCTATTTCAGTCTCGGATGTCCACTCGACATGGAAACTCCGGTGTGCGTCGACATGATTCGCTTTGCCGAACGCAGCAATGGAATTTTCGGTAAGACGGGGACCGGCAAATCTTTCCTGACGCGATTGGCTTTGTGTGGCCTCATATACTACGAACGCGCTGTCAATCTCATCTTCGACATGCACAACGAATACGGTTACAAGGCGATGAAAGAGTCCGAGACCTCGACCTCTTCGTTTGTCAAGGGACTGAAGCAACTATTCGGTGAACGGGTGGCGATCTTCTCCCTGGACCCTAAATCGTCGCGGGCGCGTGGTATTCAACCTGACTTCGAGGTCTACATTTCATACGACCAAATCGCGGTCGAGGACATCGCACCTCTCCAGGACGAACTCAAGCTCAATCCCACCGCGGTCGAATCAGCTTATCTGGTGTACGCCCTCTACAAGGAGCGCTGGCTGCGCACGCTGTTGAGCCTCGAGGGGCCTGACGTAGAAGAGTTCGCCAACGAGATCGGGGCGCATCCGGGCTCGCTCGTCGCCCTGCACCGCAAGATGAAACGGCTCGAGAGCTTTCCGTTCCTGGTGCCGAATCTGCCCGGTGATGGAGATGTCGTCGACCGCATCATGGAATACCTGGATCGGGGCGTGAACGTAGTACTCGAATTCGGCCAGCAGACCAGCATGCTGTGTTATCTTCTGGTGGCCAACATCATCGCCCGACGGATTCACGAGCTCTATGTCAAGAAGAGTGAACGTTTCTACGCGACCCAAAAGCCGGAGGACAAGCCGAGGCAGTTGATGATCACGATCGAGGAAGCGCACAAGTTCCTCAACGCAAATGCCGCCAAGCAGACGATTTTCGGCACCATCGCGCGGGAGATGCGCAAGTACTACGTTTCCCTCCTCGTCGTCGACCAGAGACCATCGGGGATCGATGACGAAGTCCTGTCGCAGCTGGGGACGCGCGTGACCGCGCTGTTGAATGACGAAAAAGACATCAACGCCGTGCTGACCGGAGTCAGCGGGACAGAAGGGTTGCGCAGCGTTTTGGCCAGCTTGGAATCCAAACAACAGGCGCTGGTCCTGGGACATGCGGTGCCGATGCCGGTGGTGATCAAGACCAGGGAATACGGACCCGAATTTTACCGCGCTATGGGATCGGTGTTCGATCTACCCGACGAGGAGCGCACTGCCCGGATCCAGATGGACACGATCAGCCTCTACGGTGGTGAGGAGTAAGGGAGTGACCGTAGCAGAATTGGGGATTGTAGCGCCATGTTGGTGGTGATCGTCAAATCGCTGACCCCCCTGTTCTCGCCGCTCGGTCTGAGCTTGGTGGCATGGGTGGGCGCTCTGATTCTATACCTGCGTGGATATCACGGGGTTGCACGTGCTTCTGCGCTCTTCGGTGTAGGAGTGATCCTGCTATTCAGCAATCCGATCGTCGGGGATGCGCTCATGCGTTCGTTGGAGAAGGACTACGAGGCGCGTGAACCCGAACGCTATCCAACAGCTGATGCGATCGTGGTTCTGGGTGGGATCACCAAAGTACCTCTGCCCCCACGAGTCGGCATCGAAGTGGCAGCCGGATTCGATCGTCTTCGATTGGGAGTTCGGCTGTTGAAGGCGCGCCGGGCTCCGCTGCTCATTCTCAGCGGAGGGTCGCTGGCGGCATTGAGCGGCTCTGATGTTCCCGAAGCGGACGGCCTTCGCACTCTGGCGTTGGAGTACGGGGTCGATGACCGGGCGATGCTGCTCGAAAGAGCCTCTCGCAATACCCACGAAAACGCCGTGCTGACTGGCCAACTGCTGAGCGCTCGCGGTATCGAGCGCATCATCCTGGTGACGTCCGCCTCGCACATGGGGAGGGCTGAGGCGGCCTTTCAGCAGTTAGACGTTGAGATAGTCCCGGCTCCAACGGATTTTGAAGCGGTATCGAAGCCGATGAGCGTTCGTCGTCTACTGCCGGGGGCGGTGGCGCTGCTGCGGTCGACGCGAGCGACGAAGGAGTATCTGGGATTGTTGTTCTACAAGCTAGTGGGTTGGGCATGACGCTAGGTCGTGTCCGTCAACGGAAGTTCCACCCCCTGTGAGAAGGCCTGAGCGATCTCGTCGCAGCGTTCGTTGTCCGGGTCGCCGGCGTGGCCCTTGGTGTAGGCCCAACTTACCCGTTCGCTGTTCAGCTCATCCAGTTCGACCCACAAATCCTTGTTCAACACCGGTTTTTTCGCTGCCGTTTTCCAACCGCGGCGTTTCCAGTTGATGATCCATTCCGTAATGCCCTTGCGCATGTATTCGCTGTCGGTGACGATTTCGATCTCCGCGGCCCCAACGGCTGCCCGCAGGCCCTGGATGGCGGCGTTCAGCTCCATGCGGTTGTTCGTCGTCGCCTCCGCGCCCCCACCAAGTTCCTTAATGCTGCCATCGCTGTAGCGCAGGCGCGCTGCCCAACCGCCCGGCCCGGGGTTTCCGGAACAGGCGCCATCTGTAAAAATCGTGATCTCCTTATTCGAATCGCTCACGACAGCCGTATTCCTCCTCGTCTAAACTGATCGCACAATTGCTCAATTCTTCGATCTGTCTACATTAATACGCCCCCAATTCACCTGTCAATTTCTTCGAGAAAACTGGAATGACTCAAGCAAACTCTGCCTACGATTTGATCATAGTCGGCTCCGGCCCCGGTGGGTACACTGCCGCCGTACGAGCCTCTCAATTGGGAATGAAAACGGCCATCGTCGAGATGGACTCAACCCTTGGCGGGGTCTGCCTCAACTGGGGCTGTATCCCGACAAAAGCGCTGCTCAAGCAGGCAGAGATGTACAGGCTCTTCCAGCGGGCCGAGGAGTTTGGCTTTTCGATCTCCAACGTTGCGTTCGACTGGCAGAAGCTCATCTCCCGCAGCCGCGATGTCTCCGGCCAGTTGGCGAAAGGGGTCTCCTACCTGATGAACAAGGGGTCGATCGAGGTCATTCACGGGAAGGGCAGGCTGACAGTCGTCAAGGAAGTGGAGGTCTTCGTGGAGGGGTCACTGCCGCAGAAGCTGCAGACGGCCAACATCCTGCTGGCCACGGGCGGACATCCACTGTCCATACCGGGGGTCACCATCGATGGTGAGAATGTGTTGTCCAGCAAAGAAGCGATGGTGTTGGAAACCCAACCCGAATCGATCGCCATCATTGGAGCCGGCGCCATTGGCATCGAGTTCGCCTATTTCTTCAACAGTTTCGGGACGAAGGTTACCGTGCTGGAGGCTGAATCCCAGGTCTTGCCAAGGGAGGATGAGGAGATTGCCGGGGTTCTCGAGCAGAGCCTGATCGAGCAGGGAATCAATGTCCAGACCGGAGTGAAGGTCTCCAAGGTGAAGGTCTCGAAGGTGGGCAAGGGAAGGCGCGATTCGATGGAGGTCGCGTACGGGGGTGGAGACGACGGTGATCAGAAGTTGAATGCCACCAAGGTGTTGATGGCGGTCGGCGTGGGCGGCAACATAGAGGGACTCGGCCTCGAGATCGCTGGTGTGCAGACCGAACGCGGAGCTATCGTCGTCAACGGTCGCATGGAAACGAACATCAAGGGAATCTTCGCCATCGGGGATGTCGTCGGCCCTCCCCAGCTTGCCCACGTGGCATCGGCGGAAGCCCTCGCCGCCGTCGAGTTCATGGCGGGCAAGGAGCGACCTGAGCTGGCACGTGATTCGATACCCGGATGCGTCTATTGCCAGCCACAAGTAGCGAGCGTTGGACTTACGGAGAAAGACGCGATCGCGGCGGGGCACGACGTACGCGTCGGACGTTTTCCGTTCGCGGCCAGTGGCAAGGCCAGAGCCATCGGTGAGACGGAAGGCCTGGTCAAACTGGTGTTCGAGTCGCAGTACGGCGAGTTGCTGGGGGCATCCATCGTCGGCTCTGAAGCGACCGAGATGATTGCCGAACTCGGATTGGCACGCACGCTCGAGGCCACTCACGATGAGTTGCTGCAGACCGTCCATGCGCATCCGACGCTCTCGGAAGCAGTTATGGAAGCAGCAGGTGAGGCTCTCGGAGAGGCTATCAATATCTGACGGACCACATTGCCGATTACATCTCTGACTTGAGTTACGCGCTCGAGGCATTGGATCTCGAGTCTCATGCGTCAGGCCAGGCAAATGATCGAACAGGTCCGGGACGATGGCAGGCAGATTCTTTTCTGCGGCAACATGCATCTCAGGCCTCTACCCAGACCAGACTCGACGCAATAGTCCTCACAGGAAGCTCGATTTTTCTCATCCCTGAATACGACCGGTGTCCGTTACTGCTGGGTCTCGATCAAGCCAACGTCCGGAGTTGCAAAGCGGAGGGTGAATGCCAAGGTGAACTGGGAGGCCGTAGAAATACCAGCTTCTGCACTCCACATCGTGAAGTCCTTGCGCGCGGCGGGATTTCGGTCACTGCTGGCAGGTGGTTGCGTGCGGGACCTTGCTCTGGGTCTGGAGCCGAAAGATTTCGATATCGCGACCGATGCCCCACCGGAAGAGGTTCAGCGGCTGTTCGAACACACGATCGCACTCGGAATCAATTTCGGGATCATCACAGTGGTCGCCGGGGATGGCTCCCAGTACGAGGTAGCACGGTTTCGCACCGATCTTGGCTACGCCGACGGCAGACACCCAACCGCGGTGGCATTTACTGATGTCGTTGAGGAAGATGCCAGGCGCCGGGATTTCACCATCAATGGCATGTTTCTGGATCCTCTCGAGGGCCGTTTAATCGATCACGTCGGCGGCGAAGAGGATCTACGGCGACGCCGAGTGGGTGCCATCGGCGAGCCTAAAGAGCGATTCGATGAGGACTATCTGAGGATGATCAGGGCGATTCGTCTCGCTGCTGGTTTGAATTTTGAGATTGAACAAGAAACGTTGACGGCGATTGCCAACAACGCTGGGAACTTGAATAGCATCAGCGCCGAGCGTGTCAGAGATGAACTGACGCGCATGTTGACGACACCGGGTGCCGGACGAGGTCTGCAATGGATGATGGAGACCGGGTTGATGGCTGCCGTGCTTCCGGAGGTGGCTGCCATGGAAGGTGTGCCGCAGCCATCCGAGTTTCATCCCGAAGGGGACGTGTGGACACACGTTCGCCTGATGGTCGAGCTACTCAAGGACCCATCACCCGCCCTCGCCTGGAGTATCCTCCTGCACGACATCGGCAAGCCTGTCACCTATGTCGTCGCGGATCGCATTCGTTTTGACGGGCATGACGCGGTTGGGGCACGGATGGCTGAGGAGATCTGCCATCGCCTGCGCTTTTCGACCGCCGACACAAGCCGGATCCGCACGCTTACCGCCCAACACATGAGGATCGGGCATGCACCACGCATGCGCCTCAGCAAGCTCAAGCGGTTCCTGCGAGAGCCGTTTTTTATGGACTTGCTGGAGCTGCACCGAATTGATTGCCTGGCCTCTCACGGCAAGCTCGATGTTCACGAATTCTGTCAGCAGCAACTGGATGAGGTCGAACCCGAGCAGTTGCATCCTCCGCGTCTGGTAACCGGGGATGATCTGCTGGAACTTGGCCTCAAGCCGGGGCCGCAGTTTGCTCACATCCTGTCTCGCGTAGAGGAAGAGCAGCTGGAAGGTCGCTTGCATTCGAGAGAGGCTGCCCTGAAATGGGTCGCGCAATCCTTCACGGCGTAGTCCACGGTTCGTACATTGCCGTGATACGTAAGGGGCGCCCTCCGCGCGTCCGTCCCCGATAGCGAGGGCTCACTACGAGTAATCGAGCGTGACTGACGAACGACCGAACATACTCTGGATATGTACCGACCAACAGCGTTATGACACCATCGGCGCCCTCGGCAATCGATATGTATCGACACCGAATATCGATGGTCTGGTCAATGACGGAGTAGCGTTCACGCATGCGTATTGCCAGAGCCCGATCTGCACTCCGAGCCGAGCCAGTTTTCTGACGGGCCAATACCCCAGCACCGTGCACGTGAATGGCAACGGCAACGCTCATTTTCCGGCGGGCGCTCCCAAGTTAGTCACCCGCATGTTGGCGGACGCAGGGTATCAATGCGGATTAATTGGCAAGTTGCATCTGGCCAGCGCTTTCGGGCGAATCGAGCCGCGGGTAGACGATGGTTATTCCTACTGGCAGTACAGCCATGCGCCTCGCGACGATTGGGACCAGGGTCATGACTATGCGGACTGGATCAAGGCACGTGGTGGCGATCTGAACGCCTTCAACGCTGATGTCGATGGCGTTCCGGCAGAGTATCACCAAACCACCTGGTGCGCCGAGAAGGCGATCGAGTTCATGTGCTGCCAGCATACGTCGTCTCCATGGCTTGCCAGTGTCAACATCTACGACCCACATCCGCCATTCAATCCACCCGGGCAATACCGCAAGCTCTTTGACCCGAATGACATGCCGGGGGCCCTTTTTCGAGACTCCGACTTGGAGCAGCAGCACAGACTGGAGAATATCGATTTTCAATCAAAAGGCCGTCACCCTGATCGACTCGACATCACCAGTCCGATCGTAACCCAGGGCCCCCTGGGTGGGTCGGCGAACGAGCCAACGCTCGGAGGCACCGACGCGCGCAGTCTGCAGGCCGCCTATTATGCCATGATCAAGCTCATCGATGATCGTGTCGGCGACATGCTCACCGCCCTGGAGGACAGTGATCAGCTGGATAATACGTTAGTCCTGTACACCAGCGACCATGGAGAGACCCTTGGTGACCACGGCCTCATTCAAAAGGGTTGCCGTTTCTATGAGGGCCTGGTGCGGGTGCCGCTGATTTTTTCGTTTCCGAGGCGCTTTCGTCGAGGCGTGCGAAGTGATTTATTGGTGGAGCTCCTCGATATTGCACCGACCCTCCTCGACATGGCGGGGGTGGATGTACCAGGCCATATGCAAGGTCGCTCGCTCCTGTCCACGCTCGATGGCTGTCCTTCACCCGATCAAACGGAAGAACGCGAATTCGTGCGCTGTGAGTTCTACGATGCGCTTCACGCGCCCGATGGCACGCACGCCACGATGTATCGCGATCGACGCTACAAGCTAGTCGTCTATCATGGTCACGACCTCGGTGAGCTCTACGATCTGGAGGAAGATCCAGAGGAGTTCGAGAACATGTGGGATGAGGTAGAGGCCCAGCCCTTAAAGTTGAAGTTGATGCAGCGTTCCTTCGATGCTTCGATGCTGGCCATGGATCAAGGCGTCGAGCGTATCGGGCCGATGTGAGGGGGCAGGAGAGCATGCGATTCACAAAACGCCCGATCGTACGGCTGGACGGGTTTTCTGGTCGTCATGAGGATGACACGCTGACCATGGAGGAGCCTCTGGAGATTCGTCTCCAGGGGGAGGCGATCGCCGTCGTCATGCGCACACCGAAGGACGACTTCGATCTGGTGGCCGGCTTCCTCCTGACCGAGGGGATCGTTCAGGCCCCGTCAGATATCGGTGCGATTTCCTATTGCGAGCAGGCTCAGCCGCCCAACCTCGAGAACGTCATCGAAGCGCGCCTGTCTGACGGTGTCGAATTCGACACGGAGCGTCTCAAGAGGAATTTCTACGCCTCCTCGAGCTGCGGGATATGCGGCAAGGCCAGTATCGATCATGTTATGGGCCTGGCTCCGGCCATCAGCACACATTTCACGATCCCGACCGATCTGCTTTACGGGTTGGACGAGAAGCTGCGTGAGGCTCAAGATGTGTTTTCGCAGACCGGGTCCGTCCATGCCGCAGGGTTGTTCGACACCCAGGGACGAATGCTGTCGCTGCGCGAAGATGTGGGCCGGCATAATGCGGTCGACAAAGTAATCGGCAAGCTTGTCCGGGAAGACAAGATGCCACCGGCGGAATGCGTTCTGATGGTAAGCGGTCGGGCCAGTTTCGAGATTATGCAGAAAGCGCTTATCGCGGGCATTCCGATCGTTGCGGCCGTGTCGGGGCCGTCGAGCCTGGCGGTGGACGTGGCCCGAGAGGCTAATATGACTCTGGTCGGATTCCTTCGAGGAGAGCGATGTAATGTGTACGCCGGATCCGAGCGCATCGAGTCACAGGATATTCCAAGCAACACACTCCACTCCACTGAATAGGAGGGTTCAATGGCAAAGAAGAAACGTGTCATCAGTCCCAAGCTGCATCTATGCGCGGCCGCCTGGACGATGCAGGGTCAACCGCATCCCAATAAACAATGGTCGATGGACACGAAAATCCGCAAGGTGAAGGAGGCGGGCTTCGCCGGTTTCAGCCACGGGGCGGATCCGGAGGCCAACAAGGCCTGCAGGAAGTATGGCATCGTGCACGTGGGTGGCGTCGACGTCGCCAAGGTGAGAGAGGCGTTGCCGAAGCTGAAGAAGTTCAAGGGGATGGGAGTCCATCACATAAACATTCAATTGTGCGATCACGACACCGAAGTAAAGGATTCGGTTCCCGTCGCCCGCGCGGTGATGAAGGGTGGAGAGGATCTTGGCCTGCAGCCCGCCATCGAGATCCATCGCGATACATGCACGGAAACCCCCGAGAAGACCTTTGCTCTGGCTGATGCATACGAAAAGCGCTATCGCAAGAAGTTGCGCATCAACTTTGATCACTCTCACCCCGCCATCATCAAGCAGGTGAGAGCCCCGACCTACTGGGAGCCGAAGACGAACGCCCGTCCGGATCTGCTGCGGGCAGGGGAGTTGATTCACTTTCGCCCATTTACTGGTAGCCACTGCCAGACTCCGGTGACTAACGGCAAAGGTAAGATCGACCGCGATTTCGCTCTGTGGCGCGACCATTTCCTCACCCCCATGCTGGAGTCGTGGTTGAAGGGCGCGAAGAGCGGCGCTGAGCTGTACGGTGTAGTGGAGTTGGGGCCACAGGGTTCAGGGTACGCCCTGGAGTGCTTCCCCGATGTATGGAAGGATGCCTGTGTGGCGCGTGTGGAGATCCAGAACGTCTGGGATCGTCAGGTACGCAAGTGGCGGCGCGGTCGCTGAGGGATAAGCGACCGACCAGCACTATCAGCGAAACAAGACCGGGTCCCCGAGTCATGCCGGATGGCGTGTGGGGATCCGGTCTTTGTTTGCCGGTGTCGGGGTATTAGGTAGCAGCCGTCGTTGACGCCTGCGGAGCCGCGCACGCTTCAACGCTGACCGGACAGACCTTGAGTTCTGCCGTCTGCGTCACCGGATCATAGCCCGCACCGGTGAGGATGTTGATGGGCGCCTCGTTGAAGCTGAAGCTCGTGAACACGGTGCCCCGAGGCGATTGTGTCGTCGCCTCAACCTTGACGTGGACGGAACCCCGTGCGCTCGAAAGCAGGCACCAACCACCGTCCTGCAATCCCCAGGCGGCCACGTCGTCGGGGTGGACCTCCAATGATTCCTCCGCCAGCAGATAATCAATGCCCGACGAACGTCCCGTCTGCGTGCGGGTGTGATAGGACTGCAGGCGCCGGCCTGTCGTCAACCACACGGGGAAGCGGTCGCTGATGGTTTCAGCCGGATCCCGGTACTCGACAAGGCTGAAAATGCCCCGCCCGTTCTTGAACTCGCCTTCGTGCAGCACTGGCGTCCCCGGATGCCCCTTCTCCGGCACCGGCCACTGGTATTCACCGGCGTCGATGAGATCCCAGTCCAGGCCGGCATAGACCGGAGATACGCTGCACAATTCGTTGAACACATCCTTCGCCTTTTCGAATTCGAATCCTTGGAATCCAAGTCGCTGAGCGATCTGGCACACGATCCACCAGTCTGGCTGTGCCTCTCCCGGAGCCGGAACCGCAGCGCGCAGCCGTTGCACCCGCCGCTCCGTGTTCACCTGCACTCCGTCCGTCTCACCCCAGGAAGCAGCGGGAAGGACGACATCGGCCAACTCACCCGTCTCGGTGAGAAAGATATCGATGACGACGAGGTGATCGAGGCTCTTCAAGGCATGTTCACAATGGTTTCGATCGGGGTCTGAAACCAGCGTGTTTTCGCCATCGATGAGCATGGCTTTGATCTGCTCGCCGCAGCGGTCGAGGGCGGTGACCTTGGTGATACCGCGCTCTAGGTCGATCTCCTTACCGTAGAGTTTCAGGAATTTCTTCTGGTTCTCAGGGTCATCAACCGGTTGAAAGCCGGGATAGTTGTTGGGTATAGCACCGCTGTCGCCGGCGCCCTGAATGTTGTTCTGGCCGCGCATCGGATTTATGCCGGTACCCTCGCGGCCGAGGTTGCCCGTCATCAGCGCGAGGTTGCACAGGGATTGGACGTTGTCGACGCCGCAGATGTGCTCGGTGATGCCGAGGGTGTAGTAGATGGCGCTCTTGTCGACCTCGCCATACCACAGGGCCGCCTTTTCAATGTCAGCTGCAGGGACCTCGGTAATCGTCGCGGCCCACTCCGGAGTAAAACGCTTTACATGCTCAAGAAATTCAACCGATTTGGTGGTGCGGCTGTCGATGAAGTCGTCGTCGACGAGTCCTTCGCGGGCGATCACATGAGCCATGGCCAACAGCAGGGCGACATCCGAGCCCACCCTGATTGGCAGGTAGAGGTGTGCCATCTCCGCGAGCGGGATGTGTCTCGGATCGGCGACGATGAGCCTGGCACCCCGGGCAACCGCCTTTTTGATGCGGGTAGCGGCGACGGGGTGACACTCCGTCATGTTGGTGCCGATACAAAAAATCGTGTTGGGTTTCTCCATGTCGACGAGCGGATTCGACATGGCGCCTCGGCCTATCGTGGCTGCCAGACCGGCAACCGTTGGAGCGTGTCAGGCACGGCTGCAATTGTCAACCTGGTTTGTGCCCAACCCCGCTCGAATGAGTTTCTGTATCGTGTAGGCCGCTTCAGAAGGGGCACGGCCTGATGCGATTGCGTAGATGCTGTGAGGGCCGTCGCGCTCGAGCGCATTGGCGAATCCTGCCGCCGCACGGTCGAGGGCCATGTCCCAGGTAGCCTCGTGCAACTCACCGTCGTTGCCGCGAACCAAAGGCGTGGCCAGGCGGTCGGAGTGCTGGACGAAGTCGAAGGCGAACTGGCCCTTGACACACAGAGCCCCTTCGTTGGCCGGACCGTCCATAGCCGGGTGAATGCCGATGAGGCGGTCTTCCTTGGTCAGCAGGTCGACGGAGCAGCCAACGCCGCAGTAGGGGCACACACTGCGGGTTTTCTCGATCTCCCCAGGAAGGTCAGCGCCGCGCAACGCTTTCTTGTCAGCCAGCGCTCCGGTCGGGCAGGTTTGCACACACTGACCACAGAAGGTGCAGGATGAGTCCTTGAGAATGCCCTCGAATTCGGTCGTAATCTGGGTATGAAAACCGCGATTCATGATGTTGATGGCGTGGTCGCCTTCGCGCTCTGCACACACGCGCACACAACGGTAGCATGAGATGCACTGATCGTAGTCGCGCAAGAAAAATGGGTTGTCGTCTTCGACCTTACTTACCCCGGACTGCGCGCCCTGGAAGCGGCCGCCATTGGCATCATAGCGATCGACCAGCGATTTCAGCTCCTGCGAGGCATAGCCGCTGAGCGGATCGACCTCGAGCTCGCGGTTTTCGGAGACCACCATCTCCAACAGGGTTTTGCGGTATTGCTCTATGGGTTCCGTCTTCGTGCGCACGACCATACCGGCGGTGGCCGTGGTCGTACAGGAGGCAACCGGGTTGCGGGCCCCTTCCAGCTCGACAACGCAGAGCCGGCAGGCGCCAAACGGCTCCAGGCGGGGATCATAGCACAGGGTCGGGATCTCCATGTCCGGGCCTTGATCCCGCCGCCTCTCAGCGGCCTCGTATATGGTTTCCCCTTCGAGAAAACGGACTTCCTCGTCATCGATCCTCATCGCCAACCAGCTCGGGGAGCCGTTTCCACCAGCCGCCACGTCGATGCTACTGTTTGCCGTTGATTCGATGTCTGTCGTTGTCATGTCTGTCCTCGATCACTCGCGGGCGTTGACGTACTCCTTGACCCGCTCTGGAAAATACTTGAGAAGACTCTGCGTGATGTTGGGGGCTGCCACCCCCAGACCGCATGCGGAAGTCGACATCATGGTTTCTCCCATGTCCGTTACCTCACGACGCCACAGCTCCAGGTCACTGGGTCCAACCCGGTTTCCTGCCAAGCGCTCGGTCAACCGTTGTGTGCCGAGGCGGCAAGGAAAGCACTTGCCGCACGACTCCTCGGCGAAGAACTCCATGGCGGCGTGGGCGACTTCGATCATGTCTCGACTGTCGTCAAAGACCATGATGCCGCCAGCGCCGAGAAAGGATCCCGCGCCGCGGATACTGGGTTCGTCCAGCGTGACGTTGAGATCGTCGCCAGCCAGGAATCCCCCGGACAGACCGGCCATGGTCACGGCTTGGATCGAGTGGTTTTCATCGCTTGGACCACCGGCCCACTCATTCAGCAGCGTCTGCAGCGGCAGGCCCAGGGGAACCTCATAGTTGCCCGGGTGCATGATGTCGCCGGAAAGGGAGATCAGTTTCGTGCCAGCATGGTCGCCCAGGCCGAGTCCTCTGTACCAGTTGGCGCCATGTTTGATGATCGGTGGCGCGGAGACCAGGGTCTCCACATTGTTGACCACCGTCGGCAGGTTTTCGAAGCCATGAGTGACAGGGAACGGGGGACGGTTCCTTGGGAAGGGGTGTTTCCCCTCCAGGCTGTTGAGGAGTGAGCCTTCTTCACCACACACGTAGGCACCGGCACCACGACGCAGGTAAAGCTCGAAATTGAAATCGGAACCAAGGATACCTTCGCCAAGCAGGTTCTGGCTTCGGGCCTCCACGATCGCGGTCTCCAGGATTGCTGCAGTCTCCGGGTACTCGTAGCGCAGATAGATGAACCCCCGAGTGGCACCCGTCGCGTAGGCGGCCAACAACATGCCCTCGATCACGGCATGCGGATCGTAATCCATGATGGCGCGGTCCTTGAAGCATCCCGGTTCGCCCTCGTCGGCATTACAGACGATGGACTTGGGCGTGCCATCGGCCTCAGCCACGGCTCTCCACTTCTGCCCGGTCGGAAAACCGGCACCGCCGCGTCCCGCCAACCCGCTCTCAGTAATCGTCTCGATGACGCCGTTAGGGTCCGACTCACGCACGGCCTGCTCGGTGGCTTCATACCCCCCCGTGGCTATGTACCCGCTCAGGCTGGACCGGCCGGGTTCACGCACGTGGGCAAACACACACTCCTCGCCGGCCGCGGGATTTGCAGACGGCAGAGGGGAGGGTGTGGCGCACAGGTTTGATGCCGTCTTACCAACAAGGACCTGGTGACCCCGCAATACGGGAATGGGCTCGTCGCAACGGCCGGCACAGGGCATCGGGGTGGCGCCGCTGTCTTCGAGGGACTTGAGCAGACTACCCGATCCGTGCAGGCGGCACACGGGTCCGTCGCACACCCTTGGTGCGGTTTGCCCAGGTTGGTTGCGAGAGAAGTGGTGATAGAAGGTGACGGTGCCGAACAGCTCTGCCAGTGGTATGCCAAGCCCATCGGAAACTTCGCGCACGGCCTGATCGGAAATCAGTTGGTCGCGATCGTGATAGGCGTGCAGGGCGGACAGCAGTGGTGCCGGTTGGTCGATCCAGCCGTCAATGAGACGGCCGTTTTCTGTTGATGAATCCAAGTGTGCTGTCACGTCCAACCGGTAGATGATGGTGAGGGTGAGGGTGGCCGACGCTGAAGAGTGGGTTGATCGGGTTCAATAATATAGGAAGAATGTCGAACCTCGGGGCAGGCATAAAAAAAGGACGCCCTCCCGCATCCTCTTCCCTGGCGGGAAGCTGACTTGAGAAGGGCGCCCTAGGCGGGTACCACTCAGAGCTGTCACATACTTAGCAACGCGCATGCCACTATTAATACCAAGTAATACTAAATTATATGAACTGATTGTTTTTAAAAGAGTTAAGGAATTTTAGTGGCAGCGTCGGTGGCGTTTTTCGCGGCGTTTTAATGCAAGAATGACGAAAGAAACGAGCCATGTTTGCCAGCTGTGAGTAAATACGTCCGGTGGGACCGTGCATGAAAGGGCGTCGACCCATCAAGGCATCAATACAGCACCGGCATGTCGTACAGCTGCCCACGTCACAGGGCGTTAAGTCGATTAAATGAGTCTGTTTTGGGTAACCTTGTCGAGGTCCTAAAACCGACGTAACCGCTTAGAATCAATTGACATATAACACATGCCTTTCTATATTGCGGCATTGAAAGCGTCACTTGGCACAATGTCGGTTCACCAGAGTATTGGTCATGATCTGGACAATCGTTGCCGTTCTCCTCGTCTTGGGCGTCAAGTTTGTCACTTCGCTCCGGCTGAAGGATCTCAAAGTAAAATTCGAGGCGATTCAGCCTAAGATAGACGAGTTGCGAACGGAGCTCGCCGTCGCCGAAGACGAGTTCGAAAGCCTGAAGATCAAAGAAGAGGCGACTCAGACGAGGTTGACTCACCTCAAAGGGATCGTGTCGTATCTGGAGAATCAGATCAAGGCTCCGGACAACACTGCGGTCCTTGATGAGCGTCAAACCGTTCTTGAGGCGGCTGCAACCGAAGAACCCGCCTGAGCCATTTCAACGATTTTAGTACCGCCTGCTCCCAGCCGACCCAACGTTCTGCAGCAGCACCCCACCCTCAGCCACCTCGTGATCCAACTGTCTGTCCAACCTATATATATCGGTCCTCAGTCGATGAGATCGCTTTGATTGAGCGATGACGATCGCATTAATACAACAATGACGGTCGCCGATTACAAGAGTCATTACCGCGCTGACGCCGAGTTCATTGAGGATCCGTCGCAGCTGTCTTCGGTGCGCCGGAACTCAGAGCGACGACGGCTACAGCGGATCGTGCGGATTCTGCGCCTGCGACCTGAAGACAGGGTCCTCGACATCGGTTGCGGTTCTGGATGGTTGGCGTCGATGTGCGCGGCACGGGGTGCCAGCGTCACTGCCACGGATGTGTCACAGACCGGAGTCCTGGCGGCCCAGCACCGGTATCTCAGTGAAGTCAGGGCGTTCGCGGTCGGCGACGCCTACAACATGGGCCTGCGTTCGGGTTGTTTCGAGGTCGTCCTGCTTTCCGAGGTCGTCGAACACATGGAGGATATCCAAGCGGTTTTGCGGGAGGCCTGGCGTTTGCTGAAACCCGGCGGGCGCTTGCTGGTCAGTGTACCCAACAGCGAAACCATCGTTCAACACCTCTGCATACACTGCAATCAGCTGACACCGGCGAATGCCCATCTGCACCGATTCGAAGCAGATTCAATACGTGCGCTGATAGAAGGGGAGGGTTTCAGGGTGCGGCAGCTTTCGTTGCTTACCAATAAGCTGCTGGAGTTGATCGCCTTCCCTCACTGGACCCGGCACTGGCCGCATTGGGCCTGGTTTGCGTGTGACTGGCTCTGCAACCGAATTATCCGCAAGCCAGCTTTCCTGCTTGCTCTGGCCACACGAAGCAGCTGACATGAGCAATACCGGGCGTGGTGGTCGTGGAGGACTCACGCGCCGGGTGGGCATCGTCGCGTGTGGGCGCGCCGCCAACGTCTTCAGTCTGCTCGCTATCATCCCGATCCTGGCTGGAGCCTGGCCGAGAGAGGAGTTCGGTCTCTTCAGGGCAGTCTGGTTTCTAGGCAACACACTTGTGCCGATCTTTCTGGTCGGCCTTCCAACGTCGTTGTTGTATTTCTTTCCACGGGCGGGGTCAACGGGTCAACGATCTCTGGTAGTGAGAGCAGCCCTCGCCCTGGCCGCCTCGGGCGGTTTGCTTGTCCTGCTTCTGAACATCGCGGCTCCGCACGTGACGCCGATGCGGCAGTCACTCGGATATTTGGTCGATGCAACAGCGGGTGGGAGCAGTGACTGGGCGCCCATGTTGTATCCTTTCGCGCCCTACTTCTTCTCTCTGGTCGCCGGTGGATTTGCCGAGTCGACTCTGGTAGCAGCAGGTCGTCCGGCCCAGCAAGCTGTGCTGGCACTGGTAGGAGCTGCTGGGTTGGTTGCGGTTGCATCTTGTGGGGCTTTGCTGAGCGGTACCACTGTGCAAGTGGCAACCGGCTTGTCCGTGATGGGACTTGCACGCATGGTCCTGGCCTACGTCATGGTGGCCCGAATCGTGGGCACAGGCTCGGCTCGGGTTCCGACGCCAGAAAGCGTGGGCGAATCCTCCATTCGGGAGCTGGTGCGGTACTCCATTCCGATCGCCATGAACGATACGGTCGGGGCCCTTTCACGGGCAGTCGATCGGGTGGTCATCGTCATCTTCTTTTCGATTGGGCAGTTTGCCATCTATGATGTCGGTGCCCTCGAGGTGCCTGTCAGTTTGTTGCTGGCGGCCGTAGTCACTGTGCTGATTCCCGAAATCAGCCGGCTCTCGTCGGCAGGTCAGCTGGACCAGATCGGAACTCTGTGGAGACAGGCGGTCGGTCGTCTGTCACTGATCACGATCCCCCTCTTTTTCCTGCTTTTTACTCATGCCGGCCCGATTATTGCCGTGTTCCTGAAGCCGGAGTACCAGCGGGCGGAGTGGGTATTCCGCGTGTTCCTATTGGCATTGCCGCTACGCAGTGCGATTTACAACCCCATTCTCGTTGGCATGGGGAAAGCCTCGTGGGCACTGTGGGGTGGGGTTGGCGATCTGGTGTGCAACATCATCCTCAGCATCGCTCTGGTGCACCTATTGATGAGCCAATGGGGTACCGAGTGGGCGATCCTGGGGCCGGCATTCGCAACCGTGGTCTCTACCTATGCTCAGGTGGTGGTTCTCGTCCTGTTGATCGCCAGGCATCTTCACTGGCCTGTGTCGGAGCTGATGCCTTGGGCGCAACTGCTGAGGACCACGGCTCTGTCTCTCTGTGCGGCTGCGGTCAGCCTGATCCTGAGTCAAATGCTGGAGCAAGCAGCGGTCAAACTGGCTATTGGGGTGTTGTCATTTGCATTCGTGATCCTGGCCGTGAGCTGGATGCATGCTGGCCAACGCGAGGAAATCAGGTCCCTGTTGGTCTCGTTGAGGAACCGGCGTGAGCTTGAGCCATGAAGCCTATCCGCCATCATGGTCCGGCCGCCGCCTGGCTCAGTCTCGGGTTGTTGGCGGTGCTGACCTATCACAACACCTTCGGCAACAGTTTTCACTTCGACGACAGTCACTCCATCGTCGACAATCCCCACATTCGCTCGCTCGAAAACATTCCCCGGTTCTTCGTCGACCCAACCGCATTCTCGGTGATGCCGCAAGGGGCCATGTACCGGCCTCTGCTTCTGGTTTCTTACGCAGTCAACTACGCAGTCAGCGGTTACGAGATCTTTTCCTATCACGTCGTCAACCTCCTCCTCCACATCGTCAATTCAGGACTGGTGTACCTGCTGGCGCTTCGCCTGCTGCGGTGCAGCCGTACGGCTTTGCTGTGCGGGGCTTTATTCGCTGTACACCCTGTGCTGAGCGAACCAGTCAACTATATAAGCAGCCGTTCATCGCTGCTGTGCACCCTGTTCTTCGTGTCAGCATTCCTCGAGTTCTGCAAGTTGACGGATCCGGGGGCTGCTCGCTGGCGGCGACTGACGGTGCTGGTGCTTTTTTCCCTTGCCCTGTTCAGCAAGTCGATCGCGGTCGGTTTTCCGCTGGTTATCGTCTTATTCCTGCTCATGGCTCGTCCACCCCACAATCCGTGGGGTACCGTCATTGCAACCGTCGTCGTCGACGCGATTTACATGCTATTGTCGCGGGGATTGATCGGCAAGGCAATGTTCGAGCCGGTGCGCGATCTGGTGGCGCATTGGGCGACACAGCTCAAGGCGCTCCCGTTCTACACGATGATCGCCACAATGCCTGCCCGTCTCAGTGTGGAACACCAGTTTTTCGCGGCAGCGGGGTTCTGGAATCTGGCTGCGGGACTCGGAGCGCTGGTTCTGGTCTCGGTTCTCTTATTGGCCTGGCGTACCCGCGCGAGATGGCCGGCGGCGGTGTTCGGAACCGGTTGGGCCGTGATCGCCATCATTCCCTCGGCCATCGTGCCCCTGAATGTGCTCGTAAACGAACACCGGCTTTACCTGCCGATGGTGGGTGCTGTGCTGATGGTGGGAGAGGTGTTCCGGCATTCGAGGCGCAGCTCGTCCTTCGTCGTCGGCATGCTGGCGGTGCTCACGATCCTTACGATCCAACGCAACCACGTCTGGGAGACCGAGGAGAGTCTGTGGGCAGACGCTGTGCGCAAAGGACCGCAGATGGCGAGGCCGTACGTCAATCTCGGGAAGGCGCTTCTGGAAGACCCGCAGGGCCACCGCCTGCAAGAGTCCATCGACGTCAGCCGTCAGGCACTTATGATCAACCCGGCGCTGCCACGGGCTCACTACAACATCGGCACCGCGTACCTCAGACGCGGAGACCGAGAGTTGGCCGTCGCCAGTTTTGTCCGTGCGCTGGAGGGTGAGCCGGACATGATGGAAGCACACATCAATCTCGGTGTCACCCAGAAGGAGTTGGGTCGCCATACGCAAGCTCAAGCATCATTCCGGCAGGCATTGGAGATCGCCGATTTCGCCGAAATTCATCACAACCTGGGCAGCAGCTTCCTGGCGGCGCTGCAGCCCGACTCAGCTGCGGTCCACTTTCGCGCCGCCCTGACCAGAGACCCGGAAAAGAGAATCGCCTATGAAGGCCTGGCCAAGAGCCTTCGATTCGAAGGGCGCCATCGACAACAAGCGCTCGATGTGCTCTCGGTAGCGTTGGCGAAGTGGCCACGCGATAAAGAGCTATTGCTCCTTAAGGGTGATGTGCACGCGGAGATGGGGAGCGAGGAGCATGCAGCACAGGCCTACCGAACGGCGAATCTCGGCGAAGTAGCGGTGCGTTTGCGACTGGGCTCAGCGGCGCGCAAGCGGGGTGATTGGACGGATGCCCGCCAGCACTACGAGACCGCGGCCGGTCAGACAGGATCTGATCCGCGGGTCCTCGGCGCGCTCGGCGAAGTGCAGTTGTTTGAGGGCAAGATCCAGGAAGCGCTGGGAAGTTTTCGTCGAGCCGCGCGTCTCGACCCCGAGTTCGTGTCCGCCTACGTCAACATCGGCCTGGCCAATCTCAAGCACGGAGGCCGTGCGCGCGAAGCGATTGCCGCGTTGGAGAGGGCTACGGAGCTGTCGCCACGGTCAGGCAAGGTGTGGGGGCTATTGGGATGGGCGTACGATCAGAAGGGGGATGCTGAAGCGGCCATCACGGCGTACTCGCGAGCCGTTGAGTTGGCGCCGGAGAATGCGGAGCAGTACCACCGCCTGGGAATGGTCTATCAAAACCAGGGTGTATGGTCCGAGGCAGAACGCCTCTATAAGGAGGCATTGGTGCGCGATGGCACCCTGGCACAAACGCACTTCAATCTGGGATTCGTCTACCTCGAGCAGGAGCGGTTCGAAGAGGCGGTGACGCAGATCAAGGGTGTGCTGGAGTTGGACCCGGGCAACATAGACGCTTATTTGAACCTCGCCTCCGCATACCTCGGGGTATCTGCTGAGGAGCGAGCCGTGACAGCCTACGAGCGTGCGCTCGAACTGATGGAGGAAAAAGACGCCAGACGCCCCACGCTAATCACTCGGTTGGCAGTGTTAAAACAGACGATGGCTGCATCGAATCCTGACAGGGAATCCTCGACACAGTACGAACGTTACCGGTGACCAGAAACTCATCCAGGGTGTAGATCTGTTGCCAACCAGGAGCAATGCCTGGCGCGATTCAAGGCTGATTTCGTTGACGCTGTTCCAAGCTGGCTCTTAACTTTGGGTCATTCGTAAAGCCGAATGCAGAGCCTGATCACCCAATCCTGACAGACAACCATGAATCTCACCGATCCGTGGAATCACCTGCTGCAACCCTTGTTCCAGCTGCATCCGCTAGATTGCGCGATGGAAAGACTGGTCGTGAGTGGCGGCGCTGACGATGAAGCGATCAGTACGGTCGAGTCTGTGTTGGAGAGTCCGTTGCTGGAGGGGAAGGCGACGCTCGAATCCGCTCTGTGGCTCTACATCGACGATCTGGACCGAAGTCATACCGTATCACAGGGAATCGAGAATTCCACCGGCTCATACTGGCACGGAATCATGCATCGCAGGGAGGGTGATTTCTCGAACAGCCATTACTGGTTCAACAAGGTTGGGGCGCATCCGGCCATCGACCTGATCGACGGCTATGACCCTCACGACTTCATCGATGAAGTCGAGAAGCGCCACAGTGCTCAGTCGCAGGACTTGATCGCTCTGCAGCGGCGCGAGTGGCAGATCCTGTTCGAGTGGTGTGTACGTGAGGAGGAATGAGGCAATGACCCGAGCGATCAGCGTAGGTCTCATCGGTCTGGGAAACGTCGGCACAGGCGTCGTTCGCCTGCTGAGCGAGAATCCGGGGGCCATGGGCCGTCGGGAGCACGCAGACTTCCGACTGTGCAAAGTGGCCGTGGGCGATCCCGCGAAACCCAGGGAGCTTGAGCTGGCGCCGGGTGTCCTCACCGGCGATGCCGCAGACGTATTGACGCACGAAGAGGTGGATGTCGTTGTCGAGGTCACGGGAGCGGCCCCAGCTTACGAATGGATCAAGACGGCACTGCAAAACGGCAAGGACGTCGTCACAGCGAACAAGGCGGTGATCGCAGAGCACGGCGAGGAACTGTTCCGGCTGGCGGACCGTATGCAGGCGGAGATCCTGTTCGAGGCGAGTGTGGCCGGTGGTATTCCCGTGATTCGCTCGCTGCGATCGGGTCTAGTGGCGAATGAAATCGAGTCGCTGTATGGCATCCTCAACGGCACGACGAACTATATCCTCACGCGGATGACGAGGGGCGAAGGAGGGTACCGGGACATCCTCGCGGATGCGCAGGCGAAGGGGTACGCCGAGCCGGATCCGACCATGGACGTGAGTGGCATGGATGCGGCGCAAAAGCTGTCGATTCTCAGTCGCATCGCCTTCAATACCGGAGGCACGGCCAACGAAATCTACTGTGAGGGCATCGAGAGGATTGAGAGCCGGGACATCGAATACGCCCGGGAGTTGGGATATACGATCAAGCTCCTGGCCATCGCCAAGCGCAACAAGGAGGTCGTGGAGGCGCGGGTCCATCCGGCTATGGTACCTTCGGAGTCGTTGCTGGCGAACATTCATGATGAGTACAATGCCCTGGAGGTCGTCGGCAGTGCCGTGGGTCGCCAGGTGTTTTACGGACGTGGGGCGGGACAGATGCCCACGGCGAGTGCCGTGGTCGCGGATCTTGTGTCGTTGGCCGAGCGCAAGAAGTCCGGCTCTGGTTCCTCTGTGGGCGATTTGATATCGGACGACCAGACGCCGAGGAGTTTCGCTGACATCAACTCGACACAGATCCGTTACTACATGCGGATGATTGTGGCTGACCGTCCCGGGGTTCTGGAGCACACAGCACGAATCCTTGCCGAACAGCAGATCAGTATCGCCTCCGTCATGCAGCAGGAGCGTGACCTAGAAGGCGGTGCCGTGCCTCTCATCATCGTGACGCACGAGGCACGGGAGGCGGCCATGGCACAGGCCGTTGGAGAGTTGAACCTGCTCGACTTCGTGCGCGAGAATGTCCGACTCATTCGCATGGAGGATCTTGGAGAAGGCGGGGCGAGTTGAAATACGTCGCCCTCATCCCTGACGGAGCGGCAGACTATGCACTCGATGAGTTCGACGGCCGTACGCCTTTGGAGGCTGCCCACACACCTCATATGGATCGCATCGCCAGAGAAGGAAGGGGAGGGCTCGTCCAGATCATCCCCCCGGAACGGCCCGCCGGCAGTGATGTTGGCAATCTGGAGATTTTCGGATATGACACCAGGGTTCACTACACCGGTCGCGCGCCGTTGGAAGCAGCCAGCATGGGTATCGACCTGGGTGACGGGGATATTGCGTTTCGCTGCAATCTGATCACCCGAGAGGGAGATACCCTCGTCGACTACAGCGCTGGCCATATATCCAGCGAGGAAGCCGAACAGCTGATCCGGTTGATCGGCGGAAGCTTTGGTGGAGAGGGTATCGAGTTTCATCCGGGCGTCGGTTACCGGCACTTGATGGTGTACCAGGGCGGGCCCGATAATCTCAGTAGCTATCCGCCGCATGACATCATGGGCATGTCGATGGCGGAGCACCTTCCACGAGGGGAGGGAGCGGACGAGATCCTGGCGCTGATGGATGCGGCCACGCCGCTGTTGCGGGATGCCGAAGTGAACGCGAAGCGAGTGAGTTCGGGCCTGGCGCCGGCAAATGGGATCTGGCTGTGGGGCTCAGGTCCCGCACTGACATTGGAGTCGCTGCATCAAAGGTTCAATCTGCACGGAGGAGTCATCTCAGCGGTCGATCTGGTGCGTGGCATCGGTCGCTGTGCCGGACTGGAGGTTATCGAGGTGCCGGGGATAACAGGCTACCTGGACACCAACTATGCCGGCAAGGCTGACTACGCCCTGGCAGCCATCGACGAGATGGATTTCGTCTATGTGCATGTGGAGGCTCCGGATGAGGCTGGCCACAACGCCGATGCCGCCGGCAAGAAACAGGCCCTCGAGGATTTCGATGAACTAGTCGTCGGCCGCATATTGGATGGGCTCGAGAAGCTAGGAGAACCGGTGCGGGTCCTGCTCACGCCCGATCACCGCACGCCGATCGCATTGCGAACCCATAGTCGCGAGCCGGTTCCGTTCGTCCTGTGGGGGGCGGGCATAGAGGCTGACGACATGCAGGCATACAATGAGACCGCGGCTTGCGCTGGCGCGGTAAAGACCCTGGAGCATGGACATCAACTTATGGAGTTGTTGGTCGCCGGTGCCTCCGGGGGATCGCGAACAAGCAGTGAATTGGCAAGGAGTGAGGAGAGATGACGGACAAATTCAATGTAGCGGTGATGGGTTCAACCGGCGCGGTAGGTCAGGTGTTGCTGGAGCTGTTGGATGAACGCGACTTTCCACTGAACGAACTGCGCCTGTTGGCCTCTGCTCGTTCCGCGGGCAAGAGCGTGCCTTTCCAGGGCGATACGTTGACGGTACAGGAGCTCAAGGAAGACTCGTTTGACGGTATCGATATCGTTCTGGCCTCGGCTGGCGGTTCCGTGAGCAAGCAGTACGCACCATTCGCCGTAGAGGCAGGTGCCGTCGTCGTCGACAACACCTCCGCCTTCCGCATGGATCCTGAAGTGCCTCTGGTGGTCCCTGAGGTCAATGCTGACGATTTACTCGTTCACCAGGGCATCATAGCCAATCCGAATTGCTCGACCATCGTCATGGTGGTGGCGGTCTGGCCCCTGTACCAGCAATGTCGTGTGAAACGAATCGTGGTTTCGACCTACCAGGCGATCAGCGGAGCCGGCGCCCGGGCGATGGAAGAGCTGGAATCTCAGACACGCGAGGTGCTCGCCGGTCATGCTGCTGTGCCCAAGGAGATTCCCCATCAGGTCGCCTTCAATCTGTTTTCGCACAATTCAGATATCGGGCTTGACGGTTACTGCGTGGAAGAGACCAAGATGGTGGTGGAGACGAGGAAGATGTTCCACGACGACGACATTCAGATCACGGCGACCTGCGTCAGGGTGCCGGTGATGCGGGCTCATTCGGAGTCGATCAACCTCGAATTCGAGAAACCACTGGCCGAGTCCGAAGCCAAGAAGATCCTGGCACAGGCTCCTGGGGTTGAGATCGTCGATGATCGTGAGGCCAATCATTTCCCGATGCCGCTCGAGGCTTCCGGACATGATGACGTCCTGGTAGGACGGATCAGGCAGGATATTTCTCGACCTGATGGTACTGGGATCGACCTGTTCCTCAGCGGTGACCAACTCCGCAAAGGGGCGGCGCTCAACGCCATTCAGATTGCCGAGGTATTGATCGCCAAAGACTGTGTGAAGGCTCGTTCGGAAGTGGCTGCCGGATAGTCGTTCAGGGCAGCTGTTTCACGCACACGTGGTCGATGAAGCGGCTGTAGAGATCGACCGCTTTGCGCAGCTGATCGAGTTCAATCCATTCGTCGACCGTGTGGGCCTGGGCGATATCGCCGGGGCCCAGCACGACCAATTGCTTCATTTTCGCCACGTAGCGAACGCCATCCGTCCCGTAGGCGACGGTTCTGGGCGTTCGTGTGCCCGACAGCTTGAGGGCTGTTCTGACGAATTGGGAATCCGCGGCGGTGTACACCGGTGTGAGCTGTGACACAAGCTCGAACTTGAGACCGTGCTTCCGGGCGCACGCGCGCACGCGTGCCTTCAGCCCGTTGACATCGACACCGGGCATGATGCGGTAGCCCAATCGGCATTCACTCTCGACCGGATAGACATTCATGGCCATCAGGTGGTCGTTGATGCTCAGCGACAGCTCCGAGTGCGGGGGCTTGAATTCGTCGTTGCGGAAACGTTTGGCGCTGAGTACGTGGTCGTTGAGCTTTTTCATCTGCTGCAGAAAGGGGATCATCTTCATGTTGGCGTTGACACCCTTGAGCGAGCTGGTGTGCGCCGATTTTCCGCGTGAGGTCACGCGCATGTGCACGGAGCCCTTGTGAGCGTGGACGACGCGCAGTCGCGTGGGTTCGCAAATGAGACCGTATCCGCTGGAAGCCTCGGCAAACAACTTCGATTTCTCCGTCACGTCGAGGGCCCCGAGCCCATTCACCTCTTCATCGGCTGTTACGATTATGTACAGGGGTGATTTGAGGTCCCTGGCACGGAAGCGGGCGGCAGCGCAGATCGAGGCGGCCAGCGGCCCCTTCATGTCGGCGGATCCCCGAGCATAGAGCTTGTCGCCACTGACCCGGGCCTTGAACGGGTCACCGATCCAACCATCGGATTTCTCCGCCGGAACGGTATCGTTGTGACTGAACAGCGACAACCCACCTGCTCCGTCTCCGAGTTTGCCGACCACGGACAGCTTGTCGACCCCGTTCTTGTCGGTGTAGCCGAGGGCCTCAACGGTAAACCCCAGTGAGCGCAGCAGATCGGCGCAATACTCCGTTACAGAAACGTTGCTCTCGAGACTGGGAGACCTGTAGTTTACGAGCTTGCGAGTTACGTCGACGACGTTCGGTTTCATGCGCGTGCAGCCTTGTCGAGTGTGGGGGGGTGCGGCTGGTAATCAAAGTAGCGGCCGGCAACATAGGAAGCCAACTTGGGCTCCGCAAGAAAGCTGATTCCGCCACTGTCACTTCAACCAGCACTTCCATACTGTTTGGAAAAAGGACGATGTGAATGACGGATAACGATAAGGTCCGCTTTGGGGTTATCGGGTCGGTACGTCGCGGCGGCAGCTTCGTCACCAACCTGCTTGCCAATCCGGCGGCGCAGATCACAGCTCTGTGCGATATCCAGGCCGAACAGTTGAAAGCCTCGGCGGCGGAGAACGGGGTGGGGCGGACCTTTTCGGATGCCGAGGAGATGTTCGACTCGGGATGCATTGACGCCGTCGTGGTGGGCACCCCGATGCCCCTCCATGCCCCTCAAGCCATGATGGCGCTGGAGCGCGATCTGCATGTGATGAGCGAGGTCACCGCCGGCGTGTCGTTGGAGGAGTGCGAAAAGCTGGTGCGCACGGCCAGGCGCAGCAAGGGCATGTACATGATGGCCGAGAATTTCACCTACATGAAGACGAATGTTCTGGTCAGAGAGATCGCGAGGTGTGGACTGTTCGGCGAGCTCTACTGGGGAGAGGGAGCCTACATTCACGAACTCAAGAAGCTCAACGAAGTGACTCGCTGGCGCCGCCGCTGGCAGACCGGGGTCAATGCCTGCACCTATTCGACCCACAGTCTGGGCCCGGTTCTGCAATGGTTTGCCCCTGAGCGCGTGGCTTCAGTGTGCGCAGTTGGTACTGGTCATCACTACCGGGATCCACGTGAAGAGGAATACCAGATGGAGGATTCCGTCACCATGATGTGCCGGATGACGAACGGCGGGTTGGTCAACATCAGGGTAGACATGCTATCAGAGCGGCCGCACAACATGGTGCACTATGCACTGCAGGGAACGGATGGCTGTTACGAGGGTGCGGACGGTTACAAAGGTGAGCCCAAAATCTGGCTGAGCAGCCGCAACGAAAAGCACGAGTGGGAGCCTCTATCGGCGTTGGAAGAGGAGTTTCTGCCCGACTTCTGGAAGCGGCCCCCGGAAGAGGCCGTTAAGGCTGGTCACGGAGGTGGTGACTACTGGGTAGCGCAGGATTTTATCAGCGCGATCAGGGAGGGTGGGGAGCCTCCCATTAGTATCGATCAGGCGATGGATATGACGCTGCCGGGGCTGATCAGCGAACAGTCTATGGCTCAGGGGTCGGTGTGGGTGGATGTGCCGGATTCGCGTGCTTGGCGTTAGGTGCGTCGCGCTGTGCCTTCGGGATCGGCTGTGGGCGCAGGAGCCCTGACGGGCTCCTGGCGCCGCTTGCTCGGGGGCCGAGAGAGTCGGCATCCTGCCTCCACTCTCGGTTCGCGACTTCGTGTCGCGAACCCCAGGAAACCCTGTGGGTTTCCTGGGGCCTGATCCCTCGCCGCGGCTCGCCCTGCGCCGAATCCCTGCGGCACACGCGACGCACCTGCGCGGGAAAGGCAACTGCTAACCAAACAGCTACCCCCAAAAACGACCCAACGAAACCAAAAACCCCCACATCCGCTGAACACCTAACCCCAACCCTTACACCACCCGAGCGCCCCCCTGAAACACGGCCACGACACGACTGAAGGCGGTGACGTCGGTGGTGGGGTCGCCGTCGAAGGCTACCAGGTCGGCTATTTTGCCGGGTTCGATGGTGCCGATTTGATCGGACAGGCCTAGGGCTTCGGCGGATTGTTTGGTGGCTGACACCAGGGCTTCGGAGGGGGTGAAGCCGGACTGAACAAGCAATTGCAGGTCGTAATCCATGTGGCCGAAGGCCAGGGAGCCGGGGCCGGAGTCGGTGCCGGGGACGATGCGTTCCTTTAGGCAGTAGTCGAGCATTTTTCGCATGACGTCGAGTCTCGATTCGGCTCGTACCTCCAGGTGATTGAGTGCGTTCTCCTCCTGCTCCGTAGACGCCCCCTGGTCTCTTAGTTGGCGCAGTTTCACGATCGTGGGGTAGCTGGTCCAGGCTTGCAAGGTGGGGCTGAGCCAGATGCCGGATTCGGCCATCATCTCGGCGAGTTTGGGGTCAAAACGCATCTCGCCGTTGCCGACCAGGAATTCGCAGTGTTCCATGAGGTCGATGCCGGCTTCGATGGCCCGCTCCATCGAATCGCGAGCGCGGCAGTGGGCGGCGGTGGTCCGCTGCAGGTTATGGGACTCGCTTACCAGGGCGCGCAGCTCCTCAGTGGAGTAGCTGGCCCGCCAGGGGATGGTGCCCTCCGTGCCTCCCCCTGAGGCCATCACCTTGATGTAGTCAGCCCCTTCGCTGACCAGCTTGCGGACCGAACGGCGGATCCCTTCTTCGCCGTCGGCCACCTCGTTACACATATGGAAGTGGCCACCCGTGCAGGTAATGGGGCGGCCGCTGACCATCATGCGAGGCCCAGCCAGATAGCCACGGCGCAGACCTTCCTTGAGGGTGAAGCCGACTCGGTTACGGGCACCGTGTTCGCGCAGGGTCGTAACTCCGGACTTCAGGTGCTTGAGCATATTGTCGGCACCGATGCAGACCATCATCTCATCGGTATCTCGGAAGTATTCACGGTAAGGTCGGCCGTCGCCTGGCAAACCAAGATGGGTGTGACCGTCGATGAGTCCGGGGGTCAAGCAGGCGGTGTCGAGATCGATGATTGGAGTTCCGAGCGCCACCTGCTTCTCGATCTCCCCGGTGGCTCCGACTGCTGCGATCCGGCCTTCGTCCACGAGGACGGATTGGCCGCTCTTTGGGGCTGCCCCCGATCCATCTGCGAGCAGTCGAGCTTTCAACAGAAACGTCTGGTTGTTGGAGTCCATGGTGACGGGTTCCTCCTGCTGCTTCGGGTGACGGACTGGTTGCTGATAATCACTACATTATGCCTCACGGAGTCCGTGTGCAATGAACGACACAGAGGGTATACCATGGTAAACACTGAGATCTCAGAGCAGATCCGCGTTGCCATTGACCGGCAGCGCATTCTTGAGACCGCTATGGGTCTCATTGAGGTGCCGAGTCCGACGGGCAACGGGTGCGAGGTCGCCGACCGTCTGGCAGAAATGCTAAAGGATGACGGATTCCTGGTAGAGCGGCCGATTGGTGATTGGCCTACCGCGCCTGCCGTTGCCGTGCGGTTCGACAGTGGTAAACCGGGGCGCACCCTGCAGCTTTCAGGTCATCTGGATACCGTGCACCTGCCGTTCGTGCCGCCGCGAGAGGACGGCGTGAATCTCTACGGGTCGGGTTCGGCGGACATGAAGGGTGGAATCGCCATCAATGTTGAGACGCTGAGGGTTTTGCGAGAGACTGATCTGCTCGCGGAGGGATCGATCCTGCTTACCGCCTATGATTTACACGAGAGACCGTGGGGCGACGGGCATCAGTTGGAGGGGATCATTCGCGAAGGATTCGTCGGGGACGCGGCCCTGATCCCCGAGTACCTGTGTGACCGCATCGGAGTTGCCGGGCGAGGGCAAGCAGTCTTTGAGGTCGCAATCAGGCGCGAAGGGGAGAAGGTGCACGAAGTGTTACGGCCACCGGGTACGCCTGACGTGATCGGCGTTGGCGCTGAAGTCGTGCTCAGACTCAAGCAGCTGCAGCTTGCACTCGAGAAAAAGAAGCATCCACACGCCGGCACCGACTCAGTATTCGTCGGCACGCTGACTTCTGGAGAGATCTTCAACCAGGCACCGACCGAATGCCGGTTGAGCGGCACCAGACGTTGGGTAACGCCAGGTGATGGCGAAGCGGCGATGCGCGAATTGGGTGATCTGATGGCTGAGGTCTCCGCACAGACCAACACGACCATCGAGGTGAAGCCGCAGTTGTCGGGCGAAGCCTTCCGCCTCGATGAGGATGACCCACTGGTACATGCCTTCATGAATAGCTACAGTACCGTGACTGATGGGGGCACCCTCGGGTTCGGCAGCAAGCCCTTCGTCGACGACGGCAATTCATTCTATTCGATGAAGGGGATTGCGGGTCTGACTCATGGGCCGGCAGCCACCGGAGCCCATACACTAGATGAGAAGGTTCCCATCGACGAGTTGATTCGAGTCGTCCACACCTACGCGCTCACGGCAGTCGACTACTGCCCTCACACCAAATGAACAGAAATGGACATGCAGATGAACGACCGGCACAAGCGCCTGCTCAAGCAAACATTCCTCGACTATCAGTCGACGGCCGAATTCATGAGCAACCCGCTCATCGTTTCCCGAGCCGAAGGGCTCTACTACTGGGATGTTGAGGGCCGGCGCTACTTCGACGGTATCAGCGGCATCTACTCGGTCTTTCTCGGACACAAGCACCCGCGAGTAGAGGAAGCGATGCGGCGACAGTGGGAGAAGCTGAGTTTTGCTCCTCCCATGCACGGAACTTCCGATGTCACCCTCGATTTTGTCGAGAAGGTGGCCAGCGTGACCCCTGAAAATCTGAACTTCGTGAAGTCGTTCAGCGGCGGCTCGGAGTCGATGGAGGCGGCGCTGAAATTCTCGCGGCAGTACTTCAAACAGTCCGGTCACCCGAGCAAGTACAAGTTCATCAGCCGTTATCAGGCGTATCACGGGGCGAGCACTGGGGCGATGGCGGCCAGCGGCACCGGCGAGCGCAAGACGCCTTTCGCACCAGAGCCAGCCGGTTTTCTCAAGGTCTTTCCGCCGACACACTATCGTGATCGATTCGGCGATGACTGGGATGAGTGCAATCGCTTCAGCGCCCAGCAATTCGAAGATGTCATGATCGCCGAAGACCCGGAAACCGTGGCGGCGGTCATCGTTGAGCCGGTGTCGAATACGGGTGGCGTGATCACGCCGACGGAGGAGTACTTTCAGATTATTCGGGATGCGTGCGACCGCCACAACGTCCTGCTCATCTACGATGAAATCATTACCGGGTTCGGTCGCACTGGATCGATGTTCGCAGCCCAGACTTTCGGCGTCACCCCTGACATTATTTGCGGCAGCAAGGGGTTGTCTAGCGGCACCATCCCGCTGGGGGCGATGATGGCGCGTGAGGACATGGGGGAGTGCTTTTACGAGCGCGGTGAGAACTTCGCGCATGGACACACCTACGCCGGTCACCCGCTGGGTTGTGCAGTCGGCATCGCCGTGATCGATGAGATCGTCGAAAACAAGCTCGACGAGCACGCCCGCGAACTGGGAGACTACCTGGCCTCAAAGCTGGAGGGTTTGAAGAGTCTGGGGGTGGTGCGGGAAGTGAGAGGTAAGGGGTTGATTCGTGGTGTGGAGTTGGTGCGAGATACGAACAGGGGGATGGAGCCGTTCCCGGAACTGGGCAGAGCACTGAAACGGACGGCTCTACAGAACTCGTTGATCATGCGCGTGGACCCCTGCTGGTTCGCGCTGGTGCCGGCACTGATCGCTCAGCGGGAGGACATTGACGAACTGGTCGATCTGGTCGAGCGCAGTTTGCTGGATGCGCTTGAAGTTGTTGGGGTGTCAGGCAGGGGGGCTGCCGCCGGAGGCGGCTGATCTCGCGGGTTCAGGCAACCACGTCGAAGGACGAGTCGGACGGTGACAGCGAGTGCTCTTCAGCCTCCGCTTCATCCTCTACCCGCTGCCGGCGGGGCCTGCGGCCGTGGCGGCCAGAGTCGGGATGGTCATCGACGCGGTTCTCGGGGCCATCAGGCTCCTCGGTCTGTCCGGCCCGACTATGGGCCAGCGTGCGCTGCTCGTCGAGTTCCGCCGTCAGGTGCTGCTGGCCGAGTTGGGAACTCGCCTGCATGATCTGCTGAGCACGCCCTGCTTCGACCGCTTTCGAAAAGCTGACCTGCATGTCGACAGGCTTGACCATAACAACCATTACCTCGGATTTGAATCACCTACATCGCCGTCGGTATCCTTAAGTATCTAAATTCAAGCGGCTCAGTCAAGTAGGATTCTTTACCTCAGCTCGCAGTCACTTCCTGCAGTTTCGCCAACAAGGCATCAACTGTATGGCGGAACTCGTCAATTTTCAATGGTTTACGAAGATACGCGTCAAATTGTCGGCCCTCCAGATCCGCTTCGGCTACGTACCCGGAAATAGCCAGAATCGGAAGGTCTGGTCTGCTTTCGCGCAACCGATCGAACAACGTCAACCCGTCCATCTGCGGCATTTTGATGTCAGTGATGACGATGTCAGGTGGCGATTTCTGGAGCAATTCAAGAGCCTCTTCGCCACCACTGGCCTCGGTGATATCGAAATAGGGTAGCATCTCGCCCATCAAGCGACGGGCGACGGGTTCGTCATCCACGACGAGTACTCGCACCACCTTCTGATCGACCTCACGTTCGATGACGGCCTCAGCCTTGTCTCGCGCCAGGCCCCCTTTCTCCTCCAGCAGTCCCAGGGCTACTTCGAGGCGTTCATTGAGAATTTTGATATGAGCCTCCGCCCGCAAGCTGTCCGTGAGGTGCACTCGCGTGCGGACGTTGTCCTCGAGAATCTTTCGAGCCAGGACCTCGATGATGTTGCGCAGCATGCGCACCTGACCATCAGCATCCGCCTTGAGTATGGACTCCAGAGGGGCCTTCGTGACCACGAGGGTATTGCTGGAGGTCTCCGCCCTGACCGTTGCCCGGCGTTCATGTTTCGTGAACATGGACATTTCGCCAACGGTTTGGACGGGCTCGATGGTGGCCACCGGGACGGCATCGTCAGTGACGACACTAAGGGATCCAGAAAGCAGGATGTACATCTCGTCGCCCGGAGTGTCGTTAGCGCAGACTACGTCCCCTTGTTGGTAAACGCGGGAGCTACACTGGCCCAGGATCTTGGCGATCGTGGAAGGAGAGAGCCCGCTGAAAAGCGGGATCTTCTTGATCGTTTGGATCAGTGCCTTTTTCTTGTCCGGGGACACGATCGTACCGAAGTCCCGTGCGTCAGTCGCGGGAGCGAGAGAACATGTAAATGACGGCGGCAACCCCGATGAGATAGAGGACGTCCCACCCGAAGAAGTACGCTCCCCCAATGGCGATAATGCCCGCCATGATCCATTTTTCTTTGCCGCTCGTAGCGTTAACTCCTTGTCAGGCCAGCGTGTATAGGAGGGCACCGATGAGCTGCCCCATGTAACTGCACCGGATAATAACCAACACCATCTGCTCCTGCCACAGGCACTATGACGGAGGTGCCAGGGATGCCTTTGCTTATGACTGACACAACAAACAAGCCCGGCTCGAGGCCCGATAGAGAAGAATATTACATGGCAATCGCCATGGCCGTGCGCTCCAGGGCTGATTGCGTTGGCAACAGAGTCGGCGCAGTCCTCGTGCTCGACGACCGTATCATCTCCACCGGATATAATGGCACACCCGCCAACATGACCAACTGCACGGACGGAGGATGTGAACGTTGCATGAACCGCGACAAGTACGCCTCCGGCACGTTCTACGATCTGTGCATCTGCGTCCACGCTGAGCAGAATGCCATCCTCGCCGCTGCTCGATTCGGGATCGCCACCGAAGGAGCCGTTCTCTACAGTACCATGCAACCATGTTTCGGCTGCACCAAGGAACTTCTGCAGGCAGGCGTGCGCGCGGTCAACTATCTGCATGAATGGGTTTATCCAGAGCCTGAAATGCAGGCCAGCTATGCTATCTTGCAAAGTCAATTTGCGGATGGGGTGCGGGCCGTCGAGATCGACGACGACCAGGCAACATGGGCGATATCGAGCATGCGGGTTGACAGTTGACGCCCTAACCAGCCTGGTTAGTTTCGACGCCCATGCCTTTGCTCGACGCAGATCGCCTCAACGATATTTGCCGGCGGCTCTTCACTGCTGCCGGCGCCACGGCTGAAGAGGCGGAATGCCTCGCCGAGCGCCTGGTCGAAGCCAATCTCATGGGCCACGATTCCCACGGAGTGATTCGGGTACAACAGTACCTGGGTGCGATCGGACGAGGCGAGATCGCGCCTGGCGCGGAGCTCGAGATTGTCTCGGAAACGGATGCCTCAGCGGTCATCGACGGCAACTGGGGATTCGGTCAGGTGATCGCCGCGCGCGCCGCGCACATCGCCATGGAGAAGGCGCGTTCAGTCGGGTTGGCGGCCGTAACCATCCGCCGGTCCAACCATCTTGGCCGTCTCGGCAGTTATGTCGAGGATGTTGCCAGCCAGGGCATGATCGGCCTGCTGTTCTGCAACGCCCACGGGGCTGGAGTCGGCGTGGCGCCATGGGGGGGGCGTCGACCCAGAATAGGGACCAATCCAATTGCCTCCGCCGTGCCGATGGGACCAGAGGCGGATTCAGGGCATGGAAACCCGCAGATGATGGTCCTCGACATGACCACCAGTATGGTCGCCGAGGGCAAGGTGCGGGTCGTGAAGAACAGGGGAGAGCAGACTCCTGAAGGTTGGATCCTCGATGCTGACGGTAAGTCAACGACGGATCCGGATGCTTTCTACGGGCCTCCAGGGGGCAGCATTCTGCCGTTCGGCGGCAGATCCGGGCACAAAGGATACGGACTCGGCATCATCGTTGATCTGTTGGCGGGAGCGCTCAGTGGCGCCGGAACCACGCGCAAACCGGGTACACGGATCGGCAACGCGGCTCTACTGATCGTCCTCGACATCGAGCAGTTCGTTCCGCGAGAGGAGTTTGCTCATACCGTCACCGAGTTGGCGCGCTTCGTCAAATCGTCGGCGCTGATGGAGGGATTCGAGGAAATCATTCTGCCGGGAGAGATCGAACAACGTCAAATCGCGAACCGGCAGGCGACCGGAATATTTGTCGAGGACGAAACCTGGGAGCAGATCATGGCCCTCGGGCTCAAGTTTGGCGTAGGGATTAAATAGGCGTAGGGATTAACCAGGAGCGCGCCCAAGCGAAATTTATGAAAGCATCAGACCTGTTCATACAAGCTCTCGAAGCGGAGGGTGTCGAGTACATTTTCGGAATTCCCGGTGAAGAGAATCTGGACATGCTGGAGTCACTCCGGCATTCCAGCAAGATCAAGCTTATTCTAACGCGCCACGAACAGGCTGCCGGTTTCATGGCCGCTACTTACGGCAGGCTGACCGGAAAAGCCGGGGTTTGCTTGTCGACACTGGGCCCGGGTGCTACGAACTTTGTTACGGCGGCCGCCTACGCGCAGCTTGGAGCCATGCCGTTGTTGATGATCACGGGTCAGAAGCCGATCAAGACCAGCAAGCAGGGCCAGTTCCAGATCATCGACGTGGTAGAAATGATGCAGCCGCTGTCCAAGTACACTCACCAGATCGTCAGTGGACAAAACATTCCGTCCAAGGTGCGCGAGGCCATCCGCCTGGCAGAGGAAGAGCGGCCCGGGGCCGTGCACCTCGAGTTGCCCGAGGATGTCGCGGCGGAGGAGGTAGATACACCGCTGTTCCCGAAGGATCGGGTGCGGCGACCGGTCGCCGAGGAGAAGGCCATATTCAAGGCCGCGGAGATGATCGAGAGTGCCCAGCGCCCGTTGTTGCTCGTCGGCGCCGGCGCGAACCGCAAGCGAACATCCAGTATTCTGTCGGAGTTTTTGGAGCGAATTGGCATTCCTTTTTTCTCAACCCAGATGGGCAAGGGGGTCGTCGACGAACGCCATCCCCTGTACCTTGGCAACGCCGCCCTGTCAGACAGCGACATGCTGCATGTGGCAATCGATCACGCCGATTTGATCATCAACGTTGGACACGATGTAGTGGAAAAGCCGCCTTTCTTCATGCAACCAGACGGTTTGAAGGTCATCCACGTCAATTTTTCCTCTGCATCTGTGGACTCGGTGTATTTCCCCCAACTGGAAGTTATCGGCGACATAGGCAACAGCATCTGGCAGATTATGGAAAAGCTGGAACGCCAGGACAGTTGGGACTTCGACTACTTTCTCAGAGTCAAGGATTGGCTGAAGACGGAACTGCGGCAGGGAGCCGATGATGACCACTTCCCAGTGCTGCCTCAGAGGCTCGTCGCATCTATCAGAAAGGTGATGCCCGATACTGGGATTATCGCCCTAGATAACGGCGTGTACAAGATCTGGTTTGCGCTCAACTATGACGCACACGCCCCGAACACCATTCTGCTGGACAACGCGCTGGCGACCATGGGCGCCGGGTTGCCCTCCGCCATGGGGGCGCGCATATGTTGCCCAGGAGAACAGGTGATGGCGATTTGCGGCGATGGTGGGTTCATGATGAACTCGCAGGAGCTGGAGACCGCCGTGCGGCTTGGAATGAACCTGGTCACCGTGATTCTGCGTGACGACGCCTACGGCATGATCAAGTGGAAGCAGCGGGGCATGAATTTCGAGAACTGGGGCCTCGACTATGGCAATCCCGATTTCGTCCGTTATGCTGAGAGCTATGGTGCCCACGGTCACAGGGTAGAGCGGACGGAGGATCTGGAGTCCACTCTCGAACACTGCCTCAATGCCGATGGTGTTCATCTTGTCGAGGTGCCGGTTGACTACTCAGGCAATCACAAGCTTCTCGAAGGCGGTCTGGTTTGTCCGCTTTGAGTCCTGTCGGGAGAGTGTAATCGTGACTGACTTCTACGAACGCTCGGCTATCATCCATGAGCAGCTGCACGGCAAAATCGCTGTGGTCAGCAAGATCCCCATCGGCTCTCTGGATGACCTGTCGATCGCCTATACACCGGGAGTAGCCCGCCCCTGCGAGTTGATCGCAGCTGATCCCGCGAAAGCGCGGCGGTTGACGATAAAGGGCAACAGCGTGGCCGTGGTTACTGATGGCTCGGCCGTGCTCGGGCTCGGCGACATCGGTCCGCTGGCCGCCATTCCGGTTATGGAAGGCAAGGTCCTGCTGTTCAAGGAGTTCGCCAATCTGGAGGCCTGGCCGATTTGCCTCGATACCAAGGATGTTGATGAGATCGTCAGCACCGTCCGGCAGATTGCTCCGGTGTTTGGCGGTATCAATCTCGAGGACATCTCGGCACCGCGTTGCTTCGAGATCGAGCGCCGGCTACAGGATCTGGGGATACCGGTATTCCACGACGATCAACACGGCACCGCCATCGTGCTGCTGGCAGCGCTGCTCAATGCTGGACGGGTTCTGCGGCATCCTCTGGAGGAAATGGTTGTCGTGGTTAGTGGCGCAGGGGCAGCGGGATCGGCGATCGCGAAGCTGCTGCTTGGGATCAGTGCCGAAGGCGATGACGCCGTCAGTGCTCCGGTGAAGGACGTGGTGGTCTGTGATTCATGTGGGGCCATTCACAAAGGCCGGGAAGGTCTGTCTCCAGAAAAGGAAGGGCTGTCGAGCTTCACCAACATCGGCGGTCGTACGGGCACCTTACAGGAGGCCCTCGAAGGGGCTGACGTCTTCATCGGGGTCAGCAAGGCGGGCCTGCTGAAGGCTGATGACGTAAGTCGGATGAACCCGGATCCGATCATTCTGGCGATGGCCAATCCAGAGCCCGAGATCATGCCTGATGAGGCCAGAAAAGGGGGAGCCGCCGTCGTTGGGACGGGCCGCAGCGACTTTCCGAATCAGGTCAACAATGTCCTGGCTTTCCCGGGGATTTTTCGCGGCGCCCTTGATGCTGGTGCGGCTACCATCACTGCGCAGATGAAGATGGCAGCCGTGAACGCGCTCGCTGACACGGTCTCCGAACCGACCGTGGATCGTATTCTGCCCGATCCCCTCGATCGGCGGGTTGCGCCATTGGTCGCCGAAGCCGTGCGGGCAGCAGCCTTGCATGAGTCCTAGGACCCTTGAAAGACGGGCTCCTCACTTTCTTGACTTTCTGTCTGACGGAGCGATATCTTTAAGCGTCAATATCAGCTGGACCCATAAATTCTATTGTAGCCACAAGGGGAGCCATCGGATGTCTCACGAACGCGATCAGAAATGCCGGACAGCCGTGCGCTGTGCGTTCGTGAACTCGGCATCCACTACGTCCACCGCCTTGACGCGCACGACGCGGCAGGAGCGAATTGCGGCACCATCGGTGGTCAGGTAGGGCACAGAGAGACATTCAAGAAATCAGCCCACTGTCGATGGAGTCCGCAGCCATCGACGGTGGGCTGATTTCGTTTAGAAGAAGAGGCAGAAAATGAAGATCCAGATTTCCGATCAAGATATCCGGGAGGTAGAAGGTGGTGGCACTCTCAAGGATGCACTGCTTGCCTTGGACAAGACCCTACTGCGCGGATATGTCGGTGCGAGCCGGATCGGTGCGAGCGGGAGCGGCGAGCGCATCGATTTTCATCAACCTCTGGATGCCGATGCCGAAGTCGAGTTGATCCCGTTGGATACCGCAGAAGCGGCCTGGATATACAGGCATAGTCTGTCGCATGTGATGGCACAGGCAGTCCGGCGGCTATTCCCCGAGGCCAAGCTGGCCATCGGTCCCGCCATCGATGACGGTTTCTATTACGACTTCGATGTCGACGAGCCATTTGCCCCCGACGATCTCAAGGCGATCGAAAAAGAGATGAAGCGGGTTGTAAAGCAGAATCACAAATTCGAACGCCTCGAGGTCTCTCTCGAGGAGGCTCGTTCCCTGTTCGAGTCGGATCCCTACAAGCTCGAACTCATTGATGAGCTCGAATCAGATGGGGAGTCGCTGTCGTTGTACCGCGACGGAGATTTCACGGATCTGTGTCGCGGACCACACATCCTGAGCACCGGACAAGTCAAACATTACAAGCTGCTTTCGGTAGCGGGGGCTTATTGGCGTGGGGATGAAAGCAGGCCGATGCTGCAGCGAATTTATGGAACTGCCTTTTCGACCAGGGAGGCGCTGGACCATCATGTGAAGATGCTGGAGGAGGCCAGGAAGCGTGACCATCGACTGCTGGGCCGCCAGCTTCAGTTGTTTCACATAGACGAGGAGGTGGGTCAGGGCCTCGTATTGTGGACTCCAAATGGGGCGATCGTACGCGACGAACTGCAAAGGTTTATCTCGCAGGAGCTTCGACGCCAGGGTTATCAAACTGTATTTACACCGCATATCGGCAAGCTCGACCTGTACCGGAAGAGCGGACACTTCCCCTATTACCAGGAGAGTCAGTATCCCCCGTTGATCCACAGCGAGTTCCTCGACGGGCTGGCCGAGGAGGGATGCAGCTGCTCTGATCTCTCGAATTCAATGAAGGCGGGCGAGATAGACGGTTATCTGCTCAAGCCGATGAACTGTCCGCACCACATCAAGATCTATTCGTCGCAACCGCGTAGTTATCGCGATCTGCCGGTGCGTCTGTCTGAGTTCGGCACGGTCTACCGTTGGGAACAGTCGGGCGAGATCGGCGGCATGACCCGGGTCCGTGGCTTCACGCAGGATGACGCTCACTTGTTCTGCACCGAAGACCAGGTACACGATGAACTGCTCGGTTGTCTGAAGATCGTCAGCATCATCTTTACTACGCTTGGGATGGAGGACTACCGCGTGCGCGTAGGTCTGCGCGACGAGGACAGCACCAAGTACGTCGGCGAGCCGGAGAAGTGGGATCGCGCCGAGGATGCCTGCCGTCAGGCGGCGGCGACATTGGGCGTGGCCTACGCTGAGGAGACGGGAGAGGCTGCCTTTTACGGTCCGAAGATCGATTTCATCGTCAAGGACGTGGTTGGTCGCGAGTGGCAGCTCGGCACCATCCAGGTTGACTACAATTTACCTGAAAGATTTGGACTTGAATACGCCGGCGCTGATGGGCAAGCACACCGCCCTGTAATGATTCACCGAGCCCCCTTCGGTTCGATGGAGCGCTTTGTCGGCGTCCTGATCGAGCATTTCGCAGGTGCGTTTCCGGCGTGGCTGGCGCCCCTGCAGGTAGCGGTGCTGCCAATTGGTGAGAGCCATCAGGAGTATGCTCAGTCCTTGTATGACACGCTCATCGCAAACGAGGTACGCGCGACCACGATGGTCGACAACACGCTCAATTATCGCATCCGCCAGGCGCAGACGCAGAAGGTTCCGTACATGTTTGTCCTGGGTGATCGTGAAGTGGAAACCTCCACCGTGTCGATTCGGCTTCGCAGCGGCGAAGGTGTCGATCCCCTGTCGGTCGATGCCGCCGTGGCCAGGGTGCGGGAGTGCATAATCAGCAAGGCTGCTGATCTGGGATAGGCAGGTTGTCACCTCTCGACTCTGAGCTTAATTTTACACCCAAACAGGCAACGTGTGGCTGTCGGGTTTTCAGCCGTTCCGTCCAGACCTGAAAAGATCGGAATAGATCAAGGAATGCCAAGAATACTGCTGGTAGAGGACAACGAAATGAACCGGGATATGTTGTCTCGCCGGCTCGAACGCAAAGGGTTCGAGGTATCAATAGCTGTGGACGGTGCGGAGGGAGTGGAAAAGGCACGCGAGGAGCTGCCCGATCTGGTGTTGATGGACATGAGTTTGCCAAAGATGGATGGATGGGAGGCCACTTCGGTGTTGAAGGCGGAGGAGAACACGAAACACATCCCCGTGATCGCTCTGACCGCACATGCCATGGAAGGGGATCGAGAGAAGGCCATTGATGCTGGTTGTGATGACTATGACACCAAGCCAGTCGATTTCAATCGACTTCTAGGCAAGATCGAGACGAGGATTCAAGGCTGAGGCGCTGCCGGGGCAGCAGAGGGTCTCGATCCTTGAAGTCGTATTAGGCGACACAGAGGTCTAAGGACGAGAGCGGACACTCCGGTGATCGGCTCTTTTCTTATGTACAATTCATCCGATGGGAGTAGCGGATGTCCCCATCGCCGAGGTACCGAGAGACGGGTTTGGAGGATATCTGAATGAAAGTTTTGGTAGTCGAGGACGAAGCCGCACAACGTGTGGTGCTCGAAGGAGCACTCAAGAAGTTCGGCCATACCCCTGTTGTCGCCGAAGACGGCGAACAGGCCTGGGAGGCCTTTTCGGCAGACGCCGATCTCCGTGTGGTGCTGACCGATTGGCTCATGCCCAAGGTTGACGGCATCGAACTGTGTCGCCGCATTCGCCGTCAGCGCCAACGGCCTTACACCTATGTCCTGATGCTGACGATCAAGCAGGAGAAATCCGAGTACCTGGAAGGCATGGAGGCTGGCGTCGATGATTTCATGACGAAGCCTTTCGATCCGGACGAACTGGAAGCACGACTCAGGGTGGCCGAGCGCATCCTCGGGCTGCGCGTAGAGATCGATCGACTCACCAGTCTGCTGCCGATCTGCGCGTACTGCAAGAACATTCAGGATGACCGATCGACGTGGGTGTCGGTGGAGCAGTATGTGACTTCAAAGACGGATACCGACCTCACCCACACCATCTGTCCCTCCTGCTACGAGAGTGAGGTCAAGCCCGAACTCGAAGAGTTGAAACAACCCCCGGGGCGCTCCCAATCATAGGCTATGCTATAAATCGATCCTGTCGCAGATCTGCTGGATGTCGGTGGCGATCACGCAGGTTGGCGTGGCGGAGAGCTATCAGCAGGCCATGCAGAGGCGGAGCGAAAGAAGTTGAACGGACACGTTGGGCGAAGACAACCGAACGGGTAGAGGGATGAGTAGTCCGGCACAGGCAGCGAAGAGAGTCCTCGTCGTCGATGATTCGGCTGTCGTTCGTCACGCGGTCGTCGAAATCCTCAAGAGCCTGGGATGCGAGCCGTACGAGGCCGAGGACGGTCAAGCCGCCATCGATCTGCTGGAACAGCACGCTGTGGACGTGATCATCCTCGACCTTCACATGCCAGTGAAGGATGGATTCGAGACACTGGCAGAGTTGCGCGCTGATTCCCGTTTCGCTGAGCTTCCCGTTTTTATCCTGACGTCATCGGGGGGACACAGTTTTGTGCGCAAGGCAGCGGCATTGAATATCGCCGGCTACCTGCTGAAATCTGAGCTCAATCCGAAGGATCTGGCTGCCCGTATCGGGAGCGTCCTCGGACGGGTCGTTGCCGTGTCGCCGCCGAAACAAGCCGAAGCGTTAAATCTGAAAGTCCTGCTCGTCCACAGTCCGGCAGGGGATCACCGCGAGATCATCAAGGCGCTCGCAGAGTGGGGCTGCACCATCATGCCGACGGATGACTCGGAAGAGTCGTTGGCCCTGGCCCGGCAGGGCGATGTCGATATCGCCCTCGTAGAAGACAAGCTTGCTGCATCCGACGGGTTTTCCGTTGCAAGACAGCTGCGAGATGCGTCTAATGAAGCGGCCGGCAAGACTATGCCTATCGTTTTAGTTTCAGACAAACCTCTCGATCAGATCAAGGACCTGGGCGAGCGTGCCGGCATGGACGCATACGTTGCCAAACCGGTTGACGAACAGCGCTTGTTCAAGACACTCAAGGATTTGTCGGCACTGGGTCTGAGCACGGCGACCCTTTTCGATCGCGCCGAACTCATGGAGCGGGCCGGGGATGAGGTCGAACTGGTCCAGCGTATGCTCGAGCTGTTTTTCCGGGATGCACCGGTGCTCATGGAGCAGGCCGATCAGGCAATAGCCGATCAGGACGGCAAGGCACTGGGCGATCACGCGCATACCCTCAAGGGCATGCTGGCGACCCTGGCCGCACATGAGATTGCTCGCTACGCCGAGTTACTCGAGCGCATCGGCAGGAGCGCCGACTTGTCGAAAGCCAGGATGGCTCTGGAAAAGCTGGAGGAAGAAATCTCCAATTTGTCGGCACAACTCAAGGAGGAGTTCGAGTCATGACAAGTGGCCTAGATGGTCTGTTCGGCGCAGAAGAGGATTCGCCTGCGGCGCCGATTCCGACGAAGACGGGCAAGACTGTCCTTGTCGTCGACGATTCCGATATGATGCGCGTGACCATAACCCGCATCGTGGAGAAATCAGGTCATCGTGTCATCGAAGCGTCGAACGGCAATCAGGCGCTGGATGCCTGCCGAAACAACACTCCTGATCTGATTTTCCTGGACTGGATCATGCCGGAAAAAGAGGGTCTCGAAACGCTGCAGGAATTGCGCCAGGTACCGAAGCTCAGTGAAACACCCGTAGTCTTGCTCACCGTGGTGAGAAACAAGGATGCGATCCGGGTGGCCGGCCGCTACGGAGTACAGGATTACATCTCCAAGCCCGCCAAACCGGATCGCGTACGAGAGAAAATTCGCAAGCACCTCGGCTCGTGAAGCAGATTAGGGACACCGCCTCCCTGCTCTGGCGTTTTCGCTATCACCTTCTCTGCACGATTATCGCTGTCGCTCTTTGGGACACCTCTTTTATCTATCCCTTTCGGCTTTTCATGGTTGTCGTCCACGAGGTCTGTCACGCCGCGGCCGCGATAGCAACCGGTGGGGAGGTGCTGGAGATGAAGACGCAGTGGGATGAGTCTGGTCATACCCTGACCAGGGGTGGGCTGTTTCCCATCATCAGCACCGCCGGTTACGTAGGTTCAGCCGTTCTTGGCTCCCTGCTCATTTACACTGGAAAGTCTCCGCGACTGCAACGATTGGTACTAGCTGGCATTGGCACCGCGACGATGGGGATGACGATGTGGTACACTCCTCTGGGAGAGATGGATTCCTATCTGGGTATCTTCGGGGGCTTGTTGCTCTTGTGCATGGCGATCAAGTCGCAACGGGCCTCCAGGGCGGCAGCTACCTGGCTCGGTATCATGCTGTGCCTTTACAGCTTGCACGACTTCCGTACTGATCTGTGGTCGTATCCCGAGATGACGGATGCCGGAATACTGGCTCGCAACTGGGGAGTGCCCATCCTCGCCTATCCGATCGCCCTGACCTGGGTGTTGTTATCCCTGGGTCTCATGTACAGGGCGTTACGCGCCGTCGTCAAGGATAGTTGACCCTGTTTTGAGCGCCCGGTATCTTGGGTTTTCTACCTGAAAACCCACCATCAAAGAGAGAAACACCAAAGGGAGACGACGACGATGAGGATGAGCGGGCTGTTCAGCCAGACGCTCAGGGAAGCACCCGCTGATGCCGAGGTGCAAAGCCACATTTTACTGTTGCGGGCCGGATTCATCAGACAACTGGCGAGTGGAATCTTCAGCTACCTGCCGCTTGCCCGCCGAGCCCTGACCAAGATCGAGGGGCTCATCCGCTCCGAGATCGATGACATCGGTGGGCAAGAGATCACCATGCCGGTCGTGCATCCGGCAGACATATGGAAGGAGACCGGCCGCTGGTACCAGATCGATGCCGAGATGAGCCGCTTCCAGGACCGTGGCGATCGCGATATGGTACTGGCAATGACGCATGAGGAGGTCGTCGCTGATCTCGTGCGCCGGGAGATCAAATCATACCGGCAACTGCCGCAGTTGATCTACCAGATTCAGACCAAGTGGCGTGATGATCCGCGACCGCGCTCGGGATTGCTGAGGGTACGTGAGTTCACGATGAAGGACAGTTATTCCCTCGATACGGATGCCGCAGGTCTGGAGAACCAGTACCGGGCGCACTACCAGGCCTACTACAACATTTTTCATCGATGCGGACTGCCCATGCGCACGGTCAAGGCGGATGCCGGCATGATGGGGGGGAACCTCGGGCACGAGTTCATCTACCCGACACCCATCGGCGAGGATACCATCCTGCTGTGCGACAGCTGTGGCTACTCAGCCAATGGCCAGATCGCTGCGTTCCGCAAGGAGGCCGCGGAGGCAGAGACGCCGGCAGACCAGGAGCGGGTTGCGACTCCTGACACGCCCACCATAGAGTCGCTTGCCGAACTCCTCGATATCCCGAAACGAAAGACCGCCAAGGCGCTGTTCGTCGTCGGCACTTTCAAGGACGACGACGGAGCCGATGTCGACAAGCTGATCCTGGCCGTGATTCGCGGGGATATGGATGTCAGCGATACCAAGCTGGCCAATGCCTCTGGTGCCGTCGCTCTGAGGCCGGCTCGCGAAGAGGAGATTTCCGCCAGTGGAGCTGTTGCCGGGTACGCTTCTCCGATCGGTCTCCGGGAAGTCGTCGTGATCGCGGACGATTCCATCCCCAGCTCCCCCAATCTTGTTGCGGGAGCCAACGAGGCGGGGTACCACATCAAAAACGTCAACTACGGCCGGGATTTCGAAGCCGAAACCGTCGTCGACATTGCGGCGGCCGCGGCCGGATACGCCTGTCCTGAGTGTGGTGACCCTCTTGGTGCCAGTCGCGGAGTGGAAACCGGACACATATTCCAGCTCGGTACCAAGTACAGTGATACCATGGGCTGTCAGTTTCTCGATCAGAACGGGAAGGCCCAACCGGTCATCATGGGGTCCTACGGTATCGGAGTCGGGCGCCTGTTGGCCTGCATCGCCGAAGAGCATCACGATAGCGATGGGCTGATCTGGCCGATTTCGGTGGCTCCGTTCGTCGTCCACATTGTCTCATTGGCAAAGGGTGACGGTCCGGCAACTGACGCCTCAAAGAAGCTCTACGCGGAATTGAAGGTCCTCGGCATCGAAGTCCTCTACGACGATCGCTCCGAAAACGCGGGAGTCAAGTTCAAGGACGCCGACCTGATCGGAGTACCTGTGCGGATCACGGTGGGAGATCGCTCACTGAAGCAGGGTAACTTAGAGGTGTCGTTGAGGAGTGATCCGAAAGAGAAGATTGATGTGCCGGTAGCGAGCATCGTCCAGCATGTGTGCGAGACGATCGAGCGGCTTCAACAGGAAATCGACGCCCGCGTCGTCGACGTGGAATACAAGGAGTAACACCGCGGACTCTGCCTTACGCTGGTGCTGGACCGGTCCCCTTATGTGAACGGTGGAGCGTGATCAGAGGCGCCTCCGGTGGACAGCCAAGGCGGAAGGGGAACCAGTGGCCGACTCCGGCCGAGGTGTAAAGCTGGCGGTGCCCTTTCGCGTAGTGACCCCATATGTAGCGATCGGGGTACCAGGTCTCGAACAGGCTGCGTCCACCAGCCCCTACCTGGAATCCGTGTGTGTGCCCTGAGAGCGTCAGGTCGATTCCCAGCGGTGCTGCAAAGTCGAACGCCAGAGAGCGATGACTCAGCAACAACCTGAAGCCACTGCTCGGGGTGTTTTGCTGGCTCTCGTCCACAAAGCGCTCCAGCCTTGCCAATGAATCTGGCCCCCTCATCCACTGCGGATCATCACATCCACTGATGAACAGGGGGGCAACGTCCGCCTCCGTGCTCGTTTTTCCAGCCCGCGTAAGAACGGTGAGTCCGTCGTTGACGAGCAGCTGAATCTGCGACCGCTCGAAACACCGAAGCACCTGATTGAGTCCCCGGAAGTGTTCGTGATTACCGAGGCTCGCAAAAACTCCCGCCGCCGGAGATACCTGTTCGATGATGGTGAGGGCGTCCAGGTACCAGGGCATGTGGTCACAGATGTCACCGGTGACGACAATCAGGTCTGGTTCAAGCTCGGAGGTGTGCTGCGCCAGTCGCTCCAGGTCTTGCCGGTCCAAGTACGGGCCCAGATGAATGTCGCTCAGATGGAGAATCCTGAATCCATCCAGGGGTCCGGCGAGGTCCGGATAGGCGAGCTCAACAGGAACGATGCGGGCAGGCGTGGAGGAGCGTACCAGACCATACCCTGCTGTGGCGCCAGTCAACATTGGCACCGTTGCCAACGTCGAGTGAAGGAAGCGGCGCCGGCTGGTCCTCGCCCCGACCGTTCTGGAATCGGTGGCAACACCAGACTGATACCGTACTGCCCGATGGATCGCATCCGCGATCAACTCCACGCCGCGTACCACGCTGGTAAAGGCCAGAGCGATCAGCAAGCTCATCAGAAGTACCAAAATGCTTGCGAGGCTGCCGGCACCCAGCGTGGTCATGCCAGCAAATTGGTAGCTGTGTCCCAGGCTCCATAGGGCGCCAGCTATCAGCGCGGCGACGGGGACCCATTTCACGATTCGGCGTACCCAATGCCGCTTCCACCATGGGCGGTGGAGGGTTACAAGCAGAATGAGGTCCAGACCGTACAGGAGGGTGAATAGCAGCGCTACAAAAAGGAAGATCCGCATGTAAGATGGACGCTCGGGAGGCTAGTGAGATTCCCCGGCACTGGATTTTTTCATGGCCCAGACCCAGGAACCGAGGGTCAAGACCAAGGTAGCGCTCACCAGGATCCAGCCATGGATCTGGTATTCGAGCGCCGATTGAGTCAGCATCTGGTAGCCGCTTTCCAGGCTTCCCTTGAACAATCCGAAGAAGGCATAGGCCAGTATGTTGTCGCGCAGCAGGAAGATGATGACGAGGGCCATGAAGCCACTACTCAGCAGGGACATCGACAACGAGGCAGCGAATTCGCCGCCTGTCTGAACGGAAGCCCCCGCGCCACATGCTGACAGCACCAGTACGGCGGTCACGATGAGGGAAGGGCGCTTGATCACCCTCAGTGCATAGTAGATGATGACGCCCAGTCCGAAGGGAAACAAGAAAGCCAGTAACAACGCCCCACTCACCCCGGCCCAGGAAGGCAGCAGGCTGTCCAACCCAGCGGGAATCGGAAACCCACCAAACCCGAAATGCTGAGGATAGCTGTTGACGACGAGCAGTTTCACACGATCCACGGCCAGTCCGGCGAGCCAGGCGATACCAGCGATCCAGACAGCATCCCGCAGGTAGCGCCAACGCTCCTGCCGGATTCGCTGGAGACAGTCGGGGTAGAGGGCGGTAATCATGCCGATGGCACCGACCAGGCCGATACCGGTAAACAGCATGCCCAAAAATGTGAGCACGCACCTCGTGAGCAAGTACATTCCCTCTGGTTCTTGCGTGTCATAGCCGGCGTAAAAGGTGGTCAGGTTGTTGAGAAAAACAGTGAGAACGACTACCGCTGCCACGATACTGATGGCGACTGGATCTCTCCATCTAATGCTGCCACGGCGTATTTGCCTGATGAGGAGCCAGAGCAGATGCAGAATGACGGCAATACTCAGCGTTGGTCCTATCCAGCCGAGTACGGTGCGTAAGGTGCTGCTTTCGCGACGCTGGCGCAGCCACTCTTCCGGCAGCTTTATATAGCGACGCAGCGATACCGGCTGATCTCCAGCAATGCCAACGACGCAGCGAAAGAGCGATTCGTCGAGGTTGCGGCGATCTCCGGAACGGGCCTCGAATTCAAAGCTGTGATCGCGCCGAGCCAACAGCTTCTCCGAGGAGGCTTCCTTGAGTTCAAACGAGGCCGGATCCAGGCCGAACTGCCGCAGGTGGCGTTCGGCGATGACCCGGGCGCTGTCCTCATTCAGATCGGCGCCGGCTTCTTCTTCTTCCAACAGATGAGTGATCGCGTAGACGGATCCGTTCCGGACGTCGACGAACACGTGGTACTCTTCCTTCTGCAGTGGCTCAAAGAATCGGACCCGCCACAAACAAGGGCTCAAGTCCTCGCTGTAGAGCCGGTTTACCTCCGCCATTCCCGCCCGCTCCATGCGGTACCTGCTGGCGTCACCGTCGAGTTGTTGATGTTGAGAGACGACGGTCTGATACGTCGCGGCGTCGAACGCTTTGGAGGCCAGATAGTCGAGTGCGATCTGCTCGGCCTGGTTCGCACTCACGCTGATGTCGAAGTCCGGTAACGGCTCCTCCGATTCGACAAGGAAGACGGACAGGAGTGCTGCTGCTACACCGCCGATGATGATGAGCCTTTTGGTTTTAAGGGGTCGGTAGCGGACCTCGGGTACGGCCTCGGACAGCAGTGCTTCGGGACTGAGGCCCCGATCCACCGGTTGTCCGCTTGGAGCAATGGCGGGAGAATCCTCGCTGTTGAGCAGTGATGTAGGGTCCACGAAGAATCGGTGCCGCACATAGAGCGCGATGGCGACCACCAGAGGTAGCAACATGATTCCGACGGATATGGCCGCGGATACCACGAAGTAACTGTTCGACGAGCGCAACAGCACCATCGCTGTCAGCAGCGCGTCGATGGTATAATGCCAGACCAGGGCAGGCAGCAGTCCCCAACGCAATACCACGTACCCGAACACGATGCCGACAAGGCCGAGTTCGATGCCGCGGATGTAGAATGGTTGCTGTGGATAGTTGGCGTGCGCGAAGCCCCACACCAGCGCCGGAATCACAACGGCCAGCCAGCGCCTTTTCAGGAAGCGCTGCAGAAAGGGGATGGCAAAGGCCCTCGAGGTGAACTCCTCGGATACAGCCGGCATGAACCCGATGAGCAGGACGACGACCCATGGGATGTGGGTGTTCACCATTTCGGAGTAGGGAATGTCGGCCGGGCTCCAGGCTCCGAGCTTATCGGCAGCCAGATAGAAAAGCGCCTGATAGGCGACGAAAACGGCGGTCAGCGTCAGGCCGATGATGGTGCCCAGCAGAAAACGCTTGGTGCGGATGCCATCCGCAAGGAACTGCTCCGAGAGACTGATCTGTTGCGCGAAGCCACGGCGGTACTCAGGTTCCGCGCCCGCCGTGAGCACGGCTATGTACAGAGCGGACATGAAGGCGACGAGAACTCCCCACAGCAGCTTATCGGTGAGGAAGCTGCCATACGTCTCGGTAGTGTCGAAGTCGTACTCCGTCAACGGCAAGATGTTGAGCTGAGCCAGCAACGTCAGGACAAAAGCCGCGGACGCGAAAACGCCAACCGTTTTCCAACGGATGTTGTCTCGCCGGATGTTCATGACGATGAGGACGAGCATGGCGATCCAGATGAAGGCCATCAGTGTGTGGGCCACCAATCCTGTCGCGTCGTTGGCGGAACGCAGTTCCCGGTATTCCCGCTGCCAGGCTTCGGGCACCTTGAGGAACTCGCCGTAATTGCTGACAAGATCGCCCTGCACACCGACCCGAAAGCGGTAGGTCGCCTCCGCGATTTCGAAGGCCTTCAATTTCCAGGTGAAGGTGTGATCGGCACGGCCGGGGCGTTGTGTCGTGACCGCCTCGACGAATTCGAGCGTGGCGAGGTCTCGCTGCATCGAGTGCTGGAGGAATTGCTCGGCCGCTTGCCGGGCCGTGTTTTGCTCTAGAAACGCACCCTTCTCTTCTTCGTCGATGAGATGCGCGAATCCGACCAGATCTCCCGTCGTCGTGTACTCGACGCGGAACTCTTCCTTTTGCAGTTCCTTCGCCCAGCGATTACTCCAGCGCCACAAGCGCACCGGATTGCCGATGACCTGTGTGGCCCCCTCGAGGCGCAGTTCGCGTTCAAGAAAGGTCTTTGCCTGATTATCGTATTCGAAGATGCCGCTGTGTCGGTATCCCTCCAGGTTGAAGCCTCGATGACGCAGAAAGGACTGCCCCTTGTCGCGGGCTTCGTCCCGGGTGATGCGAAAATCTATGGTTGCCTCGGGAAAAGCGGCATAGAAATAGTGAGTACCAATCAGCAGGCTCACGGCGGTGATACCGATGCAAACGGCAATCAGCCAGAGGTCCTTCTGTTGAAGGCGCTGTTCCATCAAATGATCTGAGTCAGCAGGTTTGGATATGCCGCGGTGACGCCGTCTGGAAGCGCACTGGGTATGCAGACGACAGGGCCTAGGTCGATGCGATCACGCGGGGATACAATAACATATCTGGACCCGCGAGGGAACGGTCAGAAGGGTCCAGCGGTGCTTGCGGAGAGTTGCTGAAGGAGTGGCTGCTCTCAGGCAACCAGGTCGATCTGGCCTCCGGTGCCGGAAGGGGATGGGGCCACGGACTGTATCAACGAGAGGGCAATGCTGCGCTGCGCCTCCAGTGCCTTGTCCAGCACGGCCACGGATTGCGTGGCCTGGAGGCGCTGTGCATTCAGAGCCGAAGCGGTGTCGATGATCATGGAGGTCAGGTCGCCGCCCATGTAGATGATCTCGCTATTGTTTTTGATCAGGCTATCGCTGTTTTATTTGCGATTACGTCAACTGAATATCACATTTTCAGGCCGGTTGCACAAATCGAATCCACTGATTGCAGGGGAGATTGAGATGACGCCGATTGACTACGGTCGCTCGTTTACTATCGGTACCATTGCTTCCAACGAGTGCCGGTTCTGGATCGAGTCGCGGTTGCGGTTTATCGACGAGCAAGAGGGGATTGTAGAAGACTACCTGCAAGGTGCCTCCTGCAAGTCGGAGTTCACGTTTGTAGCTGCTGATCTTTTTCAGCAAGATAACTACGATTTCCTGCCCGTATTCGGCTCTGAACTCGGGATCTATTTCAGACGCAAGGCGTATCGAAATGAAAACTACAAGACCTATGTGCCTAACTATGCGATGTTTGGCGGTGTCACCAAGCATCTGGTCGAAGCAGGGCATGCACGCGAGCTGGTGACGAACGAGCAAGTGCGGGAGGCCACTTACCGGATGTCCCCGATCGTCGCGCAGGTCGAGATCGCCAACCCTGACACTGGATTGCGAGCCATCATGGAGTTTCCGGTCAAAACCATGAACACGGAAAGAGAAGGGGACAACTATCAGGTCGACACCGGCCCCTTGGTCTTTCCGGACTTGAGCCACCGAGTGAAGCGTCGGGTCGAGTCGCTGTCACTGGCTTTCGTCGCGTTCAATTCTCCCCATTTCGCCGATTTCGTCCTGGAGAAACCGACAGAGATCACTCCGGACTCAGGCGAGGCCAGTTGCGAGGTGCATCACTTTTCGGAGTTGAGATCGTTGGGGAGTGTGAATAGGCTTTTCGAGCTTTGAGGGCAGTCAGACCCTAAAAACCTGCGAGGTTGATGTGGATCTTTTCGTCGGCACCAGTGGCTACAACTACAAGGAGTGGAAGGGTCCATTCTATCCCGAGCGTTTCGCGGATAAGGAGATGCTCGGATTCTACAGTGGGCACTTCAACAGCGTCGAGATCAACAACACCTTCTATCGCGTGCCCAAGCCTGAAGTCGTCGCATCGTGGGCTGAGCAGGTTCACCCGGCCTTCCGCTTTGTGCTCAAGGCGACAAGACGGATAACCCATCTCAAGAGGCTCAAGGGCGTCGAAGAGGAGGTCGAGTACTTTCTCTCGGTCTCCTCCCACCTTGGTGAGCGCATGGGCGCGTTGCTGTTTCAGCTGCCACCTACCTCAAAGAAAGACATCGAGCGCCTGACGACATTTGTAGGGTTGCTGCCAGAGGGGACGCGAGTGGCCATGGAGTTTCGTCACGACAGCTGGTTCGACGATGAGGTCTTCGAATGTCTGCGTGCCCGGGACGTCGCCTTGTGTTTCGCGCATGAAGATGGTGACGTCGCCGAGGATACGGACCGCAAGTTCGTGAGTACGTCGACGTGGGGGTATATGCGCCTGCGAGGCAGTGACTACACGCCCGCTGAGATGAACATGTGGTCGGCGAAGGCACATGCCCAGGATTGGCAGCGAGCCTTCGTTTTCTTCAAGCACGAGTCCGAAGGATTGGGTCCCAAACTGGCGACCAGCTTCATCGAAGCGTCATCTGAGGCTGGCGGGGCTTGAAGAGGAAAATCGTCATCGTCGGCTATCGCGCTTCGGGCAAGTCCACCCTGGGCGGCATACTGGCCAGACGTTTGGAGTGGCCGCTGCTGGATATCGATCGCGGCATCGAGGAACGCATCGGTGGTACCAACCTGGCTGATTATTATCTACGGGAGGGCGAGGAGGGCTTCCGGCCGGTGGAAACCGAAGTCGTGATCGAGATGTGCTCGAAGCAGGAGTGTGTCATCTCATTCGGTGCCGGCACCTTGCAAACCCCGGCCAACCGGGAGCATGCCTGTCGTGACGCCTTCGTCGTCTACTTGAAGACAACGGCGGAGGAGTTGTGGCGGCGCATGGGAGCGGATCCCAACAGTGCCACAACCAGGCCTAATCTCGCAGGAGGTGGGCTTAGCGAGGTGATCGAGAAACTTACTGAGCGCGAGCCGGTGTACGAGCAGTGTGCCGATCTTGTCGTGGATGCCACAGAGCCGACGGATGTTCTTGCCGGCCAGGTAATCCGGGCATTCGAAGATTGGTCTCATCGTTCCAGGTGAATGTCACCAAAATCAAGGAAGCGCTCCCAGTCGTAGTCGGTGACATCGTGTCCACCGGGACGCAAATGGTGGCCGATCCTGCTCGCGCGCGGCTGCCCGATGACTGGCTGATCTACCTCTGGCGTCTCCACGTCTTGGGAAAGGCCCTCCGTGCCCAATAATTCGTAGACAGGCGATGCGTGTACGGCGCCGAGGTACTCCCAACGCGGATCGGACCACAGGTCCTCGGCGGCGCTTGATCCAATCCTCCGCCTTGCTCACTCTACTGCCGTCCCGGAACATGAGCACGTCGGGCAGGATACCGGGTCCAGCAAGGGCTTCATCGTAGTTTGCTGGGGGCAGGGGCAATTCGGTCCTCCTGTTCGGTGGTTAAGATCCGGGTTCAAACCTACGTCTGCGGAGAAGCCGGGGCGAGTTCGGATTTGATCCATCAACCAACATATCCAATCTGCCAGGGAGTTTCCCGATGAACAAGGAGCAGGTCGAACCAGTTCTCGTCGTCGACAAACCCGCCATCGTCGGCGAGGGGTCTCTATGGGATGCTCAGAGCAAGGTCCTCTACTGGGTAGATATCTTGAGTCACGAGCTCTACATCTACGATCCCGCCAGCGGTGAGAATCGCACCGTCCTCACCTGTCAATCCATAGGCACCGTGGTGCCACGGAGGCGAGGTGGGGTGGCTGTGGCGCTGCATAATGGGTTCGCCACAATCGACCTGAGCGCCGATAAGATCACGCCGTTAGCGGATCCAGAGCGCATGATCCCGGCGAATCGTTTCAATGATGGCAAGTGCGACCCGGCGGGTCGGTTCTGGGCGGGCACGATGGAATTCAACGGTGAGGCCAATCGTGGTGCGCTGTATTGCCTAGAGATCGATCAAAGCGTGAAGAAGAAGATTGAACCGGTCACCATTTCGAACGGAATCGTCTGGACCGCGGACCACAAGACGATGTATTACGTGGATACCGCACTCAATTCGGTGCGGGCATACGACTACGAAATCGACAGTGGTGATATAACCAACGAGAGAGTCGTCATCGAAAACGAGGGGGAGGGACACTTCGACGGCATGTCCATCGACGCCGAAGGCATGCTGTGGATTGCGTTGTTTCAGGGGGCGGGGGTCAAGCGTTACGATCCGAACTCTGGAGTACTGCTGCGGGATATCGGTTTGCCTATGTCGCAGGTGACATCGTGTGCTTTTGGCGGTGAAAACCTGGATGAGCTCTACATCACATCCGCGGCGATCAATCTGGATACATCCGCCATGGCGGAACAACCTCTTGCCGGATCGCTCGTCAAGATCGATCCGGGTGTGCAGGGCGTCGAGGCTTATGCCTACGGTGGGTGATGCCCCCGTCAGCTTTCGGGATTCCGCCTGTCTTCGAAGACGATGGAAATCCTGGTACCAGCTGATCGATCAAGGTCGATGCTTCCCTTGAGTTGTCCGACCAAAGCACTGACGAGCTGCAGGCCGAGCGTCGAGGGCTGCTTCAGGTCAAGATCGGAAGGGATACAGCCCCATCATCGCTGACGGTGAGTTCGAGGCGGTCGTCACCGACACGTTTAAGGTGAACGGAGATCCTCCCCTCGTTTCCATTGTACACACTGCGGCCGTCGATGAGCACGAGGAGCTTGTTGGCGAACAGGCCGGCAAATCCGCGTGCGGTGACGTTCCACTTGTTGGCGTCGACGACACCTACTTGAAGGCCGGGGACAAGCCGCAGGGCTTCGGGGATCGAGCGAACGCCAGAGCGGCGCAGATCATCAGAGGTGATGACGGCGACGGCCGCCGCACTTTCCGAGATCGGTCTCGGCTTCCGCGATTGGAGAGAGACCTCGATATCCATGAGTTCTTCCAGACTCATGTGAGCGAGATCGTCGGTAGCTCCAGCCGGAGCGGCCAGCAGGAACGCGAAGGCCAAGAGCAGTATAGCGTGCATCAGCCATCCCGGCTCTGTGCGGGGGTTGGCTCCCATGCATGGTCGGTATCTGCTTTGAAATCACGATCGTCTTCGCGAATCAGTGCTTCGAGTTCGGAGATGTGCTCTCTGACCTGCTCGGCATATGCCTTCTCGTCCTCTCCACCACGCAAGTCGGCGCGCTCGGTCATGGCACGTTGCTCATGCTTCTTGAAGATACGGGCCGCCCGCTGAGCCTGGTAGGAACGGAATCCCAACACCTTGAGGGCATCCACTCCCATGCTCAGAGCGCTGTCGAAGGTCTCACGAAATACGCCATCGACGCCGACCTCCATCAGTTCAAAACTGTGTTGCATGCTGTCCGCCCGAGCGAGAATCTTCAGATTCGGGTAACGGCGGCGCATCTGCTCGGCGATCTGGGTGGCATGCTCCGGTTCATCAATCGCCAGAATCAACAAGCGGGCTGTTTCTGCGCCGGCAGCGTGCATCAGATCCGGCCGCCCAGCATCACCATAGAACACCTTGACGCCAAACCGCCTGAGCGTCTCGATCTGCTCCGGATCCAGATCCAGAATCGTCGTCGCGACCCCGTTGGCTCTGAGGAGGCGACCGACCACGTTGCCGAAACGGCCGAAGCCGGCGATGATGACGGGATTGTCCTCGTCCATGCTATCGGCTTCTCTCTCGCTTTTCTTGCCCCTGGCGAACGCCGGTTGCACCAGCTTGTCGTTGACGATCATCAGCAGTGGCGTGACGGCCATGGAGAGGGCGACGACGGCGATGAGGAGATTAGCAGTATCCGCGGGGAAGACCTGGTGCTGAGTCGCAAAGGAAAGAAGCACGAACGCGAATTCCCCTCCCTGAGCAAGGGCGAACGAGAGCAGAAAGCCTTGCGAGCCCGGCATGCGAAACAGACGCGCGATAACGACTAGCACGATGAACTTGACGACGACGAGAATGCCGATGAGAAGCCCAATGGTCGGGGTGTGTGTGGCCAACAGGTCGAAGTCGATGCTGGCGCCAACCGATATGAAAAACAGACCCAGTAGAAGACCCTTGAAGGGTTCGATGTCAGATTCCAACTCGTGGCGGAATTCACTGTCGGCAAGTACGACCCCTGCGAGAAAGGTTCCCAAAGCGGGAGAGAGACCGACCTGCTCCATGGCCAGGGCAATGCCGATGACGAGCAGAAGTGCGGCAGCCGTGAACACCTCGCGGAGCCGGGTGGCGGCGATGGCGCGGAATACAGGCCGTGTCAATAGCTTGCCACCCACGATGATGCCGGCAATGAGTACCACCGTTATCAGCCCTTGTTGCCAACCCGGTAGGGAGGCAATCGCAGTCGTGTGCGCTGGTGCGTGAGCAGCAGCAGGTGAGGTGCCGACGCCACTGGATATAGCCAACAGCGGCAGGATCGCGAACATCGGTATCACCGCGAGATCCTGAAACAACAACACTGAGAACGCACCCTGACCTCCCAGGGTCTTCAGGAGACCCTTCTCCGCAAGGCTCTGCAGTACGATCGCGGTGGAGGAGAGGGCAAGGATGATACCGGCGGCGAGTGCGACTCTCCAGCCTGCCCCAAGTGCCATACCGATCAAGGCGAAGGCGGCGGCGGTCAGCCCTACCTGCAGGCCACCCATGCCCAGGATGGGAGCACGCAGACGCCACAGCAACGCTGGCTGCAGTTCCAGGCCAACCAGGAACAGCATCATCACGACGCCAAACTCGGCGAAGTGCATGACATGTTGGCCCTCTTCGCCGACCAATCCCAGGACGTGAGGCCCTATCAGCGCGCCAGCAACGAGGTATCCGAGAACGGATCCAAGTCCGGCACGTTTCGCGAGGGGCACTGAAACTACCGCCGCAGTCAGGTAGACGAAGGCTTGAAAGAAAAATCCGTCACCGCTCATGAGAGTTTGCACTGGGGTTTGAGGGGAGGGCGTCGTTCAAGTACAAGACCTGTTGCGAAAGGGCGTCCGCATCGAGCGTGCCATCGCGTAGGGCGACTAACGCACGCCGGTAATCTGCCGCCATATCGTCTAAGTGGTCCTCTGAATGGTCCTCCAGCGTGCCGTGCACGACAAAGGGCGGCAGGTACTGCATGCCACAGAAATGGGCGGTCTGGGCAAAAGGCACCAGTAATTCCTGAATGGAAAAGCGATTGACGCCCTCACGTGAGTAGGCTTCGCTACTGCCCCCTGTTGTCACCACGGAGAGCAGCTTTTTCCTGTGCAGGGCTACCCCTGCTGGTCCGAAGGCGTAACCGAACTCCAGGACGAGGTCCAGCCACTCCTTCAACAGCGCCGGACAGCTGTACCAGTACAACGGATGCTGGAACACGATGATGTCATGGGCGTCCAAGCGCTTCTGCTCTTCGGGTACGTCGATGTTGAAGTCGGGATACTCCTCGTACAGATCTCGCAGTTCGACACAATCAAGATCGGCGATGGCATCCACCATGCGACGATTGGCCCGCGAGCGCTGGTAGGCCGGGTGTGCGAAAAGGACGAGGATCGAATCAGGCACGGTTAGGGCCGGCCGGGTGTGGGCCGCACGAGCCTGTCGGGCAAACGATGTTAACTTGGGACTGGCGCGTCCGCATGGATCAACTCTTCTGACTTGAGATCGCTCCACAGGCCAGCGGGGATCTCCTGTTGGCACAGCTGCACATTGGCACTGAGCTCTTCTGGGGATCGCGCGCCAGGGATGATGGCGGCTACGACGGGATGGGCAAGTGGGAATTGGAGCGCGGCGGCGGCTAACGGTACGGTGTGACGCTGGCAGACCGCTTCGATGCGCCGGGTGCGCTCTAAAATCTCGGCAGGGGCCAGAGCGTAGTTGTAGTAGGCGCCTTCAACGGGCCCCGACGCCAGTATTCCCGAATTGTAGGGTCCGCCGACGACGATGCGCACGCCGCGTTCCTCACATAGCGGCAGCAGGTGTTGCAGCGACTCCTGCTCGAGCAGCGTGTAGCGACCCGCCAGCAGGAAGCAGTCGAAGTCGCCGGCGACGGCAAAATCGGCCAGCATCTGCCACTGGTTCATCCCCACGCCTATCGCCTTGATGACTCCCTGACTCCGCAGCTTGTCCAGAGCCGGGTAGGTATTGTCCATGACCACGGCGAAATGGCTGTTCTCATACGGATCGAACTCGGGTTGCAGGCTGATCCCTTCATCGGGATCGTGTATATAGATGAGGTCGATCCTGTCGGTCTGCAACCGATCCAGGCTGCCCTCGATGGAGCGCAGCACGGCATCGCGGGAGTAGTCGTATTCGATGGTCATGTGCGGCGTGTCGACGAACTGATCGAACGGCGGAGTTTCTCCCGGGCCGAGTGGGCGGAGGGTGTAGCCGACCTTGGAGGAGATCGCCAGCTCGTCCCGGTCATAGCCAGACAGCACATCACCGTAGCGAGTCTCACTGAGGCCAAAACCGTACAGCGGGGCCGTGTCGAAGTACCGGATGCCGGCTTCGTAGGCTCCGGTCAGTGATTCCCGCACGACGTGATCGGGAATGGTGGCAAACAGATTACCCAGGGGCGCACCGCCGAAGCCGACGTTCGTGATCGTCATGCCAGCAGATCCGATGCTGTGTTTAGTGAAAATCATCGCTGTCTCAACGGATGTGGAACATGCCGTGAACTTTTTCGCCGTCTTGAAGATCGATTCGTCGCCATGAGCTCTCATCATTGAGGGTGTGCCAGCGACGTTCCTCCTTGATGTAGTTCCAATCCTGGTCAGATTGTCGCGAATATATGAACAACTGTGAACGGAACGGAATACTGAGAGGAAGCTGATTTCCATTCCTCTCGGTGCTGCCACATTCCCCCTTGGATACTTAGCGTACAATTAGGAGTCCACCAGCCCGTGGGCAAGTCGCAGTGACTCCCGCCGCTTTTCCGCATAAGAAGTCGTATACGTGTCAAGGGTCGTCTGTATTCTGCTGTGACGTAGCTGGAGCTGGACTACCTTCAAGTCGCCGCTCGCATGCCACAAAAGGCTTCCGCCAGTCTTCCTCAAAGTTTGGAATGGAACGTGAGACAATCCTGCCGAAATCAGAATCTTCCTGTGCCACTGCCCAACGCAGACATGTGTGAGCGGCGTTCCCTTTCCCGTGCAGAAAATCAGATCGAAATCCTGCCAATCGCTGTATTAAATACATCACGCTTACCCAGGTAAGTTTCTCGTCGCGCTCGAGCAGCGCCTACTAACAGGGAGACGTTACCGCTGTCGGCGCAAACTGTCACCGTCGAGGTGGATACGTCCGACGCCGACCAGCGGGCGCTGCGCAAGACGCGAGCCGAGGCTCGGGCTGGATAGCAAGTTTCTCGAAAGGAGACGGGATGGAACTGTTTCAAGATGCACTTGCAGTTGTAACTGGCGTTGGTGGTGTATTGCTCGGCGCGGTGGCCATGCTGGGTCGCATCAAGAAGGCCCGCAAGGAAGTTTCGGATGTAGTCGCTCTCACGAACCAGCTGGCCGACAAGTACGGCGAGATGGACGATGACGCTAGACGCCTCAAGCGCGAAGCCCAGGAAGCCGTTGCGGCCGTCAAAGCGGTGTTTCAGTTCTGATGCGTCGACGTGACAGAGCGCGAAGGCTAAAAGCCAAGCCGGACGCATGGCCGTGGTTGGCCGGCCTCGTCGTCTTCTCGCTGGTACTCATCGAAACGCTGTGGGAAAGGGTTGGGTGATGGCTGAGCTGTCCGAAGAAGACGTCAAGATTCTGCGCCAACTGGACCGCAACGTCGGGATCCTCCTGGACAGGACTGAGGGGATGGCCGAATCGATCAAGGACAACGAGACGGACATCCGGAGGCTGGACAGGGCGACCGAGAGCCTGACGACCAAGATGGGGGTGATTGGCGCGGTTGCGGTGCTGATGTCCGCCCTCCTCTCCGCATTTGTGAGCGACTGGATGAAGACGACGGTGGCCGCCGCAGCGAGCGGTCAATGAATGCTGCCCGCTTACTCCGACTGGCCGCCTCTTCGTACCACCTCAACTATGTATACCCTCGCCTCATCCGGCAGTTCTGGCCACTTGGCTCGGCCTCGACCCAGACAACGTCAGGGAGGTGGTGACCATCCTCCGATCAGAGGCCACGCCATGACCCCATTGAAAACGCCTCCTCTGGGAGGGTGCGAAACACGAGTGCTTATCTTGACCTGGTAACGGCGAGTTTCTAGTTTTTATGTAGCAGCAGGATCTGCTTGAATGCGGGTGTCGTGACCACCGGTTATGGCGCCCGTTTCTTCGTTCTGGCCGGATAGGAGGTCACGACTCGTGTCCGGCCAGTACCCTCCATCCCCATCGTGACCAGCCATGACATTCGGCGAGTTCCTCAGCGAGTTCCGCACTGATTTCGGCGGTTGGAGCCCCAATACCTGGCGGGGCCTGTCCGGGATGCTGCGGAAGTTGGATGGTGAGTTCGGCGACGAGCCCCTGGATTCCATCAGCACCCGCCAGATCGATCGGTATCTGACGCGCCGGCGCAATCTCGATGGGGTCACCACATCCACCACCAATCGCTATCTGGCGACGCTGAAAACGCTGTTCAAGACCGCCTGCAACTGGGACTACATCACCCAGAACCCAACTTCACGGATCAAGATGCTCAAGGAGCAGAACCGGGTGCCCAACGCCCTGAACGACCGTGAGCTGGAAGCTCTGATCGCTGAATGCCCACAGCGCATCCGGAGTGTCGTGATTCTGGCAGCGGACACGGGCATGAGGCGCTCCGAGCTGCAGCGATTGGCCTGGCGGGATGTGGACTTCGAGGCCGTGACCGTGACCGTGCGACAGTCGAAGAACAAGGACTACCGGGTGATCCCGATGACTGACCGGGTCCGATCGCTGTTGATGCAGTTGAAGCCGCAGCTCACTGAACCGCAGCAGCTGGTCATCGAATTCGGGGATATCAAGAGATCACTGCACAGTGCGGGTGTGCGGGCGAACGTCGGTCACGTCCATCTTCATATGCTCAGGCACACGACAGCAACGCGCCTAAGAGATCGCGGTGTACCTCTCGACCGAATCATGGAGCTGATGGGGCATCGCTCATACAGCGTAGCCCTGCGATACGCCAAGGCGCGCCCTCAACAGCTCATCGAAGCGATCGCCGCTCTCAATACCAATCCGGTGTCCAATGACGCTGCTGGCGGACTTTCAGCGGCTGCCACGGAGAATCTTTAGATCCAGCCCACCTGATCGATCTCTCGGTCTCAGGTCCACGGTGCAAGACAACGATGCTCGGTGAGCATCGGATGTTTGGATGATTACCGCCGATCCGTCTCGCACAGTCCTTGACCATGTTCATTCGGTAGCGTTTCCTAAGTGTCCAAGCGCCGCGGTGGAGTCTCCAGACAGGGCCGTCTGCTCTACATACTCTTGAGGCACTGCTACTCTTTTCCAACATCATTGACACTCTGTTCTGCCCTTTCAGAGGCTTCTGCGCTTTCCGTCACGTCCCTATTACGGAAGACCTTTCCTACTACCCACATTGCGACCGGACGGTTGAATGAGAGGAAGTCGATGTAAATGTGCTTCATCGGGTCGAATCGAGCATCAAGGCGAGAGATACTATCGGCTATCTGTTTGCCAATGCGGAGCAGCAGATCGTCAGAAGGCATATCAGACTCTAAGACGTAGAGCGACTGCCGGGGCCTGATGTAGTACATCCCGACTTTTTCTATCGAGGGCATGGAGATGTTGAATTCGCTTGCCACAGTCTCCGCTATCTCGGTGTGAATCGCCCCGGCTTGGGGAACACGATTTCCTTGATTTTCTACTTGACATATGACTGATCGTCAGTCATATTAAGGAACGAGCGAACGATTACGAGAGGAGAACTCGGTGCCTGAGACCAAGCCAAGAAGGACCGCAAGCGAGGCCGTAAGAAGGGCACAGCTGCTCAAAGCGGCTCGAAAGGTGTTTCGTGCCAAAGGATACGACAGTGCGAGTGTCGCTGAAATCGTGCGTGAGGCGGGGGTGGCTCAAGGGACGTTCTACATCTACTTCCCGTCGAAGAGGGACGCTGCCGTAGCCCTGGTTAACGGCCTCATGGAGACCATGGCCGAAGAGGTAGCAGCCTCTGTCGAATCGGCCACGTCCTTTGAGGCGCAGCTCGAAACCATAGTTGCTGTAACCTTCCGCCTTGCTCGACAAAACGCAGACCTGCTGAGACTGATCTTCATAGGTGCCGATGAAACACACCCTGAATTGCACAGCGAGTCACCGGAGCATGCTTCAATCCTGAGGACCGTTATAGAGCTATTCAGGAGTGCCGTTAATGCGGGCGAGATGGAGGCCATGGATCCAGCGATAGCGGCACGGCTGGTGACCGGTCTGCTGCAACATACAGTGCTCGAGGCCTTTGTCTTTGAGGATGGAAAGGAAGCGGAGGCGCTTGAGCAGGGCGTCTGCCTACTGCTTTGCAATGCGCTGAAACGGCGATCCGAGTAGTTTTTTTTTGCCCCTAATAATGACTGATCGTCAGTCAATAAGGGGAGATCAACTTTCATGAGGAGACCATTATGGACGGCATCACCAATCAGGAAAAGGCACAGGCCCGCATTTACCGGATGCGCTGGTGGACGCTCGCAGTCGTCTCAGTCACAGTGCTGCTGGCAACCATCGACGAAACGATTCTCAACGTGGCTATCCCGTCACTGCAACGAGGCTTGGGCGCATCGGCCTCGTCGCTGCAATGGATGGTCAACTCTTACGTGCTGGTGTTCGGCGGCTTGCTCTTGACGATGGGCGGTATTGGTGACCGGTTCGGACGAGCACGGATGCTACGCTATGGGCTCGCGGTTTTCGGCCTTTCTTCCCTGGGCGCAGCGTTCGCACAGTCGCCGGCGCAACTGATCGGAGCCCGCGCAATCATGGGTATCGGCGGCGCGATGATGATGCCGGCAACCCTTGCCATTATCGTGAACGTGTTTGAACAAAAGGAGCTGCCTAAAGCGATCGCGATCTGGTCGATGATGGCGGGAGTAGGCGTCGCGCTCGGACCGATCCTTGGTGGGTTTCTGCTCCAATACTTCTACTGGGGATCTGTTTTCCTCGTAAACGTACCCATCGCTGGGATCGCGATAGCGGCGAGCCTGTTCCTCGTTCCGGATAGCCGAGACCCCGAAAGCAGGCCCCTCGACATTCCGGGCGCACTCCTGTCGACAGGAGCGGTCTGTGCAGTAATCCTCGCCATTATCGAGGGTCCCCAGTGGGGGGCCGGCTCTTCACAGTTTGCAATAACAATAGCTGCAGCAATCATCCTGAGCGTGGGCTTTGTGCTACGAGAGCGGCAAGCCGAACACCCACTGCTGGACTTTGCGCTGTTTCGGCTGCCGCGTTTCTCGACCGGAGCCGCCGCCATAAGTCTGGCATTCTTCTCGATGGTCGGCTTCATGTTCGGCTTCACGCAGTACCTCCAATTTGTTCAGGGACACACGCCGCTGGCTGCGGGCATTCGATTCCTACCCATAGCGGTGGGGTTCATGTTTGGCGCTATAGCCAGTGAGGAGTTGGCGCGCCGCTTCGGTACCAGCATAGTCGTGGCGGTCGGACTCGTCATCATGACGGCTACGATGCCGCTTGTACTCCTTTGGGAGATAAACACTTCCTACTTCGTGATCGGGCCTATTGTGGCCGTGATCGCGCTCGGCGTCGGTTTGGTTTTCGCTCCGGCAGCCGAAGCGGTCATGGGAGCCGTTGAGGCAGCGAAGGCGGGAGTTGGCTCCGCCATGAACGATGTGGCTCAGATGCTCTCGAGCGCATTCAGTGTGGCCGTGGTGGGCTCGGTGATGTATGCGATCTACTCGGTAAAGTTCGGGAAGGCTGTGACGATGCTGCCGGCCGAGGCAAAACAGCTCGTGTTGGATTCAATCGGCGCGGCAGTTCAACTGGCGGCAACCCTACCGCAAGAGGAGGCGCTTGCCCTGTCCACCGCTGCCAAGTCTGCATTCACGGATGCGCTGGGTCTGGCGGTGCTGATTGGCGCCGGGCTCTCCTTCGTTGGTGTGCTGATCGTTGCCAAGTTCATGCCGGCGCGAGACACCTATGCGGGCGACCACATCGATAGCAATCTGCAGAAGCTAGAATCACCACTATTGATCAGCTCGCAGGCTTCGCAAAAAAGGAGCACACAATGGCTGACCACTCTCTCTCAGAAGCAGTAGCGCTCTACAGGGATTCTTCACTCAATGATAGGAGAGAACACGATGTCCATTATAACTGCCTCTAGTCCTGGGTATGACTTTAAACTGCCCTGAATTATTCTAATCGTTAAACCAGGTTTCGTGTCAGAAAACATATTTCCCTCAAACTTAAGGAAACAAAAATGTTTACTCTATTTGCTCAATTCGCCGTAGAAGACTTTGACGCGTGGAAAGGTGCTATCGACTCGGTCGACGCCCAATCAACTTTGAAGGAATATGGCATGGTAGAGGCCAGCATACATCGACAGGTGGATGCCAGTGAGGTTACTATAATCCACAAATTCAAGGATTTAGAGACAGCCCGAGAATTTATGAATAGGTCGGAAATGGAAGAAACTCAGAAACGATACCAGCAAATGGGGATCATACTGCCGGCTACAATGTGGCTAGGCGAGGATGTGAGTCAATATAGATAATTTCAGAAACCAATATCCGGCCTAAGTCCTGGGTATGACTGAAAACTGGTCTGAGTTATTCTAATCGTTAAACCAGGCTACTAATAATCTTCGTGAAAGGGAAGTGAGAAAAATGATAAAATGTCCAGTTTGCCGCATGTGGATCATAAAAATAATTGCCCCATCTTTAGAGTACAAAGGTAAGACATATTACTTTATGAGCTCAAAACACAAGGCTACCTTTGAAAAAGATCCAGAGAAGTTCATTGGTGGTAAGGAGATGCATGGCGGGTCAAGACAAAATCGGTCATTGATAGATGAAAAGCCCTAGGATTGTTGGACACTCGGCTGGTGGAGATCAGGTACGACAGCGGTGTCGTAAGCGCTGTCGTACCTGAGCAGGAGTGTCGTAGCCGTGGCGCTGGAGGCACCACTGCTCGTTGTAGAGTCGTTTGAACTCAAGCAGGGTCAGTCGCAACTCCTCGACGGTGGCGAAGTGACTGACCCACAGGAGATTCTCCTTCAGCGTGCGATTGGACCTCCACCAAAGAGCGTCACTGCACTGGCATGGTTATGTCAGGCCCAATGGCTGGTAATCGTATGGGGGTACTGGGTCGACAAACATCGGCACGCAATATCGAATTAGGATTCACCTGCCACTAAGGACAGGGGCCCTCTCATGGATGATTTCGTAGACCAAGTACGCTGGATACTCGACTCTGCAATCGACGCCGCGATTACGATGTCAGAGGATGGGACGGTAACCGGCTGGAACGGCCACGCCGAAACCACTTTTGGCTGGACGAGGGACGACGCGATCGGTCGGGATCTGTCCGAACTGATCATGCCGGAACGCTACCGGCAACGTCACCGAGATGGTTTAAGGCGCTTCCTCGAGACTGGCGAAGCTCGCATTATCGGCCGCAACATCGAGATCGAAGCACTGCATCGCGACGGCCACGAAATCCATGTCGAGCTCGGAGTCGCATCCTTGCGCGTCGGGGATCAGAATATCTTTAGCGCCTTCCTTCGGGACATAAGCCAACGAACGGAGCGGGAACAATCTCTCCGCGACAGCCGGCGAAAGCTGACTGAGGCACAGCGCGTGGCCCATCTCGGATCGTGGGAGTGGAAAATTGCCGAAAATAAGGTTACGTGGTCCGAGGAGCTTCATCGAATCTACGGCACTACGCCGGATGACTTCGAGGCGTCGTACGAGGCTTTCATCGAACGCGTCCATCCGGAGGACCGGGAGCGGGTTGCCGGATTGGTTGAAGCCGCCTATGGTGGCGCGTCACTCGATTTCTTGCACCGACTGGTTCGACCTGACGGCGAAATCCGTATCCTTCAGGCTCATGGTGAGCTGATTCGCGACGCCGAGGGCAACCCTAGTCGCATGGTGGGTACGGCCCTCGATGTTACGAAGCTGAAGGAGGCCGAGGCTGAAATCTCGAAGCTCAACGCCACGCTCGAGCGACGTGTGGAAGAACGCACCGCCGAGCTCGAAGCGGCGGTAGCAGAGCTCGAGACCACGCAGAACGAGCTTGTCCTCAGGGATAAGATGGCGGCCCTCGGACGATTGGTCGCCGGAGTCGCACACGAAATCAACACGCCCCTTGGCGCGATCAAGAGCAACCATCAAACCCTCAAGCTGATTGTCGAGAAACTCGAAGTGAGCTCTCAGACTGCTGGCGTACACGATGGACTGATCGAGAACGCGAACAAAGTGATGGCTGTCACTGGCCAGGCCATCGAGCGAATCGCGGGAGTGGTCAGTGGACTGCGACGCTTTACTCGGCTCGACCAGGCCGAAGTGGACACCATCGACATAGTCGCGGCAATCAAGGAGACCCTACTTTTGCTGCGGCACGAGACCAAGGGTCGCATCACAATTCATCTCGACGAGACGGCATCGCCGATGCTGGAGTGCTATGCCAACCAGATCAATCAGATGCTGATGAATCTTCTCGTCAACGCTAGTCAGGCGATCGATGGTCCCGGCGACATCTTCGTCAATGCGTCACAGCAAGACGAGTTTGTGACCATCCAGATTCGTGACACGGGCCGCGGGATCGCCCCCGCAGATCTCGGTCGGGTCTTCGACCCCGGCTTCACAACCAAGGGCGTGGGTGTCGGTACAGGGCTCGGTCTTTCAATCGTGCATCGGGTTGTCGAAGCGCACCGTGGTTCGATCGACGTCAACAGTGAGCGGGGCCGCGGGACGACCTTTCAGGTTCGTCTCCCTGTCCGGCTCGAGCGAGCTGGCGAGTGAGCGAGTCCACTCGCCAAGCGTTCAGCACGAAACCAGTTCAGATGTGGGCACAGAAATCAGTTAGCAAGAAGGCAACATCTAGCCACAGGTGACGAGTTGACAACTGGAGAGAGATTCACAAAGGACTGTGTCATAAAACACGGAGTGCAGTTCACGCCAGGTGACGGCGCCGACAAGCTCGTCGTATTGGTTCATCTCGACATAGACCGTATCCACGTCTCGCCCCAAAACGGCGCGCATATTAATGTCTACTACCCTCGTTCCACAATCAGAGCCATTCTGCCAGACGCCAGATTCAGAGTCAGCTGACGTGCAAACACGAAAGGTGATCGTCGGACCGTCAAGGCGACGCAGATTGTTCTCTGTGGCATTCAGACAGAGTACTGCATCGATACAACTACACGTCGTGCGTACAGTCTCGAGTATAACGTCACGCTGGTAGGTAACGGCCATTCAACCTGGGCGGCACGTTGTCCGCCACCCAAAAAATAGCGCACACCACAACGACGTTCTGTGCGGTTGGTTTGCCAAAGTCGTTGATTTCGGCCAGTTGCGTTTCGATTGATCCCCAGTTCACTTTGACCGAACTGACGGGCATCACCATATCACTCCGATTCTCGCTGAGCATCGGATGTTGTCTGATTCCCGCCTATCAGTTCGCCCGAGGATCCTTGACCATGTGCATTCGGGGGTGTTTCCTAGTGTCCCACGAGGGAGGCCGCATGGCCAACCTGATCTCAGGCGCTCCCAATGAGGTCCTCCCGACCATGCTCTCGACATTGACGGCGGACCTGTCGGCCAGCTCACCGATGGTGTGTGCGCTCATACGAAACTTCCTCACCCACTAACAATTCTCCGTACTCAGGTAAGGAGTCAACGGCCAATTCAGCGTCTGCACCGCGAAAAGCAGCGGCCGTCAACTGTGGTCGCAGCCGAAGCGGGACTGCGATGAAGGCCCAGGGGGCGTAGTGAACGAAGAGCCGCTGTGCCCGGAGAGAACCGCTATTTGAGCAAACTGTGGAGGCGAGCCTCGGAATGCGCGTTCCAGCCGCTGAGGATCTCGGCGATGCGAAAATCCTCATCGAGGATGAAGGTGATGGGCACGGAAAGCCGATCGCCCGAATAGAGCAATTCCAGGCTGCTCTCGTCGGCGGTGAAGACTGGATACGAGATTCCGAGTCTGGTGAGAAAGGAGGCGACTTTGCGGCGGGCGTCTTCCACTTCGACGCTGATGCCGATCAGATCCACACCAGAGGACAGCAGTTCGGGGTAGAGTTTCTCCAGCTGCGGCATCTCTTCACGACACGGAGCACACCAGGTGGCCCACAGGTTGACGACGGCAGGGCGGCCCGACGAGCGCAGGGCGGTCGCGGCCCCGTGCCGGTCGGTCAGCGCCAGCGCGGGAAACGGCTCTCCCGGGCGCGGCCGTACGGACTGGCGGACGAGCTCGTCGGTCGCCGCGGGGTCGGACAGCGAGAAGCGGCGCTCGCGCACGTACTCCAGCTCGTCTTCACCCTCCCGCACCAATACCGATGAGCCGGCCGCTACCGGGCCAAAACGCTGCGTCGATCCAGCGGGCCACCGGATCTGGAGCCATTGGGCGCTCTCGTCCTGTCCCAGGCCGAACAGCAGGCGCGGGTCACTCTGCGAGACGAAGCCGCTGCCTCCTGCCTTGATTCGCGTGAGCACTCCCTGCGAGGTCTTGACCCGCACCCGGGCGCCGTAGGCGTCACGCCCGCTCTCGCTTCCTCTCAGGGCAACGCGGAGGAAGCCGTTGCGAGTGCCGACTTCATTGCGGAACAGGTGATGGGTCTGCCCCTGCAGGCTGGTCAGGAAGACGTCGTAGTCGCCGTCGTTGTCGAAGTCGGCGTAGGCGGCGCCACGCGCGTCGCTGACGGCGTCGAGCCCCGACAGTCCGGAAATGTCGACGAAGCGCTCGCCGCGATCGCTGAGGTAGAGCTTGTCGCGTTCGAAACCGCTGAACGAGAAACCGTCCTCCAGGATCTTGGCCATGTGCTCATTCTGATACTGGGAGTTCCCGGCGTCTTCCAGTTCCACTGACGACGCCAGCACGTGGCGCCAGAACAGGCTTCACGTGTCCTTCAGCGACTTGCCAGAGACGAATCCGTTGGGGCTGTGGATGTCCTGCCAGCCGTCGTTGTCGAAGTCGAGGAATCCACCCCCCCAGGCCCATCCGCCGGCGAACGGTCCGATCGCGGCGCTCACGTCCTCGAACCGCCCGTCTCCGAGATTGTGGAAGACTGTGTTGCCGGCGGCGAGCTTGTTGAGGACGCGGGTCTCGTCCAGGTGCGAGGCGCTGTCGGGGAACAGACGCTTGATAATGCGATTGCCTGCCGTCGAGGACATGTTGGTGACGTGCAGGTCGAGATGCCCGTCGTTGTCGTAGTCGCCGACGGAGACACCCATGCCGTTGCCCGGGTCCAGCATGCCCATGGCGGCGGCGACATCCTCGAACCGGTCCCCGCGATTGAGGTACACCGCGTTCTCGCCAAAGTCGTTGGCAAGGTAAAAATCCTGTCGACCGTTGTCGTCGAGATCGACGAAGTGGGCCGCATACGACCAGCGGCTGTCGGCCACGCCCCAGGCGGCGCCCTGCTCGGCAAAGGTGCCGTCGCCGCGATTGACGAACAGCAGATTCGGCGTGCCGTTGGTGGCCCGTGACCAGGAATTGGGCATAACCAGGCCATAGCGATTGTAGGAGGCCACGTGGATGTCGGGATAGCCGTCGCCGTTGACGTCGGCCGCGCTGGCGCTGAATCCCTGTGCGGGCAAATCGACGCCGGACGCCGCCGACACATCGACGAAGGTGAGCGTGCCATCGGGCACCAACCGACTCTCGAACAGCATCTGATCGCCCAGCGTCGCCACGAACAGATCACTGTCGCCGTCGTTGTCGTAATCGAGAAAGAGCGCTCCCGAGCCGTTGAGGGTGATCTTGAGACCGGCCGCGGCGGCGCGATTCTCGAAGCGACCGTCGCCCAGGTTCAAGAAGAGGAAGTTCTGCCCCTGACTCGTCGTGAACACATCGAGCAGTCCGTCGCCGTCGACGTCGGCGACCGCGACCCCGTGAGCGATGAAGCCGGGATTGTCCGGCGAGCCGAAACGCGGCAGGGTGTGGTATACCTCGGCGGATACGGTGACTTCGTTGAACAGGTCCGTCAACGCGACGCGCGCGTGGAAGGAGGAGAGGGTGAACTCCCCGATGGACCAGCGCTCGCCGGCGCGGACAGCCTCCACGTGCGCCTTCGCTTCGGTCCAGGCGCGAGCGCCGCTGCGGTCGCGTCCGATGATGGCTATGTAGATGGAGGCATCGGCGCGCGTCTGTAACTCGCGCATGTCGAAGTCAGCCTGTTTGACCTTGAAACGCACGTCCTCGATACTGGCGAAGCCGCCGAGGTAGCTGTGCCAGCTGCTCAGGAAGGCGGCTGCGTCCACGGGCTCCAGCGGCCAGGGCGAGTCGACCTCGGCGATCCACTTGATCTGGGGCGTGCGGTCACCTCCCGGCGCAGGCCATGGGGTCGCGGTGAGTCGGGGACTGAAGTGGCCGGCCATCGAATCGGCATCGCGATCGCGCACGGCGAGGGAGAGTTCGTGCAACTGGTTGGCGAGGTCCTCGCTCAAATCCTCGATTTGTTCGACCTGAGCCCGGTTCACTGGACCGGCGTCCGACGGACCGGCCTGCGCACTACTCGCAGGAGGGTCGGCGACACCCACAGCAAGTGACAGGGCAGCGGCGGCGATAGCCGCACGGCGGGCTTCACGCCATAGTGTGATGGGTGCGTGCAAGGGGTTCTCTCGGCTCACATCTCGTTCGGATCGACAATCGCACTGTAGGTAAACTGACGTACGTGGCGGGCCCGATCAATGTCGCTTACGACGAACGACGACGGTGCGGATGCGGCTGAAGGCCCAGGTGAGTTCTGCGATAATCAGACAATCAGAATGAAGCTGAGTTCGGCGCTCGAGCAGTAACGCTCGGCCTCGTATTCAAGTTCCGAGCGGGGGAGAGCTCTTTGGAGTCGACACACGAACCGAACCGATGGGTAGCGCGGTGGCTGTTCATCGTCAGTTGTTCCGTCGTCGGCCTGGTCGCCATCGGCAGGTGGGTGCGGCTGACGGTCGGGGTTGTCGATGCGGCCCGGATCGCAGAGACTGGTGCCGCTGGAGGCACGGTGGCTGATTCGGTTGCTCGTGCGGTAATCGCACCATCAAACCGATTACCGGTGTGAGAGGTCCTGTCGTCAGGAATAACCCTCCCGGAGCACTACGATCCGGGAGGGTTTCTGCTTCGGACGATTTCAGCTCTCAGAGTCAGGATCGTTCCACCATGTGCTCTGGTGCGGGACGCGGGTGCCGATGGAATTGAAGAAAAGCTGTGTCGCCGTATGGGGCGGGCCGGCTCCATGGCGAAGCGGCGGCCGACGGAGTCGTCGTCCCAGGTCCAGCCGTCTCGTTCGCGGACGTTGGCCACCAGTTTCGCCGTGTCGTCGACGTACACCTTGTAGCTGACGTAAAGATTGGAATCCGTGTACGCGTGGCGGGCTTCGACAGGGTAGGAGAGCGGATGAAGCCGCATGAAGGGCAGGTTCTTGTGGAACCGAGATACCAGCGTGGCTTCTTGCCAGGCCACGTCGTTCAACTCTCCGTCGACCACGGGTAGCACGTACGGAGGCAGAGTGAACGCCCGCAGTGATGGTAAGGCAAGGGGGAGGTGTCCTCTCGGTGACACTCCCCCTTGCTGAGCACGATTCGGCACCATCAGGCGCTGTGACAGCGGAGTAGGTGAGCTCTATCACCGAACGGCGCGTACCTGGCCGTATGTCATGTGTTCGGCTTCTTCAGCAGAATCTGAAAGATCATGACGTGAGTCACGAAAAGGGCCGGCACGATCAGAAGTGGGATGAAAACCACTCCACCCAGTTGGCCTGCATCTACGTGCTGCAGACCTTGAGATATGGCATAAACTGCATCGATGGTCCCCTCCAGATTGAAGATCCAGACTAGAGGAATCGCAATCGACCATCTGAACTTCAGTGCTACCACCGCAATCAGAGCGAGGATGGACGCCAGAAGGTCGCCGTAGGCAGCCGGCACGGCAAAGTCGTGGGTAACATCGGGCGATACGACACCAGGAATGAGAAAGGCAAGTCCGATGTAACGAAACGCATGGGGGAGCACCAGTGGGATCAGCGCATCATGGCGGGAAAGTTTCGTTAAGGCCGGCATGACATACCATCGAGCGATGAGTCCGTAGGTTGCTATCCCGAGCACAATGCTCACCGCGATCTTCAGCATATCCTGCCCCAGGACTTCTGATGGCATGAGTGTCCTCCCTTCGGTTAAGGCGCTGTGCGCTGGGTGAACGTGATGAGAAACTTCCCGATCAGACTCTTTCTCTTCTTCAGCATCAGCACATGCCATAGACGAGTCGTGGCCATGGTATTCGTGGACTACCGCCTGCCCCGCCCGGCGGTCGCACAATATGCTGCCTAACGGCAAAAAACGCACTCTCCACAAGATGGAGGGGCGCGATCTCCATCTGTTGCGTGATTTGCCCAGGATCATGAAACGATGGATGGAGAGGGAACAGTTGCTGACTAGCCAGGCGAGGCGGATTGCCGTGGTCCGCTAGGCGAGCATCAGATTCAGTGGACGATTCCCACCCAGTGACAATCGGCAGTGCCTGCTCTCCCATGACTTAAGAACGGAAGCTGCACATCACTTTCCTGATCAGTCGTAACATCGGAAGACACTATATCTTTAGGCCACGCAGCCGCAATGCGTTGGCTATGACGGACAGGGAGCTGAAAGTCATGGCGGCGCTGGCGATGATCGGGCTCAGCAGCAGTCCATAGACAGGATAGAGGACACCGGCTGCGACGGGCACGCCCAGGCTGTTGTAAGCGAAGGCGAAGAACAGGTTCTGGCGAATGTTGCGCATGGTACCGCGACTCAGGAGTCGCGCCTTTGCGATGCCACGCAGGTCGCCCTGCACCAGCGTGATGCCGGCGCTCTCCATGGCCACGTCGGTACCGGTGCCCATGGCGATACCCACGTGGGCCCGCGCCAGTGCGGGAGCATCGTTAATGCCGTCGCCGGCCATGGCCACCGTGCGCCCCTCCTCTTGCAGGCGCTCTATGACGGCGCTCTTGTCCTCGGGCAGCACCTCCGCCACAACATGGTCGATGCCAAGCTCGCCAGCCACGGCTCGCGCGGTCAACTCGCTGTCGCCGGTTAACATGACGATGCGGATGCCAGCCTCGTGCAGCAGGCGGATCGCCTCCGGTGTGGAGCCTTTGATCGGATCGGCTACACCGAGGACGCCGACGGTCTGGCCGTCTACGGCGACGAACATGGCTGTATACCCTTTCTCGCGCAGGCCCACAGCCGGATCGCGCAGCCCCGATATGTCGATGCCCTCCTGCGCGAAGAGGGCCGCGTTGCCCAGGACCAGGGCCCTCCCGTCCACCGTGCCCATGACCCCCTTGCCCGGAGTCGACTCGAAACTTTCAACTCCGACCAGGTCGAGTCCCCGAGCCTCGGCGCCGTCGACGATGGCGGCCGCAAGGGGGTGCTCGCTGCCGCGCTCGAGACTGGCTGCCAGGCGCACCAGGTCGTCCTCGCCGAGGGCGTCGGTGGTCTCGACGGCGATCAGCTTCGGCTTGCCTTCGGTGAGAGTGCCAGTCTTGTCGACGACGACGGTGTCCACCTTCTCGAACAGCTCCAAGGCCTCGGCGTCACGGATCAGCACGCCGGCGGTGGCTCCCCGTCCCGTGCCTACCATGATCGACATCGGTGTCGCCAGGCCAAGGGCGCAGGGACATGCGATGATCAGGACCGCCACGGCGTTAACCAATGCGTAGCCCATTGCCGGCTCGGGACCGACAGCGGCCCAGACGAAGAAGGTGGCGGCCGCTGACAGCACCACCGCAGGCACGAACCACGCGGCTACCTGGTCGGCGACGCGCTGAATTGGCGCCCGGCTGCGCTGCGCGTCGGCTACCATCTGCACGATGCGCGACAGCAGCGTGTCGGCGCCGACGCGCTGCGCCACGATGACCAGGGTGCCGTTGCCGTTTACTGTGCCGCCCGTGACGATGCTGCTCACGCTCTTCTCCACGGGTATGGGTTCGCCGGAGACCATCGACTCGTCCACCGAGCTACTGCCCTCCACGACTTCCCCATCCACAGGGAGTTTGCCACCTGGACGCACCCGCAAGTGCATGCCTACCGTCACCTCCTCGAGGGGAATCTCCGTTTCGACGCCGTCTTCGGCGACGCGCAGCGCCGTGGGCGGCGCCAGGCTGAGCAGTTGCTTCAGGGCAGATGACGTACGGCTGCGCGCCTTCAATTCCAGTACCTGCCCGAGCAGCACCAGGGCGGTGATTACGGCGCCCGCCTCGAAGTAGACGGCCACCTGACCGCCTTGCCCGCGGAAGGAATCCGGAAACACCTCTGGCGCCAGTGTGGCGACGATACTGTAGCCGAAAGCGGCGCCTACACCGATGCCGATGAGCGTGAACATGTTGAGGCTGCGGTTGACGATGGACTGCCAGCCCCGCACGAAGAAGGGCCAGCCGCCCCAGAGAATAACGGGCGTGGCGAGGGCGAACTGCAGCCACGTGTTGGCGGTGCGCGACAGCCAGTCGTTCACCGGGTTCCCGGGGATGTGATCGCCCATGGCCAACACCAGCACCGGCAGGGTCAAGACCGTGCTGATCCAAAACCGTCGCCGCATGTCGATAAACTCGGGATCCTCTTCCTCGTCAAGGGTAATGGTGCGCGGTTCCAGAGCCATGCCACACTTGGGGCAGGTGCCTGGCCCGTCCTGCACGACCTCGGGGTGCATCGGGCACGTGTATTCCGTTCGGTGCTGTGGGCCCTGCAGGGTGACCAGCTCGAGGGCCATTCCGCAGTCCGGGCAAGATCCCGGACCGACCTGCCGCACCTCGGGATGCATAGGGCAGGTGTATCCAGCCGAATGATCTCGGTGGTCAAGATTGCTAGTCTCTGCGCCGTGGCCTGCGAGAAACTGTGACGGATCGACGCTGAACCGCTCGCGGCAATGATTGCTGCAGAAGAAATAGGTGACACCATCGTGTGCGAAGCTGGGAGTGTCGGCTGTGGGCATTACTTCCATGCCGCAAACGGGATCTAAAGCCACCTCCCCGTCAATGCCTCCGGCGTGAACTGTTGGATCTTCCATTACCTACTCCTCAGCCCAGAATGCGGGATTCCACGCTCTACGGTTTGCTGTCTTCTTCCGACACAAGATCCGGGTTCGGTAACAGCAGATCAGGTGTTACTGTATCCCAACCTGCTGACGCCACAGTAACCCGATGCATTACTTGCTCGAAACCACCAGGCATTATGGCACTTGCTTCAAACAGAAAGGGAACCATGACCCCATCAATAGCACGGTAGTCGAGATAATTTGTTGCGCCAGCTGCGAACCCACTCCCATCCCATCCCATATCGCGGATGGTGTATTCGATACGGTCAATAAGGCCTGTCTCCTTATTGATATGTACTATGTATTGGTCTACTTCTCGATTCGGTTCGAGGCTGCCCCACGTTACGAAAACACGATCGAAGTTATTGTCCGGACTGTCGCTGAGAGCAGCGATGACTGTTGCTGAACTAATCCGAAAAGGAAACTCAACCCACCACTGAAAAGTCGGAAGAAAGAAGCGAATTGCTTCGTCTGAACGAAAAACTGGACTCTGACCTACTTGAGAGCGATAGGTTCTCCAAGCCTGAATACCCCACACCTCCGTTAAGCCTGAGGGATCAAGCAGCTCTAATCGCGACGTCCATGTACCAAGAAGCAACTGCAATCTGATTTCTTGTCGTGCATTCGGAAAGGGATTAATGAAAGCACGTCCCATCCAATGGAGCCAATCGTCGATTGCCGATATTTCCAGGCTGCCGCGCAGGTTCCATTTTTCAACACCATGTACACTGGCGGCGCTTGCGAGTAGTTCTTTGCCTTTGGCGGCAGCCGAATCGGTTATGGTTCCTTTCCTTAACCCCGTCGGTCGTATGTCAGCAACGTAGGATACAATCGTAATACCTCCACCCACCACCGCGATCAATAAAACCAACGCAACCCAAAGCGACAATCGCCGAAGGCGAGACAACTCGGATTCGTCTTTCATCTTGGAGCCATCCTTCATTTGTGTGATTTCCGCGTGTTTCGAACGACGCCAGCAAGATACTCCTTGGGTTTCAACCCAGCTCATGGAGCGACTTGCGTGATATCGACAGTTGGTGGTCGGGCTTATCGAACAGGCGTGACCGGGATCGGTTTGTGCTCTTTCCCGATCATCTCTGTATAGACCACGAACTTGAACGGATTGAAGAACTGTGCGGCGCTCCGAAGCCTATCTGCAGCCTCCTCTTTCAGCTGGATAATGCCCAAGTTTTCCTGGTAGCGCTTCTCTGCTGCCACGGCGAACTGCAATGCTAACTCGTTATCGCCTCCATCAATCATCCTGCGCAGCACGTCTTCGACTTGGCCCTCCGAAAGCCCAAGATAGAGCTCCAGGAATCTCCCATACTCCACTGACGTCAGCGCGTCGAGACCACCAGGCTCCATGCCGGTCACGTCTTCCTGCCAAATTCCGGTCAAGTGATCTGCCACACGGGCGATGATATAGTCGCGCGGCGCGAGGTAGCTAAAGAGCGCTTCCGGATCGTTCTGCAATCCAGGAACGATTAGGTTGAGTCGGACGATGTCCTTAACCGAGTAGCCGTTTTTCACATGCCTTCGAGTCTCGCCAACAAGCCATTCATAGGCGTCCCGGAATGCTCGGAGTTGTTTGTTTGTCCCGTAAAGCACTGTAATTCCGAGGTGGCCGTGGAGAATGTGCTCGGGGTGCCGGTGAAGCACCTGGTCCATCGTGTCCAATGCCTCATCGACGAAACCCTCTTCCACCCACGGCTCGCCATAGAACGGCATCAAGGCATCGCCCATGAATACGACGTCCAAGCTTGGGACACTAATGAGCAAAGCGTCTTCAGTCTCTCCACCGGTCACGGGAATGAGCTCGAACAGGCTACCACCGACCATGACCTCGGTATGGTCACTCACCGCGACATCCGGCTTGTAGGCGTTGACCCATTCGTCCTGGAAACCGGCTCCGCGGAATTGCTTATACGTGTGGTGCCGGAGCACGCGCTCGACCGTGCCCGTGTAATTGTCACGGCCGTAGAAGGTTATTTCTGGAGTCAGGGTCTTCAGATAGGTGAAGCCACCGATATGATCCCAATGGGCGTGGGTGACGAATACTGTCGTCAGCGGCGGCAAATCGGGATATCGCTGCACTAAGAATTTATACGCGCCTTCCATGCTGTAAGGCTGGGTCCCTGCATCAATCGAGATCAGTTTCTGACCGTCGGCGGAAACAACGAAGTGGATGTCCGAGAAACCAAAGCCCCGCACGGCGAGAACACGGCCGGGAACGATCCCCTCAATCGATGGCGTCGGGGCAAATAGAAGGCCCTTTTCCTTCGTCGTCGCAAACCAGCCCATGAACAGAGCTTTGGGCTCGTAGTCCTCATACCCGCTCTTCTTTAGATACTCTTCAGCCAGCGCTCCCTCGCCGTTTTCGGCATAAAGCTTGGCCAAGTGGTGATACACCTCGCGGTAAAAGCCCGGCGTGGGCTCGAGTTGCGGCCGCTCGACGAGCCACAGAAGTTCGGCCTTCGCCTCGTCGCCCTTGCCGAAGAAGCCCGGGACTTGGGCGTAGATCAGACCGGCCGACCAGCGAACGAGCGGGTTCTCCTTGGATAGAGCCTTCGCCTCTTCCAGAACGTCGAAGGTATCAAGCACCCAGAAGATGCGACCGGGGATCGGAACACGCTCGGCGTAGGTGGCTCGTAGGAGTGCGTACGCCGATAGATGAACAGCCCGGATGTCGTCGGTCATCCCGTTCTCATAGCGCTTCAGCAGCCGCTCGAGAAACGACAAGCCGCGTTCTTGCTGATTGGTGACGATATACGCATTCGTCAGCAGGAAGATGGGTCTCGGATCCGAGATCGGCCCGTAGGAGAGGACGACTTCGTAGAAAGCGATGCCTGAATGGAAGCTGCGATCACCCTCAGTCTGGCCGAAACCTTCAAACACTTCCGCTGGCGCAAGCGATGTGGACAAGCCAGCTTCAATGACCCTTTGCATCGGCTTAGCCTCCGCCCCGAGTGGCTCCACATCTGCAGTATCTCTTGACGGCGCACAGGCGGCCAAAACGAACATGCTCGCAGCCAAAATTGATCGATTCGGTCTCATTTTGGCCTCAGCTCTATGGCCGCGCTGCGCTCATACAGCCCGGGAGAGGCGCTGTGAACCTTGGTCTCATTGCTCATGTGTCGATTGCTGTCCTTTCAGCAGTGTGCACGTTACCTCTCTTCAAAACTGATTGACTCGACCATAGCACTCGCCGCCGGCGTCAAGCTGGATACGGCTTCCCACAGCGCTCTGGACGAACGAGTCGGGGAAGCGGACAGCAAGGCGTTGCATAGCCTTCCAGCCCGTGCAGTGAGCCGGAAGTAACAAGGACGGGGAGAGGGCGGCGAGCCCGCAGATGGTCGAATCGATGATCGGCTCAAACATCGGACCGCTCAGATGGAAGCCGCCGATGATCGCGCAGACGCACCGCTCCCCGGTTAGCTTGAGTGCGTAACGAACGGTGTTCACTATCCCGGCGTGCCCGCAGCCGCTGATCACGACAAGGCCTCGTTCGCGGAGGTTCAGCACGATTGCCTGGTCGTCGAGGATCAACGGGTCGGCCTGCCACGCGCCATCGCGATGCGCCTCATGGCCGGGGAAGCCGACTTCGAACTGGGTGGTGCGATCGACCTCGCCGGTAATGAGCACCGAGCCATCGAGCAGGAAGGACGGGTGATGCTCCTCGACGATCTCAAAACCGATGCCCTCCAGCGCTGAGCGGCTCGGTGACGGTAGCTCCAGGGGGTCGATGCCGGGGAACGCGATCCGGCGCCTGCTCCAAAAATCGGGATGGATGAAGACAGGCACATTCGCCCGGCCGAGTTCCCTGGAGATCCCCTCCATGCCTGTCACGTGATCCCAGTGGCCATGACTGAGAACGATCAGTTCGATATCGCCGAGCGGGATCTCGAGTCGGTGCATGTTCTCGACGACGCCGTACGGACTCACCCCCGCATCGAAGAGGATCCGATGCTTACGGTCACCTTTGGTGACTGTGACGAGCGCCGAAAACCCATGCTCGGCCACGAGTTGGGCGGGCGCCTCGACGCCGGTGAGCACCGCCGTCGGCACACGCGGGCCAGACGCCATGTTGAAGAAGTTCGCACGCTTGACCGGCCCGGCGTCCAGGAGCGTCGGATCCGTGACGTTGTCCATCAGGATCTGGACCGTGAGCGCGTCGACCGGTTCGAGCCTGATCGAATCCAACACGCGTTCTTGACCCTCCCACGTTGACTAGAGACCCGATCAGGTGGTTGCGCGCCCAGTCCTGGCTTTCATCGTCCGGTTCCTTCACGTAGCAAGGCCGGTGCGATGGTTTCGCGCACGTGCCCGTCGGTGACGTCATAGACGTAGCCAGCAACGACCAGTTCGTCCGGCAGAGTCGGCGCGGCTCGGAGCCGGTCGAGGTCCTCGGCCACGCTGATCCGCGGGTCGGTGATGGCAAGCCTTTCGATCGCTGCCTCGTCGACCCCGGCGGCTTGCCCCATCCTCTGTCTAACCTGAGGTTTGGCGAAGCGGCTGGCTCCACAATCGGTGTGATGGAGGACGGCAACCTCTATGGCACCCGCGCCGGCGACGAAGGCCAACCCCCTGAGAATCGAGATTTGCTCGATGACCTCGTCGGTGACTCGCCCACCGATGTTGCGCATTACGACGGCGTCCCCCAGCTCGAGACCGAAAAGGTGCGCAGGGTCGACCCGAGCGTCGAGACAGGTCAGGACCAGTGTTGAGAGGCGCGGCGGCAGACTGAGCTTCCCGTGTGTGAAGCTGTCGGCGAACTCGAGGTTGCGATGGATAAGGGTGTGCACATCAGCCATCGTAGTCCTCCGTGATTGGCAAGGAGGTGTCATCCACACGAATTCTCCTGACGCAACCTGCATGAAATTGCCACTCACTCCATCCAATCTCGAATGGCCTCAGCGGCTTCATCCCCGCAATCTTCCTGCCAAAAATGCCCTGCCTCGAGTGGCACCGTTTTGGTATCGGAAAAAGTCTCTTCGAATCGTTTTCTTGCCGATTCCTGAAAGGCGAAATCTCGACTACCCCAGAGCAAAAGGGTTGGCCTATCCGCAATTTGCGAAAGCCCACTTTCAACTTCCTGCAGATACGGTCGCGCCTTTAGCAGCAAGCGTGGGGATATGGACGTCTGTTTGCGGTTTCGCCGCTGATGAAAAGGGGCCAGATACATTTGCAACACGCGCTTGTCCGGTTTGTTGACCAGTCCTTTCTTGAAGAAGAACCGAGCGACGCCATTGAACAGATAAGCTATTGTCCGGCCCACGGGACCACCCATGATTCGACTGAACATGGCTGTTCCTATTTCGCCTTGCAGAGGCCATGCGAATGTATTCCCGATAACCAGACGATCGACCAGCCTGGGGTTTCTTGCGGCAAAGCCCAGTCCTACGGGTCCTCCCCAATCCTGAACCACCAACGTAAGTGATGTGAGTTCCAGTCCGGCGACAAATCTTTCTACAATTTCGCTATGTTCTCCCGGCGTAAAACCATAGTCCGGCGGCGCCTCCGTCAATCCAAATCCGGGGTAATCCAGTGCGATGCAGCGGCAGGAATTCCGGAGCGAAAGAATCACTTTTCGATAGAGAAAGGACCAGGATGGATTGCCGTGCAACATCAGAATTGTCGGTCCCTTGCCCTCGTCCACGTAGTGAACTCGGATACCGTTTTCCAACTCCAGAAATTGACTTTCGAATGGGAAAAGTTCTCGATCTACTTCGAATTTCAGCGATTGATCTGCCATACTTTCTCTAGCCATTTGTGTGTCGGTATTGGGTGCTGTCAATCAGGGTCACTAGGACTTCACATTTTCAGTGGGAGACGATAGTTACTGCCCTGTTCGGGGGCAAGTCCGGAGACCCTCCGCGAGGGGGACCCGGCTGGCCCGGAGGACCTGGATTTCTTCCCACCGGCATTCCAGGCTCACGGTTGGGAGGTTCTCGAAATTGAGGACGGACAGGTACAAATAGGCCACCGACACCAGGCTCAACGCGAGATACAGGCGGCGTAGATCCCACCGCTCCCCGTAATTAGAACGGTGCTCCGCAACAAACCCTGCGGCCTTGCTGACGAAGGGGAACCCGTTGTGGCGACTAATCGCCTCGTAGATTTCGTTGAACTCCAAGGAAGATAGCTTGTATTCCTTTGAAAACATCGACTTTAGCAGCTGCCTGGCCATGAACCGAGAGCGTTGGCCAAACCAGGTGACCATGCCTCCGAGCGGTGATCTTAGCGCTGGTGTCGTCATAAGCGGGTGACTATGTGCGTCGGTGAAATACCCGCCGTTTATCAGCAAGACACCTTCGATAATAGGGCTAAAGTCGGTGTCATCTTTCATTCGTTCTTCTTGCCTGCTGAGGAGTTCCAGCGTAACCAACGAGGAATAATCGAACGACACGATGAATGTGGACTGAATTCCCTTCGATTCCCACTGCGCCTCAACCAGATCGGCGCGCTCCATCGTTCCATAGGGATACTTTGAAGGTTTGTCTGAGTCGCCTTGGCCTACATATTCAACGTGGATTTTGGCGTCATGCCATTGTCACCCAGATAATGGTCAACCTTAGCTCAGCCGAAGGAGCCGTCAGGAAATCCAGGTAGGAACGTCGTCCACACTGATTGATCACCCTGCCCTCCATCGCCGAGTGCGACACGCTCAAAGACCTGGATCGCATCCGAGGGGTCCGTTCTCTCGCCAGATCTCAGTATTTTTTTTCTTACCGGGTCGTACGGGATTCTCGTACCCGATGAGAACCATTCCTGGGCGGTGACATGGTCAGTCATGGTTGCTACCTCCTCGAATTAGCCAATGGCGGCACAAGGTAGCACGCGAGAAAACTCCCACTTCAGACCATGGCCGAGCGATGTTTATCGACACATCGAGGTCGGCGGCATCTCCAGCATCTCATAGTAGGGTGTGTCGCTGGCCCGTCTTTCAGCTGCACCTCCGCCTGGTGCATGAATGACAGCGGCTTTCATGGTCGTCATTGTCGTGGCTCTGCGTTATCCTCCTTGAAAATCGCGTTGAACGGGCCGATTACCGCGGATTGGCGGTAGAGAAGCAGTAACGCGCGATCTTCCACTTGCCGTCGTGACCGGTTTGTGGCCCGTAAAGCAGGCCATCTCGCCGAACGGGGAAGACCTGGCCGATCGCGGACTTTACGTCCCATCGGGCAAGACAAGGTGCCAGTGCCTACCGCTCAATTTCCCGCAAGGCGCTCAACAGCTTCGTCCGTAGTCCACACCGCATTGGCCATAAACCGGAAATTGATGAGAGCCGCCAGATAGCCATCGCCCTCCGGAATCTGTGCGGCGGCCGTCGCGTCCTTGATGACGGCGATCTCAAAACCTTGCTCCAACAGCTCGTGCATGTGTGCTTGTACACAGAGATTGGCAGACATCCCAGCAAGCAGGACCTGATCGATATGCTGTTTTCGCAACTGCAATACGAGGTCATTCTGCTCGGGTCCGTACACCTTGTGTGGGGACGCAATTGTCGTCTTGCCGTCAAACAAATAGGGCTTGTACTGAGGCATAAAATCAGCGCCGGAATTCTCGAATCCGTCCATCGAATAAGCTGAGGTCCGATCGAACATGCTGATAGCATGCATGACCTTTTCAAGCGCACCCTCGAATTTCCACCCGTGGTCTGTCGGATAGTAATAGTGAGGTGATATAAACACCGGAATTCCATGTTCCTTTGCAGTCTTAAACAGCTGTCCGATGTGTTCGACCGTTTTGTTCTGGGTGACACTATTGCCCACAAGCCCCCACGTAACGCCATCAGGGCGATGACGCCATTGAGATAATCCGCAAACAAATGAAAATCACCGTGCCCATCCTCGTCCTGTCGGGAGAAATCAAGACTGAGGTCATGGCGAGACTGAAGGCACTAGGAATCTCTGCCTTCGTGGCCAAATCGGCCGACTTCACCAGCAGGCTCAGCGAAGAAGTGGACAAGGCTCTCTCCGAGCAACACGACACCTGACCGGCACGCACGACAGATGGAAGCCGCAGGCCGACGAGCAGATGCACCTGCGCAACGGGTATCTCGTCGGACACGCGCCTTGATCGACGACTTCGCCGGCTATACTATGGTGTGTTAACCGAATTAACGCCAAAACACACAGGTCGAATCATGCCAAAACTCAGCTCTGTTCGCTTCAAGATCCTGGCCCCGCTCGGGCTCTTTGTTCTTGCTATCGCCGGTTTCAACTCCCTCTACTTCCCCGCTCAGGAAGAGGAGCTCATCAACGTGCTCTTCCAAGAGCGGCTGCGGAAGGCAGTCGATACCCTCGCTCTCGGGGCCGGCATATCCATCAATGCGGGCGATCTGGAGGGCGCCGAGGCCACGGTGGATTTCCTGAAGGCGGACGAGCACATCGCCTTTCTCATCGTCGCCGATGGCGACGGCACGGAGCTCATCACCGATGGGGACGACCAGCGTCCATCAGAGCTTGATGCGACTTCGGTTGCGCGCCTCTCCGTCGGGAAGTTCATAGAGTCAGGACATTTCCTCGTTCTGAGAGATATGATCCGCTTCGGCGACGAGACGCTCGGTTCCGCCACCGTCGGTCTGGATACGAGTGAGCGCGACCGGGCCATCCGCGAGAGCATGACCATTGCCTTCCTGCTGAGCGCCGCGGTTGCTGCGTTCGGTATTGGCCTGTTGCTCTACATCCAGCATATGACCGGCAATCTCCGATCGATAATCGGCCAGGCGCAGAGATCCGGAATACAGATAACCTCTTCAGTCACCCAGATCTCGGCCACCGGCCGACAACTCGAAGCTGCGGTGAACGAGCAGGCGGCTTCCACGAACCAGGTCGTGGCCACAGCCAAGGAGATCTCGGCGACCTCTCAGGAGCTGGTGGGCACGATGGGAGAAGTGTCGACTATGGCGGAGCAGACGGCCGAATCGGCGGACTCGGGTCAGCAAGGGATCACGCAGATGGAACAGTCGATGAGGGAGATGGAGGAAGGCAGCAGCTCCATATCGGACAAACTTTCCAGGATCAATGACAAAGCAAGCAACATCAGCTCCGTCGTCACGACGATTACGAAGGTCGCGGATCAGACGAACCTGCTATCTCTCAACGCCGCCATCGAAGCCGAGAAGGCGGGCGAATATGGCGCCGGTTTTGCGGTGGTTGCCCGCGAGATCCGCCGCCTTGCTGACCAAACAGCTGTGGCGACGCTCGATATAGAAGGGACCGTCGAGGAGATGCGCTCGTCAGTCTCAGCAGGCGTTATGGGCATGGACGGATTCATGGCGGAGATCCGCCAAGGCTCCGATGTCGTGAGATCGGTGGGTACGCAATTGGGGGGGATCATCGATCAAGTCCAGACGCTTCAGCCCCGGTTCGAAACGGTCGAACGCGGCATGGAGGCCCAGTCCGTGGGGGCGCGGCAGATCAGCGAGGCCATGGTTCAGCTCAACGACACGGCGCAGCAGACGGCGACCTCTCTGCAGGAGACGAATGCTGCGCTGGAACAGTTGAGCAAGGCCACTCACGATCTGCAGGACGAGATCGGGCGCCAAGATATGGATTAGGGCACCAGGCCGTCCTGACATGCAGGCAAGGAGTTAGGCATGAATAGGCACATCACGGGCGCCGGTCTTGTGCGAGGAGATGCGGACAACTGGTCACATGGGCCAAACAGTGCCGGTTCTTTATCGTATCCGTGACTTCACCATCAAGTCGACTTAGCGGGAAGCCTCGAAAGCAGGAGGTAGAGATGCGGAGCAGATCACAGTTCAGCCCCATCGTTCTGTTTGTGGTCTTTGCGGTGACCCAGGCGAATGTCGGTCCGGCCTTCACGCAGGATGATATCTATATCAGTGGATACGGTAACGTCCATTACATGAAGCACGACGGCATGCCCGCCACCGTCGGATCACCACCCCTTGACAACGGATTTTTTCAGCTCAGAGAGTTCTCGCTCTTCTTCGACTTCCTGATAACAGACTCGATCATCGCTTCTACCGAAATCGAGGCCGGCGACAATGGCAACACATTTACCTCCAATTACGCCTACGTTGACATTCAGACGATCGGTGTGAACCATTCCGCATCGGAGGAGGACGGAACATGGATAGGAAAATGCTCATGTTGGCTTCCGCTATAGGGTTTACGCTTGTTTGCCCGTCACAGTTAGTGGCTCATGATTCTGACAGTAGTCTACCGGAGCCGACAGTGACCTACTCCGAAAAGGATGAACGGGAAGGAGAAACGGTCGCGCACGGCGAACTCATCAGCGGCATCGATGCAACCAGAAAGGCGCTTCACTCGCTTCATCACCCACACGGAATCATCGAGAACCGGAGGATTCCCGGGAATTTCGAGAGACCGGCGATGAATAAAGTGAGCGACTTCGCGCTGTCGAAGGATGACCTCGTTGTCATCAATCCAGGCCCAGGAGAATACGTTCACGTGATGGAAGGGCAGCGTCACGGCTACCGCAGCTTGACCATTGGCATCACCTACACCGCCCCAGGCGGCGCCCCACCCATGCACACCCACAAGGGCGAAGAGTCCCACGTCCTGACCAAGGGACAGACAGTCCTGTATGCGCTTGGCGATGAGATCTTCGTCTTCGAGGGTCCTTACATGGTGAACATACCACCCATGGTTCCGCACTCCTTTCAGAATCTCGACGACGAAGTTGCGGAACTGGTGGTGATCTTTCCGACCAACGTCTGGGAGTATGATGTGCTGGACAATTTCCCATTCTCGACGCCGCGCGCCAAGGCACTCGTGGACAGCGTGAAAGCAGCAAAGTAGATCGAGTAGAAGACGTACAAACAAACAGAGCCAGCCTCTCCAGGTCCTCCTGCGCCTCAGAGATCTTGTGAGGCAATTCGTCCAGAGACCGCTTGTGGAAACCGAACAAGTCTTGCGCAGCCTTCTGGCGTTCCCGCTCGTGCCCGAGTGTCACTCGAACCGAACGGAGCTCCTCAATCAAGATCTGTAGTGCTTTCTTCTGGGCTTGGAGGCGGTAAGTGAGGAACACACGGGCGCCGATGGCGAGGAAGATCAGAAGGAAAACCAATACGTTTGCGGACATCGCTGCTCCTGCGTACGACTGAAGGGCGGTCCCAGCGCGGACGTCGTCAATGCGCCGAACAGCGATCAGATTCAGGCTTCTTGCCCCGCCTCCGTCACTGGTAGGCTAACTGTCACCTCCGTACCTGTCCCCACTTCGCTTTCTATCCGGATCTCCCCATGATGATCCTGGATAATCTTGAAGTCACTGGATAGTCCAAACCCCATCTTCATCCGTCCATCACCGGTCTGGAAGTCAAAGTCGAAAATACGCTCCGGCTGTGCGGGTGGAATCCCTATACCTGTATCAGCGATACGGACATAGACCATGTCATCTGCCCTTGAGGTGCTGATCTCTATTTCTCCTGTTTCTTCGATGGCTTGAAGGGCATTCTTGAGGAGATGCATGAAGACCTGGTTCAACTGTCCGGGAGCGCAATACACTGGCTCGATATCACCGTAGTTCTTGGTCACGGCGACCTTCTCACTTATCTGGCTTTCCAGCAGCGTCAGCGCGCTATCGATCCCCTTGTGGATGTCCACGGTCTGAAACTCGGCTTCGTCCAATCGGGCGAAATTCTGCAAGCTGCCGAGGACAGTGCTCACTCGTTCGGTGCCGTTGGCTATCACCCGATTGGCATTGGCCACTACTTCGAGCATTGACTGTATGGTCCGATTGTCCTTGACAGCGGGAAACGTGGTCTCAAGCGTCTGTGTCAGTTTGTCTATGGCGCGCATCAGCGTGTCGTGCATGCTGCCGATGGCCCCCATCGGGGTGTTCATCTCGTGCGCCACGCCCGATACCAGATCGCCCAAAGAGGCCATTTTCTCCTGCATGACCAGTTGGTTCTGCGTTTCTCTGAGCAGGCGCAAGTTCTCTTCGAGCGCCCGGTTCTGTTCCTCCACGCGCCCAAAATCGAGATAGCGGACATAACCCAGCGACAGGGCTTCCGTTAGCTCCTGAACGATAGTCACGTGTGCTTGCACCAATGTGGGTACCATAAAGCTGACGACGCCATGCTCGAACGGCACATGGATAAAGATCCATTCGGCTCTTTCGGGTATCGGATAAGGCCGATCCAGGCCCCAGGAATCGCTCAGTGCCTTAAATCTCGATGCACAGTCTTCTCCGCTTGCCGCTGCAGATAATACCTCTCCTCGGCCCCAGGAATCGATGATTATTGGATCTCTTGGACTGGGCAATTCCACTTCTCCTACCGCGATCTCTTCATTGAACTCAGACAAGTGGGGCGAAGTCCACGAGATGCCGAACTTTTTCGGGTTGTAGAGGGCGTAGTAGCGTCTTCTGACGTGAGCACCATCCTCTTCCTCCTCCACGAATCGAATGCTGTTGCTCACGCTATCAATGCCCAGATTCAACATCTCCTCCCACATCATTCCTACTACCTTCAATAGATCCTTACTGGAACGCATGGCCATCGCTTCGGCTCGCGTCCGCTCCACAGCCAACTGACGCTCGACACCAGACACATCGACCCTTGCGACCTTCTCGCGTAGGTCGTCCAGCTCTTCGATGAGCTGCTTCTTGGTCTTCTGCTCGTCTTTCATGGCATCCTCAGGAGGACACTATTTCTGGGACTGTACGGACATTCCAGGACGCCACCAAGTCGGGGCAGGTGCGTGCCCGTCGGAAACTTGGCCGGCACGCTGGCTCCTCCAGGGTCGGCGATCAAGGAACGTCAATTCGCTTGCCAAGTCCGGTTTTGCCTCATTAGCATGAGTAAATACGCCACTACGCTGGCATACTCCCTAGTACAGCGTTATCGGTTATTAACGCCTGTTGATACGCAGTCAGAAATCTGTTCTAGCGGGCATCGGACTCTGTGACTGATGGTCGCACGAATTCTCACCTGACCGAGATGTGAACTCATTCAAAGTGATTCGCCCAGTACGAGAGGGCGAGACCTTTGCGTCTGGGCGAACCGGTGATGCAGGACCAGCTCGTGACTCACGTGCCGGTGCGTCTGAGGATCCGGCTGTCCATCAGACTGGCACGGTAAGGCGTTATGAGCTAATGCTCTTGAAATACTCGATCTCGCCATCCTCGGCCAAGTCGGCCACCTTGTCGATGAGCGCCTGCCGGTCCTGCTGGGTCAGCGCCACGAAATCCCGGGCGAGGCCGATCTTTTCGCGCATCAAATCCGCGTTCTCAGCCCCAGTAATCAGGACGCTCACGGGCAGCGACCACACAAAATGAAGGGCCTGGCGGACGCTCACTCGGTCCGGGACGACGGGGTTGTCCGTTTCCCATTGGACCTTGTCCAGTTTAACCTTCTTCGGGAAGAAGCGGCCGTCTGCCAGCGTCTTCATGGCCAAGAGCGCGATGTTGCGCGACTGCAGGATCGGGGCGACCTGTGCGATGAAGCTGTGGTAGCTGGGGTCGAGCAGATTCACCGGCATCTGGCAGGTATCGAACATGTCGCTGTCGGCGCTCCGCTCCAGCATGCGCAAATGAGCCGCTGGGTTGCTATGCCCGGTAAACCCGATGAAACGCGCCTTGCCGGAAGCCTTGGCGCGCTCGAACACATCCAGGACACCTCCATCGATACGTCGGTCCACATCATCAGGGTCGCCAATCCCGTGCACCTGCCAGAGATCCAGATAGTCCGTGTTCAAACGCTTCAAGGACGCGTCGAGGTGCTGCTGGGCGGTATCGGCATCCTTGGCACCGGTTTTGGTCATAATGAAGACCTGTTTGCGGGCCTTTGGTACCAAGTATTTGCCATAGCGCTGCTCGCTCCTGCCGTCCCCGTAGCCTTCCGCGGTATCGAAGAAGCGCACACCGCCGGCGAGCGCCGTTTCAATCACGGCTTCTGCATCCCGCTCGGTCGTCCAGCCGATGTGGTAGCCGCCAATCCCCAGCATCGTCACCGCGTCGCCGGTGCGGCCCAGCACACGTTTGGGCAGCAGCTGACCCAGTTTGTCCTGCGCCTGGCTGCCGCATCCGAAGGGAATCATAACGCCTGGAAGCGTGGCAAGCAGAGTCTTCAGAAAATCACGTCGTTCAATCATGACCCACCTCGACAATAGGCACTTCACCACCTCCATCGAGAGAAACAGTGGTAGTCCGGGGATATCTCAGTCTTAGGACAAGGTCGACCGAGGAGTGACAGCAGGGGTTCATTCGGTAACATCGACCGATTCGGCGTTTCCAGATCCCTCCGTGTATAGCCATGCACCAACCAGCGCAGCGATAGGGACCTCGAAGAAGCCCCAGATCCACGTTACGACGACCAGCTTGGTCGGGAAGAGGCCTTGTACCAGGGTACTGCCAAAGCCGATGAGCCAAACCCAGAACCACACGGCCAGGCCGGCGCAGACTGCGGTCTTGGGGCCGGCGCCACATCGTGGACGAATAGCTGCATAGAGCCATATGGTCGAAATCCCGAGCACAAACCCCAGTATCAGGAACCAGACGATGGCGCTGCCACCGACCATCGGGAGGCCAAGCGCCTCCATCGCGCTCTTCCAATCCTCACTGAGGATCGGCTCGTTGAGCAGAAACTCACCGATGTTTATGATGAGGCCCGCAAGCAGTCCTCCCGTCACTACGCGAGCATACGGATCGTCACTCTCCATTATATATACACAACGAGTCAGTAAGGACGTGCGGGGCCTGTTTGGCCGAATCACCAACCATGTGGAGCATTGCGATGCAGCTGACGGATGATCACTACAGAGATTTCCTGGAACAGGGATATGTCGTCATTGAGAATTTCTATCCCGAAGAGAAACGCGCCCTCATAGCAACCACCCTGCGCAAGATTCTGCCGCCGTGGGAAGAAGTGAAGGACGACCCGCCTGACAACGTCCTGAACGACAACTTTCCGTACGAGGAACAACTGTTCAACCAGCTCATACTTGACCCTGAGCTGATCGGCTTCGTCCGGAGAGTCCTCGACACTGAGGACGTTCACTTCCGCTACGCCCACAACTGGGCACGCTACCCCAAACCTGCTGTGAAGGAGCCACGCTTGCACTTCGACAACGGCAACAACTCGCTGTTGCCCGTGTGCGACGACATCCGCTACGGGCAAATCAGCTCCTGGTATTTCCCCGAGGCCGTGCCGGAGGACCACGCCCCACCGCAGGGAGCGACGGGCAGGTGAGTGGGTGATGGTGCCCGATTGGGCCAGACTGGCAAAGGAGGCCGGGATGTCCACCACTCAGGTATACCGCATTCGGGACAGAGAAGTTGATCCGAGATTGGGAACTCTTTCCAAGCTTGCCACCGCCCTGGGTGCTCTGTCACGCGACATCATCACGGATGAACCCGAACAACCGCGGCCATAGCGAGATCAGCCAGCTATCTGGGCGACGCGACTATCATCGCCGCGGCCGCATGTTGTAGCATCTTGATCCCACGCTGCATCCTGCCGCAGGCCTTCTTCAGGCGAGGCACGCTGGACAATCTTTCACTAGTGCTCTGTTAAGAAATCGAGCTTGTATTTTGTCGTAAGTCGTGGTATCATGGATACATATGGTGAATCCTTCAGGAGGGTGATGCTATGTGTCTCCATGCTCGTTCGCCGAACGCGGCGGAGTCTAAGGAACTGGGACGGTGGCTGAAACGGCCTCGCAACGCCGTGCAGATGCGCCGTGGGCAGTTGATCTCGTTCAGCGCCCAGGGCATGCGCGTCCAGGAGATCTCGGATACACTGCATCTGCATGAGGAGTACGTTCGCCAGTTGATCCGCCAGTACAACGAAGGGGGATTGACGGTTTTGCGCACTCGGGCACGTCCGGGGCGTCCTTCGAAGTTGACGCCGGAAGACGAATCCGTGGTGGTGGAAATTGCCACGATGCCTCCTCGCGCGTTCGGCCAGCCGTTCAACCAGTGGTCGTTGCGCAAGCTGACTGACTGCCTGGTGGGACGGCAGATGATTCCCGAGGTTTCGCATGTGACCATCGGAAAAATCTTGGATCAACATAAGGTTACCTATCAACGCACGCGCACTTGGAAAGAATCAAAGGACCCGGAGTTTGTCTCTAAAAAAAACGCATCAACCGACTCTACAAGCGGGCGCCGAAAGACACGGTCGTAGTCTGTTTCGACGAACTGGGACCAGTCCAGATCAAGCCGCATGCCGGTGCTTCCTGGGCCCCACACAAGCGCCCGGTCCGGCATCGGGCAACCTATAGCCGCCACGGCGGCGTCAGCTATTTCTTTGGAGCCTATAACGTCCATGAGGACATCCTGTGGATGCATCACAAACCCAAGAAACACGCGTCGGTCGTACTCGATTTCCTCAAGGCCATTCGGCTCCGCTATCGCACGGCGAAGCGGATCTATGTCGTCATGGATAATCTGTCGACGCACAAGACACCGCCGATCTTGCAGTGGTGCCGACGAAACCGGGTCTCGCCGGTCTTCACCGCCACCAACGCGTCATGGATGAATCGGCTCGAATGTCACCTCACGGCAGCCCATTACTTCGTCATCAAAAACAGCGATCCCAACGATCATCGAGAAGTCGGCCAGCGCATGCAGGAGTACCTGAGGTGGCGAAACAAGAACACCGACAACGCCAAGCTGGCCAAAGTCCAAAACTCAATGCCCACTCTTTAACAGAGCACTAGCGTATAGAATCGACCTGACCCTGCCGAGAATCACGTTCTGCAGCTGACTTAAAATGCGCAGACAGACGCTGCCTTTCCGCCACTGGGAGAGAATCCACAAAGCGGCAGAGGCTGGTCGCCAGATTTCGTATTTTCTCTCTTTTTTCAACCGGGTATGCGTTAAAGAGCGCCAAATACGGATGTTCGTCGACTGTGTTGCCGGCCGTCTTTTCCTGAGTTTCATCGTCCAGAAGATGGAGGTCTACGCCTGCCATTTTCATCAAATCCTCCATGGAGGCTTTTTCGAGCTGTTCGGGTGTCAGCTTCGGCGGCGTGTAGCCATCGAGGTACTGCGAATCAATCTCGACACGGCGCAGTCTGGCGCGTACTTGAGTGATCAAACGAGCGCGCATCAACTGCTCGATCTCTTCAGGGTGTGCGGTTTGAGGGCGCTTTTTCGTTGTCATTTTTCTGTGTCCTTTCGTCTCGGCCACCGAAGTTGCGGCCTGGTAATTGAGCGTCTCTTATGACATCGGTTCGATCTGGCACGCACGCAGTTCCCGTAGCTCCTTCATTGCCCGCAACGTGCGGTTGAGCATGGTGGTTTCGTAACGTGAGAGTTTGCTCAAAACATCGGCCCCCATGGCATCGGCAAGGAAGGCCTGGGCGGCATAGTCGATGTCGGCCTGTTTCGCGCGCAGCCGCGCTTTCTTCTGACCAATCGACCCTTCAGGAGGCGTTGATGAACCGGCCTGTTCGTCCAGGCGCTTCCGTATCCGTTCGTAGGCATACCAGGTCAAGATGCCTGCCTCAGCGCGGGAAAACCGACGGAGGCGCCACCAGCCATCGGCGATCAATTCGACAAGGCGATGCTGATCGGGACCACATGGCGCGTACTGCGTGAACGTCTCCCTTATGTGACGATCGAACTCAGCTGGATCTTCGTCTGGCAGAAGACCCAACGCCGCGCAGCCCCCGTGTTTGAGTGCGTTCTTGCTCGAGTTGGCCTTGCCTCCAGAACTCGTCGGCCCGGTGGATTTTTTTGCATTTGCTTTATTAGCCTCAGCCTGCTTGGCGGTAGTCATTTTATTTCTCGTTGTCATATGCGCGACGATAGGGGTTATGGGTGACCCGGAGGTCAACTCCGATGGTTGAGCCACCCACTCGATGGATTACGATGTTTTCACGCTGAATCGAACGCCCTCATCTAACAAGGCCGGCGCGGAACCCTGGCCCCACGATCTCACAGAGACAAAATTCTTACACGAAGCAAAGGTTCTTTGGTCGGACACGTATCTCTCCTGGCTTTTTCTCGAACGAAGCCTCCTCGGGCGCACGGCTACTCGCACCACAGTCTCGATAATCAACGAAACCATGATTCAGATCTGATGTACGAGCCTGCAATTTTCTACTCTCTAGTCGAACATCAGGCCGCGACCAGCGGCTGATATCACGGCGACGTTGATGCGGATGTTGAAGCAGTCGGGGTCGTGCTCGGTCTGCAGCTGGGTGTGGATCTGGTCGAGGAGGGCGAAGAGCTCGGTGCGCTCCTCGGGGGTTGTTTCAGACAGGCGGGGCACGTGGCGGTGTGGGATGATGAGGGTGTGGCCGGGGGAGACCGGGTAGGCGTCGCGGAGGGCGCAGGTAAGGGGGGTGGATTGGGGTGATGGTGGAAGGGGCTGGGTGGCAGAAGGGGCAATGTGGGTGAGGCACCTGGCTGCAGGCAGGCCCCGGGGCTGTGGGCGTGGCGGTGCGATTGGATAAGCGGCTTGCCAGGGCTTCGCGCGAATCGGTAATTGAGAGAACGCAGGATCTGTCGGCTTCCGGCGTCTGCGGTCGTTAGCGTAATGCATTCTCGCGGTTATATTTGCTGGCGGGGAGGTAAGGGAGGGTTGGGATAGCGCAGCGCGAAGGCAGACACCACGGTGGCCGCCCGCATCGCGGCCAAGTTTATCATCGTTACCTGGCACGGAACAGCACCGAACGCAAAAGGGGTGGGAGATGGAGCTGCAAGAACGCATCGTAATCGATCCTGATGTGCTCGTCGGTAAACCCGTCATCCGTGGGACCAGGCTCGCCGTGGAATTCGTAGTGGACCTGCTGGCGCACGGATGGGACGAGGCGCAGATCCTGGAGAATTACCCGGGGATAGTTAGAGAAGACATCCTGGCGTGCCTCGAATACGCAACCGAAGCCCTCAAATCAGAAAGAGTTTATCCCCTGGCGAAGTGATGTGAGAGTCCTGGCCAACGAGAACGTACCCAAGGCTGCCGTCGACGAGCTGCGCAACAGAGGCCATGACGTCGTCTGGGCGCGCGCCGATATGGCCGGCGCAGAAGATGAGGTGGTGCTCGCAAGAGCCCAGGTTGAGCAACGACTGGTAGTTACGCTGGATAAGGACTTCGGTGAATTGGCTTTCCGTCGTGGCCTGCCCAGTCAGTGTGGTGTCGTCTTGTTTCGCATGACACTCGCTTCGCCGTTGGTCGTGGCACAGCGCATGGCGGACGCCATGGAAAGCCGATCAGACTGGACCGGATCCTTCTCGGTCGTTGAAGACGAGCGAGTAAGAATCAGGCCGCTTTAGAGCGGCCGACCATCCCCGGAGCCAGGCTGAAGAGCATGAATGACGTGGTGATGGATTCGTTTCTCACGTTCTCTTAGTTCTTAACATATTGTTTTATAATAGGTTAGGACAATTATACGTCCAGCCCATGGCGAGCATGTGCCATTTTGCGAAACGAAGCCATTTCAGCGAGATCGGCGTGGTGATTCTGACCACCCGGGGGACCAATGGGGACCGGTCTGCGTCGCGACGGACCACGACGACTACGGGTGGTCTCGGCCAAAGAGCTCCGGCAGTCAGAAAAGCTTGGGGGACTTAGGGTTGGGAATCAGGAGCCGGTGATTTGTAATCGGGCGGTCCCCGGTTCGAGTCCGGGAGGCGGCTCCAATAAAAACAGGCACTTACGGAGTATACTGTAGGTGCCTGTTTCGTTGAAGACATCAATTTCGTCCATTCTTCGTCCACTCCGCAGCCGCTGTAGTGATGGCACATGACCCGGGCACCGACCGGGGCCAGAGCTTCCGGCACGGCACTGCCGCGGGCGGCCACGACACCGCAGGGCTCGTGACCGGCAATGACCGGGCTGCCGTCGCCTCCCAGGCCGAGGGAGCGGGCGCCTCCGTCGCCATCGGTGGAAGCGCGATAGAAGATGAGATCGCTGACGCACATGCCAGAGGCCTTGATCTCCAGCACCACCTCGTGGGGTCCCGGTGTGGGATCCGGGAACTCCACGAATTGCAGCTTGCGATCGCCGAGGAAGACGACGCCCTTCATAACGGACTCCTGAGTGAGTGATTGGTGTGCACGTCGGTGTGCCGCTAGTGCAACAAGCTACGCTCTGTGCAATCTTCTCGCACGGCTGCCCCTACCCGGGCAGGCAGGATCGAGCTGCGCCAACCGCACACCGTCGTCGAACCCTGACAGGAACCATGAGCGGGCATTGCCGATACTTTGTAAACGATGGACGAGTCGCCATCCACGTGAGTTACCGGACGATCGGCCACAGCTGGCGACTTCACCGTCGCAGCCCTTACCCCTAGTGCTCTGTTAAGAAATCGAGCTTGTATTTTGTCGTAAGTCGTGGTATCATGGATACATATGGTGAATCCTTCAGGAGGGTGATGCTATGTGTCTCCATGCTCGTTCGCCGAACGCGGCGGAGTCTAAGGAACTGGGACGGTGGCTGAAACGGCCTCGCAACGCCGTGCAGATGCGCCGTGGGCAGTTGATCTCGTTCAGCGCCCAGGGCATGCGCGTCCAGGAGATCTCGGATACACTGCATCTGCATGAGGAGTACGTTCGCCAGTTGATCCGCCAGTACAACGAAGGGGGATTGACGGTTTTGCGCACTCGGGCACGTCCGGGGCGTCCTTCGAAGTTGACGCCGGAAGACGAATCCGTGGTGGTGGAAATTGCCACGATGCCTCCTCGCGCGTTCGGCCAGCCGTTCAACCAGTGGTCGTTGCGCAAGCTGACTGACTGCCTGGTGGGACGGCAGATGATTCCCGAGGTTTCGCATGTGACCATCGGAAAAATCTTGGATCAACATAAGGTTACCTATCAACGCACGCGCACTTGGAAAGAATCAAAGGACCCGGAGTTTGTCTCTAAAAAAAACGCATCAACCGACTCTACAAGCGGGCGCCGAAAGACACGGTCGTAGTCTGTTTCGACGAACTGGGACCAGTCCAGATCAAGCCGCATGCCGGTGCTTCCTGGGCCCCACACAAGCGCCCGGTCCGGCATCGGGCAACCTATAGCCGCCACGGCGGCGTCAGCTATTTCTTTGGAGCCTATAACGTCCATGAGGACATCCTGTGGATGCATCACAAACCCAAGAAACACGCGTCGGTCGTACTCGATTTCCTCAAGGCCATTCGGCTCCGCTATCGCACGGCGAAGCGGATCTATGTCGTCATGGATAATCTGTCGACGCACAAGACACCGCCGATCTTGCAGTGGTGCCGACGAAACCGGGTCTCGCCGGTCTTCACCGCCACCAACGCGTCATGGATGAATCGGCTCGAATGTCACCTCACGGCAGCCCATTACTTCGTCATCAAAAACAGCGATCCCAACGATCATCGAGAAGTCGGCCAGCGCATGCAGGAGTACCTGAGGTGGCGAAACAAGAACACCGACAACGCCAAGCTGGCCAAAGTCCAAAACTCAATGCCCACTCTTTAACAGAGCACTAGTCGACGGTGAGCAGTCCGGGAGCGCGGCGTTGGCTTGCTTGCACAAAGATGCCCCATACCATGTTAGCATTGCTCCTACTCAGGCTCGGACGTCAGGCAGACATGTCTGAAGTGACGTGATGCCCGCAGTGACGATCTGAGGCGCGGCCGAACTCGTCGGCACGAGACCCATACGAGTCCCAAACGATACGAGAGCTACACAACATGAACCGACGACGCCGATTGATCTACAACGACGACGGTGGGGGCATTTCCATGGGCAGCAGCGGCGACCCCGTCGAACAGCTGCGGGACTGGGTTGACCGGGTGCTCGAGCACATCCGACTGGACAGTTTCGCGTTGTCGGTCGCCGAGCCGGACATCATGTTCTGCCGCAGCGAAGCCGGGGAGACGGTGGGCCAACGTTTCGCCAACCTCAGGGACATCAAGGCGGACCACATGCGCCGGATCGCCACGGCGATTCGCGTCTTGATGGCGCAAGGCACTGATTCGCTTACGGTCATCGCCGACCGCGTGCACGAGCACGGCGTCGAGTTTCTGGCCGAGATGCGCATGGGCGACACGCACGTCGTCAAGGTCGATCCGAATGACGCGTTCTGCCCGCAGATCACGGTCGACCATCCCGAGTGGATCATCCGGCGCAGCGATCAACTGCCGGAGGGCGTGCACGAAACCGCGCTGGACTATTCGTTCGCCGCCGTGCGCGAGCACCGGTTAGCCATTGTGCGCGAGTTGGCGCACCGGCCGGAGGTGGACGGGCTTGAGCTCAACTTCATCCGATACACTTCGTCCGCGAAGAAGCGCCGGAGAAGGCACCGATCATGACCGAGTATGTTGGGCGGATTCACCGCGTCTTGGCGGAAGCGGCCGAGGCACGCGGGCAGGACCATCTGACGCTGGGCGTGCGCGTGCCGTCAACACTCGACGAATGTCGGGACGCCGGGCTGGACCCGCAGGCGTGGGTCGCCAACGGCTGGCTCGACTATCTGGCCGCGTGTGACTACAACTACTCGGACCCCCAGATCCCGATCGAGCAGTTCGCGTCGTTCACCGGAGACACGGAGTGTTCGTTGTTGCAGCAGATGGGGGACATGATCGGCGGGGTCTGGCAGGGCAAGCCGTCGATGCAGGACCGCCAGCGCGGATCGGCCGTGTTCATGGATAACTACCACGGGTTGCTGAACACGGACGCCGAGGCGCGGGCCACGGCGTATAACGGCTACGCCGCCGGCGCCGACGGCGTCGCGTTCTGGAATATCTGCTGCAACATGGACAGCGGCGGCCATTGGGGCGGACCGGAGCATCGCGCCCGCATGCTCAGTTGGATGAATGCAGTCGCCGACCCGCAGACCGTGTTGGCCGGGCCGCGACACTATCACTTCCTGCCCATGTGGAAATGGCTCGAAACGCCATGGCGCAACTACGCCGTGAACCGGCAGTACCACAGCCCCACGGGGAATACGAACTGCCAGATTCTGACGTTCGGGTCCGATCGGGTCGGCACGCGACAGGTTTACGCCTTCCGCATGGCCGACGGGAGTAACGGCGAGCGCCTCCAGGGCACGCTGCGATTCCAGGTCTTCCACGTCGATGGGGACGATGAGTTCGCGATCGACCTCAACGGCGCGCCGTTGTCGGTGCAAGTGGTGCGCCGCGAGTATCGGCCCGATGCCGATCCGCCCGCGACGTGGTTTGAAATCTCGCTGGCCGATTGCCCACCCTTTCGTTTCAAGAACGAGTTGGGCCTGACGCTGTTACGCCTGGGCCCTGGTCTGGGCCTTGCCGAAAAGGCGCAGGCACCCTACATGGAAGAACTGGAAGTGTTCGTCGAATGATCCGACGATCCGAATTCGACATCTCAATGAACGGTCGCACGCTTCCTTGCTCACTGGCCGAGCCCGGCCGCGATACGGCGCCGAGTGACCCGGCGTTGCTAATGTGTCTGGGTGGACCGCGGAAGAAAGCGATGGAAGAATCGCCCTATGTGCATTCGGTCGAACGGTTTGTCGACGCAGGCTATCGAGCCGTCAGTATCGATCTACCCTTTCACGGTGACCGCGGCGACCCGCGGGGCCCAAACGGGTTGTTGGGCATGTGCGCGGCGGTCGTGGCCGGCGAGGACCCGTTCGCCATGTTTGTCGAAGACGGGATGGCCCGTATCGATGAGTGCATTCGGCGAGGTCATGCCGGAGCGAACCATGGCGTTTACGTCTATGGTCATCGCCCGCTCTGCTGAACCATGAGCATGCGACGGAATTACAAGCCGCTGATGCGCAAGATCGAGGCGATGGGGTACCGAGGGTACACCGCGGACGAATTCGCCGGCGCCTGGGCATCTCGACCATGTCGTTGATGACCAACAGCGATCCGAACCTGGGCGTGGACGAGGACGCGCTGCGACGGGCGGTGCAAGCCGGGGCCCGGAAGATCGAGGCGTCGGCCGATTTTGGCCCCAGTCATTTTCCCTACCAGGACCTCGCGGCAATTAAGGAGCTGGGCAAGTTTTACGACGGTCACGGTGCGGCGATTTACTCCGTCCACTCTCCTTTCGGGCGTGATCCACAAAAGTGGGACTTCGAGGACGTCAAACGCCTGATCGACGCGATGGCGCTCGTCGAGGCGAAAGTCCTCTTGCTGCACTTCGTCTTCACGGACAGGCGGGAGTGGCAGGCCTCGATGGCGATGATGCAGAAGCTGGTCAACCTGAGCGCGCCTCATGATATCTGGCTGTCCGTCGAGACCGACACGGACATGTGGTTCGACGCGGGATTCGTCGATTGGTTCGAGTTCCCCCGCGTCGGTATCTGTTGTGATACGGGGCACACCGGCGCCTATCACGGCGGATGGAACGTGCTCGAGAGCCCCTATAACGCCATCTACACGATGTCGACGGCGAACGGCAAGCTGAACCATCTGCACCTGTCGGACGTTTCGATCGAGCCGCTGGCCCGCCCGCACCGGACGATGACGCTGAAGCCGAGACTGGACCATTGGTCGCCCGGTCGCGGATGCAGCCATTGGGGGGCGATCATGCTTGCCGTCAAGGCGATGGACTATCCGGGTGTGTTTATGTTCGAGATCTGGACAGAGGACGAGGAGCGCTTCGAGCGCCTGGCCGCGTTCCCCGAAAGGCTCGTGGCGGGCGAGCTGGGAAAGGTTGAGGTTTGAGACAGAGTCCCACGAAGACGCGAACCCGCAACAGAGATTGACTACGTACTAGGCACAGGCGTTGACGCAACCCAAGCCAACTAAGGCAGAATGATTATGGGCAGAATAATTCTTCTCTTCTAAGCCTAATTCTAACTTCTAATTCTAATCATTTCTGTCCTTAATTATTCTGCCTAAATCGAGATTCCCGCATGACGCGCATCGCGGATCAGATCGGTATACCCCTTCAGCCAACGGCCCAGCGATGGGGCGATGCCCGCGAACCCGGCGGGACCGGCCTGGCGTTGATCGTGGGTGATCAGAAGCAGCTTTTTCTGGACGACGATTTTCTCGTCGAGTCTGCCGTTCACGTACGACGTCTCATGCATCAACCGCGGAAACATCCGGACAACCCACTGATCCGCGCCGAGAAGCCGTGGGAGCTGGGGCACTTCGGCATCAATGGCGGATCGGTGATGCTCGACGAGGGCGTCTTCCGCATGTGGTACCGAACGTCCTGGGACGCATCGTGTTCCGACGCGCCAATGGCCTATGCGACGTCAACCGACGGCATCCACTGGGACAAGCCCAGCCTCGGCAAGGTCGAGTTCGAGGGCTCGACCGACAACAACCTGATCCTGCCCGCCATCTTTCACGGGGATTGGGCGTGCCACGGCGCCAAAGTGATCAAGGACCCACCCGATCGGGAGCCAGACGCGGCCCGGCGCTACAAGATCATGATCTTCGCCGTCCGTCCGGGCTCGGGCAAGCCATTGCGGGAGATCGATCCTGCCGTCGACCCCGCGCGCTGGGGCTTCTTCGTCGCGTTCTCCCCCGACGGACTGGACTGGACGCTACATCCCGAGCCGGTGATCCTTGATTACAAGAACCACTATGGCGGGTACAACTCGGTGTTCTTCGACTCGATGCTGGGAAGATACGTCGCCTATATGCAGCGCCGACCGGAGCTGCATTTCGAGGCACCGCGGTACCCGGTCAACCGAAGGTTCGTCTCACGCATGGAATCGCCGGATTTCATCCACTGGACGGACCCGAATTACCGTGCCTTCGGTCCGGACGAACAAGACCCACCGGGCTGCGACGTGTTCGAGCCCGAGCCGTTTCAATACGAGCAAGCGGGGTACGCCTACGTCAACATCGCCTTGTGGTTGGACCTCTATCGCGATCAGTGTCACACCCGTCTGGCGACGAGCCGGGACAACCTGATGTGGCACTGGGCCGGTGACCGCAAACCGTTCATTGACAATGGTCCACCCGGCAGTTGGGACGCCAAGATGATTCACCCGCCGTTCATGCCCGCGCTGGTCAAGGATGACGAGATCCTGATTTATTACAGTGCCAACGGCACGGCCGGCATGGCCGAGGGCAAGACGAGCCAGGTCGCGCGGCGGCGTGACGTGGGGCTGGCGACCCTGCGCCTGGATGGGTTCATCTCCCTCGAAGCCGCCGTGACCTGGGGCCAGGTCACGACCTGGCCCATCATGTTCAAGGGCACGAGACTTTCATTGAACGTCAATGCCAAGCGCATTCTTGATCCCGCGACACGGGACTACGGTGTGCGCGTCGAGATCACCGACCCGATGAATCAGGTCCTGCCGGGCTATAGTTATCGCGATTGTGATCCGATCCGGGAGGACAACGTGCGGTGCCCAGTGACGTGGAAAGGCAATCCGGACGTGGGACATCTGTCAGGTCAACCGATCAAGCTGCGGTTTTACATGTCGTTCGCCAGCCTCTACGCGTTTCGGTTTCACACGTGATTAACGCTTTTTGAAATCAAAGTCCGTCATAGCCCGAAGATAATAGGGCCTGGCGAACTGATCGACTTGCTCTTGCCACCGACCCCAAGTCTGGCGATTGCCGCAGCGGACCCCGATGCCGTACGAGTCCGGGAGGCGGCTCCAAAAGAAGGGTGGGCATGCGATCGGAATCGCCACACCCTTTCTAGTTTTCGGAACCTGCTTTCCCACCGTCGATGCGAGCAGCTTCGGGGAGTCTGCGCAGCAAGTACATGGCACCTATCCCGAAAGCAGGACCGATTGCCAGAAAGGCAAAAGCCCAGCGCCACGAAACCCATTCAACAAGCTTGGGTATCAAGCGAATCGAACCGAGGGTCAGAAGAAAACCGATGCAGGTCTGCATGGTCAGGGTGGTACCAACGTAGTCAGGTTCTGAAAGTTCGGTCAGACTCGTCGAGTATTGCGCAGAGTCCGCGATAACGGCAAAGCCCCATACCAGACACAACACGATCAACGGCGCCGGCGAGTTTCCGAAAAGCAACCCAACCAGCAGGCAACAGCAGCCACTGATCAACAGGGAAGCGATCGTGATCGTGGTGCGGCCGAAGCGGTCGGCGAGGATGCCGCCGAGCACACATCCAATCCCACCGATTCCGATCGCCGCGAATCCCCAGACACTGGCCCAGTGCTCGGCCTGATCCATGCCGCTGGCGCGGAAGCTCTCCAGCAGGAACAACGGCAACCATGCCCACATGGCGTAGAGTTCCCATTGGTGGCCGAGGTAGCCGAAATTGGCCAATCGCACACTGCGGTTGCCGAAGGCGCGGGCCGCGAAGCGCCAATCGAAGCGAGCCCGGCCGGTATCGTAGGGACCGTCGCGGACGAACAGCAGGCACAACACGGCAGCTGCCACGGCGCTGGCCGAGGCGGTGAGCATGAGCAGGCGCCAATCGGGGTGGCCGATGACTTTGATTAAATGGGGGGACGCCGAACCGACGGTGAGGGCGCCGACGATGACGCCGATGGCCATGCCCCGGCCCTCACGAAACCAGCCGGCCATGACCTTCATCGCCGGCGGATAAACACCCGCCAGGAATAGTCCGGTCAGAAAGCGAAGCGCAATCGCGAAAGCAATGCTCTGCCCGAACCAGCCGATGGCGCCGTTGGCCGCGGCACCCAGCAGCGCGCAGACCGTGAACAGGTGGCGGGCGTTGAGTATGTCAGAAAGGTTGAGAAGGGCACTGATCAGGGTGCCGGCGACGAAGCCGATCTGCACCGACATCGTCAGCCAGGCCTGCTGGCCCGGGTCGAGGCCCCACTCTTCCGTCAGCGCGGGGACGACGGCGGTGGCTGAGAACCAGAGCGCCATCGCCAGCAGCTCCGCAACGGACAATACAAAGAGTACCCGCCACTTCGAGCCCTTCACGGCGGTGCGCCGGCGGGTGAACTCACCGCCTTAAGAACCAGCGTCCAGGCAGCGGCGTACGGCCTGCAACAGTTGAGTGGTGTTGAAGGGTTTGAGCAGCACCTCGCTCGCACCCTGGGCGAAGGAATGGGTCAATGGATGACCGGAGACTAGAAGTACTTTGGCGTCGACATCGATGTTGATGAGCTCGTTGAGTACTTCCTGGTTGGAAATGCCCGGCTGCGAAAGTCCCAATACAACGAGGCTTATCTTGTCATGTGTGTGGCGAAAAATCTCCATGCCATCACGTGCATCCCTGCCCAGGTGGACGTCGTAGCCGTTGTGTTCCAGCATCAGGTCCAGAATTTTCCTGAGGCGGTCGACATCAGCGATGACGAGGATGCTCTCTTTTCCACCCAGCGCCGCCAGGTTGACTTCGGTGGCCGGGGTGACTTCCTGTGTCACGTCGTCGATGTCGCCATTGCTGCCGACGAGGCTTTTTTCGGATGGGAGGTAGACGGAGAGTTCGGTGCCCTTGCCCTGCTCACTCGAGCAGTCGATCCAGCCGCCGTGATCCCTGACGATGCCGTAGGCGACGGAGAGGCCCAACCCTGCGGGCACGGAGGACTGTTTGGTCGTGAAGAACGGCTCGAACATGCGTTCTTTCGTGCCCTCATCCATGCCGATGCCATCGTCGCTGATGCGCACGCAGGCGTACTGGCCGGCGATCACCTCGGGTGGACCAACGTCATCCTCGGCCGAAAAGTTCACTGACTCCGAGCGGATACGTATGACGCGATCGGTGATATCGGCGCGTTGTATCAGCGCTTCTTTGGCATTGGTGCAGATGTTGATGATGCACTGTCTCAGTTGGTGTTGTTCACCCAATACAGATGGCAGCGACTCCGTCTCGTCGACGGCGATTTCGATGTCGGGTGGAAAGGTCTGGCGACACAGCACCACGGCCTCATTCACCACATCCTTGACGTCGATACGAGCGTGAGAGCCCTGTTCATTGCGGTAGAACAGCATGAGCTGCTGCAGTAGTTTGCCGGCACGCTCGGCGTCGAAGGCAGCATCTTCGAGAAAGGGTATCAACTCGTCGGTGGCCTTCAACGCAGCCAGATCCAGGTTGCCGATCACACCCTGCAGCATGTTGTTGAAGTTGTGCGCCAGGCCTGCCGTCAACTGGCCGATGGCCTCCATCTTCGACGACTGTCGCAGACGCTCTTCGAGTCGCGCCTTTTCTTTTTCTACCTCGTGCTTGTGCAGGGCGATCTCTACGGTCGTGTACAGATCGCGTTCTTCGAACGGTTTGAGCAGGTAGCCCATAGGTTGGGCTACCTTGGCGCGTTCGAGGGTGGCTTCATCCGAATAGGCGGTAAGGTAGACGATGGGGATCTGCAATTCGCGGGTGATTTGTTCGGCTGCCGCAACACCGTCGATGTCGCCCTCCAACTGAATGTCCATCAATACCAGATCCGGACGGAGGGATGCCGCCGATTCTACAGCGCTGGCGGCTGAAGAGACGATCTTGAGTACCTCGTACCCCATGGTACGGAGCTTACTCTGGATATCGAGAGCGACAATTCCCTCATCCTCGACAACCATGATGCGCGCGTCAGTCACCTATTCTCCGTCTTCTGGGGATCAGCACTGAATGCAACAGGTACAAATGTATTGGGAGGCAAAGCCTGGCGCCACCGGATCGTCTCATGGCGAGCGGTATATGTGGCTCCGATCTTCACGTGTATCACGACACCATCAACTTTCCGATTCGTGCACCCGTGGTGATGGGTCACGAGTTCAGCGGCGTCGTCGTGGACAAGGGGCCTGGAGTTGGTGACGAGGTCGCGATCGGGGACCGCGTGACCGGTGAGCCGACGATGACGAAGTGCGGTCATTGTGACTACTGCCGCAGCGAGCACTACAACATGTGCCCGGACCGCAACGTGCTGGGATACTGGTTCGATGGCAGCTTCGCACCGTTCTGCAATGCGGCACGGATCCATCGCTTACCCCCTAGTGTCGGCTTCGAAGCTGGAGCCATGACCGAGTTGCTGGCCTGTGCGTTCATTCTCTTCTGGATCAGACTGGAGTCCGAGCCGGCGACCACGTCGCCATCACGGGACCAGGCCCGGTCGGACTGATGGCGGCGATGGTGGTGAAGGCAGCCGGCGGTACGGTCATCCTGTATGGACGCAGTGCGGACAGCAAGCGAATGGAGTTGGCGCAGACCGTGGGTGTCGACGTTGTCGTCGATGTGGAGAAAGAGGATCCGCTCAAGCGTATCCACGACCTCACTGATGGCTACGGTGCGGACCTCGTCGTGGAATGCGCGGGGTCGGCGGCTGCCATCGACACGGCCCTGGACATCGTGCGCCGCCGCGGCCGCTACCTGCAGATGGGTCTGCCCGGCGCGAAGGTGAGCATCGATTTCGAGAAAGTGGCCTACAAGGAACTCGAGGTCACCGGCGGCCTCGGTCAGCGCCGCCCCGCGTGGCTCCGTGCCCTCGCCCTGATGGAATCCGGCTCCGTGCGCCCGGAAAAACTGATCTCACACGAGCTTCCCCTCAGTGACTGGCAACACGGCTTTGATCTGCTGGAGCGCCAGGAGGGAATCAAGGTCCTGCTGCGCCCGTAGTTCGCCGTCAGGTTTGGCCCGAACCTGCTCCGCGCACTTGATCGCCAGAGCCGGTGTTGGCTGAATAGGTTCGGCAGTAGCTGGCTACGAGTGATTTCGACAGGTACGTGAACGAAAAGAGATGGCGGGAGTCACCAAGCCTCAGTGACCCCCGCCGTTTATGTGTGAATTGAGGTTTCGCCCTAGCCTTCGCGGTTTCACGAATGATTCCGACACAAGATCCAGAAGCGCTCTAAAACTGGTGCGTCCCCAGGGGTACAGCAGCTACCCTGCTTTTAACGCTTAACCCCACCTGTGTCGGAATCATCAACGACCTCAAAATCTGCATCCACCACATTGTTGTCTTTTGCGTCATTGCCGTTCGGGCTCTCATCGGGCGCGTGCGGAGGCCCCTCTTGGGGCGCCCCCTCAGGCCCCTGCCCCTCTGGTGGCTGTTGCTGGTACATGATCTCGGCCAGCTTGTGAGAGGCCGTCTTGAGCTGCTCCAGGCCGGCGTCCAGGGCCGCCTCATCGAAATTCCCTTCGCCTGATTCGCCGTCAGACGCCCCCGCCAATACCTGCTTGATCTGCTCCAGGGCGGCCTCCACCGGCTGGCGGTCACCCTCTTCCAGCTTGTCACCCAGCTCCGTGAGGGTCTTCTCCGTCTGATACACCAGCTGATCGGCTTCGTTGCGCTTGTCGACCCGAGCCCGACGACGCTGATCCTCCTCGGCGTGCTGCTCGGCGTCCTTCTGCATCTGATCCACTTCCTCACTGCTCAGACCCGAAGAAGACTCAATGCGGATCGACTGCTCCTTGTCCGTGCCCTTGTCCTGCGCCGACACGTTCAAGATGCCGTTGGCGTCGATGTCGAAGGTCACCTCGATCTGGGGCGTGCCCCGAGGCGCCGCCGGAATGCCGTCCAGGTGAAACCGACCCAACGAGCGGTTGTCCCGGGCAAACTCGCGCTCCCCCTGCAGCACATGCACCTCCACCGAGGGCTGGGAGTCGGCGGCCGTCGAAAAGATCTGGCTCTTTTTAGTTGGAATCGTGGTGTTGCGCTCGATCAGCTTCGTCATCACCCCGCCCATGGTCTCGATGCCCAACGACAGCGGCGTTACATCCAATAGCAGCACATCGTCGACCTCACCCGAGAGCACCCCCGCCTGGATCGCCGCCCCCATGGCCACCACCTCGTCCGGATTCACCCCCTTGTGCGGCTCCCTCTCAAACAGCTCCTTCACCAGCGCCTGCACCTTGGGCATGCGGGTAGAGCCCCCCACCAGGATCACCTCACCGATCTCGGAGGCCGACAGCCCCGCGTCCTTGATGGCCTGCTGGCAGGGACGCCGCGAGCGCTCCACCAGATCGTCCACCAGTTGCTCAAACTTGGCCCGCGTCAGGCTCATCTGCACATGCTTGGGACCCGTCTGGTCCGCCGTGATAAAGGGCAGGTTGATCTCCGTCTGGGAGGCCGACGACAACTCGCACTTGGCTTTTTCGGCCGCTTCCTTCAACCGCTGCAGGGCCATCGCGTCACTGCGCAGATCGATGCCCTCGGATCCCTTGAATTCATCCGCGATCCAGTCGATGACCCGCTGGTCGAAGTCGTCGCCGCCAAGGTGGGTGTCCCCATTCGTCGACTTGACCTCGAAAACGCCGTCGCCCAATTCAAGGATCGACACGTCGAAGGTGCCACCACCCAGATCATACACCGCGATCTTTTCAGAGTGACCCGCACCCTTGTCCAAGCCGTAGGCCAGGGCGGCGGCCGTCGGCTCGTTGACGATCCGCAACACCTCCAGACCCGCGATCGTGCCCGCGTCCTTCGTCGCCTGACGCTGGGAGTCGTTGAAGTAGGCCGGCACCGTCACCACTGCCTGCGTCACCGGCTCTCCCAAATAGTCCTCGGCCGTCTGCTTCATCTTCTGCAGAATCATCGCAGAAAGCTCTGGCGGGGTGTACTCCTTGCCGTCAATCTCGACCACGGCCTGGTCCCGAGACCCTTTGGAGACCGCGTAGGGGACCTCCGTCAACTCCTGGGCCACCTCATCGTGACGCCGACCCATGAAGCGCTTGATCGAGAATACCGTGTTGTGAGGATTCGTCACCGCCTGGCGCTTGGCCGTCTGGCCCACCAGACGCTCGTCATCCTTGGAAAAACCCACGATCGAGGGGGTCGTGCGGCCGCCTTCCGAATTCGTGATCACCTCCGGCTCCTTGCCCTCCATCACCGCCACGCAAGAATTCGTCGTGCCAAGATCTATGCCGATTACCTTTGCCATTGGGAACCTTCCTGATCGTATCGATCAATTGTATGTTGATTAATCCAGTTCTGTCTCCCAATCATTTAGCAAGGCCTGTACCAGATCGGAACTATGTAATTTAATATGTTGTTAATAAATGTGTTACGGTCATAGATCCAATTAAGGAGCGTCTAATCTTAGTATCGAACTGATGCCAATATGACCACGATGAGTGCCATATAGGCATTAAACCGGCAAGTGAAGCGTCAGAAACGGCTGGATGAACACACCGCACCGGGGACTCACTCGTTGACAGTGTTTTCCGGCACCGGTTAGTTTGGTGCGAGGGAATCACTCTTCAACAGGCGATTCCCCAAGTCCATCCGCGGCCAAGGCCTCACGAACCCTATCAAAAAGCAGCCTCGACTTGGGAGCCTTCAAACTCGAATCGGAGTACCAACCCAAGGGTGATCAGCCCAAGGCGATAGATGAGCTCGTGGAGGGGCTCACAAGGGGGGATCCCGCACAGACCCTGCTCGGGGTTACCGGAAGCGGCAAGACGTTTACGATCGCCAACGTCATCGAGCGCGTCGATCGACCTACCCTCGTCATGTCTCACAACAAGACGTTGGCGGCCCAGTTGTACGGCGAATTCAGCGGTTATTTCCCCGAAAACGCCGTCGAGTACTTCGTCAGCTACTACGACTACTACCAACCAGAGGCCTACAAGCCCAGCACCGACACCTATATCGAGAAGGAGATCGATCTCAACGAGGAGATTGAACGCCTGCGGCTCAAGGCGATGAGTGCCTTGCTCGAACGCCGGGATGTCATCATCGTGGCCACTGTGTCCTGCATCTACGGCCTGGGATCACCGCAGGAGTTTGCTGAGCAGAAGCTGCACTTGAGCATCGGCCAACAGGTGGAGAGGGATGCCATCCTGCGCAAGCTCATCAAGGTCTACTACAGCCGCAATGACCTGGAACTGAAGCGGGGCCATTTCAGGGTTCGCGGCGATATCATCGAGATCGTTCCGGCGTCTGATGATCGGGCCATACGTATTGAGCTGTTCGGAGATGAGGTCGAATCGTTGTCACTGATTGACGCGGTCTCCGGGGCTGTACTGGAAAAACGCGAGGAGGTCGTTCTGTATCCGGCCAAGGAGTACGTGACTGACGACGACAAGATCGAAAGGGCCTGTGAGGGCATTCTGATGGAGCTCGAGGGTCGTCGGATGGACCTCCAGGAGGAGGAGAAGCTGGTAGAAGCCCACCGGATAGAAACGCGGACGAAGTACGATGTCGAGATGATCAGGGAGATCGGTTACTGCCCCGGCATCGAGAACTATTCCCGCTACATGGACGGACGGGAACCGGGCGTTGCACCCTTCGTGCTGCTCGACTACTTCCCTGAGGATTTCCTGCTGGTCGTCGACGAATCGCACCAGACCATTCCGCAGAGCCGAGGTATGTGGAGGGGCGACCGCTCGCGCAAGGACATGCTGGTTGAGCATGGATTTCGACTGCCCTCGGCGTACGACAACCGGCCCCTGTTCTTCGAGGAGTTCGAAGCCCGGACGGGACAAACCATCTATCTCTCAGCCACCCCTTCAAAGTATGAATTCGAAAAGTCAGAGGGCGTCGTCGTGGAGCAGGTCAATCGGCCGACAGGGCTGGTCGATCCGGAGATCATCATCAAGCCACTCGGCAACCAGGTGGATGACCTGATGGAGGAGATCCGCATCCGGGCACAAAAAAAGGAACGCGTCCTGGTCACGACGCTGACCAAGCGGATGGCGGAAAAACTCACCGACTACCTGAGCCAGAACGGCCTGCGGGTGCGCTATCTGCACTCAGAGATCGATACGCTGGAACGAGTCAGCATTCTCCGCGACCTCAGGTTGGGGGAATACGACACGCTCATTGGGGTAAACCTGCTGCGAGAGGGGTTGGACCTGCCGGAAGTTTCCCTCGTCGCTATCCTGGACGCGGACAAGGAGGGGTTCTTGCGTTCAGAGCAGGCGCTGATTCAGAACGTCGGGCGGGCGGCCAGGAACGCCTCCGGAAAGGTCATCTTCTACGCGGACAAGATCACCAATTCGATGCGGCGGGCCATGGATGAAACTGACCGTCGTCGAAAGATTCAAGCGGAATACAACGCTGAACACGGCATCGTGCCCGAAACGATTTACCGCACGACGGAAGAAATCATGCAGGCGACGTCCGTCCTTGAAACCGCCAGAGATCCGGTTATGTACGCCGCCGAAGAGTCGACGCAGGCGGACTACAGTGCCGACACGGAAGTTGATGATCTGATTGAGCAGCTCGAAAAGAAGATGAAGGAGGCCGCCGCTGCGTTGGAGTTCGAGCGGGCAGCGCAATTGCGGGATGAGGTCGATCGGCTCAGGGCAGGAGGGAAGGGTGGCGGCAAGGGCAAGAAGGCGGGCTGACCCATGGGGCCGGACTCATAACGACGACGACGGCAGATAGGGACGTGATCCGTCCGCCACCTGCCGTCGTGAAATTGGTGTGATGTTTCTTGGCTGACGCCTAGGCCGTCACCTGCTGCCCACGACGCATGACCATCTTGATCCGTGCGCTCAACTCCTCCAGGTCGAAGGGCTTCTCGACGTAGTCATCCGCGCCAAATTCAATTCCCTTCACTTTCTGGGGAGTCGTGTTCAGGGCCGTGATCATGATGATGGGGATCACGGAGGTGATCGGGTTGCCTTTCAGGGTCTGGCACACCTGATAACCGTCTACCTTGGGCAGCCTGAGATCGAGCAGGATCAGGTCGGGTTTTTCGGTAAAGGCTTTAGCCAGGGCTTCCTCGCCATCGCCAGCTTCTGCGATAACGAAGCCTTTGGTCTCCAGGAACTCTCCGACGCTGAGTCGAACCTCCTCCTCATCGTCGACGATGAGTACGCGGGGAGGCCGGTTCGAGTCCGCCCCCGGGCTGCCTGGAGCAGGCATTCCAGAGCCAGGTTGACCCGTCATCGTGGCAGGCATCAGATCCTGTCTGGCCGCGGTGAGCTGGTCGGCGATCTGTGACAGAGATAGTCCCTTGAGGCGAAGATCTCTGAGGCGTTCGCGGATCTTGAGGATCTCATCCTTGTCGAACAGATCCTTGTTACCCCGTTTATCAGTAACCCTTATGATTCCGAAGTTCTTGTACTTTCGGATGGATTCGACCGACTTACCGAGTGTTTCCGCAACTTCTTTAATATCAATAAGTTGTTCACTAATTGGCATGGCGTGTCTCCTCGCAGACTTCCGGTTCCCGGGGAGCCAGGGCCACCGCAGCATACGCAATGGATGTAAGTATTATTTTGGACACTACCCGGATGGCAACCCTACCCAATGTATTGGCTCTGTAGAATTATACCAAATAGTAGTGTTTGACGTCAAGTCATTGCTCGTAAGTATTATCGGCAGGTAAGGGCCTTTGTTTAGTTTTTGCGGGCATTTAGCATCAATCGGACTCTCCGTCATCGTCAGGTGATTCAGATTGACTGGGCGGTTGTGCCTGATTAAATTGAAGGCCGCTTAACAAGACACCACCTCAATTCGGTCGCGAGGCTTTTCGTCGCTTCGCGGTTTGCCCTCTTAAGTCAGTGAACTAAAACAGGTTATGTCCGAGAGCAACGGCAGGGTCATAGTCGATGTCCAGGACGTCCGGATGGTGTACAATGCCAAGAACCGGGATGAATCGACGCATGTACACGCACTGAGGGGATTGACCTTACAGGTCCATCAGCAGGAGTTCTTCGCCATCATGGGTCCCTCAGGCTCAGGTAAGAGCACTCTTTTCAATCAGATCGGCGCCCTGCAAACGCCTACCTCTGGTGAAGTTCTGATCGAAGGGGTCAATCTCGCGGCACTTTCCCCCAAGCAGCTGGCCGCCGTGAGATGCTTCGAACTCGGATACATCTTCCAGACCTACAACCTGCTGCCGGTGATGAGTGCACTAATGAACGTGGCGCTGCCGACGATCTTCGCGGGAATGAGCACGGCGGAGGGCGAAAAGCGGGCGATGGAGTGTCTGGAGATCGTCGGACTGGATGATCGGGCCCACCATATACCCTCCGAACTCAGCGGCGGGCAGCAGCAGCGTGTGGCCATCGCCAGGGCGTTCGTGAACAAACCGCGGATCATCCTGGCTGATGAGCCGACCGGCAACCTGGACAGCAACACGGGCCAGGAAATCATCAATTATATGAAGACGCTGAACGAAGAGACCGGGACCACCATCATCACGGTCACCCACGACGACAAGATGCTCACGGCCGCCGACCGCATGGGCTGGATTCGAGATGGCCAGTTAGAGCGGATCGCCCTGCGCGACGAGATCGACATCCGCATGGGCAGCATCAAAGAGCAGGCATAGACGAACAGGGCGGGCGCCCCCGTCGGCCTGTCTTACCCACGATTTTTTCGCTTCAATCCCTCTTGCAGGAATAGATCCCGGTTCCGGAAGCCGCTGGCCAGGGTAAATCCTCCGTCCACGGCAACCAGCTGGCCGGTCATGAACGGGATGTTGGCGAAGGCGTAGGCCGCCTCGGCGATTTCGTCCGGAGTGCCGATGCGCTGAATAGGCTGTGCACCGCCAACGGCCATCAGTTCGTAGGTCTGTGCCACGGTCAGTTCCTCTCCCGACTGCGGATCCACGATGCCGGAGGGCCGATCCGTGAGCGGGGTATCGACTACACCCGGTCGCAGGGCGTTAACGGTGACATTGTAGCGCCCGCCCTCGAGTGCAGCGCCGGTGACCAGATGGTTGACCGCGGCCTTGCTGACGCCGTAGGGGATTCGTGTGGATTCGGGAGCCACATCGAAAATGGAGGTTATGAAGAGTATGCTGCGATGTGCTGCAGGGCCGCGCTGACTTGCGTGCTCGCTCTTCGCCTGTTCGATCATGCGTTGGAGTGAACGCTGCCCCAGGCGGTAGGCTCCCATCAAATTGAGCGACAGCACTTGCTCCATCTCGGCATCGAGGTGCTCGATGGGGGTTTCGTCGAAGCGATGACGCACGAGCTCGCCGGAACTGTCACGCAGGTAGTTGGCGACGCCGCTGTTGCTGACGGTTACGTCGAGGCGGCCGAAGTGATCGTAGGCCGCGTCCACGAGTCGGTGGGGTTCGTCGCGTTGGGAGAGGTCAGCTCCGACCACGAGGGTCTCAACACCGTGTGTGTCGCGAATCTGTTGCGCCACAGCCTCGGCGCGATCGGCGCCTGAATTGTAGTTGATGACGACGTCGTAGCCCTGGCGGGCGAAGGTTCGAACGGTCGCTGCGCCGATGCCGCTACTGGATCCCGAGACCAGACAGACCAGGTTAGACAAGGCGGCTTCAGTTTCTCATGGATGGGTGAGAAAGTAGCAACGAATGCGATCTCCTCGACAGCGGATGGGCCTGAGTCGGGCGCTGGTGGTTGGTTCTAGGGCGTCAGTACGACCTTCAGTGCTTCCAGGTTTTCCGCAGCCGCGAACCCCTGTTCCCATTCGGACAGCGGTAAGCGATGCGTGATAATCGGCTCCACGTCGATCTTGCCGTCGGCGATCATCCAGATCGTCTTGTCCCAGCTCGAATACCCTGTCGACAGATTGAAGTAGAGGGTCGCAACCTTGGTGATGCCGACATCCCAGTCCAATTCCACGGGTCGGTTTCCGGTGAGTCCGATCGCACAGATTCGACCCCACCGTCGCACCAGGTGGAGGGTTTGGGCGATCGCCTGCGGCGCTCCAGAGCACTCGACTACCAGGTCTGCTCCGACGCCGTCAGTCAATTCCAGACATTTCTCCAGGGGATCTTCTTTGCCGAAATTGACCACATGATCGACGCCCAGCCTGCGTGCCGCAGGCAGGCGCAGATCCTCGTCCGCGGGCGCGCCGATCATCATCACTTCCCTGGCTCCCGCTACTTTGGCTGTCTGAGCAGCCAGCAGGCCGATCGGACCCGGCCCCTGCACGACGACGAAATCGCCCACTTCGATTGCCTGCCGGTCGATGATATGGCTGACCGTGTTCGCAGCCGGCTCGACGAGGGAGGCGTGCTCGAACGGCATGTGTTCGGGGATTCGGTGCAGTAGATGGGTAGGGTATTTCAGGTATTTGGTGAACGCCCCGTCGATGCCGCTGCCAGGCGGACGCTTGTCCACACAGTTCTGAATGTAGCCCCGCCGGCACAGTGAGCACTTGCCGCAGTGCAAGGTATGCGGCTCTCCTACGACCCGGTCTCCGACTTGCCAGTCATCGATATTCTTACCGGTCTCGACGATTTCGCCAGCAAACTCGTGGCCCAGGATGACAGGAGGCCAGTTGGGGAAGGTATCGTGCTTGAGATGAATATCTGAACCGCAGATGCCCGTCGCTTTGACCTCGATCAGAACTTCATCGTCCGTGATCGACGGCTCAGGCACGTCGCGCAATTCAAGATGCCCCTCGCCCTTCGCTGTTTTGACAAGCGCCAACATGACGAACCCCCGCTGCCGACGAGATCAGTTCCTGATCGACGTGGTCAGTTCCTGATAGACTGAACCACCTCGACGACGCGGTCGACGTCCGGAATGGTGGGCATCTCCAGGGGCGGACTGAACGGTACCGGAATCTCGGCGGCGCCCACGCGTTTCACAGGGGCATCCAGGTAGTCGAAGGCCTCTTCGCTGACAAGGGCGACGAGCTCGCCGGTCACGCCGTAGCGCAGCACGCCTTCGTCGACGACGACGGCGTAGCCGGTTTTGCGGACGGACTCGATGAGAGTCTCCTTGTCGAGCGGGAACAGGGTGCGTGGATCGACGACTTCGGCGCTTACTCCCAGGGCTTCCAGCCGTTCCGCCGCTTCCAGGCACACTCCCACCATGCTGGATGTCGCGATCAGGGATACGTCGGTGCCGCTGCGCTTGATTTCAGCCACACCGAACGGAATCGCGAGATCCTCGTCGGGGACCGGGCCGACGTCGTTGTACATCATCTTGTCCTCGAAAACGACCACGGGATTGTCGTCGCGGATGGCCGTCTTGAGCAATCCCTTGGCGTCTCGCGGACAGGAAGGGATCGCTACCTTGAGTCCCGGGATGTGGGCGTACATGCTGTGGAAGCTCTGCGAGTGCTGTGCTGCAGAAGATCGACCTGCACCCATGGTGGTGCGGATCGTCAAGGGCACCGTGGCCTGTCCACCCGTCATGTAACGGATTTTCGCGGCTTGATTGATCAGTTGGTCCATCGTCAGGAGCGAGAAGTCGCCGAACATGATTTCGGCGATCGGCCGCATGCCCGTCATCGCGGCGCCCACGGTCATGCCGACGTAGCCGGCCTCCGATATCGGCGAGTCGATGACCCGCTCCGGACCAAACTCGTCCAGCATGCCATCACTGCATTTGAAAATCCCGCCTGATCCAGCGACGTCTTCGCCAACCAGAAAGACGGTCTCATCGCGGCGCATCTCTTCGGTCATGGCTAGCCCAACCGCTTCGCGGTAGGTGATATCGACGTCAGGCATAAACATCCTCGTAGGCTTGTTCGGGGGCCGGCAGTGGGGCGTTGCGTCCGAACTCAACCGCGTTCACGACTTCCTCCTCCACCTTCTCCTCCAGCGTGTCGAGCCGGCCCTGAGTGGCCAGCTTCGATGCAATCAAATGGCTGCCGAGCTTGCTGATGGGGTCCTTGTTCTCCATCCACCAGTCCAGCTCCTCCTTGGTCCGGTAATTGCCTCCATCGCCCACGTGGTGGCCACGGAAGCGGTAGGTGACGGCCTCCACGAAAGTGGGCCCGTCACCCCGACGGGCCTTTTCCACTGCCGTTGAAATCACGTCATACATTTCGAGCACGTCCGATCCGTCTGCTTGCACGCCTTCGATGCCAACGCCGGATGCACGCTCAACAATGTGCTCCACCCCGGTGACCGTGTTCATGGGTGTGTGTTCGCCGTATTGATTGTTCTCGCACAAATAGATCACCGGGAGCTTCCAGATGGAAGCCATGTTGCCCGTTTCCAGTAACAAACCCTGATTGGCGGCGCCGTCACCGAAAAAGCAGACGGCGACCTGGTCCGTGCCGCGCATCTTCGCCGACCAGGCGGCACCGGTGGCGATGCCGAAGCTGCCGCCGACGATGGCGTTGGCCCCGAGGTTACCCCCTGACATGTCGGCGATATGCATGGACCCGCCTTTGCCGCGGCAATAGCCGGATTCCTTGCCCATGATTTCCGCCATCATCTTGTCCAGGTCGGCACCCTTGGCAAGGCAATGACCGTGGCCACGGTGGGTGCTGGTGATGTAGTCGTCGTTGCGCAAGGCCGCGCACGCACCCACTGCCACGGCCTCTTCGCCAATGTACAGATGGGCCAGACCCGGCATCAGTCCACGTGTGTAGACGTCCCAGACGTGCTCCTCGAATTTGCGGATCTCTATCATCTTGCGGTACATCCAATGGAGCCTGTCCGCGTCCGGTGTCGCGCCGCGGGCAGCTGTCTTTCTCGCCGCTGCAGGCTTGCGCCCGCTAGCGGTTTTCTTCCTGGCCGCGGATTTCTTCGATGTTTTTTTCCTTGTCGCCATAACCGCTCAGTCTGTGTGGTAACGGGTAGATTCGATAGGGGAGCGCAGGACAAACGAAGATAGATCCTGACGCTGTATCGTCAAGATGATACTGAAGCCGCGAGGCCCTACGACACCAAAAAAGCAGCGGCATCGCCGCTGCTTCAGTCACCGCCGAGGCGCATACTCAACCGTGCTCAGGCATTCTTCTCTTTGAAGTATTTAGCGTTGATCTCTAAATAGTTGTTCCACTCTTCGGGCAGGTCTTCTTCAGCGAAGATGGCTTCGACCGGGCATTCCGGTTCGCAAGCCCCGCAGTCGATGCACTCATCCGGGTCGATGTAGAGCATGTTGACGCCTTCGCCGTCCGTGGGATGAATGCAGTCCACCGGGCACACCTCGACGCACGCCTTGTCCTTCACATCGATGCAGGGTTCCGCGATGATGTACGTCATCTCTTCTTCCTATTACCCCTTCTTGAAGGTTAAGCTCTCGGCTTCAGTCATATAAAACAACGGGAGTTCGCGCTGTCAAGCGGTGGGCCGCTCACGCGGTCACTTTCTCCAAAAGCGTCGACACGCTCTCCTGTTTCTGAGAGTTGACGCGTATGGAAAAACGATCCTTCTCGCCTTGCTGGCGCTCGATCTTAAACTGCTCGCCATATAGCTGCGTCAGCACTGTTTCGAGGTCCGGCCGGATAGCTTCCAAGGTGTCGTCGTCGTTGGTAGCATGGAGTCGGTCGTTGACGACGAGCCAACACTGGTCGCCCCTGAAGTGCACCTTGCCATTAAGCTCATCCTCCTGCTCCAACCGCACGCAGGTCTTGAGTGCCCTGACGAAGGCATCCCGGATGCGCTCAGCCCCCGTCCCACTCACCGGTTGCTTACGGGCGTACATCACCCCCATGCGTCCGTCGGTGTTGTCGAGACTGTAGTTGGCCTCATGTCCGACCAGCAGCGTCTGCGGGCCATGAGGCAGGTGACTGTAGTCGGCGACGTCGATGAGGGTCTCGTCCGTCGTTTGCGGGATCCAGGTGTTGAAGATCCGAAAGGCGTCCTTGGAGGAAATGGAGCCCTCATCCTCGAGGTACAGTTTGACGTTCAGGCGCTGAAGATCCATGTATTCTGCTTACCTACCGTTCAGGCCGTGGTGTCAGCGGCCTCGGAAATGCGGTCGTAGCACCGGTACGCGGCCTCGATAAACAACTGAGTTTCCTCGATGGCGCGGTGGGCTACGTCCTTGGTGTAGTCGGTGATCACTTCTTCGTGCGTCCGCTTCAGGTAGCGGGCGAACTTATCCTTGGCGAACGGGTCGAAGAAAATCTCGGTATCGACAAACCGCTTGCCGAACTCCTGAATGATGACGTCCGCATCATCCGGGACATCCAACCATTCACTCCGGATCAGTGCCTTGGCTGAATGCAGCATCGCCTGGAAGGAGGTCTTGTAGGCGTTTTCGAAATCGCCCTCCTCCAGCAATACCAGGGCTTCAAAGGCCTCGCGCTCGCACCCGGACAGCTCGAATTGCGCCAGTGGCACGACCTCTCCGGCGCATTCCCCCTTACCCATGTCATCGATCGTGAACTCACGGGTATCACCCCAGTCTCGATAGAATGAAGCATCCTCCTCGTACGCCGGTACGGCGGCGAGATCGTCGAGCATGGACTTGATCTCGCGCTTGCCGGTGCGGCTGATGAAATCCTGGAAGCTCTCCTGCCCCTGGCGTTCCTCAATGAAGCGACCGGTCAATCGACTCACCACGTCGGGGATGTTCTTGGAGGGCACGGCCGCCATGGCCAGGCCGAAGGCGCCGCTATTCTCTCGATTCATGCCCCCGAGGATCACCTGGAAGTGAGGCACCGTGATGCCGTTGATCTTGCGGCTGATTCCGTAGAAGCCGATGTCCGCTGCATGGTGCTGGCCGCAGGAGTTGAAGCAACCGCTGATCTTGATGCGCAGATCCTTGACGGCCTGGTCTAATTCATGGTACTGGGCAGCCAGGCGCTGTCGCAATTCGCCCGCCAGTCCGCGTGATGAGGCAATGCCCAACTTGCAGGTGTCGGTTCCCGGGCAGGCTGTGACATCGACGATGGTGCCGGCGCAGGGATCCGCCAGGTTGATTTGCTTCAAGTCGCCGTACAACGACGGCAGGTCCGCTTCGCTTACCCATCGCAGTACCAAATTCTGATCGACGGTGGCCCGGATCGTATCCTTGACGTAACGGCGGCTGGTGGCTGCCAGCGCTCTCAGCGCATCGGAAGTGATGTCACCAAGGGGCAAATTGATCGTGACCACGGCGTAGCCCGGCTGCGACTGCGCGCGCACGTTGGTCGTCGACCATTCGTCGAAGCCGGCCGGCAAGTCGACGCCGTTCAGCGGCTGGCTCGGGTTCAGGGCCTCCTCGCCAAACGCCGGGAGTTCCTCTAGGTAGGCCGTCCAGGCTGGATCCTCGGGGAGCACCTTGCGTTCCTCGAGCACCAGTCGCTTGAACTCCTCGATTCCCAGCTTGGCGATCAGGAATTTCACCCGCGCACGGGCTCGATTTCTCTTTTCTCCAAGCCGGGCAAACACCCTGGCAATGGCCTGCGCAGTCGGCAACAGCTCCGACTCCCGCAGAAAATCGTCGTAGAGCTTGGCCTGGTGCGGGACAGCGCCGAGGCCGCCCCCGACGTAGAGCTCAAAGCCGCGAGTTTCGACGCCATCGATGGTCCGCGTCACGGCGAGAGCCCCCATGTCATGCATGTACACGAGACCACATGCCTCGTGGCGGCAGCCGGAGAAGGCGATCTTGAACTTGCGGCCGAAGTCCTGGCAATCAGGGTGGCCGAGCAGGAACTTGGTCAGCGCCTGGGCGTAGGGGGTGACGTCGAAGGCCTCGGTGCTGCAGACGCCCGACAGCGGGCATGCGGTCACATTTCTGACCGAGTTGCCGCAGGCTTCTCGCGTGGTTATGCCGACGGCCGAGAGCCGGCGCATGAGGTCAACGGTGTCCTCGATGTGAATGTAGTGCAGCTGCACATCCTGGCGCGTGGTGATGTGACAGATCGAATCCGAGTACTCTTCACCCAAATCGGCGAGGACATCCAGTTGATCAGCGGTCAGGCCTCCGAAGGGAATCTTGATGCGCATCATTCCCGGCGCGTGCCACAACGTGTTCGGCCCTTTCGTGCGCTCTTCCGGGAAGGTCAGCTGCTGAGTGCTGGAGCCATCGAACCGTTGCCCATTGTCGTACCGTTGTCCGTACACCCCTCGGCGCAGACGGGTCTCAGCGAAGATGATCTCGTCCAGCTTGTCCTGTTTGCGCAGGTCAATCTGGGTCTCGAAAATGTCGATCTCACGGCCCAACTCTTCCGGGATGGACTCGCCTAGTTTTTCCTTCCATGAAACATCAGTCGCGTCAGTCATCAGCAGCGCCCACAGTTAAATAGTTGAATGGGATGGTGAAGGGGTGAAAACGGCGGAGAAATCGCGCCGGTCGGAAAGCCATAAGTTACTACCGCGACAGAAGATATGGACGGTTGATGAAGTGTCAAGCGCGATCTGCTTTGACATGCACGCGGGTCAAGGAGTCTTGCCAGCCAGCACTCTCTGCATATAGGTGGCCACGTGCTCGCCGCAGTCGGGGTCGGCCAGGGCGAAATCGATGAAGGCCTCGAAGTAGGAGGCGTGGTTGCCGATGTCGCAACGTCGCTCCTGAGCGCCCAACGGCACGGCGTGAACACCCAGTCCGGCATCGATCAGCGAAGCAATGGCATGGGTGAGATAGACTTCTCCACCTGAGGTTGCCTCGGTTTTCCTCAACTCGGCGAAGATTTCCGGAGAGAACGAGTAGCGTGCACTGACGGCCAGGTTGCTGGGGGCGTGCTCAGGTGTCGGTTTCTCAACAATACCTGCAATCGGAATGGAATCGACTCCATCCGGTGACTGACCAGCTTTCGGCTCGATGATCCCGTAACGGCCCACATCCTCCCGACCGACTGCAGTGACGGCGATGCAACAGGCTGCCTGGTGCGACTCGTGCTCCCGGATCATCCGTGCCACCATACTGCCAGGGCAATCGGAGTCGATGATGCTGTCCCCGAAAGCGACGACGAAATTCCGGTCTGCGACAAAGTGCTCCGCCAGGGCCACCGCATCTCCAGTACCGGCAGGCTTGGTAGCGCCCTCGCGTATGATCTGATTGATGAAGTCGAATTCAACGTCCTTCCAACGATCCGACAGTCCTGGAAGGCCCTCGACGTAGTGCTTGATGGCGGGTTTGCTACTATTGGTCACGAGCAGAAAGCGTCGGATGCCAGCGGCCGCGAGCTCTTCCAGGACGTGATGTAGAACCGGAAACCGGCCAACTGGCAGCATCTCCTTGGGAATCGATACGGATGTCGGGTACAATCGGGTGCCCAGGCCAGCGACGGCGACGACGGCTGAATTGATCGTTTCCATTGACTCGAATATGCCGGCCAGGACACCAGCGGGTCAATCGGTGCAGCTCATGGAAATGCATTGACATGCTTGACTCGCCAGCGATATAATGATCGCGCCCTCACCTTTCACCAACGCTCACAGCCATCCATATCACCACGAAAGCTGGGCACCAACGGAGGGAGCCACCTAGATGAGCGAGAGTCATCACTATCCACCGCTCCCCGAGTCTCTACAGCGTGGAGGGGCTCGGAACATGCTCAAGTTCTTCGGTCCGGGGGCCATCATCGCTTCCGTGACCATCGGTAGCGGCGAGACCGTGTTCGCCTCCCGCGGCGGGGCCGTGTTCGGCTACGCCATGCTGTGGTGCTTCATCGGCGGTGGTCTGATGAAATTCGTGCAGGTGTACACGGCTGCCCGCTACATAACGCTGACCGGAGAGCACCCGATAGAGCGATGGAAGTACCTGCCCGGACCTCATGCCTGGGCAGTGTGGGTGCTTTCAGCCATGACGATATTGTGCTTTCCATTGTGGCTATCCGGCTTGCCGAAAATGCTGGGGGGGCTCTCCGTCTGGATCGCCGGCCTGGAGGGCGTGCCCATTTGGGGTGACGCCCGAGTCTGGGGCACTGCCTTCGTCATCGCGGCCGTGACCCTGACGATGGTACAGAGCTACGGGGCGCTGGAGCGGATGCAAACCGTCATCGTCGGCATCCTGCTGGCGACGATTCTTCTGGCCATGCTGGTTTCTCAGCCCGATTGGCTCGCGGCTCTTTATGGCAGCGTCGTGCCCAGCATCCCTCACTATCCCCCATGGGTGGTCAGCCAGTACCCCGTGGTCGCGGCGCGCTCCTCATGGATCGAATTGGGGACTTATCTAGGGGCCATCGGTGGTGGCACCCAGGACTATTTCGGCTATATCGGCATGTTGCGCGAAAAAGCCTGGGGTCTGATGGGGCGCAAAACGGAGGGTGGTGCTGCCGGTGTGCAATTGGCGGATACCGCAGAAAACCATGCACTGGGACTGTCCTGGTTGCGGGCGCCGAGGATGGATTCGGCTGTTTCGTTCACCTGCATCGTCATTTTTACCCTGGCGTTTATGATCCTGGGGGCCTCGTTGCTTCACCCCAAGCAGATCGTCCCCTCCGGCATGGATCTGCTGTCCGTGCAGGCGGAATTTCTGACTCAACTACACCCGAAGTTCCTTTACTTCTACCAGCTCGGCGTTTTTATCGCCTTCTTCGGCACCATCATGGGGGCCTATGAGCTCTACGTTCGCACGACGCACGAGTGTCTGCGGCCCGTGGTAAGGCGGGTGCGGGATGCACCGCTGGCTTCCCTCAGACCCTGGGTCGTCGGCTACTGCGCCCTCTTTGGGGTCGGCATCATGTGGGTGGGGGGCAATCCGGTATCCATCGTGACCCCGGCGGCCATCTTCGGGGGAGTTCTCACCTGCGGACTGTGGTGCCTGCTGATGGTCTGGACCGATCGCCGCTACCTACCGCGACCACTGCAGATGGGGCGCCCCCTCCTGATCGCCAACCTCATCAGTGGCACCTTTCTGACGGCTTGGGGGATTCGCGGAGTACATGATTTCATCGGCTCTCTATAGATCTGGGTACGGAATCCGGGAAGCAGGCCTATTCTCCGATGGCTGACAACTGGGGCGAGCCGCTCGAGGAGCGCATCTGGGAGCTGGTCGAGCAGGTTCATGGCAGTGGCTGCCGGGTTTCCCTGCTGACAACCGGCGGGGGCAGCCGGGCAGTGAGCTGGTTGCTCAATCATCCCGGAGCCTCCAGGGTGATGCTGGAAGCCCATGTCCCCTACCACCCCGCTGCACTTGCACGCTTTCTGGAATCCACCGGTCCACACAGGGTTGTCGCTGAAACAGCGCGCAGGATGTCGTTGGTCGCCTTCGACAGGGTTCTGTCACTTTTGCCCGATATGGAACCGTCGGCCGGTACCTCTGCGCCGGCGACTGTGATAGGGGTGGGCTGCACGGCCGCGCTGGCAACAGATCGGGAGCGCAAGGGGGGCGACAGAGCGTACGTGGCCATACGAAAGCCGCAGCAATATCACCTGGCAGCAATCGAATTCGACCCGGCCGGCGGTAGAGACCGATTGGCGCAGGAAGGTGTACTCAGCTCGGTGATTGTGCAGCAGCTGGCTGGTGGTTGTGGCGTACAATCGGAGCCGGGGATGGGGCTTCCGCCCTGGGCAAGGGTGGAGGAGGGAAGGTTGCCAGTCTATTCACCGCTGGAGCGGTTTCTGCGGGAAGCGCCGAGGGCGCTGGAGATCGACATAGAGGGAAACGAGATCGAGGAGCCGATTGCCCACAACCGGCTGCTGCTGAGTGGTTCGTTCAATCCATTACACCCTGGTCATCGACAGCTGGCGGCAGCGGCTCAACGCATCACTGGACGTCTGCCTGGACTCGAGCTTTCCGTCACCAATGTCGACAAAGCCGAGCTCGGTTACCGGGAGGTGATCGAACGCGTGGAGCCCTTGCGGGGCGAGCTCCCCCTCGCCATCACCCGGGCTCCTACCTTTCATGAGAAGGCGAGACTGTTCCCAGGGGCATGGTTTGTCATCGGATACGATACCGCAACGCGATTGCTGCAGCCCGAGTATTATGGCGGCTCGATCGACGCCATGATGCAGGCGTTGGTGGAGATCGGCGCATCGGGATGTCGATTTCTCGTGGCGGGCCGTGTTCAGGACGGCGTGTTTCGCACCCTCGATGACCTGGTCATTCCGCCTGGTGTGGACTCGGACTTGCTCCAGGCTGTGCCCGAGCGTGAGTTTCGCAGCGACACCAGTTCGACCCAGATACGCAACAACGCTGGAGCGGGATCATGAGTCCGGGGCAATATATTGACACAAAAGGTAAATACACGGTCGCCCGATTGCTCGAGCTCGTCGCTATCCCCTCGGTGAATCCTCCTGGAGAGCACTACCGGGAAGCGGTGGAGAGGCTCCAGCAGTGGTGTGAGGGAGCCGGCATGTCCACGGCCGTACACCGGGTCCCCGATAGAATCGTCAGGGCTGCCGCCGTCGATCCCGCCTTTCCACGCTACAACCTCATTGCCCGTTGGGACGTCGGAGCTGAACGCACCGTCCACTTCAACGCACACTATGATGTCGTTCCGGCATCGGGTACCTGGAAGTTCGGTGGGGCCTTCGAGCCCAGTGTCCAAAAGGGGTGGTTGTACGGCCGTGGGGCCGGCGACATGAAAGGTTCTATCGCGGCCTTGCTGGCCGCGGTGGAGGCGCTCAAAGCATGCGGGCAGTCCCCGGCCTTCAACATCGAGTGTTCGCTCACGGCGGACGAAGAGACCGGTGGGGCCTTGGGAGCGGGCCACATCGTCAGCGAAGGACTGGTCAAGGCCGACTACGCTGTGGTTTGTGAAGGGGCCGCCGGAACGAGAATAGGCTGCGGCCACAACGGCGTGCTGTGGCTGGATGTACAGGTGAAAGGCAAACCGGCGCACGCCGCCAACCCGCAAGCAGGGGCCAATGCATTCGAGATGATGGCTGAGCTCGTGCACCGCCTGCAATCCTACAAGAAGCGTCTGGCCTCAACCTCGAGGATGTATACTGACCTCAACGGAGACACTCGCTCGCCGACAGTCAGTATCGGTGGGGTGTTCGGCGGTCACGGCCAGAAGGTTAACACGGTGCCGGGAAACGCTTCATTCTCCATCGATCGACGACTCCTGCCCAATGAGCGCATCGCCACCGTGGAACAGGAACTACGCAAATCGATCGGAGTGGCAGCGGGGGCCGTCGATGGCATGAAGGTCGTTCTCAAGACCCTGTTGCGCATCGAACCCTGCGTCGTCGACCACCAACACCAGCTGCCCACAGCATTCGCAGCCTCACTCAAGGCTGTCCGTAGACGCCCTGCGAGTTTCAAGTTGACGACCGGTTTCACCGACCTCCATTACTTTGTTGCCGGCGGTTTGCCCGGCATCGGTTACGGCGTAGATGGCCGTATGGGTCACGGCATCGATGAGCGCGTGCGGGTCAGCGACATGCTGCTGACGGCCAAGACCTACGCTCATTTCATGATGCGGGGCGTGGACTCATGAGCGAGTCGCCGGTGAGCATGCAGTTGCTGTTCCCCAAATGGGTAAGCGGCAAGGAGATGAGTTGGATCGATCGACTTACGATCCAGGACTACGGCGTTTCCGGTGCCGAACTGATGGAGAATGCCGGCCGCGAGGTCGTCGACATCATCCGCGATCGTTCAGAAGGACTCGAGGGCCTGACGGCTGCGATCGTGTGCGGCAAGGGAAACAATGGCGGTGACGGTTTTGTGGTGGCCAGGTTGTTACACCAGGCCGGTGTTCCCGTGCACGTATTCTCGACCGCGCCAACCGAGGCCTTTTCAGGCGATGCGGCCCACCACCTTCGATTGCTGTCAGAAGCAGGTGTTGCGGTTCAACACGCAGCTGCCGACACGCTCCATCGAGCGCTGAAGTCAGTCGACCTGATAATAGACGCCATCCACGGCACCGGCCTCGCAGGTGCGGCGCGGGCGGACAGTGCTGCCGCGATCGAGGCCATCAACGGGGCCGGCCCACCGATAGTCGCCGTCGATATTCCTTCGGGTGTGGAAGCAGACACGGGAGCCGTCCACGGAGCGTGCGTGGAGGCTGCCATGACGGTGACGTTCGGCTTGCCAAAGATCGGCCAGTTGATGTTCCCTGGTCGTTCCCGTTGTGGGGACCTGCACCTTGTTGATATCGGTTTTCCCCCTGAGGCCATCGCGGCCAGCCCGGTGAGTCGCTTTCTGATCGATCCTGACGGGGTCAACCGCTTGTTGCCTCGTCGAGCACCTGAGGCCCACAAGTACAGCTGCGGTTCGGTCGCCGTCGTCGCCGGCTCGGCGGGCATGACGGGTGCTGCCTCCCTAACCGCTGACGCTGCCCTCTCTTCCGGAGCCGGACGGGTCACCCTCGGGGTACCTGGCAGCTTGCACGATATCCTGGAGATCAAGCTCACCGAGGTCATGACGCGGGCGCTGCCCGAGGTGCGCCGTCACCGCTGCCTGTCCCTGCGGGCACTTGGGGACATCAGACAGATGACTCAGCGGGCAGACTGCCTGGCCATTGGCCCGGGGTTGGGTACTCACCGGGAGACCGCGGAGTTGGTTCGCCGTTGCCTCTCTGACCCAGGGCCGCCCGTCGTCGTCGACGCGGATGGGCTCAACGCTTTGGCTGCAACGGCCGATATAGCAGATATAGTGGCCAAAAGGGAGGGGCAGGCCGTCTTCACCCCACACCTGGGCGAGTTCGCCAAGCTCGTCGGATTGGATGTGAAGACGCTGCTCAGTGAGCATCCAGAGGGAGCATCGGACACCAATCCTCCCCCGCCACTGATTTCTCACGCGCTTGGTCTTGCGCGGGAGTTGGGCGTGACCCTCGTCTTGAAAGGGACGCCGACGCTAGTTGCCCTCGCCGATGGCCGCCTCTATGCCAACCCGACCGGCAATGCCGGTATGGCTACGGCCGGAGCGGGAGATGTCTTGACAGGGACCATAGCCGGCCTGATCGCCCAGAGATTACTCCCTGAGCAGGCAGCCGTAGCGGGTGTTTACCTGCATGGATTGGCCGGGGACCTGGCGAAAGAGCGCATCGGGGAGTGGGGGATGAAAGCGGGAGACATCGGTCAACTGTTGCCCAAAGCCATCCTTGAAACCGCAGGTACGGGACGCGTCACAACTTGACATCACGGAAGGGATCGATTACCGTATGGCGTCCCTGCTCCGCGGCGATTTTTGGCGATTTCGGAAGCTCCCCGACAGCCAAACACCAATCCACTAATTCGGTTCGTGCCTCCATGACCAAAGTGAAAGAGGCCATCGAGGAAATGATCGAGGAGTCCTACCTTCTAGGGCTCTCCGAGCAGGAAATCCGTGCCGATTTCAAGCGCTTCATCGATACCTGTTACGCGGTCATCCAGGAAAACGTAAAGGACCGTGAGGCTGTCAGTGGTTTGGCAGAGGATCTTGCCCGCGAGCAGACGGTGATTCTGATCGCGGATCGTACCGATGGTCCTGACCTGCCATTGAAGGAGAAACCGAGTGGCAAATCCCCGGAGGAAGAATTCTCCGAGCGCGCCGCGCACCGCAAACGGCAGATCCTCCGAATTATCGCAGAGTACGACCCCCAGCTTGTCAGACTGATCGATGAACATCGCTTTCAGGGAGAATTCGACACCGAGCCAGCCAGTCGTGCATTGAGGCGGTCCGCATGGCGACTGGCGTGGCGTCCGGATTGGCAGAGCATGCGCATGCAGTTATTGAAGGTGGGATACGCTACCACCATCGGCATCATCGTTCTTCTGATCTGGCTGGGTTTCATGCAGTCTTGATCGGCCGATATCACACACCGCCGTTGTCTTCCCCAGCAGCAGTTGAAGTTTCTCCTCTCTCCCATTCTCATTCGAATCATGACCGCCATAGGGTAGTCGCCTTTTTCCGGGTGCGGGCTGATGTTGCCACTCAGGACGCGAGCTGATGGACTAGTAAATGCCGAAACGAACAGACATACAACGAATCATGTTGATCGGTTCTGGACCGATCGTCATCGGCCAGGCCTGTGAGTTCGATTACTCCGGTACCCAGGCCTGTAAAGCCCTGCGGGAAGAGGGCTATGAGATTGTGCTCGTCAACAGCAATCCGGCCACGATCATGACGGACCCCGACACAGCGGATCGCACCTATATCGAACCGATAACGGCAGCTGTCTGTGAGAAGATCATCGAACGCGAGCGTCCGCAGGCCATCCTTCCAACGGTGGGTGGCCAGACGGGGCTCAACACCGCGGTCGAATTGGCGAAAGGCGGCGTGTTGGAGCGCTACGGAGTCGAGCTCATCGGAGCCCAGTTGGACGCCATCGAGACGGCGGAAGACCGCGAGCTATTCAAGAAGGCCATGGACGATATCGGCCTGGAGATGCCGTCCGGCTTCTTCGTCCACTCATTCGAACAAGCCGAAGAGAAACAGAAATCGCTGGGGTTTCCGGTGATCGCGCGGCCCTCCTTTACTCTCGGGGGATCGGGTGGAGGCATCGCCTACAACAGTGAAGAGTTCGAGCGCGTCGTACGTCACGGTCTCGATTTGAGTCCGATATCTGAGATCTTGATCGAGACCTCCGTGATCGGTTGGAAGGAGTACGAGCTCGAAGTGATGCGCGATCTCAACGACAACGTCGTCATCATCTGCTCCATCGAAAACATCGATCCGATGGGTGTGCACACCGGTGACAGCATTACCGTGGCGCCGGCGCAGACGCTCAGCGACAAGGAATATCAGGTCATGCGCGACGCGGCCATCCGGGTCATCAGGCGCATCGGCGTGGACACCGGGGGATCGAACATTCAATTCGCCGTCGATCCCAAAAGCGGTCGCATGGTCGTCATCGAGATGAATCCGAGGGTGTCGCGTTCATCTGCGCTGGCTTCCAAAGCGACCGGCTTCCCGATAGCCAAGATCGCCGCCAAGTTGGCCGTCGGCTACACCTTGGATGAGATTCCCAACGACATTACCCGCGAGACGCCCGCTTCCTTCGAACCCACGATCGATTACGTCGTCACCAAGATCCCACGATTCGCTTTCGAGAAATTCCCCGAGACCCCGGATGCGCTCGACACCCAGATGAGGTCGGTGGGTGAGACGATGGCCATCGGGAGGACCTTCCACGAGTCCTTCCAGAAGGGGATGAGATCTCTGGAAGTCGGCAGTGCCGGCTGGGGTGGAGATGGAAAGGAACCCGATCCTACTCGAGTCTCAGACAAAGAGCTGCGTGAAAAGCTGGTGACACCGACCTCACAACGTCTGCTCTACGTCAAAACCGCCATGGTCAAGGGGTTTTCGATCGAAGAGATCTACAAGCTGTCGGGTATCGATCCCTGGTTCCTGGATCGGATGTACGAAATCTACGAAGTAGAGCGCGAACTCACAGACGCGGCCGATGTCCTGGAGAACCCGGAGCTCTTGCGCCGGGCCAAGCGTCACGGATTCAGCGACCGGCAGCTGGCATTCCTGTGTGACCGGGAGGAGCGTGAGGTGCGTCAGAGCCGCGAGGCACTGGGTGTCCACCCCGTCTTCAAGACCGTGGACACCTGCGCGGCAGAATTCGAAGCCTTCACGCCGTACCACTACTCGACGTATGAACGCGAGACCGAATCCGTGTCCAGTGATCGTGAGAAAATCATGATCCTGGGCGGCGGTCCCAATCGCATCGGCCAGGGTATTGAGTTCGACTACTGCTGCGTCCACGCCTGCTTCGCGCTGCGCGAAGATGGGCTTGAGACGATCATGGTCAACAGCAACCCAGAGACGGTGAGCACGGATTACGATACAGCGGACAAGCTCTACTTCGAGCCACTGACGGTCGAAGACGTCCTCAACATCACCCGCATCGAGCAACCTGATGGCGTCATTGTCCAGTTCGGTGGCCAGACGCCCTTGAACCTGGCGCTGCAACTGGAGGGAGCCGGGGTCAAGATTATCGGCACCTCACCCCAGAGCATCGACCTGGCGGAGGATCGCGAACGCTTCGGAAATCTTCTCATCGACCTCGGTATCCGCCAGCCGGAAAATGGCATGGCTCGCGACCTGGACGAGGCCCGGCAGATCACAGACCGCATCGGATACCCTGTGCTGGTGCGGCCTTCCTACGTCTTGGGTGGACGCGCCATGGTGACCGTCTACGACGCGGCGAAACTCGAAACCTACATGGAGACGGCCATCTCGGTTTCTCCAGAACATCCAGTGCTAATCGACCGCTTCCTGGAAGGGGCACAGGAGTTTGATGTCGACGCGGTCGCCGACGGCACCGATGTCGTCATCGGCGGTATCATGCAACATATCGAGCACGCCGGGGTGCATTCCGGTGACAGCGCCTGCGTTATGCCGCCGTATGACATAACCGAAGAGAATCTGAAGCTCCTAAGTGAGTACACCTGCACGTTGGCACGCACGCTGGACGTGGTCGGATTGATGAACGTGCAATACGCCATCCACGATGGCATCATTTACGTGTTGGAGGTCAACCCCAGGGCTTCACGAACGGTTCCGTTTGTCAGCAAGGCGACGGGTCGTCCGCTCGCCAAGATCGCTGCCAGGGCCATGACGGGTAAGAGTCTTAGCTCGCAAGGCGTCACGGACACCATGGTACCTGAACACATCTCGGTTAAGGAAGCGGTGTTACCATTCAACAAGTTCCCGGGTGCCGATGGCATCTTGGGCCCGGAAATGAAATCGACGGGTGAGGTGATGGGTATGGGTTCGAGTTTCGGCGAGGCCTTCCACAAGGCACAGATGGGGGCTGGATCTTCATTGCCCACCAGTGGACGGGTGTTCATCAGCGTCAACGACAGCGACAAGGAGGGTGTGGTGCCCATCGCCCGGCAGCTCAAGGAGTCGGGTTTCGATCTTGTCGCGACGCAGGGGACTCTTGACTTCCTGGCAACGCACAGCATCACTGCGGAGCGGATCCTCAAGCTTCATGAGGGCCGTCCACACGTCGAGGACGCGATCAAAAGTCATGACATCGACCTAGTAGTGAACTCTCCATTGGATGAGCAGTCACAATATGACGATGTCGCCGTGCGTCGCGCGGCCATCATGAACGGCATCCCCTACACGACCACCCTGTCCGCTGCGCGAGCTGCTGCCGCTGGGATTGCCGCCTTACAGAGCTCGGAGTTGAGCGTGCGTGCTGTCCAGGACTACCACGCCGGCTGAGTTTCGGGCAATCTCCGACCACAGGTTCTAGCATATGGGGCGACGACGACCCTTCTTCTGCTCAAATCGGGCTCTCTTCATGTGGGCATTGTGCTCTTTGAGCTTCGCCTCGTGCGTTTACTTCAATACCTATTACAACGCTCAGAAGTATTTTCGCCAGGCAGAAAAAGCTCGGCTGGAGGAGGAAGAGACGACCCGGGGAAGCCGCCGCAACAGCCAGATCGGCGGCCGTAAATCCCCGATTGGAGAGCAGGCAACCAGCACCAGACGGTCTCAAGGTCGGGGTAGACGGCCCGCATCCTCGGCTAAGCTCTACGAGAAGGCGGTCGAAAAGGCCTCAGCGGTTCTGGAAGAGTACAAGGACAGCGATCTCATAGATGATGCCATGTTTCTGGCTGGTCGGGCACTCTACTGGCAACGAGACTACCGCTTCGCGGCGCAGTCATTTCAAGACCTCGAGACGCACTTCCCGCAAAGCCAGTACTTCGATGAGGCCATGTATTGGCGGGGGCTTTGCCTTGAGGCACAAAGTGAGTACGGAGAGGCGGCTGCGGTGTACCGTTCCCTGCTCAGCACGGCGGGACCGCAGACAGCGGCCAAGGCGGGTTTCAGGATAGGAGAAATCGCCTATCAAGAAGGCAACCACCCGCTTGCCATACAGGAATACTCCGCCACGCTCGAGAGCTTTCCGAAAACGGATCTACGCGCTGAGTTGTGGCTGCGCATCGGCGAGACGCATGTCGAACTGACGGATCAGACCAGGTTGGATTCGGCCCTGGTGGCGTTTGATCGAGTGCTCGTGGAAAGCCCTTCCGACGAGATCGCCTATTGGGCAAGGTTGAATCGGGGCCTCGTGCTTCAGGAGATGGGTGATACCGAGGCGGCACGCGAGGCCTATCTGAAACTGCTCAAGGAGGGGAAGTACCGGTTGTTCGAGGGGAAGACCCGGATCGTGTTGGGACAATACTACCAGGTCGAGGATCAACTCAGCGCAGCCCTCGAACAGTACGAGAAGGTACGCGATGACTTCCCGCAGACTGAGTCTTCGGCCATGGCACTCTACCGCACTGGCCAGTTGTATCTGCAGGAATACAGTGATCGTACACGCGCGGAGGAGTATTTTCGCGAAGTGGCCGTGGAGAAGAGTAACTCTGAGGGCAACGCACTTGCGAAGCAGATCCTCGCGGACCTGACACAGCTCGCGCGTACTCAGCGCAAGATTCATCGTGCGGACTCGCTCGCCACCGCGCGCGCATCGCGCAAAAAAGTCCCACGAACGCTGCCAGATACGGATGCGCCAGCCATCGTGACGGCGGCGCAGGACAGTGCCAGCATCAGTGTTAGCATGGTATCGGTGGATACTACCTCACAGCTCACGACGCACCTGTCTGGCGAGGAGAGTGCGGCACGGTTGCGACAGGCCCTCGAGGCCGATGACGAGGAGTGGGAGGAGGAGTACGAAGAAGCACCAGACAGCCTCGCCCCTCGGCCCAGAAGGGCCGCGACGAGTGCCGCAGACACGTCGATAGAGCGCGCCTTTTTCACGGTCGCCGAAATCTACCGGGAGCGGCTTGTGGCTGCCGATTCCGCCGCGTACTACTACGAAGAGATTATCAGGCGGTTTCCCTCTTCTCGCGAAGTGCCTCGAGCGATGTACAATCTCGCCTGGATCCGTCTGGAGATGCAGAACGACATGGAGCAGGCGCGACCCGCGCTGCAGAGCCTGGTTGATGGCTACCCACAAACCGTGCATGCCAACGCCGCGCGAGGTCTTCTGGAACTCCCCGCTGACATCACCGACGAAGATCTCGCCGTCGAAGCGTTCCGCCGTATCGAAGCGATTCGAACGGAGGATGTTAGCCAGATCGACGTTTACCTGCCGCTACTCGACAGTCTCGAGGTGCGCTATCCCGATGCTGACACGGCCGTCAAATCCGCTTTTTTGGCTGCCTGGAGCTTGGAGAACGTCGCTGGAGACAGCACCGAGGCCGAGCGCCGGTTTGATGACATTGTCCTCAAATACCCCAGCTCGCGTTATGCTGCTTTAGGACGAGAGCGTCGCGAGAGTCGCAAGCAGGGCGCGATCGAGAAACTGGCGCGTCAACTCGCCGTGATGGCGCAGGGGAAGGCTGACGAAAGCCTGCGGGCGATCGCCATCGAGCCGACGAGGGAGGATTCGAATGCACTGGCGCGCAAGTACCTCGGGTTTGCGCTGAGGGCTCATCGCCGGGACAAGCCGGAAAAAGCCAAAGAGTGGTACGAGTTGAGTCTGGAAGAAAAACATCGGAACGCCCGTGCTCACTACGGCCTGGGCGAGATCGCCTGGGCAGGTGCCTACTTCGAGGACGCGATGGACTATTTGCGCACCGCGCTACGACAGGAATCCGGATTCCCCGCCACCTATCACCACTTGTTCGCCTACCATCTGCAGCAGTCGCGGGAGGATTCGGCGAATCACTATCTTCGACAAATCATAAAACGCGACCGCGACAACATGGCTGCGCAGGCCCTCGTCGACGAATTCCCAGCGCTCCAAACACGAGATGAGCGGTTGGACCGATCTGAGATGGAGGAAATCGACCTGGAACTGCCGCTGGACCGCTTCAAGGCTCCCCCCGATCTGTTGCAGCTAAAAGAGGAGCCGTTCGTCCGTTACAGGGTGGACTCGAACCCCCAACCTGGCCTGCTCGACTCGGCCACTGTCGTCGTCGATGTGCTGGTCAGCCGGGCCGGTCTCCCCGACGTCGTGGAGGTTTTCGAGGGTCCGGATGATCTCCACGAGGAAGCAATGGCCATCGCCAAGCAGTTCCTGTTCTATCCCGCCGAAGACAATCGAGGGCGCAATCCCAAGGTCTGGGTTGAGCTGGAGATTCCATTTCGCCCGGTCGACGGGAAAGACGCCGGTTCTACGGATACCACGGCTACTTCGACACCGCAGGTTGCTACTGGTTTGATGCCCGACGACCCCTTGTCGCCCGACTCCTCCAGAGTGCACGGAGTGCACTCCGTGCACTCGGCTGCGGGAGACAGCCTGTGACCGGTGTCCCGGCGGGGACTCCCGATCCTCAAGACGAGGATGCCCCCGTTCATGGCACGGATGAGCTGGCAGACGCCGTGTTCGTGACCCGCCTCGTGAGTCCGGTCATAGCATGCAACGTGCAGCCCGGTCAGTTCGTCCAACTCCGGGTTCGAGATGAGGCCATGCCGCTCTTGCGCATTCCGTTGAGTGTCGCGGGCGTGGACAAATCGAGGGGAATCATCGATGTCATCTATGAAGCGGTCGGTCCCAAGACAAGGGTGTTGAGTCGACTCGGCGAGGCAGAATCGGTCGCCTGTCTGGGTCCCCTCGGGAATAGCTTTCCGGATCCCCAACCAGGACAGGAGGTGGTACTGATCGGGGGAGGAGTCGGGTTGCCACCGTTGCTTTTTTACGGGCACACACTCACCGGTGGTGGTCACGAGGCTGGAGTGGATCTCCTGGTCGGCGCGCGCACGGCGACCAAGCACCTCTCCCTGGACTACCTGGAGTCGGCGGCCTCGTCCGTCGCCATCGCCACGGACGACGGCTCGGCCGGTCATGCGGGTCTCGTCACTGAGCTGCTGGAGCAGAGGCTGGCTGCTGCCACGACAAGCAACATCGTCGTCTATACGTGTGGCCCACACCCGATGATGCGCGCGGTCGCGTCGATTTGTGCGAACTCGGACGTGCCCTGCTTTGCGTCGCTAGAGGAGTACATGGCCTGTGGTTATGGCGTCTGTGTGGGATGCGTCGTCGAGACCCAAGCGCCTGCTCACCATCGATCCGAGTACGAGCGCTACAGCCGAATTTGCGTGGATGGACCGGTGTACGATGCGGCTCGGGTCCTCTGGGACTGAATGGGAGGCTGGTTGTGGTTGATCTGGCGATAGATTTCGCTGGCATTCCTCTGCGCAACCCCGTTCTGCTGGCTTCGGGTACGTGCGGCTACGGAGAGGAACTCGAGCCGTTCGTGGCCATGTCGTCTTTGGGTGGGATCGTGACCAAGACGATTACACCTGAACCCAGGTCCGGAACCCCCCCGCCGCGAATCGTCGAAACCGCTGCCGGCATGCTCAACGCCATCGGCTTGCAGAATCCCGGCTTGGAGGGGTTCATGCATGACAAATGGCCGTACCTGTCACGGCTGGACACGCAAGTGATCGTCAATATCGCCGCCCCCACGGCCAAGCAGCACGGCGAGATGGCTGCAGCGCTCGAGGGACTGGAAGGAATCGCGGCCCTGGAGGTCAACATCTCGTCGCCAAACATGAAAGACGGAGGCATGTTGTTCGGCTGCAGCGCGCAGGCATCCCGTTCAGTGATGGAAGAAGTGCGTCGTGCCACGGAGCTGCCCGTGATCGCCAAGTTGACTCCGAATGTCACCGACGTCGTCGAAATCGCACAAGCCGTTCAGGACGGGGGAGCGGACGGTATCTCCATGATCAACACGCTGGTCGGCATGGCAGTGGACCTCGACCAACGCCGATCCGTGCTGACCAACGTGACTGGTGGGTTGTCGGGGCCGGCCATCAAGCCGGTGGCTCTGGCGCTGACCTGGAAGGTCCACCAGGCGATCGATTTGCCAATCATGGGGATCGGCGGGATCGCCAATGCCGACGACGCACTGGAGTTCATTCTCGTGGGGGCCAGCGCCGTTCAGGTCGGTACCGCCAGCTTCAGCGTTCCCGATGCAGGGGCTCATGTAGCTGCCGGCCTGGCCGAGTACTGTGCCCGCAACAACATCGACGACATAGAGTCGCTCGTGGGTACGCTTGAGGTGTGATCGATGGGTGCCAGCCGCAATCGAGCAGGTCTGCTGTGGGCGGTCCTCGTTCTCAGTCTGCCATCTCTCAGTCAGTGTGTACCCAGCCCCATATACAAGTCCCAGGGAAAAACCCCTTCTCGACCGGCGAAGTCCGGACAAGGGCAAGCATCAGCGAGACCTGCGACCGTGAACTCAACGCCCGCGGATGGCCGGCCGGCATCTGCTCACGCGGTTGACGTAGAGGGTCTCGACACCAGCAACGCCTATCAGATCGGCGTCGCCTCCTACTACGGCAAGAAGTTTCACAAGCGTCCCACAGCGAGCGGCGAAATCTTCAACATGTACAAGCTCACGGCTGCCCACCGGGTGCTGCCGTTGGGTACGGTTGTGCGGGTAACCAATCTGTCCAACGGCCGTTGGGTCGAGGTCAAGGTCAATGATCGCGGTCCGTTCATCGAAGGCCGGATCCTCGACCTTTCCTTTGCCGCCGCCCTTGAACTGGAGATGGTGGAGCCAGGTACGACCAACGTCATGATTGAGATTCTCAAGACCGCCAAATAGGCGAAGGCACGGGCTCTTACTCCATCAGCATCGGGACGAAGCGGACGGGGAGAAGCTCAGTCTCCCGCAGGATGCCACCATAGTCCGAACGGTGAATGAGAAGGAGTTTTTGGTGCCGGACTCCCACAGGCAAGATCATTCTACCGCCAGGCGCCAGCTGCGCCACGAGGGACTTGGGTACTGCCGATGCTGCCGCCGACCCGATGACTACGTCAAACTCCGAATCCGTATCCGGCCAGCCTTTCGAACCATTCCCGGAATGGAAGGCGACGTTTGAGTAACCGAGCCCCAGCAGCATCCGTCGTGCCGATTCAGCCAGAGGTGTGTGGTACTCGATCGTCGAGACGGATCGCACGATCTCAGCAACCAGGGCCGTCTGGTATCCCGATCCGGTGCCGATCTCCAGGGCGGAATCAGTTTCTCGCAAGCGCAGTTTCTGCAACATATAGGCGACGACGTAGGGCTGGGACACCGTTTGGCCGCAGGGGATCGGTATCGGATGATCTCCGTAGGCGTACGAGGGTTTTTCGTCCTCAACAAAACGGTGGCGTGGAACGCTGCGAAAGGCCTGCAACACCGCTTCGTCGACGATGCCGCGGTGTGCGAGTTGCGATTGAACCATGACCTCGCGTTCGCGGTGGAAACCATCATCGCCTGCTGGACTTTTCCGAAGGTTGAAGGGCATGGCGGCTTCCGCTAAGTCCCTATCGATCTGAAAGCATCGACAAGACAGCCTTGCGCACGGCAGCAATTTCTAGGATCTCCATCCTTCCATCAGGGGCGCGCACAACGTGTGAATGCGGTGCCAGCGGTCGCCAGATCGCCGGAATCGTCGGGCCAAACAGGGTGACCGTAGGCGTTCCCACGGCCGCTGCCACGTGCGCAGGACCCGAGTCGTTACCGACGAACAGATCCGCGGCGGCGGTCAGTCCGATGAGGTCAGACAGGCTATCCTGGAGGATCAATGGCACCTCTGAGGTCGGATTGATCTGGGAGCCGGCGTCGATTTCAGCTGGTCCGCAGATCATGGTACAGGACAGTCCATCTGCCGTCAGTTGCTTCGCCAACGCCTGGTAGGACTGGAGGGGCCAGCGTTTGTCAGCACCTCCACTGCCCGGATGGAGCAGGACTACGGGCTGCCCATTACTTCGTTCAGAAAACATGGTCTGACCGCGTGCGCGCTCGGATTCAGACAATTGGATGGAAGGTATCTTCGTCGATACCGCCAGGCCCGCCTGCCGCAGGGGTTCCAGGAGATGTTCGACAATGTGGCGGTTCTCATTCGCCGGACGTGGGTCCCAGCGCAGCAGATCTCCGGAGCAGAGGGATTCGAGGTTGCGCACCAGGGCACTGTCACATGCCTGGGGGGTGTAGGCGAGGACGAGATCTGCCCTTGTCAGCAGTTGGCCAGGCGGTGACCTATCGTCCGCGTCTGCGTCGTCAGCGAACAGCCAGGTGCAAGCGGCACTGCCCTGGTCGACGAAAACCTCGGGCATGGCCAGGCGCTGCAGATACGGTGACCCGATGACGCCAAGTTGAGCCATGGGCGAGGCTCCGGTCAGGCTGTGGACTGCTGGCAACGTCACCACGCCGTCACCGAGCGCGCCGCCACGAACGACTACGATTCTTTCCATTCAGATGATCTCTGGACGGTGGGTCATTCTTGCCAAATTCATCCGCGGCACGTATTTTCATGTCCTCCTGTTTGGTTCCCAACACTCTGTACTTATAGAAATCATAAGATCACGGCGGATCACGGCTGGAACATGGCTGGACTCATAGGCAAAAAACTGGGTATGACCCAGTTGTACAACGAAAAAGAGGAACTCACGCCTGTAACCGTGGTAGCGGCTGGCCCCTGTCCGGTGGTCAGCGTACGCACACTAGAAAAAAACGGCTACAGTGCGGTACAATTGGCGTTCGACGAAGTTGCCCCGCGCAAGGTAAACAAGCCTGTGGCCGGACAGTTTGAAAAGGCCGGCGTGAAGCCTCATCGTGTGTTGCGAGAGTTTCGTTCGAATGAGGACGTCGATGTCGAGGCCGGCCAGGTGATGGACGCAAGCCAGTTCGAGGTCGGCGAGAAGGTCAAGGTCACCGGCAAGTCCAAGGGCAAGGGGTTCGCAGGTGTCGTCAAGCGCTACCATTTTCGTGGCAAGAAAGAGACCCATGGAACTCCGGATCGTGTCCGTCATGGCGGCTCCATCGGCCAGGGAACCACACCGGGAAAGGTGTGGAAGGGGAAGAAGATGCCCGGACAAATGGGCAACGAGGTCGTGACGACAAAGGGGTTGACCATCGTGCGGGTGGACGCCGAACGCAATCTGCTCTTCATAAAAGGGGCTGTGCCCGGAGCGACGAACAGCGTCGTCACGGTTCGCAAGCAGTAAAAAGTGTGTTAGCCCCTTCGGGGTGAGTAGGGTGGCCATTCTTCATGCGCATGGTCGCCTTTTTTTTGTACCGTCGTCGTCGTTATCCCGGCGGCCATCCCAGCTGACGTCCCCCGAGCAAGTGGACGTGCAGATGGTAGACGCTCTGGCCGCCCTCAGGGCCGGCGTTGACGACACAGCGGTAGCCATTGGCAAGGCCCTCCTGTTCGGCGATCTGGCTGGCCACAAGCAGCAGGTGACCCAGCAGCGACCCGTCCTCTGGCGCAGCCTCCTGCAACCCTACCAACGGTTTTTTCGGGATCACTAGAACGTGGACGGGTGCCTGGGGGGCGACGTCCCTGAATGCCAGGCACTGCTCGTCTTCATGGACGATGTCTGCCGGGATCTCACGGTTGATTATCTTGGCAAATATCGTTTCCTCAGCCATGTCTACCAAATTCCGTCATAAGCTTGCATTGCAAGGCCTGCCAAGTTCGCGCAGCACCTCGACAGACGAACTCGCGAGGTCGATCCCGTGCTCCAGGCCGTGGCTCCGACGGCGCTCCTCGATCTCTCCAGGCAACAGGATTTCCTCCACGCCCTCTTGTCTGGGCGACTGCTTGATGCGCCGGGCCATGTCACCGACGGCGCGCTTGAACTCGTCGACAGGCATGAACCGACTCGGGTCGATGCTGATGAAACAATGGCCGATGCCGACATCGGCCAGGTGCTCGGGGACGGCATCACGCTCAACACCGAAGTACGGAGAGCCAGCCATCAATCCCGCGAGCAGCTCGATGAACAGGGTAAGGCCGTACCCTTTGTAATCGCCGATGGGTTCGATCATCCCCTTTAAGGCAAGGGCAGCGTCCGTCGTCGGTTGTCCCTCCGCATCCCGCGCCAATCCGGCCGGGATCGGGGTGCCATTGGCCGCGGCCAGTTCCAGCTTGCCCGCGGCCAGCGCCCCCATGGCCGCGTCGAAGAGCAGCGGGAAATCGAGATCAGCCGGCACGGCATAGGCGATAGGGTTGTTGCCGAAAAGCGGAGTACGCCCGCCTGTTGGCGCCAGTCTCGGGCTTGCCACCGTCATGGCAACACCGATCATGTCGTGATCGAGCGCTCGGGCGGCAAACTGTCCGGCCGTACCGAAATGATGAGACCGTCCGGAGGCCACCGTGGCCGAACCGGTCGTCGAGGCCTTCTTCAGGCACAGATCCATGGCGAAGCGACCGACCAGTTGACCCAGTGCGTGGTCCCCGTCGACGCGAGCGCTGGAGGGTCCCTCCGACACGACGCGGATCTTGGGGTCGGGGTTCGTAATCCCCTGGGCCAATTCCTGTACATACCGCGATAGGCGCAGAACCCCGTGGCTGTGCACGCCTCTCAGGTCTGCCTCCACGAGGGATTGCGCCACGTAGGCAGCATCCTCCGCTGCGAGCCCGGAGTGCAGGAGGATGGCGCGACAGATGTTCTGGAGCCGATCGGCTTGAACAGAGACCGTTGACATGTGAGTCTGCGAAGAACAATCAGAGGCGGAATGGACCCTGCCTGACGCTGCAGAAATTCGGCAATATAGCCGGCAGCCAATCGACTGTCCAGGTGAGAGGCCGCTGGGGTTCGACGCAAGTCCGAGGCTGCGGCCTTGCCGCCAAAGCAGGTAGAATCTTGTTTTGCAGACAACACAGTAGACCGTTCGATCACCTACCTCGCCCATGTCGAAGGCAGTCGAATTCAGTGGATCTCAGCATCATCATCCCGGCGTTCAACGAGAGCGCACGCATCGTCTCGACACTGGACTCGATCGTCCAGTTCCTGTCACAACGTCCATGGCAGTGGGAGATCATCGTCGTCGATGATGGGGGGCAGGACGGGACGGCACAGTTGGTCGACGATTACCGTTCAAGCCAACCCGCCGTCCGGGTCATCAGAAACGACCGCAACAGGGGCAAGGGATATTCCGTAGGAAACGGTGTCGCCGACGCCACCGGCGCCGTCATCGGTTTCATTGACGCCGATAACAAGACCGACATACGGGCGGCTGATTCGGCGATGGATCTCCTACTCGCGGATCCCGAGCCGGAAAGCAGTGGAGGTGCGGATATCGTCATCGGCGACCGCACCCTGCCCGGTTCACACATCGTCATTCCCCGGCGGGGGTACCGCGAGTGGGGATCGAAGCAATTCAGCCGAGTGTTGTTGCGCTTTGTTGGTCTGGGCGAATATCCGGACACGCAATGCGGGTTCAAGTTCTTTCGCAAGGACGCGGCGAAGGCCTTGTTCGCTGCGCTGCGTACCGAGGGGTACATGTTCGACGTGGAGATCATACTGCGAGCCCGGGCGTCGCAATGTCGAATCGAACGAGTGCCGGTGCGCTGGACGGATGATGCGGACAGCCGCTTCAACCCGTTTTGGGGCATGATCCGGAATCTGAGGGAATTGGCCAGGATCAAACGGAACTTGCGGTAGATCGCCGGAAACCGAAGCCCACCGGTACTATCCTCCGAGCTCTCGCACCAACTCACCCATCCAGTTGAGGCAAACGGCCAGAAAAATCTCCACGCCGGCCCCGAGATCCTCCCGAGTTTCGCTGCGCAGGAAATCTTCGACCGCCAGAATCACCAGGAACACGGAGAGCACCTCGAACGGGCAGCGCCAGAAAACCTCTCCCATGCCGAGACCGAGCAGGAGCTTTTTCTTGTTTCGAACCCCGAGCTCCAAGAATGGGCGAAATCAGCTGCACGGTTGGCCGTGACGAAGGCGCGCATTCCCCGGTTGACTTCCTCGCGGGTCAGGCCGTTGGTTGTTGGTTCTCGTCTTTCCAATTCATGGGCTCGGGCTGGAGATGGGTGTGGAGGAGCTAATGAACATGCCGAACAGATTGAATTTGTGCTACAGCACACTGCGTTGGCGTGAGCCTGATCTCGAGCAGGCTCTCGAGGCCTTGAGGACGGCAGGGTGGGACGGTTGGGAAGGGAGGTTGGATCTGGATTGGCTGGGGCCACCGGCGCGTCTACGGCGGATCTGTGAAAACGCCGGCATGCCCCTGGTCGTCTACACGGCCAGCGGCTCTCCCGATCGTCGCGAGTGGGCGCATGTTGAGCGCAACAGGCGGCGGATGGAGTACGCTGCCGAGATCGGAGTCGACTGTTTCATGTTCATGAATCAGGGCAAGAGTCCGGAGACGACGGTGAGCGAAGATGATATCAAAGCGGCGGCCGAGGGAGCTGAAGAGTGGGCCTCCTACGCGGCTGATCTAGGGTTGGAGCTGAGCTACCATATCCACACAAACACTCTCGTCGATTCCGTGGACGATTGGCGGTTGTACATGAGTCATCTGCAACGGGCCAAGCTGTGCATTGACGTGTCTCATGCACTGTTGTGGGGGTATGATCCAGTTCAGGCCATCGGCGACTTCAGCAACCAGCTCAACTACATCCACCTTCAGGACTATTCCGCGACTTCGCGGGCGGCTGATGGAACCTACCTGCCGGTTTGGTGCGACGTCGGTGACGGCGAGGCATTGGATTTTCCCGCGATTCTCCAGATCCTCAAAGAGATCGGTTTCGCGCGTACGGTTACGGCGTGTCCGGGAGAGCCGGTACCTGGTGCCGAGGATCCATTGAGTGAGGCCCGTCGCTCTCGTAAGACCCGCGACTATTTGGCAGAACTCGGGTTCTGATCCGCTCCCTTGAGAATGTCGGCGACATCAGCCTGCAGGGACCGCAACAGTCGTGGACCATAGTCGGAAACCACCTCAGCAGCGGCGTAGTTGCCCAGGATGGCTGCGTCCTTCAATCCGTACCCGTGGGTGAGCCCGAACAACACGCCGCCCGCGAAGGCGTCGCCAGCTCCGGTGGTGTCAACGGCATCGACTGGAAAGCCCGCCACGTGCTGGGGGAGTTCATCGTTGCCATCCATAACCAGCGCTCCATCGGCCCCACAGGTCACGCACACACGCGTCGCCTGGCGCTTCAAGCTCACGCAAGCGGAGGAGCGATCGGACTCGCCGGTGAGCGCGGCGGCCTCATCTTCGTTGCAGAACAGCAGATCTACCGGCGGTGAGAGGAGTTGCTGGAAGCGTTCGGTAAAGGCACCTACGATAGCGGGGTCGCTAAGCGTCAGCGCAACAGCACAGCCGCCCGAGCGGGCAGCTTCCATGGCCTGCAGACCGGCGGCGTGGCCGGTGTCCGATGTCACCAGATAACCCTCTACGTAGACGAAGTCGCTGCCGTCGATGACCTCTCTTTCCAACTGGCCAGGGCCGACCTCGCTGCTCATCCCCAAAAAAGTATTCAGGGTGCGATCGGCATCTGGTGTAACCATGACCAGGCACTTACCAGTGGTTCCTCTGGATTCCACTCCCGAACCTGAGGTGACGCCAGCACGCTCGAGGTCTTCACGGTAAAAACATCCCCAGTCGTCATCTCCGACCTTGAAGGAGTAGTGAGCCTGGCCGCCATACTGGGCGATCGCAATCATGGTGTTGGCGGCAGAGCCACCGGATGAAGCAGCCTGAGTCTCATCGCCGAGCGCCAGGCAAAGTGTGTGTTGCTCGGCCTCAGCAAGCAGGGTCATGACACCCTTGGCAATGCCATGGTCATTCAGAAAGCTGTCGCTGACTGAATACTGGAGATCCACCAGAGCGTGGCCGATACCGTAAACATCCGTCTTCTTTGTTGACAAGGTGTGAGCCTTGATCCTTTCGTTTGCTTGCGACGGTCGGCTGAGGCCGACTATATTACGATTGAACACACAACGACATTACACCCGCGGCTAAGGAGGATCAGATCGCAAAACAGCAATCATCGTATACGAGAGTAAACGACTCTATCCGTGTCCCACAGATTCGCCTGATCGCTGCGGATGGAGAGCAAGTCGGCGTCGTCGAGACCAGTGAAGGGATGCAGATGGCCGAAGCAGCAGATCTCGATCTCGTCGAAATCGCCCCTGACGCCAAGCCGCCGGTCTGCCGCATCATGGACTACGGCAAATTTCGCTATGACAAAGAAAAAAAGGCGAAGGAGGCACGCAAGAAGCAGCACAACGTGCAGATGAAGACGATCCGCATCAAAACTGCCAACATTTCAGAGAACGACATGGAGTACCGCCTGGGCCATATTCGAGAGTTCATCGGCAAGGGTAACCGGGTGAAAGTGAGCATGCGTTTCTTCGGACGACAGATGGCCTATCGGGACCGTGGCAAAGTCGTCCTCGAGGACCTCGCCAAGAAAATCGAAGACATCGCCGCCGTTGATCAAATGCCTCAGATGGAGGGCCGTGAGATGTCGATGATTCTGCGGCCGTTGTGAACACCCGCTCGTCGCCGCCATCCCTATCATCACGACCTCTAATCGGCACGAGACGCTGGGCTCGGCTCGCCCATCCCCATCGTGAGAGCAAAGATGCGGACCGGCATATCGCTGGCCGTCGCAAGAATGTAGCTCTCACAACGGCAGGTGTATTGGGGTGGTGGGTGGTATGGGGAGAAAAGCCCTAGAAGCGCACGGACCCTTCGGCTGGAGGATCGTCGCCGTCAGCGTCTGATTTCGGGGGAACCGAGCTTTCTCCTCCACTCTCGAGTCTCTTGGTGAACGAACTGATCCGCTCGTCCGCCTGATCGAGGAGAGCCTCTTTTTTACCGCGCCCTACAAGCACCTCATGGGCGATCTCCATCGCTGCCATGATAGCAACCTCCAGTGGGGCCGTTTTCCCTGACGACATAGCCGCATCATGCATCTTCTCGTCGAGGTAGGAGGCGACGTGTTCGACGCGATCACTGTCCCCCTCATCCGAAGCGACATTGTACTGGTGGTTGAAGATACGAACTAACGTACTGTTTTCTTTGGACATTAGCTCTATATAGATGGGAAATGGTGCAGGATGCTGTAAATAAAAAAGTGGGGGACTTCCGCGATCTCCCCTTACTCCCGGAAGCCCCCTCTGGTGCGCACTTACCACGTGGTGAGTCACAATATATGGTGGGTTCAAAAAATTGTCAACCATATATTGCGTGGGTGCACATATTTTTTTCAGCGGTTCAGAATCTCTTCAAAAACGGCCCTCGAGTTGCGCAATCCTATCATTTCCATCATCTTACATCAATTGTGACCAACCGGTTTCTCGATCTGCGTCGGCAGCCGGGATTGTCAGCTTTTATCCAATAAAGTGGTGTAACTAACTGTAATCATGTCATTTAGTGGTGTCGATCTGGTTGACATAGCCATGCAGATCCGCAACGGCATATCTGGTGAAGTGCGTACGGATCCGGTGACGAAAATGCTGTACCGGACTGATGCGAGCATGTACGAGATGGAACCACTGGGTCTCGTCCTGCCCGCCTCTCCCGAGGATGTCGTGCATACGGTACGGGTCGCGGCCGATCACGGTACTCCACTGCTCCCTCGAGGAGGCGGAACCAGTCTGGCTGGACAGTCAGTCGGCAGTGCCTTTCACGTCGATTACTCCAGGTACATGAATGCCATACTCGAACTCGATGTTGAGGCGGGTTGGGTTCGTGTTCAACCCGGGGTGGTACTCGATGAGCTGAACAGAGAGCTCAAGCTGCACGGTCTGCAGTTCGCTCCGGACGTGTCCACGAGCAGCCGGGCCAATATCGGCGGCATGATCGGCAACAATTCCTGTGGTGCCCACTCTATCTTGTACGGCAAGACCATCGACCATGTCCTCGACCTGACTGTGGTTCTGGCAGACGGTGCTCTTGTTCGGTTCGAGCCCCTCGACGACGCGCAGTGGAGGAAGAAGGCACAGCTGCCAGGTCTGGAGGGTGAAATCTACCGGGGGGTGACAGGGGTCATCGAGGAGCACGCCGATGAAATCCGCCGTCGGTTTCCCAGTGTGATGCGACGAGTCTCGGGCTACAACCTCGACGAGTTCGTCGCCGACGGAGAAGCCGATTCGCGCCGCGATCTGTGCAAACTGGTGGTTGGTTCTGAGGGCAGTCTCTGTCATGTCGTCGAAGCCCGCTTGAAGCTACTGCCCCTGCCGCAATACAAGGCGGTAGTAGCCTGCCATTTTCACAGCATAAATGAAGCACTTCAGGCCAATCTCGAGATCCTGCAAACATCTCCTGCCTCCATCGAATTGGTGGACAAGATCCTGTTGGACCTGACAAAAAACTCGATAGAGCACCGTTCGGCCCGTTCATTTCTGCAGGGCGATCCTGAAGCACTGCTGTTCGTCGAATATTATGCGGACTCGGAGCAGGAGTTGGAGCACACGGCCCAGTCCCTGGAGGAATTGCTCGATCGAAGCGGTCTGGGTTACGCCACTGTTCAGGCCTTCGAGCCGGCTTTAATCCAGCAGATGTGGGATCTGCGCAAGGCGGGGCTCGGCCTGCTGATGAGCATGCCGGGAGACAGCAAGCCCCAACCCGGAGTAGAAGATTCCTGCGTGCCGGTGGAAGTGCAGGCGGAGTATGCCGGCAGGGTGCAGGAGCTGATGAAGGAGAATGACACGGTGGCCGAGTTCTACGGCCACGCCAGTGTCGGCGTCCTTCACATCCGGCCCATTATCAATATCAAGAAGGCAGAGGGGGTTCGCCTGTTGCGTCATCTCCAGGACCGTATGAGTGACATGGTGCTGGAGTATGGTGGGGCCATGTCGGCTGAGCATGGGGATGGCCTTGCTCGTGGTGAGTGGATCGCCAAGATGTTCGGCGAGCAACTTGTCGAGGCCTTCGCGCAGATCAAAGCGCTTTTTGACCCGGACAACATCATGAACCCGGGCAAGATCGTGAAGCCGCCCCGGATGGACGAGAATCTGCGCTACGATGAGGATTACGTCTCGGCCTCGGACGGTTCAGGGGGTGATTCGTTCTTCCGCTTTCAGCGGGAGGGGAGTCTTCTGCAGGCGGTCGAGATGTGTTCGGGCGTCGGCCACTGTCGCAAGAAAACGGTTGGAACGATGTGCCCCTCCTACATGGCTACCCTTGAGGAGGAGCACTCCACTCGGGGCCGGGCCAACGCTCTTCGGGCCGCACTTTCGGGTCGTATGCCCGGTGGTGGCATGGACAGCCCGGAACTGGCCCGAGTGATGGATCTGTGCCTGGAATGCAAGGCGTGTAAATCCGAGTGCCCGTCGAGCGTCGACATGGCGCGGTTGAAATACGAGTCCCTGGCACACTACCGGGAAGCGCACGGTTACCCGCTGCGTTCACGCCTGTTCGGGCACATCGGTCAGCTCAACCAATGGCTCTCTCGGGCGAGTCTGCTGGCGAATGGGATGATGCGGAATCTGCCCAATCGCTGGTTGCTGGATCTCGTTCTCGGGATTGACCGGCGCCGGCGATCGCCGAGGCTGGCGCGACAGACGTTTTCCGCCTGGTTTCGTGGCCGATCCCACCGACGAGGGGGAAGCCGAGGCCCGGTCCTCCTGTTCAACGATACATTCACCGAGTACAACGATCCCCAGATTGGCATGGCGGCTACCTTGATTCTGGAGAGCGCGGGTTTTGAGGTCGTCATTCTTGACGATAAGATATGTTGTTGCAGGCCAACTATATCCGAGGGGTTTTTAAGGGAAGCAAAGAAGCTGATAGTCGGCAATCTTGACGTGCTGGAACCGTACGCACGCCAGGGAATCCCGATGGTCGGACTCGAGCCGAGTTGCGTTCTGACCTTTCGTGACGATTACGTCGATCTGGTGGATGATCCTCGGGCAAAGTTGGTAGCCGGCAACAGCTTGCTTCTGGATGAATTCCTGACTGGATTGCGACGAGACGGTGAACTAGAACTGGACTTTACCACGACTCCGCGCAACATCCTCATCCACGGCCATTGTCACCAAAAGGCGCTGGTCGGTTCGGCTAGCTGCCTCGAAGTCATGAACATGCCACCAGGGTTTCAGGCACAGGAGATCAACGCCGGCTGCTGCGGCATGGCGGGCAGTTTCGGGTACGAAAAGGAGCACTATGACCTGTCCATGCGCATCGGGGAGGATCGCCTGTTTCCAGCAGTACGATCGGCGTCCGCTGACACGGAGATTGCCGCTGCCGGGACTTCTTGTCGGCACCAGATAACAGATGCTACCGGTCGAGCACCACGCCACTGGGCGGAGATCCTGGTGGAAGCACTATAGCCTTTCGATAATCTTACTTCATGACTGATACAACTGTGCAATTGCCATACGGAGACAACGAGATAGATGTTGTTGTCGCCGAGAAAAATCTGCGCGGAATACTTAAGGCCGCAGATACCCACGGTGATGTCGATGAGGCAGAGGCCATTCGCCATGGGCTGGAGAATCCCACTGGCTCAGCGCCCTTGAGAGACCTAGTCGAGCCCGGCCAAAAGGTTGTCATCATTACCAGCGATCTGACCAGACCATGCCCGTCTCCGCTGCTGCTGCCCCCGGTGCTGGATGAATTGAATGCTGGTGGAGTTCCCGACACGGATATCACCGTGGTGATTGCCCTTGGTCTGCACCGGCCTCTGACACCGCTGGAACTGGCCCAATCCGTTGGACAGCAGGTCATTAACCGGGTCGACGTCATCAACCACGATCCGGACGACACGGTGCATATCGGAACGACCCGGTTCGGAACCCCCGTTGACCTGTTTCGTCCGTTGGTCCAGGCTGACGTGCGAGTCTGTCTGGGCAATGTCGAATTTCACTGGTTTGCCGGATACTCGGGTGGAGCCAAGGCCATTCTGCCAGGCTGCGCCTCTGAGCGTACGGTGACGGCCAACCACGCGATGATGGCTGGTGAGGAGGCGCGAGCAGGGCGTCTGGAGGGAAATCCTGTTCGCGAGGATCTCGAGGAAGGGGTCGAGTTGGTCGGGGTCGATTTCATACTCAACGTCATCGTCGACAGTCGCCACCGGATAACCGAAGCGGTTGCTGGCGATGTCAGGATCGCCCATCGGCAAGCCTGCGAGCTTGTCAGGGTGCGCAGTGCGGTGGAAATCGAAGAAAAAGCGGATATCGTCATCGTCAGCGGCGGTGGCAGCCCGTCAGACATCAACCTGTATCAGGCACAGAAGGCGCTGGACAATGCCCTGGGGGCGGTCCGTCGTGGTGGCGCCATCGTCTGGCTGGCCCAGTGCAGGGAGGGTGTAGGGAACTCGGTGTTCGAGACCTGGATGAGCGAAGCCGGATCGGCACAGCAGATACTGGATCGCATTCAGGTGGAATTCGCCCTGGGAGGGCACAAGGCTGCTGCTCTCGCGAACACGGTGCAACACGCCCGCGTATACCTGGTTTCCGATCTGGAAACGGACATGTTCGCAGGGTTGGGTGTGATTCAGATGCCCTGCGCTCAGCAGGCACTCGAACGAGCTCTGGCGGACATCGGGTCGCAGGCATCCGTCCTGGTGATGCCGCAGGGAGCCGCGACGTTTCCGATCACCGCTCAGTATGGACAGAGCTGAGGCCCAAGCCGCCGTCCTCATCGAACAGGTCAAGCTGGCGGCTGTGTCGAACGCGCTGCGCTCGGCGCAACAGCGGCTCGACGAGCGGGTCAGTTGCGGCAGGGTTCACGTTTCGGCGACGAACGGGAGGTCGACGACCGTGGCGTTTGAGGTCCCCGAGTCATCGTCATTGCTGAACTCGAGGCAAGTGCCCGCTTCCGTGAAGGCAGAGCGCACGTACGCCAGTGCGATGTTGCGGTCCAGAACAGGGGAGTGCGCGGCTGAGGTGATATCGCCGACAGCACGGCCTGCGGATCTGATGACGGTGCCCTTGGCCGGAATAGCATTCCCAGCCAGAGTCAACCCGACAATCCGCTGTTTCACTTTGTCGTAGGTGTCCAGGCGCGCGATGACCTCCTGGCCGATGTAACACCCCTTGTCGAGGTGAACGGCGTGGGCCAATCCCGCCTCCCATGGGTTGTGGTCGTCGTTCAGCTCGGAGCCTGACAACGGGACGCCAAACTGGATCCGGAGAGCCTCGAATGCGACTTCTCCCATGACTTGAGTTTTACAACCTAACAAGTTGTCCCACAGCTGAATAGCTATATCAGTATTGACGAAAACCTGAAGCCGGGGACAGGGACCGAGGTCAACCCTCGCAACCGCCAGATCCTGGTCGATGACGGAGCAGCCATAAGGCGGAAGTTCCTCTGCCACGATTCCGAGAGCCTCGTCGAACAACCGGAGGGATTCAGGTCCGATCAACTCGAACATGCAGGAATCGGCAATCCGATCCACCCATTCGAGCTGCTCTGCGAATAGATACGGGTCAAGCCATTCCGGCAGCCTTCCACCAGCCTTTGTTGCGCCGACAAATCGTGTCATGTCCTCGCTCATGCGAGCGAAGTTTCCAGCCTCGACGATGCGGCCCCGGCTGTCTGGGAACACGGCGAGTTGTCCGTGGCCGACTTCCAAGCCGTTGAAGTCGTTCGTCGTCATGCGGTGCAGGAAGTCGAGATGATCCGGGCCTTTGAAGTCTATTCTGCTCAGATGCGAGGCTTCGCGAATGGCAGATTTGTGGCAGGCGGCGGCACACTCAAGGCGGATATCGCCGAAGTGCGCGGCCAGTTTCCAGCCGTTCTGCAGGAGCCAACTGGCCGGGTTGGAATGCTCGAGAATCGGGCTTTTCATGCCGTGTCAGTGTTTGGGGTTCGCGGAAAGTAAGTTATCGGGTGGGCAGATTCCGGACAAGAAAATACGTCGGGTTGCAGCCGAGGTCGCTAACAAGCGGCAGACTGTATCAGCTGCAGGGTAGATCCGAATTGCGGATCCTTGGTGACCTGAATCTGGGTGGGGAAGGCGTCTCTGAGCACCGGCAGGTGAGTAACCACCAGGATCTTCTCGAAATCGTGACTGATCTCCTGGATTGCCTCGATCATCGACTCCAACCCCTTGCCATCCTGAGTGCCGAAGCCCTCGTCGATGATGAGGGTTCTCAGGCGCGTACCGGAACGCCGTGCCAGTACCTTCGAGAGTGCCACGCGCAGCGCGAAGTTTGTGCGGAAGGCCTCTCCGCCCGAGTAGAGGCTGTAGGCCCGTTCGCCGAGTTCGTCAGCGATCTTGATGTCCAGCGTTTCCCTGGTCGCTCCTGATTTGAGGTCCTTCAGCGACTCCAGTGAGATCTGAATGCGGTTGTCGGTCAAGCGGCCCAACAAGGCATTGGCCTCTCGTTCAATTTCGGGAATGGCCCCTTCGATGATGAGCGCTTGAATGCCGTCTTTGCCGAAAGCCTCATCAAGGCGGGCGTAGATCCAGCTCTCTTGTTCGGCCGTGGCAAGCCGGGTCCTGAACTCCGCCCTCTGGAGGCCGAGTTTGCGGCATCGATCCAAAACCCCTTCCACGGATCCGCGACGTTCAAGAAGCTGATCGCGCTCGGTGCGTTGACTCTGGAGTCGAGCCTGCACTTTCTTCAGTTGGGCCTCCAGGTTGGGGATGGTCGCTTCCTGCACAGCCGATTCCTCGAGGTCCCTGTCGAGCGCTCCCAACTTCTGCTCCAGGCGAGCCATCTCAAGCTGAAGTGCTTCCAGCTTCGCCCTCAATCCAGATTGACTCTTTCGGGCGTTCTCAAGCCGTTCGCTCAACTGCACGACTTGAGCCAGATCTGACAGATGCTGCCTTATGGATTCATGGCGGCCGGAATCGTACGCCAGCTCGGCGAAATCCAGCAAGATCCGGCTCAACCTGGTCCGCTCATCGCGGGCAAAGGATTCTTCCCGCAGTACATGCTCGGTATGCTCAAGTGTCTTCTCGGTGCGATCCAGTTCCAGCAGGATTCGTTGCTTGCTGGTGCGTGCTTCTTGGAGCAGGCGGCGTTCAGCATCGGCCGCGGCCAGTTCACGAAGGTGTTCCTGGACGCGTCGAAGTTTTTCAGTGCTGAAACCCAATCGGGTGATGCGTTGGTCCAGGGCGTGCAGTTGGTCGCGCTCAGGGGCGGAAAAATCGCCCGTTTCTAGTTGGCGCTTCAACTCGTCCTGGCGCGAACCCAGGCGTTCCGATTCAGAGCGTACTAAGTCGAACTGCTCGAATCGTGCACGCAACTGGGCCGCTGCATTTTGCAGCGGCAGAATGCGAGAAGCGAGTTGCGCGCGGTCTTGAAATTGCGCCCGCCTGGTTGTTACTTCCGCGGATTTGGCTGCCACGGCCTCCGTCAGCTGCGCGATCTGTTCTTCGCATTCGCTCTTTCGTTGGTTCATTTCCGCTTCCAGCTGTTCGCGGTGTTCACGGTCTAGAGGCGATCCACAAAGCGGGCAGTCAGCGTCGGTGCTGTCGCCCAGTACGCGGGACCTTCCCGACATTTCGCTCAGCTGCTCCAGTGTTTCCTGCAGACGCTCTGTATCCCGCTCGATCTCGGCTGCAAGGGAAGTGCCTTGCTCCCGTAAGGTTTCCATGTCTTCTGTTTGTACTTTGAGCTCATCCAGTTCACGGTTGGTGGCGGTCAACTCCTTTTCGATGCCCGGTTGCTGAGACAACATCCAATGAACCTCGGCATGGCGGTCCCGCACCAACTCTGCTTCGGTTTCCAGGCTCTTTCGGGTCGAGTCGATGTGAAGGCTCAACCTACTTCGTTCGAGTTCGAGCTGCGCGACTTCCAGCTGGGTGACCTTGAGTTTGTCTTCTCGTGCTCGGTAGGAGCACAGCTCGGCGTAGGCAGTGTCAATCCTTTTCTCTTCAGATATCAGCAGCCCATTCTCTGCCAGTTGACTCGCCAAGGCCGTCCTCTGCGTGCGGAAGCGCTCGCGCTCACGTTCGTGGCAGTGTCGCATGTCGCGGATGCTGCTTTCGAGCTGGGCCTGGGTTTGGGACAGCTGCCAGCGTTGCTGTGATTTTTCCGCCAGCTCGGTCTCCTCTGACCTGAGGGTTTTGTAGGTCGCCAAGTCCGACTCGATGGTTTCCGCTGTGTCGAGCAAAGAGCGGTTGTCCTGTTGAAGCTTGGTCAAGTCGGCAGATTCAGTGCGGAGGGCAGCTATCCTTTGCACCAGCTGCGGCCGATCAATCCGCAGTCTGCCTGCCACTTCTGCCAGGCCCCGTGCCTCCAGCAGGGCTTGGGTCGCGGCCTTTTCATTCCCGGTGTCGAGCTCAAGCTGACCATCCACGGCTGCCAGTAGCTCGACTACTTGCTGCCGTGCCGTCTCATGCTCGTCCCGGTGGCTGAGTTCGTCGTCTAGTTCGGCAATTCGGGACCCGCAATGTTCCACCTCCGTTGTACGCAGATTGAGTTTGTCCCTGGCGAGCCGTTGCAATCGGTCGTAGCGCGACAGCCCGAGAATCTCGGCCAGGACCTGTTTGCGCTCGCGGGGTGTCTTCTGAGTGAATTCAGCGTCCCGGCCCTGCAGTATGAATGCGGAGTTCACGAAGGTTGTGTAGTCCATGCACAGCAGGCTGTCGATCTGCCGTTGTGTATTCGCCGCCGAGGTCGAGTCGGTCAGGGAGCGATAGCATTGCGATTGAGGATCGAAGACCAGCAGATCCAACTCGGTGACAGAGCGCGTCCTGCGCTTGACGAAACGGCGCTTGACCAAGTAGCGGTCGGCGTCGAGGTCGAACGTGAGGTCAACCTCCATCTCGGTCGTCCCCAATCGCAGCAGACCCTCATCCGCCTTGCGCTCAGAGCGTCCTTTGCGTCCTTCCCCCCAAAGCGCGTAGGTCAACGCGTCCAGCAGGGCGGACTTGCCATGCCCATTGTCACCACTCAAGCAGGCGACTCGGAAATCACTGAAATCCAGCGTTACCGTGTCGTCTCCGTAGCTGAGGAAATTACGCAGGCTGAGCCGGGCCGGAATCACGGTTGCGCTCCTCCCTCGCCGGCGTCCATCGTTGCCAACTCCTTTTCGAGACGACCGGCATACTCTTTGAGAGACGTTCGCCGGGGTTGCAGGGCCGGCTGATTGTCCAGGTACCGATCGAGGGCCTCGCCGACGGCGACCTCCTCGCTCAACGAGGCTCGGCGCTGAATTTCATCAGGGTCGCTGTAGCGCGGAGTGATGGCCGCGACACAGTGCGCACCGGCCAGTGCAGCCCGGATACGATTGGCGTCGAGGCGCTCGGCAAATCCCCGTGGCAACGAGCAGGTAACACGCACGATGGCGTCCTTCACCTCAGCCGCCTCCACGGCGGTGAGCACGGCCGTAGTCGGGTCCTCGGTCTGAGTGGCGTCGGCCTCTATGGTCACAAACTCTCGAGCCGGCGTGTGCTCGAATCGAAAGGAGGTCTGGGCGCCATTCATGCCAAGATCTACCAGACAGAACCCCTTCGGCTCGGCAGCTTCGCCGAAATCGATGCGTTCCGGGCTTCCTGAATAGACTACCGGTGGCATGCCGTGGGCGTTCAGGTTTTGGTGTCGATGGATGTGGCCCAGAGCGACATAATCAAAGGCGGAATCGGCGAAAACGGCTGCCGTGAGCACCGGATCGTCACCGATCATGGCGCTGCGTTCAGAGCCGGAGTAGGTGGCCTCTGCCACGGTGACGTGGGCAGCCAGAACGGAAGGCACTGCCGGGTCGAGTTGTGCGGAAAACTCCGCTATCTGGGAGGCGCAAATTTGGGCGATTTGGCGGTTCATGCGTTCGGGACTGAGGTCCTTGAAGCGGTCGTCAGCACGTAGGTAATGTCGCGTCGGCCATGGGAGTCCGGCGACCTGTAGTGGGCCGCTCTTCGTTGCGATTCGGATAAGGTTGGGTTGTCTGAAGACGTAGGTGTCCTTGAGTCCGAGGGCGTTAAAGATGTCCACGGAAGTTGCCCGTCCGAATGCAGCCGGAGAGTCGTGGTTGCCGACGATGATGGCGATCGGCACCCCTTCCTGTTGCAACCGTCTCAGATGTGACGCGAGTTCGCGCTGCCAGGTTGGGTTTGGGTTGCAGTTTCTGTAGGCATCTCCCGCAAAAACAACCAGATCCACCTTCTCTCGAAGGGCCCGATCAACGACGAATTCGAGTGAGCGGGCGAAATCAGCCAGGCGGGAATGCAACCCGGTGGATGGATCCAAACGGCCGTAGTTCTCCACACCCAGGTGGAGGTCGGCGAAGTGGAGCAGACGCATTTCGACCTCGTCAAAAGCGATATGGCAGGGAGAAACGGAGAGGTTGGTGCTGACTTCACACGCGCCAACGAAATGGGGGAGTTGGTGAGTCAAGTATAGAAGCCGCAAGTAACCTGCGAAAGAGCTAAATGATCCTCGGCCGCAACTTGTTTGCTCCAGAAACTGGATCTTGCTATATTTCAGTCATAGCAAAGCGGAAGCGAGCCCGAACGGCGCTTCCGTTTTTTGTTTGCGATGGGGAAGGCGTATTCAGGTCTTGATCAGATTCACGTCGTGATCGGTTTTAACGCCTTGGTCTGGGTGTTCCGGCGGTTTCAAGCGTCTGTGGGAGCAGGAGTTATAGGTGATGAGCGAAGTTTATCTGTCTAGAGAGGGTCTGCAAAAACTCCAGGAAGAGTTGAAGGACCTCAAGTCGACGGAACGGCCGACGGCAAGGGAGTCGCTCAAGCGCGCTCGTGAGTTTGGCGATCTCTCTGAAAACGCCGAGTACACGGCGGCCAAGGAACGGCTGATGTTTCTGGAACAACGCATCAACAGGCTGGAAGAAACCCTGAGCCGGGCGACCTTGTTGGAATTGGAGAATATTCCGGACGACAAGGTATACATTGGCGCAACGGTTGAAATGCATGACCTCAAGAAGGACGCGACTCTCACCTACACACTGGTGGCTCCCGAGGAGGCTGATTTCGAGGCCGGAAAAATCTCAACGACTTCTCCGATAGGCCAGGGTCTGCTGGGGCATTCGGAGGGTGAAGAGGTGGAAATCGAGATCCCCGCAGGTACCCTTCACTACAAGATCCAGAAAATCTCCCGGTGAACGTGGGTGGCTGCTTGCGACGCCCGAGTTGCCTTTCGTCCGAAGGCGGCGGGGTTGACAGTCTTTCGATTCAGTCCCTATCTTATAGGGTTTATAACTACATGCTTGTCCTGCTGTGGTAGGGCAGGCAAGGGCTTCCCAGTAGGTGCGGGAGTAGCTCAGTTGGCTAGAGCGCGAGCCTTCCAAGCTCGATGTCGCGGGTTCGAGTCCCGTTTCCCGCTCCAAGTCGAAGCGGTTGTTCGAGGCCGATGTAGCTCAGTCGGTAGAGCGCGTCCTTGGTAAGGACGAGGTCACCAGTTCAAACCTGGTCATCGGCTCCATTTTCAACGACTTAGATTAACTTCAACGACTTAGATTAACTTCAACGACAAACCCAGCGTCTGTCATAACTCATTGTTTAACTGGTATTTACATGCAATCTTCGCAGTCGTGGATTGGGTGTAACGCCCAGGGCCTAATTCCGACCTAAAGACGATGCCGAGAGAACAGATTACACTCGAGTGCGAGGAATGCAGTCGCCGAAATTACACAGCCACGAAAAATCGACGGGCGCAACCCAGTCGGGTGGAATACAAAAAATACTGCCGGTTTTGCCGCAGTCACAAGCTTCATCGAGAGACGCGGTGAAATTCCGGGGAACCACAACTGCAGCCATTTTTCGCGGGAGCAGGTTGGTTCTAACGCGTTCCGCGAGAGTGATTTTAGGTCTGTAGCTCAATTTGGTAGAGCACCGGTCTCCAAAACCGGGGGTTGCAGGTTCGAGTCCTGCCAGGCCTGCCAGACTTGGAAGGGCGAAAGCACGCATCGATGCTGGAGAAAATCACCACTTTCCTGGCCGAAGTCAGAGCCGAGTTCGGCCGTGTTAACTGGCCGACGCGTGACGATCTGGTAAACTCCACGACCGTAGTCGTCGTGTTCTCGTTGGCTTTTGCCGTATTCATAGGACTTTTCGACCTGGTCATTTCTTACGTACGTGCAATTCTAATCGATCTGTGACACGATTTCTCTCCCATAATGAGTTCGAGCCAGGGCTGCCCGACCCAGACGGCGGCGTCTCACGGCTCACGATGCACCTTACGGGGGTAGCATGATGGAAAAGCACTGGTACGCCTTGCATACCTACTCAGGTCACGAAAACAAGGTGAAAAGTTACCTGGAATCGTTGATCGAATCGGGTGACGCCGGAGACTCGATTTCCAGAGTCGTCGTACCGACGGAAGAGATGGTCGAAATGCGTGGCGGCAAGAAGACGGTGTCCAAGAGGCGCTTCTTGCCCAGCTATGTTCTCGTCGAGATGGAAATGGGTAAGGATGCCTGGCACGCGGTGACCAACATTCCCGGCGTGACAAATTTCGTCGGTCCTGCTCGAAAACCTCAACCTCTTCTTCAAGAGGAGGTTGATCACATTCTCGGACACATCGACCGGCGCAGCGCACAGGATGTCGACGAAATTCCGTTTGCGGTGGCCGATCAGGTCAAGGTGAATGACGGCGCGTTCAAGGACTTTATCGGGACCGTGCAGGAGGTGATTCCGGAGAAACGCCGTCTGAAGATCACGGTGAGCATTTTCGGGCGCGGCACGCCAGTCGAACTGGATGTATTGCAGGTGGAGCCGGTCGACAGCGCCACTGCGTGAGTGGGTGGGTGTGAAGCGACAACGAAAGTCGTTCGCAGGACGCGCACGGCTTGATACCAGGTAGGTAGGGAGAGCATGGCAAAGAAAGAACTGGCGTCGATCAAGTTGCAAATTCCTGCTGGGCAGGCGAGCCCGACTCCACCAGTGGGTCCAGCCCTGGGTCAGCACGGGGTCAATATCATGGAGTTTTGCAAGGCCTTCAACGCCAGTACGCAAGACAAACAGGGTCTCATCATTCCCGTCGTCATCACCGTGTATGCTGACCGGACCTTCACCTTCATCATGAAGACGCCGCCAGCATCGACGCTACTCAAGCGGGCGACTGGCATCGAGAAGGGATCCGGGGTGCCAAACCGGGACAAGGTGGGAACTGTCAAGCGCGAACAGTTGCGCGAGATAGCAGAGTTGAAAATGGAAGATTTGAACGCGAACGATATTGACGCGGCAATCGAGATGATCGCCGGGACCGCCCGCAGCATGGGTCTGGTTCTGGAAGACTAGCACGGAGACACTCATGGCACGACGAGGAAAGAAATACAGGAGTTCCTGCGAATCCTTCGACCGGCGCAAGACGTATTCCTGGGAAGAGGCCATCGCGATCTTACGCACCTTTCCCAAGCGTGGCTTCGATGAGGCGGTGGAGTTGTCCTTCAATCTGGGCATCGATGGTCGGCAAGCCGATCAGGCGCTTCGGGGCACCGTGATGTTGCCCCACGGGAGTGGTCGCGACATTCGCGTTGTCGTGATCACGCAAGGAGATCTCGTAGCCGAAGCGGAGGAAAACGGAGCCGACTTCGTGGGGGGAGCCGAGCTCGCTGAGAAGATTCAGAAGGGGTGGCTGGATTTCGACATGGTGATTGCCTCCCCTGACATGATGGGACAGGTCGGCAAGCTCGGTCGCATTCTGGGACCGCGAGGCATGATGCCGAATCCGAAAACGGGAACGGTCACTCGCGAGATCGGTGAGGCCGTGAAGCAGGCGAAATCCGGCCGAGTGGAGTTTCGTGCGGACAACAAGTCCGGCAACAATGCGCAGGCAGCGATCGGCAGGGTCTCCTTTGGAGACAAGGAACTCTTAGAGAATGTCGAGGCATTCTCCGAGGCCATCTTCCGATCGAAGCCCTCCGGGTCGAAGGGCCAATACGTTCGCAAGCTGATGCTGTCGTCGACGATGGGGCCTGGCGTGCGTATCGATCCCGCAGTCCTGACTTCTTCATCGAGGTAGTCATGCCGACCGAGCAAAAAGCAGAGACCGTCAACGACCTGTCACAGCAGATGACCGCGGCCAAATCCATCGTTTTGGCTGATTTTACCGGCCTCGATGTCGCTTCCGTGACCCAGTTGAGGCGCTCCTTGCGCAGTGCCTCCGTCGACTATCGAGTGGTCAAGAATCGCCTGGCGAAGCGTGCGGCTTCCGATGCCGGGCTATCCAGCCTCGAGGAATTTTTCAGCGGTCCGACCGCCATGGCGTTCGGCCTCGATGATCCGCTTGAGCCCGTAAGGGTGCTGCAGAAATTCGTCGACACCGGCGGGAAAATTGCCATCAAATCCGGTTTCTTGGATGGCCAGGTGTTGTCCCCAGAGCAGGTGAAGGAACTGGCGTCCCTGCCGTCGAGGGATGAGCTCATCGGCAAGGTGATCGGCGCGGTGCAGTCACCGATGTACGGCCTGGTAGGCGTTTTCAGTACGCTGTTGCGCAACTTGGCCGGTGTCGTATCGGCGATCGAGGAGGCCAAGAAACAGGAGTCGGAAGCAGGAAAATAGAAGGGATACTATCAGCGAAACGTCAAACCTGGAGGACGTCAGGCAATGAGCGAGAATGGCAGTCTCACTCCCAAGATAGAAGAGATCATCAATACCATTGGAGAGCTTTCGGTTCTGGAGTTGGCAGAACTGGTCAAAGCCCTCGAGGACAAGTTCGGTGTTTCCGCTGCTGCGCCCGTGATGATGGCGGGTGCTGCTCCCGCCGGTGAGGCTGCGGAAGCCGAAGTCGAGCAGGTTGAGTTCGACGTCGTGTTGACGAGCGCCGGTGACAAGAAGATTCAGGTCATCAAGATCGTGCGCGAAATCACCAGTCTCGGATTGAAGGAAGCCAAGGCCCTTGTCGATGAGGCCCCCAAGGCCGTCAAAGAAGCGATCTCCAAGCAGGAAGCTGAAGAGATACAGGGTCGCCTGTCAGAAGCTGGAGCGACCGCTGAGATCAAGTAGTCGACGGGGGGAGACCACCCGGCGTCTACCGAGATGGCAGCGGCATCTGCAGTCCCTCAAAGAAGGCTCACCGCGCGCCAACGGCGCGCGCCTCTACGCGAGTGAGCACGGTTTGCTGTGTGCGGGTCGTGCTATGCAGGCCGCGAGGCGTATAGGTGTGTGTAAGTACTGTGAGCCGTCATCTACCGTCATCTCCTGCAGTGGTTGCGGGTGCGTGCTGGGTTACTCCGTGCATCAGCATCATCTTTGTGTTCCACGAAATGAGGGCACGCCCTCATCATCTTGGAGTAAACTCCGAGGAATCGGCGCCAAGTCGGTTCCCGGTCGTCCTGCTAGCTAATGGACGCGTGCAGAATAACGTTCGCAAGTCAGTTACGCAGAACCCGCAGGTTGGGTAAACGGTAACGGAAAAGGAGCAATTGAATTGAACGTTACGCGGAATGGAAGCACCAACGGCCATATCGAAAGGCAGTCTTTCGGCAAGATCCGGGAAGTCGTCGAAATGCCGAATCTGTTGGAAGTCCAAATCCAGTCGTATCGATCATTTCTCCAGCTGGAAACGCCCCCCCGCAAACGTGATCAACGGGGTCTGAACGCAGTCTTCGAGAGTATATTTCCGATCTCCGACACGAAGGAGATCTACACCCTCGAGTACGTCGATTACGGCATTGGCAATCCACGATACAGCGTCGAAGAGTGCCGCGAACGCGGGATGACCTTCGCCGCGCCGCTGCGAGCGACGTTGCGATTGATTGCTCGCGACAAGGATGCTCCCGACAAACCTGTAAAAGGGGTTGTTGAGCAATCCGTCTTTCTTGGCGAACTGCCGCTGATGACCGAACAGGGCACCTTCGTTGTCAATGGCGCAGAGCGTGTAGTCGTGAGTCAGTTGCACCGTTCGCCAGGTGTGTTCTTCGACGAAAGCATACATCCAAACGGCAAGCGGTTGTTATCGGCTCGGATCTTGCCAACCAAGGGACCCTGGCTCGAATTCAGCATGGACATCAACGACATCATGTATGTCCATATCGACCGGCGACGAAAACTACCCGTGTCGTTGCTACTGCGCGCACTCGGCTTTTCCAGTAACGGCGAGATCACCGCGCTCTTCCGCCCAGAAGAGGACGTCGAAATCGATGACGAGATGATCGGACGTTATGTTGGCTCAGCAGATGTCGTCGACAAACGCAGCGGTGAGGTGGTCGCAGAGGCCTATCAAGAGGTCACCGAGGAGATTCTGGAAGGTCTCAAGGGAACGCGTTTCAAGCGCATCAAGATGTTGGCCATTCCGGATCCCAATGATCCCGGCGTGATCGAGAACACGATCAAGAAAGATCCGAGCGAATCAGAAGAGGATGCTCTTACCAGGATTTACAATCTTCTGCGACCGGGAGATCCACCCAACATCGAGACCGCCCGAGGCCTGTTGGAGCGCCTGTTTTTCAATCCCAAGCGCTACAACCTGGGTGACGTCGGCCGGCATCGAATCAATCGGCGCCTCGACCTCGACATTCCGGCGGAAAGCACTGTTCTCCATCTAGAAGATTTCATGGCCATCATCCGTTACCTCCTGCAGTTGCGCGAGGGTGCGGGTTTTACGGATGACATCGACCATCTCGGTAATCGTCGTATCCGTCTGGTTGGAGAGTTGCTGGCGAACCAGTTCAGCATCGGTCTCACCCGTATGGCTCGCACCATACGAGAGCGCATGAGCCTGCGAGACGAGGACCAGGTAACGCCGCACGATCTGGTTAACGCGCGGACGGTTTCTACCGTCATCCAGGCGTTTTTCGGCAGCAGTCAGCTGTCGCAGTTCATGCAACAGAACAACCCGTTGGATGAACTGACGCACAAGCGTCGTTTGAGCGCGCTGGGGCCGGGAGGCCTGAGCAGGGATCGTGCAGGCTTCGAGGTGCGCGATGTGCACTACACGCACTATGGTCGTATCTGCCCGATTGAGACGCCGGAAGGCCCCAATATCGGACTGATTTCCTCGTTGAGTACCTACGCACGCGTCAATGCCTTCGGCTTCCTCGAGACGCCCTATCGCAAGGTCATCAACGGCAAGGCGACGGATGATATTGAATTCCTGTCCGCGGACCAGGAGGATCGCTTCACCATCGCCCAGGCCAATGAGCCGCTCAACGACGACGGCAGCTTTGCGAATCAGTTGGTGAAGGCGCGGAAGCGGGATGACTATCCGATGGTTCATCCGAAGGAAACGCAGTACATGGATGTGTCTCCGAGGCAACTCGTGAGTGCCGCTGCCGCGTTGATTCCTTTTCTGGAGCACGACGATGCCAACCGCGCTCTCATGGGTTCCAACATGCAGCGCCAGGCCGTGCCGCTGTTGTTCACGGAAGCTCCAAGGGTGGGTACCGGCATGGAGAGCAAGGTTGCCCAGGATTCAGGTGCCGTCGTGCTGGCGCGCAATCCCGGCGAAGTCATCGAGGTGTCTTCCGATCGCATCGTGGTGCGTCGAGACAAGAAGCGGAGCACGCCGATGACTCCTCTCGATACCGCTGAGGTCGACGAATACCGCCTGACCAAGTTCGTGCGTTCGAACCAGGATTGCTGCATCAACCAGCGTCCTCTGGTAGCGGTGGGAAGCCAAGTGGCCAAACAGCAGGTAATCGCCGATGGCCCGGCCACTCAGTCCGGGGATCTGGCCCTGGGCATGAACGCGCTCGTCGCCTTCATGCCGTGGAACGGCTACAACTTCGAGGACGCCATCGTCATCAGTGAGCGTTTGCTGAAGATTGACGTATTCACGAGTGTCCACATCGAGGAGTTCGAGCTCCAGGTGCGTGACACCAAGCGTGGCCAGGAGGAAATCACCCGCGAGATTCCCAATGTCAGCGAGATCGCCGTGCGCAATCTGGACGATGAGGGCATCGTCCGCATCGGCGCCGAGGTCGGTCCCGGTGACATTCTCGTGGGCAAGGTCACTCCCAAGGGCGAGACGGAACTGTCTCCGGAAGAGCGTCTGCTGCGCGCGATTTTCGGAGAGAAAGCCGGGGATGTCCGAGATGCGTCGCTGAAGGCGCCTCCGGGAATGGAAGGCGTCGTCATCGGTCGCAAGGTGTTTTCCCGTAAAGACCGCGGAGAGGCGTCCCGCAAGAAGGAAAAAGCTGAAATCGCAGAATCTCGCGAGCGGGCTGACGAACGCCTGGCTGAGCTGCGCAAGGAGCGCGATCGGCAGTTGCTGGGGTTGTTAGGGGGGCACAAGCTCGGCCGACTCCGCAGCCAGGAGGACAACAGCGTCGTCGTCAGGGAGGGCACCGAGATCAGCGATCGCCTGCTCGAGCGAACTGATTTCGCCACGGTCACTCCCGAGGACGGATGGGTCGACAGGCCCTCTGTCAATGACAAGGTCGACAATCTGCTGCGCTATGCGCGCGAGCAGATGCAATTGATCGAAGAGCAGACGGAACGTGCGGCAGAACGGTTGACGCGCGGAGACGAGTTGCCACCGGGGATTATTCAACTGGTCCGTGTCTACGTCGCCAAGAAGCGCAAGCTGTCTGTCGGCGACAAGATGGCTGGACGCCACGGAAACAAGGGAGTTGTGGCGGCCGTCGTCCCCGAGGAGGACATGCCCTACATGGAGGATGGGACACCCATCGACATCGTCCTAAACCCGCTGGGCGTGCCGTCCCGGATGAACTTGGGGCAGATTTTTGAAACGCACCTGGGGTGGGCTGCCGATGCGCTGGGCATTCACGTGGCCACACCGGTGTTCGACGGAGCGACGCAATCAGAGGTTAAGGACCTGCTGGAGAAAGCCAATTTGCCCACCGACGGTAAGGCCATCTTGTTCGACGGTCGTACAGGGCAACAGCTTCACAAGAAAGTGACCGTCGGTTTCATTTATATGCTCAAGCTCACTCATCTCGTAGCGGACAAGATCCATGCGCGCTCGATCGGTCCCTACTCCCTGGTTACTCAGCAACCATTGGGTGGCAAGGCACAGTTTGGCGGCCAGCGTTTTGGAGAGATGGAAGTGTGGGCGCTGGAGGCTTATGGCTCCGCCTACACCCTGCAGGAAATGTTGACTGTGAAATCGGACGACGTGGCTGGACGTTCCCGCATTTACGAAGCGATCGTCAAGGGAGACAATCCGCCCGAGCCTGGAATTCCGGAATCGTTCAACGTTTTGGTGAAGGAACTTCAGAGTCTGTGCCTGGACGTGATATTGGAGGACAGCCGCGTGGTGGAACCCTATTAAGGATGACCGATCTACCAATCGGTCATTAAGACGACCGATCTAGCGATCGGTCGTTGGCAGTAACTGACAGGTTCGATCGAAGCAGAGTCTAACCAACCAGAGGTGACGACGTGATCAAAACCGGCAACTCAAGAAAACCGACAGATTTCGATTCCATTCGGATCCAGTTGGCCTCACCGGACACCATCCGGTCATGGTCGCACGGCGAAGTCACAAAGCCAGAAACCATCAACTACCGCTCGTTCAAACCCGAACGCGACGGCTTGTTCTGCGAACGTATTTTCGGCCCGGTGAAGGACTGGAACTGTCATTGCGGTAAATACAAGGGGATCCGCTATCGCGGGGTCGTCTGCGATCGCTGCGGGGTAGAGGTCACTCAGGCGAAGGTTCGTCGCGAACGACTAGGTCACATCGAGTTGGCTGTTCCTGTTTCACACATCTGGTATTTCAAGTCATTGCCGTCGCGCATCGGAGCGCTGATGGATGTGTCGATGCGCAACCTTGAGCGCATCCTGTATTACGAGTCGTATGTCGTCATGGACCCCCGTGGTTCCGAGATCGAAAAGATGACGTTGCTGACCGAGGAGGAACTGCTCGAAGTGCGGGAGCAGGGCAACGATCCCAAGGTCGGCATGGGCGCACCGGCAGTCAGAGATTTGCTCGCCGAAATCGACATCGAAGAGTTGTCGGCCGAACTGCGAGCCCGCGTACGCATGGAGACATCGATTCAGCGCAAGCAGGAAGCGCTGAAGCGGTTGAAGGTCATCGAGGCCTTCCGCCAGTCCGAGAACCGGCCCGAATGGATGATCCTGGAGGTCATACCGGTGATTCCTCCGGATCTCCGTCCTCTAGTGCCTCTAGAGGGTGGCCGCTTCGCGACCTCGGATCTGAACGACCTGTACCGTCGTGTCATCAACAGGAACAACCGCCTCAAGAAGCTGATCGGCATCAAGGCCCCAGAGGTCATTCTGCGCAACGAGAAGCGCATGCTGCAGGAAGCGGTCGATGCGCTATTCGACAACGGACGGCGATCCCGAGCCGTGCGCGGCGACGGCAATCGCTCGCTTAAGTCATTGAGCGATTTGCTCAAAGGAAAGCAGGGCAGGTTCCGCCAGAATCTGCTTGGCAAGCGGGTCGATTACAGCGGCCGTTCGGTCATCGTTGTCGGTCCCGAATTGAAGCTTCACCAATGCGGCCTGCCCAAGAGCATGGCGCTGGAGTTGTTCAAGCCGTTCGTTATTCGCAAGCTCGAGGAAACTGGCCTGGTGCAGACGGTGAAGAGCGCCAAGAAGCTGGTGGAGCGCGAGCGACCCGAGGTCTGGGACATCCTGGAAGACATCATCAGTGACCACTGCGTGCTGCTGAATCGCGCGCCAACACTTCACCGGTTGGGTATTCAAGCCTTTCAGCCGATCCTCGTCGAGGGCAAGGCGGTGCAGCTTCATCCGTTGGTATGCGCTGCCTTCAATGCCGATTTCGACGGAGATCAGATGGCGGTCCATGTACCGCTTTCGTTCGAGGCGCAGATCGAGGCGCGCTTGCTGATGCTGTCGTCTCAGAATCTGCTCAAGCCGGCCGATGGCGAGCCCGTCATCATGATGGACCCCAAAGACATCGTCCTGGGTAGTTACTACCTGACCAAAGTGCGCTTCAGTGAAGCCACCAAAGAGGAGCGGCGCTTTGCCAGTCCGACCGAAGCCATGGCGGCGTTTGAGTCAGAGCGCATCACCCTCCACCAACCGATCAAGGTTCGGGTCAAGGGTGAGATGATCGACACGACCGCCGGCCGGTTGGTGTTCAACGAGACCATGCCCCCGGAGATGGACTTCATCAACCAGAATATTGAGAAGGGTGACATCAAGAGAATTACCGGCGAAGTGCACCGTCACATGGGCAACAGGCGGACGGCGGAATTCGTCGACAACCTCAAGCGTCTTGGCTATCACTATGCCACGATCGCTGGAATCAGCGTTTCGGTCGATGACGTGGTCGTCCCGCCGGAGAAGGATGAAATCATCAACGAAGCGTTGGGCGAAGTGGAGAGAGTGCGCGATCAGTACGCCAACGGAATCATCACCGACGGTGAGCGCTACAACAAGATTATCGATATCTGGACGCACGCCACGTCAGCCGTTTCCCGCGCCGTGCAAGGGGCCCTGGAGGATGCCGAGGAAGGCTTCAATTCCATCTTTGTGATGAAGGATTCCGGAGCACGAGGTAGTGAGGACCAGATAAAGCAGTTGGGTGGCATGCGCGGCCTCATGAACAAGCCACAGAAGAAGCTGACGGGAGCGGTTGGAGAAATCATCGAGACTCCGATCATCGCATCCTTCAAGGAAGGCCTGTCCGTGCAGGAGTACTTCATATCGACGCACGGAGCGCGCAAGGGATTGGCAGACACGGCACTGAAGACGGCCGAGGCCGGGTACCTGACTCGTCGCATGGTCGATGTAGCACAGGACGTCGTGGTCAGCCAACCGGACTGCGGTACTGGCCAGGGTCTGTGGACCGGCGCCCTGAAAGATGGCGAGGAGATTATCGAACCTCTGGCCGATCGCATCGTCGGCAGGGTCATCCTCGACGACGCCGTCGACGCCGACGACAACGTCGTCGTCAAGGCCGGCACGTTACTCGAGGAGGCCGATGCCAACAATATCGCCCAGGCCGGGTTCGAACAGGTGCGCATCCGCTCGGTCCTGACGTGTGAATCACAGCGCGGGGTGTGCGCCAAGTGCTACGGGCGCAATTTGGCGACGGGCAGGATCGTGAATATTGGTGAAGCCACCGGTGTCATCGCCGCTCAGAGCATTGGCGAGCCGGGGACGCAGCTGACCCTGCGCACGTTTCACATCGGCGGCACGGCCAGCCGTATTGCCGAACAATCTCAAATCACGGCGCGCCGTCGCGGCAAGGTTCGTTTCGCGAATGTCACCAGCGTGGAGAATCCTGATTTGGGCCAGGTGGTGACGGGGCGCAATGGTGAGATCGAACTCCTCGATGAGCAGAATCGAGTGCGATCCCGCATCAACGTTCCGTACGGGGCAAGCCTCAAGGTGTCTGACGCCGAGGAGGTCGAAAGCTCCCAGGTGATGTACGAGTGGGACCCGTATAACAACGCCATCATCACCGACCGAGCCGGTAAGGTTAAGTTCACGGATATCGCCGATGATGTTACTCTGAGTGAGAAGTTCGACGAAACCACCGGTATGAGTGCGCGTGTGATCGTCGAGCAGCGCGATCGTTCATTGAGTCCCCAGATTGACGTTATCAACAGGAAGGAAGGAAATCGCTCATTCATTCTTCCCGTCGGTGCGCGAGTGTTGGTGGCGGACAAGGAACAGGTCGCTCCCGGGACTCCACTGGTAAAGATACCGAGAGAGCGCACGAAGACTCGCGACATCACCGGTGGTCTGCCGCGCGTAGCCGAGCTGTTCGAGGCCAGGCGTCCGAAGGAGCCGGCCGTGATTTCAGAGATTGATGGGGCCGTCAAGTTCGGCGGGTTGGTTCGCGGAAACCGTGAGGTCCTCGTGACCTCTCACGACGGGGAAGAGCGCAAGTACTTAATCCCGTACGGCAAGCATATGAGGGTGCACGAGGGGGACCACGTGGTCGCCGGTGAGCGACTGTCAGAAGGAGCCGTGAACCCGCATGATATCCTGCAGGTTCAGGGTGTGAACAAAGTGCAGGAGTACCTGGTGAACGAGATCCAGGATGTCTACCGTCTTCAGGCTGTAGAGATCAACGACAAACACATCGAAGTGATCGTCAAGCAGATGCTGCAGAAGGTCAGGGTGCTGGATCCGGGTGACACCAACTTTCTCGAGGGAGAAGAGGTCGACAAGATCCGCTTCAATCACGAGAACGAAAAGGTCATCACGGAGGGCGGAGATCCGGCCAATTGCACGCCGATCCTGCTCGGCATCACTCGTGCTTCCCTGCGGACAGACAGCTTCATCTCCGCCGCCTCGTTCCAGGAAACGACTCGAGTGCTAACCGAGGCAGCCGTGCAGGGCAAGATTGACCACCTGCGAGGCTTGAAAGAGAACGTCATCATCGGCCGCCTGATTCCAGCCGGAACGGGATCCAGCCTTTACAGGTCGGTTAATTACCTCGATTTGCGTCCCGAGGAGGATGTGGTTGAGGTGCCGGCAACCGAGGAGGAGTTGGTCGAGGTTGGCGCCAATGGCGATGAGACAGCGGCCACTCCTGCCATGGGGGAGTAGGGTAGGGTTCATCAGCAGATTCATCGATTTTGTGAAAAATGCCGTCAATGTGCGAAAAAATCTGTAGTTGTTGACGAATCGTCTGGCGGCCGTTGACGAACCGTCTTGCGGCCGTTGACGAAGGCCCCAAGGGGCGTTGACGGACAACGATTTAGTCCTTAAGCTTTAAGCTTGGCATGGAATGCGCTTCTTCAGTGTGAAACACGCATTTAGACGCGGACTGAGGGTGTGAAAGCAAGTATTGTACCTATTGAGGATATCGGAATTTGCCGACAATCAACCAGCTGATTCGCAAAGGGCGTTCGAGGTCGGGGCAACGCAAAGACGCTCCTGCTCTGCAGGGTTGTCCCCAGCGTCGCGGCGTTTGCACGCGGGTGTACACGACCACACCTAAGAAGCCGAATTCGGCTTTGCGCAAGATGGCCAGAGTGCGTTTGACAACTGGTCAGGAGGTGGCGGCATACATCCCAGGCGAAGGAAACAATCTGCAGGAGCACTCCATCGTCCTGGTGCGTGGCGGGCGAGTGAAGGATGTTCCCGGCGTGCGCTACCACATCATTCGTGGCGTTCTCGATGCAAGTGGGGTAGCGGAGCGAAAGCAGGGCCGCTCCAAATACGGGGCGCGAAGGGCCGACAGTTAGGCTTGCTTTTTTCACTGGAAACTTCGCCAGAATTCGAGTAGATATCCGATGTCCAGAAGAAGAAGAGCAGTAAAGCGACAGACGCTTCCCGATCCAAAGTACAACAGCGTTCTTGCTGCCCGGTTTATCAGCTGTCTCATGAGCAGGGGTAAGAAGAGTCTGGCTGAGCGGATCTTCTATGACGCCGTTGATCTGGTAACGCAACGCTCGGATCAACAGGGCATCGATTTGTTCATGAAGGCTGTAGAGAATTGCAAGCCGATGGTGCTGACGAAGTCCAGGCGTGTCGGCTCTCAGACCTATCAGGTCCCTCTGGAAGTCAGGCCAGAAGAGCGTACCACCCGCTCGATCAAGTGGATTATCCGTTTCGCGCGAGAGCGCTCGGAACGCACGATGGCTGATCGATTAGCCAATGAGTTGATCGCAGCTTCCAAGGGAGACGGGGGCGCGATACGCGCCCGTGACGAAGTGCATCGAATGGCCGATGCGAACAGGGCTTTCGCCCACTACAGGTTCTAGGAAAAGAAGGACAGAGTGGCCAGGGAACACGCAATCGCGGACACGCGAAACATCGGGATCGCAGCCCACATCGACGCCGGCAAGACGACGACGACCGAGCGTATTCTGTACTACACCGGCCGTCTGCATCGAATGGGGGAGGTCCATGATGGTACGGCCACGATGGACTTCATGGACCAGGAGCGGGAACGCGGTATCACCATCAACTCCGCTGCTACCGCAGCCGAGTGGAACGGTCATCGAATAAACATTATCGACACCCCCGGCCACGTTGATTTTACCGCTGAAGTCGAGCGTTCACTCCGGGTGCTAGACGGTGCCGTGGGCGTGTTTTGTGCCGTTGGTGGTGTCGAGCCGCAGTCGGAGACGGTCTGGCGTCAGGCGGACCGCTACGGTGTTCCTCGGATTGCCTTCGTCAACAAGATGGACCGCAACGGAGCCGATTTTTTCAGGGTGCTCGAGATGCTGGAGGAGCGTCTTGGGAGTAATTTCGTGCCGGTGCAGTTGCCGCTTGGCAGCGGAGAGACCTATACCGGGTTGGTCGACTTGATTGAGATGAAGGCGATCACCTATCAGGACGATTCGCAAGGCATGGATTTCCTCGAAACAGAGGTGCCTGAAGATCTGACGGAGACGGCCCTGAAGTACCGGGAAAAGTTGCTCGAGTCTGTTGCCGACTACGACGATCACCTTCTCGAAAAATTCCTCGAAGGCGAAGAGATCCGTTCTGACGAGATCAGGGCGGCCCTTCGGCAGGCCACCATCGCCTTGAAGGCTGTTCCGGTTGTCTGTGGCAGCGCCTATAAGTTCAAGGGGGTGCAGAAGCTCCTAGACAGCATAGTCGAGTTTCTACCTTCTCCTCTGGATGTGCCTCCGGTTACCGGAGTCTTGCCCAATTCCGAGGAGTCAGCGGAGCGTCCGGCTGCCGACGACGCGCCATTCTCAGCGTTGGCGTTCAAGATTCAGGCTGATGATTTCGTTGGCCGACTGACCTTTTTGCGAGTGTATTCTGGCACGCTGAAATCAGGTTCCTACATACACAACGTCAACTCGGGGAAAAAGGAACGCGTTTCTCGGCTGGTCGAGATGCACGCCGACACGCGCTTGGAGCGCGAGGACGCTCATGCCGGAGACATCATCGCCGTGGTCGGGCTCAAGAGTACGACAACGGGTGAGACCCTCTGTGACGGCGACCAGCAGATTCTCCTTGAGAAGATAGAATTCGCCAAACCGGTCATTCATCGCGCCATCGAACCCAAGACCAAGGGTGACCAGGAGCGGCTCTATAGCGCGCTCAACAAGATGAGTGAAGAAGATCCGACCTTCGTCATAACCGTCGACAAGGATACCGGGCAAACGCTGGTATCGGGGATGGGTGAACTGCATCTCGAAACACGCATCGAACGTCTGTTACGCGAATTCAGGGTCGCTGCCAATGTGGGAGATCCGCAGGTGGCCTACAAAGAAGGCATTCGAAACACGGTCGAGGCCACGGGGAGATTCGTGCGACAGAGCGGCGGGCGCGGCCAGTTCGGCCATGTGGAGATCGAGATGGGGCCAGGCGAGTCCCGCACCGGTCTGGTGTTCGAATCCAAGATCGTCGGTGGCTCGATTCCCAGGGAGTATGTCAACCCGGTCCGTGAAGGCATCCAGGAGGCCATGTTGAGTGGCCCGATCGCAGGTTATCCCATCGAAGACATCGTGGTGACGTTGGTCGACGGCTCGTATCACGAGGTTGATTCATCGGAGATGGCTTTCAAGGTGGCAGGATCCATGGCCTTCAAGGAAGGGGCACGGAAGGCCAAGCCATTCTTGATGGAGCCGGTCATGGATCTCGAAGTCGTCGTGCCCGAACAGTACCTCGGCGATGTCATCGGCGACCTCAATTCCCATCGCGGTGACGTGCAAGGTATCACCCCTCGCTCCGAGGCGCAGGTGATAGAGGCCGTGATTCCTCTGTCAGAGACGTTCGGTTATGCGACCAGGCTTCGCTCGCTGACTCAAGGCCGGGCCGTTTTCACCATGCAGTTTTCGCGCTTCAAGCAGGTACCCAAGCAACTGACCGAAGAGATCGTCGATCGTATCCGGGGGTATTCGGAAGCGGCGGCGTGATCGAGAGAGCATTTCAAGCAGGTAGGTTCAACGAGTAGGGAAAGGAAAGGCCTCATGGCAAAGGACAAATTCGAACGCAACAAGCCTCACGTGAACATCGGTACAATCGGTCACGTGGATCACGGCAAGACAACGCTGACTGCGGCCATAACCCTCCACCTGGCCAGCCAGGGCTTCGCTGAGGCCAGGTCCGTCGATGACATCGATAACGCACCAGAAGAGCGCCAGCGCGGCGTGACCATCAACGTCTCACATCAGGAATACGAGACGGCGAACCGGCATTATGCGCACGTGGATTGCCCTGGTCACGTCGACTACATCAAGAATATGATCACGGGCGCCGCTCAGATGGACGGCGCCATTCTCGTGGTCAGCGCAGCGGATGGTCCGATGATCCAGACGCGCGAGCACATTTTGTTGGCCCGTCAGGTCAACGTGCCCGGCATCGTCGTCTATATGAATAAAGTGGATCAGGTGGATGACCCTGAATTGTTGGATCTGGTCGAGCTCGAGACCCGTGAGCTTCTCTCTGAGTACGACTTTCCAGGAGACGACGTTCCGGTCATTCGCGGCTCCGCATTGAAGAGCGTCGAGGGCGACGATAGCGAGATCGGTACGCAGTCGATCGACCAGTTGGTCAATGCAGTGGACGAGTACATTAATCTGCCCGACCGGCCCGTGGATCAGCCCTTCCTGATGCCCGTGGAGGATGTCTTCAGCATCACCGGACGTGGTACGGTTGGCACAGGTAGGATCGAGCGTGGCGTTATCAAAACGGGAGATGATGTCGAGGTGGTGGGCATCAAAGAGACCCGCAAGACCGTGGTAACGGGCGTAGAGATGTTCAGGAAACTCCTTGATGACGGTCAGGCCGGTGACAACGTGGGCCTGTTGCTGAGAGGCGTTGAGAAAGAAGAGCTCACACGCGGCATGGTCGTGTGTGCTCCCGGAAGCATAACACCTCACACAAAGTTCAACGCAGAGGTTTACGTGCTGACATCCAAAGAAGGTGGTCGCGAGAAGCCATTCTTCACAGGATACCGGCCGCAGTTTTACTTCCGCACGACGGATGTCACCGGAAGCATCGAGTTGCCCGAAGGCGTCGAGATGGTGATGCCTGGCGATAACGTCAACATGGTCGTCGACCTGATTCAGCCCATCGCCATCGAAGCGACATTACGCTTCGCCATCCGAGAGGGTGGACGGACGATCGGCTCGGGCGTCGTCACTGGTGTCATCGAGTGATCGAGCCCGTTGCGAGTGTGAAGATAGATAGAAAGCGCAGACAGTAATGGCAGTCGATAGAATTCGAATCAGGCTCAAGGCCTACGATCACGCGGCACTCGACAAATCCGTCGATGAGATCGTGCAGACAGTGAGACGAAGCGGTGCCCGAATCGCCGGACCGATTCCTTTACCTACTGACCGCACAATCTACACGGTGTTGCGCGGGCCTCATGTTGACAAGAAGTCCAGAGAGCAATTTGAGACGCGGATCCACAAGCGTCTGATTGACATTTTTGAGTCGACTCCGCAGACCGTCGACGCGCTGATGAAGCTGGATTTACCAGCCGGCATCGGTATCGAAATCAAGGTTTGAGGAAGATCATGGCAACGGTAGACGTGTTGACGGCAGACGGAGGCAAGAAGGGCTCGCTGGAGCTTCCTTCGATCCTGTTCGAGGCGCGTGTGTCCGAACACGCCGTCCATGCCGCCGTGGTCGCCTTCGAGGCCAATCAGCGGCAGGGAAACGCCTCGGTGAAGGGTCGTTCGGAAGTCAATCGGTCGGGCCGCAAGCACCATCGGCAAAAGGGCTCAGGATTGGCACGTCGTGGGACGGTCACCACCAATCTCTTGAGAGGGGGCGGGGTCGCGTTCGGTCATCCGAAACCTCGATCCTACCGCACTCACCTTACCAAAGGAATGAAACACCGAGCTCTGGTGTCGGCGCTTTCTTACAAAGGCAAGACCGAGCAGGTACGCGTGGTCGAAGACGTGGAATTCGAGAAGCCGAGCACGAAATCCTTCGCGGCGCTGTTGCAAGCCATCGGATTGGGTCGGGAAGAAAAGGTTCTGTTCGTGACGGCGACAAATGACCCGGTGTTGTTCAAGTCGTGCCGCAATTTGCCGGGGGTTGAGATGGCGACCGCCACGACGGTGAATACGTATGGTATTGTGGCCGCCGATGTCCTCGTGCTGACTCCGAAGTCAGTTGAAGCACTGGGAGTCGTGCACGGTGATTCCAGTGGGGGCGAGTCACAGTGAATGATCTACGATCCGTTTTGCGGGCCCCGGTTGTTACGGAGAAGGCGACCATTCAACGCGACAAAGGCACCTACACCTTTCGTGTCGATCGCAGGGCCAATAAGATCCAGATTCGCCACGCCGTAGAGTCGATTTTCGATGTTCAGGTTGCTTCAGTACGCACGGTTACGGTGCCGCGTAAGCCGAAGCGACAAGGAGCGTTCCGCGGTGCCACTTCGGCCTGGAAGAAGGCCTATGTGACGTTACGCGCCGGGGATGCCATTGAACTCGTTGAGAGTGTGTGAGGGAGTTTTAAAAAAGGTGACATAGTGCCAGTCAAGCGATTCAGACCCATAACGCCCACCCAGCGCTACAAGACGGTGAACTCCTTTGCCGAAGTTACGGCGGAGTCTCCGGAGAAGTCCCTCACGGCACCACTGTCAAAGACCGGTGGGCGTAACAGTCGTGGCCGTATGACCGCGCGTCGGCGCGGAGGTGGGCATAAGAGGCGCTATCGCATCATCGATTTTCGGCGGGACAAGGTGGGGGTTCCTGGTCGAGTGGCTTCGATTGAGTATGATCCCAACCGCTCAGCATTCATTGCCTTGATCGTCTATCGAGACGGTGAAAAGCGCTACATGATTGCCGCCCATGGCCTCAATGTTGGAGACACCGTGTTGTCGGGTAGTGATGCGCCGGTTCAGGTTGGCAATGCCTTGCCACTTTCTCGGATCCCAGTGGGGACGACTGTCCACAATGTGGAACTCAACCCTGGCCAGGGCGCGCGTCTGGCCCGTAGCGCCGGAGCTGAGGTCCAACTCATGAGTAGGGCGGAAGGGAGAGCTCGATTGCGATTGCCCTCTGGCGAAGTTCGGCTGGTATGGGAGACCTGTTGCGCGACGATCGGGCAGGTCGGAAACCTGGATCATGGTAATATCGTTATCGGCAAGGCTGGCAGGTCACGCTGGTTGGGTCGACGTCCCAAGGTCCGTGGTGTGGTGATGAATCCGGTCGATCATCCCCATGGTGGTGGCGAGGGTAAGAGTTCGGGTGGCCGTCATCCAGTGACTCCGTGGGGCAAGCCGACCAAGGGTTACAAAACCCGGAAGCGCACGAAGAAGTCAAACCAGTGGATCGAAAGTCGGCGGAGCAAGTGATGGCCTTCATTCACTCAGCTATATTTATTCAGTTCTATTCATTCAGTTAAACCGTAGGATAGCAACTTGCCGAGATCAGTTAAAAAGGGTCCCTTCATAGACCCAAAACTGGCAGCGCGTGTGGAGGACATGAACAGGACCGGTGACAAGACAGTCCTGCGAACCTGGTCCAGGCGCTCGACGATTACGCCAGATTTTGTCGGCCTCACGCTGGCGGTCCACAACGGCAACAAATTCATCCCGGTCTACGTGACCGAGAACATGGTTGGCCACAAACTCGGCGAATTTTCCCCTACGCGGACCTTTCGGGGGCACGGCGGTCGTTCAACCGAGCGTGTGACAGGGGTGAGGTAAGATGGAAGCCAAGGCCATACAGCGGCACATCGGAGTGCCGGCAACCAAGGTTCGGTTGGTCATCGACCAGATCAGGGGAAAGTCAGTAGAAGAAGCGCTGGCCATACTGCGGTTTTCGACGCGGCCGGTCGCCCGTGTTGTGGAGAAGACGCTGCGCTCTGCAGTCGCGAACGCGCTGGTGAAGGATGAAGACAATCCGGTTGATGCAGAAGAGCTCTACGTGAGCCGCATATTCGCCGACGAGGGAAGAATGCTCAAGCGCCTGAGGCCGAGAGCCCGTGGCGCGGCATTCCGCGTACGCAAACGGCAAAGTCATATGACCGTGTTCGTCTCCGATGGTATCGCGTCTGTGGTGGCCGCCGATGTGAAGGATGAAGTCGCCGAGACCGCAACCGTCTCAGAAGAATAAAAAGCAAGGAGCTGTCGTGGGTCAGAAGACACATCCGTACGGGTTCCGCCTTGGAGTGATCAAGGGTTGGCGTTCCAACTGGTTCGCGGAAAAGGAAACCGCCGCATTGATAAAGGAAGACTTGATGTTGCGCAGCTACATCCAGCAGCGCTTGCAGCGTGCTGGAGTTTCCCGCATCAACATCGAGCGTCATCCGAAGCGCGTGACCGTAGAGGTTTTCACGGCCCGTCCAGGTATCGCCATCGGTCGCCGTGGCGCTGAGGTGGACAAGCTTAGGGACGAGCTCAAGCAGCTCACTGTGAAGGATGTTGCACTGAATATTCAGGAAGTAAAGAAGCCCGAGTTAGACGCCCAACTGGTGGCTGAGAATCTGGCTCGTCAGCTCGAGCAACGGGTGGCGTTCCGGCGCGTGATAAAGAAGGCCGTCGCGTCGTCCATGCGGATGGGAGCAGAAGGTATTCGCATTGTCTGCTCAGGTCGGATCGGTGGCGCAGAGATGTCACGACGGGAGCGCTCGGAGCCCGCTGGTAGAGTGCCTCTGCACACGCTTCGGGCTGACATCGACTACGCCACCGCGACGGCTTTCACCATGTCGGGAACCGTAGGCGTCAAGGTTTGGATCTGCCACGGCGAAGTTGTCGACGACGCCGAAGCAGCAGTCCAGGGCTGATGAACACATCAGGGCTAATGAAAATCGCGATCGGGGATGGGTTGACTGAACCATGTTGATGCCGAAGAAAGTCAAGTGGCGCAAACAATCGCGCGGACGGATGAGAGGGCAGACCAAAGGTGGGGCGATGGTTTCCTTCGGCGAATTCGGTCTCAAGGCGATGGAGCCAGGTTGGATCACGAGTCGCCAGATAGAGGCTGCACGCGTTGCCATAAGCCGGGCCATGAGTCGTACCGGAAAAATGTGGATCAGGGTTTTCCCGGACAAACCTGTCACCAAGAAACCGGCTGAGACGCGCATGGGAAAAGGCAAGGGTGCACCGGAGGGTTGGGTGGCCGTCGTCAAGCCGGGACGGGTGATGTTCGAGTTGTCCGGCGTGCCCGTCGAGATGGCTAAACAGGCTCTGCTCAGAGCAGCACACAAGCTGCCAATCAAAACGAAGTTCGTGGAACGAACGGCCGGTGTGGCATGACCGCGGTGGAACTCAGAGAATTGAGCGTTGATGACCTCCAGGCCAAGCTTCGCGACCTGTCGGAAGAAGGTTTCAATCTGCGCTTTCAGCACTCGCTGGGGCAGTTGAGCAGTCCAATTCGATTGCGTCAGGTGCGCAGAGAGGCCGCCCGCGTTCGTACCGTGATACGGGAACTAGGTGTCACTGCGAGCAATCAGGTTGAAGCAGGAGGGCATGCAGAGGCGTGAGCGAGACGAAAGATCAGCTTCGGGGTGGACGTGCAGTCGAAGGTCGAGTCGTCAGCTCCAAGAATGACAAAACCAGAGTCATAGCGGTCGACCAGAGATTGGCGCATGCGCTCTACGGGCGCAGCATCAATCGGACGACGAAATTTGTCGCGCATGATGAACTCAACAAGTCGGCGGCCGGAGACTTGGTGCGCATACGGGAATGTCGACCGTTGAGTCGAACGAAACGCTGGCGAGTCATAGAGATCATAGAAAAAGCACCGAGCGAGTGATTGGTTAAGGTCATGATCAGAGAGTACGGAGTAGTCAAAATGGCGGACAACGCCGGTGCCAAGCGTGGGAAATGTATTCGCGTGCTGGGTGGCACGAAAAAGCGTTACGCCTCAGTGGGAGACCTCATCGTCGTCGCCGTCCATGATGTTACTCCCAACGGTCCTCTGAATGAGGGCGAGGTTGCCCGGGCAGTCATCGTTCGCACCAAGAAAGAATACCGGCGTCCTGACGGGTCATATATACGTTTCGACGACAACGCGGCGGTCCTCCTGGACCTAAACAACGAACCTCGCGGCACCCGAATTTTCGGTCCAGTGGCCCGCGAGCTGCGAGAGAAGCAGTTCATGCGCATCGTTTCTCTCGCTCCGGAGGTCGTGTGAGGGACCAATTATGAATATTCGCAGGGGTGATATCGTTCAAGTTATCAGTGGCAATGACAAGGGGAAGCGCGGTCGCGTGTTGCGGGTATACGGCGAAGCCAACCGGCTGATCGTCGAAGGTGTGCGCATGATGAAACGACACACTCGTCCAACACAGCGTGATCCACAGGGTGGCATAGTAGAGCGCGAGGCCACGATGAACGCATCCAACGTCATGGTGATTTGTCCGAAGACCGATACCCCGACGCGGGTTGGCAAGAAACGCCTGGATGACGGTCGCAATGTGAGAATCGCCGTCAAGAGCGGCGAAATGATAGACTCCGAAGGGTAGGAAGACGAGGACGAAACCTTGGCGCGCCTGAAATCATTGTACTACGAAACGGTCGTGGCTTCGCTGACCGAGAAATTCTCTTACGGGAATCAGATGGAGGTTCCGCGGTTGGAGAAGATCGTCGTCAACTCCGGGGTCGGAGAGGCGGCCCAGGATCCGAAGGTCCTTGAAGGAACCCTGGTCGAGTTAACCGCGGTGACCGGTCAAAAGCCGGCCGTCCGGCGCTCACGGAAGGCCATCTCGAATTTCAAGCTACGCGAGGGAATGCCGGTAGGGGCCGTGGTTACCCTGAGGCGTGAAAGAATGTTTGAATTCCTGGATCGCCTGGTGAACTTCGCTCTGCCCCAGACGAGAGACTTTCGCGGCTTGCCGCCAAGATCCTTCGACGGCCGGGGCAACTACAACCTCGGAATTCGTGAGCAAATCATTTTTCCCGAAATCGATTACGACAAGATCGATCATATCAGGGGAATGAATATCACGATGGTGACTTCCGCGCAGACAGACGAAGAAGCGCGGGAACTGTTGCGCCTACTCGGCGTGCCATTCGCAAACTGATGTCCTACTGGTCCGGAGCTGATCGATGCCGAAGAAGTGCTTGCTGATCAAACAGCAGAAAGAACCCAAGTTCAAGGTGAGGAAGTACACGCGTTGCCAGCGTTGCGGACGGCCGCGGGCGGTGTACCGCAAGTTCGGACTATGCCGTATTTGTTTCAGAGAGTTGGCGTTGCGAGGCGAGATTCCGGGCGTGACCAAGTCGAGTTGGTAGACGGGAACAGAGAACAAGGGAATACACAATGAGTATGACCGATCCGATAGCCGATTTGTTGACACGGATCCGCAATGCGTCCAGGGCCAGACACAAAGTCGTCGACATACCGGCATCCAATTTGAAGCGTGAAATTGCACGCGTGTTGGCTGAGGAACGGTTTATCGACAATTTCGCCTACTACGGTGACGGCAAGCAGGGTCAGTTGCGCTTATATCTGAGATATGATGAAGCCGAGGATCCGATCATTCAGGATCTACAGCGAATTAGCAAGCCCGGGTTGCGCCGCTACTCGTCGAAAAGTGATCTTCCGAGGATCAGACGCGGTCTCGGAATCGCCATCGTGTCGACGTCCAAAGGCGTGATGACGGATCGCCGGGCCCGGCGCGCCGGTCTTGGCGGTGAGGTGCTGTGCAGTGTCTGGTAGCGAGGGGTAGCGCACGTCATGTCCAGAGTTGGAAAAATCCCCGTTCCGGTTCCGTCCGGGGTCGAGGTGTCAGCCGAGGCCTCCGACCTGAAGGTCAAGGGGCCGAAAGGCGAACTGCGCGTGCCATTGAGAACCGATGTCCTCGGGGTCGTGGTGGAGGATTCTTCTGTGAGCGTTACTCGCAAATCCGAATCCAAAGAAGCCATGGCCATGCACGGTCTAATCCGCTCCTTGATCGCCAATGCGGTCACGGGGGTCACTGTTGGGTTTTCAAAGCGCTTGAACGTTTACGGCGTGGGGTTTCGAGCCGAGTTACAAGGTTCCAGGCTCACGTTGCATATCGGGTACTCGCATCCGGTAATTTACGAAGCCCCCGATGGAGTCGAGTTGACGACGGAAGATGGTGCGGGTGGGGCTCAGGCGGGCATCGTCATCAGCGGCATCGACAAGCAGAAGGTCGGACAGGCGGCCGCTGACATCAGGGAGAAGCGGAAACCGGACCCATACAAAGGTAAGGGGATCCGGTATGAGAATGAGGTCATCCACTGGAAGGCCGGCAAGACGGCCGTCGTGTAGGTCGCGGATCGCATAGGTCGCGGCTCGTGACACCACTTAACCCGAACGCATTACGAAGATTCTAATGGCCAGCATCCAACAACAGAAGAACATCTCCCGGGAGCGTCGGCGCTTCAGGGGGCGCAAGAAGATCATGGGTACTGCTGATCGCCCCCGCCTCGTCGTGCATCGCTCTTTGCGACACATCGAAGCTCAGATCATAGATGATCATACAGGCCATTCTGTCGTGGGGTTGTCGACTCAGTCGAAGGAGTTGAGGGCCGATGGGGAGGGGAATCGAGTCGCGCAGGGTCACTCCCTGGGCAAGCTCATCGCTGCCAAGGCCAAAGACAGCGGAATCGAGCGCGTGGTGTTCGATCGGGCTGGCTTTCGATACCACGGCATCGTCAAGGCGGTCGCTGAAGGCGCTCGCGAGGGCGGATTAAACTTGTGACATCGAGTGTCGAGACGCACAAACATGTCGACACTATGGCAATGCAAAGGAGATCCATTGGCGCGAATCGATCCGACTAGCCTGGAACTGACTGAGGTCGTTGTCCAGAACAGCGTTCGGCGCGTTTCCCATGTGCGCAAAGGCGGGCGCAATTTCAGTTTTACCGCCATGGTCGTAGTCGGTGATCGCAACGGCCATGTCGGTGTTGGCTCTGGAAAAGCAGGAGAAATTGCGGAGGCGATCCGCAAGGGCACGGAAGCTGCGAAAAAGCAGATAATCAAGGTGGCTGTCGTGGACGGGACCATTCCCCATGAGATTACCGGAAAATTCAGCGCGGCGAAGGTACTGCTGAAGCCGGCCTCTCCTGGGACTGGCGTTATCGCCAGCGGCGGCATTCGCATTGTACTCGATTTGGCCGGTGTCCATGATATCCTGACCAAGTCTCTCGGGTCTGCGAATCCTCAGAACGGGATCAAGGCGACGTTGGAGGGACTGAAGCTGTTGCGGGATGCTGAAACGACCGCCAAGAACCGCGGTTTGCGGATACGCGATCTGAGATAGGAATAGATGAAACTGCAGATCAAGCAGACTCGTAGCGCCATCGGGCGAGCCAGAAATCAGCAAGAGACGATACGTGCTCTTGGGTTGAGACGGATTCACCACACCGTCGTCCACGAGGATACCCCGCAGATCAGGGGCATGATCAACACGGTATCACATCTGTTGGCAGTGGAAGAAGTTGAGTGAGGGAAATTTCCAAGGAATATTATGCGTCTAGGTGAATTGAAAGGTGCGCGTGGAGCGCGCCGCAACGGCAAGCGTCTGGGTCATGGACCGGGTTCGGGAACCGGCAAGACGGCCGGCAAGGGGCACAAGGGTCAGCGCGCGCGCTCCGGTGGCCGAAGAGGCAGTCGCAGCGGGTTCGAGGGTGGCCAGATGCCCCTGCATCGGCGAATACCAAAGATCGGCTTCTCCAACCATCCTTTTAGAAAGCGGTTCGAGATCGTCAACCTGGCGGACATCGATGAGCGTGCCCTCGAAGGGGAGATCGGTCCGCAGGAATTGAAGCAGGCTGGATTGATCCGGCGGGCGGATTCAGCGATAAAGATCCTTGGGGACGGTACATTGAGCCGCAAGGTAAGTGTGCGAGCACATGCGTTCTCCCAGACCGCGCTCCAGAAAATCGAGCAAGCGGGAGGCACGGCGGAGCGAATCACCGCGTCCGATCCTGCACGGGCTGACGGGTAGATGCTTCAGAGCTTCCAAAACTGTCTCAAGATACCGGATCTGCGCCAGAAGATATTTTTCACGATCGGGATTTTGTGCGTTTACCGCATCGGCGGGCAAATTACCGTTCCCGGGGTCAACGAGTCGGTACTACGGGAATTCTTCGCGAGCGCCGGCAGTACGCTGTTCGGCCTCTACGACATGTTCGTTGGGGGTGCTTTTACGCGAGCCACCGTATTCGCCCTGGGCATCATGCCCTACATCAGCGCTTCAATCATTCTGCAACTGATGGGGGCTGTCGTTCCCTTCTTTCAAAAATTGCAGCGAGAGGGCGAAGAGGGGCGACGCAAGATAAACCAGTACACCCGCTATTTCACGGTGGTGCTGGCGGTAGCCCAATCGCTGGGAGTCAGCTACTTCCTGGAGAGCATTCGTGGACAGGGCTCCGGATTGATGGCCGTTACCGACCCGGGCTGGGCTTTTCGCCTGATGACGATGTTGACGATCACCAGTGGTACGATCTTCATCATGTGGTTGGGTGAGCAGATTACGGAGCGCGGAATCGGCAACGGCATTTCACTCATCATTTTCGTCGGCATCGTCGCTGAACTTCCATTCGCTATCAGAAGCGAATGGACGCATTACCTGATTAACCGGGGGGGCACGAAGAACCTGATTGAGGAGATTTTTCTGATCGCCTTGATGGTTTGCGTTGTCGCCTTCGTCGTTTTGCTTACGCAGGGTCAACGCAGGATTCCGGTGCAGTATGCCAAGAGGGTTGTTGGACGGCGGGTGTACGGCGGACAGACAACCAACATTCCGTTGCGTGTTAATGCAGCAGGAGTGATCCCGATCATTTTCGCTCAATCCATCATGTTTTTGCCGGGGACGGTCACGCAGTTTTTCCCCGAGAGCGATCTGATGCAGACGATGGGTGCATTCTTTACCGTGGATTCCCCTTTTTACTGGGGATGCTACGGGCTGATGATCGTTTTTTTTACTTATTTCTATACTGCTATCGTGATGGATCCGAACCAGCTTGCTGACAACATGAAGCGTCATGGTGGATTCATTCCTGGAGTCCGGCCGGGCAAGCGGACGGCCATGTACATCGATCGCATCATGACCCGGATCACGCTTCCAGGTGCTTTTGCCCTGGCCGCAGTGGCCATTTTCCCGTTTTTCGTGACGCAGCAGTTTAACGTGACACGCTCCTTTTCTCAGTTTTTTGGTGGAACCGGATTGCTCATTATCGTCGGCGTTGCTCTGGATACGCTACAGCAACTCGAGTCGCAGCTGATGACACGGCACTACGAAGGGTTCATGAAAAAGGGACGCATGCAGGGGCGTCGTTAGTGTGGAGGGCATGAAGAAATGAAAGTCAAGGCATCAGTAGGAAAGCGTTGTTCGGACTGTAAGATCATCAGGCGGCATGGCGTAGTAAGGGTCATCTGCAGCCGCAATCCCAGGCACAAACAGCGCCAGGGGTAGGGAGATATAAACCGTGGCACGTATAGCAGGCGTTGACCTGCCCAGGGACAAGAGAATAGACATCAGTCTTACCTACATCTATGGCATTGGACGCACCTCAGCGAACGCCATCCTGTCGGAATCGCAGGTGGATCCGTCTTCACGTGTGAGTTCGTTGTCTGATGAGGACCTGACGAAGCTTCGCGGGATCATCGAGAACAAGTACAAGGTCGAGGGCAGTCTGCGGGGCGAAGTCAACATGAACATCAAGCGCCTCATGGATGTTGGTTGCTACAGAGGATTGCGTCATCGTCGATCTCTTCCTGCGAACGGGCAGCGAACCCGGACCAACGCCAGAACGCGGAAGGGACCACGACGTGCCATCGCCGGCAGGAAGAAAGCTCCTGCCAAGAAGTGAGTGATCTAGGGTACCACCCGATTGCAACACTCGGCGCCATATAACGAGGAAGGCTAAGCTTGCCAGCTGAACGCGCTAGAAAGAAACGGAAGAAGTCGAAGAAGGTAGAGGCTCTGGGCATTGCCCACATACTTTCGAGCTTCAACAACACCATGGTCACGCTGACGGACGTCGAAGGCAACGTCATTTCGTGGGCGACCCCAGGCAAGGTCGGCATCAAGGGGAGCAGAAAGTCCACTCCCTTCGCAGGCCAGCTGGCTGCTGAGCGGGCGGCGCAAGATGCCATGAGCATGGGGCTGCGTCGAGTCGAGGTATGGGTCAAGGGACTCGGCGTCGGTCGCGATTCCGCCATTCGTGCGCTACAGAATGCCGGCCTTGAAGTATCCGTTATCAGGGATGTTACGCCGATTCCGCACAATGGCTGTCGTCCCCCGAAAAGAAGAAGGGTTTGATGTCATCCATCCAACATGCACACAGTCAATCTCGTAATCGGATAGAGGACGCATGAGTCGTTACACCGGTCCAAGTTGCCGGCTTTGCCGGAGGGAGGGCACGAAGCTGTTCCTGAAGGGTGAGCGCTGCACTCTCGAGAAATGTGCCTTCGAGCGCCGCAGTTACGCGCCCGGTCAGCACGGCCAAAACATGCGTCGAAAGCAGTCGGAGTACAGTGTTCAGTTGCGAGCCAAGCAGAAACTTGCTCGACTCTACGGAATTCGAGAAGGTCAGTTTCGCAAGTACTACAAAGAGGCGACGCGGATTCCCGGAGTCAGCGGTGAAAACCTGCTTCGTCTGCTCGAGAGCAGGTTAGACAGCATCGTTTATCGCCTCGGCCTGGCCCCATCGCGAAAGGCTGCCCGAGTGCTGGTCCGACACAAGCACTTCACCGTGAACGGCGCACGCGTCAACGTTCCGTCCTACCTGACCAAGCCGGGAGACCAGATCTCCGTGGCGCCGCGCAGCAAGCAGTTGGAAGTCATTCACGAGTCACTGAGACGTGCCAGAGACATGGTGTCCTGGCTCTCCGTGGACAAGGCGAATCTCAACGGGACGGTGCTGGAGCGCCCATCGCGCGAAGACATACCGACCGTGGCCGAGGAACAACTCGTCATCGAATTCTATTCTCGAGTTTGAGGCCAATCGCGAGTTTTGAGATCGATCTCGATGCTGAGATTAGTAGCATACAAGAGGACGAGGCCCGGAACGGGCGTTTACTTTGACCATTCAATGGAGGGGTTGATTACACTATGTCACTGAACGGTTTCCAGATGCCGAGGTTGTTGGAAATCGAAAAGGACAGCCTGAATGAAACGTTCGGTCGCTTCGTCATGCAGCCCCTGGAGCGTGGTTTTGGGGTGACCGTGGGGCATTCGCTCAGACGAGTCCTGGTGTCATCGATCGAAGGAGCCGCTGTAAAATCTGTGAATATCGAGAGTGTGCAACACGAGTTTTCGACGATCAAGGGAGTGCGTGAGGACGTACCCGAGATCGTGTTGAACTTGAAGGAAGTCGCGTTGCGGTATCACGGAGACGAAGATAGAACGTTGCGTATCGAGGCGAGCGGCCCGGGTGACGTCACGGCGAAGGATCTGGCTGTTGATTCCAGCGTTGAGGTTATGAATCCTGATCGGCACATCGCCACGCTGGGCAAGGGTGCTAAGTTCAATATGGAGTTTACCGTTGGGAAGGGCAGGGGGTACGTTTTCGCAGACGACAGCAAGACCCCGGATCTACCCATCGGAACGATTCAACTCGATGCGAACTTCTCGCCTGTGCTCAAGGTCAACTATGATCTCGAACACGCGCGCGTCGGCCGCCGGACCGACTATGACAAACTCACCATCGACGTTTGGACTGATGGGTCGGTGCGTCCCGAGGATGCCATCGCTCAGGCGGGCAGGCTCATGATCGATCATCTAAACCTGTTCGTGAACGTCGAGGAGGAGCCGGCGCCGCCGGAAGAAAAGACTGTCGATGAAGAAACCAAGCGAGTGGCCAAATTACTCGCCATGCCCATGGACGAGCTGGAGCTTTCCGTACGCTCAGCCAACTGTCTCAGAGCTGCTGGTATAGGCACGTTGAAGGAGCTGGTTTCGAGGAGCGAAAGCGAGATGTTGCGTTTTCGTAATTTCGGTCGCAAGTCGCTGACGGAGCTCGGAGAAATCCTGGTAACCATGAACCTGAGTTGGGGAATGGACATCGCCAAGTACGAAGATGTCGAGATCGACGAAGAGCCCGTGAGTCCATTGGTCGAGGATTTCTAGGACCATGAGACACAGGAAACGAGTCGCCAAGCTCAACCGGGACCACAGCCACCGGAAGGCGACACTCAGCAACATGGTTACGTCTCTGTTTGAGCACGAAATGATAAACACCACGCACGCTAAGGCTCGAGAGCTTCGGCGGGTGGCGGACTCCATCATCACCTTCGCCAAGCGGGGGGACCTGCATGCCCGTCGGATGGTGTTGAAGTCGGTCGCCGACAAACGCATCGTCAACAAGCTGTTCGACGAGTTGGGTCCAAGGTACGCCGAGAGGAACGGAGGCTATACCCGTCTCATCAAGACCGATCCCCGGCGGGGAGATGGTGCGCCGATGTGTTTTGTCGAACTCGTCGACCGTCCAGAGGGAACCCGTTCGCCGGCGGTGGTAGAAGAAACGGAGCCTGCTGAAGACGACGGTTGAGTTGTGCAGGTGGTGGGTAGTGTCCGTGCGAGCTGAGCATAACGGCTACCCATTGGGTGTCGTATCGTGAAAGGCGGGATCAATTTGATCTCGCCTTTTTGCGTACATCATTCGGTCGTTTGCTCTCATTTGAGTGGGGTGGGTACTCGCAACGCTGATCTAACTTCGACCCAAGAGGCCGGACTCGGCGCATCAGTGATCTGCAGAATATGAAGAAGCCTGAAGTCCACGAGCTGAAGATCGAGGGGCTGACATCCCAGGGCGATGGTCTGGCTCGCTGGGGTGATCGTGAGGTAACCGTGGCAGGGGCTGTGCCTGGCGATCTCGTCGAAGCTTGGGTGGGACGCAGGAAGCGAAAGGGCAGGCACGTCGGGAGGCTGGAGCAGCTACTGGAGCAGGACATACCTCGACGCGATCCCCCGTGTCCTCATTTCGGTGTTTGTGGTGGCTGTCGTTGGCAAAATATCGACTACGGGGAGCAGCTGCTGCTGAAGCAGAGGATGATTGTGGATGCCTTGAGCCAGTCCGGGGTTGTGGTGGAGACGACGGATACTCCCATCGCGAGCCCGGACGTATTCTTCTATAGAAACAAAATGGAATTTTCCTTCGGCCGCGGGTTCGAGGGGGAGCTACAGCTTGGACTGCATGTGCGTGAGCGCTACAATCGTGTTTTCAACCTGCACTCCTGCCAGCTTCAGTCTGAGCTGTCAAACCGAGTGGTTCGCTGCGTTCGCGATCAAGCAGAAGCGTTGCGACTTCCCGTCTACGATCTGCGTACCCACGAAGGTCTGCTGCGTTTTCTGGTCGTCCGCGACACCAAGGCGCGTGCCGGTATGCTGGTCAATCTCGTAGTCAGCACGTACCCGCATGATGGCATCGATGAATTGGTCTCCCAGGTGCTGCGAGAGGTGCCCGAGATCACGGATCTGGTGATCACGAAGCATTCGGGGAAAGCCCAGGTCGCCATCGGAGAGCAGGAATTTTTAATAAAGGGGGAGGGACGACTCCACGAGGCATGCGGTCTGCTGGAATTCGAGATTTCACCGCAATCTTTCTTTCAGACCAACACGCAACAGGCAGGAAGGCTCTATTCACTGGTCGGCGAGATGATCGGAGACCAGGAGGGAGGCCACGTCCTCGATCTGTATTGTGGAACTGGTGGAACCACCCTTCACATTGCCCTCAGAGCACGCCGGGTTCTGGGTGTGGAGCAGGTTCCCGAGGCCGTTGTTGATGCTCGGCGTAACGCACAGCGGAATGGAATTTCAAACTGCGAATTCATCGCCGGATCGGCAGAATCGGTTCTGGACGGCCTATGTACTCAGGGTCGCAGGTTTGATGTGATCGTCGTCGATCCCCCCAGACCGGGTGTGCACAAGGATGCGATGAAGCAGATTCTGCGTCTCAATCCTCCCGTCATCATCTATGTATCCTGCAATCCGTATTCGATGGCGAAGGATTTGAGCCAATTCTGTGTATCCGAATACCGGGTCGGGAGGCTACAACCGATCGATCTGTTTCCACACACTCCGCATTGCGAGGTCGTTGCGCGACTTGTAGGTAAGGCCAGTGGCAGTTGACCAAACCATTGTTTTATATTACTGTTACAGCAAAGTAGGAACCAAAATCGGAGCACATAAGGCAGGTTTGTATGGGCAAAGACAACGGCGAACAGACAGTCAAGAAGAAGAAAAAGAAGAAGGGCAAAGCGTCCGCCTCCTCAGACGGTGAGTCGAAGCCGAACGGCTCTGAGAAGCCAGCGAAGGAGAAAAAGGAGCGTAAACCCTTTTCTCGCCCGGATCTGTTCACGAAGGCCAAGGATTTGCAGATCCTGTTTCAGGCTTTCCGCGATGGGGAAGTCAGTGCCGCCATTCTCAGGCCGAGATTACAGACGGAGTCTGTCGAGCACGGCCGCGGGGCTGGTATAGTCCGGAATTTCGGCTTTCGCAAGTTCAAAGAGGTACCCAAGGCCGTTCTGTACATGAACGTCCCCAGTTCCAAGGGAGGCGGCGCCTTCGAACCGACTGACCGCTTGCTGAATCCAGGTGAGCAGATGCGGTTGACGTATACGACTACGGTAGACGGCGCCGACGGGCCGATTTTCTTCCTCGCCAAGGGATTTTTTCTACGCAAAAGCTTCTACGTCCCTGAAGACCCCCAAAATCCGGGAAAACCGTGGACTGGACCTCGAGACGAAGCGGAGAAAAAGTTTTCGAAAGACGTTATGGTCCGGGGGGACGATGTCATAGAGATACGGATCGATGCAGTGAACAGCTTTCCTGGGGGGCCGGGTAGAACAGACAGAAATGTTCTGGAGCGATACCTGAGTGCTGCCTCCTTGTACGTTTTTCCCGGCGGTGGTGGGTGGAATCAGAAAAGCACTCAGGGTAATTTCTTCGATGCCATTCGTGATCCTCTCGACAAGTACATCGAGCGCGAGGATCTCAAGGTTATCGACAAGGTTACCATCGATGAGTTCGGCAACCTGGGAGAGGTCACTCTCATGATCAAGGAGCGTCTGCTGGCTGATGTCGAGCATGAGGTGGCGCGTCCGAGCGTGGTGAAGAATCCGGAGAAGCATGTTGGTGAAATCAACATGAAGCTCGGGTTTCTGCTGAAGTTCAAGGTAGATGATGCGATAGGGGAGTCCTTGATGCGGACTTTCCCCAAGAAAGCCGGTAAGGCGGAGGACATTTATCTGCCCCTGATTCTCGAAAATGTGGCGAATGCCCGCGAGCAATTCAGAGTCACCTTCCTGGTCTTTCCGCGTGACCTGATCGAGGAACGTTCGCGAACGAGTATGGAGCGAGGGCTGAAGTTCATGCCTCCCTACGCATTGCACCAGGGTTCTGAGAATCAGAACACCTACAGCAAATTACTGATCTTGTTGAATCAGCGATTCAGGGAAGACGAAAAGCCGGAAGAGGACAAGCTCAAGAGCGAAAAACTTCAAGCCTCAGTCGAAAAGCGGATTGCCGATCGGCGCTCCGCCTTTACAGACGACAAGGTCAAGTCGGCCTTCAGTGACCGCGTGTCGGCGAAGAAGCGGAAAGAAGAAGGTTAGGGCAGGCAGGTAGGGGGGCAGGAGGTACAGAGAGTAGCGGTGGCGTCAGGCGTGACACGTTTGCCTGACTCCACCGCTACTCTAATGTAACTACCTTCCGCGGCCGGGAATTAGGCCGGTGCGGCCCGACTGCGCTGCAGGTCTTTCGCCCGGTTTTCGAGATGACCGATCAACTGGCTCAAATGGGTGTGCGTTTCGCGAAGATAAACATTGTCCTTCATGAAACGCGTGTAGCGCCAATTGACCATTTCGTCCTCCTCGAGCGGGACGCCCTGTGGATCGTAGGCAAACTGGATGCCGTGCTGGAGGACCCTTTTCTCCGCCACGCGCGCCACGTGGGTGCGTACGACCTGGCCGATGATGGAGAACTTGGAGGGTAATTCCGGCTCGAATTTCTTGACGGCGTCAGGAAAGTGGAGCCGTGGGTAAATGTGAACTGAATCATCGGTACCCGCATCGCCTCGAATGCCTTCTGCCAGTAGTCGCCTTCGAATTCAATTTCCTCATCCACGTTCGGCGGACATTCATCTCCCAGAGCCATCTTGAGGAACTCGGGACTGCTTTCGATGAGCAGCCCACCGATGCTGTAGTCGACGAGTCCAATCGGTAGCCCGGTTTCTTCACGCATAAACTCGAGCGGTCTGACCACCTCGTTTTGCGTGCGTGCTTCCATAACCTCGCACAGCATCTCGTAGTGCGTCTGGTCCTCGGAGAAGCGAGCGAGGATCTTCTCTCCCGGATGCAGATTGTAGGGGTTGTCCTGACCCTTCTTGATGCCGGCCTTGTTGGATTTCTTCAGGTACAGAACGTCACGCAGCGATTCCATCTCGAGTCCGAGGATGTTGATCTCGCCAAGGAGCAGCTCCTCGTCCGGTTTCTTGACCATGCCGGAAGACTGGTCACGCACAACCTTGGTTACTCCAACAAGGCGTTCATGCACGTTCTTGCGCAGCATGACATCGCGGAATTCGTTTATTCCATCCCGGGTAGTGAAGGGTCGGTGATTGTCCAGTTCCTTGTACGGCCTAGGCTGCAGGTCGTTGAGGAGAACCGTTGGGGCCCCCTCCATGGCAAACTCGTGATTCGTCGATTTGACGAAGAGGTCGAATCCTATATGTGTGGTCAACGGTATTCTGGAGTCGCCATAATTTTGAACCGCGTAGCGGTAATACTGACGCTTTTCCTGCTTGGCGATCCGGCTGATGGGCAGCAGCTTGTATGCCGACTTGGCGTTGAAGTCGAGAGTCTCGACGATTTCGGGTAACAGTCGAAAGCGTCCAACCACCTTGCATTCCATCCGATGGGGGACACGGCGACTGGAGAACTGGAGTTTGATGGTCTTATTCGCCAGGGCCTGGTCCGACTCGACACTCTTGAGGTTGTCAGGAGCGGTGATGTATAGGTTGCTACCCTCAGTGTACAGTTTCTTGTCGCGCCGCAGGAAAAACGCCTTGCCCAGATCCTCCAAGTCATCGTCATCGACCCCCGGTTTGGCCATGTACACGAGAGTCGATGGCGGGCTGAGCGCACCGAGGGCGGCGATCTCGACAGCGGGATCGAAGCTCTTTACGCCCTTCTTTTTTCTTGAGAAGAAGTCGAACATTACATCGTATTCCGTGGATGGATCAAGTTGAAGAACAATACAGCTGGTGGCGAGGCAGGCTTTCCGTATTCACTCTTAAGTCCTCTATCTTACCTAATTTACCACAATTTAAGATAGGTAGTGCGCGAAATGTGTCAAGTTTTCGTTGTTGCTACAGTTTGACGAGTTGCAGCTTACCCGACCGATCGGCACTCGACTGGGCACGCGCAGTGGAACAGCAAAAAGGAAAACTCCCTTTCAAAGTCCATACCGCGGGCTCTGCTGCTCGGTCTGGTCGCGTGTGTTGTCGCTGCGTTGATAATTCTTAAGTTATTGAAATCAATTCAATTAAGCAGTTTTTACTGCCAGTGACAGTGACCTGGATGAGGCGTTAGTATCGTGAGTGAGGAAGACAAGGCGACCCTATCGAGGGTGCTGGTGGTGATGCCGGAGGACGGCACGACAAGAGAGTTGCTTGCCTATCTGGAGCGGCGGGCACTCGAGGTGTTGTGGGTCAGGGAGGGGCCGGCAGCCTTCGATATTTTGGATGCGGATCCCCCGGTGGATGCCCTTATCTGCGATCTGCGACATGAACGCATTGACGGCCTGCGAGTTATACAGGTCGGATTGAGGCGCAACAGCAGTCTGTGTGCCATCGTGATCGCGAACGTGGACGAGATCGAATTGGGCACGGAAGCGATGCGACAAGGGGCCTACGATTTTCAGGTTCGACCCCTCAATCTACCCAAGATCAGTGCTGTCCTGGATCGCGGTTTGTCCTATCAGCGATTGATGGGTGAGGTATCCGAGCTTCAACGTCGTCTGGATGAGCGTTACCGGATGGGAGGGATCGCGAGGCGGTCGCCGCACTGGCAGCGCATCTACAATCAGATCGAGCAAGTAGCACAGTCGAAGGCCACCGTTCTGCTTTCAGGCGAGACCGGCACGGGTAAAGGGGAGATTGCCAAAGCGATACATCAACAGAGCCGCAGGCGCGAGCGTCCGTTCGTCGAGATCAACGGTGGTGCGCTTCCCGATGGAATCGTGGAGAGCGAGCTCTTCGGCCACGAAAAAGGCGCCTTCACTGGTGCGGCTACTTCTCATAAAGGCCGTTTTGAACTAGCCGACATGGGAACCCTGTTCCTCGATGAAGTAGGTGATCTGTCGCCACCGACGCAGGTGAAGATTCTGCGGGTCATCCAGGCTGGCGAGTTCGAGCGCGTCGGTGGAACACATACGCACAAGGTGGATGTGCGTCTTATCACGGCGACGAACCGTGATCTCGAATCGATGGTCGAGCAAGGTGGCTTCCGCGCCGATCTGTTCTACCGGTTGAACGTCGTTAGGATTGAGGTTCCTCCCTTGCGGGAATGTCCAGATGACATTCCCATTCTCATCGATGAATTTGTCCATCAATTCTCGACGGAAAATGACAAAGCGATCAACGGGCTGACCTCGGAGGCGTCGGACGCATTGCTGCAGTACGACTGGCCGGGCAACGTGAGGGAGCTGAAGAACTGTCTGGAAGGAATGGTGGTGATGAGCAAGGGGGAGGGAGAGCCACTGGATCTGATCGATGTTCCGAGTCAGATCAGGCGCAGTGCTCCGCGCCACGATGATACGGCATCGCGCTTTGGTCTGACGATGAAGGAGATCGAGAGGAAGGCCATCACCGATACCCTGGCATCGGTCGGCCAGGATCGTCGGCAAGCCGCTGAAGTTCTACAGATTGGTTTGAGCACGCTCTACCGGAAACTGAAGGAGTACGACATTCCGTGAGGGTCAGGGACTCGCGTCGCCAAAACGGCGTTTGATCAGCTGGTTTAACGCTGCCTGCGGATCTCGTAATACATCAGCGGTGATGACGAATTCCTCGAGCTCTAACAGTTTCAGCCCGTGTCCATAGTCGTGCAGAGCTTCTCGACATGTCGCGACAGGCAACTCGTCCCGTGCCGCTGCCATCTCTTTTGCCGCCTTCTTCGCTGACTCGTCGAACATCAGCGTGATTCCGTGCTCCATCTGGAAACTGTCGATGAAGGCTGTCAGCGATTGATCGATCAACAGTTGTCGCAGGTGCTTCTCTGGCTCTCGGACGAGTCCGTCGTCGACGGTTAATGATTCGATGTCCGATGAGGGCAACTTGCACTCGAAGCTCAGCAGTGCCTTCTCGATGGCGCTGACGAGGCCGCGTGCTCCGGTGTGCTCCTGAAAGGCGCGTTCGGCCAGCACGGCCAACGAGTCCTCGGTGAAGGTAAGGTCAATGCCGTAGGACTTGAAGTCTCGTTTCTTCGAGAGGATGACACTGCTTTTGGGGTTGCTGAGGATCAGGAACAGATCGTCTTGGCTGAGTCCATCGAGGACGGCGACCACGGGCAGGCGCCCGACGAATTCTGATTCGAAGCCGTACTCGATCAGGTCTTCGGCGCGCACCTGTGCCAGTAGGCTCTCAGTTCCCGCCTGGTTTTCCACACGCTCGTCATCGGTAGGCGCTTGGGGAAGGGAGAACCCCATGCTGCCGCTGTTCACTCGCCGTGCAATGATGTCATTCAACCCGGCAAAAGCACCGCTGACGACGAAGAGGATATTGCGGGTGTTGATTTTCTTGCGTTCCATCTTGCCGGTTTTCTGAAGCTGAATGACCGATTCCATCTGAGACGAGATATCGTTCGGTGCCTTGAGGTCGACGTCGGTCTCCTCCATCAGTTTGAGCAGGTTGCGCTGGACACCCGAGCGGGAAACGTCGGGTCCCGTGGTGTCGCGCGAGGAGGCGATTTTGTCGATTTCGTCAATGTAGATGATGCCGTGCTGCGCCAGCTCCATATCGCCGTCTGCTTCGGCGACGAGTTCACGAACGAGATCCTCGACATCGCCACCGACGTACCCGGTCTCACTGAACTTCGTCGCGTCGGCCTTGACGAATGGGACTCCCAGGCGGCGGGCGATCAACTTGATGATGTAGGTCTTGCCCACGCCGGTGGGGCCGATCATGAGGATGTTGTTTTTTATGTTGCCTACAAGGTCCTCTTCATTCTCGAGCGGCAGTTTCAGGCGGTTGAAGTGGGTACAGATTTTGGTGGCCAAGATCGCTTTGGCGGGATCCTGACGGATGACGAACTCGTCGAGGTAGGCGATCAATTCTTCGGGCTTGACGTCGAATTGCAGGCGTTCGGAGGCGGAGACGGTGTGCGATCCCTCACCCGAGCTGGCGGCTTCAGGCTCAGCAGTGGACGCGGGCTCATCTTGTTGTTGACTGGCAAGCAGTTCCCGGAGTTTTTCCGGATCCAGTCCCATTTTCTCGAGTCGTATGTTCACCGGGTTGGCTCTTCGAATTTGACTTGCTGTAGATGGGCTATCGACTAATCTGTGTGGAATATACTGGGCTGGTGATGCCTCGACAACACAACTTGACCGCCATGTGCGATTGCAATAGATTCGGCGCCACCCCTCACAGCGCTCCAGGGCGTTGGCCGCATGGACGCGGTACGCTTCCTTCCCATTTCCTCTCCCGGGGCGCTCTTCGAGCGCCACGCGATGTGCGTTTCTCATGTGCCCGCTCGCAGCTCGAACGCAAATGCAGAGCTCGGCCAATGACCGGTCTTAGTCAATCGATGGCACCGCGGTGCCGTCGTTCACGTTTTGGAATCCGCCCGGTCACGATAGTCTTGACGGTGATGTCGGCGATCTGGCATCAACCGACCAGTGCGCAGTTGGCTGAGGAGACCTACCTGGTTGAAGCAGAGCGGTTCTTCGAACGCGGCTTGGAGGTATACGACAAAGAGGCGTTCGACAAGGCACGCGTCCAATTTGAGAAGATCAGTGAGCTGCCCACCAATCAGAGATCCAGTGCCGGCCTGCTGATGCTGGGGAGAACCCTGTTCCGACTGGGGCAGTATGAAGAGGCGCGCCAGGTGACGCGACGCCTGGAACGGGAATTCGAGGGAAGCCGCTACAGCGCGGATGCCAGCCTGATCATGGGGGACGCCTTCTATCAGGAGCAGCGTTTCTTCGAGGCAGCCAGACGCTACGTTCGTGTGCTGGGCACACCGTCCCCCCTGAGAGTCCAGGCCAGCGCAGCCGAGCGTCTTGCCGCCATCGTCAGGAACGGGGACATCGATCCCCAGGGCGTCGACCGCCTTCGCATGATAACAGGTCCGGCTCTGTTGCGAGACGCCCTGCTCTTTGGAGACGCACGCTGGTACGCTCGTCTGGGTTGGAGGGAACAAAGTCGAGTTGCCATGGGAACCTATCTGGGTGCCCTTCCCGACGGAGTCTTTGCGCGATTCGCGCGCAGTAACCTGGCGGGAGATGGTGGCTGGGTGCCTGCGGCGGAGCATCTGACACAGCCACCGGCCCCTGCTCTTGAGCCGGTTGAGGCGGACTTTTCGCCGCGACCCAGTGCCCCACCAACCCGTGTCGGCCTCAGGATACCATCACTGGCCGATGGGCTGTCGGAGCGTTCGCGAGTGAGGCCCTTCTCGCTCACCAGCGAAGAGCTCAGCTTGTCGACCCGGCCGCGCCTGGGGATCATTCTGCCGTTGAGCGGAGATCAATTTCCGTCTGCCGAGGAGGTGCTGGACGGGATCGTCATGGCGAATGACGAAATGGGACAGCCATTCGATCTGATCCTGGCAGACACCGGACACGATTTTGGTACGGTGCCGATCAAGCAGAGCGAACCCAGCCGGCTCATCCACACGGTCAGGGTCGCCGAGGAGCTTATCGATCGATGGGGAGTCGTGGCCCTGATCGGTCCTCTCTTCAGTACGTCATGCACGGCGGCTGCCTCCGTCGCGGAAGCCGCAGGCGTGCCCCTGATTTCGCCGCTCGCGCAACAGAGCGGTCTGGACTCGCTGGGACAGTATATCTTCCAACTGCGCACAGTACCGGAGGTACAGGGTCAGGTGTTGGCTGAATACGCCACCCTGGTTCTTGGGTTGCAGACCTTTGCTGTTCTGTCGCCTCTGACCGACTACGGCTGGAACTTTGAGCGCGCCTTCAGCGCCTCGGCGCGTGCCAACGGGGGGGTGATCGTCCATAGCGACTGGTACCACCCGGATGCTACAGACTACCAGGCGCAATTTGACTCGATCAGGATGGCGGGTTTCGAACTGATGCCCTCTCCCAGCAAAGAGGATAGTTTGGCCGTGCTGGATTCGCTGTCCCAAGCCGTCCTCGACACCTCGCTGGCCGGTGACGGCCTTTTCTGGGAGATGGTCGGCGACAACGATTTCCTGACCGAACCGCCAGACTCAACGGAACTGTTCATATACACGATTGATGGGATCGTCGTCGTCGTTGAACGGTTTGCCGAAGCGGAAGTGATCGCGCCTCAAATTCCGTTCAAGCGGCTCGTCACGCAGGTCTTGGGCAACGATTTGTGGTATGATCCAGAGGCACTGATGGAGATGGGGCCCCGTGACCGGGCCAACATGGAAAACACCGTTATCGTTTCGGGCCGAGGCGTCAAGGGAGAGGAGGCGACGCGGTTCACGGCGAACTTTCGCAGGCGGTTCGAGACGGATCCAGGCTATGCCGCGTACGGGTATGACGCAGCCAGGATCCTCGGTGCGGCGTGGGACGAAGGCTACCGAACGCGTGACAGCTTGCGGGCCTGGCTGTCAGCGTTGCGCGGCTTCGAGGGCGCATCCGGGCGCATAAGTTTCTCCGATGCACGTCGGGTTAACGGCGAGTTGATCCTTCTCAAGATCGGTGCCAACGGTGTCATCCGCCCAATGAGCACGGAGGATCTGCCCACGGTCAAAATTCCAGATGATGAGCTGCCGGAGGCTGCCTTGGAGTTGGATCTCGACTATGACCTGGATTTCCTACCGGACCCGGCAGACACCAGCGGAATGACGGAACAAACCTTCTGACCCGGAGCCGGCGCACGAATTCCGCCCATCCAGGGCGCAGGTGCCGTTGACAGGCCCTACTGCGCTTACCCGAGGATATTGCGTGGTGGTGCTAACGGGAGTATATTCAAGATTTTACCTGAGAAATGACGCAAAACTGAGATCCAAGACTATCCGGATAACGGCGAACTACACACCTGACGATATGCCGACCTACGATTACGAGTGCCCGAAGTGCTCACACACCTTTGAGGCATTTCAAAGCATCACCGCGGAACCGCTTACGAAGTGCCCTCAAAAGGGGTGTCGAGGACGGATCAAGCGTCTGATTGGTACCGGCGGCGGGTTGTTGTTCAAGGGCTCTGGCTTCTACATCACTGACTACAGAAGCGACAGCTACAAGCAGGGTGAGAAGGCCGCAAAAAAGGATTCCAGCCCCAAGGTGGAGAGCAAAAGCGGGGAGGGAAAGGCCGAGTCGAAGTCTTCCCCCACAGAGAGCACTACCGGCAAGAGCAACTGAGCAAGGCAGTTTTACGTGATGTCGTCGTTCTCAACGAGAATATTTCGAGGCCGCTTTCTCTTGAAGGGAGTCATGCTGCTTGCCGCGTTCGGTGTGGCGTCGGTGGCTTGTTCCTGTGACTCTGGCCCGCGGCGGTTGCTCGCCCAAGCCGACGGCCTTGCCAACACGGCGAATCCCGATTCTGCCGCGAAGGCGATCGATCTCTATACCTCGTTCATAACTCAGTACCCAGACCGCGAAGAGACTCCTCGTGCGCTCAGAACGCGAGCGCGACTGACGCAGCAGCTGGGAGACATGACCACGGCCCTAGCAATGTATGAAGGGCTGCTCGACAAGTATCCTGAGTGTTCCTACGCCGCTGAGGCCCAGTTCATGGTCGGTTATATTTACGAAGAGCATGTGCGGGATCTGGACCGAGCGCGGACGGCGTATCAAAGCGTGATTGACCATTATCCTGATTCTGAGCTGGCCCTGAGTGCCAGGCACCTGTTACCCCACGTTGGTCGAGCTGCTGAGGAATGGGTGGAGTTTCAGGAAGGGGTGACAACGCAATAACCGAAGTGTAAATAATGTTTTCTTATCGTGCGTCTTCGCGACCCTCTCAAGTATCCGATCACCACCCACCACCACTTAGTTTTCGCTCATCCTGGGTTCCCCCGGATTTTCGGCGGCCAGACGCCGCGGGAAATGTCGTCGAGTGGTTTCGGAAGGCGACGACCGCCGCGCAACCGCATTTTTCGGGATCCATCCGAATGGTATCTGCGTCGAATCTCTTACGCGCAATTCGAAGGCCATGCAGACTAACACGGACATCGAGGCGGTAACTCAAAAGATTCAGCAGGAGAGTTCCCGGATCGACCGAATTCTACAGGAAGTCGATCGGGTGATCGTGGGACAGCGCTACATGGTGGAGCGACTCATCATTGGCCTGCTGTGCAACGGACACATTCTGCTGGAAGGGGTCCCTGGGTTGGCGAAGACGCTGACCATCAGGACACTGACGCGCGCCGTGAAGGGCGCGTTCAGGCGATTGCAGTTCACACCGGATCTGCTGCCCGCCGATCTGACCGGCACCATGATTTACAATCAACGAACGGGTGAGTTCAACGCCAAGAAGGGCCCGATTTTTGCCAACATGATTCTCGCTGATGAGATCAATCGAGCTCCGGCCAAAGTGCAGAGCGCTCTATTGGAGGCCATGCAGGAGCGTCAAGTAACGATCGGTGACGACTCCTACCCACTCGAGGATCCCTTTCTGGTGATGGCGACCCAGAACCCGATAGAGCAGGAGGGGACTTACCCGCTTCCGGAGGCCCAGATCGACCGCTTCATGTTGAAGGTCAAGGTCGACTATCCAACCAGGGAGGAAGAGCGCCGCATCCTTGATCGCATGTTGGAAGAGCCGAATATCGAGGTCAGCCCGGTGATCACCCTCGACGACCTGCGCCAGCTGCGGGAGTCTGTGCGGCTGGTGTACACAGACGACAAGATCAAAGACTACATCGTCAATTTGATCCAGGCGACGAGGATTCCGGCCGATGCCGGTATGACGGATTTCGCCGAACTCATCGATTACGGGTCCTCACCGCGAGCCACCATATACCTGGCGCAGGCCGCGCGGGCCTACGCCTTTCTGCGTGGCCGCGGCTATGTCACGCCAGAAGACGTCAAGACCATGGCGCACGATGTCCTGCGGCATCGAATCGGTACGAGTTACGAGGCGGAAGCCGAAGAGATCGGTCCCGATGATCTGGTACAGCGGCTGCTGGACCATGTCGAGGTTCCGTAGGGACGAGGACGGCGTAATGATCCCGAAGGAAATCCTCAAGAAGGTCCATCTCATAGAGCTGCGCACGAGCAACATGGTAAACGCGCTGTTCGCGGGAGAATACCATTCGGTTTTCAAGGGACAGGGGATGGAATTCGCCGAAGTGCGCGAGTACCAGCATGGCGATGAAATCCGCAGCATCGATTGGAATGTTACGGCCCGGGTCGGGCGACCTTTCGTAAAAATATTCGACGAAGAGCGCGAGCTCACCGTCATGCTCGTCGTCGATGCCAGCGCCTCGGGGTCGTTCGGCAGTCAGGCGCAGATGAAAGGAGAGATCGGCGTTGAGGTTTCGGCGGTGCTTGCTTTCGCCGCCATCAAGAACAACGATCGAGTAGGGTTGTTGATATTCACCGACGAGGTCGAGGTCTTCGTGCCGCCCAAGAAAGGCCGTCGCCACGTCCTTCGTGTTATCCGCGAATTGCTCTACTTCAAACCGCGTGGACGCAGGACCTCCATCGCCACCGCCCTCGAATACCTGGACCGCGTCGTCCATCGGCGCAGTGTCGTTTTTGTACTGTCCGATTTTTTCGACACGGAGTACCAACAGGCTTTGCAGCGTCTGGCCCGCCGGCACGATCTGATCGCCATACGGTTGTCGGATCCACGCGAGCGACAATTGCCGCCGGTTGGCCTTGTTGAGCTACACGATGCCGAGACAGGTGAGCACCTACTCGTCGACTCCGGCAGCTCGCTGGTGAGGGAGGCTTATGCGCTTGGTGAGCGTGAGGCTTCACAAGTGCGCAGTCGAATGTTCAGAAAACTTGGCATCGACGAAATTCGGTTGGATACAACGGGGTCATACGTGGAACCCCTGGTTCGCTTCTTTCAGACCCGCATGAGGCGGGCGGCCTACGCATGACAGGATCTGCAGGATCAGTAACCAGGATCTATAAACAGGATCCGTAAACGGGAGGTAGATTGGTGATTGAGGTTAGGGAGCTTTCCAAACACTATGGCGACGTCGCCGCCGTTCAGGGTATCAGCTTTGATGCGGTCAAGGGGGAGATCCTCGGTTTTTTGGGACCGAACGGTGCCGGGAAGACGACGACGATGAGGATCATCACGGGATTTCTCCCCCCGACCGCGGGCACGGTTACCGTCGCCGGGTTTGATGTGGTTGAGGAATCGATGGAGGTACGACGACGCATCGGGTATCTGCCGGAACTGCCACCCCTGTACCCGGACATGACCGTGGACAGCTACCTCCGCTTTGTGGCCAAGATCAAGGCGGTCCCATCCGCACGAATTCAAGACCGGCTCGAAGAGACGATGGAGCGCACGGCGATCACCCACGTGCGTCATACTGTTATCGGTCATCTGTCCAAGGGATATCGTCAGCGCGTCGGCCTCGCGCAGGCCCTGGTCCACGATCCGGATGTGCTGATTCTGGACGAGCCGACGGCCGGCCTCGACCCGAAGCAGATCATCGAGATCAGAGAGTTGATCACGGGCCTTGGTGGGGATCGCACGGTGATCCTGAGTACGCACATCCTGCCAGAGGTCAGCATGACCTGTGAAAAGGTCGTCATCATCAACAATGGACGGATCGTCGGATCGGGGACTCCTCAGAGTTTGACTGCCCAACTGGGTGAAGGGGAGATCTTGCGAGCGCAAATCGTCGGCCCGCAGGAGGAGGTCAAACAGCTGGTCTCCAGCGTCAGCGGAGTCGTCGATGTGCAGACGGAAGGTGAACACGCTTTCCTGGTGACGACGGCTCCAGGAAGCGATGTGCGCGATCAGCTGGCGAGTGCGGTCGTCGGGGCGGGGCATGGGCTGAAGGAACTGCGCTCCCAGGAAGTAAGCCTGGAGGACATCTTTTTGAAGTTGACGACTGAAGAAGGAGTGGGTAGCTGAATGCGAAACTTTCTGGCTCTTTACAATAAAGAAATGCGGTCCTACTTCGTATCGCCCATCGCCTACGTGGTGGCCGGCCTGTTCCTGTTGATATCGGGATTTCTGTTCCGCAACATTCTGATGCAGTTCAATCTACTGTCCCTGCAATTGGGTCAGCGTGCGCAATACATGGGTGGTCAGATGCCGGCTCTGAATCTCAACGAGATGGTCGTAACCCAGTTTTTCGCGGTCATGTACTTCATCTGGCTGCTGTTGATGCCATTCCTGACGATGCGACTCTTTGCTGAAGAAAAGCGCAGTGGGACCATCGAGTTGCTGATGACGTCACCGATCTCGACCATCCAACTCGTGCTGGGGAAGTTTTTCGCCTGCTTCAGCCTGTACACCTTGATCGTGGCGTTGACCCTGGTGTTCCTGTTGATCCTCGACGCCTACGGAGATCCCGATTGGGGCCCGATCTGGTCTGCCTACCTGGGATACCTGCTGTTGGGCGGGACCTTCGTCGGCGTTGGCTTGCTGGCTTCCACGTTGACCGAAAACCAGATCGTGGCTGGGGTCATCGCTTTCGTTGCCCTGCTCACGCTGTGGCTGATAGACTGGTCGGCAAGCTTCGCCGGGCCGACCGCAGCCAAGATCTTCCAATACCTGTCCATCATCGCGCACCTCAAGGATTTCCACAGAGGTGTCATCGATACCAGCGATGTCGTCTTCTACTTGAGTCTCACGTTTTTCTGTCTGTTCCTGACCGCACTGTCGATCAACTCGCGAAGGTGGAGAAGGTGAGATGAAGCGACATGCTGGAGCGATAAGCCTCCTCGGTGGATTCATCCTGGTGGCCGGACTGCTGACGCTGGCGCTGGATTTTGTCCTCGATCGTGAGACTACCTGGATCCCGTTGGCGACCCTGGGTTGCGGCGCCGTGTTGGCTGCGATCTCAGGTGCACTCGAGCCCGGGCTGTTCCGCCACTACGGACGGTGGATCAACGCCTCACTCGGTGGCATCATGGTATTCCTCATCGTCGCCATGGTGAATTTCCTCAGTAATCGATATCACGATCGGATCGACTTGACGGAAGGACGGTTGCACAGTCTCGCCGATTTAACGGTGGAGACGCTGCAAGGGTTGGATCGGGAGGTGCGGGCGCTTGGTTTCATGGAAGGCGGGGTGCACGAGGATCTCGAGATTCTACTCGAAGGCTATGCCTCACATAGTCCCAAGTTCAGCTTCGAGTTGATCGACCCTGACAAGGAACCTCAACGCACGGCCGACTACGGTGTACGCAGTTATGACGTCTTGCTCATCGAGGAAGAGAGTACCGGTGAGGTACAGAATGTTAGTGAACGGACGGAGAAGGAGATCACGAACGCGCTATTGAAGGTTTTGCGCGAGGACACCCAGCAAATTTATTTGACGGTAGGGCATGGGGAAAGTGGGATGCAGGCAGGGGCCAAGTCTTATAGCCGTTTGATGGGCAGAATGAAGGAGATCTCGTTCGCCGTCGAGGATTCTCTGTTCCTCGCGCGCGCTGGAGAGGTACCGGAGGACTGCGCCGTCCTGGTGGTGGCCGGCCCCCGTTTCGCGTTCCTGGAAACCGAGGTCCAGGCGATCGAGCGCTATCTCCAAAGAGGCGGTGCCGCGCTGATCCTGCTCGATCCCGCCCATGAAGTCGGCTTGGGAACCCTGCTGGCGAGGTGGGGAATCGTAGTCGGTGATGATTTCGTCATCGACACCAGCGGTGTCGGTAGCTTGTTCGGATTGGATTTCACCACGCCGGTAGCTGTGCAATATGACTCCGAACACCCGATCGTTCGCAAGCACCGGGGTGGCCTGATGACGCTGTTTGAATTAGCTCGCTCAGTCCGTTTCGAGTCGGATCGCGCTGCCGATTCTGGATTGACTGGGACCCCACTGGTGCTGACCAGTGAGCAGAGTTGGGCTGAGGCGGATGTCAGTGTGTTGTCTGCCGGACAAGGCAAGCGCGCGATCTCCCTGAATGAGGACGTCGATCGTGTTGGGCCAGTGGCACTCGGCGTAGCCGTCCAGGCCGAGGGTGAATCTGGCGGCAGACTCGTCGTTTTTGGCGATTCCGATTTTGCCGCCGACAGTTACTTCGACGTTCAGGGCAATGGCGATTTGGCGTTGAATGCCTTGAGTTGGTTGGCCGCCGACGAATCCCTGATTTCCATTCGACCGAAGGAGGCCGGGCACACTCCGATCGCGTTGACGGAAAGTGACTCCGGCACGATAAGCTGGCTGCTGGCTCTGTATCCGCTGGCCATCTTCGTCGCCGGCATGATCATTATCGGACGCGCCCGCGCAGTTAGTCCGTGGTTGTATTTCGGAATGTTTCTCAAAGCCCTCGTGCGCCGGATGTTCGCGCGAATGTACGTCGTTGTTCTGGTGTTTCTGGCCGCCCTGGGCACTGGGTTGCTGGATCGTCACGGGCTGAGGTTCGATCTCACCGAGGACAAGCTCTATACCCTCTCAGCCGACACCGAAAAGCTGCTGTCACGGGTGGATGCTGAAAACCGCTTCGTGACCGTCAAGACTTTCATGAGCATGGAAGAGGGATTGCGTTTTCAGGATACCATGGAAGAGTACAGCTATCTGTCGTCGAATTTCGACTACGAGATCGTCGATCCTCAGAAGAACCGGCTGGAGGTCGAGCAGCTTGGCATTCGCCAACGCGGCACCTCCATAGTCGAGGTCCTGGCGGATGGCAAGGTCACGACAGAGCGCTTCGAGGAGCAGACGGAGGAGGCTCTCAGCAACGCCATTCAGAGCGCCCTGAGGGCTGACGAACGACGCATCGCCTCGATCGGTGGGCATGGCGAGGGACAACTGACCCTCGTCGACGGTCGGGGATACAGCATACTGAACGGCCGCCTCAAGGAGTTGAATTTTCAAATCGAAGAGGCGGTGGATCTGAGCCGGGACGAGCTGCGACGTGGACAGATTCTGTTGGCGTTGGCTCCTAAGCAGCCGTTCACCAGCAGCGAGGTCGATGTCCTGAGGGTACATCTCAAGCGAGGTGGTGACGCCCTGTTATTGCTGGATCCGGGTCCGCCAACGGGTCTCGAAGCACTCTTGCAGGAGTACTCCGTCGACCTCGGCCAGAACTTCATCGTCGATTTGAGTCCAGTTGGGCAACTGTTCGGCGCCGATGTTTCCATGCCCGTGGTGTTGCGTTACGGAGCGCATCCAATCACAGAGACGCTCACGGGGGGGACGATGAGTTTTTATCCGTTCGCGCGCTCGGTCGCCAAGGGGCTCAACCAACCCCCCGGCACGAAGGTCGATGAACTCGTACTCACCGATCAAAGTAGTTGGGGAGAGTCCGATCTGTCGCTGATTCTGGGTCAAGGTGGTAAGGTCGAATTCGATGAGATCGACGATCTCTCCGGGCCGCTATCGCTGGCCGTCGCCGTGCACGCTGACGCCGACACTGCGTCTGGTGGGGGAAGTGGCGACAAGGCGCGTCTGGTCGTTTTCGGTGACAGTGACTTCGCCACCAACGACTACTTCGGACAACATGCCAACGGAGCGCTGGTCATCAACAGCTTGAAGTGGCTCGTGGAGGGCGAAAACAAACTGACCATTCCTGTGAAAACTCCGCGCTCGAATCCAATCAATCTCATCGGCCACGAGGGAGACACCATTCTGTGGTTGTCGGTGTTTGTTCTGCCGCTGGCCGTCGCGCTCTGCGGTATGGTCGTGGTGTTGCGGAGGGGAGCAGCGGGTTACCTCGAGGGGTTCGTGACGTGGCAGATGTTCTGTTTCTACGCTGCCGGAGCGCTCTACCTGGGCATCCACCTGGTGGAATCAGGCACGGCGGAACCCGCGGTCACGCTCGGTTACCTGTTGGCTTCTATCGGCAACTTCGCCGTTGCCCGCAGTGTCAGAGAGGCGACTGGCCGTCATCGCATCACCTGGGTCTCAGCTCTTGTCATCTGCTTGGCCAACGTGGGGTTGGCGTTTTCGGTCCTGCCGTTGCTGTGGCAGCAGGTCGTCTACGCCGCCATTTTCGCGGCCAACACCGCGATGTTGGTGTGGATGCACAGAGATTTTCTAGCGGGCGAAACTTCCGACGGTTTGGAAGTGAGTTCGTAGTACTTGGAGAGGAAAGCAACCCATGCGTCTCAAGACCAACCTGGTCATCGGCGTTCTGTTCGCGGCGTTGGCGGCCTATGTGTACCTGCATGAAATAAAGGGCGAGGAGGATCGCCGAGCCGAGGCAGAGCGTTCGAGTAAGCTGCTTGAGTTCTCTGATCATGAGGTTCAGCGCATCACCATCCAGCGTGAGGATGGTGATGACACCACCATCGAGCGGCGACTCGACGAGTGGTGGATCGTACAGCCGGTAGAAACCCTGGCGGACGAGGAAGCCATTGAGCGTTATCTGGGCAACATCGGTGAAACCACCACCGAACGCGTGATCGAAGACAGCAGTGCCCTTGCCGGCAGCGAGTCTGGCGAAATGGAGAGTCGCTATGGCCTGGCCGAACCCAGGCTGAGCCTGTATATGGAGTTGTCGGAGGGTTATCTGGACACGATTCGTTTTGGTGCTGACAGTCCGACCGAGCGCTTCGCCTATGCACAGAAGCGCGGGGCTAACCGTCAGGTGTTCACTGTACGTGCCTGGCGTTTCGACAATCTCGACAAGGGCCTTTTCGACTTGAGGGACAAGCGGCTGCTCGGTTTCGACAAGGAGGCGGTTCGCGAGATCAGCCTGAATCACTATGAGTTCGACAGCGGAGACGGCATTCAGCTGGTGAGAGCGCCCGAAGGCAGCGGTTGGCAGATCAAGTCGCCGGTGCGGGCTGACGCCGATAAGAGTGAGGTGGACGGCATCCTGAACAAGCTGTTCAATTCCACTGCCGAGTCGTTCGAAATGGAGACCCCTGCACAGGCCGATCTGGTGGAGGCCGGCCTGGCGCCGCGTCCGTTCCGAGAGGTGATCCTGACCGTGGGTGAGGACCGCGCCGTGAAGACCCTCCACATCGGCAACCCGTCGGGGAAGAAGGGTCATTTCCTGGCCAGAGACGTTGGTAGGAATCCTGTGTTCCTGATCGATTCCACCGTCGTCAGCACGGTGAGCAAATCTATGTTCACCCTGCGCGACAAGAGTCTGTTGTCCCTCGATGATGAGGATCGGATTCAACGCCTGGAATTGCACCGGGCCCCGGAGGGCCAGATTTTTGCTGCCGAGCGTGACAGCGTCGGCAGCTGGGTGGTGGTGGCCCCCGAGCGGCGGACGGCCAAGTCCTGGAAGATCAACGGCATCCTGACCGACATGCAGGAAGTCCAGATGAAGGAATTCGTCACCGACGTGGTCCCGGATGAGGCGCTCGATCTGGCGTCGTTCGGTCTGGATGCCCCTCAGGCTCGCCTGCGCCTGGACATTGACGACGGCACCGTGCTGGAGTTGCTGTTCGGTGCCCAGGCCGAAGACGGAGTCTACGCCACCGTCGCAGGTTCGGATGGTGGGGTGTCGAAGATTGACGCTGAGGTGTTGAAGACCCTCCAGGTGGCGTTGGACGAGATAGCTCAGCCACCGGCCCCCGAGCCGGTGACAGCCGATTCGGCAGGGTCTGGCGTCGATCCAACCGGTTCTCAATAGCGCTCCAGCCACCGTCGTATTTGGCCATGCGACCGCGTTTTCGCAAGCCCATGTTGGATCGAATGTTGCATCGACTGGTGGCCGTGGTGACGCTCATCAGCGGCGTCCTTACGCCAGTCAGTGCGGGCGATTCGGAACCGTCCGTGATCTCCTCGGTTGATCTTCCCCCATCCACGACGGTTACCCTTGGCGATCCGATCCTCTTCCGTCTCACACTCCGATACCAGGCCGATCAGCGTCCCGAGCGCGTGTCTCCGCCTGCCTTCGACACAGATGTCGATGTGACGGAATTGGCGTCAACTCCTGCACGCGCCATGGACGACGGTTTCTTCGAAACCGTTTTGAGCTGGGAGTTGCGCTTTTTCGAGCTCGGTGATCATCAGATCCCACCGATGGAGGTGATGCTGGTGTCCGGGTCGGGTGTGGCGGAGTCGTTGCGATCGGCGCCGGTAGAAATCACCATCGGCAGCGTTCGTGAAAGCGCCGATTCCGAGGAACTTCAGGATATCAAACCTCCAGTGGCCATCCCCGGCGGGGTGCCGTTGTGGTTGGCCGTAGTGGTACTCACCCTCATGCTCGCCATTCTGGTTGCCCTGCTGCGCTCGTTGCTGGGAAGGCGCAGGCGTTCCAGCGTGACCGCCCTGATACCGCCGAAGCCGACTGATTACATCGTCGAATTCAAAAGAATCGCGCGTATGGGCCTGGTTGAGAGACGGGCGTTTCTCGTCCACTACACCCTGCTCTCGGAAACGCTGCGCCGCTATCTAGAAGACCGGGTGGGTGTCGACGCCATGGAGCGGACGACGGAGGAGGTTGCTGAAGCCCTGCAGGATTCGATCGTCGATTCCGCTCAGACGGGACGCGTACTCGAGTTTCTGTATCAGGCCGACCTGGTGAAGTTTGCCTGCGCCGAACCCATCGCCGAGGACGCCCGGCATGCTCCTGAGACCGGCCAGCAAATCGTCCACGCGGTCGACGCTCTCCTGGTCGCTGAGCAAGAAGAGGTGAAATCGGAGTCCGCTTCGATGGACACATCCAGGACGTCACCAGGGGTCGGTAAATGAGGGCGGCGGGGTCATCCACATGTTCGGCCTGACGCGATTTGAGGATCCTCTCTGGTTGATCTGTTTAGTGGCTCTGCCGGTGATCTTGTACTGGTACCTTCTGGAGCGCCGACGAGGATCGGCAAGCATCCGGTTCACCCAAGTTAGTGAAGTGAAGAGCCGGGTGCCCGTGACCCTGCGCCGTCGTTTGCGTCCGACATTGCTGGCGCTGAAGCTGCTTGGCCTTGGTGTGCTCATCATTGCGATGGCCCGGCCTCAGGCCGGCACCCAGTTGATCGATCTGAGTGCTGAGGGCATCGATATCATGCTCACACTGGATGTGTCGAGCAGCATGGAAGCCAAGGATCTTGGAGCGGCCAGTCGCCTGGAGGTAGCGAAAAAGGTCGTCGCCGATTTCGTCTCGGGGAGGATCAGCGACAGGGTAGGCATGGTGGTGTTCGCGGCCCAGAGCTTCACGCAGTGTCCGCTGACCCTCGACTACGACATTCTGCTCGAGTTTCTCAAGGACATCCGCATCGCGGAGGAGGAGTGGGATGGGACTGCCATCGGCATGGCCCTGATCAACGCCTGCAACCGGCTCAAGGACTCGGACGCGGACAGCAAGGTGGTCATTCTATTGACCGATGGAGTAAACAACGCCGGAGAAATCGATCCGATGACGGCGGCGGATGCCGCCGCCGCTATCGGGGTTCGGGTGTATTCGATCGGAGTGGGTCGCCAGGTGTCGGCACGCGCACGCGGAAGGGTTGAATTCGATGAGCAGGCCCTCAGATCAATCGCCGATCGAACCGGTGGAAAGTACTACCATGCGCACAGTGAGGAGAAACTGCAGGAGATATACGCGGAAATCGGTGAACTCGAGAAAACCGAGGTAACCAGCCAGGTCCACGTCGACTACTCAGACCGTTTTGCCTCCTGGGTCTGGTTCGGCTTGGTCGTGTTGGTGGCCGAATTCACCCTGGCAAATACCGTTTTTCGAAAGGTTCCGTAACGTGCGTTGGGGGAGTCCTGACAGCCTGCTGCTGTTGATGCCACTGATCGCGGTCTTGATCGCCTTCGCCTATTTCGTGCACGTGTCACGACGAGGCCTGTTGGCCCGGTTTGCTCGAAGTGCGATGCTGCCTCGGTTGACGCGCAGCGTCAACGAATCCCGCCACCGGACCAGGATGGTGTTGTTCCTGATCGGCATGGGATTTCTGTCCATCGCCCTGCTGGAGCCTCAGTTCGGCACCGTGCTGGAAATGGTCAAGCGAAAGGGTGTGGATGTCGTCGTCGCCCTGGACGTATCCCGCAGCATGCTGGCCGAGGATGTCAGACCGAACAGACTGGAGCGTGCCCGCTATCAGGTTGGGGAGCTGCTTGAGCGCCTGGAAGGGGATCGCGCCGGTCTGGTGCTGTTTGCCGGCAGTGCCTTCATCCAGTGTCCGCTGACCGTCGACTACGGAGCTTTTCGCATGCTGCTGTCCATCGTCGGCGCAGGGAGTATTCCAGTGCAGGGCACCGCCATCGGAGATGCCATTCGTCTGGCCCTCAAATGCTTCGATGACGGGGATCGCCAACACAAGGTCGTCGTCCTCTTCACCGACGGCGAGGATCACGAAACCGATCCCATGGCGGCGGCGGAGATGGCCATCGACCAGGGAGCACGGATTCTCGTTGTCGGGATGGGAACGCCCGAAGGGGAATTGATACCGCTACGGGATGAGGACGGCCAGGTCGACTACCATCAGGATGGCCAGGGAAACTACGTAAAGACGCGACTTGATGAGGCCACTCTGAGGCGAGTTGCACTAGCTACGGATGGGGCATACTTCCGGAGTTCCCTGAGCGGAATGGAAATGGACTTGATGTACGACTTGATCGCCAACATGGACCAGAAGGAGTTCGGTTCCGAGCGCTTCTCGCAGCGTGAGCAGCGCTATCAATACCCCCTGTTCGCGGCCATTTTGTGTTTTGTACTCGCCACGATGTTGCCTGAGGGCAACAGGAAGGAAGAGGAATGGCGCGGCCGTTTCGCATGAAATCCTCGCCCGCCTGCCTGTTGGCTTTGATGCTGATTCTGTGGGCAGGAGATCATTCGCGGGCCGCCACGATCGGGGACAAGGTGGCCTCGCGCAGTGCCCAGGCGGAGGAGGCCTACCGCGGTGGAGCATTCGACGAGGCGCTGCGGCTCTACCGCGACGCTCAGCTCGAGGATCCCGATTCGCCCGCCCTGCACTTCAACATCGGGGATGCACTCTACAAGCTGCAGCAGTACGATGCTGCGGCGGAAGAGTTCCAACGGGCGGCCGCTGCGGGGGAGGCCGTGACGCCGAATCTGGGTGCCGGGAGTTGGTACAACCTGGGCAACACGCTGTTCCAGAAGCAGCAGTACGCAGAGGCCGTGGAGGCCTATAAGAATGCGCTGACGCGGAATTCGGGCGATGTGGAGGCCAAGGCAAACCTGGAGATGGCTCTGGCACGGTTGCAACAGCAGCAGCAACAACAACCGCAGCCATCCGAAGACGGCGAAGAGGGAGAGGAAAACCGAGAATCGCAACAGCAACAGCAGCAACCGGAAGAGGGCGAGCAGGAGCGGGAGAGTGAGGAATCTGCCGATTCAGGTGAAAATCAGCAGGAGCAGTTACCCGAGCCTACGCCGGAAAAGGAACCCGGAAACCCGGATCAGCCAATGGACGAAACCGCCGGCGAGATGGACGAGGAGGAGGCGGAGCAATTGCTTGAGGCCCTGCGCGACCGCGAGACGGAAGCTCAACGCAGGCGTTTTCGGGTCGTTCCTCGAGGCCGGACCCATGACTGGTAAGCCTGCCCTTCAGCTCTGGTTTCCGGTGTGGGTTGCCCTTCTGTTCCTGGTGCAGCCTGCTGTCCCAGAGCTTTCCTTCACCGCCAAGGTCGATCGCCAACGCACGACCCAGACCCAACCGGTCCGCCTGACATTGACCCTGTCGTCGACGCAGAACATAGCCCATGTCCCGGAGGTGAAGATCGATTTGCGGGCGTTCGACTACCAGGGTCCCTCGATTGGTACCCGTGTGGAAATGTCCACCAACGGCGGCACGACCTTCGCACGTGACCTGACCTATGCTCTGTACGCGCGCAAAGCAGGCAGGTTGACCATCCCGGCCGCGAGGATTGAGCTGCAGGGGCAGGTGCTGCAGACAAAACCGATCACGATCGAGGTGACGGCGAGAGGCCAGCGCGCCGGCAACGCCGTCGAGGACAATCTCTTCATCCGGGTCACCACGGACCAAGAGCGGGTCTACGTCGGACAGCAACTGACCGTCACCTACGATTTGTGCTATCGATATCAACTGCGGGACATCGGCTTCAGCGAGATCCCATCCTTCGCGGGCTTCTGGGTTAAGGATCTGTTCGTCGCCCAGACGCTCGATCCGAAACGAGAAGATATCGACCAACTCGCCTTTAACGTGTCGACGTTGCGTCAGGCCGCGTTGTTTCCAACACGGTCGGGGGCACACCGCATCGATCCGCTGGTCATGTCTTGCAATATTCCCAAGTCGGGACGCAGGCGCGGCAGTTTGTTCGACTCCATCTTCGACGATCCATTTTTCGGCCGCAGCCAAACCCATCTGGTGCGCAGTGAAGCCATCGAGATTGAGGCGCTGCCGCTGCCGAAGTTGAGGCAACCGGACGATTTTAGTGGTGCGGTCGGGCGTTTTGCGATCTCAGTCGAAGCGCAGCCACGCAGCGTGCCCGTGGGTGACCCCGTGACCGTGAGAGTGCGCGTGGAGGGCGAAGGAAATTTTCAAGCCGTCGGGGTTCCGGCGTTGGCGGATATCGATGGCTTCAAGGTGTACGACCCGAAGCAGATCGACGAGGAGGGCATCGTCGGGAATCTCTATGCGGGCAGTCGTACCCTGGAGTACATCCTCATACCGGAGCGAGTCGGATCCCTGAGAATTCCTGCGGTGTCGTTCTCCTATTTCAATCCGTCGCAGGTGGTGTACGAAACCGTCGAGTCGGTTTCAATCGAGATCGACAGCCACGGCGAGGTGGAGGATGCCGGCGAGTCGCCGTTTCCACTGACACGGACAGAGATAACCCAGGTGGGCAGTGACATACGCCACATCAAGCCGGATGCAACCGAGTTGAGCTTGGGGGGGCGTTTGTACAGCAGCATCTGGTTCTGGCTATTGCAAGGGTTGATTCCGTTGACCTATCTGGGTTTCCTGGTTGCCCACCGTCACCGCATGCGATTGCAGGGAGATGCCGCCTACGCCCGTCGCAAAAGAGCCCGCTCGCAGGCAACTCGACGCCTCGAGAAGGCCGGGCACTGCCTGGATGCGGCAGATGGTCCAGGCCTTTACGATGCCATTGACGAGGCGTTGCGCGCCTATCTGGCTGATAGCGCCAACGTCTCTGAAGCCGGATTGACCAAAGAAGAGTGTGCTTCCTTAGCAGCTGAAATCTGTGACTCCGACGACGCGGACACCGTGGCAGCGCTCGTCGCCGTGATGGAGCGTTGCGAGTACGCCCGATACGCCCGCGCAGCTTCGACTCCGGAGGAGATGCGTTCGGCGTATGACACGGCGGTGCAGATCATTGACACGCTCGCCAAGGGGAAGACGACGAAATGATCAAGCCCGTGGTGTTGGTCATAATGTGCGCGGTGGCGGGGATCCTGGTTTGCTCGTCGCGAGCCGTTGACGCTGAGTCCGCTGCGGTCAGCGTTTTCAGCGAGGCCAATGCACTGTACCGGACGGGTGACTACGATGCAGCCAGGTTCGGTTACCTGGATATCATCGCGATGGGTGTCACGGATTTCCGTCTGTTCTACAACCTTGGCAATGCCTGTTTCAAATCCAACCGGATCGGCGAGGCCATCGTCTGGTACGAGCGAGCGCGGCGTTTGAGGCCTAGAGACGGAGATGTCCGTGCCAATTTGCGCTTCGCCCGCCACGTAAAGAAAGACCGTTCACCGCCCGACACCGACTCCGCCCTCTGGCGTGGGCTGGCACACGTCTACATGTATCCGACTGAGGACGAACTGTGTATCGCCTTGCTTGCGCTGTCGCTGGGCTTACTCGTGCTCTCGGTGCTGCGTTTGCGCGAGTTCGATACCAGAGACGTGTGGCAGGGCCTGTTCCGCGTGAGTTGTGTGCTGACGGTGGTCGCAGCGATGTACCTGGGTGCTCGGGTCTATCAGCTCGAAGCCGATGCTTCCGCCGTCATCACCGTCGAACAGGCAACGGCACGCAGCGGACCCGATCTTGAGCAGACGGTCAACTTCATCGCACATGAGGGCACGACCGTTCACGTGGAGCGACAAGAAGGGGAGTGGTCGCGCATCCGGCTTCCTGGCGGCCTTGGGGGTTGGGTTTCCTCCGCGGACATGACGGAGATTTGACATTGTAGAGGGTCTCGGCGCCAGCCCTGCAACGATCAGAGCTTGTCGAGAAAGTCCCGGAAGGCTTATCATTACAGTTAGTATTGAGTGCCGGAAGGCTTATCATTATGGTTAGTATTGAGTGCCGGAAGGCTTATCATTACAGTTAGTATTGAATGCCTAGAGGCTTATCATTACAGTTAGTATTGAATTAGCATTGAATGCCTGAAGGCCTATCGTAGTAATGGATACAGCGCTCCCTTAGTCTGTTCCCTCCCTGGTTGTTCTTCACCCACCACTCGAACAGCGTGATGCGCTGGTTCCGAGCCAAATGAGTGGTGTCCCCACAGTTCAAGTATTTGTACCCCTTTGCCGGACTTCGATGAAATACCTAATCACGGGCGGGGGCACCGGCGGGCATATCTATCCTGCTCTGGCCGTTGCCGATGAACTGCGGAGAAACGACCCACAGGCAGAGTTTCTGTACGTTGGCGTACGCGGGCGCATCGAGGCGCGCATCGTCCCACGACGCGGTTATACCCTGCTCTACGTTCGCTCCAGACCGTTTCCGCGGCCTCTGTCGATAACAGCGCTCATCGGCTTCGCCGCCACTCTGATGGTTGGTTGCACCAAAGCCGTGCACATTCTGCTGCGGTTTCGACCCCACGTCATCATCAGCACCGGGGGATTCGTGTCGGCACCGGTCATCTTCGCGAACGGGATGTTGCGGAATATCGGGCTCTCCAGCGCCAAGGTGTTCCTTTATGAGCCCAATGCACAGCCTGGCCTACTGAACCAGGCTGCGGGCCGAATGGCCGATCGCATCGGAGTAGCCTTCGAAGAGGCTGCCCGCTGGTTCGACATGAAGCGGGTCTGTGTGGTCGGGCACCCCGTCCGCAGTGAGATTCTCAAGGCTGAGCGCCATGAAGCCCGTCGAGCATTGCAATTGGATGACACGGCCAAGGTCGTCCTCGTCGTCGGTGGCTCCGGAGGCTCCAGGTCCATGAATCGGGCCGTCGTAGATGCCCTACCCCGGTTGGAGCACATTCCCAACCTATTCATCCTCCACGTAACCGGGACGTACTGCGCCGCCGACTACGACGCAGTCGCCGATACGGAAGCTCATCTGCAGCAAGCAGGTCTGTCCGGTGATGTCTCGTCGTGGTATCGCCGTTTTGATTACCTCGATGATATAGAGCATGCCTACGCGGCAGCAGACCTCGTCGTATGTCGCGCCGGTGCCGCGACCCTGACGGAAATCAGCGCTCGTAAGCTGCCTGGAATCCTGATACCGCTGCCGACCGCTGCCGAAGATCATCAGGCGGCGAATGCCCGCGATCTTGAGAATAGAGGGGGTGCCCAGATTCTGTATCAGCAGGCACGCTGGGATGCCCCGCGGGTGATCAGTTGCATCGATCCCGAGCGTCTGGCGCAGCTCATCGAGGAGGGTATCGGCAACGCGGGGGGTAGCAGCGGCGGGACACCGGCGTCCTCACAGGCTTTCTATCGGGCCGATAGCCTCAAATTGATTCTCTCCGAGATCGGCAGTCTGGCCAACGCGCGACGACCATCACCGCTGCGGCTGGAGTTTCCGGTGCAGCAAGTGGGATTGCCGGGCAATCCCAACGCCCTGGTCCGACACGTGTCGCGGCGGGTGGAGGAAGCCGGCGGGCCTGCTGGGATGGGTGAGCTCGAGCGCGCCTACCTGTGCTACCAGGCCGATCGGCTGCTGTGCTCGGAAGGGTGGTTCGAAATACCTCTAGGCATGCGTAATGTCGGCGTCAAGCTCGTCGGTATCCTGGAGAATCGCAGGTGTCTTCCGCTGTTGCTGAACATGCTCAACGATCGCACGCCCACCACGTTCGTGCGGCGACTTTCCGGCGGCGACTACCTGCATCCCGGGATTCTGCGCCGCAATATCATCGAATACGGGCTGCGGCTGTTGCCGGATGATAGCGATGAAGTGTTCGCGGCGCTGACGCGTGCGCTGGCAGAAGATCCCTACTTTGAGGTGCGCGCGGCGGCAGCACAACTGCTCGGTGAACGCTTCGAAGGCAGCCAACTCGAATCCTTGATCAAACCAGCTCTGCGAGATCGTTCACCACGTGTAGTGGTGCAAGCCATTCGCGCCCTTGGCAAGGTTGCCGTCAACGGGGATGTGATGGATGCACTGCGCCACCTCTACGAACATCCGGACTGGCAATTCAGGCAGGAAGTCGTTGGCGCGATTGCCAACCTGCTGGACCGGGGTATCGTCAGCGCAGCGGATGTCGCCGGCGATGTGGATCAGATTCTGGCAACCGCTCCCAGTTTCGAGCCCACGTTCCCATTGCGCGACGGCTTACAAAGCCTGTCGTCCAAACTGCATCAATTGGAACATACTGGAGGCAACGTGATCGACAATCGTAAAGGAGCGGGCGAGCGAGGTTCCTGACTCGCCTCAGACACAGGTCATACGTACATGCTCTACTATCTGGGAAGCTACCTCCATAGCACTGTGGAGGCGCTGTCTTTTCTCCGGCTGCTGGAGTCGATCAGCTTCAGGGCGATCGGCGGAGCCATGACCGCGCTCATATTCACCATCCTGTTCGGTGGACGCATCATCTTGTCCTTTTACCGGTCCGGTCAGCGGGATGCGTCACGCCGCTATGCCCACTTTCCTTCGTCTCAGCATCAGTCGAAGACGATAGGCGGGGGCTTGCTGGTTGCGGCCATCGTTCTCAGCTGCCTGCTGTGGTGCCAGCTCATCAATCCGTTCGTCGTCGCCTGCCTGGCCGCGCTGCTGTGGTTCGCCAGCCTCGGATTCGTCGATGACTTCCTCAAGGTTCGGCATGGCAGCAGTGATCGGGGTCTGAGCGAAACCGCCAAACTGTCGTTGCAGTTCCTCTTTAGCCTTGGATTCGCCCTCGTATTCGTAACCCCTGAACTTTCGCCGCTGCCGCCAGACCTGGCGACCAAGCTGTACCTGCCATTCCTAAAGAATCCGGTAATCGACCTGTCCTGGGGATACGTTCCCTTCATCATATTCACGGTGATTGCAATCGCCAATTCCGTGAATATCACCGACGGCATCGACGGACTGGCCGTTGTCCCAATCGCGTTCAGCATCATCGTCTACGGCGTTTTCGCGTACGTCGCCAGTCACGCGCAGATCGCAGGGTTTCTCATCTTCCCGTTCATGCCCGGAGCGGGAGAGATCGCCATCATCTGTGCCATCGTGTTCGGCGCATGCCTGGGTTTCCTGTGGTTCAACTCCTACCCGGCCAATGTCATTATGGGCGACACGGGGTCGATGGCCCTTGGTGGCTTGCTCGGCACTGTCGTCGTCCTCGCCAAACAGGAGTTTCTGTTTCTCATTGTCGGCGGCATATTCGTCGCTGAAGCTCTGTCCGTCGTGGTGCAAGAAAAGATTGGTATCCGCAAGCTGGGCAGACGCTTCATCCACGTAGCCCCCCTCCATCACCACTTTCAGTCGCGTGGCTTGGCGGATACCAAGATCGTCGTCAGGTTCTGGATTGTAGCCGGTATACTGGCCCTTGGCGGGTTGGCAACGCTAAAGATCCGCTGATCAACACCAGGCCGAACCTGAGGCAGCATGGGTGCCTGCCGCGTCCGTGTATGGCCGATGTGGGTGGGATGGTCGATGGGGTTGGTTACAGCTGCAGCAACCGAACCCCATACAGGAACAGCAGGATCAAGGTGCAGCCGATCGTCACGGTAATCCACAAGGGGACTCCGCTCTCATCACCGTCGTAGATTTCCCGCGTGAAGCGACGGTACTCGCGCGACAGCAGGAAGTAGCCGGAGGCCAGTCCGATGATGACGGATAGTACCAGGAAAGAGTACCCGACGAGACCAGGATCGATGGCCCGCCCGAGGCTGATGGCATAGGGGAGCACGTTGACGAGCAGGCCGTACTCCCGGGACAGGATGCTGTAAATTACGGCACCCAGGCTGAAGGAACTGATGGCTGTGGAGGTCAGGGCGTCCACGAGCGGAATCTGAAATGCGAAGACCAGGAGAGGCACGCTCAACAGCAGATGCAGCCACATCCCAGAATAAGCGTAGAAGAAGGATGGCCGCTCGAGTGAGGCGGTCCCGATTAAAAATTGCGAAAAGGATGGCCGGCGCTGCATCTCCATTGTAGCTCCAGAGACGTCGGTAGATGATCAAGGGGAGATGAAGCGGAACGGTTCGTAGGTGCTTGAGAAGTAGCCAGTTACAGCAATTCATCCGGGGGAGGATAGACCCAATGATAGGGGCCAATGGCCGTCCCTGTCAAGGATCGGTGACGGCCGGGTGCCCGGATGATCAGGCTGCTGGTGCCACCGGTGACATCGCGCTGGCACTGCCCTGACGGGGGGAAACGAACTCCAGGCTGACGGTACCTTCTCCATCCTCGTTGAGTCCGCTTGGCGTACCAACCCCCTTCTTGATGGACTGGCGTTCGAGATGCCGTACCAGCTGATAGCAGGTTTCCTGTGACTCGAAGAAGGCCAGCGAGATGGCGGTGATGGCGCCCTTGCTGTCGTTGAGATGCAGGTGGGAGCTGACGATCTGGGCTTCGATGCCTGACAGACGCTCCTGAAGGCGCTGGCGAACCTTCAGGAACGGATCCAGTGACAGGGTGCGATGTTCCGTCAATTTGGCCGATCCGCGCCGACTCCGAACCGTCTCTTCGATGAAGCTATTCGGCACGGTCAGAGCCAGTCGCAGGTCTTCGCTGCGAGGACTATAACGGGCAAAAACCTGGGCGCCTCCACCGCTGAGATTGGTGGCAACGCATGGCTTGGAGATCAGTCGTTCTCCATCATTAGTCAATTCGATGCACTCGATCTGAGCTCGGAGGCAGACGGAGATGCGATAGGCAGATCGGCGCTGCCGTTCTTCGACCTCCACAGGCGGGCGCAGCAGTAGCACGGGCAATCGCCCCTTGAGCCGCCCGCGGCCCTGAATCTCGCTGGCGAAGCTGAAGTCGCCGGCCTCACTGCGGATGCTGTGAACGGTGACGGCGGTTCCCCGAGGGGGCCGTACGTCCAACGGTGCGTCAACGCAAAGCAGTCCATCCTTGCTGAAGTCCTGAAGCCGGCCCTGATAGGAGGTTCGGCAGCCAGATCCGGGTCATCGAACGAGAGCAAGAACCGCTCGCCAATCCGAATGCCATTCGGGAGATCGGGTCTGATACGTCGGTGAGAAAGCTTCATGTTTCGTCTCCTCGAAGAGGCGCTTTCACGCGGTACAATCGGTTTTATAGAATGGGGCCATTATTTGGCTTTTTATGTGTTGGCCTCTATGAGATTGATCGGACGCTCCGGCAAGTTCTTTAGTAGTAATTTATATCAAATACTACTATATCAGGAAGGCGGGCGTGATTTGATACACTGGCAAACTTTGTGCCCCTTGGTTTTGTTAGGCGAGGGGAGGAAAGTTGGCTGATGGAGGTGACTCGAATTGGCAACATCAATGGGACAAAGCAACCACACACCACGGGAACAGGATCTTCGCCGCAGACTCGATGAACTGGGAATACGGGGATGGCATCTGGGGTGATGGGACCCGAGTGGAGTGGTGGACAACATTATTGGGCCTGGTTGTTGCCGGTATCGATCGTCGAACTCGAGGGTGTGGGGCCGCGCCGAGCGGCCACGCTGGGTCAGTGTGGCATCCAAACCGTCGGCCAGTTCCTGCTGCGGTTACCTCGCAGGTACATCGATCGCAGCCGCGTCCTGCCGATTTGGGAGGCCCCGCTCGGAGAGGAAGTCACTCTCGTCGTCTCGGTGCTGGATTCGGGGCAGCAGTCGGGTGGGCGCCGGGGTTCCAGCCGCAATCGAGCCCCGACGCGGGCACGTGTGGGGGATCACTCAGGTGAGTTGGACTGTGTCTGGTTTCACGGACACTATCAGAGCATGAATGACGGTGACACCGTCGCCGTTAGTGGCAAGATCGAGAGGTACGGATCTCGTCTGCAGATCGTTCATCCGGAGATCGAGCCTGTTGGCGAAGGACGCGCGCGCAATGGGGGGGAGGATGGATCGAGTGCAGGCACCATTCATACCGGAACCATCGTTCCCGTGTATGGCTCGGGTGAGGAACTCAAGTCCGCCGGCCTGACGAGCCGCCGCTGGCGCTCCCTGGTACGCGCTGCACTGGATCGCTTCGGTCCGGACATCCAAGATCCACTGCCCTCTGAGGTGTGCGAAAGCATCGGTCTGCCGGGCCTGGGTCCGAGCCTGCAGGCCGTTCACGCACCGGCATCGCTTGAAGAGGCAGAGCTGGGGCGTCGCCGCTTGGCGTTCGACGAGCTCCTGGGCATGCAGTTGGAGTTGGCGCGTCGCAGGCAAGCTCGTCTGCGGGGGCGGGGCATACAGCACAAAGCCAGGTCGCTGGTGGCGCGGTTCGTCGCCTCGATGCCTTTTTCCCTTACTCTCGCACAGGAGCGGGTCAAGGCGGAGATCCTCGACGACATGGCCGCCCCAAGTCCGATGCGACGGCTGTTGCATGGGGAGGTCGGCTCGGGCAAAACGGTAGTAGCTCTGTGCGCGGCAATGGCTGCTGTGGAGAATGATTGCCAGGTCGCCCTGATGGTTCCGACAGAAGTGCTGGCAGAGCAACACTTCGCCACCATACAAGACATTCCTTCATTCGAGGAGATCTCGACTGTCCTTCTTCTTGGCGGCCAGGGGAGTAGAGCCCGCCGGCAGCTGTTGGCGGCAGTGCAGTCGGGCAGTGCTCGCGTCGTCGTCGGCACCCACGCGCTGTTCCAGAGTGATGTGCACTTTGAGCGCCTTGGTTTGATTATCGTTGACGAGCAACACCGCTTTGGCGTAACGCAGCGTGATGCGCTGGGCTTGAAGGGCTCTGACGCTGACGTGCTGGTGATGACGGCGACGCCGATACCTCGGTCGCTGGCCCTGACCCTGTACGGCGATCTGGACATTTCGACCTTGGATGAGTTGCCCAGTGGGCGGTGCCCGGTGCGTACTGTGGTGCGTGGTTCCGCTCAGCGTCCCCAGATATTGGAGTTTGTGGCGCGCGAGTTGAAACAGGGACGTCAGGCCTACTTCGTCTATCCCATGATCGACGAGTCGGAAAACGCTGGTCTGCTCCTCACCTCTGCCAGCGCTGCATTCGAGGCTTTGAGCGCGGGACCGCTGGCCGAGTTCGATCTCAGGATCCTGCACGGGCGCATGCCATCGGTGGAAAAGTCGGAGGCCATGGAAGCCTTCAGCCGCGGAGAATGCCAGGCTCTAGTCTGTACCAGTGTCGTGGAGGTTGGGCTGGATGTCCCCGGGGCCACGATCATGGTGGTCGAGAATGCCGACCGTTTTGGACTGGCTCAGTTACACCAGCTGCGCGGTCGCGTCGGACGGGGTACGGTAGACGTCCAGGCATACTGCATCCTGATCGCCGACCATCATCACCAAGACGACCTTGCCGCGCAGCGACTTCGGGTACTCTGCGAGACTTCCGACGGCTTCGAGATCGCACAGCAGGATCTCGAGTTGCGCGGTCCGGGTGAACTGCACGGGACGCGGCAGTCCGGCATGCCGGATTTTCTCGTGGCGGGACCGGCGGACGAGGACCTTCTGCTTGTGGCTCGAGATCAGGCTGCCCAGATGTTGATTGCCGTGCCGGCCGAGACCGGAGGGGGGTATCGGAATGAGTGAGGGAAGACGCTGGATGTACACTGGACTGTCGATAGCCGGGGGCATGATCGCCGTGATCACGCTCTTTGTTTGGAATGAGTACGCCCTGGTCGGTCACATCGGCTTTCCGCTGGACGACTCCTGGATTCACCTGCAGATGGCCCGCAATCTAAGCCTGGGTCACGGCATGTATTTCAACACCGGAGAACCGGTGTCGGCTTCGTCCGCGCCGCTGTGGACGTTGTTGCTGGCGGCTCTGCATCTGCTGCCATGGGACACCATACTGGCCGTAAAGCTCAGCGCGGTGGCCCTGTTGTGGGGTGCCGGGTTGGTGACGGCAGTTGCTGGTCGCAGCCTTGGACTGTCGCCAATCTGGGCAGCGGGAGCAGGCATGGCGCTGGCATTGAGTCCGAGGATGATTTGGGGCGGACTCTCGGGCATGGAGATCCCTCTTTATACACTATTGGCGACGGCAGGCATCTGGCTGCACATCCGATCATTCGGGAGCAGTCCATCATTGGGGTCGACGGCGTTGTTTGCCTGTGCTTCGCTGGCTCGCCCCGACTGTTTGGTGCTGTTGCCGTTGGCGTTGCTGGACCGCTGGCGCCGGGCATCGCTGATATCTGTTTGGCGCGATTATCGCAGGCACCTGCTGTTGTTCACCGGCATCCTGGCCCCGGCTGTCGCCTTCAACCTGGCTACCATCGGCCGCCTATTGCCGAACACGTATTACGCCAAGGTCGGCGATTTCGGGTTGCCGGGAGCACTGAATGATGGCAATTACATACAGGTTCTTAAAACGTTGGGGTACTATCCCTTACAGCAATTACAAGAATTGGCTCAGCTGGCCGCATCAGAGAACCTGGTGTTGGCCTGTTTCGTTCCAATCGGCCTGCTTCACCTGATTTCTGAAAGCTCTGGGGGGGGAAAGTCAAAGCCTGTCGGTCAGTCCGCTTTTTTGTTGCTGATTCTGGTGGGCTATCCGGTGATTCGCGGCCTGCTGGCGCCATTTCACGGACCGCTATTCCAGCACGGGCGGTACGTCGGATTTCTGTTTCCCCTTTTCATACTGGTTGGTGTTGTCGGCATGCGCCAGGCGATTCTTCAGTTTGCCAAACTGGGCGATTTTCCCAGGGTGCGTCGTACTGTCACCTGGGGTCCAGCATTGCTGTGGGGGATACTGGCGATCAATATGATGGGATCGCAGTTGCAGTACGCCCGCACTTATGCCGCCAACGTGGCTAACATTGAGCATATGCACGTGGCCATGGGGCATTGGCTGGCGCGGAACACGGGTGAGGACGCGGTTATCGCCACCCACGACATCGGTGCCATCGGCTATTTTTCGGGCCGCCGTGTGGTGGATACGTCTGGCTTGATTACTCCTGAAATTCTGCCGCATCTTCGACCGGGACGGATGGCCGATATCGGGGTGCTGGAATTTCTTGAGCGAGAGAGGCCGGATTACCTGGTGGTGATGCCCACCTGGTACCCCGAACTCGTGCGGCGAAAGGACCTCTTTGAGTCAATGTACGAGATCGAACTGGGGGTTCGATCGATTGCTGCGGGTGATCGCTTCGTGGTGTATCGGACAAAATGGACTGGTGGGTGAGGGGAATTGTGTGGTCGGAGCTTGACAAGTGCACACTTGTATAGTATACTTTTGTGCAGTAATAACGACCACGAATGCAGGAGGGTGAGATGATGGAGAAGTTTGACAAGAATCGGGTAGAGAGAGCGGCGAGAATCTATGCCAGCAATCGAGATGCTGGTCAGGCACTGGGCATAGCACCAGGCAGCTTCGGGCGATTATGCCGGCGATTCGGGATTGAGACGCCGAAGGCTCGACGACAGCGCACCCGAACCTTGAGCATGAACTGAGAGTTAAGAGTGGGGACTGATGATGCCGCGAAACAGTAGTATCAACAAGGTAATTCTGGTCGGCAATCTGGGGGCAGATGCAGAAACCCGGTTCACGCCGAGTGGGACACAGGTGACCACGGCGAGGCTGGCCACGGATGATCGCTGGACAGACAATGAAGGCAATACCCAATCCAGAACGGAATGGCACAAGCTCGTGTTCTGGCGTCGTCTGGCCGAAATCGCCAGCCAGTACTTCAAGAAGGGCAGTCGTGTCCACATAGAGGGCAGGCTGCAGACCAGCAGCTGGAACGATTCATCGGGAACCAGGGCATCGGGAAAAAGGCGTTACATCACCGAAGTCGTCGTCAGTGATGTGAAGCTGCTCGATGCGGCTGGAGGCCCGGCAGATCTGGATATGATGTACGCCCGGGCAGAGGGTAGGCGCCTGCGGCAACACGATGGAAGGACGGAGGCTCTGGAAGTGGGCGAGGACGGCTTGCCTTTCTGATCTCTCCTTCCCTACCCGGCGTTACGCGCTCCATCGGCCATCGTCCACCAATTGCGTGAACGGTGGCCTTCGTATTTGATGGCCAATCCCTTGACGGGTCGATGCCCCGCCACTATGTCTGACTGCCTCCCCGTTCTCGTCATCAACACAACCATTGAGGTATGGTCATGAGAGTGAAGGCACTCGCCGTTGGCGTGCTCATAGTGCTGTTGGGACCCGCATCACTGACGGCCTGGTGGTGCGACGGCCACACGGTGCTTACCCAGGCGTCCTTTGTCGCGCTCCCCGAAGGCGTGCCCGCCTTCTTTCGTGCCGGTGCCGCTGAAGCCGGCCACTACGTGTGCGATCCAGACCTCTTCAAGAACAATCAGGTGCCCGAGATCTCGGCCGCGGAGTTGCCTGAGCATTATTTCGATATCGAGTTACTCGACGGTCATACGGTGCCGTCCCATCGAAACCAGTTGCTCTCCTTGTGCGATAGTCTGGGGGTTGAGCCATCCAAGGTTGGGTACGCGCCGTACGCCACCACAGAGTGGACGCAACGCCTGACGATTGCCTTTGCTGAGCATCGTCGTTGGCCGGCGAACGAGGCCATCAAGGCCAAGTGCCTGGTGTATTCAGGAATCCTCGCACACTACGCCCAGGATTTGTGTCAACCGCTGCACGTCACCGTCCACTTCGACGGCCGCGCGGATGCACACGGCAAGGTGCCGCATACGGGTATCCACGAGAGTGTGGATTCACTCATCGAGCGTTTGGGCTTGAGCGATTCCGCGATCGCGACCAATGTTTCCCCGACCTCCTTCGATGACATCCGAGCTGCCGTTCAGGAAGAATTGCGTCGATCTCATGCGCTCGTCGACGTGATATACGACCATGAGCAGGAGATGCGAACAGCTTCGGGAGACCATGCGAAGTCGTTCGCCACTGAGCGCTCCGAGGCGGCCGCCCAATTCACGGCGTCGTTGCTTGTGAGTGCCTGGGAGTTGTCCGAAAGCGTCGAATTGCCGGGCTGGCTGCGTCGCTGATCGTCGACGAACGGTCGCGCCGGGGGCGCTACCGTTGGAAGAATTCCTGTAGTTGGACTCGATCGAGGGTGTTTGATGACGTCTTCTGGACGCAACCAGCCCTTGCGCGCGATGCCGACGCCCAGCCGGAGGTTGTCCAGGTCGCTCAGACGATGGGCGTCCGTGTCAAGGGCGCCGGGAACGGGCAATGGATTCGAGCAGGCGTTGGCTGGTTTTTCCGCCGAAGCCGGGCAGGGCATCCAGCGCGCCGCTGCCGCAAGCATCCTCGAGTTCCGCGACGGAGGTGATTTGGAGGGCCTGGTGTATGGCCATGACTTTCTTGTGGCCCAGCCCCGGCAGGCGCAGCAGATCCAGCAGGCCTTCGGGCACGACCTGTTTCAGCTCTTCGTAGGTCGTGGTGGTGCCACTGTCGATGAACTCCGCCACCAGTTCGGCGATGCCTTTGCCTACGCCCTCGATCTCCGTCAGGGTCTCCTGTCGCGACAGTTCGACGACATCGACATCCTCCACCTCCTCGATCATGCGGGCGCCATTGGCCAGGGCTCTGATGCGGAATGCATTGTCGCCGTTGAGCTGCATGAGCTCGCTGAGGCGATGGAGAAAGCTGGCGACCTCCGTATTCGTGGGCGCTGGCGCGGACATTAGTAGAGGTCGGAGATCAGGTTGAGTAACGCATCCGAGAGCGTGGGGTTGCCAGCCACCAGTCCTCCGCGGATCAGGGGATCTGACTGGTTGTACAGGCGCTCACGACCGTCCAGATCGACCATGTGTCCGCCCGCTTCACACACAAGCAAGTCGCCGGCACATACATCCCATTCGTTCTTAGGCTGCACACTGACATTGACGTCGCACAAGCCAGCGCTGATCACGGCCAGTTTGTAGGCGACGCTGCCGACTTCGCGAACTTCGTGCAGGTGGGGGCGCAGGGGATCCACCTCTCCCCGCGCTGCTTCACTGCGGCTGACAGTCAGCGAGGCGGTATCCAGGCGTTGACAGTCCGTGCAAAAGACGCGCTTGCCATTGAGGAAGGTGCCGCCGCCGCTGACGGCGCTGAACAGCTCGTCGGTGACCGGATTGAACATGGCAGCCACGGTAGGGCGGCCGGATTCCACCAGGGCGATGGAAACAGCAAATTCTCCAATGTGAGAGACGAATTCCTTGGTGCCATCCAGCGGGTCCACGATCCAAACAGCGTCCCTGTCGAGTCGCTCGGGTGAATCGACGGTCTCCTCCGAAAGCCAACCATAGTCCGGGTGCGGACGGCGCAACATCTCCTCAAGACACTGGTTGGCAGCCAGATCAGCACTGGTGAGCGGGTCGTACTCGAGGTCGCGCAAGGCAGGCTGTCCACCCTGGGATTCTTTGCCTTCCTTGATGGATTTCTTGTTTTCGACTTCGTAGGCGGACTCATAGAACCTGAGTAGCTGGGAGCCTGCCTCACGAGCGGCTTCCATGGCGAGCGTCAATTCGGGTCTCATGAGGTTGGAATATGGTGGGCCATTCACAGGTAGGCAAAAAAAAACCCCACATCCTTGTGGGGATTAGCGAGACGTCCCTGTCCGGCGGAACGACAGAGCAAGGCTCATCATTCCACCCTGTATTATCGGCTCCGTAATCGATTGCTTGAGGAGATAGTCGCTGCGGAGCCTGATCTTGACAATGCTTGACAATGCTCCCGTTATCAGTAACCTAGGCTGTGTTCCATGACACAGCGTAGAACGTCCCGCGAGCGTGCACAGCGTTGCCCTTTCGGTGCTCAACCCAAAATCAAATTGGATACCATGTCTTCACGCCGCATCACAATCGCACTCGTATTCTCAGTCGCCATCGGATCAATCCCAAGCTCCTGGGCCGAAAACGAAGCCGCTGATCAACGCGTCGTCGACACCCTCATCAGACTCGACCGCGACGATCTGTGGGGGGAAGCCGTGATGAAACAGGGTGGGGTACGTCCGATCAGAGTGGTATCCATAAAAGGCGACACCGTGGACGTGCGCGAAGTGATAGGGGCGCTCCAAGAGCGCCCCGCGACCTACGCGATCTCTGAGTTCCGGTCGCTCCGTGAGCTCGGTGAGCACAGGATCCCGATGCGACGGGCACCTTATCGATCAAGCCGTTCGATGGTCAGGGCGTTGGGTCTGGAGTTGGTGGTACCGGGCGGTGGGTATTTCTATGTCGGCGAGTCCCGCCAGGGCTTGGCCATGCTCGGTTTCTCGGCCCTGGCCGTGGCTACCGCCTTCACCACCGGTGAATCCGGTGTTGCGGGATGGGTGCCCATTGCCACCTGGTTCAAGATCGCTTCACTGGTTCATCTCGCCGATGAAGTGCAAGCCATGAATGCGGCTCACGCCACAGCTGCAACCACGTCGTCGTCATCGCCACCGCTCCTGTTGGGGCTCACGCACCGCTTTTAGTGCCCTGTCACGAAAGTATTCTTGTATTCGGCCGCCGATTCATCCCGACCTGCTGCGCCCTCATTTCACAAGCCTACTTCCATGACAGGGCACTAATCTGCCGTAGATCCAAAGGCATCCGCGAACAGGAAGAAGTCGTCGAAGTCGACGATCAGGCTGGCATCAAGGTCGAAGTCGGGGTCCCACCCAAGATTCTCGTCCGTAGTTCCGAAGGCATCCGCGAACAGGAAGAAGTCCTCGAGGTCGACCCGGCCGCTGCTGTCAAAGTCAGCCGGGAGCTCGGGTCCCGGAGGCTCCTCGCCGGGGGCCAGAACGAGTACCTCGACATTCTCTGAGTCGGCTCCGTCTTGCGCGTCCGTGGCGGTAAAGGCCAGGGAGGAGGCGCCCACGAATCCCGGGATGGGGTTGATGGTGAGGGTGCGTTCCTGGGCATTCACGATGACGGACAACCCACTGCCCGCCAATACGTTCCAGCTGATCTGGCCGACGTCTTCGTCATCCGTTACCAGGGTGTCCAGATCCAACTGTGTGGGTGAACCGGCCTCCAGGAACAATCGCGTTAGGTCGACAATTTGAGGCGGATCATCTATGTCCAGGATCAGCACGTCAATGGTATCTGCGACACTGGAGAGATCGTCGTTGACGGCGATGATGACGGTAAACGATCCTGAGCTGTCCGGTGCAGTCCAAAGCCGTAAAACTCCCGTTTCCTGGTTGAAGTCACTGATCAGGTCGGCCGACGGTGAAATGACGAATTCCAGGTCGCCGACGTCATCGTCCGAGTCCTCGACCAGGGCATGCAGGTCCAGTTCGAGGCTGTCGTCCTCAGAGATTGTCAGCGATTGCGGCAACGTAAGCACGGGTGAATCATTGACCGCGATAACCTCAATGGTGGCCGTGTCCTGGCTCTGAGCACCGAAGGCGTCCTCGGCGCTGATGGTGAGACTGGCGTTGCCGGAAAAGTCAGCGTCCGGTACCAGGGTAATCTGTTCGCCATCGAAGGCGATCTGCAGGCGGTCACTGGTTACCTCGATGGTCAATTCTGTATCGTCGACATCGGTGACGAATGCACTCAGTGGCCTGATGGATGTTCCATCCTCGAACATCGTGAACGGCGTTATGGCGACGACCGGCGGGTCGTTCACGGAGCTTGAAGTGATCAGGTCCGAAGACACCGTCCCAAGATCACCCTCGTCGCCAATGGTTTCGTCGTCAGCCGTAAGGGAAAACGACTCCTCATCTACGGTCGGGAAGTAGGTCAGATTGGGGAAGGTGGCGACCGCGTTCACGGCCGTCGCCGTGTTGAACTGGAGGGTCCCTGGGGCGTTCGTCGTCAGTGTGATGGCGTCGTCGAAGTCCGTGTCGAGGAAATCCAGATCATCTCGGGCTTCGACGACTGGCGGAACGTCCAACGCGATGCCGCTGATGGATCCTGCCGGCTGCGTGGTGAAGGCCAGATGGGTGGCGACAACGTCGATCTCGAGCACTCCCATAGTATCGGAATTGGCCCTTACCATTCCTCTGCCGCCCGTGGAGGTCAGCAAATCACCGGTGGCAAATGATACCCAAATCGAGTCATGCTCCGTCGCCGTCGTTTCCACCAGCGCGGAGACCAGATAGTGCCGCTCGACCCCTGAAGCGGGAGTACTAGGCGACTCCAATCCGATCGTGAAAGGGATGCCAAGCATCACATCCGAGCTGCCGATGCTGCCCACCAACTCGTCAGGGACCCCTGAGGTATCCAGGGTGGCATCCGTGCTCTCGAACAAACGGAACTCCACGAAGTTCCCAGCCACGTCAAGGTCATCGGGAAAGCCGAAAAGAGTCAATGCCAACGAGTCGACGCTGGTGGTTCCATCGCCGGTGAAAGCGATGCTGAACAGCTGCGTCTCTCGCTGAGGGGCGCCGATGCCTCCCTGCACGGCGGAATTGTCAGGATCGATCAGGCGAATGCGGTGGTTGTCCCGGTCCGCTATGAGAATCTGGCCGAGTGAGTCGACGGTGACATCGACCGGGCTGCGTACCTGGGCATGATTGGCGGGACCACCGTCGCCGGCGTAGTCGAAGATGCCGTCGCCGGCAATGGTCGTCACGTTGCCGCGCGCGTTCACCCGGCGGACGCGTTGATTGAAGGTATCGGCGATATACAGGTTGCCTTCTGCATCCACGAACAGGCCCCTGGGGAAGGCGAGTCCGGCGTCCGCGGGGGCACCGCCATCACCACCGAAATTTGGCAGGGAGCTGCCGGCGAGGGTGTGCATTTTGCCGTCCGAGGAAACGTAGCGAATGCGATGATTGTTGGTATCTGTTATGTACAACCGGCCTGAAGTCGAGTCGCTGAAGACACCCGAGGGACCATCGAGTTGGGCCTTTACTGCCAGGCTGTCGTCGCCGAAGAAGCCGGCCTCGCCGGTTCCGGCGAAGGTTGAGATCGAACTGCCCGTGATCACCCGGATGCGGTGATTTCCCGTGTCGGCGACAAAGATGCTGTCCCCGTTCCCACTCACAAACAGCTGCGTTGGTGCTGACAGCCGCGCCTCGATTGCGGCACCATCGTCGCCTGAGGCCCCCGCTACTCCGGTGCCGGCGATCGTGGTGATATCGCCGTTGGCAATCAAACGAATTCGGTGGTTGCCCGAGTCAGCTACGTAGACGTTCCCGGACGGGGTCACGAATACCCCTATGGGGGCGTTGAGCTGCGCCAACGATGCCGCTGCGCCATCCCCTGAGAATCCGGCAACACCGGTGCCGGCGATGACCGCAGGGATGCCGGTGGATTCGTCGATGAAGAGGATGCGGTTGTTCCCGGTATCGGCGATATAGAGTCCGAACGGATCGACATGGACGGCTCCGGGGAGGTCGAGGCTGGTCGTGATCCCGGTCGCGCCCACACTGCTGCCCTGGGAGCCGGTGCCGACGTTGGTCGTCATGGTCTGGGACAGGACTACGCTATAGCTCCCAACCGTGGCGGCGGCGATCAGCAGCAGCACTCCTACGGAGGATCGCCATGGTGACTTTCGAAGGCCTGCGGGAACCATCATCGACTTAAAAGCCCCAAACATTAAAGGAATCCGAGCAAACGTGCGATAAGTACTAGGAATAGCAACGACTACTACCTCATTTATCGTTGGCAAACCGGAAAACCTGAGAATTAACTCAGTGATTCAAGGTCAGGCGCGGGAAATTCCGGATTCCAGGGCACGGACGAGGTGGAACGAGGTTTGCTCTCTGTGCCAGAGAGTGTGCCGCCCTGAGCGAAAATCCGCGTGGCGAGCAGACCGGTACAGGGATGCTGACAGTGAGTTGTGACAATTTACGGCTCTCGAGTGGGAATATATTTCCACTCGAGAGCGTCTGATAGTGTAACGGTAGGGAATGTGTGTGACATTATCTGGGAAGAATCCGTTGGCTGAATGCTGCGTCTAGTCACCATCACGGTTGTCGTCCTAGCACTCGCGGGTATGTGTGGGGCCCAATCCGTCCAGGTTTCACCCTCCGAGCTGGGCCAGGTGCCCTCCTTCTCGGCAGTGCCATACTGGCAGCAGTTGGTGATCACCTTCGACCAGGCGGACGTGGCCAGCGACTCCACGGTGACGATCAACATGCCGCTCACGCTGCTGATCTACGACGTCAACGGTGACGGTTCGGTTCAGGATGACATCCGTTTGATGTACCAACCGGCGGGCGCGGAAACTCCAGGATTCTTCGTGTCCAGTGAATCCGCAAGCGGGCGTGTCGTCATCGGCAGCATTGCGGAGGCCGCCTTCGGTGGCCGTCTGTACGTCCAGATTCCGATTCTTATTTTCACTCCGCTGCCGGGCTCGATCCTGCGTTACGGGGCGATAGAATTTGGCGATCCACGTGAGCGCGATCTGATCGAGGGTCCGTTTTTGACCGTGCTCTCGAACGACGAGTTCGCTCTTCTTGGCTCGATGGATATCGCCAAGTTTGCCCCCCTGTTTGCGGCCACCGGCTCCGATACCACCACGTCGACCCTAGGGACCCTCTTTCCCGACGATGCCGGTGAAGTCCTGGCGGTCCTGCCGGATCTGGTTTTCGATGGCGGCGGCTTGAACTCCAGTGATCTACTGGGGTTTGGCAACGGAGATGACTCCGACGATACAGAATACTCCTTCCACTTCTCGAATGATGGCTCGCTTAAAGCAGTCGACTCGAGTGTGGCCACGCCTGCTCGGGCCTCGACTGGCGAGGTGTACCGCTTGACGGAGGGAGACGCCGGCGCAACGGTTCAATTCTTGACCCAGGTACTGGATGCTGGCACCTACTACCTCTACGTGACCAGCAACGTTACTGGTAGTATCCCTCTGGCTCGCAGTCGAGCCATCAGCGTGCGTCATCAACCTCAAGTGCTGTTGGCTGAACCGAGCCTCGATCTGACTCTCGACACCGGCGATCTGTACGACCTCAGCGGCGATCCGAACGGTAACTCGGCACAGGAGGTCACGCTGTCCTACGCCGCGTTGGATCACGACGACGAGGTTTCCGTCCATCTATTCTACAGTGAACAGGCCGACCTGACGAGCAGTGATGCCAGTGTAGTGGCTGAAGGCCAGGCGCAATTGGCCGGAGCCACAGCCATCACTGAAGAGGCCCTGGTCGAAACAGAGGGCAGTCTATCGTGGCACATCTTGGAACCGACGCCAGTGGCAGCTGGAGATTACTGGATCTACACCATGGCCGTGGGGGGCTCCGAGATTGGGCTCAAGCGCAGTGATGGCCAGGTCCATGTCAGACACGCTCCATCCTTGAGGCTGGATGCCCTCGATGATGCGGTGCTGAGCGGTGCCAATGCCATCATCACCGGCGGCACTCGTCCACAGTCCTTCATCACCTTTACATGGGGTCGAGGAGGCAGCGATGGGGATGACGATTTCGACGGCGACGCCGAGATCGCACTGTATTACAGCAATCATGGCGCCGGTTTGGCCCCACCAGCCGAGAATGTTGAAGAGGAAACCTTTTGGGTACCGGGTGGAGCAGAAGCACTGCTGGCAGACGTTGGCGTCAACACCCATTTGATCGTCGCCGGCCTGAACGAAGATCCAGATCAGCGGGAGGATAACCAGTTCGTCTGGGATCTGGCGAATTTGACCGACACCGCTGTACCGGAAGCCGATCGCACCTACTACATCTATGGCATCATCTCCGATGGTGATGATGAGCGCCTGGTGCAGATGAATGGTGGTCGTCTCAATGACGCGGCCTCCCGCATCGTTTTTGAACATCCTCCGACCGTGCGTCCTCTGCAACCGGTCTCCGACATGGACGTCGCGATCGGGCGGAGTGGGCGAGTGAGTTGGCAGGATACCGATCTCGACACCCAGGCCTGGATAAGGATCATTCTCACCCAAGAGGATCACGGCGAATTTTCCGACTACGGTACCGTCACGTCCGCACCGTCCGCCTACGTGGCCAATTCGAGTGATGGACGGGCAAGTCCCGAGGTCGATGTCGAATTCGATCTGGACGAGGACAGCGACACGGACTTCTTCGACGTCGAACCGGATAAGCTACAACTCGGTGTCAGTGCGGACGTACCGCTGCCGCCCGGATCCTATCAGGTGTACGTCGCCATTACCGAATCGCAGACGTTTACCGATTCACCGGCATGGCGTTGCGCCGGGATCATAGAAATTGTCGAAGCGGGGGAAGGGGGCAACCAGGAGGCGGTGTTCAACCTGGCACCCCAACACTTCACACTCGGGACCAACACACCACAACTCGTGAACGTCCGGATTGATGACGCCGATGAGTCAGTCGATCTCGTCGTCGTCCATCTCGAGATAGATGGCACCCATTTGTCGGTCGCCGACTTGGATTCGGAGACAGAAGGGATTCAGCCCTTCGCCGTGTCGCCTGGATTCAGCGCTTCGAACATGGTAATGAACACCCTCACCAATGGAAATGAGGGGGAGCTCTTTCTCGCCTTCGAGTACTTCGAGGCGACTTCGGCGCGAATCGCCGGGTTGGATGGTGTTACGTCAATAGCCTCCTTCGAGTTGGTCGCTCTGGATAATGAGGGTGACGCCGATGTCGAACTGGTAAGCGATCCGCTCATGGATCGCCTGTCGAGGCTCGATCGTGATGGAGTCACCGTTTCCTCAGGCAGTGAATCAAGCCTGGCGACAGCTCGCATCGTCTCCGGTCGGGCACTGGTTCGGGGCACGCTGCGGCTTGAAGGACGAGACAGCTTGATCGACTCCGTCGACTTCTCCCTGCGCCCGTGGGCTAGTTACGAGAAACTCGATGACGACGTCTTCAGCGCCGCGAACGACATCGACCCCGTCAAGAGTGGAGTGCAGGTCCAGATTGCCGCCGACGGAGTCTTCGAGCTCATGGAGGTGCCGACCGGTCGCCTGGACATCTACGCCCACATGGACGGTTACCTGGATGCCTGGCATTCAGGTTTGGATCTGCTGCCGGCACAGGTTGTCGAGGACATCCGTCCGGTGACGCCAACCGGGGCTGTCGTTGCCGACGATTCACTGATGCTGGGTGGTGATGTGGCCGGCTACACTGACTTGAGCGGTCGAAGTCTTCCAGACAACGAGGTTACACTGGCCGACTGGGATTTCACCGCCGCCTTGTTCGATCGCACGGCAGCCAGTGTGGGAGACAGCGCGAGAGCCGACATCACCGGGGATGGTTTCATCAACGTTAGAGATCTGGCTCTGGTCGGAGCAAACTTCCTGCGCCGAGGACCTCGACCGGTTTACAAGGTGGCGCCCCAATCCGAATCATCGCCTCATGCGCTGCTGCGAGTCGAATACAGATCGGGCACGGATGACAACGCTTTTGTGGAGCTGTGGGGGGATCGAATATCCGCCGTGGCTGCCTGTCAGTTCGATCTGGCATTCTTACCTGGTGCCTGGAAGATCCTGGAGGTGGTGCCTGGAGCCAGGGGCTCCATGGCGGTGCACAGGCACAATGCCAATGGTCACAAGGTAGCAGCCGTACTCATGGACGGACATCTGTCAACGGATGTTCCACTGATGAGCTGGCGACTGCAGGCTCTACAGGCCGAGCCGAGTCCACCGACACTTGCCGGTGCGCTCTTACTGGATCGCTCCCACCGAGAAATCGTTGCTGAAGTGGTTTCGACGCCAGCCGGGCAGACTGAGCCCCAACCCCTCCACTTCGGGCTGAGTCAGAACTTTCCAAACCCGTTCAACCCGGAAACGACCATTGGCTTCACTGTTCCGGCGATGGTGGGGAGGGTGGCATCCGAGCCGCACGTGCAACTCGAAGTGTATAACTCGGTGGGACAGTTGGTTGCCCAGCTCGTCGACGGAGCGTTCGCGCCCGGGCCGCACACCGTGCACTGGGATGGACATGACAGGGACGGTTTGACCGCCGGCAGCGGCGTCTATTTCTATCGTCTGCATATCGTCAGTGATGATGCCGGCAGCCGCACCCTGGTGCGGCGCATGCTGCTGCTAAGGTGAGGGAAGGGGGGAGTCGATGATGGGTTTACGCACTGACATGGCGCCTGCAAGCGCAAGAGGATTGATCCTCACGGCCGTGATCGCCTTGTTGTCCTTCTCCCCGGCGTTGGTGGATGCCGCACAGATTGATCTGCGTGTCCAGGGATTGCCACCCGGGGCCGATCTCACCCACGATATTGAGCTTGGAGATGAACTCGTCGTGGACGTCGTGATCGAAGCAGGTAGCGAGGAAGAGATCACCGGGTTTTCCCTCTTCATTTCCTACGACAACGAAGTATTTGCCCTGATGCCGGCAGTGGAAGCCAGCGATCAAGAGACCTTGCAGCCCTTCGAGCCTGGTGGGTACCTCAACGGCGTTCCCTTGTTGAATCGCCTCGAGGAAGTGGAGGGGGACACCGAGTCCTTCATCGCTTACGCCGAAGCCTCCGGGGTCTCGCGAGAGGTCGCCACCGGCAGTGGTGTGGCAGCTAGATTTCGCCTCGAGGTTCTGCGCCGGCCGTTGGGTGATCTCTCCCAGATCGTCGTGGAGGAGCGTGGTCACGATCGGTTTTCCCACTATGTCACCGCCGCGACCCCAGGAACGGAGAGGCGCTTCGACCAACCAGGAACCCTGTCATTCCGAGTAACCGGATTCCGCGTCAAGTCGCTTCCGGATCAAGTGCTCGTAGAAGGTGAGGCCTCTTCCGTATTCATCCTGAATGATTTCGTCGACCAGGAGGGAGGACGCATCCTCTGGTCGGCCACCCGACTGAGTGAATTGCCGACGTCGATCGACGAAGAGTCCACGCAGGTCACGATCACCCCTCAGATAGGCGGCTTTGGTTCAGGTCCCAATCGCAATGCCAGTCGTCGCATGATCTTTACCGCCTTCGAGACCGGTGAGGGGCTGACAGCCGCCGACACCATCGACATCGTCGTCAACGCGCGTCCGCAGATCGGTGAAGCCATGCGTGACACCGTCCGCTTTGCCGAAGACGGCTCGACCACGCGGGACCTCGATGGATTCGTCGCCGATGCCGACGACCTGAACGCGGACCTGTCCTGGACGGCCACGACTTCCGGAAATGTCATGGTGTCGATCAACCCGGAGACCAGAGTGGCGACCTTTACGGCCGCGCCCGACTGGTACGGCAATGAAGAGGTGGTCTTTCGGGTCGCCGATGGGGATGCACTTGATGACGTGGGCACTACCGTCGTTTCCGTAGCGCCCGTAAACGATCCACCGGTGGCTGGTCGCCTCGAGCCAGTCTACCCGCCCAGCGGTTCATCCGGGGTGGCCATCCCGTTGTCTGATCTGATCAGCGACCGGGATGATGAGCTAACCGACTTGGAGATCACGCCTGAAGTCGAGGGGTCGGCCACAGCGCGGATATCACCAGACGGCACAGCGCTTATAGTCAGTGGGGACGAAGCGGGTCGCAGCGTCATTCGCTTGACGGTCACCGACACCTCGGGTGCCACTGCCCAGACTCGACAGGTTGCGGTAGTTCTGGGGCCGAATGAGCAGGTTGCACCGGAGATTCTCAGTCTGCCACAGGTGCAGCTGCGCGCCGGCACATTCACCACCTTGAGTCTGAACCCATTCGCGCGAGATGATCAGCCCGTGAGCAATCTGATCTGGGCTAGCGTAGCGCCCGACGAGTTGCTGGATACCATCGGCTCAGATAATGTTTTGCGGGTTGACGCGGACGCCTCGTTCTCGGGGGAGTCGGTCGTCGTGTTGGTGGCGACAGACCAGGCAGGGCTCACCGACACGGCGACGCTGCCCGTGCAGGTGGCGGGTGAGGGTCAAGACCTTCCACCCCTGATATCGCTACCGGGCAAGATCGGTGTGGTCGGGGAGGACGAATCATCAACTCCGACTGAAGTCGCGTTGGATCCTCTCGTCATCGACCTCGATGATGTTGACAGCCAGATTCAGTGGGAGGTGTTCACGTCGAGTCCGGGACTCGTCATCAATATTGACGAAGATAGAACGCTGATGGTCAGTGCCGGCGCTGATTTTGCTCAGGGCGGATCTGGAATAGGGTCCATCTCGCTGATCGCCCGCAACACCAAGGATCTTGCAGATACGGCTGCCGTTCCAGTGATCGTCTCCGTCCCAGGGCAAGAGCCGCAGATGGCACCGTTGCCCGACGTCACCCTGGACAGCCTGGCCGCCGAGGTACGCGTCGATCTGGATGAGTTCGTCTTTGACGCGGACGACTTCGATTCAGAGGTCTTCATGGTGACGGATCATGATCCGGGCGTCGTCGTCGATGTCGATCCGGTGACTCACGAAATTACGGTACGTCGCGTGGAGGAGAGCGGACGACCCCTTCCCAGTACGTCCGTGCGAGTTTCCGCCGTTGACACGGATGGTGGCTCCTCGGTAACCCGCATATTGACTATTCAACTGCCGCCGATCTTCAGCTTGAGTGCCATCCCGGACATTGAATTCTTCGAAGGGGAGGACGCCAGCCTGGATCTTGACGATCATGTGGCTCAACCCGATCCACCTCCACCGCTGTCCTGGTCCGTCGGTCCGACACAGCATCTTGAAGTCCGTATTGATCCGTTGACGCACCGGGCATTCATCGAGCCCTCCAATGCCGATTTCGTCGGCAGTGAGGTGTTGACCTTCGACGCCATGGACGAGACTGGACGCACCCGCAGCGGCACGGTCAAAGTCACCGTCAAAAGCCGCGGCCTGGCCCCCGAGATTCGCGACCTGCCAACGATAGAACTGCAGGCAGGCGGCACTGATCGCAGCATTGATCTGGATCAGTTTGTCTTCGACGATGATCCGGACGACGCACTTCGGTGGACCTTTACGCAGCCTCCGAGCCTGGAGGTCTTCGTCGATCCGGCCACGAACGAGGTCACGATAACGGCGCAGGAGGCCGCGGTCGGGCTCGAGCAGGTGCAATTTGCCGTCCAGGATCCAGCCGGGAACACCGACATCGGCGTGCTCGAGGTTATGGTCGTCAGAGGCGGCCTGCCGCCGCAGATCAGCGGCCTGCCGCAGATCACCCTGCTGGCGGGAGCTCCGGAGCAATCGTTGTCACTGGATCTGTACGTGACTGACACGGACACGCCGGACGATCAAATAGTCTGGGTGGTTCGCAGTGAACCCGGAGTGAACGCCCGCATCCAGGACCGACGCCTGTTCCTCTCGGTTCCAGCAGGGCAGGAAGGTGGGCGACAGCTCACGCTGACGGCCACCGACCCTCAGGGCAACGAGGCTGAGGCTGTCCTCCAGCTTACGATCGAGTTGGATGCTCAAGCACCTCGATTGAGCCTGGAGATCAAACGCAATCCTGTGGTAGCGGATCTGATAGAGGTCATCGTGACTTCGGACGAATCCTTACCGCAGGCGCCTGGGGTGCGGATCAATGGCGCTGAGGTCGAGGTCTTGACGCTCGCCGATGACAGCCTCTTTGTGGCGGCTACGACGATATCTCCCTCAGGGGAGTTGCAGTTGCTCGAAGTGCTGGCCGAAGGCGCTGACCGAGCCGGAAATGTGAGTACCCGCGAATTGACGGTGGCTTTACGGTGGATGATCGACGAAGGAGGGACGGTACCGTACACGGATGGCGTGGCGATCGCCAACGTTCCCGATGCCGCTGCCGGACCGAGACGCCTGGCCATCCTCTACCGCCTGGGAGAAGAGGAGACCCCCCCGGAGAGTGCGGGTGAGCCGGTCTACGCGATCGATCTGGACAGTGGCGAGCCAGTCATGGATCCCTACACCATCAACCTGTTCCAAGGCGAACGGTCGGGTCAGGGGCGCGGCCTGCTGCGTTGGGAGCCCTCGAGGCAGGTGTGGGAGGAAGTTCCGACGATCGTGGATGAGGCTGCCGGATGGCTGACGGCTTCCATTCGCGAATCAGGCCTTTATCGCCCAGGGGCGGTCGCCAGCACCAACACGCGGCCAACCCAGAAGCTGGCCAATCATCCCAATCCGTTTCCTTCTGCCGGGAGCGACAACACGCAGATCGAGTACGAGATGTCCGTCGCCGGACCAGTCCGACTGGAAGTCTTCAACGTTCTCGGGCAGCGGGTGCGCCTGCTGGTCGATGAGTCGTTCCAGGATGTCGGCGTGTGGACGGTAGTTTGGAACGGAAGAGACGACGCCGGGAGAACGCTCGGCAGTGGCGTCTATTTCTATGAACTCGCGGAACAGCAGGGAGTCCAGTGTCGTTCGCTGGTGTTGTTCCGTTAGGTGATTTGACCATGAATACCGAATCGAAATTCGAGCCGGGAACGGCCAGACGCGTAGCCGGACAGTGTCTGCTGGTGTTGCTATGGCTGGCGGGGTGGGCCGCGGCGGGGCAGAATACCTGGACGGCCACCGGCAGTCTGGGCTCCGACATCAACGCCATTGTACCGCATCCGCAGGATGCGGGTACCCTGTACGCGGTTGGTGAAGACGGTGTTTTCCGGTCCATCGACGGCGGTGAGTGGGTCTCCATCAGCGAAGGCCTTGCCGCCTCGACGGTATTGAGCCTGGCTATCGACGGGCAAGATGCCAACCGTCTGTACGCTGGCTTGAATGCCGGTCTCTACACCAGCGGTGATGGCGGTCAAACATGGACCCTCGTCGACGCCGTGGGGCCGGGTGTGCTGTCCTTGGCGATCGGACCAGAGGGGTTGGTGTACGCAGGCACCCTGGGGCGCGGCATCTACGTCAGCGAGAATGCCGGCGTTGATTGGCGCATCCCGGTTGAGCTCTCATCCTCGTTGATCTTCGATCTCACGGCATCACCGGTTGACGGTACGGCCTACGCCGCAACCGCGTCCGGTCTGTACCGTACCCAGGATGGTGGTTTGAGCTGGAATCTTGTGGGATTTGATCTGGCTGAGTTGAGCATTCGTGACATCGATCTGTCGAAGGAGGATGTCGAGACTCTGTTCGTTGCGACCTTTGGAGGGGGTGTTTTCAAAAGCCTGGATTTCGGTGTTCACTGGACGGCCCTCAATCAAGGGCTGGATGATCTGTCCGTTCGCTCCATCGAGGTGGCTCGCCGGGACCGGCTGCTGTACGCGGCGACGTCGACGGGGGGGTTCTACCGTTCGTCGGACGCCGGCCAATCCTGGAACCCGGTCAACGACGGACTATCCTCGCTCACGGCACGCACGACCTACCACGCTGACGATCCGGATCAAGACCGGCTATTCGGGGCAGGACCGGCACCGGGCGTGTTCGAGATCACCTTCGCTCCAGAGCCAGACATTCAGGTAGATTCGGCGATCCTCGATTTTGGCGAAATCTCGGTGGGTGTCGTGCAACAGCTAGCCGTATCGATTTCGAATTCCGGGGACGCAGATCTACAGATCTCGAGCTTGAGTACTATCAGAAACGGACCGTTCGTGCCACAGGCGGATGCAGTCCCGTTCGTGATTCCGGCAGGGGGAAGCATAGACCTGGCGATCACCTTTCAACCCCAGGAGGGCGGTGACGAGGCTGACACGCTGACCATTCGCAGCGACGATCTGGACAGTCCCGAACTGGAGGTTGCCCTGCGGGGAATCGGCGTCCGCGCTGATTTGCGAGTAGGGGGATCGGGGACGGGGATGGATTTTGGTGAGGTGCGGGTGGGCGATACCGCAGACACGACCATCGTCATCAACAATATTGGCAACGCAGCTGTCGTCCTCTCGGGCGCCTCGGTCGATGACGACACCTTCCAGGTGCTCTCATTCGAGGTCGTGGAGGTTCAGGCGCTTGGCAGTGTCTTTGTCCGACTTCGTTACTCTCCGGTGCAACCGCAGGCCAATGCCACCACCCTCGTAATCTTGACTACCGAGCCGAGCCAGCCGCGTTTCGAGTTACCCCTGCTAGGCACCGGCACCTCTCCCGCGATCGAAGTGCTGCCCGATGAACTGCTATTCGGCAACGTCAACCTCGGTCGAGAGACCCGCTTGCTGTTGTCGGTAGCCAACAACGGTAACGCGGACCTGCAGGTGACAGGCCTCGAGATCGACGGAGATGCCTTCAGGCTGGAGCGCTCGGTCTCAGAGGCGAATCCGATCGTGGTGGCGCCAGGAGGAGCACAGCTTCTGGACGTCGTATTCCTGCCGTTGATCAGTGGCGCCCATCGGGGCACCCTGACCGTCGTCAGCGATGCACCCGAATCCCCCATCGAGATCTCTTTGTTGGGAACGGGCGGTGCCCTCGACCTGACGCCAAAGAATCCTGTGGAGGCCGGGACGGATCCCGTGGACTTGATCGTCCTGGATGTGGATGCGGATGGAGATCACGACCTGACCACCATCGACGAAACCTCCATCCATGTTCTGCTCAATGATGGAACAGGGGCGTTTCCGCAAGTCGATCGCGTTGCCTACCCGGCTGCGGACTCGCCGTATTCCGAGTGGGATGCCCCGGTCGCGATAGCCGCAGCGCCCGTGTTCGGCCAGTCTCCTGATTTGATCGTCGCCGACCAGGCGGGACAGGTCGTTTCCATCGTCGCCAACGACGCTCAGGGTGGCTTCAGCCTGGAACGACAAGACGTGTTCATCGGCCATGCCATAACCGCCGTGATGCCGCTGGACGTTGACGCGGACGGCGACATCGACATAGCCGTTGCCGATGGGGACAGCCCCAGTATCACGATTCTGCTCAACAATGATGAGGCTGGATTCAACGCCCGCACCTCCATAGCCGTGGAGGACGGCCCGAGAGCCCTGACGGCCGCCAACCTGAACGACGACGGTCACATCGATCTCGTCGTCGCCAATGAAGACGCCGGAACGGTGTCCATATTACTGTCAGATCGCCAGGGCGGCTTTTCCGTGCCAAGGCAAGACATCCTCGTCGGCATCGCCCCCATTGCTCTGGGTGTCGTCGACTACGATGCGGACGGAGACAACGACATATTCAGTGCCAATGCAGGCTCACGCGACGTCTCCATCGTCGAGAGCGACGGGGATGGGGTTTTCGCCCTGGGTTCGCGCATCTCCACGGTGATGCAGCCAACGGGGTTGTCCTTGTCTGATTTAACCCGTGACGTCTTCGCTGATCTGGTGGTCTCCGGGGATGGTGATCCATTCCTGAGCTTCTTCGAGAATGATGCCGGAGCTGCGTTCACGGCAAAAGACGTGGTGCCGGCCAGTGCAGCCGCACTGCGAGTCGTCATCGCTGACATGAATGGTGATGGCAACAACGACATCGTCTCTCTCAGCCAAGCGACGGTCCGCGTTTTCATCAACGAAGACACCCGCGTCATGGATCCCCCGCGTCCGCCAACGCAGGTCACGGCAGACGATGTTGCCCGTGATTTGGGTCGCCAGATTGAGATAACCTGGGACGCTCCCGAGTTGGACGAGCAGATCGGCCGGACTACTGAATACCTGATTTTTCGCGCAGAGGACGAGGATGGTCCTTTCGTCGAGTTGGGTCGTCGGTCCGCTGGTGAGAGAGACTTCATCGATGACGCGGCGACCTTGTCTCAGACCTTCTACTATTTTGTCCAGGCTGGTAACGCCGCCCTTCAGTCGGGCAACTCAGATACCGTATCCGCCGCATCCAGGCCGGCGCCGTTCTTTGAGCTCGAACTGATCAACGAACCCCGCATCAGCGTCGGTGACACTCTCAAGGTGCGGGCTTTGCTGACTCCGGCGGTGCATGACGTTGCCGGGATCTCCCTCTATCTGACCTACGATGACAGCGCCCTGACCCTCATCGACGCTGACTCCACCTCCGCAGCCCTGGTGCCGTTCAGATTGGACACCACCCTGACGGCCGGCAGTCTCGTGGAGAACCGGCTTCATCCCAGCACGAGCGACAAGATCGATATCTCGTTGACCTCACTGCAGATTTCAAACGGCGTACAACCCGTATCGCTCGGCGAGATTTGGTTCCGTACGTTGAAAGACAGGACGACACCGCTGACCATCGACGATGAGGACGCCCTCAACCGTCGCAGCGCCGTGGTCGAGCAGGTGACGGGAAACTGGATTCTGCCTTTCATCCCGAGCCGTCAGACTCAGGTTTCCATCAGAGATTTCCAGGTCAGCGGCAGCCTTGAACTGGAGGGCCGGGCGGCCGATAACCTGGGATTGCAGGCGACGATCACCCTCGTCGACTCCGCCGGTGGCAGGCTGGAGTCACCGCTGAACGACGAAGATGCCGAGCGGCCTCTGATTCAGTCCACCCTCACCGTCGACGGACAGTTCGAACTCAACCAGATTCCGCGTGGCAGCTATCGGATTTTTGCCAAGACGCCGAGTCATCTACAGGGGCAGGTCGTAGGGGACACAGTCACCATCGGTGACTCCCTGCGCACGATGCTGAGGTTTGCCTGGATGCGCTCGGACTCGACGGTCACGTCCATTCTCCCCGCGGGTGATGCCAACGACGACAATCGGGTCAATCTGGCGGATTACGGGCTGCTGGTAAGGCATTTCGACTCCAATTCGTCTGACATCAGCGTTTGGGATGAAGCGCAGATGGTGGACTTCAATGGCGACAATTTCGTCAACGCCACCGACTTCTTCCTGCTGGCGCAAAACTTCGGTGAGATCGGCATGGGTTTTTCCGTCACAGCGGCCAAGCGTTCAGCCAGGGGTTGGGTCTCCTTCGACGACGATCGGGAGGCGATCGCAGTCGGTGAGGTCGGCGCCATTCGAGGATACTCGCTGAAAGTCCTCATCGGCGGTTCGCCCCGACATGCCGGGCAGCAGGTCATCGATGCGCTTGGAGGGAGCCTGTTCTCCGGCGATGATTCGATGGCACATGTGTGGCCGGTGGATGGAGGATCTGCCATCATCGTGGCCGTGGCCATGCGAGATCCAACCAGGACGATCGACGCTACGGAAGGAGTTCTTGCGCGCTTCAACGAAGCGATATCAGGAGGCGAAGCACCGAGTCTCCGGATCCTGGATGCGGAAGTTCTGCTTTCGGATTGGAGTGTGGCCAACCCGGAGATCCGGCAATCACGGGCGCTGCCGACTTCGACCTTCCTGCTCCAGAATTACCCCAATCCGTTCAATCCCTCGACCGTCATTCCGTTTGAGCTGGCCGCGGGAGACGGGTCGGCGAGGGTCACGCTGGAGGTATTCAATTTGCTCGGGCAACGGATTCGGACCCTCGTTGATGCGAGGGTGCGTCCGGGGGCGCATGAAGTCGTCTGGGATGGCAGGGACCGTGAAGGACGTGCCGCCGCTTCCGGCATCTACATCTATCGTCTTTCGATCGGGGGGAGTCAATTGCTCTCCCGCCGCCTGCTGCTAGTACACTGACGATCGCCTCCCTGGCGATCCCGGCCCGCTCCTGCATCATAAATCACCGCTCACATCCGCGCCTTCCTGCCCCGCATGGCGGCGAAAGTCGATGACTCGCTTCTGCGGCGACAGGTTGATCTCGTCGACGACGGTGCCCTCGCGTGCCTGTAGCGCGCTGCAAACGACGACGGCCACATCCTCGGGGAGAACATGATTGTCCGCGGCATCTCCGGGCTCGAAATCGAGTTCGTCGAAGAACGGGGTTTGTACCATTCCCGGGTTAACGAGGCAAACACGGATACCCGCGGCTGACGATTCCTCCCTCAGCGCCTGGGCGAAGCCGCGCAAAGCGAATTTGCTGGCACAGTACAGACTACCCTTGCGCGATCCGCGCAATGCGGCTTCGGAACCAATGATGACAATGTCTCCACGACCGGATCTTTTCATCCTGGGCAAAAATGCGCGCACGGCAAAGGCCTGGCTGGTGAAGTTCAGGTCGAGGAGTTCACGTATCTGGGTATAGGAGAATTGCTCCAGGTGACCGAATCGTCCCATTCCCGTGCAACATATCAAGGCATCGACTTCCTCATACTGCCGCGCGACATCCTCTAGGCGGCCTGGAAGATGGTCGAGTTGACTCATGTCCAGAGACAGGGAGGTGAAGTCGGGGTGATCGCGGGAAGGGAACTTGGTGAAGTCTCGAGCCAACCCGACAACACGCCACCCGTTTCGCAGCAGCTGTTCACAGATCGCTCTGCCGATACCGGAACTGGCGCCGGTCACGACCGCCGTTTGGTGCTTTCCGATCTGACTGTTACCAGCCGATGTGTCCATTGCTCTTAAGCTCCCTCCGGCGAAGCTACGTCAGGAGAGGTGGCCATAGTATTCAACACCAAATCCACGGCCTCAGCGCATGAACCGACAAGCTCCTCAATCACACTAGCGGACAGCTCTTTCCACGAGCGCGTTGGCCCATCCGAGACGATCTTCAAGCACTGCACGGGTCCAGTATCGCTGATTCCGATGGCCGCTTCCAGAAAGCCACTTCCTTCCATGTCATAGGCCCAATCCGGCTGGTAGGTAGCTTCGGGCTCGTCTACCGTGCACAGACATGTCGTCGCCAACCCTGGGGGAACGGCTCCACGGGGAAACAACCGACGGCCACTCGCGCGTTCCAGGACTTCGTGGGCGAGCAGGGCGGTGCCAGGCAGGGCGGTGCCGTGGCCGGCGACGCCGACATTCAACCAGGCCGCCGGAGCGTCGTCGACGCAGGTACGATGGATCCGTTCCACGGCACGGCTGGCATTGACCCGGCCAACGCCGCAGATCACCAGTGCGAGGTCATTGCTGCTGCTGGCGTAGAAACCTCGGCTTCTGGTTGATTTGAGGTCGTACCTGGCTATCAGTGGTGTGGCCTCGGCTAAGAGTGCGACCACCATGTTGACGCGAACGCGCGAGGACATCCGATTCCCATGTGTTTGGAGGGCTCAGGTTCGTTGACCCTCCAAATGTATCTGGCTACCTTCAGTTGAAACAACACCCTTCAATTGAACCCCGATTTGGAATGGGGCTCGACACCTCTCCACCGCCTTTATGAGAAACCGCTTTTTCAAAGGGCATGGTCTGGGCAACGACTACATCGCCCTCGATCCCTCGGACCTGAATTTTTCTTTGACGCCGGCCGCAATTCGGGCGGTCTGTGACCGCCATTGGGGACTTGGAAGCGACGGCATTCTGGCCCGCACGGCTTCCTCGAAGGCAGATTTCGGGTTGCGCATCTATAATCCCGATGGCAGCGAGGCCGAGAAATCGGGAAACGGCTTGCGCATCTTCGGTCGCTATCTCTACAGTACGAAACAGACCAGACGGAAGCAGTTCACGGTGGAAACTCCCGGTGGAATCGTCGAAATCCTCCTTCACATCGATGGTTCGGGCCATGCCAGTTCGGCCACCGTAGAAATGGGGCCGGCCACCTTCGATCCGAAGGCGCTGCCGTGTACGGTGCCGGTGGAGGAGCTAGTCGATACGCCGATTCGCGTCGGCAAGAAGACCCACAAGTTCTGTGGCGTCAGCGTCGGCAATCCCCACTGTATCCTGTTCCGGGAAAAGGGCAGTTCGTGGACTCGGGAGGAATTGCTAGAACTGGGGCCCGCATTGGAGAACCACGAGCTGTTTCCACGACGCACCAACGTTCAGCTGGCTGTCCCCACCGGCCCAAAGAGTATCTATATCCTGATCTGGGAGAGGGGTGCTGGAGAGACCCAAGCTTCAGGATCTTCATCGTGTGCGGCCGCGAGTGCAGCGATCAAGCTCGGTCTGGTCAAGAGCCCGGTAACCGTCAAGGCCCCCGGGGGTACGTTGCAGATTCAGGTTAGCGAGGACTATGAACTGACGATGAAGGGACCGGTAGCTGAAGTAGCGACCGGTGTATTCACCTCCGCGTTCGTGGAATCCCTTCCCCGGCGCCGGTGAGGATCCTACCGTCATGAGGCGTTCCCACGCGCTCGAGGCGGAGCTCCACAACACCTGGAACCGCAAGCTCTATATCTGGTACCAGTACTACAATGATCAGTACACCGCAGGTGTTCTGAAGACGCCTCTACTGACCATCGATCGATCGACGATTAATTTCGGGCAATGGAGTTCCTCGCGGCGCACGATCTCCATCGCCATCTCGCACATCGAGCGCGACCCCTGGTTGGCGGTCATGGACACCCTACGCCACGAAATGGCCCACCAGTACGTCGACGAGGTGCTGCTCGAGGATGGGGCACAGCGTCCACACGGACCCGCCTTTCAAAAAGCATGCGAACGCCTGCGTTGCTCCGCGGCCGCCAGTGCTGATCCGGACGATCCCGTCACCGGGGACCCCACGGCAACGCAGGATGACCGTGTATTGGCCCGGCTCAAGAAGGTCCTGTCGCTGGCTTCCAGTCCCAACGAGCACGAGGCTGAAGCCGCGGTCAAGAAGGCCCGGCGGCTGTTGTTGCAATACAATATCGATGTGGTCGAGCTCGACCGCCGGCGCGCGTACAGCTCCCGGGCGTTGGGTCCGGTGAAGGCCAGACGGGCATCGTGGGAACTCTGGCTGGCGATGATCCTGAACGAGTTTTTCTTCGTCGAGGTCTTATGGGGATTGTCCTATGATACCGCCCGCGACCGCGATGGTACGGTGCTTCAGATTTTCGGAACCGATGCCAACCTGGATATGTCCGAATACGTGTATGAGTATTTCTCACATCTGCTCGGTGCGCTCTGGGTCTCTTACAGAGCGGCCGAGGGCCTGCCGGACAATCGTGAGCGGCAGCGATATTTCGCCGGTGTCACTCAGGGGTTCTACGGAAAACTCCAGGAGCAGGAACGATCCCTTGGACAGGAGACGGCACTCGTCTGGAAGGGGGACGGTCAGCTTCGTGAGTACTACCGGTACGTCAATCCGCAGGTCCACACCCGGACCTGCTCCGGGGTGAGTGCCAGTGCTGCGTTTAAAGACGGATTGGTCGAGGGGCGGCGCCTGACCATCCACCAACCCCTGGAGACTCGGGACGGTTTCGGGGGGTACCTCAAATAGCGATGATCAGCGCGAGAGTGGCATCCGGCTTGTTGGCCCTCCTCCTTCTCCTCTTCTTGTGTACCCCCGGGAATAGTCAGCTCTACCGTTTCGGCAAGAACAAAGTTCAGTTCGACCGTTTTGAGTGGCAGAAGATGGAGACGGAGCATTTCGATCTTTACTTCTATCCCGAGGAAACCGAACTGGCTTCCTTCACCGCCCCCATGGCGGAGGCTGGTTTCCGTCATGCCGAGAGCAAATTCGGCTACACGGTGCAGCGTCGTATTCCCCTGATTATCTATTCCTCCCATGTCTATTTCGAGCAGACCAACATCATCCCTGGCTATTTGCCCGAGGGGGTGGCGGGGTTTACGGAGTTTCTCAAGGGGCGCGTGGCGTTGCCGCTGAGTGGCTCTCTGCCGGAATTCGAACGCGTCCTCTACCACGAACTCATTCACGTCTTCATGTTCGACCTGGTACGCCATGTCCTGCGCAGCAGAGGGATCACTGAGTATCGCCCTGGCCCCCTCTGGTTCTCGGAGGGACTGGCCGAGTACTGGTCGAGCGAGTGGGACAGCCGAGCCAGCATGATCGTGCGCGATGCTCTGTTCTCCCAGCGGTTGGTACCGATTTCCCAGATGTACCAAATCAACGGCACCTTCCAGATGTACAAGGAAGGACAATCGATATGCGAGTACATGGCTCGCGAGTACGGCGAGGACGTATTTGAGCGAATCCTGCACAACTGGTGGAAAGCGGAGACCTTCGGCGAAGTCTTCGAGATGACGACGGGGGAAACCCTTGACGCGTTGGACGAGAGCTGGCAGTACGACCTGAATAAGAGGATCCTCCCCGTCATCGAGGATGCGGATCCACCGAGCCAAATGGCAACCGCGCTCACGCACTCTGGCTTCAACCTCAAGCCCAGCGTCGCGATGCCCAGCAGCGCGACCACAGAGGCCGATAGCCAACACGTCCTGTATTTCAGCAACACCCAAGGGTACACACAGATCGTCCGTCAGGCGGTGGTTGGCGGTGAAGTGGATGTTGTCGTCGAAGGAGAACGTTCAGCAGCATTCGAGTCGCTGCATGCTTTCTTCAGCGGCCTGGCCGTATCCGAAGACGGGGATGCTCTGGCATTCGCTGCCAAGCGCAATGGGCGCGATCACCTGGTTACCTGGGATCTGAGACAGGGGAAGGAAAGCGGTCGATTCAGTTTTCCTTCCATTGTCGCAATAACCTCACCCTCATGGTCACCAGATAACGAGATGCTGGTGTTTTCCGGGGCAGAGCGAGGTGGTATCACCGATCTCTACACCGTTGACGTGCGCACGGGTGAGTTGAACGGGTTGACCCGGGATGTTTACCACGACAGCGATCCCACCTGGCACCCCGAAGGGGACCGCATTGCCTTCAGCTCCGATCGTTGGCAGGGGGGACGGCAGGGGTTATACAATCTTTTTCAGTACGAGCTGACGAGCGGACGGATCATCCAGCTCACGCGCGGCAACCACAACGATGTGCAACCTCAATGGGCACCCGACGGCCGGTCGATGGTCTTCAGCTCTGACCGGGACGGCATCTACAATCTTCACAGGCTGGGTTTTGGGGTTGACCCTGCCGCGGCTCAGGCTCACGTGGACCGCATCAGTTCGACCTTGACGGGATCCTTTGACCCGAGCTGGTTGCCCGATCAAAGCGGAGTCCTGTTCACCGGATTCGAGGCCGGGCGTTTCAATATTTACCGAATGGCGCTCGATTCCACGCAAACCGGCAGCACGGCCGCGGACACGATGGCGATGGTCTCCTATCGCGTCCAGGATCTGTCTGTAGAGGGGGATCAATGGCAGCTGGAAGGCAATGAACTCGAGTCGAGTTTGCTGACGCGCAGGTCCTACAAGCGCAAGCTCTCCCTCGATGTTGCTCAGAGCCAGATCTCGCAGGATCCACTTTTCGGCACTTCCGGCGGCATCCAAATCGGTCTCAGCGATGTGCTTGGGAATGACCAGTACTATTTCGTTCTCTCCCATATTTCCGGTGGTAATTCCAACCTGTTCAACGGCCTCAACCTCGCTTTCGCCCGTGTGTACTTGGCGCAGCAGCTCAACATCGGCTGGGGTGTTTTTCGATTGAATGACCGGTTTACGAGGCGATTCGGTCGCCAGGTGAGAGAGCGCCGAACCGGGGCGTACCTTGAATTGAGCTATCCTTTTACGCGCAACGATCGCCTCGAAACCAGGATGACGATGCGTCACTCGGACATTGACCGTCAGTTCGAGGGGCGGCAGCTCAAAGGTTGGTTGATGTCCAATCACATCAGCTACACGCACGACAGCAGCTTGTGGATTCCGACCGGTCCGTTGGAGGGCACCCGGTACAGCGTGGGGGTCGGGCAGGACATCGATTTCAAGAGCTCCAGGCGCTACAACACCACCGTGTTCGGAGACTACCGACACTACTTCCGCCTGTCACGCCGCTCCAGCCTTGCCCAGCGTTACATGGCTCGTCACAGCCGGGGCGACGTTCCCGAGTTTTTCTCCATGGGCGGTAGTTGGACCTTGCGTGGTTATCCGTGGCGCTCCATCTGGGGGCGCAATCTGGTGTTGGTCAACTACGAGTTGCGTTTTCCGCTGCTCGACCGCATGGTCCTGGCCTTTCCCTTCGGCAACATCGATTTCTCAGCTTTCAGAGGCGCTCTGTTCGTCGACGCCGGCAATGCTTGGAACGACGAGTTCGGCGAATGGCTGGGTAGCTTCGGGGGAGGCACCCGACTCGGGCTCGGGGGCTTCTTCGTCTTCAGGCTGGATGCGTCCAGGCGTACTGACTTCAAGTCAGTCGACAACAACACCCGATGGGACTTTTTCTTTGGCTGGGACTTCTAAACTCCGTACTCGCCAAACGCCGATGCTGCGATCCTTCGCGCAGGTTTGGGCGTGGGTCAGTATCTACACGGCTGTCGTCAGCTGCGGGGGAGCGAACCTGCCATACTTTCCGCCTACCACTCAGGATCACCGGGACCAGGACTGGAATCAGAGTGGTGGGGGGCATTCGGGTCGCTCCTTCAGGCCTCTTGGCGTCGAGCCACCGCTGAGATTGCTGTGGGAACAGCGACTGAACAGCTCGCCCCTTGGCGGTGGCCTGGTTTCCGGGCCATTGCTGTTCCAGATGACGAAGACCTCGTCACTCTATTCCTTCGATCTGGTCGGACGCGAGCTTGGCAAGCGGGGTTACGGGGAAATACCATGTGCTCCGCCGGCCATCGCCGGTTCGGCCTCTGAGGTGCTCGTGGTCGCCGAATTCTTCCCTGATCCACTCATCAAGGGCGTGTCGCGCCTCGACGGCTCGACCCTGTGGTCCCGCAAAAGCACCGTGTGTGTCCCGACCGTTTCTCGTGCCGACACCATCGTCTTCATCGACGATGCGGGCACGGCGACCGCGCTGACAGCAAGTGAAGGCGAAACACTGTGGGAGTTGCACGGCGAGGAGCGCCATGCCAGTGGTCCGTCCATGTTCGGAGACCTCGTCATATTTGGAGACTCAGCCGGAGCCTTGAGAGCACTGGGCGTACGGGATGGTAAACAGAGGTGGTTGAGCCAGCTGGGAACAGGACTGCGTTCACGACCGGCCGTTTCCGCAAAGGGTGTTTTCGCCGGTACGGGGGCGGGGGAGATCATCGCCTTGTCCGCCGACACCGGGGATGAGCTGTGGCGCACTGCTCTGGGCAGCCTGCTGACCCCCGGCTTGACTCTGTCACAGGACCTGGTCGTAGCCGGCTGTGTGGACCGCCACGTGTATGCCGTGGACGTTGACACCGGCGACATTGTCTGGAGATTCGAGACCGGCGGCGTGGTCCGCGGTACGCCGGTGTCGACGGAGTCGGTCGTCTACTGTGGCAGCGGCGATGGTTTCATCTACGCCCTGGAACTCAGATCAGGGAGCCTGCTGTGGAAGTATCGTCTCGATGGCCCATCGCTTGAGGGGCTTGCGTTGGGACCGCGAACACTGATCGTGACGACGGAGAGCGGCAGTATCTACGTCTTCGGAAGGGGTTGAGGAGTGAATGGCCGCTTGACAATCCTGTTGATGCTGACTCTGGCAGCGTCACACACAATGGCTGAGGCAGCAGAGGAGAGCGCTGAAGCACCAGCATGGAGTCCTCTGCCCAGCATGTTGGCTGGAGTACTGCAGGCCCAGCCAGTCAGCTTTTCAAGATCGAGACTCCCCGTCCAGCAGGCCGGGAAGAACTCGCGCATAGATGCGCAGCGGCAAGATGGAGAGGACGACGGTCAGCTGGAGGAGCGGCGTTTTCATCCCGGTAAAGCGGCGTACTTGAGCGCTGGTCTGGCGCTCTCCAGTGGTGTGATGGCCTGGCTCAGCAAGCGGGAAGCAGACGATGCCTACGATCACTATCTGCATGCAGCCGGCAGCGAGCGTCAAAAGACACAATTCGATCGGGCTGAGCGTTACGACCGACTCTCCGGGGCGGCCTTCGCCGCGATGGAGGCGGGGATCCTGATGACGGCCTACTTCACCTTCTTCTAGCATGTCGGATACAACCACACATCGATCCGCCAGACTGGGCTGGCTATGGTGTCCAGACGTTGGTCCTGGTCGTCCTGCCACGCCATCGCGGATGGTCTCATTCTTAGCGATCGCGCTTCTGGCAAGTGCCTGTACCGATCGCCAGCATCGAAACCCCCTCGACCCGCTGACGACGAATCCTGTCGACAACTCCACCCCGATCGATGCAGTCGCCGGCGACGGAGTGGTGTCGCTGGCATGGGATTACAGTCAATTCCAGGACCTGTTCGGCTACCGCCTGCAGCGCACGGCCTTCGGTGCCGATGGGGCGTCTCAGCAGTTGACACTCCATGATCTGTCGGCGTCGACGCTGCAATTCGAGGACGTGGAAGTCGACAACGGCCACACATACCAGTATCGACTGTCTCTGGTAGTCGACGGTGACGGTGAGCTTGAGTTGGCCGACATTCAATTGGCAACACCCGGACCGGAGATCGCCTGGGCCGCAGATCGCGGCTCCGGTCTGGTTTGGAAGTTGAGCCCCGATGGCCGCAATGGGTTGTTCGCGAGCGGTCGCTTCAGCATTGGCGGGATGGCGGTGAGCCAGCACGATCGTTCGTGTTGGGTCAGTGATGTCAACACCGGCTTGCACCGGATTGACCCCGAAGGCCAGGTCGACGCGATCGAGAGCGAGTTGATGGCAGCCGGCGCTCTGAGCTTCGATCCAGACGGAACCACTGGTTGGGTGGCCGATCGTGAAGATGGTGCCGTTTATTCCTTTTCTGCCAACAGAATCGACTCTCTGGATCTGGTGCAAGTGGATGCCAGCTTCCTGGACCCGTTTCAGCTGGCGCCTATCGAGGGTGGCTGTTGGGTCGCGGATCGCGGGGTTGCGGATCGCGGGGTCGCGGATCGCGGGGCCGCGGATCGCGAGCAAGGGAGGATCCTGCTGTACAGCGTCGAAGGCAGCCGCATCGTCGATTGGCGCGGAATGAGCGACTTGCTGGCAATTGCGGCCTCGGATGCTCCGCTGCTGGCTGAGGGCGGCAACGTCATCTGGGTCATAGCGGATGCGGGAGAGACCCTGCTTCGGCTCGAGGTTGGCGCTGGAGAAGGACAGGAACTCGACCTGCCCTTCGATCGGGCCATTGACGTGGATGTGGATGATCGTACCGGGGATTGCTGGGTGCTGGGTGAGCGTGACATCGCTCTGTTCAGCGTGGACGGCACCCAGATCATGCACAGGAGTCAATTCGATCTCGGAGCCGTCTCTTTGACCGTCGACGGTATCAATCAGAGCGTTTGGATCGCGGCCGCCAACGCCGTTTGGAAGCTGAGCATCGAGCTCGAAGGCCAGACCCGATTAGGCGGGTTCACCTCAACGCTCGGGATTGCAGTGGACCCCGGATCCCGGTAAATGGGAGGTAACGAGTAAACAAGATGGCGAAGATTACCAGCATGACTGGATTCGGTACCGGTACCGCCGAGGTCGATGGCTACCGGCTTCGAGTGCTGATTCGCTCGGTGAACGGCCGCTTTCTCGATGTGCAGATCCGTTGTCAGAGCGGCTTGGTGGATTTCGAGCAGACCGTGCGGGAACGTTTACAGGGAAGCGGAATATCCCGTGGCAAGGTCAACGTGACGCTGGAATGGGAGGAGACACCGCAGTCAGGGTCCCTGCCCATTTTGAACCAGGAGGTCGCGGACCAGTACATCGGTGAGCTAAAGCGCCTCGGTGACATCGCCGGGGTCACGCTCGAGCCGGACCTGCACCAGCTCGCCCGCCTGCCGGGGTTGTTTCGCACTCAGGAGACCGTGGCCTTGGAGCCAGAGCGGACCGCCGCGTTGGTGTCTGAAGCATTGGAGGAAGCCATTGCCGAGTTCGAGCGCATGCGCACGGCTGAGGGAGAGGCCCTGCTGGCAGATCTAAAGGGCCGACTATCCAAGATCGAACGTTGCATCGAAGAGATCGCCGTCAAGGCCGATGGCTCCAAGGAACAAATCCACGCCCGATTACGGGAGCGTGTTGACGTCCTGTTGAGACCGGGCGAACTGGATGAGTCCCGCCTGGCGATGGAGGTAGCTCTGCTCGCCGATCGCAGCGATATTACTGAGGAGATCGTCCGCTTTCGCAGCCACAATGTCCAATTCACAAACACCTTGGACGAAGGGGGCGATGTGGGGAAGCGACTCAACTTCCTGCTGCAGGAAATGAACAGAGAAGCCAACACCATTAGCTCGAAGGCATCCGATGCCGACTTGATTCACCAGTCCGTGGAAATCAAGGAGGAGGTCGAGCGCTTGAGAGAGCAGATCCAGAATCTTGCATGAGCAGCCACTCCACACAAGCATCGGCTCACCGCCTTGTATCCGTGAGCGGACTGCCAGGCAGCGGCACGAGTACGGCGTGTAGCCTTCTGGCTGAGATGATTGACTGGCGTTACATCAACGTCGGCGAGATTTTCAGAGACATGGCTCAAGAGCAGGGGATATCCCTCAGCTCCTACGGGGCGCAGGCGGAACAGGATGGGGAAATCGACCGTCAGTTGGATGCCCGGGTCATCGCCCTGGCCCAAGCATCAACGGGCGGCGTCATCCTGGAAGGAAGGCTGACCGGTTGGATGGCCCGGCGCCATAACCTGCCCACCCTCAAGGTATGGCTGCAGGCATCGGTTTCGGCTCGTGCGGAGCGGGTCGGTCAGCGTGACGGGCAGACTTCGCAGGAAGCAGCAGCAACCATGAGTGAGCGTGAGGCTTCGGAAGCTAAGCGCTATGCCGATCACCACGATATCGACATCGGTGATCTGACTATCTACGACCTCGTCATCGACTCAGCCGAACACACGGCGGCACAGATCGCTCAGCTCATCGCTGATTCCCTGGACGCCACCTGATGGCGCCATCCGCGCGGGGAAAGAAAATCCTGATCGCCGTCACCGGAGGTATCGCCGCCTACAAGATTCCGTCCTTGATTCGCCTACTGGTCAAGGAGGGGGTCGACGTGCGGGTGGTAACGACGGCATCGGCGCGTCAGTTCGTCACCGTGACCACGCTGGAGACACTGTCCGGTCATCCGACCTACTCCTATCTGTTCGAGGCCACCGACGAGTTTCCGGTCCTTCACGTCGGCCTTGCCGATTGGCCGGACTTGATCGTGCTGGCGCCTGCGACGGCCAATCTGATCGCCAAGATGGCTCATGGCATTGCTGATGATCTCGTGACGACCCTGATGCTGGCGACCAAAGCACCCGCGTTGGTCGTCCCGGCCATGGAAGAGGGCATGCTCGACCATCCTCAGGTGACGGCCAATGTTCGCCGCTTGAAGGAGCAGGGCTTCGAGTGGGTGGAGGCTGAAAAAGGAGAGCTGGCTTCGGGCAAGGTTGGCCGAGGGCGCATGGCTGAACCGGAACGGATAACCGAACGGGTGTGCGGATTACTGAGTGATGGAGACAACCTCGATCTGGCGGGTTTGAATATCGTCGTCACCGCTGGCCCGACCTATGAGGACATCGACCCGGTGCGTTTCATCGGCAACCACTCGAGTGGCAAGATGGGGTTTGCCATTGCCCGTCGCGCTCATGCGCGCGGCGCTTTCGTGCATCTGGTGACGGGGCCCACGGCGCTGGAAGATCCTCAGGGAATCGAAGTCACGCATGTGCGTTCGACCGAACAAATGCTCGCGGCAACGAAGGCAGTTTTCGAGGATGCTGATGTACTCATCATGGCTGCGGCCGTGGCCGATTTTCGTCCACGCCAGGTTGCTGCCGCCAAGATGCGCAGATCGGATTCCGGATCCGCCACGCTCGAGTTGGTACCGAATCCGGACATCTCCCAGACCCTGGGCAGACGCAAGGAGGGGCGCATCACCATCGGATTTGCCCTGGAGACCGAGGCTGATGTCAGCGCCGCCCAGGCCAAGCTGCGTCGCAAGCACATGGATCTGATCGTCCTCAACAGTCTCAGTGACGAGGGTGCCGGTTTTAGCGTCGACACCAACGTTGTCACCCTGGTTGCAGAGGATGGGGAGGCAACCCAACTGCCGAGAATGCACAAAGAGGAAGTTGCCGACCATCTTCTGGATCGCGCACACGATCTGGCAGCTCTCTCAGACAGAGGTCGATTACAGAGCTAGTGTCCAGTTGACAGGGGTCTATCGGCGCGGCATCTTCGCCCGCACGTGCCTTTGCATCTGCGTCGGCATCCGACCAACCCAATCTGCCCTGCTGTGTGCCCATGACCTCCGCCCATCAACGAGCATCCGTTGACGACGACGTCGAACCCCTAGTCCGGCGCTACCTGGATGACCTGGTCGCCTTCGAGGGGCCGAATTTCCTGCTACCGGAAGATACTCCTGATCCGGTCCAAAGCGGATTGCCAGAGATTGAGGTAGCTGCTGAGCCCGGTACCGATCTCGAGCATTTCCACCAGCAGATCTGCGAATGTCAGGCCTGTCCATTGGGACAGACGCGTCAGCGTTTCGTCTTCGGTTCCGGAGCAGCCAACGCCGGCATCATGTTCATCGGCGAAGCCCCGGGCGCCGACGAGGATCGTCAGGGATTGCCGTTCGTCGGCAAGGCCGGTCAGTTGCTGACCAAGATCATCGAAGCCATGCAGCTGCGACGTGAGGATGTTTATATCTGCAACATGTTGAAGTGTCGTCCGCCGAACAACCGCGATCCGCTGCCCGAAGAGATCGCTACCTGCGAGCCCTACCTGAAGAAACAGATTGAGATCGTGCAGCCTGTGATCATCTGCACCCTCGGCCGGATCGCCACCCAGGCACTGCTCAAGACCACGCTATCCATGGGGCGCCTGCGCGGCACCCTGCATAAGTACGAGGGGATCCCCGTCATAGCCACCTACCATCCAGCCGCACTGCTGCGCAACGCCAGCTGGAAGCGGGATACCTGGGAAGATGTCAAGTGGCTTCGCCGAGAATTTGACGGAACGGAGCTCTCCTGATGTCCCAATCTTCTCCTCCTCCGTCCCCGAGCAATGGTCGCAGCCTGGAGCGCATGCCGCCCCATGCGCTCGAAGTCGAGCGCGCCGTACTGGGCGCGACCCTGATCGATCAGCGCGCTGTCGGTCGAGCGATCGAGCTGCTGGATGAGCGTTATTTCTACCACGCGGCGCACAGCAAGATTTTTCAGGCCGTCGTGGCGCTGTACGAACGCAACGAGCCCGTGGATCAGCTGACCCTGGGTGAGGAGCTGAAGCGACGCGGGCAACTGCAGGAAGTCGGAGACGTCATTTACCTGGCCACCCTGGCGTCGGAGGTGGCCACAGCCGCGAACATCGATCACCACGCCAAGATCGTCCTGGAGAAGGCACTGCAACGAGCCCTCATCGATACATCTTCTGCAGTGGCGGAGCGCGCCTATGAAGGTGCTACCGAGATTCAGGAGCTCATCGACTGGACCGAACAGCGCATTTTCTCGATTTCGGAACGGCGCTTGTCGGCGGGATTCGAGCCCATCGACAGCGTGCTGCACGAGACCTTCGAGTACCTGGAGCGGGCCAACAATCGCGTCAGCTCGGTGTCCGGAGTCGATACCGGCTACGCCGACATGAACGACATGACATCCGGTTTTCAGTCGGGCGACCTGATCATCCTGGCGGCACGGCCCAGTGTGGGCAAGACCGCGCTGGCTCTGTGTATGGCCCGCAACGCCGCGGTTGAGGCGGGCGTCGGGGTCGCCATCATGAGCCTGGAAATGTCGAAGCAGCAGGTCGCCCAGCGCCTGTTGTGCATTGAGACCAGAGTGGATCTGCACAAGATGCGCACCGGTCGGCTGCGTGAGGATGACTGGCTCCACCTGACTCGCAACGTCAACCGGCTTGCTCAGGCGCCGATCTATATCGATGACACTCCGGGGATCTCGGTGCTGGAAGCCCGTGCGAAGGCGCGACGTCTCAAGCGCGAGCACGGGATCGGACTGGTCATCATCGATTACCTGCAGTTGATGTCATCGCACGAACGCGTCAACAGCCGGGAGCAGGAAGTATCGCAGATATCCAGAGGAATGAAAGGGCTGGCGAAGGAGCTGGACGTTCCGGTGTTGGCGCTGTCCCAGCTATCGCGAGCGACCGAATCCAGAACCGACCGTCGGCCCCAGCTCTCCGACCTGCGCGAGAGCGGCTCGTTGGAGCAGGATGCCGATGTCGTCATGTTCATCTACCGTTCCGACTACTACGGAGCCAAGGTCGAAGACGAACCCGAGATGGAGGGCGTCGCCGAGATCATCATCGGCAAGCAGCGCAATGGGCCGACCGGTTCCGTGAAGCTGATGTGGAATGCAGCATGCGCCAGTTTCGAGAATCTAGCCCCAGAATTCCGAATCGAGCAGGAAACCGAGTTTCCGACTCCCTAGGCCGAAGCCTACTCTGGTGATGTGTGCGTGAATGCCAGCCTCCGGTTATCCTGTTCCGGCCAGTACGTGCGAAGCGGAAACACGTTTCAAAAACTCCCGCTTCATCGGCACGGCAGGTCCGACCGCCAGCGTTGAGGCCGCCCAGGAATTCATCGATTCGATCCGCAGTCGCTTTCCCGACGCCTCTCATCATGTGTACGCCTTCTCGATCGGCTACGGCGCAACCGTGACCGAGGGCATGAGTGACGACGGCGAACCCCCGGGCACAGCAGGCCGTCCTGTTCTGGCCGTCGTCAAAGGCTCCGGTCTGGGCGACGTGGCCGTTGTCATTACCAGGTTCTTCGGTGGCACCAAGTTGGGAACGGGGGGACTGGTGAGGGCCTACACCCAGACGGCACAGCAGGTACTGGGTGAACTCGAGACCACTCGCAAGATTGAGCGTATCGGCGCCACCCTGCATGTTTCCTACAGACTGCACGCCGCCTGTCGCCGCGCCCTGGAAGAGGTCGGTGCCATCATACACAATGAGGTGTTCGACTCCCAGGTAACGATCGAACTGCTGTTCGCCGAAGAAGACCGACAGGCAGTGGTCGAGGCCGTCACCGAAGCCAGCGCCGGCGCTGCTGATCTGACCCTTGCTGGTGGCAACATCCCATGACACATCGAAACACGAACCGAAAAGGAATTCCCGGATGGCCGACAACCCGCGTGTGATCATCAGCGGCTTCGCCGACGAGGGCCCACTGGACAAGAAAGCTGAGTCCCAGCTTGTCATGTTGGCAGCGCTGGGAATGTCCTACTACAGCCTGCGCTTCACCGACGTGGGGGGTGGTGTGAAGAACGTGATGCAGCTCAACAACCGTGAAGTGAAGCGGCTGTGCCGGTTGCACGCCGAGTTCGGGATCCGCGTTTCATCCATCGGCTCGCCGATAGGCAAGGTGAAACTCTTCGATGTCGATGACGGTACATCCAACGCCTTCGTCCCCTTCGACAGGTACCTGGAGCGGGAGGTGGCACGGGCGATCGAACTGGCGCAAGCGTTCGATACCAAGTTGATTCGCGGCTTCTCCTTCTATCACCCTAAGGGTACGGCTCCCGAAGATCACCTCGACGAGGCCACCGAGCGCCTCAGTCGCATTGCCGATGCCTGCTCCAACGCAGGTGTCTACTTCGGTCTGGAGGTCGAGGCCAACCTGGTTGGCCAGAGTGGTCGGCTGCTGCAGAAACTCTACCGCGGCGTGGATGATCCCCATCTGTGTCTGATCTTTGACGGCGGCAATCTCAGCACCCAGAACATGGACGTGACACAGATTCTCGCCGAGTACCGCGCCATGCGGGAAGGCATAGGTTGGATTCACATCAAAGACTACAAAATCGATCCGAATCTGAAGTGGAAGGGACACGTGGATGAAGATCGACTGCGCAACTTCGTACCGTCGGATCGCGGTGATTCCGGCCATGAGGCGATTCTCAGTGACTTCAGGAGCAAGCTACCTGCCCTGGAACGAAAGCTGAAGCGTCGCGGCATACCCGGAGTGTTCCTGGATCTTGAGCCTCACCTCAAGGGTGGGGGGCAGTTTGGCGGGTTCAGCGGTCCGGATGGATTCGGTGTGGCCCTGCGGGCGCTGTTGAAGCTGCTCGACTACGTCAACATCAGCTACGATCTCACTCAATACGACCAGTTGGGCTCCCCATGACTGATTCGTACGAGCAATTCCTCTCGCTGGCCAGGGAACTCAACGACCTGGGACACGCACAGACCCTCCTGAGCTGGGATCAGGAAACCTACATGCCCCGCAAAGCGGCTCAACAGCGAGCCAGTACCCTCGGAGCCATGGCCGGCGTCTTACACGAAAAGCTGGTGGCTCCGAGCTTGGTCGAACTGGTGGGCGAGTTGAGCGAGTCCCGGCTTGAGGGTGATCGCGGCGTCAATGTCCGTGAACTCAAGCGCGAACAGGATCGAGCCGTCAAGGTGCCACAGGAATTGGTGGTGAAGTTGACGGAGACCGAGTCGCTGGCCCACGAAGCCTGGGTGGACGCACGGGAGAAGTCCGAATTCGACCTCTTCCGCCCCTGGTTGGACAAGGTGCTGGAACTCCAACTCGAGGTCGCTCATCTGATCGGATTTGAAGGGTCGATCTACAACGCCTTCCTCGATATCTACGAGCCCGACGCCCGCGTGGAGGAGGTCTGGCCCGTACTCGAAGATTTGGGGCGCCGCCTGGTTCCGCTGGTGGAACGGATCGGTCAAACCGGAAAGACCCCCGGGTATGTGTTCGGGGAGGGCAAGGAGTTCCCAGTGAAACAGCAGGAGGCGTTCGGCAAGAGGGTACTCGGCGAACTCGGTTTCGACATGGAGGCCGGGCGCTTGGACGTTTCCGTGCATCCGTTCTGTACCAGCATGTCTGCCAGTGATGTCCGTCTGACCACTCGTTATGGCACGGACGAGTTCACACAGTCCCTGTTCGGCATCATTCACGAGTGCGGGCACGGACTCTACGAACAAGGACTGCCCCCGGAGGCCGTAGGCACGCCCTTGTGTAGTGCAGTGTCTCTGGGAATCCACGAGTCGCAGTCGCGCCTGTGGGAGAACATGGTCGGCCGGAGCCGGGAGTTCTGGGAGCATTACTTGCCGCTGCTGAAAGAGTCCTTTCCCGAACAGCTGCGCGATATCGACCTCGACACCTTTTACGCTGCGGCCAATCATGTGGAGCCTTCCACCATCCGCGTCGAAGCAGATGAGGTCACCTACAACCTGCATATTCTGCTGCGCACCGAGTTGGAGATCGGCATGGTCGAAGGGGATATCGCGACAATTGACTTGCCCGCCGTCTGGAACGAGCGCATGGAGCAGTACCTCGGTGTCTGCCCCCCAACCGACGCCGAGGGGGTGTTGCAGGACGTGCACTGGTCTTTCGGCGGGATTGGCTATTTTCCGACCTACGCTCTGGGCAATCTGTACGCCGCTCAACTCTTCGACGCGGCAAAACGACAGATTCCCGGGCTGTTGGCTGACATCAGTCACGGCTCCTTCGAGAACCTGCTGTCGTGGCTGAGGCAGCAGGTTCACGACCAAGGTGCCAGGCTACGTGCTGGGGAGCTCGTCCAGGCCGTGACCGGCCATGAGCTTCAATCAAGCTATCTGATGGACTACCTGGAGACCAAATTCGGCCAGCTTTACGAACTGGACGATCAGTAACCTGAACCGCAGCCCACGGTCGTCCAAGCAGTGTGTTTGATTATTGCGAGGACTATCTCGGGCTATCAGCGACTGGCCGAATCTCCTCATTCGATATCCTACTGCCGGTTGCGCGGTCCTGGCCCTGATACTTGCCCCGGTAGGGGGTCTCGGCAGCTCGGTCGAGGCGGGCGAACACGAGCTGGCATATCCTCCGCCCTTCCTGTAGCCTGATGGGCAGTCGGTTGGCGTTGAACAGCTGCAGGGTGATCGTGCCCTCGAAACCCGGGTCGACCCACCCGGCGTTCTGGATGAACAGGCCGATCCGGCCGATGGAGCTGCGACCTTCCACGAAGGCGGTGAGGTCGTCAGGAAGGCGGATCGTCTCCTTGGTGGTGGCCAGCAGAAACGAATGGGGTGGGATCACGATCTCGCTCTGCACCAGTTCCTGGTAGGTTATTTCTGCGTCGAGACGGATGGCGTCGAGCCGGTTCTCATCAACTTTCAGGAAGTGGTTGCTCAGGCGCAGGTCGACGGAAGCGGGCTGCAGCTGCTCGGGGGTGAGTGGATCCACCGCAAGCTTGCCGGTTTCCAGGTACTCCCGTATCGAGATGTCAGACAGAATCATTCCCCGGGTGCCTTCCAGGTGCGTGCCAATTGAGTTAACAGGCGCACGCCGACACCGACGCCGCCCTTCGGGATGTAGGGTTTCGGCTTCGCGGACCAAGCGGTGCCAGCGATGTCGAGGTGGACCCAGGGATAGGATTTGGTGAATTCGGCAAGCAGCATGGCCCCGGTGATGGCGCCGGCCGCCCGTCCACCCGCGTTCTTCATGTCGGCGATCGAGCTGCGGATACTGGCGCGGTAGTCGTCCCACAAGGGCAATTGCCATGTGCGCTCACCGGTCTCCTCACCGGCCTTCGATACCCGGTTCGCCAGCTTCTGATTGTTCGTCATCAGGCCGCTGGCATGGTGTCCGAGGGCGACGACGCAGGCCCCCGTCAAGGTGGCAAGGTCGATGACGGCCGCCGGCTTGTAGCGCTGTGCATAACCGAGCGCGTCTGCCAGTATCAGGCGGCCTTCGGCGTCGGTGTTGATGATCTCGATCGTTTGCCCCGTAAGGGTCTTGAGCACATCTCCCGGCTTGAGGGCAGTGGAACTGGGTAGATTTTCCGTCGCCGCGATCAAGCCGACGACGTGGCGGGGAACCTTCAACGCGGCAACCGCCTGCATGGCTCCGAACACGGCGGCGGCTCCAGACATATCGAATTTCATGTCTTCCATGCCGCTTCCCGGCTTCAGGGAAATACCGCCGCTGTCAAAGGTGACTCCTTTGCCGACGAAGACCAGAGGGCCTGCGGAGCCGGCTTTGCCTCGCTTGCCTGCATCGTGTTCCAAAATGATGAAGCGGGCAGGTTGCTGGCTGCCTCGCGAGACCCCCAACAGGGCGCCCATGCCCAGCTTCTTCATGGCGCTTTCATCCAGGATGCGGCAGCGCAGTCCATACTGTCGTCCCAGGCGGCGCGCGATGCCGGCGAGGTAGGTCGGAGTCGCGGTGTTGCCCGGTTGGTTGGCCAGATCGCGTGCCAGGCAGGTTGCTTCGGCAATGCTCTTGCCGGCCTTTACCCCTTTGCGAATGGCGGTCATGCGGGTCGGATCGAATTCCACGACGGTCAATGTCTTCAACCGTTTTCCGGGGGGTTCATCCGATGACGGGGCAGTAGTGTATTCGTCGAAACGGTAGCAGCCCAGCAGAGATCCCTCAGCCAGGGCTTGAGCGGCATCCTCGACAGCAAGACCACCGGCGCCCGCTCCGTGCAGGATGGTACTGGCGCGCTCTATGCCTAGGCTCTGCAGCTTGCGAGCCGCCGTGCCCGCGGCCTGGCGGATGCCTTCCAGTGACAGGGCTTTGCGCTTGCCCAGACCGACCAGCAGGACTCTCTTGGGCAGGCCTCGATTCTGCGTGTAGAGGACGGTGGTCTGGTTCTTCTTACCGGAAAAATCACCGCTTTTCAGTACCGTGCTCACCAGACCGTGTACCGCCGTATCCATGGCTGCGGTGGCCCCCCCGGGCTTGGTGCCTTCGAAGAGGTTGACGACGACGGCTGCGTCCGTGCGCTTTTGAATTTCGCCCTGCTGTACTGTAATATTCATGCTTCTCTCGACTGGTGTAGGCGGTGGATCAGGAGCGGAAAGGGAGGAATCGGGCTCAAGCGCGAGCCATAATACGGGCGCCTATATGGCCTGTCAACTCACACAGAGGTGATCGAACTATGAAGGCTTTCGGACTCGCCCTCAACTTGAAAGACGACCCGGATGTGATTGCAAAGTACAGGGAATACCACAGAAATCCCTGGCCGGAACCCCTTCAAGGCCTCGGCGAGGTCGGCGTCACGGACATGAAGATCTTTCTGTTGGGCAGGAGTATGTTTATGTACATGACCACGGTAGACGATTTTGTTGCTGAGCGTGATTTCGCCGAGTACGTGGAGAAGAACCCGCGGGCGGCGGAGTGGGACGAATTGATGCGAACCTTCCAGGAGCCGGTCCCCGAGGCCAAGGATGGGGAGTGGTGGGCGTTGATGGAACCGGTGTTTGATCTGCAATTGCATGTGTAAGTATAACTTCAACCCCGGGCCAAGCATCTTGCCCGAGTGCGTGCGTGCGGAGGTCGCCGCTTCGCTGGCGTGTCCCAGCGGGGATATCTCCATCCTCGAAGTGAGCCATCGCGGCGGGCAGTACCGTGCCATCCATGACGAAGCGCTGGCACGCTGTCGTTCGCTGTACGCTGTGCCTGAGGAATTCGCCATTCTGCTGCTGCAGGGCGGAGCCTCGCTGCAGTTTGCCATGGTGCCACAGAATCTGCTGCGTCCCGGTCGCTCGGCAGACTACCTGGAAACTGGCGCGTGGTCGGCCAGGGCGCTGGCCGAAGCCAGGGCTGGCGGTACTTCCTGCCGGATCGCCGCGAGCAGTCGCGATCAGGGCTTCGACCACATTCCAGAACAGGGTGAATTCGATCTGGATGATGGGGCCGAGTACCTGCACCTGACGACGAACAACACGATTTACGGCACCCAGTTCCCAGAGCTACCCGAGGCCGGTGGAGTGCCGATCGTAGCGGATATGTCCTCGGATCTGTTGTCGCGGCCGGTTTCCTGGATTGATGCAGGAATCGGCCTGGCCTATGGCGGCGCCCAGAAGAATGCCGGGGTGGCCGGACTGACCATCGTCATTATCCGGCGAGATCTGTTGAGTCGCGAGTGCTCGTCGACACCGGTCGTTCTGAGGTACTCGACGCACCTCGACGCAAACTCCCTTTACAATACACCGCCGGTATTCTCCGTCTACGTGTTTGGCCTGGTGCTGAAATGGCTGGAGACCCAGGGGGGGTTGGAAACGATCGATCGGCAAAACCAGGTCAAGGCGAAGATTCTCTACGATGCCATCGACAATTCCGAGGGCTTTTACCGGGGTCACGCTCGTGTCAGCAGTCGGTCATTGATGAACATCACCTTCAATCTGGGTTCCACCGAAGACACATCCCGCCTCCTTGAAGAAGCTGCGAACGCCGGCATGGTCGGCCTCGCCGGACATCGTTCGATTGGCGGGGTCCGTGCCTCAGTCTACAATGCCTTGCCGATCGAGAGCTGCCAGGCTCTCGCGGAGTTGATGGTAGACTTCGCTCGGCGTCACGGATAGGGGAAGGGGAGACATGAATACGGCTATGAGTGCATTCGGTGGCTTGTTGTTCCTGGCGCTTGCCGTCGCCGGTACCTTCCTCATGTACCGAATCTGGGGCTATCCCTACGATGAGAAGGCGGGGCGCAGTACCGCTCCCGCGGGACTGGTCGTAACCCACCGCATCATCGGCACGTGTTATGTAATCCTCTACGTGTTCATGATGTGGCACATGGTACCGCGGCTGTTGGAGTACCAGGTCGAGTTTCCGGTGCGCACGGTCGTCCACTTCACTCTCGGTGTGACGATCGGATTTCTCCTGGTGATCAAGCTGGCGATCATCCGGTTTTTCAAGCACTTCAGTGGTGCCCTGCCGTACCTGGGATCGGGGCTTCTATGGTGCACGGCCGTGCTGGTGACCATGTCGGTGCCGTTCGCGCTCAAGGAATGGTATTGGAGTGGCAACGTGACGGGAGGGAATGTGTTCAGCGGCGAAAACATGGCCCGTGTCAGCAAAATTCTGCCGGTGGCCGGTTTTCCCGAGGAGGCACCATTGACCAGGTTGGCCAGCGAAGAGGGGTTGAAATTCGGCCGCAAGGTGCTGTTGTCGCGGTGCGTGACCTGTCACGATCTGAAAACCGTTCTCAGTCGACCACGAACCGCCGTGGATTGGGTACGGACAGTTCAGCGCATGGCCGAACGGCCGATATTCGGTAACCCGATCAACACCGACGAGCAGTGGGCGGTGTCCTCCTACCTGATCGCGATATCACCTGAACTGCAAAAGTCGGTCAAGCGACGTCGCCAGGATTCGGCGCGAGCCGCCGACTCAAAGGATGCAGTGCGAGCTGCCGATGCCGATGAACTTAGGGACACCTCGGTAGCTGATTTCGACCAGGTGGCGACGGCTGAACTCTTCGAGCAGACGTGCTCGCAGTGCCACGGACTCGAGGAGGTCGAGGCCTTTCCGTTACTGACCAGAGAAGCGGTCCACGATCTCCTTGGTCGTATGGTTGAGAACGGGCTCGACGTCACGGAGCAAGAGTTGGAGCAGGTAGCCTGGTATTTGAATGAAACCTACGTTCGTTGACTTAGGATCCGTTTGTTGAAACAGCCACGGATGGTTAATTTCACCGAGCTACATCAACGGTCGCGCCGTCCGGCGCGACTCCTTCAATACTGAATTTTTCTGACGGAAACCGATGAAGGCCATTCGATTCCATCAAGTTGGGGGACCGGATGTTCTCACCTATGAGGACGTCGCATCGCCATCTCCGGCCAGCGGGGAAGTCTCCATCGCCATCGAGGCGATCGGACTGAACTACATCGACACCTATCACCGCAGCGGCCAGTACCCGGCTGATTTACCATGTATTCCTGGCATGGAGGCCGCAGGTAGCATCGTCGGCGTCGGGGAGGGTGTGACCGGGTTTGCCGAGGGTGATCGTGTGGCCTATGCCGGGGTCTTGGGGAGCTATGCTGAACAGGCATGTGTCGCCGTCGAGCGCCTGGTTCCCCTGCCAGACGAAACCAGTTTCGAGGATGCTGCGGCGGTGATGCTACAGGGCATGACAGCGCACTACTTGAGCCACGGCTCCTACCGACTGAGTGCTGGTGATACCGCGCTCATTCATGCCGCGGCCGGTGGCGTGGGATTGCTTTTGACGCAGATGGCGAAGCGTTTGGGCGCCCGGGTTATCGGCACGGTGTCGACGGAAGAAAAAGAGGCGCTGGCTCGCCAGGCTGGCGCCGACGAGGTCATACGCTACACCGAAACTGATTTTGCCGATGAAGTCAGACGGTTGACGGACAACCTGGGAGTGGATGTCGTCTACGATTCCGTGGGCCAGACAACCTTCGAAAAGGGCTTGGGTCTGTTGCGGCCGCTCGGTTACATGGTCCTCTTCGGCCAATCGAGTGGTGGTGTGGCTCCGATCGATCCCCAAGTTCTGAGCGCCAACGGTTCGATTTTTCTCACCCGTCCGACGATGATGCACTATTTGCGAAGCCGTGAGGAATTGCTGTCACGCAGCGGCGACATCCTCGGTTGGGTCGGAAGCGGGGAGTTGGATGTGCGCATCGGGGAGCGCTTTGCTCTCGAGAATGCCGCTGATGCGCATCGAGCCTTGCAGGGAAGAAAAACCACGGGAAAAGTTCTGCTGATTCCGTAGAGAGCCATCCCTTCACCCAGCACGGACGTTGCCCACCGAGACGACCGGGCACGGCTATGAGATCCGTACCCGATTCATATCAGGAGCAGGAAGGATGCAGGAAATCGCCGGCGTAGAAGACGAACCCAAGGAAACGGGAAGTGATCAGAGTCAGCACGAGTTGGCAGACCAGCCAGCAGGCTCTGGCGACGCGCAGGACTCCGACAGAACGCAGGACTCCGACAGAACGCAGGACAGCACAGAAGCGAATCCGGCGGTCCGACCCGAAGTGGACAAGGCCGTGGAGCCACGTAGCACGGACGACACCAGCATCAGCGTCGGTGACAAGGTCAGCGGGGTGTTAACCCGTGTTGGTGAAGACGATTCCTTCGTCGATTTCGGTGGAGCCGCGGAGGGAAGAATCCCCTCTTCCGAGTTACGTGATTCCGCATCCGGTAGCTCGAGTTTCGATACGGGCGATCCGCTGGAGGCTTTCGTCTCGGCTCTGGATGGAACTGGGATTGTGCTCTCACGCGAACAGCCCGAGAGTGCCTCTGGTGCTGAGAGGGCGACCGACTTGCTCTACAACGCCTACAAAGCTGGCACCCCGGTAAAGGGGCGTGTCGTCGTCGTCAACAAATGGGGTCTGGGGGTGGATATCAGTGGCATCCGGGGGTTTTGCCCGGTGTCCCTGATCGATGTCGGTTTCGTCAAAGACACCGCTTCCTATCGCGATCAGGAGCTCGAATTCAAGATCACCCGTTTCAAGGATGAGGGAAGGACTCTCGTCGTATCCCGGCGCGCACTGCTGCAGGATGAGCAGGGCAAGGAAGCGGAGGAAGTACGCGCGACCATCCAGGTGGGGGCCAGGTTGGAGGGAACGGTGACGAGGGTCCAACCCTACGGGGCGTTCGTCGATCTGGGGGCAGGAGTTGAGGGCCTGATTCATGTTTCCGAGCTAAAGCACGAGCGCGTCGAGCATCCACAGGACGTCGTAGAGCAAGGCGCTCAGGTGACGATAGCCGTTATCCGTGTGCAAAAACTGGGTGACCGCAAGGCGGAACGAATCTCACTCTCTTTGAAGGCACTGGTAGAGGATCCCTGGGACAAGGTCAAGGGACAGTTTTCCACCGGCAGCGTCGTCGACGGCAAAGTCGAAGCGCTTGAGGAGTACGGTGCCATGGTGGCGCTCGCTGACAACGTCAAAGGCATGATCCACGTGTCGGAGATCGCTCAGAAGAGGATCGCGCATCCTCGAGAGATGCTCTCGGTCGGTGAAAGCGTGCGGGTGGCGGTGATCGAGATGGACGATCGTCGCCGGCGTTTGCGCCTGTCACTGCGGCGCGCTGAGCAGATGGAAGATGCCGCCAACCTGCGGGAGTTCCAGAAACGTGACGAGGAAGAAGCGAAGTCGAGTGATCCGCAGAACGCTTTGACCGACGCGCTTCAGCGAGCTCGCCTGGCTTGACGACCGAGAGCGTTTTGTCCTCCCGTCCGGCACCCAAAAAGGACAGTCTGCGAGCGTCCATCCTGTCTCCGCAACGACCGGGATATTTTGGAGCTTACGGCGGCGCCTTCGTGCCGGAGATTCTGCGTTCCACCCTCGACGAACTGGCCGAGGCCTTCGACGAGGCCAGTCGCGATCCGTCGTTCTGGGAAGATTATATCAGCGTCATGGGTTCCTATTCCTGTCGTCCGACGCCGATAACGCACCTCGAGAACCTCTCGAGGCAGATCGGTGGGGCCCAAGTCTATCTCAAGAGAGAGGATTTGAACCATACCGGTGCCCACAAGGCCAACAACGTCATGGGCCAGGGCTTGCTTGTGCAGCGGATGGGCAAGAAGCGTGTGATCGCCGAGACCGGGGCTGGCCAGCATGGTGTGGCGACGGCGACGATGGCTGCCAGGTTTGGTCTTGATTGTACAGTGTACATGGGAGCCGAGGATGTCGAGCGACAGCGTCCGAACGTGTTCTGGATGGAGCAGCTCGGAGCAGAGGTCGTCTCTGTCAGTGACGGCACCGCCACGCTCAAAGACGCAATCAATGAGTGCTTTCGCGATTGGGCGTACTCGATGGAGGACACCCATTACGCACTCGGGACTGCCTGTGGGCCGCACCCCTTTCCTCAAATGGTGGCCTATTTCCAGCAGATCATCGGGTTGGAGAGCCGTGAGCAGATGCTCACGAATCTGGGAGGGGAACTCCCTGACCGCGTGTATGCCTGTGTCGGGGGAGGCTCCAACGCCACCGGAATCTTCCTGGGATTCCTCGATGACGAGGAGGTTGAACTGGTCGGTGTCGAAGCTGGAGGCCGTGGACTCAGTTCGGGTGCACACGCCGCCCGCCTGGCCGGCACGGATGGCTCACCCGGCGTGGCTCAGGGGTACAAGACCTATTTCCTGCAAAACGATGAAGGGCAGATGCGTGACACCCATTCGGTCTCGGCCGGTCTCGATTACATCGGCGTCAGTCCGATCCTCGCCTATTTGCATGAGCTGGGACGTGTGCGGTTCGAAGCCGCAACCGATGAAGAGGTCATCACCACCTTCAAACGTGTGATGCGGGCAGAGGGAATCATCGGGGCATTGGAAAGCACACACGCAGTGGCCGGGGCGCTGCGCGAGGCGGGTGCCATGGAGCCGACTCAGGCCATCCTGGTTAGCCTTTCCGGTCGCGGTGACAAGGATATCTTCACCATCGGCGACGCCCTGGATGACGCCAGCTGGAAGCAGTTCCTGAAGAACAAGGCATCAACGCTGTGACCGAGCCGCGAAGATGATGGTTCTGTGAACCTTGCCGACTACATAACTGAGCGACGAAGGTCTCGGCAGATTCTGCTGATGACCCACGTCATCGTCGGATATCCCTCGGTAGAAGCCAACTGGCGAATGCTCGAGATCATGGCGGCGGCGGACGTTGATCTGGTTGAGTTGCAAATGCCCTTCAGCGAGCCAGTCGCTGACGGCCCGACTTTCGTACGGGCAAACCAGCACGCCCTGGAGAAGGGGTTACCGGTCGAGGAGTACCTCGACTTGATGAAGCGGTCTACTTCCAGCTTCAGTTTTCCACACATCTGGATGGGGTACTACAACACCGTCTACCAGATGGGCCATGAACGCTTCTGCCAATCCCTGCGAGAGAACGGCGCTGTTGGACATATCCTTCCCGACTTGCCGTTCGAGGAGTACGGCGATCTGTTCGAATTGAGCCGTCGCGATGAATTGAGTCCTGTGATGCTGATGACCCCGACGAACACGGAGGAGCGCCTGCGTGCCATCGGTGAAAGGGCTTCGGGATTCGTCTACGCGGTGGCTCGCAAGGGTGTTACAGGTAAGAAGACGGAACTGGAGCAGGACCTATTCGGTTTCCTCGAGCGTTGCCGGCGAGCAACAGACTTGCCCTTGGCCCTGGGCTTCGGGTTGCGCAACGGACAGGATCTGAAGGATCTCCATGGTGTAACCGAGATGGCCATCGTGGGGTCGGCGCTGCTGGATGCCTGGGAACAAGGGGGTGAGAGTGCCTACCGTGATCTCGTCGAGGAGCTGAGCGAGCACAGAAGCAGTTGACCCACACGCGCAACTTTCCTGTCAACTGGCGCTTTGTTCGAGAGCTTGTTGCAGGTAGGTGGCGTAGTCACACGTGGGCAACTGGTCAATGATGGCCTGCAACTGGGACTTGTTGATGTATCCCTGATTGAAGGCGATTTCTTCCAGACAGGCGATTTTCAATCCCTGTCTTTTTTCGATGGCCTCGATGAAGGCATTGGCCTCTTGCAGGCTGGAGGGTGTTCCCGTGTCTAGCCACGCGATACCGCGACCCAATTTCGACACCCGCAGTTCATCCCGTTCCAGGTAGGCGCGGTTGACGTCGGTGATCTCGAACTCTCCACGAGCCGACGGCTTGAGTGATTTGCTGATATCGATGACTTCATTGCCGTAGACGTACAACCCCGGAACGGCGTAGTTCGATTTCGGGGCAGTCGGTTTCTCTTCGATGCTGAGAACGGCTCCCGCATGGTCAAACTCGATGACACCGAACTCTTCAGGATTGCTGACGTAGTAGCCGAATATCAACCCTCCTCCGGGAAAATTCCCGACCACACCGGCGAATCCGTCGTTGTCGTAGAAAAAATCACCGTAGAAGATGTTGTCTCCCAGGATCATGGTAACGGAGCCGTCACCGATGAATTCTTCGGCCAACAGAAAGGCCTGGGCGATCCCCCGAGGCTCTTCCTGGACGACATAGGTGAAGGAGATGCCCAGATCGCTTCCGTCCCCGAGGAAGTCTTCGAACAGGGGCAGATCACGGGGGGTCGAGATGATGCAGATTTCGGTGATGCCACCCAGCATGAGGGTCGCCAGGGGATAGCAGATCATCGGTTTGTCGTAAACGGGGAGCAGCTGTTTGCAGACGATACGGGACAGGGGAAACAGCCTCGAGCCGGTTCCTCCTGCCAGGATGATACCTTTCATAGGCCTTTCGCCATGAGGTGGGGGACGACGGTCGCGGTTGGAGTGTTGGTGGTGAAAGCGGGCAAGGTACGGGAGATCCTTGGGGGCGGCAAGAGCGAGCGGATCAAGGGGTGACAACATCAAACCGCATTGTATATTTTATCCTACAACAATTTGGCCTCGCTCATGAAGCATCGCCCGCGTACGGCTGCATCATCGAAGTGAACCTATTGCCCTGTCACGAAAGTACTCTTGTATTCGACCGCCGATTTCATCCCGACCTGCGGCGTCGCGCTCAATCGGCATGTCCTACCGATATGCCTTTCTCGCGCGCCTTGCAGGCCGGGCGACTCGGGACCCTCATTTCACAAGCCTACTTCTGTGACAGGGCACTATACGTGAATCCTGGATGTAGCGATCCTTGACGTCGACTACCAAGACAGTTGCCAGCGTGGTCCTCAGCGCATTGGTGGTGGGTGCACTCGTGCACTGTGATGACTCCGCTGATGATGAAGAGTTTCACGGTCCCGCAGCCGGGTTCGTCAAAACGGCCGAGATTCGGCAGGGACGCCGGCTGTACATGACCAGCGGATGTCCGCTGTGTCACGGCAAACAGGGCCGCGGTGATGGTGCGTTGGCGGGCAAATACAATCCCAGGCCGACTGACCTGACCAATCCTGAGGCCTTCAGAGGCCGCAGCGATGTAGAGACGCTGGCCAGGGTGATTCGGGACGGCTTTGGGGACAAGGACAACCTGACGATGCCGGCGTATCCGCACCTCTCGGACAAGGACCGCCGCCGTATCGCTCACTTCATTCGCTCGCAATTCAGCAATGAAGGCAAATCAGACACGGACTAGAAGCGCAGGAAAGTGAAGGGGTTCTCATGAGCAGAGGGGTATTCGGTTCTTTCTTGATGGCAGTCGTCGTCGCCATGGTGTCCCCAGTACTGGGCCACCAGATGAACACCAGTTACACCAGTGTTGCAGCGACAGAGGATCGGCTACAGGTGACAGTCACGTTGGATGAGGCGGATCTGTTGGCCTTCTTTGACCTGGATGGCAATGATGACGGCGTGATCTGGTATGGAGAAATGAAGAGCGGTGCGGCCCCGGTGTTCGATTATGTCGAAGAGCGCACCTGGATCCTCATCGACGGTGAGGCCCTGGCCCTTACCAGGGGAGATGCCGAACCCCGGTTGGACAAGAAGGGTACCCTTCTCCTCGACTTGCGGTTCGAGGGCCCGATATCGGGACTGCCGGCAGTGATCGAGGTGCACACAGCCGTGTTCGAGCGCCTGAGCCCCGACCACCGGAACCTGGTCGATGTCTCAGCGCCCCAATTGGAGCCTCAGGTCGCCGTGCTTTCTAGGGAAGTGGCGAAACAGCGATTCGTTTTGCGTGAGCCCGGAGTACTGGAACGCGTCGGCCAGTTCACGTGGTGGGGAGTAGAGCACATTTTCATCGGCTACGATCACATCATGTTCCTGCTAGCGCTGATCATCATCGGGGGCAGTCTGCGGGGATTGGTGAAGATCGTTTCGGCTTTCACCGTAGCCCACAGTATCACCTTGATCTTGGCGGCGCTCGAGGTCGTCGTGTTGCCCGGCCGTTTGGTCGAGTCGGGCATCGCTCTGAGTATCGCCTACGTGGCGCTGGAGAATTTCTGGGTCAAGGATGCCGGTCATCGGTGGATGCTCACGTTCTTCTTCGGTCTCGTCCATGGATTCGGTTTCGCCAACGTGCTCCTGGATCTGGGCTTGCCGTCGAAGGGGTTGATCGCGTCCCTGCTCGCCTTCAACGTCGGTGTCGAACTGGGACAGGTAGCCATCGTCTCGATCCTGTTCCCGCTGCTATACGCGCTGCGACGGACCCTGCATCGACAGAAGATCGTGTGGCTGGTTTCCGCGATCGTGTTCCTGTTCGGCATAGGATGGTTGATTGAGCGAGTCCTGGACCTGTCCTACATGCCCTTTTGAGCCCGGGAGCCAGGCTCAGTCGTCCGGCTCAGATCGTTCAGGTGAGGGTGTGGGTGGGGCATGGGCGCCAATACCGCCGACTTCCAGAATCTGGTGCTCGTACACTTGCCTGACGATATCTTTTTCTGCCGCAGAGGTGAGTTCTTCGAACTTAAGCTTCACGACGGTCGAGGTCCCTCTGCCTTTCTGCTCCCCGACAGCCGTACAGACGATGGCCGCCAGCGGAAACGAACCTCTGAAGTCGGGATCCACAAGCCATCGCTGAGAGCCGGTGGGCAAGCCCTCATCGAACAGTACGCCCATGCCGCCTGCACTGATATTGACGGCCTGGCCGTGGATCGGACGGGACTTGTCCAGTGGTTGTTGGGATCCGCCAGGTTCCGATTCCTTCGCATCCACTGAAGCGTCAAGTGCCTCCCATCCTCCTTCAGAGGCGTCTGGGACGCCGTCGGCACCATCGAGGTCAGCCGCTTCTGTGTCACCATCATTGTCCAACAGGGCCACAGCGGCCTGTGCCTGTTCCGCCGGCCCTGCATCCTCGGGCTCGGGGGACTCCTCCAGTTGGTACAGCGTGATCGGGAAGTGTACGTTGACGCGCACGAAGTCTCGTTGTTGCAGCCGTTCCACCTCCCCCGTGTGCCGGAGTATCAGGGCGGATTCGGCACCCAGGTCGATGATGCGGGTGTCAAAGCGATACTCGGTATCTCCGTCTCGCCAGAACCGGATGGACATCTCATCACCTGGGCGAAACTGTGACGGAACCTCGTGATCCCGCTCTCTGAGCAGGGGGCTCATCGTCAGCGACGCCTCATCGCGATCGACCAGAATCCAGGGGGTGAAGCCCTCCTTGTGATCATCGGATTCCCACACCAGAAGGGTCTGTCCCTTCTCCACCTGCCGGGTCGAAGTCAGGGCCTGCGCCAAGGATATTTCGTCGAAACCAAGAGCCTGCCGGATTTCAGCGATGCGTGACAGATCGCGGTGCTCTAAATTCTTGGCGGCAAGGTCGGTGGCATGGTCGCCAACGTGACGCTCGAAGAACGAGGCGGAGGATAGCAAACGGCGGGGATTCTTCAAGTGCAGGCGACGGCTGATCAATCGGATGAACTCGATCTGCCCGGATTTCAATCCCAACTCGCGGCCTAGTTGCACGAACAGATTCTCCTGTTCGCGATGTTGGCGGTACCGCCGAGTCAGGTAGAGGATGACGATGAGGACCAGGCCGATGCCGAGCAGATAGAACACGGTCTGACTGAACAGAGTCGGTTCCGCGCTTCGAGGGCGAAGCAGCGGCAGGATCTCGCGGATGCGATCGTTATCTATGCCTGCCAGCATTGGAACGTCGCAAGGCTTCGGTTTCAATGGCGGTCGGAATCGAACTCATGGCGCCAGCACGGGTGACGGACAGGGCAGCCGCTGCGGCGGCGATCTCGAGTGCTTCCGGTGTGGAGTCGCCGACAGACAAGGCGGCAACGAAATACCCGATGAAGGTATCGCCGGCCCCGGTGGAGTCCACCACTCGGTCCACCGGGACAGGCTCGACGACGACCGGATCCGCCTGCCCTTCTCCAGCAACGAACACGGCCCCCGCTGAGCCGAGGGTGATCACCAACTCCGTTTCCGGAAGCCGTGATCGAAGGTCCCCGACCATCTGCTCGAGGGTCGCTTTCTCTTCATCCACTCCGATCAACAGTGCGGCCTCCGACTGGTTGACGAACAGCAGACTCGCCTGGTGCAGGGGGAGGTACTCCAGTATTCCAGAGGAAGCTGGAGCAGGATTGACGCAGACCCGCAACCCCTTTCTGCACCCTTCCTTAATAAGATACGGTATTTCGCTTATCTCATTCTGCAGCAATAAGAAATCACCAGGTTGGAAGTTCTCGAGCACCGCTTCGATCTGGCTCTTCCTGATGTTGTGATTGCACCCGGGAAACACTACGATCGAGTTCTCGCCACGGGCGTCTACCTGGATGATGGCATGGCCGCCGGGGGTTTCCTCATCAACGACGATGTGAGTGACATCAACGCCGCGCTTTTCCAGTTCCAGCGCCAGCCAACGCCCTTCAGGGCCAACGCGGCCGCAGTGATAGACTCGCGCGCCGGCAGCGGCCAGCGCGGCAGACTGGTTGGCTCCTTTTCCTCCGGCGAATACTTCGTATGAAGCGCTGGCCAGAGTCTCACCGGGCCGGGCGACGTGATCTACATGATAGACGTGGTCAATGTTCAGAGAGCCGATGTTCAGGACGCTATACATCAGCGTTGGACGCTACACATCAGCGTTGGACGCTACGCATCAGCGTTGGTGCGCTACACATCAGCGCTGGAGACGCAGGCCGTCAGCGTCAGGGGCGCTGGACATCAGCCAGGGCTTGCTTGGCTGCCCCTTCCATCAACCGGAAGTCGCTGCCCAAATCAATGAAGGAAAAGCCTTCGCGGATTCGCTGACGGGCGGCGGCGGCGTCGGGTACGGGAATTCCGGAGGGTTTTCCGGCGCGTTCGCTTCCCTCGCGCAGACGCTGGAGTGCGGCCTCGTGGTCCGGGTCGCCGGCGGCCACGCCCATCGACAGGGCCAAATCTCCTGGTCCCAGAAAGACAATGTCTACCCCTTCCACATTGCCGATGGCCTCCGCGTTGTCGATGCCTTCGAGGTCTTCGATCTGCGGGATGCACAGGACGGCGTCGTTGAAGGTACTCCGATAGTCAGATCCCAAGGTCACGCATCGGCCGGTGCCGGCCGAACGAGTACCCTGGGGTGGAAAGCGCATGGCGCGGGAGAGCTCCTCTGCCTGCTCCGGTGTGCTGACATGAGGATAGACGATACCCCAGGCTCCAGCGTCGAGGACGCGAGCCGTCGTCACCGGGTCGTGGTCCCACACGCGCACCAGAGGCAAGGCTCCGCGGGCCTCAATGGCTCTGAGGCTGTGAGCGATTGAGCTGATGTCGTAAGGGGCATGCTCGGCGTCGACGACGAGCCAGCTGAAACCGACGGAGGCCATCACCTCGGCAGCCATGGGTGATTCGAGGTTGAGCCAGGATCCTATGGAGGGTTTGCCAGACGCCAGTCTCTCTTTGATCGGATTATTCAATTCCGCTGTGCCTTCCTGTGTGTTCGGCAACGGTGTGGCGTGAGCCGAGGGGTGGTGACGGGCGATCAACCCGCGGCGATAAGCAGGTCGACTTCATGCCGGAGCCGAGTCAGGACTTCGTCATAGCCGAATTGACCGACCAACTCCGTCCCTTTCTTCAGGTTGACGAAGTTCGGGGCGCACCAGAGTCCGAGATCGGCATCATCGGTTTCACCCGGTCCGTTCACCCTGCATCCCATGACCGCTATCGTGAGATTGTGCTTCTTGGCGTAGTCGGTCGTCTCGCGAACTTTGTGAGCCAGCTCGACGAAGGCGTCATTTTCAACGCGCGAGCAAGAAGGGCAGGATATGATGTTGAGTCCGTCGGCCTCGAACCTGGGCACCGAGCGGAAGCGGCCGGCGCTGATGTCATCGATGATCTGTCTGCCGACCGTGATTTCCTCTCCTTTGTCGTCGAAAGGCACGGTGAGCGATACCCGGATGGTGTCGCCGATTCCCTTGGACAACAGCTGTTCGAAGGCCACCCGCGTCTTGATGATGCCATCAGGCGGCATTCCCGCCTCCGTCACACCCAGATGCAGGGGCACGTCCGGCCGTTGCGCGGCGAAGCGCTGGTTGGCTTCCACCACCTTGTTGGGATCGGAGTCTTTGAGAGATACGCAGTAGCGGTGGAAGCCAAGGCGGTCGAGGATATCACAATGCTCGAGTGCCGAGGCCAACATTGGCGAGATGGAATCATCAGGATCGAACTGACTGAGCTTCTCGGGGTCGACGGAACCGCAATTCACCCCGATGCGAATGGCACAGTCGTGATCGACGGCCTGACTCGCGATGAAGGCGACCTTGTCTTCGGTCGGCCGCTCCTTCTCGTGATGATAGAGGTGACCGGGATTGTAGCGGATCTTGTCGACGAACGGTGCCACGTGCTCGGCGAGGCGGTAGTTCTCCTGCAGGTCGACGGACAACGGTGCGGTCGCCTGCGCGCTCACCTGAGCCAGGCATTCGACATCCTTGCGGCTGTCCACGGCAATGCGGATGACGTCGGCGCCGGCCTCTTCGAGAAGCTGCACTTGACGGGCTGTCGCCGCCACATCCTGTGTCCTCGTCGCCGCCATGCTCTGCACCGCGATCGGGTGTTGGGCCCCGATTTCCAGGTTGCCGATGCGGACGGCTCGGGTCGGATTTCGCTTAATCGAAGGCATGTCAGTTTGAGCGCGTGGGTGGGTGGTCAGGGACGGAGCGCGGCGCCAGCGGGGGAAGGCAGTTTATTCCTCGTCAGGAAACCAGTCGCCAATCTGTTGCCGTACCGCTCGTGCCTGTGTGGGGCTGGAAATCTCAAACTTGCTGCGTTGCAGGTAGGTGCCTTCCCGCTTCTGGTAGCGGCGAATGGAGACCTTGTGCGGGCCATAGTCCCCGCTTTTGCGATTAAGATCCTGGTACAGGAACATGATCGTCGTCCACGAACCCTTGGTCAGGACCTCTTTGTCCAGCTGTTTGCGTAAGACCTGTCCGTCCTCTTCGTAGTGAATCGTCAGCTCATCGATCGTTTCGGCCATGACAAACCAGTTGGTATGGTCAAACGTAGGGCGCCACGTAACGGCGCAAGGCACTACATCACGATGGGTGGGACTGCCTCAGCTAATAAACGGCAACGTGGATGGTCTGGCAACCATCGTGATCGATCCAACAACCGCTCCAGCGACTGCTTCGACCCGGTTGACGGGCGTTCTGGCAGCTGAGTATACTCATTACAACTGCATAAAAAACTGAGAGATATGACAGATACAGCGATGGCGGATCGGGGGTTGGACCAGTACGGAACCGATTCCAAGTACCTACAGCAGACTGGGGTGGTTTTTCTTACCGGAGTCGAGGCGATCATCCGGCTGTTGTTGGAGAAGCAGCTGCGCGACCAAAAAGCTGAAGGCGGTGAGATCAACCAGACCTTCATTTCCGGGTACGAAGGTTCGCCGCTGGGAGGGCTGGATCTCAAGGTTGTCGAGAATCTGGACCTGCTGAACCAGCACGGGAGGACGGTACATCAGTTCGGCGTCAATGAGAAGACGGCGGCGTCGGCAATGTTGGGGAGCCAGTACGCCCCGACGGGAGATGTCGACGCCTTCTGGTACGGGAAAGCACATGGGACCATGTGGATTCCCGACGAGGTCTGGCTGGCCAACCTGGCGGGCACCTCCAGCCGCGGCTCCATGGTGCTGCTGTGTGGCGAAGACCACCGTTCGAAGAGCTCGGTGTCTCCCGGTACCAGCGACTGGGTGCTTCGCAGCAGCATGGTCCCCGTGTTCTACCCGGCCAGCGTCAGCGAAATCCTGAAGCTGGGGATGCACGCCATCCAGTTGTCGCGTTATCTGGGTGTGGTGACCGCCTTGAAACTGGTGACTCCGTTGTGTGACGGCGCCTCTACCGTACGCCTGGAGACACCGGATTCACGGCCGCAGATCCTGCTGCCGGATCCCGACTTCCGCAAACAGTTCAATCGCATCGTCATGGCGCTGGGGGCGCTGCCGATGCAGAAGGCGCTGGTCGAAGACAAGCTGCCGCTGGTGGAAGAGTACGTGCGCCTGAATCAGCTCAACACCATCCACGATGGTGACGCTGGCGGTGACGTCGCCATCATCGCCACGGGCAAGAGCTACACGGACGTGCGCGCGGCTCTGAGCGCACTCGATCAGCGGGTAGCGGTGCTGCAGTTGTCGGTTTCATACCCTCTGGATGGCCAGACGATTCGCTCATTTGCCAAAGGCAGACGCTGGATCTACGTGGTCGAGGAGCCTGGACCGTTCGTGGAGGAGGGGGTGAAGGCGGCTCTGTGGGGGAGCGATGTGGAGGGTGTTCACGGGCAATACGACGAAAACGGCCGGCCATTGATCCCATCCTACGGTGAGATCGATCCTGAGAACCTGGCCCGACTGCTGTGGCCGCGTCTGAACTCCGACCCTGAACAGGACAATCCTTTTCTGTCCGGATTGACCCGCATCATGTCGCGGGTTTATCCGCACATACCGGCTGTGTCACCGATGTCGTGCGGTGGCTGCCCGTACAACGTCTTCAAAGATCTCGACGAGAAACCGGGTGGAGCTATCGGTTGCAGCTCCATTCGGGCCATGGACGCCTACGACAACCAGGTTCTCTACATCCCGACCATGGGAGCCGGCGGGTCTATGTACAGCGGCACGGCACCGTTCAATGGCAACCAGCACATCTTCCAGTACCTGGGAGATGGCAGCTACTTTCACAGCGGTCGGGGGGCCGTGCAGAGCTGCGTTCAAAGCGACGTCAACATCACCTTTCTGTTGCTCTTCAACGGGGCTGTGGCGTTGACGGGTGGTCAAGAGCCCGGTGGCAAGAGGTCGATCCCAGACGTCGCCAGGGAATTGCGAGCGCTCGGCGTGCGATCGGTGGGTATCGTCTCCGAGGAGACGCAGCAGTACCGAGGTCTGGAGGCTGATGGGCTGCGTGTTTTTCCCCTTCAGCAGCATGCCGCGGCACTTGAACAATTTAGCAGAACAGCTGGTACGACCGCGTTGATCCTCGACAAGGAGTGCGCTACTGAGAAAGGCCGTCGCCGCCGTCGCGAGCGCGCGCAGCCTGAACGCTACGTCATGATCAACGAGGACATATGCGAGGGCTGCGGTGACTGCTACCGGCAATCTGAGGGCTGTGCGGCTCTCTACAAGGTATCGACAGAATTCGGTGAGAAGACGCAGATTCGGCAGTCAAACTGCGTCCAGGATGAACTCTGCGTGGACGGAGAATGCCCGTCGTTCGTCACGGTGCGCCCGGCCGCCGGGGTTGGGCTGCGACGCACGCGGCCCGACCCGGTGGAGGAGGCCTTGCCTGAGCCGAGGGCCAATCCGTCCGTCAATCCCTACATCATATACGCGGTCGGCCGCGGTGGCACCGGAGTGGTGACGATCTCTCATCTCATCGCCTACGCCGCCATGATGGATGGCAAGCAGGTCTATCTCTCGAACAACACCGGACTGGCACAAAAGGGAGGACCGGTAGAGGCTCCAATCGTCATCGGCGACAGTGAGCCGCCCGTGTTCAACCGTCTGTTACCCGGAAGTGCCGATCTGCTGCTGGGATTCGATCTGCTGCGGGCGGCCGAGCCGGGGAATCTAAAGTACGCCTCGGCCGAAAAAACCACGGCGCTGGTGAGTACGACGCGTTTGCCTACAGCGGAGATGAACCGCAATCCAGACAGGGAATTTCCTGATCCGGACAAGCTGGCCGACCTCATAGAGCAGTTCACGATTCCGGCTGCCAACGTCTACGTGGACACCTACTGGATGTCGGAACAGCTGTTCGGAGATGTCCTCTACGCCAACATCTTGCTGCTGGGAGCCGCATACCAGGCTGGACAGTTGCCGGTATCGGCGTCCTCCCTAGAGGCGGCGGTGCGGCTCAACGGCAAGCAGGTCGAGGAAAATCTCCGTGCTTTCCGCTGGGGACGTCTGGCCGTAGCCGATCCGAAGCGGGTGGAGTCCGTGACAGGTCGCAGTGGGGTAGAAGATGGAGACGATGTCATCGCCCGGAATCGCGGCGATCTCCTCCACCGTAACGGACGGTCAGGGTTGCGACTGCATGATGAGGTCCTGGCCGAATTCTCCGGGTTGGAGACTGAGGCGCAGCAGCAGTTCAGTACCAGGATTGTGGAGCTGGCCGCGTATCAAAATGTGGCCTATGCCAAGCGCTACGTAGAAACAGTGCGGGCGGTTTGGCATGCTGACGGGCAGTCGCCGGACGAGTCGTCCGACGCTTCTCCTTCAAACGGATTGACCCGCACGGTCATCCTGCAGCTCTTCCAGCTGATGGCGTACAAGGATGAGTACGAAGTCGCTCGGCTGGCCACGCGCGCGACGGGCTCCGACCAGAAACTCAGGGAGCGCTTTGACGGCCCGGTCCGCATTGCCTACAACCTGAATCCGCCGACCATACGCCGGCTCGGTCTGGGCAAGCTCCAGGTCGGACCCTGGCTGCGTCCCGCGCTGCGAATGCTGGCGAGGCTGAGGGTTCTGCGAGAAAGCACTCTGAATCCCTTCGGGTTCACCGCATGCCGCCGGCTCGAGCGGGAACTCATCCCATGGTACGAGGGTTGCGTGAGGAGAGTGTTGAAGGTGCTGACGGCAGACAATCGTGCCGAAATTCATCAGTTGCTGCAGCCTGTGAATACGATCCGAGGCTACGAACACGTAAAGATCGATGCCGCTGAAAGAGCCGTCGCGCAAGTCGAAGAGGGTCTGCGCAAGCTGGAGGGTTGAAGACTACAATTGAAGACTATAATGCACAGAGCCGGCCTTCCTTCAGGGCGCGGCGCATTGCCTGCAACAGTCGACGGCTGTCCTTCATTTCCGAGGCATCCGTCTGCAGCCCTACTCGCTTGTCTGCGATGAAGTCGGTGATCCATTCCACCTCTGACCCGGTCGGGTTGGTGTCAATGACATGACGCTGGTCGCCACGGGCGACGACGATGTCGCCATCCTCGCACCGGCTCGAAATCGTCCCTCCAGATCCCAGCAACCAGGTGTCAGCAAGCGTGCCACCCCGGCCAGGCGCCACGCACAATTGCGCGTTGGCGCGGTTGTGCATCGCCACCGTCACGGTTACGTGCAAGTGTGCTCGCCCACTTCTGGTGGCGCCGACGACCGTCCTCACGGCGGTTGATTGCAGCAACCAGGTGGCGCTGGCGAGCAGTTCCCACATCGACCACCAGGCGGCGTCCATGGAAGTTCCGCCACCGGCGACGCAGCGTGCATAGACGGGTTCACCAAAGGCATCAGAAGCCCTTAGTTGATTCATTCTCTTCAGTCTCGGCTCATGGCGTTCGCGCCCACCCCAACGAATGCGAGCGCCATGTTGTTCCGCCAGTTGCTGGAGTTGCGCGTTTTGCGTCGCAGTGGCTGAGAGCGGACCGGCGCACAGAACGTGGACGCCGGCACTGACGATGCGGCGGATGGACTCGAAAGCTGCCTGCTTCGGGCTCAGCAAGCATACCGTACCCGCGTCCGTCGATTGCAGGGCATGTTCAAGGTCAGGGAAGTGCTCGGCCAGGCTCGAGTCGATGCCGACGACACCGACTACCGGCATTGCCCCACAAACAGCGTCAATGGCCGGCTTGTCGTTGCGGTCGCCGGCGAGGATGAGACGGCTGACCTTGGCCTTCCGTTCACTCATGACTCTATCAAATCGACGGGCGCCTGCTCCACGATCGAACGATAGCCGGCGAGGAGGGTTTGCATGTTGTCGCGAGCCAGTTGAACGGTGTAAGCGGGCTCAACGTCTTCGTCCAGCGCTCGCACGAAGTCATCCAGACCACGGGAGAGCCCGGCGGTATCGCCGGAGACAGGGACGGAAACGGATGGCGGGCCGCTGTGCCATTGCATCGGGTCGTCGGTTGCGGGATGATAGTCCGACTCGACGATTTCAGCGCGCAGGAAGGTGTCGACTCCAGGACGCTTGGCCTCCACGGCTGCAGTGGCTTGCGTGCCCATCAACCAGGCCCTGGCTACTCCGCCTGAGGGATGAGTAGCGACTCCATTGCGACCAGCACACAGGGTGCAGACCCGGCCGGCGTCATCGACGAGCGTCAGGGTCGCGAAGTCCTCGGCGCCATGGTTGGCATGTTCTGGGAAGAAATAAGCGTCGGCCTGGGCGTACACCTGCACGGTCGCCCCGCACAAGCGCTGAATCAAGCCCACACCGTAGGCTCCTACGGTGAGCAACTCGCGTTTGATGTCGTCGAACTTCCAGCGGCCTGCCGGCAGGAAGGGGGTGGCGCGCTGATCCTCCGAAATCGGCCGCGGCCAACCCTTGGCGAAGAGCAGGTCCACGTGTACACCAAGCAGATCGTCTCCAAGCTGGCCGCTGCGCAGGGCGAATTCAGCTCGGTTGACGAGTTCGCCGTAGGCATAGCTGGGCACAATCGCCCTGACGCCAGCACGCTCAACAGCCTTAACGGCAGTGTCGCACTCATCGATTGAGGCGCCCAGGAACTTGTCGATCCACAGATGCTTTCCCGCTGCGGCGGCGCGACAGATCAGGTCAGTTCGGCGCTCGATCTCATGGCCGATACTGACGGCATCGACGCCATCCAGTTCGAGTGCGCGATCGATTCCGGTGACATAGGGGACGCCCAATTGTTCGGCCCATCGTCGGTTGGTCTGGTCAAGGTGGCCATCGATATCCGCTTCGTCGGCAACGGCGACGATACGAATTTGCGGGTGATCCTGGAAAAGGGGGACAAAACTGCTCTGATGACTGTGACGACTGAAACTCGCCAGCAGTACACCGTAGGTCCGAGTGCTCATGTAGGGAGGTAGATGGGAAAGGGTACTATCAGATGGTTACTCGTCTTACCACCTGGTGAGGTTGCCCATGATCTTGTTCAGGTCTTTCTGCAGCTCGCTTTTTTCATCCTGCAGATCGCGGATGCGATCTTCGCAGTGTTGCACCGACTGCGCCATTTCTCCCAGCCGTTTCTCTAGCTCCGACGAGCGTTCCGACAGGGTCGCGTTCTGTTCGGTCGTCTCTGCCCGCTGGCGCTGCTTTTCGTCTAACTCCTGGCGCAGCGTGTCGATGCGGATTTCCGTTTCCCGCACGCGCCGTTCGGTTTCTGACTTGAGCTCCTCGCGTTCGCGTACCAGTTGCTCTTGCAGCTGCTTCTGCCGCTCCTGGAGCGCCTTCTCTTTGGCAGCGAGCTCATCCCGCAACTTCTGCGACTGCGCTTCAAGTTGTTGCGATTGACTGGTTTGCGTTTCAGCCCGCTTTTCCGCTTCCTGCCTTTGCGAAACCTCCATGTCGAGCATCTGGTGCATGCGCGCGATTTCATCACGCTGGCGAGTCAGCTCAGCCTTGAGTCTGGAGGCCGTCAAAAACGAGAGAATTCCCATCTTATCTACTCACGCAATCCTTGAAGTGTTGTCCGCTCAAACCCGAAACCAACCTACTCGTCGGCGTATCGACGCCACTCAGATTCCGGCATGTCCTGCGCAAGCTTCAGTGCCCCGAGGGCTCCGGCGTAAATGGGATCATCAACGATGGTGACCCTGCAAGGCCCGAATTCGGACAGATTGGAGCGAACTTCTTCACCCAGGCCTCGGATCTGGCTTCCACCCCCGGCAAGCAGGATGTTCTGTCTCAACTCGTTCTGGAATTCCGGGTCGAAGCCGACGATCAGTTCCTTGGCACTCTCTATGAGATCGGGTAGCACACTCTCGCAGGCTTCCCGCAACTCGTTCGTCAGGTCATAGGTGCTGGGCTTTCCGTCCACCTGGAAATCCACCGCAATGACTTCCTTGTTCGACGAGACGAAGGCGTACTGTTCCTTGATTCGGCGGGCCATCTCCAGCGTGACCGGTGAATCGTTGACCTTTTCCTGCAGAAGCATATGGAACCGTGCATCTACGTAGTTGCCTGCCTTCAACAGCGTTCGCTGGTCGTCCTCGCCGGGTATGGTACCGTGCATGCAGCACAGGTCCAGGGTCCCGGCACCTATGTCGATGATGAGGGCGTTGTTGAATAGCTCGAGACCATACGCCACCAGAAAGGGCTCCGAGGCTACCATGGACACCTCTACCATGCTCCTGACCGCTTCCGTCAACGCCGCGCGGTCTTCCGCCGTGGCGCGTGCCGGCGATCCAATGACGGCACGGATTTCCTGACCCGGATTGGCTTCGGCCATATCAACTATGTATGAGACCAGGTGCTGGATCGCCTCTGCCTCGCGATCAGACTCCGGCGCAGCTGCCTCCTCATCCTCGCTCGGCCGGTGTCTGAAGACACCGTGCTCAAGAGGCCAGATCATATCGACGGCCATCCTGTTCTCCAGACACTCGTCGCCAATGACGACCTGTTTTTGGAGAAACTTGTAGGAGATAAGGTCCTTCGGCCAACCCACTACGCTGGTAACCGTGCGACGAACACCAGTGCTCGTCACTATAAAACTCTGCGACGTCCCCAAATCGAGACCGATGTACAGGATGCCATCATCCTGCGGCGTGGTCGCAGTCCGACCTTCTACGCCCATTTGGCTATTGCTCCTGGAAATTCGAAGGGAGGGATTGGATGGTGCTAAAATGACCTAATTCACTATTTCACAACCAAATAACGAGCAAATAACGGGACCTACCCGATAGTTCAAATAACGGGGCGGACCCTGCGAATTGTCAAGCTCTTTTCAGCTAATCGATGATGGCAGCCGCGGGCAGGAAAGCGGTGGTAAAAGCCCGGCTCAACTCGAGAGTGCCATCGGCGATGAGCCCGCAGGCGACCATCTGGTCCAACAAGAGTTCCCAGCGGGCCGATTCCATGTGCCCGACGCCATGCACGCGGGCGGTTTCGTCGACGACGAGCGGAACCGACTGGCGGGCTCCCTCTCGCAAGACCTCCATGTCGATCTCCGGATTGAGCTGCTGGATGAGCGTGTTGGTTTCTTGCGGGTTCTTGAGGTAGTGCAGCCAACCCTCGACGGAGGCTTCGGTGAGTGCGCGCGCCAGGTCGGAGTGCTTTTCGATTATTTCGCGAGTCGTGATGAGTACGCTGGCGTAGGGATTGAATCCGGTGTCGGCTACCAGCAAGGCCCGCACCTTCACGCCTTGCTGGCGGGCGATGACCGGTTCGCTGAAGAGATAACCCTGCATCGCATACTCCGGATTCGCGACCAACGGCGTAACGCCTCCATAGGGCACGACGGTTACCCCCGGAAAGTCGTATTTCCAGCGCAAGAAATGCGAAAATGCCGGGCGCTGTGAAAGGGCAAGGGTCAGGTTGGAAAGCTGTTCAATTGAGCGTATTCCAGAGGATTCATGGACGACGATACAACGGGGATTGATCTGATAGGGGGCCATCAGAGCGACCACGTCAGCTCCGGCGACCCGGGCGTTCAGGACTCCGTCGGCGTTGGTGATGCCGAAGGCGACCTGCCCGCTGGCAACTCGTTGCATGACGGGGGCGTCCGGTCCTCCTCCAAGTATCTCGACGGCAACCCCACGTTTGCGGTAAAAGCCGTTTGCCTGAGCCGCGTAAAACCCCCCGTGCTCGGCCTCTGGAAACCAGTTCAGCGCCAGTTGTACCTTCTTCATGGGCGCGGTGCCATCTGCCTGCGATAGCTGAACGCCACCGCTGCCGCTGTCGTCGTCCGCGCACCCCCACAACAAGGCGACACATACGAGGATCCGACTCCAGCGTCGGGAGATCCAGCCGTTGGCAACAACCCTTCGCATGTGAAGTCCTCTATTTGTTTCCATGCCAATGAGATAGAATGATGCTGTTAACAGCGCTAATGACGCCGAAGAAAGCTAAGCCGAGGCCAGTGGAAAAGAGGATCATGGCGAACAGATAAGCCGTTTTCATCTGCGTCGTCGAGTGGATGATCAGATAGCCGAGTCCGAAGTCGTCGGTGCCGTAGCCGGCGAAAAATTCACCGACGATGGCGCCGATGACGGACAGGCCACAGGAGATTTTGGCGCCCGTCAGCAACGAGGGTACGGAGTTGGGAATCCGCAGTTTGATCAGCGTTTGCCAGCGCGACGCACCGTTCAGGGTGAACAACTCAAGCAGTTCGGTCGGGATCGAGGTCAAGCCGGCTGTTGCATTGACTATTATAGGGAAGAGGGAGATGATAAACGACACGGCGACAACGCCATAGAGTCCGTAGCCTATCCACAAAATAATCAGCGGCGCGATTGCGACGATGGGGACCGTTTGTAGAAAAATAGCGTAGGGGTAAAGGCTGCGTTCGATGACTCTGGATTGAGAAAACAACACGGCGATGGAGAAGCCAACGACAAAAGCCAGTAGGAACCCTCCCAGAGCTCCAACTGCCGTTAGTCCGGCAGCGTGCAAGAGGCGGGGAAGGTTGGCGACAGCTGCTTCGACCACGCGCATTGGTCCAGGCAGAAGAAACGGCTGGATGTCGAAGAGTCTGACCGTGCTGTGCCAGACAACCAACACCAGGACGAAGAAGGTGAGCGGTGGCCCCCAGGATCGTGTCATGCACTTGATGCTCGACCGCGACATGGATTTCAACCTTCGAGCTGCTTCGACACCGAGGCGGAAAATTCGACGAAACCTTGTTCAGACCGCAGTGCCGGAGAACGCGGAAATCCGAACGGGACTTTGAGATCAGCCAGGATTCGCCCCGGCCGAGCGCTCATCACCAGCACCCGTTGGCTCAAGAAGACCGCCTCTTGGACGCTGTGGGTGACGAACAGGCATGTCCACCGATCTCTTTCCCATAATCCCAGGAGTTCCTCATTGAGCCGGATCCGGGATAGTTCATCGAGTGCTCCGAAGGGTTCGTCCATCAATAAGAGTTCCGGCGAAAGGGCCAGAGCCCTGGCAATGGAAGCGCGCATGCGCATTCCACCAGAGAGTTGGTGGGGAAAGCTGTGTCTGAATTCGTTCAATCCAACCATGTTGAGGGCATTGGTCACACGCTTCGCGATTTCATCATTCGGGAACCTCCTCAATTCGAGTGGCAGGGCCACGTTCCCTTCGGTGTGCCGCCAGGGTAAGAGGGTGGGATCCTGGAGCACATAGGCGAGTTTGGCAGTCGAGGTGCGATCGGACGTCACGGTCTCTCGGCCATCGACGGTGATCACACCTTGTGTGGGCACATGCAGGCCAGCCACCAGGCGGAGGATCGTTGACTTGCCGCATCCCGAAGGACCGACAATGGCGACGAACTCGTGCTCTTTGATGTGAAGATTCACCCCTGAGAGGGCTTCGACGCCGTCGCTGAAGCGCACGGTGATATCCTCGCCCATTATCATCTCAGATGCCCTTCATGCTCCCCCCCCACTCCTCGATATGGCGTCTGCCACTGAAGTTGAGCCCCTCGCGTTCACAGATGCGTGACACCGTTGGTTGCCGGGTGCGCAGCTGCTCGGAGCTCGCCGCTTCGGGCATCAGATAGACCTTGTGGCGTGGGACGTCGAAACGCTGAATGAAGCCCAGGATTTCCGGAGTGTCGCCTTCATCCTGCACGACGAATTTGATTTGGTAGTCGGCGTCGCTGTGGATGAATGCGGGCATCACGTCGAAACGATTGTTCCGGCGATGCAGGGCCCGTTGGCTCGGATACTCCTCGCCGGGTTCGCTGTGACGAAGCTTGGGGGAGATGCTGAAGAAATCAGGCCTGACGTCCTCGTGGTAAACGGTGCCGGCTGTCTCGATGGTGATGTACCGGTCTCCCCGGTCACGCAGGCCGTCGACGAGATCCGATAGATCGCGCTGGATGAGCGGCTCGCCGCCCGTGATAACGATGTGTCGGACGCCGGGCCATCGGTCCGCTTCGTCAAGGATGGAAGAGATGCTGCGAATGGTACCTTCGGGCTTCCATGAGGTGTAGCGGGTGTCGCACCAAACGCAGCGCAGGTTGCATCCGGAGGTGCGCATGAACAGACTGGACGTTCCGCTGTGGACACCCTCACCCTGGCGTGCGTGGAAAATTTCCGAGACCAGCATCGACTGTCAGAGACTTACTCCTTGGAAGGAAACTGAAGGGTTGCTGCGGCGTCACCTGACTGGTCCTACTCTATCAGCTGGTTTACTTTTGCCGCGCATATGAAATCGTTTTCCGACATGCCGTCGATGGCATGTGTCCAAAACTTGACCGTGCACTGCCGGAACCCGACTTCGAGCACCGGGTGGTGGCCTTCCTTGTTCGACAGCCAGGCGATAGCGTTCACGAACGAGATCGTCTGGTAGTAGTTGTTGAAGTCGAACGCCCGTTGCAGTTGTCCCTCTTCGTAACTCCATCCGGGGACCTGGGGCAACATGCCGGCGATCTGCTCCTCACTGAGGGGAGGCACGCCGGATTCACAAGGTTTGCACACTTCCGCAGTCAGATCGATTGTCGCCATGGATTGAGTCTCCGTGTTTTCGGGCAGGGTGGTTGTGGCAGGTCCGGCTCCCTGAGGACAGTCCCGAGAGCCGGGTGCTAGCACCGAACATAGTCAGGAAAACGGCAGGCGCAATTGTAAGTGAAGCGACTCGAGTCGCCACGAAGGGGTGGAGGACGCATGGAGAAACATTTCAGACAGATCATCCGCTCAACGGGAGAAGACCTGGACCGAGAGGGACTCGTCGACACCCCGCAACGGGCGGCCGCGGCTTTCGAGTACCTCACCAGAGGATACTCACAAACGGTCGAGCAAGTCGTAGGGCGAGGAGTGTTCCGGAGCGATACCGATGAAATGGTCGTCGTCAAGAACATTGAGTTGTACTCGCTGTGTGAACATCACATGCTGCCATTCCTTGGCAAGTGTCATGTGGGGTACTTGCCAGATGGAAAGATCCTCGGTTTGTCCAAGGTAGCTCGAATCGTCGACGTGTTTGCGCGGCGGTTGCAGATTCAGGAGGAGCTCACGCGTCAGGTCGCCACCTCGATTGAGGAGCTACTCGGGGCGTCAGGTGTCGGGGTGGTAATAGAGGCGCAGCACCTGTGCATGATGATGCGTGGAGTCGAAAAACAGAACTCGGAGATGACGACGTCCTGCATGCTGGGGGAATTCAGGAGCAATGGCCAGACGCGGAGTGAGTTCCTGAGTTTGATTCGCGGCTGATTCCCGAGACGTCCGTGTCCTCCCTCAACCGCAAGCAGCAACACCCCGTGCTGTCATCGGTGCGAGCATGGTCCGCGGCCGCCCTGTGTTGCTATGCCGGCGTGGCGTCGTCCGATGCAAAGGAAGCATATGGCGGCGCTCATATTTTGCTGAAAATGAGCTCCGTTGCGGGCAAGGCCCTCCCGGGCGCTGGCGTGCAACGCCTTCACGAGCGCTACGGTGTCGTCTCCGCGACGCCATTGCTGAAAACGATCGGTCGTCGCCTCGAGACGGCCAAATCCACGGTCGGTACCGACCAATCCTCCACAGCCGCCGCCACCGATCTTAACCGGTGGCACGCCGTCGAGTTCTCCGGGTCGATCGATCCTGCCATTGTGTCTGGAGCCTACGCGAAGCTCGACGCCGTTGAGGCCGCGCAACCGAATTACGTGCGCCGCTTCTGTGCTGAGCCTGACGATCCATTGTACCCACAACAATCCAATCTGCGTGCGATTGGGGTGGGTGAGCTGCCGGCGGGTGGTGCCCGGGGGATCATCGTGGCCGTCGTCGACTCTGGAGTCGATTACCTGCACGGTGACCTTGCCAGCCAGGTTTGGATCAACACGGCGGAATCGACCGGCGAAGCTGGCGTGGATGACGATGCCAATGGCTACATCGATGACATCAGGGGCTGGGATTTCACCGATGCACCCGGGCAGGCCGGCAATGGAGATTTCCTCGGGCGTGACGACGATCCGATGGACGAATCTGGGCACGGAACCCACGTAGCCGGCATCGTCGGCGCCGTTGTCGACAATGGCATCGGCATCGCCGGCTTGGCACCTGGTGTGCAGCTGATGGTTCTGCGTGCGGGGTTTCAGGTGGGCAGCGCCGGATTCCTCGAAGATGATGATGTCGCCGCCGCCATCGTCTACGCCGTCGACAATGGGGCCCACATCATAAATCTGAGTCTCGGGGATCCGTCGTTCTCGCCCTTGCTGCGGGATGTCGTCCGCTATGCCAATGACGCTGGAGTGCTGGTGGTGGCAGCGGCCGGCAACGAGGGAAACGGCGACGTTTTTTTTCCAGCGCGCCTGGACCACACGGTAGCGGTCGCTGCTGTCGACGACTTCGGACGAATCGCGACTTTTTCGAACTGGGGTTCCAGTGTCGACATCGCTGCTCCGGGAATAGCCATCCTGAGCCTGTCACCAGGAAACACCTACGTGGAGCGATCTGGCACATCGATGTCGACGGCCCACGTCTCTGGAGCGGCAGCGCTTGTGCTGGCACGTTGGCCGCATCTCAATCCCGAGCAACTCAGGTCAGCTCTCATGCACGAGGCTCTTGACATCGGTTCCCCGGGCTGGGACACACGAACCGGAGCCGGCCTATTGCAGGCCTCAGCCGCGTCGTCATCGAGTCCCCTTACAATCCAGGTTGAGGTCGGGGCCAGCACGGCCGAGGATTCCGTCGAGGTTGGGGTGACGCTGATGGGGGATGGCGCCGTGACCTACACCTTGAGTTGGGGTTATGGGGCTTCGCCCGAACAGTGGACGACATTCGTAAATCAGAGACTGGTTATCGAGCCAGGAACCAGAACCGTCTTGCGGGAGATTTTGTCAACGGCCGCGCTCCCCGACAGTTCCTACGTCATTCGCGCCGAAGTGGTCTCGGCCAGCACCAGCCACAGCGATCACTCCAGTCTCGAGCTGCGACGAGCCGAGCCCACCGTGCAGTCCGTGCAATCGGGTAGGGCGCTCGAAGGCGATCATTGGGACTATTGGATTGAGTGGCAGACGGCTGTTCCTTCCCGCGGCCTCGTTGAAGTGTACGGGGAGGATGAAGGACTTCTGTTCGAGCTGCCGGCTCCCCAACGCCGGAGCATGCACCGGGTGGTCCTTCCCAAGGATCTGCCCATCGGAGACTACGAGGTTTCCGTGCGGAGCCAGCCTTCGGGGTCGGCAACCGAATCAAATCTCGGCCTGAACATTCCGCGGCGCTCTGTCCTTCGCTGGCACTTTCAACTGGAGGCTACCGCAGCCGACGGCTACGTGCTGCCCATGATGACGGACTTTGATGATGATGGTTTGCGGGAGTTGTCAGCCATGATCTTCGGTGAAGGCACCTACGGCGCGACCTCCTTTTTTGAACTGCCAGCAATGGGGCTCGGATCGGATCTGCTTCTTCCCGTGCATACCAGTTCGCGGCTGTTCATTCCCTGGAGCGTGCACGACCTTGACGTCGATGGGGTGCCGGAGTTGATGGCCGTCGACGCCGAACGCGTTCGTCTGCTCGAAGCCGGCGATGGCACTGCACGGTTTCCGGACACGGTGATCTGGGCGCAGGACGACGTCTGGGGAGGAGCAACAGGCGACCTGGATGCCGACGGCCGCCGGGAGATGTACCTGCGATCGAGCCGAGGTCCCTTGTTCAGGACCTACGAGCACGCGGGTACCGACAACGATTTCACCCAGGTGGCCGTCAACACCAACCCCACGGATGGGCCAAATAACCTCGGTGAGCGTCAGGTGGTTGGCGACTTTGATGCCGATGGTCGGGGTGATCTGCTGGTCGGCGACGAAGACGGAGACCTGATCGTTTTCGAAAGCATCGGTGACGACACCCTCGACCCGGTGTGGGTGGTAGACAACGAACGGGACGATGAAGACAGCCGCGTGGTAGGAGGTGGGGTCGACCTGGATGGCGATGGCCAAATAGAATTCGCCGTGGGCCGGCTGCTTACGGATCGCTTCAATCCTGATCGGACTCAGTGGTCGGTCACCATTTATGAGCACGGTGGTGGAGACAACGAATACGAGGTAGAGCACGAGCTGCTTGTTGGCGGTGGCAAAAGCCAGGGCAATGGCATATCGATGGGAGACCTGGATGGGGATGGCCTGGTGGAATTGTGCGTGGCGTTGGTCCCCGATATGTACATCGTGCGACCGATAGGTCCTGACGAATACGAACCCGTCTGGCACACACCGATTCGTGATTCGCATCGCCCGCTGCTGGGCGATCTCGACGGCGATGGGATCACGGAAATTGCCTACAACTCTACGGCGGGCGCGATTGAAATCATCAGTCTTGCTGACGCCCGGGTGCTTCAACTCGAGGCGCCCGCGGGGTTTGCGGCCATCGGCGACGGACCGGATCGCGTCACCTTGAGTTGGGAGCCGGTCGATGGTGTGACGGTGTATCGTCTTTACCGAGCCCCCGTTGCTGAACCCCTGGTGCTGCTGGCATCGGTTGGCGAAACCTCGTTCGTCGACATGACCGTGGAGGAGGGCGTCACCTACACCTATTCGGTTGCCGCAATCGGCTCGGATGATTTCGAGGGACGTCGCTCAACGCCGCAATCCGCTACCCCCGCTTCCCTCCCGGCACTGCTGCGAATCGACCGACTGACGTCGCGGCATCTTGCTCTGGATTTCAGTGGGCCGATGGGTCCCTCGGTTGAGGAAGGCTTCCGTTACCAGGTCCTTCCCGGAATCGGATCACCGACATCCGCGACTCGTGATCGTGGCGGAAGCCATGTGATCCTGGCCTTCGGATCCCTACCAGAATCAGGCCGCTACGAACTGACGGCCACCGATCTGCGAGCGGAAAGCGGGGCACGCCTGGAGCAAGGGCGGTTGTCTTTTCTCTTTGACCTGGAGGCGGTGGAGTCACGGCCCCAATTGGTACATGCTGAGATTGAGCAGCGGACGAGGCTTGTTCTGCGTTTCAATGCACCGCTGCAATCGCCTCTTCCCGCGAGCGGGATCACCATCGATGCCGGCAGTATTACCGTCGAGGAAGTCACGGCTCTCACCCAGTCCGAAGTGGCAGTGACATTGGCCGATGACACGCCACTGCAGCCCTGGGGACGCCGCTACGAGGTCGTCATCTCCGGTTGGCGGGATGAATCAGGTGCGGGGGTTTCCGGTCGCACCTTCGTGCAGTGGGCTCCATCAGAATTGGGTGCGCATGTCGTGTTTCCGAATCCCTTCGATCCGTCCCTGGGTAACCTGGTGTTCGGAGGGTTACCGGCTGGCTCTCGAGTTTCCATCTTTTCAATGGCGGGAGGGCTGTTGCGGACCCTGCATGAAGAGCAGGGCGCAGGCGGTGTCGAATGGGATGGAAGCAACGAGACGGGGGCGCTGGCAGGTAGTGGCCTCTACTACTATCGGGTGTCGCATGGGGGTATAGTGCAAACTGGTTCGTTTGCCGTGATTCGACGGTAACGAGCGTCGCAGTGCGCACGACGCCTTTGTAATGAAGGGTCACAATCCGGGAGGCGGCAATGGTCAGGATCGGTATAGCCGGTATCGGCTTCATGGGGGTAACGCATTACAATGCAATAAAGAAGGTAAAAGGAGCGAGAGTCGCGGCGATTTTCACCCGTAACCCCAAAAAGCTGCGCGGCGACTGGCGGGAGGTTCAGGGGAACTTTGGCGGCGGCGGCGGTGTTCAGGATTTGTCACGCATCCGTTGTCATGGCAGTCTGGACGAGCTGTTGAGTGATGACGGTGTTGACGTCATCCACAACTGCCTGCCAACCCCCATGCATCTGTCGACGACGATGGATGCCCTCCGTGCCGGCAGGCACGTATTCCTCGAAAAGCCAATCGCCGTCGATCTTCGGTATGCGGACCGCATGGTGGCTGAAGCCAAGCGCCGCCGGCGTCTGTTCATGGTGGCGCACGTACTCAGGTTCTTTCCCGAGTTTCGACTGATAAAGGAATTAGCTGTCGATGGCCGCTTCGGAGCGGTGCGCGCCGCCCATTTCAAACGTGTTACCGCCTATCCCAAGTGGCGGGCACCAGATGACATCATCGACTCGGGTGGCCCGGCGATCGACCTCCACATTCACGATTGTGACTTCGTTCGTTTTCTCTTCGGGACACCGCAGGCGGTCACCTCCAACGGATTGGTGAGCCGGAATGGTATCGTCGATCACCTGCACACTCACTATCATTTTGGGGGAAGGCGGATGGCGATCAGCTCCGAGTCGGGGTGGCTCTCCCAACAGGGATGTCCCTTCGAACACGGATACGACGTCTACTTTGCCGATGCCACGCTTAAATTCAACTCGTCATCGGGTCGTCCGCCTGTACTCCTTACAGCTGACGGCAAGAGCCGGCATCCCCGTCTGCCCGGAAGCAAGGATGCCTTCGTTGGCGAGATTCAGGATGCCGTCGAGGCGATCTCGAGAGGCACTACATCCTCTACCCTGAGTGCGGTTTCGGCACGGGAGTCACTGAAGTTGTGCCTTAAGGAAATCCAGTCCGTGCGGCAGCGACGAAAGGTGCGGGTGGGCTGAGGTGGCCGGCGACGACAAGAAGACGGCAATGAATGCGCTGCCCGGCCTCGCAGAGGTCCCGGTCAAGTTGCGCGTCGTCCTCGGTGGCTCGAAGATCAGCTTTCAGGATGCGGCGAATCTAACGCCGAAAAGCCTGCTGCCCATAGACAAAACGGCGACTGATCCCGTTGACGTTGTCGTTAATGGAAAGGTGATAGCAAGAGGCAAACTAGTCATCATCGATGACACCTACGGGGTACAGATCACGGAGCTGATTGGGCAATAGCGGTCCAGTCAGGCCGAGCCTTGCTGGACCGGTCACTGCAGGGTAACGAAAAGGCGAGGGGAAAAGTGATTCTTCCCCTCGCCTTTTTTTGTTCGTCCCTAAGCCGCTCGGGCGTCAGGGACTTTTTCAGTGGTGATGGTGACCGCCAGGTGCGGCAGCCGGCTCATCGTCCTCTTTCTCGTCAGTGACCAGCGCTTCCGTCGTCAGCAACAAGGAGGCGATTGAGGAGGCGTTGCTCAGGGCGGTACGCACGACCTTGGTCGGATCGATCACACCCATCTGGATCAGGTCGCCGTACTCCTCTGTCTGTGCATTGAAGCCGTAGCTGCCTTTCTTGGAGCGGACTTCCTCCACGATCACGGCTCCTTCCTGGCCCGCGTTGGTGGCGATCTGTCGAAGCGGCTCCTCCAGAGAGCGGCGGACGATGCGGAAGCCCATCGTCTCGTCTTCGGAAGCTCCTTCCACTCCTTTCAGCTTTTCGATCGCGCGCACCAGGGCGACGCCACCGCCGGGAACGATGCCTTCCTCGACCGCGGCGCGGGTCGCATGCAGAGCGTCCTCGACGCGTGCCTTCTTCTCTTTCATCTCGGTTTCAGTCGCGGCGCCAACGCGAATGACCGCAACACCGCCCGCGAGCTTGGCCAGTCGCTCCTGCAACTTCTCGCGGTCGTAATCGGAGGTTGTATCGTCGATCTGGAAACGAATCTGCTCGCAACGGCCTTTGATGTCAGACTGTTTCCCGGTCCCTTCGATGACGGTGGTGTTTTCCTTCTCGACGACGATGCGCTTGGCCTGACCGAGGTCAGCCAGCTGAACGCTGTCGAGGGAGATGCCCAGGTCTTCGGTTATGACCGTGCCGCCGGTAAGAACGGCGATATCTTGCAGCATCGCCTTCCTGCGGTCGCCGTATCCGGGTGCCTTGACGGCCGCGATCTGCAGCGTGCCGCGGATCTTGTTGACCACCAGCGTGGCCAGGGCCTCGCCTTCGACGTCCTCGGCCAGGATAACCAGCGGCTTTCCGGCTTTCGAGACCTTCTCGAGCAGTGGCAGCAGGTCCTTGAGGTTGGAGAGTTTCTTTTCATGAATCAGTATGTAGGCGTCCTCGAGGACGGCTTCCATAGACTCCTGATCCGTAACGAAATACGGAGACAGGTAGCCGCGGTCGAACTGCATACCCTCGACCACGTCAAGAGAGGTGTCCGTGCTCTTGGCTTCTTCTACCGTGATCGTACCGTCCTTGCCGACTCGATCCATCGCATCGGCGATGAGATCGCCGATCGAGCTTTCGCCGTTGGCAGAAATGGTCCCAACCTGAGCCACTTCGTTGTGCTCCTTCACCTTCTTGCTCTGTGAGCCAAGGCTGTCGAACACCAGCGCGACCGCCTTCTCGATGCCGCGCTTTATCTCCATAGGGCTGAAGCCGGAAGTTACAGCTTTGAGGCCTTGGACATAAATGGACTCAGCCAGCACCGTCGCCGATGTGGTGCCGTCACCGGCAACATCGCTCGTTTTCGAGGCGACCTCCTTGACCATCTGCGCACCCATATTCTCGTACGCATCGGGCAACTCGATCTCCTTGGCCACGGTCACACCGTCCTTGGTGACGGTAGGGGAGCCCCAGCTTTTGGCCAGAACCACATTGCGACCGCGCGGCCCCAGGGTGACCTTCACTGCTTTGCTCAGTTGCTGCACACCGGACAGAATGCTGTCCCGCGCTTCCTCACGAAATGCTATTTGTTTTGCCATTTGATATCGACCCTCTCTGTGCTTACGATATTACCGCGAGGATTTCTTCTTCACGCAGGATCAGGTGCTCTTCACCATCGAGCTTGACCTCGGTGCCCGAGTACTTGCCGATCAGGACCTTGTCGCCCTTTTTCACGTCCAGTCCGACGCGCTTTCCTTCTTCCAGTCGGCCCGGTCCGACGGCGACGACTTCGGCTTCCTGTGGTTTTTCCTTGGCCGTGTCGGGGATGATGATGCCCCCTACTTTCTGCTCCTCGGCGTCGTCCAGCCGGCGAACGAGGACGCGATCAGCCAGCGGTTGGATCTTTGATTTTGCCATTGTTATTCTCCTTAGGGAATGTGTTAAAGCCAACTGCAGAGAAGCAAGCCTCATGCCGAAAGCGAGATCATTTCGTAACGCGATTAATTACAATATGTTATAGCAGCACTAAGCAAGTGAGGGAGACGCACAAGCCATCGGGTATTATCATATAGAGAATGACGTACCTGAAGATGTCGTCATAATTGCTTTTAATAACAGTAAGTTAATGATGTTTTGCCAAAATGACAACAAATCTAGCTGGCATTTCCAAATCGGGAATGCTGTTTGCCAATGTCGCACCTTACAGAGTTGACGAGAATCTGAGCCTGCTAACTTCATGTCCCCGACCTACGTAGCCTCTGAATTTCCTGACGATCTCAAGGATCAGATCTTATCCGTTATCGGCGATCGCCTGAATACGGGCGAGGTGCTGCTTTCGGAATCCCAGTTCGTCGCCGCCATGGAGGAGGGATTCCAAACGGTTTCTCGAGCCACCTTGGACGAGGGCACGAAGACGAAGCTGGCAGAGATCGTTCGCAAGGTGAATGGGGAATCGCCCGAGATTCTGGTGGTTCCCGGCTTCGAGAATTGGGTCACCAAGTCAGTGTTGGCAAGTGTGCGCAAGCAGGGCATGGGTGTAACCGAGGTTCAGGAGGGTGGTAATCAGCTGGTGCGAGATTTTGTACGCGGGGCCAAGGTGCAGGGACTGATCTCCCAACTCGGTATCCAGGCCAGCCAACTGAATCTGAAGCGCTGCTTCCGCACCATCCTCAACCAGGTTGCCGGCAAGGTGGACGTCGACCAGAAGCGCTCGGCCGCCAGGTTGGCCCAACTCAAGAAAGCGGCCGCCAGCCAGCCGGCTGCCGCGGCCGATGCAGGTGCGGGTGGACCGCGTCGGGTGTCCGGGGGATTGGACCGCTTACTGGACGGCCCAGCCGAGATGCCCACGGAAGAAGAGGCTCAGAGCCGCACGGCCGAACAGGAGAAAGCGCAGAGCGCCATTAGGGAAACCCAGATGGCCAATCTGGTAAACAATATCGATTCGTATGTCGAGCAAGGCATGCTCGACGCGGATGGTGCCGAGCGGCTTCGCAAGGCGCACAAAGTGGACGAGGCCGTGCGCACCGGGAGAGTCGACGCGCAAAAAGGCAGCAAGATTCGCAACAGCATCTTGAGCGGAAACGTGCGAGACAAGATTGAGAGGAGCGTGAGTAAGGCGGTCGATTTCTCCGTGCAGTACCTGCAGGTGTTCGATGCCCTCAAGCGAATCGAGACGCGTTTTGACGGCGCCCTCAGGTTCTTGGTGCGCCACAAGGATGCGGTCAACGCCGATCGTGAAAAGGACGCACCCAAGCCGGCTGAGCTGGGTCCGTTCGTCAAAGGATTGCTGGAAGACATGGATGTCCTGGAGCAGGTCATCGACCTCATGGATCGCAAGGACGCGGAAGTCAGGATGATCGCCGCACACCTGCCCCCGTACAATGGCGTGATGCGACGGGATCAGGGCCGCATCGAGAACATGGTGGTCGACGAGACCTTCATGGACCTGCTACGAGCGGAGGATGGCAGTGATTCCACGGCGGAGCGGCTCAACTGCGCTGACAAGGCCATCCGGGGCCGCGCTGCCGCGGACATGCTGTGCGTGACCAGCATCTTGAATCGCCTGATCCGTCCGACGCCGGCACGCAAGGAGATTCGCCTGCTGAAGATCAACCTGATCATCGAGGAGTTCTACCGCGATGAGACGGATCTGGACCAAGCTCGCACCCGGGCACAGGACTTCCTGAAAACGCGGATTCGCAGCATGTACCCGGATCTGAGTGAAGAAGAGACCCAGGAAATTCAGCAGCGAGGCGCGGAGATCATCGAGGCAGTGGAGCAGAAGATCGTCGCCGAGCGCAAGGAGGCAGAGGCTGCGAAGACAGCAACCTCCGGGGACGGGGCGGAAGGGGACGATGAGACGCTCAGCAAGGAAGAAGAGCAGATGGGCGTCCAGATTCATCGAATCGCCGTACGGGTCGCTGGCCGTACACGCAACATTCCGTACAAAGTGATGCCCGATGCAGACGATACATCGAAGTTCGTCATCGTGCAGAAAGACCCGGATAGCGGCGAGATGGTACCGGTCCGCCGCCGCGGGCAGAAGCGCTTCGTCCAACGGGGCAGAGACGGCTGGGAGCTCGCCTGAGCGCTCAGGCGGCTTGCCTCCCGGACCGGCATCTCCGATCCATTCAAGCACATAACACCATCACCCAATCGTGCGCTCGTTGAAGGGACGATCCGTCGTCGTTACCGGTGCCAGCAGCGGCATCGGATGGCACCTGGCCTTGATGCTGGCGCGACGGGGCGCCCGTCTGGTACTGGTTGCCAGACGTGGTGAGTCTCTGCAAAAGCTCAAACACACAATAGATGCAGAGCGCCTCATCTCGCCCGAAGTCGTCGAGTGTGACGTCAGCGTGCGAGAGCAGGTCGAGGCGTTGAAGCTTCGATGCCAGGAAGTTGTCGGCGACGTCGACGTTCTGGTCAACAACGCCGGCAGGGGGGCGTACGGCTATCTACACCAGGTCGCCCTGGATGACCATGAGGCGGTCGTCAACACCAATGTGATGGGGGTCATCTACTGCACCCACGCCTTTTTGCCGGCGATGTTGGAGCGCGGCAGCGGCCATGTGGCCTTCGTTTCGAGCGTGTTGGGGGAGTTGCCTGCCCCCGAACATGCCGTCTACGGCGCGACGAAGTTTGCTGTCAGTGGGCTGGCTGAAAGTCTCTACCACGAACTGGCAGGAACCGGAGTCAAGGTGACGCTGATCGAGCCGGGATTGGTTCGTTCCGAGTTTGCGCAGGTGAGTTCCACGCCGCTGGCGCGTTTCGCGCAAGTGCCATCCAAGAGCCCGGAGGAGGTAGCCTCGCGAATCGTACGCGCTCTTGAAGCAAGGTGGCAGTGGAAGGTGATTCCCGATCCGCTGGCGAGGGTGGGCATCGACCTGCGACGTCACTTTCCTCGGCTATCGCGCTTTCTCTACGGCCGCATCACGCGGCGGATTCGAAGAAAGGACGGTCCCCCTGGCGGACCATAGGAGGCTTGCAAGCAGGCCACACGCCCTCATTGGGACGTGTAACCGCCATCTACCAGCAAGGTCGCTCCCGTCGTGAACGAGGAAGCCGGGGAGGCAAAGTAGAGGACGGTGGTGGCCAGCTCCGCCGGATCGCCCCAGCGCGCCATCGGTACCCCTGCAATCATGGCCGGTCCCTTCTCGGGATCGTCCAGCAGCACCTGGTTGATCGGAGTGGCGAACGGCCCCGGACAAATGGCATTGACGGTGACCCCATGGGACGCCCACTCCAGAGCCAACGTGCGAGTCAGTTGCACCAGACCCCCCTTGCTCGATGCGTAGGGGGTTCGACCGGGGATTGAGATGAAGGAAAGGGTCGAACCCAGGTTGATGACCCGACCGTAACCACGCGAGATCATGTGATCGCCCAGCGCTCGACAGTAGTAGAAGGGTCCCGACAGGTTGATCCCGATGACCTCATCCCATTCTGCGTGCGTGAGTTCAGCAATCGGGCCCCGGATGTTGATGCCGGCATTGTTGACGAGAATGTCGATGTGTCCAAGCTGATCGATCACCGATTCAACCACACTCACTACTGCCTTGGGATCCCCGGCATCGGACTCGAAGGCGTGGACGGGATTGCCAGTCTTGTCCGTGATCGCCCTTGCGACGGTCTGTGCCTCATCCAGGTTTCGGCTGGTGATGGCGACGTCCGCACCAGCCCCGGACAATGCCATGGCCATGCTCTCTCCAAGACCTTTGCTGCCCCCGGTTACGAGGGCCCGTTGATCTTTCAGCGAGAACAGGTCGAGGGAGTTGCCCGGTAATTCTTTCACAAGGTATGTGTGCGTGAGATGAAGGGGGTATGCAAGTTACGCGTACTGCGCGGTCATGTCGGCCATTGTTCGGCCTCGACCATGCCTCGTGCCAACACGCCCAATTCCGCCACAAGCTCTTGCTTCTCCTCTTCCCGTGCCTTGTTCGTCACCTGCATGGTCAGCGCGATCAAACCGAGGCCGAAAATGCGCTGCAGGGATTCGGGAGTCTCTGGATCCAGATCCGGGATCAGTTCGCCGAGTTTGGCCAACAGCAGTTTGTGTTTCTCGGTAATGTCGATGACTTCGAGCGGCATGAACGGAACGTAGGAAAAGCTGTCAGGGCTCGCAATCGGTCCGACTCACTCCGCCACCGGCGCGGCAAGCAGGCGCTTGCCATCTCGCCGCAGTCTGTTCCAGGGCTCGGAGGGGTCGTGATCCCAGGCGATAATCCACCCTTCATCGCAGATTTGCGCGGCGAGTTTCTGCTTCTCGACGAAGGTTTGGTAAGGATCCATGTCGTAGGCCATGATCCAGAACGGGTTGAGATGGTGTCTGGTCGGCAGCAGATCGCCCGGAAAGACGACGCAGTCGTTTTCACCATCGATGACGACCGCCTGGTGGTGGATGGTATGACCACCAGTGACCATTACCCGCAAGCCGGGAAACAGCTGTTCGTCACCATTGGTGAACTGGAACTCCACCTGGTCATGCAATTGCCGCAGGTCATCGGGTCGGTAACTGCTCTTCATGATGCTGCGCCCTTCAACCGCGGCCTCCCATTCGCCTTGTTGAACCACGTGCAAGGCGTTGGGGCAGGTCGCCACTACTTGATCATCGACCGCGCCCAAGGCTCCGGCCGCGTGATCGAAGTGCAGGTGGGTCAAGACGACGTGGGTCACGTCCTGCGGAGAAATCCCCAGGAGGTCAAGGCCAGCTTTCAGGGTAGCACTCTCGTCCAGCGCGAAAATCTCTCGCTCCCTGGCGTCGAAGCGCCGCCCGCATCCGGTTTCGACAACGACGAGGGCATCGGCGTAGCGGACGAGCAGGCTGTTGCAGCTGAGATCGATCCTGTTGTCAGCATCTGCTGGGCAAGGCGATGACCACAGGGCTTTCGGGACCACGCCGAACATGGCGCCGCCGTCGAGTTTGAAACGGCCGCTGCAGATGGAATCGATGCGTAGGTGGCCGAGCTCGAGATGCATGGGGTAGGGGGGAGGGAGTCTCAGGTAGAAAGGCCACCGCGGTCGCGGGCCTCGTCCCAGGCCTCCTTGAACTCGCGTATCGTTTCGACCGTTCGCGGGTGGTGAGCCATGCTGGCCAGCAGGCTGTAGGAAGTGGTGACGATGTGGGCGCCGGCCAGAAAACTGCGGCGAATGTCCGCGGTCTGTCGCATGCTGCCGGCGATTATGTGGGCGTCAAAGCCGCCCTGGCTGATGAATTCGGCCGTTTCTGCGATCACGGTGTCGGCGTCGTATCCCAGGTCATTGATGCGGCCGACGAACAGGCTGACGTAGCTGGCCCCTGCCAGCAGGGCCAAAGCTGTCTGGTCCGAACTCATCATGCAGGTGACGTTGACGCGCACGTCGCGCTCTCGCTCGAGCGTGTGGATGACCGGAAGGCCTTCCAGCGACATCGGGATCTTGACGACGATGGCGTCGCTCCAGGCAGCGTACTCGGAGGCTTCCGTCAGCATGTCGTCTGCGGTCTCGCCCAAGACCTCAACACTCAATGGACACCCGGGACACGCCTCCAGGATTTCCTCCACGCGGGAGCGGAAACTTCCCGGGTCGGCCATTGCGGCGAGTTTGGGATTGGTGGTGATGCCGGAGATGACCCCGAGGGCTACGGCTCGGCGAACCTCGTCGATGTCAACACTGTCGATGAATAGTTGCACTTGAAATCAGGTTTCCGTATCTGCGATCATGTGACGCAGGCAGTCACAGATCAGGTGCTCGAGGGCAAGATGAAACGATTCCACCTGCGGCGTGGAGTCGATGGGAACGACGATGCAGACATCGGCGAGCTCGCGCAAGGCACCGCCGTCGAAGCCACTCAACCCAATCACGCGGGCCTGGCGGGCGCGGGCGATGTCGACGGCGCGAACCAGGTTCTGGGACCATGGCCCGGCGTTGCCATCACCGGAGCCGCCGTGCACGCTTATGAGAATGAGGACGTCTCCCGCACCGATGAACGGCTCCAGCTGCTCGGTGTAGGCGGAAGCGGGTCCCTCGTCATTGATCAGGGCGCTGTACAGCGGCATGTTGTCGGTGAGGGCGAGGGCCTTGAAGCGCGCCTTGCCCTCCTGGGCAGTCCACTTGGCCAGGTCACAGGCAAAGTGACTGGCCGTGGAAGCGGATCCACCGTTGCCGGCGATGAACACGGTATTCGAGTTTCTCCAGGCCTCGTACAAGAGGTTGATGGTCGCGTCGATGGGCTCGTGAGGCAAGGCCTCGATGACCGTCTCCATGTCGTCGAAGTAACGGCGGATGTAGGCTGCGTTTTTCATCGTTCACACACACACTCACGCGTTCATGAGAACCTTAACGCCCTGAAAATCGAAATCGAAGTTCATCTCGCGCAAACCTTGCCGGACCATGGCTTCGCGCAAGGCCTGGCGATGGCCGGCGGCACAGTAGAAAACGAGAAATCCTCCGCCCCCAGCGCCCATCAACTTTCCCCCTAGGGCTCCCGCTTTCCTCGCACTTTCATACCATACGTCGATTTGCGAACTCGACATCTTTCCGGAACGCCGCTTCTTCGCCACCCAGTGTTCGTGCAGCAGTTCACCAAAGCGGTCGAGCTCGCCCCGCTGGAGTGCATCTTTGATGAGCAGGCCCAGCCTCTTTACTTCGTGCAGACTGTCGATGACCTCGGTCTCACCTCGCTCGGTGTCGCTCTCTTGCTGTGAGAGAATGTCAAAGCTCTCGCGTTCGATGCCGGTAAAGAACACGAGTAGGCTGCCGCGCAGCTCTTCCATCGTGTGATTCGACACGACGAGGTTCGACACCGTCACCGCCCCGTCCGTGCTGATGTCGAGGCAAGTGAGACCGCCGAAGGCCGCCAGGTAGTGGTCGTGTTTGCCAACCGGTTGCCTGGCCCGCTCCGACTCTATGAAGTTGGCTTCTTCGGCTAACTCCTGCCGCCCCATGTCCACGCGATCGTGCTCGTGCAGCGCCGCCAGCAGCGACACGACGAATGCCCCCGAGGACCCGAGTCCGGTGCGGCCGGGAACGTCGGCCATGGCGCTCAGTTCGAGTCCGCCCGCAGCCCCTGTGTGCAACAAGCACTCCCGCAACAGCGGGTGATCGATGTCACTGATGTCGCTGACCAATTCGGTGCGTGAATACTTGACCCGTACGAAATCCTCAACCTTGAGCGTGTTCAGTTGTAGGTAGACGTACTTGTCGATGCCGGCACTGAGCACGAAGCCTCCGAATTGTCGGTAGTAGGATGGAAGGTCGGTCCCACCCCCTCCCAGGGGAATTCTCAGTGGAGCTCTGGTGGTGATCACGATGTAGCTGATCCGGAGGAAGGAAGGATTAAGGTAGAGCAAAAGACCCGTTCGCAACGGCTTCACGGGTGCGCCGGTAGCGCTCTGGCGTGTCGGTGGAAAGTAATTGACCCTCCAGAGCATGTCCATAAATGCCTACGCCACGGCGCAGCAGCAGGGGAAACACGTCCCGGGCAAAGTCGACGGGGCCATTCGGGATCATCTGCACGATGCTGTTGTGCAGGATGTACAGGCCGCCGTTGACCAGGTAATCGTCGAACACCTCCTCCGGTTTCGGTTTTTCGATCAACCGCGTGATGCGACCATTGTCGCCAAGCTCGACGATGCCGCGGCTCTCCGGCTCATCCATCCACAACAGGCCGACGGAGGCGAGTTCGCCTTCGCGTTCGTGCGCAAGGCGCAGATCTGTGAGGTTGATGTTGGAGAGGTTGTCGCCGTAATAGACGAGAAAGGGCTCATCGAAAAAATCGGCGAGTGCGCGGACAGCACCGGCGGTGCCCAACAGTTCGCGCTCTATTGAGTAATGGATGCGCACTCCCCATTCGGAACCGTCACCGAAGTGTTTTTCAATGGCTGCGCCGTGATGATGGAGATTGATAGCGATGTCGTCGAAGCCATGGAGGGAGAGCAAGCGGATAACATGCTCGAGCAGTGGTCGGTCACCGACCGGGATCATCGTTTTGGGGACCCGGTCCGTCAGTGGACGCAGGCGACTGCCGACGCCGGCCGCCAGCACCATCGCCTTCATCGTCAGCTGGCGCCGCGGATGATGCCGGCTTCGCGCATGGCGCTTTCGCTGCCGGCGTAGTACTCGTCGAGGTCGTCCTGTTCGCGCACCCAGTCGACGTACTCCTGGGCGATGGTCTGCAATGGTGTACTGGGTTGCCAGCCCAATGCTCCCAAAGACTCCCACGACGATACCGTGTGTCGCGTGTCGCCGTAACGGTATTCGCCTGAGACAATGGGTTTGAAGTCCTTGCCGCAGGTGTGGGTAAGGAGATCGGCGTATTCGACCACCGTTGTCGGGCCGCGTCCGGCGACATTGAAGCTGCGGAAATTGGCACGTTCGTCCTCCAGCGCCAGCACGTTGGCGCGGGCCACATCGCCGACGTAGACGTAGTCGCGCCGCTGTTGTCCGTCCTCGAAGCAAACGGGGGCTTTGTCGTGCAGTAGCCGCAAGGTGAATATCCGGGCTATGCCGGAGTAGGCATTGTAGAACGAGTTGCGTGGGCCGTGGACGATCGAGTACCTCATGTTGGCCACCGGGATGTCGTACTTGCGGCCCAGGTTCAACGCCAGCAATTCCAGGGCGTATTTGGAGATGCCGTAAGCCGTGTGTGGGTTCGTCGTGGCCTCGTCGAACACCTGCGACTCACCAGGGCCATCGCACACGGGGCAGGAGATCTCCCACTGGCCCTTTGACAACTGGCTTTCACTGCGGGCCTGGGGGAAAAAGGTACCGTGCTCCTCGCAGTGGTATCGTCCTTCTCCGTAAACGGATTGAGAGGAGGCGAGGACGACCTTGCCTACCGGTAGGTTGTCGGCGACGATGAGTTCGAACAGCAGGGCCGTGCTGAGTGTGTTGACGTCGATGAAGGTGCTGAAATCGGGCATGTAGTCCTGATAAGCGGCCAGGTGAAAGACCGCGTCGACACCGTCCAGGGCATGCCTGAGGTCGTCTCTGCTCCTGACGTCACCGCGGACCCTGTCGACCTCGGGTGGCAGATAGTCCGGCCAGCCCCGGGGATGGACTCGCTCCTGCAGGCTGTCCAGCACGCGAACTGCATAGCCTTTGGCAAGCAGTTCGTCTACGGTATGGGAGCCGATGAATCCTGCCCCGCCTGTGACCAGAACGGTCTGTACCATAAATCGTAGAGCTACCTTTCGTTGTCAGTCGACGAATGCTGAAATGTCGTACCCGCTGTCGAGGGATTTCGTATAACCCGTTAACAAATATAGACATAGGGTTTTTCAGCTTCAACGGGTCCGACGTTGACAGGTGAAATTGGCCCACCTTAGTTTGAGGACTGCACCCCTTCGTTCCCCAGTCCGTTCGGATACCACCGATCATGTCACCCGTGCCGGTACCGTCGACGAACAGCCAGCTGAAGGCGCGCGCAGCTCTCGTCGTCGCCAGCCTTGCGGTTGGACTGATTCTGTGTGAGGTCCTGCTGCGCTTTTTCGCACCTCAAGTTACCAGACGTCACGTCTTATGGGCCTATGATGCGGAACTCGGTTGGCGACACATCGCCGGGGCTTCCGGCCGCATGCTGAGTCCGGAGTTCGATGTCAACGTGCACATCAACTCTGACGGGCTCAGGGATCGAGAGTACAGTGAAGAGAAACCCCCGAACGTCCATCGTATCCTCGTTTTTGGGGATTCCTTCGCGGAGGGATGGGGGGTGCCCGTGGACCGTAGTTTCTCTGAGAAACTCGAGAGTAATCTCGGAGGCCGAGAGGGTCGTGTGCTTGAAGTTCTCAATTTCGGCGTTGCTGGCTTCGGAACCGATCAGGAGTTGTTGCTGTTTCGCCGCCACGGTACCCGCTACCATGCGGACGACGTTGTCGTCCTGTTCTACGCCAATGACCTGTGGAACAACCTGAGTCGGAGGGGCATTGGCAGCGAACGCGGCCACAAACCCTACTTCCGGATTTCGAGGGAGGGGGAGTTGATGTTACGCGGGGTCCCAGTGAAGAAGAGCCGGTACTGGAGTCTACAAGAAGGCGCCTGGAACCCTCCAGCCGCGCAGCGATTCCAGCGCTACCTGTTCGACCACTGGCATACTCTGGCCTTGGTTGGCAAGGCATTGCGCTCCTCGCCTGTGCCCGCGGCGCAGCGGGCGAAGTACTACGAAGGCCTGTACGGCCGAACCGAGACGGCCCGGGACAAGACCGGATGGCGCTTGACCGGGGCGATTTTGCGTGAATTCCAGCAGGCGGTGGTGGCAACGGGCGCGCGCTTCCACCTCGTGTACGTCCCAGCCATCGTTCAGGTAGAGGAGGAAAACTGGCGTTTGAAACGGCAGCTGCATGGGCTTGCCGGTGAGGATTTCGACCTGCAAAAGCCCAATCGACAGCTGCGCGCCATAACGACTGACCACCAGATCTTTTTCATCGATCTGACGCCGAGTTTCGTTGCCGAGGCAGGCACCCGCACCCTTTACTTCCGCGACAGCCATTGGAACGAGGCCGGACATGCCCTGGCCGCAGAAGTGGTAGGGGAGCATCTGCAGCCTCGACTCGGTGTTGGGGAGGTCGCCCGCCAGTGAAACTGGAGACGGCAGACCGGGTAGCCCTTGGGGCCATGGCCATCGCTACGGCCGTGTTCTTCTGGGACGCGCTGTTGATGCGGGGCACGTTTTTCGTGCAGGACGTCATGGTGCAGAACTATCCCTTTCGAGATTTTTTCGCCAAGGCGTTGAAGGATTTTCAGTTTCCTCTGTGGCACCCGGGCATCAACGGCGGATTTCCGCTCTTCGCTGAAGGCCAGGCGGGCGCTCTGTACCCACTCAATCTGCTTCTTGGTTTGCTGTCGCCGACCCACGTCGGCCTGAATCTGAGTGTCATCCTCCATACCTGGATCGCGGCGGCGGGCACTTACTGCTTTCTGCGTGTCCTGCGATGCGTTCCGAGCGCGGCGATGACGGCGGCGGTGACCTACGCCTTCAGCGGTTTCCTCATCGTTCGTGCCATGTCACAGAACTACCAGGCCGTCGCGGCGTGGTTTCCAGTCCTGTTTCTCCTCGCAGAGCTTGCCCTGAGTAGACGCCGGCCGTGGGTCTGGTTGAGCGTGATGACGGCCGTAGTCGGGCTGCAGTTTCTCGCCGGCCATCCGCAGGCCACCGTGTACGGATTGGTTGCGGCCAGTCTGTATGGCGTGATCCGCGGTCTGACGACTGGCGCGAGGTGCTCCCGCATCGTCGCTTTCGTTGCGGTTCCCGCGATGGGCGCCGCTGTGGCGGCCGTTCAGTTGTTGCCTACATGGGAGTTGGTGCAGCTGTCGGGGCGTGGTGAAGGGCTCTCATGGGAGACCTTCGTGAGCATGTCGTTGCCGCCAGAGCGCCTGATCACTCTTTTTCTTCCCAATTTCTACGGCAATTCTTCGCTCGGTACCTACTGGGCCCAGGAGCAGGGGTTTTTCATTCAGCTGTGTCCCTACATAGGTATCATCCCGCTGTTTCTCGGTCTCAGTGCTGCCCGCAACCGAACAGATGTTCCGACCGTATTCTTCGTGGCCCTCTGCGTTCTGGCCTTGCTGCTGTCACTGGGGAAGTACACGACGCTGTACAATCTGATCTACCAGCTGCCTGGACTTAGCTCCTTCCGCATTCCCACCCGCTTTCTCTTGTGGTGGGCGTTGGGAGGGGCCGTACTGGCGGGATTGGGTCTTGATCGATTACTGGGCGGCGGTGGCGGATCCACTTCCATTCCTCGCAGTTCCCGAGGTTGGACGGTCGGGTGGGGGATCATACTCATTGTCGGCCTCGGCTGCATGCTCTGGCTGAATCGCCATGCTTTTCCATCGGAAATCGGGCAATGGTTGACGCGCTCGTCGGAGGCAGATACCCCCCTCATCCGCTTCAGTCGCGAACTGGGCTGGGATCTGCTACGACTGCTGGCGATGACGGCGGCCGCGCTCGTCGTTTTTTCGTGGTTCCCCAGAGGCAAGCGGCGTTCATGGGCGTGGGGCGTTGTCGCACTCGTTTTCGTGGATCTCTATGGTTTTGGAGCACGATTCAATCCTCTGATTCCGGATGAGGTCTACACCCGGGTTCCAGCTTCAGCTCAGATCATATTGGAGAGGACGCAAGCGGAGGCTGATTCGGTCCACCTGCCTCCGGCAGCAGGGTTTCGAATCGTCAGCATGATCTCCGAACGCTCCTCCCCATATGACTGGCATTCCGGCTGGGCCGTCGACAACACCTCCTATCTCCGATATCCCGAAACCCTGAGGATGTACTCGGGAACCCTGTACGGACTGGCCAATACCCTGCCCGGTTGGAGTCCCCTTCACCTGCGGAGTCAGTGGCAATTCGTGCGTGGATATCCGCAGCTCCTTCCGATCGCCAATGCGCGATTTTTAATTTCTCATAAAAAGTTGCAGGACAATGAGTTAAGATCAATACATGATGGGGTTGTCAGGGTCTACGAGGATCCAACGGTGTTGCCAAGGGCATACGTCGTCGAAGCCGACACAGTTATCACCGAAGCGCTCCCAAGAATCCGCTTCATGCGTTCAGATGAGTTTGGGCCGGCGAGGCAAGTCGTACTCTCACAACGACCCTGGGAACGGCGCATTCGCCAAGCACGATCTGTGGACGGAAGAGGCGGTGGAGCCTATGCCGCGCGAATTACCCTTTACCAGCCGGAGGAAGTTCGCGTCGACCTCGGGCACCACGGTGCCGGGCTGTTGGTGCTCAGCGACACCCACTATCCGGGATGGCGAGCCTGGGTAGACGGCCGCGAGGTGCCCATCGCCCAGGCCAACCATGTATTTCGCGCTGTGCAAGTGAAGGCGGGGGACCGTGAGGTGGTTTTTCGCTTCGAGTCGATGAGTTTTCGCGTTGGGGCTGGAATCAGCTTGCTGAGCGCGTTGCTGGTGCTGTTGGGAGCATGGAAGGCACGGAACAGGGTCGATGAGCGGGTGCGCCGAGAGGCGGAGATTGGGGCTCACATCCGTCACTGGGTGATTCAGCTGGGGTTGATCATCCTCTTACACGCGGTCACGCGACTGTGGCCGCAATGGATGCTGGCGGTTGAGCGCGCCAGCATGCCGATGGGTTGGGGAGGAGGATGAGGGCGGTCATGCTCGCAAAGGAAACAACAGTACTGACATTCGTGTTGAGTGCACTCGTGTACGGTTTGACGCTGTGTCCGACCGTTTACGTCGAGGGCAGTGGTGAGTTGATCGGCGCTGTCAGCATGCTGGGCACGCCACATCCGACGGGGTACCCGCTATTCTGTCTGCTCGGGCGGCTGGTCGTCGTGGCCCTGCCGATGGGGAACGCCGCGCTGGAGGTAAACGTCGCCTCCGCCTTGACCTGCGCCATGGCGGCGTCTGCCCTATCAGCGTTCCTCCACAGCCGGGGTGTGCACGCGTTGACGGCGATCGGTTCAGCCCTGGTATTCGCGTTCTCCGCCACGTTCTGGAGTCAAGCAGTAATCGCCGAAGTCTATGGCCTGAGCATGTTGGGCGCCGTACTTACCCTGGCCGTCTGGACGAAGGCGTTCGATGACACCCGAAGCGAGCGCTGGCTCGTCTTCGCCGCCTTTTACACCGGTCTGGCAGCCTCAACGCACCTGAGCCAGCTCTTGTTGTTGCCAGGTATAGGTCTTCTCGGCCTGCGGCGGTGGTGGTTCTCCTCAACGGCCGCAGGCCGTTCCTCATCGACCGCGGGTTCCTCCATGGCAGGGCACTGGGCAACAGCTGGTAAGATGCTGGGTGCCGCCTGTACCGGTTACAGCATCGTCCTCTACCTGCCGTTGAGATCCGGACGCGGATCTGGCTTTCACTGGAGTACTCTCGATACGCCTGCCGCTCTGTGGGATCATCTGACAGCAGCATCGTACCGCTCGTCCTTCTTCGGCATGCCTCTGGAGGGTGCGTTGATAAACGCCTCCCGCTTCGCGCAGCAGATCGTGACGGAGTTTCCCCCCCTGCTATTGGCTCCGATGGTGTGGGGATTGTGGGTGGCTTTCAGGCGCGATCCCGCACTCACCTGGATGGTAGGTTGCGCGGCTGTCGCGAACCTGCTTACGGCCCTCAACTATCATCGCGACCCCAACGGGCTCGACGTGTTTTTTCTCCAGTCGATTTTGAGTGGGGTGGTCTTTCTGGGGTACGGAGTCGATGACCTGGCCAGCCGTATCAAGCGTGGTCTCCATGGGAGCCGGCAGGCCGCGGCTGGCCTTCTTGCGGCTCTTATGGTCCTCGGCGTCATCACCGCCAACCATCAAGAGGCCGATCGGAGCGACAGCCGGGTGGCCCATCGGTATGGCATGGACATCCTCCAGTCACTTCCGCCATCGGCGACATTGATGAGTGAAGGGGACGATGCCAGCTTCATTCTCGATTACCTGAAGCGCGTAGAAGGTGTCCGTCCCGATGTCACACTCCACAACCGGAACGGGTTGGGCAGTGGACCAGCTTTGGCGTCGATTTATGAGCCGCGTGTGCGTGGGCTCTTGCACCGGGCAGCGGAACGGGATCTGGTTCTGGCCTCGGCGTCTGGGGGGCCTCCGCTGTTCAGCGTTTTCGCCAGAAGGATGCCGGTGGAGGATGGATTCGAGTTTGTCCCACACGGGTTGGTGTACCGGGTTGCAGCAAGTGACCGTGGGCTCGAACCGACATACCCCATCGATATGGCCAATGCCGCAACCGATCTCGAGATTGACGGCGATCCGTGGGTGCGCAAGATCCAAGCCAACTACTGGTACATGCTGGGAGAGCACGAAGCGCAAAGCGGCTGGTCTGAGACCGCAAAGGCGGCCTACGTGAGGGCAGGAGAGATCGCCCATTCCTCCCGGACAATGCAGTCTAACATTGCTCGTATTCTATTCTTGAACAACGAATTAGAAGAGGCACTTGATTATGTTATGAGGGCCATTGAGATCGATTCAATGTGGCCACGCTCCTATTCGCTCGCCGTTCGCATTCTGACGAAGTTGGGACGACTTGAGGAGGCCAGGGTGCTGAACAAAAGGGCAGCAAAAATGCGCCGGTTTTCTTGACGCATCAGTGGTCCTGGCGTACGTTGCATTTCCTCCCCTCCCATTGTTTTCATCCAGCTCCAATGATTAAAATAGCCGACTACAGTGCCTAAAGGACCGTAAGGTAGTTTTCATGGGTAGATGGGCCCGCATTCTGAGGCAAGAACACGTGGTGGCCGGCTTACAGTCGAACCGCAAGTTCGATGCGTTGCGTGAGTTGACAGCGGTGTTGGAGGATGCGGAGGCTATCCAGGATCACAAGCAGTTCCTCGCAGATCTGATTCGACGAGAGAAGCAAAGCTCCACCGGAATCGGCAAGAATGTGGCCGTCCCCCACGTCCATGAAGATTCGATCCGCAAAGAGGTTCTTGCCGTCGGCATATCGAAAGAGGGAATCGAATTCGACTCCGTTGACGGAGAGCCCGTCCACATAATTGCGCTGTTGGCAACACCTCTCAAACATCAAAAGAAGCATATGGAGCTGCTGGCGTCGCTATCGCGCATGCTCCAGGACGAAGAGACTCGATCCGAGCTTATCGCTGCCGCCGATGCTGCCACAATCGTAGAGATCTTTCACCGGCAAGACGATTGAGCCCCCTCGCGGAATATACCTAACATATTGTGCTGCAATAGGATGTTGCGACCGGCTGCTGCGGGTATGGCTGTTGGGCGGACCGAAGAAGAGCCTATATCAGGGAGCCGAACAGGGTGTGGGACGTGACCTCATTGACGAGGACACGTCGAAGGCTATTGGCTTGAGCCGGGCCGTCGAAGATGACGGTCTTGCCATGTTCGCTGCGACCGTACAGGCGTTCTCCGTCTTTCGGCGAGCGGCGGCGTTTTGACGGGCCCTCGACAAGTACCTCAACCGTCTTCCCGATGAGGGCCTGGTTCTTCTGCAGGCAGATCGACTCCTGCAGCCCGATTATCTTCTGCAGACGTTCCCCCTTCACTTGCTCTGGAACATCATCCTCCAATGACTTGTGGGCCGCCGTGCCCGGTCGTTCCGAGTACTTGAACATGAAGGCGGAGTCGTAGCGTGTCCGCTCCATCAGTTCGAAGGTGGCCTGGAAATCACCCTCCGATTCACCGCAGAATCCAACGATGATGTCCGTCGTCAACGCCAGATCTGGGACAGCAGCACGCAGATTGTGGACGAGTTCTTCATATTCCTCAATGGTATAGCCGCGCCGCATGCCATCCAACTGGGTGTTGGATGCTGACTGAACCGGTAAATGCAGCGAGGGGCACACCTGCGGCACCTCGGTCATGGCCGCGATCGTGTCCTGCGTGAAGTCCTTCGGATAGGGTGATGTGAAGCGGATCCGGTCGATGCCATCGATCGCTCCGACGGCCCGCAGCAGGGAAGCGAAATCCATAACTCCATCGTCATAGGAATTCACCGTCTGTCCAAGCAGGGTGATCTCGCGAAAGCCCTGCTGGGCGATATCGTTTACTTGTCGCAGGATTTCCCGTGAATCCACGCTGCGCTCGCGGCCCCTGACGTAGGGGACGATGCAGAACGTGCAGAACTTGTCGCATCCCCTGATGATGGTGAGCCAGGCATTGGTTCCCGTGGCCCGCGCCGGCGCCACGCCGACGTAGTTCTCAACGCGGTTCAAACGCACATCCAGCAAGGTCTCGTCTGCGGTCTGTGCCAGCACCGCGGGAAGCCGGCGGTAGGAGTCTGGTCCCACGACCAGGTCGACGTATGGGGCGCGTTGCGGCAGCGTGCGCGACAGGTGCTGGGCCATGCAACCGAGGATACCCAGCGTCAGGTCGGGTGTTTGCGCTCTCAAGCCATTGAGCTGAGAAACCCGGCCGATCACGCGTTCCTCCGCGTTCTCACGAACCGCGCAGGTGTTGATCAAGATGACGCTTGCCTGCTCGGGGCGATCGACGATACGGTAGCCTGCGTCGGTAAGGATCGAGGATACCAGTTCGGTGTCAGCGACGTTCATCTGGCAGCCGTAGGTTTCGAGGTAGACGGCACGCTTCTCCGTCGCCGCCGTTTCCATTATCGCCGTCATTGCTGACACCCCTCACTCACTTCACCAAATACGATATCCTCACGCACCTGTGTCACTTCCACCTCGACCAGGTCGTTGGGGCGCAGCCCAGGCGGAGGTGGAAAGCGGACCCGCATGTAGTTGTCGGTCAAGCCCGAGGCCAGGCCGGAGTCTGCCGGCCCCTCGACTTCTTCCGTGAGCACGGACACCCGGCAGCCGACGAAACGGCTGTGAAAGGTCAATCGCTTATACTGGCTCAACTCGATCAGGCGGGCGGCGCGAGCGCGTTTTTCGGCGCGGTCGGCGTGCTCGCCGAGTCTGAGCGCCGCGGTCTCATCCCGAGGTGAGTAGCTGAACACGTGGAGGTAGGTGAGAGGCAGCGCACTCGTGAAGGCGACCGTGTTTTTAAACAGCGTCTCGTCCTCACCCGGAAACCCGACCATGATGTCGGCTCCCAGGGCGCAGTCCGACACGGCCGCAGCCAGTCGTTGCAGGCGTTCAGCGTAGAAGGCCGAATCGTAACGGCGCCCCATGCGCTTTAGCACCTGATCATCGCCGCTTTGCATCGGCACGTGGAAGTGACGGCACAGGTTGGTGGCGGATGACGAAGCGAATTCGATCAGTTCGTCCGATACGCAGGCAGGCTCCACGGAATTGAGCCGGACACGCTCCAATCCGCTGATTCGGTCCAGTCGTTCGAGCAGCGTGACCAGAGACAGACCATCACGGCGTTCCTGACCGTAGCTGCCGGAGTGGACTCCGGTGAGGGCCAACTCGCGATAGCCGCCGTCTACCATTTGATGCGCCTGCTGGAGAATTTCGTCCATCGGGCGACTGACACTGGGGCCTCGTACCGTTGGAATGATACAGTAGGTGCAGTGCTCGTCACAGCCGTCCTGAATCTGCAGCGTGCCTCGCGTGCGCTCGTTGTCAGCGGCACTCGTCATCGTCAGGAACCGTTCACGAACGGGGCGCACCAATGGGTCGAAATCCGGGATGGACTCTCCGGCGAGGTGCGTCTGAACATGATGAACCAGGTCGGTCTTCTGGCCGTTGCCGATGACGATTTCAGCACCGGCGTTTCGCAGTTCGTCGGGACGGCGCTGGGCGTAACAGCCAGTGGCCACGACCGTGGCCTGCGGGTTCAGCCGTCGCGCCCGGCGCAACGCCTTGCGTGAATCGGCGTCACCGGAACCGGTCACCGTGCAGGTGTTGACGACGTAGACGTCGGCCGGGGTGCTGTGAGAGACGATATCAAAATCTTGCGTCGCAAATTCCGCCTTCAACGCCTCGACCTCGTACTGGTTTAGCTTGCAGCCCACATTCTGAACGGCCACGCGCAGTCGTGCCGCGGCGGGGAGGGAAGACGGCTTGTTGTCAGGCGCAATCACTAGTTGGCTGGTGGCGAATCCTGGTTGGAGTCGAACAGACAGTGTTCAGAGCTGTCGTACGGGTCAAGCAGTCTGTACAATTGGCTATGCAGTCAATACAATTGGAAAAAGTAGGTGTCGAGGATGGAATCGGCAAAGAGCTTGTGGGTTACGCCGGCTCCAGACTGGCGTAGGCGACGACGACTTTCTTGATCTGTCCGCGCGAGAAGCGGATCGTCAGCTTGGTGTCCGTATCCACTCCCTCGCGAGCGACAATTTGTCCACGCCCCCAGCTGGGATGCAGCACCCAACGTCCGACGGCGAGGATATCGTCATCCAGCGACATGTCGTTCTCGAGATGTCCCTCCGCAGCGCCATCGTCGAATTCGTAGTGAACTCCGGTAGCTTTTGCCGTTGGTTCTACGGTAGGTGCGATCTGCGTCCACGGATCCCTTTTGACGATCACTGGTTGAACGGGCTGTCGGCGCGGCCGCTGGAAGCGTTCTGGTTCGGCTTCCCGGTGGGTGAACTCTTCCGGAATTTCAGCGAGGAAGCGCGATGGCACCGATTCCTGCAGGGATCCGTACATGAACCGCCAGCGGGCATGCGTCAGAGCGAGAAAGCGGCGAGCGCGGGTGATGCCGACGTAGAGGAGCCGGCGCTCTTCCGCGATAGTAGTCGGGTTGGTGTGGCTCTCTTCGATGGAACGCGCCGTCGGGAACAGGTTCTCCTCGAGCCCGCAGATGACGACGAGCGGGTACTCGAGTCCCTTGGCCATGTGCAGGGTCATCAGCGTCAGGGACTCGCCCTGATCCGGCGCGTCATCGGCCGGTGTCATCAGCGCGACCTCTTCGAGGAACCCCTCGAGTGTTGTTTCCTCGGTCTGCTCCTCGAATTCGGCGATACGTCCGAGCAATTGATCGAGGTTCAGTTCACGGGTCTCGGCTTCCGGTGTGCGCTCCTGGGCCAGCACTTCGCGATATCCGGTTCGCTCCAGGACGAGTTCGGCCAGTGAGGTAAGTGCGCGAGGAGGCGAAACGCGGTCAAAGGCAGCCAGTTCGTCCATCAAGTCACGGAAGGTGGCAAGATTGGTGTGAGCTCGCGAGTTGAGTTCGGGGACCTGATCGAGGTGCTCCAATGCTGTCCGCAGCGTCAACCCTCTGTCATTTGCGAAGTCGCGCAGGCGGACGATGGTGGTGTTGCCGATGCCGCGCTTGGGCATATTGATGACGCGCAGCAGGCTCACGTCGTCGGCCGGATTGGCCACGATGCGCAGGTAGGCGACCAGGTCCTTGATCTCCTTGCGTTCGTAAAAGCGGATGCCACCAACGATTACGTATGGCAATCCCACACGCTGCAACTCTTCTTCGAGCGGTCGCGACTGCGCATTGGTCCGGTAGAGGATTACGGCCTCGCCGGTGGTCAGTCCCTCGCGGCCACACACCGTCATCACGGTACCGACGGCGCGGCGCGCTTCGGCACGATCATCGGCGCATTCAGTCACCTGGATCAGCTCTCCTTCGTCGCCAGCAGTCCACAGGTTCTTGCCCTTGCGATCCCGGTTGTTTTCGATGACCGCGTTGGCGACAGAAAGAATGCGTGAGGTCGAACGATAGTTCTGCTCCAGACGCACGATCCGGGCGTCTGGATAATCGTTCTCGAAGTCCAGGATGTTGCGGATATCTGCGCCGCGAAATTGGTATATCGACTGATCGTCGTCGCCGACGCAGCAGATGTTGCGGTGTTTGGAGGCCATCAGCTTGGAGAACAGGTACTGGGGCTGATTGGTGTCCTGGTACTCGTCGATGAGTACCTGCTGAAAGCGTTCTCCATATCGCTCGAGCACGCCAGGGCAGCGATTCAACTGACGCACCGGTTCGACGATCAGGTCATCGAAGTCAAAGGCGTTGCAGGCTCGCAGGGCTATTTGATAGGCGCCATACATTTCGGCGATCTTGCGTTTGCGCGGGGAGTCGCCGGCCTGATTCATCGCCGACTGGGCGTCGATCATGGCAGTTTTCGATCGACTGATCTGATTGAGTACGGCCTTCGGGTCCAGATCCTGGTCGTTCAGATCTCGCTCGGCGAACAGACGGCGCATGAGACTGCGGCGATCGTCCTCATCGTACACGGTGAAATTGCCATCGATACCCAGTTCCTTGGACTCATAGCGCAGGAATCGCGCTCCGATAGAGTGGAAGGTACCGACCCACAGGTGTTGAGCCGCGGCGCCGACAAGCCGCTCGATTCGGCCCCGCATTTCACCGGCCGCCTTGTTGGTAAAGGTGACGGCCATGATATGCCAGGGCGCCACGCCGAGTTCATCGATCAAGTGGGCGACACGATAGGTGAGAACCCGGGTCTTCCCAGATCCGGCGCCCGCCAGTACCAAGACCGGCCCGTCCACGTGGATGGCGGCCTCTCGCTGTGGTGGATTGAGGGCGTCGAGAAGGGCAGGGGTCATCAGTTCAACCTGGCGCGGCGCTGTTGGCGTCGGATCGTGCGCTTCGCGATCTCGTGGTCACGGTTCGTACGACTGAACGAATGCGTGCCATCGCCGCGGGCAACGAAGTACAGGTATTCCGTGTCGTTCGGGTACAGAGCGGCCAGTATTGATGCACGACCAGGACTGCCGATCGGACCCGGGGGCAGGCCTTTGTGACGGTAAGTGTTGTACGGCGACTCCACCCTCAGGTCTGCGTTGGTGAGCCGCTTCTTGTGAACGCCCAGGGCGAATTCCACGGTAGCACAGGACTCCAGACGCCGCTTGAGCTTGAGTCGCCGGTGCACGACCGCCTCGCGCTCGACCATGGATGCAAGCGTTACCGCCTGATGCAGGGAAAACCCAAGCGAGTCCAATCTGCCGTAGAGACTATCAGCGAAGACCTCGAAGAACTCGGTCACCATGCCCTCGATGATTTCCTCCTCCGTGGCTCCCTCTTTGATGAAATAGGTTTCAGGAAAGAGGTAGCCTTCCAGATGAGGTTCGCTGAGTCCCAGGCGCGTGATCAGCTCATCGCTTCCCGTCAATGACACGAATCGAGCTGAGTCCGCGACCCCGGCGCGTTGGAGTACAGCGCCGATCTGATGACGGGTTAAGCCTTCAGGTACGGTGATGCGCTGCAATTGAATAGGTGCTTGGAGCAACGTTTCCAGTATGTCGCTCGTCGACTGAGCGCTGCGTAGCTCGTAGGTGCCTGCTTCCAATTCATGGGCGAGATCGCGGTATCTTGCTGACAGTTCAAAGAACGTGGCGCTGCGTATCAATCCGGCCTCTTCCAGCGAACGACCGATTTGCCGTGCCGTCATGCCCGGCTTGATCTCGACCCGGTTGGCGGCTGGCGTCGGCGTGGTTGCGGCTGGGCGATCGAGCAACCAGCTCAACACCGCGATGATGCCGAAACAGAGAACGCCGATGGCGGCCATGGCCGAGATGACTGAGAGTGTGCGGTGTTGGACCATGATATTGAACTAGGTGCTGGCAAGAAAGGACAGAGCCTGGAAGATGACCCGGGCCGGAACGAAAAAATTGCCGGAACGAAAGAATTCGGGAGCGGGGAGGGGATGCTGCTCGTTGCAGCTGATACTAACTGCCCTAACGTAAGCTGTCAAGCGGAGTTAGAGTCTGATCCCAGGCGCAACGCCTGCCAATGGAATCCGATATCAGGTTATCAATGCCTGAAAAGCTGGATGAAGAAATCGTGAATCGGTGCGCTCAACGGGCGAGGCAATGGAGCCTCGTCGTTGGCTGATGCCGGGATGCTCTCGTAGTAATCGGGATCACCGATGGTTTGGTGGGTGATTGAAGGCGTCAGCGCTTCCTTGAACGAACGGTATCGCTTCTTGCGCTTGGAAAACGCCCGGCCGATCTGTCGGGTGTGATCCTGACCATGCTCCTCGCGCTCCCTTTGGTCGCGTATCAGATCATGCACCTGGTCGGCGAAGGGGCGACCGCTTCCCCAACAGCGCTTGTGGGCGGAGAGGTGGATGACGCGGTCACCTGACAGCAGGGCGGAGCCGGAAATTCCCTTCGACGAGAAAACCAGAGAGCGACCGCTGTCTCGCAGGCTCCTGTTCTGTATCAGTTTGCTGTCGCGGCTAACTTCGACGAGTTCATCCATCAGACTCTCGACCTGATCAACCGGAGTCACTTCCCTGGTGGGGTGAGCGACAGCCTCGACCAGAGCGCTCTGCAGTACCTGGTCGTAACGATCCTCCAGAATCTCGGGATCGCTGAACAACTCGATGAACAAGTCCTGGCCGACCGCCGCAACCGCTCCGGTCTGCCCCGGCATCGGGGGGAAGATGCGGCTGAAGTCGTTGACATCGGAGCCGTAGTTCTTGAATACGGCCCGCACGTCCTGGGTGCTGGAAGCTGTGTCAGCCCCTTTCAGATAGCTCTTGATGTTGTCCCAGATTCTGTGCTGGTGAGGTTCTCCATGTTTTGCCAATTGATCCAGCTTGAATGAACGAACGTACCAGGGACAGGCTTCCGTGCGGTTGAACTCAGCCTGATAGACGGTCGGCTGGCCCGCCTCGACGCAGTTCACAGGTAACGATGCGCGTCTGAACGGGGGAACCAGACAGCTGAACTGAACAGATCTCAGCTGGGTCGGTCCCATCAGAATGTCCGATTCCGCTACAAGGACGGAAGTCGGCAACGGATTGTCTATGTGTACCTGGCTGACGAATCCGGTGTCGTTTACCCGCACTCCCTTGCCAAGACCGGTGGACAAGGTGACCAGATCAGGAGGGTCAGAACCCAATTCATTCGGCAGGAGGGGATAGACGACCATGTTTGGCAGCTCGCCTGTCGGTTCGAACAAAGGCGGGCCGACGGTGAGTTCGTTGAAAAGGGTCTGTAAAACGCGAGCGAGCGATCCCGACATCTTGCCCCTAACGGGCGAAAGCGACTACAGCGTGATAGGTGCCAACGCCGAACCCCAGGCTGCAGTAACCGGCCAGGATGGTGACTCCGGCGATCAGGGGAAAGATGACTACCATGCCGGTGTCGAGGTCTCGGGTAGGGTCGCCGCGAAGTTCGAGAACGGCGACCGTCGCATCATGCCCGAATACCGTCCCCAGCATGGCGGTAAGTGTGACAAGGACAAACTGGTGCGCCGGCCAACGGAGGACATAGTCGGCAATCAGGACGGCCGTCAGGGCCAGTAGAAGACAGGCCGGTAAGCGCAGATGGCCACCCAGAATGTGCTCGAGCCGGGTGCCATACAATGCCGCTGTGGCATAGGGTCCCAGCACCAGTAGCCCGGCGCTGATTCCCAGAGCCAAGGTGATGATCAGTTTCGGATTGGGGTCCAAGATGGCGATCAGGAACCCGGCGCTGAATATCCCGAGCAGGTGGGGCCAGGTACCCGCCAAGCGGTGGTTGAATGTCGATAGGGGGTTCATATGTAGTATTATCGGCAACGAGCGCTTCGGCAGGACCTCAAAGAAGTGGGCTCAATCACCGGCCTTTTGTGTGCACTCGGCGTTGCTGTCGGCGCTGCTGCCGGCCTTGCCGCCTCAACGGTACAGGTGTTCCTCTTCCACGGGGATTTCTTCGAGGATCTGCACCGCCCGTTTGTTTCCCTGCAAGCCCACGCGACACCGGTACTTGGGTCGATCTCCGATAATGACGATGGCGGTCTCGTCAGCGTCGGTGTCCAGCTTGACCACGTCGCCGATCTTCAGATCGGCAAGCTGGCTCAGTGGCAAGGTGCCTGAGGCGACCTCCACCTCGATAGGAATCATCATGTTCTTGAGGTTTTGCTCGTTCCGGCCAACGTTGGTTGCCCTGCGTTGTTGGCGAGCCCCCGCTCCGGTCTCAGGTGATGTCAGCTTGGCAACCAGTGGATCGAGTGTCAGTACCGGGTAGCACAGGTGTAGTAGTCCGGACACATTCTTCGAGTTCAGCTCGAGGCCGACAACGAGGACCGCGTCGCCCGGAGCCGTGATCTGGATGAATTCGGGATTCGTTTCCAGGGCCGCGTCCGTAACCTCAACGCGGGCAATAGGTTCCCATGCCTCCTCCAAGTCCCGGAAAGCTCTGCTAACCAATTTGCCGACGATGCTCATTTCGATTGGGGTCAGTTCGCGTCCGTCATCGGCGAGGCCTCGGCCCTGGCCCCCGAAGGCGCGGTCTATCAAGGCCATCAGGATTTCCGGGGCGAAGCTCAACACCGCCTTTCCACCAGAAGGTTCGATGGTAAAACTGTAGGCCGAACAGGGATTGGGTAGGGAGAGGATGAACTCGTTGTAGAGTTGCTGCTCGCAATAGGCCAGATCGATGTCGACGACCATCCGCATGGAACTGGACAGGGTGGAGGCAAAGGTTCTGGCGAGTTGCTCGTGCATGCCCTCCAGTCTTCGGAAGAGCTCTTGGTTCAGGGGCTGTGGCTTCTTGAAATCGTATGAGACTGCGGGACGATCATCGGTCGAATCAGAGGCCCGGGTCTGGGGCTGTCGAGCTGATTTGAGCAGGTCTTGCAGGTCGTCGTCTGAGATCAGGTCGCTCATGTCAAGTATGGTTTTCCCGACGGGCACAGTGGGTGGTGACATGTAAAGCTACCATACTAGCCTCCGACTCGCCAAGAGGCTGAATCTGGGGCGTCAAACAGCATCACAAACCAGTAAAGTAATCAACGGGATATGTCGATACTACTTACTGTCAAGTAGTATTATAATATTGTCCACCAAAACGAAAGGATCGAGATCATGACTGGAGGTGGATGCTAGTGTGAGGTAGGTAGGTACATGTATCGATCTGAGCGTAGCGCCATCATCAACGTTGTTCCTTTCAGTGTAGGGACGTATTGGTGGCGATTCGATGGTGAGATGGAAGAATGGATTCTTGCACCCCTCAATCTACCGCTCTAGGAGGCCAAGGATGGTTATGTCCACATTCAAGCAGTATCCCAACTCGGAAACGTATGCTGACGACCAGCTGCGAGGCGACAGTAAAGATCCGCTATGGGGCGAGGCGGTGTACGCAGACAAGGGTCTGTTCCTGCTATTGCTCTATGACAAGGCAATCAAATCCATGACTGAGGCTCTCGAGCTGATAGCCGATGGAGACATGGTGGGAAAGGGGGAGAGGTTGATCCGAGCCCAGGACATCGTCCTGCAACTCTCCGATGCCCTCGATCCCAGTGCAGGAGCAATAGCCGACAATCTGGAGCGGCTTTATCTCTACATTTACCGTCGGCTGATACGAGGCAATATCCGCCTGGATACAGAGGCGATAGTAGAGGCACGGTCGCTGATGACGGAGCTTCTCGAATCCTGGCAGGCGGTGATTCTCGGCCGGGACAGCGCAACTGTGCTAGGCTCGGGCAATCGCGCCATGGGATAGTCCTTTTTTGTCGCCCCAAGTTAGGTGACTTTAGTTGGGTAAAAGGAGTTGTCACTCACTGACTCGGTGGGCGATAACTCCTTTTTTTATAAACGATAGAGCATCAGGTAGATAGCCATACCTGAGACCGAAACAGGTGTGGCGCACCAGGCTGGTGGCCCAGGTCGTACCGACCGTATGCTTCAGCCGAATCCCATTTTCTTGCGTTGGACTCGTTTCTTCCTGGCTTGTTCCTGCTCCTCGCTCTCCTTCGCTTCATTCTTCTCGTGATCGACTTCCATGTTTTTGAGCGAGTCGTAGTACATCCGAAGCCGGCCCTCCCTTTCCCTCAAGGGATCGACGACAACCGTCAGGTCGGCGACAATCTGTTTCTTGTCTCCCATTCCACCGCGCCATTTTTCAAGATCCGACTCGATCTTCATGAGCCTAGGAGCTATTCCGGTACTCTCGCGAGTGAAAAAGAGAATGGATCTGACCGCCATGGCGAGGGAAGCGACGATCAGGACCCCGGCGATAACTTCGGTCGATAGCACCACGTCGAGGATGTTATTCATACGAAACCTTGAAATGTGGAGCCACCCGCCGGAGTCGAACCGGCGACCTACTCATTACGAGTGAGTTGCTCTACCAACTGAGCTAGGGTGGCTGGAGTCAAAAGGGGGACATCTTTCGCTAACTTAGTCCCGTAGTGGGAGTTCGTCAACGCGAGGGAGCGTTGGGGCGTTGCAGAGCGTTGGGGCGTTGCCCCAACGCTTACAGGAAACTGAACAGCTTCGAGATCCTGTTTAAGATGCCGGTCTGTGAGCCGACGGCCGACAGATTGAACTCATCGGCAAAATCAGCCTGTCCATGAGCGGCGAATTGCAGAAGTCCGACGGCTGTGGTGTTGCGAGGGTCGTCCATACGTTCGGCGGAGAGAATGTCCTGGGCGGCCCCGACGCGAACGGGTACGCCGAAAACCTCCTCCCCCAATTGGGCCAGGTTACCGAGGAGGGATCCTCCCCCGGTGAATACCATGCCTGCCGACAGCATGGAGGAACTGCCACTGTCCCGCACCTCTCTGGCCACGAACTCGAGGATCTCTTGCTGGCGAGCCTCAATGATTTCACTCAACTGGTGGCGCAAGAGCGAGTGCTCACGGCCTGCGGTCGTGATGAACGAAATCGGCTCTTCGCCTTCGTCTTCCCCACCGCAGCAAACGCAACCGTGCTCGCGCTTCAACTGCTCCGCGTCCCGAGGTGAAATGTTCAGGACCACGGACATGTCTCTGGTGATATCTTCGCCCCCGAAGGGAATCTCTGCTACGTGGCGCAGATTTCCACGATACACGGCCAGATCAGAAGTACCCGCTCCGAAATCGACGATGCCGACACCCATTTCGCGCTCTTCCGGAGACAATAACACCCGTCCGATGGCTACCGACTCCAGGACAAATCCAGCAACCGCCAGGCCGGCCTCGGAAACCGCGCGTTCCAGTGTGGTGCAGAGGTTGCCTGAGGCCGCTGCGCTCAGGGTTTCGACTTCGAGTCTGTTGCCATGCAGCCAGAGGGGATTGTGCACGGGTTCATCATCGACGGCATAGCTTTGAATGAAGCGGTGAAGGACCAGCCCATCGCACGGCGGAGACGCCTGCTCGGCGGCGGCGACGGCCCGTTGAACATCGCGCTCGTCAATGGGTTCAGAAAGACCAGAAACGGCCACGGCGCTCTTGCTGGTCTGGATTTCAATGCCCTCCCCGCCACCGACGCCGATGAATGCACCGGTGATCTTGAGCGCTGCTGAACGCTCCGCTTCGGCTACCGAATCACGGATGGCCTGGACGACTCGGGGCATGTCGATGACCGAATTGCGACGAATGCCTTGGCACGGGCTGTTGCCGGCCCCCAGGATCCGTACGTTTTCGCCATCGGGCAATCCTTCGCCGATCAGGCACTGGATTTTAGAGGCGCCGATATCGATAACTACTACGGGACTGCCAACCATTGTCATGTTGTTATTTTCGTCAGGTGCCGATAGGTATAGAGCGCACTTGTCGACCATCCGCCGCGACCTAGCGGTGAGGGCAACATCACACGCGTATTGAGGAAAAGACACAACAGCCGTCTTTGGAGAAATGGGGGATATGACGCGACCGGCGGGGGTGCCGGTTTTACTGCCAAATACCTGTTGCTATTGCATAACCAACTTTGTAGGATAACCCCGTCAAGCCCGGTGTGTCAAGGACTAAAGCACCTCCGGGGGGCGAGGTACCGGCGGCGCTACAGGTCGTCCAGGGTGCGGAGGCGTTCGACTGTTTCCTGCAACCGCATCAAGTCAACGGGCTTCTGAAAAAAGTCTCGTGCGCCGTTCTTGAGAAGCTCACGGGCGAGGTCCTCGGAGGCATAGCCTGAAACCACGATGACTTGTGTGGTCGGATCGATTTCCTGGATCAAGCGGAGGGTCTCCGAGCCGTCCATGTGGGGCATGGAGATATCGAGGAATACGGCATTGGGTCGGTGTTCTTTTACCCGCAGGAGTGCCTCTTGACCGTTGAGCGCCGTGTGAACGACATAACCCAGGTCCTCGAAGAATTCTTTGATGGTGGAGAGGAAATCGCCCTCGTCATCGACGAACAGGAGTTTGTATGGCTCCATGGCATTAGTGGGTCACAGTGGTGATTCGGGTCATGCAACTGGAGTCGGGTACGTCAGAAGCGAACAATATACCCCGGCCCTGACACAGGGTAAAGCCCAAGGTTTTCTATGAACGAGAAGCAATACCAGTTGGTTCGGGTCATCACGAAGATCCCCCTGTTCAGCGATTTGTCATTGGAAGAGATCCAGCTTCTACTGCGGGCCGGTAAAATCGTCCAGTTCAAACCCGACGAGCAAATCTACTTCTACGGTGATCCGAGCGACGAAATGCTGGTGCTGTTGCGCGGCAGGCTGGCCGTGTTGACCGAGTCTGACGAAGAGGTGGCCCGACTCGGCCCCGGTACTCCGATCGGAGAAATGGGACTGTTCACTGGCGAGCCGCGATCAGCTACCATCGTCTCGTTGGAGGCGAGTACCGCCATGGTCCTGGGTAGAAAAGAGATCGGTCTGTTGCTGGCGACGAACAGGGAGATGCAGGTCAAGGTGCTGCAGAACCTGGTCAAGGTCTTGTGCCAGCGGCTGACCGAGGCCAATGAACTCAATGACACCCAGGCCAGGATGATCCGCGATCTGGAGAAGAAACAGAGAGAGCTGACAGTCGATTAGCCAAGGTGGGACAGGAGCTCATGCGATGATTCACCAACCCCGGGGGATCACCGTAAACGGTGAGTCACCGTAACCGGTGGGTGACGGTCACCCGGGACAGAATGCCGCCACCGTGTCGGCTGCCTCCAATGAAGTCTGGTCCGTCCCGTAGGAAATCTCGCTCGAGATGTCCGTCCAGCAGCACCGCCCCGAACTCCAGGCCCAGCCCCAACTGTATGTCGAAATGCGAATCCAGCAGCCGCGAGGGCGTTCCGGAGGCTGCCTGCTCGCGATCCACCAGTTCGGTCGAATGCCGCATCCCGAGGCGGAAGATCATCGAACCCTGCTGGGCCTCGGCTGCCAGGTGGACGGAGGGGAGGGTCAAAGTATCCTCTTCGACCATCGGCATCCCGGGATCGGTTTGATCCTGCTTGTGAGACGAAACCAGAACTCCTCCCAGTAGCAGGATGTTGCGCGTTGGCGTGAAGTTCAAGCCGGTCCCCAGTTCCCATAGGAGGCTCTCGCGGCGGCTCGGAGCAAGTGCATAGGAACCGCTCTCGATGCCGATGAGATGAATCATCCGGAATTGCTGTCCGAGCGGCACCGTCAGGCGTATTTCACCTGTGATTCCCGTGCCATCGGTCTCTCGAACAGTCGTTCCTGGGTTGATGGTATCGCGCAGGTCGTGACGCTGAGTACCTACGGCGACATCGAGTTGCGCGCCCTCGTTGGTACCGATACGCAATCCCACTCGCAGGTCACTTTGCCTTGCCGAGGCTTTGCGGCCATCGATTTCGACAACGTCGTAGGAGAGCCGGCCTGCCAACCCGATGTTCAGGCGCTCGCTCAGGTTGCGTGCATAGAGCATGTCGACCCAGGGACTGACATCCAGTTGGCCAAATACCGGCGTGCCATTGTCGTGGGCGTAGTTATTGAGAGCGGTCACCTGCCGTGTCGGCCGGTTGAAAAACAATCCTCCGAAGTGCGCCTTTCCCACTGGCAATACGAGGCCAGCCCATTCGTCGAAGATCTCGAAACTGGCATGGGGGAAATCGACGGCTCGCGCGGGAAAAACGAACACATTGGTGTTGTCGTAGAGGAAACGAGAGTCACCCCCCAGTGTTGCGACCCTTATCTGGGAGGCGTCAGCTGGCGCTAGCAGCACCCAAATCAACAGCGCTGCGATCCATCTCGAGCCCAGCCATCTACCCGTTGGATCGTTCCCATGGAACGGGATCGCGACACTGCTGAGGCCGTGACGCAGATAAGAGCAAAGAAGAAGAATCAAATGGTCGAAGTCAGCGGACAGCGTCCGTGTCGAAGGGAAGATCCTCGAGGTCCTCCTCTTCTTCGATGAAAGTAGGCGCCTCTTCTTCAGTACCTTCTTCGACGACTGGATTGATCTTCCAGTCCTTAGCCAGTACTTGAAAGTCCTGATCGAGGAGCTTGCTCGAGATCTCGTGGGGTCGGAAGACCAGCTCCTCATTCGTCCGGTACAAGCGGCCCTTCCAGTTAAACATCGTGCCGTCGAGGACGAAGACGGTGCGCTCCTTTTGAATAAGCTCGTTGTTGATCTGGGCAAGCAGGTCGCCGACCGGCTCGCCGGAGGCGCCGATATCCCCTTCGTGCGGTTTTCCATCATCCTGCGGTCCGATGATGGTCGAGTTCTTGGGTTCCCGACCGTCGTAGCGGATGCTTTCGGGAATGAACTCTTCCATGTAGGGACGGGTGATGGTGTCGTAGGGGTAGAACAAGTTGGTCACAACCTTGTAGACCCAGTCTCCGAAACGCTCGTCACGGATGCGCAGCAGTGTGCCGATTTTGACCAGCATACGGCCGTCGGCAAGCAAATGTTCGCGAACCGCGGCGATATCGAGGTCGGTGATCTCGACATCCTTTCCTCCCAGTTCGATGCTGAAGGTACCGCGGCTGGCGCTGTTGAGGATGACGACACCCTTACCCAAATGGGCGCGGAATTTCCCCGTTTGGGCGTATGGCATTTCCATCATGAACTTGTAAAATACATTGCGATCGAGAAGCAGCGTCTCCTTGACGATGTTGGTGGATCCGGCCTGGCGGAAGACATCGCGCAGGTAATTGAGCTCATCCTGGGTAATGACTTCACCCGGGCCCCCGATCGCGTTCTTTTGGGTCTTGGAAACCTCCAGCAGGGAAGGATGATTGATCTGCGATCCCGTGGCCCAGTTAGTCAGGGTCGTCTCGTCCGCCTTCACGCCATCCCTCCAGACGAAGTAGACCTTGCCGGCAGAGCTGAAAATGAAGCTGCCTTTCTCGATCTCGACTTCGCGGCCGCCGATTTTGGCGGAGCGCTGGATGAGGCTCTCAATAGGGTATCGCTGATAGTTCGTGCGCAGCTGAAATAACGCGTCGAGATCGGACAGGGGGCCTTCGTGTGGCAAGTCGTATTCTTCCAGCATCAACCCGGTCAGCGCGCCGCTGCGGCTGATAACGAGCGTTCCTTTATCTACCCTTCTCACGTTCTCCTTCGAGGCATCGAAGAGCACATCCTCCTTGAGCAGCTCGAAGCTGTGCGGGATATCCAGCAGGCCCTGCAGGTACCTCTGGGCGGTCGTTTCCGTAACCGGCAAGACCTCGGGGTTGCTGCTGAGCTCGCGGCGCAAGGGGAGCTGCAGGGTATCGAGTAAATAGGTGTTCGGGTGACCGCCGACGCTGAGGAACAGTGTCCCTTTGCGCACCTTGATCTGCAGGGCACGTCCTTGATGCAACAGTTCATCTCGATAAACCTGGCTGCCCATGGGCAAGTATACCGCTTGAGTCGGTCGTAGCTTTCGGGCGCAGATTTCCTTCAGTGTCTTGCGCCCGACCTCCTCGAGATGGTCGAGGAGCAAGCACTTTACGCCGAGCCGCTGACTGATCAGGACGGTTCCCAGTGGGAGCTCCTCCGGGATCGGACGCGGACGCCCGGTAGGAGGATTGATGAGAGGATCCATGTCGATGTAACTGACCGTGAATTCCTGCAGAGCGTCGCGGTTCTTGGCTTTGCGTCTCTTGGCCGATGTGCGGCCACCGTTGCGGGAGGACCGGCTTTTGGTCGGCGAGATCCTCTTGCGGACGAGCTGGAGGATGAGCAGGACCGCGATAACTGCCAGGAACCCGCCCAGAATCAGGTAGACGTTGGGGCCACCGCCAGTGGCCTCCTCCTTGAACAAATACCCACCTGATGCCTGTGCCAATACAGCTATCATGGATAGCACTTAACTCTCACAAAGAGAAGGGAATACATAACTCACGAAAGTTAAGAATGTGGGTGGAAATGTCAACCAAATTGGCCAGTCCCCACTGAGCAGGGCTGCCTTCAATGCGCCGTTCACTCTTGACCCGGCGCCAGTGAGCGTTTTACGTACGAACAACCTAGTGTACCGCAAGCAACTGCGGGTGTGCGGCGAAACCGCGCCACAGTGTAAGGAAAGCAAAGGAGTCGTCCATGTCGCGTGGGGGTGTCAACAAGGTCATCTTGATCGGCAATCTGGGGTCGGACCCGGAGGTGAAATACACCCCGAGCGGAGTGCCCGTCGCCAACGTGAATCTTGCTACCAACGAGTCCTGGACGGACCGCAGCGGCGAGAAGCAGGAGCGCACGGAGTGGCACCGTCTCGTCATCTGGCGAAAACTGGCGGAGATCGTCGGCCAGTACTTGAGGAAAGGCAGCAAGATCTACGTGGAGGGCCGTTTGGAGACGCGCTCCTGGGACGACCAGAGCGGCCAAAAACGCTACACCACCGAAGTCGTCGTCAATGACCTGCAGATGCTGGATGGACGTGGCGACGCCGGAGGCGATATTCAGCAGGGCAATTACCAGGAGTCACCCGCCGGTGGACCACCCGGAGGCGGCTATGCCCCTTCCGGGGGTGATTCAGCCGAGGATGACGACCTGCCGTTCTAATTCGCCCCTAGGGGCGAATTCCTTCACCCGTAGCGGCGGATTCCGCCTCTATTGTCCGCAGCTCACCCAATCTATCAAGTGACACCCGGCTTTTGGCAGGGAGTTTCTACCATCTCATACTAGCCCAGAAGGCAGCACCGCTTGCACTAGCCGAGCTGGGGCAGCGCTCCGATGCTGTCCTCACTGCCTTCGCCGCAGGTGCAGTGGCTCCGGATCTTGGATTCTTTCCCGGCGGTCCTAAATCCTTCTCACACCGAGTGCACCACGAGAGTACAGGTGACTTCGTGGGCTCGATCGTAGCTGCTGCCGAAAGTCCTGAGGAGCAGGCCTTCGCGAGGGGGTGGGCGTTGCATGTGATAACCGATATTGCCATCCACCCGTTCGTCAACGCCGAGGCCGCTGAGAGGGGCGCGTCTGAGAAGGCAGCAAAAGATCGTAAGCAATTGTGGCACAAGAAAATAGAGTGGGGATTTGACTGCCATGCCCTGTCTTTGGAGCAAGCGGCGCGAATCGATGGTCGTGTAGATGCCCTGAAGCAGACCGAACCCGCGAAATCCTTTCTGAGCGCGGCTTCGAACATGTACGGTAGCGACGCCTCCGAGCCGGACATTCGGCGCGGTTGGGCCTCGATGGTGTCCTGGGTGGCGCGTATCATGCGGATTCTGCTGTGGACGGGGAGTGTTACATGGCCGCAACACCGCTTTTCCATCGGGCTCTGGGCGCGCCCGTTGAAGCCACTGACCCACGGCGTCGGTAGGCTCTTGGAGATGCATGAAGCTCTATATGACGCGGCGGCGGTGGCCAGACCCCACGTCCCGGACGCAAGGTTCATCGAGACCATGACGGGTTTGGGAAACGTCGCGTTGGAACGATACGGCAAGGCAATCGCAGGAGGCCTATCCAACCTGCCCAACCTCGATCTTGATACTGGTCAGGCGATTGACCGGGGACAATCCAACGGTTGATGGCAGAGTCCGCGACAGAGGTTGTCCTTTTTGGTCTGAGCCTGGCTTTGCCACTAGGGTTGTTCGGTTTGCGCCAGTCCCTTTCCCGGTTCGGGTCTGCCAGCGATAGCGATCACCTGTCAGCAGTCCTGCGTCCCTCAGCAATCCTGAGAACGGGCAGTATTGCCATTCTGAGCGGGCTTGTCATGGGTCTGACCGCCCTCCCGGCAATCGCCATAATAGTCGATGATGCGGTTTTGCTGCTGATCGCCTTCGTCTCTGCCTGGTGTGGATTTACCGTCGGTTGCGGGATCGATCTGCGGGTTCTACGCAAAACCTCCTCCGTGCTGTTGGCAGCCCAGTTGGGCCAATGCATCGTTGCGTTGTCTGCCATACCCCTGTTGACCTGGGGGTTGACCCACCTACCCTGGACCTTGGAATCGGCACTGTTTTCACCGGTCGCCCTACTCATCGCGACTGGCATGTGTTTGAGTGACCGCGTCATGGGATCGCATGATCGTGACCACCGGCAGCGCACTGCTGGAGTACACAAAGGAGTCCCAAAGACTTCCGTCGCCGCTTGCGTGGCGATCCTGCTGGCCTCGCTCGGCGTGGGCCATGAATTTTTGGTCTCAAGCCACATGGCCGGCGTCTCGTTTCTGCCCGTTCCTTCATTCACCTTGACGATCACCGGAATAGGCGAGCGCGTATTCTTGGGGTTGGCCATGGGGTGTGGCGCTGGATTGCTGAGTGATCTGGCAGCGAAAGACCACGCGCCGACGGGTGTGACCTTCGGTGTCCTGGCGGGTGTGCTGCTGCTCGTCAGTGGCATCGCACTGGCTTTCGGGATACAGCCACTGCTGATCGGTGTCATCGCTGGAGCCTGGGTGATCAACGCCACTCTGAGACGGCTAGACATTCACCATGTCATCGAGAAATCGAGCAACCTGAGTTCGATTGGCGTGCCGTTTGTGCTCGGGTGGACGATCGGTTATGGCGTGGGCGTGTATGGGATCAGCGGAAGGGGCTTCCTCGTCGGCCTCTGCTTGATTGTTGCCATGCGGCCGATCGTCCGCGTGGCCGGATGGCGTTTGGGAGAATATCTGATCAAGGTGAAGAATCCACCGGCACTTTCGAGGGACGGGGAGTCCGTGCTGTTCGACAACAGCGGCTTCTTGATCGCCCTGGTATTGACGATGACGATTTCCGGTGCCGTCGGCATCAGTTTTCTGGCCGCGGCCGTGGCGTCGCAGCTGGTGTTCGCGTTGATCTCGATGTGGTGGCCGCCTGCTGTTGCCGAGGCGCGCTCGGCTATCCGCTAGACGAGCCGTCAGGAAAAGCGGCCCCTGAAGGCTTGTCCCCCGGGGTAAACGGCACGGGGTCCGAGCTCTTCCTCGATGCGTAGTAGTTGATTGTACTTGGCCACGCGATCCGTACGTGACGCCGACCCCGTCTTGATTTGGCCGGCGTTGGTAGCCACGGCTATGTCGGCTATGGTCGTGTCTTCTGTCTCGCCCGAACGGTGCGAGATAACCGTTGTGAAACCGGCATTGGCGGCCATTTCGATGGCGGCCATCGTCTCCGTCAGCGTGCCGATTTGGTTAACCTTGATCAGTATGGAGTTACCGGCGCCGCTGTCGATGCCGCGGGCGAGCCTGTCTGTGTTCGTGGCGAAAAGGTCATCCCCAACCAGTTGTAGCGAACTACCCAGCCGTCTGGTGAGTTCGCACCAGCCATCCCAATCGTCTTCAGCAAGACCGTCTTCGATCGATCGAATCGGATGGCGTTCAACCAGAGCCTCGTACAGGGCCACCATGTCATCAGCCGTCCGAGTCTCGCCACCAGACCAGTGAAAGAGGTAGCGGCCGTCTTCGAAGAGTTCACTGGCGGCGGAGTCAATGGCGAGTACGATATCGTTACCCAACTCGTAACCGGCCGCGGAGGTTGCGGTAGCAATCACATCCAGCGCGGCCTCGTTTGACTCCAGGTCTGGTGCGAAACCACCCTCATCTCCTACGGCCGTGTTCAGGCCCTGCGATTTCAATACCTGCTTGAGGTGGTGGAACACTTCCGTTCCCATGCGAAGTCCATCACCGAAACTCGAGGCCCCGACCGGCATCACCATGAATTCCTGGAAGTCGACATTGTTATCGGAGTGCGCCCCGCCATTGAGTATGTTCATCATGGGTACGGGCAGGGTCACCGCCGCCTCGCCTCCCATGAATTGGTACAACGGAACACCAATGGCACCGGCAGCGGCCTTGGCACATCCTAGGGAGACGGCGAGGATGGCGTTCGCTCCGAGGCGACTCTTGTTCGCAGACCCGTCGAGTTCAATCATGGTTTCGTCGATCTCGGATTGACTCGCCGCGTCAAGGCCAATCAACCGTGGAGTGATCTCGGTTCGAATGTTATCGACGGCCTTGAGTGTTCCTTTTCCGAGGTAGCGTGTGGTGTCTCCGTCGCGCAGTTCGACGGCTTCGTGCTCCCCGGTGGACGCTCCCGAAGGCACTGCTGCTCTGCCGACATGTCCCGACTTGAGCATGATGTCCACCTCCACGGTCGGGTTGCCACGCGAGTCGAGGATTTCACGGGGTATTATGTTTAGGATGGTCGTGTCCGCAGTGACAACCAAGATCGATGCCTCATGAAGTGGGGAAAAAAATTGAAAAAGAGGGCCGCAAGCCGCCGCCTGGGCGGAATGGACGGCGCATGAATGGGATGAGCTCAAAGCGGATTAAACGACGCCGAAGGGGAACGGGTGGAGAAAGCTACTGGGCGGTTTTCCGCCTGTCAATGAGCCTCCTATGTATGACCCTGTTGTTGAGCGGTGAGGTCACCGCGCGAGTTTCCGTCAATGTGCCGATCGATCACTGGAGTTACGGCTTCATCGAGCGTTTTGAAGCCAGGGGGACGCTCAGTGGATTGGCCGATGGCATCAAGCCCTTCAGCCGGCTAAGCATGGCGCGAGCGTTGTTGACAATCGGCAACGGGCGCGATGCCGGCGGGGCAGTTACCGCGGTTGAAGGCGCCTTGCTTGATCGCCTGCTGAGAGAATTCAAGGTGGAGATCGACCAGATCGAAGGCCGCCCCCGCCACGCCTATGGTATTGATTCGCATGATCCTGATTCGCGTAGCGTCGCAGCGACGCTGGCGCGAGCGCGGGTAGGCAGTGGGCTGGTACGCTACCAGCGTGAGGAAGGCGAGTTAGAGGCTGATCTACTGGTGCGCCAGCAGTCCGATTTTCTTACCGGCCGTGGTCGCGCGGACACCGAACGCGTGTACCGGACCCGATTGGGTGCCGTTGTGAGCGGGCACATGGCGGACAGACTCGCCTACCGTGTTTCCTTCGAGCAGACGCAGGAGCGCGGATCGCGATCCTACTTCCAACGTGATGATGTGTTCGAGCCTCGCCGCGAGTTGCCGCAGCTGAAGGGTTCGCGGGCGGACTATCATGAGGGCACTGCGTACGCCGTATTCGCGTTGCAATTCCTGAATGTCGAGTTCGGAAAGGATGAGGTCCGTTGGGGTCCCGCGCCGGTTGAGAACCTTGGACTGAACAATGCGGCGCCAACGTTCGACATGGTGCGCTTGCGGACCCGGCTGGGCGCGGTCGAGCTCGTCAGCATCGCCGGCGCTCTGCGTCCCTGTCCCGATCGGCCGGATTCCCCGACCTGCGAGGGGGTTGGAGATTCCTCGGCTACCTACATCGTCAACGGTGTCACCCGACCGTTGGAGCGCGACAAGTACCTGGCCGCCCATCGATTCGAAGCGGCGCTGACTCCATGGATGGATGTGGGGTTTCAGGAGGTGTTGGTGTACGGCGACCGGGGTCCGTCGTTCACCTACCTCAATCCGCTCATGTTCTACTGGGCAGCGCAAAGCTACCAGGGCGACAAGGACAACCTGATGATGGGTCTCGATGTCGATGTTCATGGCCGGGGCAAACGCTTTTATTTAATCTACGTCGTCGACGACCTCAAGAAACTGCGTATCTTCAGCAACGATTTCGCCAACAAGTTTTCGCTGCAGGCGGGTGCCCTGATAGTCGATCCGCTCAGTTTCGACGATTCCGACCTCAGGTTGGAGTATGTGCGAATTGAGCCATGGATCTACACGCACAAGTTCCCGATCAATACGTTCCGTCATTTCGACGCTCCGCTGGGACACAGCCTGGGGCCCAACAGCGATCGCTGGCAAGTGCAATTCGGCCATCGTCCACATCGCGACCTGTCCGTGCACCTGCAACTGGCGCGAACTCGTCACGGACGCAACGAGATTCTCGAGGATGGCTCGGTCCGAAATGTCGGCGGTGACCTGCACCTTGGTTCGAGTGCCATGGACAACAGAGAAGACAAGAAGTTCCTCGATGGCAGTGTCGAGCAACGCACCGAGTTAGGTGGCAACTTATCGTTTAGGTCGTGGACGCACTCGTCGGTGACGATTGGCTACATTCACGAGTGGGGGACCAACGTGCCCCTGCCACCGCGGTGGGGTGGCGGAGTCACGCTGCAGAATCGAACCGGATTCGGCGACGGCAATCAGCACCGGGTCAGCGTTGAGCTTCGATACGGGTACCTGTGATGCGGGATCTCTCTGACTCAGACTGCGGTATCAGCGGGGTGCCATCTGATGTGCAACCATGATTGAACTGACGCTTTTGGATTGGGTGTTGGTTGCCACGGGGTCGGTGTACCTGGTTGCCATCGCCTGGTTGTATTGCGGTTTGCGGCGGGTTGGACGCCAGCGCCGCCGAGGATTTCGAGCGGATGGTGGGTCATCTGCCGCGAGCCTCGGATCAGTAAGCGTGATCGTTGCGGCACGGGACGAGGAGGCGTCCCTCCCGAGTTGTCTTCAGGCACTGCGCGGGCAGGAATATGAAGGTGTCCTCGAAGTCATCGTCGTCGACGATCGCTCCCGGGACGACACGGGAAACGTCGTGCGGGGTCTCTCGAGCGATTGGTCGGCGCTGCATCTGGTACAGGTCACTGAGCAGAAGCTGCACTGCCCAAAGAAGAATGCCCTCGCACACGGCATCGAACACAGTCGGGGCGACTTCCTGCTGTTTACGGACGCTGACTGCGTGCCGTCGCCGCAGTGGGTGCAGTCCACTGTCGCTGCCTTTGACGACGGTGTGGGGATGGTTGCCGGCTATGCCGCGGCGCAAACGGGTCGACGTTGGGTTGATAAACTCCTGGCGCTGGACAACCTCGCCGTTGCGGCCATGGGAGCTGGGAGCATGGGCATGGGTGCTCCACTGTCGTGCAGTGGGCGCAACCTGGCCTTCCGTCGTCGAGTGTATGACGAAGTGGGCGGATACTCATCCGTCGGTCACCTCGTCGGCGGCGACGACGTGTACATGATGCGGTTGATCAGGAGGCAGACGAGTTGGGCGATCGTCTACAACGCAGATCCCCAGGCAGGAGTGATCGGTGAGGCCGGGCAGGGGACCGCCGTCGACGTGGTTCATCAGAAGTTGCGACATGCCTCGAAAGCGGCTCGGTACGACGGTCCTGCGCGTCTACTCGGGATTGGCGTTTACCTCTTCCATCTGTCGATTCTGGTCGGTCTGTACATGGTAGCAACCGGAGCGGCGACCGGCGGGGGTGTCGTCGTCATCGCCGTATGGTCGCTGCGCTGGCTGGCAGACGGGGGCCTGTTGTGGCATTTTGCCACACGCTTCACGCCGGATGGGGTGCCGCTGCTGCGGTTCCTGCCGGCATTCGAGATCGGCTACCTGCCGTACGTCCTACTGGGGGTGCCGTTGGGAAGTTTGGGCATGTTTCGGTGGAAGGGTTCGACCGCGTTTGGTTCCCCCAGCACATCTCTCGAAGGACAGAAAGCAGTGATGTAATGGCATTTCTTGCTGCACCGAGAAAGATCCCCGGGTACATAAGCCAGTACGGCTATGCCTTCTCATGGCGACGTTTGTGGAACTGCGTCAAGGTTCTGTCTTCCATGGCGGTATCGTGGTTGGTCAGGCGCCCTGTGGTCTGGGGGCAGCCGTTCATGCTGATGGTAGAGCCGACGAACTTCTGCAACCTCAAATGTCCCCTGTGCCCCTCCGGGAATGGCGAAATGACGAGGCGCCGGGGAAACATGGAGCTGGCTGATTTCAAGGATTTGATCGACCAGGTGGGCGATCACCTGGTCCTTCTCATGTTGTGGAATCAGGGCGAGCCCTTCATCAACAAGTGCTTCGTTGAGATGGTGCGCTATGCGCATTCGAAGAGAATCCCCACGCTCACCAGCACCAATGGCCATTACATTCGTGATTTGGAGCAGGCCAAATCCGTGGTTGAATCCGGCCTTGATGAAATCATCGTCTCCCTCGACGGAGTCGATCAAGAGACCTACGAAACGTATCGGGTTGGCGGCAAGATCGAACGAGTTCTTACCGGGGCCCGCCTGCTATCGCAGGCAAAACGGGAGTTGCGATCCGAAACCCCCCTCGTCAACCTCCAGTTCATCGTCTTTCGCCACAACGAAAAGGATCTGGCTGAGGCTGAGCGGATCGCTCACGAAGTGGGTGCGGACAAATTCTTGGTGAAGACGGCTCAGGTCTACTCAGCAGCGGATGCCGAACAGTTTCTGCCACAGGACGGGGAATTCCGGCGGTATCAGCAGAGCAAAGAGGGTGGCCGCAATGGGGATGCAGGCAGTACTCCAGATGATCCAGGCAACAATCTGGTAGTCAAAGGACAGCCCGCCCGAGGGTGCAAAGTTCTGTGGTACAGCTCGATGGTGAACTGGAATGGTGCGGTCGCCCCCTGTTGTTTCGACAAGGATGTGGATTTCGAAATGGGGAGAACCTCGCTCAGCGATTCGGAAACTTCGTCTCACTCAGCGCAACCCTTCAAGGAAATTTGGCGAGGGCGGGCTTACATGGATTTCCGTGAACGGGTGTTGGCAGACCGTGCGGCCTTCGATATGTGTCGCAATTGTTCGGAGGGCTATCGCGGCATGTTCTCGTTGGTGAAAGAGCTCAGCGGCTGAGGCAGGCATGGCGGAACCTCTCCAGCATTGGAGACTGGCCGTTGACGTGCTCATGGCCACCTCATGTTTGGCCTACATTGCCGGCGTCCTCTGGTTCAGGCGCGGAATCGACGCCCCTCTGCCGACACCAACTGCCACCGTTAACGCTCCGGCTTCCGCTGACCCTCTCCCTTTTGTTTCGATAGTCGTCGCAGCCCGCGATGAGGAGGAAAGCATCCCCGCTATCCTCGATGCGCTCGAAGAGCAAACCTATCCGCGTGATCGGTATGAGATCATCGTCGTCGATGACGGTTCCGTGGATGGCACGGCTGCCATTGTGCAGGAGCGTCTGAGTTCCGCCGTTGACGAGGATGGCTTCGGGCTTCGCCTCGTCGGCGTGCCAGCTAACAAGCCGGCGGTCACCAGCGGGCGATCTCCGGGATCAAAAAAAATCGCACTTCAACGAGGCATCGATGCGGCAACCGGCGATATCATCCTGTCCACGGATGCTGACTGTCGCGTACCACCCGGATGGGTAGCCGGATTGGTATCTGAGTTTGACGCCGATGTCGGCATGGTGGTCGGGTTTTCCAGGATAGGCCAAGAGGGCAAGCGTCTGGGTGTGCGAGGGGGCTGGGAAGCCGTCGACTTCTACAATCTGATGTTGGCAGCCATGGGCAGTGCCGGTAGGGGCCACGCGATGGCTGCCTCAGGCCAGAGTCTGGCTTTCCGACGCCAGGCCTTCGTCGGAGTCGGAGGGTATCAATCAGTGCTGCATCGCGTTTCCGGCGACGACGTTTTGCTGTTGCAGCTCATCAGACGCTCGGGGGATTGGCAAATCCGCTTCTGCCGGGAAGTTGCAACGACGGTCAATCACCCGCCGTCACGTTCCTGGCGCTCACTGCTCAGCCAGCGTGCCCGTTGGGCCTCCAATGCCCCCTGTCAGATGCGGTTGGACGCCGTCTTCTTCGGTTACCTCAGCGCTACCTTCCTGTTCGGTCTGATGCAGGTGTTGTCGCCGTTTCTGCTGCTATTGGGCGGGCTCTCCGCGCCGTTGTTGGTCACGGTGCTGGCCTGCAAAATTACAGCCGAATGGTCCCTGCTCACTCGTGGCATGCGGGTGTTCCGGCCGCCGGAGGGTCTGCGCCGCCACTACGCTGTATGGACCTGCCTGCATCCCCTTTACCTGCTTTGTGTCGGCGTCTTCGGATGCCTGGGGATATTCAGCTGGAAGGGTGGGTCATTCCGGTGGGGAGGATGGAGCCGGCGGGAACGTAGCCACATCGCCCAACCGGAAGGTTGAGTAGGCTTACTTGGCCGACAGTTCGGTCACTTCGACCGTGTCATCCCAGAACACGACGAAGCCCTCCGCCGACGAGCGAAACAGACTCTTCACTCCATGGAGGATTTCCACTTCAACGTTGTTGCCTGCGGTCAGTGACACCGGCTTGCCGGCGGTAGCATCCAGGCGATCCCCCATTACGGTGTACCCCGGTTCGCCGGTCGTCGCGGCATCCAGTACCGCCAGCACACTGCCCTCACTCACTGACATCCCCATCGGCCAGACAGGGTCCAGCAAGGATGCGGGTGCTGGCGCTCTGTCACCATCAGCCCTGGTCACGAATCCGTCCCGGCCATGTTCGGGACGTCGTCCTCGCGCCACGGTTTCCAATTGCGCAGAAGCCTGCGGGTCATTCAGTGCTGCGCTGACACGGGTGCAAGCGGCCGGGTCGATACCGCAGCAGACACCGTGAGCCGCGACGATCCGCTGTACGTCCATGGCGGAGGGGTGATTCGATCGATCCCGGGAGGGGAGGCAGAGAAAATCGGCATGAAGCTTACCAGTACCGATCTCGATTGGTGAACGGATCCCTAGTTTCAGGCACGCACCGCCGTCCTCTTGGCAGGAGACCAGGTAGAGGTATCCGTACTCTTCGGCCACCAGTTTCTGCCTCTGCACCGTTTCCACCAGTGCCACTCCTGGGCCTGGTTTCACCGATGGGCGATTGACTTGCCGACCAAATACGTCCGTTGGCTGGCAACCCACATCCAACACCAGGGCCTGATCAGGGTGGACGAATGTCGCCCGCACTTCATTGACCTGCTCTACCACTGCCAGGTGAGACTGGGTGGCAAGGGCTTGATGCAGGGTGTCGATGGCATCGCCTTCAGTTCGGGCCAGGTAGTCACTCAGGAGATGAGTTCCACACAGTCCGTCAACCGCGGAGCCTTTGGCGATCCGTACCCAATAGCGGGCGGACCGTGCCCCGGAAGAGCCCTCGATCATCCTCGCGAGACCAGATGATTCGATGCCCTGCAGGTTGTGCTGCCTCATCAATTCCATCATGTCCCCGGCCGTCGCCGCCATTGGGGGCGGGACGGATCCGAACACCTGTTGCAGGTCTTGAGTCAGGATCAAACTCAACCTGACCACATTCCCGGCTGAATTCGGTGCCGCAATCTCGACCCTGTAGTAATGAGAGCGGTGAGAGCCGCTACGAGGTCCCCGTTCATGCCAGGACACATCCTTTGGGGGAACCTCCAAGAGGCGCGCAACCAGTGCACGGTCTTCGGTCTTCGTCGCTTTTTCTGGATGCTGTTGAGGGGATGCGGTGTCAACGACGCCAGCGTGGCTGACATCCGGATCGACGAGCAACGGTATCTCCATGAGCTCCCGGGGACCTTTCTTGAAAGGAGAACAAGACGCGAGATCGTGAAACAAGCAGGTGTCTTGGCGAGGCAGATTTTGGGCATTGCCTCATTCCCTTCATCGGCAGCTCAGGTGAACTCTTGATCAGTTATTCGAGGTAGGATGGTGCGGTCGTACGTCAGCGATCCGTGTGTGTCCTGATGGCCGCGACCAACTCCGACGGAGTCTCACAGCGTAGGAATGAGGAGCGAATCTCGTCCGAGTGCATGAGTGTGGCGATCTGGGCAAGGATCGGGATGTAGCTGCGGTAATTTTCTTCAGGCGTAAGTAGCAGAAAGAGGTAGCGAACCGGATCTCCACCAGCGCCAAATTCGACTCCGTCCGGGCAGATTGCCATCACCCCGATGACCCCGGGCAGGTTCGGAATGCGGGCGTGGGGGACAGCGGTTTCGTGGCCGAGCGCCGTCGGCCCTTTCTGCTCTCGAGCCCGAGCAGCGCGAAGAATGTTGTCTCTCTGTGATGCCGGTACCTGCTTCTCTTCCACCAGGACGTCGACCAATTGCTCCAGGGCTTCCCACTTGTCCTTGGGGTGGAGGTCGAGCCGGATGGTGTGCTCCCAAAAGATGTTGCTCAAGCTTGGACTGTGCACTGCCCGTGAACGCACCATCAGTACGGAGCTCGGTACCTGATCGGCTATTTCGTCCGGAATCGATCCCGCCAGGTAGTCCTCCTGGCGCCAGTCATTGGAGGCGCCGAGCACGAGCAGATCGCTGTCGCGACTGCGATCCACGATAGGTTTGACGATGTCCGCAGCGGGCACAACCTCGATGGGGGCGTTCACGTTCATCAACTGCAGTTGAAGCTCGGTATCCCTGCGAACTTGATCACAATGGCGTTCGAGCAAAGGTTGACGTGATCGGAGCTCGCGATCTCGAGCCACCCGTACGATTTGTAGGGAGGCGTCCCAGGCGGTGGCCAGGTCATCGGCTACCTGGACACCAACCAATGAATGGCTGCCTCCGCTGGTCGGCACCAGAATCCGCTCAGGAGGCTTGGCGCTGCGCTCTTTGTAGATCAGCATGTCGACGTCGAGTACCTTCGTCAGCCTGCGATTCTCTGAGCCCATCACGGCGTCCCGATCGACGTCGCCGTACCATCCCATCAAAACGATATTGCATTCGTGTTGGCGAATCGTACCCAGAATGGCCTCAGTAACCGATGGGCCCTCGATGAGATTGGGCACAGCCCGGATTCCCAGTGTGCGGGCCATTTCCGCCGTGCTCTCGAGTTCCGGCCGAGCGGAACCTGCAGATTGCTCTGCCGATGGAGTCAGCACGTGCGTGAGAAATAGATCACCGCCACGAGCCTGGGCAAGCGTGGCGGCCATGCGCACCAGGCCGTGCTCACTGGCCGGGTTTTCGATGGCGACGAGGATCCGTACTGAAGAATTCGCCATATGCGACTGAAAACCACGTGAGAGAGTGTGTGTGACGAATGTCTGTGGGAGAGTGCGACTAGCCTAAGGGTCTCAAGATTTCGGTGGCGCCAAGGGGGAGCGTCCGCGATTTCTATCACCCATCACCCGATTCCAAGATACAAAGGTCAATGGAATTCTTCCACGAGGAATCCACCCTGTTTTCGCGTCGGTCTACCAAGTTGCTGCGGCACTGTGCGTTGATTAATTTGATGGCAGCTGAGAACCTGTTCATCAGGAGCCATTTATGAGTAAGGTTGGGTTGGCGGGCAGGCAGCAGGCCAGCACCAACAATCCTTATCCACGATGCCTTTAGACAGCGAAACACGGGACAAAATGCCAGTAGTAACTGTCGCCCGACAGATGGGAAGCGGGGGAGATAACATAGCCCGCAAGGTAGCCGATAGACTCGGGTACGTGTTTGTCGATCGTTCCCTGATAGAGGAGATCGCCAGTATTACCGACACCACGGTAGAGGAGGTCGAGAAGTACGATGAGAAGGGCGAAGGGCGGGTGAAGCACTTCCTCAAGCGGCTTCTGGTTCCAGAGATGAGTCCGGGCGGCTTCCCACTTTCTTCAGCTGCCTATTTTCCTGAGTTCGGACTGGAATTCCCGTACATGCTGGAAACCTCGGGAGATGACGCAACCTACCTCGATCGTGGTGCGTATCAACTATTGATCACGACACTGGTGCAGGAGTACGGAGATACCGGCAATTCCGTAATCGTCGGCAGGGCTAGTCAAATGATTCTCGCCAACCGCGAGGACGTCGTCCACGTACGGATTCTTGCCCCGCTCGAATATCGCTGCGAGCAGGTGATGCGGAGCATGGAGGTTGATGCCGACACCGCTCTCGAGCTGGTGCAGCAGCATGATCGCTGGCGCGAACTGTACCTGAAAAACTACCACAACGCCGACTGGAACGACCTGTTACTTTACCATTTTTCCATCAATAGCGGCCTGGTCGAGATCGATGAGGCGGTCGAGATGATTGTCCATTACGCCAATTCGACAGACGGGTAGGTCGTACCGCGCCTGCGCGCCTGGTGGGAGGCTGAAAAATCTTGCTTTGCCACTGCCTCTGATGTATGTTACGATCATTATAGGGTTTGGGATGTGATTTCGGGTGAGGTTACCCGGTTTCGCCCAAGCACGGTGCAAGTTTCCAGACAGCTTTCAGGAGTTCGTTTCCATGCCAATCAAGAGCTTATTCTCCATTTCCGCGATCCTCGCACTGACGGCTGTATCCGCGGATGCGGTAGTGAACATCCAGAATATCGGTTCGGGTGCTCGCGCGTCGTCGCTGGGCAATGCCTTCGTGGCGGTGGCGGACAACGCCGACGCCGTCTTCGCCAACCCGGCGGGCTTGAATCAGCTCAAGGGTGCGCAGTTGGCCTACACCAACGTGTCCCTGCTGTTCTCGGGCATTGACGGAGATAATCTGGGCCAGCACGTGGTCAGTTACGCGCGTCCCGGCAAGATGAGCTTAGGCCTGGGTTACGAGCGCATCGGCAGTGATTTGCTGAGCGAGAACGGCGCCTTTCTGTCCCTGGGGTTCAAGTTCAGCTCGAAGCTGAGCGTGGGGCTGACCGCCAAGTACGTGTTCTGGAGTGTCGGTGACATTCCCAACGACGCGGTGACGGGTGCGCCGGATCCGCTTTCGAACCAGAGCCAGGGTGCCATCGGTGCTGACATCGGCCTGCTGTGGAAGGCCCCGATTCGCGATGCGCGCGTCGGTCTGTTGCTGAAGAACGCCCTGCAGCCGAACGTGGCCAAGGGGAGTGTGAAAAACACCGATGGCTCGGATGCCGGCGATGTGCCGATGGACCTGCATATCGGCGTGTCGACGAGTGTGGCCGAAGCCTCCATGGTGAGCGTGCAGTGGGTGATGCGTGATCTGAGCGGTGAAGAGGTGGACAAGCGGCTGGTGGTGGGTGGCGAGACCAAGGTGGCTGAAGGTTTCATGCTGCGCGCCGGAGGCAGCAAGATCTTCGAAGACGAAGCCAGCGGTGACGTCAACGCCGGCCTCGGTTACAAGTGGAACAAGACGCAGTTCGATTACGGATATCACATTCCGATGGATCTCACTGAGACCAACGGTTCGCACCGCTTCTCATTGGGGTACGTGTTCTAGAGCGCGCCGGTTCGCGGCAGGGTCTTGTCGCGCACGATATATCGAAAAGGCTGCTCCATTTTCGGAGTGGCCTTTTCCTTTTTTTGGCCCATGGCATCAGAAGTGGAGGGTTCTGGAGAAATGGATAAAGAGGATCTCAAGAAGAAGGTCTGTGCCCGCATAGACCAGAGCCGTGAGCAGATCGTCGGTGTCGGCGAGGCTATCATGGATGAGCCCGAGCTCGGCTTCAAAGAGGACAAGACTGCCGCACGGGTCGGGGCCTTCTTTGGCGAACTCGGACTGGAGTATCGAGACGGGCTGGCGTTGACCGGAGTCAAGGCGGTATTACCGGGCTCCAAACCGGGTCCGACTGTGGCCTTGATGGGGGAACTCGATGCCCTGGTCCTTCCGGACCACCCACGGGCAGACCGCAGCACAGGTGCCGCCCATGCGTGCGGTCACAATGCACAGATAGCTGGGCTGATGGGGGCGGCCCTCGGGTTGACCGCCGCTAAGGCAGGCAACGACTTAGCGGGGAACGTCGTCTTTTTCGCTATCCCGGCCGAGGAGTACGTCGAGATCGATTACCGAATCCAGTTGGTCCAGCAGGGCAAGATGACGTTCCTGGGAGGAAAGCCGGAGCTGATCGAGTTGGGATGCTTCGACGATATCGATATGGCCGTGATGATACACACTTCCAGCTCTGAGCTGGCAGAAGGCCGTGCCGGAGTGGCGTCATCCTCGAACGGATTCGTGGCCAAGAGCATCCGTTTTGTGGGCAAAGCTGCTCACGCAGGGGTGGCGCCCGAAAAGGGAGTCAATGCATTGCAGGCAGCCAATCTGGCCCTCGTGGCCATCAACGGTCTGCGCGACACCTTCAAAGACGCGGACACGGTCCGCGTGCATCCGATCATCACCAAGGGAGGAGATCTGGTGAATATCGTGCCGGCCGAAGTCACCATGGAGACCTACGTGCGAGCACGGACACCGGATGCCGTGTTGGATGCCGCGTCCAAGGTCGATCGCGCAGTCAAGGGGGCTGCCGTGGCGCTGGGTTGTACTGTTGAAATACAGACCGTCCCGGGGTACATGCCACTGGTCAACGACAAGAATCTGAGTCTTCTATTCAAAGACAACTCAGAGCAGTTGATGGGAAAGGGAGAGTTCCGCGAATACCCTCACGGCAGCGGCTCGACCGATGCCGGCGATCTGAGTCAGATCATGCCGGTCCTGCACCCATACATGGCCGGAGCCAGCGGTAACGCCCACAGCACGGAATGGCACATCGCCAATCCAGACAACGGCTACGTCGCTCCGGCCAAGGCACTGGCGATGATGGCCATCGATCTGCTCCACGGCGAGGCCGAGGGTGCCGAACGAGTCCGAAGTGAATTCACTCCATCGATGACGAAGGCAGACTACCTGGACTGCCAGAAGCAGCTGTTCCAGCGAGTCGTCTTCGACGGAACTCAGGTATAAAAAAAAGGGTTCAGCCCTGTAACCAACTAAACACAGGACCGAACCCTTTTCCTTCCCATGACTGAATGTTAGTGGAAGACCACCAATTTCAGCTCCGTCATCTCCTCGACGGCGTACTTGGGTCCTTCCTTACCCATGCCGCTGTCCTTGACCCCGCCGTAAGGCATGATGTCGGCGCGCCACTGGGTGCCCCAGTTTACGTGTACGTTCCCGGTATGAACCTGACGCGCGAACTTCAGCGCCCAGTCGATATCCTGCGTGAAGATCCCGGCACTCAAGCCGTAGTTGGAGTCGTTGGCCATGGCGATGGCAGCGTCTATGTCATCGAACCGGGTCAGCCCAACTGCTGGTCCAAACACTTCCTCCCTGGACATGCGCATGTCGGGATCGACGTCGGCGACGATGGTAGGCTCGTGCATGGTGCCGACGCGATCTCCACCGGTGACCAGGCGCGCTCCACCGTCGACGGCTTCGTGGATCCACTCATGGACACGGGCAGCATCGGACTCGCGGATCATCGGTCCCATCTTGACTGACTGCTCCAGTGGGTCGCCGGTGTTCAGGGCCTCGATCTTCGGTTTCAACACATCGATGAAGTCCTCATAGACCTCGCCGTCGACGAGCACGCGCTGGGCGGAAATGCAGACCTGGCCTGCATTGTTGAAGCCGCTGTTTGTCGTTGCTATGGCGACCTTCTCCAGATCGGCATCGGGCATCACGATCAACGGCGCGTTGGAACCCAGTTCCATCGTGACTTTTTTCAAGCCCCCTGTTTTGCAGATCTGCTCACCCACGTCCCGGCTGCCGGTGAAGGATATCTTGCGCACGCGCGAATCTGCCGATAGGACATCGCCGATGACGGCACCCGAGCCGGTGATACATTGAATTGCTTCGGGAGGCACGCCGGCCTCGAGCATGATCTCCGTCACCTTCATCGCCGACAGCGGTGTATCGGTCGCCGGTTTGATGACCACGGAGTTTCCGGCGGCGAGCGCCGGACCCACCTTGTGGCAGACCAGGTTCAAGGGGAAGTTGAATGGGGTAATGGCCAACACCACGCCACAGGGAATCCTCAGTGTAAAACCGAACTTGCCGGCCCCGTTCGAGGACCCATCCAACGGCAGGGTTTCCCCGGTAAGCCGCTTGGCTTCCTCGGCGGAGAGCGTTATCGTTTCCAGGGCGCGCGCTGCTTCCATCACGCCCTCGCCGATCGTCTTACCTTCTTCAAGCGTGACGATACGGCCCAGTTCCTCCTGACGCTCCGCGATCAAATCAGCTGCCCGGTGTAAAATTTGGTAGCGCTCAAACGCCGGCGTGGCCGCCATGATTTCGGCGCCGCGTACGGCGGTGGCCAGAGCCCGGTCGACGTCTTCCGCGCTGGCCTTGGGAACCGTGTCAACGACCGAACCATCGAACGGATTCAAGACCTCAATCTTTTCGTCCCTGTCCTCCCAGTTACCACAGATGTGCATTTTCATCGTGACTATCCTCGGTTTTTTTCGTTGTCCAATGCTGTCGTTGTTATGCCGATTCCGATGGCTCAATCCGATTTGAAATAATCCACGTCCGACCTCAGGGTGTCAAGCCGCTGTGGCTGCCAGCTAGAAGTCAATGATTCGGGCTTCGAGTGTGTTCTGCGCTGCTGTTATCAGGCTCACCGAACGAGGATTGCTGAAACGCTGACGGCCGGCGCTTGCTGGATTGAGGTACAAAACACGGTCTCTGCGCTCGTGGCACTGTTGGTGGCTGTGACCGAAGATGACCACATCAGGGGCGGGATCTGGCAGGTTCGTGGCCTGGCCATCCTCGGGCAAATCCAGAATGTGTGTCATGAACAGGGTGAATCCGGCGGCCACGACCTGAATGGATTCAGGAAGTGAGGCACAGGCGTCCGCCACATCGACGTTGCCCCGGACGGCAACGACGGGCGCCACCAGCGACAGGTTCTCAAGGATTTGAGGACCGCCGACATCGCCAGCGTGAAGAATCAAATCCACCCCCGAAAAGAGTTCAGGGACGTGCTTGTCAAAGAAGCCATGGGTGTCACTGATTACGCCGATGAGCATGGTGGTCATAGTCCGAGTCGGTTCGTCAGCTGGATGGGCTTACCGCTTGCATCCGTAAGTGGCCGGGGAGGGTCTCGGCGGCCGGTAGCAAGGCTGACACCAATCAATGCTGCCGCCGCGAAGGGTACTGCGACGAGATCACCGGGAAGTTCCGGTGCAACTGCAAGGCACAATAGCCAGGTGATCAGGCCGACGACGACAGCTGCGAAGGCTCCTGATGCATTGGACCTCGACCACCACAATCCCCCCGTCAGCGGTACGAACAGGGTGGCCAGCAGTACCGACCATGAGTCGACCATCAGATCGTACACGGCGGGTTGCCGGAGCGCGAGAATCAAGGCGACGGCCCCGAGTGCGAAAACGGCAAGGCGAGACACCTTGAGAGCTGTGGCCTCGGACGGCGCGGGAAAGAAGTGTCGGTAGATATCCCACCCGAGGACGCTTGCCGGCGCCAGCAGCGCCGAATCCGCACTGCTGAGAATCGCCGACATCAGTGCACCCGTGAACAGGATGAGCATGGCTACTGGCAGGTATTTCAGTGCCAGCTCCATCATCACCATGTCTGGATTGGCCAATTGAGGCAGAACGACGGCCCCGGCCATGCCTAATAGGACAGGTAAGAAACCTACTGTAACATAAAGCAGACCAGCCAAATAGGCGCTTTTGTATGCGACTTTTTCGTCGCGTCCGGAAAGACTTCGCTGGATCAAATCCTGACCTGCCAGGTTGCCCAGACCGATAACCAGCCAATCGCGCGCGTAGCCGAACCAGGCTCCGGCACCTCCACTAGGGATCAAGTCGAAGCGCTCCTGAGGAATACGAGCGGCAATGGATGTCCAGCCCCCGGCATCCACCAGCAGGATGGGTGCGATAACGACCATTCCACAAACCAGGACGATAACCTGGATAGCGTCCGTCAACGTCACCGCCCACATGCCGCCGGCGATCGTGTACAGGATGACGACGGCAGCACCAACGCAGATGGCGGTGACCGCATCAATGCCCGTCAGCGACTGCAGGATACGACCGAAGGCCACCATCAGGCTTGCCACCCATCCCACGTAAGCCGGTATCGTGCACAGGCTGGCAACCAATCCGGCCCGCGAATCGAAGCGGCTGGTAAAAAATGACGCAATCGTCATCAGTCCCATGCGGCGCAAGAGGCGGACATAGAACAGGCCAGCCAGGAATAGACAGAGGGCTGCGCCAAAGGGGTCAGCGATGACGGCGAGCAACCCGCCTCCATAGGCAGCGCTGGCGGCACCGATGCACAGCCCACCGCCGAACCAGGTAGCTGCTAGCGTGCCCGTGCAAAGCCACAGCGAGAGTCGGCGGCCGGCGACAATGAAGTCAGCTGATCCTTTTACTCGCCGACTGGCAATCAGTCCAATGGCCAGCGTGATGGCCAGGTAGATTCCGAGCCCTGTCCAGAGCAGGTACTGATTCTCAACTGCCATGTGTCATCGACCTCCGCTCTCATCGGAGTTTGAGAGATACCGTTTGGTTTGCACTTGCGTGAGCCCGCTAGCAGGCGAGGCAGGCGCAAATCTGGGGTCCGTGGACTGCGGGTGTCAATCTTTTTTGCCGCCGCCTCGCCGGTGAGTGCATCCCAAATTACCTTCTCATGAGAAGGACGGTCAGGACAAGGAGGCCATAGCTCGATGATCGCGAAGATTGTTGGCAGCGCCCTGCTGGTTTTTCCGGTCCTCAAAAGATCCTGATTTTGGCGATCGCGCTCATGCTGTTGTACGAGGGTTTACGAGTCCTCAGGAGATGAAAGAGCACCCGATGGAACGAATGTTCACCGTAGAGACCACCCTCGCCGGAGGGCTGGCGGAATTGTATGCGCGGGTTCTGGAGGAGTTTGAGACGCGCAGTGAAATCCCCCTCTCTGAGGTTAATCGGACCTTGTTGCAGACTGGGGTCATTCAGCATCTGCTTATGATGCGAGGGTTGGGATTAATGAATGATGAAAAATCGGCATCTCTAGACAGCTTGATCGAAGAGGTCGCCGGCGACACCATCATGTGGGATCTCATCAAGGTGGCTGAGCGATTCTGGGAGCAGGCTCAGGGCGGGGGCGGAAGCGTCAATCTCCAGGCTTGATCCAATCCCGCTCTCGAGGCGTGCGTTGGGGAGAGCCGGGTCTTCGACATCTGTGCTAACAGCTTGTTTATAATGCTCTTTAGACGGATTATTGTACGGTTGACACCAGGCAAGAGCAAAGGTATATTCCAGTCGCCAACCAGAGGATCTGCCACGCCCACCTTGGTGCAAGGCGATCGTCTATTTCGGAGATTATCCCCTGAGTCTGTACAACGATACGGTCCTGGATCACTATCAGAATCCGCGAAATGTCGGTGCCCTGGAGGACGCGGATGCTGTCGGCATAGCGGAAAATTCCGCGTGTGGGGATGTCCTGCATCTATACCTGCAGATCCGAGATGGTCACGTTGCGGCGGCGAGCTTCAAAACCTTCGGATGTGCCGCGGCGATCGCTGCCGGGTCGATACTGACAGAACTGGTGAAGGGATGCTCGATTGAAGAGATCTGCAAATACACCAAACAAGATGTCGTGGACGCCCTGGGAGGCCTGCCACCCATGAAGATCCATTGTTCAGTCTTGGCCGAAGATGCCATAAAGGCAGCGGTAGAAGACCTAAATTTACGTTCACGTTAACCCATGTTCCATTGAAAGGACGATTCCACCATGTCGTACTCTCTGCCTGATTTACCCTACGGTTACGATGCGCTCGAGCCACATATCGATGCTCGTACCATGGAGATCCACCACAGCAAGCATCACAACACCTACATCACCAACGTCAACGGGGCCCTCGAAGGAACCGATCTTGCCTCGAAAAGCGTGGAAGACCTCGTCTCCGATCTCGACAGCGTTGACGCGGCCAAGAGAAACGCCGTGCGCAACAATGGCGGTGGTCACGCGAACCACAGCCTGTTCTGGACCGTGATGGGTCCGGGCGCTGGAGGCAAACCGGGTGGTGCCCTCGGCAGTGCCATCGACGCCGATTTGGGTGGTTACGACAGTTTCGTAGAAGCCTTTACCGCCGCGGGCACGACCCGTTTCGGATCGGGTTGGGCCTGGCTTGTGGTCAAGGGTGGCAAACTCGTCGTGGGCAGTACGCCAAATCAGGACAATCCGATCATGGGACCGGCTTACGCCGGCGATGAGATCGGTGGGGGAACTCCGGTACTCGGTCTTGATGTATGGGAACACGCCTACTACTTGAACTACCAGAATCGCCGGCCGGATTATATCGCCGCTTTCTTCAACGTCATCAACTGGGATGCCGTCGCCGCACGCTACGAGGCTGCCAAGTAGCCGACAACCCACGTTCACGAGTCAGGGGTGGGGCAATCTCACAACGGTAGGGATTGGCCCCAACCTCGGACTTGCGTCCGACTTTTCGCCGTAGCGGGTCCAACCGCTTCCCGATTATGACAACCTCGTCTGATCCGATCCTTCAGTGTGCCACGGCAGCCATGTCTGCGGACGATCATCGCATCCTTCGCGATGATGAGTTCTGGCGATGCATCCCCGCGTATGCAAGTCTGAAGGCAAGCGAGTTCAACGATCACAGGTTCCAGAGTCGCAACTGCGTCACGAGTGTGCGCAAACTCAAGGAGGTGCTCGGACACCTCGCATCGGACGCCTTTCTGGAAGATGTTGAGCGGGGCGTGCAGCATTCGACGATGAGTCTGCGTATTTCTCCATACATCCTGAGTCTCATCGACTGGGAAGCTCCGGATGAAGATCCGCTGCGGATTCAGTTCTTGCCGCAGTTCTCGCGCTTCGAGGCGGATCACCCGGAGTTGGGCATGGACTCGCTCAACGAGCAGGAGGATTCCTCCGTTCCCGGTCTGACCCACCGCTACTCCGATCGCGCCCTGTTCCTCGCTCTCGACTCTTGTCCCGTGTACTGCCGATTCTGCACGCGTTCGTACGCCGTGGGGCTCAACACGGATGGCGTCGAGAAACTTCATTTCGGTGTTCACGCGGAGCGTTGGGAGAAGGTGTTCGACTACGTCGCCGAACATGAAGAAATCGAAGATATCGTGATCAGCGGTGGCGACATGTACAACCTAAAGCCAGAGCACATTGAGTTGATCGGCATGAGGTTTCTGCGCATGGATCACGTTCGCCGGCTTCGCTATGCCACCAAAGGGCCGGCCGTGATGCCACAGAAGCTGATCACCGATGAAGCCTGGCTACAGGCGTTGACGGATGTTGTGGAAGCCAGCCGGCGTCTTCACAAGGAAGTCGCCGTACATACCCACTTCAACCATCCCAACGAAATCACCGACACAACTCGGCTGGCCATGGACAGGCTGGTAGAGCGCGGAATCGTGGTGCGCAATCAGGCCGTGCTGCAGCGACGGGTCAATGATACCGTTCAAACCATGCAGTTGTTGATCAAGCGGCTCAGCTACGTCAACGTGCATCCGTATTACGTTTTCGTTCACGATCTGGTAAAGGGTGTAGAGGAGCTGAGGACGACGCTACACTCGGCGATCGATCTCGAGAAACGCGTGCGAGGCATCACTGCCGGTTTCAACATTCCGGCTTTCGTCGTCGATACGATGGGGGGCGGTGGCAAGCGGCTCGTGCATTCATTCGAGCAGTACAACCGGGCAACCGGGATTGCCGTTTTCAGCAGCCCCGCGGTGCGTCCTGGCCAGTATTTCCTTTTTTTCGACCCCACACATCAACTGGCGCCCGATGTCAGAAGGGCTTGGCGTGATCCCTCTCAACGCCAGCGCATGATATCGGAAGCAGTCGAGTGTATGGCGGGGGCGGAGTGAGTTCGGGCGTGGTTGACAAAGCAAGGATATATTTGCAGTCGAAGACCCAAGCGGGACATGTACAGGTATAGGGAAGAGTTCAGTTGATTCAATCTGACACAAACTTTGAGGCAACCCATGTTGGATTTCACGTTTACGGTTATCCAGGGGTTAGAGGTCTGGTTAGCGGGGCTTTACGGGTTGGCCCTCCTTCTGGTAGGTGCTGGAATCGGATTTTCAGTCAGTTTTTACTTGAAGAAGGGTCACCAAGCTCAGCTCGAAGCGGACGCTGAAGAACGAGCGGCCAGACGCCTGGCTGAAGAGGAGCGCACCCAACGCGTCGCTTTTCTGGAAGAGAAGGACCATTGGTACAAGCTCAAGATCGAGCAGGAAAAGGAGATAGAGGGCGAGCTAGGCAAGCTGGGCGCCCGAGACAAGGAAGCCGCTAAGCGCCATCGGGAGTTGAGTGGCCAACAGGAGGAAGTGCGCAAGGACCTGATTCGCCTGAAGAATCAGGAGGCGCGACTGGCCGCTCGCGAACGGACCAGCCAGGAAACCGAGGTAGCGCTCGGGGCGGCCAAAGAGCAATACCGCGAGAAGTTGGAGCTGGCGGCCAGCTTGACTGCAGAAGAGGCGAAAGAACACCTGTTCGAGCTGTTGGCTTCGGAGACGAAAGCCCGCTACGCCGCGATCATCCGGATGGAGCGCACCCGCGCTCAAGAGGAGGCTGATCGTGAGGCCAAGAAAATCATCGCTCAAGCCATCAATCGCTGTGCGGTCGAAGAGGCAGAGCACTCCTCAACGGCCACGGTAACGCTTCCGAACGAAGGCCTGAAGAGTCGAATCATCGGCAAGGAGGGTCGCAACGTTCGGACCTTCGAAGCCGCCACTGGCGTAAGGGTTGTCGTCGACGATACCCCTGACACCGTGCTGCTGTCTTGCTTTGACCCCATCAAACGTCAAGTGGCGGCGTTGGCCATGGAGCGGCTCGTCAAGGACGGCGGGTTCACCCCCAATCACATCGAAGATGTGGTCGTAGAGTCGCAGAAAACCCTCGACAAGGAAATTGAGGAGGCAGGCCGCAAGGCGTTGAACGAAATCGGCGCGAAGGATGTCCACGCGGACCTACCAAAGACGATTGGCCGCCTGAAGTACCGTACCAGCTACGGGCAGAACCAGCTGCAACACTGCCTTGAGGTCGCGGAGTTGAGCGGTCTAATGGCTACCGAGATCGGACTCGATGCTCGCCTCGCGCGCAGAGCCGGGCTCCTCCATGATATCGGCAAGACAGTAAGCAGGGAACTGGAGGGCACTCACATTGATCTCGGTGTCGAGATGGCAGACCGCTTCGGTGAGCATGCCGTAATCAAGGAAGTGATCGCTGAACACCACGAGGATCACGCTCGTCTCGATCCGATCTGTTTCCTCGTCAAGGCAGCGGATTCGATTTCGTCGATTCGCCCCGGAGGCAGACGCGAAGACCTGGAAGGGTATGCGCGTCGTATAGTCAAGCTGGAGGAAATTGCCACCTCGTTCGAGGGGGTGAAGGACGTCTATGCCATCAATGCAGGCAGAGAGCTGCGAGTGATGGTGAGGGGGGACCGCATCGGTGATGACGATGCCGAAATCTTGGCTTTCGATATCGCCAAGCGTGTCAGCGACGAACTCACCTTTGCCGGTGAGGTTAAGGTCATGGTCGTGCGCGAGACTCGATCCACGCGGTACACCGGAAAATCGAAGAATCGCAGGGGCGGAAACAACAACACTCGCCCCTCAAATCGACGCGGTTCATCACGCCGTTCGCGCAACGGTGGCGTGCAGAGCAAAACCCCGTCGCGTCGCTGATGCAACGATCATTGTCCTCGGGTTACCTTCGAAGTCTCATCGGCACGGTGATCCACGTATTCGCTTACGGTTTGCGGCGCAACCGGTCTGTGGTGTTGCCTCCTGACCGTGGCGGCCAGGCTCTGATCGGCGTGCCACGCTTGACTCGCAATCAGCAGGGCGCCATTCGCTGTGTGGCCTGTTCATTGTGCGAGGCAGCGTGTCCTTCGCATTGCATCGATCTTGAGGCCGGCTGGAGCAAGGATGGTGGGAGAGATCGAGTGCCCGTTCGTTTCGACCTGGACCTGGGACGCTGCGTTTTGTGCGGCCACTGTGTCGAGGCCTGTCCGCATGAAGCCATTGAGATGGTTCGGGGGGGAGCCTTGCCCGTCGCCCACGTGGCTGAGCAACTCTTGATCGACAAAGAGGCACTGCTGGAGGGCCAACCTTCCTGATTGCCCTCAAGATCTCGATGCATAACTCCAAGCATGGCTGTTGACGAAGATGAGTGGGAGAGGACTGGTCATTCTCGGGTCCACGGGATCCATCGGAGACACGACGTTCAAGATCCTGGACGGCCTGGATGGCTTCGAGTTGCTTGGGCTGTCAGCCGGTCGCCAGGTGGACAAGCTCATCGAGCGTATCGGAGTCTTTGGACCACAGGTCGTCTGCCTACAGGATGAAGATAGCGCGGCCGAGGTTCGCCGACGGGCACCGGATGTGCGGGTGTTGGACGGTGCAGAAGGACTATGCGAACTCGTCTGCATGGAGGGTGTCGACTACGTCGTAAACGGTCTGGTTGGAGCGGTCGGGCTGATGCCGACGCTGGCCGCTTTGCAGGCAGGTCGCATCGTCTGCATGGCTAACAAGGAACCTCTGGTGATGGCTGGTGGTCCACTTCTGCGCGCCGCCCGCCTTGGGGGTGGCGAGATTCGCCCTGTGGACAGTGAGCCCAGTGCCATGTGGCAGTGCCTTCAGGGAGAAGGATCACGCGCAATCAGGCGCCTGATTCTGACAGCCTCAGGGGGCGCCTTCCGCGACCACAGCCTCGAGCAACTGGCGCGCGTGACTCCGACGGAGGCTCTGAACCATCCGACATGGCAGATGGGCGCTAAGATCACCGTGGATTCTGCCTCCCTGATGAACAAGGGGTTCGAGGTAATCGAGGCCAGCATACTTTTCGGTGTCGACGTGGACCAGGTCGACGTCGTCATCCACAGGGAGTCGATCGTTCATTCGATGGTCGAATTCACCGATGGTTCGATCCTCGCCCACATGGGCAAAACGGATATGGCCTTGCCCATCCAGTACGCGCTGACCTACCCCGACCGGAGGGAGACACCGCTGGCCCCCCTGGATCTCACCTCCTTAGGAGCGCTGCACTTCGCTGAGCCGGATTGGGATGCGTTTCCCGGTCTTCAGCTGTGTTATGAAGCCGGCCGTCGAGGGGGCATGGCGCCGGCTGCACTCAATGCGGCCAACGAGATTGCGGTTAAGGCGTTCCTGGATGGGATGATCGGCTTTCTCGACATTCATGATATCAATAGACAGATCATGGAATCGTGTGGTGGTGGTCCCTCAGGCGACGGATCGTCTGGCGACGACGAAGAAAGGCCTTCGGCGTCAACGGAGGTGGAATTGATCAACGAGATATTGAAAGTGGACGCCGTTGCACGCCAGCAAGCCCACACGGCGGTTGCCGGACGTGTTGGTGGCGCGGATGAGCTGGTGAGCGGTGTTGGCTGAGGGGAGGCGTGCGTTGTGAGGGTGGTTGAGTTGAGTAGGTTATCATAGGGCTAAGGACTAAACGATGTCACGGCAAGGGTCAAGCACACAGGAGACACCTACGGGTGGAAACCGGTGGCCGAGCGAACAGTTTTTCCTCAAGCTGCAGCAAATCTTGACTGCGCTCATTCTGGTTTCGTTCGTCCTGATCGTGGTCATGACCACGGCCTCGACAGGACCGTTCGTCATCGTTGCCGGAAAATTGCTGTTCCTGTTGATATTGCTGTCCGCCGCGACCTGGTTGGCAACATGGATCATTAAAGTATGGCAGGAAAAGCGAGGATCTGCATGGAAACGCTGACGGCGAGAGGATCTTTCCACGCCGCCCATAGACAACTCGGTTATGACGGTCGCTGCGTTCACGTCCATGGCCACACCTGGCGGGGAACGTTTCTGGTGCGGGCCCAGCGCTTCCCGCGCCTTGAGCGGCTGGATATGTCGGTCGATTTCGGTGCGTTGAAGGACATCTTCAAGTTCCTCGACCACAAGATGTTGATCTCCGATCAGGACGTGACCTTTCTGGACAGTCAGATCTTTGATCCCGAAGGAGTCGTCGTGATGCCGGGTAAGAATCCGAGTGTCGAGAACGTGGCGTTGTACTGTATGAATGAGGCAGTGGATGTGCTCGCGAAGTTGTTCCCTGGAGAGGGCGTTGATTACCAGATCGAGGTCACGATCCAGGAGACCGACAATAACGTTTTCACCCTCGAACAGACGGTGACTGTGTAGGTCAGGTGGCGCCATGCCCAAGGAAGGTCTGCTCACAGCGAATGACGTAGCCGGTTACCTGAGGTGCTCCGTGTCCACGGTCCGCCGGCTGGTGGTACGGACGGAAATCCCTCATTTCCGTGTCAGCAAGTTGGTCCGTTTTCGGCGAAGCGATATCGATGCCTGGTTACTGAAACACCGCGAGGGCGGACTGGCTGCGGAGAGTCTCAAACTACCCGAAGACCACCCCGATCAGCTGCCGCTGTTCGGGCGCGAGATTGCCCGGGACTGGGACCTGTGAGACCGATAGCGGCGGTCACGGCACTCGGCTGGGCTCTGGTGCTGTCCGCGTGTGGTTTGCCCGGCCGGGATAATCCCGCTGATCCCGGTGCTCCCGGCGAGGACGAAGATCCCGGCATCGAGTTCATTGCCACGATCCCGGAAGGCGTTGGGTTCACGGGAGATCGTTTCGCCGAAATACGGTACATTGTCACGGCCGCTGATATTCCGGATGGCCTGTCGGGGCCGATGAATCTCGTCGGCGATCGTGCATCAGCGTTGGTGCGTGGCATACCGATCGGAACGAACAGGGTCATCGTCGTCGACGCCTTCGATCCCAATGAAATCCGCACATTTTCAGCCTCCGATACGATATCGGTAACGGCCAACTCTCCTCAAAGTGTCTCGCTCGTCTTTCAACGGCTCACGGGGACCATCGAAATTTCATCGGACCTGCCCCCGGAAATCACCCAGTTCGAAGTGAACGTAGTCGCTGATGGCGACACCGTCAGCTTCTCCTACGAAGTCTCCGGTGCAGTTCAGGAGCGGATATCGGACATTCCCACTGGCACTGGAGTTTTAGTGGGAATGAGTGGCATTGATTCCGAGCAACAGGTGTTGCTACAGTCTACGGAACTGGCCAACGTTCAGAGTAATTTTGTCACCCACATCAGCGTCAACGCCGTCATCGGGGTTCTTCAGATTCGAGCGAATTTCCCTGGCTACATCCCCGTCGTCCCGATCGATCGTTTCAGTGATCTGGCCGGAACGTTCTTCAAACGCTCTGAACGGCTCCAGTTGCCGGCGGCCGACGAGCCGATCGACTTCGACGAAGACTTTCTGATGCGCAGCTTGGGGCCCAACGGTGAGGTCGTTGAGCAGTATCATTTTGATGCCAGGCCGAGCGCGCCGGCGCTCGTGTTCATGGCGGTTGATTTTCGCGGTGACCCCATCGTCGGCCAGCTTCCGGTGTTCGATGAAATCCCCGGAGACGAGGCCTACAACGACGTCAGGCGGGTGGTCGAGGTCGAAGTCGAGCGGGACTACAGGCCGAATGCGGCAACCTCATGGGCCATGATGGATGCTCAATACGAAGACACCACGATGACGGATCGGATCATGCACTGCGTCGTGGTTCCGGATGGATCCGTGGCCACCAAGCGCTTCGCTGCTGACATCCCGGTGGAGCTTCAGGATGGCTGGTACCGTGAGCAGATCGTCAAGTACCTGTTGTTCGAAAATCCCGAGAGTTCCCTGACCATCGATTTTGCCGGAAATAGTTTAAGCACTCCGATCATGTACGCGTTTCTGCAGAACGACATGGATGTCAGGGATGGTTTCGCAGTCGATGACGATGGCAACACCCACAACGTGGTCACGCTGCTTCCCGGTCAACAGGGCTATTCTCCTCTATGGGCGTTGACCCTGTTCATACTGGATGCGTTCGATCGCGTTGCCGATGTGCCCAGCGCACAGTCGCAGGCTACCAATGTTGAAAACAGACTGGAACTGGAGGATGGAGCCGTCATCCTCGTCAATGCCCCCATAGTTGCCGTGCTCCCGAGCGGCTCTTGATGGACCCCTAGTGCCCTGTCACGGAAGTATCCTTGTATTCGGTCGCCGATTCATCCCGACCTGCTGCGTTGCGCTCAATCGGCATATCCCACCGATATGCCTCATCGCGCGCCTTGCAGGCCGGGGCGACTCGGCGCCCTCATTTCACAAGCCTACTTCCGTGACAGGGCACTAGACAAGCTGCGATGAGCGCTCGGGGAGGCGAGATTTCTCGAGTTGCCGTTCTCGGTGCCGGTGTCATGGGCACACAGATTGCCGCCTTGCTGGCCAACGCCGGTTTCGATGTAGACTTGCTCGACCTTCCCGCGGACGGCGATCCAGCTGGGCGTGCTCGATCAGCTCTTGCTCGCGCCGGCAACGAACGTCCGCCCATTTTCTTCACTCCTGATATCGGCCTCCGCATCCGCCCTGGAAGTATAGAGGATCTGTCCTGTCTGGCTGAGGCCGACTGGGTGATCGAAGCCGTCGTAGAGGATCTCTCACTGAAGGGGTCTGTCCTGTCCCGCATCTCGGAGGTAATCTCCGAGACCTGCGTAATCAGTTCGAACACCTCTGGTCTTTCGATCGGTCGTCTGTGCGAAGTCCTGCCCGCGCAGCCGCGGGCTCGGTTTCTCGGCATTCATTTCTTCAATCCAGTAAGACAGATGAGGCTGGTCGAAGTGATTCCGAGTGCTCACACGGATTCGGCGATTGTTGCACGGATGACGGCCTTCGTCGAACACAGCCTCGGGAAGAGGGTAGTGGAGTGTCGCGATACGCCCAATTTTATCGCCAATCGGCTCGGAGTTTTTGCATTGATGGATGCGTTGCACCGCATGGAGAGTGGCGCTCTCTCAGTGGAGGAAGTCGATGCCGTCACCGGGTCACTGCTCGGTCGTCCGCGCACCGCGACCCTGCGCCTCTGTGACCTCATCGGCCTGGACACCTTGGTGAAGGTCGCCGGAACGGCCTTCGTCAATTTGGGTGGTGAGCGCCAACGCGATGTCTTTAAGCCTCCTGCCTTCGTCGAGCGCATGCTGGAGGCAGGTCTGTTGGGTGTGAAGGCGGCAGGAGGCTTTTACCGCAAGGTGGAGGGGAGTGGAATTGAAGTGCTGGATCTGGGTAGTCTCCAGTACCGGTCCTCAACAACACCGGAATTGGGAGCGTTGGCCGCCGCCACCGCGACCCGCGATCCGAGGATGCGCCTACAGAGCGCCTACAACTGTGAGGGGGGAGACAGACTCGCTCGTTTTGCCCGTGACCACCTCAACGCAGTACTGGTTTATGCCTGTGAGCATGCCGCTTCCATGGCCAGCGAACTCACCCATGTGGATCTGGCCATGCAGTACGGGTTCAACTGGGAACTGGGTCCATTCGAAATGATCGATGCTATCGGTTCGTCGACATGGACCGGTGGACTAGTGCAGAAGGGCATGGATGTGCCTCCCTTGATGGCGCAGATAAACCAGGCTGGCGGTTTCATCTACTCGACAGAAAGCTCGGGATCGGGGCGGAGGGCGTTCTCGATGATGCGCCACGCACATGAGCCAATGCCGTCTTCAGACAACGACGAAGAACTCCTGGAGACAGCACCGGTGCGCTGGGAGAACGAAGGTGCACGGGTGCTGGAACGCGATGGCATAGGGATAGTCGTATTCAGAGGCAAGATGAACGTCATCGGTGTGGCTGCGCAAGAGATGATTCACCGAGCACTGGATGCCGATTTTCGGGCGCTCGTGCTTGGTGGGGCAGGGGGGAATTTTTCCGCTGGTGCTGATCTCGCTCACATGATGGCGTTGATAGAAGATGGTGATTGGCCAGGGTTGATCGGCTATCTCGATCGATTTCAACGGGCTGTCATGGGGCTGCGCTACGTTCCTATCCCCGTTGTTGCCGCCCCGTTCGGTCTGGCTTTGGGGGGAGGCTGCGAGTTCTGTTTAGCGGTGGATCGGTGTGTGCCCGCCGCGGAGTTGAGCATGGGTTTGGTGGAAACGCGTGTGGGTCTCATTCCCGGAGCGGGAGGTTGTATGGAAGTGGCGCGTCGTTTCGGCAGTGAACGTGCCATCGGCGATGCCTTCGAATTGGTCTTTGCCGGGGATTTCTCCGACAACGCTCTGCAGGCGCGCGCATGGGGGCTGCTCGAACCCGGCGAGAGCATTGAGATGAATGGCGAGCGTGTGTTGAGGTCGGCGATTACCGTTGCCAATGAAATGGTGCAGGCCGGATATCATCCGCCCGAATCGATCCCTTTTCGTGTGGCCGGAGACACGGCGCTCGATGCTTTGCAGGCGAGTTTGGCTGAGCGCTGCGCGGCGGGGAAGATATCGGAGCACGATCAACACATCGGCCGCCTCCTGGCCGGGGTGTTGTGCGGAGGAGGGGGGCGGGAGACATCCACCGAACAGGAATTGCTCGAATTGGAACGCGAGGCCTTTCTTGATCTATGTCACACGCCGGCGACGCTGGAGCGTATGGCCCACATGTTGAAGTCGGGAAAGCCGTTGAAGAACTGACCGCGGATACGCATTAACCACGGAAGGGTGATGAGCATATGGGATTGCGAACGGCTGATCAGTATCGCAGCAGCTTGAGGGATGGCAGGCAGGTGTATTGTGAGGGGGAACTGGTGGAGGATGTCACCGTGCACCCTGACATCGGGATCGCCGTTGACCACGCTGCTCTCGATTTCGAGCTGGCAGAGCATCCCGAGCACCGAGAACTGTTCACGTGGAGGCAGGATCCCGACGGAGAGCTTTGCAGTCGTTATTTCAAGAAGCCGCAGGACGCACAGGATCTGCTGAATCGCCGCGAGATGATCGAGCGCTCCACGCGGCTGGGAGGCAGCGTTGTCCTGCTGATCAAGGAGATTGGCTCGGACGCGCTTTTCGCACTGCACCAGGTGAGCCACCAGGTCGACGAAAAGGTGGGAACCGAGTACAACGCACGTGTCAACGCCTATCTGGACAGGTGTCGTAAGGAAGACCTGAGCCTGGCCGTGGCGCAGACCGACGTCAAGGGTGATCGCAGTCTGTTACCATCGCAACAGGAACACCCCGATTACTACGTGCATATAGTTGAGGAGCGGGCGGACGGGATTGTCGTACGGGGTGCCAAGGCGCACACGACATGCACTCCGTATGTCGACGACATCATCGTACTGCCGACACGGGCGATCGGTGAGGAGGACAGCGCCTACGCCGTTGCCTTTTCTATTCCCGTCAACGCCGATGGAGTGAAGCTGATCGCCAGTCCCTTTGGGTCTCCGGATCCCAGCACGTTCCACCACCCTGTGAGCGCGCGCCACCGGCTCGTCGACACGCTCACGGTATTCGATGATGTATTCGTTCCGAACGAGCGTGTATTTCTCAAGGGTGAGTGGCAGGCGGCCGGGGCCGTCGCCAATACCTTCGTCGAGTTTCATCGGTTTACCGCCATCTCCTACAAACCGCCCTTGTGTGATCTGTTCATCGGGGCGGCCGCGTTGCTGGCCGAGTACAACGGTATCGAGCGGGCAAGCCACGTGCGCGAGAAGCTAACCAAGCTGATCGTCTACGCGGAGACCGTGCGAGGGTTGAGCAGGGCCGCGGCCTACGAATGCCGGCTCTCGGAGCAAGGCGTGGCGGTTCCAGACATCGTCACCACCAACCTGGCCAAGTATTTTTTCGCCAGCAACTACCATCAGGCGGTCAGCTGGGTGCAGGATATTGCCGGAGGTCTCGTCGTCACGGGGCCGTCAGAGAAGGATCTGGACAATCCGGAGACACGCCCCTATATCGAACGCTTTCTAGGTGGCAAAAGCGGGGTCAGTACGGAAGACCGCCTGCGCGCCTTTAATCTTGTGCGCGATCTGACCGCCTCAGACTTCGGGGGCTACAACGAGTTTCTCGCCATCCATGCGGAAGGCTCGCTGGAGGCGCAAAAAATCACGATCCATCGAGACTACGATATTGATCGCTGCAAGCAGCTGGCGATCGATGTTATCGAGGATGCGAAGGGTAAGAATGGCAAAGAGTAGTCGGGGTTATCGTTACATACTGGTCCAACCGCCATCGACGAAGAGGGTGTGGCCGGTGACATAGCTGGCCGCCTCGGATGCCAGAAACACAACAGCCCAGGCCACCTCTTCGGGTTGGCCCCACCGACCCATGGGAGTGCGGTCGACGACGCTCTGGCGCAGGCGGGGACGCTCGTTGACGGCCGCCGTCATTTCCGTCTCGATGTATGCCGGCGCCACCGCGTTGACGCGCACGCCGGAGCGGGCCCATTCGACCGCCATACTCCTGGTCATGGCGGCGAGCGCGGCCTTACTGGCAGAGTAGGGTGCCAGCCGCGGCAATGCACGGACGGCCGCAATCGATGAGACGTTGACGACGGAGCCACTGCCTTGCTCGAGCATGGTCGATCCTACCGTGCGAATGATTCCAAAGGTGGCATTGACGTTGACGTCCAGAATCTGGGCCCATTCTTCGGGCTCTACCTTCTCGATGCCTTTGACGATCGGACTTATGGCCGCATTGTTGACGAGGATATCGATCTTGCCGTTATCCTCCAGCAGCTGTTCGTTCAGGGCGCGGACAGCGCTGGGATTTGAGATGTCGCAGAGAATGGACGTTGCCTTCCCACCTTGCCCACGTATAGAATCGACGGTTTCATCCAATTGCGCGCTGGTGCGGCTGGTGACGACGACTTCAGCTCCAGACTCGGCCATCGCCACGGCACTGGCGCGGCCGATTCCACGGCCACCCCCGGTCACGAGGGCTCTCTTGCCAGCCAAGCTGAAGGGAGTGAGGTCCATCTTTATCCTCGGTGCGTCGGTGAGTCAGGTTTTCTTGAGGCGGACTTGAACATAAACAATGGTTGATTCGCTCACGAGGATGTGGGTCCTGATCGGATCTCACTTGAATACCCGGGCGCAGGCCCAGCTGGTGGGAATACTACCCAACGAACTCTCGGCTGCGGTGCGGGGCCAGTTGCGCCGGGGGATGAACGATGATGTTCTGGCAGAATGGGGCGAGCTGTCACCAGCTGAAAGGCGCGTCCTCTCCGGGTTTCGGGCACATCGATCAGATGAGACTGATCACGACGAGCAAGAGGAAACATCAGAAGAGGCACAGGACCCTGCAGAGACCGACGACGATATCGAACATTCGCCACTGTGCGCGGCGCTACTCAGTTTGGCCCTCCTGGACGCACCCCGGCCGGTGGATGCCGCTTCCCTTCTTGTTGAGTTGCCATTGAGGTTTCAGGGCCAGATCATCAATCTCATCGTTACCAGCTCCGTTTTCAGCGCGACCTGGGGACTCGAGCGCGACGAGCGGGACCTTGTCGAGGGCATGCGCGAGATCATGACGTCGGCTGACAGTTGGGGAGTGCTTCCCTCCTGTGAGATTCTCAGGGCCATCGACACGACGCGACGGCTGCGGCGCGCCATCAGTTCCACTGCCGCGATCGACGAAGATGCGGTGACGATTCTTCAGAATCATCTCTTCGTCTTCGCTGATGTTATCCGTTTGACGGACAGAGAGCTTCAGGCCCTCTTGAACCGGGTCGCCAATCAGCCGCTCGCCAGAGCCTTGAGTGACGCACCGGATGCGGTGCGCGATCGACTGCTCACAAACATGTCCCCAAGACGTTCCAGGCTGGTCGCGGAAGAGGGTGAGTTCATGGGGGAACTCGAAGTCGAAGATATACGAGCGGATCAGCGGGACATCCTGGAGACGCTGCGTGAGCTGTACGAGAGCGGTGACATCTCCACGTATTTCGGCTCCGTCAGGGGCAGGGGGGAGAGCACCGAGCCCGAAGACGACGTGGAAGGTGATTCAGGGTTGGAGCTTTTAGAGGAAGAGGAGCCAGAGCCGGAACTCGGGGCTCGACCAGCCACGGCCAAAGAGCACGAGCAAGCCTCCCCGCGCACCGGTCGCTCCCGCCTGGTTCCCATACTTGTCGCCAGCATCGCCGGAACCGGACTGATGACCTTGCTCATCCTTGTGGTCTCTCAGTTCGGAGATGACGATGAGAGTCGGAGAGAGTCTGAAGCTCGCGGAAACCGCGCCTCCGGAGCGGGCAGCAAATTGGATGGACAGGTACTGGTGCAAAGAGAAATCAGTGACACGCAGTCCGCGCAACCCGCTGCCGATGAGGCGCATGGACAAGCCGATCCAGGAGGCGAAATCAGCGCGGTCATTGAGTTCCCCGGGAAAAGCGGTCAGACAACAGCCGAGGTGCGGGTGGATGAGGGTAGTGAACTGGAAGACCAGGAGGCTGCCATGGACAGCGTCAATACGGAATCCCGCGGCGACCTGTACTTGCGGATGGGGCGGGTTTCTTGTGCCGTCGTCAGCGAGACAGACACTTTTGTGGTGCGATCACCGCTGGTCGCAGTACGGGGTGCGCCCGGGGCCGTCTTTGCCGTGCAGGTGGTTCTGGACGCTTCAACGACCGTGTTCGTCGAGCGCGGCCAGGTCGAGGTGAAATCGGAGCGCCAGTGGAGCGACGATCCCGTGGTTCTGAGGGCGGGACAGCGTCAGCGATTCGAACCCTGAATCGGCCGCCGAGCCTGAAATCGTCCTCATGCACCCGCTTTCAGAACCCTGTCTTCGAGGACAGGGAATGTCGACCTCGCCTCAGCCACGAGAGAGAGTTCGATGTCGGCCGTCATCACCGTTTCCAGATCTCCTGCCGACGCTTGAGGTATGCCCCAGGGATCGACTACCATGCTGTGCCCGGCGTACAGCATCCCGTCCTGTTTACCGCAGCTGTTGCAGGAGATGAGGTAGCACTGGTTTTCGAGCGCGCGCACCCGGTTGAACAGTTGCCAGTGTTCCAGGCGCTGGTGGGGCCAGCCCGAGCAGACCAAAAAGCACTCGGCACCCGCGTCTGACAGGCTCCTGAAGAGCTCTGGAAAGCGCAGGTCGTAACAGGTGGCCAGACCGAACGTGGCCAGTGGAGTGCTGACCAGTTTCGGCGTTTGTCCCGGGGTCAAAAGCTCGGCCTCACGGGATTGGTAGCCGAACAGATGGATCTTGTGGTAATACTCCAGTACCTCTCCTGAGGGCGCGAGGAAGGCAGCGGTGTTGTGCAGCCCGGCATCCGATTCCGCCACCCAGCTTCCAGCGTAGAAGTGACAGTTCTTTTGCCGGGCGATCTCCTGCATGGCGTGGAGGGTTGGTCCATCGAACGACTCGGCCTCCGCCTCCATGCGCTCGTAGCAGAACGCGCCGGTCGTCCACAGTTCAGGCAACAGGAGCAGATCGACATCCTCCAAGGGTTCGATCAGCTTGGTGGCGCGACGGATTTGCTCCACTTTCGAACGCTCACTGGCGCTGAGTTGAACAGAGGCTATGCGCATCTCGAGGCCCCTAGAACAAGCCATACATCCACTTTATTGACATCCGCAACGTATTGATAGAGAATGGGTTGAGCTAAATATTTCATGCAGAATACCACCTTGCGGCGAATCCGAGATACAACGGATCCAAGATATCTGTAGTCTAGCGCACGTAGATCCCGTAGTGCGACCACCAGCGCATCTGATCGGCATGGGTGGGTAATTGGCGCGGTAATCACTCGGCGAGGAACAAACGTAAGTCTATGTACTATATGAAAAAAAACGAAAAAAGGGGTTGAGTATTTCTGCTTCTGTGCCGTATATTTTACTCCGATTCAACACAGATGTAGTTTTCCTTGTCCAACTCCCTGATTAATCTAAAGTAAAGACCCTCCCCGTAGAGTTCGCCTGCACAGGCCGGCCTCACGATCCCCAATCGTCGAGACGGTGCTTCAGTGGTTCGCTCTGCAAACGCAGTATGTGAATCTCCCTCGATGGGTTGTTCCCCCAACCCGGCTAGCACTCCCCATTTGCGGCAGCGCGTTGGCCGCATTCTCTCTCCGATCTCCCGTTGACGGTAAATAGGGCGATTTGCCGGCGATGGATGCCGTGCGACTCAGCCTCAGGATCATCGAATAGCGGACTCCAACATCGAACCGCTCGTTGATCCGCCAGTATGCGCTAGTCCTTGGTTCACCCCTCATGCGCACTGGTTGTCACTCATCAGGAGGAGGAGTGCGATATATGTCCACGCTACAGACCGACACGCTGGTCGATCAGTATTTCCACGAGATCGAGAGCTCGGTCGGACTATCGGCAAAGGACGAGATAGAGGTGGCAAAAAAGATCAAGGATGGCGATCAAGACGCGCTCTCGTCGCTGGTCAAGGCGAATCTGCGTTTCGTCGTCAGCGTCGCCAAGCAATACCAGAACCTGGGATTGCCCCTGTCCGATCTGATCAACGAAGGCAATCTTGGGCTCATCGTGGCCGCCAAGCGCTTCGATGGGTCGAAGGGGTTCAAGTTCATCTCCTACGCGGTGTGGTGGATTCGCCAGTCGATTCTGCAGGCACTGGCGGAGCAGTCGCGTATCGTACGCCTGCCGCTCAACCGGATTGGCGAACTCACACGGGTCAACAAGGTTCTCACCAAATTGGAGCAACGGCTCGGGCGGCCACCGGAGACCGAGGAGATCGCCGCCGAGCTCAACGTCAATGCCAATGACATGGATCTGCTGTTGCGCCTGTCTCAGCGGCCAGTTTCCCTGGAGACGCCCTGTGACGACGGAGAGCCGGATCGGTGCATCGGCGATCTGCTGCCGGATGACTCGCTTCCGGCCTGCGACGAAGTCCTATCAGAGGATGAGCTGAAGGACGAGATCCAGGAAGCGATGGGGGCGCTAACCGAGGGCGAAGCACGCGTGTTGCGCATGTACTATGGCCTGGATGGCGAGGAGCCGATGACGCTGGAGGAAATCGGTACCTACGTGGGCCGTACTCGCGAGCGGGTTCGCCAGATCAAGGAGAAGGCCCTGCAAAAACTGAGGCACCCGAACCGCAGCGACGTGCTCAAGGAGTACTACGGAGACGAGTAACGACGTCAACACACGAGTGGGGAATCCGACGCATCTGCCGATAGTCCAGAAGAGTTGGGTGGCTCTCCAGCTTTCTTGACAGCTTGGTGACTGACCTCTAGCTTTTCGTACCTATTCCGGCGTAGCTCAGCTGGCAGAGCGGGTGGCTGTTAACCACCATGTCGTAGGTTCGAGCCCTACCGCCGGAGCCAGATTGGATGAAGCGCAACTCCTTTGATTTTGAGGGGGTTGCGCTTTTCTGTTCCATGCCCACGGCCAGCCGTTGTCGCGAGTCTTCCGACCCTCACAAAGCCCTGAGTTCACTCGACACCAAGCCCCAAGCCATCTTGACTATGTAATGCCCGCTTATTGATCTATCCATATCACCTACATTTTTTTTGTGGGCGGAGTACTCGCGATGACGGCCATTGGTATGGATATGGCTACAGCTTTCGGTGCGGTAGCTGCCGCCTTGGGCAATATCGGACCTTAGGTGAACTGGACCCGAACGACAACTGTTTTCAGACCCCTCTTGTTGGGAAATGGCTCCTGGCCCTTTTTATGCTCCTTGGTCGACTCGAAATCTTTACCGTGCTGGTCCTATTCTCTCCGGCATTCTGTTGAAAATGAAACCACTTCTTTCCGAATTTGCTCGCCTCAGCAGCGATCAGGCCACACGCCGAAATCTGCGGCCTCTTCTATGGCTCCTGCTCATCCTCTTCTCTTTAGTCGTCATCTACAGCCTGATCTTTCACGTGCTGATGGCAATTGAAGGCCGGGAGTTCACGTGGTTGTCGGGCGTCTACTGGACACTCACGACCATGTCGACGCTGGGGTACGGCGACATAACCTTCACCGGCAACCTGGGTCGCGTATTCTCGATCTTCGTGCTCCTCACGGGCACGGTGTGCATGCTCATTCTGCTTCCGTTCACTTTGATACAGTTCTTCTATCTGCCCTTCGTGCAAGCCCAGGCCGCCGCTCGCGTCCCCCGAGAGCTGCCGGAAAACACCAGGGATCACGTGATCCTCACGCACTTTGATCCCGTATCCAGTGCGATCGCCCGCAAGCTCAAGCAGTATGGCCATTCTTATACACTGCTTGCGCCGAGCCTGGAGGAGGCGGAGCGTCTTTCAGACCTGGGTTTCAGCGTAATCTTGGGATACGCTGACGATGCGGAGACCCTTCGCAATGCACGCATAGACCGTGCTGCCCTGGTAACGTTGACCTCCAGCGACGTGGTCAGCACCAAGGTGGCGTTTTCGGCAAGGCAGCTGGCGCCCGACGTCCCCATAATCGCCACGGCGGACAAAGAGGCATCTGTAGACATCCTCGAGCTGAGTGGCTGTTCCCAGGTCCTGCAACTGCGCGAAATGTTGGGCCGCGCTCTGGCCAGACTTGCACGTGGCGGGAAATTCATTGCTCACGTGATCGGTCAGTTCGATGAGCTGCATATCGCGGAGGCGACGGCCACCGGTACCCCCATGGTCGGAAAGACCCTTGAAGAGATCGGGTTGCGCAGGGAGATGGGAATCACCGTGATCGGCGTCTGGGAGCGGGGTCAGTTTTCGACTGCTCTGCCCGAGTCCAAGGTCCACGAGAACACCGTTCTGGTTTTCGCCTGCAGCCGCGATCAACTGGACCAATTCGAAGATACTTTTCGCGCTTACAACAATGTCGAAGAACCGGTGGTTATTCTTGGCGGCGGGCGCGTGGGACGGGGTACGGCCCGCTCCCTCGACGCCATGGGACTGGACTACCGCATTGTCGAAAAGTTGCCTGAGCGCGTTCTCAACCCGGAAAAATGTGTCGTGGGTGATGCTGCGGAGTTATCTGTGCTGGAAGAAGCCGGAATCATGCGCACTTCGACGGCAATCGTAACCACGCACGACGACGACTTGAACATCTATTTGACCATCTATTGCCGTCGCTTACGGCCCGATCTTCAGATCATCAGCCGGACCACGGTAGAACGCCACATTCATCTCTTGCACGAAGCCGGCGCCGATTTCGTGCTCTCCACCGCCTCGATGGGTGCCGACGCCGTCCTGCATTACTTCCTGCACGGTGACACGTTGATGATCGCGGAAGGATTGGATGTATTCAGGGTCAAAATACCGGAATTGCTGTCGAACAAAACGATCGCGGACGCGCATATTCGTCGGGATACAGGGTGTACCGTAGTTGCTCTCGGCGTCGATGGCACGATGCAGGTAAACCCGGACCCTCAATTGCCTTTGCAGATTGACGCGGAAATGCTGCTCATCGGTAGCAGTGCCGGTCAAAAGCGCTTCTTCGAGCTTTACTCCGACGCCAGGTAACACACTCAACTGCGCGTCATTTTCTTTCCGAACACGACCACGAACAGGGCCATCATGAACGCACCTATGAAAGCTTGCGCCGCGGCCAGCGGGCGCACAATCCAGATCTGACGCGCTTCATCGCTGTAGCCCAGTGTCGTAAAGGTGACTACGCTGTAATAGACACATTCAGCAAAGTGTGAGAAGTTAGTCTCCAAACTGGCTGAAGGGTCAAACTTCACTGGCCCCTCGGGACTCAGGATACCGGCGAAGAAATAGCCGACGCCGCAGATCAGGTTGAGGGCCAGAGCGGAGATGATTACTCGTGGAGGGCTTTCGCCGTAAGCGCAGACGAGGTCGATCAGCTTGGACCATGCCCTGCCCCCCGACCAAAGCGGCATCTGTTTGCGCCTCATTGTCATCTCCTGCCAGAAGAACCGACCCGCCTGGTTGGCCTCGGCTCGCGCTGCATACACCCGCCGCAAGGAGCGATATACCTCCTCGGCCTCGTGGTACTCAGCCAGTGCCTTCTTCCGATCACCCTGACGCTCAGCCTGCATAGCTCGCTGCTCGTTCACGCAGCGCTCACCCCACTCTGTCCGTTCCAGCCGGGCGCCCTCGAGGCTTGCCCCCAGCAACTCGGCGTTCTGCAGCAGGGCCTCGTTCAGGTTGGCGCCCGCCAGGTTCGCCTTGAGCAGTACCGCCCCGCGCAGGTCCACATTGTAGAGGCTGGATCCCTGCATGTTGGCCCGGAACAGATTCGCTCCGCGCAGATCGCGGTTCCTCTTGTTGCTGAGCTTCAAGCCCTCTAGCGAGGCGTAGCGAAGGGAGAAGCCCTCCATCGATTGCCCGCTCTCGGCCCATTCCTCGAGAAGCTCGCACACGTTCCGATCTTCTTTCGAAATGTCGGCATCGTGCCAGAAGCACAGCCCCTTCGTGCCGTCAACGGAAGCGGCCGGGCAGCGGCTGCCGTCGCTGCGCACAAAGCCGCACGATTGTCTTGTTGCTTCACCTGAGATCCCGACCTCTTCTGCCATTGTCGACGCGCTCCATATTCCTCAATTGAGAGTGCTCAATTACCCACAATAAAGCCGCGGGCCTGGGATTGGCAAGAATTTGCCATCAAGACAAGGCTGTGGCTGACGGCCACCGCGACCCGGTGTCACCGGCGGCCGTGACCATAGCGACGGAGTCAGCGCGTCGCTATCTTGTGGCGTGGGTCGGTCTTGGACCCTCATTTTTCGACTACAGATTTAGCAGGAATTGATGGAATGTTACGTACGGAACAGAGGCAGGGGATGGTTCTTTAAGCGCTGTTCGGTTGAGCCATGATCACTTCTGCAGCCGGGAAGACTCCTCTTTCTTTACCAGGCCCCAGCTCAACCCTCTTGTAGCCGTGTCGACGTCGACTTGGATATGGACTCCGTCGTCGTGAAGCAACAGCCGTTGGGAGCCGTCGTCCATCACCATCTGAGTCTCATGGACCGGGCTGCTGAAGATCTCGATCTGCGACGAGCTCGCCGTTTCGCGACAGAGTACCGAGAATATGGCGACGATCCCCTCTCCTGATCTGGAGCGCTGAGTGCCCGGGCCCAACACGGCCGTATAGTGCAATAGGCGCTGGTTCGCCGGTACCCCCTGCTTTTGACCGTTGGGCAAAAGACAGTTCGTCACCTCCACTGCATCTTGGAAAAACGGACCTGTTCGGAAGGGAGCCAGCGTGCCGTCGGTCCTGTTCTCGACAATCAGATCGAAGGGCCCCTCAGGCACGGTGACGTACAGCGAAAACCCCGTCGCTGGCAGGCGCCCAAACTCAGCCTGGATGGCGATGTCAAGGGTATCGCCAACACCCGCTTCGATCACTGTTTCACCGGTCACATGCTGGCTCAACAACAAGGCCTGACCCGCGGCGGGGTCGGACGTGGCTGCGAGACCAAAGATCAGGAGCAGCGGAATGAGCAAAACAGGGTTCGGTTTCATAAGAATGCATCTCTCCTGTTTCGTTTATCGGCTGAAATCTCCTAGGCTTTAATTTTTTTCTCAGAGTGTACACGCCGCCGCCACAGCCTCCTTCGTGCCTGTTTTGCCGAAACAGGTTGGTTTTTGATCAAAAGTACTGGCCGACGGCCGCCGACAGCTGCCACACCCGTCCTCTGGCCACATCCACCCGGATCACGGGCGTGCTGTAGACGCGCGGTAGACCGATCCGCATACCGGCGCCCATGGCAACACGCAGGTCGGGATCCATGGAGGGTGGCGACCAGGCCGTGCCGGCGTCCACGAAGACGGCCGCCGCCAGCACATAGTCAGGCGTTGCCACGAAGGTGGGGCGCGCCTCCAGGTTGAGGATGAGGCGACGGCTGCCGTCCAGACTGCGGGGCTCGTAACCCCGCAGGCCACGCTCAACACCGAGCAGGAACTGGGCGGCATCCTCGGGACGACTGACGGTGTCAAATCTGAATCGCATCGCCACCGAGTGAATCTCATGCACGCGGTGGTAGGTCCGCAATTGCGTCGAGGTAAGCAGGTTCCGGTACTGACCGTTCTCGATTCGTGAGCTGATTGAGAAGCTGGCGAAAGCGAATGTCGACCGACCGATGACGATCCGTGGCACCAGTAGTGCCGACACTATGGGAAAGTTGCGGTCCGACCCAAGGCGGCGATTGGATAGGGACGTGCGAACGGTCACCCAGCTGCCTACCTGCAGATCCTCCAGTCGTCCCAACTGTTGCACGTAGCGAGCACGACGGTAACGCGGTTGCCAGAGGGTGATGCCGACGGACGGCAGCACGCGGCGCCGATCTACCGGCGCATAGGCGAATCCGTTTGTTGTCTCGAAACGGCGATCCTGAATGGCGATGGAAAAGCTGGTGCGCAGTTTGTAGTCGCCGCGACTGGCGGAGTGTCCGACCCAGGCGGAGCCGTGTTCGGAAAAGTTGCGATAACGGGCGGTCAGCGTTCTGCCCGAGTAGAGTCGGCGGATGCTCTCATGGCTGGAAAGCGAGGTGCCGTAGGCCCAGCGGGTGGACAGCGAGTAGTAGCTCCGGCTCAACGACAGCGCGACATCGTGTCCTTCAGCGGCGGCAGCGAAATCGCTCGCGAGAGCCAGGCGTGCGTTGGTGATTCTGGGCAGCCGATGGGCCACTGAACCACGGTTTCCCGTTACCGGGTCGTGAGTCAGCTCGACCTGAGCGATCTGTCCTCGTCCGAGGAAGTTGTAATCCAGGGCCACCAGACCGTAGCTGAGTTCGCTGGCTTCGCCGGAAAACAGCGGTGACAGGGCGCGGGAGTAGAGATCCTGAACGACGACGCTCACGTCGACGGTCGTCTCGTCACGAGTTGAGACACAGATCGAGGCATCCCCGAGATAGAGCAGTCGTCTGAGATTGCGTTCGGTCTCGGTGATGATGGCCGTATCGAGGGTATCACCAACCTCGAACAACAGCTCGCGCTCGATGATCTGTGTCCGTGTTCGCTGGTTGCCGCTGATCGTGATATGCTCGATTCGCCGAGCGGGGACCGAGGAAGTTTCTCCCGCCGCGGCGACAGCTTTCCCCGGTGTAGGAGGTGCAGCGAGCAGGCTGATTGCAGCCAGAAACCAGAGAAAGAGGTTGATCATGACAGTAGCGGGCGATGGGTCGCTGCGGTAGACGATCTGATCGATGGGATTCGTGGCTCCTGGAGGTTCGACTCGCAAGATTGCGGACAAGTTCGGTGAAGAGGGCGAATACACCAACTGGGCGCCGGTTGCTTGCGTATCTCAGGCACCTTGCGTACCATTCATGCGGAGATAAAGACCAGTACAACTGCATTGCCTACAAGGGGTTAATCATGACTTACAGGTTCGGATACAAAATCGGATTCGGCGCTGTTCTGACCGCTATATTGTCGGTGTCGGCACCGGCTGATGCTGATCTTTCCCTGTTTGTTGGTACTGTGGGCTTCGACGAAGAGGCCAATCTGGAAACTGCTCCGGCGTTTGGCCTGAGATGGGGCAAGGGGAGTTCGATGTTCGGTGGCGAGACGTCGCTGCTGATCGCGCGCCCGCCACGACAGATAGCGGACTCGGAGGAAACCGCGACGGCCATCTTCTATGAGGGCCGTTTCCTCATCAACATTCCAGCTGGCCAGTTGAAGCCGTTTGTCGGTGTTGGCGTTGGCGCCGTCACGGTGACCTCGACGGATCTTCCCACGGGCATTCCTCAGGACACACAGACAGCCTTGTCTTCGGTAACCGATTTGCAGACCAGTACCTCAATCAGCTATGGTGGCGGGCTGCGATATGCGCTCTCCGAGCGTATGGATGTGCGCCTGGATCTGCGCCAGTACCTGGTTTTCTCAGTCACTGGAGTAGTAACGAGCGCGGCCGCCCAGGAGTTGCAGAATCAGACTGGTCAAGATCTTCCCAAGAGCGATGACAGTACAGTGCAGTACAACGAGTTGACTGTTGGAGTCTCATTTAATTTCTAAGACTAGCTGTTAGTTTCAAGTTTTCCTTCCCTTTCCCTTGTCCTGCCACCTCAATTCAGGGGGGACTCTTGGGCCTACTGATCGGATCGTTGGAGGCCCTCGGCGCCAAGATCACCGGTTCGCTGGAGAACGCCTGGCGCCTGAGTGCCTTCTCTGCCGGGGCGCTGGGTGCCGTCATCCGTTTTTGCGGACATCAGGGGTTCCTGGCAGCCTTTCGCGTTACCTTGCAGCAGGTGTATTTCACCGGCCTTGAGGCCTTGCCGTTCGTCAGTCTCTTGGCGCTGCTTCTTGGATCGACCGTCATCGTCCAGTCATTGCCGCAGTTACAGGGCGTTGGCGCCAACGAGCTGATCGGCAAGATTCTCGTGATCAGCATCGTTCGTGAGCTTGGTCCGATCCTTACGGCCATGGTCGTCATCACGCGATCGGGAACAGCCATGGCGGCGGAAATGGCTACCAACCGTATCACGGGTCAGGTTGAAGCGCTGGAGTCGATGGGGGTGGATATCCTCCACTATTTGATTGCTCCCCGGATCCTTGGCTCGATGATCTCTCTTTTTTGTATGGTGATGTATTTCGATGTGATCGCGCTGGTCGGCGGATTCCTCGTGGCCAGCATACGGTTGACGATGCCGTTTTCTGTCTACCTGCAGTACATCATCGAATCGCTATCCGCACTGGATCTGTACATTAGTCTTTCCAAGAGCATCCTGTTCGGCCTGGTGATAACCCTGTTCTCGTGTTATCACGGCCTGCGGGCGCAGCGCGCTCCGTTCGAAGTGCCGATGGTAGCCAGGTCGGGGGTGATCCAGGCCATGTTTTTCGTCTTTGTCTCGAGTGCCGTCATCTCGGCGGCCTTTTACTGGATTTGAACTGTGCAGCAAGACGCTTCCGTTCCCCCCACTTTGGTCGAGATGAGAGATGTGACGCTGGAGGTCGATGGACAGGTCTATCTGAGTCAGGCCAACTTGGAAGTCCGGGTCGGCGAGTCGCTGATCGTGGCCGGCCTTCCCGGATCGGGTAAGTCGTTTGTGATCAGGCTCATGCTCGGGCTGCCGGGGCTGGGTTCCGGATTGAGATCCCATCTGGAGGGAGAGGTACTCGTCGATGGTGTTGATGTGGCGGCCACGTCAGGTCCGGAACTTCAACAGCTGCGCTCCCGCATGGGTTCCGTTTTGCGTGATGGAGGGCTCATCGAGAACATGGATGTACGTCGTAATATCACGTTGCCGCTGACGTATCACCACCGCACAAGCATGGGCAAGGCAGACATCGATGAGCGCTGTGATCTGCTGCTACAGGATCTGGGGCTGTCCCAACTCAACAGGCCGGGATTGCGCCCGGTCGGACTCAACAGAGAAGAGCGTATCTACGTGTCCCTGGCCAGAGCGCTGGCCAACGAGCCTTTCCTGCTCTTGATGGATGATCCGGCGGCAGGTTTGAGTCCCGGTTGTGCGGCCCAGTTGAGTGATGCGTGCTTCGGCTACTATCCACGGTTTCCCACCCACCCTGAAACACAACCACCGAGCACGCTGCCGCTCACCCGTGTGACTACAACGTCGGATATCGGTCGCTATATGGCGTTCGGCGATCGCTTCGTCGTTCTCCATGAGCAGCAGCTCCACGAGGTCGGCGGGCGTGATGCCGTGGCGGCGAGTTCGGAAGCCCATGTGAGGATGTTACGTTCAGAGACTACCCAGGGTGCCAGCGGGGAGGGAAGTGCATTGCAGTCGCCGATGACACAACCTCCAGTCGAAGCCTGAAGAAGAGGGAGAAAAGTAGACGGTGAGTGAACGCGGAAACAAAGTGATGCTGAACGAGTCGAAGGCCGGGCACATCATGGTCGGCCTTTTCGTCGTCGTGGCAGCGGTGGCGTTTGGGTGGCTGCTGATCAGCCAGCAGCAGGGTCCGGACGACTACTCCATCGTCGCTGAATTCGACACCATGGGCAGCATTAACGAAGCGACCAAAGTCAAGCTGAGAGGATTTACCATAGGCCAGGTCAAGGACGTTGATTTTCGTCCCCGGCCCCCGAGCGGGGAAGCCTACTTCCTGGTTGAGCTGGGCATCGACAAGCGCTATGAGGTCCCCCGGGGAACGATCGCGGAAATCCGCGGCAGTGGGCTGGTTGGGGAGGCGTTCGTCCATCTGGACGTCACTGAAGCTGGAGTGCTGCCGCTGGAAAAAGGGGAGCGAATCAAGGGTCGGTCAGACCCCGGGATGAAGGATCTGACCGCGAAGATCAAGGACGCGGCGCTAAAGCTGGGGGGAGCCGGCAGTTCGCTGGCGAACGCCGATTTGGGGAACAGGCTGGGAAGCATTAGCAAGAACGTCTCACGTATCGCCGACGACCTGGGTCGAGTGACGCGCAGTGCTGACAGCCTGCTCATTGTCAGTCGTCACATGATGCACGGCATGGAGCCAGGGCTGCAGCGGACCGTCGACGGCATGGATCGCAGTCTGGCACATCTGGCCATGACCCTGAGCCGTACGGACACACTGATCGCGGGTACCAGCGAGGATGTGCGCAGTTCCGTACGCGCGCTGCGCTTGATGGTAGAGCGCATGGACAAGGTACTCCAGCGCGTCGATACGCTGGTGCAGTACAAAGAACAGGAGATCGACGAGACGCTGACCAATCTGCACCAGGCATCATCAGCTGTGCGCGAAATAACGCAGCACCCCTGGAAGCTCATCACCGGTCAGGGGATCGAGGACGACTCTAACGGGGCCGAGGACTCAAACTAGGAATCAGAGGGCCGTGGACGGCGAGACCAGCATTCGGGAATTGCGGCAGCAGCTGATTCGGGCAAGGCAAGAGTGTGACCCGGATCTGCTGCAGCATGTGCTGGAGGGTGTGTCCAGCCTTGCGGGAGACGGCTATCGGTGCTGTCTTGTGGACTACTCCGCCTGCAAACCGGCTGCCTATGTCCGCGTCGTCGGTTTCGAGCGCTCCCGCGTCAAAACCCAGCTGGAGTTCCCGATCGATCCAGGATTGAGTTCCGAGCAATGGCTGCCCCTGTCGCATCTGGCAGATTATGAAGAAGCCGCCGATCCTGAGAGCATCAAGCGCATCTATGACGGTGTGTCTGCGTACGTGCACCATCCAGAGGCTGAATTGGTTGAGGAAACGCCGCAACTGGAGGCCTTCTTACCCGTCGCTGTGCCGAGCGCCGGCAAGGCAGCTGCGCATCGGGGGGCCAAGGGGCACGCGAAGTCCGGGCGCGACAAGGTCAGGAGACCCATGCCACGCTCGCACATCGCATGGTGGTTCTTTGCCGGCGCCCTGATGGCGGTGAGCCTGATGATTTTCGCTGGCGCCAGCCGGACGTTCATGTAGGGGATTGGAGAGTGGTGTCGATATGAGTGACGACGTCAAGGCTTGCCTGGAGGAGTGGGTTGAAGGCGGCGAATCGATGGAGGGCTTCGTCCTGCGGTACGCCCACCTGGAGGGTATCGCCAAGCCCTGGCCGCAATGCAGGCGTTCACGGGAGCCTTCATGATGGCGATGTTCGTGGCCCTATTCGGCAAGAGGATGACCCGGTGATTGTGAGGTGCGTGATGATTCTTGCCATCATCCTCGGCGTTGCCAGTGCCGTTGGTGGGCAACCCCTTACTGCCGCCCAAGAGGCCTTCCAAAAGGGTTACGCCTATCACACAGGCGAAGGTCAGGAAGCCAATCAGGATCTGGCACGACGATACTATCTTCAGGCAGTGAAACTCGACCCGACGCTGTTCCCGGCGTTGTCGAATCTGGGCTTGATTTACTATGGAACCAAGAATTACAAAAAGGCCAAATACTACTACTCTGAGGCGATCAAGGCGGCACGTGGCAATGACGGCATTACCGGGCGCGAAGAGGCCAAGGTTTCCAGTGACCTGGGTGGCTGTTATTTCCAGGAGGGAAACTTGCTAGAGTCGGAGAAATGGTTTCGCGCCGCGATCGCCCAAGATACCGGTCTCGTGGAGGCCCACTACAACCTCATCAACCTGCTGTTGAAGCAAGATCGGAGGGATGAGGCGCGCATGGCCATGGCCGTGGCCGAACGGGTAGCCCCCAGCACCCGCTACGGCTTATTCGAAGGACGTCTTCGCGGAAAGCAGAGCTGGGATGAATGGAACCCGGCATGGGTCAAGGTCATTGCTGGCGCCGTCCCCCTCGGCCTCCTCGTGTTGCTACTATTGCGCTGGTTGAAGAATCGCTAAAGGTGTGCGTATAATTGATGTGTTCGGCTCCGTGGTAATAGGGAAGGCGGTGCAAATCCGCCGCGGTCGCGCCACTGTAACCGGCGAGTTGTCCTAGCAAACGAATCCGCAGCATCTCCACTGACTCCGATTCGGAGTTGGGAAGGAGGCGGAAGCGTTTTAGCCGGAAGCCAGGAGACCTGCCCGGAGTCTGGAGTTCAGTATCGCCTTCGCGGGAAAGGCCGACCTCCACCAGGGCTGTATCGTGGCCTGTAGACGAGTCGAGCCGACCTGCGTTCCTGGAGGTCGGCTTTTCTATGAGTGACGTGACTGTCCCCGTGCCTTCGTTCGAACTGATCTCGGTCTCGGCCGGGTACCGAGCCGGTGAGACCGTGATCGAGCAGATTGATCTGCGGGTGGAGGAAGGCTCGTTCACGGGACTGATTGGACCGAACGGGTGTGGCAAGACAACGCTCTTAAGGGTGATGTCGGGGATCATCAGGCCGGCTGTGGGTACCGTTTTCCTAGACGGCAAGATGCTCGAACAGTTGTCAAGGCGGGAAATCGCCTGTCATTGTGCGGTGGTGCCCCAGGAAGCACCCATCTCCTTCGCTTTCACGGTGCGTGAGACGGTCACCATGGGCAGACATCCCTACGTCGGCCGCTTCCGCTCACTCAGCGACGTCGACGAGGGCATCGTCGATGAGGTGATGGCCCGTACGGCTACCGACCATCTAGCGGATCGCAGCGTCCTGGAACTGTCCGGGGGCGAGCGTCAACGCGTCATCATCGCCCGAGCCTTGTGTCAGCGACCGCAGGTACTGCTCCTCGACGAACCCACAGCCCATCTCGATATCAATCATCAGATAGAGCTTCTTGAACTCCTGAGCGAACTCAGCGACAAACAGCGACTGACGATCGTTTGTGCGACCCACGACCTCAACCACGCCTCCGCGTACTGTGACCGGATTCTGCTGATGCAAGATGGACGTTCACGTGCCTTTGGCACTCCGGGGCAGGTCATCACACGTGACGCCATTCTGGATACCTACGGCGTGGATGTTCATATCGAGTATGGTGATGACCGGCCGTTCATCGTGCCGGTGTCTTCACGCCGCCGCCTGGCTGCCGCTTCAGCTGCCTCCAGCTCTGCGGGATTCGGGATATGAGGCGCCCGTTGTGGGCGTGGATGCTGGCAGCTGTCATGGCGCTGCCCGCGATTTTGGTGTCTTACGTGAGTGCTCAAGCCGGCGACGGTGAGGGTCTCTTCAGCGCAGTCGATGCCCGCGGTGTCACCGTCGATCTCGCTCGGCAACCCATGCGGTTGGTGTCGCTGGCGCCGAGTAACACCGAACTGCTCTTTGCCCTTGGGGTCGGTCGGCGAATCGTGGGCGTGACGGAATACTGTGATTTTCCCGATGAGGCCGGGGCCATCGCGAAAGTAGCTTCGTACTCTGACATGAGCGTGGAGCGGATCATGGCGGTGAATCCCGACCTGGTCCTGGCGGCCCGCGGCAATGACCTGGAGGGCCTCAGAAGCCTGCAGGAGCTGGGGGTGCCGGCCGTTGCCCTCGATGTGCAGACCATTCCGGAGTTACTGAGCGCCGTCGGGAGGGTGGGACGATTGCTTGGAGTCACAGCGGCGGCGGATTCTCTGAGTCGCGGCTTGAGCCGACGTGCGGCCACTGTTTCCGCGTCAATCCAGGATATTCCGATCGTTCAAAGGCCAAGGGTAATGTGGGGTTACTGGGGGGATCCAATTTTCACGGCGGGACCCGGATCGCTGATCGATCACCTCATCCGTGAGGCGGGAGGCATCAATGTCGCTGGCGAGGCGCCAGTGAGATGGCCCCAGGTCAGTCTCGAGTCGGTAGTGGATTGGGCCCCCGATGTTCTCGTCACCACGCACCTGCCGTCCGATTTCACGGCCATGTCCTCGGAAATCGAAAAGCTGCGTGCGATGGATGGCTGGCGCTCACTTCCGGCGGTACGAGAGGGTCACGTATATCACATCGAGGCCAACGTCTTCACGCGCTCAGGTCCGCGTATGGTCGAAGGCCTGGAGCGACTCGCAGCCATCCTGAAGACGATTGACTGAAACGACCTCTACGCATCGAGTTCCCAATCATCCAATCCGGCGCCTGGCAGTGGCCATTCCGTTGCTGTGTGGGGTGTTGGTTTGTCTGATGCTGATGTCGCTGGGCATCGGCCCCGTTTCCGTGGAGCCATCCAAGGTCGTAGCCCTCTTGCTGGCTCCTGATGCCGACGACGAGTCGACTGAAGCAGAGGCCATCATCGTGCGTACGATTCGTCCGCCCCGGGTTCTGTTGGCCGTCCTCATTGGAGCCCTGCTGTCGTTGAGTGGGGCCGTGATGCAGGGGCTCTTTCAGAATCCGATGGCCGATCCGTATGTCGTGGGCGTGTCCTCCGGGGCGGCGTTGGGGGCAACAATCGCGCTGTCGCTTTCACTCGAAGCATGGCTGTGGGGCATTCACTCGGTATCGTTGTTCGCTTTCGTAGGGGCTCTTGGGGTGACTCTGATCGTGTACGGTATCTCCGTGCGGGGCGGCAAGGTGCCGGTGTCGGTCTTGCTGTTGACGGGGGTCGCCATCGGCTCACTGGCGGCTGCGTTGACTTCCTTCCTGATGATGATGAGCAACCAGAATCTACACCGTATTCTGTATTGGCTCCTCGGTGGATTGGCCTCACGCCGCTGGGAGCATGTGGAGATGGTGTGGCCTTACGCTCTTGTCGGCGTGGTCGTGTTGCAGGTATTCGCGCGCGATCTCAACCTCCTGCTGCAGGGAGAGGAGAGTGCTCAACACCTGGGAGTCAATGTCGAGCGGGTCAAACTGCTGTTGCTGGGTACTGCCGCTTTGTTGACTGCCGCCGCCGTGGCTGTCAGTGGGATTGTCGGCTTCGTCGGTCTGTTGGTGCCGCACATCATGCGCTTGCTCGTCGGTCCGGATCATCGCAGGTTGTTTCCTGCGTGTGCTCTGGGGGGAGCCATCCTCGTCGTCGGGGCCGATATCCTGGCCCGAACGTTGATTGCGCCAGCAGAGATTCCCCTTGGGGTGATCACGTCGATGCTGGGTTGTCCTTTTTTCCTGTTCCTCCTTCACCGCAGGCGTCTTTAAATGGAGATTTCGAGAAGGAGGTTCCTACGCGGTCTGCCCGCTACCGTCGCGGGTATTACAGCTGGTGCGACGCTCGAGAGTACAACAGGTTGCGCGATCGCGGCGAGTTATCACGTGACCGCTGTGAAAGGGCGTGTGGCGATCTCCGTAAGCGAGGTGCAGGCTCGTATGGGGGAGCAGGACGCGTTGATCCTGCGGGGGACAGACCTGCCAGAGGCCGTATTGCTCTTGAGGCGACCCTCCGGCTTCACCGCTTTGGGTACGACGTGCACCCACCTGGGATGCTCGGTGCGCCCCGGAAAGGGGCAACTGCAGTGCCCATGTCATGGTTCGAGTTTCGATCTTACGGGAGCTGTCGTTCGCGGGCCGGCTCAACGACCACTCAATCGGTACCCTGTATCGGTGAGCGGGGATGAACTGTTCGTGAGGGTGGAGGGGGTGTGAAGGATGGTCGGGGACATGGTTGTAGTCTCCGGATTGCCGCGATCAGGCACATCGATGATGATGCGTATGCTGCAGGCCGGTGGACTTCAACCGTTGACAGATGGTGAGCGGGCGGCCGATGAGGACAACCCCAAAGGTTATTACGAGTACGCTCCAGTCAAGCGACTGGCCAAGGACAATTCCTGGGTCGGCGAGGCACGGGGAAAGGTTGTGAAGGTCGTTTCACGGTTGTTGTATGAACTTCCCGAGGACCACAGTTACGACGTCCTTTTCATGCAGCGAGATATTCGAGAGATCCTGACTTCCCAGGAGGTCATGCTCGCACGCATGGGGACGGCGGTTGCGGTATCGGAGCAACAGCAGCTGCGCTTGCGATTCGAGCGCCATCTGGTAGAATTGGAAGAGTGGCTCGCTCAGCGCAGCTCCTTTCGGGTACTACAGGTAGCGTTTGCCCGCGTGCATGAAGATCCATTGGAAGCGGCAACGCGGGTGCGCGATTTTCTGGATGAAGACCTCGATACCCAAACGATGGCCGAGGCGGTAGACGAAAAGTTGTACCGCCAGCGCGAAAAGTAACGGGGGTCAAGTCCCGGAATGCGGATCGCACAGGGGTTGATGCACAGGCTTTGATATAGTGGGGTTTATATAGATGGGGTTTGTATAATGGTAACACTGTCGAAAATCTACACACGCACGGGGGACAACGGGACTACCAGACTCGGCAACAACGAGGCCGTTTCGAAGACCGATGTACGCATCGAGTGCTGCGGTGCAGTCGATGAACTCAACTGCATTTTGGGATTGGCGCTCATCAGTGATCTGCCGTCCGCCGCAGCCGATCTGGTGGCTTCAATACAAAACGACCTCTTCGATCTCGGGGCCGATCTCTGCCTGCCTGACGGGAACACGGGTTTACGGGTTTCGGCGCGCCAGGTTTCGCGGCTCGAGGAAGCCATCGATCAAATCAACGCCAACCTCGAACCGCTGAACAGTTTTCTGCTTCCCGGAGGTTCCAGGGCGGCATCCTGGCTGCACCTGGCAAGGGCGGTGTGTCGCCGAGCAGAGCGTCGTGTGTGGCAGCTGCGTGAAACCGAAACCGTAAACGAGAATGTCAGTTCTTATCTTAACCGTCTCTCCGACCTGTTGTTTGTGATGGCTCGCAACGCCAATGATCATGGGCGCGCCGACATTCTGTGGGAACCGGGACGATTTCGCGGAGGCGATGAGGACTGAGTACTGCTATAAAGAGTACACCTATGAGACCTATCTCCAGGAGTTACCGATGATCCAGCACAGGCGTTTGCTGCTGCTCATTCCGTGCGCAGCTTCCCTCGCAGTTTCCCTGTCGTTGTCCGCTTGCAGTCAGAATTACAGTCCCAACGAGGTGGATGAGGCCCTGAAGGAGAAAGGACTCTCTCGACTTGAGGCAGTCGCCGCGTCGGAAGGACAACGTAGAGAAGCCGAGCGTATGTCCGTGCCTGCGTACGGCGCTGGTGGGGAGGAATTGAGCCTGCCCGGGTTGAAAGCCTTGGTTCCGGCAGGCTGGCAGCGACGGTCTCCTTCGAGTTCCATGCGAGTCGCCGAATTCGCCTTGGAAGCCAACGATGGCGGCTCGGAAGAGGCATCATTGGCCGTGTTCAAGGGTCCGATGGGATCGGTCGAGGGCAACATCGATCGCTGGATTGGCCAGTTCGATGATGTGACCGGAAGCGAGCGTTGGGAGGTGTCCCTCGATGGCGGAACACGAGTGACGATGCTGGATGTCTCCGGCACCTTCACCGGCTCGATGGGCAGCACCGGACGCCAGGCAGGCTACCGCCTGCTGGGGGCCATCGTCGGTGAGGGATCGTATTACCTGAAGTTACTGGGGCCTGGCTCAACGGTTGGAGAGTGGAAGGCGAGTTTCGACGAGTTCATCGGCAGCATCTCTACGAACTAGGCAGCCATCACCATGTACATGCAACTCGAGGACGAGTTCGGCGACATCATCGGCAAGGCCAGAAGAGGCCAGGAGTTGTCGGTGGCTGATCTGGCAGATCAATCAAACGTCAGTGAGGACGATATCGTACGCATGGAGGCGTACGAATTGACGCCTGACGACGACAGCATCCGGCGGCTCGCTGCCGCCCTTGGCCTGAGTCCCGACAAGCTGCAGGCCAGCGCCGCGCGTGGTTTTTTTCCGCTCTACCCCAATGGCCGGGCCATCGACGGCTTGATCGTCGAAATGATGGTGTTGGGTAGTGACTTCCTAATGAACGGATACGTCGTCGGTTGCTCAGAAACTGGCCAGGGTGCGGTGGTCGATCCCGGTTTCGATGCCGAAAAGATTCTGCGAACCGTCGAATCTACGGGGATGGACATTCAAAGCGTCCTTCTAACTCACGGCCACGGCGACCATGTTGGGGCTCTGTCCAGATCTGTCAGGCCACGGGTGCTCCAGCTCTCATCAGCGAAGACGACATACCGTTGTTGGGCGGACTGCGGACCAAAGTCGAGGGCACGATCCGAGATGGCGAAACCATTACCATGGGCAACGCCAACTTCATGGTTCGGCGTACCCCCGGTCACACCGAGGGAGGCCTCTCGTTGATACACGATGAGGTGGTTTTCGTCGGGGATGCGCTATTCGCCGCATCGCTGGGAGGAACGAGGAACCGGGTCGATTACGATCGCCAGAGAGCGGCGGTGGAGGAACACCTGCTGTCTCTCGATCAATCGGTGGTTCTTTACCCCGGACATGGCCCCGCCACAACGGTGGGTGAGGAGCAACTCAACAACCCGTTCTACTCTTGAGATCGGGAAAGCGACCCAATCAGTCGGCGGTGTGGCTCGCTGTCATGGGATATCTGATCACAACAGCAGATCATCCATGGGCGGATAGCAACCCGGCTGGCGCAGACGGCTGAGGGCGCGTTCCTTGATCTGGCGGATTCGTTCCCTCGTGACCCCGAGTTGGTCGTCTATCTGGTCGAGTGTCAGTGGTTCATCGCCATCGAGACCGAAATAGCGCAGGATGACGTATTCTTCCCTGCCGTCCAGATTGGCGAGGATGCGGTCAACTTGCCCACGAACGGATTCTGCGTCGAGCAGGCTGTCCGGTGGGCCCTGTGCCGAGTCGGCGATGGTGTCGAGAAGATTGCGCTCGTCCTCACCTTCGAAGGTGGCGTCCAAAGAGCGGACCGCGCGCGCGCTGAGCATGGTGTTGACGACGTCGTGCATGGACAGGTCCAGGTCATCGGCGATTTCATCGACATTGGGTTCTGCTTCGCGTCCCTGACCGAGTCGTCTCGCTGCCTCAGATATCTCACGGAGCTGACTGAGCTTGTTGAGGGGGAGCCGGACGGTGCGGGCCTGGTCGGCGACTGCCTGCAGAATCGATTGTCGAATCCACCATACGGCGTACGAGATGAACTTGAATCCACGCGTTCCGTCGAAGCGCTCGGCCGCGGTGAGTAGTCCCAGATTCCCGGCGCTGATCAAATCGGGTAACGACAGTCCGCGGTTCTGGTAATTCTTGGCCACTTCAATGACAAACCGCAGGTTGGCCTGCACGAGTTCGTTGCGCGCCTCCATGTCCCCTTCGTTGATACGCTCGGAAAGCTCGACCTCACGCTCACGAGACAGTGGCTTGGAGTCTGTGATATCATTGAAATACAAGCGGATCGCGTTCTCACCGTCGAACATCGAATCGAACATGATTGCAGTTCCTTCGCTTGGCTGGCGACCTACATGACCGATCGAGTACGAACGGTACGCCGCATGGCTACCTTCGTCAAGAACATTTCAGCCACACTACGCTTGCATGCCTTGGGCCGCCATCGCCCACAGAAAAGAATGTCTTTTTCGGCATGACGGAATCCTCAACTCGCCCCCTGAGCCCACCGACCATCACGGTTCGAGGGGCAGCAACGGGTCCCCTGCAAAGCCTCGACCTCGATCTCGAGGTCGAGCAACTCGTTTGCTTTTCAGGTCCTGCTGGTTCTGGAGCCAAGGCATTGGCCGTAGATGTTCTCCTCGCTGAAAGCCAGCGTCGGTACTGCGCGGTACTCTCGCCGTTGGAGCGACAGCGAATCCGGGCAGCTGCACCTGCAGCAGTGGACAAAATTGTCGGCCTGCCTCCAGCGGTCCTGCTGTCGGAGTGCCAAGGACCGGCGCTGCTGAGCGTCGGTGATTTTCTGCAGGTGACACGTTTTTTCGCGGACCTGTTTCTCCGTCAGGGCACAATTACCTGTCCGACATGTGGTCAAATGTGCGCATCGTTCGACGTGGAGTCGGCCGCATGTTGGGTAACTCGGCAGTCGTCGGGTTCCATACTCGTCATTGCCCCTCTTGAACTTGAGCAGGCTTCATCACTCACATCCGTCCTCGAGATCCTCCAGCAGTCTGGATTCACCAGGCTTTTCCTGCGCAATCAGGTGGTCCGCTTCGAGGACCTGTCACCTGGTGATCTGGGTGCGACGGGGCAGGGGGAGGAATTGCTCGTCGTCATCGATCGCATACGCTCGGTCGAAGAGGGTGGCCAGAGATTGCGGGAGGCGTTGCGGACGGCACGGGCCATCGGTCGTGGTCGGAGCCTCGTTGCCAATCAAGACGAGGATTCTTCAATCTGGCTGAATCAGATGTTGACCTGTACGGGCTGCTCATCGACCTATGACGATCCCACGGTCGACGAACTTCTGACAACACCGTATCGATGCGCCATTCATCCCGAACATGTCACCCTGGATGACTGCTCGCTGGGTCGCCTGCTGGCCATGCGGATCGACGAGGTCTTCGATTTCACCACCAACATGATGGAGTCGTCGTCGCAGAAGGGGGGTGGACAGATCGAACCCCAATGGGCGTTGCTGAGTATGACGGCCGGACTGAGTCTCGGTCACCTCCACCTGGACGGCAGTCTGTCTCAGCTTTCAACGGGGGAGCATCTTCGCCTGGTGATTTCGGCGGCGGCGAGCGCTGGACTCGTCGGTATTCTTTATATCTGCCAAACACCGGTGTCCCTGCTCGACGACGAGGCTTGCACCCAGACCTTGTCGCTGTTGCGGCGGCTTGTCGATCGCGGCAACACGGTTATCCTGGTGGACGATGATCCGCTCGTCCACTCCGCCTCAGACAGGGTGCTGTGGTTCAGTCAGGGAAGACTCTTGCCATCGCCGCCAGAGAAGCCGAGCGTCGACGACTCGTTCGGACCTGAATCAAGAGTGCGGCCTCGGGTTCGTGATCTGCCCGACATCGTCATAACAGGGACGGGAGTCCCTCCTCTGTACTCACCGATCGAAGTGAGGTTACCTCCTGGACAGCTCACCTGTGTCACCGGTATTTCCGGTTCGGGGAAGAGCTGTCTGCTAAGCGAACTGATATTGCCGGCGTTTCGGTCCGCCCAGGCCAAGAGGAAGTCGGAGGGCACGGTCCTTGTCCGCGCCAGTGCCAGTACGATTCGCAGGGCCCGGTTGTTCGGCGACGATGGCATGCACAGCGACGAGACTGTTCTCGAGACGTTGGGACTTCTCGGCAGGGTAACTGGGCTGTTCGCTCGCACGCCAGTTGCCCAACAGCGTGGGTACGCCTCTGACTGGTTTCAACTCGGCAGTCCAGGAGGTCGTTGTCCGAGCTGTGCGGGGCGCGGGCGTGTACGGCAGGACATGGAGTTCCTCGAAGATCTCGACCTTCCATGCCTTACCTGCGAAGGACGTCGCTATCAGCCCGAAGTCATGCAGATCACCTGGCGAGGCCGCTCAATGGCCGATGTCCTGGGGATGAATCCAGTTGAAGCGGCGGATTACTTCCAGAAGCAGGATGCGCTGGCAGGTTCGCTCAAAATGGCCAGCTCCTCAGGTCTGAAAACTTGCGTATTGGGGGACAGGGCAGCGGACCTGGACAGGTCAATGGCACTCCGGGTGCAGTTATGCGCCATACATCAACGGGTCAGCGAAAGAGACCTCATCCTCCTCGACACTCCAGCCGCAGGGGGGAATGCGGATGACGTGACACTGCTGCTGGCTCTGCTCGCCCAGATCTGTGACCGCGGAGCAACCGTCGTGGTTGCCGAGACCCGCAGTGAAATCGTTGCCGCCGCCCCCCGTGTCATCACCATGGGACCCGGACGCGGGGACGAAGGCGGGCGAGTGATTGCTTGACGCACCTCCCCCATATCTATATTCTTGGAACTAGCCCTAAGTCCTGATTTTTTCTGATATTTCAGACGGATTTCACCCCGAATTGGCGATGAGCTCAGACCTCGATTTTCAATACGAGAAAATTTCTCGTCTTGATCTTACGACATACGCCACCGCACGAGCAGGTACCTCCATTTCCGAGACCCTCGCGCTCATGCGCGAGCGACGTGTAAGCGCCGTGCTCGTGGAAGACGAGGCTCACCGCATAGTCGGGATTTTTACCGAGCGTGATGTATTGTTGAAAGTGGCGGGGGAGGCGGATGCGTTGGACCAGAGCGTCGATTCGGTGATGACCGCCCAGCCGCAGACCTTGTCCCCCAACGATACCGTCGGTCACGCCCTGCAACTGATGAACGAAGGTCACTATCGAAATGTGCCCGTTCTCGATGAGGATCAAGGTGTCGTCGGAAACCTCTCGCAACACGCGCTCATAACCTTTCTGACAGATCGCTATCCAAGGGAGATATACAATCTGCCACCTGAACCGGATATGATCCCGCAGACCCGCGAGGGGGCTTGAGCGTGTCGGGCCGCGTGGTGCCGAGTGAAGTGCAGCGGGGGAGCCCGACATGACCGATACCGCAGCATCGGGAGCTGAGCAGGCGAAGGAGGCTTCCGGACGGATCCGCGAGCAAACATCCGTCGTCATCCGTTTCTCCGGTGACTCCGGCGACGGCATGCAGTTGACCGGAGATCAGTTTACGAACACTTCCGCCATCTTCGGCAACGACGTCAGCACCTTCCCCGATTTTCCAGCAGAGATCAGAGCTCCCGCCGGTACCATTCCGGGGCTAAGCGGTTTCCAGGTACATTTTTCTTCCACTGAACTGTACACAGCGGGCGATGCACCTCAGGTGCTGGTGGCCATGAACCCAGCCTCTCTCAAGGCGAATCTCGAGGATCTCGTACCGGGCGGGGTCATCATCGTCAACGTCGACGCCTTCACGCGAAACAACCTGCGCAAGGCCGGTTACGATGAGACTCCGTTGGGTACCGACAGCTTGCAAGGTTACGAGGTTCATCAGGTTCCGCTGACTTCGATGACGCGTGCGGCGCTGGAGGATGTGGAGGGCCTCACCAACCAGCAGAAGGATCTGTGCAAAAATGCCTTCGCACTCGGACTGGCGTTCTGGATGTTCGACCGCCCACTCGAGACCACGATCAAGTTCTACGAAGAGAAGTTCGTCAAGCGCCCACAGGTCATCGACGCCAACACCAGGGCGTTGAAGGCCGGGTACAACTACGGCGAGACCTCCGAAACCATGCAGTCGCGGGTGCATGTGCCAAGTCGTCTTGCCGTGACGCCAGGTAAGTACCGCCGCTTGACGGGGAACGAGGCTCTGGTACTGGGCCTGGTAACGGCGGCACAAAAGGCCAACAAACCCTTATTCTATGGCAGCTACCCGATCACACCAGCCAGTCTGATTCTGGAGGGTCTGGCGGCTCTGAAGCATTTCGATGTGCGAACTTTTCAGGCGGAGGACGAGATCTCCGCGATCGGTTCAGTGATCGGGGCCTCGTTCGGTGGTGCTTTTTCCGCTACAGCCAGTAGCGGTCCAGGAATCGCGCTCAAGAGCGAAGGCATCAATCTGGCAATCGTGCTCGAACTGCCGATGGTGATCATTAACGTTCAGCGAGGAGGGCCGAGCACTGGGTTGCCGACAAAGACGGAACAGGCCGATCTGCTGGAAGTTCTTTTTGGTCGCAACGGAGAAAGCCCCGTACCGGTGATTGCCCCAGCGACTTCAGCCGAATGTTTTGATATGGCCATCGAGGCCTTTCGGATTGCCGTCCGTCACATGACACCAGTGTACCTGTTGTCAGACGGGTACCTAGCCAATAACTCGGAGCCTTGGTTGATACCCGATCCCGACGACATCGATCTGATCGAGGTGACACACCGCACTGATCCGGAGGGTTATCAACCCTACATGCGGGATGATGCAACGTTGGCCCGCCCGTGGGTGGTGCCGGGAACACCTGGCTTGGAGCACCGCATCGGTGGGCTCGGCAAGCGTGATCACACAGGCGAGGTTTCATACTCACCTCAGGATCACGAAGCGATCGTGCTGCGACGAGCGGAAAAGGTGGCCAGGGTGGCCGATTTCATTCCGGAAACTGAGGTTACGGGGCCGGCACAGGGTGACCTGCTGGTGCTGGGATGGGGTGGTACTTACGGAGCCATTGCGGCAGCGACTGAGCAGGCTCAGCAGGAAGGGCTATCTGTTGCCACCGCCCACCTTCGCTACCTGAACCCCTTCCCTAAGGATTTGGGAAACATTCTCGGCAGGTATCGGCAGGTGCTCGTGCCTGAACTGAATCTCGGTCAGCTCTCGATGCTGATTCAGGCGCGATACCCAGTCCGGGTGATTCCGTTGAACAAGGTGCAAGGGCAGCCCTTCACGATTCGTGAGGTACTGGCAAAAATCCGCTCCATTCTGTCGCTGAACGGCAGTTGACGACGAGATGATAAGGATGCATGACCGAGAAAGCAGGCAGCGATGACGGACGCAGTCCTTGATACGGCAACAGCCGTGGACAACAAACTGACACGGAAGGATTTCGTTTCGGACCAGGAGGTCCGGTGGTGCCCCGGGTGCGGCGACTATGCGATTCTGGCACAGATGCAGAAGGTGCTACCAGAAGTAGGCGTGCCCAGAGAACAGATCGTCTTCGTATCAGGTATCGGGTGCTCGAGCCGATTTCCTTATTACATGAACACCTATGGTCTGCACTCCATTCACGGCAGAGCACCGACACTGGCTTCGGGGTTGAAGGCAGCAAACCCAGACCTGAGCGTCTGGGTCGTGACCGGAGACGGGGACGGGTTGTCGATTGGTGGCAACCACCTCATCCATTGCCTGCGTCGCAACGTCGATGTGAAGATCATTCTGTTCAACAACCGGGTTTACGGACTCACCAAAGGCCAGTACTCGCCCACGTCCCTTCCCGGACACCGCACCCAGTCCACTCCGATGGGATCGATCGATTACCCCTTGAACGCTCTGTCGGTGGCGATCGGTGCAGAGGCGACGTTCGTCGCGCGAACGCAGGATACGAACACGAAGCATCTCAGCGAGGTCTTGCGTCGCGCTGCCGCTCACCGTGGCACGGCATTCGTCGAGGTCTACCAGAATTGTGTCGTCTACAACCCCACCGCCTGGCAACACACGACGGATCCCGGGCTGCGCGATGACAACATCGTGTTTCTGGAGGAAGGGGAGCCTTTGGTGTTCGGCAAGGACATGGACAAGGGGATCCGCATGAATGGCCAGGAGCCGGAGGTGGTCGCGTTGGGGAACGGGGTGAGCGAGGCCGAGTTGATCGTGCATCGCGAGGGCGTGCAGAACACGGCCTACGCCTATATGTTGAGCAGGATGGAGGATCCAGGGATGCCGCTGCCCTTCGGCATACTGCGTTGCGTCGAGAAGCCGTCCTACAATCAGATGTTGAGTGCCCAGATCGAGACCGCCGTGCGGGAGTCTGGTATGGGCGACCTGTCCGATTTGTATAGCGCGGCAGATACGTGGACCGTGGAGACGTGAAGGCGATGATGGGATCGGTGGATTCTTCGTCTACGACTCCAGCCCAATCTCACGGGTTGATCTGTTCGGCCTGTGGTCACGACAACATTCCGGGCGCAGATGTGTGCGAGGAGTGCGGTCAGGCGCTTACGGATGCACCTGTCGAAGAAAGCGCGGCCACACAGGAGAGCGGTCTGTTCGATCGTCCGCTTCTCGAACTGAACCCGAGACGCCCCGAATGTGTGGAGAGGCAGACTTCCCTTGCAGAGGTGATCGCGCGGCTGAAGGGTCGCAACGTAGGGTGCGTTCTGGTTACTGGTAATGGCGGCGAACTCATAGGTATTTTCACCGAAAGAGATGTCCTCTATCGGGTGGTGGGCTTGATCGAGAACCCGGAAAGCATACCGGTGGAGAGCATGATGACCCCGGATCCGACCGCACTAAAGGCATCCGATCCCATCAGCCGTGCCCTCCACATGATGGGACTACACGGTTTTCGCCACGTGCCCATAGTCGATGACGATGCCAGGCCGGTCGGCTTTATCGCCTTGCGTGATATCGTCAGCTTGATGGAGGAGAGCTTTGTTGATCCCTGAGGGCTGATGGAGAACGCCAACCGGCGTTGGTCGAATCGGCTTTTCGAAGCGAGGACTGCATTGTCAGGCCCTCGCTTTTTCACTTGGAGGACGACGTCCCATGCCTTCGAATGCAAGACTCTTGGTCGCTCTGGCTGCGTGCACGGCCACACTCACACTCTCCAACCTGCGGGCGACTGGTGAAATTCTCAACGCCGACCTCAATGCGATTCGCTCGGTTTCCGAGGCTGACTGGCTACAACTCAAGCTGGAGCTGCTCGGCCTGCGGCTCAGCTATCCCGCGTACCGGATTCAACTCAGGTTGAACGAGGACAACGTCATCTCTTTCAATTTCTGGATCAGTGCGCCGCTGGCGGAGCATCTGGAGGAGGCGGGCAGAGGCGAAACCGAACGCATACTTGCCTACCATGCTGAAGGCATTGGCAGCCAGGTATCGACTCTGGTTCGTGAGGACTTTCCGGAAATGTGGCCGAACTTCGAGTTGAGATCAGATCTGAGCGGAGTTTTTCTGGTGCCTGGTGATGAATTCGATTCGCTGCCGGAGGAGATAGCCGTGTGGCAGCGAGACGAACTGCGCTGGATGCGCTAGTGACGATCCTGCGGATCGTTTCGACGAATCCTACAGATTAACGATCCTTTGGATCGTCCGACGCCACTCTTCGGGTCGTTCTATTCGGGGTCGTTTCGGAATGTAGTGCCCTGCATCGATTCCCTCAGTGGAATGGTCTTGTCTATGACGGGTTCCTCCGTCGTAACTACCCATCCCTGGACCTCTCGTCCAAAAACAACCACCTGCTTCGGAACGACCTCGACCACGTTGGTGGCGGCGCGCGTGTGTCGCTCACGGTCGACGCAGAAAAAGGTATGTCGCCGGGTTACCCCTTGCTCGATGAAATTCACTGCTTTTGCCCCGCTTCAGTTAGAAGACTCGAATGCGTGAACGGTGTCGATCAACCGCTTCACCTGGTCGTATGGTGTTTCCGGATGCACGCCATGGCCGAGATTGAACACATGAGGCCGGCCGGCCGTCACCGTTAGCAGTTCCGTGGCGACGGATTCGACGTGCTCTGGTGACCCGAAGAGCGCGCAAGGATTCAGGTTACCCTGCAATGCGTGCGGCTTCTTGCCTTCCAGTAGACGAAAAGCGTTGGCGATGTCCGTGCGCCAGTCCACGCTGAGCGCCTCCACCGCCAATTCGCCGATTTCATCGAGCAGGTGAGTCGCTCCCAACCCGAAATATATACGCGGTACCCCAGACGACTCCAGCGCCGCGAATACGCGGTCGAGGTACGGCCGGCAGATACCGACGAATTCGTCCGTGGACAGGACTCCGACGCAGGTATCGAACAGCTGAACTACCTGAACCCCTGCCCGCACCTGCATCTGCAGGTAGGCGATGGTGATGTCGGTGAGTCTCGACATCAGCGCATGGGCGCAGTCTGCATCGTGGTGAAGCATGCGGCGGAAAAGTGAGTACTCCTTGGCGCTGCCACCCTCCACGAGGTAGGTGGCAAGGGTAAACGGGGCGCCTGCGAAACCGATGAGCGGTACAGATGGGGGAAGGGCGCGCCCGATTTCCCCGATCGCTTGAACCACGTGAGACAATTCTTGTTCGGGATCGTATTCGCGCATGCCTGTGACATCGTTTCGCGTGCGTAGCGGTGAACCGATGGTCGGCCCCGGGGCGAAGACGATGTCACACCCCATCGGCATCACTGGAGTAAAGATGTCGGCGAAGAGGATGGCTGCGTCGACCTCCAGCATGTCTACGGGCATCAAGGTGATCTGTGTGACCAGCTCAGGATCATCGAACAGAGCTTGAATCGAGCCAGTCTTTTCCTTGAGTTGTCTGTACGGTTCCAGGATGCGGCCGGCCTGCCGCATCAACCAGATTGGTCGGATCGACGGGACGCCGCCGGAGAGTGCCTGCAGCAGTGGGGGAACCGGTGTGGTGGTGGAAGGGGTTACCAATTCGGGCACACGCCCAACGAGCTGTGGCGCGTGGTTCGGCCCAGGTCGCGGACCCTCACTCCCTCCTCGGCGTAGTAGACACAGATATAGTCGTTCCGGGCAGGGCTGGTTGAGGTCCAGTCCAGGGTCTGGCGCTGCGGAGTCACATTGAGTGCCATGCGGCAGACCAGCAGATCATACACGGCCTCCACAAGAGTACGGCGCCGGATCATGTGCGAGGGGATTCCGAGACTCGTCGCCAGGTATCGCAGGTACTGGTTCTGCTCCATGAAATTCTTGCCGATACTCTCGCGCGGAGATTCCTGTGAGATCAAAGCCCACCCCGGCTCCGGAGTCTCCGAAGTCATGAACGCACTTCCCCGGTACCTGCCCAGCTCCTGGATCTGGCCGAAGAGGGCGGGAAACGCCTTGGCCAGCGTCAATACGGTGCATGGCTGGTTAACCCCCTTGTGGACGAAGCGGGGGATCCGTGGAATCAAGGTGAACTGTTTCTCGGCGAGCTTACTGTTGCGCAGACTGGCTACGACCTTGTCGCTCAGCTTGGCTCGCAGGCGCTGTTGCAGTTGGATCAGGTCATCCTTCTGCAGCGACAAGTCCAGTGCCGCCTGAACATCTTCGAGGCTGATCTTGTGCGCGAAGATGTCGATCTCATTTTCCTGCGGCTCCGGCGGTCTTCCTCTGGCAGGTCGGCTGCCATCTGCTGCCGCCTCTCCCTGGCGGGGGAGGCCTCCGTGAGCAGAATCCTGGTTGCCGTCAGGTACCGATTGAATGCCGGGGGTGGAATCAGCAAACAGGTCGTCGCTTGACCCTCCCATCGGGGATGCCTCGGCCTCATTGAATCCCTCGAATGAGGCCGCAGGTCCGGCCTCCTCCGCCTCATCGTCGTCGAATACCTCGAACAGGGCAGCAGACTCGGTTTCAGTAGCGCCGGTCGATGCGCCTGCGTCTGCTTCCTCCTCATCGACCAGACCGGAAAAGGCGAACGAACTGGAATCTGGAGTCTCGTGGCCATTGTCGGAGACCGTATCCGCCTGGCCCAGTTCAAAGAGCGCAGGGTCCGGCGCGGTTGCCACGTCGATTTCCTCCTCCTCCTCCACTTCTTCCTCTTCAAACAGACTGTCGGCCATTTCAGGAAAGGCGTCGCCATCAGCTCCGGCATCCACCGAGAGCACCACGTCTTCCTCGGGCGCTTCTTCGATCTCTTCCACCGGGTCGGGCAGCAGGGAAGCGAACTTGTGCAGAATCTCATCGATGCGGCTGCCGACTCGACCGTTGACGTCGAATTTGGTTTTGGCCTGCTGCAGCGCGCTCAGAGCAGTGGTCAGATCATCCTCAGACAAGCCCTCTCCCAGTTCCTCCAGCGGATCCAGCAGGTCAGACGTCCATTGGGTCACCAGAAGGCGATCCTCCGTTCGCTCGATGTAACTCTCGAGCGAACGGATCTCGTTCTTTAGTTGTTGAGAGATATCGTCCAAAACAGACTCAGCCAGTTGGGCGCCTTGAATGCGAGGCCGCGCGAATGCTCAAACACGTCATAAAATACAGTGCCATAAGTAGTTGTACTGATTAAACCTACTGAATCGAAGCTGGATTTTCAACCAGGTGCGTTCAGGAGGATTCGAACACAACCGACACCAGCACTCCCGGCCACCGTGCCTTTCCCGGTCGCCAATGAGGTACACCGTGTTTTCCGGAAATGCGGATAATACCATCCTTGATATAGACGTAGACCTGCTTCTTCGATCGGTCTCCGTCGTTGTGGTAGGTCGTGCGGGTGATGCTGTTGCAGCTGTCGAAGAATTCGTCCTGTTCGAGGGCGTGCTTGAGAATGACCCGGTCGTAGACGTCTTCAAGAGCCGACTTCTGTTTGAGGAATCCCGGTGGCAGTTCGTTGGCGCGGGCGTACATCATCAGTCGCATACCGGGTTTCTTGAAGGTGCAGTTGAGGTATTGGCGATCCACCAGGCACCAGTGCGACCTGGCGATCGGATCCCGGAATAGGGGAAGGCGCGCGTACCACAGCGTCTTCTCTGAACTCGTCATGAAGGAGCTGGAAAAACGGTGCTTGAGCGCTTCGATCGTGCAGGCCTCGGCTTCGTTTCCATCCGAGCCGGGAAGAAGCGCACAGCGGTAGAGCAGGGCGTAATCCTTGAATGCCTTGCGCAGAGCACGAACGCGATTGGCGCGCACATGGGGACGTAACTGGGGACGCTCGAACAACAGTTTCCACAAGCTTTCGAGTTTCTCCGAGGCCTCGGAGAGCTGCCCGTCGTCGAGAGGATGTCCCAAAGCTTGTCCCAGGCGGTTCGTGTCGACGAAGCGCGATCCCAGTATGAGTCGCATGCGCTCGGCGACTGGCAGGTCGATGAGTTTGGCTTGCGTTCCACCTGTCGAGATGGGCTCGGCGACATCCTCCTCTTCGTCGTCGTCCTCCTCGTCGCTGACGTAAAGCTTGCGGTCCTTCTTGACGGCGGCGATCTCACCTTGAAGCTGGTTTATCAGTCCAGGGTCCACATCGGAGATCGAACCGCTCAGGTCCTCGACTTCGGCCAAATCCTGAGCCAACTCCTGCTGCAAGCCCTGAATCTGCTCGCGTCGGTCGATTATTCGGTCAACGGGGTTGAGTAACCGACGCAGGGATACCAGACGATCGATGTAGGGTTTGGTGGAATGCGCGATGTGGTGGCTGAGTTCGAGGTCCTGTACCGGATTGTGCTTGCCTTCCACGAGCTCAGTAATCCGGTGGGCGAGATCAACGATCTTCGCCCTCACGCCGGCTGGCGGCGATGCCCCTGTTGTCGGCGAGGATATATCGTCGTCGGTGATGGGGCCATTGTCGTTTTCAGAATCAGCCATGTGTCTCTCAGTCCGCGGACCGCGATCAATCAGGATGGAGACACCCACCTCACCAGGGCCGAAGGCCTTGCCCAATGCCGCGGTTAGTTTCCGGGCTCTACCATCCACTCCGGCAACGTGATACGGAAGCGGTAGATGTCGGTTTCCGGCTTCAAGGAGATAACCGGATCCGTGATGCCGCTCGCGATCACCTCTTCCTCTTCATCGGAACGAGAGGCCAAAATCCTTAATGGCGGCATGCGGCGACCGGGCCAGAGGAGGGCTGGCTCAATCTCGATCTCTTCCGTGCACTCCACTGGGTAGACGTCAATGCGCCAATTTTTCTCCCGCAGGAGGACGGCTCCCTGCAGTTTGAGGGCACCTACCGCTCGGGTGTGATCGCGCGTGTCGCAGTACAGATATTGGTCTGTGCGCGCGTAATCGATGCGACCGTCGCCGTCATCGGCTGAGAACACGAGAAAGTCGTCCGGGTCGTAGGCGAGAAACGATGCGGGAGGCAATCGATAGGTAGTGCCGGCGTGCTCGACCGACCAATCCTGCTCCCAACTGCCATTGACATGGATGTTGAGCCCGTTGGTGTATTCGACTTGAACCTGGCTGTCTTCATACGCTCCTGACACCAGTGCTTCAGTCGGTTCGATCAAGTTACCGCCGTGGTGGTAGAGGATCGACTTTACTTCGACGCCGAGGTATTGTGTCTGCAGTTTCTGCAGCAGATAGTAGGTTTTCACCAGGGCAGGAAGACCCCACTCCTTCTGGTCGGGCAAGCACGCGGCGTGACCGTAGGCGACGGTCGTAGCCAGGTAGCGGTCGAACCAGGCACTGCGACTGTGCATCTCCTCGGCAGGGATCTGAGAGCCAAAGAATTGGGAGGGGGTACCGACTCCGGCGTCAATCTCGAATGGGTGCAGGAAACGCAGAGCGAAATCAACGAGTAAGGGTTGCTTATGCGGGCTTGGGCCTGCCATGCGGGCCAGGTATCCAGAGAGCAAACCGCGATACAGCCAATGTGTGCCGCCGTCACCCACCACCCCCTCTGGGCTGGACTGTGCAATCTGGGTCATCATGGACTGTTCGGCGAACAGGGTATCGCGATATCGAGCGGGGCGTTCCAGGCGGTCGTCGAAATCAACTCTCTCCCAGGGAGGCGCTGCCCCGTGGGTGCCGACGTACGGAACACTCCGCGGGTATCTCGACCGCAGCATCTGACCATAGTCTGAGGCGGTTTTCACGGCCTCGGTTGGTTTCAGCAGATAACGCCCCGGGCCCGTTTTGGTCCAGGATCCGTTCGAGTCGATGCCGACGAGGTCGGGATCCCAGGAGGGGTCCAGCGGCGCGACATCGGTAAGGGCGGAGTACACCGAATAACTGTACCCGAGGTCATCGACCGCCTCCAGGTACTCGTCCAGGGCATCGCTGCCACCCTTCATGGTGGCCCCCTGGAGGCCCAGCGCGCTGTGGGCGTCCCCGTCATGCCAAAGCTCGGCAGGATGATTCACCAGCACCGAGTCCATGCCGAGTTGTTTGCACATCAACAGTCGCTCGTAGGCCTCGACGTAGGCTTCCTCTTGCGGTTGCAGCGCGGGGAGGTTGTACCAGACGAGTTCGCGCAGTCCTTCCCACGTTGGCATCGAGGTCGGCGTCGGAAGAGTCGGAAGGACCTCGTCGAACTGCCGGGACACGGTCAGGATCCATCGCTCCTTGAAGGCGGCTCGCTTGCCGTCAGTGGCAGGCTCGTATCGACATCCCCCATTGAGCTTCAGTTGCGGGGTCTCTTCGTCGGAAAGCCCGCGCAGGACTGATGCAGAAGACTCGTACCAATCCAAAAAACTCGACACGAATACGCCTGATGTGCACAACAGAGCTGGCTGTCCTTCTCCGAAGTTGAAGTACGGGATTCGGATGAGGCGTGGATGCACAGCTCCGGAGACATACCCCAGATCGACGCCGGCGGCTTTGCCGTTGCCCCCTTCGAGTTCCACGATCAGTGTCTTGCCCTGGATGCGCAGACGGTACAGGAAGTCGGCGAGCTCCTCCTCGTATTTCCACTGCCAGCGAGCCTCCACACACTCTCCGACCTGCTCGCAAGAGACCAGGTGACGTTCCACCGTGTCGTCGTCTGCCGTCCAGATTTGACCGCCCATTTCAATCGAGATCCCGCCATGTTCGGCTAGCTTGATCGGCTCCGCGTTGTTGACTTCGACTTCTATGTCGGACAGGTTGCCGTCGATAGGGGTGTACACGTAGCGGACCACGGCGGATAACGAGCGGGCCTCGAAAAAGAACGAGATCCCGTCATGATCGATGCTGTTGGTAAGCTCCTCCTCGACCTTGGGCAGCATGGATTGTGGCTCGGTATACAGCGATGGTGCCGCTGGGACCGGCTCTAACGAGGATAGAGAGGTACCGGTCTGAAAACCGACGCCACCAATCCGAATTTCCTGGTCCTCTCGGCAGAGAATGCCGCGGAGCGTGAGTCCGGCCAGCTCGCCTTTGCGAAGAGTCTCTCCAGCCTGTAGTAGGTGCCAGCCGGTGAAATCCAGCGAGCCGAGAACATGCTCTTCCCCATCTGAGGAAAGCAATATCAGGTCGGGCAGATGCTGAGGATCAAAAGGGGTGCCTACGTAAATCCATACCAGGGTGGCGCTGGTATCGGTGGGTAGACGAATGGGCTCCAGCGGTCGCAAGACCACATCGCCAGCGCCGGACACCGTCAAGTTCAACGCTGGAGGCTGATCGTCGGTGTCCTCGTATTCAGCCGGGGGGAATACGGTTCCGGTGGTTCCGTCTCTGAAGTCGACTTCCCAGGTGTCCAGAGTATCGACGACGCAAGATTGGGGAAATCGAGTGGCGAGATTACCGTCGACTTGCTCATCCATTTGGATGGCCATGAATCCTTGTTTCCCCTTTGCGAATGAGTCCTGGCAAACTGGCCAAGATAGTGGAACTGACAATGAGTGTCAAGGTGGTAGCGACTCCGTTGACAGCCTCTGCACACGAGGCATCTTCTTGTGGGGCAAGGAGGTTGGTTCATGAACAGGGAGTTCGACACGCTCGTCATCGGCGGCGGCGCGGCGGGGTTGATGGCCGCCCTGAGCGCTGCAGAGGCGGGCCAGTCCGTGATCTTGCTCGAGGCCAATGAGCAGCTCGGTAGGAAAATCCTGATCTCGGGAAACGGCCGCTGCAATATCACCAACGTCGATGGCGACGAGCTGTCACACTTTCACGGTGCCAACCCACGCTTCGTCGGCACCGTGCTGGAGCAGCTACCGGTGAAGGAGACGCTCGCCTTGTTCGATGATCTCGGCATTGCCACCAAGCAGGAAAAACGTGGGCGACTGTTCCCGGTGTCCGATCAGGCGCGCTCCGTCGTCGATGTTCTCGAGGATCGGGTACTGCATCGCGGTGGACGGATTGCGATTGGGGCGCGAGTTGAGACGCTGGATCGCAGTGATGCTTATGAGGTGCGGTGCGCTGATGGCCGGCGCTGGCGCGGTGCCAGAGTTATCATGGCCAGTGGTGGTGTCAGTGTTCCCAAGATGGGAGCGGACGACAGCGGTATGCAGCTGGTTGAGGGCATGGGGCACACTCGCACGCCTCTCTATCCCGGTCTGGTTGCCCTCAACAGCGATAATCTTCAAGTGCAGCGCATGCACGGTCTCAAGGTGTGGGCTCAGGTCTCGGCGCCGCTGTCATCCGGGCGCCTCATCGTCGACACGGATGATCTGCTCTTCGCGAAGTACGGTGTTTCCGGTTTCACCATTCTGAATCTGAGCGCAACGCTGGTTGATGAACTGTGCAAGGGCCCGGTGGAGCTCTCGATAAATCTGATGCCGGGGTGCCGTGCGGAGGAGGTCTCTGAGTTGTTGAAGAACAGATGGGAGAGGAATCCACATCGGTCGCTCGAGTTGAGTTTCGCCGGTTTGTTGACCACCAAGCTGACACGACCTCTTCTGGCTGGCAATGGTTTTGAGCGGGAAACGAGTGTGCAGGCCATATCCAAGGCCCAACGCTGGCAGCTGGCGCAGCTACTGACCGATTGGCGTGTCGTCGTCACCGGTCCGCGACCGTTCGAGTACGCCGAAGTCACGATTGGAGGTATTCACAGCGCTGAGATAGACCCGCACAGCCTCGAATCCTACGTCGCTCCCGGCTTGTATCTCACCGGGGAGATGATCGACGTACACGGAGACCTGGGTGGCTATAATTTTCAGTGGGCCTGGTCGAGCGGTTGGGTCGCCGGTCGAGGATTTAGCAACTAACTACCGGAGGTCGCTTTCGTTGACACTCCCGGAACACCCGGTTACAATGAATTCCGCATGACGCAGACGCCCGATATCGCCGCCGTGATTCTGGCGGCTGGAATGTCGACTCGAATGGGGGGAAGGCTGAAGCAGCTTCTGCCTTTCGGAACCGATGAACGGCCCATGATCGACGTGGTCGTCAGCCGCGTTGTGGCCCAAGTCGATCGCGTCATCGTCGTTCTCGGCCACCGGGCCGATGATATCGCACCGCTGCTGAAGGATTACAGCGCGGAGTTGGTGGTCAATGAACGATACAAGCAGGGCATGATCACCTCCGTCCAATGTGGGATCAGGGCCGCGGGCGAGGCCCGTGGCTACCTCATTTGCCTGGGCGATCAACCCGGGTTGGGCGAACAGACCCTGGGACTCGTGTTGGAACGCGCCAAGCACATGCGCAAAGGGATCGCGATTCCCGTTTGCGATGGACATCGGGGTCATCCCATTTACTTATCTAAACACTACCGCACCGAGATCCTGGGTTTACCGCACAGCGTCGGCCTGAACCAGGTGACCGGGGCGCATCCCGATGAGACGGAACAGATTCAAGTGCCGGACGAAAGCATTCTGATCGATGTCGATACGCCACAGGAATACGACGAAACGCGGTATCGCTGGGATTAATCGACCTTCAGGATCCACTACGGAGATAAGCGACAGCATATCATGGAAGACGTAATCAAGGAAGCCGCCGCCATCGAAGGCCGTCACGCGTTGGCCTCACTCGTTGACAGCAGCGGCTCGATCCCGATGAGCGAGAGAGCGAAGATGCTCGTCGCCGAAGATGGCCAGGTAGTAGGCACCATCGGTGGGGGGTGCCTCGAGGCCGAGATCATCAACTGCGGCAGGGAAGTGCTGGAGAGTGGTGGTCAGCCGCATGTCACCGAATACACGATGACGGAGGAGCAAGCGGGAGAGAGCGGACTCAATTGCGGTGGATCGGTCCGTATCTACACCGAGCAGATTGATGACCGTTCAGGGCGCAGAGTGTTCTCCAAGATCATGCAGGCCAAAGCAGAAAGAGTGCCCTGTGTCCTGGCGACGATCCTTGCCCAACTCGAACCTGGGGACAGCAGCCGGGCTCGAGTCCTCTTTTACGGCGACGGTGCGAGTGTCGGGTCCTTCGGTAACTCGCAATTGAATGAAATTGTCCGCGCGCAAGTTGAGGCCGTGTTGATTGAGGAAGAGGCCACCGTCGTACGCCTGGACCCCGGCGAACTTGATGTGGACACGGCGGCCGGCATTGGCTTAGCTCCCGCGCGTGATGAAGCTGCTGGTGTAGAGGTGTTCCTGGAGCCGTTCGTGCCTCCTCCGGTGCTGTACATCTTCGGCGGCGGCCATGTGGGAGCTCAGATCGCCCGGTTGGCAAAGAATGTCGGCTTCTACGTCATCGTCGTCGATGACCGTCCCGCTTTCGCCAACAACCAGCGACATCCCGATGCGGATGAATGTCTGGTGGCCGAAGACATCCCGGCGCTCTTCCACACCCTGCCACTGGACGATCAATCCTACATCGTCGCCGCATCCAGAGGGCATCAACTGGACGAGGTCGTCGTTCGCGAGGCGGTCCAGCGACCGGCTCGATACATCGGAATGCTGGGTAGCGAACGCAAGAAAGTCATCATGTGGAAACGGATCGAGACCGAAGTCGGGGGTCGCGAGCGCCTGGATCAGGTGCATGCCCCGATCGGCTTCAACATCGGGGCTGACAATCCCGAGGAGATCGCCGTCAGCGTGCTGGCAGAACTGATCGACGTTCGCCGTGGTGACAAGAAGGAGTGGAAGACGAAGAAGAAGCGGGCGTCGTCATCATGAGCGCTTCGCCTACCGGGTCCGCTGCCGGACTTCGTTACGGTGTTGCGGCCTGCCAGGTCGATCAGGCCAATCCCAAAGAGCGCGCGGAGATTACAGGCAACACGGCACGTATGTTGGAGATGATCGACATGGCCGTGGAGGGCTACGCTCCCTTTCACGAGATCAAGCTCCTGGTTTTCCCCGAGTTCGGCCACGCGGCACCGATTTACTCGACAGCCAAGGGGTTGCTGGCCAAGTTGACGCTGCCGATCCCCAACGAGCACACGGCCAAGTATGAGACCAAGGCCAGGGAACACGGTGTCTACATCCAGACCGCCAGTTTCCTGGAAGAGGACCCTCGCTGGCCCGGGAACGTCTTCAACACAACCTGCCTGATCGGACCCGAGGGGATCCTGTTCAAGTACCGGAAGGTAAATCCATGGATCCCCTGGGAAGTCCACACCAGTCCCCATGATCTGGATGGGTACGACGACGAACTCTTCCCGGTAGCCAGAACCCCGATAGGAAATATCGGCGCCGCGATATGCTACGACTGGCTCTTTCCAGAGTCTCTGCGTCAGTTGACCGCCAACGGAGCGGAGATCCTGGTCCGAGTCTCCGCCTACATGGATCCTTGGGGAGCAACCCCGCCGATGGATTGGTGGACGATGGTAAATCGTTGTCGGGCAATGGAAAACACTGCCTATGTGGTAGGTGCCAATCAGGGCGCATCACTGGCTAATTACGCCCCATTCTCGTGGCCGGGAGGCAGCATGATCGTCGACTACGAGGGCCGTATCCTGGCCCAGGCAGACCCAGGTCCCGGCGAGAAAATAGTCGTCACCACCATCGATGTCGGTGGTCTCCGGCACGAGCGTCGACAACGACTTGGGCACCTGGCTCTGGCTCATCTGAGGACCGAGGCTTATCCGTTGTACAGGCAGCCGTTTTTTCCTCAGGGCCGGTACAGCGAGCCCTCGAACCACACGTATGACCACAATGTTGAGGCGATTGCTGACGTCAAGGAACGTCTCTCGCTTGAGCAACCCGATTCTGATTAAACGGTTTTGCGATTCTGTGGTCTAAAGGGGTAAGCGACGCAGAATGTCGCTCAGCGACACAGATCGTCGCGTGACGACTACCGAACCACAGGATTTCGATGGAGACTGCGATCGCAGCCCCGACGCGACACAACGAGCAGACGGACGCTGAACTGGTAGAGCTCTTCAAGTCCGGATTCGAGGAAGCCTTCGACGCCATCGTGGTCCGCTATCAGGATCGCATCTACCAGTTCGCCTGCCGGCTGGTCGCAGATCCGGAGGAAGCCAGTGATGTTGCGCAGGATGCATTCGTGCGGGCCTACGACAAACTGCGGGGATTCCGCAGCGACTCCGGCCTGTACACCTGGCTCTATAAAATCACCTTGAATATTGGTCTTAATGTGTTGCGCAAGAGAAAGTTACGTACCTTCATAAGACTCTCTGAACCGTCGGCCCCCCAGCTCTCTATCAGTGCAAGCCAGGAGGAGGACCTGACCAAGGCCGAGTTGCGGAATCAGATCGAGGAGGCCATCGCGGATCTGCCACCGAAGCAGCGGGCTATTTTCGTGCTGCGTCAATACGATGAGCTGTCTCATCGAGAGATCGCCGGCGTCGTGGGGTCCTCCGAGGGGGCGGTTCGGGCAGGTTATTTTCACGCAGTCCGCAAGCTGCAATCGTCATTGGAGGATCTCGCTTTGGAAAGGGTAGGGTCAAAGAAATGAAATCCACCAGATCGAACTGTGACCGTGAGGCCTTGATCAGTTGGCTGGACGAGTCATTGACTCAGGAGGCGAGTTCGCGACTGCGCGATCACCTGACAACGTGCGATGCCTGCAAGACTGAGCTGGAGTCGCTGGAGTCAACACTGGAGTTGGCGCGAAGTGCCTGCCAGCCGCTGGAAATGGGACCCTTCGAAGCCCGCGCCTTCGTGCACAAAGTCAGGGGCAGGATCGCGGCCAGACAGCATGGGGTATGGAGGAAGCTGTTTTCTCCGGCACTGGGTGGTGGCTTTGTCAGCGGCGCCGTTGTCGGTGCGCTGGCTCTGTTCGTCGCTCTCGGGCCTGTGTCCGAGCCGGGTTTTGGTAACCAGGCACCGGCCGGGGTGGTGCTCGAACAAGCTGCTGAATCCGCAGTTGACGATGTGGATGAGGTAGACGGGGCGGAGGAGGAGGAGCTGGCGGGAGCGATCGATGATTACCTGCTGGATACCGCTTCTGAACAGGAGTTGTTCTCCGAGATGGAGTCGCTGATCGGCGAAGAGGATCTGCTGGCACTGCTGGAGGAATACTGAGAGGAGTTGATTGTGCGTACGACGATACTTACATCCATTTGCATTATCCTCATCGCGGTAGCCGCAGGCGGCCAGGGCATGTCAGCGGAACGCGTCGAGATGCTCAAGCTGTGGCGGATCATTGACGAGCTCGAAATCGAGGAGCAACAGGCGGCTGAATTGTTTCCTTACTGGAGCAAGAATCAGCGTGACAAACGCGGTCTTGGTGATGAGCGGCGGAAGGCCACGCGCGCACTGCACCAGTTACTACAATCCGAGGGTACTGAAGACGGCGAACTTGAAAAGCAGATCGGGATGATTCAGGCGATCGACAAGCAAATGTTCGAGCTGAACAAGGCGTTTCGTGACGGACTGAAGAAGCGCCTGAATGCGCGGCAACGCGCTCGTCTGATGGTTTTCGAGGAACGCTTCAGGGGTGACCTCCGCGACATGGTCAGAGGTTTTCGCCGCATGCACCACGGTCGTGAGGGTACACGGCGAGGAGGTGGCGGTGGCTGGGGAGAGCTTGACGAATAAGATCTGGATATGATGGCTTGAAGCGTTATTCCGACGAACAGATAAGAAAGACCCTTTGCAAGTACGAGACACAGGAGACCTGTGTTGAGTTGTCACAGGCAGAGAGCAGGCAGGCGAGAATACTTGGGACCGAGGACGCCTACGCCCTCCTTGATCGACTGATAGAGCAGGAGCGATCTCAGCCCCTGCGACGGCCCCGATTTCCCTACTGGGCTGAGATATGGCCCGCATCACTGGGCTTGTCACGCTACTTCATCGAGAATGAAACTCCGGAACCCAGACACATAGTCAAGGAGCTGGGCTGTGGTCTGGGTCTGGTCGGTATCGCGCTTGCCCAGCTTGGGCGACGGGTGGAGGCAACCGATTTCGTCGAGGATGCACTGGTTTTTGCTTCCCATAACGCACTCGAGAATGGGATTTCGACCCTCCACCGGGTGTCCTATTTGGATTGGAGCCATCCTGTAGGTCGCGAAACTGACTGTATGGTCGGGGCGGATATCGCCTACGAGACGCGCAATCACCCTTATCTGATGAGGGTCATACGCAAGCTGCTGCTTCCCGGTGGCTACCTCTACCTGGGTGACCCAAGACGTCCCGCAGCAAAGCCCCTGATTGCCGTTCTTCGTGAACAGGGCTTCTCCCATGACCTCACCACGCTTCCCGTCACCTGGAAAGCGCTCGATCACGAGGTCGACATTCACATCCTGCAAAAGCCGGAACGCCGCTAGTGCTCTGTTAAGAAATCGAGCTTGTACTTTGTCGTAAGTCGTGGTATCATGGATACATATGGTGAATCCGTCAGGAGGGTGATGCTATGTGTCTCCATGCTCGTTCGCCGAACGCGGCGGAGTCTAAGGAACTGGGACGGTGGCTGAAACGGCCTCGCAACGCCGTGCAGATGCGCCGTGGGCAGTTGATCTCGTTCAGCGCCCAGGGCATGCGCGTCCAGGAGATCTCGGATACACTGCATCTGCATGAGGAGTACGTTCGCCAGTTGATCCGCCAGTACAACGAAGGGGGATTGACGGTTTTGCGCACTCGGGCACGTCCGGGGCGTCCTTCGAAGTTGACGCCGGAGGACGAATCCGTGGTGGTGGAAATTGCCACGATGCCCCCCCGTGCATTCGGCCAGCCGTTCAACCAGTGGTCGTTGCGCAAGCTGACCGACTGCCTGGTGGGACGGCAGATGATTCCCGAGGTTTCGCATGTGACCATCGGAAAAATCCTGGATCAACATAAGGTTACCTATCAACGGACGCGCACCTGGAAAGAATCAAAGGACCCGGAGTTTGTCTCTAAAAAAAACGCATCAACCGACTCTACAAGCGGGCGCCGAAAGACACGGTCGTAGTCTGTTTCGACGAACTGGGACCAGTCCAGATCAAGCCGCATGCCGGTGCTTCCTGGGCCCCACACAAGCGCCCGGTCCGGCATCGGGCAACCTATAGCCGCCACGGCGGCGTCAGCTATTTCTTCGGAGCCTATAACGTCCATGAGGACATCCTGTGGATGCATCACAAACCCAAGAAACACGCGTCGGTCGTACTCGATTTCCTCAAGACCATTCGGCTCCGCTATCGCACGGCGGAGCGGATCTATGTCGTCATGGATAATCTGTCGACGCACAAGACACCGCCGATCCTGCAGTGGTGCCAACGAAACCAAGTCTCTCCAGTCTTCACCGCCACCAACGCGTCATGGATGAATCGGCTCGAATGTCACCTCACCGCAGCCCATTATTTCGTCATTAAAAACAGCGATCCCAACGATCATCGAGAAGTCGGCCAGCGCATGCAGGAGTACCTGAGGTGGCGAAACAAGAACACCGACAACGCCAAGCTGGCCAAAGTCCAAAACTCAATGCCCACTCTTTAACAGAGCACTAGCGGGTCAGCCCAGAAGGGTGTTCAGGTGCGTCGCGGCGGCGGCGGCTGTCGCCTGATGGTCGTACCCGCCCTCCAGGACAGAAACCAGGCGTCCCTGACAGTGCTCCCGCGCAAGCTGCACGACGATCTCCGTCATTCGTTCGAAGCCCTGCTCACTCAAGCGGATGCTGCTGAGTGGATCCCGTGCATGGGCATCGAATCCGGCTGATATCAGGATGAACTCCGGACCGAAGGCCTCGATAGCCGGCCGTAGTTCACGGACAAAAACCTGCTCGTAATCGGCATCGCCGTACCCGGAAGGTACCGGGACATTCAGTGTCTGCCCCTGTCCAGTCCCGATGCCTCGCTCCTCCCGCAATCCGGTGCCGGGGTAGAGGGGGTGTTCGTGGACGCTGAAGAAGAACACGCTCGGGTCCTCCTCGAAGCAGTGCTGTGTCCCGTTGCCGTGGTGGACATCCCAGTCGATGATGGCGACGCGTTCCAACCCGTGTCGCTGCTGCAGATGACGGGCTGCGATGGCCACGTGGTTGAAGTAGCAAAACCCCATGCACTGTTCGTACTCGGCGTGATGTCCAGGCGGACGGTGGACGCAGAACGCGTGGGCAACCCGGCCAGTCATGACTTCGTCAACCGCCAGTAGCGTCCCTCCTGTGGCGTGTATGGCAGCCTCGAAGGTCCTCGGTGAGACCATGGTATCCGCGGTGATGGCGATGGGCTGGCCAGCACCCGACCATGACTTGACCGAAGCCACGTGCTGGGGACTGTGCACGGTGGTGAGGTCACGTTCTTGTGCTGCCTTAGGAGTCAAGGCCACGAGTCCGTCGTGGCTGGGTCCTGATTCGACCGCGTTGAGAATGGAAACCAGACGCTCGGGGCATTCGGGGTGCGACGGACCGGAATCATGTTCGAGAGAAACTGGATGATAAATAAGGGCGGTCTTACCCATACGAGTTGATTTCGGCTATGGCCCGTTTTCCCAGGATTCTGATGTCCTCGGCGATCTCGTCGGTCTCCAAGTCACCAGCTCGAAACCAACGGTAGTCGGTTGCTTCTGCCTCGGCGATGCGAACTCCGGAGTGGGGCGACTTGCAGCGCGCAAAGTAGACGAGGTCGATGTGTTGATGTTTGGGCGATATGTCCTCGAGAAGGATGCAGTGCGGTTGATGAAGTACGCGGACATCTCCCCACATACCCGAATGTCCTTCCAGGTCGACCTCGAGACCGGTTTCCTCTCGAACCTCACGTGCAGCGGCATCATCGGGCAGCTCGTGCGGATCGATATGTCCCCCGGGAGGCAGCCAGGCCTGCATTTTCTTGTGCCACAACAGCAGGGTCCTGTCGCCGTCGACGACGAAGGTCGTTGCCGTGAAGTCGCGGGTAAGTTCGTCGGCAGGGGTGTCCATAATTCGTTGTGGCAGAATGTGTTGAGGTTAGCTATTCGAAGGGGTTATCATTTCAGCTGGGTTTTCAAGTCGGAAATCTCACCATATTCAGAAAGCTAGTCCAAATCTATCGACGGATTCTGCCGATAGAGTGGATGGAGTGCGCAGGGTACGGCGTGTGAAGAACATGCGAAACCGTGCACTGCACAGTGTATGCAGAAGGCTGTATCCTCCAAGCTGTCCATAATCCTTGACAGTGCCAGCTTCCCAAGACTATACTAAGTCCTTGCATAACAGCAAGGTAGGGTTAGTTGGACGAGGCCGGCCACGGCGGGAAACGGAAATGACTGCGCAGCCCAAATTTCAGAACACGTCTGTTTCTGACGTCATCGTCCTCGACAGCCAAGCTCCGGAGACCATCATCTGGCCTGTTGCAGGTGGGAAAGGCGGGACCGGAAAGTCGACCCTCACCGCCAACATCGGCGTCGGTCTTTCCATGTTGGGATACAAAGTTATCCTGGTGGATGGTGATTTGGGCGGGGCCGACTTGCACTTGTTTTTCGACCAGATCGCACCCGCCCGCAGCCTCAGCAGTTTTCTCTCGAAAGAGGTCGCCTCGCTGAACGAAGTCCTGCTGCCGACTCCCAATGAAAACCTGCGTATTGCCTGTGGTGGTAATGAGTTGGTGGGGATGGCCAACCTCTCTTACTCCGCCAAAGCCAAGCTGATGCGCCACATTCGCACCCTGGACGCAGATTATGTGCTGATCGATCTCGGCGCTGGATCTTCCTACAACACCCTCGATTTCTTCACGCTATCAGAGAACGGTATCATCGTCTCGACGCCTGAACCCCATGCACGGGTGGATGCGTACGGATTCATCAAGAACAGCGTCTACCGGAAGCTGCGCCGGCATTTCAACAAGAATGAAGAGATCACGAATGAGATCACCGCCTTCGCTCGCAAGGACGGCCGCAAATCCGGGCGGGTCTCTGATCTCATCAAGCGGTTGGCCGCCGTCGATGCCCTGTCAGCGACGGAGGCGTACGACCTGTTGCAGGCCTACCGTCCCAAGTTGATCATGAACCGGGTGCGCAACCGCAGGCACATTGAGGAAGCGCACCGATTCGTCAGCCTGGTTGAAGACTATCTGTCTATCCGCCTGGAGTACGTCGGGTATGTGCGCAACGACGACAAGATTCTTGATGCGTGTGAACGTCGCAAGCCGATCCTGTTGCACGCGCCGAAGGCCTCGTCCTCGACTGACCTCTACAATGTGCTGATGAGCGGTTTGCATGTACCCGACCGTTTGCACCGGCTAACTGCCCGCCAGGCTCGCAAGCTGTCGCAGGTGGCCAAGGCCGAAGCCAAGTTCTGGTAGGTGGCTGTCTCCAGCTGATGAGCAATTTCGTCCCCAACCCGCCCACGAATGCTGGGATGGGGGATGGGCGGGATGAATCTCTCTCCTCCTCTCTGCGCAATACTCGATGAATAGCACCTCTTGGACCAAGGGCTCGCTACTCGAGCGCCTGGCGGTAAAACGCCTCGCCGGGGCCGGCGACGGCCCGTCGAAGGTTTTCGACGTATTTGGCGAATTGCACCGGGTCCGTAAGATCTTGATTCTTCCCAGCGACAGGGTAGGGGGACTGTTCCTTGGCGCGCCTGTGTACAAAGCGGTGCGCCAAAAGTATGAGAGTTCCTCCATAAGTCTGTTCTCCGATCAGCGCATGGCCGGGGTTGCACGCTACATACCTTTCGTGGACGAAGTCATCTCCGGCGATTTGAGGCAACCGACCTGGCGCAACGCTTTTTCCGGGACCGTGGATCGGCTGAGGCGCGAGCAATTTGACCTGGCGCTGTGCCTTGGGACCGACTGCAGCTTTCGTCTGGCCCAGGTGTGTGGAGCGAGTGGTGCCCGCCTGCGGGTTGGGTTCAAACGAGATGACAACACGGCACAGCCCTTCAACATCGAACTTGTGCGCACGTCGTCCGACACCTACGAAGTGGATCAGTACGCGGGTCTGCTTCGATTGCTGGGTATACCTGGCGGCGATGAGGTGCGCTGGACGATTTCTGCGGAGAAAGCGCAGCAGGTCCGGGACCGCTATCTGGATGGGGAATTTGCCGGCCGCCAGGTCGTCGCGGTTGATCTTGGGAAGGGTGAGCGGCATGGCATGTCCAGTCGGCAGATGGAAGACGTGGTCGGCAGGGTTATCGAGCGTCGCGGACGCGCCGTCGTTTTCTTTTCGCTCGCGGAGAAAAAGCAGGTCAACTATCTTAAAAGGACGTACGGGAATCGGATACTTGCCTTCGACCAACAGGATCTAGCTGCTGTCGCGGCTCTTCTCGAAGGATGCCGAGCTCTGATCTCGTGCAACACCGATCTGCTTCACCTGGCGATCTCCTTGCACATCCCTGCCGTCGGGATCATTGATGACAATCCACGACGCTGGATATCCACCCGAAACCCGCTGGTAAAAGTAGTCGCCACCAGGGACATGCGGGCATTGCGGATTGCCGAGGTTGTTGAAGCACTCGAGGCCGCCCTCAAAGAAGAGTCTGCGTGAGAGAGATGAGACAGGAGTTATCTGCATGCAAGAGATGATAGAACCCGATCGCACGATCATGATCGTTTCGATCATCGGTCTGGTGATAATCTGGGGAAGTGTGGCCTATCGAAAGTTCGCTCAAAAGGGAGGCACTCCAGCCCTGAAGAGCGCCAAGTCTGGCACACCATCCGACGATTCCACGGGCGCTCCAGCAGAAGGGTTGCCCGGGAAATAGCAAAGCGCCAAGAGCACCGTGTGGCGCAAGAATCGATGACCAGCTTCGGGGGGAAGGCACTGTGCCCGAAGTGAAGAGAGAGGATTGTTAGAGAATGGCGACTGAAGTGGTGATGCCCAAGCTCGGACTGACCATGGAACAGGGTACGATAGGTTCCTGGTTGGCCGCGGAGGGGGACCAGGTAAAAAAGGGAGAGCCGTTGATCGAAGTGGTCACGGACAAGGTTACGATGGAGGTGGAGGCACAAGTCTCGGGCGTTTTGCGAAAGATCGTCGTGGAAGCAGGAACCGAAGTACCGGTCGCCACGCTGGTAGGGGTTATCGGTAGTCCCGATGAGGATATCACCGACTTGCTGAACGCCGGCTCTGGAGCGGCGCCCGCACCCGAGCCGACCATTGCAGCGCCACCTGCTCCTCCTCCTGCGCCCGGTCCGGCAGCTCCGGCACCCGTAACGGTGACACCGGCTGCTGTTGTTGCTGCTGCTGCGGATGGGCGTCCACATCGGGCCTCGCCAAAGGCGCGCAGGATAGCGGCTGAGCGTGGCATTGACCTGGCGATGATTGCCGGCACCGGTCCCGGAGGCAGGATCGTCAGTGCGGATGTCCTGACCGGTGGTTTGGCCCCGGTCGCCGCACCGTCAGCAGCCACCGTGAGTGCACCAGTTATCACGGCACCGGTTCCGGCAGGCGCCGGAATTGAAGTAGAGTTGACTCGTCCGCAGCAGGTGGCTGCCGAACGTCTGACCGCGAGCTATCAGCAGGTCCCGCACATCCATGTGTGGATGGAAATTTCGGCAGTCTGGATGCAACAGTTTCGCCAGGGCTACGCGCTCGAGGGCAAAAAGGTCTCGTTCAACGACTTGATCGTGAAAGCGAGCGCTAGAGTCTTGAGCGAATTCCCGCGTTTCAACAGTCACTTCGTCAACGGCAAGATTCACCAGTTGAGCCAGGTCGATATCGGTATCGCCACTGACACGCCTTCCGGGCTCATGGTACCGGTCCTGCGCGACGTGGCCCAGAAATCCGTCGAGGGAATCGCCGTTGATTCGGCGACCTTGGTGGACCGCACTCGCAGGGGAGCGCTGGGGCCCGATGAGATGGTGGGTGGAGGTTTCACGATTTCGAATCTGGGCATGTTTGGCGTTTCCAGATTCACCGCCATCATCAATCCTCCGCAGGTAGCCATCCTCGCCGTCGGCGCTATCGAAAATAGGGTCGTAGCGCTCGACAACGGTGCCCTTGCGAGCCGTCCCTGCATGTCAGTTGACCTGGCTGGCGATCATCGAGCAGTTGACGGTGCTTCCTGCGCTCGTTTCCTGCAACGGCTCAAGGAAGTGCTGGAGACGCCAGGGTTGCTGGCCTGAGCACAGCGCGACCGCAGTGCGACCATAGAATCGATACGGGCTGATGGCACCTGCACCCGACGTCCGTCGCGAAGACGCCATCAAGAAGATCGTTCTCGAGGCCTACGAAGATCCCGATATTGTTTCCCGATACATTCACGTCGGTCTGTGGCCGGCGGAAGAGAATCTATTCCTCGATTTCGTGGCCGAAGAGGCTACCGTCCTCGACCTGGGGTGTGGCGCAGGGCGAACTACGATTCCGCTGGCCGAGATGGGGTTGAAAGTGGTCGGCGTCGATCTGAGCGATGCGATGGTCGAAGCCGCGCGCGAACAGGCCACCGAGGCCGGACTGGAGGTCGAGTTCTCCGTCATGGATGCCATGGCCCTCGATTTTCCCGATGCTCATTTTGACGCTGCCCTGTTTTCCTACAACGGAATCGAGCTGATTCCGGGCAGTTCGGGTAAACGGCGCGTCTTTGAGCAGATTCATCGCGTTCTCAAGCCCCGGGGTCGGTTCATCTTCTGTTCCCATTCGCCGTTCGCATTTAACCGCTTCGCCCCAATGAGACTCAAGGCCTTACTGCGTTTTCTGGCAGGCAGGGTTCTGGGTGTCCCGGTCCGGGAACGCGAGATCGGCGAGCGCTTCGTAGACGATGAGTGGGAAGAGGCCAGGTACCTGCAGGTGTTGCCTCCATCCGTCCTCATCCGGCTGTTGCGCGAATCCGGCTTTGAATTGGTCTACTTCAACACGCGTGGACGCATCGAATCGACGCGCAACTGGGGCTGGAGAGGGCTTTTCGAGGATGGCGAGCGGTTTTATGTGGCAGAGAAGAGTGTGGAGACCAGGCCGTAATGCCGATAGGATAACAACGGCAAACGGGTACACATTTAATGAGCTGCGAATCGAACCAATCGACAGAGCCAGACCACAGCGATCTTGCGCGCACCTTTCTCGAGTGCGGCTATGTGGCGACAGCCAAACCTCCATGCGGGGCTCTCATCGCAGATCTCCTGGGTGCTCTGGAGGCGTCGGCAATGCTTCCACAAGAGCAGAGCAAGGAGCTGTAGCGTTGTAGACTAGACAAGCAGGATAGCCGGCGATTGTAGGGCTATTGGAGTCCTTCCAGTTCTTGACCCACCCTTGGCGCCGCATTATCTTCCCTAACGGTGGCCCTAACTGATTTGCCTTCAGTTCGTTAAAGCATTCGCGCCGGCATTCGACCGGAGCGCGTACTCCAATCCAATTGTACAAATCCAACGACTGGTTGCAGGCCCGCCAGCGTTCCCCGCCATCGCAAGAGAGCATTCGACTTGAAACTCGATCGCAAAGCCCAACTCTCGATCGCCTACGCCGTTCTTACGGTCCTGATGCTGTTGCTGATGCAGCAGTATTTCGAAAGCCAGATCGAGAGTCTTTCCTATAGTGATTTCCGTCGGATGGTCACTGAGGGACAGGTCAGCGAGTGCTACATAGGAACCGATCTGATAAGCGGCACCTACCTCGATAACGATGGAGAAGAGCGCTCGTTCACAGTTACTCCCATTGACGATGCCGGGCTCGTCGACCTGCTGCTGGAGCATGGAGTCGAGGTCTCCGGAAAGCCGGCCAACCCCTGGTTCAACTCTTTGCTGTCGTGGGTCCCCATACTACTGATTTTTGGCGTGTTCTGGATGTTTATGGCGCGGCGTCTGGGTGGGGGGTCCGGCGGACTCATGTCTATAGGCAAGAGCAAAGCCAAGGTGTACATGGAAAAGGGCACCGGGATCACCTTCGATGACGTCGCCGGTATCGACGAGGCGAAGGAGGAACTGCAGGAGGTTGTTGAATTCCTCAAGACTCCAGAGCGCTTCCAAGCACTCGGTGGTCGTATTCCTCGCGGTGTCCTGCTGGTGGGCCCACCGGGAACCGGCAAGACGCTGCTGGCCAAAGCAGTAGCCGGAGAGGCAGAGGTGCCGTTCTTTTCGATCAGTGGTTCGGATTTCGTTGAGATGTTCGTCGGAGTGGGGGCAGCCAGGGTTCGCGATCTGTTCGACCAGGCCAAGAAGCACGCACCGGCCATCGTTTTTATCGACGAACTCGATGCCCTTGGCAAGGCACGCGGCGGTGGTTATCCCGGCGGCCACGATGAACGTGAGCAAACCCTCAACCAGTTGCTGACGGAGCTCGATGGGTTCGAGACCAATGACGGCGTGATTCTGATGGCGGCGACGAATCGTCCCGAGATTCTCGATCCTGCTCTGCTGCGGCCGGGTCGCTTCGATCGTCGAGTGGGCGTCGAGCGCCCGGACGTCAAAGGGCGTGAAGCGATCCTGAAGATCCACGCCAAAACGGTAAAGCTTGGAGATGATGTTGATCTGCCGAAGCTGGCCATGCGAACGCCCGGTCTGGCAGGCGCTGATCTTGCCAATGTCGTGAACGAAGCGGCATTACTGGCAGCGAGGCGCAACAAAAAGGTCATAACCATGCCGGAGTTCGAGGAAGCGATCGAACGCAGCGTCGCCGGGTTGGAGCGCAAGAGCCGGGTCATCACGGAGAAGGAGCGCCGGGTGACCGCTTACCATGAAGCCGGCCATGCGGTAGTCGGTGAGCTCAGCCTTCATGCCAATCCGATCCAGAAAATCTCGATCGTGTCCCGGGGCTCAGCCCTGGGGTACGTCCTCAACATGCCCACCGAGGATCGGTATACTCAGAGCAAAGAAGAGCTGCTCGCCACGATCACGATGGCTCTTGGGGGCCGGGCAGCTGAGGAAGTCTTTTTCGGGGAGGCCTGGACGGGCGTGACCACTGATTTGCAAACGGTTACTGCCATCGCAGAGGCGATGGTCAAAGAGTACGGGATGAGTGATGACCTCGGACTGGTGGCCCACGCCGAGGACCGGCGCAATCCCTTCCTCAACATGGTACCGGGCGAACGCGCCTACAGCGAGGAGACCGCTCGCAAGATCGATGCTGAGGTTGCCCGCATCGTCGACGATTGCTACGGCAAAGCCACACAGATCCTGCGCGACCATCGCCAAGCAGTCGACCGGGTGGTCGAGCTATTGCTGGAGAGTGAAGTAATGGATGGGGATGAGCTGCGGGCGATTCTAAATGGCAAGGAATCCAAGGCCAACGGCAAAGAGCCCGAAGCAATCTCCACACCTGATCCCAAGGCTGCATCGTAGGTTTGGGAAGCCCAGTCTCTGGGCTTGAACCGCTCTCAACAGAGTCTAAGCCTGAGCGATGACCTCCAGTTCGACCGCGGCAGCCAGCGGTAATTCGCTGACACCAACGGCCAAACGCGCGTGCACGCCTCGATCACCCAACACCTCCTTCATCAGGTCGGAAGCTCCGTTGACGACCTTGGCTTGATCCGTAAAACCGGCTGCCGAGCACACAAACCCGCTCATACGCACGATCTGCTTGATCTGATCGAGCGAACCGATCTCAGCCTCTATTACGCTGAGTGCATTGAGGGCGCACAACTGGCTGGCAGCATACCCTTCGTCAACTGACAGATCAGCTCCGATCTTCCCGGTGTAGGCGATCACGCCGTCTCGAAGCGGCAATTGTCCCGCGACAAAGATGAGGCCTTCAACACGCACCGCGCGGGTGTATGCACCAGCCGGTTGAGGGGGTTCAGGCATGCTCAATCCGAGTTCGCTCAGTCTATCGCGTGCAGACATGGTATCTATTCCCGGGGAGTTGAGTTTGAGCCAGAAGATCGAGAAGCGGCGGCCAATATACTCGAGTCCGAGGTCGATGAGCAAATCACAGATAGGCCTGGTGCGTGAGCGAATCGACTAACACTTCAACCGGTCTCGGCTCATTGCTGCGCATCGCTGACTTTCGTCGTTTGTGGATCTGCGATGGGCTCATGTTCCAGGGGCTGTGGATGGAGGGGCTGGTCGTCGGCTGGCTCGTACTGGACATGACCGATTCTCCCTTCTGGGTCGCCATGGTCGACTTCTGCCGTGCCATACCGGTCCCCTTCGCGGGGTTGTTCGGACCGGTGTTGACGGACCGTTTTCAGCGCCGGAGAGTCATTCTTGCCCTGCAGACGCTCAACGCACTGGCGCTGATGGCAATTGCCGTGCTGTATTGGAGCGATGCACTCGAATACTGGCATCTGGCGGCGGCAGCAGCCGTCGGCGGTATCGTCTGGGGACTGGACTGGCCTAACCGGAGGGCCTTCATCCCGGATCTGGTTGGCAAGAGCCGGGTCGTCGACGGCATGCTCCTCGGCAACGGCGTGCAAGCTTTCGCGCGGGTCTCGGGTCCGCTGCTGGGCGGGGTGGCGCTGGCCGTCCTGGGAGTCGGCGGTGCCCTGGTGATTCTGGTATCGATGGCCATGCTCTCAGCGCTGCTCCTGATGGGAATCAAGTCCGATGCCAGATCTCCAGATGTTCCTCCCGGCATAGCACGTTCTCTCAGCCGCGTCGTCGACGGGCTTCGCTATGTGCGTGGCCAACGCGTCATTCTCGGAATCATGGCAGTGACTGTCATCATGAATGTGTGGGCCTTCCCCTATCAGTCACTGCTACCAGTGTTCGCGCGAGACGTCCTCGGCAGCGGACCGGTAGGGCTGGGACTGTTGGCCTGCTCGAGCGGCCTTGGGTCGTTCCTCGGACTGCTCCTGGTGACTCGCTTCCGTCACGATCCTCGCCGGGTGCGAATTTTCACCGGTGGATCTCTCCTGTGCTGTGTCGGCCTCGTGGGTTTCGCCGGCTGCGAGCACTTTGCCCTCGCCGTACTCATGTTGCTGGTTGTCGGGCTCGGTCAAGCCGGCTTCAGTAGCATGCAGAGCACGATCCTATTAATGGAGGCGCCCGACCACATCCGCAATCGAGTCATGGGTACTCTGGTATGTGCTATCGGTATGGGCCCCTTTGGTAAAATCCAGGCGGGCAGTATAGCTACCCTCGCAGGAGCTCCGGTAGCCGTCGCGTCGATGTCCAGTTTTGCCATGATAGCGATGTCGATGGCCATCATAGTGTTGCCCGGCTTTGTGCGGCCCAGGTCCGTTTCCTCGCGTTGAAGAATTGACGACCGTGGACGGCACGGCCCTCCACTCACAAGTGTCTCGATCCGCGAAAGGCATTCTCATGGCATCAACAATAGGCGCTCAGTTGTTCACGCTCCGGGATTCACTGAAGACACCGGATGAGATTCGCGTGACGCTCAAGGAATTGGCGCAACTGGGGTATGAGGCCGTGCAGGTTTCGGCTCTGGGGCCGATCGATCCGCTCGAGCTCCGTACCATCTGCGACGGCGAGGGGTTGCGGATCGTGGCTACCCACATTCGCTATGACGACATCCGTGAGTCGCCGCAAAAAGTCATCGATGAGCATGGAATATGGGACTGCACTCATGTCGGAATCGGCAGCATGCCCGCTGATTATCGTGGGGACATGGCTCGCTTTGCCGCCGAGGCGTCACGCACGGCGCGTCCGCTCATCGACGCCGGACTGACCTTCAACTACCATAACCACAGCTTTGAGATGGAGCGCTTCGGCAACAGGCCGGGTTTGCAGATTCTCGCCGAGGAGAGTGATCCGGAGGTGTTCTCCTTCGAGGTCGATGTCTATTGGATCCAGCATGGTGGAGGCAATCCCGCCTCCTGGCTGCGGAGGCTGAAGGATCGTATGTACGTCGTCCACCTCAAGGACATGGCCATGAACGGCAGCGAGCAGCTATTCGCCGAAGTAGGGGAGGGGAATCTCGAGTGGCCTGAGATTCTCCAGGCTTGCAAAGAGGCGAATATCGAATGGTATTTGATCGAGCAGGATATCTGTCAGCGAGGGCCCATGGAGAGTCTTGGCATCAGTTTGAAGAATCTAGGTGCCATGGGTATGCACTGATCTGCGGTGGCGTCAGACGGCCTTGAGTTGGCCGACGAGACCGCAGTTTTGGATGATCTCGTCCTCGTTCATCATGCCCATCACGATGGAGTGGACACCAGACTGACCCAGTACGTAGCGCACGGCTGTTTCGGGGTTACCGGTGAGTTCGCTGCCACCCCCAACTACCTTCATGCCGTACACGCCCATGCCGGCCGCTACCATGCGCCCGATCACTGGAATCACCTCAGCTGGTTGCGCGCACATGCTGTGACCGGCATGATTCAGGCGTACCAGGTTGACGTCGACCCATGACGTTTGGGAAGCAGTCTGCAAGGCACCGAAATCATGGCATGAACAACCAACAGCTCGAACGATTTCGCGTGACTTGAAATCGCTGAGGACGTCCATGACTCCGGACATCTCCTGCGGCCAGTCGGAATCAGTGAGACAGTGCAGCAGGATGATATCGATGTAGTCGGTGTCGAGCTCGCGTAGAAAACGCTCGACGTCAGCTCGTACCCCATCCGCGTCGCGAGTGGTGGTTTTGGTCGCTATCGTCACCGACTCTCGTTCCACTTCGCGTAGCGCCAGGGCAACATGGGGGTGCGTGCCGTACTGGTCGGCCGTGTCCCAGAATGTCACACCGTGGTCATACGCGAAGCGCAGCAGGTAGGCCAGGCGCTCATGGCCCAGATCACCCTGGTTGGATCGATGGTTCCAGCCCTGTGTTCCGGTTCCAAAGCAGAGGGGCGATACCCGCAACCCTGTCAGTCCGAGATCAACCGTTTCCATCGTCACCTTCCTTCGGGTCAGCAGCCCGCGGGACGTTCATGGTCTCTCGCAACCTGGCGGCATGTTGTGGCTGGCCTCGATCCAGGGCCGTCTTGAGATGTTGGGTGGCCGACTTCAAGAGCGCGTCGATGCCGTCATGGTTGGTCGCGAATGCGACCAACAGCTTGACAAGTCCCAGAGCGTCGTCCAGGTGGATGCGCTCCGGCCGCAACCCCTTCTTGCCGTTGTTGTGATAATTCTCCAGTGGCAGGGCGAGCGCACCGGTGCGGAAACCGGCCTGCATCAGCATGCTGGCCTCACAGGCACCGCCATCCATCAACTTGCGTTGGAAGCGGAAGTCCCTGTCGAGACTCGCTGCCACATAACTCATTCCCGCCGTCACTTCCGGATCGAAGATCGACAATCGATCGCCAACGCGTATGATCGGCCCGTCGCCGGGCACGGCTCCTGCCGGAGCGGCGTTCGAGCACTCGATGTTCACGTAGACATTTTCCCTGTCCAGGTCACCGACGGCCGCGGCCATGCCGCCGAAGCCGATCTCCTCGGCTCGCGTCAGGAGTAAGCCGGCGCGGACCGGTTCGTTCGCCCTGCTCAGGCAGAGCAGGTAGTGCAGTCCGCATGCCACGCCCGCCAGGTCGTCACACGCGCGACCCCTGATCCGGCGTTTGCGCTTTTCGAACGCGACCAGATTCCACATGGCAAAGCTGCCAGACTGTATCGTATCGCCATCTGAGCGGGCTACCCGTACGCTGAAACCGGATTCAGCAGGGGACGACCCGCTGTCAGCAGCGCTTTCATCGATGACGGCCGTGATCCTGCCCCCGACCGGTGGTTGTGACGGGGAGTGGTGAGTGCTGTAGATGGCGACCTTCGCCTCTTTCGCGAACCGCATCGGAACACCACCCTTTTTAAAAAACAGGAAATCGCGCTCAGAGAGGCGTTCCTGAAACACCAATCCAGGGTGATCCATGTGCGCGGTGGCAACCAGGTGGGGTCCGCCTCGCCTGGTTGCGGTGCCTTCATGCACCAACAGGAGATTACCTACGGAATCTTCGTGCAGACTCAGAGTCGGCAGTTGAGCCGCGAAATCCTTGACAAACCGCGATACCAGATCCTCGCAGAACGGGGCAGTCGGCAGGCTCATCACCTTCTGAGCCAGTTGCAGAAACTCGTCTTCTTGTAGCGTGATCACGTCAGAGGCCTTGGGTTGGAAGGTGGTCGGGAACGATCAATGCAATAGCATCGTCAGTCAAGGGGAATGGCCGCCTCACTTCTGGACGGACTCTGGAGGTCCGGCTATATTGATGGGTGCGGATTGGGTAATCTCTCCTCGTAAATCGTGCCGCCGGACGGTGCTCGCAAGAGCCCCATGACCGGTCTGGCGAATGGTTGGCTCGCTCTCGTGGCAGGTATTCTCAATCGATTATTCGAGGTCGCGCGTGTTCGCCTGCAGGATGCATATGCTTCTGAGAGGCCGGGCTCGGTGCCGTTGACGGGCGACCCGGAAGATGAGGCCACCCAGCACCATGACCAGGTATTCGCCCAGGAAGAGAATCCGCTGGCCCAGTACTACGCCAACCTCGAGATCCCGCAAGGCTCGGATTTAAACACGGCGCGCCGAGCCTGGAAGCGAATGATGAAGCGCTACCATCCGGATTTACACTCTGGTGATCCGGAGAGGGTCAAGCTCGCCAATGAGCTGTCAGCCAAGTTGACCGAAGCCTACCGCGCGCTGGAGGCAAACCTCAGTGGCGGCGAGGCGGGCACGGGTTCGTTTTAGGAGAAAAGCAGATGTCAGATAGTTTCGAAAAGGTCAAGGAGTTCGTCCTCGAACTCGGGTTCCGCATCGACGAGGAGATTGCCGAGGAGGAGATCGTCATCGTCAATGATGAGGACAGGGGGATCCGCAACCTGGTCATCGATTGTGAGGATTCCGTCCTGGTCATCGAGCAGTTGATCCTGAAATTCGAGGGGAAACCTGGAGCCGGAGTGTTTGAGCGCATTCTGCAGATGAATCGGGAGCTGGTTTTCGGGGCTTTCGTCCTCAACGAGACGAGTGACACCTTGCTCTACCGCAATACCCTGGCTCTCGACAATCTGGATCTGAACGAGCTGGAAAGCACGTTGAACGCCCTCAGTCTCGGTCTGGCTGAGAACGGACAGGAATTGCTCGCGTTCTTGAATAAGTAAAAGGAGAAGACCAAAGTGGCTGGAATATTCCAACGTCTGTTCAAATCGGGTGAAGCTGAAGCACATGCACTGATCGACAAGCTCGAAGATCCCATCAAGATGAGTGATCAGGCAATCAGAGACCTGAAAAAGGATCTCCAGGAGAGCTTGAAAAGCCTCGGAGAGGTGAAGGCGCTGGCCATTCGCATGGGCAAAGACGCCGACGAGGGCAAACGGCTGGCAGTGGACTACGAACGCAAGGCCATGCTGTTATTGCAGCAGGGTCAGGATGGCAAGCTGGATGCATCAGAGGTGGAGAGGCTGGCGCGGGAGGCCCTGGTGCGAAAAGAGGATGCCTCGACCAAGGCGGTGGAGTCGTCGAAACAGCACCAGGCTCAGCAGCAGATGGTGGCAACCATTCAGAACAACGTCAACGAATTGAAGTCGAAGATCTCGTCCTACGAGAACGACCTCGTGACCTTGAAGGCACGCGCAAAGACTGCCAACGCCACGCGCAAGATCAACGAGCGTCTCTCGAATGTGGATTCCAATGGGACGGTCGCCCTTCTCGAACGCATGAAGGAGAAGGTGGAAGAAGAAGAAGCGCTGGCCGAAGCCTACGGCGACATGGCTGACGCCTCCACGTCCGTGGATGACGAGATCGATCGCGCCCTGGCCGGCGGCAGCACGGCCAAGGCGGACGACTCATTGGCCCAGCTAAAGGCCAAAATGGGGTTGGATCAGGGTAGTTGATTCACCAACATCCCCGCGCTATGCCATCGGCTTCTGGCGTCGCCGGACGATCTGACACTCCTAGCACTCCACCTGTTTTCTCGTGCAGACGATTGCTGATTCAGCATTGGCCTGACACATGCCATCACTGAGTCGCCGCCGGTTCCTGCAATTGACCGCGGCCGGCGGCCTGTGGCCACTGGCCTGCGAACGCCCCTCGCATGTAACTCGCCGATCCTTCGACATACCGGGTACCTTTGCCGATGCCAACCTGGCCGAGCGCGGCCATCTGCTGCGCCGGGAGAGCATGAGGCATTGGTTCTCTATTCCGGCGGCAGCGGGCCGGGTCTGGGATGTCGTCGTTGTGGGCGGGGGCATCTCCGGACTCACGGCCTGCTGGAAGTTGCGAAGGATGGGCATCGAGCGTGTCCTGCTGCTAGAGTTGGCTTCTCAACTCGGAGGGACTTCCTCGTCCGGATCGACGGATGGCCATGCCTTCCCCTGGGGAGCGCACTACATAAACATTCCTCCACCCGAAGCGGATTGTATCCATGAGATTCTCACGGATACAGAAGTCATCAGCGGCTACGACGCGGCGGGTCGACCGCTCGTCGATCGGGAGCACATCCTGCGGTGGCCGCGAGAGCGGCTGTACCAGGAAACGTGGACCGAAGGACTGGAGCCCTTTCTCGGAGCGCCGAAGTCGGAGGTCGAGGTCTATCAGCAGTTCGAGGACCAGATGCTGCAGTGGACCCTGTATCGAGGGAGGGATGGACGCAAGGCGTTCGCCATGCCACTGGACTACAGCACCACCGACGCCGCCGTACGAGAACTCGATTCGATCTCCATGCTCGAATACCTCCGGGCCCAGGGATGGAGCTCTCAGCGGCTGGACTGGCTAGTGGATTACGCCTGTCGTGACGATTATGGCAGTCGAATCACAGAAGTCTCGGCCTGGGCAGCCATCCACTACTATGCTTGCCGGCGCTATGATGCGCGTGTTGCTGATGAGTACCCATCAGATACACTCACCTGGCCCGAAGGAAACGCCTTTCTGGCCAGACGACTGGCCCGCGACCTCGACCCGGATGGCTGTCGCCTCGACACTGCCGTGGTAGCGATACGCAATGATGCTGGAGGATGTGAGCTGGCCTGCGTGCGATGGCCAGGTCTTGAAGCTGAGCGCGTTCGAGCGAGGAGCGTCGTCTATGCCGGGAAACTGCACGGCCTTCCCTACGTCCTCAGGGACCTCCCGGACGTTCAGCGGCGCTCCCTCACCAACATGGGCTACAGCCCCTGGTTGGTGGCCGCCATTCACGTCACATCCCTGCCGGGGGAGGAATCGGGAACGACCGTGGCCTGGGACAACATTCTCTACGACAGTGCTTCGCTGGGGTACATCGTAGCAGGCCATCAGCGGGCACCCCGCAATGGAGCCGGCGAGGTCCTCGTGTACTATCTGCCGATGAGTGAGAGCGAGGGCCGTCAGCTGTTGTTGACGCGCTCCCATGCGGAGTGGGTCAACCTCATCATGAGCGATCTCTCGCGGGCACATCCCCAGTTGGAAGATTCGGTCGAGCGCATCGATCTGTACCGGTGGGGACACGGCATGGTCCGTCCTGTTCCCGGATCGATATTCGGTCCGGATGCCGACCAGCGCCGTACCCCGGTCGGGGCTGTTGCCCTGGCCTCTTGCGACGTGACCGGGCTGCCGCTATTCGAGGAAGCTTGCTACAGCGGCGTCAGGGCGGCTGAATGGTGCGCCCGCCGTCTGGGTGCTTCATTCGAAACCTCCTTGAAAGGTCTGCAGCGTGCCTGACGCCGAAGGCCAGGAGGTCCGTGAGCCAGGGGTGGGTGGAGATATTTCTCGCCTGGGCTTGGCGATGTTGTTGGCTGCTATCTTTGCCGCAGCCGCCTGCGCCATTGTCTACGAGCTGCTGATCGGTGCGGTCTCCTCGTATTTCCTCGGTGACAGCGTCGAGCAGTTTTCGCTGACGATAGGATGTTTTCTGTTTGCCATGGGCCTTGGATCGTGGGCTTCCAGACTCATCCATGGCAATCTGATCGAGCGTTTTGTCGGTCTCGAAATCGCGCTTGGATTGGTCGGGGGATTGACGGTACCCGCCCTGTATCTGGCGTATGCCTACACCGACCACTACCGGTTCGTCCAGATTGCCGTCATCCTCATCATCGGTAGTCTGATCGGACTGGAACTACCGCTGTTGACGCGCATCTTGCGCGGGTGCGGCAGCCTGCGGACGATTCTGGCGAATGTGCTGTCGCTGGATTACTTCGGATCCCTGGTCGCGGCCCTTCTCTTCCCGTACCTGCTGCTGCCGCTTCTGGGGGCCTTCCACACGTCGCTGGCTACCGGGGCGCTCAACGCCATCATCGGCTTGGTGCTGCTGATCGCCGTTCGCACGCTGGTGCAACCCGTGGCCGGACTGGTTCTGGGCATCGGTGGGGCCGTCATCATAGCCGTGCTTGGTTTGCTGCTGCTGAACGCGGACGCCCTGCAGGAGCGTTGGGAGGCGTCCCTGTACACGGAAACCGTCGTCCACAGCGAGCAGACCCGCTACCAGAAAGTCGTGCTCACCCAATGGCAGGACGAATTGCGGTTATACCTGGACGGCCACCTGCAATTCTCATCTGCTGATGAATACCGCTACCACGAGTCCCTGGTCCAACCGGCCATGGCGTTGACGCGATCGCGCGAGCGTGTGCTGGTAATTGGTGGTGGGGACGGACTTGCGGTCAGAGAGGTCCTGAAACATTCGGATGTGCTCGCAGTCGAGGTCGTCGATATCGATCCAGCAGTGACTCGCCTGGCGCGCCGCGATTTGCGCCTGACGGCGATCAACGAAAACGCGCTCAACTATCCCAAAGTACGTATCTTTAACCAAGATGCGTTCGCGTTCCTGCAGCGTTCACATGTGCCCTACGGCGTGATCATCATGGATCTGCCCGATCCCCGTTTCGAGGCGTTGGCCAAGCTGTATTCGGTGGAGGGCTACCGACTTTGCCGCAGGCATCTGGCGGTGGGAGGGGTTGTGGTCACTCAGGCGACGAGTCCGTATTATGCCCGCAGGACGTACTGGACCATCGCAGCTACCCTGGAGGCGGCGGGTTTCGAGGTTTTTCCGTACCATGCTTATGTTCCGTCATTCGGCGAATGGGGTTTTCACCTGGCCGCGCTGCGGAAGATCGATCCGGTCCGGATAAGAGTTCCAGTTGCGGGTCGTTTTTTCGAGGAGTCCATGTTCAAGCACATGCTTCTCTTTCCAGATGATATGCGGCGGGTCGATGTCGAGGCGAACCGCATCGACAGACCGCACATTGCGCGCCATTATCGCGAGGATTGGAGCGCCTGGTAAAGGCACAATTGGTATGGGATTAGGCAAGTGGTTGAAGCGGGGGAGGGGCGATCAGGATGACGAGGTCGTCGGCGAGTACACTCTGGTTATGATGAAGCCCGGTTTTCTCGTGGACTTCGATCTCAAGACCTGGCAGGTGATCGCAAAGAAGGAGTACGACTACGAGGGCGACCGGGCCATGGAATGGGAACTGCGTGCTGAAGGTGAAGTCCGCTTTCTGGAACGCTCGGAGGATGACGGCCGGGTCGAGCTGACTCTCACGCGTAGTGTATCCATCCGTGACTTCGATGAGGATGTGATGGGCACGATCCTGGATGAGGATGACCCGCCCGAGGTCGTCCATCTGTCCGGGGGTGAGTACACGGCGATCGAATCGAGTACGGGCACCCAGAGGGATGGGGAGAAGGAAACCGAGGACGCGGATACCGACAACGGCCGCGACTTCGTCAGTTGGACCTATGAATCGGAAGACGGTCATGTAGTGTTCGTTCTGCGTTGGGGCGATCGCGATTTTTCTGCCTACGAGGGTGAGTATGTTGAAGAGTACCAGTTCACGGATATTCTCCCGGCCACATTGTCTTAGGTGGCCGCAGCCACACTGTCCTAAGTGGCAGCAGCCACGCCGCACTGAGTCGATCTCATCGTGTCGTGCGCGCAGGGCCATTCTGCTCGCATCATCGATGCTGCTGCTGATGGGGATCCTGGGGTGCGGTCGTGCGCCGGATCCAGTGCGGGATTTGAGCCGGGACCTCGGTCGATATCCAGAGTACTCCCTCATCATCGACGATCTGAACGTGGAGGACGGGTTCTTCCCCGATTACTTCATGCGCTTCCGCCTGTTGACGGCCTCGGGGCAGCGCGTGGCAGGGGTGGACACACTAATTTATGAGACTCGAACGACGGAGTGGCAGGAGGTCAGCGAGGAGGTTTTTGCACGGTATCAACACTACCTGGGCATGGTCGTTGCAGCCAAGGGCGCTGATGGAAAGCGCACTGGCTTGCAGCAGGCGCATCCGCCCGGATATCAATACGTCGGAAACTCTAACTACGGCTACTGGGGTGGGGGTGGTTTCTGGGCCTTTTACGGGCAGTACGCCTTCATGAGCAGCATGCTCGGCGGCCATCAGATCGGACGCCAAGATTACGGAAACTACCGTCGTTCCGGCGACGGGGGACGAGCTTATTTCGGTCCAAACAAGAACGGACGTCCAGCCTTTGGCACTCGTGGCAGCGTTACGCAGAAGACTAAACCACAATTCTATCAGCGTTACCGGCAGCGGATGAGTTCTTCCGGCAGGGGATTCGGGAGCAGGGGGACGACGAGCACCAGTCGCTCAGGCTCGCGACGGTTTGGAAAATAGGATCGCACGATCGTGAACTGGATAATCGGAGGCGATGTCAATGAATGAAGAGTTGTGGATGGCGATGGCGCGCTCGGCAGTCTACCTGCTGGAGGCCTTCGTGCTTCTCTGGATTGCCAAGGTTGCCTACACCGGTGTATACCGTAAGGCACAGCTCAAGGTGGAGTTGTTCGACAAAGCGAATGTTGCCCTTGCCATCTCTACAGTCGGTTACATGCTGGGCATCGTCATCGCTCTGGGCGGCATACTGAGCAGCCCGTCGACGGGATGGCAAAGCGATCTCACCGGGATTGCCCTGTACGGCGTTGCCACGATCGTGCTGATGCTGATCGCGAGTTTTCTGTGTGAGAAAATACTGCTGCCCCAATTCAACAACACCAAGGAAGTGGTCGAGGATCACAACCTGGGGACGGCCTTTGTGGAGGCCGGCATGCACATCGCCAACGGTCTCATCCTGCTGTCGATCGTGCAGGGCAGCGGTCCGTGGTGGGTCGGCCTCGTGTTCTGGGCGTTGGCACAGATCGTGTTGTTGATCGTCGGCTTGCTCTACGAGTTCACGACGGCACACAAGATCCACGAGGAACTCGAGCGTGACAACGCGGCCGTCGGCCTTGCCTTCGGTGGCGTGCTCGTCGGCATGGGCAACATAGTCAGCCTGGCCGTGGCCGGTGATTTTACGAGTTGGTCAGAGAGTTTGACCCTATTCGTCGCGGACGCCGTATTCGGCCTTGTCGTCCTCTACATGATCAAGAGGTTGACCGACGCACTGCTTGCCCCGGGAGTCAAGTTGAGCCAGGAGCAGACCGCCCAACCGCCCAACACTGGTGCGGGTCTGCTCGAAGCCTTCGGCTACGTGGGCGGCTCGATGCTCGTGGTTTGGGTCTTCTAGGTCGTGATCGTTTGGCTGCCACTGATTCGCGTATGGCGCCGGCTGAAAGGATACTCGCTCCTGTGGATAGCGCTGCTATCCGTGAGCTTGATTCTGATCGGTGGGCTGCTGTTCAGTCTCGTGGAGGAGGGGCGCTCGATCGGGGACGGCATCTGGTGGGCCGTGGTGACGACGACGACGGTCGGGTACGGCGATATGTACCCGGAAACCGAGTTTGGCAGAGCCGTCGGCGTCGTGCTCATGGTCCTCGGGATCGGTGTTCTGGGTGGATTCACCGCCGAATTAGCCACCACCATCATAGCGCGCCGCTCGCGCCGTGACAGGGGCCTCAAAGCCGTGAATGCCAACGATCACATCTTGATCTGTGGTTGGAATGACACCGGCGAAGACCTGGTCAGGAATCTGCTGGCAGATCGTCGGGAGCCGTCCCTCGTCCTCCTGGCCAACATGGATCATTCCCCTCTGGACGACGAGCGTCTGATGTTCGTGCAGGGCCCGGTGACTGAGCATTGTCTGACGATGGCCGGAGCAGATCGAGCCGAGTCGGCGGTGGTTCTGGGAAGTCAGCAGATTGAGGATCTTCAGGGACGTGACGCCAAGTCGCTTATGAATTCTCTGACGATCAAGCAACACAACCCGGACATCTACGTATGTACCCAGCTGTTCGATTCTTCCAGCCTGACCAATGCCGAGCTCTCCAGAGCTGACGAGATCGTCGTCGTCGGTGCCCTCGCCGGTGGCCTGTTGAGCCGGGCTGCTCTGGACCACGGTAGCTCCCGGGCGATTTCCAGTCTGGTGCGGACTGAGGAACAGTGTGAGATCTACCGGGTGTCTGTGCCCACTTCATGGGTCGGCCGCCGCTTCGGCGCGTTGCTGGAAGAAGCCAAGACCCAGGCGAATATTCTACTGGTGGGGGTCGAATCCGCCGCTGGTGATCTGGTGCTGAATCCTCCGGGGGATAGTGTGCTGGGAGAGCGGGACATGGTTGCCGTTATCGCCAACCAGCGCCCCCACCTGTAGAACCACTCTCAATCAACAACCCAGAGCCCCGGACAGCTCAGCCAGTCCCGACCTCTCTGTCGATCCACTGGAGATACGGTTCGCTGCCATGCGCTACGGGGACGGCGATGATCGCCGGGACCTCGTAGGAGTGCAGCGTCACTATTCTCGCCTCGACCTTCTCATACAGATCATCCCGTGTCTTGAGGACACACTGCCATTCGGTGGCCTTCTCTATGCGCCCCTGCCACCAGTAGACGCTGTCCATGGGACCGATTACCTGTGCGCAGGCGGCCAGGCGCTCGCGCACCAACGTGTCGGCTATGGTCGTTGCCAATTCGGCGCTGTCCGTCATCGTGGTTATCCGAACGATCTGGATGGAGCCGTCCAAGATGGAGTCCTTTTCATTCACCTGTGCGGCGCCGGCGAAGCAGCAACAGGGCCGGTACGGAGAGGCCGATGTACAGAAGATTCGCGAGCGCGTGCACGGCGGTGGCGCAGGCCAGGGCGGCGGCGGCAGGCACGGCGAACAATAGCAACAGGGACTGGCTGAAGAGGAAATGGTATGGTCCCGTACCACCCGGAACCGGCGCCACTATCCCGAGCGAAGAGATCGCCATGATGACGAGGGCTTCGGACGCCCCAAGGTTGTAATCGGTGTGAAAACCGAAGGCGATAAAGCCCTCGTATATGATGAGAATGTAGCCGGCGTTGAGCAGCACCGAACTGAGGAAAATCTCGACATAGGCGGACGGGGTATGGAGTGCTTCCAGGCCGTGCGCGAACTTGCTGAGCGCATCGACGACGGCACTGGAGATGCGCGGAGTGAGAGGTTGCAGAATCCGCTGAACAACCTTCAGCGCGCGATCCCGGTAGATGGACACCAGTGTAAGTAAAGTCAGGACTGCGACGCAGGCGGCGAGAGCCACCAAAACCGCAGGTCCCATCCAGGGCCCCATCCAGGGGAATGCCAGCTCCATGCGAGTACGCAACAACAGCATCGAGATGCCGACGAACAGGATGAGCCAAACCATGTCGATGATGCGCTCGACGACGACGGTGGCGGCGGTAGACCCCATGCTTATCGTGTGGCGCCACCTGAGGCTCAACACGCGCAGCGCTTCGCCCGATCTCGGTAGAAAGAAGTTGGCGCCATAACACAGGGCCAGTGCCTGCGACGCCTCCAGGACCGTCACGGATGTCGTGAACGGGCGCATCAGCACAAGCCAGCGCCAAGCTCTGAGGACGATGGTAATCAGGGTGGTGAGGACGATGATACCGAGCCACACCGGCGAAACCTGTTGCATGGCCGCCCACAAGGTGTCTGCATCGATATCCCGGAAGGCCCAGTACAGGAACAGCGCCATCAGGCCGAAGCTGATGGCGTAGCGCAAGGCCTGTTGGATGCGTGAATTCAAATGAGGCAGATGCCAGACGGGACGACTAAGGGGTACTCAGGCGTAGACCTCATCCGGGTCGAAGACGCGTTCCTCGGCTTCCGACCATGTCTGGGTGCTCTCGTCCCAGGTGCGGTAGTAGCAGGAGTAATATCCGGCGTGACAGGCGGCGACTTTTTGCTCCACGCGGATCTCGAGGGAGTTGCCATCGCAATTGGCGCGAACTTCGGTAACCTTTTGGATGTGCCCGGAAGTCACACCCTTTTGCATGACCTCGCCCTTGGAGCGCCGGTAGACGTAGACGACGCCTTCAGCGACCGTGCGCTCCAGGGCTTCGCGATTGAGATAGCAGAGCACCAGTATCCGGGTGCTGTGAGCATCTGTGACCACAGCCGGGATCAAGCCATCGGCGTTAAATTGAACTCGATCAGCGATCGACATCACTCACCCTATTTTTTTTCGCTGTTCCAACATTTCGATGATGGTGGCCGCCGCTTCCTCGGGTGTGCAAGATCCCGTTTGGATCTCGAGTTCGGGATTGAGCGGCTCCTCGTATGGATCCGAGATGCCGGTAAAATTGGGGATCTCTCCGGCACGTGCTTTCTTGTACAGCCCCTTCGGATCGCGCTCTTCGCACATCTCCAAAGGAGTATTGATGAAAACCTCCAGAAATTCGCCTTCGCTCAGCAAGGCACGGACCTCGTCGCGGTCACCTCGATAGGGACTGACGAAGCTCGATAGCGTGATCACGCCGCTGTCGGCGAACAACCTACCAACTTCCCCGATGCGCCGGATGTTCTCGGCGCGATCCTCTTCGGAAAAGCCCAGATTCTTGTTGAGGCCATGACGGATGTTGTCGCCATCCAGGACATAGGCAAGATGCCCGCGTTCGACCAGAGCGTGCTCGACGGTGAAGGCGATCGTGCTCTTGCCCGAACTCGGCAATCCGGTCAGCCAGACCAGCACGCCTTTCTGGTTGAGCAGGGCTTCGCGCTGGTCGCGCTGAACGTGACCTTCATGCCATACAATGTTGGTGGCCTTAACTTGCGTTGACAACAGGGATCTCCTCTCGATGACACGGTCCCATGCTGCTGCATCGTCATCGGTTTCCGCAGTTGCGTTTTTGTTCGGAGGTGGCTGATGACGGCATGGACCGGAGTGTGACAAACCGGGCGGTGGTCCTGAATCGTATTAGAATCAATAAGTTACGCAGGGCACGTGAACTGTCAAGGAACAGGGCAGGTCACGTCTCCAACTGGTCGTCGAGGTTGGCGACCACGGTGCCCGGATTTTCCCCGCTGCAGATTTTTATGATGGCGGACGGCTCGGCAAAGTCGAACAAATGGATGGGGATGTCGTGATCCCGAGCCAGAATAACAGACGGATGATCAACCACAGTCAGTTTTTGGCTGATGATGGTGTCGTAGTTCATGGTTTTGTACAACCTCGCATCCGCATCCGTGTTCGGATCGGCGGTGAAGATACCCCGCGTGGCGTTCTTGGCGGAGAGGATGGCCTCAGAGCGTGTTTCGATGGCGCGTTGCGAGGCCGCGTAATCCGTCGTCACATAGGGGTTACCCGTGCCGCCTGCGAATATGACGATGTGACGCTTCTCCAGATGGTGTATTGCTCGCAAGCGTATGAAGGGTTCTGCGACCCGGTCGACCGGGATCGCGCTCATCACCCGAACCTCGACCGGCGTCGTCGCCTTGGCCGCGAGGACCCCACGCAACATGAGGCTGTTCACGATGGTTCCCAACATCCCGATGTTGTCGGCCTCGGCTCGTTCGATACCCCACTGTGCGCCCAGATTGCCGCGAAAAATGTTACCCGCACCGATCACGATGGAGACCTCGACGCCCTCGGCGTGCAGTTTTAACACTTCTTCAGCGATGTGCTCGAGAGCACTCGGATCGAAGCCGAAATCCTGGTCTCCGGAGACCGCCTGGCCGCTTAGTTTTAGCAGGACTCGTTTATAGCGCATACAGTTCGGCACTCCTACAGAAGCCGGCTCTTCTCGACTTCACGAGCTTCCGGGTGCCGACGCACTATTTCATCGACGCGCTGCACGAAGGCATCCACCTGCTGACGCGCGAGGCCGGTGAATGCCCGTGAGTCGGCGAGGATAACACCGATCTCTTCCTCCGTGAATGGTACTCTCTCGTCGCCTCCAAGACGCCTGGCGAGATCGTTGTCGATTCGGCCCTGCTCGCGCATCTCGAGAGCAACGGCGACGGTGTGCTCCTTGATGGCCTCGTGAATGTTTTCCCGGCCAGCTCCGCGTTGTACCGCCTCCATCATCAATGTGGTAGTGGCGAGAAAGGGCAGATAACGTTGCACTTCGTTGTCGATGACGGATTCATAAACGCCCATGTCGTCGATGATATGCCATGCCGTCTCAATCAAGCCATCGAAGGCCATGAAGCTGTCAGGCAAGGCGACGCGCCGCACGACGGAACAGGACACATCCCCCTCGAACCACTGGTCCCCGGCCAGTCCCTGCAGCATGTGCAGGTACCCACCAAGGACGACCTGCAAACCATTGATGCGTTCGCAGCTGCGGGTATTCATCTTGTGCGGCATGGCCGATGATCCGACCTGACCTGGGGCGAAGCCCTCGGTGACCAGCTCGTCGCCGGCCATGAGGCGGAGGGTACGTGCCAGGTTGGCGACGCCACTGCCGAGTTGGAACATACAGCTGACGACCTCGAAATCCAGACTACGTGGATAAATCTGACCTACGGTGCCCAACTGGTGTTCGAAACCCAGATGGCGCTGGACGCTATTCTGTAACGCTTCAAGGCGGGTCTCATCGCCCCCGCAAAGAGTCAGCTGATCTACCGCCGTGCCGACGGCGCCCTTGAGTCCGCGCAACGGATAGCTGGATATCAGCGCTTCCAGCCGGCGTAGGGCAACCAGCATTTCCTCGCCGAACATGGCCAGGCGTCTGCCCATCGTCGTCGGCTGAGCCGCCACGTTGTGGGTGCGTGCGACGACGACGAGATCTCGCCACTGTTGGGACCGTTGGCTGAGGCGCCACAGTACGGTGACGTACTTCGGCAACAGGAGTCTCAATGAGCGCAGTATCTGAAACTGTTCGACATTGTCCGTCAGATCGCGACTCGTCATGCCCTTGTGGATTTCCTCGTGGCCAGCGAGGGCACAGAACTCTTCGATGCGGGCTTTGACGTCGTGCCGGGTGAGGGTCTCACGCTGGTTGATGGAATCCAGGTCAACGTGTTCGATGACCTGTTCGTACGCCGTGATCACCTCGGAGGAAACATCCAATCCCAACTCGCGCTGTGCCTTCAGTACTGCAACCCACAGCTCTCGCTCCAGCACGATCCGGCCGCGTTCAGACCACAGTGCCTTCAACTGCGGGCTTGCATAGCGCTGCGCCAGCACGTTGGGGATGGTTTCAGCCTTGTTTTCAGCCATGATCAGGCAGGACCCTCGTGGACTGGGACAGTTGTATCAAGGGGTATCGTCGGGCGACAGCTAATGAGAGGGGTAAACGGGGGGAGGAAGATCGAGTAGCGTGCTACTGCCAAGCGCGGAACCCTCTTGTCTTGGACGTGTGGGTGTGTCTGATACCTAAATCATAGGGATTGGCCTGAATAGCCGCCAGCGATCAGATGTGCCCGATCCAACGCCAGTAGAGGACGTTGAGGGGAAAAAGGAAGATCAGTGAGAGCGTTGAAATGATCATCATGACCGCGCACAACTGGCGCATGGTGAATCGCTTGTAGGAGAGTGCGACCATGAAGGGGGCCGCCTGGTATGGCAAGAAAACGAGCGCCGTCGCCATGCCTACGCTGAGTGCCGCCGGCAACTGCGCCACTCCATGGACTTGCGCGAAATCCAGCATCACCGGTGTGATCACCCCTGCCACAGCGCCGATATCCATCAGGAAATCGAGAGGTACGACCAGCCAGGTAATGGCCATGTGCTTGAACAACCAGCCGTGCTGACTGAACTCGACGGTGTTGCCCTCGACCCAGCTCATGAACCAATCGCTGAAGCCTGCTTCCTGCAAGGCCTCTCCCATGGAGAACAGGGCTGCCAAATAGAAGAAGAAGGGGAAGTTCACCTCGCGGAGGTGCTCGATCTGCAGGACTCCCCAGCGCGGGACCATGGCCAACAGCACCAGGACGAGTCCGATGTAGGCTGGGGCGAGTCCGTGGAAGACATCCGTCGCCCACAGCGCAACACCAGCGAGCAGGAGTACCAGAGTACGGCGTTGGCTAGAACTCAACTGGGTATCAGCCGGCGTCGATGTGGCCTCCTGCTTCTCCACTGAACTCAATCGCATTCGCCGCCCGAATAGAAACCAGATCACGCCGAAGCAGACGATCGTTCGCACCAGGCCGATAACCGGAAACATCCACTGCAGCCATTCGCCCCAGTAGACGATGCGGCCAGCAGCCTCCAGCTGGCCGGCAACGACCATGTTGGGTACCGAGCCTGTAAGTACTCCGCATCCTCCGTAATAGGTACTGCACAGCAGAGACAGCGTGATCGCGACGTCGTTCAAGCGTGAGTCTGTATCTGTATTCGATAAGGGGGACACCCGGTCGGCGATGGCGAGGCCGATCGGCATCAGGAAGAGCACCCGCACCACGCCGGAAGGTACCAGGAAAGCGAACGTCAGACCGACCATATGCAGGGCGACGATGATCCGCAGGGGGTCGGGGCCCGTGTGCCGCAGAATGCGAGCGGCCATGCGCTCACCAAGACCCGATCGGGTCAACGCCACGCTCAAGCTCATACCCGCGAACACGAGCCAGATGGTCTGTCGTGCGAACGGCTTGAAACTCTCCTGGAAGGTCAGCAGGTCGAGTGCGGGAAACAGAAGGAGGATCGCCAGCGAACTGTACTCGATCGCTACCGGCTGTGTCGTCCACACGACCGCGGCGAACACGGCCAGGCAGACGGCGCGCTGGGCCAGCGGGTCGAGCCCCGCTACAGGAGAAAGGACCCCGGCGAGCAAGAGGCTGCCGGTGATCAGAGTGGGAAACCAGCGGCTCTGGATACTCACTGGGCCAGTCGGTCTGCCAGGTGGCCGACGGCGATCGCGAAGTGATTAGAGCGATTCCAACGCAGCAGCGAATGAAAGTTGTCGTAGACGACGAAAGCCCGTCCGCCGCTACCGTCGGGCTGCAGTAGCATCGACCACAGGTTTCTCGTCGGCAGGTTGCGTCCGTCCGCTCGACGGACTCCCAGTGCCTGCCAGCGATTGAGTCGGAGACGGACTTCGTCTCCGAGCAGCCGGCGATCGAAATCAATCGGCAGGCTCACCTCGCGTCCCCAGGTTTGATCGTCATGCCAGTCGAAGAGAGAAGTGAGTTTGGCGATCGATGCCAGCACATCGGCCGGGTTACTCCAAATATCCCGCACCCCATCGTTGTCCTGATCAACGGCGTGGCGGAGGAAGTTGGACGGCATGAACTGGCATTGGCCCATGGCCCCTGCCCACGAGCCGTACATGCGTTCCGCACTGGCTTCACCACGATCCACCAACTTCAATGCGGCAATCAGTTCACGTCGAAAGTAGTCGCGCCGCCTGCCCGCGTGTGCCAGCGTTGTCAGGCTGCCGATGGTCGGGAAACCACCAGTGTTGGCTCCGAAATCGCTTTCGAGTCCCCACAAGGCCACGATGAATCGCGGCTGTATGCCGTGAACCTGTGCGATGTCAGCCAACAACTCAGCATGCCGGGCAAGCAGCCGTTTCCCCTTTTGCACTCGGGCGGGGGAGACGACGTTGGCCAGATAGGTCTCAACGGACATCGTCCGCTCAGGTTGGTGACTCTGTAGTTTGAGTACTTTCGGCATCAACTGCACGCCGTCCAGAGCCTGTGAGAGCGCTTCCTCGGAGACCCCCTCGGCAGCAGCATCTCGTTTCAGCTCTGCCAGCCAACGCATGAATGATGCATCCGGGTCGGCTTCTTTGGCGACCACGTCGAAAGGAGTGGTGATGTAGATGATGAGTGCGACAAAGAAAACCGCCCTGGACAACCTTCCATGACCAACGCTGCGTCGAATCCTCCCGGCTTGGTAGCTCCCCACGCTCAGTTCACCATGAACAGACTGATTTGAGGTACATACGTAATGACCATAAGGGCACCCAACAACAGCAACAGGAACGGTACCGAGGCCCGGTACAGAGACAGGATAGGTCGTTCGAACCGCGCACTGGCGATAAACAGGTTGAGGCCCACGGGCGGCGTCGAGTAGCCGATTTCCAGATTCGTCAGAAAGATGATTCCCAAGTGAACGGGATGTACGCCGTAGAATTCTGCGATCGGGAGTATCAGGGGGACGACGAGGATGAGGGCGGAGAACATGTCGATCATGCAACCGACGGCAAGCAGAAACACGTTGAGGAGTATCAGGAAAACAAGACGATCGCTGATATGCAGTTGAATGTAACCGAGCAGTTGATTGGGAATCTGTGCGTCGATCATGTAGCTGGTGTAGGCCATGGCGGCGGCCAGGATCACGAATATCGAGCCCACCAGCACCATGGTTCGACGGATGACCCCCGGTAGATCTCGCCAGCTGATCTCCTTGTGTATCGCCATCTCGACGATCAAAACATAGAGAACGCTCAGCGCCGCTGCTTCACTGACCGCAATCGTTCCGGAATAAATTCCGGCAATGACGACGACGGGCAGAAGCAGCTCCCAAACGCCCTCTCTAATAGCCGCCCATGCAGGCACATTGTCCGCAATTCCCTCAGGGGAATCGCCGGCAGGCAAGGCAACGTCCTGTCGCTGGCGCCGCCCGATCACGAAGCAGTAGGCCGACAGGATGGCCACCAGCAGCAGCCCGGGGGCGATGCCGGCAACGAACAGCTGATCGATCGGAGTCTCCGAGACAATGCCGTACAGGATCAGCGGGATGGACGGTGGGAACAGCAGTCCCAGGCTGCCGGAGGTCGTCAGTAGTCCCAGTGAGAACCTCTCGGGATAGCCGGCTCGTTGCAGGGCCACAAACAGCAGTCCGCCGGCGACAACGATCGTCATGCCGGAGGCCCCGGTGAAGGCCGTCAGCAGGGCACACACGGCCACAGCGACGATCCCCAGTCCTCCCGGAAGCCATCCCAGCAAGGCGTTCGACAGACGCACCAACCGCCGGGCCGCACCGCTTTCCGCCAATAGAAAACCGGCCAGAGCGAATAGGGGAATGGCTGAAAGAGCCGGGTTGTCTGCCAGCCGGTACATTTCGATGAAGACGACCGTCGGGTCGATGCCTTCACCGACGAAGCTGATGAGAGCAAGAGCCGCAATGATGATGAAGAGCGGGGAGCCGAGTAGAGCGAGGGCGAGGGCGGCTACCGTGGTCACGGTATCGGCGATATCCGCAACGATGATGAACACCGGAGCGATGACCAGCATCGTCTGAGAAACCGCCAGCTCATCACTCCAAAAGCCAGAGGAAAAATGACCTGGAAGATCCAATTGGGCAGGTCTAGGGCGCCCTGCATGCCGTAGGTGTACTCATCGTGGACGAAATCGACAGCAATCACCGCCAGTAGTCCACATACTGCCGCATTGAACAGATAGATAGAGGCATCGACGTAGCGCCTCTTACCGCCGGGTAGCAGTCGCAGGATGGTGTCGATGCGGAGGTGTCGATTCTCGCGAGCTGCGACAAGGGCTCCCATGAAGGCCGTCCACAACACCAGCATGCGCACGACGGGATCCGCCCACAGCAAGGTGATGGAAAACAGGTTGCGCAGCAAAATTTGGGCGATGGCGACCACCACGAGGATGATGGTGAGTAGAACCAGGAAGGCGTCCTCCGTGCGCTCTACGCGAGAGCCGTCGAGGACCGGCCCAGGTTGAGGCGTCGTCGGCCGGGGCCTGGCTGACTGAGCAGACTCGTCACTCTCGTCTGTTGAAGTTCCGATCATGGAGTCCGGCGGCCTTCCCGCAACGTGGCAAGATGATCCTGGACCAGGTCGGCAGCTGTTTTGGAGAATGCATGGTCGACCAATTCCGGCATAGATTCATCCACGAGCGCCTGGAAACCCCGGATTTCTTTTTCGGGTGGAACGACGCGGACCAGTCCCTGTTGCTCCAGTACCTGCAGCGCTTCCCGGTTCTGAAGACGGCTGCTGGCCATCTGCGCGCGCATGTGTTTCCAGGATATGGAGCGCAGCAGATCGCCATGCTCCGGAGACAGCCTGTTGAACACGCGCTTGTCCACAAGGAAGGCACCCAGGGCATAGTTGATTGGCAGATCGGTGAAATGGGTGACCTTGGTGAACCACTGCAGAACGATGGCGGCAGCTGGTGAGGCATAGACGACCTCGACCAGGTTCATCTGCAGTCCCAGCAGGACGTCCGGGATAGACAACGGCACTGAAGTCACGCCTGCTTTCTTGAAGAGGACGCCCGTGATCGGCTCTCCCTGTAGCCGCCAGACCTTCACGTTCTTTATGTCCTCAGCGCCTGTGATCGGTTGCTTCGAGAGTAGATGGATGAATCCGACATCGGCCCAACCCAGCAGGACATAGCCATTGCGGTCGTAACCGTCCACATAGTAGTCGTGCATCTGCTCCAGGACGTAGTCGACCTCGTCATAGTTCGAAAAAAGAAAAGGGGTCTCCAGGGCCAGTACGTCGGGGAAGAGGTTGCTGACTCCGATGCCGCCGAACCCGGCTCCGTGCAACTGTCCTACCCTCATCTTGCGAATCATTACTTCCTCTTCGCCTTGGACCCCTCCGGGGTAGATGCGAAGTCCGATCGCGTCCTCCGTCGACGCTCTGACTTCGGCGTCGATGGATCTCAAGGCCTTCACCCAACTGCTCCCATCCGGGGCCAGAGTGGCCACCTTGACCAGCTGGGTGGGAAAGACCTCGAATGAAGAGGATACGACAAGCGTGAGAGCCATCGTCAACGAGCGCAGCGCGCACATGGTTGTTGCGTGCCTAAAAGAATACATCGGTTTCATCCAACAGCGTCAGTGCCAGGCCGTGGGCGGCAGTATTCTGCAACGTCAACTCGGGAACGGCGTCAACGGGTACATCCAGTGCTTGGTGTAGTAGTGATTCGTAAAGTTCGCGGTCATAAACTTGCCTGGCGTAGTACCGAGCCATCTGCACGAACACGATCGCTGACTTACCATCACTCAGTTCCACCGCTCGTTCGAAGTGCTCGCGGGAGCGTTCGGGTTTACCCCCTAGCATGGGAGGCAGTGCCGCATAATAAATACCGAGAAACAAATGCGGGCTGCCCAACAGGATGGTCTCGTCGCGTTCGAGCACCCACTCCATCAGCAGGATAACCCGTGGCAGGTCGGCAAGTGCGGTCATCGACTCCGTATGAACGCTGATCCAGGCTCCCCACCCGCTGGCGGCCCAGAATACGAACTCGACGTCCTCAGAGCGCAGCGCCGACGTGATCTGGGTGAACTGACTATACGGAGCGGCCAACAGGGGAGCGACGGCTCGCCTCTTCTGGACCAGCGCTCTCAGGCCGTAGTCCTTGCCGCGTCGGTACATCAGGCGAGCCCGTTCGGGCGTGTTCGACTCGATCAAGGCTCCGTATGAGGTATAGGCTTGAGAGGCCTCGATCAGCAAATCGGCGTCGTTCGGGTTGCCTTCCAGCAGGCCGTCCATCAGCAGCAGATACGTGGGGGCAGCCTGGGTTACGAGTTCTGCGTCCTCATGTTTGTTGGTGGCAGATGTCAGATCCTCCATCAATGAGCCCATCGCGGCATTGCGCAGCAAACCACATCCCGCAACCGATATGAGTAGGACCGAAACAACCGCTGCGCCAAGGTGTGCACGGCTCGGGTGGCAGGAAATTGGAGAGGTCATCAGCACAAGTGAATAGGTGTGCTACCTGGCGCACCAACCCCCGTCAACGACGAGGATGTGTCCGCTGACATAATCGGAAGCACTCGAAGCCAGAAAAATGGTCGCTCCTTTGAGATCCTCAGGTTCACCCCATCGTCCGGCAGGGATGCGCTCGAGGATCGCCTGGGAGCGGTCTTCATCCGCACGTAGCGCCGAGGTGTTGCGGGTAACCATGTAACCGGGGGCGATGGCGTTGACGTTGATGTTGTGGGCCGCCCATTCGTTGGCCATCGCCTTCGTGAGTTGTCCCACTGCACCTTTACTGGCAGCGTACCCGGGAACCAGAATGCCGCCGGAGAACGTCAACACTGATGCCGTGGTAATGATCTTGCCTCTGCCTTGGGACAACATGTGCCTGCCCGCCAGCTGACTCCCGAACCAGACCGCATCGAGGTTGACGTTGAGGACGCGATCCCAGTCCTCGTCTGGGTGCTCGGCGATGGGGGCGCGGTGAATGATGCCGGCATTGTTGACGAGTATATCCAGTCTACTCTGCCAGGCGTGGGCCTCGTCTACGGCCGTACGCAGTTGCTCGCGATCGCCGACATCGCATTCGAGAGCCAGAAACCGACGTCCGGAGGATTCAACCTCGTTGCCGACCTCAGCGAGGTTTTCGCGGTCTCGGCTGATACCGGCGACATCCGCTCCGGCTTCCGCCAGGCCTGCCGCCATGGCCCTACCCAGGCCAAAACTGGCACCTGTAACCAACGCGATCTGTCCGTCCAGGTTGAAACGCCGCACTGTATCGTCCTCTTGGTCCGGTTCAGGGTGGATCTTGGTTTGCTGTCAGTTCGGCAGTGCTATCTCGCAAACATGCTCGAGGTGATTCGGTTTGCGAGCACGACCGGCTGATTTCGACCAACCGGCGCAGATCGTTTTCACATGCGCCATACAGGGCATCGAAGTCATCCAGATCGTGGTATCGCCTGTAGGAAAGCAGGCGTGCATTGTTCACGCTCCAGTCGAGAAATCCGTCATACCGTGAAGGTGACTGGAGAAGCGTCTCGCGAACAGAGCGGTAGTCTGACTTGGCTCTGTTGAACACAGAGACCCTTTCGCTCAGGATCTGTTCCCGATCGCGACCCGAATTGTATAGACTTTCAAGTTCGGTTACCAGTTCATGCACGAAGTCTCGGAACGCCTGCGCATCCAGACGGCGTCGGTGCGCGTCGCCGATTTGCTGGCTGGAAGCACCATACTGTTCAGCAAGAAAGCCAAGGCTGCCCATCCTGCCGACGAAGGTTGCCAGACTCTCGTTGAAATCCGTGTGGCCGGCCGCGAAAACCGTGCCGTGGGTCAACTCATGCAACAGTAGAGATGCGAGCGCGTCGTCTGAGTATTCAAGCATGTTGCCGAGCACGGGGTCGGAGAAGAATCCAAGAGTGCTGTAGGCTGACACCTGGCCCAACCATACGTCCAATCCCGCAGATTCCAGTGCGGAGCGCTCCGCGTGTGCCTGATCGAGATTGAAGAATCCCATGTACGGGACAGCGCCGACGATCGGAAAGCTCCACAGATGGGGTTCGAATCGGTCCGGAGGAGAGGCGCTCAGATTCCAAGAAACAGGTCGTCCACCCGTATCATAGAAGCTGGTGTACTGATCGCCAACGACAAGCCCGATCTGTTGCCGGCCATAGTCGCGGACGGCAGCTACGAAACCAAGTCTGGCCTTGCTGTGAGGATCAAAGTCGGGATCGTGCAGCAATTCTGAAATGGGCCTCGAGTTGACAATCAGCCGCAGTTGCCCGCGAGCCAGATGCAGATAATAGCCGAGGCTCGGGCCTATGGTCAGGAGAAGGATGGCTCCCAACAGCGCCGCGGGCAGCAGGTATTTGACTGCGGCGCGGGCAACCATCTAGCTTGCTCAGCTCAACTTCCAGCGGTGGCTTGCACTGCTTTATGGATTTTCGCCATCTCGCCGTTGAGCCCGACGATGACCTCATTGGCCTCTTGGTATTTATTCTGGGCATCGTCGTAATGATGGCGAAAATCGCCCCCGTCCTGCTCAAGTTCCCAGCCGTCGATGGTGGCCTCGTAGGCCGCAAGGCGCAAGGAGATGAGTTTCTTGATGTCTCGGTGAAAGGGAGCCAGCAGCGACGGCGGCTCGAGGGCTTCGAGTTCTGCCAGGAGCTGGTTCAACAGTTCCCGAGCGTCGCTGGCCGCAGGCGCCAGATTCTCCCCGGTACCCTTGCCCGAGGATCCCAGGACCTTGTCAACTGTCGCCTGAATGGTCCCAATCCTGTGGATGAACGGGTCTATGTTGCTCAGGTATCGGTTGATCTCTTCGGTCGATCCATACGCCGTTTCGGGTTTATGATCAGCCTGTGATTGTGACTCATCTGCGTCATCACTGCAGGTGGTGAAGATGATTGTTGCCAGCAGGCTTGTCGCGATAAGGATTGCTCTTCGAAGTGCCATCTTGTTCAGTCCCTCACTGGTGTATGGGAAGTGCTCAAAGACTGCCGTTGAACCGTTGGCAAATCAGAAATGCCGGTGGGGCAATGGGTCCACGAATAGGGAATTGGTCGCTGCAGATGACCGATTTTTCTCGGACCGGGATGGTCCGAGGGGATCTGACTACTTACTTGAGGGAGGCGCTACGATGTTTTCCCCATCGTAAACCAGATTGCCTTCGACATCGAGGATCTTGCCGTCGGAAGTGAACTCGTATTTCATCGATTGCCCCAACGTCAGGTGGCGTTGTACCTCCTCGAGGTCGCCGTACTTCTCTATCAGCTTTTCTATCGGTCCCTCGAACGAAGTGGCTCGCCATTTGGGCCGGTTCTTATCGCGCTCGGTGCGCTCTTCCGTTGTCATGATCGGAAGACGTTCGGCTGCGGGCGAGAACTTGCCGCCCATAGCCTGCCGCCGCCGGTACTGTTCGTGCCGCTTTTCAGATTCGGTCAGCATTTCCTCGGGAACACTGCTGAGTCCGTCCCCGTCCTTGGGCCTCTCATCGGCCTGCATGCGCGCTCGAGCCTCTTCTGCCTCACGTTCCAGCCGACTCTCGCGTTCCTCATCGAGACTGAAGTCCGTGCCAATCTTTCTCAGAACCGAGCGGGCCGAGCGATTCATCCGCTTGTCACTCCGTCTAATGGGTCGTGCCAGAACAACTATATCATACGTAATATAGTCTGCAGGACTCATTTGGCCAAGATTGACAGAGTGCGCACAGGCCCAAGTTACGGAGCTCCATCCTTCCAGCGCGCGCCGCGGTCTCGACGGCCTCGTCATCGGCGCTGCAGGCGGGCGCGGTGGCAGAGAGTACCCGGTGTGGTTATCTTGGCTGCAGACACCATCTCCTCAACGACAAGTGAGGCAACCCGATGGATGAAGGTCAAGAAGAGTCCAAATCCAGCCGAGAAACCGTCGAGGAACGCGTAGAGCGCATCCGCTTGCTACTCCAGGATCGAGGTGAGGATATGGCAAAATTGGTGCGCACGTGGTTACACAAAGAAGACGAGTGATAGCGGTTAATCGGAGCGGGTGAATGGGATTTCTTTCGCGGTTTTTATCCAACGACATAGGGATCGATCTCGGTACGGCCAACACGTTGATCTACGTAAAAGGGGAAGGCATCGTCTTGAACGAGCCTTCCATCGTCGCCCGTCATATCATGACGAAAAAGACGATAGCGGTCGGCGCCGAAGCCAAGGAGATGATGGGCCGTGAGAACTCGGAGATCGAGACCATACGTCCCCTCAAGGATGGTGTAATCGCCGACTTCGAAGTGACTGAGGAGATGATCAGGCACTTCATCCGAAAGGTTCAGCGCAACAAGCTATTCGTTCGCCCCCGGATTGTCGTCTCCGTGCCTTCGGGCAGCACGGAGGTCGAAAAGCGGGCGGTCAGAAACTCCTGCGAACGCGTCGGGGCTCGCGACGTTTTCCTCGTGAGCGAGCCGATGGCAGCTGCCATCGGTATCGGGCTCCCGGTTGAGCAGGCCGTCGGTTCCATGGTCATCGATGTGGGTGGTGGGACGACGGAGATTGCCGTCATAGCACTGTCGGGCGTTGTGGCTCCCGAATCGATTCGCGTGGCTGGGGACGAAATGGACCGGGCCATCACGGAGTGGATGCGCAAGAAGTACAACCTCCTGATCGGTCCTCGCAACGCCGAACAACTGAAGTTTCAGATCGGTTCAGCCATGCCACTCGATCCCGAAGAGGAGGCCCCGGTGCGGGGCAGGGATCTCGTCGCTGCGATTCCGAAGACCCTGATGGTCGACTCCCGTGAGATTAGAGAAGCCCTTAGCGAGCCGGTGGAGCAGATCGTCGCCGGCGTTCGCCGAGCCCTGGAGCGCACGCCGCCTGAGTTGGCCGCTGACATTCTGGATCGCGGCATGGTTCTCAGCGGTGGTGGTGGCAAACTTCGAGGTCTGCGCGAACGCTTGATAGAGGCTACTAGCCTTCCAACCTTTCTCGATACCGAGGATCCATTGTCCGCGGTTGTACGCGGCAACGCCCGGGTCCTGGATGAGTTCGAGCGTTATCAGAAAGTCCTCTACTGACGGGCACTACGCCTGGTTCCGCGACAGCATGAACTGTCATCAGACGCTTCTTCGCGTTCCCGATCGGCCGTTCTCGGTGTCATACTGAATCGTGTTACAACCCAGCCGACAGTACATCCTCTTCGCCATCGCGCTGGTGGCCTCGCTCACGCTCATGGGCCTTCCGGGAGCGAAAAAAGAGCTGGTCGCCGAATACTTGCGCTCCGGTCTTTGGTCGTCGGGTCAACTGCTGTTCTCCCGGGTGATCAGCCATGCCACGAACGCGGAGAAAACCCGCTTTTTACTCACCCAGAACGTCAAGCTCGCCCTCGAAAACATGCAGCTACGGGAGGCAGCGGAGGAAAACAAGCGACTGCGTGAGTTGTTGGTGTTCAAGCAACGCGAACAGTCCTGGGTGCCCGTACCTGCAGAGGTCATTGCGCGTGATCCCGATCAGCTGTACGACACCATAACCATCGATGCCGGGATGGACCGGCAACTGCGCAAGGAGATGCCGGTCGTCACAGCGCAGGGCCTGGTTGGCCATCTGCTGGAGGTGGAGGAACACAGTTCGGTAGTCCGTCTCATCACCTCAACGGGTTCGGGGGTGAGCGCGGTTGTGCAGAATGGGAGGGCTCTGGGGATCGTGTACTGGGTGCCGGGTGGTCACTTCTTGTTGCGCTATGTGGATGCCAGCAGTCAAATCGCAGAGGGGGATCGTGTCGTTACCTCAGGCATGGGAGGTCGCTATCCCCGGGATATCACGATCGGCTACGTCACAGAGATTAGGGAGCCCGAGAGAGACCCCCTCTTCAAGGAAGTATTCCTTGAATCGAAGGTTGATTTCCGGGACCTCGAAGAGGTTTTCGTGATCGGCTCCTCGTGAATGACACCCGCCCAAACCCTTCCAGCCGCGTGATTTTTCGCCTGTTTAGCGGCTCCTGGGACGTACCCAGGCATCTTGACAATCGGAGCCCGGTTGGTTATTATCCGTAATTGATTTTCAGATTAGGGGCCATCCAAAAGTGCCTGGTAGGCAACGAGTTATGCTGCAGGCACTGGCCGCATGCCAACATTGGACTGCAGTTCTATATCAAGGGAGGACCGGCCTTGACAAAGGCTGATATCGTACGGCAGGTCGCACAGACAACCGGCTTGACAAAAACCGACACATCGGCAGTGGTCGATGGCTTCATCGCCTCTGTTATCGATGCGCTGCAGGATGGTGAGCATATCGAGATTCGCGGATTCGGCACGTTCAAAGCAGTCAGCCGGGCACCGCGTACAGGCCGCAATCCAAGGACAGGTTCGGAAGTCAAAATTTCGCGACGACGTGCCCCCGTGTTCAAACCTTCGAAAGAGTTGAGGGCGCGCGTCGAAGACAGCAATGGAGCCCCACCGACTGGAGCGAAAAAAGATGCCTTGTGGGAAGAAGAGAAAGCGGCATAAGATCAACACGCACAAACGCAAGAAGCGTTTGCGCAAAAATCGTCACAAGAAGCGTTCCATCTAAATGCATGCACACCAACCCCCCCGTACGAGTTCGTGGGTGGGTTGGTGTATGGTCGTTTTGAGCTATTAGCTCAGCTGGATAGAGCGCTAGCCTCCGGAGCTAGAGGTCACAGGTTCGAATCCTGTATAGCTCGCCATCTGTCGACAGGTCGGGGTGTGGCGCAGCCCGGAAGCGCACCTCCTTGGGGTGGAGGTGGTCGCAGGTTCAAATCCTGTCACCCCGACCATCGTTTAGTGAGATTGGGCTAGGATTCGTCGACAAAGAGGATTCCTGGCCCATTCTTCGTTCACGTACACGTTCACGGACATGGTTGGTAGGCTGGAGGGTAGGTACGTCGGGGTGTAGCGCAGTCCGGTTAGCGCACCTGCTTCGGGAGCAGGGGGTCGGCGGTTCGAATCCGCCCACCCCGACCAGCCAGCAATTAGAAGCAATCCAACTAACTCATTTCTCCTTTAGCTCCTCCGATTCCGCTACTCGCAGTTCCATCGTCTAGCAAGCCCACAATGCGCCCCGTCGTTATCGCTGGACCCACTGCCGTTGGCAAGAGCAAGGTGGCTGTCAGTCTGGCCAGGGAATTGGGGGCTCAGATCATTTCTGTCGATTCTCGGCAGGTCTACCGATACATGGATATAGGCACTGCAAAGCCCGATCGCGAAGATCTGGAGGCCGTCCCTCACCATCTGATCGATTTCATTGCGCCCGATGAACAGTACAGTGCGGGGACTTTTGGTCGCGACGCCGCAAGTATAGTGGCTCGTCTTGCCGGCAACGGAACTCGGGCTCTGCTCGTCGGTGGCTCAGGGTTGTATCTGTCTGCGTTTGTGGATGGGTTCTTTGACGCGGGTGAAGGAGATTTTGCCGCCGTCAGGAGGAACCTCCGAGAACGTCTGAAGCACGAGGGGCTGGAGGTCCTGTATCGCGAACTGGGCCAGCTCGATCCACACACTCAGCTCTCACTCGAAGCGAACGACGAGCAACGCATACTCCGAGCCCTTGAACTCGTGCCAGCGGGAGGGATGCAGCGATTGGCGAGGCACCAGGAACTGCACACGACACAGTGTCCACCGCTGATGATCTGTTTGGGGATGGATCGACAGCAGCTCTATGACAGAATCGACGACCGAGTCAACGCCATGGTCGAGGCGGGCTGGGTTGCAGAAGTAAAGGGCCTTGTCGAGCGAGGGTTCGATGAAGGGGCCGTGGGGATGAATTCTCTTGGATATGGCGAGATTCTGTCGGTTTTGAGAGGAACCAGCTCCCTGGATTTGGCGCTCGAGAGGATCAAGCGTCGCTCGAGGCAATACGCCAAGAGGCAGTTGACATGGTTCCGCAGGGATCGGCGCATGCGCTGGTTGGATATCGCTCAATTGGGCCATGATGGCGTCCTCGACCGGATCATGAGACAAACGACTACGGCGGACGCCTGAGGGCGCGTTGTTCGCATTGACTCAACGGGTTAGCCCATTTATGTTAACGATCTTATTAGCTCTTTCAACGTCTTTTCGGAGCGGGAGTAGTTCAGGGGTAGAACGCAAGCTTCCCAAGCCGCACGTTTTGTCGCGCTAACTCTCTGAACCTCAGTAAGTTAACGCCACCCTGCCGGATCCCGCCTCCCAAATTGCTCCCGGAAATTTAATCTATAAAGGATTGTCCCACCTGTGGGACAAGTTTAAACAATTTGCGCTGTGTGCCCCACAAACGAGAACCAGCCGGTTTTTTCGTTGAAATTCGCCCCTCGCTGACGTATCTTGCCCCACAAGTTAGCTTGCAGCCATAGGTCTCGGGCTACCATAGCCCGTAGTCAATAAGCCCTAAGCCATTGTGTCACATGGGCTTGTCCGGTATCAACTGTGGGGCGTCCTCCAAATCCCTCCCTGCAGGAGGGGGTGCCGCATCTGGGACGCATGCAATTATGTAAAGATGTATGCGTCCATGTGCGCTAGTCATCTCCCCCACCAACACCACCAGCAACAACCGACACGCCACCAGGACAACGCCTATGCCGTTTACCCAGCCTCAAGCACTCTCATCGTCCTCGCATTGGTTGCGCACCCAGGCATACCCACAACACCCATTGCCACTATTTTCAGATACTTGTTGTCCATGACATATTGTCATCCTATATTAAGTGACAGTCACGGGGCACACTGCCCCTGGCTACTCACTCACACTCGGAAGGTGAACCATGGTAACCAAGCTCAAGATCAGTAGGCCCAAACAGGGAACCAGGCTCAAGAAGGTGGAATGTGAATCATGCGGGTACACGGCACGCGTTACCAAGGTCTGGCTGGAGATGTTGGGACCGCCACTGTGCCCATGCAATCGCAAGGCAATGACGGTAGTCGATTAGCAAGCGTTCGTTAACACCAGGGGCTTGGTGCCCCTGGTGCACTCACTCACTCACCAGAAGGAGCATCACAACCATGACAACGCAAGCAAGGCAGCGACAATTCGAGAAAGAATGGGCAGCCCGTCCCTGGCATTCTGTAGCGTGCCACACAGGCAGCGAAGCGGATGCGGCTCGCATTATAGCCCGTCAACGGGGGGTGTGCTTCCAGGCCGTGAATCTGGCTCACCAGGAGCACACCTTGATACTGGTTGACTGCCCGTCAACGGCACGTGTTGTACGTACCTGGATACGCAAGGAGCGCAAGCTGAACAGATAGGCAACACCAGGGGCGAGGGTGTTGACGTTTGGCACCCCCCCCTAAGTCCCCCCCCTCACTCACTCACTCACTCAAATCTGGAGGTCAGCAATGAGCGCATACGTAGTAGAACGAGATCACATCCGCTATATGGTCGAGGCCGCTGTATCAGGCACGTACCACAGTGGCGGGTTACGCTGGGTCACGGGGTCACGGGTCGAGGGCACGGCACAGTGCCACACTCTTGACCAGGGTGACCTGGAGCACGCTGCGCGGATCGGGCAAATGCTATGGGATGAAAACGTCAAGAGCGTTTGCTATAGGTACGATGAACCCGCCGACTCAACCGACTTGCCCGGCCCGGTAGGCGAAACCTATACCTACGAGGTGCACCCGCTCACCAGCAGCACGGTAGACCCGCTGGCCGTGTTCCAGGTGCTCAGTTGCTACGAGTACCAGACGTGCGAGCACCCTGGATGGAACGACAGCGAAGCCTATACAATCGTCCAGGCGATCAAAGACAAGATGATTCGGCGTATCAGCGATGATGCACCGGGTTGGGGCGACGTGCCCAAGCTGCAGCCGTTCACGGGCATATCGCTATCCTCACTCATCAGATAACTGGAGGGAATCATGGGAGTTCGTTCAAGCGCATGGACGGGCGAATCACTCCGTGCGTTTCGGGAATCATTCAAAAGCACGCGCAAGCCCAAGGGACGGGGGCGCTTTCGTCCTCACCTGTCGCGTGCTGAGTTCGCCAAGCGGCTGGAGATCACAGAGCGCACCCTGGCCCGTTGGGAAAACGGAGAAACCGCTATACCGGCAGTTGCTCAACAGCTGCTCACCGTGATGCGCTCGCGTCAACGGTAGCCCGTCGGCGCTTCCTCTTACCCGTGCCCGGTGTCGTCCGCAAGCTGGCGGCGCTGGGCACGATGGCTTTGCGCATAAACTTGCGTACCTGTCGCATCCGCTTCGGATTGCCCAGCAACTCAGCGAAACGCTCAGCATCCAGGCCCAACGCGTCATGCCAGACCGTCTGTGTGGTCAAGAAGGTCGCCGGATCTGGCTGAGTCACTATGGGCACCAGGCGATCGAGGCCGTTACCAGCTCGGCACTTAATCCCTACCCGCTTCCACTCTCCAGACAATACTCGTCCATTGCGCCGCCTCACCTGAGCAGAGGCTATACGTACCCGGTCCGCCGCCGCTGAGTGCCACACAAACCAATGTGAAATAGCCGTGTTCAGCACCCCGCAGGCCAATCGCCTATACCCTGCCATGTCGTCCAAATCCCTATACCCCCGTGTTTGCATTTTAGTGTATATTCACCAGTAGGTCGGTGGGAGCACCGACCTACACCACCCTCCAGGTGGTGAGTGAGTGCCCCCGTTGACCCCTGGTTGACGGGGGTCTACTCATACCTACCACAAAGGGCGGCCCCCATTCAGGGAACCGCCCTCTTCGTTTTAGGAACCGCAGGCGCATGACTATATCGCGGGTGAGCCCTCCAATCGGCCCACGACACGCGTAGCGGTCAAGCCTGCGCTACAGGGCGCACGAACGCCCGCCCTTTGATATACCACCGGTCGGGTGGTGGCAACGCTCCCACGCTGCACCCTCTCGGGCTTCAGGACGGACAAAAGCTGCCCCATCCTCCAGGACGCTTACCGGCTGTACGCCACTCCTTTTACCATCGGTCGGGTAACGTTTAAACGATACCACATTCCGCAAGAAAAGTCCACAACTTTCTGCGCCCCAGCAGCTTACTCAATTTCTGGTTCATAGCAATGCGCTATGCTATGCCACTGTGCGCCATGAGTGGATTGTTGGTTCTGTGGTGGGGCAAAATCCAACTATTTTGCCTGTATGCCCCACAAACTAAAATCCGGTCATTTTTCGCTTGCGGCGGGGTGTTTAAATGGCTTTCTTGCTATTCACTGGAGGGTGGTTTAAACGGTATGGCTAATGAGATACAGGTGGCTCGCGAGCTGCGCGAGTTGACTCAACGGCAGCTTGCGGAGCGCACCCAAGTGTCGAAATCAGGTATTTCGCGACTCGAAGGTGGTGAGGTGGAGCGAGTCGCGGTGAAGGATGTACGGGCGGTGTGTGTTGAGCTGGATCTGGCGTTAGAGGCGGTCGTCCCCCACAACACGGACCACCAAAACGATGTGCGAGCGCAGCGCTGGATAGGCCTGATAGCCAACCAGCTACTGCGGCGCACCTCGTGGCGGCAGCTGCCCGAGGCGCTGAGTCAGTGCACGCAGGATATACATTTCTATAGGCCCGAGATATCGGGCATGTCCATGATCCTGGTGGACCATAACCGGCCCAACCATACCCTGTTCTATGGCTGCCTGATCGAGGGGGCACAGCATACGATCAACCTGCACCCGAGTGTCGTGCGGGATAAGCTGGACAGTCTTCCGCCTGACACCGGGTACGTAGAGCAGATTAGCGGTAGCCCCGAGTGGTGCGCTGCTTCGTGGCGGCCCTTATGGTGCACGCACCACCACTCTGAGTATGGAATATTCACGCTGCACAACCGGGCGGACCCGGAACGCGTCGGGGAAGCAGTCGAAACAGCCAGGCGCTGCAAGCGCGTGCTGGAAAAAGCTATCGCCCTGATCTACGCACTCTCCGATTTGGAGCGAGACGCCAGCATCATCGATCACGAGCATCGGCTGCGGGCGTTGGAGTCGCAGTTGCGAAGGGCATTAGAGGAAGAGGCGTATGGTTTAAACGAGTAACGCCCCGCTGGGATTGAGGCCCAGCAGAGCGTTACAATGAGGCCCCAAATTAGCGTCACTGATTTCACCCGACCAAAGGTAATAGGAGTTAGCCGTTTTGAGGTTAGCACAAATAAAAACACTCCAAGGGCATAGCGCAAGCAAAAAAGCGCATCCTGGCACAATCTCACACAAGGCGGGCGTTTAAATGGCCCGCCCCTGCCGCAGCACCAACACCGCCCAGCTGGCGGCTGCCCTGGCCCACGTCCAGGCCAAGCTCAAGTCCGCTGAGAAGTCCTCAGTAAATCCCCACCTCAAGAACAAGTACGCCGACCTGGAGTCCATCTGGAACGCCCTGCAGCCGCTGCTGGGCCAGCAGGGCATCGCCGTCACCCAAGGCGGCGCTGTGACCGGCGGGGATGTCGTCCTGGTCACCACGCTCATGCTGGGTGACGAGTGGATAGAGTCGCGCATCCCTGTGCGGCCCGAGACCCAGAAGGGTTTAAACGCCGCGCAGTCTTTCGGCGTAGCCTGGAGCTACACCCGACGCTATGCCCTGGCTGCCATCTGTGGCGTGCAGACGGGCGAGGACACGGACGGGGCTACCGACAAGCCATCCGTTCCACGTGGAGCACCGCCCGATATCCCCGAGGACGAGAACCCACCCGAGAAAAACAAGGCTCCGTACTACCGCTATCTGGAGCGCTGCCAACAACTGAAGAAGTCCCTCGATGACGACGAGGCGTACTACGAAATCCTGGCTGGCTTCAAGCTCAACAAATCCAACCAAACCAAGGATGTCAACGTCATGTCCGATGTGGTCGTCGCCCTGCAGGAGGCGGTCGTCGCCCTGGTGGCTGCCCACATAGTGAACGCCGAGAAAAGGCGCAGGATGTCCAAGGCCACCATCGAGACCAAGCGCAGGGAGCTGCTTACGGATTGGAAGAGCCTGCACAAAAACAGCGAACTGTCCCTGCGCAAGTACCTGGCTTCCATAGGGGGGGAGTAATGGGACTACGCGTTACACACAGCTCTGATGTCAACATGGCGTGCGACCACGTAGGCTGCGCCAGTTCCTTTCACAAAACCTGGGTCAACGATGTCGGGCACTGTTTAATCCTCGCCCGCAACGAAGGCTGGTATATCGGCACCCCCGAGTCAGACGACCCGGACAGACCCACCCTCACGTTTTGCCCTACCCACCATTCGAAGGAGGAAAGCAATGCCGCTGTATGAAGTTGCCCTCATTAAACGCCCCACCAAGAAGGAAGCCGAGGACGGAGCCGAGGAAACGCTGGTAATGCCGCCGACCCCCGTGCTCTCACGGGACGACCAGTCCGCCGCCATCCAGGCGGTCATGCTCAAGAAGGACGATATCGACCCGGCCGACATGCAGCGAGTGCAGGTGCTGGTACGCCCTTTCGCGTAGAGGTGACGGAGAAGCGCGAACCCGCCGTCACCCGAGAGCTATTGAGTTCGCAGAAGAAACCGTTTAAACCGCCGCCCAGCAGGCCCTGGACGGATCAGGAAGCGGTAGCCGACTGGTTCGACGGGCACGACCAGCTAACCAGCAATGTGACCTACACCGCTGCCCCGACTCAGGCGAATGTCTACATGGCATCAGCGCTGAGCAGCAACACATGAGCAAGGACACGCTGCGAGCGTTCTCGCGGGATGGCAAGGTGGTGCTCCAGTTCGGGCCACATGAATGGGACAAAATCGAGTTGCCCGCTGAGGAGGGGCGCAGGCTACGGGATCAGTTGACCATGATATGCCGCCACGTCGCCAAAGGGCGTGGCTATTACTTCTACGATGCTAACAGGAGGAAGGGGAGACATGCAGGTCAAATTAGCGGAGGCACTGCTAAGAAGGAAGGAGCTGCAGCAGAAGGTAAAGCAGCTGGCTGAAATCAACGTGCGTGACCTCTACGAGGTGAAGGCGCAGCGCAAAAAAGTCACCGACGACGTAGACGACATCGTGGTCCAGGTACCGCTGCTGACCATAGACCAGGTGACCCACGCCCACGACTGGCACGCCAAGCGGCTGCGGGAAGTGGACGCGGTGATTCAACAGGCGAACTGGGCCACAGACGTAGAGGTCGCAGACATGAGCGACTACGAGCCCCCACCCGAACTGCAGAAGAGGTCAAGATGAGTCCGAAAACAACCGTCCGCTTAGGCATAGGCCTTGTCGGTGTGATGTTCGTGATGATCGTACTGGCTGCCAGCTTTGAAACCGTGAGTACCAACCACGTCGCTGTGGGCCTGCGCTTCGGCAAGGTAACCGGCGACGTGCTGGACGAAGGGCTACACCTGGTTAACCCGATTCTCGACTGGGACCACTTCAACTGCTTGGAGCAGGAAGTCACCTTCAAGGGCATCACGGTGCCCGCCGAGGATCAGATGAAGGCGACGATGGATGTCACGGTGAAGGGCAGGTTCATGCCCGCCCATGCCGTGGTGCAGCGTCGGGAAACCGGCACGCAGCAGCAGGTGATCGCCACGCACTTTCAGCCCATTGCACGCGGTGCCCTGCGCGAGGCGGGACGCTCCACGTCGAAGGTCGAGGAGTTCTACGAGGACTCCAAGGTTGAGGAGTACCAATCCAACGCCCTGGCCATCCTGCAGGAAGGGCTGTCTGCCAAGGGCTACGAGATCACCGACGTGATCGTGCGAGACGTGAGCCTGCCCGAAGTCATCACCGCTGCCATCACCGCCAAGAAACAGCGGGAACAGGAGGTTGAGAAACAGCGGGCTGAGCTGAGCCGCATCGAGCTGGTGGCCGAACAGAAGGTCAAGCAGGCCATCGCGGACCGTGATGCCGCCGTGGAGATAGCGGTGGCCATCAGGGTGACCGCCGAAGCCGAGGCTTACGCCATCGAGGTCAAGAAGGCTGAGCTAACCGACCAGTACATCTCGTTTAAACTGGCCGAGGCGTGGGACGGGGGACTGCCGAAGCTGATGGGTAGCGGCGTCGTGCCGTTTCTCGACCTCACCGCGATGACGCAGTAATGCACCTGTTGCTGGTGGGGGTCGCCATCGGAATTGTCATCGGCCATCTGGTAACAGTGTACTGGCCCGACATAGTGCGCAAGGCCACCAAACGTAAATAGCGCGGGGTGCGCTAAATAGGACGAGAAAGGGCGTAGGAAACGCATGAGGTTGGCCGCGTACCTCACCCAAACGCGAGAAGCATCCGGTTGCTTCGACTGCAATTATCGCAACGGTAGCTCACTGGTAGAGCATCAGCCCTGAGAGCTGAGTGTAGCGGGTTCAATTCCCGTCCACTGCATCCGCCTGTTAAGCGGGTATAGAGACACCCAGGATAGACTGGGGCGAAGCCCGATTGACCGAATCGCGAACGGTGAGACATCCGAACTGACCGAATAGCCGCACATCCGACGCCCGAATGCGAGAAGCCCGACTAACCACGTTTCCGACTTTCTCGTCCGACCATCCAGGAGAACCACGATGATCTACACCACCGTCACATGGCCACGTGAACGCTGGCCCAACTTCACCTTCAACGAGATGGCCTGCACCCACTGCGGCGTGTGTGATGTGGACGAGCTGTTCATGGACACGCTGCAGCTGATCCGCAACGAGCTGAGCACCGCCATGCAGATCACCAGCGGCTACCGCTGCGCCGATCACCCTATAGAAGTCCTCAAGGCGAAGCCTGGGAGCCATGAGAAGGGTTGCGCCGTGGATGTGGCCTGTTGGGGGGCTCGCGCCTACCGACTCCTACAGGCCGCGTGCAAGGACGACAGGATGGCGGGTATTGGCATCCACCAGAGCCCCAAGGCCCCCAATGCCAAACGATTCCTGCATCTGGATCAGCTGGTAGCCGACTATCGCCCGGCGCTGTGGAGCTACGACAAATGACCAAAACCGAGGTGTGCGTGCTCATCGACGGGCTGTGGGTCAGCAAGGCTCACCGCGACGGACTGAAGTACAAAATCAAGACCCGCACCTTTACGCCATCAGATTTGGATGAATGGGGCGGACGGTTTAAACGGGCTCTCGACAAGCAGCAGGAGCTGGTGATGGCCCACGCCAGCGGGGCGGCCGACGCCCAGGAAGTGCAGGAGTTGTCCCTGGACTACAGCGGCATCGAGCTAAAAAAGAAGAAACGCATGGCTGCAGGCAGGCTACTGCGTCAGGTAATCAAGGAGCAAGCCGGGTTGACCATCCCCGCTGACCTATCCCGTTCTGCCGTGGAGCAATACGTATGAATGAACTATCAGACATCCTGGCCCAGGCGGCAGCTGACGCCGAGCAAGTGCGAGCGGAAGCCATAGATGTCAAGCAAGAAGAGGCGGAGGGCAAGGCGGCCAGACGCCGCCACGTGCACTCCATACCCAAGATGTTCTTTACGTGGCGCGAGGCGGCCTGGGTATCGGGCATCGGTATGCGGACGCTACAGCGCTTCGCCAAAGAAGGCCAGCTCAGAATCTGCCGTATCGGCGGCGTCACCCGTATCCGCCGTGAGGACTTGGACCAACTCGCAATCGACCACATGGTGACTGATGACGACGATAACGGACCCAACATACAACAATCAGTTTGACCAGTATTTCAACGAGGATGGCCCGGAACCGATGGACATACGGGCCGATGAGGACGCCGAGGTGCACGCCCGCTGCCTGCGTTATTGGCAGGAGCAGTATGAGGTAGTATCCAATCGCTTTGACGAAGAGGTGGCCCGCCTGATCGGACGCGCCGAGAAGGCCCTGAATAGCATCAGACGGCGCGAAGCATGGCACGAGGCGTCCCTGAAGATGTTTTACCAGTACAAGGGCGAGAAGCGGCTGGTAATGGCCAACGCCACGCTGTCGAGCCAGAAGGGGCGGGAGCGCATCGAGGTGGCCGATATGGACGCCCTGGAGTCCTGGGCGGTGACTGAGGGCTACGAGAGTCTTCTAAACCGGAAGGTGGACCCCGACAAGGCGGCCATCATGGCGCACGTCAAGAACACGGGCGAGGAGCCGCCGGGGGTGAGCCTGGAGCGCGGAGAGGATTCCTTTAAGGTGAAATTTTGACGCTGAGCTTTGAGGCAGTAGACCAAGCGCGGGCGTACACACAAACTCGCGGGGTGCCCCATATTGAAACAGCACGTATCGCCAATGCAATGTTTCATCAGCTGCGGCAAGACTCCTACGTCAAGCGGTATACCAGACAAAGCATCACAAACGCTGTTGGGGTCATAGCAGAGCAGCGCACAATGGCGTTAACATTAACCTCAACTCTGGCGTCAGATTCGCCAATGGCGGACACTATCGAGTCAAGGGTGTTAACGTCCTTTGACGATGGCGCTCTAAAATTTAGCAATCGCCTTTCGGGGCAAAAAGAAGCCCTCAAAGTAGGTAATCGAGCCGTGAGTAAAAAAGAAGCCCTGTTTTGGGTGGCCAGCTCAATGCTGATGGCACAGGGGTATCTATGGCGTGATAATATTCGCATGATTGCCGCGCAGGGAACGGTCCCTGTGCACGTGTTTGGCAGGGACTCTTTACCCTACCCCATGATGTATTGGTGCTTTGAAAATGCAGCGTGCCTTGACCCATTTGACAGAGGGGTTATTCCAAGACTGCCGCCCAGCGTAAGAGGGGTCGCCGAGCCCGGCGACGAGTTGTCTGGCGATGGGATTTTGGTGATAGACCAAGAGCAATGTGTCGTGATGGTGCAGATGGGTTCCTTGGAAAAACAAAATGGTGAGTGCTACTGCGTTTGTGACCACTTCACCCTGCCTTACGGACTGAGGTTCCCTGACGACTTCCCAGCCCAAACACGGGAACCGATACGAGTGCTCCTTGCCTTGCTATCGTTCCTTAATTCACCATTCATCGAAAAAAAACGAGAACGACCTAACCGTACAAGCAGGCGCGCAGCTCAACGCGAAAACGGCGAAGAAAACTCGCCCGATGTCTTTGTCGTTAAGCTACGACAGCCCGCCCACGCAACGGCAGCAAAAAAAGGCGGCGAGGTGGACGTAGACTGGAAGCATCAATGGCTGGTGCGAGGCCACCATCGCGCACAGTGGTATCCGTCAACGCAAACGCACAAGGTGATCTGGATTGCGCCCTACGTGAAGGGACCAGAAGATGCGCCCATGCTGGAGAAGGTGTACGATGTCGTGCGGTAGTCCCGATAACGAGGGTTATCGTTAGTCCGTAACAATCCGCTCGTTGACGTACGCCTCTACATCCTGCCGCTTGATCCGCACACACTTGCCCAGCTTGATGTGCGGCAATTCCTTCCGCTGCAACAGCAAGCGGATGTAGCGCGGTGTTACCTGCCACATCTCCGCAACCTCATCCACCGTCATCAGCTGTTCCATCGCAGACCCATCATAAGAGGCCTTATCGTTAGTCACGCATCGGCGCAGCAGCTGGGCACCCAATCCTGCGTGTAGTCGCAATCGAGGCAGTACAACCCACCCCGCCCCACGCGCAGTGGCCGATGGCTGTGCCCTCCGTCACCGCAAGTTAGCTCATGGAAATTTGGGTTTTCCTGCCACCGTCTAATGGCGTCGATTTCATACTGTGAAAATGGTGCCTTAACTTGCGGCATCTTACTACTCATAATAGGTGTTATCGTTCGTCAGTCCCCGTACGACAGGCACAGCTTGCACATGCACGGGCCGTCGTAGCCTTCGGGGTGCTCGTCCAACAGCTTCGTCATATCAAGAAGCGCGTCACGCTCTTGCTTCCAAGGCTGCAGTTCCGTCATCACATCGAGCATGGCGCGAGCAAACAAATCAATCGCACCCTTGAGTTGGTCATATTCGCGCTGGCTGTTCAAGGTTCCCTGCCCAGTTCCGTTAGTGCATTTTCAAACCGGCGAGCCATCGCCTCATTCCAGTTCCTTCCTGACCGCTCCAGATGAGACAGGTGCCCTTGGGTTATTTCCATGCAGTGGGCAACTTTGCTCAGCGATAGGCCAGCCGCTTCGCGCATTTTACGCGCTCGCTCGCCTGCCCCGGTGCCGTCAATCCTACCAAGTTCAAACCGCATTTTGACTCCCTTTAATCGGAATTATCGTTAGTCCGTCGGCACATCAGGGTCATTCTCGATTCTATCCTGCAGCCATTCGTTTGTCATCCCATAGTGGTCAATCGGCTCCACCAATACTGGCAGCGGGCACCACGACGCCCGGAACTTTCGCACATCAAGCTCGGCGTAAATTGCCTGCCCATCTTTACCCGGCGCATAACATCGAGGCGGGTCGGGATCGGCCAGCCACTGACCCGAGAAGAACGGGCAGTCCTTGCAGGCTTTAACTTTCATCAGGGGGATACCCGTCGTCTGCAGGGTGATAGTCAGGGTCAGCCAGCTGCTGAAATTCTTCCCACGTCATGCGCTCAACCTCAACATCATAGCGGCGCAGCCTGTCTTCCACGTCCTCCCATCGACCCTGCAGCTCGGGGCGCTGCTCACCATCGTTGCCAATGACGATGACCATCCCATTGGGAAACCTGAACGCTTTCATGCTGTGTCCTCCACGAAGGCATCCATCGCCCTTGCCAAAATCCCCAAACACCGCTTGCAGGAGACAAGATGGTACGTCTCTGTGACCAACGGGAACTGAGGGTTCCCCTGCCAGTTCTTGGGGAGCGTGCCGCACAAAGCCTCACCCCGAAACACGTTGTCAACCGGCGTCGAAATCCTGAGCGTCCCCCGAGCCATGTGACACTTATTCATGGGGCGACCCATCCGTGCGGGGACTCGGGCATCCCAGCATCGACGTAGCAGGGTGTGCACAGAAAATGCCCGTTCCGCCGGTTGTAGGTGCCCTCTTCCCGTTGCACGTACTCAAAAGCAGATATGCCCTCCTCTGCTGCCAGTTCCACGCACTCCTCCAGTTCATGGGGCACCTTCCCGCACCCGATGCAGATGGCAACCACCATCACGCAGCCTCAAAGTATCGCACCGCACATGCCGGGTGCAGCGGCACCTCCGTCCTGCGCATGAACTGACCGCACTGCCGACAGCGCCCTCGCAGCGGCGGCATCACCACCTCTGGCTCCTCCCCATCCGCTTCGCTGGCATTGATGACGAGCCACTTGACGAACAGCTCCAGCGGCAACGCCAACACCTCGTGTTGCTTGACCTTCTGCGTTCCCAGCCACCTGATGAACTCCTCCAGAAGATCAGAGGCATTGACGTACTTGTTGAACTCACGAGGAGCACCCACGGGCGGCTGCTGGTTGGTGATGCTGGCCTGCGGGTTGGTAGTCAGGGTTATGCCGTTGTTGGTACCGATCCGAAAGCTTTGAGTGGGAGTTGCCGTGCCCGTGGTCCAGTTTGCGGTTACCCAGTTTGCAGTCGTAGTCGTGGCAGCGCTGTTCTGCGTGGCGTTAAACCACGACTGTAATGCGTGCTGTTGCATTTGAGGATTCATAGGGTAGCGTCCAATCGGCTAAGCCATGAGTCTCTGATAAACGCGGCTGCGGTACTGGTCTGCATGGGCAAGCTGCCCGACTTCCACACGCAGCGCTTCTCCACGTCGATGCGCTGCTCACGTGAATCCCACCGGTCGTCAGTAATCTCGCCCTTCTTGATGACGCGGCAGTGCTCGTGCCCGCAGTGCGGACACTCGACAATGTGGTTGCCATCCAGCTCGTCATCCAACTGCGCGATGAAACTCTTGTGGCAGTTGGTGCAGTTCATGTCGGTGCGGATCATATGTCGAGCTGCTTAATCTCATCCACGAGCTGTTTCAGCAGCCCGCCCGCCCTTCGCTGCTGCACCGGGCGCAACTCTTGTGCCTGCAGGTCGAGGCTCTGCGCTACCCGCTGCGCTGCGCTGAGTGTCTGCGCTGCAGACGGTGCTCGCGTTCCTGATGGGAAGTTTTCCATAACGCGGTCCCACGGGAAGGACGTTTTGTCATGCCACGTCCATTCGATGTCATCGACGGTAGGCCAGCTGAACTGACTGACAAATCCGTCCCTTGGCATCGCATCGCGATACTCGACAGGCGGGTCCGTTTGCACGTCGAACATCGAGTAGACGACATCGCCTCCCTCGACGCCCTCAACAAACACGAGACTACCATCCTCGTGCTCTGCCCAGCAGCCCATAGTCAGCTCGTCTTTATTCTCTGCCTTCGCTCCCGGCACGTCGTGCGTTGACATCTCCCAGTTCCTCCTGTCCTCTTTTAAGTGTGTTGGCTATCCTGCCCTTGACCAGCCTGACGATAGCTGCGTGCCCCTGCTCTGCTTCCTCCCACGTGCAGTAGCGGTTGAACCAATCGCCTTCATCGTCAATGGATTCGGGTCCGTCAAACACATGCACTTTGTCGCCCAGCTCCAGCGTCCTCGTGCGCTCGCCACCGAACACCATCGTTTCAAACAGCACAGGCAATTTGCCGCGCCCAAAGTTGGGATCGAGCCCGAGAAAGCAGGTGGACACCTCGTAGATGCCGACCTGTGTCTTGCCAACGATACGGTCGGCCTTCTCCATGAACCTGCCCCACTTGAGCAGGTGAGGCTCAGGCACGGGCTTGCGGTCAACGAGGACGTAGCGGTCAACGCGTTCATTCTTGAACAGCTCGTTGTTCTTGACCAGCTCGTCCCACCACTTGTCTTGCTCTTCCTCATTCATTTCAGTCATCGCTAAACCGTGGTCCACCCGGCACGATGTCGAAGGACGTGCACTCTGCGTCGGTGGGCTTCTTTGACCACGGGTACGGCCGGTAGGAGACACACCGTTTAAATGCCTCCTTCTGCTCCTTGTTGGCACGCAGCATCTTACCCGGCGATATTTCGTCGTCCCACATGAGACGCACGCACGACAGCACTGCATCAAAATAGCGCACCCATAGTGTTGACCCCCAAATCATCCGCGAGCCGAACGCGCAAGCCGTCGCCAGCATCGACATCGCAACAACATCCAGTAGGCCCACTTCGTCCCAGCCACGGATGTAATCAAGGACAAAGTTAATAGGGAGCCCAATGGCACAGGCCGCGACCGGGATTACGTTCCCTCTTCTAAGGCCTACCCAACGGTTGCGTGCGGTGTGCATGTAATCCACCATCCGCGCCATAGCTACCTGAGTCTCGGACTCTTGGGGCTGGTGCAACTGCGACGGCACCGGAGGGGGTGCCTTGCCCCCGCAGCGCCAGCAGAAGTACTGGTCAGGCGGCGGGTCCATGAACAGCTGCCCCGCGTACATCGGCTCCTCACAGCTACAGCGCTTGTCTGTCACAGCGTAACTTCGCCGCGCTTGATGGCCAGCAGTGCCAGTGGAACAGCACCCCGCGTGTCGAGCTTAATCATCAAGGTCGCACGGTGCGTCTCCACAGTGCGGACGCCAATGCCCAGCTCGTCGGCAATCTCCAAGTTTTGGTAACCACAGGCGATGAACTGCCAAACTTCCAGCTCACGCTCGGTCAGTTCATCGCCTGCCCTTGCTTTTGGTTTCATGGGGAACCCCCTTTATAGGTGAAATTTGGGGGCACCTCATTTCGCTTCGTGGTAGACCTTGGGGTGCGTCGCCTCACGCAGCATGTGATCGGGATACACGTCAGTCATCCCGGTGCGCACGCCCAAGCGGATGGGCTCCTTCGCTACCATGTTGTGGGTGATGGCAGCTTTGGTGAGACCAGCGCTGCTGTACAGATTGAGCTTGCGCATCAGGCTGTTCTTAATGGCGGAGACGGTTTGCCATTTGATGGACAGCATTTCACCAATCTCCTCCAGATCAAACTCGCAAGCGACCAGCTCCCACACATCGCGCTCGCGTTGAGTCAGGTTGTCGCCGGGACGTGCAAGCCTACGAAAGACTCTCTTCTCTCCGCGCTTGAGCTTCTTCAAGGGCGTTGGTTTTCTCGTTCGCTTCGCCATTTACATTGTCTCCAGTGCTGCCGTGTAGGCGTCTATGGATACCTGAATCGCGTCACGCTGTGCCGTGAGGTCATCAATGATTGCCTGCGTCCGACCGGGGAAGTCGTTGGTGCTGATACCTGACGTGGTGACGGCCTTGCCTGCGCGCTGGCCGGGAGACTCGTAGCCCTGCGCTCTGGCCGCACGCGCTTCAGCCGACTTGACCCGCGCATCTGCCAACGTCGCCCTGCGTTTCTCTGTCGTTACCTCAACCTCAGCGCCGAACGTCCTGACCCACGCGGTCAGGCTGTTGGATGACACGCCGACATCTCTGGCAACGTCACTGTTCGTTTCGCCTGCGAGGATGCGAGCCACAGCCTTGCGCTTGAAGCCGTCCGTGTAGCGCTTCTGCGCCTTCCCCTTCTGTGGGCCTTTGCCCGCTCGTGCGACTGCCGCCTGCCCTTGCATCCGTGTGGTCTCGGATTTTACGGGGGAGATGAGTTTCTCATCATTACACCAGCGACTGACGCTCTTCTGGTTGAGTCCCATAGCGTCGGCAATTGCCGACTGCGACTCTTTGCCTTTGAGAAACCGCCTGACCGCCTGCTTCTTGATTCGGATGCCGATGCGAGGCCCCTTCGCGTTCTCTGCTGTCGGCGCTGCTGCTTCCGTCGTTTCCATTACGTCCTCCTGAGTTGTATGGATTTTGAACAAGCCAGTGCACGGGCTATGGTAGCCCGTGCCCGGATGCGTGCTCGCTGCCTGTATAGCTGTAAGTGACTGGGCTGCAGGGGCTTGCAGGGTTAGGGCGATGGCGAAGGTGAAGCCGCCACCTACCCCCCGGAGCCGGGCCGGTCAGCACGGCCAAAACTGAGTTCCAAAGGGAGGTTTTTGTGATGCTGATCCACCTACACACCGACCCGCCGGTACCGCTGCGAATCTGGCTTGGCTGCATCGGCATGGGTGACTGGAAGCGACGAGCTATCTGCCTGACCTGGGGCAAGCACTACTGGTGTCTCGGCCTGCCGTGGGGGTGTTCCTGATGCCAGCTCAATGGCGTTACATCCAGTGGACCACTCCAGCTGAGCCGCTGACGCCGGACGACCTGAACGCCCAGCTGGCAGGCATCTTGTACAGTTGTCCGGCGACCCTAATGCGGCCCATGTCCCCCCTGACCAGGCAGCAATCGCCAACCATTGAGCGTCTATTGAGGCCGCCCCTGCCGATGCGCAGTAAGGAGCGGTTTTGTGAGTGGAAGGATCTTGCCACGCGCAGCATTTCGTGGGATGAAGCGCGTGCCGAGTTCGCCAAGCGATATCCTGACCCGTTGCAGGTGATTGAGGGTGAGGGCGTACAGAAATGGGCCAGTCGGGGTGGGTAGCGAGCGGCTGACCAGAGGGTAGGGCGGGAATCCCGTAAATGTTCCCTCACAGCGGACGAGGCTTTGGCCTGACTGGCTCTATTTCAACTTATAAAGGAGTTCTCATGACGCAGTATCCACTCTTCCCTGGCTACAAGGCCACGGACACCTCCCAAGAAGCAGCTGGCTACATGAGCCTCAAGCAACGCCCTCTGCAGAAGAAGGTGTTGCGGATGCTGGATGCATGGGGTGCTTCGACGGCCGATGAACTGGCCGATCGCTGTATGGCTTCGATTTTGGCGGTGCGCCCTCGTCTTTCGGAGTTGCGAAGGTTGGGGTTGGTGCGAGACTCAGGCAATCGACGTAAAAATGTTAGCGGTCGCAGGGCGATTGTGTGGGAATTGCCAACATGAAGGGCGGCAGCTGTATCTACTACAACGGCATCGACCACGGCTGCAGCAAAGGCGTGGAGATCATCACCTCCTTCGGTGCTGATGAGGCCCTGATTCCCTGTATCAGCGGGGGTGATGATGGCAAGCGGGCTCGTTGTTCGCTGCATCGCTTGCCGACCACGCGGGAGATGTATGAAGCCAATCAAAAGGGGTGAGCGGTGAACGGGGCCGTCTTGGAAGCGGGGGAGCACTCACGCAGTTCTCCTTCCCAGCGCCGTTCACCCTGTTAAACTAAAGCCCGCTAAACTTTAATTGGAGGTAATCATGTTAACGCGTCGAGGGTACGCGCACGGGGGACTGATGCGCTGCTGTATCGCTACCCTGGATGAAGCGCATGAAATCGGCATTTTCCATGATGCGGTGTCGATGAAGTGCATGTATTGCCGTACTAACATGGTATTGGACGAGGAACGGGAGATGTTCCGCTGGGAAGGGGCGTTTAACGAGCAGGATTGTCCTCCCGACGATTGGGGGCAGCCCTGATAGTCGATAACTGGCAGGATATCGCCCGAGCGTTGCTCATAAAGCAAAAGCGCGGGGCGTTTTGCGAGCACGATGAGTTTGAGCGGCTGCACGATCAGTCGGCCTATCGCTGCAGGGGTTGCAACGAGCAGGTATCCCACCTTGACATCTATGAGGATAGAAATATGGGAACGCTCAATTATAGACCGGGATTCAGTAAATACGATGTGCTCGACGCCGATTGGACCGATGACGATGGCGGCATCACCGAAAGCCTGTGGGACAGGGTGTGGAGCAAGCAAATCCAGAAGATGGCACCGACGCTGGTGGACAACGTGATGGGCAAGGAAATCATGGAACCGGTCTATTTTCGGCCCTTCGAGGCCGGGGAAACGCTTACGGCATCCCGTTTAAACAGCGCGTTTGAGTCGGTGATGGACTACAACCGGCTGCAGAGCACGAAGCCGATGCGCATGGGCAGATTGACGGGAATTTCGCTCTCTCAACGGCCTTCTTTTGCTGAATTTTCATCCTTCCCTGCTTTTTCGTAGTATTGGGGCAGGAGGATGGGAGATGAACCAAAACCTCCACCGAAGGAGGAGAGCGATGTTTGAAACCATCGTTGGGACGGTAATCGGAGGGCTGGTGTTCTTTTGGATACTGGGTAAAATCAGTGACAAGGGAAAGAAGGATGAGTGAGCCATTGGAACTACACTGCCCGATATGCAACGGCGGTAAGTATGTGGCCGAGCTGGAAGCGTGGAAGGCACGCTCTCTCGACCGTCACTGGAAGGCATCAGAACATTTGGCTAAAACGGTGAAGCGCATGGGAACGGCAAACATGGACCTGATAGTGGAAAACGACGAATGGAAATCCCGCGCCATGACGGCGATGGAGTTGGTCGAAGCGCAGATGCTGGAGATTGATGCGTGGCAAGCGTTGTATGAAGCGATGGAAGCCTATGACCCGCTCAATGCCCAGCGAGATAAAGTGCGGGTGATGAAAGCGCGATTGAAGGAAGCGCAGGAGCTGTGTGCCCAGCTGGTGAAAGATGTGGACGCCCCCGAGCTGGAGAAAGAGTGATGAGAGGGGTTGAGCAAAGTGGAAAGGGGGCAGGTACGCGAACCCATCGTGGCTACGCTCGGTTTTCGACGTACCATCGCTACCTCAAGAAGGCCAAGCTGCGCCAGGAGCGGCGACGGGCTAAGGTGGACGTGGAGTGCGTGCCCTGCTATCGCAAGTACAGAGGGTATGAAACGTGAACGACAGGGTGTTTTGCAAAACACCATTTCGCACGGTCACCAACGGTACAGCAATGGTCGCTCGCTGCGAAATCACCATAGACCTGACGAAGCTGACAATGCCCGAGCGGATTCAAGAGTTACTTGATGCGGGCTGGAAAATTGAGTTCGGGGATTGGGATTTTGAAAAGGAGGAAGGGGAGTAGAAAGCATGATACATGGCAAGGGGAGTCAACAGCTGCACGTTTATCGGGAACCTGGGTAACGACGTAGAGCTAAAATACACCCCCAGCGGCAAAGCGGTTGTCAACGCTTCGCTGGCGGTGAATGAAGAGTGGGGCACCGGCGACGACCGCCAACAAAAGGTCGAGTGGGTGTCCCTTGTTGTATGGGATACCCTGGCTGAAGTGATGGGCAAGTACTGCCGCAAGGGGTCCAAGCTCTACGTCACCGGGCGACTGCAGACACGTACCTGGGAGAACAACGACGGAGGGAAACAGTACAAGACGGAAATCGTCGTGCGCGAGCTACTGTTTCTCGATCACAACCCGTCGGAGGCCGCCCAGGCGCAGCAACAAACCAGAGAGGAGGACGACGACCTACCGTTTTAAGTTGACAGACTAAGGGCACACCTGTATTGTGCCAGAGACAGGAGCAAAACGTTTAAACGCCGGGATCTCGCTCATTTCGGAGCGCGGGTTCCGGCGTTTTTTGTGTTCTCTGGCGCAACTCCACACGAGAGCGAGTCGTGCGGTGGCACGTCAGGGGCATATCCGGGGTGGGTGACGCTAACAACTCCCAATCCTCCAGTTGTCCACCCCGGAACTTGCGCCGTGAGGGGGGTTCGATATGCCAGCAGGAGCAGTAAAGAAATATTCTGACGACCAGATCATTGCCGCCCTGCACGCTACGGGCGGCCTTGTGACGCACGCGGCCAAGGCGATGGGTACGGTACCCAAGACGCTCTACGACCGCATGGCCCGCACCCCGGCGCTCAAGCTCGCCCTGGACGAGATACGCAACGGCAAGCTGGATTTCGCCGAATCGAAGCTGATGGAACTGATCGCCAAGGGGCAACCCTCTGCGATCATTTTTTTTCTCAAGTGCCTGGGCAAGGAGCGCGGCTACGTCGAGCGCGTCGAGAATACCGGCAAGGATGGCAAGGATTTAAACATCCTACCGGTGATCGCTCCGCCACGCGCTGCTAATATGGAAGAGTGGTTAGAGCAGAACCGCAAAGAGGCCAACGCCGCATGAGCACGGCCCTCGACAGACTGCAGGCACCCATTGTCAAAGCGGCACATGGTCCGGGGGAGATCCCTCCTCCCGCCAAGGACGGGGAGGTAGCCTGGAAGCCGCAGGAGGGACCGCAGTCAGCGGCCATCCGTGCCGCTTTTGTCGATGAGCTGTTCTACGGCGGTGCCGCTGGTGGTGGTAAGTCGGATTTCCTGTTGGGTGACTTCCTGCAGGACGTGTTCCAGGGTGCCGCATGGCAGGGCGTGCTGTTTAGACGCTCCTATCCCGCCCTGGACGAGCTGGTCCACCGTTCTCATCAAATCTTCCCGTTTACCGGTGCCAAGTGGAAAGCGGGGGCCTACCAGTGGGTGTGGCCCAACGGCGCGATGCTGCGTTTCCGCCACATGGAAAACGTCTTCGACTTCACCAAGTACCTGGGTCACTCCTGGTCGTGGATTGGGTTTGACGAACTACCCGAGTGGGAGGATTTGGCCTGCTACAATCGTACCAAGTCCCGTTTGCGTGGGGTGGCCAAACACAAGCGGATGCGCTCGACCGGCAACCCTGGCGGTCCTGGCCATCACGCGGTGCAAGCCTACTTCGGTATTCCCGATGAACCGCTGGGGTTGGGCAACATCGAAGTCATCCGGGACGAGGACACCGCCATGTCGCGGATGTTCATTCCGGCCCGCGTCCAGGACAACAAAATCCTGCTGGATTCGGATCCCTCCTACGTCTCGCGCCTCAAGGGCGTCGGTGACCCGGAGCTGGTCAAGGCGTGGCTGGAGGGAGATTGGCGAGCCCTGGTCGGTGGCTTCTTTGTGTGGGCTGAGCCCGAGGTCGCTTGCGACCCGTTCATGGTGGGCGAGGATTGGCCGCTGTTCGGGTGCATCGATTACGGGGAATACGCGCCCTGCTGCTGCCTGCTCTTGAGCGTGGACTACGATGATCGCGTCTACGTCGTCGGTGAATACTACCAGGCCGAACGCTCAGCGCACGAAAACGCCGCAGGCATAATGGAAATGATCCAAGGGTGTCCGTTCACGAAGGGGCGGATGCCCGATCACATTTATGCCCCGCACGACATGTGGATACGGCGTCGGTTGGGTGAGGATTCAGCCAATGCGGCCGAGGACGTTTTTCGGCAAGCCGGGCTCTATCTCACCAAGGCTGCCGTGGGCCGCGAGGCCAAAATCAATGGCTGGCGCATCATCAACACGGCCCTGCATCGCGGCTTCTTGAAGGTGTTTCGCAAGAGCGCTCCCAACCTGATGCGCACGGCTCCCACCATCACTCGCGACGACCGCAACCGCGAGGACATTTCCCCGCGCTCTGAAGATCACGCCTTGGACGCGTTGCGTTACGGGATGCTCCACATCTACACGCCCGCTGAGCCAGTGAAACCCGCGCAGAAAAACCCATTTCTGGGCGACAACGTGATAAAGACGCAACAGAAGCTGGCCAAGATGGGAGCGTTGCGGTGAAACAAAAAGACATTGATTTCTGGAAAAAGCAGATCGATGCCACCAACCGCTTCATGGCTCCCAAGCACAAGGTGTGGAAACGTCTGCTGCAGCAGTACCGGCTGGAATTTGCCGACATGCCGGTCGAGGAGGCCAAGCAGCGCAAGATTTCGCGCTTCTATCCGATCACCCGCCAGATTATCGCCAGCATTGCCTTCTTCAATCCCCGCGTCTTGCTGCGGGTCGAGGACAACAACCGCGAGTTCCAGGCCGAGCTGCTGGAGCGTGTGGCCAACGACGCTCTGCGTTTGCAGAACGCCAAGCGGGAGATTCAGCAGCAGATTTTCGACACGCTCTACTGCAACGTCGGCTGGGTCAAGATGGGCGTGAACCCACCCGGCGATAAAGAGCTGATCCCGCCTTATGTGGCCAACGACTCGCTGGCCAACGGCATGGTGTTTTTACAGCGGCGCTCGCCCTTCGACATCTACCCGGACCCGCTGACCCCGCCGCACGATTTCGGCCAAGCCCGCTTTATGCGCGAGGACATGCTGGCCCCCCATGAGTTTGTCATGGAGGACGAGCGCTTCAAGAAGTTTAAACACCGCGACCAGATTAAGCCGCTGTCTGACGCCGACGCCGAGGAGAAAATCCTGGAGAATATCCAGGAAGCCAATCCGGCATCGGAGGAGGAGGAGCGCCAAGCCATGATGGATTCGCGCATCGAGGGCAAGTACGTCCTCCTGCATGAAATCCATCATCGCACCAAGAAGAGGATGTACACCTTTGCCGAGGGCGTGGAGCAGCCGCTGGAGGACATCGAGCATCCCTTCCTGGCAGGCACCACACTGACGGAAGCAGACCCGTTCACGGGCGAGGACCACATCGTTGGCTTCCAGGCCACCGAAGGGTTTTTAGTGGCCAACGGCTTCCCCTACATCCCGATGAAATTCGATAAGTCGTTCGACTCCTTCTACGGCTTGCCGATGATGGGCTACGATGAGGACATCCAGGAGGGCATCATCGAGTCGATGTCCCGGCGCATGGACAACCTCAAGCGCGGCGCTCGCATGGTGGTGGGCAACCAGAAGGAAAAAGCGCTCAACCCCAACATCGAGGAAGAGTTCGCCAAGGGCGATGACGGCCACATTCTTTGGTCGAACGACCCGAACAACAGTTTCCGCGAAGTGCTTACCGGTAACATTCTGCCCGACCAGTTGGGCACCGAATCCGACCTGCGTAACTACGAAGAGCAGATACTGCAGGTGGGAGCCACGTCGGTGGGCGGCTCGCGGACGACGGCCACACAGGCGTCTCTAACCGCGTCGTTCGGCCAGCTCAATCGGGAGTGGATGCAAGATGAAGTAGCGCGGGTGTTTGAGGACGTGTCCTACAACAACCTGCGCATCATGGGCGACAAGCGCTACACCCCCAACAACTTCATCGTCAACGTCGAGCAGTCGGACAATGACCCGGTGTACGAGGCCGTGACCTCCGACATGCTGCGGGCGCGGTTCAAGGTGCAAATCGAGGCGGGTTCGATGAAGCCGCTGTTCGATCAGCTGGAACGCGACGACGCCTTGGCCTTGTTCAACTACCTCATCCAGGTGCCCGAGGTACCACGCCAGGAGTCGTTGAAGCTGCTGCTGCGTGCCTTCCGGGTTCCCAACATCGAAAAGTTCTTGGGCGACGAAGCCCACACCGATGCGGTGCGAGCTGCACAGCTGGAAAACATGCTGATGCTACAAGGCCAGCCTCTGCAGGTTACGCCGCTTGAAAATCACATGGTGCACATGCGCCACCATCAGCAGCTGTTTGCCGCTCCGCACTACACGCAAATGCTACCGCAACAGCAGCAAATCGTGCAACAGCTGGTGGTGCAGCACATGCAACTCCACGAGCAGGCGTTGGCACAGCGGGCGCAGGGTCTTCGACCTGGACCCTCCAATGTGTCCGACGCTGGAGGAGGTGGCGGCGGTGGTGGTCCTATGGAAACCGTGCAGGCGGCTACCGGTAAGGTGGACTCAGCCGTTCGCTCCTCCGCTCAAACGATTGGCCAGAAGGTCAACATAGACGCGAATCAAAATTGATATGGCCTACAAGGTAATAATGAAGGGCGGCGCTCATCCACGACTGGTGGACTACGCCTGTGGTAAGTGCGGCGAGCTGACGATGGATGTGTTTTTCCACACCTACGCATCGGTGACGGCTACCCATCCGTGCCAGTGTGGGGCCGAGGCTGAGAAAATCATCAGCCCCAAACAGAACCACATCCACCCTGACCATAGCGGCATGTATGGCAAGTACCACGCGGGGCTCGATTGCGTGGTCAAAGACTACGCCCACAAGCAGCGCTTGATGCGCGAGCAGGGCGTGATGGAAGGCGCGGACCCGGTGAAGGGTTCGCGTAATCACTGGAAACCGGAACCGGAACGCCCGGAGCCGGTTGAAGGCTCGCACTGGACGGATCATCCAGGCGAGGTAGAGCTGTAACAACGAACAGAGGAACGATGGCAGAAGCGGATTCCACCGGAACCACTGTAGTGGACTCTATCGAAGAAGGCTTGGACCTGGGCGCTGACCTGGATTCAAGCATGACGGCAGAATCACCGACTGCGGACTCCACCACTGCGCAAGACGCAGGAACCCCCGACTTCGACCCGAGCAGTGTCGATATCGGCAAGGCAGACCCTGAATCACTGCCCGAGCCGTACCGGAAAGCCCAGGAGTGGGCAAAGAATCGTGAACGCGAGCTACAGGGTGTGATGACCCGCAGCACCCAGGAGACGGCGGATTTGCGTCGTCAGCTGGACCATCTGCAGGCCACCGTCAACACTCAGGCCGCTCCCCCCGCCGCCGCCCCGGCAGCAGACCCCTTGGAAGCCCTACGGGCTCGCCTTGGGGAGGATGCCCCGGCGGTCGATGTGGTATCAGACATCATCAAGGCGGTGACCGGGGATCAGGCGGCAGCATCGCAATCGCAGGCGCAAGAGTTGGCCACGCTCAAGGAAGCAGTGACCGCTCTGGCTCAGTCGATGGTGAGTACGCAGACAGCGGGCATGTCCCAGCAAGTAGCCGAGGCGCGAGCCGCCTACGGAGAAACGCTGGATCAATATGGACCGCAGATCGCGGCGCTCATCAAGGTTGAGAACCCTGCAACAAGGCAAGCGTACACGGTGATGGAAGCAGCCGACTTGGTTTCCGGTAAGGCCATGGCAAAGTCTCAGGAACTGCAACATGTCGAACGGCAGGTTCGGTCTGACGCCTCTAATGCAACAGCGCTTCCGGGTGCTGTTGGAGCAGCGAACTCAGACAACGGAGAACTGACGCCTTCACAGCTGACAGCGGGATTGCAGAAGCTGGGCTTCGAGTAACGGCGGCGGTGTCTCCGTAGGACGGAGACTTTAAACATGGTTGCTGTATCCACCACTGAAACGTGGGATGCAGCGTGGACGCTAACCATGCGGGCCAAGCGTAAGCGTCTCACGGACAACATCAGCGACAACTATCCGCTTTTGGGTAGGCTGCGTAAGTCTGGTGTGCTGGAGACGGAAACCGGGGGTAAAGAGTACCAAGAGGATTTGATGTACGCCCTCGGTACCTCCGAGTGGTTCGATGGATACGACGTGCTGAACACCGACGCGATGGATGGCATCACGGCGGCGTTCTACACACCGCGCTACAATGCCACACCTATCGTCATTTCGATGACGGAGGAAATGGAATCGCGCAAGGCTGCCGGTTCCGAGAAGTTGCTAACGGCCAAAACCACCCAGGCCATGACGGGCTCGTTCGACACCATCAACGCTGCGGCGTTGGGGGCACAGTCGGGCAAATCCATGCTGGGGTTGCAGGACATTGCCGCCCAGGCATCCGGTACCACGTTGGGCGGTATCTCTGGTGCCACCAACACCTGGTGGGAAAATGCCCGCACGGACTTTAACGCCACCTACACCTCGTTTGTAACCAAAGTCGGTGATCGCTACGAGGGGATCATCGGTATGGGTGTGGTGTGGAACAACTGTTCTGAGGGCAACGACCATCCCAACCTGATCGTCACAAGCTACACCAACTACGGGTTTTACGAGGACATCTTCGAGTCCACGGGCTACACCCGTATGGTGACTTCGGGCGCGAGAACTGGTCCCAACTTCGGGATTGGTGCCGAGGGAGACATCACCTACCGTGGCGCACCGGTCATTCCTGACCGCGACTGCGCGACGGATGACATGTACCTGCTCAACACGAAGTACCTCAAGCTCAAAGTGCAGGCGGGCTTGAATTTCGCGAAAACGCCGTTCAAGGAGCCGTCGAACCAGATGGCCAAGGTCGCTTTCGTGGTCGTAGGATTACAGCTCGTGACGAACCATCGTGCTCGTCAGGGCGTGCTCTACGACATCGCATAAAGGGTTCGGGGGGCAAGCCAATGCCCCCCGCCAACAACTCTGCCCATAGAGGTAGAACCCGGAGGTGGGAGTAGAAGAGTAACATCATGCCTTGGAATCTGGGCGATGGCGGCGACATCGGAAACGGGTCGCACGGCGATGCTCACATCACAGGTGGAGTACGGGCGAAGCAGGGGCTGTATGCTGTTTCGACTACACAGAATTACCCGCTGGGGTATCCCAAGCGGTTCGGTGACGGACGGGCCTATCGGTATACCCACTTTTCCGGTGCGGTTGGACCGGGCAAGCTGGCTGCGATAGACGCAACGTCACAGGACATCACGCAGACGGCAGCCACGGCAGTGCGCGACTCAGCTGGCGCGGCTGCGGATGTCGCCACGGGCCAGGAAACGCTCTACTTCCTGGACACGGACAAGTTCACGACGGCCCACTCCGACGACACGCTTGCCGGTGGCACTCTGCACATCATCAACAACTCCGGTGGCGCGGTTGCATCGGAGGGACACCAGTACGCCATCAAGTCGAACACGTACACGGCTTCCACCAGCGTGATGCAAATCGACTTGTACGACGCCACGGCCACGGCCCTCAACTCTGAGGACTTGGTTGGCGTCACCGGCAATCCGTACAAGCAGAATGTCATCTACAACGCTGCGGCCGATGATGTGATTTCGGGCGTGACGCTCGTGGACATGGCGGCAGCCGAGTACGGGTGGGTGCAGACGTGGGGTGTGGCCACGTGCCTGATGGACGGCACGCCCACGCGGGGCGCTATCCTGACCGGCGCGGATGCGGTCGATGGTGCTGTGCAGGTGATTGGTGGTGGCACGGTGGCTTCAGAGGAGAACCTGCTTGACCTGACCACGGAGCCCGTTGTCGGTTACGCACTGCAGGTGGTCACCACGGCGGGGTATATCCCGCTGTACTTGCAGATTGCTCCATGAGTTGTCGCGCCTTCACGAAGGTCAGGAACGAGGAGGCGATGATTGCCGACACCCTCGATACCTGGGCCGACGTGTGCTGCGATGGGATTCACGTGTATCTCGATAACTGTACGGATGGGACCGGTGAAATCTGCCGGGACCATCCTGCAGTTGTTGAAGTGATAGAGTCCAACCTGTACGACCCTGATCGACCACGGTCAGACTGCTACGGACGGCAAACGCTGTGGCGTTCGGTGTCCCGGTTCGTGGGGGCCGAGGATTGGGTGTGCTACTTCGATGCGGACGAGCACTTGCACGACTTCCCGCTCGATGTGCTCGACGTGAGCGAAGTGAGGGTGATCGCACCGCATTGGTGTGATGCCTACATCACGGAAGAGGATGAGCGCATTGATGACTATCGCAAGCGTGAGTGGATCAGTACGGAAAGGCGGATCATCCCAATGTTTTTTAGAGCTGGCGGGTGCAGGGGTTACACGCGCCCCGACCAGCGCATCATGGACACGGTGGTGACACCCAGGCTGGACCAGTTTGGCTTGATAAAGCACTACGGATTGGGCCACTCGGTGGAGCAGTGGGAGCGCAAGGTAGCCTACTACCGCGATGAGTGGCCGCAGTATTCAGCCAAGTGGGCCGCGAGAGCGGGGAAGGCCGTGCGTAGGCAGCCTTACTTCTCAGTCAACTGTAGAAGGCTGGGAAAGTTCAGCGATTACAGCAGGGAGGTAAGGGCCAGCAATGATCGTCGTTTGCGTGCCTTTTCTCAAGCCGCATAAAAAGTTCCTGCCCCACTTCATTGAGTGGTACGCCGGGAACAAACTCAAGCACGAGCTGGAGCTGGTGTGGCAGATGTATCGCCCGTTGCACAAGGCCCAACGCGAAGGAGTGAAAGCGGCACAGCGACTGGGCGCATCCCACATCTTGTTCACGGAAGACGACCAATGGGGGTTCCCGCTGGACGGGCTGGACGTGTTACTAAAAGAGGACAAGGATGTCATCGGGTTCAGTACCTACATGCGCTCGTATCCCCACCTGCCCATGCACATGCGTAAGGTGGATGAGTCCATACCGCTGGTTGATGAGCAGATGCGCAAAAACCTCAAGCCGGTGGCAGTGGGGGATGGGCCTGACGTACAAGCGGTCGATTTAATTACCTGGGCGTTTACCCTGGTAAAGGTGGACGTGTTTAAACGATTGGAAAATGACCCCTTTGCCCAGTGGGGAGAGTCACCGACCGACAGTTATTTCAGCCAGTACTGTGATGACGTAGGCATTAAGCGGCACACGCATTTCGGCTACACCATCGGCCACGGCGACGTGGCCCCCGAGCACGTGCCGTTCAGTCGCAGGATGTGGGAATCTATTCATTCGGCGGCGGGCGTATTCGCGGAGGATGCTGTTACCGCTGACGCCCGACCGGAAATCAACGACGCCAAGCTGCACGAGAGGGAGATGGAAGCTATGGAGGCAGATGCACTGGCAAATCGACCCACGGACTTGCCGTGGATGGTGGAGGCAGCATGAAAATCCTGCTCACCAATCACAGCCTGAAGGATGTCGGCGGTACCGAGAAGTGGACGTACACGATGGCGCAGGAGTTGCAACGGCGCTTGCATGAGGTGGAGGTGTTCACCTTCATGCGGGGCACAACCTCTGAAAAAATAGAGGACTTCTTCCCGGTGGTGGATGACCCAAGCCTGGACGGGTATGACCTCATCATGTCGAACCACAACACCTGCCTGTCACAGGTGCAGCACATCCCTGGCTACAAGGTGCATACCTGCCACGGGCCGAAGCACCAGCTGGAGCAGCCAGTCGGAGGAGCGGACGCCTACGTGGCCGTCTCTCCAGAGGTGCGCAAGCACGGGGCCGAGCTGGGGTTCAAGATGAAGGTTATCGGCAACGCGCTGGACCTCGACATGTTCGCCCCTCCGCCGCAGACAACCGAAGTCAACGTGCGCCCTCGCGTGTTGTCCATGTGTAAGGCGGTTGGGGCCAGCAATATGATAGAGGACTGCTGCAAGGCGGCGGGATTCGACTACGATACGGTGCACTACCTGGAGCGGCCTGTATGGGACACCGCCGACCTCATCAAGCAGGCTGACATTGTGGTTGGCGTGGGGCGCACGGCACTGGAAGGGCTGGCTTGCGGCAAGGCGGTATTCAACTTCGACGGGCGCACGAAAGAACCAAGAGGCGATGGGTGGATTACGAATCGAAACGTCGATGAGTTGTCGCGGTTCAACTTTTCCAGCCGCGCCACTTTCAAATACTGGACGGTACCTGAGCTGACGGACGCGCTGTTAGCGTTCAGGCCACAGTCATGGTCGCCGCAGTGGGTACGGACTAACGCCAACATCACCGACGCGGCGTTGCGCTACTTATCCCTCGTGCCGGTGGCCGCGTAATAGTAGAGAAGTTCCACAGGAGGAACGGGAGAGAAACAAGATGGACAATGGCAAAGCAAGAAGGTTCCACTGTATCCGCGACCGCCCCTGCCGCCGCACCTGCCAGCGATGGCTTGCAAAGTCTGGTGGCCATGATTCACAAGGCGGGTCCAGAAGCTAAAGAGGCTATGCGCTCGGCGCTGGGAGTAGGCAAGGCGATTCAGCCTCCCAAGAATCAACAGAGCAACGCGGACGCCAAGCGTATCGCCTACTCGGTGGGCGAAATCGTGCACCCGGAAGGGTTTCTACCCAAGCCGTCCGAGCACCTTGTCGAGCAGGGACCAGAAGCGGTGGCGGAGTGGCAGGCATCCTGGCTGGCCCGCAATCGCAATCCGTCCAGCAAGGCGGAAGAGTACGCGGCCGTGGCCGTTGAGTGACAAGAAGCGACAGGTCAACGCGGCTTCCTTTTTCGGGGAGCAGTTGATAATTGGCGATGCGCAAATCGACACCATTGACGTGGGATCCGTGCTCAAGCTGTCGAACTTGACGACAGCCGAGCGGGATGCGCTGACAGCCGCCAATGGCATGGTGATCTACAACACGACGGACAACAAGTTTCAAGGATACGAGAACGGCGCATGGGCCAATCTGATTTAGGGGGAGCGGGAGTAGGTCATATGGGATAAGTGACACTTGCAACAGCAATGGAGATGCTGCTCAAGCGTGTCGGCCTGGACGAGACGAACACCACGTTCAAAAATCAGGCCCGGCTGTATCTCAATATTGCAGCCAAAGAGCTGGGTGGGCTGGCCGATTGGTGGTGGCAGTACAAGCAGAGTTCTATCGTTACCACCAGCACGCTCACCGTATCGTCTGTTTCGGGCACGTTCGTGGCCGCCGAGACGATCACGGGCGGCACCTCTTCCCGCACTGCAACGATAGGGGCGCTCTACGACGCCACCAATGCCCCTACCGCGCTGTTTTATCGGTCGCCTTCCAATACCACTGACTTCACCAGCGGCGAAACCATCACGGGCGGTACTTCTGGAGCTACCGCTACGGCTGGGGCTGATGTCATTACCCGCCAGTACCAGCTCGCCTCTGATGTGCTCATGCCCTACAGCTGGCGCGATGAGACGAATAACCGTCGCCTCCTCATTGCCTCGTGGGACGAGATGGACCGGGCCGACCCCGACCAGGATCAAGAGGGGGACGCTCGCTGGATAGTACCCGAAGGCATCGACAGCGCCACGGGCTACCAGATTGTGGCCGTCTTTCCGCTGCACTCCACCAGCAACGAAACCTTCCGCTACCGCTACTACAGCTACATCCCCGATTGGACCTCCGGTAACGACGCCACCTCGCTGGATGGCTGGATCCCCCAGCTGCTGCAGCCAGCGCTGATCTACGCCGGGGCGGCGCTCTATAAGCAAGAGAAGGGCGACGACGAGGGCGCAGAACAAGAGCGCATCGAGTACGACCGGCAGGTAGACCGTGGACTCAAGGTTAACTCGCAGATGTTCGGGAACCGCAGGCGGGCGCGTTCAGACGGCGCTGTTGCACCGGGCTTTCGGTTCTACGTCCAGGAAGGGTCGTTGAGCGCGTAATGCCTATCGACGGCGACTCAATCATTCATGGTCCGTGGACGGGTGGTGCCATCTACAACCTGCCCCCAGAAAACCTGGAGGAGGACCAGTGCACGGACACCATCAACGTGCGCATCGGGCAGGCAGGTGAGGCCGAGAAGCGACGCGGCTCGCTCAATTACAAGTCGGTGCGCCAGAACATCGCCGCCGACCCCAACGTGATGGCGTGCGGGCAGTACCGGGAATCAGCGACATCCACCCCAGTGTTCAAGTCGGTAGCCGCCGTGTTTTACGAGTACACGGGTGGCTCCTGGGTTGACCGCACCGGGGGCCAGACGATTACAGCGGACAAGACGTTTGAGTGGGCGGGGGCTAACGGCACGCTGGCGCTGACCAACGGCACGGACGCTCCGCTGAAGTGGACGGGCGCGGGCAATAATCTCGCATTGCTCGATGTGGACTCTCAGTTCACGACGGCATTGCACGTCGCCTATTGGGACAACCGGTTGTGGATGGCCAATACCAACGCCAACACCGACCGGCTGTGGCACTCCGATTTGGGCGCTATCGAAACCTGGGCGGCGACCAGTTTCTACAACCTGGGCTCTGAAGTTATCGGGCTCATGCCGGTGTCGGACTCGTTGGCCATTCACACGGTGGACGGGATTCACACGCTGACACCCACGGGCAATAGCACCATCCCGTACCAGCGCCAGCAGCAGACCCAGCAGGCCAGCGTATCGGGGCGGGCCATCCTCACGGTTCCAGGGAACCGTCAGTTCTTTGTGCAGGACGAGGGGATTTACGAATGGGATGGCGACAAGGAGGTGACCAAGGCGTCGGTCGCGTTGGATGATGGCTACTGGGACAGTTTAAACGAGGCGCAGCTGGATAGCACGTTCGCGGTGTACTACCGCATTAACAACGAGCTGTGGTTCTGGCTGCCCTACGGCACGTCGCAGACCAACATGAACGACATCATGGTCTACAACCTGGAGAAAGAGCGATGGCATGGGCCGTTTCGGGGCAACGCGTCAACGACCTACTACGAGCGAGCCTGCGCCGCCTTGATCGACAGCAAACCACACGCTGGAGACTTCCTTGGCGAGGTGGTCGATCACGACCCGGTGGACACCTACACCGATGTGAACGACGCCACCACCAACGCCATTCACGCGCAATTCACGACCAGCGCCAAGGCACCTGAAGGCGAGGCGAAGCGGCTCAAGTGGTTGTTCTCTCGTAGCTACTTCGACTCGGTGGGTGACTTCGATGTGACTCTGACGCAGCTGTCGTCGGGGCTGTCGGGTACCAGCGAAACGGTGGACATGGGGGCGTCGGGTTTCACGCTGGACAACGACAAACTGGACCTCACGTCACTGGGCTCCATTCGCGTGCAAGCCAAGGACGCGGAGCTAAGTGGCTACGACCCTCACTCATCGGTCACGGTCACGCAGAACGTGTCTGCTGAGTTCTTCCGCTACCGGAAGATAGTCCAGGTGTACAAGGAAATCGGAATCAAACGTAAACGAGCAGCAGGAGTCAGTTGAGCTATGAGTGAATACTACTTTCCAACAGATAGAGAGCGCCCCCGTCCTCCCCCGCGACTGAGGGAGGACCAGAAAATAGATATGCCGGTGTGGGAGTTTTTGAAGCCAAGTCAATTCCAAAGCTTCGAGGACTTGCTGAAAAGAGCAGAGTCGTTCAGGCCCAGCGCTGGTTTGACGAGTGCGCTACAGGGTGCCCCAGCGGCAGGCAAGGCACTGCAGGGGTTCAGCAACTTCCGCTCGCCCTCTGGTTTTAACCAGTTCGTTGGACAGGTGGGTACTGCTGAAACTCAGATAGGCGGGTTTCCGCAAGGGCTCCAGACTGCCCTTGGAGACGCCAAGAGTTTGACGGGCGAGCTGAGAACAGCGAACGACCTGTTGGGTGGTGGTTCGTTCGGCGGCGAGCCCTTCGGTGGCATCATCGCTGAAGCGCAGGATCAGGTTAAGGGGGTGCAAGACGAGGTAAATAAGCTGAGAGTTGATCCCAATCAGCTGCTGGGACCGAACCTCGAAGCCGACCTACTGGCAGCCCTGCAGGGTCGCAACATGCCGACCATCGACCCCAACCGTTTTATTGACGAGCCGGGGTTGGATACGGCTATTCGGCAGCTGCGTCCTGAAACCATTGACCCAAATCTGTTGCTCGATGAGACGGGACTTAACACTGCCGTGCGTGATCTTCGACCCGAAACGATTGACCCGAGCCGGTTGCTTGATGAGGGCGGGATCAATACCGCGATTGGCAACCTCCTTCCTCAACAGATTGATCCCAGCCTGCTGCTTAATGAGGGTGGAATTGACGACGCTATCGCGGGCCTTCGTCCTCAGACAATAAAATCAGACCTACTGCTGAACGAAGGTGGCATCAACGACGCTATCGCAGGGCTGCGCCCAACACAGCAAATCGACCCTGGCCTGCTACTTAATGAGGGCGACATCAACGCTGCCATTGGAAACCTGCTGCCTCAACAGATTAACCCCGACCTACTGCTTAATGAGGGTGGAATTGACGACGCTATTGGAAACCTGCGTCCTCGACGAATTGACGCTGGCCGCTTAATGCCGGGTGGTTTTGATCTGGCCAACGCGGTACGTGATCTCGACGTGCCTCAGGTAGAAGCCGGTCGCCTGCTCCCAGGCACAGGTGCGCTGGAGGATGAGCTGGCACGGACACCGATTGACCGGCTGTCGCCAAGCAGGATATTGCCTGAGTTGCCTGGGTTGAACGAAGCCATCCAGGCACTGGAAGTTGATCGCATAGGAGCTGGACGGCTACTTCCAGGTGAGGGTGAGCTGAGCGCAGAGCTGAGACGCACGCCCATCGAAAGGCTGGCGGCCAGTCGGGTGCTGCCTGAAAGGCTGAATGAGGCGTTGCGCACGGCTGTCTCACGGCTGAGTACGGACGAGGTGCTGCCCAGGGGTGATCTGAACGATGCACTCCAGGACCGCGTAGGGCGTCTCACGGAGGATCAAATCTTCCCCACTGGTGACTTGAATGCAGCTCTCGGCGGGCGTGTAGATAGGCTCACGGCGGGTGACGTGCTACCTACGGGCGATTTAAACGCTGCACTGCGTGACCGGGTGGACCGACTCGGGGCAGGCGATGTGCTGCCCGAGGGGGATTTGGGTGGGGCTCTGCGTGATCGGGTAGGACGCCTTACCGAGGATGACATCTTTCCTGGCGGTGATTTAAACGCCTCGCTGCGCGACCGGGTGGGTGGTCTGACGGAGAGCGACATATTCCCAGATGACTTGCAGTCCATTCTGGAGGGCCGGGTCAACCCGCTGCAGGCAGATGACCTCATCCCACGGACTGGGGCGCTGGCCGATGTGTTGCGTGACCGCCGTCCTGGCCTGCTCGACCTACTGGAGTTCCCTGAGTTTACCAACCTACTGGACGAGCGCTTGCCCGAGGGCAGTATCCCAGGTATTGAGGCGCAGCTGGCTGGGCTCGCAGAGCAGGGTGGAACGGGAGGTGGGGGAACTGGGACTGGAGGGACAGGCACGGGCACTACTGTGCCAGCCCCTGCGACGGGACTCGACGCCTTTCTTGAACAGTTGCAGGGAGTCGTTGGGAACCTGACCACTGGACCGGAGACATCCGACGAGCTGCGCCAAGACCCGCTCACGGCGTCCCTGTTGGCTGATTTTGAGGATCAGAGCGGGCGTGATCGTTCACAGGCGATGGAGGACTTGCAGCGTCTGGGCGTGCTGGGCGACGGCGATACCGCTGACGTGCTGGGTGAGCTGACAAGCGGCCAGCGTCGAGGTGAGTTCGACATCCTGGGCGATGCGGCTGAGCGCTTCCGCACCGACCGTAGCCAGGGCTTGGGTGCTGGCGTGGACTTGTTCGGCGCAGCTGGCCAGCGCGAGCTGGGCCTGGGTCAGCTGGGCCTGCAGGGACAGGAGATGGATATGGCCATCCTGTCGCAGGTGGCATCACTGCTCGACCCGAACCTCCACCTGGATGCCAAGGGAGGGAAGAACCTGGAACTGGCAAGTATCCTGCTTTCACTCTCAGGGCTGCCGCCTGACAAGCAAGCGCAGCTGCGCAAAGCATTGGGATTACCCCCCCAGTCAGGGAGCTAAGTCATGCCTGAACCTGTCACGACAATGATTGCCACGCAGATGGCGCTCAAGGCATTGGGTTCCATCCTGGGTGGCCGTGATGCCAAGAAGGCCCGCAAGCGGGCAGCTGAAGCCCAGGCGCACGCCAACCTCGTGCCCAATGGCGGACAGCGGATAGTACCGGAGCTACCGCAGCCAAACTTTGCCCAGGTGCTGGGCAGCGGACTGGACCCGCTGATGGCTCTGCTGTTGCAGCGCAGCGGGGGGAACGCCCTGCCTGCGGATAAAGCGAAGGCCCCCGTTACGGCACCCAGCACAGCAGGAAGCAACCCCTTGCAGGACTTGATGAGGATACTGCGACGATGACACTGGCAGCGACACAGGTAGACCCGGCAGTCCGGGCACAGCTGGAGCAGCAAGCTGGCCGTCCGCTGTCGGACGAGGAGATACAGCAGCTACTCAACGAGCTGACCACGCCACAGATCAGTGCGTCCACCTCGTCGGCAGCCACGGCCACGGCACCCGCAGCGCAGGAGGAGAGTGGCGGCCTGATGTCCAAGGTGGGTGGGCTGTTTAAACGGGATGACGGCCTGGGGTTCCGGTTGCTGCAGTCGCTGGGCAATGTCGGCTCTGGTATCTCGCGGAGCCGTGCCATCAGCAACGCCAACAAAGCCAACGCTGAGTCGGGCGCTCATGCCAACCTCGTCAACGCCCTGGCTCGACGCCGGGTGGCTTCGGGTACGCGCACCCAACCGACGCTGGGCCTGATGGGGCAGCTCTCAGGGGCCGTGGGCGAAGTGGGACAGGCTGGGCTGGATATTCAACAGCTGGGCAGAAAGGAGGAGCAGCGGGGGATTGACAACGCGCAGGCCGAGCGTAGAACGCGGGCCACCGAGTTGAGCGCACAAAGCAGCCTCCTGCGTTCACTCGGGAAGTCCCCGACTGTAAAGACGCTGACGAAAGAGCAGCGCGATTCTATCGTGCGCCTCATCAAAGGGGGCACGGACCTGGACTTGAGCGTGTTTACCAAAGCAGACCAGCTGGCCATTCGTGGTCTCGTTGACCACCCGGAGCCGCAGGAGTTTGAGTTTACGGAGGGGAACGAGAAGGAGCTACACAGCATCGGCTACCGCAATTCCAAGGCGGACGCCAAGGAGTTGATGCCTGACTGGGTGCCCGAAGCCCACAGGCAATCGGCTATTGGGATGATCGTGGCGGGGCAGGATGATTTCGAGGTAGAGGACGAGGACGAGTTGGACCCGGACCCCGCCGCCGCGCAGTCGGCGTTCCTCCTGGATGAGCTTGAAAAGACATGGGACGAAGCGTCGTTCACCGGGCTCGGTAAGAGCGCAGCTGATGCTGTGGGGCTGGACTTCGATGAGGGCGGCTTTACCCGACGACTCGCCCCTGCTTCGGCAGACCTGAATGACCAGCTGGAGACAATGGGGCTGGCGCTGGCCAAGGAGCTACAGGGTGCACGTGCCTCCGACCTCGACCTCAAGACAGCGAAAAAGGCACTGCCGAGACAGACCGACAGCGACGAGCTGGCGAAGCGCAAGTTTAAACGGCTGCGCGAGGCAGCGAGGGTCAAGCGGGAGGAGATGGAACAGGGTATCGACCAGCCTTTAATCATCGGCACTCGGGCGGGCGTTGCTGTTCTGCGCACGGACAAAGACTTGACGGTGGACGATACACGCGAATCCGAAACAGAGGATACGGGCAGTACTAACTTCGATGCGGTTAAGGTTGAGTGATGGCTAAGATATACCGCTCACTGGAAGAACTTGGACGCGCCGTGATCGCTGCCCGTCCTGACCTGGAAGGCAGAAACCCTGAAGAGGTTGGGCGTCAGGTGGAGCCACAGCTAACAGGGGGCGACCGTGTGGTGGATGAGTTCGGTGACATCGACATCGGCAATACGGTCGGCAACTTCCCCAGCGATTTTACAGACACCGCAGGGGAAAGCTTCGAGGGGATGAAGGAGGTAGTCGGAAGCCCTATCGAAAAGGGCGTTAAGCCATTCGCCTCACTCGCTCTTGGTGGCGTGTCGGAGTTGGGCAGGGAGTTTGAAAAGCCGGGGCTGCTTAACACACTCCTGAGCAATCCGAATATGCCGGTGGCACCCCTGATAACCATGCTGGGGAAGGGGCTTGATAAAATAGATACCAGTGCCAGTCCGTTCGGTGGCCAACAAACCAGACCCCTGGTGACCGACGAGGACCGCACGCTCGCTCGCACGGCAGCGGCGGATTTCAAAGAGTCATTCCACCCCGCCAATCTTGAACAGCGTCCAGCCAACGCTCTGGCCAACGCCACGTCGGTGCTGCCGGTCGGGCCAGGGCACATCCAGCGCTTTGGCCTGTTGAATAAACTGGGTCGCACGGGTAGGGCTGCGTCAAAAGTCGCCAGCGTAGCCTCTCCTGACCTTGCCGTCGAGCAGGCCATCACGCTCTTGCCGCAGCTGGTGAAAGGCGCAGCCAAGCGAACCCCTGCGGCACTGCGCAAGGTCGCAGGCAACGAGAAGGTGCAGGCCGCACTACGACCGGTCAAGGAGTTCGGCGATAATCTGAAGGTCGGCGGTCGGAGCTTGAAGGGGGAAGCGGTGCAGTCGGGGCTGGGCATCACGACGGGTCGCTCGCGTGAGTTCATTCACCAGATTTTCGAGCGGGCCAAGAGCCCTCAGTTCCGTGAGTTCTTTCGCACCGCTCGTAGGATGAGCGAGTCCGACTTGACCCAGAGGTTGCAGGCGCAGGCGTTCAAGGGGATGGAGAAGCTGCAACAAAAAGCGTCTGACATGTACGAAAAGGGCACTCTCCAATTTTTTGGCAATAAAGGGCGTAATGCGCTCAGGTTACCCGGTGAGGGGCTACACGACAGCATTATCAACTCGCTGGATAAGGTAGATGTGAAGATCAACCCGAGGACGGGTCGGCTGACCTTTGGCAAATCGGCCATCACAGCGCTTGGCCCGGCTCGTGGGGTACTACAGCAGGAGCTACGACCCATCCTGCGCCTGCTCAAGGTTAAACAGGGCACGCCAGCGCACATGATTCACCGCCGCCGTCAGCTGCTTGATGATGCCATCTCAACGCTGTCGCCCGATTCGCAGATCAGCGACACCGCACGCGGGGTGCTCACAGAGATTCGCAAGGGCGTGGCCGACTACCTTGAAAAGGGACTTGGGGACGAATACGTCACTGCGATGAGGGACTATCGTACGCTGGCCAATCTGCGTACGGAGCTTAACAACAACCTGCGGCTCGCACCAGGACAGCTGGACAAGCACGGTAACATTGCGGGCAACACACAGGAGCAAGCGCTGCGTGCAATGGAAGGCGCGATTATGCAGTCAGGCACTGGCTCGAATCGCTTGAAGGCACTGGAACAGCTGGAGCAGGTGAGTGGAGTTAAGGGGATTGTAGACCTGCAGCTGGCTCGATTGGCGCAAAATATCGCAGGTGGCGGACTCATCGTTCGCAACGAAATTGCGCAAATCGGGCGCTTGGTCTTTGGCGCAGCGTTCACTGGTGGCACGGGGGGCATCAGCGGTGGCCTACTGGCGTTGCCAGCTGCCACTCTGTTCAGCCCACGATTTGTGTCGGAGTACCTGCTAATTGCGCAGGGTGGAGTGCGGGAGAGTGTCGCGAGGATGTCAGCCGCGACGAAGGCCAGCCTGCAGCGCAAGGCCAAGCGGGTGTCACGTGCCATGGCGGCGATGGATAAGGCCACTGGCGGCGAGCTGCGCCAGCGTGCTCTACGGGAGAACTGGAACGTGTCGCAGATGCTGGAACGGTTTGAGATACAGGAGGAGGACGGGGAGTAGGACTACTATGGAGTGCCAAATATAAGTAGGACCAAAACGTGGTCGAGTGAGGAAACGCTAACGGCGTCTGATTTAAACGCCGAGTTCGATGGCATCCTCGCCGGGACCAACGACAACAGTCTCGATCAGGACAACCTCAGCAAGACCGACGACTACACGATGGCCACGATCATCGTGGGGTCGGGTATATCCTCAGCCGATGGGCAGCTCCATGTCCATCTGGCCAGCGCTGGCACTGTTGCTGCCAATGCTTCCTACAATGATGTCGTCATCGAGAACGACGCCGCCGCTGGGCTCACCTTCCTGACGCCTAACACGGCAGCGGCTGGCATCGTATGGGGCGACCCCGAAGACAACGACATCGGCTCCATCCTCTACGATCACGCACAGAACGACTTCGCCTTTACTATCGCCGCGACCGGTGATGTGCTGGTGATTTCATCCACGCTGGCCACGCTCAAGGCGCAACTGACGGTCGGCGTCGATGACACCGGCCATGACGTGCAATTCTTCGGGGCTACGGCTGGAGCACATCTGCTATGGGATGAATCTGCCGACACGCTCAAGCTGGTAGGCGCTGCGAAGACGGACATGCAGGGCACGCTGACGGTGGGGGTTGATGATACAGGTTACGATGTGCTGTTCTACGGAGCTACATCTGGGCAATTACTACAATGGGACGAGTCTGCCAACAGGTTGGGGGTAGGGTTGGCCCCCACTGATGGGAAGCTACATGTACATACAGCGAGTGCAGGTTCTATTACCGCAAATGCTAACGCTGATGAGATAGTAGCAGAAAATAGCGGCCATGCCGGGATCAGCATCTTGTCAGGCAATACATCTGTTGGAAGTCTCTACTTCGGAGACGATGGGGATAATTTGGCCGGGGTGGTGAACTACGACCACAACACGAACATAATGAATGTAGGGACGGTGCAGGCGTCGGCTGTTACGCGGTTTTATAGTGCTGATGCCAATATAACGATGACACTTGACGCAGATGGTAAAGTCTTGAGTGGGGACGCCTTATCTGCTGGGGCAAAGACGGGTCTCGGAGGCCGAAATGCCGATTTTCAGATACTGAGCCAAACGGGTGGGTCTGCGGGCATTCAGTTGATGTCTGACAACAGTGGGCCATTCATAGATTTTGTAAGCTCTAAGGCGAATGATGTCTTTGCAACATTCAGTAAGGCGAATGATGGAGACCAAGTTGGTAGTCTTAACTTTGGCATAGATGATGGCACAGATTATAACAGTCGATGTGCTGAAATTCGCTGCTTAGTTGATGGAACCACAGGCACCAATGATACGCCCGGTAGGCTGTCCTTCCATACTACTCCCGATGGGACGCAGGCCGTTGTTGAGCGCATGCGGATTGATAATGCTGGATTTGTAGGCATTGGAGATACTTCGCCAAGCTATCGACTTGAGGTAGCGACCAGCACAACAGGAACGCAGGCTTTCAAGGTGGACCATTCCCATGCTACGGGACCGCATGGGATATATCTGCTTTTCTCGGGAGGTAGCCCTGATGACAACTCGCAGCAGGCGTTCCAGTTCGCGGACTCAACCACAGCCCGTTGCTATATCTGGTCGGATGGAGACCTTGCCAATCACGACGGGACGTATGGGACAATTTCGGATGTAAAATTCAAGCAAGATATTGTTCCCGCCAGATCATATTGGGATGATTTTAAGACGCTCAAATATTCCAAATGGAGGGACATTGATGATGTAGCTAAAGACCCAGACGCTCCGTATAGGCTTGGTCTTATTGCGCAGGACGTTGAATCAGTTTTCCCCGCGTGCGTTCCAGAGTCTCCAGATTCTGAGTGGTTTGATAGGGAGGTTACCGAGACGGACGAGGATGGAAACGAATCTACAAGGATAAAAAAGGAGCGCAGAGAAACCTCCACTACCCATAAATGGGTCAAATCTTCAATCATCGAAGGGCCAATAATGGCAAGAGTTGTGCAAGAGCTACAGGCCCGCGTTGAGGCATTGGAGTCAGCGTGAACGGCAAGCTGGCCAACGGCAACCTGCTTTCGCACTGGGTGCCCATCGGTGCCGTGCTGCTGGCGCTGGGCGCTGCCTTCAGCGTCGGTGCGGTGTACTCGCAGCTGAGCGCAAAGGTAGAGCTGCACGCCCATCCCGCCATGATGAAAGAGCTGGGCGAGATCAAGGAAATGGTCGCCCGCATAGATGAGAGGACGAAGTAGATGGCAACCAACGCCAACATCAAGGACGCGCTGACCTTCCCTACGCCAGCGGAGGGCGGCAACCATCCCACCTCTGCGGTCGGGCGCACGATAGACAACACTCAGCTGACCCGCTTCTCGACCGCCCTGGCCAACACCTACACGTTCGTGGATGACTTGGGGGCACCCCGCGCTGTCACCGCTGACGATGCCGCCGCGTGGTTGTGGAAGGAGGCGGCAGCCTTTACCAAGACCGACGAGCGCAAGCAGGCTGAGCTGGCCGCTGCGCAACCTGCAGAGCTGGACGCATAAAGGAGGGCATGGGAGTAGAGAGTACCGTACGTGAGCGAGCAAATTGCTGGATTAGAAAAGGAACTCAACGAGCGCATCAGTGCGCTCGTCAACGCGGATGCCCGCTGTAGCTATCTGCGTGGTAAGCTGGAGGTGCTGCAGCAACTCAACGGAGAGGATGGAGGGCCAACCTTGTCGGTCACGAGCACCAACCAGGAGGGGGGTGTGACGGCAGCGGTGGTGGATGGGAGTGAGGAAGCCGATGCGTGATAAACTTTTTGATCGAACGTACCAAGTCTCTGGTCAGCAAGAAGCTGGGTGCCGCCGTGGCAGGCGAGGTTATCGTGGCCACAGCCAACCCCGAGCTGACGGGCTGGCCGCTGATCGCCTACATCATCGTCCAGGGGTTGGTTGACCTAGGTAAGTGCTATATCGAGAAGGGCGAGTGAACCCTTCGTCATGGAGGCTCGCAAGAAGGTCCGTGAGGGCCAGCGGGATGTTACCACGCTGGTGGTGGGTGCCGTGGTGACCCTGGTGTCCAAGATATTCGATATCGAGGACCCCGAAGTTACCGGTGCCCTCACCACCCTGCTCATCATCACCTGTCACCGCTCGGTGCCCGACGTAGCCAAGCGCCGCTGATGCGTTCGTGGTGGGCTTCGTGCTGTTGGGGTGTGGGTGGGGGGTGGTCTATGGGCTGCTTGGGTTGATCGTCCATCAACAGTGGAAGGAACTCAACCGCCCCGTGAACGCGAGCCCACGGGGCGGCTTGTTTACACGCTGGTTATTTGTTCGTCGAAGACCTTGAACTTCTTGGCAATGATGTCGTCTCGGGTGGTCATGTAGCGGCGGGTCATTTCAATCTTGGCGTGACCCAACAGCCGCTGCACCTCTTCCAGCTTCAGTCCCGACTCACACCAGCGGGTGGCCGCCGTGTGGCGCAGCATGTGAAAGTGCACGTGGCCGATGCCCGCCGCCTTGCCCGCCGTTTTGAGCGAGCGCTGGATGTTGATGTGGGGCAACGGCGGTAAGTCGCGCTGGTTGGAGAGGGCCAGCGCCGCCCGTTCGCGCAGCGCTTCGCGCACCCGGCTGGTCATGGGCACGTGGCGCTCGCGCCCGGTCTTGGTCCCCTTGCCATCCCAGGAGTCGTTGACCAGGATGCGGTTGCCCTCAAAATCTACCTTCTCCCAGGTCAAACTCATCAGCTCGCCGCGCCGCAAGCCGGTATCGACGGCCACCATGGCGATCAGGTGGGCATGGGGGCTGTCCTCGTTGCCTGCAAGCTGGGCCAACAGCTGGGCTGTTTGCTGTTCGGTCAGCGCCCGCGCCTCCACGTCCATGTAGTCGGGCTCGCGCTGCCGCTGCAGGCAGCGGGGGCCTGCCGGGTTGGTGCGGATGAGCTTTTTCTTATAACACCAGCCAAACAGGGCCGCCAAGCATGTTACCATGGTATTGTAGGCCGAGGCGGACAGCTCCTGGTCTGGGTCTTTGAGGGGTTCCTGCTCATCCAACCAGTCCTGCAGGCGGGGGGTCGTCAACGAGCGCAGCTGCGTGGTGCCCAGCTGCGGCAGCAAGCGAGCGCTGAAGAAGTAGCGGTACGAACTCCAGGTGATGGGCCGCCACTGGTCGTACTCCTTCTCGAAGCGCACCAGGGCTTGGGCCACGGTGATGGAGGATTCGCTGACAAACTCGCCCTTGTGCTCCAGCTCGTCGTTGATCTGGCGGGCCACGCGGGTGGCCCCGGTGACACTCATGCACTCGGTGTTGTGCTGGCGCTTGCGCCCGCCGTCGCGCCAGTGGGCCTGCCACACCCCCGTGCCCTTCGACTGCTTGAGGCGGACCCGGCCCACACGGTGGGCTTCGGGTTGCTTATCCTGCCCCATGATGTATGTTCCTCCTGTTGTGAAAAGCGACCCCGTTGGGGGCTCGCCGTTGACGCTAACACGAATCAATATACGATGAAAAAAGCCCGAGCGCATCAAAAAAACTGCCGAATTGCTCCCGTTTCCACCGTGCGTCTCTCTCTGAGGGCCATTGCGCCAGGGCATGAAGTGGCTATGGGGCAGGCAGGTGATAAGTGACTGTGTTTCATCTGGTTTACAGAGGTTGGAGCGGGAGTAGCTCAGGGGCAGAGCACGAGCTTCCCAAGCTTGATGTCGCGGGTTCGACTCCCGTCTCCCGCTCCAGTAATTCTCCTTCGATGTATTTCATCCCAGTGCCCTACCTCCCTCTCGTTGAGAGCCTGTCGTGAACACGATTCGATCGCTAATGCGCACCGTGATGGTGTTGTCGGCTGTGGTTACAGGATGTGGACCGAAGCAGCTGCCTCCCGAGTCGCCGCTGGATACGCCAGAAGCGCACTACCGGACCGGTCTTGACCGCTTTGAGCGTGGTGACTTGTGGATTGCCGAAGCCGAGTTTGAGCGTGCACGGGGTCTGGACCCGGACTTTCCCGGCGTCTTTGTGGGCAGTGCATTGATCGCCATGAGCCGGGAGGATTACTGGCAAGCGTACCAGGAATTGGAGCAGGCGATCCACAAGGACAAGTCCTTCACCGACGCCTACATCGTCCGCGGGAGAGTCGCGGCAGCAGAGGGCGTTGGCAAGGGAATCTCGGTAGACGCCTGGCTGCCGATTGCGCTAAAGGCATACCAACAGGCGGCCAAGCTCAACCCAGAGCGCCCCGATATCTATTTCCATCGCGGCAGGACGCTGTTGAAGGCCAACGAGCTCGAATCCGCCCGGATGTCGTTCACCGAGGTGATAAAGCTCAACAAGGGTCCGTTGGTGAAGGAGGCCATGGTCGAGGTGGAACGCATTCAGGCGATAGAGCGTGCCAGCCCGGGCTCGAAGTTGGGGATCAAAATCGCCCTCGTTGACGAGATTACAAGGGCAGAACTGGCGGTACTGTTACTGGAGGAATTGCAGCTCGCCGAGCTCATAGAGCAGAGAGGTCGGGGTGCTCCAGCAAGACCTCCCTTCGCGCCTCCGGGTCCGGAATCACAGGCCAACGTCCACCCGGTGGATGCCGTCACTTCGTGGGCGCGACCATGGATAGAAGAAGTACTGGCGCTGGGTGTTCCCGGGTTCGAGCTGATGCCTGACCAGACCTTCCGGCCCGATGAGCCCGTTACCCGAGCTAACTACGCCCGAGTGACCGCAGGGATTCTTACGTTGATAACCGGGGATCCCGAGTTGGCAACCATGTACGTCGGAAATACGTCGACGTTCCCGGACGTGCGGAGTGATTCATACGCCTTCAATGCGATCGCCCTCAACGTCGATCGGGGCATCATCTCCGTGGACAAAGTCAGCGGCCGCTTTCGGCCAAATGATACCGTCACGGGTGCAGAGGCATTGCTTATTGTCCGGGAGCTACAAAACGCGGTGCGCATGGAGTTTTGAACCAGGTACTACCCGTTCCCTCTAACCTCAACATGCTACGAGTTTCCATTCGATGGGCGTGTATGGCCGCTCTCGGCATCGGCTTGCTGTCGCCCATCATCAGTTCCTCACCGGCGCATGCGGGCACCGCAAAGACGGTGAGGGTGACCGGTATGTCCGCCGTGTACGACGGCGACATGGCCGCCGCCTTCGAAGCGGCCAAGAAGTCCGCCCTGCGGCTGGCGGTGGAGGAGGCGATTGGTGTGTTGGTTTCGGCTCGAACACGTGTGGCCAATTTCGCCGTCATCGACGACGACATTCTGTCGGCAACCACGGGCTACGTGCGGTCCTTCGAGGTGGTGAGCCAGGGAAGTAACACCAAAGGCGTGTATGAGGTCGTAATCGAAGCGGCGGTCGATCTCGGGGAGCTGCACAGTCAACTCGACGCGCTGGATCTGCTGTTGGAAGAAGCCGGAAGGCCACGCCTCATATGCGTCGGCGGCGAGTACGTGTTGTCCAATGCGGGTTCCTCGAGAGTGAAGTGGGGCCGCCTGTGCGGGGAGTTGGGGGCGAGGCTCGCATCGCTGGGCACAGATCTCTTCCAGATTGATGATTTTCATGATGGCGGAGCATCGGAAGACGCAAGTTCGATAGCGGCAACGCCCTCTGCCAAAGCCGGCGGGATGGCTGAGATTCTAATCGTCGCAACGGCGAGCCTGCAGGCCAATCAAGGCCTATCCTTGCCATTCAGCGATCGTGGCTTGTCGGATGTTGGGATTCAGTCGGTTGTCGCCGAGATCTCCGCGCGAGCACAGTGGTCGGACACCGGTGAAACACTGGCTTCGGCCACGGCGACCGGTCGAGGGGCCGACACCTCTTTTCGGACGGCGGCGACGTCAGCGATCGCCGATGCTGCCCCGAAGGTTGCCGAGCAGCTCGGTAGCGCCTTGGTGGAGAAGCTGCGTTCGAAGTTGTATGATGGGCGTTTGATCGACCTGGAAGTCACTTCTGAGAATGCTCGACAATTACAAACCTTCGAAGCCGAGGTGAATGAGGGCATCGGTGCGGTCGAGAGACTCTACCCCAAGACACGGTCGCGGACGGATGCGAGTTATCACGCGAGTTATCAGGCACGCTCCAAGGGAACAGCGTTCGATCTCGCGCGCGAGTTCGCGGCCAAGGGTGTGCCCGAGATGGAAGTTGACATCGTCCGCGTCACCTTGAATTCAATGACCTTGCATCTTTCCGAATGATTGCGATCAAAGACATCGAACCAGGCACACTGGGGGAGCGCGCGGGCTTCGTGCGCGGTGATCGCATTTTGAGGATCAACGGGGCGGCCATTGACGATCTGATCGATTTTCAAGTGAACAGCTCGGAGGACGTGCTGACCATCGAAGTAGAGCGCGCTGAGGAGGTGTACGAGCTCGAAGTAGAGCGCGCCGCGGGAGAGTCCTTCGGCCTTTCGTTCGAAGAGATGCGCCTGCGGCGGTGCAACAACAAGTGTGTGTTCTGTTTCCTGCACCAAATGCCGGGCGGCATGCGCCGCAGCCTGTATTTCGAGGACGACGACTACCGACTTTCCTTCTTGCATGGTTCCTACGTGACGCTCACCAACATCGCTGACAAGGACCTCGAGCGCATCGCCGAACAGAGGTTGTCACCGCAGTACATTTCCGTACATGCCACGGACCCTGAGCTCCGGCAGCAGATGCTGGGGCGTCGCAAGGTGACTCCGTCGATACTGTCGCGTATCGATTGGTTGGCAGCGCATGACATCGAGATGCACGTCCAGGTGGTTCTGTGTCCGGGATGGAACGATGGAGAGGCGTTGGAGCACACTCTAAACGATCTCAAAGGCTACTATCCAGCCGTCAGGTCCGTCGCCCTCGTCCCGGTGGGCCTTACTCGGTTCCGCTCGCATCTTCCCGAGCTGCAGGCGGTGGACGATCACAAGGCTGCGGAGTACCTGGAGCAGGCCGAGGGGTGGGGTGATCGATGCCGTGATGAGCTCGGCGAACGCATGGTGTTTGCAGCGGACGAGCTCTTCCTGCGATGCCGCGGTACTGTTCCGGACGCCGGTTACTACAGCGATTTCCCACAGATAGAGAACGGGATCGGCATCGTACGGGATTTTCTCGACTCGTGGGAAGCGGGCCGGACGACCCTGCCTGAGTCTATTCTTCCGGAGCGCTTGCACCTGGCTGTGGTCACGGGACAACTGGCGCGCCTGTTTCTGGCGCCGGCGATCGCCCAGGCCCAGCAGATTGCTGGTCTACGGATCGAGTTGATTGCTTTGGAGAACGATTACTTCGGCCATGGCATCACGGTCTCCGGTTTGCTCACCGGAGCTGACATTGAGACGCGCATCAGGGGCGGCGCGTGGGATTTGGTATTATTGCCACCCAATTGTATAAACGGTGACGGCTTGACCCTCGACGATGTGACCATACCTGAGTTGGAGCGGCGATGTGGGGTACCCATCACTGTTGGGGACTACGATCTCGCCGCGACGCTCAAGCGTTGCGTGGTGGGTGGGGAAGCCAAGTTGCACGGTCGGGGCAGACAGCTCTCGGAGTTGGGATTTACGATCAAAAGCGAGGGGGGAGCCTCGTAGGCCGCCGATGGATGTCGGCGACAGCCTGTCAGGGCGAACAGCACCTTCAGCCCCCTGGAAACGCCCGCTCGTCGTCATTGTCGGGAGGCCCAATGTTGGCAAGTCAACACTGTTCAACCGTCTTGCCGGAGGGCGCAGGGCGATCACGGACGACCAGCCGGGAGTCACCCGTGATTGTGTATTCGCCCAAGTTGAGTGGGGAGGCCGCGAATTCACCCTGGTGGATACCGGAGGCTTCCTGCCGCGCTCCAAGGATGCTATAGAGCAGGCAGTCCGGCACCAGGCGGAGCGCGTCTTGGAGGAGGCTGACCTCGCTGTGTTGGTATGTGACGGTACCAGCGGAGTGACCGATATGGACGCGGACGTGGCCGAGGTATTGCGCCGTCGTTCCCGACCCAGTGTCGTCGTCGTCAACAAGCTTGACGCTCCCGAACACGGTCGCTTCGGTGGGGACGAGTTCTACGCCTTGGGGTTGGGCGATCCTGTCGGGGTTTCGGCGGCAACGGGCAGACGCTCCGGGGACCTTCTGGATGCCATCGTCGAACAGTGTGCTGACCCGTTGGTCGAGCAAACCGAGCCCTCGAGCTGCATTCGGGTCGTGATCAGCGGCCGGCCCAACGTGGGCAAATCGACCCTAGTCAATCATCTCGTCGGGGACCAGGTTCGAATCGTTCACGACAGCCCGGGAACCACGAGGGATTCTGCCGATGTTCGCTTCGAGTGGTCGGGCCAGGATATCGTACTCATCGACACTGCTGGCCTACGCCGGCGTGCCAAGATCGACAACCAGATCGAATACTACAGCACCCTGCGAGCCAGCAGAAGCATTGCCAGTGCCGATGTGGCCATCATCCTTCTTGATGCCTTGGAGGGCCCGACGCTGCAGGATGGTCGTATCATGGCGCAGGTGATGGAGGCCGGCAGGGCGATGGTGGTTGCTCTCAACAAATGGGACGAAGTAGATCCTGAACGTCGTGATGTTGAGGTGGTTACCGAAGATCTACGGGCGCGATTTCCCTTTCTTCTAGACTTTCCGGTTATTACTATTTCGGCTCTTACAGGAAGGCGCGTGCGAAGGCTCCTGGACAGCGCACTGCAGGTGCATGGGAGTTACACGACTCGAATTCCAACGGCGACCTTGAATGCATGTATCAGTGCCGCGACCACTCAGTTGGCGCCGACCGGACAGGGTCGGGAAATCAAGATACTGTATGCTACCCAACACGGAGTCGCCCCTCCGACGTTTATCATTTTCGCGAACCGTCCAGATCTGATCACTGATGCCTACAAGCGATATCTCGAGAAAAGCCTGCGCCGGGAGTTCGGTTTTGACGGAACCCCTCTGCGTCTATTCCTGCGACGGCGCAAAGGGCGTAGTAACTGAGACCCGGGTGGAGGATGCACGGATGGAAGCGACTGGAGCCACATCGTGAGACGCCCCTTGGGCCGAAAGCTGTACTACAGCATCGGGGAAGTGTCTGAGCTCACGCAGCTGCAGCCCTACACCCTCAGGGCCTGGGAGAAGGAATTCTCCTGTTTGCGCCCGCGGCGCGTTCGAGGCAAGAACCGGGCATACCGCGAGCGTGATATCGGCATCATCCTGCTGATTAAACGCCTGTTGTATGAAGAGCGCTACTCCACCCGAGGAGTCCGCCAGAAGCTCAAGAAGGATCCTGAGCTGATCCAGCGCGCCGTCGATGCGGCGGCAAGACTGACGACAGCGCCACGAGGGAGTGCTCCGGACTTTGCTCTCGATGCAGTCAAGGACGACAACGATGCCGGACAAGCGCCCGTGGATGAAGAGACATCTGTTCAAAATCCACCTTCCGGTGCCGTTGACCCGGGTCGCCAAGCAGATCCCTCTTCTGCTTCCAGTGAAGAGCTCAAGGACTGGATCGAAGAAATAAAGCAGGATCTTCACGCGGCCATCAAACTTCTCGCGTAACCCACTGCCGCAAAATGGGTTGCAGGGATTACTTAGCATCCCCTGTCACATTCCCTTGATTAAATCCATATATGGACCTATGTTTCAAGGATCCGTTCTATTCAGGACCCTCCGAAAGGAGGGTCCTCCAGGACCGGGCTTGTAGCCCGTTTTGTGTAGTAGGGAGCCCGAGGCTGATTGCCTGACACCGTCCCAAAACTCGACGACCGAGCCAGGCTGAAATCGGCGCTTGCCGCCCTGGTTTCACCGGTCGTGGAAGACCACGATCTAGAACTCGTCGATGTGGAGTTGCGTGGAAGTTCGAACAACCAGACGGTCAGGATTCTCGTACACAGAGATTCCGGGGTCATGCTGAATGACTGCGAGGCCATTAGCCGCGAACTCGGCGACCTCTTCGACATCGAGGATCCGGTACCCGGGCGCTATCGCCTCGAAGTCACTTCGCCCGGTTTGGATCGTCCCTTGACGACGGATCGAGATTTCCAGCGTGCCTCTTCAAAACGCCTCAAGGTCGTGCTCGTATCAGGTGGTACGCGATTTGGCCGTTTGAACGGCTGGGACAGTGAAAACATAACGCTTGAGACGGACGCCGGGCCGGAGGAGATTTCGCGCGGCCACATCGCCAGAGCGACTGTGGAAGTCGAGTTGTGAGCGACAACAAAATCGGTGGGTAATGAATAACCTCAATATCGTAGAAGCACTGAGCCAGGTAGCACGCGAGAAGAACGTGGATCGCGAGATGGTTATCGAGACGCTCACGGACGCGCTGGTTTCGGCTGCCAAGAAGCGCTATGGCAATACCGAGAATTTTGAAGTACAACTGGACGCCGACACAGGCAGCATGGCCGTTCTCGCTCGCAAGACGGTAGTCGAAGAGGTCAACGAACCCGAACTCGAAATCGAGCTGGAAGAGGCCAGAACGTTAGACGAAGAAGCTCAACTGGGGTCGGTTGTGTTCGAGGAACTCAACCTGGCCGACTTCGGGCGAAACGCCATCCAAGCCGCCAAGCAGATACTCGTCCAACGTGTACGGGAGGCGGAGAGGGAGCGCATCTACCACGAGTTTAGTGGCCGGGTTGCCCAGATAGAATCGGGCACCGTGCAACAGATCAGCCACGGTGATATCGTCATGAATCTCGGACGCGCCGAAGCCGCGATCCCACTGAAGGAACAGATTCGACGTGAACGTTACCGCCAGGGCGATACCATCCGTGGGTACATCTATGAAGTATTGCAATCGACGCGAGGGCCGCAGGTCTTGCTGTCGCGCACCCATCCTGAGTTTTTGCGGCGGCTGTTCGTTCTGGAGGTGCCTGAGATATCCGAAGGCATCGTCGAGATCCATGCGGTTGCACGGGAGCCGGGCGAGCGTGCCAAGATTGCCGTGAGTTCGAACGATGAGCGGGTCGATCCCGTGGGAGCTTGCGTCGGAGTCAAGGGGTCTCGAGTACAGGCGATCGTGCGTGAGTTGAGTGGCGAGCGCATCGACATCGTGCCATGGATCGACGAGCCTGAGGTGTTCATAGGCAGGGCGTTGAGTCCGGCCACGGTCTCTCGCGTGATTCTCGATCACCGACGCCACCATGCCAGCGTCATCGTCGACCAGGACCAGCTTTCGCTATCGATCGGCCGCTCCGGACAGAATTCTCGGCTGGCCGTCCAGCTTACCGGCTGGGGGTTGGATATTATCACCGACGAGGAGTATCAGAGTCGACGCGTGATTCTCGAAGAGAGCCAGGAAGAGCTGAGGCGATTACCCGGAGTGAGCGAATTGATAGCACTCAGTCTGGCGACGTCCGGTTTCTTCTCGATTCGTGCCGTGGCAGAATCTGATGTGCCGATGCTGACCACAGTACCAGGTGTCGAGGGAGAAGCCGAACAGCTGAAGCAGTCCGCAGAGGAATACGTGAGCGCTGCCCAGGCACGAGGCGAAACGCTGCGTGGCGTGACCCTGGAGGAGGTACAGCCAGCGCCGGTTGAAGAGGAGATCGCTGAGGAGGAAGTTGAGGAGGCATCGGGATCCGAGTCCGATGACGCGGTCACCGTCGATGAGGCTCCAGATTCTGATTCCGTTTCCAGTGACAGTGAGACGGTTGTTGCAGTTGACGACGCTCCGGATTCGTCGGAAGTCTCGGACGAGGTAGTGATCTCGGACGAGGTAACGGCAACTGCAGAAGCCGCCGATGAAACAGCGGCAAGCAGTGACAAAGACGCCTCCGCTGAGGAGGCGGGCGCGGTGACAATTCCCCCTGTTGTGGGGGAAGGAAACGACGATGAGGCCGAGGAAGCGGGCTGAACAGACAGGTGTTTTTCCTGGCCGCGGCATCCAGCCCGCGACGCCAGGCGCAAACTGACGCTGGTGAGTTAAGAAAGCAAGGCGGTTATCCCGAGTGGACAAACGCAGGGTATATCAGGTAGCCAAGGACAAGAAACTCTCGAGTGACGCGCTCATCTCGATGCTCCGGACCATGGGGCATGAGGTGAAGAGCCATATGAGCGTGGTCACTGAGGACATGCTGACCGCGATCACGAGCAAGATCGAGGAAGAGAAAAAGTCTTCGATCGAAGAGGTTCAGCGGCAGCGTGAAAAAGAGGAGTCGCGCAAGAAGGAGGCGGCCAAGGCCCGTCGCGAGCGTGAGACTCCGCAGCCAGCGGCAGGACCGTCCGGAGGGGGAACGGCTTCTAGGTCCAAGTCGATTGAGCGAATCGCGGCAGATGGGCCGGCACGGGGGGTGACAGACGGGCGACGCAGGCGACGGGGAAAGCGCGACGATGCTGCCGGGCCAGTAGCACGCGAAGATGGGGCAGGGGGAGGAGCAAGTAGGTCGGCGCGGAGGACGGGGACCAGCGGACCGCCACCACCTGGAGTGGGCGGCCGAGGTCGTGGCGGGGGAGGTCAGCGTCGTCGCCAAAAGGTGGACGCGCAATCGGTACAGGATACGGTTAGGAAGACACTGTCGCAGATAGCCGAAGGACGCACTCGGCGGCGGTACGACCGTGGCGCAAAGGAGGACGGTGAAGAGGGTTCCGGTGAGAACGAACTGCTGCTCGTGCGCGAGTTTTCCACGGTTGGCGAAATAGCCGAGCAGATGGGATGCAAACCTGCCGAGGTGATCGCCGCCTGCCTGGAGCTTGGCGTCGTCGTCAACATCAATCAACGCCTCGATATGGACACGATCGTCACGGTTGCCGATGAATTCGGCTTCGAGGCCAAACCGCTCGAGGAGGAGCAAGAGCTCCTGCTGGAAGAGCCCGATGACGATGAAGACGTCGGCACCCCGGAGTCGCGGTCGCCGGTAGTGACCGTTATGGGGCACGTCGACCATGGCAAAACCTCGCTGCTGGATTATCTGCGAAAAAGTGACGTGGCGGCCGGTGAATCTGGAGGGATTACGCAACACATTGGTGCCTATGTCGTGCACTCGAACGATCGCGCCATAACCTTCCTCGATACCCCGGGACACGCGGCCTTCACGGCGATGCGTGCCCGCGGCGCACGGGTCACCGATCTGGTAATCCTCGTTGTCGCAGCAGACGATAGCGTAATGCCTCAAACGATTGAGGCCATCGACCATGCCAAGGCCGCAGGTGTACCCATCGTCGTGGCCATCAACAAGATTGATCTGCCGACAGCTGACGTCGACCGCATCAAGCGTGAGTTGGGCGAGCGCGGCGTGCTATTGGAGGACTGGGGCGGCAAGGTGCCCTGCGCCGAGATTTCGGCGATCAACGGCACCGGCATCGATAAATTGCTCGAACTGGTCATACTGGAGGCGGAACTGCAGGAACTGAAGGCCACACCGGATCGACGGGCGCGCGGGACCATCATCGAGGCCCAGCTGGACAAGGGCAGGGGGCCGGTGGCGACCGTCCTGGTTCAGGAAGGGACCCTCCAGGTCGGAGATCCGTTCGTTACCGGCGTTCACGGAGGGCGAGTGAGAGCTCTCCTTGACGAGCACCTGACCAAGTCCAAAGTGGCAGGGCCGTCGATGCCGGTTCAAGTGCTGGGCCTGTCGGGGGTTCCTCAGGCGGGTGATACCTTTTCCGTGACAGCTACCGAACGCGAGGCGCGCGACATCGTCTTGAAGCGCCAGCAGATGAAGAGGGAACAGGACTCTCGTCGTACCAAGGCTGTCACGCTCGGTGACCTGCACTACCAGATTCAGGAAGGCAAGATCAAGGAACTCAACGTCGTCGTTAAGGGTGATGTCGATGGTTCCGTCGAAGCGATCAATCAGGAATTGGGCGGCATAACGCACGAGGAAGTTCGTATCTCCATCATTCACAGCGCGGTCGGTCCGATTTCTGAATCGGATGTGTTGCTGGCTTCCGCCTCCAACGCCATCATCATCGGCTTCGGGGTCACGACAGAAGCGAATGCCCGAGACACGGCGGTGCGGAGTGGCGTTGATATTCGCAACTACAACATCATTTACGAGGTCGTGGAGGAACTGCGAGCGGCGCTGTCCGGACTGTTGTCACCCAAACTGGAAGTGCGCGTGATCGGCGAGGTTCAGGTAAGACAGGTGTTTGCATCATCCCGGACTGGGAACATCGCCGGCTGCGTGGTGCGTTCGGGCAAGATAACCCGCAACAATCGTGTCCGCGTGATGCGGGCTGGTGAGAACGTGTTCGAAGGGGATATCGCGTCGCTGAGGCGTTTCAAGGATGACGTGCGCGAGGTTCTCGAAGGGTACGAGTGTGGTGTGGCTCTCGAAGGCTGGGATGATGTTGCCGAAGAGGATGTTGTCGAAGTCCTGGAAGTCGTCGAGTCGGCGAGGACACTGTAGGAATTCGAGTGGCGAGAGCGTGACGTGGTTGTATTGGTGGGCGAGGTCCAGCTCCATTTGCCCGAGAGTCAGTCGCTCAAAGACAAGCGACAGGTGGTCAAGAGCCTCAAAGAACGGGTGCGCAACCGCTTCAATGTTTCGATCGCAGAGGTCGATTACCTCGACCTCTGGCAACGCTGCGCCATCGGCATTGCCGTGGTGAGCACGACAAGGGCACACGCCGACGAGATCCTGTCGAAGGTGGCGGATTTCATCGAAAGCGATGGCAGGGCTCAATTGCTAGAGTTTACCCGCGAAGTCGTGTAGCGAGTCAACGAGAGCATGCTGTTCGAGGGAAGGTGCTCGAGGACAGAGTATGGCGACGACACATCGAGTTCACCGCGTGCGCGAGCAACTTCACCGCGTGCTCAGCGACATCGTCCGCGCCCTGAAGGATCCGCGGGTACAGTTCGTGACGGTCGTGGATGTAGAGGTGACGCCGGACCTGCGCCACGTGAAAATGTTCTTCAGTGTACTGGGATCGGAAGACGAGAAGAAGCAGGCACTCCAGGCTCTGGAAAAGGCGAGTGGCCATATTCGACGTGAGGTCTCTGGCAGAGTGAGACTACGCCACACGCCGGAAATAACGGTGGCCTACGATGCCACAGCCGAACGGGCGGCCCGCTTGACTGAGTTGATCGATCAGGCGGCCGTGGTCACTGATTTCGCAGAGGGGGACGGCACGTGAGCATGAGTGTCGTTGGGCGGCGTCGAAGTGAAGGAGCGTTGGATGGAATTCTTGCGATTGATAAGGCGATTGGACCCACGTCACACGATGTCGTCGCATCGCTGCGCAGGATCCTGGGAATGCGGCGCATCGGTCACTGTGGAACACTGGATCCACTGGCGTCCGGCGTCCTGGTGACTTGTCTTGGCCGCTATACCCGCTTGAGCCAATGGATCAGCGCGGCTGAGAAGGAGTATGAATCGACCTTTCGCCTGGGTGCGGTGAGTGATACCGGTGACAGCCAGGGTACGGTCGTTGAGAGGGATGTTTTCGATCCTCCCACGCTGAATCAGATCGATTCAGCGATGATGGCGTTCCGTGGACGCATCCAGCAGGTTCCCCCTGTCTATTCGGCGGTCAAGATTGGGGGCGTCCGCAGCTATAAACTGGCTCGACGCCAGGAGCAGGCGGCGGCGGCGGCGCGCGAAGTGCACGTTTCCACCTTCGAGATCATGTCATTCCGCTTTCCCGATCTGAAGGTGCGAGTAGTGTGCTCCAAGGGCACCTATGTCCGGGCCCTGGCCAGCGATCTGGGCGAGAAGCTTGGATGTGGAGCCTATGTGGAGCAACTCCGCCGTATAAGGGCAGGCACCGTCGACGAACGGGATGCGATCAGCCTGGATGAAGTCGAAAGACGCATGGGCGATGGGGAAGAAATCCAGCGGTCGTTCACTTCGCCCAAGGACGCCCTGCGTCCACTACCGGTTGTGACTTTACCAGTTGCTCCGTTGTCCGCTTTCATGCACGGCAATGCTGTTTCCATCCACGGCGAAGGCACACATGGGGTATCCGAGCTCGCTGCCGGGTCTCAGTGTGCGGTCTTCGATGAGGGCGAACGTTTGTGTGGCGTCGGCGAGTGGCGGGGAAGGGAAGGCGGTCTTCGACCGTTGAAGGTGCTGGCTGAACCATGAGTGATTTCGGCGTACTCGGAAAGAGTTGGTGGGATGGATCATATTGCAGGCACGGTGGAGCGCGGAGACGGTCGTGGGCGGGGCCTTGGCTTTCCCACCGCCAATCTCAGGATCGACGAGTTGAAGCAGAGCTCTCCGAGCAGCGGTGTGTACGCCTGTCGTGTCCAGGTTGGTAACGGGACGCCTCTTGATGCAGTGGCCAATATTGGAGTGCGTCCAACCTTCGATTCAGCCACCGACAGGATGTCGACCGACACGGGGTCGAACGGCCGCATGCGGCAATCGGACCTACGCGTCGAGGTCCATATCCTGGATTTTTCTTCCCGGGATCTTTACGGAGAGACTTTGAAGGTGGAACTGATAGAAAAGCTTCGAGACGAGGAGCGTTTTGCAGAAATCAGCCAGCTAACAGAGCAAATCGAACGCGATGTCGAAAAGGCGCGCTCGATCCTCAAGGCCGGCAAGCAGAGATGATTAACACACGAACGCGATAGAGGGAGCAAAAGCTTTGTCGATAACTGGAGAGAGAAAAAAGGAGCTCGCGGTCAAATTCGGCGGCGGAGAGCAGAATTCAGGATCCTCAGCGGTTCAGATTGCCATAATGTCTGAACGCATCCGCAACCTTACCGAGCATTTGAAGGTTCACAAGAAGGACTTCGCCACGCGCCGGGGACTGTTACAGCTGATCGGGCAACGCCGAAGGCTCCTCAACTACGTGCACAAAGTGCGTCCAGAGGATTACACCTCGCTGATCAAGGAATTGGAACTCAGACGGTAGTTGATCACGAGTGCACCGAATTCTAAGGTGCACAGTGGCGGTGCGTCAGGGTCTTTCAAAATCACCATACACAATGATGGATTTCGGGATTAGGAGAACATGACAACAAGAGTCGAGATGGAATTAGGCGGTCGCACCCTGTCGATAGAAACAGGCAAGATCGCCAAGCAGGCACACGGTGCCGCTTGGATTCAATACGGAGATACGGTGGTGCTGGTCACGGCATGCCGTTCAAAATCAGCCATCGACCGAGATTTTCTGCCGCTGACGGTGGAGTACCGGGAGAAGGTATACGCTGCCGGTCGTATCCCGGGCAATTTCTTCAAGCGCGAGGGCCGCATGGGCGAAAAGGAAACCCTCAGCGCTCGTCTCACCGACCACCTGATCAGGCCGATGTTTCCCAAAGGCCTCCGGCATGAGGTACAGGTCGTTATAACTGTGCTGTCGTCAGATGGCGAGAATGACGCTGACGTGTTGGGGATGGTTGGTGCGTCTGCCGCCTTGTGCATGTCCGACATTCCCTTCGCGAGCACCGTAGCCGCCGTGCGGGTGGGCCGGATCGAAGAGCAGCTGATCGTCAACCCGACGATGAGTCAGCTGGACGCCAGTGATATCGACATGATCGTCGCCGGTACCCGCGATTCGATCGGTACCGTGGAAGGCGGGGCGCACGAGGTTTCAGAAGAGGATCTGCTGGAAGCGCTGCGATTTGCACACGAGGAGATTCGCTCCATCCTGGACATACAGGATGAGCTGTTGAGTCAATGCGCCAAGGAGAAGATGCCATACGAGGAAACCAAGGCCAGTGAAGAGCTGCAAGCTGCCGTGGAGGAGTTATTGGCCACCCGTATTACCGAAGCCAATCACACCACCGATCGCGAGGAACGTCAAGCGCTCTCTGACGCCCTCAATCGCGATGCGCATGAGGCTCTGGACGAGCGGTTTCCAGACGATGTCCGCCAGATCGACGAGGTGATCTACCAGCTGGTCAAAGCCGATATGCGTAGAATGGTCCTCGAGGAGAAGCGCCGCATCGACGGTCGCGCCCTGGACGAGGTCCGGCACGTCAGTTGTGAGGCGCCGGTGTTGCCGCGGACGCACGGTTCAGCCCTGTTCGCGCGCGGCCAGACACAAGCCCTGTGCGTGGCTACACTGGGCAACAAGTTTGACGAGAAGATGATCGACGACCTGCGCGGAAAATCGTTCAAGTCGTACTACCTGGACTACAACTTTCCCGCTTACAGCACCGGGGAAGTATCATTTCCGCGTGGGCCCGGACGGCGTGAAATCGGACATGGCCATCTCGCAGAGCGAGCCATTGAACCCGTCATGCCCGCAGTCGATTCGTTTCCCTACACGGTCAGACTGGTCTCCGACATACAGGAGTCCAATGGATCGACGTCTATGGCAACGGTGTGTGGTTGTTCGCTGGCCTTGCTGGATGCTGGCGTTCCGATTCGCACTCCGGTCACGGCTTCAGGTGTCGGCCTGATATCCGAGGGCGACCAGTATGAGCTGCTCACCGACATTCAGGGCTCGGAGGACTTTCTCGGCGACATGGACCTGAAGGTTGCGGGCACAGTGGATGGCATCACTGCCATTCAGATGGAGAACAAAATCCAGGGCATCAAGATGGAGATTTTGGAGGAAGCCTTCGTCCGTGCCAAACAGGGACGGACCAAGATCCTGGAGATCATGAACCAGACACTCTCCGCGCCGCGGCCGGAACTCTCGCAGCATGCTCCACGAATCGAGTCTATCAAGATCGATCCATCCAAGATCGGCGCCGTGATCGGCCCGGGTGGCAAAATGATCAGGGAGATCGAAAAGACGGGTGCCAGCGTCGCCGTCGATGATGACGGCACGATAACGCTGTCCTCCGTTGAAGCGACCGCCACTGCAGAGGCCAAGAGTATGATCGAAGCGCTGACTGCCAATGCGGAGATCGGCAAGGAGTACAGCGGTACGGTCAAGCGGATCATGCCTTTCGGCGCTTTCGTGGAGATCCTGCCAGGTAAGGAAGGGCTCCTACACATCTCCGAACTCGCCAAGGGGCGGGTCGAGAAGGTCGAGGATGTCGTGGAGGAGGGCCAGACGATCGCCGTGAAGGTCCTCGAGATCGATAACTCCGGGAAGATGCGCTTGAGTCATAAGGCCACGCTCGGAAAGAACGGGGACAGCTGAGCCAGCGGTTCGTTTCGACAGCCCGACTATCGGGCAAACGAGTTTGATTGAGGAGACTACCGAGGCTTTGTGTTGAGACTCGGTAGTCTTTTTAGTTTCTGTGAGGGTACGAGAGGTAGCTGGGATAGCTCGAAAATCACAAAGCACAAAAAGGGGTAACAGGCGTTGTTCGAGAAGGCGACAGTAGCAGGGATTGCCAAGTTCGATAGCCAACAAGTCGAGCTCAAAGGCTGGTTGTATAACATGCGCTCCAGCGGCAAATTGCACTTCCTGCAGCTCAGGGATGGCACAGGCACCATTCAGTGCGTCGTGTTCAAGGGAGATGTTTCTGCGGAGACCTTCCAGCAGTGTGGGGAGTTGACCCAGGAATCTGCCGTGATCGTTCGCGGTACCGTGAAGGAAGACGAACGCTCCGCCCTCGGGTTCGAAATTGGTGTGAGTGAGGTTGAAAGTGTTGCCCAGGCCGCCGAGTACCCGATCGGTCCCAAGAGCCACGGCGTCGCCTTCCTGATGGAGAATCGACACCTGTGGTTGCGCTCAACCCGTCCTCATGCCATCCTCCGCATCCGTGCTCAAATCCTGGAGGCCTGCAGGGCTTTCATGGCTGAAGGGGACTTCACCCCGATCGATGCCCCCATACTCACACCCGCCGCCTGTGAGGGCACGTCGACCCTGTTTGAGACGGACTACTTCGGCGACAACGCCTACCTGACCCAAAGCGGCCAGCTCTACATGGAGGCGGCTGCCATGGCCTTCGGCAAGGTCTATTGCCTGGGACCGACCTTCCGGGCGGAGAAGTCGAAGACCCGTCGCCACCTGACCGAGTTCTGGATGCTCGAGCCCGAGATCGCCTATTGTGATCTCGACGAAGACATGGCGGTCGCCGAAGGACTGATCGCCTACATCGTTGAACGGGTGCTGGATCGGTGTCGGGAGGAACTGAAGGTCATCGAACGGGACCCGGGGCCTCTCGAGCTGATATCCAAACCCTTTCCACGGATACCCTACGACGAGGCCGTCGAGTCGTTGACGAAGGCCGGTAGTGACATAGAGTGGGGACAGGATCTGGGAGGGGACGATGAATCGGTTCTATCGAAGCAGTTCGATTCACCCGTACTCATCCATCGCTACCCACAGCAGGTGAAGGCGTTCTACATGAAACGCGATCCGGAGGATGCAAGGTTAGCCCTCTGCGTTGACGTATTGGCCCCGGAGGGGTACGGAGAGATCATAGGTGGCGGCCAGCGTGAGGACGATCTGGAGACACTGAAGCGAGGGATCGAAGAGCATGGTTTGCCACGTGAGTCTTTCGAATGGTACCTGGATCTGCGCCGCTACGGATCCGTACCCCACGCTGGTTTCGGTATGGGAATCGAGCGTGTGGTAGCCTGGATATGTGGTCTTCAACACGTGCGGGAGACGATTCCGTTCCCGCGGACTTTGCAGCGGATTTATCCGTGAGTGTGTTCGTTAAGGGGGGCATTCGATGCAGGCAAGGAAGAAAGAGCTGAGATGAGCCAGGTACAAGAAACCAGTCGAGGGGGGGGATATACCTATCGTGAACTCGAGGCCAGGTGGCGCGAGCACTGGCTAAGTCACAAGACCTTCAAGACCCTGGTGCCTGGCGATGAGGGTTACGATCCAGAAAAGCCGAAATACTACGTCCTCGACATGTTTCCCTACGCCAGCGGCACGGGGCTGCACATGGGCCATCCCAAGGGCTACATCGCCAGCGACATTTACTGTCGCTACAAGCAAATGCAGGGATTCAACGTGCTGCATCCGATGGGCTTCGACAGCTTCGGATTGCCGGCAGAGCAGTTTGCTCGAGAGAACAACGTCCATCCGGCGCAGGCTACGGAAAAGATCATCGGGGTCGTTCGCGAGCAGCTCCAGATACTGGGCATGGCGTATGACTGGGACCGCGAGATCGCCACTTCACGGCAGGATTATTACCGCTGGACGCAGTGGATCTTCCAACAGCTGTTCCACAGCTGGTTTGATCCTCACCATGAGTGGCAAGATGAGGCAGGCCGTGCCGTCACAGGCAAGGCGCGGCCGGTGTCTGAGTTGTGCGACGAGTTCTCCACCGGTAGCCGATCTCTGACTGACGATGATCTGCTCAGCGTCAGCTCAGACGCTGACGCGTCAACGCCTCCTGCCTGGAGCTCATTGGACGAGGCCCAACGAGCTGCCGTGCTCAACAACTACCGAATCGCCTATCAGAAGGAAGTGACCGTCAATTGGTGCCCGGGACTCGGAACGGTCCTGGCCAACGAGGAAGTCACGAACGAGGGCAGGAGTGAGCGCGGAGATCTCCCGGTCTACACACGTCCGCTCAAGCAATGGGTGATGCGAATTACCGCGTATGCTGACCGTCTTCTGGAGGATCTGGTCGCCGTCGGCATGCCAGACGGCAGCGGAGGTACCTACCAGCTCGACTGGCCCGAAGCGATCAAGCTCATGCAGCGCAATTGGATCGGACGCAGCACGGGTGCCGAGGTGCTGTTCGACGTGCCGGAGCCGGGGTCAGAAAATGATGAAGTGTTGACCCGCCTGAATGTGTTCACCACGCGACCTGATACTCTCTTTGGTGCGACGTTCATGGTCGTGGCTCCCGAGCATCCATTGCTGGACGAAAATGAGCCAGAGTTCGCGGTGCCGACGTCGTGGCCTGATGGCACCAATTCCGCCTGGAAGGGGGACGATCCCTCGCTCGAGATCCGCGATGCGATCTCTACCTACGTCGAGACCGCCGCCGCTCGCACTGCCCATCAGCAGCGTACGGAGCGTGAGAAAAGCGGCGTCTTCACGGGAATCCTCGCGCAGAACCCGGTTAGCGGGGCGATGATACCGATCTTCGTAGCCGACTATGTCTCCATGGACTACGGCACCGGAGCTATCATGGCGGTGCCGGCTCACGACGAGCGCGATCACGAGTTCGCACAAAAGTACGAGCTCGACATTGCGCAGGTCGTGAGTCCGAGGGACGGCGCTGAAGAGAGTGACGCATGTTTCACGGGGGAGGGGATCGCGTGCAATTCCCCCCAGGGTAGTGACAACTCTCCGTACGAGATCAACGGTCGCCCCACGGCGGATGCAATCGCCCACATCACGGAAGCGCTCGAACGCGAAGAGGTCGGAAGCGCAGCGGTAAGTTACAAACTGCGTGACTGGATCTTTTCTCGACAGTGGTACTGGGGTGAGCCGTTTCCGCTGGCAACGCACCCGGATGGCTACTCCGTGTCGACGGAAGTCCCCGTCATCTTGCCCGAGATGGAGGACTTTCAACCCAAGATATCGGACGATCCAAACCACCCTATCTCACCCCCCTTGAGCAGGGCAGGGAATGAATGGCTGGACGTAGAAGTCGATGGCATAGTATGCCGAAGGGAGCTCGACGTTATGCCTCAGTGGGCCGGCTCCTGCTGGTATTATTTGCGTTTTATCGATCCCCACAACAGTGAGACCTTCTGCGCCGAAGATGCCGAGCGCAGTTTCATGCCGGTCGACCTTTACATAGGGGGAGCTGAGCATGCAGTCCTGCACCTGCTGTACGCGCGTTTCTGGCACAAAGCACTGTTCGATCTTGGCCACGTATCGACACCCGAGCCGTTCAGGAAGTATTTCAACCAGGGCATGATCACGGCCGATGCCTTCGCTGACAGCCGGGGGACGTACGTCGATATCCGCGAAGTTGATATTCGTGACGGCGAGCCGTTCCACTCCGAGACGGATGAGAAGCTCACGCGATTTGCCGGCAAGATGGGCAAGCGCTACAAGAACGGCCTGCCACCGGAAGAGGTCGGAGCCGAGTACGGGATCGATACCTTACGGCTGTACGAAATGTACATGGGACCACTGGAGGCGAGTGCACCCTGGAGCATGGAAGGGATTCGTGGCATGCAGCGCTTCCTCCACAGAGTCTGGCGCAACTTTGTCGATCGCGATGGCTCGCCGAAGGTGACGGAGGAGGGCGCAGAAAACGGTAGTGGCAGCGACTCTGAGGATCTCCCAAAGCTCCTGCACAAAACCATCGACAAGGTCACCGCTGACATCGAGGAGCTGCGCTTCAACACTGCTATCGCCGCCCTCATCGAGTTCAACAACGCCCTGGTCAGCCGCCAATCGGTGCCCAGAGTGATCGCTCAGGATTTCATTCGACTGCTGGCGCCCCTGGCACCACACCTGGCCGAGGAACTGTGGGAGCGATGGGGATTCGGATCCGGCGACATCTCGCGTCAAGACTGGCCCGAGGTTGACCGGAACGTTCTGGTGGAGGAGACCTGTGTATTGCCTGTGCAGGTAAATGGCAAAGTCAGAGCCAGTATCCAGGTCCCAGTCGAAATTTCAGATGGCGAGTTGCGTCCGATCGTCCTGGATCTGGAAAACGTGCGCCGGCATCTACCCGACTCAGGCGAAATCAAGCGCTTCATACTGGTGCCAGGAAAAATCGTCAACATCGTGGCCTGAACATCAGCAACGGCCGCGCTTTGCCTGGTTATTTTCACAACAAACAGTATGCCTTATAAGTTATTTTATGTCATTTACGGTGAAAACGTATGGTCTTTCATGCTGAATAAGTTCGGCCTTTCGTTGGCAACGATCGCTGGGTCCTATTCAATGCACAATGTCGCATAAAGTACAACATTATGTAGCGTTTCAGATTGCGATCAGGCCTCATCGTTCCGCACGTGACTCTAGCTGCTCGCCTCCGGAATGCGGCTACGGGACCCGGATGTAGTCGGAGGCGTTGTCGGTAAGACGCTCACGGTTCTCGTAATACCGCATCGTCGTTTTCAAGTCCTTGTGTCGCAGGTGCGCCTGGACTTGCTGCGGCTTGGCTCCGCCCTCAATGGATAGCGTGCAACAGGTGTGCCTGAACATATGAGCAGTTACTTTATGGTCGAGTCCCGCGCGTAGTGCATACTTCCTGGCAATGTGGTTGACCGACTGATCCGAGAGGGGTTTTCCGTGTGACTGATTGCGGGACAAGCTGATAAAGGCTTTTCCTCCGTTGGCGTCGTATCCGTGAGCCAGCAGGACATCCCGGTATTGTTGTAGGAAATGGACGACGACCGATTGGAGTTTGATATCCTGCGGAACACCGGATTTCGTCGTCGGTAGCGACAGTATGTAGAAGGCGCCGTCTTGAGAGAGGTCTGCCCAGGAGATATTGGCGACTTCGGAGCGCCGCAGTCCGCCGTAAGTGAGCAGGTACAGGATGGCTTGATCCCGTGCCCGATGCAGTTCATCTTCCTCCTCTTCCACGGCCTTGAAGATCTGCTGGAGGCGCCTCTGGTCGATGGATTTGCCGGCCAGGGTTTCGTCCACCCGAAAGCCTCTGACAAGCGTTGAATCAGCAGGATTCTGTTCGATTACCTGGGCAGCGATCATCATCCGGAAAAACGCCTTCAGGCTCGAGAGTTTGCGATTTATGGTCGTGCGTTTGCGGCCGAGAGCCGCAAGGCCGTTGCGATAGTCTATGATGTCGGTGAAGGTGATGGCACGCACATCTGCCGGGGTTATCCGGTCAGTGTCGAAAAACTCGCAAATATCTGCGTAGTAAGCTTTTCTCGTTCTCTCAGTGAGCTGACCAGCGAGAAATTGGCCGAGGGGATCTTCCTCGATTTTCCTCAGCGCACGATTCTTCGGTACGCCGTCTTTGGCGTCCTTTACAACGGCAATTTCCACAGGATCGTGTCCTACTGTCGTAATCGCGGACGGAATGAATCCACTGGGAAGGCTGCACGGGGACGCCAAATATACAGAGGTCCTGAAGATTCGTCACTTAAAAACATATCTAAGGACATGAGGAGAATTGCAGAAAGCGGCCGATAAGTGTGGGAAAAGCGTCTATAAGTGAGAAAATCAGGCTGGCTTTCTTTGGCATCCTTTGGGCGATAACGATCGAGTTGACATTTTCGTTAGTATACTAGATTTAAATTTGCCCTATATAAAGCCACTGAACCTGTTGCTATTAAATGACATGTGACATTAGGTCTTATCTATACCCTTAACTAACGATAACAAGAATTATCGTTAGTATAATATTAGTATGGTTTGAGCACTAACGGGAGGATTAGAGTCTCTTTCTGACTGCAGGACTCGCCAGCTCGCTTGTGTACATAAATTGAGTTATGCGACACAATGTTCACTCGGACGACCTAGAGTATGCTTCGGATGCGCTTTGAACTCTTCAAGTACGTCCAAACAGTTTGTCGAACTCGCGCAACGGGATCTTGACGAAAATGGGTCGTCCATGTGGACACACAAACGGTTCTTTAGCCTGAAGCAGTCGCCCAATCAGCGTTTTCATCTGCTCTGCGGAGAGCCGCTCTCCGGCTCTGATCGAGGTGTGACAGGCCATCGAGGCCGCAACGGCCTCCCGCAGATGGGCCCGCACCTCGATTTCCTCCAACAATTCACCAATAATGCTGTGAAAGATCTCGCCGTCATGCCAATTCTTGAGTTCCGCCGGAACGGATTCGACGCGAAGCTCATTTGGCTTGGTGGTCTCGATCTCGAAGCCAATTTTCTCGAAATAATCCTTGGCCTCGGAGAATGCGTCCATTTCGACGGGACTTAATTCCACGACAATCGGAAACAGGAGCCGTTGTGAGGAGGCTCCCTCGGCCTCCATTCGGTCCAGAACCTCCTCGAAACGCACCCGTTCGTGAGCAACATGCTGGTCGATGACGAGGAGGCCATCCGGAATCAGCGACAGGATGTACTTGCTGTGAACCTGCCATAACACTGCCTCAGAGCCGTGGGGGAAAAGGGCGCTGTCAGGATCCCCCTCCCCTTCTGCCGTGTTGGCGGTACGTGGAGTCAGCGGTATTCCCTTCAGTTGGGACGGCGCCAGCAAGGACAGGGACATCTGGGGTTCCTGTCCCGGCGAATCGGAGTTTTCTGGTTGATACGGAAGGAACGCAGGCCTCGGCTCTCCAGCTATCGATGCACCATCCGAAATCGATGCAGGAAGGAACACGGTGCCCCTGTTGGGGGCGGTCTCTAGAGCACGCTGCACGGCCAGACACACAGCATCACGAACCTCGCGGATGGCGCTGAGCTTCACCTCGCGCTTGGTGGGGTGAACGTTGACGTCCACCTGACGCGGATCCAGGTCCAGCCACAGCACGAAGAGCGGATGTCGACCGTGAGGCAGCAAGCCGCCAAAGGCTGTGTAGATGGACTGATTGATCTCGCGCGAGTACACGGGACGTCGGCGCACCACGCAGAACTGCTTGGCGCGCGATTTCCTGCATTCTGCCGGTGTCGACATCCACAGCTCAGCGGTGATTCCATCCTGGTGTGTGGTGGCATGGAGCAAGTCTGTCCCCGGCAGGCCAAGTATGTCAGCAGCTCGGTCCTCCTTGCTTCCTGAACGCAGGTCCAGGGTTGTCCTGTCCTCGTGCTTGAGCTGGAAAGCAACCTCAGGGTACGCGGACGCGAGTTGAATGACGGTCTGCGTCACGTACCTCGCCTCAGTTTCCGCATGACGCAGAAACTTTCGGCGCGCCGGCGTGTTAAAGAAAAGACTGCGTACTCCAATGGAAGTCCCCACGTTTCGAGCAGTGGCGCCCAATTGGCGACGGATACCCCCTTCGATGACGAGGCGGGTGCCCTCCTGTTCCTCTCGCCAGCGCGTGTCGATGGTCATGCGCGATGCCGCTGCGATGCTGGCCAGGGCTTCGCCGCGAAAGCCAAGGGTGTCGATGTCGAACAGATCGGTGGGACCCCTCAATTTGCTGGTCGCATGACGTTCGACGCACAGTTCCGTGTCCTCTCGTGACATCCCGGAGCCGTCGTCGGAGATGACGATACTCTGCCGACCTCCAGCACCGATTTCGACCGTTACTTTCCCGGCCCCTGCATCCAGAGAGTTTTCGACGAGTTCCTTCACCACGGAGGCCGGCCGGTCCACGACTTCGCCCGCGGCGATCTTGCTGATCACGTTCTCAGAGAGGATGTGGATTCTTGTGGTCATTGGCGGTACATGACGCGGAAAGGAGTGTCTACAGCTCGGCGGAAATCGCTTCGGCTTTCCTGCGGTAGTCCTCTTGGGAGATCTCGCCGCTTTTCAGGGCCTTGTCGAGTTTCATAAGCCTGCCGCGAGGGCTGTCCAACTGTTTCCCGGCCCCTGCATCCAGAGAGTTTTCGACGAGTTCCTTCACCACGGAGGCCGGCCGGTCCACGACTTCGCCCGCGGCGATCTTGCTGATCACGTTCTCAGAGAGGATGTGGATTCTTGTGGTCATTGGCGGTACATGACGCGGAAAGGAGTGTCTACAGCTCGGCGGAAATCGCTTCGGCTTTCCTGCGGTAGTCCTCTTGGGAGATCTCGCCGCTTTTCAGGGCCTTGTCGAGTTTCATAAGCCTGCCGCGAGGGCTGTCCAACTGTTTGCTTCGTTTGGCCTGGGCGACGATGTAGTAGAGCCCAACGCCCAACAGGATCGCCATCAGTACCCAGCCCGTCTGTTGTCCTCGGGCCCTCTTTGCTGACGCTGCGTCATCCGCGGGTCGCACCTCGATTCCCCCATCTCGCCATTGATTCATTTGCTCCCGCGTCGGTTGTGAGCTGAGATCGACTGACACCAGCTGCCCCCTGCGTGGCCTAGCTCCGACGCCGGTTTGCTCCTCTACCGTGACTTCGGTTGCCAGAACACAGATGAGCCAACGATCACCCACGGTTATGGCCTTTACCTGCTGATCGTCGAGGAGCCCCTGGAAGGTACCTTCAGATACTGAGATTTCATCTGGGCTCAACACGTTCATCAACACCACGATGATGGTCAAGGCTCCCGCCAGCAGCAAACTCAACTTCCGGTACGAAACGGAACCTTCGAGTCCTTCGTCATCGGGGGCAGTATCAACCGAGTCTGGCTTCACGTCGTGGCACCTCTGTGTTGTGACGAGCGGATTGATGGATCCAGTCTGCGACAAACAAGCCCTCGACGAAGGCTGTCTCCACGGAGGTTTGCTCCACGGCCTGACTGGGTGTCTCAGTAGTCGCTTGGCCAAACTCTTCGTACGTCTCGCGCAAGCCGATGGCATCACTCGGGTGCAGGTCCACCTCGAAAGCAGCACTGCCTTTGCTCCCATACACAGCGATGCAAACGCGGGCACGGGACCCCAGTGCATTGATCTGAAGCGTCCCCTCTGTCGCGTCCTTGAAGCGCAATTGGACTACCGCTATGTCCTCCTGTGGCCGGTTGGCGACGAGACTTCTTGTGCGTGCGTAGATCGTGTCTATCGGCCCGAAGCAATGTTGAAGAAGCACCGCAAACGGGGCTGCGAATTCGGCTACCACCCCCTGCTGAGGGGGAGTGCATCTCGTCCAATCCCGAGGGATGAATACATCAAGGGCAATAAACACGATCGTTCCCAGGGCTCCATCGGCCAGAGCCTCCCGCAGCACGCGCTCTGGTTCCGACGAAAACCTATCTGCGACACATAGTACCACGCCACTCTGGCGGCAGTGGTTGCTCAACTTGAGGGCTCGATGGGCGCTGAAAACCGGCTGCTCACAGAGGACGTGTCTGCCGCAGTCGGCAGCCTTTCGAACCCAGTACTCTCGATCCGCCGCCCGGGTCAACACGGCCAGAGCCCCCACTCGAGGATCTTCCAGCATGACTTCTGCCGCCAAGGTACTCTCATTCGTTTCCTCGCGAACGGTCCCGATCAGGTGTACCGAGGATACGGAGTCGATCGCGCCGATGTGTGCGGCCAATCTGTCAGCACCGACTATGGCCACGCCGATCTGTGCTGGAGGAGGTCGAATGAGATCTCGTCAGGGATTCAAGTAGGGCCACGCGCCTCGGGTCGCTAACATAACTCTCGGAGTAATTTCGCGGCAACCTAGGTTGACCGTCGTGCGCCCGCTCGGTACCCTATAGGCAGAAGCACAAAGAGCATTGAAGATCAAATTCGCATGGGGTGATGCAAGATGTTGACGGGATACTTCTGGGTCGTGGTGGGATTCGTGATCGTCGCCATTACCAAGTACTTGACATCGATCAGATTGCGAAGCTTGGCTGAAAAGATGCAACGAGAGAGGCATGATGCCTCAGAATTGCGTTCGCTCCTGATCCAAGCGGAGGAGAAGGAGAACGCCCTGCAAGGCGATGCCGAGAAGCTTCAGAGCAAGCTGACCGCGCTGAAGAATGTCGTCAGTAACATCGAGCGCTCGGTGCAGCGTTACCAAAGGGGTGGTGGAGAAGAGACGCCCAAGGACGAAGCCGTTCAAGCCCGCTGACGCCCCGTCATCTCGACTCAGTTCTTCCACCGCTCCAGAATATCTTCTCTGATTTCCTTCCTCAACAGCGGCTTCAAGCGGGTTTGGGCCTGCAACCGCACCGGTCCGGATCTGGCGTCGTATGCCAGGTAGGTCAGCAGGCTGCGGTCGGCCTGAGGATGCGAGGCGATTGCCAGCAGAACAGACTCCTCCTTTTCCGTCTTGCTCTTGGCCATGCGGTCGAGTGTCTCGAGCCGGGTTTTCTCATGGCTGGCCACCGATGCCCTTATGACGGGGATCTTGTTGACAGACAGGCTGTCCAGTACCGAGCCTGGCGTGTTGATGTTGCGGCACACGGCCATAACGACTGCCGTTTTGGAGTGGGCTGCTTGGCGCCGCAACCAGGAGGCAGGGGCATTGGGATTGGCCAACGCTGTGGTTTGGACAGCGAGCACGCTGTCTTGCGCCAGAGTGGCAAGGGCAGTTTTGCTGGCGTAGGCACTCGCGGCCACCTTCCGACGCACAACCTGATCCTCGTCCAGCGCCAGCGAGTCCAGTACGGCGACCGGTATTCTTCCGTTCTTAACCAACGCGAGGCGCACCAGTACCTGAGGATCTTGCGAGAGTCGTGTAGCGATGGACTCTTTGATCGTCCGGACCTCGCGTGGTGCCAGCGCATCGTACTCGAGCGTCAGCGCCACGCCGCTTCGAACCATTGGTTCCGGATCATCAGCCAATGCGAGAATCGTGCCCAGGGAGCTGTGGCGATTGGCGGCAACCTGGAAGCGCACCCCGGCGTCTTCATCATCCGCCAAAAGCGCCAGTTCCTGGGGGTTCGAGGTGGTATTCGCCCTTCTCTTCTGCTCGCGATCGACTTCCTGCTGCGTGCGCATGAGTTGGCTTATACCCATGGGAACCAGTTTCCTCAAATGATTACGCAGGGTCTCTTCCTCTACTGGGCGCACCCCTTCCGTTTCGCGCTCCTGCGTACCGGCCTCCTCGGCATGTCCCGCATTGCCCGACGCCGCGAGTACCGACGCCATCACACCAACTATCACTTTGGCCCTCATGCGCATCAACAGACCTCTCCCTTTACACGGCGTGTGTCCACACGGCAAGTGAATATGTGACCACTTAGTCATACGTATCATATCGGCCGAGCAGTCAGATCCGGTGACGGGAAAATTCAGGTGTGGTTAGAGTGCTCGTGGCAAAAGTGGTATATCGATTGTCCTGCAACGACTTAGTGGATATTATCAAGCAGTGAGTGAGGCCTAGGCGATCACCAGAATTCCCCCGGCGCTGTCCGAATGAGCTGTCGGTTACTGTGCTCCCTCCCTACTCGCCGTCTTCCGGCGGCGTCTGCATCCGACGAATCAATCGCTTGTCAAACTCCTTGGCCGAGTGATGACCACCCAGACGGAGCAGGTAGTTGAAGGCGATCGTTTCCGCGATTACCGTGATGTTTTTTCCGGGGAAAATCGGGATCGTGATTTCGGGGATTTCAACACCAAGAAACGTCCGGGCTCTCTCATCAATCCCGACGCGCTCGAACTCTTCCACCTTGCTCTCGTCCCAATCAGCCAGTGTGACCACAAGCTCGACACGCTTGCGCAGGCGCGTGGCTCTGATCCCGAACAGGCGCTTGATGTCGATGATCCCGACTCCTCGAATTTCCATATGATCCTCCAGCGCTTCCGGACTGTGTGCTACCAGAATGCCCTGGGACTGACGCTGGATGATGACGGTGTCATCTGCGACCAGTCGGTGTCCGCGCTCGACCAGGTCGAGCCCGATTTCGCTCTTCCCTATCGCACTGCGTCCCATGAAGAGGAGCCCTACGCCGTGCACATCTATCAGGGTGCCGTGCACGATGACCTGAGGAGCAAAGACGTCAGCCAGGTAGAAGTGCAGCAGGTGTATGAATTGGGTGGTGTCGAATTCTGTGCGTAAGAGCGGGATTCCCCGGTCGTTCGCGAGCATTCGCAGCTCAGGGAACAACCGCACGCGCCCGGTCAGCACAACACACGGCATGTCGAACTGGTAGAGGATCTCGAGTGCCTGTAACCGGCGCGCCGGTGGCAGGCTCCGGAGGTACTCCAGTTCATGGTTGCCGAGAATCTGAACCTGATTAAAAGTGAACACTTCTATAAAGCCAGTCAGGGTCAACCCCGGTCGGTTGGCATCGCTGCTGTTGATCGTGCGAGACAACCCCTCTTCACCCGCCAGGAGCCTTAAGCCGAGACGCCTGCCGAATTGTTCGATCAGTGATTTGATTGAAAGGTCGGTCACAGATCCTCCATGAATCGTCGATAACTCTCATACCTGAGCGAGTCGATCTGGTTCATCTCGCACGCGGCGCGCACAGCGCATCCCGGTTCCGTCAGGTGCTGACAGTCTCGATACTGACAATCATCCGTCAACGGTGCCATTTCGACAAAATAGTCGACGACTTCGGACGGCTCGAGGCCGTAGGGCTGGAGCCGCTTGATGCCTGGCGTGTCAGCGACATAGATCCCTCCGTCAAGCCGATGTAGTTGCGTTGTCGTTGTCGTGTGTCTGCCTCGGTCGTGTTTGGCCATCAGCGCGTTGGTGCGAATGCCGAGACCGGGCTCGATGCAGTTGAGGATCGATGACTTGCCAACCCCCGATTGTCCCATGAAGGCCGAGGTCTTGTTCATCAGCAATTCCTTCAGCGCATCAGTTCCCGCTGCCGTCGACGCGCTCGTCATCACGACGTGGTAACCGAGTCCGCGGTACAGCTCGGCGATGATCCCGGAGCGATCGCCCTGCGCCAGGTCGATCTTGTTTATGCAGATGACGGGTTCTGCGTTTCCCAGGAGCGTAGCGACGATGGCGCGGTCGATGAAGCCGGGGCGCAGTGCTGGTTGGCGTGCAGATACCACGACGACACACTGATCGACGTTCGCCGCGAATATCTGCTCATAGGACTTGGCCCCCGCTGATGCTCTGGAGATCTTGGAACGACGCTCATGCACCTGCTCGACGACCCCGTCGCTGCCATCCAGATCTGAACTGAACTCAACCCAGTCACCGGCGACCACGGGAGAACTCGTTTGCCGATGGCCCCGCTTGAGTTTGCCTCTCAGCTGGCAGGTCCAGTCACGCCCGTCAGCCTCGATCTGACATTGCAGTCCGGTGACGCACAGGACGCGGCCCTTCATCAGGCGCGGTCCGCTCCCATCCTATTCGCCTCGGCTGAGGCGCTCAGCATTGTAGGCGGGTAGATCGGCCTGCAGGATCTTTTCCTGCGCCGCCTCGAGACGGTATTCAACTCGATGCAGCGACACATGCTCGGCGTCTACATCCCATATGGCGTAGCATGCTCTCCAATCACCATCACGGGGTTGTCCGACACTGCCGACGTTGATCAAATAGCGGTGCTTGCCGATGGCGACCGTCGCCGAAGTCAGGGCCACGATCCCATTCTTGCCTGGTTTGCAGAAGATGCCAGACTGGTGAGTGTGGCCGACGAATGCCAATCTCCAATCCAACCGGTCAAGACACCAGACCACGTCACGATGGAGGTAGAGGTGCTGCCATTCTTCCGGCCGGATCGGGTTGGCGTGGGCGAAAGCGCCTTCGTGTTCCACATGCCTCAAGGGGAGTCTTCTGAGGTGCTCTATGTGCTCAGTCGAAACCATGTCCCGAGACATCAGGATACTGCGGCGTGCCAACGGATTCAGAGATTTGGCGTAGTGGCCATCAACCAGCGCCTGGTCATGATTACCCAGCACGCATGTTGCGTCGATGTCCTGCAGTCGATACAGGCACGCGGCGGGATCGGCACCGTACCCGACCATGTCACCGAGCACGACGAAGTGCTCAGCGCCATGCTTCTCCGCCTGGATGAGGACTGACTCTAGGGCTTCGAGGTTTGCGTGAATGTCAGCCAGTACGGCGATCTTCACGGGCCGGTTTCAACTCGCCTGGGGAGGCGGCTCGGAGGCATCGGAAACAGGAGCTGCATCCTCGGATGTGGAAGTGTCCGCCGGCACCGGCGGCTTCTTCTTTGGTTTTTTCTTCGGGGCGTCGCTGACGTCGTCGCCGGCGCTGGTAGGGCTGCTCTGCGTTGTCGCGTACACGGTTGTGATGATCTGCTTGCGCTGCTCCTGTTCGATTGGCAGGAATCCCAGGTGGAGGGTCAGCTGTCCCTGATCCTTATCGGAGTCGATGACCTTGCCAATCACGCCTTCGATCTGAAATGGGACCGGATCAGCGTCAGGAGACAGCGTAACGTAGTCTCCTATACTGACGGCATTCTTGTCCTGTGTGAGCAACGCCAGGCCGCCCGCGCTCAAATCGAGGACTCGCGCCCCGACCGAGGGTGTTTGGGTCGTCAGTCCGTCGAGGGCTTGCTTGAATTTGGTATCGGTTTCGTCGTAGGCACTCTTCAATTCTTCGTCGATGTCGCTCTTGGGCACCATCACCGCCTGGACGTCAAAGGCGATTTTGGCTCGCTCGAACTGACGCCGCTCGGAGTGGCCGTCCCACTTGACTGTCGTTCGTATCAGTTTATTACGGGCTGTTTCCATCAAGGCCTGCTCGACATCGGAAATGACGTCTCTGTCGACGGCCTGATCAACGCAGCGGTCGAACAGGGTGATGGAAGCCAGGACCTGCGACGGACGCTTGGGGTTTGCTTTGCGAACGACGATCTCGAGGGTCTTCCGTTCCAGGTTGGTCAATCCCTTGACCTTCGCGATTTTGGAGAAGGTACGCCATGAGGATGCCTTCACCTTGCGGTTTTCATTCCATTTGCCCAAGCCACGGAATATCACCACGGACACGAGTGCAACCACGAAGACGCCCGCCAAGATGTACAGAATCTGCATGTCGGGCTCGGGGATTCCGAGATATGGGTTGGATTTGGCGAGCGTAGCCAGCATGTCAATCAGTTAGTTGAAAAGCGTGCTTATCGACGTCTCTTCGTGAATCGCCTTGATGGCGCCGGCGAATTGCGTGGCGACCGAACAGATCGCGAGCTTCGAGCCCTTTGACTCCTGTTGATTATGCGGGATGGTGTCCGTCACTGCCAATCCGTCCAGTTCTGACCCCTGGTTGACCCGCGTACGAGCATCGTCGACGAGGGTCCCGTGTACGCAACCGGCATAGACGGCCCCTGCCCCTCGCTCGCGCAACGCCACAGCGCCCGAGAGGATTGATTCACCGGTTACGATCTCGTCGTCGAAAAGGATCACATCCTTGGACTCCACATCCCCGATGACTCCATGGACGCGTGCCTCGCCCGTGGTCGTATGGCGGCGGTCAATGACGACGAGTGGGATACCCAGTCTTCTCGCGTACCCCTCTGTTACCTTGGCTCGGCTGATATCCGGTGCGGCGGCGACGCAATCGCTGAGGTTGAGATCCGAATAGTGTTCGCAGATTGCCGGTACCCCACTCAGTTGATCGACTGGCACGCGGCAGAACCCGACAATCTGCGGGCTATGCAGCGTCATGGTTAGAATCCTGTCGGCCCCTGCCTCCGTCAAGAGGTCAGCTACCAGCCTGCTGGCGACGGAGATCCTCGGTTCGTCCTTGCTGTCGGACAGGGCGTAGGGGAAATACGGAAGGACGGCGGTGATACGTCCGGCCGAAGCGTACTTGAGCGCGTCCAGGGTTATGAGGAGTTCCATCAGGTACTCATTTACCGGAGGACAGGATGTCTGGATTATGAATACGTCGCATCCACGTACGTTCTCGCAGATCTTGACCTTGATATTCTCGTTGCTGAACCGCACGAACTCGACAGCCCCCAGCTCAGTACCGAGGGCATCGGCAATGCCACCCGAGAGCGCCGGATTGCTGTTTCCAGCGAAGATCTTGAGGTCGCTGGCCATGGTCATTAAAGCAGTTCGAGCTCCTGCCTGGCGCGAACGCTGGCCGGCGAGCTGGCGAAATCACGGGTTACCCGCTTGAGCAGATCGCGTTGCCGCTGGGTATCGCCCATCGCACCGTAGCAGCGGGCAGCATCCATGAGCGCCAGTGAGGCCGCCATGTTGCCAGCATGGACATTGGCGTATTCCGCGTACTTGGCGGCCGCCTTGTCGTACTGCTCCTGAGCCTCATAGCAGGCGGCTACTCCCCGCCAGGCAGCAAAAACCAGAACGTCGAGGTCTCCGTAGTCCGTCAGATAGGCCTGGTAGAGTGTTTCCGCCTCAGCATAACGCCCCTGGTTGAAGTAGCGATTGCCCAGCATGACCGTGCCATGTGCGGACGCGGAGGTTCCGGCGTACTCATTCAGCAGTTGCTCCCCCAGGCGGATGGCCTGATCCTGCTGCCCCCCCTGTTCAGCCATGAGTATTTCACCCAGCAGCGTGGCGGCTTCAGTGCGGGCGCTCTCTCTGGAGGCCTGCACGTAGTTCACGGCCAGAATGATGACGACGACGGCGGCGGCTCCGGCTGCGAAGGTGCGGCCCCGCTCCTTCACGTAGTCGCTGGCCTGCACCATCCATTCGACAAACTGATCTTCTTCAAGTTCTCGCTTCGTTGGTCTATTTCGTTTCGCCGCCATGTCCTCGATTCCGTTTTTCTAGTTTGAAGGTCTCAATACTGGAGTGCTGCCTCGATTCGGTAGCCCTGCAGCAGCTCCCGTCCGTTGAGAGCTACCAGCTCGATCAGGAATCCGATCCCGATGACCTGGGCGCCTAGTTCCTCCATGAGCCGGCACGAGCAGGCCATGGTACCTCCAGTCGCCAACACGTCGTCGATGAGCAAAATGCGCTGCCCCGCTGTGACCGCATCCTCATGGATTTCAATTTCCGCGGTTCCGTACTCCAGCTCATAGGTCGCTTTCACTGTTCCAAAAGGCAGTTTTCCGGCCTTGCGAATCGGGACGAACCCCTTGCCCAGATGCAGGGCCATGGCCGCCCCGAAAATGAAACCGCGGGCCTCGACCCCTACCACCAGGTCGAACTCGTCCCCATCTGCAAACATCCCGGCCATCCCCTTCGTCGCCTGCGCGAACCCGTCGGGATCACGCAAGAGAGGCGTGATGTCGCGAAACAGGATGCCAGGTTTGGGAAAATCCGGAATGTCACGGATCAGCTGTTTCAGATCAGACAAGAGCTCGTTCCCAATAGACGGAAAAATCCTCGTAACCTACTGTGTTAAATTAAGATGGCTCATTGTTCAGAGTCAAACGGTCCAGTCACCGGGGCTGTCTTCAGTGCGGCTAAAAGAGGGTGTATATGAAGGGCGCGACGGCTGAGCCCTCTGTGAGGACGATCAGGGTTCCGAGAAGAAACAAGGTCATGAATATGGGCCCGAGCCACCACTTCTTTCGCACCTTCATGAAGGCCCAGAACTCACGCAGCAGGTCTAATCTACTCGCCATGGTTTTTTTCCTCTTGTCCTTAATCCAGGAGCCGGCTAACGGACTCGCCGTGATGGATCGCTTTGATGGCATCGCCGAAGAGCCGCCCCACTGATATGACCTCGATCTTGGAGGAAGTCTTGTCGTCGGGAAGCGGAATGGTGTTGGTTTTCAGGAACACTTCCACCGGCGACTTCTCGATATTCTCGATAGCCGATCCGGAAAAAACGCCGTGAGTGCAGCCTGCCATGATGCGGCGAGCGCCTCTCTTCTTCAGCAAGCGGATCGCCTCCATCATCGACCCCCCTGTCAGTACCTCATCGTCGAAAAGCAATGCGTCCTTGCCCTCGATGTCACCGATCACATTGAGAACTTCCGCCTTCTCGTCGTCCGCCTTTCGCCTCTTGTCCATGATGGCCAGCGGCAGATCCAGCACGCGGGCGTAGTAATTTGCTTCATCCGCGCTGCCAACGTCCGGTGAGACGACGACGGCATTCCCCAGATCCTGGGTCTGCAACAGATGGTCGCACAGAAGGTTCGTGGCCCATAGTTGATCCACTGGGATTCGTGAAAAGGCGACGATCTGTGGCGAGTGCAAGGTCATCGTCAGGATGCGGTCCGCGCCTGCGGTCTCCAGCAGGTCGGCGACCAGGCGAGCACTGATAGAAATCCGAGGCTCGTCTTTCTTGTCAGAGCGCACGTAGGGATAGTACGGCAGGACGGCGGTCACTCGGCGCGCAGAGGCGTACTTCAAGGCATCGATGATCAGCAGGAGCTCGAGAAAGTTGTCGTTTACCGGTGGGCACGAAGTCTGGATGACGAAGACATCATCCTCTCGCACGTTTTCACAGATGCGAACCTTGAGATTGTCGTTGGCCCCTTGCTCGATGTCGAGACGCCCTGGGGCGCAGTCCAGGTACGTGCAGATCTCCTCTGCGAGTTCGGGATTGCTGCTGCCGGACATGATCTTCAGGTAGTTCTTCACTGGCTCTGGTTCCCTGCAATGAGATTAACTGATGGTATCACGGCAGTGATGGGGCTACTTCCTTGGCAAAATAGGTCAGTATCATGTCGGCCCCCGCTCTCTTGATTGACAACAGCACCTCATCCCGGATCCTCACCTCATCTACCCACCCGCGCTGTGCGGCCGCTTTGATCATGGAAAACTCACCACTGACATTGTAGGCGGCCAGAGGGGCGTCAAAGCGGTCCCGAGCTTCTCGCAGGACGTCCAGATATGCCAGCGCTGGCTTGACGATAGCCATGTCTGCTCCCTCCTCCAGATCCAGCTCGATCTCCCGCATGGCCTCCCGCACATTGGCGGGATCCATCTGGTATCCACGACGATCACCAAACTGAGGTGTCGATCCGGCAGCCTCCCTGAAAGGGCCGTAAAAGGCTGAAGCGTACTTGGCCGCGTAGGCCATGATCGGAACCGCCTGATGGTCGTGGCGATCGAGTTCCTGACGAATGACCCCGACGCGGCCGTCCATCATATCAGAGGGAGCGATTACGTCGGCTCCGGCGTCGGCGTACACCACCGACTCGCGCGCCAGCAACTCGACGGTACGGTCATTGTCGACTTCGTCTCCGTCAAGGAGTCCACAGTGGCCGTGGTCCGTGTACTCGCACAGGCAAACATCGGCTATCAAGAGCAGTTCAAGTTTGCTCCCCTTTAACGCCCGCAGAGCCATGGGCACGATGCCAGCGGGATCATAGCCCCCGCTCCCTACGGGGTCCTTCTCAGGGGGAATGCCAAACAGGATGACCGCCGGAATACCGAGGTCGGCAACCGTCCTGCATTCTTTCACTAGTTCGTCGACGGACAACTGGAAATGACCGGGCATGGCCTCGATCGGACGGCGCACGCCTTCACCGGGACAGACGAACAGAGGCAGTATCAGGTCGTCCCGTCGCAGGTGGGTCTCCCGCGCCATGGAGCGAATCAGGGCATTCTGTCGCAAGCGGCGCGGACGTTCCGGTCCGATGCCGGTGTCAGATCTAATGTTGTCTTGTTTTTCCATCAGCTTTCCGTCTCATCCCCGCCGGCAGAGGCGGCTGGGCGCAATGCCTGTTGCGGCATGGCTTGGAGTTCACTGTACTCCCGCACCTCCTCTGCGACCCGTACCGTCCAGCTCCAGAATGGATCATCCAGTCGCAACTTCAACGTAGCGGGCTGTCCGTTCAACACCGCCATCGGGTTTCCCGACGGGAACAGGACATTCTCCCAACTCGAACCGGCAATCGGTGGCTGAGTCGACAGGAAGGAGCGGTCCTCGTACCCGGCCTTGAACCATCCCATCCATCCGCTAAGCTGGCCGGAGCGGGTCATTTCGATGGTGGCAACTCCTTCAAGTACTTTCGCGGCGGAACCGGTGCGGAAGTCGCAGCGAAAAACATGCACACCTTCGGCCAAGAGTTGAGATGGATCAGCCCACATGTGGATCGGACGGTGCTGGGACAGATTCGACAAAGGCGTAAAGTCCAAACCATGCTCTACCGCCAATACTCGCTGCCAGCGCCCCTGAGTTTCCCCTTCTTCCGTTGGCGCAACATACAGGTCCAGCCAGGACGGAAGCAGGCGGCCTCCTGGTTTGAGGAAGCGTTCACGCGCATCGCTCAGCACAGGAATGATACTTTCCTCGAGGCCGAACGAACCGATCAACTCTGCAACCACCAGATCGACTCGTTCCGGAAGTTCGACCTGCGTGGAGTGCCCCTTCAGGAAGCGAATCTGCTCGGTCGAGATACCGTTCACAGCAACCACTTCCTCCGCCACATTGACGATATCCCCCTGCTCGATCGCATACACCCTGGAGGCTCCCAGTTGTATCGCAAAAAGAGCCAGAAGCCCGGTTCCCGTGCCAATATCCAGTACCACATCTCCCGGATGCACCGCCTCCGAGAGCGCTGTGCGAAAGGCATTGACGCGATCCAGGTCGGCGAGCATTTCGCGGTGCCAATCGATCTCCGACAAGGTAGCTATTTTTCTCGTGTCAAATACTGTCCAGAGCTGCCACAATATCCGCGATGAGATCGTCGAAATCCTCAATCCCCACAGCATAGCGTACAAGCTGGTCCGTAATGCCGATTTCCTGTCGCGCTTCCCAACTCAGATCGGAGTAGGAAACGGTAGCTGGATGCGAGACCAGGGTCTCCGCTCCCCCGAGACTGGGGGCCAGGTAGGGAATCTTTAGAGCGTGGATGAATGCCCGTGTGCGGTCGAGATCGCCGTCTATGTCGAAGCTGACGACACCACCGTAGCCATTCATCTGCTGTCGAGCCACCTCGTGATCCGGATGAGACTCATGGCCCGGGTAGTAGACGCGCTTGATTTTCTTATGCGGTGCGAGGAAGTCGGCGATGCGGCTGGCGGTTTCATTCTGTCTAGCCACGCGGAGTGCCAGCGTCTTGAGGCCCCGGATCAGAAGATAGGCGCTGTTCGGATCGCCGATCGTTCCGATGATATCCCTGAATTCCTTGATCGCGCCAATGATCGCCGATTTTCCAGCCACCGATCCGGCCATCAGGTCGTTGTGTCCTCCGAGGTACTTGGTAGCGCTGTGGAAAACCAAATCGACACCGAAATCGAGGGGGCGTTGATTGATCGGTGTGGCGAAGGTGCTGTCGATGAGGACCTTGAGGCGTTTGCTCTTGGCGAAGGGGACGAGTTTCTCCAGGTCGACTACATGCAAGTGGGGATTGGTCGGCGATTCGGTGAAGATCAGTCTGGTCTCCGGGCGGATCGCAGCCTCCAGCGCCTGGAAATCACCCGGACTCACACCAGTGCACTCGATATTGAACTTACCCAGCACATCGCACAGCTGGACTGTCCGCCGATAACAGTCTTCCATGATGACGAGATGTTGCCCGCTGCGCAGCATTCCGAACAGCACGGTCGTGATCGCGCTCATGCCGGAAGAAAACAGCAATGCGCTTTCGGCGCCCTCGAGATCGGCGAGCTTGCTCTCCGCCACTTTTACCGTCGGGTTTCCGTAGCGCCCGTATTCATGACTGGAGGCCTTGCCAGCTTTGAAGTCAATGAACTCGTCCAGGTCGTCGAAAACGTAGGTTGCCGTCTGCGCGATCGCATTGGTGACCGACTTGGCTGGTTTGACCCGGTCCTCTCCTCCATGCACGGACCGTGTCGAGCTCCCGCCAGGTAGATGATTATTCGTATCGCTCATACGCTTCAGCGTGTTTGTGTGAGTGAGATGCTCTCGATCGATTGCATTACCTTGTCACGAACGTGGTCGTAGTCGGCATCTACCTCGACCGGCTGGTTGGCGTGTTTGGAAGTCACGTCGAACTTCTCTGTCAGGGCGCCGGCGTGATAGTCGGTCTTGAATTTCGGGAACTTCAATCCATGGGCCGTGGACACGACAACGACCTTGCTGCCACGAGCTATGACCTTACGATCCACGAGCTTGAGCAACGCAGCCAACGCTACTCCAGTGTGGGGACAGGTAAACAAGCCAGTCCGATCAGCCTGTGCACAGGCGTTGGCGAGTTCGTCTTCCGTGGCGTGTTCGACAATGCCCTCGAACTGTTTGAGGGTTAGGATGGCTCGCTCGGCGCTTACCGGGTTGCCAATTTGAATGGCGCTGGCCAGCGTATCCTTTGCCTGCTGCGCCTCGAATACTTCGAAACCCTTCAGGTAGCTCTGGTAAAGTGGATCCGCGTTGGCCGCCTGAGCCACGACGAGCCCGGGAAGACGGTCGATGATGCCCATCGCCTTCATCTCGAGGAATCCCTTACCCAGCGCACTGACGTTTCCAAGATTGCCCCCTGGGATGACGATCCAATCAGGTACGTTCCAATCATCCTGCTGAGTCAACTCGACGGCGACAGTCTTCTGCCCCTCGATCCGAAGAGAGTTCATCGAGTTGGCAAGATAGATGTTCTCCTCGCGGCAAACTCGTTGAACCAATTGCATGCAACCATCGAAGTCGGTGCGCAGAGAAAGTGTTGTGGCGCCGTTGGCAATCGGTTGAATGAGTTGAGACAGCGACACGAGATCCTTGGGGAGAAAGACAATCACCGGTATGCCCGCAGCAGCTCCGTAGGCCGCCAACGCAGCGGAGGTGTCGCCGGTTGATGCGCAGGCGATGGCGGGAACCTCCTGCCCGTCCGAGCGCATCTGCTTGACCATCGAAACAAGGACCGTCATGCCCAGATCCTTGAACGAACCTGTGTGGCTGTTGCCGCACTGCTTCACCCACAGTTCATCGATGCCAATTTCGTTGCCAAGACGCTCGGCCCACAGCAGGTTACTGCCCCCTTCGTACATCGAAACGATGTTGTCATCGTCCACGACCGGACAGACCATCTCTTTCTTGCCCCACACCGAACTGCCGTACGGGAAGGTCGTACGCATATAGCGGCGGTCGAAGAGCTGTCGCCACTGCGAACCGGTTCTCACTGTCCGCAGGATGTCGAGCCCCTGTTGCACCTGCAACAGACTGCCGCAGCGCTGACACTCATACACGATTTCGCCAAGGGGATAGCGTTCTTCCGGGCACCTAATGCACTGGAACCAGGCGTCGTAGTCCATGGTCGATGGCCCTGTTTACTCTGGTGGCTTACTCTGGTGGTTTGACTTGGGCGGGTCGTCAGTTCCTGTCTGCGCAATGTCAAATCTATCCCCACGATTGGACAGCGGCAAGTTCCTGCGGTCTGGCCGTATCGAAAAAAAACAGCGCACCACCATTCAAGGTGATGCGCTGTATAACGGGTACGCTGGGACCGTCAACTCATGGGACGTCCATTGCCCATGCCTGCGATCCTAGCCGAAAAGCGCGTCGATTTCGTCCTGGCTGATCGACTCTTCGTCGTCTTCGGAGTCTGCGTCTCCCGTATCATCATCTTCTTCAGCGGCGATCTCTTCTCCATCGCCATCTTCACCGCCGCCATCTTCATCGAGCAGAGCACTCATCTCGTCCTCTGAGATGCCAGCTCCGTCCGTGTCCTCTTCCTCCTCTGACTCTTGGATCAATTCTGCCAGGTCTTCCTCGCCGTCGTCTTCTTCTTCCTCCTCCTCGAACAAGCCATCCAGCTCGACGTCTTCCTCTTCGTCCTCCGAGGAAGCGTCATCTGATTCTGGTGCCTCTTCTTCGAGGAGATCTCCCAGATCCACATCCTCGTCGGCCATGTCGTCGTCGTCAACGCCTTCCATGAGCTCGGCCAACTCCTCGTCAGAGGAGTCGTCCTCATCTGAATCTCCGTCTCCTGTATCGGCGGCGTCCTCGTCGACTTCGACCTCTTCAATCTCCTCTTCTTCAATCTCTTCTTCACCGTCGGCGGTCTCAGCCTCGCTCACGGCTGCTTCGCCTACATCTGCCTGTTCCAGCGCTTCCGCCGCTTCCATCGCGGCCGCGGCTTCAAGCGCGTCGTCCTCGTCCAAATCCTCCGACTCATCGATCATCTCTGCACCGATGGAGTCCACGTTTTCCTCCTCCTCGACTCCTTCCTCCTCTATCTCGATCTCCTCCTCAAGTTCAAATTCCTCGTCGTCCTCTTCATCCTCCTCGAAGAGTTCGTCGATATCCTGAACCGTTTCAGTGGATCCGGAGCCGGCTTCGAAAAGAGCATCGATATCGCCTTCCTCGGAAGGCTCTGTATCGTCGAACAAGGTATCAAGGTCACTCTGGTCAACGGATTCGAGGGCCTCTTGCTCTTGAGGCAGCATCGAGGGAGTTTCGGCTATGGAAAGAGCACCCTCTGTGCCCCCCAGCAGACCACGCAGTGATTCGAACTCGCTGTGAAGCTTGTCCCACTGATCCGCCGTCGAAGACTCGGACAGGACACCAGCGCTACGCCGCACAAATTCGATGACGTGATTCATGTGTGGAAACGCGTCTTCGAAGACAAGAAGGTAAGCCTGGACCTTTTCGTCGTGAATATTCTTCTTGATTTGATCAAACCAGAGGTTGTTAAACAGTTTCGCCAGGGCCTCGAGAGCCTCCAGGCGGCTGACCACCTCTTGTAGTTCTTCTTTGTTCATGATTTCTGCCCCTGAGTAGTCGGCATCTCAGTGTCACTTTGGACGGTTGCCAAAGCATTCCAACCCGCCGTAGACTTCCCCGCGCTTGCTTCAGCAAGATCTGTACCGCGACTTCCAGGGTTCGCTATCGACTCCCACGGTGACTGGTGTGGAACACGATGATGTCGTTGTGACATCGCCGCACTCCATATCTTGGGGTGTGGGCATCATGACCGGCCAAGATCATCAACCTGAGACGGCCGGTACATATTTCCCGAGTGCCCCAACCAACGGACAAGCTTCCTCCTCCCCTTCCCCACCATTGCGACAACTCCAACGGCCACAGGTCCTTGTCTGACCTAATATAATAACACCGAAGGCCTCGCCGACCCACTTTTTCCCTGACCTGCCCGAATCGGGTCGCGATGGGGATTGAATCAAGGCTTTTCCCTCCTCAGCTGGGTGAATGCGTAGGTGGTGGGTGGGGACTCAATAGCGGCCTGATCAGCGGTATTCGAAGAGCGACGACGGATATAATGGTCTCTGGAAAGACATAGCTGGCGTTGTAGAGCAGAGAGAACTGCCACACTGGAGTCCCTTCGGGCGCCAAATGAGCGAAATAGAGCATTCCCGATACGAAATGCATCCCAAACCGGACAACACTCGCCAGCACAACAGAGATGGCCACCATCAGGCTCGATGGAGCCAGGGATGTGCTGGTTCGAGAGATTGATGTCGCCACACCCGCTATCCCCAGAGCACCGAAGGCGAGCGGGTAATCGAGCAGAACTTGGAGAGGATGCAGAAAGAAAGGCCCGAGCGCGAAATTTACGGCGCTGTAGGCTGCTCCGACCATGATTCCCCGTCTGGTGCCGTGACGGATGGCGACAACGAGGATGGGGAGGGCGTGCAGGCTGATCGATCCTCCATACAGCAGGTGGGGTAGTTTCAGCTTGAAGAGTCCCAGAACAGCGGCCAGAGCAGTCGCCACGGCTATTTCTGCCAACATCCTGGTGTCTACGGAGCTTGATTTCATGCCATCCCGCAAACGCAATCGATTGTGTAAGAATGAATTAACGAAAATAGGGGGACGAGTTGCAAGAGCCACTACCGTGAGAGCCGGACCCCGAATGTAAATGGCCGAAGAAATCACCAATCTCGCGAAACCCTGACTGCGTTCAGACGTCCTTATGGACGCGAGCCTTACCGGTCTAGGCTCGCGCCCTCCCTTGCGGCCAGAAGCGGCACAGTCACACCTTTTCCGTTTCTGGCCGCATCTTTTTCTAATTGAGTCGCTGCAGAATCATCACGCCCTGTTGTAAACTGATCAGATTGCTCAATTCCCCGGGTTCCAGCTGGAGCACGGCCTCCTCGACTTCTGCTACCATGTCGCCCGGACCGAAGTATCCCAGGTCACCTCCCAGGTGGGCGTTGGGCGCCTTGGAAAATTGGGCAGCAAGATTCGCGAACTCTTCGCCATTGTGGAGGCGTTTCAAGATGTCGCGGGCCTCGGCCTCCGTGTGGAGGAGTATGTAGCGTGCTCGCAGCTTCCCATTCATGATCGCCCGGACGGCCTCCATATTGACGTTAATGGAGTGCAGGATATTGGGATCAGCGGTCAAGCTCTTCGTGCGCTTGTAGTAGTCGAGGGTTTCCCCGTATCGCTGCAGGCGCGAGTGGAGGAAAGCGATGTTGTTGTGGGCCTCAACGTCTCTCGGCTGGAGCTCGATGACCTTCTCGTAAGAGCTTATGGCGCGATCCAATGAATCGAGCTGGGTGTAGTAGATGCCCAGAAAACGATAGGCTTCCGAGTTTGTGGAATCGAAGCTGATGGCGGTGTCCAACTGGGCCTTGGCCTGCTGCGGGCGGCCACTCTGCAGGTACAGTAGTCCGAGATAACTGCGAATCGAGCTGACATCAGGAGCCAGCTCACGGGCCTCGTTCACGCAGGCGAGGGCCGAGTCGATCTGGCCGGTCGCGAGGAAGGACTCGCCGAGCATGGAATACACCGGTAACTGCCCTGGGCTCTCGCCCAGGGACTTTCGCAAGAGGCCGATCGCCTCGAGCGGGCGTGAAGACATCATGTAAAGGTGGGCCAGCCTGTTGAGGACGTAAGCGCTACCGGCACCGATGGACCGTGCCTGTTCGTATTTCTCGATCGCCGCCTGGATCTGGCCGCGCTCGGCCAGTAAATCTCCCTCTCCTATGAGCCTGACCATCGGCGGCGTACCGTCGATTTGTGTGGTGCTGCTATTATAGTTCGAGGCGGCATCCGTGCTGGAGTTTGACTGCGCGCTCAGTTCACTCCCCGTGGTCGTCATCGACCAGGCCAGCAACAACAACGTCAGGGCCTGGCCCGGTACGCGGGCGATCTTTCGAGTCCACCGCTTACCATTCTTGCGTTGTTCATTAAGATCCGTCGGCAACACTGTCTGCCCGCCTGCCGTATAGTCGGCACGGTTGCGCGTCGCCGACAGCGCCCACACTGCGGCACCGGCAAGCGCCGGAATAACGACGTTGATGGCGTACAGAAGCAGGGCGCAATTGAAGCCGACGGCAGGATCGAAGTTGAGCTTGGCGAAAACGAACACTGATGCCGCCTCACGCACACCCAGATCCAGAAAGGCAATCGGCAGGAGTGCTTTGGCCGCAAAGATGATGGGAATCGCCAGCCATAGTTCGGTTGAGGAGTCCATCCAGTCTGTCGCCAACATGAGGAATTGAAAACAGAGAAGGATCTGGAACGTCAACGACAAACCAAGAGACCGGAGCCAGAGATCTCGAGGTACCCGCATCATGGTCCCTACCGCTTCGACCATGAAGGAACTCAGGGCTGTAGGTGCGTAGGGGAAGGAATCTCGGATTCCCCCTTCCCCTTTTCCGCGTGTCACCAGTCGGAACCCGACCACGGCGGTCGCGGAAAACGCAACCGCCACGAATGCTCCTGGTATCGGAGCCAGCCACACCAGAGCCGTCAGGCCAAGGACGACAGTGGCGGCTGCCGAACAGAGACGGTCAGCGGTGGCAGCACCAGTGGAGGCTGGGCGTGAGTCAGGTGAAAGGACAAGGCCTCGCCCGACCTCGCCAATCCTTCCAGGCGACGCCAATCCCAGGGCGAAGCCGACCAGGAGCGAGACCAGGCTCTCTTGCCCGGCCGTGTGCGGCCTGACCGATGTCAGCAGTAGGTGCCATTTCTTCCACTGAATGGCCAGTCCAATGAGGGACAGGCTAATGACCGCAACGATGGACTGTGACTGCAGTTCCCCGAGGATGATCCATACCCGCTCGGGCTCCAGAAAGATGCCGATCAAGGCGAACAGGACGACCGTTGCCAGGACCTTTAACACCAACGTTGTCAATCGGAGTCGAGGGCCTGTGCTGTCAGTCGTATTGGAGGAGGAAGTCACCTGTTACCGTAAGCGGAGAGCTTTGAATGGCTAAGCGCGGAATGAGAGGGAGAGATCGGAGACTGTGGCCTGAGACTGTGGAAGGTGAAAAAGATGAAAATCAGGTGGGCTCGAGATGGGGTCAAGCATTCTTGACAGTCGCCTTCGCACCCCCCTAACTTTGGCGCCTCCCAAGAGTCTCTTTCCAACGAAAGAAAAAACGCGAGCGAGGTCCGACAACGTGAATGATCAATACGGCAAACGATTGAACCTCCTGCCATTGGTGGCAGTAGTGGTGGCCTGGTGTCTGCTGGGCGAGATCGCAGCAGAACCTTACATCGCCTACCGAGAGGGTTACAAGTGCAGCGTGTGCCACGTCAACAAGACCGGGGGCGGAAAACGCAATGCCTACGGCGCGCTCTACACCCAGACGGAACTGACTCCCCTGCTCGAGTCCCTGGCGGACGGATCGATGGACTTTGAGACCGATCTGAATCCGGCAATTTCGATTGGGGTGGATTTCATGGTCACCCATCAGACGCAGTTCTCCGCCGAAGAGGCGCTGGCGCAATTGGACACCGTCTACAAGCAAGACTCAGCCAACAGTTTTGACGTGGAAAGCGGCAATCTATACCTCGAAGCTATGCTCGTGCCAGGTCGGATGTCGTTCTACCTGGACGAAACAGTGGCGCCTTCGGGCGCCAGTAATCGCGAGGCATTCGTCCTGTTCGAGGGATTGCCGGCCACCGGTTACCTCAAGGCGGGGCGCATGCTCCTTCCATACGGCATTCGGTTGTGGGACGACGAGAGTTTTATCAGGCAGGTGACTGGATTCAATTACGACAATCAAGACATGGGCTTCGAGGTTGGTTTCGAACCTGGTCAGGTTGCGCTGAGCGTCGCGATCTCCAACGGAACGCAGGGCGGCAAAGACAACAATGAAGGCAAGCAGATCTCCACCGTGGGATCGGTCTTTCTGCCGGCAAATGTCATGCTGGGAGGTTCGTTCGCACGCAACAAGTCGAGGGGTGTTGAACGCCTGGTGATGGGACCCTACGCCAGTGCCCGGCTGGGACCCGTGACGGTGATGGGCGAGGCTGATTGGCTGAAGGATGACTCTAATGGCGACGACAACGACCAGTTTGTCGGATTCGCCAGCCTGGAATACTGGCATCGTGAGGCGATCAATTTCAGGTTGGCCTACGACTATCTGGATCCCTACGACGAAGTCGAGGAAGACGAGCGTAGCCGGTTGACGATCGGCGTCGAGGCTTTCCTCACGCCTCAATTGACTGCCAGTGCGACTTACAAGCTGAAGGAGAGCGTTCCTCAGGACCTTCAGGGCAATGCGGACGCCTTCCGGTTGGCCGCTCATGCCTTCTTTTAAGGTGCCTGGTTGCCTGAACTCAGGTCTTGAACAGCACCTGTATCACGTCGCCATCCTCAGGGGTGTAGGTCCGGCCTTCGGTCCGCAGTTGACCTTGGGACCTGAGGGTCGCCCAACTACCGGCATCCACCAGGTCTCGCGCTGACACCACCTCGGCACGGAGGAAGCCTTTTTCCATGTCGGTGTGAATGCGTCCCGCTGCTCGCGCTGCAGTGGTAGAGTGTGGCAGCTGCCAGGCTTGTAGCTTCTGATGTGCGAAGGTGTAGAACGTGATCAGTCCAAGCAGATTATATGCCGAGCGAATCAAGCGGTCTATGCCGCGCTCCTGCAAGCCCATCGCCGACAGGAATTCTCCTTGCTCTTCAGCCGTAGCCAGAGCGGCTATTTCGGCTTCGATCCCCGCCGCGATCACGAGAATGTTGTTCCTGCCCAGACTCTCGAGTTCCTCAGGACATTGAAGGAGCTGTCCGTCACCGCTTCGCGATTCATCAACGTTTGCCACGTACAGCACCGGCATGGCGGATATCAGTCCGTAGCCATTGACTGAGGTCTCCTGCTCTGGAGACAAAGTACATTCTCGAACCGGGCAGCCGTCAGACAGTTGGGCTGACAACGCCTGAAGGGTTTCGAATTCCGTTCGACGAGGTGAACGCGGATCGGTCCGCACAAGCTTGTCGAGTCCGGGCAGAACACTATCGATTATTTCGAGATCGGCGAGGATGAGCTCATCTTCGATGACACGAATATCTCGTTGCGGATCGAGGCTTCCATCGACGTGGGCGACGCTGGGGTTATCGAAGCAGCGGACCACATGGATCAGGGCGTCTGCACCGCGGATGTCGGCCAGGAATTGGTTGCCCCTGCCCTCTCCCCTGCTGGCTCCCCGCACCAGACCGGCGACGTCCGTGAACTGGATTGCCGTCGGAGTGCAGCTGTCCGGAGTGAGTACGGTTTGGAGTTGAGCCAGGCGCTCGTCCGGCACCGCGACGATGCCGACATTCGGATCGATGGTGCAGAACGGGTAGGCGGACGCTTCAGCCCGGCCCTGGGTAAGGGCATTGAACAGCGTGCTCTTGCCCACATTGGGTAACCCCACAAGGCCAACCGTCAACGCCATCGTCGTTATTGATCCTGCGCGGATTCATCCTCCTCGGGCAACAGCATCGGTCGCACGAGGATGGTCTTTTCCCTGCTCAACACGGCCAATCCCGGCGCCGCGCCGCGGGGTTTGCGCACATGCTTTGCCGCGGTGTAGGAGACGGAGACCTTGTTGGCTGTTCTGCCCTTGCTCCAGTAGGCGGCGACCGCTGCGGCCTCTTCCACGGTGCGGGCACTCGGCTGCTCCTTGCGGCCGTCTCGTCGCAGCACCACGTGCGATCCGGCATACCCGTGGGCGTGAAACCAGATATCTTCAGGGGCAGCCAATCGGTGGGTAAGGACATCGTTTTCACGATTGTTGCGCCCCGCCCACACGATCCACCCAGCGCTGGTTCGATAACGACGGGGACGAGCCTGGGGCTCCTTATCACGACGGTTCTTGTGATCCAACGGTGGTAGCTCCCGCATCAAGTGGTCGATTTGATCTTGCGGCAAGCCACCGCGCTCACAGTCACTGGCCAATTGCCGCAAACGCCCGATTTCATCCTCAAGCCGGGAGAGATGGGGCGGCAGGACCTCGGCGCGCTTTCTCAGCTTGGCTGCCCTCTTCAGATAGCTGCCGCCCATGTCCGCGATGCTGCGCCGGGGATCGAGTTCGATCAGGATCCTGGCATTTGTGTCGGCATTGAAGGGGTCTTCCAACTCCAGCCGGTCGGAACCGGGATCGATGTTCTTCGCATGTGCGAGCAGGACAGCACCTTTCCGGGCACAGTCTTCGGCATCCTTCGTCTCGTCCAGGTCCGCTTGCAACGCAATCCGTTTGCGTTCCAGAGCGCGCAGGCGCGTGCGCAGAGCCTTGCGTGCACGACGGTGCCGGGTGGATCTGGTGGGAACTGCACTGGTTTCAAGAACCCGAAACCAGTGCTCGATCCCCTCGCTGACGGTGGCGTGGCTGCTCAGATCCTCCACCTGTCGATCCGGTGCGAGTGCGGAGAACTGTACCGCACCTGCTTCTACCCATGTCGATAAACCAGCGCCTGATCCGGAGGTGAACAGCGAACTGGCCTCCGACCAGAACCTGTGCAGGTCGTCGTCGCTGCATTCAGCGATCGTGTGCACGGAACTGATGTGGGCGCGGTTCAAGAGCTCGGTGCAGACGTGCCGGTCGACGCCACACAGATGACGGGTAGCTACGCGCATGAGTGGTTCAGCCCAGTCTTCGCTCCTCATCCGGTCGATGAAAGCAGCCCCATCATCTTCCCCAGGTAGCAGGCGGGCATTGGGTGCACGAACGTAGGGTTGACGGATGCGGACCCGCTGATCGCCGGCCGGCCCCCGGTTGTTGCGGAGTCGAGACAGCGACCAGATCCAGATAACCCGCTCGCTGCGCTCAGCCATCAGGATCGTTTGAAAGCGCCGGTGGACGAGTTCGAAGATCAGTCGTCCGAAACTCTCCGTGCCATCCGGGCCGAGCCGGCTCAGGAGAACATTGATCTGGCGCTCTCGACGATCGGCTTCCACCGCAACTATCCTGGCACCCCGCAAGTAGCGCTCGCCATCGCTCTCACCTTTGGGGCCAGATGAGCGTTTCGAACCAGCCTGGTCACTGGCAGCATCGAAGGCGGCCGCAGCATCCAAATGAAGCGCTTCAACCCCAAATCGATTCGTCAGTGTTGCGGCGATCGGCCGGCTCTTCGACGGACGCACGGCGATGAGGAGGGCAGCTGCTTGAGCCGGATCAACGTCAGCGCCGGGTCGGGGGTACTCCTCGATGGCACAGATTTCATTGCCGACGAGGGTTGCCTCCATCTCGATCGCCAGGGCGCCTATGGTGAAATAGTCGTACGCCACTTCTCATTCACCCCCCAGACAGCTTTGGGGATCAGGAACTCAACACCCCGAAACTGGCCTCGAGTTTTTTCAGGTTTTCTGCGTATTCCTCCTGACGCTGACGCTCGCGCTCGACGACCTCGGGGGGGGCTTTTTCCAAGAAGGATGCCTGCTCGAGCTTCTTCTCCAGTCCCGTGAGCAGGCCCTGGAACTTGGCAATTTCCTTCTTCAACCGGCCTTTCTCCGCCTCCAGATCGATGAGTCCGGCAAGCGGCACGAACACATTGAGGTCTCCGACCACGGCACTGCCCGAAGAGGGTGGCTGAGGCAACCCGACACCGATCTCGATGTCCTCGGCGTTCGTCAAAACAGCGATGTACTCACGGAGTTCGAGAAGGTTGACCTGATGGGCCTCCGCCGCGGCCGACAACACGATCTGCACCTTCTTGCCGGGCGGAACATTGAGCTCGCTGCGGATGGTCCGCACGGAAGAAACCACGTCCTTGAGCATGCCCATCTCCGTCTCGGCCACTTCATCACGATCGGTTGGTCGTGATGAAGGCCACGCCGTAACCATGATGCTGGCTTCGGCTGAGTGGGGGGTGATGGGTAACGCTTGCCACAGGGATTCTGTGATGTAGGGCATCACCGGATGCATCAGACGCAACGCCTGTTCAAAGGCCTCGACGAGCACCTGTTGCGTCAGGGATCGGTCTGCGGTGTCAGTGCCCTGCAGTCGAACCTTGGCCAGCTCGAGGTACCAATCGCAATAGTCATTCCACAGAAACTCGTACAACGTCCGCGTCACATCATTGAAGCGGTAGGCATCCAGCAGGACGCTGACCTGATCGATGGTGAAGGCCAGCCGGCTGCGGATCCAGCGATCCGCCAGCACCTCAGACGTGGCGGTTTGGTCCGGAGCTCGATACCCCTCGAGGTTCATGAGCACGAAACGGGCCGCGTTCCAGAGCTTGTTGCAGAAGTTCTGCCCCGCCCTGGCGCTCAACGAGGATGTGACCTTGTTGTCGGCGATCTCCGCATCGAAGCGGATGTCCTGCCCGGCGCCGGCCTGATGCAGGAGGCTGTAACGGGTCGCATCCGCACCGTAGAGCTCCACCAAGTCCAGTGGATTCAACCCCGTCCCCAGACTCTTGCTCATGCGGCGTCCGTCCTTCGTCTGCACCGTGGGATGAACCAGGACGGTTTTGAACGGAATCTTGCCGGTGAACTCCAGCGACGTCATGGCCATGCGCAGCACCCATAGATAGAGTATGTCCCTGGCCGTGATCATCAGATCGGTGGGAAAGAAGAACCCGAGGTCTTTTTCGGTTTGCGGCCAGCCAAGCGTCGCGAACGGCCACAGCGCCGACGAGAACCAGGTGTCGAGCACGTCGGGATCACGCACCCACTCACCGTCCGAGCACTTCGAGCACGGCTCCGGACGGGTGCTGCTGACCACCGGGACCGCGCCACCCTGTATCGAGACGCGGAAGCTGCCCTGCGGGAGCGCCTGTTCCCGAGGTATCCCGCCCAGGGGGATCAGGCCATCCTCGCCACTGCAGCGGGTGCAGTACCATGCGGGTATTCGATGTCCCCACCAGATCTGCCGCGACAGGGCCCAATCGCGAATGTCATCGAGCCACTCAAGCGCATAGCCGCCAAAGCGCTCGGGCACGTACTCGATCTGCGAAGATTCGATGTAGGGTCGCGTTTTCTTTGCGAGAGGCTTCATGTCCATGAACCACTGTTCCATAGGCAAGGGCTCGATCACGGTCCCGCACTTGTCGTGATGTGGCACGGCATGTTCGTGGTCTTCGACCTTCACCAGCATTCCCTGGGCCTCCAGCGCCTCAACCACTCGATCGCGGCAGGCATAGCGGTCCATGCCAGCGTAGGGGCCGCCGGCCGCCGCTGTCATGGTACCGTCGAAGTCGATAACCTGAATCTGCTCCAGCTCGTGGCGCTGCCCGATCTCGTAGTCGTTCGGATCGTGAGCCGGCGTGACCTTCACCGCCCCACTGCCCATCTCGGGGTCGGCGTACTCATCTGACACAATCGGAATTTCACGGTCGGTCAGAGGCAGTCGAAGCCTGCCCCCGATGGCTTCGTGCCAGCGTTGATCCGTCGGGTGAACGGCCACGGCCGTGTCTCCGAGCATGGTCTCGGGTCGGGTAGTGGCGACGACGACACCGAGATCCCCATCGACGCTGGGGTAACGGATATGCCACAGATGCCCCTGCTGCTCGATCTCTTCCGTCTCCAGATCAGAAATCACAGTTCCACAATATGGGCACCAGTTGATCATGCGCGTGCCCCGGTAGATCCAACCGCTCGTGTGGAAGTGTTCGAAGGCCTTCAGAACCGCCTCGGCGTACTCCTCATCCAGGGTGAAACGGGATCGTTCCCAGTCGTAGCTGCACCCCAGTTTTCGCAGTTGATCGTAGATGGTGTTGCCGTAGCGCTCCTTCCATGCCCAGATGCGCTCCATCATCGCATCGCGACCGATGTCGTAGCGGGTCTTGCCTTCCTCCTGCTGCAGCTGCTCCTCCACCTTCATCTGCGTGGCGATGCCGGCGTGGTCGGTACCGGGAAGACAGAGGGTCTCGAATCCCTGCATGCGCTTGAAGCGTGTCACGGCATCGTGGATGGCGTGCTGAATGGCGTGACCCATGTGAAGCTCGCCGGTCACATTCGGTGGAGGAATGGTGATACAGTAGGCTTGGGCGTCCGCCGGCCTGGCCGCAGCATTGAAAAATCCGCTGCTTTCCCAGTGAGCGTACCATTTTTCCTCGACGACCTTTGGGTCGTATGTTTTTTCCAGCGTGCTTTCGGGCATGGGTGGACTCAGTGGTGTGGCCGGCAATGGACGTACTCACGAACCCATGTCGGGCTCGTGAGCCAATATAGTGTTCGCCCTCGCACATTGACAATTTTACAGCCAACCTGAATCTGGTTTCTCGGAGGTTTCCGTTCTTCCCAGTTTACTTCCAATCGTTATCATTGATATAATTGTCACGACCCTCAATCAGATATCATAGATACGTCGTCGTCGTCTCATCCTCAGGGGCAAGCCGTGGTCGACTGGGCCAATCTTGAAACCGAACAGCGCAATCCCAACAGCGACCATATCGATGAGGTGTCCGCTCTGGAGATCTGCCGGATCATCAACCGCGAGGATAGTGGCGTGGCGACGGCAGTTGAAGGAGCCCTGCAGGAGATAGCCGCGGCCGTGAATCTGGTTGCTGATTCCCTGAGAGCTGGCGGCCGGCTGTTCTACCTGGGGGCTGGGACCAGCGGTCGCCTGGGAGTGCTGGACGCTTCGGAATGTCCTCCGACCTACAACACCGACCCATCCATGGTTCAGGGCCTGATCGCCGGGGGCGAGGCCGCCGTTTTTGGGGCGGTGGAGGGGGCGGAGGATGATGCGGGTGGGGCCGTCGAGCCGCTCTCAGCGCGCGGAGTTGACCCACCGGATGTCGTCGTCGGCATCGCGGCCAGCGGAGTTACCCCGTTTGTTATCGGGGGCTTGCGATATGCCCGTGAACGGGGTTGCCGCACGGCGCTGCTGTGCTGCAGCCCGATCCTGGAGCGCGGCGTCGATGTCGATGTCAGCATCGTCGTTCCCGTCGGCCCGGAGGTCGTCACCGGCTCGACGCGAATGAAGGCCGGGACAGCAACCAAGATGGTTTTGAACATGGTGTCCACGGGGGCCATGGTGCTGTTGGGGAAAACCTTCGGCAATCTGATGGTCGATCTGCAACCCAAGAGCGCCAAGTTGCGAGACCGATCGGGACGGATACTGGGCGCCCTGACTGGTTTGGCTCCGTCCGAGTCGAACGGCCGCCTGATGGAATCCGGTTGGGATCTCAAGCTTGCCCTGGTTATGGAATTGTGCGATCTCGACCGCGACGCGGCGGCCGAGCGGTTGGAGCGATACAGCGGCCACCTCAAGCAAGCGGTCGGCTGCCACCCCAAACATCCATCACAGAACCCGTAATACTATTTGGAGACTCGGTATGCAAGAAGTCGGTTACAGATCATGGGGACTGGTTCCCGTTGACTCAGATCCCACCTCCGGAATGCCTTCGTCAACACATCCACCGATGATTTCCACCCTCGCACTCGATCGCGGAGCGAGCCTGGTTATAGAATTCGCCGAGCCGCTGTCAGAGGTGCATCTGCGAATGCGCCTGACCGCGCTGTCAACGGAAGGCGAAACAGGTTCCAACATGAAGCTGCTGTCGGCGCGCACGGAGGGAGCATTCGAAGCGCTTTCGACGCAGGAGTGGGAGAAGAGTTTCGAGAGCATGGAGGCCGTGTTTGCGGTCCCTCTGGTGAATGTCGGCGCGTACCTGAAGATCCATTCGCAGGCGAGCACGACGCTCATCATCAGCACGCTCACCCTCAACGTGCCCTGATGGGTCAGACCAGCAGTCTCATCGGCAAGAACAAGGTGGACCTCGACACGCCGGTCCTTTTGATCGATCTGGACGCGTTCGAGCGCAACATCGCCACCTTCGTCGATTACTGCAGTGAGGTTGGCACGAACTGGCGCCCCCACAGCAAGGCGCACAAGTGCCCGGAGATCGCCCGCCGGCAGGTGGAGGCCGGGGGCCTTGGCATAACCTGCGCCAAGCTGTCGGAGGCCGAGGTCATGGTTGCGGGTGGGGTCAACGATATCCTGATCGCGAACCAGATCGTCACTGCCGCCAAGCAGCAGCGGCTTGCCCAGATGCAGCGTCAAGCCCGGGTGATTTCAACCGTCGACGACGCGGATGTGGCTCGGCGGATGGGCGCGGCGGCGGTCGAAGTCGGTGAAACCATCCCTCTCCTCATTGACGTCAATATTGGTATGGATCGCACAGGGGTATTGCCTGGGGAGCCCGTGTTGGAACTGGCAGACGTCGTGGCCTCGACTGATGGTCTTCAACTCGAGGGCATCATGGGGTACGAGGGCCACCTGCTGGATGTGCATCCGCCACTGAAAAAAATCGAGGCCGTGCACACCTGCCTTGAGGGGTTGGTCCAGAGCAAGAGCCTGCTGCTGGATCGAGGACTGCCCTGTCCGATCGTCAGCGCGGGCGGAACGGGCACCTACCTGATCACGGCGGCCTACGATGGCGTCACCGAAATACAGGCCGGTGGCGGCATCTTCACGGACCGGATGTACCGCAAAACCTGCCATGTCGAGACCTTCGACTACGCTCTGACCGTGTTGGCAACCGTCACCAGCGCGCAGGACGGTCACATCGTCATAGACTCCGGTTTCAAGACCCTCTCGTCCCATCACCAGGAACCCGCCCTCCTGGATTGGGATGCTCTCAAATTGCGATACCTGTCTGCCGAACACGGCGTCTTCGACCTCGAGCCAGGGAGTGCGGGACCGCGGATTGGCCAGCAGGTCGAACTCATCGTCGGCTACTCCGACTCGACTACCGTGCTGCACGATCACTTTGTCGGCCTGCGCGATGGCGTTGTTGAAGTCGTGTGGGAGATCCGTGGCAGAGGAAAACTGACATGAACGGGGGGAGGACTCCCCTGCCGTGAACCTCCTCATCGTCACCATCGACAGTTTGCGATTTGACTACGTATCGCGGACGAACCCGCAGATCCACACCCCCGATTTCGATCGTGTCGCCGAGGGAATTCTCCACTTCATCCCCACCTGTTTTTCGGTGTCATCGGCAACACGCCCCGTACATACCAGCCTGTTTTCCGGGTTGTACCCATTCGAACACGGCATCGAGAGCCAGCGCGATGGAACGATCCGCACGGGCACTCCTCGCCTGCTGCGTCTGATGGAACAGCAGTATGCTACGGTTGCCTTCTCCGAGGCCCCTGAGATCTTCGCCGGCTTGGATCTGGGCCTGCCGGTACAGAGGCTGGACACTGTTCCTGAGCGCGGCCTAGGCCAGCTGTTCGAGTGGCTGAATGATCGCCGCGGGCACTCCTGCAGTCTGTTCGTCCACTACTGGAGCACCCATGCTCCCTACGGCGCGGCCGACGGTTTGGCTATGGGCGAAACCGCACAACTCCTCCACCGCGGCGAGTTGGAGACGGTTCAGCAACGATACCGGGCGGCGATTGTTGAGCTGTTCGAGAAAAAACTCGCCCCGCTGCTGCGACGATTGGCCCCGGCCGAATGGATGATGGTGATATTGGGGGATCACGGGGAGGCTTGGACAGCGGACGAACTCTACCACGGCCAGAGCCTGCGCAACGCGGTTCTGAGGGTGCCCTTGTTCATGCACGTGCCCGGTACTGCGCTGATTCCTTCTCCGCCGATCGTTTCGGTCGTCGACTTCTTTCCCACACTAGCCAACCTGTTTGGTCTGCCCGTAGACTATCGCGGTTTCGCTAATGATTTGAACGCGGCCGTTGCGCGGGAACACTACTGCCTCGCCGAAATCAAACCACTCGATCCGGGTGCCGCGGACGAAGAAGCGCCATCCCACATGGAAGCGGGTTGGTCGCCCCCGCAACGCCGGATATGGGCTCTGTTCGATGAGAAGCGGAAGTTCACGTTCCAGGAGCACTCGGAATCAGGGGTGTTGCAGGAGACCTTTTCCGAACTGCCGCTCAGTGACAATGCCTCGACGAACTTCACAGTCGCCTACCAGGAGATGCGGGCCAGCTCTGAGTATGCCCATCGCCCTTTCGAGGCCGCCGCATCCGGGGCCAGATCGCTGATCGACGATCGTCTCAGAGCCCTGGGTTATCTGTCCTGAGCGGTCGGGTCGTCACACAAGCGCTTATCACGAATTTGCGTTGTGGCGAAACAGGGAGGATTTGTATTTCTCAGGATGATGGGGTTCGAGGATAACGATGTCGCAGTCGGGAAAGGCTTCGCGCAAACCGGGTGGAGATTTCTGATCGTAGCCCAGGGCGATCATGTCGGGGGCTATCTCTTCAACGACTCGAAGCAGATTCTTCCCCGGATAGCCCAGGCGAACGTCGGTGACATAGGGCAGGTCACTCACGGCGGACATTCGTTGTTCTTCATTATGGTCCGGGCGTCTCCCTTTCAAGCGCTCTACGTTTTCATCTCGCGCAACGACCACGTAGAGTTCGGCGCCCAGCGCTGCCGCCTGCTGCAGGAAGGACTCATGTCCGGGGTGGAAGTGGTCGAAGGTACCACAAGAGAGAACGCGTTTACACATCACCACCCCCGTCACGGCGCCTCGTTGGATCGGCGATCGACCCAGTAGTCGGACCCTGTGTCTTCCTTGAAGATCTCGCCAAATCGTTCAGCATCTTCCCTCACCGTGAAGTAACCGATCCGAACGCGCACTCTGCTTTCCCCGCGAATCCCCAGTGCGTACGCCGGATAGCCGAGCTTGCTCAGCTCCAGGACCCGTTCTCGCGCCGCTCCGGCGTCTTTGTAGATCCCTATCTGCACGGTGAAATCGCCCTCGCGATCGAAAACGACAGCGCCGGGAAGATGGATGCCCGCGGGCTCAACGTCATCGCGGTCGTCGTCCCCTGCGGCCTCGGTGGAAGCTCCCTCGGAGACCGCTGATTCGTCGACGATGACGAGTTCGTAACCACCCGTGTCGTCAGCTGTATCACGCTGGTCGTTTGCGGGTGGACCCTCCTCTTCTGAGGTGCATGCCTGTGTCATCCACACGCAGGCGACCAGGAGGATGGCCGACGGTCTCTTTCTGAGGCCACGCGGGCCGCAGGCAAGCTGGCTGAAGCAGGGCTTCGTCGACATAATCGGGGACAGGTGAGTTAGAGGTGCTTGCGTGTTTGGCATGCGCAAGCCGTTATTAGTTTCGAGTAAACGAACCAGTCCGGCAACAGGTGGCAGACAACAGTGATCATCTTCAGTGATCATTATTCCAAATTGGGGACACGATGGCCTACCTGTTAATGATCGACGACAACCCTCAGAATCAACGCTACATTGAGAGAATCATCAGGCACCGCAGTTCGCACGAGATTGGCTTTGCCGCCACTTCGGTCGAGGCGGTGGAGAAACTCGTTGAACGCCGTCCGGACGTTATCATGCTGGACTTGTTCATCCCCGGCGCGGACGGGCTGGAGTTTTTCCAGTCATTGCGCGAGCACCCGGCCACCGCCGACATCCCTATCATCATCCACACCGCAATTCCACTTGATCAGCTGACGGAGATGCGCCTGAAACGCGTCACGAGGACGGTGCGGTACGAGGGGTTCATTCAGTTTCCGGTGGAGGCAAGCGAACTCAACCGCATTATCGCTATCGCGCTCAAGCGCAACGCTTCCGGGGCTCGAAAATGGGTGCCGCCCAGTGTGTGAGCAGCATGTGTGGGTTGGTGGGGTGGTAGTGAGCTATAGACGAAGGCGTCAGGGGGCGAGTTTACTCTTCCTCTTCCTCACTCCCCTTGGGCTCCAGAAGGCGGGTAATGCGCACGGCCATGAGATCGGTTACCACGACGATTTCGCCTTCAGCGAACTGGCGTTCGTTGATCAGAATATCGAATGCTTCTCCAGCCAGCTTGTCCAGGTCGACGACGTCCTGCTCCTTCAGGTTGGTCAACTCACGGACCGACATTTCCTTGCGACCCAGTTCCACTGTGATGTCCACGTAAACATTGTTGAGTCGACTGGGCTTGGACTTGGGTTTGCCCTGAGCCGGTATGTCGAGCTGGGCGAAGTGAACGGGCCTGGCTTCATCCTCTTCTTCTTCGTCAATCGAATGACCTCCGGCCTCCCACGCCTGCAGTGCCTCCTCTATCCCTGAGGGCGGCTCCATACCGGAGCCGTCGGGCTCCATACCGGTGCCGTCGGGCATTGAGGGCTCGCCCCCAAAATCATCGCCCTCATCTACGATGCCGTCTTCGAACTGTTCGTCCAGTCCGGCCTCAGCTATCTGTTCTGTTCCTGTGCCGTCTTCTGCCACGAATTCAACCTGTCTTATCTGCTGTCGAGTCTTCGCTGCCGGTATGCGGAAATATTTTGCCGCCGCCTACCCTCTTTCAGCTGTGATTGCGGTGCCAGTACGATACCACAAAACCTCAATATAATCAACCTATTGCACACTCTTCCACTGCTCCCAACACGGTCAGAGTGCATCTGTTGGCATGATCTTTCGCAACATCCGTGCCTGAGCCCTTCCCTCCAGTCGGTCCTAGCTAGTTATCGGCCGACCTGGCATAACGCGTAGGCAGAAAGTGACCATGCCTTCCGGCTCCGCCTTCAATTGGGACAATCAATCGATTAATTCATTGTTAGAGAATAGGTTAGACAATAAGTTAGAACCAGGTCAATCCACAGGGATGACCGTCGATACCCCACAAAAGTCAGGCCGCAAAGCCGTCAGCAACGCATCTTCGGCATCCTCAACGGTGATCTCGGACAGAATCGGAAGGTAGGCGAATGGTTCGCACCCCTGCCGAACGGCAGCAACGACCATTTCGGCACAATCCTGACCGTCCTCGAAACGAGTGACCAGACTGCCATACATCTTGCGAACGGCACGATCCCAGTTCTGTGTTATGAGCTCGTTCCTGGAGGCGAGTTCGATCTCGGTTCGCACGCGCTCTTCCAGGATCGTTGGCTCCTGGCAATCACCGCTCACCAGACAGAAACAGTAACCAGACTCAGCCTGTACTTCCCACGAAAAACTCTCCTCCTCGATCAGTCCATCGCAGTACTCAACTGTGTAAAATTCACTGGACGGGCCAAAGAGCATGTCCATCAATAACTCCAAGCTCAATTCTCTCTTCAGCAAAGCCTCGCCTGCAGGTGTGCTATTGTCGTGAAAAGCCAGGGCGATTCGTGGTTCTGAGATACTCATCACATGCTGCGATCTGCCCGGTCGCGGTACAGCTGGTGGGCGCAGGGTCTGGACCCCACACAACACCCCGTGTCCGTCGAGTTCGCTGACCATCGACCCGACTCGTTGCCATGTCGACTCTATCTCGAAATCGCCGAAGAGAAACAGCACTGCCCGCTCGGGGCGGTAAAAGGCCTCATGACACCTGGCCAACACCTGGTGATCGATCTGCTCGATACTCTCCAAGGTTCCGGCAATATCCGTGGCAATTGGATGATCGCCGTAGAGCGATTGCAAGCAAGTGAAGAAGGAAACCCAGTCCACATCATCCTGGTACAGCTCCAGTTCGCGCCTGATGATCGCGCGCTCGCGTGCGATGCCGTCTTCCGTGAAGGATGCTGGCTCAAACACAAGTTCAAACAGTAAACTGAGGGTCTGATCAAAGCCGTCGTTGCAGGATACCGAATAACCGGTTTCCGTCATCGTCGTATGGGCATCCACGGTCGCACCCAGGTCTGCGAAGCGGGTACTGATATCCCCATATCGCTTTTCGAAGATGCGATGCTCCAGGAAATGTGCTACCCCAGCCGGAGTCTCAAAACGATGAGCAGGGTCGGTTGCCAGGGCGAAGTTCCTGTCAATCGATCCATAGTCCAGGGTCAGCAGTGCGTGCCTGCGCCGGGCACTGGCACGCGGGTACAACACCAGGGTCATGCCCCCCACCGTGCCCCAATACGCCTGCTCCTCGAGCACCGGATGGAGCGCCTCCTTCATCGACCGTCCACCCCCTTTCTGCTACCAGAAAGAAAGTATACTGTGTCTGGGTACAGGCCTTTAGCCACCTCGCGCACGTCGTCGGCGGTCACCTCCTCTATTTGACGAGCAAGCGCCGCACGACGGATTTCTGCTTTCCCGATTCGGCGAGCGAAGTAGAAGCGCATCAACGCATCGCGGTCATCCGTCAGCGAATGCAGTCGTTGCGTAAGTTGCTTCTTTGCTCTGGCGAGTTCATCGCCACTGGGTCCGGATGAGCCGATTGCACGCCACTCATCCTCGATACGAGGACGAGCCTCCTCATAGTCGCCGGTATCGATGCCGGCTTCGATGAACATGAGGCGGCACAGCGGTTCCAGAAAAGAGCCGATGTAATAGCACAGGCCTGCCTCCTCCCTTACCCTGCGGTGGAGCCGCGAGTGGCCGTCACTGCCCAACACATTGTTCAATACGACAAGCGCAGGAAAAGCAGCGTCTGCCAGGCCGGTCGAAGTGCGCAAACCGAACACCAGCCGCCCCTGTGACACCTCGTCCGTGTCGACGATTTCGCGAAGACGAGAAGGAAGATGCGGTTCCGCATCAAAACCGGGTTCTGTGTCCACGTGAAGCCGCTTGGGAGATGACGCGAAGCGCCGCTCGAATTGAGTCACGGTTTCGGCATCGATCTGGTGCCGACTGCTGAAAAAGATGTCCAGGGGTCTCGACGTCAGCAGGTGTTGGTGACACTGCCATAAGCTCCGTCCATCTATGGAGTGCAGATCTCGCAGGTCGCCGAGTGCGAACAAGCCGTAGGGCTCTTGCCCGCACATCTCCTGTACGCAACGGCGCTGGGCGTAAGCGGACTTGTCATTCAAGAGGCTGCCAATCTGTCTGTCCAGGGCTCGCTTCTCCCGCTCCACCATGCCCGAAGGGAACTCCTCTTCGTTTTCTCGATAAGGGTCGAACAGAACGTCGCGCAGCAAGTCCAGCCCCGGACTGAGCAGATCCTCTCCGCGGTCGGGCAGGAAGGCGGAGTCCAGGACCTCGAGGCCCAGATGGATAGCTTGGACATCGCCGAACTGATCGATCTCACTGACGTAAGCCGCACCGAAGAGACCATCGGCAAACTGATTGATGGCGCGCATCGTAGGCAGGGAGTTGGTACCTCGCTCGAGGATGCGTGACAGCAGAGCCAGCTTCGTGTTCTGTACTGGTCGCAGTCTATCGTGAAGAAAAATGTCGACGCGCGACGCCATGAAATGGGGAGCATGGTGTGCGTGCAGGTACACATGATCCGCGAGTCGAATCGACTGGTAGTCAACTTCGGCGGTGCTATCGGTGCTGCTTTGCCCCTGATGCGATCCGTACATAGGTTCAGATAAAGAAAGAAGTGACAGCTCTGGACAACATCACAGTCGTACTCGTAGAGCCAGCAACACCAGCGAATGTCGGAGCGGTAGCCCGTGTGATGAAGAACACGGGGATCACCAGACTGGCGCTCGTGAACCCGGCCCAATGGGACACTCCGGAGGCGCGATGGACGGCCCATGCCTCCGGCGAAATCCTCGACCAATGCGTGCTCTACGACGATCTGAAATCAGCGGTCGCAGGGGCGCATTTCGTGCTGGGGACGACCCACCGACATGGGCGGTTCCGCAAGGTCACCCCAGACTATCGCACCGTCCTCGCCGAGGCGGCCGCGATAGCGCAATCCCACGAGGTGGCGCTCGTATTCGGGCGCGAGAAGGATGGCCTGTGGCGGCGGGAGCTGACATGTTGCCACCAACTCGTCACCGTGCCATCGGCGGTCCCCTACCCTTCGTACAATCTTTCGCACGCGGTGTTGCTGATCGTCCATGAACTCTTTCTCGCCAGCTCACTGAAACACGGCACCATGGACTCGAACCTCCGTGAAGAATTGTCAGCGCCGCTCGCCAACGCAGCCGAAGTTGAATCCGTCCACGATCAGGTCGTCAATGCCATGCGTTTGATCGGGTTCCGGCCCTACAACGATGATCCGTCCAATTTCAGCCGCGTGCTGAAGCGTTTTCTGACCCGGACCCCATTGGAGCGCCGTGATGCTATGGTCATTCACCGGATCTGCGGACAGATTCGCAAGTTCGCCGCTCGCTCCACCGGTGACGATCACGCCTGATCGAGCACTGAGTCAACCGCCCAGTGCCTGCATGTCGTGATCTACCATGGCATGGACGAGCTCTTCAAAATCGACCTGAGGCTCCCAACCCAGCACCCGGCGAGCCTTGCTCGGATCTCCGCGCATGACCGCCTTTTCGGGGGACCGCTTCAGTGATTCATCGACGACAACATGCTCTCGCCAATCGAGATCGACGCGCTCAAAAGCCGTCCGGCAGAAATCGCGGATGCTGCGGTCGACTCCTGTGGCGATGACGAAGTCATAGGGCTCCTCTTGCTGCAACATTAGCCACATCGCGCGTACATAGTCTCCGGCGTAGCCCCAGTCTCGCCTCGCATCCAGGTCGCCCAAGTTGAGTTCGTGAGACAACCCCAGCTTGATGCGGGCGACGCCGTTGGTGATCTTGCGCGACACGAATTCCAAACCGCGGCGCGGTGACTCGTGGTTGAAGAGAATGCCTGCACAAGCGTAGAGTCCGTAGTGCTCGCGATAGGTGATGGTCATATCGTGGGCGTAGGCTTTGCACACGCCGTACGGAGTCCGAGGGTTGAGGGGAGTTTGCTCGTCCTGAGGAGATGTCGACACCCTACCGAACATGGTACTGGTGCTGGCCTGGTAGAATCTAATGCCATCGTCGATGCTGCGAATCGCTTCAAGTAGCCTTGTCACTCCCAGCGCGGTGACCTCGCTGGTGAGCAGGGGCTGCTCCCACGATGCCGGCACGAATGACTGAGCAGCCAGATTATATATTTCGTGTGGCCGGGCGTCCTCGATGGCCGTTTGCAGTGAATTCTGATCCAGCAGGTCGGCGGAAAGCATCTGCAACTTCCCCTGCAGATGCTCGATGCGCTCCAGATTCGCCGTGCTGGTACGTCGAACCAGGGCGTACACCTGATACCCCTTGGACACCAGGAATTCAGCCAGGTAGGATCCATCCTGGCCCGTGACACCGGTAACGAGCGCTCTCCTTGTGCCGCCGTCCATGTTGGGGGTCTTCCGCTTCAAGCGCCGGACTCAGGAGAATAGGAATCCATCGGCGGACAGGTGCACATCAAATTGCGGTCGCCGGCGGCGTTGTCCACCCGGGCCACGTGTGGCCAGAATTTGTGCTCGGACAGCCACGGCGCCGGCATCACGGCCTTCTCGCGAGAGTACGGGTGAGACCAATTCGCACTCAGCACCTCCGCCAGGCAGTGCGGAGCATTCTTGAGAACGTTGTCCTTTGGATCCGACTCCGCACGCTCTATCTCCGCAATCTCGTTCCTGATCGCGATCATCACATCACAGAACCGATCCAGCTCCTTCTGTGACTCGCTCTCCGTGGGTTCCACCATCATCGTGCCGGCGACCGGAAAGTGGACGGTCGGGGCGTGAAAACCGTAGTCCATCAATCGCTTGGCGACATCGTCGACGTCCAGGCCCACATCCTTGAAGGCCCGCAAATCCAGAATCGCTTCGTGGGCGACAAGACCGTTCCTGCCTGTATAAAGGACCGGGAAGTGATCCTTCAAGCGATGCGCCACATAATTGGCGTTCAGCAAGGCCACGGCCGTTGCCTTCTGTAATCCAGCGCCGCCCATTAACCGTATATAAGCCCAGGAGATCAACAGGATGAGAGCGCTGCCCCAAGGAGCGGAAGAGACGGGGCCCCCGGCGGAGTCTACTTCCTGGCAGGGGTGTCCGGGCAACCAATCGGCCAGGTGAGGGGCCACCGCGATAGGCCCCATTCCCGGTCCGCCCCCACCGTGCGGAATGCAAAAGGTCTTGTGCAGGTTGAGGTGGCACACATCGATGCCGATATCCCGAGGCCGGCACACGCCAACCAGGGCATTCATGTTGGCGCCATCCATATAGACCTGTCCACCGTGATCGTGGACGATGGCACAAATGTTGGTGATCTCCTCCTCGAAGACACCGTGTGTGGACGGATAGGTCACCATCAACGCCGCAAGCTCTTCCCGGTGTGAGGCCGCCTTCGCCCGCAGGTCCTCGACATCGATATTACCGGCCTCATCGCATGACACGACCACGACCCGGAGACCCGCCATGACCGCGCTGGCCGGGTTGGTCCCATGGGCCGAAGACGGCACCAGACAGACCTGGCGCCGGGCATCTCCCCTGGACTCGTGGTACCTGGTGATGGACAGCAGGCCGGAATACTCGCCCTGCGCTCCGGAGTTTGGCTGTAGCGACACGGCAGCCATACCAGTGATCTCCACGAGCATGTCAGTTAGCTCAGATACAATCTGCTGGTAGCCCTCCATCTGTTCTATTGGTGCGAAGGGGTGGGTACCGCTGAACTCCGGCCACGTGATCGGCATCATCTCGGCGGTAGCATTCAGTTTCATGGTGCATGATCCAAGCGGAATCATCGATGTCGTCAGCGATAGGTCGCGAGCATCCAGCCGCCGCATGTAGCGGAGGATCTCGGTTTCGGAGTGATAGCTGTTGAAGACGGCGTGTTCGAGATAACTCGTAGTCCGGTTCCAGGCGCTCGGCCAGACAGCACTGCCAGTCGAGGCAGCGCCGGCTTCGGGGATATCGAGGATCTGCAGGAGTTGCATGAGCTCGCCTGTATCCGTCGTTTCGTCCAGACTGATGGCAATGCGGTTCGTATTTCCCTCTAGGCGCCGCAGATTTACCTTGGCCGCAAGCGCTCGGCCAGCTATGGCGGCCAGCCCACCCTCGTCAGCTTCGATGCAAACCGTATCGAAGTATGCATCGTGTACAAGCTGGAGGGTGTTGCTCTGTGCCACACTACGTCCGATCACTGCCGCTTTCTGTGCCACTGCGGTCCCAATCTGACGCAGCCCCTGAGGGCCATGATAGACGGCGTACATGCTGGCGACGACGGCCGGCAACACCTCCGCGGTGCAGATGTTACTTGTTGCGCGTTCACGGCGAATGTGTTGCTCTCTGGTCTGCAGAGCCATGCGCAAGGCCCGCTTGCCCAGGGCGTCGCTGGAGACCCCGATGATGCGTCCGGGAACGTGGCGGGCGAATTCCGTTCGAGTGGCGAAGTAGGCTGCATGAGGTCCTCCGCAGCCAATCGGCATGCCGAAGCGCTGCGTGCTCCCGATAGCCACGTCCGCGCCGAACTCCCCTGGCGGCGTGAGCAGGGTCAGGGCCAACAGATCTGCAGCCACGGCGACCGTCATGCTGGAAGCATGTGCCCGTTCGCAAAATGCGGAGTAGTCGCAGAGCTGGCCGTCGGTGGCAGGATATTGAAGAAGTGCACCGAAACAGGAATCGGCTTCTTCCCTCTCAAGGTTCTCGAAGTCGGAGACGATGATTTCCAGTCCGCGTGAGCGCGCTCTTGTACGCACCACTTGGATTGTCTGTGGGTGGCAGCTCTGGGAGACGAAGAAGCGCTCCCTTCTCGGTGATGACTTGCTCTTGGCCTGAATGGCGTACATCATGGCCATGGCCTCGGCAGCGGCCGTTGCTTCGTCCAGCAAAGAGGCGTTGGCGACCTCCATCCCGGTGAGATCGGCGACCATCGTCTGAAAATTGAGGAGCGCTTCGAGCCGTCCCTGCGCGATTTCCGCCTGGTAGGGTGTGTACTGAGTGTACCATGCCGGATTCTCGAGGATATTGCGCTGGATAACCGGAGGGGTGAAACACTCGGAATATCCCATGCCGATGTAAGAGCGAAATGGCTGATTCCGCGCCCCGATCTGACGCAATTCCCGAAGCAATTCGAACTCGCTCCTTCCACCCTGTAGTTTCAGTGGGCTGCCCGAGCGGATCGACTCGGGAACCGCCCTGTCGATGAGTTGTTCGAGTCCCTCCATGCCCAGGGATGTGAGCATGTCGTCGATTTCGGTTGCCCGGGGTCCAATATGCCGGTCTGCGAAGGAAAGCATGTTGGCAGGAGTGCGCTCGGTGGGGGGGGACATTGCTGCTTAGGCTTTCTTTCTGGTCTTGACGTTCGATCGGACGAATGGCGGCTTTACAATATCCGCTTCGTGCAACTTTCCTCTGATATCCACGGCGAGGATCTGGTCTGCTTCAAGCTTGTCGTTGAGCACAAAGGCGAGAGCGATTCCCTTTTGTAACGTCGGCGAGAACGTGCCACTTGTCACCTGTCCGACCTCGTCACCACAGACCAGGATGCGACATCCCGGTCGTGGGATCGCTCGCTGCTTCAACATGAGTCCGGTCAGGCGCCGCGCGGTACCTTCCTCTGTTGCTGCTCGCAGCGCATCCTTGCCGGGAAAATCGGACGCCTTGCCCAGGTCCATGGTCCATTTCAAGCCAGCTTCGACGGGTGAAATATCCTCGGCCAACTCGTGCCCGTACAGACAATACCCCATTTCTGTCCTCAGGGTGTCGCGAGCGCCTAAGCCACAGGGAATGGCGCCGGCAGCGATTACATCATCCCAGAGTGCGGCCGCGGCTGTATGCTCGGTCACAATCTCGAAGCCATCCTCGCCGGTGTACCCACTTCGACTGATGAGTACGGTGTTGCCAGCATGGTCGAGCTGCCGGCAGCGGAAATAGCCAAGCTCGTCCAGGTCGACAGCGCCCAGTACGTTTCGCGTGATTTCCAGCGCACGGGGGCCCTGGACGGCCAGCATACCGGTTTCAAGCGTACGATCCTCGATGCGGAGCCCGGGGTGTCCAGCTGCGAGGGTCAGGATAACATCGGTGTCCTCAACCACCCGCGATGCGTTCACGACCAGCACGTAGTCGTCTTCCTGTAACTTGCTGACAGCGAGATCATCGACCACGCCTCCGGATTCCGTACACAATACCGCGTAAGCCATCTGGCCAGATCGTAGTTTGGACAGGTCGCGCGGCAGCAACTCGTCGAGGAAGGACATGCTCCTAGGCCCTTTGACAGATAATCGTCCCATGTGGGACACATCAAAAAGGCCGCAGCCCTCCCGGACGGCAGCATGTTCCTCGTTTATTCCGGCGTACGAAATGGGCATCTCCCAGCCCGCGAAAGGGGCCATGCGTGCGCCGGCAGCGATGTGCCGCTCGTACAAAGGCGTATGTCTCAATGAAGCTGATGTCTGTTTCGCGGAATCCGGCATGCTCAGTTCCGGGTTGATTCGGCTGAATCCGCGCTCATTCGCAGACGCAGCTGCTCCAGATCCAGCCACAGCGCATCAGCACGGTCCCTGAACGCCTTCGTGTCGCCGTCGTTGTGAACGACAAAGTCAGCCACCGCGAGCTTGTCCTCCACCGAACCTTGTGCTTTGAGGCGTCGCAGGATTTCGTCGCGACCGAGACCGCGGTTGGATTCGAGCCATCTGATCACAGACTCTTCCTCTTCGACGGTGACGACGACGATGGTATCGAAGCGGCTCTGCATCCCCCACTCGACCAACAAGGCGGCGTCGACGACGACGATTTCGTCTGACGTACCCCTTGCATGCTCGACACGCTTCCACAATTCGGTGTTCAAGGGTTCGCCTACAATTTGATTGAGAGAAGAAACGCCCGCAGCATCTTGGAAAGCCAGGGTTGCCAGAGCACGCCGATCCACCTTGCCGTCCTCGCCGATAACCTCCGTTCCAAAGGCTTGCTCGAGGCCGCGTTTAACCACGGGCCGTTCGAGCATTTCATGGCCGAGCTGATCGGCGTCAACTACTCGAGCGCCATGGCAGCGGAGGTGGCCGGCAAGCGTGGTCTTACCTGCTCCCATCTGTCCTGTGAGGCCTACCAGCATGATAGTCTGCTTCAATCCGGAGGCAGTAAAGCTCTCTGTCTTGTGGTCCGGATTCCAGCGATCTGCGAGGTGTCACTTATCGGTGCTGACTGGACCAGACGTCGGGGAGGACTCCTCAAGAGCCCCATCACAGAGGTTGGCAGGTAGTGGCTATCGACTTCCTTGCAGGTACTTGAAGAAATCGGTGTCTAGCGGCTGCACCAGAACCGTGTTTTCGTCCAGGGATTTCTCGTAAGCTTCCAGGGTTCTCGTAAACTCGAAAAACTTTCCCGCGTTCTTGTACGCGGCTGCGTAGATCCGCAAGGCTTCTGCGTCACCTTCACCGCGGGTGCGCTGCGCCGTCTCATACGCCTCCGCGGCGATGGTGGCAGATTGAAGATCAGTCTCCGCCCTGATCTTTAGCGCTTCCTCTTCGCCTTCCGAGCGGTAGGTTTTGGCTTCGCGAGCACGCTCGGCGCGCATGCGGTTGAACACGGCCGTTTCGTTCTCGGGAGGAAGGTCAGCTCGTTTTACCCGAACATCGACAACTTCGATCCCGAACTGCCGGGCCGCTTCGTCGGAGCGCTCGGTCACCAGCTGCATGATAGCGGCTCTGTTCGTGGACACGACATCGACGAGATCGTGCTGACCCAGTTCTTTGCGAAGCTCGGAGTAGACGATGTCGTCGAGTCGAGCCAGGGCTTCCTGTTCGGTGCGCAACGCCTGCATGAACAGCAACGGATCGACGATGCGCCAGCGGGCGTAATTGTCGAGGATGAGGATCTTCTTGTCATTGGTGTAGATGGCGTTGGCGTCGGCGTCGTAGTCAAGCATGCGCTTGTCGAAGATGTTCACTTTTTGAATCGGATCAGGCATTTTCCAATACAGACCGGGCTCAGTAATCGTTCTCACGTGCTCACCGAACTGGGTCACGACGACTTGGGTGTATTCCAGTACTTTGAAGAACACGAGGTTGGCCGCGAACACGACAGCGAAGAAGGCTATTAACAGACCGATGACGCCGCGCATTACTTCACCTCTTTCCCGCTTCGGTTGACGCCTTCGAGATTCAGGATATTGAGCAGATTGCCCTTGGCGTCACTCTTGATGATGTATTTTTTGAGGCGAGGAAGAATCGATTCCATCGTCTCCAGGTAGAGTCGGGTTTCCGTCACGTCCGGTGCCTTCTTGTACTCTTCATACACTGCGCGGAAACGATCCGCGTCACCCTGCGCCCGGCGAACACGTTCGACCTTGTAGGCCTCCGCTTCCTTGATCATCTTCTGCGCCTCACCCCTGGCCTTGGGAATGATGTCGTTCTGGTAGCCCCTGGCTTCGTTGATGCGGCGCTCTCGATCCTCCTTGGCGCTGGCTACATCCTTGAACGCGTCGTCCACCTGTTGCGGGGGGCCTACCGTCTGCAGTTGCACTGATTCCACCTTGAGACCGCATTTGTACTTGTTCAACGTTTCTTGGAGCTGCTCCTTGATCTGGGCCTGGATGGTCACTTTGCCCTCGGTCAGGGCTTCATCGATGGGATGTCGACCGATAACCTGTCTGAGTGCGGTTTCGCTGGCATCGTGAATGAGGGGTTCTCTTCCCCTTCCGCGCCGCTCGAACACGCCTAGATCTCTCACGCTGAAGAGCGCATCAACGATGCTGCTGACCCGGTACTGAACCACCATTTCAACATCGATTATGTTCAGCCCCCCGGTAAGCATGAGCGCCTCGTTCGGCATTTTACGGTACTGCGCCGGTGGTCCGGGGTCCCTGGTGCGGAAGCCGATCTCCTCGCGGTACACGTTCGTCACCGACTGGATCGATACCATGTCGATCGGGCTGGGCAGATGGTAGTGCAGTCCAGGATCAACGACTTCGAGGAGCTTACCGAAGCGCAATACTACTGCCTGCTCATCCTGGGCGACGGTGTAAATGCCGCTTGCCAGCCATAGCACGACGAGCAATCCGAGGATCAGGTACACCGTCTTCGGATTCATTTTCACAGGAATCTGGCGGGGGAAATCGAATTGCTGTGGCATGGCGAGGCCTTGTCTGGTGGCGAACTCAGGGTTGAGCTTCTTTGAACCGGGCTTCCGCGCAGGCGCGAGCTTGCGGCCACGCCCTGACGGACATGATCTTTGTTCGAGCGAAATGTAGCATTGAGGAAAACCGGTGTCAACGAGCGCCACAAGCGAAAGCAACCAGAGAAGGTCACTGATCCATCCTTCGAAGGTTCTTTGTTTGGCGGCAGATGTTGACAGCCATAGAGGCGGATGATATTGTCTCTGGACGCCGCTCCGTGACGGCGTCGAAGTTCCCGCGACCACCCTTCACCCCCACACAAGCACAGACTCGGACCATGGCAATCATCCCAATCGTCATCGAACAGACCGGACGCGGCGAGCGCGCCTACGATATTTTCTCACGGCTGCTGAAAGAGCGAATCATTTTCATGGGGATGCCGATCGACGACGCTGAGGCAAACCTCGTCATCGCGCAGTTGTTGTTCCTCGCCTCTGAAGATCCCAAGAAAGACATCTCTCTCTACATCAACAGCCCGGGGGGCCATATCACCTCCGGCCTGGCCATATACGATACCATGCAGCACGTTCCCTGCGACGTTGCCACGCTGTGCGTGGGCCAGGCCTACAGCATGAGTGCGATTCTTCTCGCTGGGGGAACAACAGGCAAGAGGCATGCGCTTCCGCATTCCCGAATCATGCTGCATCAGCCATGGGGCGGCGTAGGCGGCCAGGCCACGGATGTCGAGATTCACGCTAGGGAAATCATGGAGTGGCGCGAGAGGTTGAACATGATCATCGCCGACAACACGGGCCAGAAGCAGGAGACGGTGGAGCAGGTGACCGAGAGGAACTACTTTCTGTCACCGGATGAGGCGGTGGAGTTTGGCCTGATAGATGGAATATTCGAGAATTCCTACGAGATGCAGTCGGACGCCGCCGGCTGACTCACTCCTATTCGAAGACCGTCTGGTTGCGCCCCTCTCGTTTCGCCTGATACATCCGGCGATCCGTCAGTTCCACGAAATCCGCGATCGTCGACACTTCGTCCAGGGGCAGGGACACGACCCCCGCGCTGATGGTCACTGTTACTGATCTATCCCCGCTCACGCATTTGTTGGCGGCAACCGTTTCGCGCACACGCTCAGCCAATATCGCTGCACCCAGGCGGTCCGTATGGGGAAGAATCATCGCGAATTCTTCCCCACCGTAGCGGGCCAGTACATCTTCTTTTCGAACTTGCTGTTGCACGAGGTCCGCAGTCTGTCGCAACACGGCGTCGCCGAACGGATGCCCCATGGTATCGTTGACTTTCTTGAAGTGATCGAGGTCGAACAGCACCAGTGACAACGCCGTTTCGTAGCGTTTGGCCTCCTCCCACCTTATCGCCAGTTGCTCCTCCATGTAGCGACGATTGTACCTACCGGTGAGTTGATCAATCACGGCCTGCGACCTGAGCTGATCGAGGCGTTCTTTCAACTGCAGAAACAATCGTTTGCGGTGCCGGAGGTCGTCGTGCTTCGGAGACGCGTCGACGCAGTCGATGATGATCAGGTCGGCGGTGTTTTCCCCTTCCCGTGGATCATCACCGACGACGATCACGGGAATATCTGCGCCGCGACAGACTTCGAACACTGACTGCAGCTCTTTTTCCGCATCTGATTGCCTGATCTTACCGTCCAGAACCAGAAGGTGGGGCGCGTCCTCGGACAACAACTGCCGTCCCTCACCCACCGACCGTGCGTTGGTTACCTCATCACTGTCCCCGGTTACAGCCCGGGACAGGTCCGCGGACAACTCGGCGTCGTCAGACAGTATCAAAACTCGGTTCATATGGTGTCACGATCCATTGAGAATGCACGTGTTTGGTGAATATCGTCTATGCCCGATAACACGGCGATCAACCGGTCCAGACCAAGGGCCATGCCCCCGGCCATTGGCATTTGTCCGTCACTCAACATACGCAAAAAAGCTTCATCGAGTGGGAGTGTCGATGCTCCTCCCCGGCTTCTTCTTGCAGTGCGCTGCGCCATGAACCGTCGCCGCTGCTCACGTCCATCGGTAAGTTCGCTGAAGCCGTTGGCCAGTTCGACTCCACCAATGTACAGTTCCAAGCGCTCCGCGACTCGATAGTCAGGAGGACGAAGCCGGGCCAGCGCAGCCAATGCCGCTGGATAGTCCTTCAGGAAAACGGCATGGGGCAACACCCCAAGGGCAGGCTCGACTCGCTCTATCATCAGTTTGAAGAATACGTCCTCCCACGAGTCCGTCTTCCCGATGATGACGCCGCATTGTTCCAGTGCGGCGCGCCGAAAACCCTCGGGATCGGTCTCAGGATAGTCGAGAGGATCGATCCCGGCATAGGTCATAAACGCTTCTGAAACAGATAGATGCTGCCATTGGGCTGCTATATCCACGGTCCCACAAGCGGTCGTCATCTCGGTTCCCTCGAACACCTTCCTGGACAGACGACGGGTCATGTTTTCGAGGTCATCGGCTACCTCGAGGTAGCCGGCCTCTGTCCGGTACCACTCGACCATGGTGAATTCGGGCAGGTGCATGCTCGATGATTCCCCATCACGAAAACAGCTGCCAATTTGAAATATCCGTTGGCACCCGTGTCCCAGGAGTCGCTTCATGTGATGCTCGGGCGATGTTACCAGGTAACACGTACGGGTACCCGCCTCCTGGTCATCGTATTCGGTCCGAAAGGGGCGAATGTGCGTCTCTTGTCCGGGGGTACTCAGCAGGATGGGAGTCTGGACTTCGAGAAATCCAGCCTCGTCGAAGAAAGCTCGGATCTCCGAGAGAGCAGCCGCTCGCTGCTCCAGCCGAGCAATCAATCCCTTGTCGTCTGTCTGCTCGCGCACCTGTCCATTTCAGGATACAAGACGGGGGTGGTCATTTTAGATGGGCTGAACGAGAGAGCTAGTGACAGGGCACTTGGGCGCGTCACGCCCGCTTCTTGCGATAAATGAACTCCGGCGGACCCTTGGCAGCAATAAAGTCAGCGGTAATGATACATTCCTTGACATCATCACGTGAGGGCAACTCATACATGATTTCATACATGGAGGTCTCAAGGACCGAGCGCAACCCTCTCGCGCCCATATCTTTAGCCTGGGTCATCTCAACGACCTTGTCAATGGCGTCGTCCTCGAATTTCAGACTCATTCCATCCATTTCAAACAGCTTCTGGTACTGTCGGATTAGGGCGTTCTTTGGCTTGCTCATGATCTCGCGCAGAGCGTCGTTGCTCAGAGGATGGAGCGCGCTGACGACTGGCAGGCGGCCAATCAACTCCGGGATGAGACCATACTGGATTAGATCTTCCGGTTCCACCTGCGCGAGTGGATTGATCTCGTCTGTGCTCCCGTCACTATTAAGCTGGGCACCGAATCCGATAGCATTGCGACCGACCCGGGCGCTGATCACCTTGTCCAGTCCGTCGAAGGCGCCGCCACAAATAAACAAGATGTTACGGGTATTGATCTGAACCAATGGCTGCTCGGGATGCTTGCGCCCGCCCTTGGGAGGGACGCCGGAGACCGTACCCTCCAGAATCTTGAGCAACTCCTGTTGCACACCCTCACCTGAAACATCTCTGGTGATTGACGGATTGCCTGACTTTCGAGCGATCTTGTCAATCTCGTCGATGAACAGGATTCCGCGCTCTGCCTGGCTGACTTCGTAATCGGCAGCTTGCAGAATCCGGACCAGGATGTTTTCCACGTCCTCGCCGACGTACCCGGCTTCAGTCAGTACGGTGGCGTCCACGATCGCGAACGGGACCTGCAGGACCCGTGCCAGCGTTTCCGCAAGCAGCGTCTTTCCGGTGCCCGTCGATCCCAGCAGAAGGATGTTGCTCTTCGACAACTCAACATCAGAGGCACTCGAGTAGACGCGCTTATAGTGGTTGTACACGGCGACGCATACGGCCTTTTTGGCTCGCTCCTGGCCTATGACGTGCTCATCCAGATGTGCTTTGATTTCTGCCGGCTTGGGCAGCGGATGCCCATTCAGGTTGGGTTGCTGTCGACTTTCATCATCCAATACCTCGTTACACAACCCCACGCACTCATTGCAGATGTGGACGGAGGGTCCAGTGATGATCTTGTCGACTTGGCCTACACCCTTTCCGCAGAAAGAGCAACTGACCGTATTTCTGGGTTTTTTCAGCAAGGATCGTTTACGCCGTTATGCCTCGCCGCCTTCGGCGAAGAAACGACTGTCGGCCGTGTCATTATTGTGCTCGGATTCTGAAGCCTCGTATCCATCTACCGTATCATTATCGGAAGAAATCACGCCAAAGCCAGTCTCCCCCGCTTCATTGGACCGGGACTCTTCTCCCTGCTGCTCGATCTGTGTGGTTGTGGCCTCTTCTACAGGCTCTCCTACCGTCGATAAGTCCCCTGTCGGGGACTCTGTTCCATGGGATTCGTCCGAACCCTGATCATCCACCACCTGGGCATGAGGCTCGTCGTCGGACTGAACAACATCGCCAGAGACCCCCCCCTCACTCACGGGCTCTTGCGGTTCCTGTGCATCCTCAGGATCTGCGGGAGCCCCGCTCCCATCTGTCTCCGACTTCATGACATTCACGGCCTGGAACCCCTTGGCCGTCTTCGTGACCATGAATTCGACCTGGTCGCCCTGGACCAGGGAGCGGTCCCAGGATGATATGTCGCGCCAGTGCACGAACACATCGGTGTCACTGTCGGTCGAAATGAATCCGTACCCCTTGTCGTTATTGAACCATTTTACTGAGCCCTTGATCCAGCTGTTCTCCGCGAGAGTGGAGGGTGAATCCCCGTTGGCCTTGGGTTCCGTATTCTTGCCCGCGGCAGGTGCTTTTCCAGTCTCGCTTTCGAGGATTTGGTCCGAGAACTGCCTGCGCAGTTCCGCTGAGGATCCCTCGCTCTCCAATAGCCAGTTGACCCCGTTGATCAGCCCGATAACGTACGCGCTGTCCACACCATGCAGACGTCTCGCCTCGACGATTCTGTCGGCCAGCGAGGCGAGGAAAGCGGTAGTCAACGTCAATGACGAACTCAAGGTACACCCCCTCTCCTTGTGTTGGCCCTTGCCGGCGGCATCCACCATCTGTCGGCGCCTGGCCGGCAGCTAGCTGTATTCCTTATATGAACCATCAATGCCCTGTTCCTGAGTTAGCTCTAAGTACCAACATGCCCCATGTCTTGTCAACCAGTTCCAGGAGCGCGATACCCTTTGATTCCCTCGTAGATGGTCTGCGAACTGACCTTCAGGATCCCTGTCACGGGTACTGCTATGAGCATACCCGGCAACCCCATCAGATCACTGCCGATCATTACCACTACCAGAACGACCAGGGGATGGAGGTTGACGCTGCGGGCGACGACGAGGGGCTGAATTAGGACATTGTCGATAACCTGAATCGCCAGGAACAGGATGATTACTTTCGTGACCATCGCGGAACCACCGCCGATCGCGATGGCGACGATCGAGGCCGAGACGATTCCTATCAGGGGACCGACGTAAGGAATCATGTTGGACAAGCCAGCCAACAGCCCAACTGGCAACGCGTACGTCAGACCGATTATCTGTAGACCAAGTGTTGCCAGTGAGGCAACGACGGTCACAGCCAGCAGTTGTCCTCGTATGTATCCTCCGATCTGACCATTGATCTGATGCAGAAGGTTCAGGAACAGTTCGAAGTAGGCGTTGGGCACCAGCTCGACGAGCCCGTGGTTGATGCGGCGCCCTTCCTTCATGAAAAAGAAAGCAACAAACGGCACGATGATGACGTAAATCAGGCCGGAAAACACACCACTCAACAGGTCGGTCGTGCGTCCGAGGAGCTTGTTGATCAACAGACTGCCATGCTCTTTGATCAACGAGGCCAGGTCGGTCTCCGTGGAAGTGTACTGCTGAATCAAGGGTTCCAACTCCTGAGCCTTGGCGCTGATCCGGGTGATGATATTCGGCCCGGCGCTACCGAAATCCAAAAGCCTGGAAGATAGCGTAACCCCATCCCACGTCCTGCCTTCGGCGTAATGGGCGTCGTTGGAGTCAGGTGACTTGTTGCCGAGCAATTTCAGGATTTCGGAACGTTCGGTATCTGGACGCTTGAGTTTTATGCGACCGCTGTGCGGATTCACGTCACCTGGAGCGAAGCGGAACCTCAGGGTATCGGTCTTACCCGGTAGCAGCTCGAAGTGCAGGTCTTCGCCAGAAATCGTCGAAAACGGACTCCCAGAGGATTGCCACACAAACTTGCCGTTGATGATAACGGGAATCCCATCCTTGTCATTGGATACGACGATGCCCCGTTCCACTGACTCCTTGCGCATGAACTCCTCAATCAACTGGCCAAGTTCTTGTTTCAGTTTATTCCCAAGCGTGAACAGGCCGAGAGCGACACCGGAGATGGCGATCAGAAATATGATCAGGATACTCCAGGTGCGCCCCACGCCCCGGCCCTCCATGCGATCGACGAGGGGCGTCAGCACATAAGACAACACGAATGCCAGGACGAAGGGTGCCAGGATTCCCTGCAGCGAGTAAACGATCCAGACCAGAGCCAGGCCCGCCGCCACCAGGAGAAGGGGCTTCAATCGCAGTCCGAGAAAGGGGGTTGATCGCTCTTCCAATGCTCATTCACCCAGCTTGTGAAGACGCTGGTGACGGGGATTCATCCTTCGCGTCGGCGGCGCTGTCATCCTCAGCTTGCTGCTCCTCGGCCTGGGCGCGGATTGCAGCCTGCTCTTTCTCCACTCGCTCGTCTTCTCGCGCCCGGGCTTCCTTCAGTAACCGGTTTGTGTGTCTGAGTCTGACCGACATCATCTGAGACAGACGCAAGACGATCTTGAGGCCGAGCCTCGGGTTGCGCTCGATCAATTCCAAGAGGTCCGGCCGAAAGAAGCCCACAGCCCGACAGGGCGCGCGCGCAATGGCGGAAGCTGTCCGGGCTGACTCGTCGACGAGTACCTGATCGCCGAAGAAATCGCCTGCGCCGAAACTCGCAAGACGAACATCCTCGCCATTCTCAGCGGTATGCACTATTTCGACCTCTCCTGAGAGGATCACGTACATACCGACGCCCATGTCTCCTTCCGTGACAATACACTCGTCGGCTGCGTAGGAGCGTCGATGCAAAATACTCTCGATCTTCTTAAACTCGCGTCGGTTCAGATCCTTGAAGATGGGCACCTTGATAAGTATTTCGTAGAGCTCATCTTCCGATTGAGAATTGCGACGGAATATGTTGGACCAAAAAGGATCGTCTGCCATGAGTATCCCGAGTGTCGTTTACTGATCTACAGCGCAGCGCACCAAAGGTGCGCTCGTGCACCGTGCACGAAACATCGACCGTCCCAATTTAGGGACGTCACCGCTCTGAGTGAAGTGGTGTACTGATTCCGACACCAAAAAAAACGGCGCACTCAAAAAGAGGCGCCGTTTGGAGCATGCCGTTTGGAACATTGTTGTCAGATGTCGCAACGTGCCTGACATCGGGAAAAACGCGTTCAGTTGGTGAGCACGGCATCCAGCTTTTCGGTGATCTGCGTCTTGGGAACGGCACCGATCACCTGGTCAGCGACCTTGCCCTCTTTGAAAATCAGCAGGGTCGGAATACTGCGGATACCAAACTCACCAGCGGTTTTTTGCGCCGCGTCGACGTCGAGTTTACACACCTTGGCGCGACCGTCGTACTCCCCCGCTAGCTCCTCAACAATCGGGGCGACCATCCTGCATGGTCCGCACCAGGCTGCCCAGAAATCTACCAGTACCGGTTGATCTGATTGTAGTACCTCTTCAGAGAAATTGTCATCCGTCAAAGCTATTGGTTCGCTCATTCAATCCTCGCGGCGCTGGGGAACGCATTATAAGTGGCAAATTAACAGCATGTTATGCGATTTGTCAATATAACTTTCTGCAGAAACCATGTCAACCCTCAGGAAGCGAGGGTGGTCAATTCGCCGGAGGAGTGCCGATTTGTACACGACTCAGGCACAGGTCCATGATCAAACCGCTGTGTCTTCGGCTGTGTGACTTGAGGTTGAGATCGGCTTCAGACAAAGCCTCAAGCCCCTTCCAGAGTTCACGTGAATTCGCCCGGCCTGCCTGCGATCGGTAGGTGCGCAGGAAGTAAGGCGAAACACCCAATCGGCGACTCAGTTCTGCCGCTGGCAACCCCTGAGCCTCGAGGGCAGCTGTTTTCAGCAGCAGATTGAGGTGACGATTGATCATGGCCACGATCCGAATGGGCTCTTCGCCCTGATTCAGAAGCGTCTGCAGAAGGGAAGAGGCCTTCTTTCTGTCACCAACAGCAATCGCGTCGGTAAGCCCAAAGATACTGGCTTCTCCGGAACTGCTGGCCAGGGCGATAACAGAATCTCGGGTGATGGGGTTCCCCACACCCACGTACAGAGCGAGTTTGTCGATTTCACTGGCGAGTTCGCGAGGGTGGGGACCGACATAGATTCGCAATACATCCGCCCCCTCGGGTTCGATGGCGATCCCCTCTTCACGGCAGTGGCGCGTTATCCAGGCAGGGACTTCGTTGTCGTAGAGTGCGGGGAATTCCACTCCCTGCCCCAAGGCAGCCATCTGTTTGAACAGCCGCCGTCTTGCATCGACCTTTTCTCCGGTGGCGATAACGATCGTGGAGTCGACCGGATCGCTGACAATCGGTTCCAGCGCCCGACACTGATCAGCAGACAACCGTTCACAACCCTTGAGCGTCAATACGCGCCTATCCGCCATCACCGGGTAGGCACGGTAGGCGTCGAGCAGGCGCTCGACTTCGAGGCTGTCGGCGTGGAAGGTTTCCACGTTGAACTCGCGCGCTGCGGTGGGTGCCAAACGCTCGAACAGCCAGCGCACGGCACGGTTCCGTCCAAACTCCTCGGCCCCATGAAGGAGATAATATCCGGCCGGATCACTCTCATCCTCAATCTGCGCGCGCAGATCCTCCCAGCCGGGCTTGCGGCCCTTACCGCGTTTGCTCAATCGACATCCTCGAAATCTGCATCGATGACCTTCTTCTTCTTCACGAAGGGGCCCGAGCGCCTGCGCGCCTTCTGGTCACGTCGCCAGCCCAGCGAGCGCGCGAGTTGAAAACACAAGGTACCAAACAGAATGGCAAGCGCGACCTTGAGCATAGAAGCTTATCTCCTGTGCACCGGGTCAATCACCAGACGAGGGCCACTTCAGTGGGAAGGGCTCAGTCTTGCCGGCTTGCGTCCACAGCTTCTCCAGGTTCTCAAAATGGTCTTCAACGGATCGGCGAATGGTACGAATCTGTTTGCTGGCACTGACAGTAAATGTTGGGAAATCGGGTTCGACGATCTGCTTCAAACCGCGGTCGAGCGCTCTCCCAAGGGCGTTGTGCGTCGCCTTGATGAACTTGTCGTCGGGACTACCCAGTTTGTCCAATTCTTCCCTATACGCCTGAATGATCTCTCTGACATCACGAGCCTGGCGTTCGAGCCCTGGGTTACCCAGGTACACCTGGTAGCGTGATAGCTGCTCATTGTACTTCTGTAATGGCCCGAACTGGGTCACGTAGGGAGTCAATTCATCCGGCGGTTCCGCGCATCCTCCCACAGCGACCGCCACAACCGCGAGCGAGAGCAAGGTCTTGTACATGGCCTTTGTCTCCTTTGAGTTGGACATCCCTTCCACGTTCAGGGTGCCCGCTTGTTGAGTTTCAATTTGACTAGGTTCGCGTTCAGTTCGCCACCCAACAGCAGGGTAAAGGCGATCAGGTACGCCGAGAGAAGCAGCAGAATCACACCGTACAGAAGTCCGTGAACAAAGTTGTAATAGCCCAAATTCTGCCCGATAAAGTAACCGAATCCGGCAGCGATAAGTGACCATAGGAGCAAGAACAGGAAACTGCCTGGAAGAACATCCACCCAGCGCTGGTCCACGTTGGGACCGATCCGGTAGATGACAGCCGCCACGACCAGCGCGCCGACGATGCCTGCCGCGCGGCGGACAAGACTGGCCAGGGAGGGCATCTGCGTCGACAGGTGCCAGTTGAGACGCAGCCAGTGTTCCACCTGCTCACTGAAGGCGATCAGGTTGAACAGAAACACCATGACGATTCCCATCGTCAGGATGAGAATAATCGACAGGATTCGTCTCGACCAGAACGACCGGGATTCATCGGTCTCATACGCTCGATTGAGCGCATTCATCGTCGTCGACATGCTGGCCGATGCCGGCCACACAACGCCGAGAATGCCGATGAAGAAAAGACTTTCGGAGGATTCCAACACGTGTTGAACATTATCCGTTACTATGCCTCCCAGATGCCCGGGCACGACGATTCCCAGATCAGTCACCAGTTCGGCGAAGTCCTGAACTGAGATGTCGAGTACGGAGAGCAGGGTGGTCACCACGAGAATTCCAGGGAACAGGGCGAAGACAAAATCAAAAGCCATGGCAGCCGCTGCATCCGGACACTCATGCTGGTACGCGGAGCGGATGGTCTGGCGCAGGACCATGTACCACGGAGTCGTCGCGGACGAATTCGGTTTCAGTTTAGCAGAGGTCCCTTCAGTCCCACGCACCATCATCACGTTCCGAGAATGACAGAGCGCAGGTCCCGCAACAGCTTGAGGGCGGCTTCGAGGTCGCCGGCTTGGTCCGGGGAGTATTCCCTTTCGATGGTCAGGGCGCCGGTGTATCCGAATGCATGGAGCCGTCGCAGAAACGCCTCTATGTCGACGTCGCCCTCTCCCAGCGGGCAGTCCTCATACCAGGGCTGACCGGCTTCTCTCTTGTACCGGGCATCCTTGCAGTGCACGCTGCGAATGTAAGTTCCCAGCAGGTCCATGGCTTCGAGCGGGTTTCCGGCATCATAGAGGATCATGTTGGCCGGATCGAAGTTGACTGCCAGGTTAGGTCGGTCAACCGCCTCGAGGAATGCCAGCAATTCGGCTGCCGTCTCCTGCCCGGTTTCGAGGTGGAAGCTCTGGCCGTTTCTGCCGCAGCGATCACACACTGCACGCGTCACTTCCACAAGCGGTGCGAACTGAAGGGCCTGGGGATCGCCCGGCACCGCCCCCAGATGCATGCCGATGGCTGGAACGCCAAGCGCGTGAGCGAAATCCGCGATCTCCAGGGTCTGCTGCAGCCTGTCTTGCCGGGTGTGCTCGGGAACCAGTCCAACCGATTCCTCGACACGTCGAATACTTGAGTAGTCGTCGTCCTCAAAGCCGACGAAAACCACCGTGATGTTGATTCCTGAGTCGTCGAAATTACGCTTGAGCGTCTCAGCTTGCTCCGGAGTTCGTTGGTCACGATGAGGGGCATGCAGGTGCACGGTTGTCGCCCCGAGTCGGCGCACCTGCTCGAGTCCAGCACCGAGCCCGGCGCCGGCCGACGTGAATATCCCGGAAGCCCATGGCTCCATCATACACTCCCTGTATTGTGGTCAGGCGCCCGTGGCACGAGGGGGGGTTGTGCGGCCTTCGAAAACAGCTCTGGCGGTGTTCGGAGTCTCACTAGAAACGTGTGGAATTGTGAACTTCCGCCGTGTTGCCGCCTTTTTCCTTGGCCCGGTAGAGTGTGGCAAGGAGAGCATCGTACACAGCGTCCACGGCCTCAGTATCCGATTCGCCGACCCTCCGTTCGACGGTAACGACTCCCAGGCTGGAGGCCAGCGGCAGGCTCATATCGTCTACCTTGATGTTTGCCGTTCCGAGGGTCCGCCTCATCTCGGTTGCCCGTTGCCGTGCCGCATTGCTATCCATTTGACCCGTCAAGACGAAATTAGCCCCGTCCAGCCGATATAACTCGTCTCCTTCTTGCAGGAACCGACGAAGCCCTCTACCAGACTCCTTCAACATCCGGTCGCCGATGTTCCAACCGTGCTCGCGGTTTACCTTCGACACGTGGTCCAGACCGATAGCGATGCAGGAAATTGGTCCGGATTGCACCAGTGCACGCAGGATCTTTGGCAGGTTGATCCGGAAAAAGGTCAGTTTATTCGGCAAGCCAGTGAGTGAATCCTTGCCGATCAATTGTCGCCATTTCTTGTTGTCGGCTTCGAGTTCCTTAACCTGCTCTTTGAGGGTGGTGACTTCACCCTCCAGAACCGACACCTTGCGGGTGGCCTGGTCCTTGTCGGCAGCCGTCCCTTCCTCTACCTCGCTTTCACCCGCCGCCGCGGCCGTGCCCTTGTCAGCTGCCGGTGGGGAGGATTTGCGCTTGCCCTTGGTGGTCCCCGATTGATCGGCAGGCACCGGGCTCCCGTTCTTCTTGCTCTTCTTCTTCTTGGTCCCCTTCCCCTTAGCCGGTGCGGGGGTGGCTCCGTCTTCAGCAGCTTCTGTTCCGCCGCGGCTCTTATGTAAAGCGCGCAGCTCACGTCCGCGCTCGCCCGCCTTCTCCAACATCTCGCGAGCCCGGTTGACTGCGCCACCGACGATGGTCTTGTCGGAGATGATACTCAAACACTGCTGCATCGTCCCACTGAAGAAGGTCGCCGCCTTCTTGTGGTCGTCCGCATCATCCGTAAGGGTGTACAGGCGAAACCCGATCTCGGCCAGGAGATACCGCAGACGTAGTTCGTCTTCAGCCTTGGCTTCCTTCAGGGTCTCGTAGTTGCGTTCGAAATAGGTACGGCTTTGTCTGAGCGCTTCGACCTCGCTCAGTACCACACTGGGCGATCGCGGATAGTCCTCGTGCGCAGGGAGGTCTTTCTTCCAACGACCCTTGGCTTTCGCCAGACTGGCTGAGATCGATTCAACCGAGGAGTCCGGATAAAACATCTCCTGATCGCGGTAGAGCCAACCGAGGCGCAGATAGTATCGGGCAATGTTGCCCGGGACGATGCGCATGCGACAGCACTGGCTGAATATGGCGAGATGAAACTTGGCGATCGTGCTGCCGAGCTCATCCTCTTCGGCAACCCGCTTCAACAGCGATTGGGTAATGCCTTTACCGGAAGAGCTGGCGTTCTTGATCTGCTGCAGGGCGGGCTCGTTGAAACTGCGCTTGTAGGTTTGCGCGTCATCTCCAGAGGTTCGGTACTCGGCTTCGTCCAGCTCTCCCGTGAATCCGCATTTGGAGCACGTTCCCAGGAAAAACATTTTGGGATCGACCGAGTCGAACCCCGGCTTCCCCCACTTGTAGGTAATCGGGTGACCGTCCCCATCCGTTTTTGCCGCTCGCGCCATATCCCGCTTGAGCCGGTAGAAGCTGTTGGCGGTCGAGCACACAGCGCACTTGATCTCGTAGGCGCGGCAAATTTGCTGGATCTCTTCCTGTGAGAGCTTCAAATCAACATCCCGTCTGTCTGTTTTTCTGGGCCATACCGAGCAAGTGAAAAACTACGTCGTATGCTCTTGGCGCACAACAAAAGGGGAATGACATCGAATAATGCCACTCCCCTCTTCGGATTCGCCTGTGAATGAGCCTTGCTACATTGGTTGCTTGCTCTCGGCGGGATCAGCCCCTCCGTCCGGTTGGGCAGAACGAAGCACTGCTCTCACTTCCTTTCTCAAGTTTTGAATTCTGGCGTCTACTTCCTCGATCGAACGCAACAGCTCATCTTCCATCGCATCGGTGGGCACGGAAAGGCCTCCTGATAAATAAAAGCGACAGGGAGAAGGAGGAGGTACAAAACCACCCCTCGGCGCCGGAGTACACGCTTAGAGGCTTACCTGGGAGGGAATTCAGGCCTTACTGTAGGTTCTCAACTGGTCGCAGCGACTGGGGTGTCGCAGGCGATGTAGTGCTTTCTCCTTGATCTGACGAACGCGCTCTCGTGTTAAGCCAAAACGAGCCCCGATCTGATCAAGCGTCATGGGCTCCTCTCCATCCAGCCCGAAGTAAAGCTTGACGATTTCGGCTTCGCGGCCTACAAGCGAGCCCAGTGCCGTGTCGATCTGGCCACGAAGACAACCACGCATGACCTGATTTTCAGGTGACTCCTGGCGGTCGTCGGCGAGAATATCGAGCAGGCTATGATCTTCTTCTTCCTTGAAGGTGGCGTCGAGTGAGCGCATCGAACGTCCGCACAGTAAGGTCTCTCTGACCTCCTCCACGGGAACATCCAGCTCCTTGGCGATATCCTCGGGCTTGGGTGCATCGGAACGCTCTTGCTGAAGAAGGCGGGAGGCTTTCGAGATCTTGTAGAGCAGTCCGATCTTGTTCAACGGTAACCTGACGGTGCGGGACTGCTCCGCCAGAGCCTGCAGGATCGCCTGCCGGATCCACCATACCGCGTAGGAAATGAACTTGAACCCCTTCTTTTCATCGAAGCGTTCAGCCGCCGTTATCAAGCCCATGTTGCCGGCACTGATAAGATCCGTCAGCGGCACTCCGCGATTCTGATATTCCTTCGCAACGCTGACAACAAAACGCAGGTTGGCCTCAACGAGTCGGTTGCGGGCGTACTCGTCCCCTTTTTTTATCTTGCGTGCGAGATTCACCTCTTCCGATGACGACAGAGGTTTAGAGCTTGCGATTTCCCCAAGGTAACAACCGAGGGAATCTTCCATGTCCCAAAAAGAAGCCTTAGCTGTCTCGGCCATGGGCCCGTCCTGAGTTGAGGGTTCGAAGACGCCAGTTCAAGATGCGCTACTACCTCACCATGATCAACGGAGCATGAATTCACACCACGATCAGGCACTAAAAATAGCCGGGGCGAAAAAAACTGTCAAGCCGAAATATCCGCCCACTCAAACTGCGTCAACCTCAAGAAGTTCAATGGGTTGCCGCCAGGGCTTCGGATTGCAACGCCAGTAGCTTCTCGATCCCCGACCAGGCCATCTCGAGCATCTGTGCTGCCTCTGACCGGGAGAACGACTGGCCTTCGGCAGTGGCCTGGATTTCCACCAATTTACCGTCGCCTGTCATGACGACGTTCATGTCCGTATCGGCTTGCGAATCCTCCCGGTAGCAAAGATCCAGCAGAACACGACCCTCAAGAATGCCGACACTTACAGCAGCAATCGCTTGTTGGAGAGGACTTTTTACTAGTTTACTATCTGATATAATAGCATTAACTGTATCTGCCAGAGCAACATACGCTCCAGTTACAGACGCTGTTCTGGTGCCGCCGTCAGCTTGAATCACGTCACAATCGATATGAATCGTGCGCTCTCCAAGCAGTTTGAGGTCCAAGGCCGCTCGCAGGCTGCGTCCGATCAGGCGCTGAATCTCCCGGCCCCGGCTGTTGACTTTGCCGGTTGAAGACTCACGCGGGATACGCTTGGGAGAGGACCCGGGAAGCATGCCATACTCCGCCGTCAACCACCCCTGGCCAGAGCCGACTAGAAAGCCGGGCACACTGTCCTCTATTGAGGCGGTGCACAATACCTTGGTATCGCCCATGCAGAGGAGGGCAGATCCGGGGACCGTATTCAGGTACCCACGGGTAATTTCAACAGAACGTAGCTGGTCAGGCAGCCTGCCGTCTCCTCGTGTCGTCGGCATCCTACTCCAGTCTCAAGCGGATTGGGTGAACATCCGGTAGTCTTCTCCCTCCATGTCCACCATGTAGCACATTTCCAATAACCTGGAGTGGATCCGGCCCTCGGACAGCTGCTGAATTTCAGCAACGGGTTTGTTCGTCGTGATCACGGTCAGGCGCTCGTCCGCGTACCGGGCGTCCACCAGATCGTAGAGCATTTCAGTTTCCCAGTCGGTGCCACGTTGCACACCAAAGTCATCGAGTATCAGGTAAGGCATGTCGCACAATTCCTGCATGATCTGCCAGGTACGCCCATAATGATCACTGCCCGACGAGTAGGTGTCGCGCAATTGCTGGAAGTATTTACGTGACAGATTCAGGAACCGGCCTGGGCGGCCTCGGTGCAGGATCAGCTCATTGAGGATCACACAGGCCAGCAGCGTCTTTCCCGTCCCCGGGGGGCCATGCAGGAGATACCCTCGACGAGGGTCCCCTCCGTCTTCCAAAACGGCGCCCAGATAGTCAAGCACGGGCTTCACGTTGCGCGTCACTCGGAGACCAGAGCCACCGCCGGGAGCTGACCAGGAGAAATCTGCTCGGAACTTCCAGCGGAAACGACTCGGCAAGTCAGCGGCTGAGAACAACCGGCCCAGACGAGTGAGCTGTCGCCTTGCGGCCGCGCAGGGACAGTATTGCCGACGGGATTCCTCGTCCCAGTACTGAAAAGGAGACTGACCGCCGCAGCGACACAACTCTTGCACGCAAGCGCACAACTTCAATGTGCCGTGGCGTCCAATAGCAACCTCTGGATCGAACACGACTCCTCGTCCTTGGCAACTGGGACATACAGAAGTCTGTTCCTGAACCTGTGCGGTCACTCACCCCACCTCTTTCAAAGCGCGTTGAATCGCTCGATCGGCATCTCTTCGTGCGATATCCTGGCGTTTATCGTACTCGCGTTTTCCACGAACCACGGCAAGCTCGACCTTGGCAAATCCGCGAACGTTGAAGTAAACCCGCAAGGGGACGACGGTCAGTCCCTTTTGCTGGGTCTGCTCAGTTAGTTTGCTGATCTCCCTGCGATGCAAGAGCAGCTTCTTCGGCCTGTCTGGATCATGATTGAAATGAGTCGCCGCGAGATATGGACTGATATGTACGTTGTGAAGGTAGAGTTCGACGCCGTCAACGCGAGCGTAACTATCCCGAAGATTGAGCTTGGCCGTGCGTAGCGACTTTACTTCGGTTCCGCTCAGGACAAGCCCCGCTTCGTAGGTATCAAGCACCTCGTAGTCATGCCTGGCTTTGCGATTTTGCGCGACAACCTTGATCCCAGGGTTGGAATCGCTCGATTTTGACATCCTTCCTTACCTTTTTGCAACCCATCATCACCTTGACTGTGACGGGCTCTCCCTTAATTTAGCAAGCGTGCCGAAGTGGCGAAATTGCCGAAGTGGCGAAATTGGTAGACGCGCTACGTTCAGGGCGTAGTGGGGTTAATCCCCGTGTGGGTTCGAGTCCCTCCTTCGGCACCATTCTATAACTTGCACTGGCAGAATAAATTAGCCGGGCCATCTGTTCGATGGCCCGGCTTTTTAATGTAGGTCTGAACGGCCCTGGCGTCCAAGAGTACGGACACCCAGGGCCGTCTTCGCGCAACCAGCTATTCGTCGGGATGCTCGCCGTTACCATCCTGGTGCTGGCGGTCTTCCCAGAAGCGCTCCATTTCCTCCTCCATGGCCCGGATCTCGTCTTCCAGCTGTTCCAGCTGAGCTTGGAAACGGCGTTCGATGGAGCGGCGTGCCCGATCGGAGGCAGGGCCGTGAGGTACGCCCATGTCGTCTATCGCGCGAAAAGCCTCATGCATCTGTTCCTCCAGGCGCATGCGGCGCTCCTCCAACTCCTGTCTGCGTGCCATGTGGGCTTTCTCAAACTGGTAGCCCTCCTCGTCGAAATGCTCTCCGTCTTCTGCACGTCGACGCTCCTGCTCGTCCTCCCACTCGTTCATGTGGCCTTCCATCTCTGAGCGCTGACGGTTGGCCCAATACCGCTGCATCTCGTCATCCAGAGCCCGGAACTCCGCTTCCAGTTCCTCCATCTGCTCCTCATGCCGACGCTCAATCGAGCGCTGCTCCACATCGTACATCGGCCCTGGCAGGTCTTTCTCATTCAGCGCCTTGAACGCCTCGTGCAACTGCTCCTCCAGACGCATGCGACGTTCATCCAGCTGTTGCCGGCGTGCCATCTGGGCTCTCTCGAACTCGTAGGCTTCCTCGTCGAAATGCTCACCCTCTTCTTGACGACGGCGATCCTGCTCCTGCTCTCATTCATTATGGTGCCGTTCTTGCTCCGAGCGCTGCCTGTTGGTCCAGTATTCGTGGGTCTCGTCATCCAGAGCCCGATACTCAGCCTTTAATGCTTCCATCTGTGTTTCGTGCCGGCGCTCGATTGCCTCACGCTCGCGATCGTGCTGCGGGCCCGGGATGTCCCTGTCGTCCAGGGCTCGAAAGGCCTCGTGAATCTCCTCCTCGAGGCGCATGCGGCGCTCATCCAGCTGCTGCCGGCGTGCCATCTGTGCCTTTTCGAACTCATAGGCCTGCTCGTCGAAGTGCTCCCCCTCTTCCTCGCGCCGCCGTTGTTGATCGGCCTCCCATTCTTGCTGGTGACGCTCCTGCTCCATACGCTGCCGGTTGGCCCAATACTGCTGCATCTCATCATCCAAGGCCCGGAACTGGGCCTGCAGCTCGTCCATCTGAGCTTCGTGCCGGCGCTCGATCTCCGTGCGCTCGGCGTCAAATTCATCTCCTAAAAGCCTCTGTTCTGCCAGCTCCTTGAACGCTTCGTTCAGCTGCTCTTCAAACTGAATCCGGCGCCCCTCCAACTCCTGCCGACGGGCCATCTGAGCCCTCTCGAACTCGTGGGCTTCTTCGTCGAAATACTCACCCTCGTCCTCGCGACGGCGCTCCTGCTCAGCGTCCCACTCCTGCGCCTGACGATCCATATCGGAGCGCTGCCTGTCAGTCCAATAATGCTGATTGGCTTCATCGAGCTCGCGGAACTGTGCCTCCAGTTCGTCACGCTGTTCGCGCTCACGACGTTGCAGCTCCTCCCGTTCCTGCTCATATCGCTCGTCGAGGGCGCGATAGGCCTCATGGATCTCCTCATCCAGCGCTGTCCGGCGCTCCTCCAGTTCACGACGGCGCTCCATTTGACCCTTCTCGAACTCATAGGCCTGTTCGTCAAAATGCTCACCTTCTTCCTGACGGCGACGTTCCTGCTCCTCCTCCCACTCACGCATGTGGCGTTCCGTCTCTGTGCGCTGACGGTTGAGCCAATACTGGTGAGCCTCTTCATCCAGAGCGTGAAGGGCTGCCTCTATCTCCTCCATTTGCAGATGGTGTTGGCGCTCGATGGCCTGGCTCTCCTGGTCATATATCATGCCAGGGAGCCCTCTCCGATCCAAAGCCCGAAAGGCTTCGTGGATCTGATCTTCAAGGAGTACTCGCCGTTCTTCCAGTTCCTGACGCCGAGCCATCTGTGATTTCTCAAATTCGTAGGCCGCCTCGTCGAAATGCTCTCCTTCCTCTGCACGTCGCCTGTCCTGGTCGCTTTCCCACTCCTGTCTCTCACGGTCTCTGTCCATCGATTGGGCGGACAGATCCGTCGGCACGGTCATCTGTGTCAGGCTCAGACCGAGCAAGGTTAGCAGTAGTTTCATTCTATAGGTCATTTCCGGTCTCCTTTGACGCATTTGGAAGTACATACCCTCGACGCTAACAGCGGAAGCTGCGCAATATCCATGTGAACGAGGCAACTGGCGCGAGACCTAAGTAATGATTCTGTGCCGGGAATGACAATGATTTTCATCACAAAAATATGCAAAAAGCGCATTCTCTGCGGTTTTTTCGACCTGGGAATCATTGGCCGGTGACCAGCTCTCGGAGAATAACGTCTATTTGTAGACAGAACAGCACTCTTTCTTGAACTTTATGCAACAACTTTTAAGTGACTTAAAAACCGGGACTTACATCTTTTTTTTGAGTGCCATATATTGGTTCATTACCTTTTCTCGAGCTTTGCCTCAAGTTGAGGAGCATGAAGCCGATAACATTAGATATGAAATAGTATTAACTCTTCACATGTCATAAAGACAAGGAGGTCTTTATCCATGGCAGGGAGAAAAACGAAGCTGGTTGGCATCGAGGAAGCTGCCAAGCTATTCGGTAAATCCATCCACCAGATGCGCGAGTACAAGTCAAAAGGACTACTCAAGGTAGCAGATTGTCACGGCAATAAGGATCTATATGACATGGCTGAAGTGATCCTGCTCAAACATCTGATCCACGAAATGCGTGTGCAGGAGGGGCTTTCGCTCTCGCAGATATCACGTCGACTCGACCAAATGATGGGACGGGCGGCATAGGGACGATTTCAGCACCCGCCACACTCGCCAGTCAGCTCTGGAGTGGCGAGAACGCTGTTGAAGGAAAACTGGGCCTGCCTCTCTTTGAGGCGGGCCCTGCTTGGTGTGGTTCAAGCGGATCTTGGCTTGAATGCTGTCAAGATCTGCGTGGTGGCGGTCCGGCTCCGGGAGGCGTTACCGAGCGGTCGCAGGTCTCGTTCACGATACCCATCAACTCGTCGAACAGCTCCCCCACCCAGCTTGGAAGCTGACCTACGCGGTCCGAATGCAATGCGGCAGCGAACTGGCGTCTGGCCCGGTTGAGTTCCCCGGCTCCCGGCGGCCCTCCAAGCCCGAGAAGCTGAGCTGCAGCCAGATTCCTGAGTGGGGTAAGATCGATTCTCAACGGGGTAGCACTCCCGGCCCCACGGCGGGCTTCGGCCGCGGCCGCCCGGTGTGCCATTTCCCGTAGGCGCTCGTCCAACTTTACGTACTCGGACCGAAGTCGCTGCAGCTCGTTGATCGAATCCCTGCTTTCGCGTTCGACCTTGATTCGCCTGCTGCGCTCCTGCCTGAGTTTCTCGCCGTTTTCTCGCTCCTCTCGCAGCTGCCGGCGCATCTGCTTCGACTCAGATTCGAAGCTCTTCGCTCGTTGATGAGCCCGCGTCGCGCGGTCTTCGGCGACCTCCAGTTCTTCACCTAGGGTCTTGAGGCTCTCCTCCTGACGCCGGGCAACATCCCTCAACCTTTCCAACTCCGCTGACGAAGGTGTCCCCTCATCAATAGGATCAATTCCGTCGAGTGCCTGTAGAAATCGATCGAGAAGGTGCTCTCCGCTGCTGATCTCACCATCCGTGGGAGCCATCAGTGAGCAATCGCGCAACCAGGACCACGTGTTCTTGTATCGCTCGCGCATGATATTCAGCAACGCGGAGCGGCGTGCTGGAGGAGTGCCAGAATCGAGCAGCCGACGATAGATGCCCATCTTGTCGACGGGACCGCCTATGGTGATCACTTCCGGCGCAATGCCCTCCAGCCGTTGCCACATGCCCCTGATGCGTTCGCAGGCGGCGATTTCGAAAGCCAGTGAGCGTTCCCCCAAGCCGTAAACGGAACCGTCATCCAACAGAATTTTGCCGAGCCACTGGTTCAATTCATCCAGGCCAGTGCCTGAGCGCAGGCGCTTCCCATAGTCCAGGTACCGGCGCAACGATCTCGGCGATTGCGATTCCGTCAGCTCGCGAAGGTCCTGCAGATCCTCGTCCGTCAATCGGGGACGGCCTTCTGTGCGCAGGTCTGGATTTTTCCGAGCATCCAAGGCGACATCCCGGGTCAGGTAGAATCCGCAGTGACAGACGTGGACCCGCGTTGCGACTGGGCGGTTCGTGAGTACTCCGGATAGTAGGCTCGAATGAAATCGCGAGCGGTACGGCCACCGATGAGATCGTGACCGTGCCGCCGGCACCATACATTGAATCTGGCCAGTAACTGCTCCTCGTCCACTTCGATACCAGCGCGCCTGGCGTAGGAAAGCATCATATGCTCGTACTCCGACTTCCTCGGCAAATCCAGAAACACCTTGAGGCCGAATCGGTCATCCACTGCCCTAGCTGAATCGAGGCGTTCAAACTGTTGCGAGTCGTAAGAAGCCACCCCTGAGTCGGACGCTGTCACGCCGTCGACCTGTAAAGGGGGGGCGCTGTGGGATGTCTTCCCTCCCTATCGACGAGGTCTTTGAAGTTGGACGTTGCATAGAAGATCAGGTTGTCGGGAACACACTCCAGACCACCATCGAGAGCGGTTCCGATCTGTCTAAAGCTGGCATCATGGGGATCCCAGCTCAAGTTGTCGAGTACGGCAATGAAATGCTGAGGTAGTCTCCGGACTACCTCGAAGAGCTCATCGAAGCGACCGTAGCAATCTTCCCCCAGTTCCAGACCACGCAAGCCGCGGGCGTAGTATTTAGTTATCAGACCCCTGATTAGGGACGATTTACCGCATCCGCGCGGACCGAAAATCAGCGTGTTGTGGGCGCGAAAGCCATCGAGAAAGTTCAGCGTGTTCTCTTCAACGATGTCGATGCGGCTGCTATTCCCTTCGAGCCACTTCGAGTCAAACGCAGCGAAATCGGCGATCGGCCGTAGCATCAGTCCGGCACCGGTTGCTTTGACGCGCAGCGCTGGATTCCCCTGGAGTCTTCCCGTTCCATGGCTGAATGCCAGATCAGCCAATCGGGAAGTGAGTGACGACCACTGATCGGACCGCGAGAACAACGCGATGAGTTCATCGTGGACGACCTCAAGATCCCATGCCGTTCGATCTTCTGCTGTATTCGCCACAGTTCCGTTATCGATATCCTGCAACGAAGATGCGCCCAGGGTCTCGAGCCAACCGCCGATGTCACATCGTGCCAGTACCATCAGGCTGTTGAGATCCCGCTCCATCGCGCGCACCGTTGCTGCGGTCATCTCACCATGCGGACTTGAGGCCGCAAGCACCATGAACGGGTGCTCACTGATGAACAGGCGTCTGAGAATGTACTCCTGCAGATGCCCAACACCCCGGTGATTGCATGCTATCAGAGGTTGCTCAGCCAGGACCTGCAACAGGAGGTCTTGATATAGGCGCTCGGGAACAGCAGGAACGGATCCATGATTCGCTGAGATCAGCTCACTCTGCTGCAGGATGGACTCGAACAGCTTGTCGAGGTTGGAACGAACCGTGGGTGAAAGGACGTCACAGAACGAGGAGAGCAATGTCAGGTGGTTGCGAGCGCAATCTGCCTGTTGCTGAATTGATGCTGCGGAGGCTGGAGCGCCTGCCACCAGGTCAGCCCTTGGTTTCTATCCAGGCGCCCTCGCGATTCCTCTCGATGTGCCTCTTCTGCCCCCTCTTCTTGGCGGGCACCAGTTCCTGGGTCTCCGGGTCGCGCGAAACGATGACAAACAGCGTTGGATCATCCGGATCCGGCATGATCTTCTGAGGTATTCGCCGCGTGCTGCCAGCCACCCGCATTTCGACACGGCCGATCTGAACACCCTTCTGGATTTCTTCTTCTGACAGCTCCATCTCGTCGCCATCACCAGACGCTGGCTTTTCTGTCGCCGCCGCGGTTTCCTTCTTCTCGCGAGCTTCCTTGGTCTGAGCCTGCCGCTCATCGCGGATGCGATCCTCAATCTGGTCCATCATCACTGTACTGCGTTGCTTCAGTTCGGCGGCCTCGTCGGAGGTCATGTCCGGAAACAATCGCCTCATGCGCCGGTTGAGAAAATTCTCTGCCTGGTGACGGGCCTCCTTCATATCCGAAGTGCCCTGATAGAATTCCTCGACGGTTCTGGCAATGCGTAGTAGACGCAATTCTTTGCGAAAGGGTGTCTTCTTGGCTACGTGGTCGACGAGGGAGATCATACAGCGCATGTCGGCCGCCGGCCTCACTCTCTTCAGTTGATCTGAAGAGTTGAGGCGTTCTGACATGCCATCAGAATCGAGTTTGTCCAGATCCTCGATGAAGGTCTCGTCGATGATCATGTTGCCAATACGTTCGAGGCCGCGCCCCATGATTGAGTTGTACGGATGTAGACGCACCGAGATCATGCGAAGCTCCTGGTCTTTGCGCTCCATGATGTCGATACAGCGATCCAACATCTCGACATCTTCCATAAGCGCCTTCAGCGTCGCGCTCAGATCCGTATCGCCCTGGGCGATCACGGCCTGCTTGTGCTCGATCAGGAAGGTCAGCGCGTCATGGTAGCTGGGATCAATCTTCTGCATTGATTCAAAGACCTGGAGATAGCGCACGGAATCAGCGACCGCTTCCCTGACCTTGCGTTCCAGCTTGTCCCGGGTCTCGCCCGTGAGAATGCTGTTGCGGATGCTGGTGGCCTCTTTTTCGTCGATCTCCCCCTTCTTGACGCGCTCATCGATCTCTCGCAATTGCTTTATCTGATCGGCTTCAGTCTCGGTCACGACACCCTGATCCACGAGGGAGTCCAGATTCTTCGGGACCTTCTCCAGCTCCCGCTCTTCCAGTTCGGAGCGTCGCTTTTCCTGCTGCTGTACGCGCTGCTTGGCCTCGGCCCCATCCACCTCACCGCTGGCGACCGCCTCATCTACGGCTTCGTCTTCCGGGCTCTTGGCAGCCGGGGTGGGCGCCTCTTGTGGGGGCTCCGGGATGAGTGGCTCAGAGACAACGGGTTGTATTTCGGCCTGCTGTTCGGGGGCAGCTGGTTTTTCCTCTCGCGGCCCGCTGATCTGATCGACCATCTGCTTGACGCCGGAAAGCACGTCGATGTTGTCAGTCGACAGATTCACCTCATCGAGGAAATCCCGTACCTCCTCCCGTTGACTGAACCGACGCAACGATTGCGCTCCCTTTTCCTGGATCTTGGCCAGATCCCAGTTCAACCGTTTCACCCCTTCCTCGAAGGCGCTGTTGATCTTGTTCTGAAAGCCCTTGGCCAGGTAGGTATCGGGACGGGACCGGTTCACGGCCTCCACCATGTGGCGTATCTGTAAACGTGTGGTGTCAGATACCTCTGATGCGGTCACATCGGAGTAAACTTGCTCGGCGGCCTCGACGAAATCGCCATTGGTCAACAATGGCTCGCCGTCTTTCAGCCTGTCCGTTATGCGCGCCCAGATCTCCTTGCACACATTCTGCGGCAAAGGTCCGGCAGCGTCGGACGCGGATAGATTTTGATTTGCGGTTTTTGACATCAGCGGTAGATGGAAAACAGTATCCCTCAAAAAAGCCCTGAAATTCCTAGATTGTCAAGTGAAGCGCTATGCCTTAGGTGGTTGTCCTGGAAAGAGTTCTCTACTATTTCCAGGCCCACTTACTGCCCTCTGGAGAGTCTCTCACTTCGATCCCGGCCGCGGCCAGCTCATCCCGAAGCCTGTCAGCCTCACTCCAGTCTTTAGAGCGTCGTGCCTCGTCCCGCTGTCGCAATAGCTGCTCCAATTCTGGAGTCAATGCCTGCGGTTCGGTTGCTCCCTCACCATCTCGGCCGTGGAAGAGACCGAGCACCGACTCGATCTCCTCGAGGAACCCCAGGCCACTTTTGGCTGCAGTGACATCGACGCCCGTTGTCGTGAATCGCCGCTCAGCCTCGTTGACGAACCCGAAGACGGCAGCCATGCCTTTGGGCACGTTGAGGTCGTCATCCATACCTTCGCGGAAACCTGAGCGAGCCTGAACGATCATCTCCATCCAGGTTTGATTATCCGTCTGGGGGTTCCCCGAGTCCGCCGTGCTGGACACTGAAAGGCCTTGGCGCAGCCGGTCTCGCAGCCGACGCAAGCGACTCAGGGCACTCTTGCTGGCGGCGAGTGCCGCCGGCGTGAAGTTGAGGGTCGAACGGTAGTGAGCGGTGACCGCAAAATAGCGGAACGCCTCTATTTCATCGCGATCTCCGATATCGCTTAGGCGCAGGTTGTTACCCTCACTCTTCGACATTCCAACCCCATCGATGTTGACGAACTCGTTGTGCATCCAGCGACAGACGAACGGTTTCCCCGTAGCCCCCTGGCTTTGGGCGATCTCGTTCTGGTGATGGGGAAATATCAGATCCACGCCACCGGTGTGGATGTCGAACACCTGCCCGAGGTATTTCATCGACATGGCAGAGCATTCCAAGTGCCATCCCGGACGGCCACGGCCATAGGGAGATTCCCAGCAGACATCGCCATCGGCTTCCGTCCATGCTTTCCACAACACGAAGTCTCTGGCGTCATCCTTGTCGTACTTATCGGTGTCGACACGCGCTCCGTCCCTCATCCCAGCCATGTCCAGGCGGGCAAATTCTCCGTACTCGGTAAAAGCGGAAATCGAGTAGTACACAGACCCATCGCGCTCATAGGCGACACCCCGTTGGATGAGCGTCGAGATCAACTCGATCATCTCGTGGATGTGCCCGCTTGGACGTGGGTAGACATCGGCGGGCTCAAGGTTGAGTGCCTCGGCGTCCTGGAAGAATGCTTGCGCGTAACGCTCGGTGTACTCCTCCAGGGACATACCCTCCTGCCCCACCCGCTGGACGATGCGGTCATCCACATCGGTGAGATTCATCACGTGATAAACCTCGTAGCCGCAATAGCGCAGGTAACGCTTGAGCACGTCAGCGAAGAGGAAGCTGCGGAAGTTTCCGATGTGGGCATGATCCCAGATGGTTGGACCGCAGGTATAGATCCGCACCCGCCCCTGCTCCAGCGGCTGGAATGCCGTCTTCTCCCGTGTGGCGGTGTCATATAGTTGTAGCATTGCTGTCCTGAGATCGCTGGTCTAAGTTAGCTGCCAACACATGAAACTCACTTCACAATCGACCTCTTGAGATCGAGTTGATGATGAAACGCATACCGCTGCATTGGCAAATCGCCGTGGCCCTGGTGGCTGGTGTTCTGGCCGGCCTGGGTGCCGGGGAATCGGTCCTGCACCTGAAGTTTCTCGGAGACCTGTTTCTCAAAGGTCTGAAGATGATCATCGTGCCACTGATTGCCTCTTCTATCATCTGCGGCATGGCCGGCATTGGTGCTTCGGGGGCCATGGGCCGCATCGGTGCGAAGACCTTCGGATACTATCTGTGCACCAGCCTCTTCGCCATAGTCACCGGATTGTTTCTGGCCAACATCGTACGACCCGGAGATGGCGTCGCCCTGGGACTGCTGGAGCGCCCTGACGAGAGACTTGCTTCATCTCTTGAGAAGTTCGGCGATTCTCCCTTCTCCGCCGCCCAGCGTCTCCTGCTCGATCTGGTCCCGAGCAACTTCTTCGAGGCCATGGCCGAGGGGCACATGCTGCAGATCATCTTCTTCTGCCTGCTGTTCGGCGTTTTCATCTCCCGCGCGGACACGCCACATCGGGACCGCTTGGTCGGGTTCTTCGAGGCCGTCTTCGAAGTGGTCATGCGTCTGACACGCTTCGTTCTGGCCTTCGCCCCGATCGGTATCTTCGCCCTCGTGGCCACAACAGTCGCCACCACCGGACTGGAGGCGTTTAAGGGGTTAGGGCTCTACGCTTTGACCGTGCTTGCCGGCTTGCTCATTCACGCCTGCATCACCCTACCCGCACTGCTGTACGTGATCGGCCGTTGTTCGCCCAAGCGGCATGCACAGGCCATGTCTCCGGCCTTGCTGACAGCTTTTTCCACCTCTTCTTCTTCGGCAACGCTACCCCTGACCATGAACAGCCTGGAAAAACGGGCCGGCATCTCCAACCGGGTCACCAGCTTCGTGGCACCGCTGGGGGCGACCATCAATATGGACGGCACTGCCCTGTACGAATGCGTCGCCGCCATGTTCATCGCTCAGGCCTATGGCATCGAGTTGACCATCATCCAGCAGGTCATCCTCGTGGTCACAGCGCTGTTGGCCTCCATAGGAGCGGCGGGCATCCCCATGGCTGGACTGGTAATGATCTCCGTTATCCTTACGGCCCTGGGCCTGCCACTGGAAGGTGTAGGCCTGATCCTGGCCGTAGACCGGGTACTGGATATGTGCCGGACCACGGTCAATGTTTGGAGTGACTCTACAGGTGCCGCCATCATCGCCCGCAGCGAGGGAGAGCACCCGAATGTCTGAGAAGGCACAAGCTCAATCGCCGTCGCCCAGATAACTGGGAAACCGCGTCTGGTCGTCGGTTTCGGCTTCGTCAGTTTGTTGTCGCGTGAGGCCAAGGGCGTCCAGAAAGTCAGCCGCCTGCAGTTGAGTACCCTTCATTTCGACCCCGGCCAAACGCGCATCCTGCACCTGGGCACTGGAAAGGTCTGCGTCGCTGAGATCTCCGCCCTGCAAGTCCACGTCCTGTAGGTTGATTTCTTTGCAGTTGGCTCTGCGAAGGTCCGCCAAAAACAGGTTGGCACCCTTGCAATATGCTCCCTCCAGGTCGGCCCCTTGGAGCCTGCTTTCCAGCAAGTCAGCGTCTCGTAGATCGGCACGCTGCAGGTTGGCTTTGCGCAGATCGGCGCCCTGGAGATTCGCCTGTATTAGGTGTGCTCCCTCCATGTTGGCCTCGCGCAGGTTGGATTGCTGCAGACTGGCATGCTGGAGGTTTGCTTGGGTAAGGTCAGCACGATAGAGATTTGCATTCTGAAGCTCGGCTCCGTGCAGACTCGCCTGGCTGAAGTTGGCACCGCGCAGATCGGCTCCCTGGAAGTAGGCATCCTGGAGGAAGGCGCGGTGGAAGTCGGCCTTCTCGCCGTCCTCACCTTTTGATTCAAGCCATTCCCGATGTCTGTTGAGCATCCGTTCCAATTCCTCCGCTGGAATGGCTTTCGGCTCAGCATTCGCGTCCGGGGCGTCTTCATCCCCCTCTGGCGGTATGTCGATTTGTTCTGTCATGGCTGAGGCTCGATCGCCGGACGGCTATCAATGGGCTCCGACGCTGTCCCGGAGGAATCGCGAAACCAACCACCCTCTGGCCTCGCGAAACCCGCCGACTCCCCAAGGGTTTTGGAGACTCTCTACATTAGGGAGACTCTCTACATTAGATAGGGTGGTGAACAGATGGGATAGTGAAAGGAAACTTAACGGCATCAACTCCATACTGCAATCTCCTTGAACCACAATTACTTATACCGATTGATTGCAGCACCGTTTGCCGCTGCGGACACCCTCCAGATACGGTGAAACCGCAACCGTTGCGCCAGCCAACAGTGTGTGGTGGTCCCGCCGGGAATCGAACCCAGATTTGAGGATTAGGAATCCTCCGTTCTATCCGTTGAACTACGGGACCGATCTGCGCCGCGTGTGGCACCCCAGCTGAATCGGCGTCCTACGTCCTCCTCTTCACGTTCACTGCGACCGGCCCCCTTGGGCCTTCCTGGACTTCGAATTCGATCTCGTCCCCGGCCGCCAAGACCTGTGCAGACTCCTCTTCGATTTCGCTGAAATGAACGAACGCATCCTCACCTTCCCAATCGATAAAACCGTACCCCCGTTTTTCGCTGTAGAACTTGACGACACCGGTAGGTGACATGTGAACTCCGGGTAGGGAGCAGATCGCCACGGCGATCCGGCATGAGGTATCCGCTTGGGGTCGCCAACTGCTGCGGCGCCGGCACTCGCGCGAAGTTTGCGGCTGATTTCAGACGAGAAGCGCCGGTTTGATTGGTGTGCGTGTAATGGGGATTCAATTATAAAGTGAGGAATTTTGCGCAGTCAAGGCCGCTGCCCTGGCGACCTGGCCTGGATGCACGGAATCCTTGATGTTGACTTTGCCCGATGTAGCATACTTTACTATACTTCATTTTCCGGCTGTACCACCACCCCCTTCACATGTAGTTTGGTGGTCGCCTTCCACCTATAGCGGCCCCCAAGCCACTCCGAAAACAGCGTATGCCGCCGCAGATATTCCGCCGCAGCATCAATTGGTTTGCCAATGTAACCATCATTGGCGCGGTCGTTGTCCCCGGACTGCTGCTGACCATTCTCCTCAACATCAATCGGCTGGACTATGTCAGTCACGTGGGCATGCCCAAGGATCAACCTGTGCCCTTCAGCCATAAACACCACGTAACTGGCATGGGTATCGACTGCCGCTATTGCCACACGACGGTGGAGGAAACAGCGTTTGCCGGTATCCCACCGACGGAGACCTGTATGACCTGTCACTCCCAAATTTGGACCGAAGCATCTATGCTCGAGCCGGTGAGGGCGAGCTTCCGAGATAACACCTCCTTGCAGTGGACGCGCATCCACGACTTGCCGGATTTTGTCTACTTCAAGCACGACATACACATCAACAAGGGCATCGGGTGCGAGACCTGTCACGGTCGTGTAGACCGCATGCCCCTAGCCATGAAAGCGCAGACACTGAACATGGAGTGGTGTCTGGATTGTCATCGGGCCCCTGAACTGTTCATTCGGCCCCGGGAGGAGGTCTTCAACATGGCCTGGACCTATCCCCTCGATCAAGAGGCGGCGGGCATGAAACTGGTCCAGCAGTACGGCGTTCAGACGTCCCAGCTCACCGATTGCTCAGTGTGCCATCTATGACCGAAGCATCCGTTACCCGCAAACAGCTGGACATGAACGATCTGCGCGCTCGCCTCGCTGAGGGTGGTGGCCGGGACTACTGGCGCAGCCTGGAGGAGTTGGCTGAAACCGAGGAATTCGAGGAATTGCTCCACAGGGAATTCCCGGAGAGCGCCTCCGAGTGGACCGACGGGGTGAGTCGGCGCAACTTTCTGAGGCTCATGGGTGCGTCGCTGGCATTTGGCGGCCTCACGAACTGTACCATCCAACCTGAGGAGAAGATCGTTCCCTGGGTAAGGGCACCGGAGAACCTGATTCCGGGCAGGCCACTGTTCTACGCCACCGCGATGCCTGTGGGCGGCATCGGCACGGGCATTCTGGTGGAGAGCCACATGGGGCGGCCCACGAAGATTGAGGGCAACCCCGGGCATCCCTCCAGTCTGGGCGGCACCGACGCCATCACCCAGGCCTCCATCCTCGACTTGTACGATCCCGACCGCGCCACCGCGGTCAAGAACGCGGGTCGGATAGGCACCTGGAGCAGCTTCCTGCAGAGTCTCGACAAGGAGCTCTCTTTCCAGCGGCTGAAGAATGGAGCAGGACTGCGAATCCTCACCGAAACAGTAGGCTCACCCACGCTCGGACAGCAGCTGGGCTTCGTCCTGGAAGAGTTCCCAGAGGCTCACTGGCATCAGTTCGAGCCTGCCAACCGGGATAATGTCCGAAACGGTTCAACGCTGGCTTTCGGTGAGCCCGTCAATACCTATTTCGATATCGCCAAGGCAGATGTCATTCTCTCATTAGACGCCGACTTCCTCTACAGCGGCCCCGGCAGTGTGCGCTATGCCCGCGATTTTGCATCACGGCGGCGACCTCGCGATGGAAAGGGGGATGAGTTCAATCGGCTTTACGTCGCCGAGACATCCCCTTCCGCGACGGGGAGTATGGCCGATCACCGTGTCGCTCTGGACAGCGGCGCCATCGAGGCCTTCGCCTTGGCTTTGGCTGGGCAATTGGGAGTTAAATTCCGCGCCGAAGGAGAGATCCCGCCTTTCGACGACCGCACTGGATGGCTTGCGGCACTGGCGCGGGATCTGCGCAAGGCAGGCAGCTCCGGCCTCGTCATCGCCGGCGACTACCAGGCTCCCGTCCTGCACGCTCTGGCCCATGCCATCAACGACTCCCTCGGCAGCGTTGGTACGACAGTCTATTATACGGATCCGCTGGAAGTGGAACCCGTGGACGAATCCGAATCCATCCGGGAACTGGTGGCGTCCATGAAGGCCGATGAGGTGGAAGTCCTCATCATCGTGGGTGGCAATCCCGTCTTCAACGCACCGGCTGACCTCGACTTTGCCGAAGCCCTGGGCCATGTGGGGTTCCGGGCCCAGTTGAGTCCTTTCGAGGACGAGACCTCAGAGTTGTGCCACTGGCACGTGCCTGAGTCTCACTACCTGGAATCGTGGAGTGACATCCGCGCGTATGACAGCACTGCCGCGATAGTGCAGCCGCTGATCCAGCCTCTCTACAACAGCAAGTCCGCCCACGAGTTGGTCGGGGCCATGATCGGCCAGGCCGGGTCTGGGATCAGAGACCTTCTCAGGGAGTTCTGGCGACAAGAGACCTTCGCCGCGGATTTCGAGGAGTTCTGGGTTCGGGCTCTCCACGATGGCGTGCTCGCCGATATGGCCTTCTACCCACGCCGGGTGAGCTTGCGTACTCCAATCAGAATCCCGACGGGATTCGCCCAACCCGCCGGTGAAGAGCAGATGGAACTCGCCCTGCGTCCCGATCCCCTGATATGGGATGGCCGCTTCGTCAACAACGGCTGGCTCCAGGAGACCCCCAAGCCAGTGACCAAGTTGACCTGGGATAACGCCGCTCTGGTGAGCCCGGAGACGGCCCAGAGACTGGGTCTCAAGAACGAGCAAGTGGTCGAACTGAGTCACGCTGGAAGATCCGTGAAAGCGCCTGTGTGGATCGTCCCGGGTCAGGCTCGTGAAGTCGTAACAGTTCAGCTCGGATACGGTCGCCGCCAGTCCGGTCGGGTGGGCCAAGGCATCGGATTCGATGCCAATGCGGTGCGGACGGCCGATAACATGTGGCGGGCAACAGGTCTGAAGGTTGTCATGTCCTTCGACCGGCATGCGCTCGCCTGCACCCAGGACCACCAGCTCATGGAAGACCGACACCTGGTCAGGCACGCCGACATGGAGCACTATCGGCATCATCCCGAATTCGCTCAGCACGAGGTCCATGTGCCCCCTGCCTCTCTCACGCTCTTCAACAATGGCGAATTCCAGTCCTCCACAGGCAACTCCTGGGGCATGGCCATCGATCTCAACGCCTGCATCGGTTGCAATGCCTGTGCCGTCGCCTGCCAGGCGGAGAACAACATTCCCATAGTGGGCAAGGAGGAAGTTCTCAACGGCCGAGAGATGCCGTGGATCCGCATTGATCGGTATTACGCGGGAGATCTGGACGATCCCGAGATTCTCCACCAGCCTGTTCCCTGCCAGCAATGCGAAAACGCTCCTTGTGAGCTGGTCTGTCCGGTCGGGGCCACTTTGCACAGCGAAGAGGGCTTGAACGACATGGTGTACAATCGGTGCGTAGGAACCCGCTATTGTTCCAACAACTGTCCGTACAAGGTGAGACGGTTCAATTACCTCCAGTACGCGGATCGGGATACTCCCAGTCTCAAGCTCCAGCGCAACCCGGACGTGACCGTTCGGGCCCGGGGGGTCATGGAGAAATGCACGTACTGCACCCAGCGCATCAACGCCGCCCGCATCGTCGCAAAGAAGCGTGGCGGCCCCATACAGGATGGGGAAATCCAGACCGCCTGCCAGCAGGCGTGTCCTACTGAGGCCATTGTCTTCGGGAACATCCAGGATGAGGACAGTCGAGTGTCCAAATGGAAGGGCTCGTCCCTGAACTACAGCATCCTCGCCGATCTGAACACCAGACCGCGCACGACCTACCTGGCCAGAGTCACCAACCCCAACCCCGAGATCAAGGGATAGGCCCTCACAGCCGCACCATGTCAGAGCAGGCAACGCGACAGCAATACACACCGCCTCCTCCCGAATTGGGTCCGGGTCAGACGTCCTACACGTCGATAACGGAGAAGGTAAGCTCTTTCGTTCTGACTCCCCACACACCGTGGCAGTGGTTCTTCGTCGTATTCGTGGGTCTGATGGGGGTGGGACTCCTGCAGTTGGCCATCGGCTACTTGTTGTACGAGGGAATCGGCATCTGGGGTCTCAACGTCCCCGTCGGCTGGGGTTTCGCCATCGTCCACTTCGTCTGGTGGATAGGAATCGGCCACGCAGGCACGCTCATTTCCGCCATCCTTCTGCTCTTTCGCCAGAAGTGGCGCACCTCCATCAACCGGTCGGCCGAAGCCATGACCATCTTCGCCGTCATGTGCGCCGGCATGTTCCCCCTGATCCATACCGGGCGCCCCTGGTTGGCCATATACTGGCTATTCCCCTACCCGAACTCCATGGATGTATGGCCCCAGTTCCGATCTCCCCTGATCTGGGATGTCTTTGCGGTGAGCACTTACTTCACCGTATCGCTCGTCTTCTGGTATATGGGGATGGTTCCCGATCTTGCCACTTTTCGCGATCGAGCCAAGTCTCCGATCGTCAAGCGCCTGTACGGGATGTTCGCCATGGGCTGGCGGGGATCGGCCATCCACTGGGAGCGCTACGAGATGGCGTCCCTCATGTTGGCCGGCCTGGCCACCCCGTTGGTCCTGTCCGTGCACAGCGTCATAAGTCTGGACTTCGCCGTCTCGATCATACCCGGGTGGCACACCACGATTTTTCCTCCCTATTTCGTAGCTGGCGCCATCTACGCAGGATTCGCCATGGTGCTCATTCTGGTGATTCCCCTGAGGCGGCTGTACGGATTGCAAGATTTCGTCACCATACGGCACCTGGAGAACATGGGCAAGGTGATGCTCACCGCCGGGCTTATCGTCGCATACGGCTACTTCATGGAACAGTTTATAGCCTGGTATAGTGCCAGCGTTTATGAATCGTTCATGATGCACAATCGGATGTTCGGCCCGTATGGAAGCTACTACTGGGCCCTCATTCTCTGTAACATCCTCATTCCGCAGGCCCTGTGGTCCAAGAGGGTGCGACGGAACACCACCTGGCTCTTCTTTATCTCCGTGGTCATTAGCGTGGGCATGTGGCTGGAGCGATTCGTCATCGTCATTACCAGTCTGCACGCAGACTACATGCCCTCTTCCTGGGACATGTTCTACCCCACCTTCTGGGATTGGGCCACCTACGCGGGTACCATAGGCTTCTTCCTCCTCGCGTTCTTTCTCTTCGTGCGAGCACTGCCATTGATCGCCGCCCACGAAATCCGAACCCTTCTCCCCTTCGGGAAAAAGGTGAAATAGCGGGGCGTCGAACCTGCTTCGATACTTATGAACCAGACTGGATCTGACACCTACGGCCTCATGGCCGAGTTCGAGACGCCCGAGGATCTGTTGGAGGCTGCCAGGCGCACCTACTCGGAAGGATACCGAACCATGGACGCCTACGCCCCTTTGCCCATCCACGGCCTGGCCGCTGCCATCGGATTTCCAAGAACCAATCTGCCCATCTTTACTTTCATCTGCGGTGCCGTGGGTGCGATCGCCGGGTACGCCATGCAGTACTGGATTCACGTCATCGACTTTCCCTTGAATATCGGTGGAAGACCGTTGCACAGTGGTCCCATGTTCATCCCCGTGACCTTCGAGTTGACCATACTGTTTGCCGCCTTGGGCACTTTCATAGGTCTGTGGATTCGCAACGGACTGCCCATGCCTTACCACCCGGTTTTTAATGTGGAAGGCTTCGAGCGCGCCAGTCAGGACCGTTTCTTCCTCTGCATCGAATCCGGGGATCCCCTCTTTAATGCCGATCGCACTGGCTCTTTCCTGCGGGGCTTGAATCCGGTAGAGGTATCGACCGTTGACTGGTAAGATGCCGCGATGGCGCCATAGAGCGGCCCTGCCTACAGCACTCGCCCTTGCAGGGGCGCTGCTCCTGGGTGGTTGCGAACTCCGGCAGGCAATGTATGACCAGCCGAAGTACGAGAGTCTCGAGGCCTCCGACCTGTTCGAGGACGGACTTTCTGCCCGCCAACCTATGGAGGGAACGGTGGCCCGAGGACAGCTCCGCCTTGACACTCACCTGTATGAGGGTAAGGTGAACGGCGAGTTGGCAACCACCATGCCTCTGGCGCTCACAGACGAACTCCCCATCCGAGGCAGACAGCGCTACGACATATTCTGTTCCCCTTGCCATGACCGCACGGGCACGGGCAACGGAATGATTGTAAAGCGCGGGCTCAAGCAACCTCCCTCATACCACATCGACCGTCTTAGAGAGGTCCCTATCGGATACTTCTTCGATGTCATCACCAACGGCTTTGGTGCGATGTACGGTTATGCGGATAAAATTCCCGTCAAAGACCGGTGGGCTATCGCCGCCTACATGCGCGCTCTCCAGTTCAGCCAGCGCGCCCGGTTCGACGAACTGCCCGCAGAGGATCAGAGGCAGCTACAATGAACCAGGAGATTATTCGACAGTCGGAGGCCCTGAAGCCGCAGTTCGACTCCTATAGGAAGAAAGCCCTCGTCTGCGGCTTGGTGGCGGCCGCCTTCGCGATCTTGGGGTTATTCCTCGACCACGACCAGTTTTTTCGATCTTACCTGCTGGCTTTCGTCTACTGGGTGAGCCTGTCCCTGGGCAGTCTCCTGCTCCTCATGACTCACCACCTGGCGGGAGGAAGGTGGGGATTCGCTATTCGTCGTCTCCTGGAAGGTGGTACGCGGACTCTGCTACTCATGTTCGTGCTGGGCATCCCCGTGCTGCTGGGTATTCACGAGCTCTACGAGTGGAGTCACGAAGATGTAGTGGCCGGCGACGAGATCCTCCAGATGAAGGCCTCGTTTCTGAATCCGACTTTCTTCGTGATCCGCTACGTCATCTATTTTCTGATATGGGGCGCTATGGCTGCCCTCCTCAACAGGTGGACAGCTGAGCAGGACTCCACGACGGAGACCTCCCCCACGCGGAGAATGCAGATCCTGAGCGGGCCGGGAGTAGTCGTGTTCGTCCTCGTCGCCACCTTCGCCGCCACCGACTGGATCATGTCCCTGGAACCTCACTGGTTTTCCACCATCTACGCGGCTATTTACATCATCGGACAGATCCTGCTGACGTTTGCCTTTATGACCCTGGTGGCCGTCCGACTGTCGCGATACCAGCCTTTGAGTGCGCTGCTGACCAACGACCGTTTGAGAGATCTGGGTACCTTCATGCTCGCCTTTGTCATGCTCTGGGCTTACACCTCCTTCTCCCAGTTTCTCATCATCTGGTCCGGCAACCTTCCCGAGGAAATCACTTGGTACTATACCCGTCTCACGGGCGGCTGGCAGCACGTGGGGTATCTGTTGGTGTTTTTTCATTTCGGCCTGCCTTTTGTTCTGCTAGTCTCCAGCCGACTCAAGGCACGAATCCCCATTCTGGTCTCCATTGCAGCCGGCCTAATGGCCATGCGGCTGCTGGACCTTTTCTGGATCACTGCCCCTGCTTTCGATAAGACGGGCTTCACCATCCACTGGCTGGACGTGGTGCTGCCCATCGCCATGGGCGGCCTCTGGTTGTACGTCTTTTACGGGCAGCTGAGGAAGCGATCCCTCGTCCCCCTGAACGATCCGCGCTTCGATTTCTCCGCTCTTGCCGCCGCCAGCGAGGAAGCCCATGGCTGAGCCGATTGCACCTGAGAGTGAGAAGGACGCTCGTGGATACGAGCAGTCGGATGCATCGGCCGGCCCGATGGCAAAGGTGGCCATCGCCCTGGCGGTTTCTCTGGTGTGTATCTTCGTCGGGATCCTGGTTCTTTTCAAAGTGTTCAGCTATGCGCAACCTCGGCTGTTCGATCGGGAGCCTCACCCGCTGGCCCAGACCAGGCAACTGGCCTCCGGGACCCGCCTGCAGCTTGATCCTCCGCAGCTGAAGATCGACATGCTGGCCAACGAGAACGAGGTGTTGACTACCCACGCCTGGGTAGACCGCGAACAGGGGCTTGTGCGCATTCCCATAGATCGAGCCATCTCCATTCTGGCGAAATCGGGCCGACTGCCGCAGAAAACGGACAGCACGGAGGTCGAGCAGTAGCGATGATCGCCGTTGACTCCGCCCGATTCAATCTCCGTGCACGAAGTGCGGACGCCTGTCGCAAGACCGGGAGGCGCGGCGCTGTGAGTGCGGTCGCCGTCGTCGCCATCCAGACGTGTGTGGCCGGTGCACAGCCCCTCGACTCGCAGTTGCTGGACCAGATCGGGCTGGATCAGAATCTGGAGACGCAAATACCTCTCGACCTCACCTTTTCCGACGACAAGGGCCGCACGGTCGCCATCGGAGACCTCCTGGGTGACAGGCCGGCTCTGCTGACCTTGGTGTATTACGAGTGCCCCATGCTCTGCACCCAGATCCTCAATGGACTGACGCGCAGTTTGCGCGTGCTCTCCTTCGATGTGGGGAAAGAGTTCGATGTTATCACCGTCAGCATTGACCCGGATGAGACTTCGAGTCTAGCCGCGGCGAAGAAGAAGGAGTACGTGAAGCGCTACGGCCGGACCAGCGCCGATCGTGGGTGGCACTTTCTCACTGGACGCCAGGATCAGATCGACCGACTGGCACAGGCCGTGGGATTCCGTTATCAATACGACCCGGAAACCGATCTGTACCTTCACGCCAGCGGCATTATGCTGCTGACCCAAGAGGGAAAGCTGGCCCGTTACTTCTATGGAGTCGAATACGCTCCCAAGGACGTGCGTCTTGGACTCATCGAGGCATCGCAGGGCAGGATCGGCTCTCCGGTGGACCAGTTGCTCTTGTTGTGCTATCAGTACGACCCGTCAACCGGGAAGTACGGTCTGGTAATAATGAATTCCGTGCGCATCGCCGGCGGGCTGACGGTAGTGACAATAGTGTCTTTCATTGTCCTCATGCTGCGCCGGGAGCGCCGCGCGAAACTGAGGCACCGGACCGCCGAGCTCCCTGCATAGGTAATCCGGTGTGCCATCGAGGTGTGACGAATCGTGAGATTAGCTGACTGAAGATGTCCGACCACTTTCCACTATTTCCCGAGCAAGCCTCTACCTTTGCACTACAGGTGGATGGCCTCTATTTTTTATTGCTCTCCTTGGGTGCGTTCTTCGCGATAGGTGTGGTCTTCTTCATCATCCTGTTTGCGGCCAAATACCGACGGCGATCCGAGGACGAGCGCCCGAAACCGATCGAAGGCTCCATCCCACTCGAATTGGCCTGGAGTATCATTCCTCTAGTGCTCTCCGTCGTGGTTTTTACCCTCGGTGCGGGAGTCTTTTTCAGGATGTACAGTGCCCCGGCGAATGCGATTGATATCAACGTCGTTGGCAAGCAATGGATGTGGAAGATCCAGCACCCTCAGGGCAAGCGCGAGATCAATGAGTTGCACGTTCCGGTAAACCAGCCTGTACGGCTTACGCTGGCCTCAGAGGACGTGATCCACGCCTTTTTCGTCCCCGCCTTCCGGGTCAAGAAAGACGTGGTTCCCGGGCGATATAACACCATGTGGTTCGAGGCCACGAAGGTGGGAGAGTACCACCTCTTCTGCGCCGAATACTGCGGCACTCAGCATTCCGGTATGACCGGGCGCATCGTCGTCATGGAACAGGAGGAGTTTCAGGCCTGGCTAAGCGGCGGAGCTACGGGCGAAACCATGGTGGAAGCGGGAGCCCGCCAGTTCCAGCAACTGGGTTGTGAGACGTGTCACAAGGAGTCCGGCCAGGGAAGGGGTCCGAAATTGATGGGTCTGTTTGGGACTCCGGTACAAATCACTACGGGAGAAACAGTGCTCGCTGACAAGGATTATCTGCGCACCTCGATCCTGGACCCCGGCAGCCAAATCGTTGGAGGGTACAAGCCTATCATGCCCACCTTCCAGGGACAGATCAGCGAGGAGACGCTGATGCAGATTATCAGCTACATCCAATCTTTGAGTGATTCCGAGTAAGGTCCGGGTGGAAAGCAGATAGAGATGACAACCGACACAGCAATCACCCACACCAACGGCAGGGACGTTAACTACCTGAACGCCAGTTACGGCATCAAGTCCTGGCTTCTGACCCTCGACCACAAGCGCGTCGGCATACTCTATCTGGTTATGACGACGGTCTTCTTCATGATCGGCGGGATCTTCGCCTCTCTTATTCGTCTCGAGCTACTGACCCCTCAGGGTGATGTGTTCGAATCAGATACGTATAACAAGCTGTTCACCATGCACGGCGTGGCGATGATCTTCTTCTTCCTCATTCCCTCCGTGCCGGCTATACTGGGAAACTTCCTCTTGCCGATCCAGATCGGCGCTCGGGATGTTGCGTTTCCCAAGCTCAACCTTCTCAGCTGGTACTGCTACATGGTCGGCGGCACCGTGGCCACGGTCGCCATCGTCGCGGGCGGTGTCGACACGGGATGGACCTTCTATACGCCTTACAGCAGCACCTACTCCAGCTACTACGTGGCACTGGCTCTCACCGGCGTATTCATCAACGGCTTCTCTTCCATCCTCACCGGTGTCAACTTCCTGACCACCGTCCACAAGATGCGTGCCCCGGGCATGACGTGGTTCCGGCTGCCGCTTTTCATCTGGGCGCAGTACGCCTCCAGCATCATCATGATCCTGGGCACACCGGTCGTGGCGATCACGCTCCTGCTCGTGGCTCTGGAGAACCTGCTCGGAATTGGGATTTTCGATCCGGCCCTGGGTGGTGACCCGATCCTGTTTCAGCACATGTTCTGGTTCTACTCACACCCGGCGGTGTACATCATGATCGTGCCCGGTTTCGGTGTGATCAGCGAGGTGATCGCCTGTTTCGCCCGCAAGCGCATTTTCGGTTACTCCTTTGTCGCTTTTTCCAGCCTGGCTATCGCGCTTCTCGGCTTTCTGGTATGGGGGCATCACATGTTCACCACCGGTCAGTCCATGTACGCCGGCATGGTGTTCTCCTTTATCTCCTTTCTCGTGGGGGTCCCAACCGCGGTTAAGATCTTCAACTGGACCGCCACCCTGTACAAGGGGTCGATCTCCTTGGAGACCCCCATGTATTATGCCCTGGGATTCATAGGCCTGTTCCTCCTTGGCGGCCTCACTGGCCTGTTTCTGTCCACCATCGCCGTGGACATCCATCTCCACGACACCTACTTCGTGGTCGCTCACTTTCACTTTGTTATGGTGGGAGGGATGGTGATGGCATACCTGGCCGGAATCCACTTCTGGTGGCCAAAAATCACCGGCCGCATGTACTCCGAAGGATGGGCCAAGGCCAGTGCCCTTCTGATCTTCTTCGGATTCAACCTCACCTTCTTCCCCCAATTCGTTCTCGGGTATCTGGGAATGCCCCGAAGATACCACGTATACCCGGAGGAATTCCAGATCCTCAACGTCATGTCAACGGCAGGAGCTAGCATTCTGGCCGCGGGCTATGTGATCCTCTTTGCCTACCTGATTGTCTCCCTGTTCGCGGGGCGCAAGGCTGGCTCGAACCCCTGGCGAGCCGTTGGGCTGGAGTGGGAGATACCCTCCCCCCCCGGTCTTCACAACTTCGATGGTACACCGATAGTGACGAGGGAAGCCTACGCGTACGAGGAAGAGGATGTCACCCGCGCTGATGCCGGTGCCCCCGCCGGGGAACAGATGCCTCAAGATGCAGATACGCGTAGAGGCCCAGACCGATGAGCTCGCACTCCCATTCTCCAGCCCTGAATCACCAGTTCGACGATCTGCAGCAGCAGTACGAAGCCGCCAACATGGGTATGTGGGCCTTCATCGCCCAGGAGATCATGTTCTTCGGCGGACTCTTCGGCGGATACGCCGTATACCGCTACAAGTATCTGGCTGCGTTCGCTGAGGGCAGCAACCATCTCCCGATCGAGTTGGGCGCGCTCAACACGGCGGTTCTGATCGCCAGCAGCTTTACCATGGCCATGGCAGTTCGAGCCGCCCAGCAAGGAGAGAAGGACGGACTCCTGCGGTGGATTCTGGCCACCATGACTCTGGGTACGATCTTCCTGGTCGTCAAGGTCTTCGAGTATGCTGACAAGTATCACCATGGTCTCGTGCCGGGAGTTTCTTTTGACGGCTCGGGCCAGATGAAGATCTTCTTTTCATTCTACTTCGCCATGACGGGTATGCACGCCCTGCACATGATCATCGGGCTGGGAATCATGATTTGGCTGATTCCGAAGATCCGTCGGGGCATCTATACGCGTGAATACTTCTCCCCGATCGAGAACTTCGGCCTCTACTGGCACTTCGTCGATATCGTTTGGATCTTTCTGTTTCCTCTGCTGTACCTGATCGGACGGGAGCCGTGGTAAATCATGTAGTTCCGGTAAGGCTGTACTTGACGATCGTGGGGTGCCTGTTCGTCCTCACTGTGATCACGGTTCTGGCCGCGTTCATCGAGCTGGGCGCTCTGAATACGCCAGTGGCTCTCGGAATCGCCATTCTCAAGGCGACGCTCGTCGTCCTGTTCTTCATGCACGTCCGCTACAACACCCCGCTGATGTGGGTGTTCGCCGCCGCCGGGTTCTTCATGTTCCTCCTTCTTCTCGTCCTGATGATGCAAGACTATATGAGCCGTGATTGGGAGGCGCTTCCAGTGGAGTTCTTGCTCTGACGCGCCTCACTTCTTCTTCCTGCTGGGCGGCTTGAGGCCGAAATTCACCGTCACCGCACCGTCCGCCACCTCGATCTCCTGTACCTGGTCCGTGAAAAACTCGTGCCACGCCTCAAGGGTGTATTTCCCGGGGGGTACGTTCTCGATGGCGAAGCTGCCGTCGGCCGCACTCACGGCAAAGAAGGGATGCGGCAGGACGCCGATGTACGCCGTCATCCAGGGGTGTACGTCGCACTTGAAGGGGACCATGACCTCCGGCTGCGCAAACATGGTGCCCGGCACCGGCAGCTTCCTGATACGGGCTGGCATGGCCTTGTTGAACTCCTCGTTGACCTTGGGCATCATGTGCACGTTGTGTAAGAGGCGGTCGCTGTTGAGGATCCTCAGAGGCTGTCCCACCATTAGACCCAGCACCCGCGGCGTGTAGGCGCAGCCGATCTGATCCAATTCCCCAGGTCTCTTGGGGGATTCGAACGTCTGCCCCTCCAGGCCGGTCTTTATGTACACGAAGACGTTCTTCACGTTCTTGTCGGCATCGAGAACGTAGCGCTCCGACATGTGTGGCTCCGTGTGCTTGGCCACGCAACCGGGATCGGTCTCCATCTTTACCGGCTTCGCCGGAGGGATCTTCTTCGCAACTACCTTCACCACCCCGCTGATCGTGCCCGACACCACGGGACCGGCCGACAGAGCGATAGCGGCGGCGAGTGCGATTGACAGCTTTCCAACGACCATCTCATTCTCCTTCTACAGTTGAGTTTCTGTTGACTAACAATTGACTCCTGCGCCGAAAGCTCCTCCTCGCCGCGAACTGGACGGCGATTGTCAGCAAGGCGCCCACGAGGCCAAGGAGAATGGGCTTATTGGTGGTGGGCTTCTGCAGAAGCAGGTAGTACCAGGTGGATACCGAGCACCGAGTTCCCGCCTCCCCGTTGGACCCGTCCCAGGCTGCAAAGGCGATTGGAATGAACGCTCCCACTTCGAGCTGGAGGTCGTTCTTATCCTCCGTCCGCAAAGATCTGTGGATCAATAGCTGGTAGCGGCCATGCGAATAGGTGATCCTACCACGCACGTCCTGGGTATCAGCCGGTTGCTCCTGGAACCGGGTCATGCCCTTCGCCCTTCCCTCGCTGACTTCCACCGACACCCCGCTCGCCTCCGGTGACACAGATGGGCTCGCATGCCAGACCCACGCGTACGCGGCACGTCGCGCATCACCCATGAGGAAGTAGGGACGCACCGCTCCGTCGGATATCTTGGTGGGAAACTGCACGGCCAGGGCGTCGTCCAGCACCGCCTGCTGCTCTAACACGCCCTGATCTTCGACGGCCGCCTCGCCATTTGCCTCGTCGGCTGTGGCGATGCTCAGCGAGGGGTCGTGCCAGGTGACGAGAAGCGCCACCTCCTCCCCGTTGTGCATGGACTTGCCGAACACGGCTGTCACGGTCGGCGCAAAGAGGCGTGGCTCAATGATCACCTGCCCGGCAAGGGGAAACATTGCGCCCTCCCCTTCCCCCCAGCGCGGGTCATCTGCTCGCTGCGGCAGCTCCCCTTCCACGAGCGCAGATTCCAGGACGATGGCCACTTCCGGTTTCTGCGCCGGCGACAGCGAACGCACGTAGTTGGCCAGATGCCATGTCTTGACGCGTATCTCGCGCATGGCGTCGTCGTACCTCTCCCGTTCCTCAGCAGAGATTTCCTCCTCGTCCTCTATCATGATCTGAATGTCCTCGACCTCCATATCCATCGGAAAACTCTCTTTGATCGAGGGCATTGGGGTCCCCGCCAACCCGCCCATGAAGCGCCTGTACAGATCCTCCTCCGCATCCCCGCCCCGAAATCGCCAGCTCATGGTCAGATCAGCGGGTCGGGTCGGATAATTCCACTCATCCAGCAGGGTCAGAGCCGAAGGACCGTCGCCGCGTCCCTGCTGGCCGTGACATTTGGCGCATTCGAGCATCTCGAAGACTCTGCGTCCCTCTGACACGCTTTCCTCAGAACCGGGGACTCTATCCACCAACGCTATCTCCAGCGGCGGGGCAGTGGCGCGCTCGAAGTGCTTCGCGAAGGTCTTGATGTACGCCACGACCGCGAGTCGCTCCTCGTCGCTGAGTCCGGGCCAGCCCGGCATGGACGTACCCGGCATGCCGTCGGTGACGATGCGGAGCAGGTCGGCGTCCGTGGGCAGCTCCCGGGACGCGGTGGAACGGATCTTATACAACCCTCGGGTGAAGTCCCGCGGGCGTGGGTTCAAACGCTCGGCCCCGGAGCCGTCCCCCGCTCCTCCCGCACCGTGACAGTGTGCGCATTTGTTGTCGTATATGGCCTTGCCTGGCCCGATGGCCCCCACGTTCCCGGCCTGTGCTTGGGCTTGCCCGACAACCCCCGCCCCCAGGGCGCAGGCCATGGCGACCGCAAACAGGGCGAGCTGTTTCGAAACTGGCATACTCATTCCCATGTCCTCGGAACCTGGCCGGTGGCCTCGTACATGAAGAGGATGACCTGCCAGATCTCCTCCTCCGTGAGCATTTCCTCCCAAGCGGGCATGGCCGAGCTCCACGGCGCCGAGATCGCGGGCAATCCCGGTCCCCCCTTGCTCACGCGCCAGAACACGAACGATTCCTGGAGCATGGCGAGGGTCCCGGGATCTGTGAAGTCCGCGGGGGGGGGACTGAAGGCGTGGGCGAACATGCCGTTGCCATCCAGGTCGTCGCCGTGGCAGAAGTGACAGTTCTGATAGTAAGTGGCCCGTCCCGCCTCCATGTGCCGGTCGTGGTTGCCGCCGTCATGACGCAGCGGGTTCTCCAGGCCGGCCAGGTCGATGTCCCGGCCGCGAAACTGAATCGAGGCTGGAGGCGCTGGGTGAACGGTCCTCAGCTCCGCCGGGGGAACGCTGCTGACGGATGAGTTCGTGAACACGACAAAGGCCACCGCCAGAGGCAGGAAGGTGAAAACGACGATGCGGTGACGGGCTTTGTCTTCGTCGGCCAGCAGCTCCCCGATGGGACGGATGAACTCCCTAAGCCTTTCGTTTTCGACGCCGATCTGCGACAGGATCCCGATGATGATGAGACCCATGTACAAGTAGACGATACTCGCCGGCAGCGGCGGCCTGACGCCGTAGGCCAGGCCGACGTAGCACACGGCGACCAGGATCACCGCCTTTGAGAAACTCGAAAGCTGCCTCACGGCCTCCTCATTCGGCACTTTCAGGCACAGAGCCCTTGAGGCTGGCCAGATAGGCGACCAGGTCGCGAAATTGCCTCACGGTGATGACGTCGTCGAATTTGGGCATTTTGGACTGCACCAGAAGCCTGCGCCCGGCAACGTTGGAGAGATCGCTCTTGGCGATCGTCAGCGTAGTGTCGGCGCTGCGGATCGTCAGGCTGGCCTCGTCTTCGTGCTCTATTGGGCCGCTCACCTTGTTCTCGCCGTCGCCGACGACGGCGCTGATCCAGAAGTAACCCCGATCGGAAATCGACCGCGTATCGGCTATGGGCAGAAGCGCCAGATCGTCACGCTGCACGAGTCGCTCAGCACCCCCAGAGGCACTTTCGTCAACCGCTACTTCCTCCACCTCCTCCACATCTTCTTCCTCCTCCTCCTCACCCCATCCCCAGTCGTCGTCCTCCGCTTCCTCCACCACGTCCAGTTGCAACACCAGCGCATCGCCCTCTTCCCTGACGAGTCTTCCCGCGAGCTCCTCGCCGTTGGCCAGGCTGAGCGTCGTCGATCCGTACCCCTGAACGATCTTGGCGTTGGGATCTAGGATCGATTCCTCCATGTAGTCCAACGTGTTGAGGGCCCCGATCTCCGTCAATTCGGGACCGACCTCCAGCTGGACCTCGGCTGCGCCTACGCGGTGGCATTTGTCGCACTGCAGCTCCTCGACAAAGACCAGTCGACCGGCCTCGGGATCTCCCTGGGCTACCTTCTCGGGGACCGCGGCGGCCGCGGTGATATCGATGGGCGGCACGATGGCCGTCAAATCCGGTTCGCCGCCCTGGCTCTGGAGAAAGGCGATCAGCGTTTCGATTTCCAGGGGGGAGAGGGCGATGGGAGGCTTCCACGCCGGAGGCATTATGTTGCCGTACCCCTTTACCAGATAAGCCTCCGGTAGGTACAGCGCCTCCACCAGATAATCCCGGGTCGACGTGTCTTCCTGGCGTCCTCCGCCCGCGATGCCGATATCGCTCAGGTCCGGACAGCGCGGCGTAGTCGCCGACGCTCCGATGACGTGGCAGGTGGAGCACTTGCCCTTGCCGTAGAAGATCGACTTCCCCGCCGCGACAAAAGCTTCTGGGGTGCGCTCGATGTCACCGACGGCCACGGCGGCGCCGGAGCTACCCTGGGGGATGAGATTTCCCAGTAGGGCGTAGGACCAGATCACGGCCAGCGCGAAAGTCGCCAGCCGCATCAGATTCTGTTGTAGCGCCATGTTGGCGCAGATGGCCAGGAAGACCCACACCGACCACGACAGGATGTTCTGGTCAGCCAGGGGAAAAGGCGCAGCTCCCATCAGGAAAGCCCCCAGGCTCAACAGGAGAAGGGCGAAGATGAGAATCTTTACAGGTGCCCGGTGCATGGATTTCGTCTCCGCCCTCAGTTGGCAGCTTCCTCTTTCTTATCGCCCAACGATCCGAGCCAGAAGATGAAGCAGATCAAGGCGCCGAAAACGATGACGATGGCGGCGATGATGTTGGACGCGTCACCCACGGTCGGGGTGAAGGCATCTGGTGATGTGTCCCTCATGACGCCGTATATGTGCCAGTCCTCCCGGATGCCCGACCGCACGTACCCCATGAGTCCCATCATGGCGCAGAATGTGACAGCCAGCAATATGAGGATGTACTGAGACTGGTCCGTCATCTTACCCCACTGCACTTCGCCGGTGGATGAGGCCCGTCGATAGAGGATGACATCGAGGACGGTCACCGAGAACAGGACCGCCAGAACGACTACCACCTGTCCAGGGGTCAGGACGTTCACCCGCTCCAGACTGGGCACGTAGTACCCCATAACGCCAAGAACGACCACGATGGCGGCGGCGGCGGCGAAGATGGTGAACACCACGACGTTGACGGGTTTGGACCACCTCAATGTCGGGGTTTTGCCGGATCTGCGGTAAAAGAGAAAGGTCAGGAACGTGGTGAGGATGATGAGGTTTACGGCCGTGTTCTTGGCCGACATAACTCCGAAGACTCCCACGAGCGGATGGTGTTCACCGCCGATGGCCGCCTTCTCCACCGGGCTCAGGATCAGGGTCCTGGGAGTTGCCCACACGGCAATGCAGGCGATGAGGACCGCGAATACGAAAGGTCGGTACCGGCTGTATCGCTCGGCGCCTTTGATGCGGCCCATCCCCGACCACAGGTAGAAGTTCACGCCCAGGAAGAGTACGCCGATCATGGCCGCCTGAATGATGAACAGCCAGGAGAACAGGCTGCCCATCATGTTGATGCCCATGGTCTGGTTGAACTCGTAGATCTCCTTGGCGAGCCAGTACCCGGCAAAGGGCAGGGGGATGAGGGCGCAGACGGCGATAAAGTTTCCGGTGTACCCCATCCAGTCGTAGTGGGCTTTGTCCGATTCGCTCGTGGCCGTGAGGAATCGGACCGCCGCGTAGGCAGCCACGACGGCTCCCCCGAAGGCGATGTTGGCGATGAAGCGATGTATGTTGATCGGCATCCAGGTGAAGTTGTAAACCGCATCCCCAAGACTGATCAGAGCTCCCTGCTCATCTATTCCTGCCGGGCTGGTCATGAAGGTGAGCCAGGAATTGGCCACGCACATGATCGCCGTACCGAAGACGTTGAGTAGCACGCCGAAGGTCAGGTGCAGCCACTTCCGGTTCATCAGCCGGTCCCACGTGTACCAATACAGATAGAGGCTGAAGGTCTCTCCGAAGAAGAGCGCCACGTAGAGGACGTACGTGGGCGTGAAAATATTGGTCATGTAGCCAAAGAAGCGGGGATAGAACCCGATCATCAGAAACAGCAGCACGGCACCGAACATGGCCGTGGTGGAAAACGCCACGAGACACAGCTTGATGAACTCGCGGGCCATGCGGTCGTAGCGCGGGTCGCCGGTGCGCACACCGACGAACTCGATGATGAGGGCAAAGAGTGGGACACCGAGGATGAAGGCGGCGAACATGAGGTGGAGCTGGGCCGCAACCCAGACCGCGACCCGGCTGCCTACCACGGGGAATTCTCGGTACTCTGGGATGTCGGAGAAGGCGCCCTGGGACCAGGCCGGTGTGCTCGTGAAGAGAAGTATCAGACCGAAGGAGATGGCCGTCAGTGGCGGTGAACTGTGGCCCTCTGGCATGCATTTGCCTTGCGTACGGCAGGGAGCTAATTGGCGGGTCAAAGTTGTTCGAATTCTCCTGCCTTCTTGTGGCCTCGCTTGAAACTGGCCAACCTGTTGAGCAAGGTCCACTACATGCAGATGGCAGCTGTCGACCGACAGAGCTGGTGATCGTCAGCTGGATACTCTCAGTCCAGCCGCTGACCCAGATACGCTATAGCAAGTGGTTGCAAATAGCAAGTGGTCACAAGGAATTGAGACGATTTCGTCCCACATCGTCGTCGCCATGACTGCCCCACTCCATACGGACACATGTGGAGGGCGTCGGCCTGCCAGCGCCGCGTTTGACTGCGCCGCACTATACCGTATATCCTGCCTAACCGTCAATCAAGAAAAAGCGGATTGAGCGGGGGAACGGTTTGTGTTGAGGCGAATTGGAGACAAAACTGAAAGTGAAAACTAGCATTCGTCTTTTATCATTATGATGTACATCATAATGCACATCCCTTAACACTCCACGTGACGTGCTTACCTTCGAAACCTTCATTCTTTGGCTACATCTGGCAGCTGCAGTAATTTGGTTTGGAGGCATGTCCTTCGTGACCTTCGTACTACTGCCACTATTGCAACGCTCCACCTCCTCCCCGAGAGAATTCTCTGGGATAATCGAGAGGGCAGTGAGGCGTTTTCAAACCATCAGTTGGGAGGCGGTCGCAATCATATTTATTACGGGAATTTTCAATCTAACCAATGCCGGGATTGTGCGTGAATTTAATTTTAGCGTGGCCTATTTGCATGTAGTGGCCATAAAGCTGCTTCTCCTTGTCGTGATCATTGCCATCCAGTCGTTTCAAAGCTACAGTATTTTGCCAAAACTTATTTGTGCGCCATCGTCGGACGAAAACTTGCCGTCGAGGTCGGACTCCTTCGACAGACTTCGCAAGAAGACAATATTCCTGTCAATTCTGAATTTAGTATTGGCCGGCTCAGTGATTTATTTAGGGTTGGGGCTGAGGTATCAATAAGGAGAAGGCGAGGCTTAGGCTGTTAGGGATCGCTTCCAGTCCATCTGGGCGAAGATAATTCGCAAATCCGGGCTGTCGAGTGACTTGGCCAAGAATTCCCTAAACATCTCAAATATTCCACACCGCAGGGCATCCGCATCCAGCGCGAATAGGTCTAAGAGGTTCCCGGCGTCTTTTACCATATTGCTCCAGGTGTCGTTTTGCGGCCAATCGCCTGTTTCCCTTCTAGAGACGGGTACCATTCCAAGTCTCAGTTCGAAGAAATGATGGAAGCGTTCCAAGGCTTTGAATTCATCCTGAGTGAAATCCTCCGCAAATTTTGCGATAGCCTTCTCAGAATAGTCGCCCTTCAAACCACCATCAAGATACCGTCTACCCGGCAAATAAATGTCGTCGAACCAGACGCGGGCTAATTCGAACGCCAATTTTTCGGGAGCGATGAACTTGTGGCACGCCTTCAAACTCTCCTCCGAGGTGAGAAATAGGAGGAAAACGATCACGTGTTCCCTGGTCTTTACTGTCTCCATCGCCATCTTGTATTGAGACTATTCGATGATAGACTCGGAGTATACCAGCAGGCCACTGCAGCCTCGCTGAGCCGGCGATCCGTCTTCACCTAGCCAACTTTTCAGGCACTTCCGGAGAATAATCGAATTTGTCCGAAAGCGCTGCCTTGGCCGCAAAGGCGAAAAGGGTAATCAATCCCCAGGATAAACCCACCACAACCCCCACGTCGATGATGCCCCGCCAAGGCTGGTCGATACGCTGTATGACGATAATCAAGATGATTATTGCCGCGGTGAGCACCACGATATTTCGCTGTCTATTCCCGAGTACGTGAAAGTAGCCAACACAGAACAGCGGCGCGAGGAAAACATGCAAGGCTTTCGGATTTTGGCGCAGATATTTACACCTTGCCGTGACCCTTGGCGAGAAGCTGTTCTGGAAGCCGCGATATCCCTCCGAATAAGCCATGAATAACGTATTGATAACCAGCAACGCCCAATGATACCAAACCAAATCATACAGAAAAGCCTCTGCCGCGACCGGCGTCAATCGATATAAGGCAAAACCGATCAACAATGCGATTCCGGCAAATCCCCATATTGCTCCCAATAAGCCGATCATTGTATCAGAGTATCAGAAAAAATCAAAAGTCAATTCCCGGCAAATTCTCCCATTTGGGTTCGCCTTCCGGCTTGAAATTTCGCGTACAAACGAAATTCAATTCGTGATGATGAAAATTTAGTTTGAATTTGCCGCCGCCAAAATTTTTCAGTAGATAATTCATGGGATCGTTAACCAGCGGGGTCATATCTTTTCCATTGAAGCGCGCAAGTCCTTTGAATTGGACTGAGTTTTGCCATGGTGTCTGAACCAATACCGTTACCGATGATTCGCGCAATGTCTGGAAAAAGGCATTTTGCAGGTCATCCTGAGACGGATTCGGATTTCCCAAACGTTCCAGCTCCCGGGTAACGTATTCTTCATACATTTCCCAAACCCATTCCATACGTAACCTCTGGTGAAGAACTTCGCTAATATCAGAGCGAAGGAGGGCCTATCCCTCGGCCAGCACTCTCTGCACCACCCTCGTGACACACGGCGCAACCGTGCCTTTGATATAGCACTTTCCCATGCAGGATCGCTTCGGCTCGGGTCTCTTCTCGCCCCCTCTCCGCCGAGCAACCGACAGCCAGAAGGAACAACAGACTGAAACTGGCCGCCAGTACAGGGCTACCCCGGCCTCGTCAGCATCAGCCCAATTCTCCCGTCGGAAGTCTTTCTAAGAGCGTCAGAAGAGCAGGATCTCCACTGTTATTTACTACTTAAGTACAAGTTTTTATTGAGCTTATTGGCTGTGGCGAGCATCTGGTTCGAGAGCTCGATTCTGTCTCGGCTCGCCTCAGATGGCACGCTTAGTCCTCCTCCTGTCGCGAGGCGTAACGGGCTCCGCTCTCGCTCACAGGCAAACAAAAACGCTGGCAGTTGGGAATCGGTCGTAGAGAGGCACGTGTGGAGTCGTATTCGCTGAATGGTCAGCGGCGTTCAACATCAGCTCGTGTCGGATCTCCAGCGCTGCACGCCGACTGATGACCCATCTCGGCGCTGAGATGGTTCACAGCGAACAGATGTGTCCGAAGGGCCGAGGTCGTCGTGCGTGCGCGAAGGCCGATCTCCCCCGCTGACGGTCCAACCATGACGTCTCATGCCGGTCGAGGTCACCGCCAAGCGCCGAGACGGGCAACGAGGCTCGACCAGAATCCCCTTGACCGCTACCGATAATACAGCTTAATCTTGGAGCTTCGTACCGCAATTTGCAATCCAAAATCTATTCGACTCAGTCCTCTCTCATCTGATCATATTACGTAGATGGTTTCCCATAACGAGTACCGCCCGTCCCTGATCTCCTGGAACCTCACGAAGATGTGCAACCTGCGGTGTCCGCACTGTTACCTAGACGCCGGCAAGAAAGAGGAGGATGAGCTCACCACCAATGAGTGCTTTGCGCTTATTGACGAGATGAAGGTATTGGGAACGGAAATGCTCATTCTTACCGGTGGGGAGCCACTATTGCGAAAGGATATCTATGATATCGCAAAGTATGCTTCCGAGCGGGGCATTTGGGTTGTTATGGGCACAAACGGCGTTTTAGTTACTGACAAAGTTGTGCAGAAAATGTTGGAATGTGGCGTAAAAGGCGTGGGCATCAGCATTGATTCAGTGGATCCCGAGAAGCACGATGGATTTCGCGGGGGTCCCAAATCATGGGAATATTCGGTTCGGGCGTTGGAAATCTCTCGAGCCTACGGTTTGGAAGTCCTGGTTCAAACGACGATCATGGAAACCAATTACGACGAGATTCCCCAACTGATTGACTTTGCCAGAGAGAAGGGAGCCTGGTCCTTCAACCTCTATTTTCTGGTGCAGACAGGCCGCGGCCAGGAAATGAACGATCTATCTCCACAGCAGACCGAGGCGATGCTCACGAACCTGGTTGAGTTACAGAACGAGTATCGACCCATGCTGGTGCGCTCCAAATGTGCACCGCACTTCAAACGCATTGCCTTTGAGAGAGCACTGGGGGGTCTAGAGAGCGGGGGGTGCATGGCAGGCACTCAATATGGGCGGATTACACCTGAAGGAAATGTGACGCCATGCCCGTACATGACGGTCGTTGCAGGCAACATTAGAGAAAACAGACTCACAGAAATCTGGCAGACTGCTCCAGTTTTTCAGGAATTAAGGAATCTGAACCAACTGAAAGGCCGCTGTGGAGGCTGTGAGTTTAAGGAGTTGTGTGGCGGCTGTCGCTGTCGGGCCTACGCTGCTTATGGCGACTATTTGCAGGAAGATCCGGCCTGTACATATCAACCATCCGGCCAGCCATTACAATTCGAAACAATCACTTGGAATGCCGAGGCCAAGTCTCGTCTCGGGCGCATCCCTATTGCCTTTATTCGTGAGAAGGTTAAGAAGGGAGTGGAGACCTATGCGCAGCGTATTGGGGCTCGTGTCATCACCGCAGAATTGATGAAGATGGCTACGGCCGGCATGGAACGGCCGGCGACTTTCAATAAATTAAGAGAAAGTGAACATCACGAATGACTCATCTAAGCAGAATTCATGATTGAATTAGATACAGCCGCGTTGACGAAACATGTCCATGTGTCAAACGGCGTAGCCCATCTGAGGCAGGACGACACCATTCGTGAATTCGCAATTTGATCATCTTGTAGACCCCATGCAGCTCAGCAACCCGAAACCCCATTGGAACGAACTCGAATTTCTTAGCTGGAAAGAATTCAAGCAGATGGCGCCCTCTATCATCCAGCTGGAAATATCCCGCATCGGAGACATAGTCAATGCCCCGGCTACGGACATCGACTTGTGCAACGTGTTCGTGAAGGTCCGGTTCGAGTTGAGAAAATTTCAGGAGTGTCTGCAGCAGACAAACAGGCCCCCGCTGAAAGATCCTTGTGTTGCACATCTTCGGACTGCGATCATATGTCTTTCCATTCAAAATCAAATACAGGACAAAAAGACGGCGACAACAGTGAAGTACGTTTTTGATAGATTGAACTCCCTGCTGAAGAGGACCGATCTGATATTCCAAAACACCACTGATATTCCGCCCATGCAGCACCCATCCGGAGGCCAATAAATGTTCGAAAAGATCTACGTCCCTCTTGATAACTCTGACCACTCGATGACGAGCGCTGAGCTGGCGATCGATCTGGCGAAGAGATTCGGCTCAGAGCTGGTGGGCTGCCATGCCTATGCTGCGAGGATGCACGACATCCGATTCAGGCAAATGGAGTTTACGCTGCCTTCAGAATACCAGGTGGAAGAAGAGATGGAGAAGCAGCGAAACATCCACGACACGTTGATCACGATGGGATTAGAGCTCATTTCGGATTCCTATTTGGAGGTCATGAAAAAGAGATGCGAGAGCGAGAAGCTTCCCTTCGAACAGAAGATGATGGACGGCAAAAACTTTAAGGTCCTTGTCGATGACATCAACAACAGCGATTACGACCTGGTAATCCTGGGTGCGCTGGGGCTTGGCGCGGTGCGGGATAGTATGATCGGCAGCGTCTGTGAAAGGGTGGTTAGAAGAACCAAGACCGATACACTCGTGATCAAGAACACTTCTCCCCTCGAAGATCAACTCAGTGCAAACGGCAATGGCGAGGTCAAGCATGAACTTGGCAATGGAGGCAAGATCGTTGTCTGCGTCGACGGCAGCCCTGAGTCCTTTGCCGGGCTTCGAACGGCCATCTCCCTCGGGAGGGCTGTAAACAAAGAAGTGGAGGCCATCGCCGTTTACGATCCCTACCTGCACTATACCATGTTCAACAGCATCGTGAATGTCTTAACCGACAAGGCATCAAAAGTTTTCAAATTCAAAGAACAAGAACAGCTGCACGAAGATGTGATCGACACGGGCCTGGCACAGATATATCACTCCCACCTGGAGGTGGCGCGAAAGATCGCCAAGGAAGACGACATCGACTTGAAGATAACTCTTCTCGATGGTAAGGCCTTTGAGAAGATTATCCAATATGTCAGACGAGAGAGACCATGGCTCCTGGTCATAGGACGGATTGGTGTGCACAGCGATGAGGATATGGATGTTGGCAGCAATAGCGAAAATCTTCTTCGCTTGGCGCCCTGCAACGTTTTTCTCTCCAGCAAGAGATTTATCCCGGCCATCGATGTTCAGGCGGAAGAATCGATGACCTGGACCGAAACGGCTACCGCACTGTTGAATACCGCTCCGGAAGCGGTCAGGGGCATTGCCCGCACGACCATACACAGGTGGGCCATGGAACGGGGGCATTCGGTCATAACGAGGAAAGTGATCGAGAAATCAATGGCTAGCATATTGCCGGAAAAAGCGATGAGGGCCATGGGGATCATCGCCGAGGAAGTCGCCATAGAAAAAGGAAATCTACTGGAGTCAGAGACCTATGTCTGTCGTGAGTGCGGCTATGCCGCCCGCGACGTGGACCCGGTGGTCTGCCCGGTCTGCAATGGACCGGCAGAAGGATTCCAGAAGATCGACAAACAGGCAATTGAGAATCTGGCACCGCTGGAAGGAGACATCGAAGAAGAAAAGACCTTCGACAACTTGAAATTGAAATGGACCAGCGAAGCAAAACAAGCTTTACACGGTGTGCCATCTGGCTACCAGAGAAGAAGGGCGAGAGCGCAAATCGAAAAGAGCGTCAGGGTGCGCAAGCTTCCGGCCATCACCAGGGAGCTGGTTTTTGAGGTTGCCGGGGACATTATCGAAGAGACCAAAAACCTGGAAGAGCGCGGCCGACTAAAGAAGGAGATGGTTTCCAGCACAGAAAGTGTTTTGGAGCAACACGCCATTCAGGATGGCAAATTTCGATGGAGCGCTTCCGCCGTGGCTAGGCTGAATCGCGTCCCTGAAGGATTCATGCGTGATCAGACAAAGGATCGAATCATAAATTGCGCCGAAAAGAAATCTGTGGACCTGGTAACCTTGGAAATCGCCGAGGAGGGGATTGCGGAAAGCCGGAACATCATGGCGGAGACGATAAAAAGGGACAGCAAAGATAAAGGTGAATCCCCCAACAAATAATGAAGGCTCCAATCCGCTCTCTCTGCGTTAGAAAATGAAAACCTACAAAGACATAGCCGGCGATGGCGGATCGAATATTGTCGAGCAGGTCACCGCGCAGCAACACCGCGTGCAGTCGAGGATGGCCTCCGTGCGCCATATTGTTGCCGTTATGAGCGGCAAGGGCGGAGTCGGAAAGAGCTCAGTTGTCGTAAATCTTGCCTCGGCCTTCGCGCTTGAGGATTACTCCGTGGGAATATTGGATGCCGATATCAACGGTTCCTCTATACCAAAGATGACCGGTGTTCGCGGACGGCCGCTGGAGACCGGTGAAACCGGAATAATGCCCATGGCGGCCGCTCGTAATCTCAAGGTCATGTCGATTGATCTGTTTTTGCCTGATGACAGCACCCCGGTTATTTGGGACGCTCCCACGCAGAAGGACGCTTACACCTGGCGCGGCATGATGGAGACGGCGGCAATCCGGGAATTCCTGTCCGACACGGAATGGGGCGAGTTGGATTTCTTATTCATTGACTTGCCGCCAGGAACAGACAAACTGCCAAATATGTTAGACCTGCTCCCGCAAATTTCGGGTACCATCATTGTGACGATCCCATCAGAACTGTCCCAGTTCGTTGTCGGTAAGTCAATCACAATGGCGAAGGAATTGCTTCAGACACCGGTAATCGGCTTGGTCGAGAATATGTCGGCACATATTTGCAGTCGATGTGGCCATGAGGAGGAATTGTTTCCGGGAAGAATCGTCGAGGGGCTGGCGGAACAACATGATGTGCCGTATCTGGGCAGGATTCCGTTCGACCCGAGAATGGCTGTTTGTGCTGATGAAGGTTTGCTCTATATGGAAGAGCACGGCGACTTACCGGCTACCAATGCGATAGGGCAAATTGCTCAAAGGGTAGGTGAGTTTTTGAAACAATAGAACGCGGATGACACAGATTTACGCTGATTGTCGCGGATGAAATGCCAGACATCGAATCCGCGTAGATCCGTATGACCTGTGTAATCCGTGCTATTATGAACGGAGTAAATGATGAAATTCTTATGCGTGGAATGTGACGAGCCCATGAAGCTGAAGGACACCAAAGGCCCCGATAACGGCTCCATGACGGTTGTCTTCGCTTGCCCCAAATGCGAACGGCAAATCGCCATGCTGACCAACCAAATGGAAACGCAAATGGTTCGCTCGCTTGATGTGAAGCTTGGTGGAGGCCCAACTCTGGCAGAGCCCATGGGGACCCTTAGGAGTTCTTTGGCCCAAAAAAGCGACGATGTAGTCACATCATCGATTCATTCTCATCAGGAAACAGACCAAAAGGAGTCAGGTTCCAAATGTCCGTTTACCGGTGCTGTTGCCGATGCCTTCGAAACCTCTGGCGAAATCGTCTGGACCCAGGAGGCCGAGGAACGTCTTAGCAGAATCCCACCATTTGCCAGATCCATGGCCAAGCAGGGAATTGAACGGCACGCCCGCGAAAGGGGATATAAAAAAATAAGTGATGCGGTGATGGAGGAAGTGAGGGATCAGTTCGCAATGTGAAGGTCAGTTGGCATTGCAGCAGTCGCCCGAGGAGCCTGAATCTGGAGCGGTCTAATCAACTGAACTGTACGGCAGTTGCCGATGTCATCCTCTAGAACGATACATCTGACCCCGAAGCAGTTTGGCGCCACCAATGCCATCGTGACGCTCACTGCGATGAGCTTCCTCGTCTGGTTGATCTACTTCCACGAGGGGAATGACAGCGCTTCGCAGGGCGCCCAGCTACCCCTGATCAACGCGATCCTGAACGGCACCAGCGCGGTGTTGATCTCGGTGGGGCTGTGGGCGATCAAGCAGCGTAAGCGCACACTGCACATGCAGCTGATGCTCGCTGCGTTCGCGTCGTCGGCGCTGTTTCTGGTGAACTACATCTACTACCATTTTTCTCACGGGGATACACACTTCGCGGGGCAGGGTATCATCCGGCCCATCTACTTCACGGTGCTCATCAGCCACATTCTGCTATCTATGGTGACCTTCCCGATGATCTTGACGTCATTGTATCTGGGACTGAGCAATCGTCTGGTAACCCATCGCCGCCTATCCAAGTGGACGTGGGTGGGGTGGATGTATGTCTCGGTCACGGGAATTGTGATCTATTTCATGCTCCACGTGATCGGCTGGGAGTTGAGCTGAAACGACTCCGCTACGGCGTTGTCCCAGTAGTCCCCCTTTCGCTCTTCACGAAGCCGCGCCGGGCAATCCAACGGGTAAAACGAGTGCAGGCGTAATGGACGCCACGATCGTAGTGGATGATCAGGCCTCTCGGTAGGACGCCGATGGAGGAATACGCTCGGAGAAGGGCAGCCCAACAAACATCATGAAGTCCACCTTAACTTCGCTGCCCGGCTGTCCAAAGGATGGGGACCACCTCTGCCCAGGGTCCCAGATGGTATCCGGGGTGCATAGGGCGCCGATGGCCCGCCAGGAAGCACTTGACCCACCGCCAAAAAGAGGCTTTGTTTGTCCACAAGCATTCACCTCCCTGGTAGCCAGCGAAGGCCGCGGAATTTGGCTGAGTTGGTGGAGTACGCCTGGGCAGCCGTCAGGATTCGGGAGCACTGAAGGGACCACCTCGCTGCCGCGTCCAAGACGGATGGCGAAGACGGACGATTGAGCTACAGCTTGATAACCAATATCTTCGAAAGAAAAAAGGGAGCTTTTTTATGCTAGATTGGTTACCAGAAAATATATCAACCTATGGAGCAGAGATCGACTCTCTTTTCTATCTGCTGTACTATATCACTTTAGCAACCTTCATACTGGTGGCGGGAGCCATGGTCGTATTCATGATCAAGTACCGTCACCGCGAGGGACACCGGGCGAAATATATCCACGGGCACGCTGGTCTAGAGATTACATGGACTGTTCTTACTGCTGTGACCGTGATTGCATTTGCTTTGATTAGCGCGCCACTGTGGGCCAAGATAAAGCAAGATGTACCCTCTTATGACATTCAAATTCAGGTAACCGGCAAGCAGTTCAACTGGGATGTTCTCTATCCCGGCCCTGACGGAGAGTTTGGTACATCGGATGATCTCGAAATAGAAAACATGGTCCACGTTCCGGTCAATAAGGTTGTGAAGGTTCTCCTTACATCGAAGGATGTTATTCACAGTTTCTTCGTGCCGGCCCTGCGCCTGAAGCAGGATAGCCTACCGGGCCGGAAGATCAATTCATGGTTCGAAGCGACCAAGACGGGAACATATGAGATACCCTGTGCCGAATTGTGTGGATTCGGACACTCCGGAATGCTCGGTTATCTAATCGTGCACACGGATGAAGATTATGCATCATGGGTGCAGGAGAATTGGCCGTAGCCGCAGTCGAGGGACTCAGAGTAGACCACGGATCGGAATCCTGGACATCAACTAGCCGGATCGAACTCAGGTCAGCAAAAAACCAATTAATTACCGACAGAGTTCAACTTAACACAGAGGGATGCCCCATGGAGGGATCTACCGCTACGAAAGAAACACATGAAGCACATGCCCACGAGGAACTTGGATTTGTGCGTACCTACATTTTCTCGACCGATCACAAGATGATAGGAAAGCAGTTTCTCTTCTTAGGTCTGTTCATGATGATTATTGGAGGCGGGCTGGCGCTAATGTTGCGCTGGCAACTGGGCTATCCCGAGGAACCGCTACCACTGGTAGGAGTGTCACAAGAGTTCCTGTCGACGGATGAACCTCAAACCGCGGCGGACAGAATGTGGCAGCAGTGGGACGAAGAAGGTACGGAGAATTGGATGGTTGAAACCATGCCTTACGGTGTCATGACCGCCGCGTTCTACAACATGGTCTTCACCATGCATGCCACTATAATGATCTTCTTTGTAATCATGCCGATACTGGTGGGTTGTTTTGGCAACTTCCTCATCCCTCTCATGCTCGGCGCCCGTGATATGGCTTTCCCGAAGCTCAACATGGCTTCATTCTGGGTCGGTGCGGTATCGGGAATTGTGATGCTGGCAGGATTCTTCGTCACCGGCGGACATGCATCCACCGGGTGGACCGCGTATGCGCCGCTGTCCTCTAACGCTACGTGGACCGGTGTGGATTGGGGACAAAATCTATGGTGTATCAGCATCATTATTCTCGCCATTTCATCCATGATGGGAGCGATAAACTACATCACTACGACCATCAACATGCGTGCACCTGGGATGACTCTCATGCGCATGCCGCTCGTCATCTGGTCACTTTTCATCGTGGCTATTCTTCTCCTGTTAGCGCTACCAGTGTTGACCTCGGCCTTGGCGCTGCTCTTGTTCGACCGCATGGGTGGGACAAGCTTCTTCTCTCCGGCAGGCGGTGGTGAACCCCTCCTCTGGCAGCACCTCTTCTGGTTCTTCGGACATCCAGAGGTCTACGTTCTTATAGTTCCTGCGATGGGGATTACGTCAGATGTATTGTCCGTTTTTTCTCGCAAGCCAGTTTTCGGCTATCATGCCATGGTATACGCGATGGTTTCTCTCGCTTTACTCTCCTGGGTTGTCTGGGGTCACCATATGTTCATGAGTGGAATGAATCCCGCACTTGGCATGGCCTTCATGTTGTCTACTATGGTGATCGCGGTGCCGTCGGCGATCAAGACGTTCAACTGGCTTGGCACTATATGGGGTGGTTCAATCCAGTTCACAACGCCGATGCTGAACGCGCTGGCATTTGTGGCGATGTTTGTGATTGGAGGATTGAGTGGTATACACATGGCAATCACGCCGGTGGATATATTTATCCACGATACCTACTACATCGTTGCACATATCCACTACGTCGTTTTTGGTGGAAGTGTCTTCGGTTTGTTCGCTGGTCTTTACTTCTGGTTCCCGAAGATGTTCGGTCGCCTGATGAATGAGTCTCTTGGGAAGATTCACTTCTGGCTAACCTTCATCTTCTTCAACTGTACATTCATCCCGATGCACCTTATCGGAGTGGGTGGACATATGCGGCGAATCTACAATCCAATGCAGTATGAGTTCCTGCAGCCGATGCAACCAATGAACGAATTCATTACTGTGAGTGCATTCTGTCTTGGAGCAGCGCAACTCGTGTTAGTGTACAATTTCTGCTGGAGCCTGTATCGCGGGAAAAAAGCGGAGCACAATCCATGGCAGGCAAATACGCTCGAATGGGGAGCCCCATCGCCACCCCCGCATCTCAATTGGGGCGAAACGATTCCATCAGTCTATCGCGGTCCGTACGAATACAGTTCTCCGGAAGTCACCGAGGACTGGCTGCCACAGGACAAACAGCTTCAGCAGGCGACAGCGGGTGGTGGCAGTGATTAGAAGTACGACGTCGGATTTCCTCGCGCTCACCAAGCCGCGACTAGTTCTGATGGTGTTGGTTACCACGCTTGCCGGCTACTATCTTGGCTCCTTGGGAGAGTTTGATTGGATTCGTTTGCTTAACACGCTTGTCGGAACGGCGCTCGCAGCAGGTGGAACTATTGCGTTGAACCAATACATCGAGCGCGATTTGGATGCAAAGATGAAGCGCACTAGACTTCGTCCCTTGCCTGACGGACGACTACGGCCCGACGGGGCTCTGGTATTTGGTATAGTGATTTCCGTCGGCGGAGCGCTGTATTTATTGTTTACGGTAAATGCACTTAGTAGCCTTTTAGCGGCCCTAACTGTGAGTAGCTACATCTTCCTCTACACACCCTTGAAGCGGAAGACCTCCTTCTGCACTGTCGCCGGAGCAGTTCCGGGCGCTCTACCGCCAGTGGGCGGCTGGGTCGCGGCACAGGGCAGTTTGAGCCTTGAGGCGTGGGTGCTGTTTGCTATTATGTTTTTCTGGCAAGTACCTCATTCGTTAGCTATCGCCTGGTTGTACCGAACTGACTACGAGCGGGCAGACTTGAAATTGCTTCCTGTTGTCCACCCTGACGGCAGGAGCACCGGGCACCAGGTTGTGTCTAACTCTTTGGCACTTCTGACTGTGGGATTGATACCAACGCTCATGGGGCTTGCAGGCCCGATCTATTTCTTTGTCGCCTTAGTGCTGGGGATCGTGTTCCTGGGGTACGGGGTTAGTTTCGCACTTTTCCGTTCGACAGTAGCCGCGCGGCGCCTGCTGTTGGCTTCATACCTGTATATTCCACTACAGCTTGGAACGATGTCATTCGACAAAGTACTTTTTTAGTAGATAGCGCCGCACCCGTGTGCTTCGCTTCGGATTGAGGGGGAGAAACTACCTTGCATAGGTTGTTTCGGGGGAGGAGGTTCTCAGGAGAAGAATGTGGGTAATCAGGACATACAACAGCAGAACCGACGTGTAAGATTGATCTTAATAGCAATAGTGATTTTGCTCGGTATGATCACGGTAGTCACTGTAATTGTCCGGAATTAAAGTGTCAATGGGTACAGCCGTAGAAATCGGCCATACGATAGAGGAAGTTGCCGCGATAAGAGGTATTGGATCGCCTCCAATATCTCCTGAGGAACCCGACGGTGACAATGGTAATAATGAAGATGAGCCGCTCGTAGGCAATCTGTACATTGGCATGCTGTTGTTCATCGCGGCAGAAGTGATGCTCTTTGCCGGGCTGATCGGTGCTTTTGTCATATTCCGTTTCGGAAGCTCGGTATGGCCTCCACCACTTCAGGTTCGTCTACCCGTTGAAGTGACCGCTGTCAACACGGGTATCTTGCTTTTCAGTGCGTACACCATGTATCGAGCCTGGAGAGCGGCAAGAAGTGGAAATAGGAGTACGCTCTTACGAGGGTTGTGGAGTACAGCAATTCTTGGAGCAATCTTTCTTGCTGTCCAAGGATACGAGTGGATTCGGCTTCTGAGTTTTGGTCTCACCATGTCATCGAGCGTTTATGGAGCCACTTTTTATACATTGATTGGATGCCATGGTCTTCATGTGTTTGGCGCATTGTGCTGGTTGCTCGTGGTTCTAACGATGGCGAGAAAGAACAGGTTCTCGGCCAAGAAGCATGTTGCTTTAGACCTGTGCGGAATGTACTGGAGCTTTGTTACAGTGCTCTGGCCTGTTCTTTATGGGCTTGTTTATCTGAATTGAGGGGTAAGAAGGCTAATGCTGAATAGATATTTGCCGATCGCTCTGGGGATAACAATCATAGTGTTGCTCATCCCTATTGGTGTGCAGGCGTGTCCGCTATGTGTGGAAGCCGTTAAGGGCTCGGAGTTGGGTCGTGGTTTCAATTCGAGCATCCTGTTCCTTCTAGCGATGCCATTTGCCTTAGTTGGCTCGATCGGTGGCGGGTTATTTTTCTATGTACGCCGGCATTCGCGTTCAAGTCAGAAACAACATACGTATGTAACAGCCAACTCCAATGTGATAGGAGAGCAAAATTGACTCACGCTACTGCTGTGGCAGCAACTGTCGAACCTGCGGAATCTCCTCTTACTCCTGAAAGCTGGGGCAAGCTTGGGATGTGGATTTTCCTCGCAGGAGATGCGATGTCGTTTGGAGCCCTGCTTGCTGGTTATGGTGCCATCCGAGCTGGGAGCACCGACTGGCCTATCCCGGCAGAGGTTCTTGGCATACCCCTAACAGCCTTTATGACCTTTCTGCTGATCTGCAGTAGTGTGACCATGGTCAAGGCCTTGTCAGCGATCAAGCATGGCAACTCAAAGGGAATGCGGAACTATTTGCTGTTGACCATTCTGGGTGGAGTGATATTCCTGGGCTGCCAGGCATACGAATGGACCCACCTGATCAATCAGGGTCTTGGGTTTAGTAGCAATCCCTTTGGGAGCTATCTTTTTGGCGCTACTTTCTTTGCCATTACAGGTTTTCATGGTGCCCACGTTACTGGGGGCGTCATTTATCTTATATGCATAATGATACGGGGAACGCGTGGCAAATACTCGGCCGAGAATTACGACCACGTTGAGATCCTCGGGTTGTACTGGCATTTCGTAGACCTCGTATGGATCATGGTGTTTACCTTTGTCTACCTGCTATAGCGTGGAGCAGGGAAATAACGATGGAATGTAGCTATCAGAAGCTGAATTGCTGGAATCTAGTCATACTCTCAAGTGGGAAGAAAAATGATGACGGATAATCACAAAGAACCGAACTACATGGGTGTGTTCTATTTGCTGGCAGTGCTCACGGCTATTGAAATCGGTGTGATATATTTACCGGTAGCCAAACTGGTCATAGCATTCATGCTTGTCATCCTGGCTGTAGCTAAGGCTGCGCTTGTTGGATTGTATTTCATGCACCTGAAATTTGAGAAACGTACGCTGGGTTTGATTGCTATGACTCCGCTGGTGCTCTGTACGTTATTGATATTTTCGCTCATCCCAGATTTAACCGGAACTCCTCATCAAACATCATCGGCGCAGCCCACTGAGGGGGAATCTGTATCCCTGTCTCAGTAGTACGTACACCGGGACGGTGCCGGAGTCGCTCAGTCGTACCCGCGTGAAAAACTCCCGAGATCAACGCGCAACACTCACCGAGATGACAAGGAACTGCGATGAAACTGATCAGACACCCACTCACAGCTGTGGCGATGATGGCATTGGTCGTGGCCCTTTCCGGCATGGTCCGAGCGCAGGCGTCCAGCGCAGGAGGGTCAATTAGCGGCGCGGTCAAGTACGATGGCGAGGCGGCGGCGGCGAAAAAGCTGGCGGTTACTAAGGATGTGAAGGTTTGCGACGTGCACGAGAAATTCTCTGAGGACCTAGTTGTCTCTAGCGCGGGTGGTATCCAAAATGTCTTCGTGCAGGTGCTCGGGGCGAAGGGTGAAGTCACAATTCCCAAGGAGCGACCCGCTCTCGTCCAAAAGGGATGTCAGTTCATTCCCCATGTGCAGGTCATCCCTGCCGGTTCGAGAGTGAACATCATGAATGATGATGGCATCGCCCACAATCTCCATACGCTCAGCGTGGAGAATCCGTCCTTCAATCGACTGCAACCCGGCATCAAGAAGAGGATGATTACCCGAAAAAACGATCTGCTAATTCCGGAGATCATACCGATCAAGTGCGATCTTCACGGCTGGATGAAGGCGTGGATCATCGTCGCCGATCACCCCTATCACGCCATATCCGATCAGGAGGGTTCATTTCAGATTACCGGTATCCCGCCGGGGACGTACACGGTTCAGTTCTGGCACGAAACACTGGGGCAACTGTCGCGGGAAGTGACCGTGGAGACCGGGGCCGATACAAAGGTCGGTGATGTAGCGTTCAAGGCCGCAATGTAAGTCGAGACCAACGCGGTTGCGGATCCGTGCTCGTCGGATGTCCGTCAGTGCATCACACTCATGATTCGCTGTCCAAGCCGATGGCGCCAAGACCATCGAGCAGACCCGTCGAGCGCACGATGACGAGAATGGCCGAATGGGGCACTACGACGAATCTCTCATTCTCGAACTTGATCTCCACCCCTTCTTTGCGGGCGAAAATGGCGTGGTCCCCTTTGTGGGCCTGCAGAGGGATGAATCGCATCTGCTCTCCGGAATTCTCATTCCAGGGCATCTCGTCGTCTTCTGACTTCGGCGGCAACGGAATTCCGGGGCCAACTTCCTCGACACGACCGCTCTGGACATTCTCCTTCTCCAGAGCTGTGGGCGGCAGGTACAAGCCGACTTCCGTGCGCTCTTCCAGCTCATCCAGTCGGATCAAAACCCTGTCGCCGACTACGATGAGCTCTTTGTCTCCTCGAATCATGAATCCATCAATTGGTTTAAGGGTTGATCTGCCCCGCTGTCCCACTCCAATCCCGGAAAAATATTAACAGAAACTCCCCGATGACTCAATGACCGGTAAGATCGCGAGTGGCATGGAGGGAATCGCCCTCAATTGGCCGAGTGTAGATCAGAGGCCGTCAGGGCGGCACCGATGATACCCGCCAGGTTGCGAAGCTGAGCTGGAATCACCGGGCAGCCGACACTCAACAGTGGGATGAACTCCTTGTGATACTTGCTGACTCCACCACCCAATACGATCAAATCTGGCGAGAGATAGAAGTGGACCCGTTCGAGGTAATCGTCCAAGCGCCGCGCCCACTTTCTCCAGCTGAGGTTGTCCTTCACCCTGACAGCACTCGAAGTGTGCCGCTCCGCGGCCTGGCCGTTCAGTTCGAGATGACCGAGTTCGGTGTTCGGGACCAGTTTCCCATCGACGAAAAACGCCGAGCCGATACCCGTACCCAGGGTCAACAGCAAAACGGCGCCGGCAACGTTCCTGCCCGCGCCGAAACGCATTTCCGCAATGCCAGCTGCATCAGCGTCATTGGTAATCTCGAACGGTAAACCGGTCGCTGTCTCAAACTCGGTCCTGGCATCGTGGCCCACCCAATCGTCTGAAAGATTCGCGGTACTGAGGATGAGTCCCCCACCGCAAACTATACCAGGAAAACCCACTCCGACCGGTCCTTGCCAGCTGAAATGACCGACCAGCTTGGCAACACTCTCGGTCAGTGCGTTCGGAGTCGATTTTTTTGGTGTCTTGAGCCGGTAACGGTCCGATGTTAGAGAACCAGTACCCAGGTCGACGATGGCCCCTTTGATGCCGCTTCCACCGATATCGATTCCGAGAGCCTTCATAGACCGTCAACCAACATGACTCCCGGTCTCACAAGGGCGTCGATGTTTTCTCGTCGGTGACGGCCTCATCGAGCTGGTCCTGGGTCAAGCCCTCGGCATCGAGAAGGTCGGCTCCCTTGAGATTCGTCCCCATCAACTCGGCGCCCTGGAGCTTAACGCCCTGCATGCGTGCACCCTCGAGGTTGGCGTCGGACAGATCCGCCCCTTTGAGGTCAGCGTTGTTCAAGCGTGCCCCCTGGAGTTGGGCTTCTTGCATCTCTGCCATGAACAAGTTCGCGCCTGCGAGGTTGGCGCGTTTGAGATTCGCCCGTTGCAGGTTCGCCTCACGCAGATCAGCCTCTCTCAGATCCGCCCCCTCCATCGCAGCTTCTTCGAAATCCGCCTGCTCTAGACTAGCACCGACAAGGCTGGCCCCGTCCATCTTGGAACGCTTGAGAATCGCTTTCTGTAGTGTTGCTTCCAGAAGGTCGATCCCCCGCAAGTCTGCCAGAAAGAAATCCACATTCTGCAATTCGGCCTTTTGAAGATTCGCGTCCCTCAGGTCTGCGCCCCGCAAGAGCGCGCCCTGCAGGTATTTCTCACGCAGGTTGCACTTGCCCAGCTCTGCCCTCTTGCCTTCCTTCGACTTGCTGACGATCCATTCACGGTGATCTACCAGCGTCCTCTCTAACTCCTCGTCGGCGACCTCCCGGAGTGCCTTCTGCCCTGAACTGGCCTGATGTTCGGGCGGGGCATCACCCTCCCTCCAGGCGGTAGCTGGTGCGGCAGCGGTCTTCCCTTCGTCAGCTGCTGATTTGGGAGCAACAGCCTTCTTCTTCGTTTTCTTCTTTTTCTTGCCGGGAGAGGATTCAGAATTCTTCACCGATGTCTTTTTGCCAAGAGCTTTTTTGATCTTGGATATCTTTTTTTTTGCAAAACCGATCCTGCGAGAGATAGCGTGTTTGAGTTATTGCTTGTGTCTTTTGCTTTGTTCCAACAACGACCTGATGGAGCCTGCCACCTGTTCAGGCTCTTGTTGCACCTTGTCTTCTATTCGTGAACGCCCGGTATCCTCGCTCAGGGCAACGGCGTCGACGAAGTCGGCTTTGTCGAAAGCCTTCAGTTCACCCAGAAATCGAACATTGCGGCCAATCATCAATCGGCGCAACAAAGCGCGCGTTACGATGAGCAGTAAGGCCAGACTCACAAGACCAGCGCCATACGCCAGAACAGCCGATCCACTGAAAGCCCACACCTGGCTGCCAACCAGCGCGGCCACACCCACTAGCAATACCCCAATCATGAAAACAAGCCCAGCGGTAGGCTTCATCTATGAACCGTGCTTCTCAAGCAACCGTTCCTCAAGGTCTCTCGATCCAAAGGTCCCGTTGACAGCGGCAAACCGTTGACTCGATACTAACCAATCATTACCTGTGTGGGTTCCTCCACCCTGCCACCATCCACTGCTTTCCCGGGAAGCGATCGTCTCCCCCATGCTCGCTACAGTCATCGAAATGCTGGTTGGGATCGGAGGTACAGTCATCTACCTGTATTTCTGGAACCAGATCCTGGCAAAAAACAACACAACAGAGTTGGATCCAACCGATCCCACCTACCGTGCCAAAATGGGTCGACGCCGGGCTTGGCAAATCATCTTGTTCCTCGGGTTGACCCCTTACGTTCTGCTGCTGTTTGCCGCCATCGAGCGGATCAAAGCGACGCTCCTGGTACAGACCTGACCACCGACCAATAAACCGCTCTCCAACAAGAGGTTGGGGAACTCGTCACATATCATCGGCGGTATGGGCAGTAATATGCTACTTTTGCCCGACCTTGGCCACCGAATCACCCACCGTGGCCGCGTTCACCGACATCCTGATTTCCCATCGACTGATTGCCCAATGATGCGCCTGCAGCGTGACTGATGGTTGAGCACGACAAGGAAAACGGTTGCGAGCAGGTAGATAACTGATCTCGCAACCGTCTGTGAGTGTGGTGAGCCCGCTGGGGATCGAACCCAGGACCTACGGATTAAAAGTCCGTTGCTCTACCAACTGAGCTACAGGCTCTTTTCAGTTGTTCAGATAGGGGATCTACCGCCGATGGTGGCGCGAAAACATAATGGTGCGACCATACATGGTCAATCGTGCTGAGTTGCGAACGGCAGCGGATGGAACGGGACATCGGCTGCGATTGCCACGCCGCGGTGAGTGACCATGCCGTGAATGACATTCAGACCACGCGCCAACCCCTGGTCCTGCTGGCAGGCCGCTTCCCAACCCTCATTCGCCAGGGCGAAAATGTACGGGAAGGTGGCGTTGCTCAGTGCCATGGTTGCTGTGCGTGGTACGGCACCGGGCAAGTTGGCGATACCGCAATGGACAACGTCATCGACGACGTAGGTCGGGGCGCTGTGGGTCGTCGCCTTCATGGTCTCGACGCAACCGCCCTGGTCCACGGCCGTGTCGACGATGACGGACCCACGCTTCATGTTGCTCACCATTGCACTACTGACCAGCGTCGGTGCTTTGGAGCCAGGGACCAGGACGGCTCCGACGAGCAAGTCGGCCGCCGGCACCAGTTTTTGGAGGTTATAGGGATTCGACATATGGGTGAACACGTTCGCCGGCAGCGTGCGCTCGGCAAGCCGTAACTGGTCGACTTCGATGTCGAGCAGATGAACGGAGGCGCCCATGCCGGCAGCGATCAGGGCGGCATTGTAGCCGACGACACCGGCTCCGATGATGACGACATCGGCCGATGACACACCGGGGAGACCGCCCAGCAACACACCTCTGCCACCCTGTGGTGCCTCCAGATATTTCGCACCTTCCTGTATGCTCATGCGCCCGGCGATCTCACTCATCGGTGCGAGAATGGGCAAACGCCCGTCGCGCCCTTCGACGGTCTCGAAGGCGACACCGATGGCCCCGGTGTCAATGAACGAGCGGGTCAGCTTCTCATCAGCCGCAAAGTGGAAGAACGTGAACATGATCTGGTTCTCCTTGATCATGCTTAATTCATTCGGTTGGGGCTCCTTCACCTTGATGATCAAGTCACTGGCTTCGAATACCTCGGCCGCGGTGTCGACGACGAAGGCTCCGGCCTCCATGTAGTCTTCTACCGGTACCCCGGATCCATCGGTGGCTCCCTGTTCCACGTACACGGAGTGCCCTGCTTCGACCAGCATGTGCGCCCCTACGGGCAGCAGGCTTACTCGTTGCTCGTCAGCCTTCGTCTCTTTCGGAACACCTACAATCATCGGTTGCCTACGCTCTCTTGAAATGGTCAGCTGATAGGGCTTACTCCACCCTCATCTCAACCTATGTTCACTGCCGCGGAATGTCCACGCGTCTCCGTGTCTCACTGGCCTGGTAGGCCGCCTCGACGAACTGCATCGCTCGCAACGCATCGGTGCCGTCGGTGACGAATGCCCCAGGCTTTGAAGCACTGGCTTCCAGAAAGTCAGCGATGAACTTGATACCGACTGCGCCTCCATATCCTCCCACTTCTGTGGGAGCGGTGATGTGGACGGTCCTTGCGGCCACACCTTCCCAACCCGGTGCCTGGCTCTTCACTCTCAATTGCTGACCCTCGCCTTCCCCGAAGCCGTGTTGGACCCAAGTGGCCTCCCCGATCGTTCCCCTTAAAATGATACCGATATCGCCATAACGTTCCCGCAGCACGTACCCCGCGTGTACACTCCCCAGGGCGCCATTGTCCATGGCAAAGCTGAGCGCAGCCATGTCTTCAACATCGATGTCGGTGTCAGACAGCGTCGACACGTGACCGCTGACGCTGGCGTATTCCAGGCCCGTCAGGTAGCGAAACATGTCGATCGTGTGAATGGCCAGCCAGTGAAGAATTCCTCCTCCTGCCTTGTCTTTGGAAAACAGCCAGCTGTCCGGATTGCGCTGTTGCACCGAACTGGTAACCATTCGTCCCTCTGCTGACACGATGCGCCCCAACACCCCAGCCTGAATCAGACCCTTCAACTCCAGAGCCAGCGGCAACATCCGGTTCAGGAAACCGGTGGCCCATATGGTGTTGGCGGCGGCGGCGATGTCGTTGAGAGTGGTAATTTCAGCAGCTGTTCGTGCCACCGGTTTCTCAATAATGGTAGGAATGCCACGTTCCAGGATCTTCCGCCCCGCCTCGGGATATTGATCGTTACGCAACGACAGAATCGCCATGTCGATATCCGGAAGCTGCAGCAACTCGTCGAGGCTGCTCAGCTGAACATCAACATCGGTGACTGGATCGACGGCTGGATCTACATCACACACGATCAAGCGATCAACATCCGGGGATAGGCGCAAGGTTTCGAGCCATCCGGAGCTGTGTGGCCCGACGGTACCGACGAGGGCGGCTGTGACTGGCATGACTTCTCCTGTCTACCTTCTACACGTTGACGGGGTGGCCGTCGCGGGCAGAGGAGTAGATCGCTTCCAGCAACGCCACCGATCGACGGGCCTCCACCCCGTCAACGCGCAGCTGGGTGCCATTCTCCAGGTGGGAAACGGCGTCTTCGATCACACTGTGAACCGACCCCCCCTCCGCCCCTTCACCCCTATTCATATGGTTCTCCAGGTCGGTACCACATACGCGATACTCGCCTTTCAGCATTTCATCGACGAGGAAACCGCCTTTGGTACCATGCACCTCGAAACTCCAGTACGCATTCTGTGGAAACGTAGTGGTGCCGACCAGGCCGCCCTTGGCGCCACTGGCGAAATTTAGGATGGCCATCCCGAGGTCTTCGGACTCAATATCGTGGTTCATCACCGCAGTCTCTGCGTAGACGCTGACGACATCTCCCATGTACCACAGCAGCATGTCCAGCAGATGCGCGCCCTGATTGGCCAGGGAGCCGCCACCGTCCAGCTGCCACGACCCGCGCCATCCGGTACCGCTCTCGAAGTACTCGGCGCCACGGAAGAGTTTGAAACGGGCCTCCCCCAGTATCAGGTCGCCGAGCCAACCACGGCGGATGGCTTCCGCGATGCGGCAATTGCCATCGACATAACGACTCTGGTAATCGACCGCCAGCATGACGCTCGCATTGTGACATGCCTGTATCAATCGATTGCAGGCTGCGGTGCTGACGTCCATCGGCTTGGTGACGATGACATGCTTGCCCGCGCCGGCTACCTGAACACCTATGTCAGCGTGAAGGCCACTCGGCGTCATGACCATGACGGCGTCGACGTCGGCGCGACCGAGCACCTCTTCGAGGTCGGTTGTCCAGCTGCAACCGAGTTCTTCGCCGACCGTTTTAGCCAGTTCTTCATCCAGATCGACGACGGCCGTCAGCTGGGCCCCCTCCGTCTCCGTGACCATCCGTGCCCGACTGCGGCCCATTCCCAGGCCTACCACGGCGAAACGAATCATGTTGATTTCACCATTTGATGAATTGGCTGATGTAATCGCGTGACCTCACGAGTCCCTCCTTCTGCAGCTCGGGCGTTTCCGTGAAATGATGGTCCTCCAGTTCGACGCTGAGGACCCCTCCATAGCCCACCTCCTCGAGCCTTCGAAGGACGAGTTGCCAGTCGACGATGCCTTCCCCCGGAATGGTGTAGCGCCACCAGCCCTCACCGTGACGGTAGGTGCTTGCGTAACTCTCCCCCAGAATGCCGCTTTCGTAAAGGCCCTCCTGAAGAATCTCCGTGTCCTTGAGGTGCACGTGCTTGACGCGATCACCAAACTCGTGGAGGAGTCGCACGTGGTCGATCTGCAATCTGGCGAAGTGAGAGGGATCGTAACAGATCCCCAGGTTGGGCGATGGCACGGCGGCGAAAATCCGCCGCAGACTCTCGGGAGAGCATCCAAGATTGGGGTAGTGTGGAGGCGGACCGGGCCATGGCTCTATGGCAACCTGGACTCCTACTTTCTCAGCGTGGGCTATGACTCGAGGATAGACTTTCTTGAAGACCTCGAAGGTCTCTCGCCGCGGGATGGTAGGGTCGTCTGGCTGCAGAACCGTGAACAGGGTGTGGCCACCGTGCCGGGCAATCGCACTCAGATCCTTCTTCAATGTCGCCAGCGCCACGCTCCGTTTTTTCGCATCGCGCGACAGCAACCCAGACGAATTACCATCGCAGGTTCCCAACGACAGACCCAGGCGTTTGCAGGTGTCGGCGATCGGTTTGGTCAGCACGGGCGTGTCGACCGCATCGAAATCGTTGTCGGCAAGCCACTCGGCAAAGGCATCAAAGCCAATCTTGCCCGCAAAACCGGGCATTCGGGTCGCGAGTTTGAAAACCATACAAATATCCCCTATCAGCTGAGCGGACCAATCAGTCCGCTACAATGGATAATGCCGGTTCCGGTCGAACCCATTGACAGACTACAAGAGAAACGAAAGCCAATGCCGCCCCCGCCAAGAAAATCACCTGGTAGCCGAAATAGTGCCATACCAGACCGCCGATCAGGGGTGCGAGCACAGCCGCGACGTGGTTCATCGTCACCCCCATCGACAAGGTGGGCTTCAACTCCTCTGAAGAAGTGATCTTGTGCGCGTAAGTCGTCAGCGCGATGCTGCCGAAGAAGATCAGGTTGTCGACGCAATAGAGAACGTATAACGTGCCAAGATCCTCAACCAGAGCGTATCCGAGAAACACGAAGATGAGGCCGAAATAGCTGAGGGTGAGCATGAGGCGTTCACCGAAACGATCGACCATGCGGCCCAACAGAGGCGCTGTCAGCGTCAACAGAATCTGGTTGATCAGCACCAGGATCATCGTCGTCTCAACGGGCATCCCGTGCACCTTCACCAGCGCGAAAATGGCGAAGGTTATGAACATCTGCTTGCGGCAACCCTGCAGGAAGTTCAGCAGGTAGAAGACGCCGTAACGTCGCTTGAAAACAAGCCCCCGCTCCTCCGGTCCGGCGCTCTTGCGCGGAGCGAAGAGCAGGGCACCACCACCGACAATCGTACACAAACCGGCCACCACGAAGAGCCCCTCGAAGCGTATGTGCGGGAGCAGGTACATGCAGGAGACGATGGTCAACAGCATGGCCAGGCTGTGCACGCTCCGCAGCTGCCCCAACCATCGTCCCTTGTTGCCGTCCGGCGAATAGGTAAGAGCCATCGCCGATTCGAGTGGTAGCCAGCAATGGAAGCCAAGACTCCAGACCACCGAATACAAGGCCAGGCTCTCCACCGAGTCGACGCCGGCGTAGGCGGCCAATCCGAGACCCATGACCCCAAGGGAAATGGCCGCGACCAGGGATGGCGCGGCCCGGACCATCAACGCGAGGAAGAAGACGTTGAGAAAGCCTGGTACTTCGCGTAACGCCTCGACGTACCCCAGGTGATGGGGTTCAATACCCAGGCGGTCGACGATGAAGTTGTTGAAGAGGCTGAGCTGAACCCCGAAGAAGATGCCGACGGAAAACGTCGCTACCGCGAGGAGGGCAAAGCTCCTGTTCCACTGTGAAAACGGAGATAGTCTGTCAAACACGGGCTGGGAAGGTAGGTGCGCGGTTGAGCGGCGGCAACTGGCGAAATACTCATTCACACCACCCCCTGCAACCTGCTGTGGGGACCTTGAACGGACGCTGTCGTTGGTATTATCTTTGTTGGCCTGGAGCCTACAGCGAGCCAACAGTGGTGCTGCGGCCCCTTCCCTTACCTCCAACACAATTGGCTAGCGCACTCTCGTGTACGTCATTATAGCGGCTCTCGTCGTCGGAGCCCTGTTGCTGTGGGGCGGCATCCTGGGTCTCCTCAGGATCGTAGACCTCTTTGAGACCAAGCATATTCTGGGTCTGGGTGCCTACACGACGCTCATTTCCGGCCTCGTGATGGGCCTCGTCTTGTTCACGGCGAACGAGCGCCAGAGGGAGCATCGTCTGGAGTTGCGCGCGCAGGTAGAAACGGTGACAACGAAACTGGGCGAACTCAGCGAGCGCCTGGTCGGGCAGCTGGAGGAAAAGGTCAATCTCACTGAATCCGAGTTCTCGATCCGCTCTCGCCTGCAGAACGAGCAGGCCGATCATTCCCGAACACAGGAGACCCTGGCCCTCACCACAGCAGAGCACGAGCAGCTGCAGAGCAAGTACAAGAAGGAACGCGACCACCGATTGGCCTATCAACGGGAGCTGGATCGCAAATTGGAGCAGCGCTTCAAGAGCCAGGATGAGCGCTATCAGGATCTCTCCGATTTTCTACACATCCAGAGCCGAAACATCCAGGGCATGCAGAAGCAGCTGGCCAGCATGCAGGATGACCTCAGCAACCTCAAAGCCGAAGCATCTGGCCTCGTGAGCCGGCAGAACAGCATGATGGGCAAGGTCAATGCAACCCGTGAAATCCAGGATCTGAACGCTCAGAGAATCGACGCCCTGTCGCGAAGTCAGGCGGCATTGTACGACGACCTGAGCAGAACCATGGCCAAAGTGGACAGTCTATACCGGTGGAAGAAGAAGTGAACGGCTGGTAGTATCCCGCCACCATCGCGGACCACCACCAGCACACAGGAGATCTCGATGACATTCAGACGAATCAAATCAATACGCCCGAAATTGCTCCTTCTGACCCTGATGACGCTGAGCCTTTTGGTCACCATGTCCTGTGGCCCAAGCGAAGAAGAGATCATGCTGGCCGAGTTGCAGCTGGATTTGGGCACGGCGACGACGACCATTGACTCGCTCAACTACACCGTCGAGTCCGCCAACATGCTCATCGACGAGATGCGCACCCGCGTCGACAGTCTCCAGCACGTCGACAAGCTGCTGTTGGAGAACGTCCGAGCGCTCGGCAAAGAGGTCAAGCACTGGCAGAAGGTCGCCGCGGATCACAAACGCAAGAACGTCGAGTTGACTCGGGAAATCGAACGCATGAAGCGGGAAAAGCAGATCGATCAGCGCAGTATCGCCCGGATGCGTTCACAATCCGACAGCCTGAACACGGCTTTGCTCGACGCCCACACCAGCATTCGCCGCCAGGAAGGTCACGTCACCCGCCTTAAAGATCAGCTGGTGGCAGTCGAATTGGATCGCGATCAATTGCGCCTGGCACAAACCTCGGTTCGGGTGTACGCCGCCACCGAGAGATTTCTCGACGACGGTGGCTACCTGCACTCAGGCCGCTCTCTCGGCCGCGCCTTTCGCAAATCATTCCGCCTGACCAAGAAACTGGATCCGACAGATCCCGCGGTGCAGCTGGCGCCCATCGGCGACGCCGTGCTGTTGGACGGAGAGCTCAAAGCGCTCGTTGACCGCTATGGCAAGCTCAAGAAGGGCGATGCCTACGAAACCCGGAAAGTCGATGGCAAGACGGAGGTGACGTTCATCGATGGTATGCTGGGTGGCGTTGACGTGCTGGCCATCATGAAGGATTGAAGCGGGGCGCCTGTTGGCGGGGTAAGTAAGTAGGTTACCAGCCGTGCACGAAGACGGCCGGTCGTACCTTGGCACCCTTTTGATCGCTCGACAGCAGTGAGTCTGCGAAGGCCGCATGTCTGACGAGGTGTTCGCGACTCCCTCCCCGCAGGAAGAGGTGCAGGTCCGCCTCCGGATCGCTGACCAGCGCTTTCACCGCGCGCCGAAAGTCCCATTCGCTCATCGGCTTGGCGACCGCGCGCGCATCCGCCGACAGGCCGAATCTGCGTTCTGCGTACACGACGACGACGTCTCCAGCCTGAGGATCGTGCTGGTGCACCCTCCACACCGGCTTGGCCACATTCAGGATCATGATGCCGAGGGTCAGCATCAACATCATGATGCCGACGAACAACTCCTTGCTGACATCGTGCTCGGCATCGTCGTTTTCACCCAACTGACGCGCGTACCTGGACACTTGCTCTAGCCCTCGTCCAAGGCGCGATTCCAAGCCTCTTCCAGCCTGCCGACTCGACGGATCAGATAGTCAGCGGCCTTGCGCAATGGCAGAAAGGCCAGCAGTGCGACCAGCGTGGTCTGAAAGGCGAGCACCAGACCGCGAGCCATCGAGCTGAGTACCTTGAAGGTCTCCGTGGCCTCATTGATGTGGCCGATTTCCTCGGCCATCAACAGAATTCCGCACACGGTTCCCAGGTAGCCATAAAACGGGATCCTCGACAAATCATGGCGTGTGTTCATCAACGGTGTGCCGATGACGCCGACCAGTTCGTCGACAACCTGGTCATCTCTCGTTTTCAGATCGATGTAATGCTTGTGCGAGCGTCGGAGAGATTGGAGTTGGCGCATCCTGCGGTGACTCAAGGTGCCCTGCCCCCGGTCTGTACCCGCACTCCAGGCCTTCTCCTCGCGTATCAGGTGCAGACCGGTACGCAACAGGATCAACAGGTGGCCCCCGCTGGCGCCGGCAACGAGCAGATAAGAGCCGCGACCGATCCATTCAATCAGATTGAATCGATCTGAATCCTCGGCAAAATACAGAATGAGCACGCCGATGACGATTCCGGCCAACGCACCGATGGCGGTCGCGATCCGTGGCAAATGTGGCGTGCTGACGGAATATCCCCGCTCCCACGCACCCAGGCGACGTGCCCGAAACAACAGCAGGACGCTACCCGTGATGGCACAAGCTGCCACCAATAGAATGCCGAGCAATACAGTAAGCCAGTACACGAGTGTCCCGCCTCAGAAATAGGTTGACAAAATTTCGGCCGCCGAGGCGCCCTGCTCACAAGGCGCCTGAGCGAGTCGTATCAGTGGGATACGGCGAGCGAAGGTGCTCAGGGACGAGGCCGAACTCCAAGAGTTCGGTCCCACGCCGTGAGCAGGGATGGATCGGCGGAAGAATGTCGACATATTTCTGCGATGGGATACTTAGGTCCACTCCGCGGATGTAAACAGGCGCCACCACTGCCAGCTGGCGGAGGTGACGTAGGCAGCAAGAACCAGGGTGCTGATCCATACCCAGGCTGGGCTGACGGGCAGCGACAACCGAGTTGATGGATCGATCCCTTGCTGGACGTGGGCTGTATGGGTCCCCGTCATGATCTCCGGAGGCGGTTGATAGTCGGTTCGCCGATCCTCTCTGTGGACGCTCTCGGAAGATTGGTCCCCAAGGGGCACGGCAGGAGTGGCATCTTTCCACCCTTTTAGATGCCTCTGAGGTTGTAACACGAGTTCGCGCGCTGTTGTTGGCAATGATTTGGTCCACGCCTGCAAACGTTCGGAGGCTTGCGTACTCGTGCCCTCCTTCAATGGCGCCGCGCGCCCAAGGGTAAACGCCGCGATAGAGCCAACGGAACCTGAGCGGCTGTATCGCGGAAATGCGCTCCCCCGCCTCCAGCCAGCCATCTGACTTGCGATATGGTCACGCCGAGCCTCCAGGGAGACCAGTCGACTGACGACCTGATGAAATTCCATCGGACTGCGCTGTACTCCAGGCGGCATCGACTCCGGTTTGGAATCCGCCTTCATGACGGCCTCTCGCGAGAACTCTACCTGTAGCCACAGCTCTCCGAAAAGATGGTCACCCCAAATCACCTTGGCTCCTGGGATGTCGGGAACACTGTGGGTGTAGAATATCTCTTGAGCTCTTGCGCTGTCCGTTTGCCAGTTGAAACCATCGGTCGTGAGGATTGCCGGGCGCAAGACTCCTCCCGGCTCTTGCAGGTAGAGCCCGGCCATGAAGCCGCTCTCGACGCTATCGGTATCCCAACAGTGGACACGGAGTACATTGTGATCCTCAAGATAAAAGCGCGGGACATCGATCTGAATTGGAGTGAGTCGTGTGCGACCGACAGGATATCCGTTCAAGAAAACTTCCGCTTCGTCATCGGCCCAGAACAAGAACACAAGCGGGTCTTGCGAGCCCGGCTGTTGGGTCTGTGACGAACGCGTCAGGCGTTCGAGTGAGTCGCTGCCGTAGAGACGCATCAGCGTGTCGATGGCAGCGGCAACTGAGTTGTACTCCTGCCGCCACTGCTCCTGGGATGGGCCAGCCGGATCGGGTGTTGTCTGCGCGGCCCCGGCAAAAACTGGCGCGATCGCGAGAACCAGATAGATGCAAGCTGGTTTGAGTCTCGTCACTCGCCGTCCCCCAAACTCTGCTCGAGCATTCGCTTCAACACCTTCAACTCGTCGACCTTCTGCTGGATCTCGACTTCGTCTTGAACAGTTGGGGCGACCGACGCTCGCACCTGTTCACGGCCGATTTCTCGCTGCAGCGTCGCCAACACACCGGAGGCACGTTCGTTCATGTTCTTCTGAACATACAGATTGAACAACTCCTCGAACTCTCCAGGTGTGGCACTGTAGAAATCGATCTTGAGTTGCAGGATTCGCTGCTTCTCGAAATCCTCATCATTCGCCGGAGTAGCCCCGTCCTGGGCGCTCATGGCGAGGAGGAGTGAATCCTGAGGTACCTCGACCCCCAACCCGCTCAACTCAGCGCGTAATTGATCCGCCAGTGCCAGCCATTTCGTTGCCTCCTTGACGTATGACTTGCGACTGCTGCCAGAGACCGCCGTCGCCTGGCCACGCATCTTGAGCGACCGGCTCTCCGCCGAGCGGATGACGGCCGTGGCGCGATCATGATCCTGAAGGAACAGGTATAGCCGGAACAGGGAGAGGAACTCATCCTGGCTCGGTGAGTAGAAGTCGACCTGGACCTGTTGTTGATTCGCCCGCTGGCGGATCTCATCCAGCAGGCTGGCGATCAACGGTTGCCACAGATTTTGTGCCAGGTCCGGCATCACCTCCTGTGCCATCTCGAGCGTCTGACGGGCCCTGTCAGGTGACTTCATATAGAAGTAGGAGCGTGCCAGGTACACCCAGATTTCACTCTTGTAGCGAAACCGCTGTATCGACTCTTCAAAACTGATCACTGCCTCTTCATAGGAGCCGGCGTAGTAGGTCAGGCGCTTTTCGACGCCGAACGATAACCCGACTCCGGTCTCGATGTAGTCGCCTTCGTTGTAGCGCTCGGTTTCCGGCAGCGGCAATCGCTCGTTGAGGAAATCGATCCCCTCGACAAGCTTCGGAGCCTGTGCCATCCCCGCCGAGGCAGAAAGCAGGAGAACCGTCAAAATCACTACGACCGACACCATGCGAGAGGTAAATATCATTGGAACGAGACCCATCCGGATAGCGGACTCAGATGTTGGATTTGGACTGTCCCCCGTCGACGTTGATGCAGGAGCCGGTTACCCAGCTTGCTTTTTCCGAAGCCAGAAAGGCCACGACCGAGGCAACCTCCTCTGGCTTGCCGAAGCGCCCGGCCGGAAGGTGATCTTCAATGAATTTGGCGATCCACTCCGGATCGGCCTTCTGCCGGCGCTCCCAACCACCACCCGGGAACAGAATGGAGCCCGGTGCCACCGAGTTCACGCGAATGCTCTTGGGCGCACCCTCGATGGCCAGATTCGCTGTCATACTGATCATGGCTGCCTTGGCGGCGTTGTAGGAGATCGGTCCACCCGTCTCGCGGCCGAAGATCGATGAGATGTTGACGACGCTGCCTCCACCACGCGCTTCAAAGATGGGAAATGCCGCCCGTGTGAGGCGAACGGCAGACAACAGATTGATATTCAGCGCATGGAGCCACTCCTCGTCGCTGATCTGTGCGAACGGGGTCCATGTGGCACCTCCGACATTGTTTATCAGAATGTCCAGACCCCCAAAACGTTCCTCGGTCACACCGACGAGACGCTCCGCATCCTCAGGCACCGTCATGTCGGCGATCACGGTCTCGACTTCGACTCCACGGCCCGCCAGCGCCTGCGATGTCTGCTCCAGGGTGTCCTGGTTGCGTCCGCAAATACACAGATTGGCTCCCTCGTCTGCCAGCGCCAGGGCGATTCGATTACCGATTCCACGGCTGCCACCTGACAGCAGGGCAACCTTACCTTGTAATCCCAAATCCATCTGCTTTGAATCTCCTTGAGGTTGTTATTCCTGACGGCACTCCACGGCAACAGACCGTGGACTATAGAGTAAGGATTAAAACATAGGTGGCGCACAGACACAGCAGCACTGCACCCTTCCATTTCTCGAAGCGATGATTCAAACGCAATAGAGCCAACATGGTCAGAACGATGATCAACATCGCCGGAAACATGAAATGGATCTCTTCCGTGGGAACTTCGAGATCATTGACGACGGACGACGCCCCGGCGATCCAACAGATATTGAGGATGTCCGCCCCGAGGATATTGCCGACGGCGAGGCTCCCGTGGCCTTTGCGGGCCGACACGATACAGGTCGCAATCTCAGGGACTGAAGTGCCCAGGGCCACCAGGAGGAGACCGACGATGACGTTGCTGACTTCCAACTCTCGCGAGATGATGTTGGCAGTCTCGACAATCCACTCACTGCTCACCAGCACGCCGGCCAGCCCGACCGCGAACAGCACCGCGATACGGCTCCAGGATCGAACCTCCTCCCCCTCATCCAGCACATCCGCCGCTCCACGATTGCGCTGTTGCCTGTACTGGTAGAGCAGGTACCCGCAAAAGCCCAGGACGAGAACGATCCCTTCGGGCCGGTCCAGAGTTCCGTCGAAACACATGATGTAGGCAATCACATCGACAGCGACGAGAAATATGGCGGTCGAGCGCAGGACGGCCCGATCGATCACCACTACGACGGGAGCGAGAAACGCCACAAGTGGCAATGCCAGCCCATCGTCGTAGATGACCGACCCCACCGCATTGGCCAGCGCAAGTTCCGCATTGCCGTCAAGGGCTGCCTGCACTGACACAGCAAGCTCTGGAGCGGTAGTGCCAATGCTGACGATGACGATGCCGATCAGGATGGGAGGGACTTTCAGCTGGCGGGCGATGTCAATGGCACCATCGACCAGCCAGTCGGCGCATTTGGCCAGCACGGCGAAAGCCGCGGCCATCACCCCCACTGCCGGCCACAGAGTCAGAGATTCAAATGAAAGCATATTCCTCCAACAAATAACCCATGATCAATCGATCAACCGGCCAGAGGCAGTCAGATTAGGTACGTGCCTGGCCTGAATGCCAGCCTGTTGAGGATCGTATGTAGGCTCGATTACAGGATGAATTACGGGGGCGGCGGAGGGGAATCCTGGCCCGCACACAAAGGCCCGAAATACAACGAGGAGAATGAGTTGGAGAATAGGTGTGGCGAACGCGTCTGTCAAGAAACAGAAGATCATTGACATTATCGGTAGAATACTATATCATATTATGTACTAGTAAGATACATCTTTTGTTATAAAAACAGCTAAAGAAACCTCACGGATGGCCGATAATGTAAAAGAAGGTGGAAGAGCTTGGATGATGGGCCCGCGGCGGGCGGCGCTACGATCCAAACCCTCTTCCTGGACATTCAGAGCTTCTTCAGGCGGAAATTCAGAGCGACTCGGAGCATAGAATCATGGTTAATGACTTCCTTTCGGATATCTTGAAGGTCGTAATCGTTCTCGACGTACTCGGCGTCATTGCGTATTTCCTACTCGGATTGAAAACCAAAGCGCAGCCGAGTCCTGCCAGGATGACGACTGTGGAGACCAACCAGCCCGTTGGAGCTGAAAGGGGCTTGTTCGGACCTGGTTTCTTGAATCCGGCCGTCGCCGCTTCTGATTCCCCTGCCCAGGTGCATGTAGCTACTCCTCCTGGCTTGTGGAGGCGTCTGAGGACCCGACTATCCCGGAGACGCCGCACTCTGCATCGTGCACCTGCTCAGAGCCTGGAGCTGGCCATGAGCAGGCTTCGCGGGGTCTTCAACAGTTATGAGCGAGGGCTCAGTATCTGACTGCTGAACGGCCTGACTGGATTACGATCACCACACCCCACTCGACGTCTGCGGGCGTCGGGCGACCTGCATGAGAGCCGACTCTGCCCCTGAGCTACACCCCCCTGGGTATTTTCTGCGCCTACGCTAACGGCAGTTCCAGATACCCGTGACTTCCCAATGATAGCCAGGGGCTGAGTCACGCCTGCGAGAGAATAATTATTACTTGTCAAGAATAATTATCGATATATATTTGGGACAGTGATCCGAAGACTGATGATTTGAGACTGACAATAATTGAGACTACTGGGAAGAGGAGACCATGGAACTCACTGATCTGCAGGGTCGGACTGTGATGCTGGCTGTCTCAGGTGGGCTGGACAGCTGCACCATCACGCATTGGCTGGCCCAGAATGGGATCGATGTGATCGCCTATACCGCCGACCTCGGACAACCTGACGAGGAGAATATCGAAGATGTGAGAGAGCGGATGCTCGCCTGCGGTGCCCGGGAGATGATCCTTGCGGATCTGAAGCCCGAGATTGCCGAAGCCGGCATCAAGCTAGTGCAGGCCATGGCCAGGTACGAGGGAGGATACTGGAATACGACCGCCATCGGCCGTCATGTCGTGGTTGAGGGGCTGGTCAGTGAGATGGACAAACGGCAAGTAGTCATCCTCGGCCACGGCGCGACGGGACGCGGCAATGATCAGGTTCGCTTTCAACTGGCGGCCCAGATGCTCAATCCGGAAGTAGAGGTTTATGCTCCCTGGAGAGACCAGACCTTCCTCGATTGCTTCGGCGGGCGCAAGGAGATGATCGACTATTGCAGCGAACATGCTCTCCCGGTAAAGGCCAGCCACCAGGCCCCCTATTCCACGGATGCCAATATCCTCGGCCTCACTCATGAGGCGGGAGAGCTGGAATCGCTGATGACGCCGGCCTCGAAGATTACGCCCGGAATGGGCGTGTGGCCGCAGGATGCCCCGGACGAGCCGGAAACGCTGGAGATCGTGTTTGTGGAAGGCAAACCCGTGTCCGTGGGTGGCGAGCAGGTCGACGCTCTTCAGGCACTGGAAATCTGCAACCGTATCGGCGGCCGGCACGGCATCGGCATCGGACTGCACGCAGTGGAGAATCGCTTCGTCGGTATCAAATCGAGGGGAGTGTACGAGGCTCCGGGTCTCGAACTGATCGGTATTGCCTACGAATTCCTGTTGCAGCTGGTGGCCGATCGCAGAGCACGCCGCCTGTACGAGCAGGTCTCACGGTTCATCGCCGAGCAGATCTACCAGGGTTACTGGTTTGACACCGCAACACAGGCCAGCTGGCGCTTCGTCGAGCACCTCAACGAGTTGACCAGTGGCACGGTGATCCTGTCCCTGTACAAAGGCACCGCCAGTTTCCATGGCGCGCGCGATGTGGCTCACTCCCTGTACAGCGAGGACACCTCCTCGATGGAAGATGTGGGCGAGTTCGATCACAAGGATTCTGAAGGGTTTCTGGCCGTGCTTGGGGTTGGAGCCCGGGCCCTCAAGCGCTCGGGACAAACTGGCCGCTAGGCCGTTACCATTGGGGTTCGCCCGATTCACGTTTTTCGCGCTATCCAGATCTGCTCACCTGAACCTTCGAAGGGATTGCCGTCGAAATCTCCGCACAACGCCTGAATCTTGAATCCGGCAGATTCCAGCAGCTCTTCGGTCTCAAGCGGGTCCGCATAGCGCAAGATCAAGTGGCCGCGCTCCTCAGTCCCTGACGATCTGTAGACGAACTCCTGTCGCAGACGGTGTGAATGAAGATCGTGGCTCCGGCGATACCAGACCTCTACTTCCTTTCCAGTCTCGGGATCCAGGAAGACCGCGTCGCGCTCCAACTCCGCAGAGGTCCCCTGCCTGTCGATATCCGACCCGGGGTCGAAAACATTGAAGGCCAGAACGCCCTCAGAACACAGATGGTCGTGAATACAGCGGAGAGCGGCAACTCGATCGTCGTCGGTGAGTAGGTGCTGAAATGTGCGGTAAGGGAGGATCGCGAGGCGAAACTGACAGTGCAACCGAAAACAGCGCATGTCGGCACACACCAAGGCGACGTTACTGCCGAAGTCACGTCCCAACTGGGAACTCTCTCCCAGTGCCGTCAGCGTGGAATGGATCTTCCGTCTCGCCAACCTCAGCATCTGGGCAGAGGAATCGAGGCCTACGATGCGCAGCCCGTTGGCGGCGATGGGCAGCATGGTGCGGGCAGTACCGCAACCCAATTCGAGGACTGGTGAGCCGACCTCCGTGCTCAGAGCGGTGTAGAACTCGGATTCACCTTCGAGGCCGGTGAAATACTCGTCGTAGTATCGTGCCTGGGCACCGCTATACGACGCGTTCGCCATGCAACAATCAGAATAGATCTCAGAGCAGATCGCTGACCACTGACTTCTCTTCCGCGAGCTCTTTCTCCGTCAGTTCGATCTTGTCTTTCGCGAAATCACTCAACTCGATGTTTTCGACGATCGACCAATTCCCCTTGCCATCGCTTGTCACTGGAAAGGAGAAAATGAGTCCTTCCTGGATCCCGTAGCTACCATCTGAAACGACGCCGGCTGAAAACCAATCCCCTGCCGGGGTCGCAGCCTCGACACTCTTTACATGATCCAGGGCCGCGTTCGCTGCTGATGCCGCGGAGGATAGCCCGCGGGCAGCGATGACGGCGGCGCCCCTTTGCTGTACGACATCGATGAACTCACCCTGGAGCCACTCTGTATCATCGATGACGGAAGCACATGGCTTGCCCTCGATCCGGGCGTTTTCCGCATCCGGGTACTGCGTGGCGCTATGGTTTCCCCAAATCGTCATGTTCCTGACGTCCGTCACCTTCTTTCCCGCCTTTTGCGCCAGTTGCACCTGGGCCCGATTCTGATCCAATCGCGTCATCGCGTGAAAGCGGTCGCGAGGTACTCCGGCCTTGGCTGCATGACTCATAGCAATCAAGCAGTTGGTGTTGGCCGGGTTACCGACGACGAGTGTTCTGACATCGTCCGCTGCGCGGGCCAGTCCCTCACCCTGACCAACAAAGATCGGACCATTCTCCTTGATCAAATCGCCGCGTTCCATGCCCTTACCCCTGGGTTTGGCACCTACAAGGATGGCCCAGTTGACGCTGTCGAAGGCAACGTCGGCCTTGTCGGTGACAACGACGTCATCGAGCAGAGGAAAAGCGCAGTCGTCCAATTCCATGACGACCCCTTCGACCGCCGGAAGAGCCGGGGTGATCTCGAGCAGATTCAGGCTCACTCTGGTATCGTGACCAAACACCTCGCCAGAGGCGAGGCGTGGCAGGAGGGCATAACCGATCTGTCCGGCTGCTCCGGTTACAGCGACGCGCACTGTGCGTGCCATATAAAAGGACTCCTTGTGGGTAGTTGTATCGAACGCGAAACGGACGGGCGCACGACGGACGCGTAAACGGCGGACACGTCCGTTACACGCCGCCGAGAAATTAACAAGATCGATGACAAGGGCAAATGACAGACCGGAGCGGCCTGAGTACCGGGACGCTTCTTGACGAACCAGGGGGTAGACGTATTTTATGCCGCTTCGTTGGCTCTATGACGGGGGGATACCGAAGCGGTCAAACGGGGCAGACTGTAAATCTGCTGGCTCAGCCTTCGTAGGTTCGAATCCTGCTCCCCCCACCACTTTATTTACTTCTTACTACTCCCTACAAACTGCTATTCGAGACCGCGAGTACCGGTCTTGTCTCCCGCACGTCTCGCCTCGTTCGGTTCGATGAAGGCGTCAGCAACGGCTTTCATGATCTGAACGGAATCGTAGTACCCGTCCTCGACCTTGCGTTTTATCCAGAGCAACCGCTCCTCGCGGCTGCGCGGCAGGCCACGGTCGTTCTCCATGTGCTCTGGAAGAGTGTATTCGGCTTTGAAGTTCATCAGAATAGCTACTGCCCGCCTTAGTCGACCAGCTCTGCTGTAAATGATACCCGCTCAATGATATCCGCCCAGGCGGCCCAGCTCGCTCTGAGGAGTTGGAGAACCCATCCGAGGCGTGCCCTCTACTGCTATTAGATGATATCGGCAGGTTGGAGCTACCGGCCAGTCCAAATTCGACATTGTAGCGCTCATCACCTCAGCAGCTCTCGTATCGATTCGACTCGGGCCCGGTCCGTGCCCTCCAGCCGAGTCCAGGAGTCGAAAACGAAGGCGAGCACAGTGGTGATGATGAGGGTCACAGCGAAGGAGGCCACGACGATGAGTGTTCGCCTGGGGGCGCTGCGCAAGGTCGGGACGACCGCGTGGTCGAGAATCTGAATGGTGGGCGTATTGAGGGCTTCACGGTATTCGGCTTCCTCAAGTTTGGTGCCCAGGAAGCCCAGTATCTCCTCTCGGATTTTGACCTCCAGCGCCAATTCGGTGTAACGCTGCATTACGGTTGGCAATTCCCTCAGGGTCGGTCCAAGACTCTGGAATGAGGAGGCCTGTTCGATGTTTCCAAAAAGGCTTTCCAGCTGGTTTCGCAGCGCCACCACCTCCAGTTCCAGTAACTGCCGTTCCTCGTGGCTGGCGTTCAGCTGCCCCCTGGCGACGCCGAGCTTGACCTCCAACTCGGCCAGCTGCTGCACGATACTCTTCATCACCTCAACGGAGGCGATCGTCTGCGTCTCCGGGTCCACCAGTCCGTGCTGGTCCTGAAATCTCTGCAACGCCTGACCGGTTTCCCTCAACTCCCCTAACATCAGGCTCACCCTACCCTGGAGAAACTCCCTCATCGCAGCGGCGGCCTGTCGTTTGTAGCCGCGATTTACCGTATCCAACCGCGCCGCCAGGGAGTTGGCCAATTGAGCCGAAAAGTCCGGCGTCCCCGCCGTCGCAAATACGACCAGCGTTCCATCCCGCTCAACGTCAGTCTCGATGTGGTCGCTGAGCATGCTGATGGCTTCGGCCTTGTCACGAGCCTTGTAGGTATCTACGAGGTTGAAGCGCTCGACGATCGGTCCCAGCACCTGCCGGCTCGCCAGCATCGTGACCAGTCTATCAGACGGTGTCGTGTTGCCGACGAGTCCCATCAGACCCGATGGCACGTTGGCACCAGCCATTGCCGACAAACTGAGTGAGTCGAAGGTGTCCTCCTCAGGCGGCAACAGCTTTACATCTGCCGTCCAGGCCTTGGGCAATACCAGACTGATTGCGGCCGATGCGACACCAACGACGAGGGCGGAAACAAGGATCAGACGCCGCCACTTGATGACGACGTAGAGATAGTCAAAAAAACTGCGTTCGTATTCGGCGTTCACGGCCCCGCCCTCACTTGGTTATGGTCACATACAGCAGTACGACCGTTGTGACCTGACCGATCACAGCCATCGATTGAGCGAAAACCGTCCAGTAATTCCTCTCGGGCTTTTCCTTTATCCAGATGCGGTCACCGGGATCGACGCGATCCACGTCCTCAGCACGTTTGATCTCCCCCGTGCTCGCCTTGATGACGCGGACTTCCTTCGTCGACCGCCAACCGAAACCACCCGCCTGCTCTATGTAGTCATACACGCCGAACTGCGGGTTGTAGATGACGGCCCCAGGCGAGGCGGCCCGGCCACTGACCATGACCGTCTGCTGCTTTCGAGGGATGGTGATGAAGTCGCCGGGTAGAAGACGTACGTTCTGCGTTTCATCCCCATGCTTGAACAAGGCCTCGAAATCGACGACCAGTTGCCCCGGCTTTTCCCGTACCCTCATTTTGAAGTACTGATTGTCCTCCTCGGTGCGGTCACCGGCCGGCGTCGTCAGGATGCGCTCGAACTCCGGATCCTCAATCTGCTGTTTTTCCTTCTCGATGCTCAGCCGCGTAATCCGTGCTTGCTGCAACGTCGCATACGTGGTAAATCCCCCCGCCCTATTGATCATCTCCTTGAGCGGCGTCCCCGACTTTTCAACAGCGTAGATCCCCGGGACCTTCACCTCGCCGGTAATTCCGATCGTTCGTGACTCGAGGTAATTCGGATCTCCCCGCAAGACCAGCTGGTCTCCGAGCCTTAGCGTCAGATCGGACGCCTCGTCACCGCGCTGCACACCCGCGAGATCTATCTGGACCTCGTACATCGTCGTGTTGTCGTCCTTGTAACGCAGTAGAAGAGTGTTTTCTGGGTCGTGCTTCGGGTGTGGCCCCAGAGCCATGGTCAGCAGGTCGCTGATGCGATCTCCTTCCACGAATTCGTAGAAATTCGCTCGATTCACGGCCTCGAATGCCCCTACATCTCCCAATTTTGGCGGGATGACGATGACGTCACCGTCCTCCAGGAAGGGGTTATATCTAGGGTCAGCCGTGGCCTCGAACAAGACCAGATCGATACGTTCTGACGGCAGATCCCGCAACACGGTCCAATCCCCCCTCCGCACTCTGGATTGCAAGGTCGTGAGATCCCTCCGATGCAACCGAGTGTTGAATACCCTGATGTTTCGCCTCGATGCCTTATTCGACAACTCTTCGGCCACCGGGATCATCTGGCTCACCCTCTGTACTGCGCTACCCTGGCGGGTACGGGGGATTCGAATCATGCCGAGAACGGGGACGGGAAAAGCTCTGGGTTTGCTGAGCTCGATATCGATGCGTCCGACCTTGACGGTTTTGCTGAACTCCGCCCTAATCTTGTCGTGCGCTTCACTCAAGCGCAGGCCGCCGATCCTGACCATGCCAACCATCGGAATGAACAGACTTCCCTCGGCCAGTACCTGGTAGACGACGGGCTCCTCCATTCCCGGCACGTAAATGAGGAATTCATCCTGCGGGCCGACGACGTACCTGCCGTTGGCAAGCACTTCCTCGTAGGCCGCCATACCGATCAACACTTCAGTAGCCTTCACCTCCTCCTTCTCGATCTCCTTCTCTTCATCCTCCTTGGCCACCGCGTCCACCACCGCAAGCATACAGAGGCCGACGACTAGCACTGTGCGAATCCTCATCATTTCCTATTCCTGTGACAGACACTCCGATTCAATTTTCGGTCCTATGACACATCTATTTGAAACTGCAGACCTGCACGATCGATCGGCAGGTCGAACACCCTCGCCGAAATTCCCTGGCGCGCCCATGCCGCCTGCATCGCAGCACCAGGGGCATGATCTCCCTGACGCACCAAGGCCATCACCGACGGCCCTGAACCGCTGAGCGCAGCGCCGTGGGCTCCAACGTCGACGGCTGCACGGCATACACCCTCCAATCCGGGCACGAGTCGAGCCCGGTGAGGTTGATGCAACCTGTCCTGCATCGCCGATTGTATCAACTCTGGACGGGCGTTGGCAAGCGCGGCAACGAGCAGAGCAACCCGAGACACGTTGTAGACGGCATCCGTGAATGGGACAACATTCGGAAGCGCGTCGCGACTCTCATCCGTGGACACGGTGAAATCCGGGTGTACGACCGTTGCTGCGAGAGACGCCGGAATCGGCAGGTCGATGTGCTCGATCGACTCAGAGCCGGTTTGACAAACGACGGCGAAGCCACCGAAAAGCGCCGCGGCCACATTGTCAGGGTGCCCTTCAACGCCGACTGCCAGTCGCATCAACTGGTTCCGATCCAATTCCTGGTGCGAGAGCAGGAGAGCCGCAGCCATACCGGCGAGTACGGAAGCGGCGCTGCTGCCAAGGCCGGCTGACACAGGAATCTCGTTCATGGACTCGATGACGAGTCGGCCCGGAGAATAACCGACGCGACCGAACACCTCGGCCATCGCCCTGTAGGTTGCATTGGATTCGTCCACCGGAATGGAGCCTTCTCCTTCACCGGAGACTCGGATTTCGAAACCATTACCGCTCTGCTCCTCGACGGTCAGCGTGTGATAGAGGCCCAATGCCAGACCCAGACAGTCGAACCCCGAGCCTAGATTGGCTGACGATGCGGGTACCTTGACCCTGACGCGCGTCACTTCGCTCTCAAGCCCGCTCGAGAATCCGAGCGAGATCGACACTCACTGCATCGGCTACTGAAAATCCGGCCGAGGTAAGACGCAGTTGGCTGTGCTCGAATTCCAAGTAGCCGGCCCCCAGCATGTCCTGAGTACGCGAATCCGAGGCGAGCGCGGTCAGTTCATGAGGTGACAACTCTACGCCCTCTGATGTTCGCAGCGACAACCATAAAGTCTCCTGCCTCGCCTCGGACTTCGTGATGTGTTCCTCGCCAGCTCGCGGCAGGCGCCCCGCTTCGACCGACTCCATGTAGGCGGTGAGGTCGCGTTCATTCCAGCTGCGGCATCCATTCCTGAAACTGTGGGCGGAAACACCTGCGCCAAGGTACTCGCCGCCACTCCAGCAGGCCCAGTTGTGGTGGCACCGATGACCTGGCAGACAGAAGTTCGAGACTTCGTAATGCTCGTAACCTGCGGCACTCAGCAACTGTATGGCCAGTTCGAACTCGTCAGCTGATTCGTCCTCCGGGCGCAGGCTTAATTGGCCCGCACTGACTCTGCTCGCGAAGGGGGTCTCCGGCTCGATTGTCAACGAATACGTCGATACGTGCTCCGGCCGCAGAGCGATGACGGCCTCGAGGCTACGACACCAGGAGTCGTCATCGACGCCCGGGACGCTGAACATCAAATCGAGGTTGATGTTGTCGAAGCCAGCATCACGGGCACTGCCAAAGGCATGTCTCACATCGTCGGCCGTGTGGACTCGGCCCAATCGCTTGAGGCTGTCATCGACGAATGACTGCGCTCCGATGCTGATGCGGTTGAAACCAAGCGAGCAAAGTGCATCGTACGCGGCTGCGTCCGTGGAGCCCGGGTTAGCCTCCACCGTGATCTCGGCGTCGGGGGTGAAGCCGAAGATGCGGCGGGCAGTTGCTAAAACGGACCCCAGAAGAGCCGTCTGCACTCGACTCGGAGTCCCGCCGCCGAAGAAGACCGAGTCGAATGCAGTCAGTGACTCGCTGCTGCCGACCATTTCGAGTTCCGCGCACACAGCCTCGATGTAACGCTCCTGAAGGTGGTCGCGCCCGGTAACGACGGCAAAGCCACAGTACGGGCATCGCTGCGGGCAAAACGGGCTATGAACGTAGAGGCCGAAGAATGCCATCGAAATCTGGAGTCGTTCTCCCTACTCTTCAATCTTGAGTGCGGCCAGGAAGGCTTCTTGCGGAATCTCTACGTTGGCAAACTGTTTCATTCGCTTCTTGCCCTCTTTCTGGCGCTCGAGCAGCTTGCGTTTGCGTGTGACGTCGCCGCCGTAACACTTGGCAATAACGTTCTTTCGGAAGGGTCTGACCGTCTCGCGGGCGATGATCTTGCTGCCGATGGCGGCCTGGATGATGACCTCGAACATCTGCCGGGGGATGAGCTCCTTCAATTTCGAACACAAGCGCTTCCCCCACTCATAGGCTCGGTCACGGTGAATGATGGCGGCCAGTGCGTCGAGGCCCTCGCCGTTGATGAGAATGTCCAGACGTACCAGCGGGGCGGCCATCATGCCCTTATGATCGTAATCGAACGAAGCGTAGCCACGTGAGACCGATTTCAGCTTGTCGTAGAAATCGATGACGACTTCGGCCAGTGGCAGTTCGTAATGCAGAATGGCGCGCGTACCCGGAGCCAGGTATTCGGTGTTGATGTAGGTCCCTCTGCGTTCGTTGCATACCTGCATGACGCTGCCGATGTACTCGCTCGGCACCAAAATCTGCGTATCCAGGATGGGTTCGCGAACCTCTTCAATCTCGACAACAGTCGGCAGGTGCGACGGGTTCTCAACTTCGATGATCTCGCCGCTTTTCTTGACCACTTCATATCGCACATTCGGTAACGTCGTGATGATGTCGACATGATGCTCGCGGTCGAGTCGCTCCTGGACGATCTCCATGTGCAGGAGTCCCAGGAAGCCGCATCGAAAACCGAAGCCGAGAGCCGGTGAGCTTTCCGGCTCGTAGTTGAATGCCGCGTCGTTCAATCGCAGTCGATCGAGTGCCTCCCGCACCGAATCGTGTTCGTCGGCGATTACGGGGTATAGTCCACTGAACACCATCGGCTTGAGGGGCTGATAGCCGGGTAACGCCTCCACGGGGGCGTTGCCCGATTCCACCACGGTGTCGCCGACGCCGGCCTCGGAGAGATCCTTGATACCGGCAATCAGGTAGCCGACTTCGCCAGCGGTGAGCGATTCGCAGGGGACTCGCTCAAGGCGCAGAACGCCAATCTCCTCTACCTCGTACTCCAATCCAGTGGAGTGAAAGCGGATCTTCTGGCCCTTGGTGATACGGCCGTCGACGACGCGAATGAAGCAGATAACACCACGGTACTGGTCGTACAGCGAGTCGAATATCAGTGCACGCAAGGGGCTTGCCGCGACTCCCCGGGGTGCCGGAATATGATCGACGATGGCTTCGAGCACTGCCTCGACGCCGATCCCGGTCTTGGCGCTGATGTCGAGGATTTGCTCATCCTCCTCCCCGACCAGATCGATAATCTGTTCGTGCACACCAGGCACGTCGGCGCCGGGTACATCAATCTTGTTAACGCAGGAAATGATCGATAGATCGCCGTTGAGGGCGAGGAGGAGATTACTGACCGTCTGCGCTTCCACACCTTGTGTGGCATCAACCACGAGTACGGCCCCTTCGCACGCCGCCAGACTCCGAGAAACTTCGTAGGTGAAGTCGACGTGTCCGGGGGTGTCGATGAGGTTGAAGATGAACTCCGTTCCGTCTTCGGCCGTGTAGGCCATGCGCACGGCGTGCGCCTTGATGGTGATGCCGCGCTCACGTTCGAGATCCATGTTGTCGAGGACCTGCTCCTGCATCTGCATGGCGCCAAGGGTACTCGTCGTTTCGAGCATGCGGTCGGCAAGAGTCGACTTACCATGATCGATGTGAGCGATAATGCAGAAGTTGCGTATCCGGCTCTGGTCCATTGAAGCTGGGTCTTTTCTGTTTTGTTGAATGGATCGGGCGTCAGGTGTGCCGTATGGCTGTGGCTGACGCAATGAGGAAGCTGGTTCTGTTCGGCGGGAATAGGAGAAAATTAAATGTGCTGCATGTTGTTGTCAAACCGGGCACTTAGGGCGATTCTCCAGGGCGCTCTGGAGGGTTGTCGGCCGATGGCGTTACACGCATCAACTTGGCCAGATTCGCTTGGGCCCTGTCGTCAGCGGGATCCAGCCGCAGAGCCTGCCGGGTCACGCGCAGAGCCGATTCGAAGTCTCCTTTGGCGGCGAAGGCCGACGCGAGATTGTTGTAAATCCGGATGCTTCCCGCTTCAAGCAAGAGGGCTTTTTCGTATGAAGTGATTGCCTTCACGATGCGTCCGGCATTTCGGTATGCCGTTGCCAGGTTTTCATGCGCGTCCGCGTCGGTCGAATCACGCTGCACCACCTCCTCATATGCCACTGCAGCCTCGCTCCAGTTAAGAGACCTTAACTCACTCTCTGCCAATGCTTTCCATATAGTAACCTGCTGCGGAAAATCGCTCAAAACCCGGCGATAAGCAGCGGTTGTTCCCACACCTTCATCGACCAACTCGTGAAGTTTGAGATTGACCGCCGCTTCGGTGTAGGTTGGATCGATCTCGACGGCTCTCTGCAGAGCCAGGCGAGCTTCCTCTCGTCGACCGAGTTCGCCCAATAGCAGTCCCAGATTGTTGAATGACGGAGCGTAGCCGGAATCCAAGCTGGCGGCTAGCCGATAAGACTTCTCGGCTGCCGACAGACGCTCCTGTTGTTGATAGGCCCTGCCAAGATTGACCCATGCCTCAAGGTTGTGGGAATCCAGTCGTACAGCGCTCTCCAATAGTGCTACCGCTTGACTATTGCGTCCCAGCCGTGAGTAGAGTCTTCCCAGGTTGTTGTAGCTGCCGGACAACCCCGGGCTCAACCGACGCGCCTGCTCAAAGGCCTGTTCCGCCCGCTGCAGCAGGCCAAGATCCTCGTAAACCAATCCCACATTGCTCCATGACTTGCCGTAGCGAGGATTGATCTCGATAGATCGCTCGAAGGCCTCACGCGCGGCGGTCGACTCACCGCGCTCATACAGAGCGAGGCCGAGATTGCTCTGTACACGGAACATCCCCGGGGCTTTGGTGACAGCATCCGTCCACAAGGCGTGCTCGTCTACCCAGACCGCATTCCGTGCATGGGTATGCGCTGCACAAGTCAACAGCAGCACCACAGCAAGCGCGGCCGAGACGGGACTCGGGATCCTTGCAGATGAGCGGACCGCTGTACTCCTCCTCTTCCCTATCACTGCGCCGACGAGGATGAGCACACCCACGAAAGGCAGGTACAAGCGGTGCTCGTTGACGAGCACATTCAAGGGGAAGATGAAGGTCAGCAGCAGGCCGGCGAAGAACCAGAGTGTACCTATGGTCACCCATGGCAACGAGCCCGAGGACCTGGGCAACGAACCCGAGGACCTGATCGTCAGACCAAGCACGGTCACCACCAGCAAGGCGCTGGCCAGCACGGTCCCATCGGTGAGACTGGTGGCCTCCGTGAAGGCATGCTCGACGCTGAGACCGACTGGAACGGCAATCAGCTTCAAGTAAAAGACGATCGCTTTTGTCTGAGTAAACAGCTGTACGTCGAGTGGACGTACATCCTGTCCAAGAGATCGCGGCAGGAAACCGTCGATCGTGATGACGACCAAGTAGACTACCGTCATCACGGCATATGGCAACACCACAAGCATCACCCGTTTCAGGTCCCTACCCCGGACAAGCTCAATCACAAAAACCAGGGGCAGGAGAACGACGGCCGCTGATTTGCACAGCAGTGCGAGTGTGTACAGGATACAGGCGGTTCCCCGCGCGCTCTTGAATCGATGGAAGTAGAGGGCACCCAACACTCCCAGTACGTACAAGAGCTCCGAACGGCTGCTGATATAGTTGACCAGCTGGGAATTAATAGGGTGAAGGGCAAACGTGGCCCCGACAACCAAGGCTTGAAAGCTGGACAAACCCAGCTCCGGGCAAAGGCAAACACGATGACGGCACACATCGCATGGACGAGCAGATTGACCAGACGATAGCCGATGACCTCGTAACCGCCCAGGGCATGATTGACCGCGTAGGTGGCTTGAAGCAGCGGACGGTACATGGCCATGGAGGCTTCGTTTGAAAAAGTGCTGGAATCGAGGAAGAACGAGGGAACTGTAGCCAGCTCTCGGATGTGGTGGTTATCGACGATGGAATGTGAATCGTCGTAGTGGAACGAATTGGAGAGAGAGCCAGCGTAGCAGATGAAGGTGACGACTACCAGAGCGGCTGCTCCCGTCCAGAACGAGTCGAATCTCCTCATCGATCGGACCCTGTCATGGTGCATTCAACCGCTCGAGCTGTTCCTCGACCCGCGACAAGGCCGTACGCGCGGGTTGGTACCTCGGCGCTGACCGGACGGCTCGCTGGAGATAGCTGTGTGCCTTCGTCAGATGCTGCCTGGCATCATCCTCGCCTTTCTCAGAAGCAGCCATCTGTGCATGCAGGACGGCCAGGTTCTTGAGAGTCTTGGCGTCGTCGCCCTTGAGAGCAACTGCCTGCTCGTAGGCTTGGCGTGCTCTCTCCATATCACCAAGGTCCTGAAAGGCGACGCCGAGATTTCCGTACGCCTGATAGTGATAGGGCCTCAGTGATACTGCTCGTTCCAGAGAGCTGATACTACGGCGCAAGAGCAGCATCCGCTCTCCCCCTCTCCGAGCTCGGCTCTGCTCAAGATAGATGACACCCAAATTGACACGCGCGTCGACGTAGTCAGGATTGAGATCCGTGGCCTGGCGGAACATGGCCTCTGCATCCGCAAGTTTTCCGCGCGTCAACAGAATGCTGCCGAGGTTGTTGAGGGCTCTCAACGACAAAGCACGATCACTTTGAATCTCGATGACCCGCTCGTACGCCCCGGCAGCTTCACGCCAATGCTGCCTCGCGGTCAGCTCATCGGTTGCTTGCAGGGCGGCATCCTTATGCGCGTTACCCAGGTACAGGTGTCCGCGTGGCATCAACGGCGCCTTGTCCACGACATCCCCCCACAGACTGAAATCATCTGCCCACGCACGATTGCGCTGGACGCAGATCGCTGACAGAAAGAGTATTCCTAGAATGGGAACCAGTCTCCGGTGCCGCATACAATACCTGGACAGTAAGGTCCCCAGTAGTAGACAGAACAGAGCCGTCGGCAGGTACAGCCGTCGCTCGTTCACCAAAACGTTCAGGGGCATCGCCATCACCGGCAGCATGATCAGAGCGGACCAACCGAGGCCCACCAGAGCGATCTTGAAGGTGCCCCGGTGGCGGATGAGCCACAGCAACCACAAGCCACTCAGGATCAATACCAGGGATACTATGATGAGTGGACTCAGCTGCTTCTGAACGAAGAACTGGTGCTCGACATTGAGGCGAACGGGGAAGACCGTCAGGTAGAGGTAGTAGCCGATCGCCTTCGTCTGGGTCAGTAGCTGTGCTGAAAAGTCACGCACGGGTGCTCCCAGAGAACGGGTCAGATAGTCGTTGTGGGTTACCACTGCGAAGTGAATGATCATCAGTATCCAGAAGGGCACCTGGCGTCGAAAGAGTTGCGAGGCGGCTCGAAGTCCATGCCCGGGGACACGCTGCGTTAAACAAATCCAATCGTGTAACAGCAAAACCAGCGGTGCGGTCACCAGCGTCATCTTGGTCAGCAGACCGAGCTCGAACGTGATCCAGGCACCGTAAGGATGCCGCTCGACGTCACGCCTGCTGGCACGGATGTACAGGGCGAGCGTCAACAAATAGAGCGCGGCTGCCAGACTCTCGCTCCGACTGCTTATGTAGTTTACCGGCTCGGTCGCCAGCGGGTGCGTGACGAAGAGCAGGCCAGCGATAAGAGCGGCGTCCCGACGCCGGGGGTACAGCAGCATCGTCAACCAGGCCACAACGCAAGCATTCACGGCGTGGATGAGGATGTTGATCAGCCGATACCCCAGGACATCGTAATCCCCCAACGAATGATTCAGCGCATAGGAGACCAGCAGCAGCGGCCGGAACATGCCTCTGTCGACGTCGGCTGAAAAGGTCCCGAGGTCGGTGAAGAACAAGGGCACATTTGCCAGGCTTCGAACGCTGGGGTTTTCCACGATGGAATGGATGTCGTCATAGTGAAATCCATTGCCGAGCGCATTCCAATAGATGGCCAGGCAGACCGTCACGACCGCGACATACAGGAGCAGATAGTCTCTCTTCATGAGCCTGATCTGGCCTGCAGCCGGCGGTAGCGGGAGATGGCGGCGGTACGGATATCCTCGTCGCTGCAATTGGTAATCAACCGCCGGTAAACCTGGGCAGCGGCCTCGAGATCCTTCGCCGTTTCCAACGCGTTGGCCAGTTGGAGGGCCCCGCTCCAATGGTTGGGATGGACTCGGACCAATTCCTTGTTGACGGCCAAACTCTGCGCGTAGGCACCGGTCTCCCACAAGGTCGTGGTCAGACCCCAGAGAGCCTCAGGGCTGCGAGGGTCCACCATCAATAACTGACGGCAAAGCTCGATGACCAACCCGTGCCGACCGTTTGCCTTCATCGAGCGGGTCATTGATGGCAGCTTGCCGTGGAGGCGAGTCAGATTGGCGCGTGCATCGGCGTTGGTGGGCTTTTGATCCAGGGCAGCCCGGTAGTAGAACGCAGCGCTGTCCGGCCTGCCGGATTCCTCGAATAAGGTCCCGAGGTTGTTGAGCGCCAGATCGAAATGTAGCTCGTCGAATCCACCAGTAGATAGTGGGTACGCGCTGAGTGCAGGTCACCGGCGTCCTGAAAGGTCCGCGCGGCATTGTAGCGCACGTCCGACCAGGCCGGGTTGGTCTCAAGCACATTCTGGTATATGGCCAGGGCCGTCTTCCACTGGCCCAGGTCACGGTGTGCACTCGCCAGGTTGTTGCTGGCTACGACATTGTCCGGATCCAATGCCAGCGCATCTTCGAAATGCACGATCGCCTGCCGGGGCCTGTCCTGTGCCCTGGCATAGTTCCCCAGGTAGACGTGAGGCTCTATCGCGGACGGGGATTGTCTCTTCGCGTTCGACCAGAGACTTCCCTCGTCGCTCCATACCGTGTTCTGCCGCACAACCAGCACCATGAACAGCAGCCCGAGTACCGGTCCCGCCCAGAGTATCCCTCTGAGCGATTCAAACCGGCTCATTCCGAGTACCGCCAGCAACGCTCCAACCAGCGCGAGATAGAGACGATGTTCGTTGACGAGCACGTTGAGCGGGACCACGAAGGTCGGCATCAGAACCACCCCGATCCAGGCCAGCCCGAAGCCGAGGAGCGCATGTTCGCTGCGGGTGTCGGCGCTGGTCCGCCTTCCTGCATACCACGCTATCACCACGAGCGTTCCGACACCGGCCAGAGCCAGCAGTACCGTTATATCCGCCAGGGATGACACGGTGAACGCGTGGTGAACGGACAGACGCGCCGGCATCACGACAAGCTTCAGATAGTACGGGAGGGCCTTGAGTTGGGTGCCGAGTTGTTCACTCATCGAGCGCACCGGTTCCTCGACCAGGGCCGTGTTGACGAGTGACCGGATGTAGAGGAGGTAGGCGGTGGCCACGACGGCGTACGGCACGTACACCGACATTTGAGCGCGCAGCCGGCGACCGTCCAGGCGGTCAGTCAGCACGATCAGCAAAGGCAACACGATGCTGATTTCCTTTGAGCCCAGCGCCGCCGCGAAACAACCTACCGAGGCGATACGCGTCAGCAGCAGACGCCCGTCCGGTACCGATCTGTCCGGCTTTGAGCGCAGGTACAACCACAAGCTGACCATCATCAAGAAGCCAGCCATCAACTCGGAGCGGCTACTGATATAATTGACCGGCTCAGTGGCCAGTGGATGAACGGCGAACAGCATCCCTCCAAGCAGGGCCAGGCAAACACTCACGCGCAGTTCGATGAACAGGAGCCAGACGGTAATACTCGCCAGTGCGTGCAGCAGAATGTTGATCAGATGATAGGACCAGGTCTCATACCCACTCCAGGAGTGGTTCAGAGCGAAGGTGGCCAGTAGCAGAGGCCGGTACATCGCCTTCTCCTCATCCCTGGAGAAGTATTCGGGATGGGAGAAGAATTCGGGAATGCTCTCCAGGCTGCGAATGTGATCGTTCGTGACGATGGAGTGGCGATCGTCATACTGAAAGGCGTTGCCGATAGCGTTCGCATACATCACGGCGCACATCACCAACAAGAGCGCTATGGAAGCCAAGCGACTGCTGACGATGGTGGTGATCAGGGCTCTCATCGCAATCGCCTCGAGAGAAATTGCAGACGCGCTGTCGCCTTCGCGTCATCCGGTGCGAGTCGGAGCGCGCGCTCGAAGGCGGCGCGTGCCTCCTGCCAGGCTTGAACACATCCGCTCGTATCTCCATTCGCCAGCCTGGCGCCGCCGACGGCGATCAGTACCTCCCCCAGGTTGCGTGGGTACAGGGCATCGTTCGGCGACAACTCGAGGGCGGCGCGATAGGATTCGGCGGCCTTCGAGAACTGCTTGGCGCCCGTATAGGCGTTGCCCAATTCGTTGAACACGTCATCCCCGGGTTGCAGCTCGGCCGCGCGTTCAAAGGCCTGCGCGGCGGCGGAGAAATCGGCTTTGTCGTACAGCAGCAAGCCCATATTGTAGTAGCCATCGGCGAAGTGCGGATGCAGGCGAAGCAATTGCTGGTAGGCTGTGATTGCCGATTCCCTGCGCCCGAGCTGTGAAAGCACCGTCGCCCTGCCGCTGAGTGCTTCCCTGTAGCTTGAATCAGAACCTAGGACGGTGTCGAACTCAACCATCGCCCTCTTCAGCACCGAGGAGTGAGTGGGGTCCTGCTGGTGTAAACTCAGGGCGTGCTCGAGGTACAGATTGGCCAGATTGGTGCGGGCAGCACGATGCGTCGACTCCAGCTTCAGCGCCCGATGAAAGGAGCGCTCGGCCCCGGCACGGTTTCCGGAAACCGCCTGGGCATTGCCCAGATGCACGTGGGGCCGCGCCATCAACGGGCTCTTGGCGACGGAGTCCTCCCACAGGGTCAATTCGCTTTCCCATACTGTATTGCGTGTTATGGTATGAGCCCCGAGGAGGACCACAAGGACGGGCCACAGGGCACTGTACCGCCCCTTGCCGATCCAGTGAGGCCACATCTTACCCACCAGCACTGCCAGTCCCGCAAGAGGCAGGTACAGCCGGTGCTCGTTTATTAGGACGTTCAGTGGCACAACCGTAGCCGGCAGCAATGCGATTAGCGCCCAGAAGAGCCAGAGGCGGGAATCCCCCTTCACGCGCAACCAGGCCAGCACGACCACTGTACCTAACATCAGGGCACTGACGATGACGGTGCCGTCCAGTATGGACACCGACTCGGAAAACTGATGCTCAACATTGAGACCGACCGGCACCAGCAACAGTTTGGTGTACAGGGTCAGCGCCTTGAGCTGAGTCCAACACTGCTCAGGCAACCCGCGTGGGGATTGGCTCACTGAAGTCGGCAGGAAACGGTTCCAGATCTGCAATGCAACGTACCCGGCTGACAGCAACCACAGCCAGATCGTGTTTGTCCTGCCTACGGGGTGCGGACCCTCGCGCCATACCCCCTGCACCCATACCATGAATGGCAAGGTGATTACCATCTCTTTCGAAAGCAGTCCCAGTACGAAACAGATGGCAGCAGCGATCGAGGCCCGCGAACCGGCCGTGGCGAGCAAGCGGAAACTGGCCAGGTAGAAGCAGGCACCCAGCAACTCGGATCTGCTGCTGATATAGTTGACAGGCTCCGTCGCCACTGGATGCAGGGCGAAAAGGCAGGCCGCCCATTGCGCCCCCCTTGTAGTGCAACCGTTCTGGCGGGAGATACTCCACACCAGCAGTGAACACACAAAATGGATGATGGTATTGAGGATGTGGTACCCGCTCACTCCATACTCGCCCAGGGCGTAGTTGACGGCGTAGCTCAACAACAGGACCGGTCGGTACATGGCCTTGTCGACGTCGCTGGAGAACAGGGCCGGATCCGCGAAGAAGCTGGGAATGTTCGTCAGGCTGCGGATATGAGGGTTGGCGACGAGCGAATGAAAATCATCGTAATGGAAATTGCCGTTGAGGCTGTTCCCGTATGTGATCGCCACCACGACCCCGAGGAAGAGCGGGAAACGCCAACCGTGCAGCGCGCTCACGGAGCCAACTCCCGCAGACGTGCACGGGCATGATGATGATTGGCATCCCGACGCGGCCAGACTTCCAGAAAGTGGCGGTAAGCCATCGCGGCGGCCTGGCGTTGACCGACGGCATCCAGGCTCCTGGCAAGACCGGACAACGCACGGGCGTAGGTGGCATCGATGGCCAGTGCGCTTTTATAAGTGGAGATGGCTCTGCGGTGGCGACCGTTTGTTCGGAGCAGGTCAGCAAGCTCGGCGTAGTTCCTCTTCACTCCAGGTTCGAGTGCAATCGCGCGTTCGAATGACTCTTCCGCCGACGTTTCATCCCCCAACATCTTCCAAGCACGTCCAAGCGCCAGGTGAAACCGGCCGTTTTCCGGATCGTGCTCCAGAGCATGGTGCAGCGCTGTGCGAGCTTCAGCAGCACGTTCCAGATCCATGTAGGTGTCGGCCATGTTGGCGTAACATCGCCGACTCCGTTCTCCGGGCCGAGATCGATGGCCTTGCCATACATCTCCAGCGCAGCCTCATCATCCCCTCGACTCGAATGGATGTTACCCAGGTTGTTGTAGGGTTCCGCCTGGCGCGGCAACAAGGCGATGGCTCTGCGAGCAGCCCTCTCTGCTCCATCCAGGTCTGCCAGCTGGAAAAGCAATTCTCCGTAATTTGCCCATATCGAGCCCCGTTGATCGTCGACCATCAAGGCCTTCTCATACCAGACTCTCGCCTGCGCCGGATCTCCCAGATCGCTGAACGCATCAGCCATGTTCTGGTAAATCTCCTCGTAGTCCGGGTAGCGTTCGAGGGCGCGGTGATACCAGTCGATGGCTTCCCGGGGCCTGCCTTGCCGATGGTGCAGGATGCCGATGTTGTTGTAGGCATCACCATGTCGCGGATCGATATCGATGGCGCGCTGGTAGGCGGCAAGGGCGTCCGATTCGCCGCCGCTCAGCTGTAGGGCCTTGCCGAGATTGGTCTGTACTCGGTACATGCGCGGCGCCTTCTGTGCCGCATCCCGCCACAAGGTCAACTCAGAAGCCCACACCTGATTGCGTTGCATGGAAGTGAGACACAACAGCGATAACCAGACGTACGAAAGCCGGCGCATCCTCCGACCCAGATAGAAGGCTGCAAACCAGGCGAATGCGACCAGCGCCAGGTACAGACGACGCTCGTTCACGAGTACGTTCAGCGGCATCACCGAAACGGGTAGAATCACGACGGTAGTCCACACAGCCATAAAGGTCGCTGCGCGTCGCCGGCGTCCGATCCAGCAAACCAGACCGATGGACAGAATGAGCAGTCCTGCCATCCACACAGCGAAGGTAATCGACGTCGATTCCGCAAACTGATGCTCGACGTTCAGACCCACGGGCATGAACGCGAGCTTGAAGTAGTAGGCGGGAGCCTTGAGCTGCGTCAACAACTGGGTTCCCAATTCGCGGACGGGATTGGCGAGCGATCGCTCGAGAAACTCCGTGGACCGAAGCAGCATGAGGTAACCGCCCGCGACGAGCCAGTACCCAGCGTGATACCGGAACCAGGCGGAGCGCTGCTGCCGTTCTCCCTTAGCCGTCTTCATCAACCAGTCGGTAAGCAGTAGAACGGCAGGAAGCGTGACCACCGTCGATTTAGTCAACAGTCCCAATGCAAAGCAAACCAACGAGGCCAGTTCAAGTGCAGCCCGCAGCCGCGGATCTTCAGTCGCACCGCGCCGCCACAGCAGATGGAGGACCAGCGTTGCCAGGTAAAAGAACGTGGACATCAAATCCGAGCGGCCACTGATATAGTTTACCGGCTCGGCCGCCAACGGGTGCACGGCGAAGAGCAGGCCGGCGAATGTCGCCGCTCTCACCCGCTCCGGAACCTCAGTGAACAACAGGCCAAAAGCGACCCAGCACAGCAGCGCACAGCTGGCGTGCAAGAGGATGTTGAGGAGATGATATCCGAACACCTGATACTCGCCCAGCGCGTAGTTGATGGCATAACTGACGAGCAAGAGCGGTCGGTACATGCTCTTGTCCGTATCACCGGAGAACATGGATGGATCGATGAAGAAGGCCGGCAGGTTGGAAAGCGTCCGGACCGCGGGGTTGTCGACGATTGAATGATAGTCGTCGTAGTGGAAGCTACCCTGAAAAGCGTTGAAATAACACAGAATAACCACGACGAGAATGAGAAGCGGAATGGCGCGACTACTCATCCTGCTCCCCTGCTTTGAGGGATCTCAGACGCTCGGCGGCGGCAGCGGCAAACTTTCGATCGAGTTGGGCAGCGAGCGTGTAGGCCTGGATGGCTCCCCGGTTATCGGCTGCCTCCTCTCGCGCCAGGGCCAGATAGAACCAGGCAACGGCATAGTCGGGTGCTGCTTCCACGGCACGCGTGTAGGCAGATTTCGCGGCCACTGGATTGCGCAGATACCTGTAATCATTCCCGAGATTGAACAGGGTCTCTGGGTCAAGCGGAGCAATCGACACGGCCCGCTTGCGGACGGCGAGGGCGTCATCATATCGCCCGACCACCTGGTACGTATTGCCGAGGTTGTTGAGCAGGGCTGAATCCTGCGGCTCCAGCATCACCGCACGTTCATAGGCCTTGAGACTGCGCTGCCACCAATTCGGACTGCCGGCGAGCGATGGTTGCTTTTCTGAGATGGCTCGCGCCCGATAGTTAGACCCCAGGTGGCCCCAGAGTTCGCCGCGATCCGGTTCCAGATCGCAGGCCTTCAAAAAGGCTTTCTCAGCCTGTTCAAGATCGATTCCCTCACCGTAGAGCTGACCCAGTCTGACGTACCCGGTCGTGAACGTCGAATCATTGGACAGCCCACTCCTGTAAGCCGCGATCGCCAACTCCGGCTGTCCTGCCGCCGCGTAATCCTCTGCCAGGAAAAAGTGTGGACGTGCCATCAGCGGAGCGTTAGCAGCCGCATCCCTCCACAAGGTTCGAGCACTCCCCCAGACTTCATTTCGCGCTGTGGTCATGCAGCCGTAGCTGAGCAGCAGGCATGCGATCAGGGCAAACCCCGTCTTTCGACGGTTGCTGCCGTGGCCGCCCAGACCTTGACGCAATCTCTCCAGACCCCAACCCAGACCCACGGCAAAGGCGGCGAGGGGGATGTACAGGCGATGCTCGTTGACTATGACGTGCAGGGGCACGAGCGAAGCGGGAGCCAGGGCGATAAGGAACCACAGCACCAGAAAAAAATGCACCCGTCCGCTGCCGCGTGCCCGCCAACCGAGAACCAGGGCTGACACCAGCAGCAGGGTTGAAACGGCGGCAAAGGGATCGATCAGTGAATCAGAAATCAGGAACTGGTGATCTACGCTGAGTCCAGTCGGAACCAGCAACAACTGCACATAGAGGATGACTGCTTTCACTTGACTCCACAGTTGCTCACCGTATCCCCGCACCGGTGCGCCAACGGTGGCTTTGTGAAATTGTCCGAGTATCACCCACAGATAAAACCCGCTCATCAGCGCCATGCCCCCGTACAACTTGAGATCTCGCCGGATCATGCGGTGGTGGTGGAGGCTGTCGTAGGCCAGCAACGTGGCTGGCAGAGCGACGGCCGTCGCCTTCGAGAGCAGGGCGGCGGCGTACGCACCCAGGATTAGGTAGAGTGTCCTGGTATTCGAGGCAGAACTCCCCTGCAGCTCCTGACCCGACACAGACTGCCTTCTCTCTAGAAAAGCCCCAATGCCAGCCAGGAGGAAAAACGCGACCAGCAATTCGGAACGGCTGCTGATATAATTGACAGGCTCTGAGGCGATGGGATGCAGACCGAAGACGAGCGCCGCGAGCACGGCTGAACGATGAGAGCCAAGCAAGCGCAGTGCGATGCGGTGGACGAGCAGCACACAGCCGATATGCAGCAGTATGGCAACGACGTGATAGCCGACGACTTCGTACTCACCCAACGCGTGGTTGAGGGCAAACGTCGTCAGCAGCAAAGGCCGGTACATGGCGAACCTGGGCTCCGACGCAAACAACGTCGGATCGACGAAAAACCGCGGAAGATTGCTCAGGTCACGGATGTGCTCATTATCGACGATGGAATGGGCGTCATCATAGTGGAATGGGTTGTGCAGGCTGTTCGCGTACACGAGTACTGGCGGAACAGCCAGCAGCAACCACAGACGCCATCCAGAGAGCAACCTCGTGTTCACGATACCTCCAACACGGTTATCCTCTTGGGATTGGCCTCCGTCCCCCCCACAAATTCAGCCACGATCCGATAGCGCTCATCCTGCCCGAGAAACTGCTGGATATAGAGCTTGCTGCGTTCGTGGTAATAATAGGCAGCGGTGCCGGGCGGAGGTGACTGACCGCTGAAAAACCGTGCGTACCCGGCGCTGGGCAGAATCACGTGCGAGACCTTCCATTCCCTCAACTCCTCGTAATCCATCCAGCGGCGGCGGAAGGTCTCCAGCGTCTTGGGGTCCCCGAGGTCGACGCCTCGATACGCGGGCGGAACCTGAGCCTGCTCACTGAAGTACTCCAGTGTTAGCTGGGTGTAGATGGGAAGCCGGCGACGGAGTGACTTGAGCTGCGCGAGGACATCCGGATGGGAGCGATTGGCCTCGATCTGTTGGCTCAGAAAGTTGCGGTGAATGTCCCCCTTCAGCGGTGGTGTATAGTCGATGCGGTAAACGCCGATGACGGAGCCGTCAGGAATGTTGGCCTCGATCCACTGACGGGCTTGCGAACGGACATCGGAATCTCCCAATCGTGTTCCTTCACCGGCTCCGGTCCACAATTGAGGTATGGAAATGCAGAGGAACAGGCCGACCCGGACTCGATTCGAGGTGGATGCCGTGATCTCGATCAGCATGCGCACGGCCAGGACGGCCGCCAGGGGAAACAGGAAGATCGCGTAGTGGATGCTTCCTTTGGGCAGCGAGCCTATGTACATGAAGGCGGGAATGACGACGGCCAGCAACAACAGGTCGAGATCGCTCCTGCGATACATGGCAAACAGCACGCCAGCTACCAGCAGCACCCCCCAGATCATCTCGCGCTGTACAAGACCCCACAACGCTACCAGACGTGGCCACTCAATCGCGTGCATGCTGAACTGAAGATTGGACGTAACATTGAGGACCGCTTGCGAGTACTCGGTGAAGGACATCACCCAGTACGGCGATCCGAGTAAGAATCCGGTTAATCCAGCCAGACCGAACACAGCAACGGAGCGCAGGCAGAAGGCGACGGCATCCGCCTCCTCCCGGCGGCGAGCGCGTAGGATTGCGGCGGCCAGCATCCCAAACAGGACAAAGCCGGCGTTGTATTTCGTCGACACCGCCAAGCCGAGCAAGAGCCCTGCCAGCACACAGATCGAGCCTCTTCCCGACCTGAAAAAGACGATCACTGTTGCACAAGATGCCGTAGCCAGCAGTGCCATGGTCATGTCGGGAAGAGCGAAGCGCGAGTGGTTGGCAAGCGTCAACGACACGGCGGCAAACAGTGCTGCTCCAAGCCCAACTGGGCGTCCATAGGCATGATTGCCGAGAGCGTAGGTCACTGCGATCAATCCCGTGCCGGCAAGCACATTGACGATGCGCCCGACGAGGGCGAGCTGCGTCGGGACGAACAAATGGGTAAATGTTACCGAAGCGGCCAGGCTACCCACGTCTGGCATCAACTCAATGAGGTACGCGACGACCAGGGCGGCGCTGTACAGGTAGCTGTACAGCGCAGGGTAGTTGAAATGCTGCGGCTGCAGTGTCACCATATGGATGAACCTGACAGCATCCCTGGTGACGACACGCTCGTCCCCGGTCACAAAATCCGGGAATCCGTGAGACACCCCAAGGAGCCTGAGCACGAGGCCTGCCGTCAGGACGAGGCCGATCGCGACCGTAGGATCAATGGTAAATCTGGTGGGTTGTATTTCGCTCGTGCTCACTGCGCCCCCGTCTCCAGAATTGCCAGCCGACGACGCGCACTGGCAGCAGACGCCTCATCACCCTGCCACAGGGCTAGGAAACGACGATACGAAGAAGCCGCGGTCTGCTTGCGGCCAAGGCGCTCGTGCAGGAGACCGAGATTGTAATACGGCTTGGGATAGGTGGCCTCGTGCTTGATGGCATTTTCGTACGCGGCAATCGCTCGCTGCCACTCGCCCTGGCCCTCCAGAGCGCCACCCAGATTGAAATGGATCCTTGCGGCTCGCGGTTTCATCACCAGCGCTCTTTCGAAAGAGGCCTCGGCCTGTTCATAGTCACCCAAAGCCAGGTAGGTTGTTCCAAGGTTGTTCAACAACTCGGCTCGGGAGCCGGCCAGAGTCAGCGCATTACGAAGAAGATCCAGTGCCTCGACATGCTTGCCGGAGCCGTTATACAGAGTCGCGAGATTGATCATCGCCTCCGGATAGGACGGCAGAATCGCCAGCGCCTGGGTGTACGCCGCCTCGGCACCTGGGGCGTCGCCGAGAAGCTTGCGGACGTTGCCAAGATTGTTGAGTGCCGGCGCATTTGCGGGCTTAAGCTCGAGGGCTATCTCGAATTCAGAGCGGGCGGCATCTAGCCGACCCAGCTTGCGGTAGGCCACACCCAATCGCACGTGGGCCCGATCGGAAGCCGGTGCTTTAACAACCGCATCCTCCCAGAGGGTGAGCTCGGAAGCCCAAACGGTATTGCGCTGGACGGTCAAGGTGACGAAGACACACAACGTCAGCGCGACCAGTGACCGAGATCTCCTGACCAGAGGTTTCTGGACCTGCCAGACCACGAAACCCATCAACACGGCCACTGCCAGGTAGAGGCGTCTCTCCGTCACCAGAACGTTCAACGGTACGATAACCGTCGGCATCAGCGCCGCGCCGATCCAGGCGAGAAAAAGCACCGAACGGTCACGGCGCCGAATCCCGCACCAGACGAGGTAGCCGATGGAAACGATGCAGAGGGCACTGAGCCAGACAACGAGCATTGCTCCGGTACTGGTGGCACTGAAGGCATGGTCGACCGTCGACGGATGCGGCAGCAGCAGCAGCTTGGCGTAGTAGACGAGGCCCTTACACTGCGTCATCAATTGTGTGCTCAGTGAGCGCACAGGAAAATCCAGCAAAGCCTCACTGATAAGCCCTCTGACTCCCCAGAGGTAGGCCAAACCGATTGACCAGTATGGCCATTGATTTCTCCAGATTTGCGACCACAATGCCATTGAGTGTCGAGCCTGCGGGCTCCCATGGCGTGCTGCTTCGACCAGTGGCAGCATCAGGAGCATGGCTATTGCCGAAGATTTCGACATCAATGCGCCAACGAAAAAGACCACTGACAACCAGAGATTGCCCCGATGTGAGCTTGGCTTGATCCCGCCGTACAGGATCGCGCTTGCCAGAACGAAGACGGTAGCCAAAGACTCTGAACGACTGCTGATATAGTTCACGGGCTCGCTCGCCAGCGGGTGGACCCCGAAAAGGCAGCCGACAACAGCGGCGGCGGTCAGCCCCCATCCCCAGCCAACCAGCAGCCTCATCAGCAAACCAACACAACACAGGTGAATGGCGAGATTGACCAGGTGATAGCCCCGGGGGTTCAGCTCCCCCAAACTGAAATTGAACGCATAGCTGAGCACGACGAACGGGCGGTACATCTCGCTGCCGGGATTACGCGAAAAGGTCTGCGGATCGGTGAAGAAATTGACAACATTGTCGAGTGAGCGAATGTGTGGATTCTCGGTCAGCGAGTGCTCGTCATCGAAGTGGAATGCGTTGTCGAGGGAATTCCAATACGTCAGGGTTACTACAGCAAACACGATGGCAAACACGGCAGCCGCGAGACCGAGGGAGCCGATGCCGTTGACGCGTTTCACCCTCAAAGCGCCTGTATGCGGCGTGCGAGGGAAAGAAACTGCGGAGCCGCGGCGTAGTGATCCCTGCGTTCGATTATCCGGTTGTGAAAGGCCTTCCTCCGGTCCCGGTCCACCATCAGAACCATTTTTTCGAGCAGATCCTCCACGGAAGCGGACTTCGCCACCACCCCGAACTCCTCACGCTCTATCAACCTGCTGGCGGCCCCATCCGGCAGGGCAGCGACGACGGGTCGTGCATGGGCTATGTACTCGTAGAGCTTGCCTGGTACGGCGTAAGAGAACCTGGAGGAGGCCAGTGAAAGAAAGCCGACATCGGCCTGCTGCAGGGCAGCGGAAACCTGTCCAGAGCTGAGCAAGCCGCCGTATTCAACACCTCCCCGCTGTAGGTGTTGGCCCAGCGTCTGTTTCAAATAGAAGTTTTCTGGACCAAACACGGTAACGCGAACCCTGTTTCGCAACTCGGGATGTCGTTTGCGCAGCTCCCCCGTCGCCGCGCATAACAGTTCCAACCCCTGAGCCGGCGAGATGGCCCCCGCGTAGACGAAGTGCGTGTCCTCGTGATCGCGAAAGGACAGTGCCTTCGCATCAACCTCATCCCAGTAGCCGTTGGCGGTGACCTGCAGCTTCTCTGCCGGTAACCCGTAGGTCGCTGACAACGATTGGCCGATCTCCTCGGTGGCCACGGAAACCAGGGCGGCACGGTCGAGGGCTCGCCTTTCCCAGAAGGCTGCGAGTGGTTTCTGCAACGTGGATTTGAGCCCGAGGTGATCATCGCGGTAATCGAGGACCAGGCGCGCGCCCGTCCGCCGGGAGGCCATGTACCCGGCGATGTGATCGGTCAAGGGTGGGTACACACTGACGATGGTGTCTTCGCTTGCTGCCGCCACCTTCCCCACACGAGCGGCCGCAGACGACACCCAGTTTACATGCGGGCAAGGCACCACGCCCGCGCGGTGCAGGAGCTCTCCTCCCAAATGCCAGGGGAAAGCACGTACCCTGTGCACGGGCAAATCCGCATCGTCTCCCAGCAGGTCCGTATCATCGACGAACGCCCCAAGAGCTCGTGACACGTTACCATGGGTTACAACCTCAACATCCAGACCTCCATCAGCCAACAACCGGGCAAACTTGTAGCGCCGGTAGGTCCGCGCCAGTGGCGGATAATGACAGGTAATGAAGCACGTCTTCATGGTACCTTCACGCCTGATCGTGACAAGCGCTCAATAGCCTTTGCAGCCCGGTCGCCGAATCCGGCGTACTCCTCGTGGCCCTGCAGCAAGTCACGGGCCCGAGCAAATCCGTGCACGGCTCCATCGGTGTCACCGAGGCGCTCTCTGATACTCGCCAGGTTGAACCACGCCCCACCTAACTCCGGATCGCGTTCGTCCTTCCAGTACAGAGAATCACGGACAGCTTGTTCGTACTGCTTCGCCGCCTCGTCGTATCGCTGGGACGCTTCAAACGCCTGGCCGAGATTGTTGCGCGCCAGGACGAAATGAGGGTCGAGTTCGAGAGCGCGTTCGAAGAAGCTTACCGCCTCGGTGAGGTCACCGGAGCGCTGTCTGAGATTACCCAGATTGTAATAGACTCCTGGGAAGCTCGAACTGTGCTTGAGCGCTTTGCGGTAGGCATCCTCGGCTCCCGTCATGTCACCTTGGCTCTTGTAAAGGTTGCCGACGGCATTCCAGGCCTCGGCATTGTCAGGTTTCAAGCGCAACCCCTGGTTGAGCTCTCGCAGAGCCTCCTCCATCCTTCCAGCACGATCGTAGGCCAAGCCAAGATTCATTCGCGCCCGATGCATTGCCGGAGCCTTCGCCACCGCGTCCTCCCACAGGCTCACGTCATCCGCCCACACCTGGTTGCGTTGAAGATTCAGCAGGCAAAACACGGCAACGACGGCAATGCCCATGGCGTGTACTCGCCTGCTCGCAGGCGCAATCCGTGTGGCCCATCGCTGCCACAACCAGCATGCGCCCAACAGCAAGCCTGCACTCGCCAGGTACATGCGACGTTCACTGACCAGAATGTTGAGCGGCATGACGGACGCCGGTGCCAGGGTGGCGATGAACCAAGCCCAACAGAAAAACAGCACCCTGCGGCAAGCAAGGACAGTGACGATGGAGATGGAAACAAGGAAAGCAAACGCCAGCAGCACTTCCGGCGAGAATGGGCTCTTCGCCACCGAAAACTGGTGCTCGATGCTGCCGTCCACGGGAACCATCGTCAGCTTGAGGTAGTAGACGAAGCCTTTGAGCTGAGTCCAGGCTTGTGTCACGAACGAGCGTGGCCGGCCCTCGAGTGAACTACCCAAAAAGCGGTTGGCCGAAATCAGTGCGAGATAGAGGCCGGCTGCCAACCACAGGTACCAGTACCGCCACATCCCGGAGGCAGCCTGCCGCACACCATACCTGCAAAAGTCAAGCAAGGCAACGACGAACGGCAGGGTTATGGCGATCGACTTGGCCAATAGGCCCAGCACGTAGGCCGTGGTTGTGATTGCGGCATGAGGACGTGACCTGGCGTTCCCGATGAGCGTGGCGAATCCAACCAGAAAACAGGTGGCGGCCAACAATCCCGACCGGCTACTGATATAATGAATGAGCTCCGAGTGCATGGGATGGCACAGGAACACGAAGCCAGCACCGACCGCGATGGTAAGAGAGGCGAAGAGGCGGCGGGCAATCAGACACACCGCAAAACTGGCGATTACGTGCAGGAAGAGGTTGATGATCCGAAATCCCAATACTTGCTGCCCTGAAACAGAGTAGTTGAGGGCATACGTGGTCAGCAGGACAGGTCTGTACATAAAACCGGAAGGATGGGACGAGAACGTGCCCGGATCGACGAAGAAGCTGGGGACGTTGGCCAGCGACCGAATGTGAGGGTTGTACTGGACAGAATGGTGATCGTCATAGTGAAATGGATCATTGAGCGCCTGGAAGTATAGCACGGCGGCGAGCGCGCTGAGTGCAATGAATACGAGGATCGGACGGTCGACTTCCCCATTGCGCGTGCGGTCAGTCATTGCTGTTCCCCAATGCATTCAGGGAATCAGCCTTGCGCGCCGCTGTGCCGGCGTATATTGCGCCGCTAAAGCCTGTCGCTATTTCGCGATAGGCATCCACCGCCCCGCTGACGTTGCCTTCACGCTCATACGCGATCCCCAGGGCCATCAGAGTCTCAGCAGTGCGTTCAACCTCAAGCGCACCTTGTAGACAGGTGATAGCGAAATCGACCTGGCCATTCAATAACGCCAACAGCCCCTGATTGTGCAGGGACTTCGCATCCTCCCCTAACTTCGGCTGGAAGGCAAGGAGACCCTCCAAAGCCTCCCGCGCCTTGACGTACGTCGAGTCAAACCGAAGGGCGGTCTGATAGGCCTGGATGGCCTCTTGCGACCGTCCCATCGTCAACAGGGTGGAACCGATGTTGTTGTAAGTGACGACCCGGTCGAGACCGCTGATTAGGGAGGGATTCACCTGCAGGGCGGTGTAATAGGATTGCAGAGCCTCTGCGTACTTACCGCTCTTCTTCAGACCATCACCCAGATAGATGTGAGGCCGCGGCATGCCCGATCCCTTCTTGACCGCGTCCGCCCAGAGGGTCTGGCTGCTCTGCCAGATGCTTACCCGCACCCTGTCGTGCAGGGTGAACGAGACGGCCAACAGGATGACGATCGACCCAACCAGAAGAGTGTGCTCCCGGCTGTGCCGTGCGACCAAGAGAGCCGCGACCATCGCCAGCGCGATCGAGGGCAGGTACAGTCTGTGCTCGTTGACGAGCACGTTCAGCGGTATGATCAGCGTCGGCAGCAGAGTCACGAATGGCCACAATATCCAGAACACACCGGAGGAATCCCCGGTCCTAACCACACCTATCCAGAGCAGAGTGCCGATCGATAGCAGCAGCAAGACTCCCCCTATCACCGCATTCTCCGTGAAGGCGTGGCTGAGATCGAACTGATGCTCCACGGAAAGCGGGTACGGTATCATCAGCAGTTTCAGGTAGTATGTCAGAGCCTTGATCTGAGTCCACAGCTGTGTCCCCATTCCACGCACCGGTGCGTCGACGACAGCCTGATGCAGCATCTGGCGCACTAGCAAAAGATACACCAGTGAGACAACCCAGTAGGGCCACTGAACACGCCACAGGTGGCTGATCCGTGTGCGGAGATCCGCCACCGAGCGCATCAGCTCGTACAGGAAAAGGGCCGCAGGCAAGGTGATGCCGACAGCCTTGGACAGCAGCGCCGCTGCGTAGGCGGCGACGGAGATCATCATCCACAAACTCCGAGGCGAATTCGCCACGCTCGTGCGCAGATACGCGTGGAACGCGATCAAAAAAAAGACCGCGCACATCGACTCCGAGCGGCTGCTGACATAGGCGACTGCTTCGGCGTTGACAGGATGCAGACCGAAGACGATTCCGGCCGCCACTGCGCCCCAATTACTATGCGTAACGAACAGCGCCAGTAGCGCAACCAGACAGGTGGCCGCCGCGTGCAAGACGAGATTGGTCCAATGAAACCCGCCGCCATCCTGTCCATGAAGCTGGTAGTCGACGGCATGAGAGAGCAACACCAAAGGCCGGTACATGGCACTGCGTGGATCTTCGCTGAACATCTCGGGGTGCGAGAAATAAGCGGGCACATTGCTCAAAGAGCGGATATGGGGGTTCTCAACGATTGAGTGGAAATCATCGTATTGAAACGGGACATCTGAGACGCCAGAGTACACAAGAAGAACCACCGCGGTGAGAGACAAACAAACGAGAAACCGCCCGCCGTGGGAGTCTAGCACCAGCCCTGATCCGTAGCTCTTGAATGACTGCATGGCGAGGGCATCAAGTCCTGCTCGAGTGCATCAGTTCGAGTATCAGGTCTCGCTCTCTCTCCTCCATCTTTTCTCCGCTGAATTCTTCGATGCGCAATCTGCAACGCGCTCCGAGTTGCTCGACGAGAGATGGCTCCCCGATAAGCTTCTGGAAAGCGACTCGGTAGCTGTCAGATGATCCGTCCACGACCCATGCGCATCCACCACTTCGGGTTCGGCATCCCATCTCGGTCGGTTAATCACGACTGGAAGCCCCAAAGCCATCGCTTCCATCACGGGCATACACACTCCGGGTTGCGATATATTGATGGCGAAGACATGGTGGCCGACGAATACACCCGGTAGTTCGTGGTTGGGTACGGAATCGATGAAGGTCACTCGGCCAGCGACTCCAAAGCGGGCGGCCACACGCTCTAGCTGATCTCGCATGGGACCGGTACCCACCAGAGTCAACTCGGCGTCAATTTCTGCGAGCGCCTCTATCAGAGGACGCTGGTCCTTACCCGCAAACTGCCTGCCGACATTGATAATCTTCAATCGCTCTCCGGTCGCCATACGCGGCTTCAGATCGACGAACTTCTCCAGGAAAATCTGATTGTAGATGACTCGCACCTTGCAGCCGTATCCTGATTTTCTAACCAGTCGAGCGGCTGCTTCGTACTTCGGCACAATTCGATCGGCGTTGCGGTACGTGTACTTCTCCCAACCCAGCAACTTGAGTGCGATTTGATAAACAGTGATCTTGGCATAGCCCTTGCCATAGGGCATGACTGACCCCACCGGATGAATACATAGTTCAGCTCTACCGGCCACTCGCTGGACCTTCTTGGGCTCGGTGTCATCATCGGCAAGAACGAGGACATGAACGCGTTTGAACATCCCGCAAGGGTTCCAGTAGCGATCCTTGATCTCGCCTTTTTCGTAGGCCGTCCGCAGGTTGCCATCTGCCACGACGCCGTAGATGGCCACTACTGACCTCTCATTCATCGAGCCCTCTCAATCAACCTGTCTCTCGTTCATGGCGAGCATCCGAAAGGCGCTGCCATAGTCATGCAGACTCATCGTCAGCATCAACGTCTGCATACAGAAGCGCCGCGGCCATGTCCACCGGCGCGACAGATTTTCATCAGGGGTCAGCGCATGGAGAAAGCGAGCCAGTCGGCCCTTTCCAGTATTCGGCCACTCGCCGTCGGGCAGTCGCGACCGGTAGGAATCCAGCATGTCGCGGAGGTACATCGGGAAGGAATTCACGGGGACCAGGCCTCCTCTTTGTGCCACGTCAATAGTCTCGACAGCGTGAATGAATCTCTGTAAAGGACCCCGTACATGTCGTACAACTTGGCCTCGAACGAAATCGCCACTCCCTCTCGAGTGGAGGGTAACTCTGATCCTCGCGCGAACAACCGTCGAGCCCAGGCGATGCGCCTCTCGACATCATCTCCGGCCAGACGGTCGAGCAGATCGCACTGCAGGTTGTAGACGAAATGACCGTAGGAGTTGTAGATGAACGTGCACAGGTAACCGCCCGGTTTCAGGGCTCGCGACAGATTGCGAAAGGCGTGACGGGTGTCGGGCGTATGGTGAATACAACCCAGGCTTGACACGTAGTCGAACTCCCGATCCGGCATGGCATCGTCATCCAACACCGACTCAACTCGGAATTCGACATTGTCGATTCCGGCATCCATGGCAGCCTGGCGTGCGTACTCGATCGAACCTTCGCTGGAGTCCACTCCGACGACTCTTTCCGCACCGAGTTGCGCCAGGAACAGCGTCTCTTCCCCTGTCCCACAACCGACATCCAACACCGATTTGCCTCGAAAGAACTCATCTACATCGAGTCCCAGGCGGCCGTAAACGTAGCGGCGATGGCGCACGTACGTGGCCATGTCGTCCGGATCCAGGCGAGGATAGCGCAAACGCGTGTACATCTGCCGCGTACGATCCTCGCGGATATTCCGCTCGCTCATTTTAATCCTCCCCACGACCGGCCACAATTTCCTTCAGACTCCGGCGTATCGAATTCATGTTCTTCGCACCCAGCGAAGACAGTCGTGCCAGACCACCCCACCAACCAGCGTCGAACACTTCCGTCCGCAGCACTCTGCGCAACCGGCGAATCTCATGCGCACGCACCTGGGCAGCCCAAAAGCGGTCATAGCGATCGGCATGCAGTTGGCGGGAATACTCATCAAGGCGATCCAGTACGTTCTGCTTCGACGTCCCACGCACCTCCTGCACGATACAATCATCCGCCATCGTCACTGGAATGACGTGCTCGATGCGTGCCTTGCCAGAACTCACTTCAAAGGTAAGCAACAACGATTCACGAGATTCCTCGTCGAATGCCAGTTGCTGGTCCTCGTAATCGGGAAACAGAAAGTTGCCCAGACTGTAGCAGATCACACCGTCATTCCACTCCTCGATGCCCTGAATGGCATGGGGATGATGACCGATAATGATCCGCGCCCCCCAGTCCACGATATCGTGGGCAAGATCGAGGTGCGAGGGTGGCGGAAAGTGGATGTACTCTTTTCCCCAATGCAGGGATACGATGATACAATCCACTCGCTCGGCCAGCTCCTTCACATCCTGTTCAATCATCACGCTCTCCAGCGGAGCCACGCCGGCATTCGTCGCCGATGCCGGTAAGGCCCCGACCCACGGATGAGTGGAGGCGTAGGACAGAAACCCGAGATCGAGTCCGTTTCGCTGGATCACGACCGCCTCGCGGGCGCTGTTGATATCTTCGCCGGCTCCGACTGCTGCTATCTCCAGGCGGCTGAGCTCTGATTGTGCCAGTGCGAGCCCCTCGGCTCCAAAGTCGAGACTGTGGTTGTTGGCCTGAGATACGATCTGGATGCCCATCTGCTCCAGCAACTTCAACTGGCCGGCAGAGGCGCTGACCAGATACTCAGCAGGATTTGGCGGTACGCCATCCGTGCCGGAGCAAGTGCAATCCAGGTTGGCAATCGCGAGATCGCTCTGGCGCAGATGTTCGAGAACTTCTCTCGAACCGGACACGAAGCCATCGCCATGGCTCTCGAGACTCCCACCCAGGGCCAGGTCGCCGACGGCGCACAAACGAACCGATGTTGTGGTTTCGTCCATTAGTCCATGAAGCGCCTGAACCACAACTCGGTGGTCACCAGTGACTGAATAACGGTGAATAGCGGAGCACCTCGATCGACAAAGCCGATCAGGCGATCGACGCCTTTGCGGTCGATCAAACCGCGACTCGAAGTGCGTGGATCTCGCAACACGCCTTCATAGACGGCTCGGTACTGTGCATCCTTTCTGAAACGCCGGTTGAGGTCACCGTGATGCCCGCGGTCAAGCCGCCCACCGCTGATCTTGAACAGGGAGTACTGTCCCAGGGTCCGCAGAGCCAGTTTCTCTGAGAGCTGGTCCCTCAAGCGCTTTCCCTTTCGAAGAGGGCGGTCGGTCTTCGCCCAAGGAACCGATGCCGCCTCGGGGTAGCGCTGCTCGATCAGGGCACGCAGAAAAGCGGCCTCTCCCTTGTACCGTGGAGGCAGGCGCAGGCAGAAGTCGACGAGGTCGTAGTCGAGCCCCGGATAGGCGTACTCGACGAACTGACGCTGCACGTTCGGCAGAGCGGCCGAGTATCGGTTGCTGCGGTTCTTCAATGAGAAGCGGTAGATGAAGCTGCTGATGTCGTCGTCAGGGGCCAGGTGCTGCATTCCGGCCTCAATGCTGGCGAGATTGGCCTCTTCGTACTCTTGATAGAACTCCGGCAGAAACGCCGACTTGATGAAGAACGGTCGGGCCCGGCGCCAAATACCGTTGATGATTCCCACCCTGTCCGAGGTCCGGTAGCGCTTGCCGCCCTGTGGCATGACCAGGAACGTATCCCCGAGCAAGACGTCGAGCAGGTAACCGTCGAGCAGTCGGTCGGCCAGTCCCTGGCGTTGAATCTCCTGCACCAGCGGCAGAAACCAGAACTGGTGGCAGTGAACATTACCGTCGCTGATCTCGAATCCATCGTGTAGCGTCGCAGCGTCGTCGGTTGCCAGTGGATCGAAGGCGTGCCAGGCGGCATCATGTCGTTCACACAGCTGCCGAGCGTAGCGTGCCTCCCTCTCGTACCAGCTGCAATGCACGACGGGCAGTCCGGGTTGATTCTGCGAGGCCGCCGCAAGGAGAGTACGGGAATCCAAACCACCACTGAGCGGCACGCCGATCTTCTCGACGCCATCCATGCAACGGTCGACTGCCCCCTGCAGCAAACTTCCCCCCTCTTCCAGCAGTTGATCCCTGGGCGTATCACTCGATGAAACGAAATCAAAGTGATAGTCCCAGTACTGACGTTGCTGAAATCCGTTCGGCGACACCTCGATCACGCTGGCGTTGCCGACAAGGGTGATCCCTTCGAACAGTGACCGTGTGCCACTGACATAGGCGAAATTGAACAGGTCGCACAAGGCGATGCGGTCCGCCCGAATCACGTACCCCTCGGTCGCGACCAGGGCTTTGACCTCGGTAGCAAAGGCCAGCATGTCATCCGTGCGCCGGATGTAGAGATGCCGGGCACCGTTGCGGCAGTTGAACAGCTTCAGCAACCTGCTGTCTTCATCATAGAGACAAATGTTGAACAGCCCCTTGAGCTCAGAGACCAGGTCATCGCTCCGGCTTTGGTAGGACGCACGCACCAGCTCCTCATCACGCCAGGAGCCGTCGACAGAACCAGAACTCCCAAGTCGTGCAGCGATCTCCCGGCCATTGGTCAGGTACCCGTCGATGACGACCCTTATTCGCTCCGAGCCAGCGGACCTGTCACCGTCTGTGGTCTTGGCTTGACAGCATTCCGTCGTCGGTGCAAAGCGATAGTGGGTCACGCCAAAATGCTCGTCGGCGAAGGAAGTGCTGGTGTGCGGGTGACGTACCTGGATGGTCGCGGTCATGGCCCCGACCGCCTCGCCGACGCGCTCCACGCTCCTGGGTGAGTGAAAATAGCAGCCGTAAAGTCCAGGCATCCTCATCCGGCTCCGATGAACTCATTCCACAGCGATGCCAGATCAGCTCCGCTCAGAACCGTTCTCCTGAGTCCGCGCACTCGTACCTGCCGTCGGCGTCGGCGGCGCAGCAAGCGCTTGAGAGGAACGCGCCAGGAGTATCTGAAGTAGTATTCCACTTCGAGAACAACGGGAGTGCTCAACGACAGGGCACTGATTTCTCCGATTCTTCCCAGGCTCTGGCGCACTCCGCTCTCGATCGCGGTGCAGGCTTCAGTCGCCGGCATGCTCAGGCAGGACTGGCGTGACAGCCCCTGCTTGACCGCGACCGTCGTGACCTGCGGCAGCCAGTCTTCGGCCTCTGCCACGGCGGCATCGTCGCCGCTGACGAAAACTGAGGGAACGCCGAAACTGGATGCCATGCCCGCAACCAGCGCGATCTCCCCTGCATCGCGGCCATTGATCGCAACCCGCTTGATACGCTGCCGGCTGTAGGTGTGACACAGGTGACCTGCTGGCGTGGCCACCATCGCATGCTGCCCGACCATGACTACGGCCGCGAAGCCATCATCCAACATCGGCAACCACGAAGTCCGGCCTTTGCCATGGATGACGCGTGCCGGAGGATCCAACAGATCCATGGGGAGCGATTCTCCACTGCTGTGATTGTCCAGTACGACGACCTCCTCGGCTCCGGCGCTCACGGCGCCGCGCACGGCCGCATTCACCTCACCTGCCCACAAGCGCAGAAAACGATTCCGGCGCTCAACATCCCCTGGAATGTCAGGAGAGAACACGTCGAAACCGCTGACACCGCTGACGCCTTCGAGATCGGCTACGACATAGACCTTCACGACGACGCCGGCTCGCCTTCAGGAGGATAGGTGTGTCCGTACCATTCCGTGAACTGGGAATAGGTCGGAGACCAGCAATCGTCGCTCAGTTCAGCGACGAAGGAGATGAAACGTTCGAACTGGATCGGTTCGATATCCTTGGGGTCGAGGTAAATGTTGGTGATGGCACCAAATTCCACAGCGCGGAGGAGCCGGTCCTGCAACAGGTCGAAAAAATCGTCGCGGTGCCAACCTCCTCTGGCATACTTTGCGTGCCAGGTGTCGAGGGAGGCAAAGGGATGCTGCGGACAGGTGGTAACGGGAATCTCCAGGACTCCCCCTTTCCATACAGGCAGTCCGAATTGCTCACCCCGGGCCGCCAACATGGAAGTAGAATATTTCAGTTGCTCGGATTCGAGAATGTCGTACAGATCCGCTGGATCAACGTTGCCGAAGTGGGGGGCACGAAACCCGCGAGCCTGTTGTCCAAGCACTTCGAGGATGACGCGCTGACATTCAACCACCTCGTGTGCTTTCTCCTCCAGCGTCAACTCGCTCCAGCGTCTCTCTGTCAGATCATCTCGCACTGACACGAACCGACCTGGGGCATTGACCAACTCCGGATGCGAGAACGAGTGGTTGAGTATCTCCTGATCATGTTCGAGTATCACACGATGTTCATCCGGATAGTCCGCCACCCACCTGCCGATACAGGCAAAACTGCCGCCTACCTCGTAGTCATGCATTAGTTCCAGCAGAGCGGGTAAAGCGAACACGTCTTCCGGAAAGTCGCAGTCGAATGACAGCAGCAGGCAGGAAGCACGGCCGTTCCAGCTGATACCGCTGTCCCGAAATGCACGATCCATCGTCGTGGCGAGCGGCCTGGCGACGACCTGCCCCAGGAGTTGTACCGGGCGCGAACGCGATGCGAGCACTCTGTGCAGGATACGATCGATTACCATGCGACCGGGCTCACGCTCCTCGCTCTTCAATCCACTTCACTCAGAGGAGTGTCTGGCTGAAGTGGATCTCCATCGTCTAGGTACATACGGCACCACAACTCAAGACACATCAAACTCCAGACCTGTTGCGCCTGTCGCGATCCGAAATGTTTCCAGTGTTCCAGCAAGCCGGACACGTACGCCGGCTCGAACCACCCACGGTGGCGCACACTCTGCGGGGACAGAATGCGTCGGATATCGTCTTCGATTCCAGAACGGGTCCAGTAGGCGAACGGAACAGCCAGGCCCTGCTTGGTCCGCGACACGATCTGCTGCGGGACATATTTGCCCAGTGCCCGCTTCAACAGCCACTTCTCGTTGCCGCCTCGAATTTTCAATCGATGACTGACCGACAAGGCGAGCTCTGAAACCCGATGATCAAGAAAGGGTGTGCGCCCCTCCAGCGATACGGCCATCGTCATGCGATCTGTGCGGGCCAACATGCACTCTGGGAGTCGCAGCTTGGCATCGCACAGGAGCATCCTGTCCATGTCGCTGCCATTGCCTCGTCCGGCAACACGAGAATACAGTTCGACAGCTGCCCCGGACCTGCTCAAATCGCGAAACTCGGCTGCGTACAGGCGCTCTCGTTCCCCATCATCGAACGAACTCACCCAGCGAACCAGTCGTTCGGGAAAGCTGACCTGCCCCATCTCACTGGCTCGAAGGAAGTTCTCTCCGAGCAGGCGCTGCGGCAGCATCGCTGTGACGGAGTGTGCAAACCGGCGGATAGACAACGGCACCTTCGCGTATCGCTGGAAATAGCGATCGGTGCGAAACCGGGTGTATCCGCCGAACAGCTCATCAGCCCCTTCGCCCGTCAGCACGACCTTCACGTGACGGCGGGCCAGTTGGGAAACCTCGTAGGTCGGCACGATAATGGGATCGGCAAAGGGTTCGTCGAAATGGTGCAGCAGACGTGGCAACGCCTGGACACTGCTCGCCGTGCAATCCACTTCGTAGTGCTCGGTGTCGTGAGCTTCAGCGACCTGGCGCGCGAACCCTGTCTCATCTACCCGCTCCTCCTCGCTGAAGCCGATAGAGAACGTCTTCACTGGTTGCTCAGAGACGCTGCGCATCAGTCCGACGATCGCACTCGAATCCAGGCCGCCACTCAGAAACGCTCCCAGGGGAACTTCGCTCATCAACCGCATGCGCACGGCATCCCTGAGAAGATCTTGCAGTTGCGCCTCGATCTCATCAGTGGAACCGAGATCTTGTGGTTGCGGCTGCCAGTACTCGTCGATCACCGGGGCATCGCCGCTCAGAGAGAACCTCAAACGATGTCCCGGAAGAAGCTTTCCAATCCCCTCGAACATGGTCGTATCGGCCGGCAGATATCTCAGACTGAGGAAGAGGTCGAGTCCGCGGGTGTTCAGCTTCTTCGGAATCATGTCCACGGCAAGTATCGATTTGAGCTCCGAGCCGAATATCAGCGTGCCCTCGTGAATCCCGTAGTACAACGGCTTGATTCCCATCCGGTCCCGCGCCAGCATGGCAATCTGCGCCCGTCGATCCCAGATCGCGAACGCAAACATGCCGTTGAGATGATCCACACAGGCCTCTCCGTACTCTTCATACAGATGAGCAATGACCTCGGTGTCGGACGAAGTGCTGAAGGAGTGTCCTCGCTGTTCCAGACCTGATCTCAACTCCGAGTGGTTGTAGATCTCGCCGTTGAAAACGACGCCGACAGATCCGTCCTCGTTGTAGATCGGCTGGTGGCCACCTGCCAGGTCGATAATGCTGAGACGGACGTTGAACAACCCGACTCCCGCCTCAACATGGTACCCCACGTCGTCGGGTCCTCGGTGACGCAGGACATGGGCCATGCGCTCAAGGAGATCCCTACCGCTTTCGGGTGCTATGTGCGCGCCGATGATGCCGCCGATTCCACACATGCTATGAGACCCTTTCACTGTGGCCGGAATTGGCGCCTGCCATGCACGTGGTGCTCACGCGTCGCCACGCTTGCGCAGCGAAAACAAGGCATAGTAGCGGTCGTGGTACTCCAATTTGAGGAATCGCTTCCTGAACTCTTCGTGCAGAGGATCCTGGAAGTACTGCGGGTATCCGAGCCGTTGTCGGGACCCAGGGATATTGATCATCCGGGCGATGTGAGTGATCTCCAATTCTTGCAAATTGAGAAAGAGGCTCTGGGCATCCTGCCCGTCATAGGAGAGAACCGATTGATGAGGGTGATCCCATAAGTATTCCCGATCGCAATAGTAGCCCTTGACGATCCCCTGAAGGAGCACGGTGGCGGTTTCGGGCAGGTTGTTGTTGATGTGCTGAAAAAGGCGGTAGTTGCTCTCATTGGTGCTGAGGAAATCATCTCTTGACTGAGAGCCAAAGACGACATCCGAAAACGCACTCGCGTGCAGATAACTCCCTGTCATATTCAAGACACACGAGGCCACGAATACAACCTTGAACAGGGCGCCCACGACTCGGATCCTATGGGAGGCCAGATGCTCTGCCACCAGGCCGCACAAAACAGCCGCAAAGGCCAGCAGAGCGATACCATATCGAGGATTCATGTGCAGGAAGCGAATCAGAATCAGGTAATAGACGCAACAGAAACCGAGGAGGACCATGACCCTTCTATCACGAGCGCACAGCACCAGGCCTGGTAATAGAGCCAGGAAGTAGCCCCCTACCGCGCGCTGAAGCGATGGCGGCTCGAAGGTCCATCTCCACAGAGACAGAGAATGCCAATGTGATTGGAGCCATTCTACCGGCAGGAAGAGCGCGGAGAGGTAGTTCCCGACCGTAGATTGTTTCGGCCCGCCTGCCAGTAACCTGGGCGCGGTTCTGAACGGCTCCCCGTCGAAAAAACCATTCGCGAGGGGCCACACCGGATTGCTGGCAAAATAGAGTGCCCTCGCGTACCACGGGGCGATCAGCAAACACGACAGACCCGTATACACACCAAGATCGACCATGCCTTGGCGAACGCCGTGCGTGCGGATGCCGACGAATCCGACCACGGCTGCACCCATCATCAAGGTTACCAGCCCCTGATGCTTGACCCCCATCGCCAACCCAGTCAGGATGGCAGCCAGCACGAGAGCACCGTGGGTCCGCGAACGCGTCCAGCGCAGGACCGCCCACAGGGCACAGAACTGAAAAAAACACAATCCCAGATCGACGTAGGCCTGCCTTCCGAATCCCACGACCAACGGAACGAAACTGAAGATGGAGGCCGCCCACACACCCGCCTTCGCGCAAAAGAAGCTGCGGCCGAACCCAACGATGGCGACGCATGTCAGAACGGCCATCGTCAGGTGTATCGTCTGCGCCACGGTGCCGTTGCCGAGGGCGATAGCGACTGCGTAGAGCAAGCCCATGTTGTTAGGATAGAGCGTGCCGTTGACAGTCGGCGCGAAACTCAATGCGTGCTCACGCAGGAAAATCTTCGGCAACGCGAGGTGGTACGCCAGCGGGTCCGTGGCGCCATGCGGGGGCGCCAATGCACCAACCCAATTCAGAATCATCGCCAACATGGCGACGACGATGACCCAGAAATAGACAGAGGACGAAAAGACAGGCTGGGTCTTCAGCCAGGAAATGAACTCCAGCAAGGCTCGATAGAATACCGGGACTCCGGTTACAAACCAGAGAATCGTCGCGGCGGCCACGACCTGCGGGTACAACAGCGACGACAACCCCAACATCAATATGATGAGGATCAGCGCCCCGAATCCTAGAGCCACTGAGAAACAACCGGCTTCCAATCGATCACTGCTGCCCTTGTCGATCAAGCCCAGCAGACGCGAACCTGCGCCAAAGGCGCCGACCACCAGCAACAGTGTGATAATGGTCTCCGTCACGCTTCCCCTCCCCTCACCCAACTCCAGATCAACGCGAAAAACCCCATCTCTGCGTAGAACAGATACAGAATAGCGATGCTCCAAAGCAAGACGGTGACGCTGGCTGTAAAACTCGCCATCTGGCGACCCGACGGAGGCATACTTGTCACCCCTTGTCCGTCTGCTGGAGCCACATCTCCAGCACCAGCAACGCCCACAGCTGTTGGCTGTAGTCCCGTTTACCCGACATATGTCCGCTCACCATCATGGCTACGTATGCAGGGTTGAAAAGTCCCCTCTCCTTGAAGGTCTGTCCCAGAAGCAGATCTTCCATCCAGGGTCGCAACTCGTTCTTCAACCAGCTAGCAACGGGGACTGCAAACCCGTGCTTTCGGCGGTCGACGATGCTATCGGGCAGGTATCGGCGAGCAACGCTTCGCAACAGGTTCTTTCCACTCAAGCCGGTGAATTTTCGCTTGCGCGGAATTGTTGACATGAATTCAACCACGTCCTTATCCAGGAATGGCGCTCGCACTTCCAGGGAACACGCCATGCTCATGCGATCGACCTTGGTGAGGATGTCATCGGGCAGGTAGGTCATCAGATCCAGCCACAGCATCGCTTGCGACCCGGCATGCTGTTGGCGCTCGTAGTAATCCTGGTAACTCGGCTTGAGATCCACGCTCAACGAGGATCGGAATCCCGCATCGTAAAGCTGGCTCTTCTCATCTTCGGTGAAAAAGAAGGCCCAGCTTGTCGAAGGACTCTCACCCACCTTCTGCGCGAACTCCATGAAGCGGCGGACCTTCTTCCTCTTGCTGGCCCCGTAATACCCTGCTGGTTCGCCGATATGGCCCATGACAGACTCGAAACAGCGACGCCCCAGCCACGGCGGCCAACCGTTGTACAGGTTGACCCATTGTCGTGCCCGATAACGCCGGTATCCCCCGAACACTTCGTCTGCCCCATCGCCGCTTAGCGCGACCGTGACATGCTCTCGGGTCACTTTCGAAAGCTGGTACATCGGAATCGCTGAGGAATCCGCGAACGGTTCCCCGAAATGCCGGAGCATGGAGGGCAATACCTGCTGGGCATCGTAGGTCACCCTCACCTCCGAGTGCTCCGTGTCGAGTTGATCCGCCACCTGGCGCGCGTACTGCAGCTCGTCGTACGAGGAGTCTTCGAAGCCAACGGACACGGTGCGAATGCGCTCGCCAGACATCTTCCTCATCAGCGCGACAACGAGGCTGGAATCGAGACCACCGCTGAGAAAAGCCCCCAACGGTACGTCAGCCACCAATCGCTTCTCCACGGCTTGCTGCAGCAATGCGTCGACGGCGTCCTCGGCATCTCCCCCATCCATTTCCCGTGGGACATACTCGACAGACCAGTAGCGAGTGCTCTCCAACCGGCCATTGCGATACAACGCCCAAGATCCAGCAGGGAGCTTTTTTGCTCCTTGATAAATTGTTCTTGGATGTGGGACGAACAAATAAGAGAGGTACTCGTCGATCGCGTTGTGATCGAGCGTGTCATCGACTGCTGGATCGCACAGCAAGGCTTGCAGCTCAGACCCGAACGTCAACCCCTCGCCGGTCACAGCATAATACAGCGGCTTCTTGCCAACGGGGTCGCGGGCGAGGAAGAGTGTGCGCTCCCGGGTATTCCAGATGGCCACCGCAAACATACCCTGTAGCTGCCCTAGACACTTCGCACCCATTTCTTCAAAAAGATGGAGAACAACCTCTGTGTCGGAGGCGCTCTCAAGAGTGTGCCCACGACTCAACAGTTGCTTGCGTAGCTCGCGATAGTTGTAAATCTCACCGTTGAAGACAATCCACAGGGTTCGGTCTTCATTGCACATCGGTTGATGCCCGCCGGCCAAATCGATGACTTTGAGCCGCCGCATACAGAGTCCCGCCTGACCCGAGGCAAAAAATCCCTCATCGTCGGGGCCCCGGTGAGCGATGCTCGCACACATGCTCCGCAGCAACGCCTCGTCGACTTCGCACTCGGCGTTCGAATGAACCTTCCCAGCAATGCCACACACCGCCGACGCAGCCTCCTTAAACCCTGGCCGTGACTTCGGCGTAGATACGGTCGGTCGCCTCTGCGGCAGCCTCCCATGTCCATCCCGATGTCTCGACACGCTCGCGCGCCGCCTTACCCATAGCCAGGAGCCGGTCTTTATCTCCCATCAGATCACGAATGGCCTCGGACAACCCGGCGCTGTCACCGGCGGCGACCAGGCGTCCGGTGATGCCGTCGGTGACGAGTTCAGGCACCCCTCCGACGCGGGAGGCGATTACGGGTCGCCCGCACGCCATAGCTTCAAGTACCACATTCGGACGCCCCTCGGAATGACTGGGCAGCACCAGCAGATCAGCCGCGTTAAGCCAATCAACCATCTCTTCACGAGGGCGTTGTCCGGCAAAGTGGACTCTTCTCAAGATCCCCCTTTCCCGAACCTGTTGCTCCAGCGACTCGCGCAGTGGGCCACCCCCGACCAGTACACACAACAGTTCCGGATCCTCTATCGTCTCGACCGCATTTAGCAGATTATCAACCCCCTTTACGGGGGCCAGCAAACCCAGAAACAGCACGATGAATCGGGCCTCCGGCAGGTCGAGCTTCAACCTCGCAGCCTCCTTCTCAAGCGGTCGGAATTCCTCTCCGACCCCATTGTAAACGACTCGAATCTTGGTGCTTTCGACCCCATGGGATTCCAACACACGCGCCAGGTCCTCGCTGACCGCAATGATGACATCCATCGAGCGCCAGATTCTACGACTTACCATCCCCATCAAACCACTGCTGAACAAGTGCACATCGCTGCCACGCACACTCAACACCACTGGCCGGCGGCAAACACGCGTCGCCAAGTATCCAATCAGCCCACAGATGGTCCAGTGACAATGGACGATCTGGGAGCGGCCAATTATCCGCAACGCGCGCAATAGGAAGCCCATCAGAAAGAACGGCACCAGTATTCGTGCCCAGAGACTGGATTTCAGATTGCTTGGGATACCGCCACCATATGCAAGGAGTTCGAGCCGGGCCGGCATTGCGTAGCGGAAACGCCGCACGACCACATCTCCCATCTGCTCCTGCACCGCCACTCCACTCGCGTGCGGCGCGATTACTTCCACTCCGAGACCACGCCGCGTGAGGTGTACGGCGAGGTCGAATATGAAACTGCCGAAAAGGTCGCCCCTGTAACGGGGAAACCCGGACGTCAACATGCACACCTTCAACCCGGCGTCGCCGACCTTGGGCATCGCCACTCTTACTCGCTCTCCTGCATGTCATACAGTATGGCGAACAGAAGGAACTGAAGCCCCATCATTATCATCAGCGCGCAGACAACGGACCGTGGGCCGGAAACCCCGACACCCGTCCACTGCTGATAGATCAGGAAGCCGCCAAATATCACGCCCAACGGCAGAAAAATCAGGCCGAACAAATAGAAGAAATACAGAGGGTGAAAATCTCGCACCAGGTACTTCAGGTGGAGACGCCAGAAAAACCCCCTGATCATCATCGGGCTGACCCGAATGGCATAACGGAGTCCCTTGATCTGAGACTGCCGCTCCCCCTCGAGATAGATGGCCCGTCGCGGGATGTCCCTGACCCGCATTCCGTAGGCATTCAAGCGCACGAGGAAATCCATGGGATAACCATATCCCTTCCAAGCGCTGTCCCAATCCACGAGATCGATGGCGCGTTTGGAGATGGCCGTGAACCCATCGACGACGTCGTAGATTTTGTAGAACCCGGACGCGACCTTCGTCATCAGCGAGATCAAGGCGTTGCCGAAAAACCGAGTCCAGGGCATGTCATCCAGACCCGTGTCAGGCATCAAAAAGCGGTTCCCCTTGGTGTAATCAGCCTGGCCGTCGATGACCGGGTCGACCAGATCGGCGATCGCCTCCAATGGCATCTGGTGATCGCCCCCGGCAACGACGGTGACATCGCAATTCTCTTTACTCGCCTGGCGATAACCAGTGATGATGGCCTGCCCGACTCCGCGATTGGTACCGTGTTCGATCAACTCAATGCGCGCGTCTATCCTGGCAAGTCCTCTGACAACATCACACGTGGTGTCGCTGCTGCCGTCATCGACAACGAAGATGCGGTCCACGTAGTCGGGCACCGATTCCAGCGTCGGCGTGATCAGGCGCTCTTCGTTGTGAGCGGGAATGGCCAGGGCGATTTTCTTGTCTCGGTACACGTATTCGATCCTTGTTTCTGTGGTGTGGAGATAAATACTCCGCTCTCTTCTCCCTACACTTCCACGCTCTCGCCGCCTTGTTTCAGCGACTGACTGGCAGCCTCCAGCACCCGCACGACGCGCAACCCATTCTCGCCATCGGTGGTGGCTCGTTCTCCGCTCCCAACACAGCGGATGAAATGATCGCACTCACGCCTCAACGGCTCGCGGAAATCGATCCTCGGAATCAACACGTCGCCAGCTCGTTGCGTCAGCTGGAACTTGCCAAATGAATCGAACTCTCCCAACGAACCATCGATGTGCTCCCGGTCGATACCTTTGTCGAAGATCTGGATCTTGGCTTCAGTGCTGACATCGTCATACACGATCATCTTGCTGCTGCCGACGACGGTGGTGCGGCGAACCTTGCTCGGGTCCAGCCAGCTGACATGGATGTGAACGGTTACCCCGTCGGCAAACTCGAGCGTCAAGTAGACGACATCCTCGATGCCTTCCTGCAAATAGGTGTACCCGCGCGCGTTGACGGCGCGAGGCATCTGCTTCAACCAGCGCAGGGCGATCGAAACATCGTGAGGGGCCAGGTTCCACATGGCGTTCACATCCTGCCGTACCACTCCCAGATTGAGCCGCTGACTGTAGATGTAGTAGACCTCTCCGAGCGCGCTTTCCTCGATCATGGTTTCGACGTACTCGACAGCGGCATTGAATTCGAAGGTATGGCCGACCATCAACACCAAATCCTGCCGCTGCGCCAGATCGATAAGCGCCTGACACTCTGACACCGTGCGGGCAAGCGGCTTCTCCACGAAGGCGCTCTTACCACCCTGCAGACATGCGCTTGCCAATTCGTAGTGGCTACCCGCGGGTGTTGCTATCGCTATGGCGTCGATATCGTCGTTACGCAGCAGGTCCTCCACTCGATTGACGCGCTTCGCCAGCGGATAACCACGCTCGATTACGGCCAATCTCTCCTGTGACTGATCGCACACGGCAACCAATGAGCAGTCATCGGCGGCAGCGAAGTTGCGAATCAGATTAGGACCCCAGTAGCCTGCACCTATGACGCCGATGCCAATCATGAACGATCTCCCGAGTTCATATGTCGCTCTACCGCTTCCCAAGAGCCCGCCAACCGATCCCATCACGGCTGACGATCTCGACTCCCTGCAGATCAGCTGCGCGGAACCACTCTTCGACGTCATCACACGAAAAGTACGCCGTCAGGGGCACCGAAAGCCGGTCAAACCAGTCGGCGTGTCCTACACGCAATGGCAGGTCGGCGTAGCGCGTGAACGGTAGCTCTCGAGCAACGCTCCCCAGGCCGGGAATCGCCCGCAGGATCTTGTACGGTAGCGAAAAAACCAAATGACAAAGCAGATTCAGCACGTAGGTGGCACGGTACAGAATTCCCATCGGAGTCCGCGTGGTGATGTGACGCATTGCATCGACAAGGCGATACAGCCCCTGTCGCTTGCCATACACCCATACGAACAACTCGCCGGCCTCGTTCAATAACGTCGACAGTGAACGAAAGCTGGCTGCAGGGTCCGGGGTATGCTGGATAACGCCGACACAGTAGATGAGGTCGAAGGCAGGACGCAGAGGAGGGCTGTAGAGATCACCCTGTATTACGTGCACATCCTCGAGCTTGCGGGTGTTGGTGAAGGCGGCGTTCACTGCTTCACTCAGATCCATCGCGACAACCTCGGCACCGAACTTCTCTGAATAGTAGGCGTGCCGGCCGAAGCCACAGCCAGCGTCCAACACGAGACGGCCACGAAACTCGGTGGGCTCGATCAAGGGCTCGAAATAACTGCGGAAGTTGTCTTCCCAATGGGTGTACATCTCTGAAAACGTGTTCCACTGAAAACTGAAGCTGCTCAGTGTTCTCTTTTTCGCATCCCCCACGGTTTCAACGATTTCAGCGCCTGCCTGCTGCAAACGGGAGGCGTAGCGGTCGTAGACCTCTGGGTGGTAGTCACGCAGTGCCTGTGAGAGCAATTGCGGCAACAACAGCCGGGGCACTCCACAGATGATGGGATAGAAATGGCCCTTGTCACAGGCGAGCTCGCCGTCGATGATCTCACCATCCTCATCCTGCACCACACACTCTGGCACCAGAGTCACGGCATGCTTGCAAGCAGGGCACGCGAGAATGTCCAGCAAGCGGTGCTTCATCGTCGTCGAGCGCTGATGATGACGCCCCTCCCCCATGACCACCTCGAGAACAGTTCATCGAACCGCAACACACACGCAACGGTTTCAACCAGAGCCCGATTTCCAGCAGCCCTGGTATCCAACCCGCCGTCCACTGCTGCCTTGTCCTTTGATGAGGCCCGATGGATCCACGGGGCGAAGAGGAAACGGTGATAGAGCCGCCCCAGCGGGAACCCCCACGTGGTTACTTGATCTACATCGAAACCGTTGCTCTCGAACAAGCCGACAAACTCCTCACGCCGATAGCGCTTCACATGGCCGGCCCATTCATCGCTGGCATCCCACAGCTTTGGGTTCAACGGCACGCTGGCAACGCAGGCGGCACCGGGACGCAATACTCTATGAAGCTCTCTCACTGCCATCACGTCACCGCCATGGTCTTCGGTGACATGCTCGAGGACCTCGCCAGAGACTCCGCCGTCGAAGCTCTCATCTTCAAACGGCAACTCCGTGACCGAGCTTTGCTGTACGGTGAGCCGACTCTCGTTGCCGAAGCGCGATATTTTGTGGTTGACCAATTCGACGAAGGCCTCCGACAGTTCGACTGCATGCACGCGATATCCGGCTTTGCACATATCGAAAGAGAAACTGCCACTGCCGCAACCGGCGTCGACGACGACGCCCGTCTCCAACTTGGGCCGCAGCAACCGCATCATGATGCGCTCGCGAAACAGATGCACCGGGCCCCGGATCTCACGCTCGCCCCAGGGTGTCGGGTTGATGACAGTGGCCTGGCTCACGCGGCAGCCACTTCCAGCGAATTCGCCAGCGTGCGACCGACCGCCTCCGGGCTTCCGTGTTGCCGATAGCATTCATACCCATTGTCGGCAAGCCTCGACGCCAGGCCGGACTCATCTCTCAGCCGCAGCAAGGCGCCAGCGAGTGACTGCCCCTCGGGGGCGCACAACAGCGCCGACTCATCATGCACGAGCAACTCGCGCACGGCTGGGGAATCCCGCGTGATGACAGGCTTCCGCATGGCCAGCGCATCGAACACCTTGTATGGGATAACCCGGGCAGCCTTCGGAGTGCTTCCAAAGATTCCAAGGCACACCTGTGCGCGTTCGATGTGGGCGATCAGCTCATCGGTCGCCACCCAGCGATCGATGAAGACGACGTTGTTGACGTCCCGGCGCTTCGCATCCTGTCTGATCTGCGGAAACAGTTGACCGGTGCCGATCAGGGTAATACTGATATCCTTCTCCTGTGAAAGCAGATCGGCGGCGTCCACGATCACCTCGATTCCATGTAGGGGCACATAGGTGCCGAAGAAGAGCGCTTCGAATGCAGGCAGGTCAGCTCCCGCCTCGGCAAGGCCCCTCGGCTTGAACTCATCGTCATCTTCGCCCACGAAGGAGCGGACGAACTTGTGTCTGGGCAGTCCGAACAGCTCCGCATAGTGTTTGCCATGCGCATCGGTATCGACGAGGACGACATCCGCGGCCGCGAAGGAGATCCGGTCCAGCGCTTTGAGCAGTTTCCCCTTCCAGGATGAGGCAGACGCCTGGGCACGATCAAGGACCGCCGTGTCATACAGCGAGATGAATGCCACGAGAGCGATACGCCGGCGACGACGCCAGTTCAATGCGCGCGCGACCAGGACGTCGACGTAGCCGGGATATCCCACGGCAACCCACTGATGGTCCTTCGCAAGCAAATACTTGATCAGCAGGCGTCCGTAGCACCACGGCAACCGCCAGCACAACGACAACAGCGCGCTCAGCTTGAGATGGGTGAACAGCTCGTGTAGAAATCCTCCCCACAATTCCTGACGGCACTCGTCGACGGCGATCCCGGCACGCTGCAACCCCTTCAGGATGACCCGGTTTACCGGATATCCTTGTGCCGTCGTATAGGTGCCGAAGAAACAGATCCGCCTTGCCCGAACTCGATCGCCCATGCTCACTCAGACGTCTTCGGTGCGCTCGAAACGCATTTGCGCAATTTGCTCGGCCACCAGGCCCATCATGAACACGATCACGGCAGTCGTGAACAGGAGCATGGACATGTTGGTGAAACGGTGTGCGGTGGTGAAGGTGTAGATGTAGTAGCCCATCCCCATCAATGAGAGGTACACACTCACGGGCAGGAAAATCTTGAACGGTGAAAACAGCATACAAATCTTCATGATCACGAGGAGAAACTTGGCGCCATCGGAGAACAGACTGATCTTGCTCTTGCCTGCTCTGGGAGCAACCTCGATAGGCATGTAGTGGACGCTGTAGCCACCCCGCATCAGGCACAGCGTGGACGTCGTTGGATAGGAAAACCCATTCGGGAGCAGCCCTGCAAAACGGCGCACGACATCTCTCCTGAAGGCTCTGAAGCCGGAAGTCAGATCACCGACCGAGCGCCCGGTGACGTAGCTGGCAAACTGATTGTAGACCCAGTTCGCCATGCGGCGGTGGAGTCCAGCCTGCGACTGGCCGCTGCGTGCACCGACCACCATATCATAGCGCTGACAGGCCTTCAGGAATTGCGGGATGTAGGCGGGGTCATGCTGGCCATCAGCGTCCATCATCACCAGCACCTCACCACGGGCATGGCGGATTCCCGTTTTGATGGAAGCGCCGTTTCCCATGTTGTACGGGTGTTGCCTCAGCGTCACCGGGAGCTGGGCCGACGCAATGGCTTCGGCGATGAAATCGGCGATGACATCGGCCGTGGCATCGGTGGAACCGTCATCGACGACGATGACCTCGTAGCGATCTCGCAAGTCGACGATCTGCTCGAGTTGCTCGAAAAGGCGCTCCAATACCTGCCGGATCGATTCAGCTTCGTTGTACACCGGAATGATCACACTCAGCGCAGTGGCCTGCTCGCCTGCGCCAGCTGAAGATTCTTCCTGTGCTTCCGCAACCAATTCAGTTGCCACCCAGTACCTGCCTCCTGTCATCCCCGTGATCAGCGGGATCCCCGCCATCGGCGTGATGCTCATGAGTGGATTCGATGTCTGCGAACAACGGTAGATCCCTCCGCAGCTGTGCTTCCACCTGACCGTGACAGGAAGGGCAGACGGAGACCAGGTAATCCAGTCTGTTGGCCTCGATGTTTGATTTGAAGCGGGTGTATGGAATGGTGTGATGGACGTGCAGTCTCTTACCGAGCTCTTCTTCCGTGACGCCGCAGACTCGGCAGGTATAACGATCACGCTCCCTGGCAGCTTTCGACTGTACACCCCAATTTGCCCCGCGCTGGCGCCAGCTCGCCGCCTTCGTGCTCACGAGCGTACGGCGTTTGTCACCCTGCACATCCTCCCTCGCCCACTCGCGCCTGCACTCAGCGTTGCAGTAGTAGTTCTCAAGCTCCTGGGCAAGAAGCCATTGCGGCACCTTCACGGGCGCTCCACAGTGGCGACAACGCGGCGCGGTTGCGACTGAAGAACCCGATGACCTGCGCCCCCGCTTCTTGCGGGACGCAGCAATACCTCTGAGCGCAGCCGATCCCCTATCCCCACTGAGCGGCAGACACAGCTGTGACCCCGCAGGATCATGTTGGGTGATGTCCATTATATAGATCCTGCCAGACACCGGAATCTCGAACAGGCGCTGGCACTACTTTGTATTAGGGAGTAACTCGTCGAGACCCTGTAACGGTGGGCTATAGGCTCATCGGGAGGGGAAATCGGTGGGAGGAATGTTTCCTAATGTACTGATTATCCAACGCATTAGGCAAGTTTTCATTGCTGGTCGGAAAGGATAAAGTCGACCTCAAGGGTGTCCCTGATGGCGATCGCCTGCGCGATAATCTGGGCCCTTCTGGGACGGCCGTCTCCCGGGCTGGTCAGCAGGGCGACAGCCAGACCGTCCTGGGTCTCCTTGGAGTCCTCGATCGTGCCAACGGTCGTAGCGAAAACGACGCGGGTGCTGTCAGCAACCGGCTGTCCCCCTCGTTTGATGGTCGCCCAGACCTCGGCGGTTGCCGTGCTGTCTTCGATGGAGATGCGATCTGGAAAAGCGGACAGTTCCAACGTCAGCAGTGACTCGTCGTCGGAAGACGAGGTTACCGAGAAGGCGCAACTCCAGGCCCATGTCAGGGCTGCCAGAGCGGCCATTGATGTCATGGAGAATCGGGTCATCACTCACACACCATTATTCACGGGCAAAATCCGGCGGAATCCAGGTAAACTGAGTCGCCATGGAAGCCAGTAGATTGCCAACCAGATTGTCCAGGGCCTTTTCGTGTACAGACTCTATTTCTGCCGCGGAGCGCCGTACCGTGATGTCGGGACGATCCGCAGGCAACAACCTCATCCTTTTGCGGGCGTGCCCGGCAGCCGATACCTGTTGGGTAAAGGCTTCCATTTCGGTCTTGGTCGGGCTCGTGAACCACATCACCCGATAGCGCATCTCCAGAGACACGGCGGTCTCCGGAATCTCGAGGATATAGGGGATCTTGATCCCAGCAAACCTGTCAGTGTTGTAGCGTGACACTTCTCCGGAAATGACCACGTCAACGCCGAGCTTGCGGCCCAGTTCGATGGCCTCTGGCGGGGAAAGCATGCCGTGGGTCCGCACCCCACTGAACAACTTCGGATCGACCACCTCGAGGCTGTCGTGTGGCGCCAGCAGGGTCTTTATCCTGTCGGTCAGTCGTTCACCGGCCCGATAATCCTCGAACCCTTCGAAATCCAGGATGGCAATCCTCAGGACCTGCTCGGGCTCGTATATGCGTTTGGGCTTTGGCACGGGCTGGTACAGGCTCATTCGGCTCTCCAAGCGGCGCCGACCGGTCAAATAGCCATGCATGCGGATTCCAAGGGTCGTGGCCGAATTGGTCGGATAATCTTGAAAGCCGAATTCCCTATTCATCTCCAATTCCAGGCCGCGGTAGATCTGCACCCGGGTGCCCAGCTTGAAAACGGTTTCCGCGCTCGACTGTTCGGACGTCACGACCCGCGTTTCGTACTCCGCATTCAGACTGTACCAGCGATTGCGACGACCGTGTTCGAGTCCTATTCCGTAGACCAACTGCGACGGGACGTCAAGGTTGCCGGAGCGGAACAGACCACCGTTGAGGTACACCGAGACGGGCGAAAAGTGAAGGTCCATCAAAAACAGCAACCCGATATCGACCGCCTCGTTACTGAACGGCCTCACGCCGCCGACCTTGTCGATGCCGGTCTCCCCTTTGTACCCCAAAGGCAAACCGATGGACATCTGAAACGCCCGGTACACGCCTGACGGAATCTTCGACGGCGTCGCATACTTTATAGCCACCACTGGATCACTGGTCCCATACTTCGACAGGCCCGCCACCGAGTCCAGGAAAAACGGCACGGTCAAGCCGATATCGATGCTATTCGAAAACCCGTAGCCCAGACCGTACAGACCGGTATAGGTACTGCCGTCGCCCAGCTCTGGAACAGAAATCCGCTGTGTTCGATTAACCGCCCGCAAACGGAAGCGCGACTTGCCCAGGGGCTCGGCACTGTGGACGAAATTCAGTCCCTGGCCGGCTGGCATGGCAAACGCCGAGTTCCTCGGTTGCTGAAGCAGACTCAGATCCTGAGCCTGGGTCCCCCCGGCAAGGCAACCGAGGGCGACGATGATCAGCAGCGGCACTGAACCGTAGCGCATTCGTTGGGCCGATTGGATGAGATCGGATAGACGCATGGCAAGATTACAATCCGCTCGAAACGGTCTCCTGCAAGTTGATCGAGGCGACACTCAAGCTGTCCAACAACTGCCCCGGGTTCGAAAACTTGTAGTTCCTGTTGACCAGGCGCAGTTGAGCAGCCGAGTTGTTCGGGTCCGGTCGATCGACGGCACTGTAGCGCCCCAGATGAAAGTAGGCCTCCGACAACATCAACCTGACATGCCTGTCGTCGAGGTTGTCATGGCCGAGTTGGCGGCCTTGAGAATCAAGACGTGTGGCCGAGTCGTAGTCAGGCTCCGCCTCCAAGGCGTCGATGGAGTACTGCACCACATCACCGAAATCGCCCTGTGCCAGCGAAACACCTGCCCGTCCGACCCAGGCATCGGCGTTGCGACGATCCAGGGTGGTCGCGATGTCGAATGCAAGCTCTGCAGCATCGAGATTCTGCATGGTCATGAACGACCAGCCAATTCCGTTCTGGGCCTCTGACTTCACCTCATTCTTGACGGCATCGACACCCTCAAGACCGTCGGCCTCATCAAGTGTGGCCGTGAAAAAGTCGATGGCCCCTTCCAGGTCGCCATCGTTGTACTGGGTCCAGTCGATGGGCAATCGATCCTTCAGCCGCTCCTCACGCTTCTGTATTTCTCCGGGCCCGATCCCACTACCACCACCACAGGAGAGCAGAAACGCGCCTGCCAGGCACGCTACTCCCGATCGGATCACTGTCTTTTTTAGAATCTTCTTCTGCATCCCGCTTTCCTCCAGCTCCTGTTTCGGTCTTCTACTACTTCAACAACGTCATCCTCTTCGTGATTCCAGCACCAGCGCCTCCTTCTACCCGGTACAGATAGACACCACTGGCCGCCTTTCTGCCATCTGCATCGCGCCCGTCCCATAGGACTTCGTGGCTGCCGGAGCGCACCTCCTGATCATCAAGCAAGAGTCGGACCATCTGGCCTGCCGTGTTGTAGATGGCGAGTCGTATCCGCGCACCGGAGGCGCTGCCCTCACCGGACTCAAACAGATTCCAGTCAGGAACAATGAACGGTATGGTGGTCTCTGGGTTGAATGGATTCGGGTAGTTGTTTCCCAGTTCCAGCATCGTGGGGAGGGTGTTTCCTCCTCCCTCTACTTTGATCCCATGCGTCGTCCTGTTCGCCGCCCGATCCTGAACGGTGATCTCCAGGTAGTGATCGCCTGCGCCTACCGGGTCCGTCGGAGTCCATTCCAACAGGCCGCCATCGATCGTCACGTCACCGACCCGCACGCCATCCAGGCTTACGGATATCGTTTCCAGGTCGACGCCACTGCCTCCATCCGTCAGCATCGCCTGCAACATCGAGCGTTGTGCGGTCGGTGCACTGATAATCTGGATCTCGGGACCGCGACCATCTCGCATGATGGCATAGCGGCCAAAGCGACTGAAACTCATGACCTCGGTGGACCCGGCCACGTAGACCCACTTGCCACTCTCCTGCCGGTACAAGCCGTCTGCAGCGTCGTACTTTGCCGAGACCAACCTGAGGGCCGCCGCTTGCTTGAGATCTAGCTGTACGGGAAACAGATTCACGGCGGCACGCATGGTGAGTTCGGGGTGCAGTCCATCATTCGACCCGCCAGCCCCGCTCACCACCATCTGCTGGTCTGAAACTCTCTCACTGTCCCGCTGCAACAGAACCTTGGTATCGCGCTCGACCGCACCAGCAGGTACCGTTACTTCGACATCACCCTGGCGGAGTGCAATCGCTTTGCCGGCAGTCGCCGTGCCAATGACGACGGAGGCAGAAGCCTGAACGTCAGTTCCTAGTTGGGTCTTGGCCTGCGCGGAAACCGTCACTTCGCCTGCCTGGCCGGGCGGAATGACTGCACGGCCCGACCAGATCAGAATGCCCCTGCTTTCCAGTTGGGTCTCAATCTGAGTCACCGCAACGGTCGTATCGGTTGTGCCAAAGGAGAACACGACCGATGGAATACTCGCCAGTTCAGCCCTCGACATCACGAACAGGTTGAGGAACTCGACGTTGGTGGCATTCGGTATGACGCGGACGGAGAACGAGATCTCGTCGGGCGACTCCACGACACGAACGACCATGTCCCCGAGCGCCCGGAATCCTCCACCCAGCTCAACGGAGAACGACAGCGTGTCCGAGCCTATTCGGTTGCCGAGAGCCGTGAGCGTGAGCTTGTGAGGCGGTAGCGGATCTATGAACGGTATCGTTATGGTCTGTCCTGACACCGACCAGATTGCCGTATTGGCCTCAGTGCCGTCCGGAAGGAAATCATTCAATGTGATGGTGCTGTCGGCGTCCCCCGCTGCAATGACAATCTCAGTAAACTCCTTCAGCGGCAGCGTGGCCAGTGATGGGTCTTGAGCGATGACGTTGATCGTGTCTCGGCCGGTCACGCCGATGGCAGTGTTCGTGGCGATGAAGACGACCTCCGTCTTCAAAGTATCAGATGAGAAGGCGGTTACCGTGTTGTCATCATTCACTTTGATGAAGAGGCCCTGTCCATCACCGACGATTTTTGCGCTCCATTCGATAACCGAATCCGGATGGGCTTCCGAGTCAAAGATGAAATCATTCAGCTGGAGACCACTGAATGCACCGCCGGCGATAAAGGATATGTCTGGTATGGAACGCAACGTAAGAATGTCACTCAGCCCAAAGTAGCGGACGGTCGTACTCGCTTTCTCAGTGCGCCCGAGGGAATCCGTGGCGACGAATTCCACCGTATCAGTACCGGCGCTGTCGCTGAACGCGATCACCTTGGTGTCCCCACTCAGCAGGATGAAACCGACAGAGCCCGGCCTGGTGATATTCCACGTTATGCTGCTGCGAGAAATCAGCGGGGAAATCGTCAGATGATCATCCAGATCCAGTATTTCCGTCGGGATCAACCCCACCTCCGCCTGCAATGGCCCGATAGCGGGCTTGATCTCGAACAACCCCTCGCCCCCCTTCCCACCAGACTTAACGGTCACCAGCACCGTATCCTGCCAGGAGCGCCCACCGGGATCGATTACCTGAAAAATCACCGTTTCAGTCCGAAAAATAGCGCTTTCGGGGGCAAAAAAGGTCACCAGATTCGACAGCGGCGCGACACCAACCTGAAGATTGTCGCGATCGAAGTCACCGAGCACCTGCCAGGTCAACTCCTGCGGAGTATTGTCCGCGTCATGCGAGTAGTCGTCGAGGTCTATGTCCTTGTTCTGGTCGCCCCGATCCAGGACGATATCCGGAATGCCGCCGACGACAGGACGGCCATCGGAGGAGTAAATCCGCAGCGTCAATTTGTCCGTCTGGTTACCCGGATCGGATACCGTCAGATCGACGGACTCGTAGCCGACGAAATCGGGAGGCGACTGTACGCTTAGCTGGCGTGCCTCATTGACGCTGATGTCCGTCGTATGCAACGGCGGGACAGCCCATCCCAGCTCATTGTCAGCGTTGTCGGGGTCCTCGACGAAATCGTCCAGGTTCTGCAGGTCGCGCCCGCCTCCGGAAGAGAGCCGAATTGGAAAATCACTCGGAAAGACATCTGGAGGCAGGGCCTCGGCTGCCTCGAAAAAGATGATCATCGTGTCCTTGAGACTGTCGGGATCGGCTACTTCGAAGCTGACGCGACCATCGCCGACGAAAAGGGCGTCGCCCGTAACCTGCACGAGCTTGCTACCGTCTCCGCTGCGCGTCGTGTCGGCGAAAAAATGTCCTTCAGGGTCATCTACCCATCTGAAAACGAGGCTGTCCAGCGGTGTGTCTACATCCCTGACGATCTCGTCGAAGCGGAAATTCCTGGTGCTGCCCCGGCTGATACGCGGATTGCGCTCGCTTTCGGGCAGAATGAACTCGGGCGCATCGGCCACACCTTCGACCTCGACGATGACTCGCAGCGTATCTCGCCCACGGGCTTCATCCTGAACCAGCACCCGCAACGAGTCCACGCCGGAAAAATCCGGCAGCGCCCACACCAGCAACTGGTGCGTAAGCTGATCGTCATCCCCTCTGATTCGCGCGTTCGTAGCGTTGGTCCCAACCGGGAGCGAGACCGCGTACACAAGGCCGTCATCCGGGTCCGCCAAATCCGGATCATCGACCATCCTGTCGAGATCGACTCCCTTGAACGCTATTCGTGCATCGAGTGAAAAACCTTCGGCGATAAAGGTGTGCTCGTCTTCCCTGAAGCGCACAGTGTCTCGTTTGACCCCGTCCGGTCCTCTTTCCAACGGACGACCCAGAAAATCTCGGACAAATACAGGCGGATTATTGACGATTATATCAGAGAACTCGAACGAAGAAGGCACCGGTCCGGGAAAACGAACTCCGGCAATCGAATCCTGTGCTGTCCATATGACTCGTGTCCGTCCCGACCAACCCAGAAGAGGACGCACCTTGACGATGTTGCCATTGGGATCGATTTCGATCTCGAGGCTGTCAGTGGAGACCGGCGGTGTCAGTGAAAAGCTCCACTTCAGAGAGTCGATCGGTGACAGAACATTCGAGACGTAGGTGTTGAGTGAACCGATCTGTACCGAGTCGGCCTCGCCAGGAAGCAGGATTACGTCTGGTATGTCAAAGAGTTCGAGGCCAAGGATATTGATCTCCATCCCCTGCGGAGCCGATCGAAACTGCCGCTCGCCCCCATCTGCAAGGATGACGCGTGTTTCGCTGATGGGATTTGAGTGGATACGTATTTGTGAGTTTTCCGCCGGCCGAATGGCTCGGAGTTGAAACGTAGCGACCACGCCCTGGCCCGAACGACTTCGCTGTGCACCCACGCCTGGCCCCAACACGACCCGGTAATCGAGCAACATCAGATCGTCAGTGACCCCAAGGGCGTCATCGGACGAAACGAGCAGGTTGCGCTGCTCACCAGCTCCTTCAAACAACGGCCCGGGCACGAACGGCTGGTGCCCGGCGTTCGCCTGTCTCGATGTGTCGGCACCAGCGGTTATGTCGACGGGCCTCTGATCGGTTACAATGAAATTGTCCCTGGGAACGGTGACGAAGACGGCGATGCCGGAGGCTTCGATGTTGCCCAGATCAGCCAGAATCTCAATGGTAACCGACTGGCCTATCTGGAGCTGGACCTGATCCCTGTTGGTGCCAGCCTCTCGCAAGCGGATGCTGTTCTGAGCGGTCGCCTGACTGGCGCCAATGACGACGAAGCACAGAACGACAAGGCATAATGTTCCGGCTACTTTCATTTTTCCCCTAAAAAACTCCGCAAAATACACATGATGGACCCCTTCACACGGTTAAAGGGCAAAATGCGTGCCTGCGGACGAACGTCGATTCCATCGACGTTTTATGCCTTAGCGCTCTGCTGTATTCGACCTCCTTTTCGCTATCAATAAATATAACAGTCTGGTGATCGAGCGGTTCCCTGGCCGCCATGGTGGGTGTTACGCAAAAAAAAGAGAGGCGCACCCGGGACAATCCCGAGTACGCCTCTTTTCAACTACTACCTCATGTAGTCGCCCAAGGCGGCTACTTGACCAGCATCATCTTGCGGATCTGCGAGAATTCACCGGCTTCCAGGTTGTAGAAGTAGACGCCGCTGGCGACGGCCCTACCCTGGGTGTCGGCACCATCCCACTTGAGGTTGTAGGTCCCCGCCTTCATCCTGTTGTCCACCAGCGTGCGAACGGTCTGTCCGAGCTGGTTGTAGATGCGCAGCTTGACGTCCCTTGCCGTGGGGATGTCGAACTTGATCTCCGTGGACGGATTGAAGGGGTTCGGGTAGTTCTGGTGCAGAGCCGCTATCGTGGGCAGTGCCGGTGCGCTGTCAACCTGCATCTGCACGCCTTGATAGTTGCTGTTCACCAGGTTACCCGAGGCGATGTCGATGACACCGGGCTCATCGCCGAGCGTTACGAAATGCACGGTAACGAGATCAGCATCACCCCTCGCCGACCAACCCCGGCCGATACGTGAACCAGTAACCTCGATCACGCCCGGCTGGACCCGCTGGAAGAAGAGCGAGCCGGCGGAGTTCTCGTCGAAGATGTCGCCCTGCTCCACGGCCTGATCGGCTTCCAACGGCCTGACTAACTCAGGATCGTAGGTCATCGTCATACCGTAAGCAGTGACATCGTTCATACCCTCGACCGTCGCCGTCAGCTCGAAGACCTTACCAGGCCACCAGGCTTCGACGTCTTCCATGCCCTCTACGCGGGCGATGGCACCGGCATTGTCTCCACCCACCACCGGCTTGAAGACCGGAGGTGCGCCGAACTTGTTGAAGTTCGTTGAGACGAACCCGATGTCGAGGGAGTTGATCACTCCGTCATTGTTGATGTCGGCGTCGCGGACGAAACCCGCATCAGCCGGTGTGAGGTTCCACACCGCGAAGATCTGGTTGGCGTCGGCGATGTCGACCTGATTGTCGCCTGTGGCGTCACCACCGAGCAGGAAGCCCAATGGGGTCGCCGGTGACAGGTCGCCGAGGGCGTCAGAGCCAAACGTCGGCTCGATAGCCTGCGTCAACCCGTTGAACAGGTTCAGCGTGTCGGTGCGACCCGTGACATAGCCAGGAGCCTTCACCGTCAACTCATAGATTCCTGGTGGAATCTGGATGAGCTGGAAGGTGCCGAAGCTGCTCGTGGGCACGTTGACGGAGTCCTCGAGGACGCCGCCACCCAGATCCACTGGCGTACTGTCGTTGGATGCGATGTAGGCCTGGTCGGTGACGTCCTTGGTGCTACCGACCTCGCGCAAATGCACATCCATCGTGTCAGCGTAATCCGAACGACCCTCCAACGGTACCGTCACCAGCAGGCGAGCCCGCGGTGTCAATATAACATTGGCGTCACGTGTCGGAGCTGCCAGTTGATTGATACCTCGATACAGCGCGGTGGTGCGCCCACTCTCCGTCGACCACTGCAACAGCGTGTCGAGCGGGGCGCCGCCGTCGAACTGCTTGACCAGCAGTCGTAGCGTCGCCGACACCTGAGAGCTGTCGAACGGCGTCGTCACGCGGCCGATAACCTCACCGGTCACGGAGAACTCGACGAAGTTCAGTTTCAGGAACTGGGCATCACCCGTTGAGGTGTCGTTCTGGGCGATCGTGCTCGGCGCCTGGAAGGCCCCGACCGAGTCCACAAACGGCTGCACACCGGCTGTCACCGTGTCCTGATCGATCACCTCGAAGTACCTACGTGGCACGTCGAGATGAAGGGCGAACAGGTCAGTACTGCTACCCTGGGAGTTGATGAGGATGTCGAAGTCCAGGGTATCTCCGGAACTGGCAGTCAGCGCAGCCGGACCCATCTCAATGCTGTAGAGCGGATCCGTGCCGACCACGGACAGCGTTCCAGGTGCTTTCGACAGCACGGCTCTCTGTGCCTGCGAGCCGATACCGGTCGCGACCGAGTCGATCACTTCACTGATGTAGATATTCTCACCAAACCGTGGATTCGAACTGCCAGCGATGAAAATATCGAACGTGGAGCCGCCCGCCAGCGCCGGGAACGAGGTCGTCTTCGTGTCCCAGTTGAAGAACTTGGGATCGCTCTCACGAATCGTCTGGACGTGCGCGTTGGTCGTATCCGCACCAGTGATACTGTTGATGAGCAGCACGTCGGCATTACCGGTGCCGAGGCCGTTCATGTTACCTTCCAGCTGCGTCAGCGTGGAGTACTTGTTCGCTGGCGCGGCGTAGAGACGCAGGTAGGCATCGTCGGTGCCGGTGCCGTCATCGATCAGGAAAGCATCGTATTCCAGACGAATGACATCACCGTTGATGAGGGTCTGTCCACCCGACGGCGGCGTCTTCATCGTCACCTTCGGTGCGCTGGAGGCGGGGCTCTCCTGTGTGCCGACCAGGAGCACAGCGCCGCCCAACGATACACGGACGTTACCTGAGGAGCCGTCGTTGACGACCGCGTAGACCCACGCGGTATCAGTCGTGGCACCAACCTGGTAGGCGAACGGGTTGGCCGAGTTGCCCGGCAAAGCAGCAACCGGAGCTGGGTTCTGCCGGAACACCTTCGGCAGGACACCCGGAGGATTGGCAAGATCCCAGACGAACTGGTCTCCGCCCCCTTCGTCGTCCTCGGACAAACCGCTGATGATGAGCACGGCAGCACCCGAGTCAGTCCCCGTCGTAGCTACCAGGTCGGTCGAGTCCGTGCCAGAGAAGTCCTTGACGGCCGGATCGAGACCTGTGTAGTAGAGGGAGATCGTGGCGTTGTCATCGATGTCGACATCGGATCGACCACGCTGCCACTGGAACGTGTACTGCGTCTGCCCCTGCGTTGTGTTGATCTTGCGAGTTTCACCCGCGAGTGGTGCCGTGAATTCGAAGGCCGGCGAGTGGCGGATTGCGAGCGTCTGGGTAGACTTGCCCACTATCGTGCTGTCGCCGTCGGTCACCACAGCGTAGATGAAATAATTGCCCTGGGCAATCACCGAATCACCGGCGGCGCCCTGCGCGGTGACATCGAAGTCGAACTCGAAGTCGTCGTCCGTGCGCAGAGAGTCGGACAGCTGGACCGGTGTAGCACCAGCCAGTTCCAACGTCGCGTTCGGGAATATGCCGGCAGATATCGACGCATTGCTGTCGACCAAAGCGCTGGAGGTCGAAACAAAGAGCCGCACCTGGGCGTTGTCGTTGAAGTCGACGATCGTGAACAAGACCTTGAACGGATTCGTCTTCGACAGATCATCGAACTCACCGGTGTCGACGGTGTCGGTACCGGTCGGCGTGATCTGCTTGACCAGCGGAATATGCCGGATGGTCAAGGGACCTTCACTGACGTCGAACACCGGGGGGTTGGCCCCGTCGTCGGCGACAGCGTAGATGAAGAAGGTTCCGTCCAGGATCTTGGTGATCGACTGGAAACCGTAGGCCGTCTGCAAGGTCAGGCCCGGGTTGTCCCAGGAGTAATCCTGGATATTGGTGTTGGATGTGCTTTCGGTCAGATCACCACTACCGTCGGCGGCCAGTGATCCACTGGTAAAACCGGCGGTAAAGGCGTCGTTCTCATCGACGATGAGATTGCCGAAGGTGCGGATGTCGAGGACGCTCGTCAGACCGTTGTCCGGATAAGCGTACAGCTCCATCTGCAGTGAGTCGGCTCCCGTCGGACCTGTGGTAGCACCGACGTCGTCGTCATCGTCAAAGATCACGTAACGGATCGTGAACGACTCATTGGCGAAACCGCTTGTGCTCGCACTCGGCGCCACAACTCGGACCACCGGTGCCACGTTGGCAGCGACGATGGCGATGTTGGCACCCATCTGGAAATAACTGCCAACCGGTGCCTCGCGTTCATCGCCTTGAGCCGCGTTCACGCCGACGTCGGCGACACCCGGGCGGGCGGCATCCACACGGACCCCCTTGACGTAGGTGCCTGCGTGAGAACCTGCCGCGACGGCTCCGGGCCTTAGACTAATGCTCTGCGACACGCTCTGTTGCCCCGTGCCGCTAGGTCGCGCAGCCGAGCTCTGACTGATCACGAACAGGTTGTCAGCGGAGTCGGATGCCAGCACGTTGAGCTTGACCAGCAAGCCCACCTTGTCGGTATCGTCACCCCACTCGCCAAGGCCGACAGAGCCATCCTCGTCGTTCTGGCCCTGCCACACACCGTTGTCGTTCGTCGCCTCGACATCGTTGGCGATGCCTTTAGCGACGAAGGTGAGCGGAAAGTTTGCCGGGTCCAGGCTAGCAACGCCCATCGATGAGAACTGGATACTACGCCACTGCCCGGTCAGGAACCCACCCGGCGCACTTGACGTCGACGGCGTTGTCGCACCGATACCAGCCCCGTTGGCGTTGTCGCCGACGGTGATGTGGACCAGGTTTCTGGACGACGTGGCCTGCGGGTTCACAGGATTATAAACCAGGTTGTAGGCGAACCCGCCGACTGGCGTGGACTTGTCCTCATCCGTGATCACACGGCCGAGGATCTTGAAGTACGGAAGCGGAGCGATATTAGAATTGCTCAGCGCTGCCGAACCGCGTCCAGCCTGGTCCTGTCCCTGTGCAACTGCCAGGGGTCCCGTAGCGAGACCGGCGGCTATCGGCGACCCACCCACGAAGGTCAGGTAAACGTTCGAATCCCCGGAAATCATGGCGATGTCGGGCTCGAACAGTTCCGGGTGCTTCTCGAGCACGCCGTCGTCATGGATTGCCCCGTTGTTGGCAGCCGAGGCCACCACCTGAGGCAACTCCCACTCCTGCCCGTTGAAGCGGCTGTACAAGATTTTGACAGCCTGGCCGGTACCCCCAGTTACATCTCTCGAAACAGCGTCATTGCTGCCGGCGCCGGAGAAGACGATGTGCAGATCTCCCTGGTCGGCGCGGCGGTCGTCGACGACGGCTCCGATGCGGTCAGAGAAAGCCCAGTGGTTCTCTATCTGGTAGCCACGCATGTTCTGGAACAGCGGGGCCGGATTACCCGTGGTGTATGTTGCAGCGGCGGCCACGTTGGTCGGGAACGCCTGGGTGGGCGTGCCGTCGAACGAGCCAGGACCGATGCCACCGTCGTAGCTGTAGAAATCGTAGTTGATGTTCTCGTCGTTGCCGTCAGTACCGGCGGCGGCGTCCGTGTGTTTCCACAGCACGTAGATCCGGTCCGGACTGCGCTGCCTGTCGACGACGACGGTGGAAAAGATATGTACTGCGCTATTGCCCACAGCTTGCGCTGCAAAGGTGCGGTCACTCGATAGTCCGCCACCAGCAGTATTGGCTGCAATTATAGCAGCCGTGGGCCCCAAGCCGAGGTTGGCGGGCTCGTCATCGAGTGACCCGACGACATCTCCGCCCACACCTTGGTTCCAACCCGCCGCGGACACGTCATCCCACACGCTGGCTGGAACGGTCTTGTGCACGATAGACTCTACACCGGCTCCGTTTTCGTCATACCAGGAAACGTGAAGAACATCGTCATCCCCCACGGCGATGTCCGGAGCCCGACCACTGGATCCGTCTAGATCGACGCGCACGCCACCGCGACTGGCCGTATTGCCGGTCGAACCGATCTGCACGGCTTGCGCGCTGCCACCCGTGAGGCTGTCAGCGTCCATCTTGGCCACGATGACATCCTCAAAATTGGCCGTAGCGTTATTGAGCTGCCGCTCGTAGACGATGAAACAGTCGTCCGTCAAGGTGATGGCCATACGCGGGAACGCATTGCTGCGCCCCTGGACAGTGGCCGTGTCGTTGACGACAACCGCATCGTTCGCCGGCAACCAGGAACTGCCGCCGTCATTGGAGTAGTTGAAGTAGATATTGTCGTACCCCTTACGGTCATTACCGGTACCAGTGGTAGTCTGGTTTTCGGTTATGCCTCCGGTCACGCCATCCGGAGAATGGTCCATCGCGTACACCACACGCGGATTTCCTCTGCCGTCAACGACGATATCGACGGTCGAGAAACCAGAGTCCATCGTCATGCTGGAGGTGATCAGATCAAAGCGCAGAGTTCCAGATACGGAGACCGTATCCAGAAAACTCTCGCCGCCATTCACGCTCTTGGCGTACACGACGCCATAAACCGGTGTAGCGAAAGCGCCATTGTCGGTGTTGATGGTTCCGCGCTGCTGGACCCAGGCCCGGTGAATGAAACCGAACTGGTCAATGCTAATGGCCTGGGACATGTAGGCAGCGTTCCCGGCCTGCGCGGCGGGAAAGAACGGAACACTCTTTTCGAGCTTCTGGAAATTCCCGATGACGGGAAAATCCGCATTGGCCGCCTCGTTCAAGTCGACTCGCACCGTCACGTCCTTGTCCGTTACGAACGTGCTGGTGGTCGAACTGTCAGCGGCATTGAATCCAACAGGCGTCTGGTTCTCAAACACCGGCTGGGCATCGGCATCACCGCCGAACCCGAAGCCAGCTATCAGAACCGCGACAGCCGTTCGGAAAATTTCACGCCTAAGACTCATAATCAAACACTCCTTCCATGGACACAGCTATTTTGCTGAAAGCGAACTAGCGCGATTGGCCGCAACCCATTTCCCTATGGACCGCCTACCAACCTCAAACAGACCTGAGGTCCGCCCCCACGGGCCTTCAGTCTGACGGTTGAGCTTAAGTGTTCAGTGAATCTGATGGTTGTTCTCTCCTTAACGTTCCTCGTGCGTTTCATGCGTTGCTAGTGCTGGTACATCTGTTCATGCTTCCACTTCTTTGGATCTTACTGCCTACAGCTTTGCTCGATCGAAACTGTTGGGGAACAGTACGCGGAACTACGGACACCCCTACATAGAAAGTCCCCGGGTTCCTTACCCCGTTTATCGGCATCTGCAGTACGAACTTCAGGATATTTTTCATCAGGGTAGTAGTCGACGAACCCGGAGGCACTCCCTACGTTGCGCGTTGCCCGGTGAATTCGGCCGCGTACATTATTATATAGACGCTTACCAGCATCCCCCCTTCCCCTAAAAGGACCAGGAGTGAGTGGCACATCCACAGGCGCCAGAAGCATAGTGCTCAAAAGTTCACCAATACTTGTCTTGCTCAGGCCAGATCCTTGCCTGTTCGAGTTTGCCCCCATATATTCGAAAGCCAGGGAGCCGGCCCATCGGTGAGGACGGGCGGCTCCGCTTCGCTTTCAGACAAAGCTGTGCCCCTTATGGTTAGGATCGGCCTCCGTCAGCACTTGCAGATGTGGGGGAGCTCGCGCTGAAGCGAGGGCACGGTATGGGACATAAACTTTGGTCAGTCCCAGTTAAGCAAGTGCCATGCCATCACCTAATCAGGTTCGTCTGACGATTGTATCATGCACTTGCACAAACAGTAACGTCCTCTATTTAAGCGGACTAGTCAGGGTCTGCTGAGGAAGTTTTTACCTAGACGAACGGTTCATCGCGACGTGGCTTGAATGTAGGAGAAGACCTTTTGCCGAAGCCCAGATCATCAAAGAAGCGATTGAAACAATCCCTTGTACGGCGCGACCGCAATCGTGCCGTTATGTCGACGATGCGGACTGCTGTCAAAGCCGTGCGGCAGGCAGCTGACAAGGAAAGTGCGACTGCCGCCCTGGCCACGGCGATCGGAACAATCGATCACACGGCTCAAAAGGGTGTGATCCACCCCAACAAAGCCGCTCGCTACAAATCCCGTCTTACCAGGCAGGTACAGGCTCTTAACTGAATCTGGCCTCACACTGAAGCAACTACGATCGAGGCCTGTTGCTCCCAACCAGGAGCAACAGGCTTTTTCTGTTCATTTCCCTACATTTAGAGATGCCCATGACGCTCTCTCGCCGGTCGCCTGGCGTCTCTTATGCTGTCCTAGTCGCCATCTGCACGCTCGCCGTCCACCTGATTGTACTCGGCAATGGCTTCCATTACGACGACGGCCACTCCATCGTTCGCAATCCACACATCCGCGACTTGGGCAACCTGGGAGAATTCTTTACCGATCCAGCCATGTACTCGGAGAATCCGGCGTACGGCATGTTCCGCCCGCTGGTTCTTGTGTCCACGGCAATCAATTACCGTGTTTCCCACCTTGTTTCAGGTGAATCGGAAGACGGCTACGACCCATCCGGCTACCTGGCGCTGAATCTGGCTGTTCATCTGGCCAACTCGTTGCTGGTTCTGTCCATACTATCTCAATTGATTGTCCCTCAATCTATTAGGATCTTTGGAGCCGTTGCATTTGCGCTCCATCCACTTCACGCCGAAGTCATCAACTACGCCAGTGCCCGGTCAGAATCCCTGGTCGCCTTTTTTTACCTTGGCGCCGTGTATGGCTATCTCCGTTGGCGATCCCTGGAAAAACGTTCAGCCATGTGGTTGGGGGTGTCCTCTGCCCTGTTTACATGCGCCCTGTTGACGAAGGAAATTGCAGTTACCCTGCCCCTCGCCCTGCTCGCTGTGGAGTACTATAGGCAGCAAGGCCTGAGGCCACGGTTGTTGCAGCTCGCATCGTTGCTCCCGAAAGTCCGCGACCTGACGATATACCTTGTCATATTATCTATTTATTTGGTTGTATATCAACAGGTTACTGGATCCGAGTCTATCTCACCCATAGGCACAGAGGGTGCCATCAGATCGTGGAACAGCCAACTGGCAACGCAGGCTAAGGCCATCGTCCATTACATCCTTGGTGCCGTTCTCCCAGTCAGGATGAGTGTCTATCCGCAATTCCAGGAGTCCCCGTCCCTCATCGGGACAATTCCCCTGGTGAGCGTCCTGATGACGTCATCTCTCTGCCTCGTTGCCTGGAGGCTGCGCTGGGCAGTACCTGCCCTCACCTTTGGTGTCAGCTGGTTCCTGATTGCCCTGATTCCGACCAGCATCATTCCACTGCACATTCTGGTCAACGATCACCGTCCATACCTCTCGCTCGTCGGCTTCACACTGGCTTTCTGGACGCTTGCGACGCGCTTCAAGCACCGCTGGATTCTATGGACCTTGTGCGGCCTCTTGGGGTTGCTGGCCCATCAGAGAGACGCCGTGTGGAGAGACGAGATAGCTCTTTGGCAGGATGCGGCGCAGAGAGGTCCCATGATGCCGGAGGCCCATTTCAATCTTGGCCATGCCTATCACATGATGGGAAATCTGTCTGGAGCCGTGGGTGCGTACGAAAGAGCGGTGGAACTGAGTCCGCGATACGCTCGAGCCCAGATAAATCTGGGGGCCCTTTACCGGGAACAGGGACGAACTGAGGAGGCCATGAAAGCGTTTCAGCATGCCCTGGAAGGCACGCCAACATCGGTGGAAGCCCTTAATAATTTAGGACTTACGCACGCCACCCAGGGCGCTGACGAGATCGCAATCGGGCTTTACAAACAAGCGCTCGCGCTTGAGCCGGACAAAGCAGAGCTATGGTTGAATCTGGGCCTTTCTCTAAGGAACGCTGGCAACAGGAAAGAGGCGATCCGGGCATTGAAACGAGCTCTCGAGTTGGACCCGCAGATCAAACACCGTTTTCCAGCCCGATAGGATTCGACGACTGACTCTCTGGTTCTAAGGACAGGAAATACAGAGCAAAGTCCCCGAAACTCTGCTGAGCCAGCCCACTGCTGAAGACGTATAGCCCATAGTGTCGCCGGGCGCTCACTTGAGCCAGGTACAGCTCCGCGAAAGGCCTTTCAACTGTACCCTCCAACTCAATCGTTTGAGTCAGTGGTTTGGCCATCTGAACAACCTGCAGATCCTCCAGGCCGGCGGCTGACCCAGCCTGATACAGAGAGACAAAAGCCCCTTCGGCCGCTGATTTTGTATAGGCCAGCAGAAGCAACCCATCGGCACGAGGATGGTAGCGAAAGCTGGAGTGCAGGACAAAGGTTGCCTGGTCCGTACTGGAGAGCCCTAGTTGCGAGCTCCCAGCAGCATCGACAGCGACCGAAATCCTTGTCGTCTTCGGGTGGCTCTCGTAATAGACCCGCCAGGTATCAGCTGCCAGGCTCCGCGGGCCGTCAATGACCGCGCTCGGCGCCTGCAATGACTCGAACAGGCGTAGATTGCCAGTTTCACGGACAACACGGAATGCTTTCGCGGGGAGTTCATATTTCCTGGATCGATCAGTGTGGCCGGTTTTCGCGGTGGTGAAGTTAGTCGTCAACATGTAATCGCCGAGCGAGTACCGGGGACCGTCACCTTGTCGGGCCGCCAAGAGAAGCCTTTTCAAACTCCCGGATAGGACAACCTCGCTGACACGCTGTAGCAGTAGATCATCCGTGTAGTAGCCAAGAGAGCTGTCCATGATGTAGGGTGCGACCACCATATCGCCATGGCGTGCCTCCTCAGCGATCATCCGACCGAACTGCCGATACCGGGTATCGGTCGGTCCATCAAAGCTGTCGGGTAAAAAGCTGGCGACTGCGATACCGGTTGTTGCGACCAGAGGCATCGAGCGCCTAAAACCCGATCCCCAATCAGGTCTCAAGCGTTGAATCAACTCGGGAGCCGCTGTCACACCTTTAGCAACCAAGAGCATGAGGAATGGTGTAGCAAAAACATACACTCTGCTGGGTCCAGCAACGCCCATTAGCAGATTGAGCGCGAATGGGACAGTCATGACCAGAAGGACCAGGGCCATTGTCCGCCTGTGCTCGAAAGCCAGCACGACCATTCCCAGCAACCCGAATGCAAGGCTCAACAACGGCCAGCGTGATGGGCCCGCCTGTGCCAGAACGCCGAGCCATATATCCACGAGGGCACGCGGATCTTGTGCCAGGGGAATCCCCCACTGACGGCTCAGCAGCTCCAGTTGTTCGCGCATCGGCAGGTAGACGGCGGCGATCATCACCAACATGATTGTCCCTGCAGCAACGAACGGCCATATCAGCTTCAACGAGCGGGAAACTGGACCGTCGGCTAACCAGGTGGCGCGCAACAGACACCCCCCAGCCCATACCAGTACGGCAGACACCAGATAAATCCCACTGGGGACCGTGAGTACGGCCAGGAAACCGCCAACGGCACAACCACCCCACCAACACAGGCCGCTTATTGATTTGGTGGAGTCCACTGCTCTCAACGCGAAGTACGCGTGGAGCGTGGACATCAATACCAACAGGGTATACCCCCTGGCCTGAATGGATGCGGAGACCTGACCCGGGCACAGTGCCATCAGCAGCGCAGCCACGAGCGCAGTCAGAAGTGACCCTGTGAGCACTCTCGCCAGGAAGAAGGAAGCGGCAACTGTGGCAATTCCCGCGGTAGCGGCGGGCAAACGAATCGCCCAGTCGCTGTTGCCAAACAGTGTGGCGCTCAACTTCACGCACAGGGTATGGAAGATGTGATTGTTCGGAGCTTCGTACGATGAAGGGATCGCTGTCCAGGGTTTCGACGCGAATGTGACCCAGGTGAAGACCTCGTCGTGACCGAGGGAACGGTCGATTCCCTGCAGGCGGAGCCAGGCACCAACCGCTAGCGCTAAACCCAGAATTACCCAAACGGCCGCGGATGAAATGCCGTCTGACTTAGATTGCCCCGTCGAAACGCTCATTTGCTGAAGATCGCCAGATCTCTTCGATCCGTGAGCCTCATGATCACTCACTCATACACGCCCGTGCTCAGATAGCGCATACCACTGTCGCACAGAATAGTCACGACACTCTGATCAGACGCCATCTCGGCCGCAACCTCAGCCGCGGCGAGAGCATTCGCCCCTGCTGATATGCCGACGAGGACACCCTCTTCGCGCGCGAGTCGACGCGACATCAGATAGGCATCGTCGTCGCTGACCGTCCTCACCTCATCTAGCACATCGCGGTTGAGGACGTCCGGCACGAAGCCGGCCCCAATCCCCTCGATGTAGCTCAATCCAGGAGCACCGCCCGACAGGACCGCGGAGCCTTCGGGCTCAACGGCAATGACGCGCACGTCAGGAAGCTCCGCCTTCAGAATCTCACCGATACCGGTTATCGAACCCCCCGTGCCAACCCCGGCGACGACGGCGGCGATGCCTTCCGGCATCTGTGCCAGGATTTCCCTCGCCGTGGTTTCGCGGTGTATCTGCGGATTCGCCAGATTGGCGAACTGCTGCGGCAGAAAGTATCCCGGATTCTGACGCGTCAGTTCCAGCGCCCGTTCGATGGCTCCACGCATGCCCTCGGAGGCCGGTGTCAACAGCACCTCAGCGCCGTACGCCTGCATCTGTTGCCGGCGTTCCTTACTGGCCGTATCGAACATGGTCAGGATCAACCGGTAGCCCTTCACCGCCGCTACCATGGCGAGGCCGATCCCGGTGTTGCCGCTGGTCGGCTCGACGATGGTTCCACCGGGCTTCAGGTCGCCGGCCTCTTCGGCTGCCTCGATCATGGCCAGTGCAATCCGGTCCTTGACGCTGCCACCTGGGTTGGCGGACTCCAGCTTGGCCCATACCTGAGCACCGTCTTCGTTTACCACACGGTTCAACCGCAGCATCGGCGTGGCGCCTATGAGCTCGAGGACATCGTTTGCGCGTTTCATCGTACTGACTCCGATGTTGTCATCTATTGTGTGGTCTCCAATGTCGTGATCCGCTTGCTGATGGATTCTCCCAAGGCGGCGTTCGGTGCGTGGGGTAGGAACTTGCGGTAGTTGCCAACGGCAGCGCTTCTCATTCCCAGGTTTTCCTGCGCTCTGGCCAGAGCATAGTGCAACTTGACCCTCTCGGGCCACCGGCGCAGGCCGTGTGCACTCAGTGCTTGCGCCTCCTGAAATCGTCCCAGGCGCAGGTACACGAGGGCGAGATTGTAGCGAGCATCGTGCATCTTCTCATCAATGGATATGGCCACCTGGTAATGGTGGATGGCCGCTTCCAGTTTGTTCTGGTCGAAATGCAGATTCCCAAGACTGTAATGCGTCACGGCAGAGGCCGGCGCGAGGACAAGCGCTCTTTTTAGCGCGCTCTCCGCCGCCGCAATCTGACCTCGGTCTTTGTAGAGCAGTCCTAGTGCTCGCCATACATCAGGATTACTCGGCTCCAGCGTGCGCGCCTGTTCCATCAAGGCGATGGACTCGTCCGGTCGTACCTGGCGCAACAGCGTCGAGAGGTTCACCAATGCGGGCACGAAGGTGTCCCCACTCGCCTGCAGACTTACCCGGTACGCCTGCTCAGCCACGACGGGGCGGTCCAGCATCCTGAGCGCGTTGCCCTTGTTGTAATGGACCTCCGGGACCTGGGGTGCCAGCATCGATGCGGTCTCATAACGCCTCAGTGCCTCATTGAAATCCCCTCGAGATTCATGGACACCACCCAGTTCCTGATGTGCCCGGAACATCAAGGGTCCCTTGCTGACCGCATCCGACCAGATCGTGAAATTGCTTTTCCATGCATGATTGCGCTCATGAGATACCAGCGCGAACGACAACACGCACATGCAAAGGATGATCCGGATCGTCCAAACCCGATTTGACCGAGCGCCCTTCTCTACAACGGCGATCAATCCGGCGAGTGCGATCGCGCCGAAGGCCATAGGCAGATAGAGACGGTGTTCATTCACCAGGACATTGAGCGGAACGATGACCGTTGGTAGTAAACTCAAGCCTGACCAGACCGCCGGTAGCAGCAGCGCCCAAACCACTATCGCGCGACTGCGTATGAGCAGGACGACGAGACTCACCATCAAGGCAGTGGCGACGACGACGGCCGCTGATGCCAGCGATTCGCTGGCCAAGAACTGATGATCGATACTGAGCTTGATCGGCATGACGGTCAGCATTGCGTAGTAAGCGAGCGCCTTTGCCTGCGTGAACAATTGCGTGTCCAGTGAACGTACGGGCGTGGTCAGCGCTGTCGTGGCGAACTCTCTGACGACGATGATGTACCCGGCTGCGACAATCCACAGTTGTAGATGTACTCGCAACAACCGGGCTACATCCGTGCCTGCATCCATCCGCGCGTCGGTCTCGACGTGGCCGCCTCGTCTTCTCCACCAGTCGAAGAACAAGATGGCCGCTGGCAGCGTTGCTACGATGGATTTGGCCAGCAGGCCAACGACCAGGGCAGCAACCGCAACCGAATAGAGCCACTTGCAGCTCGCCTTCTGGCCAACCGGCAAAATTCGAAATCGCACGAATGCGACCAGGCCAAGCAGGTACCCCAGCGCAGCCAGTGACTCCGAGCGGCTGCTGATGTAGTTGACGGTTTCCGCTTGTACGGGATGGAGTGCGAATACCAGGCTGGCGAATCCACTCCACATGGGTTTGAGACCGAGCCCACGGGCGAGTGCAAAAACCAACACTGCGCACACGGCGTGCACGCCCAGGTTCACCAGTCGATAGCCGTGGGCGCGGTATTGACCGAAATGGTGGTTGAGCGCGTAGGAAGTCAGCACCAGCGGGCGAAACATGGCGCGCTGGGTGAGCATGGAGAAGGTCTGTGGATCGGTGAAGAACTGTGGAATGTTGGTGAGACTGCGAATGTGGCGATTCTGGACGATTGAGTGGTAATCGTCGTAGTGAAAGTCGTTGTCGAGGGAGTTCGCGTAGGTGAGGAAAAGGAGTACGACGACCAGGCCGAGCCCGATGCCTACGGGTACCGATGCCGCCGATTTCTCAACTGGGGGAGCTTTGGGTTGACGTTTGTTCAATCGACCACCTCAGCACGGCGGCTGGGGAGGTCGCACGCGTGTGGAACTGCAGCAGGACCCGTAACGCGGGAGAGTATTCCGGAAGACTCTTATCCCCCCGCTATCGCAGGCACGATGGAAACGACGTCACCATCGCTCAGAGCCGTGTCCTTGCCGTCCAGAAAACGGATGTCTTCGTCATTGATGTAGATGTTGACGTAACGCCTGATGTCACCGGACTCGTCCGTCAGCTTTTCCTTGATGCCCGCATACGCCTCTTCCAGATTTTCGACCAACTCCCCAACCGATGCTGCCTCTAGTTCAACCTCGGCCTGGTTATTGGTCAATTTCCGCAGGGGTGTCGGTATGTTGATGGTTACGGCCATAAATCGTTCGCTCCTGTTTCGTCGTTCTGGAGGTCGCTCACCCACCGCGCACACCAGCCAGTTTGGTTTCCTACCAGTAAAAAACGTAATCCATGGCATTATCCGCAAAGTCGGCAACGCCTCATTGTTTCTCGAGACGCGCAATCTGCTCGTTCGCCCTTGCTGCCAAGGCGCCATTTGGCTCAATCTCGAGCACTCGGCGAAAGGCGTTGATGGCATCTGAGGGACGCATCAGGTCCCGGAGCACGTTGCCCAGATTGAACCACCCGTCGACAGAGTTTTCGTCTGCCACCAGCGCTTGCCTGTAGGAGCGCTCGGCCTCCGAGAACTGCCCCAGAGCACGATGAGCCGCTCCTTTCCCCACCAGGAACCTGCTGCGATCTGAGCTTCCGGCCAGGGCAATGGCCTGCTTGTAGTGATCAAGTGCGTGCGCCGGATCTGCCTCGTGTTGCAGCGCTATATATCCCAAACGTCCATGGGCGACGCCGTCGGTGTCCTCGTAGCGAACAACAGCCTCATACTCATCTTTGGCCAGACGCCACCTTCCCTGCCGTAGAAGCAGACTCGCCAGGTTCAACCGGACTGGAATCGAATCGGGCGAATAACTCAGCAAGACGCGGAACTGCTCTTCTGCTTCTCTGGAACGACCCGCCCTCATCAACAGGTGGCCGAGGTTGTTGCGCGAGCTGACATGGGCAGGCCTCAATTTGATCGCCCTGCGGTAGGATTGCTCAGCCTCGTCGGGAGCTCCGGTTTTCTCCAGGGCGTCGGCCAGTCGCAGGTGCGGTTTTACCATCAAAGGCGCTTTCACAGTCGCATCGAGCCACAGCGACACCTCGTCCTTCCAGACTTCCCCACGCGCGACTGTAAGGCTTATGGCGACAGCCACCCAAACGGAAACGATGGCCATCGTCACCGCGCGCCGAGAGTGCATGCGGCCGAGACAACCGGCGATGACGATGGCGGCCCCTGCCGAGGCCAGGTAGCATCGGTGCTCGTTGACGAGAACGATCAACGGCACAATCGCCGACGGCAGGAGCGTAATGGCCGCCCACGAAACTCCAAAGCGCACCCAGGTGGCAGCGGAATGAATCGTACGATTTCCGACGAGCAACACAACAGCCAGGCTGATCAACAGTAAGCCGGCGACTAACACAGGCTCATCCACCACGCTTCGCGACACGGCAAACTGCCGCTCGACGCTGAGGTGGACCGGAAAAGGCAGCATGGTCAGGTAATAGGCCCAGGCTTTGGCTTGAGTCCACAACTGAACATCGAGATCCCTGATCGGACTCAGCATGGCCTTGCCGATTAGGCTGCGGCTATAGACGAGGTACACGGCGACGATGCCGAGCATGACCAGATGATGCATTCGTCGCTCATTCCAGGCTGACCGCCAGGAACCGGTGGATAGCCAATCGCACAAAAGCCACAACGGCACGGTGATGACAGCTACGGACTTGGTCAGAATACCCAGCGTCGCACTCGCCAGCGAGATGAAAAACCAGACCCCCCTATGAAACTCGGCTTTGGTAGAACGCACGTAACACAGACAACTCGCCAACAGAAAAGACCCCATCAGCAACTCGGAACGGCTACTGACATAGTTGACAGCTTCGGAATTCAGCGGCGTGACTGCGAACATCAAGCCGGCGACGAGGGCCGGCGCCGACGGCATCCCCAACGCCAGCAGCAAACCGTACAGGAGCGCGACGTTGACCCCGTGCAGGAGCACGTTGCCGGCGTGGTACCAGGTGGGATCGAGCTCGCCAACCAGGTAGTTGAAGGCGTATGAGGTCAACAGAACCGGCCTGTACATGGCGCTTTCCGGGTTCTGCGAAAACAGACTCGGATCGACAAAAAAATCCCCGACCCGCTCCAGCGAGCGCACATGGGGATTGTTGACGATTGAATGAAAATCGTCGTAGTGGAAACCGTTGCCTAGAGCCGGCAAGTAGAGGACGACGGCAAGTGCAAACAGACCACCCGCAAGCAGGCGCTCCCTCCCGATTCGCGCCATGGTGTTCCCTGCTCACTCCCCTTCGTCGATGTCGATCTGCACTTCTTCGAAATCCGCAGCCTCACCATTCCATGCGAAAGCCTTGTGTCCCTTAACCTCGTCGTCGAAGACCGAGACAACGAGGTGAATCGCATCTGGATAGGCCGGTTCATCCCAGGTCAGGGCGCGCTCCTTATCTTCGTCCGAGAAGTACGCATCGCAGTCGATGTGCGAGTGGTAGAATCCGGAAACAGCACCGCCTCCCCGTTCGGCCTGGGTGATTACGGTTAGCAACTCCTTCGGATCGATGAAGTAGGCGATGCGGGCCTCACGAGGATACTGCTGCGGATCCTCCGCATGCAGACGATCCTGGATATTGACGCAGGGATGGGCGGTAGAGGGTCCCCCCTCCGGGCCGACGGTGAGCAAGCCGCAACACTCGGCCGGGTGTTCGTCGCGCGCCTGGGCGTAGATCTTGGCCAACTGTGTTCGGGATATCTTGAGCATATCTCTCAGTTGTCTCGTCGTCTCTCCGGCAACGTGACGGCCCCTTCCAGGGCCTGCCTCCACATTGGCGTGGTCATGTATTTGTCACCGCCATCACAGAATACGGTTACGACGACGCCTTCATGCAGCTGCATGGCGATCTCGCGAGCTGCCCAGTAAGCGGCGCCTGCGGACTGGCCGACCAGGACACCCTTTTCTCGCGAGAGCTTGACCGTCATGTCGTAGGCGATTTCGGTGTCGAGTCCGATAACGTCGTCCAGCGCGCTTCGATCATATATCCCCGGCACGATGGAGCTGTCCATGTGCTTGAGCCCTTCAATACCGTGGAAAGACTCCGCCGGCTCTGCTCCGATAACCCGAATACCCGGATTCAGTGCTTTCAAACCCCGCCCAGTACCCATCACGGTACCACTCGTCCCCATGGTAGCTACAAAGTGTGTCACGCGGCCATCGGTCTGCTCCCAGATCTCGGGCGCTGTCGTGTCCCGGTGGGCTTTCCAGTTCGACGGATTGTTGTACTGGTCTGGCTTGTAGTACCGATCGGGATCTTCCTCCAGCAGACGGCGCGCCAGCAGGATGGCGCCGTCAGAGCCTTCTCCGGGATCACTGAAGACGACTTCTGCCCCGTAGGCAGCCAGGATCGCCTTGCGCTCGGCAGTGACATTCGAGGGCATCGCCAGCCGCACGTGATATCCCAGTGCAGCCCCGATCATGGCGTAGGCGATACCCGTGTTCCCCGAGGTAGAATCGAGGATGATTTTGTCCGGCGTCAACTGACCACTGCTCTGGCCATCCACGATCATCCGCAAGGCTGGGCGATCTTTGACAGAGCCGGCGGGATTGAAGAATTCGAGCTTGGCGTATAGCTCAACATTCGGGGGCAGATCAGGATCCTTCAGTCGCAACAGCGGGGTATTGCCAATGGCATCAACGACGGAGCCGGGCGCCAGCATTACTCCTCACCCGCTCCCACCGAACCATGGAGGGTTTTGGTCTCCTGCTGCATGCTCTCCAGCTTCGCTTCAAGCGCGGCCAGTTCTGCATGTGCGGCTGCATTCTGATCGGCTCCGTCCAGACGCCGTTGATGCAGAACGCGAATGATGTTGCGGCTGACACTGCGGTTGATACCGGCGTTCTGCCTCATCAAGCGCTCGAAGGCAACCTTCTTCATGACCAGCAGGTTGGAATCGGCTGAAGAGCGAACGGTGGCCGAGCGCGGTTGGCCGGTGAACAACCCCATTTCCCCAACCGGGCTCACGGGAGCGACCCTGGCGATCTCGACTCCAGTCTCATCGTGGACCGTGAGCTCACCACTGAGCAGGATGGACAGATCGTCACTGGGTTGGCGGATCAGGCACAGCGTCTCCCCTTTTTTTACAGACTTGAACTCACATGCCTGCAGAATCGACGCCGCATCCTGCCGCGAGAGGTCCCCGAACATGGGGATCTTGTCCACGACCTGCAGCAGCGCTTTCAGCTTGTCGGCGTCCATGGCATCACGTTTTGGTTTGGTTCCAGCCGGCCAAAACAGGACCTCGGCCGGAGTATCGGATCGTTTTTTGGAATATAGCGGACAGCGTGGGTACGCGCGAAAGAATTCTCTATAACATACACAGGATGCGTGACTTACCTTGACATCATCCTTTTTAGCCCCTTAGTTTTTTGTCTCCGTTCAATCCCACTTTCCCGTTGCCAAAACCGCCCTTCAAATGTCGAGTTCGATAGAGCCTCTCAGTGGTTGGAAGCGCACGCACGATTGCGGCAGTCTTGGCCTGGAAAATCTGGGCGAGCAAGTTATCCTGATGGGCTGGGTCGCAACACGCCGCGACCACGGTGGGGTCATCTTCATCGACCTCCGAGACCGCTACGGGGTATCTCAGGCGGTCTTCAACCCGCAACACAGCGAAGCGGCCCACGCCAAAGCCGATCAAGTTCGCAATGAATATGTGGTTGCGGTACGTGGAGTCGTAGAGCAGCGTCCAGAAGGAATGGTCAATCCCCGCCTTGGAACGGGCGCCATCGAGATCAACTGCGACAACCTTCGCATCCTGAACGCGTCCCGACCCTCCCCCTTTCCGCTGGATGAATCCGTCGAGGTGGGCGAGGAGACCAGACTGCGCTATCGCTATCTCGATCTGCGTCGGACCCCGATGCAGAACAATCTAATGATCCGTCATCGGTGCTATCAGGAAACTCGCCGCATCCTCGTGGAGAAGGATTTTATCGAGGTCGAAACGCCCTTTCTCATTCGGAGCACACCGGAAGGAGCTCGCGACTATCTCGTCCCCAGCCGCGTCAATCCAGGGCAGTTCTTCGCCCTGCCGCAATCGCCTCAGACCTACAAGCAACTGCTCATGATCGCCGGCATGGATCGCTATTTCCAAATCGTTAAGTGCTTCCGCGACGAAGACTTACGGGCAGACCGCCAGCCGGAATTCACGCAGATCGATATCGAGATGTCGTTCATTGACGAGGAAGACATCATGGGGGTCGCCGAGGACATCACCAGGGGGCTTTTCAGGAAGATTCTGGATGTCCAGTTACCGGACCCCTTGCCCCGCCTGACCTACCATGAAGCGATGGATCGCTTTGGTTCCGACAGCCCGGACCTGCGCTTTGGGCTCGAGTTCAAGAATGCCGCAGAGGCCGGACTGGCATCGGAATACAAGATATTCCGCTCCGTCCTTGATAGTGAAGGTGAAGTAAAGGGAATCAATGTAAAGGGCCGCAGTGACTTACCTAGAAATCAAATAGATCAGCTCATAGCCTTCGCGAAAGAGGCTGGTGCCGGCGGACTCAGCTGGATCAAGCACACGGACGCCGGGCTCGAGTCGTCGATCACCAAGTTTTTTCCCGACAAGGCCCAGAGTCTGCTGATCGAGGCACTGGAGTCCGAGCCGGGTGATCTATTGTTGCTCGTGGCAGACAAGCCGGGAAAGGTCGCAAAGGTTCTCAGCGCCTTGCGCCTGGAGTTGGCGGCCCGTCTCAATCTGATCCCCGAAGGCTCCTGGAGCCCTCTCTGGGTGACCGAATTCCCCCTGCTCGAGGATGACCCTGAAGGTGGCCGCTATGCCGCCGTGCATCATCCTTTCACCTCGCCTGCTGAGGATGATCTCGCATCACTCGAGGATGACCCGCTCGGGGTACGTGCTCGCGCCTATGACCTGGTCCTCAACGGCACCGAAGTAGCAGGGGGCAGCATCAGGATTTTTCAGAGTGAGATCCAGAGTAAGGTGTTCGAGTTGCTCGACATCTCTGTCGAGGAGGCGAACAGCAAATTCGGCTTCCTCCTCGAGGCACTCCAGAGCGGAGCGCCACCGCACGGCGGCATCGCCTTCGGTTTCGACCGCCTGGTGGCCATGTTGGCTGGCGAGGAGTCTATCCGTGACGTGATCGCCTTTCCCAAGACCAATAGGGCCTTCGGGCTCATGGAGAGTGCCCCGGGTCTGGTAGACGATCAGCAACTGCGAGAACTAGGTATCCGCTTGCGCTGAAGTGGGATGTCGCGATCACCGACAGGCCTGCTTCGCGGGTTGGTCAAGGCTCCAGATTGATCGACCAAAAACTTCGTAAATCTTGTAACGACAGTAAGTTTACCTTGACATCCCAATTGGGCAGCCTTACTTTTCCCGGCGTACAATTTATAGGGTTCAGCCGTCTCGGTTTGAGCTTGGATTTCGACTGTTACACAGAGAAATTGGAGGGGTTTGAATGCGCCTTCTTCGCAAGGTCGATAGTGGGAAACGATGGCTGATAGCGGCTTCCTTGTGCACGGCTTTACTGGCCGCGTGTGCAGGTGGTCCTTCCCAGAAGGAGATGAGCCTTCTGGATGAGCAGATGAAAGCCGCTGAATCAGCGGAGAGCACGGTGGCCGCCAAGAAAGCGGAAAAGGCTCGACTTGAGAGCCTGGTAGCCAAGAAGAAAGCAGCCAAGAGCGATCTGGAGACGAAAAAAGCAGAAACACTTCGGAATCTGTCTGACATGTCAGCAGAGTAAACCCCCTACCGCAGGATGCAGAGGATAAAGGGTGAGGACGGAATAATGAATCACAAGTTTGCAGTGGTCGGAGTTATTGCGGCACTTCTGCTGGGAGTTAGCGGCTCAGCTACCGCCGCCGAAAAGAAGATGACCCGCGACGAGTACAAGGCCAAGCTCGCCGAATACGTGGACCGCGAAGCCAATGCCAAGGCAGAAATCGAAAAGTGCGATGCCAAGATCGCATCTCTCAACAGCCAACTCGACGCTCTCAACTCCGCTATCGCACAACTCGACAAAGACATCCTCGATGCCGTTGGCGCGACAGATGCACAGGTGCGCGCCTACGGGAGGAAACTGGACAGCCTCATCGCCCAGTTGAAGGGACTTGCGGCGCTGCCGCCAGAGGAGTTGATACGCCATGGTGGCGAACTGAGCGACATCGCGAGCGCACTCGACGAGTTGAAACAATCGAAGCTTGCCGCGCTACCCGAAATGGCAGCAAAGATCTCACGCATCGAGGCTATGCTCGCAGACCAACAAGACAGGCGTTCACGGTCCGTCTCCATCACCTACGAGGTGATGAAGGGTGATCATCTGTGGGGTATCGCCAGCAAAGAGTCCGTTTATGCGGACCCCTACATGTGGCCGCGAATATATCGCGCCAACCGCGACGCTATCGACGATCCCGATCTCATCTACCCTGAGCAGGAGTTGACAGTGCCGTTTGGTGTCGGGGAGAATCAGTACCTGGTCACCAGTGGTGATTTCCTCACCAAGATCGCCTCGGCCGTCTACGACGACCCGACGATGTGGCGCAAAATCTATATGGCCAATCAGGAGCAGATCGTCGAGCCCAGCTTGATTTTCCCGGCACAGGTGCTCGAAGTACCCGTCGATTGAGGAACCTGGCTCAGGTTTCGCTCACAGGTGTTTGAAACAAAAGGGGTTTGGGTACCAGCGGCTCAATGCCGTTGTTCCCGGACCCCTTTGCTTATTCTGGCATCCCCCTTTCTCTCATTCCATCAACTACCCTCCGATTAGCTCCATGACCAGTATTTCGATTTCAGAGATCGATCCCGTAGCCTTGTGTGGCAGTAATGACCGGAACCTGGCCTCCCTAGAGCGCTCCTGCGGCGTTACTCTGGTCGCGCGGGGTGATCGTCTGTTGCTTGACGGCCCACCCGAATCCGTGGCACAGGCATCCTTGTTGCTCAAAAGCGTGATCGATGCCATACGGAGAAACCCAGGGTACGGTGAGGAAGACGTGCGAGCGGTTCTCGAGTCGGAGCGGGCTGAACCTCTGCCAGTGAAAGGTCTGGATCAAACTGAGATCCAGACCTACAAGGACACCGTGCGCGCGCGCAGTGCGGGTCAGGTCGCGTACCTCAAGGCGATCGACAAACACGATATCGTTTTTTCCATCGGACCTGCAGGTACCGGCAAGACTTATCTCGCCGTGGCTAACGCCGTTGCCGCCCTACGCACGAAGCAGGTTTCTCGAATCGTCCTGGCGCGTCCAGCAGTCGAAGCTGGTGAGAGTCTGGGATTCCTTCCCGGCGCCCTCGAAGACAAGGTGGATCCCTACCTGCGCCCGCTGTACGATGCCCTGCACGATTTGCTGGAGCCCGAACGCCTGGGACGCTACCAGTCGATGAAAATAGTCGAGGTCGTGCCACTGGCTTTCATGCGCGGTCGTACCTTGAATGATGCCTTCATCATCCTGGATGAAGCGCAGAACACGACCCCGGCCCAGATGAAGATGTTCCTGACTCGACTCGGAGCACGGTCCAAAGCAGTCGTCACCGGCGACATCACGCAAACCGACCTTCCCAGCACCCAGTCCTCAGGACTGGTTGAAGTGAGTGCCATCCTTCGTGGTATCGAGGGCATCGCTTTCATCCATCTCACGGAGCGAGACGTCGTCCGCAATCCACTCGTACAACGCATCGTCAAAGCCTACGAGCATCAACAACAGGCCTGTGGTGAGGTGCCACCGGAATCGCGAGCGCGATGAAAGCGCTCGCCTCGCTGGCTCAACGCATTTCTACCAATCTCTCCGCTCCCCCCAGCCGCGGGGGCGGACAGCAACGCCCGAGGATTGGAAAGACCGGGCTCACCTTGGTAAGAATCTTCCTCGGCCTGATCGCCGTTGCATTGCTGACCTACTTCTCCCCGTTTCAACGGCCATCGAGTGTTACCCAATTGCGAGTTGGCAGCATTGCTCCCGAACGCATCAACGCCGTCGTCCCCTTTTTCATCCGCAAAAGTGAAGAGGAACTCAAGCGCGAACGCACAGCAGTAGCGAGTGCTGTTCCTGCCATTCTGCGCTATGATCCGAACATCAAGAGCGTGCAGCTTGCCAACCTCGATTCCGTCTTCGTTGTCCTCGTTCCGAACGTGAAGATGGAGATGGCTGATTCGCTGAAACAGAACCGTTTGAGAAGAGATCTTCCCGAGATCATAGCCTCTCTGTCGGAAGCAGCGCTTCAGGATCTGATGGGTACCCTGGCCGCCGCCCCCCTGGATTCATTGCGTGTGTTCGAAGATGCCGCACGCCAGCTTGTGGCGGATCTGTATTCAACCGGAATCGTCGAATCCACGAATGACGCGCACGTCAGGATCAACGACAAAGTCAGTATTGATGGTGAGCTTGTCCCCGTCAACGGCCTCTACGATATGCCTGCGTTGCGTGGAGACGGCCTGCTGGCCCTGGTTGAAGGCTACGGGCCGATCGTGCGCCTGGGCGCTACCGCTGCCGTGCGGGAGTTGTTGAGCCTTTTCGTCGCTCCCAACCTCCACGTCGACGTGGAGGAAACACAACGCCTTCGAGACAAGGCTGCTGGCCGCGTGGCGATGATCGAAGGGCGCTATTTGCAGGACGAAATGATCATCGACAAAAATGCCAAGGTGGAACACAAGCACGTCGAGGCACTCGAGGCATTGGCCAACCACCTGGCAGAAGAGGATCTCAAGGATCCGACCACACGGTACCTGCAGATCGCGGCCGCCGCTACTATCGCCGCCATGATCATCATCGTCTTCAGCTTCTACCTGGCCACGAGGGAGCGGGGCGTATACGATAGCGCCGGTCACTTGCTATTGCTGGCCTTGATCACGCTGTCGACTGCAGGAGTCGCCTCCTACATCAAGAGCAACGGTATTCAGATCTACTACGTCCCTACCCCGCTCGCCGCCATGCTGTTGACGATTCTGATGAGCCCTCAGCTGGCGCTGATCCTGTCCTTCCTGCTGGCCCTGTTCATCGGCAGTTTGTTCGGCGACTTCTACGTTGCCTTGATATGCGCCCTGACATCGGCGATTGCCATCTACGCCGTCCGTCAGGTCCGCCATCGCAATCAGTTCTATCGGGCGATGATCCTGCTTCCTCTGTCCTACACCATCCTTATCGCCGCCACCGACCTGCTGCGATTCGTCCCAGCTGAAGAGATCTACAGTCACATCCTTCCGGGTGTGTTCACCGGCGTAGCCACGGCCATCGTCATTCAGGGCCTGTTGCCCATATTCGAGAGCCTGTTCAATATTACGACCGATATCACCCTGCTCGAGCTATCCGACCTCAACCGACCACTCTTGCGCGAGCTGGCCATTCGTGCTCCGGGCACCTACACACACAGCTTGATCATGGCCAACCTGTCGGAGGCGGCGGGGCAGGCAATTGGCGCCAATGCTCTGCTTGCCCGCGTCGGTTGCTACTACCACGACATTGGCAAGATGCTCAAGCCCGAGTACTTCACTGAGAACCAGGGCCTCAGAGGCGGTCGCAATCCGCACGACCATCTGACCCCGAGCATGAGCGTGTTGATCATCGACTCACACGTGAAGGACGGCATCGAGCTTGCTGACGAGAACGGCCTGCCGAAATCCATCATCGACTTGATCCCGCAGCACCACGGCACGACCGTCATCGAGTACTTCTACAATCGCGCCATCGAACTCGGCGTCGAGAACGTGCGCAAGGACGACTTTCGCTACGATGGTCCCAAGCCCCAAACGAAGGAGGCCGGCATCATGATGCTGGCTGATTCGGTGGAATCGGCGGCACGAACGCTAAGCGACCGCAGCCCGGACCGTGTGCGGCAGCTGGTGCGGCGGATCATTCAGCAGAAATTCACGGCCGGTGAGTTGGATGAATGTCCACTGACACTGAGGGATCTGCACAATATCGAAGAGAGCTTCATCCCCATTCTGATGGGCACGCTGCACGACCGTGCCGAGTACCCATGGCAGCAGCAGAAAAAAGAGGAGCGCAAAGATCGCAAGGAAATTGCACATGGTTTGCCACCCCGCTGAACGCGAGCTGCCAGCTGGCGCACGCGACGGATTGGGCCGACTCGCCGAGCGAGTGCTGGCCGCGCATCCGCTGGATGGGGGTAGGGTCCAGGCCGTGTTTACGACCGACGAGCATATGACACACATGAACGAGCAATTTCGGGGCAAGGCCATGACCACGGACGTGCTTTCCTTCGACTATGGCCTGTCCGAAAGCGCGGGGCCTGACGACCTTGTGAACGAGTGGACCCGTGGAGAGATCTTCATCAGTGTTGATCGGGCCACCGAGCAAGCGAGAGATCGGGGAGTCGCGATAACATGTGAAATCGCAAGATTGCTGGTTCATGGACTGCTCCACCTCTCTGGATATGATCATCAGACGGCGGAAGAGCTACAGGAAATGGAGTCGCTGACCGATTTATTCATAGAAACCTCTGGTTTCTGCAAAACCTCTGGTTTCTGCGAGGCCTCGGAGTTCAAAGAAACTCGGTGACCTGTTCCCACTTCATGGCTCTACGCCTGGCCGTGATTCGCTGTTCCGACTCGTGCCGCCCTGGCAGGCGGCGTTACATGAAAGGAGTTCAGTACCTTTTTTGGAACCTCCAAGTTTAGCCCAAGTAGCCATCTTCTTCATCGCTTCTGCGTTCGAGTTCGCACTCGCCAGCTACGAAGCAACCTTCGCTTTTTTGTCTCGATCATCTCTCGAGCGCCTGCGGGACGCAAGCGTGTCTAGAGCCGAGCCCATGTTGGGTATTCATGAACCGCGGCACCGACTGCACTCAATGGCCAGAATAGGTCAGATTCTCGGCGCCGTCGTCATGACGCTTTCATTCCTCTTCCTGATCCAACCCTTCCTCCAATCGTCACTCCAAGCCGTGCTCGCGACGTTCGGTACGTGCACGGTCGTCCTCTTCGCATCCACATCCCTGGCTCGCCGGATTCGTTTCGAGGAAGAAGGCGAGGATGACCATATTCCGGCCCTTACGCTCGCCTACGTGCCCGTGCATACCCTGCTGGTGCCCTTGACCAATTTGTACGAACGGATCACGCGGGGTGAATCGTCTGACGCGGACATCAAAGCGTCGAAGGAAGAGGAGCTGCGCAGCATGGTCGATGCCGAGGGCGAAACTGGCGTGTTGGAGGAAGGCGAGCGCGATATGATCCAGTCGGTCTTCGGTTTTCATGATCGCGTGGTCAGAGAAGTCATGGCTCCGCGCGTGGACATCGTTGCCGTTGAGCAGAACGCAACGCTGGAAGATTTACTCCGAGTAGCCAAGGAATCTGGTCATTCCCGGTTTCCACTGTACGAGGACTCACTCGACCAGATTCGCGGCATCGTCTACACCAAGGATCTCCTTCACTTGATCGTGCAGTACCGAAACCTTGACCTCAATACTCCGCTGGTCGATTTCATGAAGAAACCGGGTGCGGACGGCGACGCCCTTTCCTTCGTCCACGAGCCCTATTACGTGCCGGAGACAAAAAAGGTGGACGAGTTGCTAACCGACCTGCGCAGCGCTCGCACCCGAATCGCCATCGTCGTCGACGAGTACGGCGGGACGGCCGGCCTGATCTCGACGGAGGATCTGGTAGAAGAGATTGTCGGAGAGTTGCAAGACGAGTACGACGAGGAAGAAGCGCTCTACCAGTGGCGCAAACAGGATGAAGTCCTCGTCGTCAACCCGAGAATCAACATCGATGAACTGAATGAGTTGATGGAGACTGATCTGCCAGCTGACGGCTTCGACACACTGGGTGGATTTATCTACCACCGCCTCGGGCAGGTACCTGAAATTGGCGAACACCTCCAAGCTCCGGGGTTGGAAATAGAGATCCTCCACGTCGAAGGGCAACGCATCGCCAAGGTGCTGATGACGAGAGTGCCTATCGAACACGAATCAGAGCAGAATCAGCTCAGATGACCCAGCTCAGATGGAACGGCGTAGCTTGCCTCAGCCCTGGCAAGGAACTATATTGATTCTTACGATGCGGGGTGGAGCAGTCTGGTAGCTCGTTGGGCTCATAACCCAAAGGTCGCGGGTTCGAATCCTGCCCCCGCTACCAACATTTCGATCAGGGAACCGGTTGCTTTGGTTCCCTGATTTTTTGTATCCCTCTCTCTGTTATCTCTCTATATAGAGGTATTGACGATCTATGCCACCCTTCGATCGAGTATCGGAATCGCCCGAGACGGATGTCCCCACAACGAGGGCCCGTCTGGACGAACGCTTCCTGGCCACGATCATCGGTGAAACTCCGCTGGACAGAGTCGAAGGGCAGGAACTGCGCCAGGTATTCCTGGCCGCTTTGGAGCAGTTGACCGCTGACGAGCTGAGGGTCATCGAGCTCCGTTTTCAACGCAAAAAATCGCCTGGACAGGTCGCCTCTCAACTGCGTATCGACAAAGAGGAAGTCAAGGCCCGGGAGAAGCGGGCGCTGGATAAACTCCGCGGTCCGATCTCGGAATACCTGGAGCCCTGAAGCCGTGACAGAGCGGCGACCCCTCGGAGTCCAGCGCTTTGTCACCGTTGGGCTGGGCGGGTTGTCTGGTCTGCTGTACGCCCTCTCCATTCCCCGAGCTGATCTGGGCTGGCTGGCCTGGATCTGCCTGACCCCCTGCTTCTACGCTGTCCATATTGCGAGCGATCATCGCTTCTCGCTGGGATTCAGCTGGATCGGCCGCGCAGCACAACTCGGTTTGGCATTCGGCATCGTCTCCGGGATAGGACGTGTCTACTGGATCGCCGAGACGCTGACCAATTACGGAGCCCTGACCTCGAGCGAAGCGATCCTGACGACGGCGGCCCTGATTCTCTACCTGGCCCTTTACCCGATCGGCTTCTTCCTGGTGATCAGCAGGCTGCTCCGTTTCGGTACGCCGAGCTTTGCCTGGCTTTCGGCTTGTGTCTGGGTAGTGCTGGAATGGGCCCAGAGCTGGATCATTACGGGATTTCCGTGGGAACTGCTCGGCTATAGCCAATACCGCTATCTACCACTTATACAGATCGTCTCTGTTACCGGCATTTACGGAGTCAGTTTCCTTCTCGCCGTGTTCAACGCCGGCCTCAGCCAGGCATTGATATTCCGGGCACGGCAGCTAACCTACATCAGCCCACCGCTGTTCCTGCTTGCCCTGGCGGCGACCCTGGGATACATCCGTTTGCAGGAACTCGACGCGTCATCAGACAGTGACGACCAAATTCAGGTCGGCATTATCCAGGGGAATATCCAGCAGGGGGAGAAATGGAAGGAGGGCCGCTCCAAACGCTCAACTGAGAAGTACCTGGACCTGACCCGGCAGCTGGTGCAGATAGAACGCACCACAGCTCTAGACCTGATCATCTACCCCGAAACCGCCCTGCCCTTTCCTCTCAACCACCCCGCCTATGACTCTTACCGTCAGCGCATTGTCTCACTCGCACAGGAGATCGAGGTCCCGCTGCTGGTAGGAGCACTGAAGCGTACCAGCGACAATCAGACGCTGAACAGAGCATTCCTGTTCGACGTGGACGGCCGGGTAGTGGGCTCTTATGACAAGGTCCACCTCGTGCCCTTTGGCGAGTACCTGCCGATGCCGTGGTTGTTCCAATACATGGAAGGCCTGACTGCGGAGAGCGGTGCCTTCGCGAACGGAACAGGGTTCTCTTCCCTACCCCTGCATTTGCGAGGCGACCGGGTGCTGCCGTTCGGCGTCTTTATCTGCTTCGAATCGGTGTTTCCGGAAATTACCAGAGCGTTGGTGCAGGAAGGCGCTCAGTTCATCGTCAACACCACCAACGATGCCTGGTTCGGCCAGACAGCGGCCCCGTATCAGCATCTGTCCATGGCTATCGTCCGTGCGGTGGAGACAGGCCGGCCGCTGCTGCGCGCCGCCAACACCGGCATATCCGCTGTCGTCGAACCGTCTGGTCAGATCCTGCAGACCACACAACTCTTCGACACCAAGGTGCTGTCTGCGTCAATCTCGCCGAGCACGGAACTGACGCCTTACGTCCGCTACGGCAACTTCTTTGTGGGGATTTGCGGGTTGGTGTTGGTTGGTTGCGCCCTGATCAAACTCAAGCGCCCACGATCGATGGCGAGCAGTCCACCCAGCGACGCTCATCAACCGCAGTGAGTATGGCGTCTGCGACGGCCTGGGCGCGTAGACCATCAGCGAAGGACGGCACACACTCCCTTTCTTCGCGGATCGCGCTGATGAACTCCCAGGCCTGGTCGTAGCGGAAGGTTTGCACGGGATCTCCGTCTCGGGGATCCCGTGGAGAGTTGGCATAGATGAGCATCTCTTCTGGCACGGAGCGAGTTTCGTACGGCTTGCCCCTCCGGGCGAACAGAATCTCATGCGGCGTGTGCAAGTGGTATGCGGCGGAGGCTTTACTTCCATTGAGCTCGGCCAGGTCGTGATCGCCTCCCGGCCCCCTACCCTTCGTCAGCTTCCCCATCTCAAACACGGCGGTGGCGCCAGATTCGAACTCCGCAATCCAGGCCACCCAGTCCTCCACGTCCTGAGGAGGACATGTCAACCCGGCAGGTGTTCGATCTCGCGGTACGACTTGTTTGGCCGATGCACAGACCGCTTTGATCGGACCAAGAAGGCTCTCGGCATAGTCGATTCGGTGAATACCCATGTCCCCCAGTTCCCCGGAGCCGGCTTCATCGCGGTACTGACGCCAGCCGATCGAGAACTCACCCCAATCCTGCAGGCGTTGAAAGCGGGCATGCCGGATCTCCCCGAGCTCGCCGGCTGCGAGTAGATGGTGCAGGTACCTCATCCCCGGGACAAAGCGGTAGGTAAAGGCGGTCATGTGGCGCTTCCCCGATCGTGCGGCCTCTTCGTACAACAGCCTGGTTTCTTCGAAATCGAGCGCCAACGGTTTCTCGCACAGAACGTTGCATCCGGCCTTCAACGCGGCGCTCAGCAGTGAGCGATGGAACCGGTTCGGGGTGGCGATGGCGACGGCGTCTGGTGCAGTTTCACGGAAGAAGGTCTCAATATCGGAGCTGCCTCCGTCGATACCCCAGGCTTGTTGTCGTGCGCGCACCAACCCCTCGTCAGCATCGCACAAGCCTACCAGTTCCACGCCGGGAATGCGCGAAAACCCTGGATAGTGTACCGCTTCACAGACCGCTCCCAGACCGATCAGGCCGACGCGAACAACTGATTCGTTTGCCACGTGTATGATGTCCGCCAGCTAGGCCGGCTGGGCTGTTCGACTGATCAACTTACCGTTCTCCGCGAACAACAATTCCAGCATGGCTTTGAGCCTGGGCAAATCATCGGCAGCGACGTCCTCGGCAAAGGGTATCACGGGACCGCCAGCCAACCCCGCCTGGTCCATGGCCGCATGCAGCAAGGAGCCACTGTAGCGCGCAGCATTCTCACCGCGGAAGTCTTCGAAGGGGATCATGAGCTGTCGCAGTCTCTCGGCTTCGCTGCCATTTCCGCTGGCAAAGGCACGCAGTATTTCCAGGCTCATGAGCGGGACGAAATTGGCCATGCCTGAGCTGAAACCAACGGCACCCCTGGCCAGGTAGTCCAAACAGGGATCCTCAGCCATGCCGCATATCATGGCCGCCTCCCGCGCGGCGCCTTCGGCGATACGTTCGAAGGAGGCTATGTCATCGACGGCGTACTTCAAGCCTACAACTTCATCCAATTCACACAGCTCAATCATTTGATCTACAGGCATGACATCCAGCCGTCTCTGGTAAAGGATCGTCGGCAAGGCGGTCTTCTCGGCGATCATTCGCAACCCGCTGCGTACCCCCAACTCCGATGCCGGACCCACGATCGGCATGATCATGACCCCATCGACTCCCAGAGAACGGGCAATCTGCCCCATCTCCAGGGAGCGTCCGTAACCGGGGCCGATCCCGGGAACCACCAACATGTCGGACCCCGCGGCGGCATCCATGAAGGCACCGACTACTGCCTCAAATTCTTCGAGGGTGGCATCGTAAACGAGGCCGGTTCCGCACATGGGCATGGCAAAATCAACTCCGTGCTCACGCAAAAACCTGACATTATTCCTGGCACCCTCCAGATCCACCGAGCCGTCGGCAGCCCTCGGGGTTATCGAGACGACGAGAACCGTCGCACATCGTTGTTGCGTCAACATGCCTGCCATTCCCTTTCTTGAATGTCGTCTGACTTACCCTCTCTCACTTCCATACAGTCGTCGTCGAGGTCTCCAGAAACTTGTTGTATTTCTCTGCGTAGTCCTCACGCGGCGGACTGAATATATCGAGCACGCGACACGGCCCTTCTAGAACTTCTCCTTCGTGAACGACGTTGGGGGGTGCGATGAAGGCATCCCCGGGGCCAGCCACCTTTTCATCGGCGCCTATGCGGAAGCGCAGCTTACCCTCCATCACCAAGCCCGCCTGCTCATGGGGATGACTGTGTTCCGGAATCTGACATCCCTCCTCCATCACCAGAAACGACAACATCAGCTCCTTGCCCTGGGCAATGCCGCTGAGCGCCTTGGGAAAGAGTTCCAGCTTGGGCAGGTCATCTGCGGTGAAAAATGCCATTCGATATCCTCCAGATTTCATGCTGTCAGCTCAATTTTGCCCCCGACCTCAAGAACGGACAAAGGTGCGCAGCCAACGGTCGCTGCGGTAGCGCAGCAGCAGTGTCGAAAATCTCCCGAGCATGAGGCCGTCATACGCCAGCCAAACCCCGCGAAATCCCATATCAAGAAAATATGCTGTAAGGGCGAGTGGCAAGAACACACCGAAAGCGGCTACCAGCATCGAACCAAACAGGTACGCTACATCATTGGCACCGATGAGGATTCCGTCAAAAACAAACACCATGGCGTTGATCGGCTGTACCAGTGCGATCATCAGGGTAACGGACCCTATCGCCGCGAGCACCGAGGCATCCCTCGTAAACAGGGCCCCGATGGGCACGAGCCAGAAAGCGTAGACGACGCCGAAAGCGCCACCGATCCAAAGGCCCCAGATCAGCGTGCGGCGGGCCAACTGCCTCGCCCCGGTGAAATCCCCGGCGCCCAGCATGTTGCCTACCAGTACCTCGGTGGCGTGCGCAAATCCGTCGACGCCGAAGCTGACCAGAAGCCAAACCTGCCAGAGAACGGCGTGCGCAGCCAGTGGAATATCACCCAATCTCGAAACCGTAGCCAGCATCGAGAACTGCGCGAACAACAAGCACAGTGTGCGGCCGAACAGATTGAGATTCGTACCAACCAGGTGACGCAAAGGCCCCGTATCCAACAATCGTCGTGAGGGTGCGACGATGAAGTGCCGGTATCTGACGAGAAGGATCGTCAGGCCTACGCCCAAGCCTACCGTGTTTGCCAACACGGATGCCCAGGCGGCGCCGATGACACCAAGCTCTGGAGCTCCCCATGCACCGAAAATCAAGGCGTAGTTACCAACGACATTGACGATGCCGGCAACGACGGTCACATACAGTGGAGCCAGCGCGTTGCCGACGCCCAGAAAGAAGCCATTGAGCGCAAAGATCGACAGCACCATCGGTACTGACAGCACGCGAACGGCGAAGTATGCCTGCGCCCACAGCTGCACCTCTTCGCTGCCACCGGCGAGCCTGAAACCCAATGGCGGGAACCAGCCACGCAGAGCCAGAACCAGGCAAGCAAGAACCAGCGCCAGAATCAGCGCCCGGTACAGGGTCTCCACACACGCACGCCGATCGCCGGCGCCGTGATACTGGGCGACCAGTGAGGTGGTACCCATGCGGAGAAAACCGATGCCCCAGAACAGGACATCGAAAAGCGTGCTCGCCGTGGCGACCGCGCCCAGAAAGGCCACGTTCTCGAGACGGCCGATCATGGCGGTATCGGCAATGCCCACGAGGGGAACGGACAGGGCGGCTATGGCATTGGGAATGGCCAGGCACAGAATGCGTCTGTCGAGACCAGCCCCAGATGCCCCCCCACGCTGGATTAGCTGAGCGGGCGCCAGAGGTGTCTCTTCATGTCGATGTGATCACCATCAAAACAAATCCCCTCGGCCTCCAACATGGCTCGTTGCATGTGGTGAAAGCCACTGGCGCTGCGGGGGGACACCTGTCCTCTGGCATTTATGACCCGATGCCAGGGCAGATCAACCTCGTCTGGGACATGGGCGAGAGCGTACCCAACCTGTCTGGCGCGGCCGGGCTTGCCGGCGAGATCGGCAATCTGACCGTAGGTGGCGACCCGGCCCAGCGGAATGCGTGCGACCAGCCGGTAGAACAGGTCATAGGTGCCGTTCACGACCAACCCTGGTCAGCAGCCAGGCTCAGAGGTTTCGTCACGGCCTTCCAGAAAATCCAGGGCCTTGGCGTAGCTGCGCTTTTCGAGGTAATGGCGCAACATATTCGGTGCATCGGGTCCCAGTTCCTGAGCTAGATTGTCTATGGTGGCCAGTTGCTGTGTGATGGAGTCGGAGCTACCTCCACCGGCACCGATCGTCTCCATCATGCTGGTCAAGGCGTCGTGCAGGGACTTCGTTGCGTCCTTCATCATCCGGCCATTATCAGGTAGGTGACCCAGGAGTCGTGTGGGTTTTCAACCCAGTAGCTGGTACCCTGAGGCAGATGAATCATATCTCCCTCCGAGAAATCTACCCGTTCCCCCTCCACGCACAGCACCCCCTGCCCCTCGAGGCCATAGTACACATGCTCGACCTCGTCATCACAGAGTTCCACACTGCGGCCACCGGGTTGAACCGCCTCGCGATCAATCGCCTTCATGCCTTGCAGACACCCATTGGATTCCTCGCCACTCTGTGACAGTTGATTCCACCGCATGGCTCCTTCGACATCCGTCCTCGGAGCCACGTCTCGCCAGTTCCTGATCACCAATTCCCCTCGACCGGCGCACTCGGTGACCTCGACCTCCATGCTGATCACATGGTGCTCCAGCCAGTCCTCACTGGCGAAGTTGAACATCTGATGATAGACGTCGGGAGGGAGAAACACGGCATCGCCCGCCTCGACCGGATGGCGCCTGTCGTCGAACACGACCTCGCCAGACCCGGCGATGACATAATACACCTGCTCGATATTCTCGTGCTTGTGATAGTCTGAACCCTTGCGCCCCTGCAACAAGTGACGGGCGAAACCGTGAAGGCGATGCAGTCTGTTGCGGTCATCGTCAGAGCCATCAGACTGATGTCGCAACCCCCCCCAGTGCACGGCGCTCAGATGAGCAATGCCGGTCTTGGTGTCTCTCCAGTTCTTGATATATACCACTATGTATGTTTCCCAATTAAGGTTCTAAATCGCCCACTGCTGGTTCCCTATTAGGGTACGGTTCAACATCTGGTTCGGCAACTTCAGGAAATTTACTCGTCAGCGACACTGAGTCCAGACGACCGCGACCCGCGATTCCCGAGCCGCGGACCTCACCCCAGCAACGGCACCATCTCCTCCAGTTGTCCCGTAAGCTCAAGGTACTGCAGACCCACTGAGAGCAATCCCAGCACAAAGCCTATGAGTGCTCGATAGACGACCAGCCGGTAGTGCCGGATACCCTGGTACAGAGCTCGTGAGCTGTAGCCGATGGCGGCGGCGGAAAGCATGAGCATCAACCAGGAAACCAAGAACAAGCCGCAGGCCAGAATACCGAGGACAAGGCCGTAGTTGGCCCCGAGGATGACCGCCTGGCCGCGGCCAGCTTCGTCCTCCTCCTCCTCCTCCTCGGCTTCGGGCTCCGGGGTTTCCTCCTGCACATTCTGGCTGTCAGTCACCGGTTGTGTTTCGTCCTCACCGTCACCGGATTCGACGTCTGCCGTTTTCGTCCCGAGCAGTCCGAGCAAACGGGCTACCCACAGGAAGGTGACGACGAGAATGGCGAACGCGACAATCAGAAGAAACAGGGCAAGGACCGAATTCATGGCGGGTAATGTGCCGGTGATTCAGCGCAGCGCCGAAACCCCTCCGCCTTTCTGAGCCCGCGAGACCTCCTTCTCTACATCGGACTGCCTGACCATCGTCGTATCCCCCGGCGTCCCTTGAACCAGGATGCCGTGCGCAGCTCCCCACTCGACCGCTGTATCGGCTTCCTTTCCCTTGAGCAGCGCCGCCACCACACCGGAGGCGAACGAATCTCCCCCGCCGGTGCGATCCGCGATTTCGATATTCTCGCGGACCGGCGCCTGATGGATGGTATCGGCTTCGGTGTCGAAGAGGACGGCGCCCCAGTTTATGCGGTCAGCGCTGAGCGCACCCCGCAGCTGCGTCCCTATCAACTTGACGTTGGGATAATCGGCCGCCACCTGATGAAGCATTCCCGAGTACACGGCCAGCCACTCCTCGAAAGGAGCATCCTTCGAGACACTCTGCGTCTCGTAGCCCAGGGCATCGGAAAAGTCGTCCTGGTTGCCGACCAGAAAATCGACATGCGGTACGATGGAGCGGTTGATGCTGCGGGCTCGCTCCTTGTCCGGCTCGACCTTCGAGCGGTAGTTGAGGTCGAACGATCGGCCGACCTCGTGCTCTCCTGCCTTCTTCATGGCCTCGAGCGCCAGATCGGCGGTCTTGGGCGATAGCAGAGTGTATATCCCGCCGGTGTTAAACCAACGGACGCCGAGATCGCCGAAGAGGGTATCCCAGTCCACGTCGCCAGGGCCGATCTCTCGAATCGGCGTATGGGCCCGGTAATACTCGGTCACCGACGGCAGGACCCCCTTACCAGCCCACGTGAAGTTTATACCATTGTGCAACGTACCCCTGGCGTCCGTACTGTAGTCGCCTTTGCTACTATTATCGAACCAGATGATGTGACTGGAATCAAGGCCAGCTTCACGTAACTGATTCTCGATGTTACGCCCGACGCCATCATCGACAAGAGCAGTCACCACGGCGGCACGCAACCCGAAGGTGTAGGACAACCCAACCGCCACATTGGTCTCTCCTCCACCCTGCCAAATCCGTGCGAAACGGGCACGCGCAGACGGCACATCACCCGGATCCAGTCGCAGCAGCACCTCCCCCAGAGACATCGCATCGTAGTGTGTGCGATCTTCCGTCTTCAGATTCATGTTCATGATCCGATTAACCTCCGCGACTGTCGAATGGCCACAACTGTAAGGCCGTCTTGCCCAGAACCCACTCCATGTCCTCGTCTGTGATGAACCTCATCTCGTCCCTGACCGATGGCAGAGGCTTGTCATACTCCGTGTCTGACAAGCACACGGGCCAGTCAGTCCCCCACATGATACGCCTGGGACCAAAGGCTTGATAGGTCTGCTCCACCGCGAGGTGGGTGTCCTTCCAGGGATACCGTTCTGCGGACACCGTCCACGTATGGCTGATTTTGACATAGACACGTGGATAGCGTGCCAGGCCCAGCAACCGACTAATGCTCTCCGGTCCGGCAGCGGGCACGTGCGCGTGCGCCATGTGGTCGATGACAACGTCCAGATCCGGATGTCGATCCAGCAGCGGGACGAGGTCGTCCAGCCGGGGCGGTGTCGTCAGCAACAGCAACGGCACCCCCAGCTCCTGTGCCCGAGCGAAGAGCGGATCCATCAATGGCCCGGCGAACCAATCGCCCGGAGTGCCTTCAGCAGGGCTCAGGCGGACACCGTGGAGGCCCTGCTCCGTCCACTCACTCAGATGATCCGGAGCCTCTGGGTCCTCCGGGTTAACGCGGCCTGCCGCCATAAACTTGTCCGGGTACTTGCCCGCCGAGTGTAGGGCGTAGCTGTTGTCCCACAGGTAATGTATCGGGTGAACGAGGACTGTCTTGTCGACACCGTTTGCTGCCATTAACTGTAGCAACATCTCGGCCGTGCGGTCTTCGGGGAAAGGGGCGGTCTGACCATCCGGCCACGGAAACTCCGGATCGTTTATCCAGACATGCGTGTGCGAATCAACTATGGTCACTTCTCGCCCCTCCTATCGGCAACGGACTCAACGAAAATCACGGATGAACTTTGATGCGTACGAGCGTACGTAGCGTCCGTTGAGCACATGGAACCTTCGCAAGCGATCGACGGCTGCCGGCGAAAAGCGTTTGAGGGGAACGTACACGAGTTGACGCTTGAACTGACGCGCCAAACGCCGCCAGCGTTGTGATGGGGCCTGCGGCGCCACCAACACAACCCGCTTCTCACGGGAATGCAGCAACGCTCCCATCAACAGTTTCTCCTCATACGAACGCGCGCCGTTCAGGCGTGGATCTCGCCAAACATCGGGGATCTGGCGTGGGGGAAACAGAAAGAAGCACCCCCCGTACAGAGCCTGCCCCACACCGGGACCGACCATCCTTTGAGTGAAGTCCGTGGCGAAAAAGCACAGGGTCGATTCCTCCTCATGCTCGGCATACCATGTGCTGCACCACGGATATCGATGGGTGTCAACGGGCTGCTCGAAGAGAAAGACAACGATCTCGATGGAGCCGCGGGAAGGCGGTAACTCCTGGACGAAGATCTCACCGGTGTGCCAGTTCCTGAGGGTTTCGCGTAAATCCAGGCCATCCTTTAGCGAGGCCGAAAAGCGCTCGACCTTGGGTTGATGGTCACCCGTGATCTGCAGGGCCACATCTCGCACCTGGCGCTGGAATGCCTCTATGCGCTGATCTTCAGGGGGGTATGAGCAATGCCCTGCGGGATCCCAATCAAGACGCCACTGCTGTCGCTGCGGTTCGGGCGGTGTCGGCTTGAAAGCCAGATTGCGCCAGATCTTGGGGATCCCCTGCAATCGGTTCTTGCACACCACCGCGCGACCTTCACCGTCCAACAGCTTCCCGGGGCCGAACTGGATGAGTTCGTCATCCTCCGGACCGGATTCGACCAGTCTCTGGGGCGGATACTCCCGGGATTTCTCGATGAGGGCAAGCGCGAAGTCATCACCAACAACCTGCTTCGCGGCAAGAACCAGATTATACAGATCGGGGGTCAACCTGAGATCACTGAGTGTGAGGTTGCGGACGTACTTCAGCAACACCGACAACCGGTTCGGGGTCAGCCAATGCTGCTCTCCCAGCTCCTGCTCCCGTGCCCACTGGTCACGGGCCTCCAACAGCAGGGCTTTGACGCCATCCAACGAGAGCGTCTGGTCCGTCAGCAGCTCAGCCCTCCGGTGTTCGTAGAGGAAGGTGATGTAGGGCAACTCCCCCAGCAAGAAGAACAGGCTGTCTTCATCAACCCGAGCACACCGGGGCAATTCGGCACGGGCGTGCGGTCGATACAACGATCGCTGCCGGTAGGCCTTCCTGATCCAGGGCCAGTCAGCGACGGCACAGACGAAAACGACGTGCTCGTACTCCAGCTCAAGGCAGTGAAGTTCGTAAGCCATTCGGGCGATGCGTGCAGCCCGTTGGCCGTTCTCGGGAGGCGCCGGAAGTGCCGGAATCACCGCTGCGAGAAATCGCTCTAGCCGAACTTCCTTGAGCGCGTACGGATCGGGGAGGGTAAGGTGATGTGACTCAAACACCTCTACCTCCAGGTCGACATAGGCTCGATCGACCTGTTGGTGCATGGCCTCGCGAATGACCGCGATCAGGCCCTGGCACGGATCGACAGGGACGTAGTTACATGCTTCCTCACCGTCGGGTGAGACCTCGCCCTGGATGACGGCCGTGATCTGCGGCAAAGCGCAAATCCCCTCTTCCACGGGGGCCTCGAAGGATGGAGGCAATGCCACGGCCAGACAATCGAACGCCATGCTCTGAAGCCGACGACGGACGTCGAGGGCGAAATCAGCACTCCCGTAGAGAATCGGGAGCATGGTCAGCTTGGAGCTGAGATCAAGAACGTCGTTCACCATCACCTCGAACCGGGTTGCCCTTCCCTATGCCCTATCATGGGAGTAGGCTTGTGAAATGAGGCTAGCTCAGATTGCCATCATCATCTTCATCACCAGGCCGCAGCGGATCGTCTTCCTTGAAGAAGAATCCCTCGAGGTCCAACCCGGTCAGCGACTGTTCCTCTCCGAGGGCTTGCCTGCGTTCGAGCGCGATCCTGTCCAGGTCCAGGGCCTCGTCTCCGACGACGAGTTCGAGGGCCTCTCGCCAGCAGGCATCCAGCGCTACCGGATGACCTTGCTGCTGCGCCAGGCGTTTCAACGCGAAGCGGACGATGTTGATACCATCGCGTGGCGAATATTCCAGGTCCAGTTCGTGCGCTCGCTGCAAGAAGTCAACTGTCAGTGTCAGCAGCTCGTCTTCGGCGAAGGGCAGATGGTAACGCAAAATCTCCATCTCCTCCTGACGCTCGGGGAATCCGATCTCCAGCGTCGGCTGCAGACGTGAGAGGATATACTCCGGGACCTCGTAGGTGGATTCATCGTCATTCATGGTCACGCAGGAGCGAAAACCGGCGCCGGCCGGAATCGTGATGCCGGCGACCACCGATTCCACATAGCGACGATGATCGAGCAACGGAGCCAGTGATGCCCAGCTCTTCTCACTCATGCGGTTGCCTTCATCCAGCACGCAAACACCATCCGTCAGCATCGCCGAAACCAATGGCGAGGCATGGTAGCTGATGCGGCCAGCCTCCGATAACACCGGCGTAACCAGCAGGTCTTCGGGACGCGTATCACTGGTGCATTGATAAATGTACAATGGCTGACCTCGCTCCAGGGCCGCGGCCATGGCGAGCGTGGTCTTGCCGATTCCCGGTGGCCCCACAAGGCGCGGAGACAGGGGTAGATCCGTACTGTCAAGAACAAGCCAACAGGCCTGCAGACTGCGCAGTGTTTCCTGTTGGCCAATCCATTTCTGTTGGGAGCGGATTGGCGAGGTCAACTGCAGTGAGACCCCCGCGACTTCGATACGTACCGGTACATCACCCATGTCGATTCCCTTCGAATCTGCTCTTAATTCCTTCTAACCCTTGCTGCAATCTCCCAGCGACAATATCTTCGCGCCCGCTTTGCCCGCCGACGAGCGTGTAGGCGATGAAGTGTTCATGAAAGCGCCCAGTCCCCGGCCTGGTAGGCGCGCGAACTGTTGGTGGAATACGCCGATGGAGCGCGACGCAGCAGAACAGGATTTGTCGGCGACCGAACACGAAATACCTTTCCGTAGGGGCACTAGTGCTCTGTTAAAGAGTGGGCATTGAGTTTTGGACTTTGGCCAGCTTGGCGTTGTCGGTGTTCTTGTTTCGCCACCTCAGGTACTCCTGCATGCGCTGGCCGACTTCTCGATGATCGTTGGGATCGCTGTTTTTGATGACGAAGTAATGGGCTGCCGTGAGGTGACATTCGAGCCGATTCATCCATGACGCGTTGGTGGCGGTGAAGACCGGCGAGACCCGGTTTCGTCGGCACCACTGCAAGATCGGCGGTGTCTTGTGCGTCGACAGATTATCCATGACGACATAGATCCGCTTCGCCGTGCGATAGCGGAGCCGAATGGCCTTGAGGAAATCGAGTACGACCGACGCGTGTTTCTTGGGTTTGTGATGCATCCACAGGATGTCCTCATGGACGTTATAGGCTCCAAAGAAATAGCTGACGCCGCCGTGGCGGCTATAGGTTGCCCGATGCCGGACCGGGCGCTTGTGTGGGGCCCAGGAAGCACCGGCATGCGGCTTGATCTGGACTGGTCCCAGTTCGTCGAAACAGACTACGACCGTGTCTTTCGGCGCCCGCTTGTAGAGTCGGTTGATGCGTTTTTTTTAGAGACAAACTCCGGGTCCTTTGATTCTTTCCAAGTGCGCGTGCGTTGATAGGTAACCTTATGTTGATCCAAGATTTTTCCGATGGTCACATGCGAAACCTCGGGAATCATCTGCCGTCCCACCAGGCAGTCAGTCAGCTTGCGCAACGACCACTGGTTGAACGGCTGGCCGAACGCGCGAGGAGGCATCGTGGCAATTTCCACCACCACGGATTCGTCTTCCGGCGTCAACTTCGAAGGACGCCCCGGACGTGCCCGAGTGCGCAAAACCGTCAATCCCCCTTCGTTGTACTGGCGGATCAACTGGCGAACGTACTCCTCATGCAGATGCAGTGTATCCGAGATCTCCTGGACGCGCATGCCCTGGGCGCTGAACGAGATCAACTGCCCACGGCGCATCTGCACGGCGTTGCGAGGCCGTTTCAGCCACCGTCCCAGTTCCTTAGACTCCGCCGCGTTCGGCGAACGAGCATGGAGACACATAGCATGACCCTCCTGAAGGATTCACCATATGTATCCATGATACCACGACTTACGACAAAGTACAAGCTCGATTTCTTAACAGAGCACTAGCTTATGGCTTTTTCAAAGGATACTCAAGCAAGCGTGCCCATGCTCACAGTCCGATTTCACGTCTCCTAAAACAGCACCATTAACAAGACCTGAGACCAAGTCATGCTCGATCTGATTCTGAAGAACGGTACCGTGATCGATGGGACTGGCAGTGCGCGCATCCGTGCTGATGTCGCCATTGCCAAGGATCGTATCGAGGTCGTCGGCGACACCTCCCAACTCGAGGCCAGAGTCACCATCGATGTCTCGGGAAGGATGGTCGCCCCCGGATTCATCGACGTCCACAATCACACAGACGCCTGGTTGTTAAAGACACCACACCTGACAGCCAAAACCATGCAGGGCTTCACGACAGAGGTCATCATGTCAGACGGGATCTCTTACGCTCCCGTCAGTCAGACGACGGTCCCGGAGTGGATCTACTACCTACGCTCGCTCAATGGGTTACAGCCTGAAGAGTATAAGGGTTGGCAGACGATCGCCGAATACATGGCTTGTATGGATCGGCGCAATGCGCAGAACGCGATCGCACAGATTCCCTACGCCAATGTACGCAGCATCCCCTGCGGTTTCAGCTCCCGGCGTCCCGATGACGATCAGATGGCGCACATCGTCGCACTCGTGGAGGAAAGCATGAAAGAGGGTGCGGTTGGCATGTCCACGGGCCTCGACTACATCGCTCAATGCTTTTCCTCAACCGACGAACTCGTGGAGGCATGCGCGTCCATGTCAGCTTTCGGCGGGATCTACGCAACCCATCTGCGCTACAAGAAGGGTATCCTACCGGCATTGCGGGAAGCGGTAGAGATCGGACGTCGAGCCCAGGTCCCCGTCCATATATCACACATGAAGACTCCGGACCCAGCCACGAATGACAAGGTACTCGAATACGTCGACAAAACTGCGCGCAGCGAAGTGGATTTCTCCTTCGACGTCTACCCCTACCTACCGGGGTCAACCATGCTGACGATCTCGCTTCCTCATGCAGTATGGGAGGATGGCCCGCTGGGCGTAATTCCACGGCTGAGGGACTCAGAGGTACGCAAGGCGTTCCAGCGCAATATCTGCATGCGAAACCTCGATAAACTTCAGATCGCGTGGCTGCCGAGCGTCGAGCACGCTCACTACATCGGCAAACCACTGACACAGTACATCGCCGATACGGGCAAGTCGATCGGTGATGCTCTGTGTGATCTGCTGATCCATGAAAATCTTGCCGTTCTCCTCGTTTTCATGCACGGCGATGACACCCTCACCCATCCGATGCTCTCACACGACTGCTACATGATGGGAACGGACGGCATCCTCATGCCCGGCAACAGTACAGTGCATCCGCGCATGTACGGATCGTCGGCACGGCTTTTGGGGCCCTGCGTACGGAATCATCGGTTGTTCAGCCTGGAGCAGGCGGTCAGGAAACTCAGCGGTTATCCTGCCGAACGCTTCGGCCTGACGAAGCGAGGCGAGATCAAAGAAGGCTGCTTCGCTGATCTGGTTGTCTTCGATGCGGACACGGTTCAGGACACAGCCACCTACGAGGACCCCCATCAGTTCCCACTGGGAATCGACCATGTATTCGTGAATGGGGTCTGCGTGGTCAGCGATGGCAGCCCGGTTGAGGACCTTCCGGATCCGTTACCCGGACGCGCGCTGCGCTTCAAGGAATAGGCACAGGGACGCTGATCACACCCTGCGAACGCAAGGCGGAAATGGCCTCGGTATCGAGACCGAGCAGCGTCCTGAGGATATCATCAGTATGCTGGCCGAGACCGGGAGCCGGACGAGGGGATGTCCTCGGCGTTTCTGAAAAACGCAGCGGCGACGCCGGCATGGCAAGTTCGCCTGCCCCGGGCTGCTCAAGCCGCGCGATCATCTCTCGCGAGGCGATGTGTGGGTCGGCCATTACCTGGGCGATGTCCTGGATCGGGCCGCATGGGACCCCTGCTTCGGTCAAGTCCTGCAACCAGTCGTCGACAGTACGGTGAGAGAACGCCTGGTTCAGCAGATCTTCCAGGTCCGACCGGTTTTCCGTGCGCAGTGAATTGTTGAGAAAACGGGAATCCTCTGCCAACTCCTCCACCCCCAGACGGCGACACAGCTGCCCGAACAGATTGTCGTTACCGGCCGCGACGACGATGTAACCATCTGCTGCCTCGAAGAACTGGAAGGGCGTAATGGCCGGGTGCCGTGAGCCCAGGGGGGCTGGCACCTCGCCAGTGACGTCATACCGTGCCACCGCGTTTTCCAGCAATGCCACCTGGGTATCCAGCATCGAGATATCCAGATGCTGCCCCAGTCCGCCCTGGGCAGCGGCACGCAGAGCCGCCAGGATCCCGATCACGCCGTAGAGGGCAGCGCCCAGATCTGATATCGACGTGCCCACACGCACGGGGGGCGACTGGGGACTCCCGGTGATACTGGCCAAGCCGCTCATCGCCTGAATGATGACGTCGTAGGCCGGCCGCTGAGCGTAGGGACCCGTCTGTCCGAAACCTGAAATCGACACGTACACGAGTCCCGGGTACGACGTGTGCAGGGTCTGGTAATCCAGCCCAAAGCGGGCCATGGTTCCGGGGCGGAAGTTCTCGATCAGGACATCACACTGGCCCGCCAGATCGCGAGCCAGATCGCGACCCGCCTCTGTGCGCAGATCGATGCCCACACTTCGCTTGCCTCGATTAATGCTGGTGAAATAGGCGCTCTGGCCATTGACGAACGGGCCGAACCCACGGGCCTCATCCCCGGTTCGCGGCTCCTCCACCTTGATCACCTCGGCGCCCAGATCGGCCATGATCATGGAGGCGAACGGCCCCGCAAGAACGCGGGTGAAGTCGATGACGCGCACGTCGCTGAGGATTTCCGTACCGATGCCAGTCACTTGTCTATCTCTCTGCCAGGGGACGTGAGCAAGCAAGCTCCTGCACCGGGTGAAACCACGGATCGCGATAGTGCTGCTTTCAGACCCAGCTCCTGTTCCATGAACTCTTGTAAACGTGATCCATACTTGCCGGTAACGAAGTCCTCATGGATTAGACCCCCGACCTGTCCTCCCCAACCAGCACCCAACCGCTGTATGGCGCCGACTTCCCGACCACCATGCTCCAGCAGGAATTCGTTGATGGCGACGCACACCCTGTCATATTCCGGCGTCATCCTGCCATATCCCCCGGGCAGGTTCGCGAGGGCCCGTGACCCCGCACCAGATCCAGTCTCAGCGCTGGCGCGTGCAACTTCAACCAGCATGCCATCGCTGACCTCCAGATCGCGATCACCGGCATGCGAGCGCCTGACAAGTTCGAAAACGCTTTCCATGTCGGGCTGCTGCAGCAGATCGAACACAGCATGGGCACGTTCCTGCTCCGTGAGACCGAATACGAAGCGCCGGCGCAGGAATATGGGATAGTCCCTGGTGATCTTCGTGAACCGACCGGTGATTTCGTCACGCTCGAAGGCATCGTAGCGATCCGCGATACCAGCAGACGTGCAGAGTTGCCTCACCTGGTCCAGGGTGATCTCGCAAGGGATCATCCGTATCAACTCACACAACTGGGCCGTGTCGATGCCTAGGTTTTCTGCGTTGACATCCCTGATGAGCTCAATCCGCTCCGTGCAGTCGGGGTGCAGGCTCTCCCATCCAGGACGGCCAAGAACCTCCGGCAACACCAGGTGCTTGACCATAAAGGTGCCCAGCTCATAAGCGATGACGGTCTCTTCCTTCCGGACCTCGTCACTCACCCTCGGCACCCCACTGTCGAAGGCGACAGCCCTGTAGCCGGTTGGAATCGACGCCCATCCCTGAGCGCTGGCGGGTAGGACACCCACCTTGACCAGGTCCCCCACCCGTCCCAGGATCATGCCGCCGTGGTCGGCGGTACCGCCACGGGTGCCGCGGATCCATTCCGAGCTACCAACCCCATCAATCAGATCGCGCTGGCTGATATCGATGCCCGGCTCCAACCCGTTTGCCCCCAGCGCCGCGTACGCCGTGGAAATCACCAGCGCCGAAGAGGAACTCATCCCTCCCGCTGGAGAGACATTGCTCCATACGAACGCATCGAATCCTGACAACGGCGTGGGGCCACCGCGCAGGTAGCCTTCCAGGAACACCAGCTGTCCCTCGGGCAATACTTGCCAATCGTCATCAACAGCCCGGCCAGTGGACTGCTCGCGCTCGTCGCACAAGCGCCCGGCGTAGTCCATGATTCCTTCGCGCGTACCGACGTTGACACCGGCTGGCACAAGCTCCGACAGCTCCCATTCTGCCGGGTGAAAGTCAACACGTGGTTCGCCTGGAACCTGCAACACGCTTGTGATGCGCACACGATCACGACTGGATGCGACACCGGCTACCGTGATCGTATCGGCACCCCGCACGGCCATGCGCAGCGAGGATATGCCACCGTAGTCGACATGCATGCCCATCACATTCATCTGACTCGGACAGCGGGCGATGACGACCTCTCGATCTGCGCCGAAGTGTCGACTGAATTCCTCCAGGGCCTCACTGTAGTGTTGCCGCCACGCCTTGGCCTGGTCTTGCCCGTAGAAGGAGGCGATTTGTGCCGATGATGCCGAACCATCGGCCGCAAGGGCATGAAGCCAGTTCTTCAGTGGCGCGACATGGTTTGGCGAAACAGGCATATCAGAGGAATCTTCAGAGCTCAATCGTCAACCTCAGCCCTATGCGTTTGCAGCCGAAAGCTCGGCCACGTCATATTCAGTGCCGTCAATGGTGACGATTCCCCCCGCGGCGGGAGGAACCACAGATGGGTCGAGTGTCATGGCGACGAGAACCTCGCCCTCATTGGCGCCACTGAGCGTCAGCGTACCATCGATGGTCCAATGGGTCTCCAATATCTCGATCACGATCACTCCGGTCATGGCGGTTTGGCCATCCGGGGAATATTCCTCAAACGTCATCGTCGTGCCCTCGACGACGACCCGGCCGCCGCCGCCGCCCTCGAGCTCTCCTCCCCCAAAAAGGAGCATGGGGACAACGTCGGACATGGCCTGGTTGAGCTCGCTGAAAAAGACCTTGGCCGCATCATCTTCCGAATTCGAGGGTTCGCCCTCATCCCCGACAACCGGTTGCTCGTCGTCCTGAGGTCCGGTCGGTGACGAAGTGTTGTCATCGTTGCAGGCTGCAACCACCAGAGTGGCCACGAGCAGAATTACCATTGTGCAACAATGGTATGTCATGTTCATTCCAATCCCCTTCTCATGCGGGGCTTCAGGGTATGAAGCTTGTCCTGTCATCGATACTCAGGACGAACTCCTTAAGAAGCTCCGATGTGTGTTCAAGGTCGTCCAGTGAAAGCACCTCTACTGGCGTGTGCATGTAGCGCAGGGCCACGCCCACCAGGCCCGTCGCTACCCCGGCGCGGGTAAGCTGCATCGCATTCGCATCCGTTCCCGTACCACCGGGTTCGGCACTGACCTGGTACGGAATATTCTTGCGCTTAGCAGCCTTCACCAACTCATCGAAAACTGCTGGATTGATGTTGGCGCCACGACTGATGATCGGTCCTCCCCCAACCTTCTGGTCTCCGCTACGGCGCTTGTCCATGCCGGGATGATCGGTGGCAAAATTGACATCCAGTGCTATGCCGACAAGCGGGTCGACACCGTAGGTGCTGGTCTTGGCGCCGCGAAGGCCGACCTCCTCCTGCACAGTGGCCACCGAATAAAGACTCGCCCTCAGCTTGCGGCGGTCGGCCACCACCTTGCGCATGGTCTCGGCGACAACGAAGGCTCCCATCTTGTTGTCAAAGGCCCGCGATACCGCCAATCCTCCGCGTAAGAGTTCGAAGTTGGCGTCATATGTCACCGGATCGCCGATGGCGACGAGCTTTTTCGTCTCCTTGCCATCCTTCGCCCCGATATCGATCCACAATTCATGCTTTTCAGCGACCTTGCGTCGATCCTCAGGAGTCATCATGTGAACGGGTTTCTTCCCAATCACCCCGAGAGCATCTCCCTTCGCCGTGTGGATCCGAACTTTGCGACCCGGCACGATCGCCATATCAAAACCTCCGACCGTATCGAAGGAGAGGTACCCCTCGTCGTCGATGTGGACGATCTGGAAACCCAGCTCGTCCATGTGTCCGGCCAGCATGATTCGCGGACTTCCCCCGCTGTTGAGCGAGGCGATAGCGTTGCCGTGCAAATCGACACTGACACTCTCGGCGAATCGCACGGTTTCCTTCTTCCATACGGAGCGCACGGGACCCTCATACCCGGAGGGGCCGGGAGCAGCCAACAGCGATTCCAGGAATTCCATCGAAGCTTTACGCATTAGGTACCCTTTGCCCGTTTTGTCAGAGGGACTCCCGCGATTCAGGCACCCGGCGCCAAGGCAGGGATTCCCTCGCGACCCCCACGCAACAGACGACCGTATTCACCACCAATCCCACAACACCAGCGTGAAATCCGGCTACCTTCGTGTGCCCGGCGGCCGTCAACGACAGCGCGCACACAAGACCAGCTATCATACCAATAGTAACGACGCGAGCGTTTAAGCGCCGCCAGTAGAGTCCGAGAAAAAAACACGGCACGATCTGGATCAACACCTCGAACTTCAGTTCGAGCAGGCGGATGAGTGTCTTATCCGTGCCGATGGCGATGACGACGAGGATGGCGACGATGCCCCAGGAGCACCCCTTGCCGATCAGGGTTAGTTCAGCCTCCGAGCACTGAGGCCGCAGGTGCGCGTGGTAGATGTCCTTCGTGAACATGGATGAGATCGACAGCAACGCCGAATCCGCCGTCGACATCAGCGCCGCCAGGGCCGCGGCAAAAACGATGACGACGAGCCAGTAGCCAAAATCCGATTGCGCCATCACCAGCGCACATAACCGGGGTAGCACCTGATCGATCTCTGAAGCGTTCAACTCGGGTAAGACCACGACACCGGTAACACCACACAGTAAGGCAATGAGTGTCGTAGCCAACGGCATGAAAGCCATCAAAGACAGCGACCGCTTTACCGCTCTTACCGAGCGCGCGGCGTACAGGCGCTGAATCGCCTGCGGATAAATGGCCGCCCCGAAACCCAGCAGAAATATGTAACTGACCCATGTGGCGCACGCTTCCAGCGCCGGAACCTGAACCTTCGCTGGATCGCTGCGACTGAGTTGCTCGACCACGGACCTGATGCCCCCTCCGAGATCGGGGATAATCCAGATCAGGATGGCGAAACCCACAAGCAGCACGATGCCTTGCTGCACGTCCGTCCAGGCGACGGAGCGCATCCCGCCCATGGTCTCGTAAAGGACCATGATTACGGCGAGACCGATTATTCCATATGTGGAGGGGACGCTTCCGTCCGTTAGCCCTTCCACGGCTGCACCCATCGCCTTTAGCTGTGCCAGGGTGTAATTGGCCAGTGCGTAAATCATGATCGCTGTGCTGAGCAACGTCAGAAAAGGCGACCCGAAGCGGAAGGAGATGAAGTCTCCCGGTGTAATGAAGTGACGCAGACGCGCCAGGCGCACCAGTCTCGGGGCAAAAAGAAGGTAGCCCACGATGATGGAAAACATGAACAGGATGGAGACCGTCCAGTCGAAGCCGATACGGTAGGCTTTGCCGGTGTACCCGAAGAGCGTGTTGCCGCTGTATTGGGTTGCATAGAGCGTCAGAAACAGGACGGCCAGCCCGATAGACCTGCCGCCGAGATAGAAATCAGCGAGGCTGTCGTCTACCCGACGCTTGCGGCCAAGCCACCCGAGGCCGATCATCGACAGCAGGTATATGCCGATGACGACGAAGGCTCCGGGTCCGAACAGGACCGGGGATGTAGAAGCGCCTGTCATTCCTGGATTCCGTCGGCCTCATCAGGATCTATCCAATACCTTGTAATGACGAAAACCGTCCAGCCAGCCAGCAGAACGATGGAGGCAATCGTCACTGTGACCCACAGCGGCAACCCGGCGACGAGAGACCCCCGGTACGACGGTGGCCAATACCAGGGTATGGCGACGGCGAACAGGACCAGATAGACCAGCCAGACCCATCCCTTCTTGCGGGGCTCCTGCCGCAGGCCTACGAGTTCATCCCACTCTTCGACGGTCAGGGAAGTGGGCGATAGGGGAGATTCTGCGCTGTCTTCTGGCATACAATCTGTCACAGAGGATGACAAGGGTGATACTGCGATCACGATGATCCGAGAGACTCAGCTGCTACTGTACAAGGGACGGCCGGCACGCGTCAAAAAAATCCAGAGTGACGATCGTGTCGAGATCGAGACTCTGGCAGGCGAACTGAAGAAGGTACGTCCGAAGGACGTTGTCACCCTACACCCGGGTCCCGTCACCGATCTGCAGGACCTCGAGCGTCCCATCGATACGGAGGAGTTGGAGGTTGCCTGGGAGTTGCTGCAGGGTGAGAATACGGACTTGCCGGGATTAACCCAACTCCTCTTCGCATCCTACACCCCAGCCGCCGCCTGGAGTACCTGGCAGCTTGTAGCTGACGGCCTTTATTTCCGCGGAACGATTGATTCTATAACCCCACAGCCCCCGCAGATCGTCAACGACGAACGCCAGCGTCGAGATCACAGAGAAAACTTGAAGCAGCACCGCGAGGCCTTCCTGCAGCGAATGCGCAGTGGCGCCCGGTGGGTTGCCGGGGACGAGCCCTTCATGCTCGACCTGGAGAATATGGCTTCTGGCGGCAGCAATCGCAGCAACAATCCGATTTTGAAAGACCTGGGTCGCGCGGAAAGCGCTGAGGGTGCCCACGCGCTACTGCTCGAGACTGGCTGGTGGTCGGCCACTCACGTCCCCTATCCGCGTCGTTTCGAGATCAACCTTGATACTCCGGCCGAAGCCCATGGGGACTCCGATGCAGGCTGTATCTCTGTCAGCCCGACAGCATCGCGCCGTGACCTGACGCACCTGGAGGCCTTTGCCATCGACGATGAGGGCAACACCGACCCGGATGATGCTGTCGGAATCGAGGGCTCCCGGCTCTGGATCCATGTGGCCGACGTGACCATGTGCGTGGAAATCGACTCGCCCCTGGATCAGGAAGCCAGAAACCGGGCTTCTACCGTCTACCTTCCCCACCGTACCGTGCCGATGCTGCCTCTATCAATCACGCAAACCGTTGGCATGGGGATTGGAGAGGTGTCGCCGGCTCTGTCCTTCGGCATCGACCTCGATGACGAGGGATGCATCGAGGACTTCGAGGTCCTACCCTCCCTTGTCCGGGTCGAGCGCTTGACCTACGCGGAGGCCGAAACGCGGATGGCCTCTGAGCCGCTGCACGCACTCAAGACCATTACTGATCTAGCGCGAGAACGACGCCAGCACGCCGGAGCTGCGTTCATAGAAATGCCTCAGACCAGGATCCGCGTTCGCGAAACGGCCGGCGTCGCCGACGTTGAGTTCGAGCCCCTGCCCCCTTTGCCCGTCCGTGACCTCGTCGCGGAGGCGATGATACTGGCCGGCGAGGCGGCCGCCCTCTACGCCTCGAGAGCAGCCCTGCCCTTTCCCTTTTCGGTCCAGCCTCCCCCGACCGAGGACGGCGATGCGGATCCCGATGGCCTGGCCGGAATGTACGCCCTGCGCCGGCGCCAGCCCCGCAGCCGGCATTCGACATCCATGGATCGACATTCGGGACTGGGACTCACCGCCTATGCCCGGGTTACGAGCCCGCTGCGGCGTTATCTCGACCTCGTCGCCCATCAACAGTTGAAGGCTCACCTTTCAGGTACAACCGTCCTTGACGAAGCTCAGCTTCTCAACCGAGTGGGGCCCGCAGAGGATCTCGCCGCTGATATCAGGAGGGTTGAACGGCTGTCGCGCAGACATTGGATATGCGTCTACCTTCTGCAGTCTCCGGGTTGGACGGGCACAGGTATCCTCGTCGACAAGCGCGGTCAATCTGGCACCCTATTGATACCGGAACTCGATCTGCAGACCCAACTTCACCTGCCGCTGGATTTCTCCCTCAACGCAGAATTGCGGTTACAACTCAAGGGCGTCGACCTCCCGCGTTTGGATCCCCATTTCAGCGTGGAAGCTTTCTAGCCGCTGCGCGGATCAGGGATCACCGGATCGCTCGAAAGAGCGCAGCTGTTCCTGGCCAAGGTGGCGGACATGCGCATCGCTGGGGAAGTCCCCTTCCCGGACTTCCCTGGCATAGCGGCTGATAGCGGCGATGGCACTCATCCGCATCTCCGCGTAGCGAGCGGCGTGTCTGAAAGCTGCCTCTTCCATGCCCAACAAATCCTGGACCACGAGTACCTGTCCGTCCGTATAGCGTCCGGCTCCGATGCCAATCGTGGGGATGGACAGCTGTTCACTCACGGCACGCCCGACCTCCTCCGGGACGAGCTCGAGAACCAGGACTCCCGCACCGGCAGCTTCGAGACTCCGGGCGTCTTCCATCAGACTTCGCGCCCTTGCCGCCGTACGCGCCTGGTAGCGCTTCTTGTCATGAAGTTGAGGGTTCAGCCCCAGGTGCCCCCACACATCGATCCCACGCTCACTGAGCGTCCCGATAACCTCCGGGACCATGCCCTCGACCTTGATGCCCTGTGCCCCCAGCGAACGCAATCGCAGGGCGTTCTCGAGCCCCTGAGCCGGCGTTTCATAGGACTGATACGGCAGGTCGACCAGTAGATAAGCCTTACGCACCCCACGTTTGACCGCTTTGAGGTGATGGATCATGTCGTCCATCGTAACCTCGTGCTCGCTCTCATAACCGAGAACATTGGTACCTACACTGTCGCCGACGAAGATCACATCGACGGCGGCCTCCTCCTCCCAGGTAGCGGTGGGAAAATCGTAACAGGTCAGCACGACGATCTTTTCGCCGCGGCATTTCATCTCTTGTAGAGTGTTTGCGTCCATGTTGGCTCTCACTCGCTCGAGATGGATCAGGAGAAACGCTCTACCCGCGTCAGTTCCAGATTGACGCTCACGGGAGCACCGGTCACCATCTCCGCAACCAGTTTACCCGTAATGGGTCCAAGCGAAAGACCGATCATCGCGTGTCCGGCAGCGATGGTCAGGTTTTCCCAGTCCCGGCAGCGGCCCAAAAAGGGCAGCCCGTCCGGTGTGCACGGGCGCAGGCCGCTCCAGATCTCGACCAGTTCCAGGTGTGCTGGGTTCAGATGAGGCAGGTACTGGGGAACAGCACTCAGGATCGCGCGCACTCGGACCTCGTCGATCGTCAGATCCATGCCGGCGAGCTCTAATGTTCCGGCAAAGCGCAGGAATTCGCCCATGGGTGTGATGCCGACCTTGGCCTCCATCAGTGACATCGGCAACGTCGGAGCTTCCTGCGGCAGCTTGTAGGTGATGCTGTATCCTTTGGCCGGTTGGATCGCCAGATTCAGTCCCAATCCGGCAGATACAGTGGGAGACCATGAACCCGAAGCAAGCACGATCTCACTGGCCTCAAAATCTCCTCTGGTAGTTCGCACCGTCCTGATGCGCCGGCTCTTGTTCGATTCCATGCTCAGCACCTGAGTGTGTGGACGCACATCGACACCATGCTGGCTGGCGCGTTCGGCGAGCTGTTTGACGAACCTCCACGGTACCAGGTGGCCGTCCTGCTCGAAGTAGATGCCTCCGACAGCACGCGCGTCCAAACCCGGATTCATCTCCTCGATCTGCACCGGCGTCATCTGCTCGGCGTGCACTCCCGCGTTGCGCATCAATTCGACATTCGACATTTCCTCTTCCAAGTGAGCCATTTCCTTGAAGAGGAGGATCATGCCGCGCCGTTCCAGACTGAAGTCCATGCCATCGAGTCCCGCGAGCTCCTGGAAAAGCTCCAGGCTGGCAAGGTTTAGCTCGCGCAACAGGGGTATAGCACGACGCACGTGGCGTCGGTTTCCACAACGCCAGAAACGCCACAGCCATGACATCAGTTCGCGATCCAGGCGCGGTTTGATGTAAAACGGGCTGGTGGAATTGAGCATCCACTTCAGTGCTTTTCGCGCAACGCCGGGGGCCGCCAGCGGAATACTGTGACTGGGCACGATGAGCCCGCCATTGCCGTGCGACGATCCTGAGCAGATCTCCCCCTTCTCAACCAGGGTGACCTCTCGGCCGGCCAACGACAGATAGTGTGCGGCACAAACACCGACGGCACCGCCACCGATTACGAGTACGTCCACTTGCTTGACAGCCATAGAGCCCTCTGAGTTCACCTGCGGGAACGCATCATCCTGTGGAGGGAGCCAAGAGGGTACGGACAACACGCTGTGCTCCGGGCTTCCTCCCGATTGAGAGCCTCAGATTTGACCCCTTGCCAGCGATTCGATACAACCTGCGCGCCCAGTCCGCGGGGAAGCCGCGACCTTTGCGAGTATGAACATACAACCTCGTGGGAACCAGCAGCGCCAAGGCCGTGCGCACATCGCCGGCACTCCGGACACCAGGAATCAGGCAGTGTTCGGCCCAGGCCTCGTCATCGCCAAGATCGAAATCCCCCACCTCTGCGTAGATTCTGTCAATCCTGTCAACACACGAGGCAGCGAACAGGCAGAGCAAACCAGTGGAGCCAAGCCCGATCAGCGACCTCGCGCCCACATCATCTCTGCCTTCAAGGTACGAAAGCGCTGTCAGCAGATCCTGGACCCGCCAGGCGGCAATGGACCGGTTGTAGGTAGTGAAGAAGCGCCCGGGTCCTTCATCAACGTAGGCAGACTCCTCGGACTCAGGTGCAACCTCACCGTTGAGGAACAGGTCCATGACCAGGACCTTGTGACCCCGCTCCAGCAGGGACGCCACCCAGGGCCCCGGTGTTCTCTTGCCCCGCCCCTGGAACAACCCCTCCTTGCCCTCGGGATGTACCACGATTGTGGCCGGGGCTGTCCTGCCCCCACCATCCGGTGAAAGCAGGGTCGCGGGGATACACTCTCCGCGACCTGAACCCAGCAACAGCCATTCGATCGAGAATCCATCGCGTCGCTGTCTTCCCCGGTCTTCGTATTGTACCGCGCCAGCCGTCGGATAGGTTGCCGCCAGAGCGTGGCGCAGGCTGGTGCCCATCAAGCGGCGAAACCGACTCAGCGAACCCCCAGTCACGGGGTCCAAGGTTTGCCAGCTTTTGCGTTGACGCTTGATCAAGGCCGCGACCAGAGAAGACTCATCCAGGCGTCCGGAAGGCTTTGCCTTGCATGGCCCGAAGACCCGCAACGTCTCCGCATCCTGAACCACGAACGGCCGCTCACGAGAGGACGTCCTCAACCGTGCAGGTTGTAACCACCGTGACAGGAACCGATACACGTGCTGCCGCGATTCCCTGTTGTAATTATGAGGGGCATCTACCTGGCACGTGCTGACACGATCTGCCGCTTTCATCAGGCTGTACACGGCCCTCACGGCGGGATATTCATGCCAGGGCGTATTCACGGTCCAGTCCCCGGTGGCGGAAACAAGCAGTTGTGGACGCGGAGCCATTACCGAAGCGATCTCGGTGTTGTTGATATCCAGCCGCAGGTGCCCCTGGTTTTCGCAGTGACACCCTCCCTGCATACTCGCCGAAACCATGTTTACGCTGGCAGCAGCCCGTATACGCTCATCAACCGCCGACAGCAGAAACGTCTGGGTACCTCCCCCTGAGGCGCCCGTACAGCCGATCCGGCCGGCATCCACATCCGGCAGCTGAGCGATGAAATCGACTGCACGGATACTGTTCCACAGCTGCACCCCCATCGTTCCGATCCCCCACAGATCCCCAAGCTCTCCACCCAGCTCCCGGTGCGGAATCTGGTCACTGTCATTGTAGCCGGGCATGTCATAGGAGAAGGCAACGAAGCCCCGTCGTGCCAGGCCGATGCCACGCCCAGGGATCGATCCCAGCTCAGAGGACTCGAGCCGACCTGCAGGCCAGTGACCGTGGGGGCAGAGGACGGCCGGTAGATGCTTCTGACGCCCCCGCAGTGGCCGATATAGATTGCCGCACACGAGCAAACCGGGCATACTGTGGAAGTAGACGTTTTCCACGCTGTATTCCCCGTTGACCTCAACGCGATTGGTGAATTTCACTCGCAGTGGAGTTCTTTCCGGCAGTGGCCACAGGCCGGTACTTGTGAGGATATGCTCCACGATGTAGCGGGCGCGCTCCTCCCAATCCTTGCGACTGGCATACGGTCTGAGTGTCCAGGGCGTCTCGAAGTCGCGCGTGATCATCCTGGCGTCTTGAGGCTTTGTTTCGTTCTCCTCGAAGACACAACCCGGAATCCGGGTAGTGCGATCCTTCATGGGCATGGCAATCTCGCTGATCTGAAAGGGACAGCGTGTTCGGTACCTGCTTCCACCAGGGTCAACTCGACCCATTTTCGAACCGAATTGATCATGAATACCCGCTGCGCCCGTTGCACATCCACCAACGACAACACGCACTCATGTAAGACGCCGGTCTCCAATAGCTGATCTCTGAAGACACCTGCAAGCAGCCCACTCGTGCGAGCCGGCGTCAGGTGACGCCCATCGACGTCAAGGACGAGGTTGCCGATGCAGCATTCCGTCACCTCCCCCGCGTCGTTGCACAGAATCACGTCCCGACAATCCGGGTAGTCGCGTAAGCGCTCATCGTACGCCCGTCGCATCGTCGTCTTGTGATACAGAAAAACGTCATCCCTGTCTATGGGCCGTTCGCAGATTTGTACCGGCCACGGATCGGCACCATCCGATTCCTCCAATGGCTGGCTCTCAATCGCCGGCACTCCCGCGGCCGTCAGGGTCAATCGCACGCGATGGTGACCAGTGGGCAGACCAGCCTGGTGAGCGAGCAATTCGGCCTCGATCGCATCCTTCGAACAAGGAAAGGCGAAGTAATCGGCGGATGACTGCAGGCGTCGCAGATGCTTTTCCAGAAGAAAGTAGCCCTCTTCCGTGCACAGCATGGTCTCCAGAAGCTCGAATGTCACTGCGGGTCTGGTGAGAAAACGCGCCTTCAGAAGGGCTTCATCATACTCCTCTCGCGCATTCGAATAATGCGTGATGCCACCGCCAACGCCAGATTCCGCCGCTCCGGTACGACCGTCTATGCACAAGGTACGTATGGCCACATTGAAGGATGATTCCAATCCGAGGACACCCTTGGCGGGAGCCGGGACACCACCGACAGTCCGGGGTGAAACGAATCCGATGGCACCCGTGTAAACCCCCCGCGGCGAGTCTTCCAACTCGGCGATGATCTCCATGGTGCGGATCTTCGGTGCCCCCGTCACGGAGCCGGAGGGAAACAGCGCCGCGAACAGCTGTGAAAGGGTCACTTCCGGCCTGCATCGCGACCGCACTCCGGAAGTCATCTGCCATACCGTTTCGTAGCGCTCCAACTCCCACAAGTTTTCAACGATCACGGACCCCAGCTGCGAAACGCGCCCCAGGTCATTGCGGATGAGATCGACGATCATCACGTTCTCAGCACAATCCTTGGCGGAAGCTCTGAGCGTACATGCCATCTGCTCATCCTCCTCCACCCAGCGGCCGCGCCGGCTCGTCCCCTTCATCGGTCGCATGTGCAGCTCACCATCCTGTACGGCGAAAAACAGTTCCGGCGATGCCGACAGTATGGCAAACTCCTCGAGCTCGATCAGCGCGCAGTAGGCGCCACGCTGGTTCAGACACATGTCGGCGTAGAGCTGATGGACGTCGCCGGCGAGCGTGCCGCGCAGCCGCTGTGTGAGGTTGACCTGGTAGCTGTCCCCAGCCAGGATGTAGTCCTGGACCCTGTCGATCGCACTTGTGTAGCGAACGAAGTCCAGTGTCGGGCGCAGAGCGCTGAGCTCGTACGCCCGTCCGTTTGCTCCTTCAGCATCGAGATTTGCCAGGGGGGCTACCTCGATGCGCCGATTGAATAGTCCGAACCATATCAGGGGCACGGAGCCCGATCGGCTGTGAACGACGGCAGCGGGCTCGAGACCAGTGGCCGCTTCATAGGAGACATAACCAGCGGCGTGACCACCGTCGTGAGCCCAGCGTTCAATCTGATCGAGGGCGCTGACGACTTGAGCTGGATCGTCAACCCGTATTTCTCGTTGGCAATCGGCAAATACATAGGATCTGGATCGGTTCGATCCTGGCCCAAGCGCGTCGAAGCGAACAGCAGGTTCAGAGCTCATCGCTCCCCCTCCAGGGGAAATGGTAGATGGCCATCTCCGCGTAACTCTGAACGGCCCGGTCTCCGCCTCTGATGTACAGGCCGTACTTCCTGTTCGCCAGGACCGGGAGAATGAATGCCTCCACGTACCACAGCTGCTCGTCGCGGCCGACAACCTTGACCGGTTTGGCCGCGGTCACGCACATATGCAACTCGGCCGGCCTCCAATTTCCTCCTTCCACATCGACAGCCAGATACAGGGATACCTCGGATGACTGATCGGAGCGAGCGCATAGCAGCACTGCCAGACCTGGATCAGGAGAGATAAACTGGTCCTGGGAATAAAGCCGGTAACCACCGGTGGTTGAGGAATGACGTACCTCGATCGCGGGAACATCCGACAGTGCGCTCGCTGCATTGGTAATCTGCAGTTGCTGAGTACCTTGAGCCTGCCAGGTCAGGGGGTGATCAAGCACGCGCGTTCCTTTTCCTCGCAGCGCGAATAGCGACTTGGTTCCCGCCGCAAACACCTCTTCAAAACTATTCCTGGGCAGGACGAGGTCTAATCGGTTTCCCGTGGTTTCGGCACTCAACTGATAGCTATCCAGGCCAAACCGGGCGTCCACCTTATCAGTGGCGAACACGACGCGATCCAGCCGGCCGTTGATTGCAGCCGTGACCAGCCCGTTCTGTATAGCTTCCTTTGCGTAGTACCACAACTCGAGGTCCATGATGTATGGAGTTACGACCACCTCATTCTGCTGCCGGCCACCAGTGAGCTCGTTCCCGAGGGCGCGACAGCCTTCCGAAACCGTTCCCCAGCCGCTGCCCAGCCCTCCACCAAGGACCTGCCCGGCCACAATGGCCACCATAGCACCCACTCGTAGGGACCGACTGGCCAATTGACTGACCGAGTACGAGCCGAACAGAATTACGACGGGTAGAAGGAAGACGAAACCCCGGGCCTGCGGAGCGGTGCCGTAGATAAAGCTGATGGCAAAAGGAAGGAGAAGAATTAACATCAACAACAGTGGCAATCGTCCGAGTCCTCCATCATGCCCTTTCGCCATCATCATCATCCCGCCACCCACAGCCGCCAACCCCAGCGCCACGCCTGGCCATCCACCCGTCACCAATGCCATTGTCTGGGAAACCAGGCTCACGAGAGCCAAAGGGGTTGCGGTGAGATCGACGCCCCACTGAGCGCCAGCCTTTGATAGCTCGGCACGTATGGGCCAGAGGGCAGCCACCAGACCGATGGAGGCGATGCCAGAACTGAGCAGTAGCGGAACCAGACGCTGAGTGCTCCCTTCAACTCCATGACGCAGACTATCCACCAGGGCCCAGGCGACGACAGCTATCACGAATAGTGCCGAACTGGGAACCGTGTAGACGATCAAAAAGGCACTCGTGGACCAACCGACCCACCACAGCTGATGAAAACGTCCGGATCGATTCTGAGCCGCCATAGCATACCACAGGAAGAGCAATGCCAGCATCGACAACAGAACCATGATGGAGTAACCACGGGCACTCGCCGAATACCGGACATGCATCGGTGCCAGCGCCAGAATCCAGGCCGCAGCGACTCCAGCCGTCGATGATCGCAGCAGCATCCGCGCCAGGGCCCACATGGTGGGAATCGACAGCAGTCCGGCAACGAACGCCGGAGTGCGCAGGGCTGTCTCTGACTGGCCAAAAAGCAGTGATGCCAGGCGCACGAGTATGGAGTGAAAAATGTGGTTGTTTGGAACTGGATAGTAGGTGACGATGGTGGCAAACGGCTTGGAAGCGAATGCTTCCCAGGTGTGCACCTCATCGTGATTGAGAGCGTCCCCAAGGCCTTGCACCCGGACAACCGTGCCGGCTGCGAGGGCGAGCAGCATCAACCCAGCATGCCCTTTTGAATCCATCAGAAAAGCCAAGCGAGGTACTCTCTTGGAGTGCGAAGGTTGATGATGTCAGTCGTATACGCTTGTCCGCCCATGCGGAGGGCGATAATATAGCACCGCACCTGTCATGAGGTCACTGCCGGCCCTGCGTCACTGGATCCGAAACTGAAACGCCCCCCCGACACCACCGGCCAGAGAGTGCACGCATGTCTAACAGCACCACCCCGAGGGAAGAAGTGGTATGGCGGCCATCGCCTGAATACATCGAGCGCAGTCATCTGAAGGCGTTCATGGACCGACATGACCTGGGCTCCGTGGATGATCTCATCTCCCGTTCGTCGAGCGATGTAGTCTGGTTTACTACCGCATTGCTCGATTACCTCGACATCCAGTTTCATCACCCGTATTCACAGGTCGTCAACCTCGACAACGGCATCCAATTCCCCACCTGGTGCGTGGGTGGTGGACTCAACATCGTCGCCAATTGCCTGGACAAATGGCTCTTGGACCCCGTAAGCGCGGCGCGTCCCGCACTCATATCTGAACTTGAGGAGGGCACAGTCCAGAGCCTGACTTATCTCGAGTTGTCTGTGGAAGTCAATCGCTGTACCAACGCCCTGCGGGCCCTCGGCTTTACCAAGGGAGACGTCGTCGGGCTCTTCCTGCCCATGACCGCCCACGTTGTCGTTTCCCTGCTCGCACTGGCGCGAATTGGCGCCATCGCCCTGCCCCTGTTTTCCGGTTTCGGGGCCGGGGCCATCGCCTCGAGATTGAATGATGCAGGTGCCGTCGGACTGGTTACCGCCGATGCCCAACACCGACGGGGATCCGTTGTACCGATGAAGGCAATGGCTGATGAGGCCCTGCACTCAGTCCCCTCCGTCCACACCGTGATCGTTTGCCGCAGGGTGAGCGATGATGCCCCCATGCAGCCGGGACGTGATCATTGGTGGCACGATGTCGTGCCGGCACAGGAACCCACAGCGGCATGCGAGGCGACGTCGGCTGAAGATCAGCTCATGATCATCTATACCTCAGGAACAACGGGAGCCCCCAAGGGGGCCGTGCACACACACTGCGGTTTTCCAGTCAAGGCCGCTCAGGATATGGCATTCGGTACAGATGTGCACGCTGGCGATCTCATCCATTGGATGACGGATATGGGGTGGATGATGGGGCCCTGGCTGGTCTTTGGGTCGCTGCTGCTGGGTGCCACCTGCGTTATCTATGATGGGGCCCCGGTCTACCCCGGGCCGGATCGGCTCTGGCGCCTCATCGAGCGCCACGGTATCCACGTTCTGGGACTGTCTCCGACGCTGGTGCGCTCGCTGATCGCGCATGGTGAGGAGCCATTCACCTCGTGCGATCTCTCCTCACTGCGCCTGTTCGCCTCCACCGGTGAGCCATGGAACCCTGATCCATGGCGCTGGCTGTTTGAACGCGTGGGGGGAGGAAAACTGCCCATCATCAATTATTCGGGCGGTACAGAAATCAGCGGAGGCATTGTCATGGGTAACCCGCTCCAACCCCTCAAGCCGACCGCTTTCGCCGGGCCCTGTCCGGGTATTGCGGCCGACGTCGTCGACGAGGGTGGAGCTTCCTTACTCGGGGCAGGCCGTGTTGGCGAACTGGTGATCAGGGCTCCCTGGATCGGCATGACGCGCGGGTTTTGGAAGGATCGAGACCGCTACCTGCGAACCTATTGGTCGCGCTGGGACGGGCTCTGGGTCCATGGAGATTGGGCTGCCGTCGACGAAGATGGAATGTGGTATTTGCTCGGACGATCGGACGACACCATAAATGTGGCTGGCAAACGCATCGGTCCGACCGAGTTCGAGTCAGCCCTGGTGAGTCACGACTCTGTAGTGGAAGCGGGCGCGATCGGCGTGCCCGACGAGATCAAGGGAACCAGGGTAGTTTGCTTCTGCGTTCTCTACGAGGGCATAGCAGGCACTGAGATCCTTCTCAGCGAACTGATGGAGCTTGTCTCGGCTGAACTCGGCAAACCAATGAAGCCGAGCGCGATTTTTTTCGTTGCGGATCTCCCAAAGACTCGAAACGCCAAGATCATGCGCCGGATAATCCGAAGTGCGTATCTCGGCGAGCCGCCAGGAGACACATCCAGCCTCGTCAACCTGGAAGCACTGGAGGACATCGCTGCAGCACGCGACGCACGTTGAACCAAGTGCGACTATCCACCGTGCCTTTGGCCGCAGTCAGCCGACGTCAGCGGCGGTAATGGTTGTCAGCTGCTTTACCGTCGGCATCTCGCTGCGTTCCCACACACGCTGCACGACCCCGTCGCGGACAAAGGCCATCCGCGGCCACCCGTGACGCCAGGTCAGTCTCTTCCAGTCTGAGCTCGAAATCGTCGCAATCTCGAACCGCGGACGCATCGAATCCCGAAACGACTTCAGGGCTTCTGATTCCTGACCAAAACTGTTCAATCCCAACACCGCGGGCAGTTCGGGTGCGTCGGCCCACTCGTTGAGTCTGGGGACGGCTCTCTTGCAGTGCGAACACCGGGGGCTGAAAAGAACGATCAGGTAGTCCCCCTCACCCAGGTCCAGCTCGGATCCGGTCAGACCCACTCCAGTAAGCCGCACACCACCGGCCAGGTCCGAGTTCTCAACCCTGTCGACCTCCGGATAGAAACGCACGCCTGTGAGGAGAAGCGCGGCAACGGCGATAACTCCCACCCATCGTGTCATGCCCGGCAACGCCCGAGCTATCCCCCACTTCCAGGCGAATAGCAGCGCCCCCATCATGACGACATCCTCCACAAGCGCTTCTCCTGGAGTGCGATCGACCAGAGCACCAAAGCAACCACAGTTCATGTCCGCTTCCTGGTACCAGGCATACCCGGTCAGTCCGATGAACAAGAGCATGAGACCAAGGCCAGTCGGCAGCGCCAGATCCGGGCGCCAATTGAGAATCAGCGCCACGCCGACCACGCACTCGATCGGCCCCAGCACCAGGGTCGGCCTGGCGAAGCTGGCCCAATTCTCGAAACTGACACCTAACAGCTCCCAGTAGGACACGGCTTCCCAATAGAAGAGTACAGGATCCCAGGATTTGGCTGCTCCAGCAATCAGGAAGACCAGACCCATCACGACACGGACATAGGGGCCAATTCGGCTCATGTTGATTTTTGCAGCTTCATTCATCTCACTCTCACTCACTCGCTCAGTTTAGGCTGTTTTTTAAACGTTCCATGACGCGATTAAAAGTCTGTCTCGTCTGATTCATGAGATCACGAATCTCGGAGTGGATTGGCACGGAGACTTCACCCACAGCCTCCATTATACTTCGAGCCTCCATCCAGCGCAGTTCCCTCCCTTCGGGAAGCACCGTGGTAGCCCGATCCGTCGTGATACGAATCGCCTTTTCCACACCTCGCAAGCGATCGTAGGCGTGCAAGAGGAAGGTGCTCTCCTCGTCGTCAACATACAACTGCTCGGCCGCCATCACTTCAAGCATGCTCCGGGTGTGAACGGGTCTCAACTCCTGCCGGCCGAGATGGATGGTCACAATCTGTGTAATGAATTCGATATCGACAATGCCGCCTCGGCCTCGCTTGATATCCACTCTTGCCGGACGCCCGCGCTCTTGCGCAGGTTCCATCCGCTGCCGCATATCAACCACGGCATCCACCATGTGCGCGTCCACCGCCTGGAAAACGAAGGCGTCAATGGCTCGTTCGACCCGACGATTGGCGGCCTGCTCCCCGCCGAACACGCGTGCTCTGCTCAGAGCCAATCGTTCCCATATGGCTGCTCGTTTCTCCAGATATCTACGATACGCGGCCAGGTTCATGACCAGTGGGCCATCTCGTCCATCGGGCCGCAATCGGGCATCCACTTCGTACAATTCGTGAGTGCTGAGCAGATGGATGAGATCCTGACTCAAACGACCATAGAACTCACGATTGTCGACGCCACGACCGGTGCGGCCTTCTCCCTCATAGAGAAAGAACACGTCGAGATCCGAGCCGAAATTCAGCTCCATGCCACCGAGCTTTCCCGCTGCGACACAAACAAAGTGCGCCGAATTGCCACGGCTGGTTCGCGGCTTACCCAGTCGACGGGCTAGATTGCGAAGACTCTCCTGGAGAGCGGCACGAAGCAATCCGTCCGCCAGTGCAGAGAGACGGCGGAAGGTCTCCTCGCCGGTGGACAGACCCAAAAGATCCTCGGTGCCAATGCGTAACAGCTGTTGGTTGCGACTCCTCCCCCATCCAGATAGCGGACCCTGATACCGATCCTCCTCGCTCAGTGGCAAACTGGTAACGAGGGAATCGAGCAGACCGGGATCACGGCGTAGCAACTCGGATAGAAACCTGCTGGAGCCGCAGATCGTCACCATCATCGCCATGAACCCGGGCCTCGAGTGCAACAATTCCAGGAACGATCCCGGCGCTCCGTAGGCGCCGATAATCTGAACCAGATGCACCAACCCGCGGTGAGGATCAGACGTTGCGGACAACGAGGTTATCAGTTCGGGAAGCAGCGATCTCAAGCGTTCCCGCGCTCCGCTCGTCATCGTCTCACCATTCGCCATCTCCTGCAGTGTGCGATGGGCCTGCGAGGCGTTTTCAAATCCGGCACGCTCCAGCTCTGCGCTTGCGGTGGGTGCACCGACGTGCCAGTCGAGCAATCGTTCCCAACCGGGATATCCATCATTCTCTGGCTGTCTGAATACAGCGTCAAAAATTCCTCGAACTGCGCTCAGATTCGATTCCAAGCTCTTGTCGAACCCATTGACATCGTCGAACCCACAGGCCACAGCTACTGCCATGCGGTCCCGCGTGCCCTCCGGCACGGCGTACACCGCGCGCCCGTCGTGGATCTGAAGCAAGTTCTCGAGCCGTCTAAAGAACCGGTACGCCCCTGAAAGCGTACGTGCCTCCTCCGCTCCCAACTCGCCGGAGCGCCGCAACCGACCGATCGCTTCGAGGGTGTTGTGTGAGCGGACCTTCCGGTTTCTACGCCCAGCCAGCAGTTGCAGACACTGAACCACGAACTCGATGTCCCGGATGCCGCCCGCCCGCAGTTTGATGTTGTTATCTCTATCAGGTCGCACGCCGATTTCTGCTTCGATACGCTCTTTTATCCGCCTGATCTCCGTGCGGGGTCCTACCTCGAAATGAGCCGGAAACACGAACGGTATGAGCATCTGCCAAAACTGGTGCCAAAGCTGTGTTGAACCGGCGGCTCGGCGCGCCTTGAGCAGCATCTGCCGCTCCCACAAGGCGCCCCGCGTCTCGTAATAAGCCCAGTGACTGCGTAGAGAACGCGTCAACGCCCCGGCCTCTCCGTCGGGACGCAGCCGCATGTCGACCCGGTATAGAAACCCATCATCCGTAACCTCCGTCAGAACGTTGAGAATTTGCTCAGAGAGACGGTTGAAGAAGAAATCATTATCGACCGCTCGCCCGTGTTCCCTGGTCTGGCCATCATTGCCATAGACGAACAGCAGGTCAATATCCGAGCTGAAGTTCAACTCGCCTCCACCATGTTTACCGAGGCATACGACGCAGAAATGAGCCGGCTTGCCATGTTCGTCCAACGGCTTGCCGTATTTCTGAACCAGCTCGCGTTGGCAGGTCTCTACCACCAGCTCGATGATGATATCGGCCAGATCCGCGAGCTCCTGTCCGGTGACCGCGACGTCCTTCAGGTTGAGGATCTCTCCCGCTCCTATGCGCAGCAGCTCTCCGCGTTGCCAGCGCCGCAACGCTCGAAAACGATCAACTGAATCTTTGGAGTGCTGTACCTCACGCCGCGCACCCTCCCGCATCTGCCGCTTCGGCATGGGCCGTTCGAGAAACGGAGTACCGCCTTCCAGCAACCAGTACAACCTTTCGGGATTGCGGACGAGGATATCGGTGAGGAACCGGCTCTGGCTCAAGAGCCGAATGAAGTACTCGCGCAGCCTTGGCGATTGCCCCAGCCTGGTGAACAAGTCGCCGCCTCCAGCTACCTCGAGGAAGCGCTCCAGGTGAGCCAGTCCCCTGTCGGGGTGGCCCCCGACGGCAAGATCGACCATGATCTCCGGCGACATCGAACTCACTGGATACAGCTTGATCAGGCGGTCCAGTGATTGGCCAGCCCTGTCGACATCAACAAAACCGAGCTCTCGCAGAGCGTGGGAGGCAGATGCCCCACCTGTGCTCAGACAGGTCGTCGCCCACTGTAACAACCGGTCACTCTGGTCAGAGACGATCCGGGGTTCGCTCCCCCTACACGGCATTGTCCCCGGTCTCACCGGTGCGTATGCGGATGGCTTCGACCAACTCGGAGATGAAAATCTTGCCGTCTCCGACTTCGCCGGTATTGGCACTCTTGAGGATGGCCTCTACGGCGCGATCAAGATTGGCATCGGCGACGGCTACCTCGATCTTGACTTTCGGCAAGAAGTCGACCTGGTACTCTGCCCCACGGTACACCTCGCTGTGTCCGCGCTGCCTGCCAAAACCACGAACCTCTGTCACCGACATTCCCATGATACCGACCTCGGCCAACGATGCCTGGACATCGTCGAGCATGAAGGGCTTGATGAACGCCTCAACCTTCTTCATTCGGAGTCTGCCTGTTTCGCGATAATTGTTCGATTCGCTCGCTCAGTGCTCGTCCCTCGTCGACCCTATGGCGGTCGCGTTGCGTTCGATCTCGGCATATTGCTTGTTGACATACACCATGAAAAACCCCAGGAGCACGAACACGATGGCGGATTGACTCAACTGCAAAGCCGCGTTGAACCCGGTGGATTCTTCGAGAGCGAGAGCCGACAGGCCGAGCCAGACCGTCACCACGTAAATGACGAGGACGGCGCCGCGGCGACCGATACGCAGATCTTCGAGACGGTGATGGATGTGGTCGCGGCCGGTGAACTCCAACCAGGAACGCACGCTGCGAACCTGACCGCTCTTGACGCGCATCCAGGTCGTGAACGTCATGTCGAAGATCGGCACGCCCAGAATGAGTACGGGAACCGCCAGGCGCACGGCATGGTCGCTTGCCCATTCACCCATCACCGCGATTCCGGCCACCATGAAACCGAGGAAGGTGCTGCCCCCGTCGCCGAGAAAGATGGATGCTGAACGCCTCAAAGGAAAATTGAAGACCAGAAAACCCAGGCAGGCCCCGACCAGCGGCAGCGCCAGAAACCCCATGTCGGCCTGTTGATTGAACAGGGCGACGAGTCCGAAAAACACAAGGTTGATGCAACACGACCCAGCGGCGAGCCCATCCATCCCATCGAGGAAGTTAATCGCATTGGTAATGCCGATGACCCACACCGCCGTCAACACCCATTCCCCGACCATGCCCCATGGCCCCTCTGGGAGAAAACTGATCACGACGCCGTAGTGAATCAAAATAACCACCGCCATGATCTGCGAGAGCAGCTTGATTGGAGCCCGCAGATCAAACACATCGTCGATTACGCCGACGATGAGCATGAGGGTTCCACCAAGAGCCACACCTTTCAAGGGGTCGGTGAATTCAAAATTACGCAGCACGGTAACGGCAAACGCGATGTGATGGCAACGCCACCCAGCAACGCCGTCGCCTTTCCGTGAGCCTTGCGTCCCCGGGGCACGTCCAGAATATCCAGGCGATGCGCCGCCCAATGGGCGATCGGCGTAACGACATAACCGATTCCAACCGACAACAGCAGCAGGTATGCCCAGCGCAAGCCCGAGGCATTCAACAGGACCCTGGCCTCGTTGCTGAGCATGAACAGGACGAACAGAAACACGACAGCCCGGTCGACGTTCAGGATGGGAGGTCCAGTCCTATCAGGCGTCATGAGGCCGCTCCCCGACTCAGCATGACGGCTTGTTGAACCCCCTCGATGACCCGTTTCGCTGCGCCGTCGTCAAGCGTCGGGTAAAGGGGCAACGATACATCCGCCTCATAGGCTCTGGTGGTCTCGGGAAACGCGGCATCATTCAGGCCGAGCTCTCGGTGCAAAGGAGAGTTCACAGGAGGTCGAGCCTGGATACCTCGGTCCTCGAGCGCTGCGATGAGTTCTGATCCCGTTTTCTCTCCAGCATCAATGACATAGCGGTAGTAGATGTGACCGGTTTCCGTCGGCGGAGTCTGTACTGAGGCATCCAGTGCGCGAGAATAACGACTCGCCAGATTTCGGCGACGCTGGATGAAATCTGGGAGCTGCCGCAACTGGACACGGCCGATCGTCGCGGCCAACTCTGTCATTTTACAGTTGTATCGCACGCCATTGGCGGGCAATCCATCATATTCGCGCATACCTCGCAGCCGCGCCGCCATACCATCATCGTCCGTGAGAACCATACCTCCTTCTCCTCCCGAAGAGATCACCTTCGTGGCGTAGAACGAACAGACAGCAAGCTCGCCGAGGGCTCCCGCCGATATGCTACCACAATGACTCCCCAACGACATTGCACAATCCTCGATGATCGGCAATCCCAGGGCAGCGAACGCCTTCACATCCTGTGTGAGGCCAAACATATGCGGTATGACGATGGCCCTCGAGTTTGGTGTCAGACAACGTTTGACGCGAGAGGGTTCGATGTTGCGGGTACGAGAATCGATGTCGCAGACCACCGGTATGGCGCCAGCCGCTCTTGCCGCATGCAACAACGCCCCGCACACATAGCTGGGGACGATGACCTCATCGCCAGGGCCGGCTCCAAGAGCAAGTATTGCCAACTGCAAGGCGCAGGTACCCGATGAGACGGCAATGCCGTGACGTTTGCCGACCACCGCTGCCACCTCCACCTCGAATGCCGCTACCTCGTCTCCTTGAGCCAGCTGCCCGGACATCAGCACGCGGGTGGCTGCTTCGACTTCAAGCTCGCCGAAGCTCGGCTTGGAGTGGGGTATGGGTCCCCCCCCACCCTTCATCGATAGAACCCGTGTACCTGCTCGACTACGTGATCGATCTGGTCGACCTCGAGTTCGGGATACATCGGCAATGAAAGGATCTCATCGCAGATCGCCTCGCACCGTGGGAAACTCCCCGGTCCATGGCCCAGGAATCGATAGGCTGGTGTTAGATGAAGGGCATTCGGGTAATGGACCGCCGTCTGGATCCCCGCCTGCGACAATGCAGCCGCAAGCTCATCGCGTCTGGGCGCCCTGATCACATAGAGGTGGTAGACATGGTGGGCGTAGTCCGCCTCGACAGGCAAGATCAGCATGTCGAGATCAACCAACCCCTCCCTGTACTGGGCGGCGGCGGCCCTTCGCCCATTATTCCAGTCATCCAGGTGCCGGAGCTTGACCTCGAGAATGGCTCCTTGTAATCCGTCCATCCTGTGGTTGTAACCCAGTTCGTCGTAGACGAATTTTGCCCCAGGTGTCATGCCGTGATTGCGCAGTCTCCGGAGTCGTGCATTCAGCCCGTCGTCGTTGCTCGTTATGCCTCCCGCATCACCGTAGGCCCCCAGATTCTTGCCTGGGTAGAAGCTGAAACAACCCAGGTTTCCCATCGAACCGGCCCGCCTGCCATTGTAGCTGGCACCCTGGGCCTGCGCGGCATCCTCGACGACGGCAAACCCATGCTTTGCTGAGAGGGCGAGTATCGGATCCATGTCAGCAGTCTGCCCGTACATGTGAACGGGGATGACTGCCCGCGTCCGCGCGGTCACACAATCACCTACGTGCTCCACATCCAGGGTGTAATGCTCTTCATCGATATCGACGAACACGGGACGGGCTCCAACCTCGCAGATGGCCTCTATCGTGGCCCCAAAGGTGTGTGGAGTGGTTATCACCTCATCCCCTGCCCCGATATCGAGCGCCTTCAGCGCCAGGGATAGGGCATCTGTACCATTGCTAACTCCGATGCAATGCGAAACGCCGCAGTACTGTGCGAAGCTGGCCTCGAAGGCGGCAACGGATGGACCGAGGATGAACGCACACGAATCGATGACGCCGCTGATGGCGCTGTCGATCTCCTGTTTGATCATACCATACTGCACCTTCAAATCCGTGATCGGCACTTCCAACGACCGAGGCTTTTCTACCATGGTCTCGTTCATACGTCCTCTCCCTCCTCATCCAGAAACATCATAAAATGGCGCATGGCGACGAAGCCCTCAGCATAGGTAACTCTGCCCTGAATGCCGCGAAAATTCGCCGCGGATTGGGCTATGTCCACGATCGTCATGCTCTCGATATTCGTCTTGCTGACCTGCGATGAATGCGCCTGCAGAGCGGCCAGCTTCTGATGTATGACGGGGCCGATGTTGGCGAAAACAGTCGGGTTGAAATCGCGAGATGAGAGGCCCTCGAAAAATAGCAGGTTGGCCACAGAGCGCGCGGCGACAACCACGGCGCGGGCAATCTCCCGATGATCCTGATGGGTGTCTTCACCGTAGTGGGTGTAGACTGAATCCGCCTTCGTCTGTATTACGATCTCCTCGATCTTCATGATCGACTCACGGTTGCATTCGAATCGGGTGTCTGAGTACCCGAGAAAGAACACGTCCTCCGCTCCGATTATCTTGGCCGCTGCCAGCTGCTCCTCTCTCCTGAGAGAGCCGTCGCCGCCTTCACTCCCGTCGGTGACCACGGCGAGAAACACCTGATCCCCTCGCTGAACGTGCTTGATCAGTGTTCCGGCACAACCGTACTCCAGATCGTCCGGATGAGCTCCGATCGCCAGAATCCTCACTGCCATGTCTCCCTGAGTTTCCCCGTGTATCGCTTCATGACGGTACGTCTCGGCGGCCCTGTCGCAGAATCTCGAGACTGCGGGGGCCGCAGTTCAGGGCAAGGTCAAGGGCCGAGAGGTGCGACTCGAATGTGCCGAATAGTTGGTCGTACGAAGGGTGCTCGTATTCCTGAAAAATAACTTTGATACGCGCGCGAGCAAAACGCTCAACATCCATGTAGTTACGACCATCCGCGCCCGCCAGATAGACGTCAGCCCCGACCGCGCGACACAGATCGATCAGACGCTGGGTGGGCTCATCCTCAGCATCCAACTCGGAGGCCCAACGCATCGGAGTCGCGATGCCGAATGCCCCGCGCAGCCACTCGATGGAAGCGCGATTGACATCAGAGAGGCGCTCCCATTCGCCGTCATACAGCGCTCGCACGTTGCCTTCGTGCTCTTTCCAGAATGCCGCCTTCGCATAGTTCGTGATCAATGCCTGCCAGTGCTTGTTGCGCCAGTTGGCGCTGTCGGTGACGCGAACCTCTTCAATGCGGGCAGGAAATTGGTAGGTCACCGGGACCGTCAGCCACTGAGCTCCCTGCGCAGTCTTTATGCGATTGCGGTTCTGCCACTCGTTTTTCTTGTACTGAACGGTATCCAGCAGAATGAAGCAATCAGCAGAGTCCATCTTGTCGAGATAGCCCAGCCAGGGCATGAACTGAGGCTGATGAATGGCGACCGTCGTCATCAACCGCTGACAAAGATGGGATTGGCGGTCAGCCGCGATCCGCGACTGGCCGCCATCAGGCGGTAGTAAAGACGCTCGCCAGCGTCGACCTGCGCGTCCACGTGCTCGAACTCCAATGGTGTAATCCCTTCCACCTGCGCAACCACCTGCGTGTGCCCATCACCGTCCCCTCGAATCAAGCGCACGTGGACCCGATCCTCGCCACCATCGAAGCGCCCGATCTCCACCGCAATCCTGGCCACACCAGCAGACAACAAACGCTCTCCCATGACCGCCGTGCCCGTGTTCGTCACCGCCTCGAACCGGAGTAACTGCAGGGCCTCATCACCGCCACGAACAGCATACATCCTGCCCTCCCGCATGGCGTCGAGGACCGCCGACCGAGTGCGCTCGCGAACCAGGAAAACCGTCAGGATGTCGTGGATGTACCCGCCTGGTTCCTGGACGTGGTAATCGATGTCACCGGTTCCCCAGATCGGCCGTTGCCGTTGGCCGCTCAGGTATTGGCTCAGCGCCTGGTCCCACTCCCGACCCGGATCGGTAGCTGTGATCTGATCCGCGTACAGCGCAGCAAATCCAGTATATCCCGATGTCTCAACAAGATCTTCCGCGTGGGACGAAGTTTCGCTGGCCACGCTGATCAACCCACCGAAAAATGAGCGTGGCTCAATCGTCGACCTCGCCTCGGGATGAGGCCAGAACACCATACCACCCCGCTGTTCGACATGATCGATGTAATTCTGATAGGGCGCGCTGCCCAGGTCCCCGCTATAGGCATCCATCACCGCAACCTTTAGCGGCTGGCCGCTGAAGACATCGGCCAGGCACAGTAATGATACGGCCCCGATACCGACACGGAGCCGCCGTCCGCTACCCAACACCAAGGCATAGGCCAACCCGGCCAGTGGCCACAGCGACAGCCACCCCTGCCACTGGTCGATCCATGCGGCGTCACTGCCGAGTACGGGCAACGAGGCGTATTCTTCGGCACTCTGCAAACCGATAGCGATCAAGTGCTTGTTCCAGTTCACGAAACGCCACGAGAGCGAGGCCAGTTCAATATCCCAAAAGTAGAATGGAGCAGACTCGACCCCATCAATGAGGATCAAGGACTCGTGCTCGGCGTTCAGACGATCGATCTCTGTCAGGTATGCATCGATTGTCTCGTCCGTCAGTAGGGCTTTTCTGGTCTCGGAATAACCAATCAAGTTTCGAAGAAAAGGCAACCCATAGCTGACTTGCAGCACGTCATCATCCGTGAGTACCAGTACTTCGACACCGTGGTCGAGCGCGCGTCGAGCAATCGTGTCCAGGCTTTCCTCGCCCGTACTGAACTCCGAGTGGATGTGCATGGCACCGCGCAGCTGAATGAAGCCGTCATCGTGGGACCCGGCCTCCCCCCCTTTTGCCGTCGATACCGTCACCAGGAAAACGGCGGCACAAGCAACCGTCACGCTGTGCGTCGTCACAGACATCCTACACCGTCAGGCAGCATTGTCGACCAGCTCATCGTAAAGCAGCTCTATCTGCTCTACCATACTGTCGGCACTGTAGGCTTGCGCCCGCTTGTTTGCGGTTGCTGCGAACCGGGATCTCTCTGCGTCGTGATTCAACATACGCAGAACACCATCCGCCAGCTCTTGAGGCGCAGCCGGGGGCACCAGCAACCCCTCCTGCTCATTGCGGATCAGCTCCGGAATACCTCCCACGTTCGTGGCCACACAGGGCACCCCCGCGTACATCGCCTCCACCAGCGCCTTGCCCATGCCTTCGTTGATAGACGGAAAGACGAAGACGTCCATGCCACCCAGAACCTCGGCTATGTCATCTCGCCACCCGGCGAAGACTGTATAGTTCTCAACCCTCAACTCCCGGGCCAGAGTTTCGAGTGCAATACGCTCCTCGCCATCGCCGACGAGCAACAGCCAGGCGTTGCCGAACCGGGTTCGTACCATGGCAAAGGACTCAAGTAGAACCCGGTGGCCCTTGATCGCCGTGAGTCGACCCAGGGAACCGATCACGATGCCATCAGGATCGATTCCAAGGTCGCCACGGATGGCGGTGCGGTCGCGCTTTGTGGCCCCGTTCTCGAAGGCAGAGAAATCGATTCCGCTGTGGATGACGCAAAAACGCTCGCGTGGCGCGATCCCAAAGCGAAGATGGTCCTCGAGGTCCGCCTGTGTCAGTGCGATGACGCGGTCTGTAAAGCCAGCCACCCAGCGTTCAAGCCAGACGAACAGCTGCGTTATCACGGCGCCGTAATAGCCGTAGAACACATGTCCGTGCGGCGTGTGGAGGATGCGCGGGACCCCCTCAAACCTCGCTGCCAGGCGACCCAGTATACCCGCCTTGGAGGTGTGTGTGTGAACGATGTCGTAGGTGTTGCTTTGCATGATTCGGCGTAGAGAGCGCAAGGCTCGCCAATCCGCCAGCGGGGCAACGGCACGTACCAGTTCGGGGATCTCGAAGAGAGCGACTCCAGACGCACGCGCCTCATCGAGGGTGGGTCCCGGATCACCCGCCGTCATCCCCACAGCCAGGTGGACTTCGAAGCGGCTCTTGTCGAGCCGAGCCACGGTCAACAGCGTGTTTTCTGCCGAGCCACCAGGATCCAGCCGAGTGATTACGTGCAAGACCCGAACGGGCACATTCATGGAGCCGCCTTCGCCTTCTCCGATTCGGAGTCCTCCATGTCGTCTGCGCCGCCGACAACCTCAGCCTCCTCAGCCCGCATGATGCCGGAGGCGCATACCACCAATCCAACAGCCAGCCAGAATGGCTCCATGATGCGGACGATGATGAAGGTGTTGGCGCCGACTGCATGGACCAACAGACCGACGGTTCCGGCCAGCAACCCGGCGGCAAGCCCTTTGAAGAGCGGATCCTTGGCCCGTTCGAACACATTGCGGGCCTCCCGAAAAACGCCTACAACCAAGGCACCGAAAGCCACCACTCCGAGCAATCCGGTTTCGGCCAGGACCCGTGGGTACTGTGCATCCAGAAACTTGTAACCGGTTACTCCGTATCCCCAAATCGGGCTGTAGAGGGCGTCCGCAAAGGCACCCTGCCAGCTTTCCAGGCGCTGGGATGTCGAGGTGTCCAAACGAACGTCACCGACTTGGACCTGCGTAAGGTGGCTCTGCCTGCTCTGCCCCCAGGTATGGCTGATTCGATCTTTGACGGTTTGCGGCATAACGGCCACCCCGAGCGCGCTAATCGCAAAGAGGGCGATGATCATGACCAAACGTGTCCGCAAACTTTTGTTGAGCACGATGAAGGCTGCGTACACGAACGGGGCAGCCAGGTACGAGCCTCTCGATAGGGTTGCCAGGAAAGGCACAATGATCAACGTAAGCAACCCGATCAACCATATCCGCTGGGACCGTGTCCGCAGCTGCATGATAAGGCCCCCTGCCAGTGCCGCGATGAAAAGCAGATAGCCGCCAAGGGTATTCGGTTCGCCCTGTTCCCCCTCGAAAGGTGCGGCGACACGTTGCCCGGTCGGAATCTGCGCAATCGCGACGAAACACACGATCACGGCCGTCAGCAACATGGCCACCGTGAACCGTTTGATCTGTTCTCTGGTATGGATGTTGTTGGCGACGACGAAATAGATGACGAAGTACTCGATGTACTTCAGGACGAAGAAGAAAGCGGTAACGCCGGTTACACTGCCGAAGATCATGCCGAGGCTCGTCGCCAGAATGCATGCAGCCGTGTAATAACCGATGGGCCGGTTCAGGGCCGTACTGCGCACCAAGCCCAACTCCTTGTGCACCGCCATGCGGGTGAGCCAGGCGAACGCCATGACGACAAGGAGCAGGTCTTCCGTGCGCAGGGTGACCCCTCGGCCAGCCGTGGTTCTGTTGGGATCGGACAATCCCCCCACACCGAACTCCGGTGACAGCAGCATCGAGAACACGAGGACGTAGAGGCTGACTTCGGTATTGATAAAGCAGAGGATGAAAACGACGATTGCGATGACGAGTCCGGCCCCGATCTCGAACGGTAGTCCGGCCAGTGCGGCCGCAAGCACCAGGCACGCCACAAAGATGACAGCCAGCAGCGGCCCATGAGCCAGGTTCAGGCCATGGTTACCAGAGGAGGGGTGTTGCGGTGGCACGTTCGAGATGGCGTTCTCCTTCGATATACTGTCGCCGGGGTCATCGTCCGGCGTCATTCAGTCACACACATATCCTGTGCCAGGCGCAGGAACTATGGAGGACACGCGCCTCTGGGGTCTACATCCAGGGGGGGAAGGACAGAGTTTCGAGGTTCAGCGCAAGCGAAAGTGAGGTCAGCGCCGGACTGGCGCGACAGATCGAGCCAATCCGCTAGCCGTCCGTCCTCTGCACACCTGTGTGAGCATCAGATATCTATCAGTAAATATATGTATTTGGATGTTTTTTCGTTTGTGCTATATGTCGACGGAGGCGTTCTGAACCTCGATGACATCGGCGATATAGTGACGGGCTTCAGCAGCGGTCTCGAAAGCTCCAACCTGGAGAGAGATTGCGGCGTCTGTTGTTCGCATGTGTGCCGCATGGGTCAGGTCACCCAGGTGTTCGAGAACCTTGTTGGCGTGCTCACGGTGCCCGTACCGCGCCAGTTCCACTGAATACGGCAATCGCAAAACCGAGAACTGATCGACAATCTCTCTGTGCTGCAAATCGCTGGCATGGCGGAAGGCGTCATCCCAGCTGGCGAAACGTCCGATGATGAGACGTTCGAATAGCTTCCCTTTTATTCTCTTCTGAGCCAGGAAGGCGCTTTCGCCTCCCTGCCGGAGCTCATCCACGGCTTGTGCCGACCACTCACTCCCAGGCGCATATGAAGCAACCCTAATCACGTACGGCTCCGCGTCTTCGACCACAATGCGGACACTGTTTACGTGAGCAGTCTGGTCTGGAACGACTGAATTCAGCGTATGGTTACCCCTTAGGTTGTGTGAGGTAACCGATTCTTCCATAGTGATATCGAGACTTCCCATTTCCGCTGCCTGAAGCGATGGGGCCGAATCAGGGACTCCGGTAGCTTCGACGTAGTAGCTGCCAGACTGTCTGCTCATGTCTGTTGCGGCGGCGACGATCCCGGGAGCGATCCCCGGAGCGGTCCCCAGAGCGTCCTCGACATCGTCCTCGACCGCCGGAGATACGGAGCCAAAGAGCACCGGAAGCAACCCGAGCGGTTTCTTCAGGTAGCCGCTCTGCCATAGCAACCCCAGTCCCGTCACAACAATGGCCAGGTAAGCAAGAATCCTCTTTACTGTACTTCGGGGCGAAGACTGGGACATATCACCCAATCGAACTGGGGCCGTTGTCCGATTCTGGCGTCCTCCCTCTCCGCCCAGGTCGACCGCCGGTTCGTCGGCCTCCACATCCAGACCGAATTTTTTCTTCCACCGTCGGGTTGTATCCTGGACTCGTTGCGCGAAAGGCCTCTCTGGAGCCGTGACCTCGCTGCCATAAGCATAGTAGGCGTTGTACCCCATATCGTGGAAGTCGGAGCTCATTTCGGCGCGGATACCGTTGAGGACAACTCCGAGTAGTTCGATCTCAACGCTGCGCAGCAGACTCGTCGAGCGCTTGAGCGAAGTCCGAGCAACTTCCCCAGCCTTGTACACCACCAGCGTGCCATCCACCTTTTTGCCGAGGATTGCCGCGTCCGTCACGTGCAGGACGGGGGGTGAATCGATCAGGACGACATCGTATTCCTCTTTGATTTCGTCGATGAATTCAGCCATGGCCCTCGAATTGAGCAGTTCTGTCGGATTCGGAGGTATGGAGCCGCTGGTGATGATGTGAAGATTACCGATGCCCTGAGTCTGGAGTATGTCCTCCATTCCCATGCCACCAGTGACGATATCGGTCACCGTACGAATCACATCTCGCCAGGCATGATTGCCGACTATGACCTCCGTTACGCCAGGTTCCTTGTTGAGGCCAAACACGCGGGCGATGGATGGTTTGCGTAAATCGCAATCAACGAGCAACGTGCGTTTACCCAGTTGAGCCATTGTCATTGACAGATTTGAGATCGTCGTGCTCTTGCCTTCAAAGTGCATGGAACTGGTCACCATCAGGCACTTGGCACCCTTCTCGACCGTGACGAATTCGATATTCGTGCGGAGCGTCCGGTAGGTCTCCGCCAGTGTGGATTGTGGGTCAAAATAGGTGACCAGCTGGGCCTTGCGTTGCATCAACCGATCATCGGATACGTCGACATCGCGCCGCATCAACGATGCCCGCACATCATCCACATTGATGAAGGGGACGATTCCGACAACCTGCATGCCGGTGTATTCCTGGACGTCCTCGATCGTGCCGATGGAGGTATCCAGCGTCTCTGCCACGACGGCAAACACGACCCCGAGGATCAACCCCAGCAACAAGCCCATGATCGCGCGTTTGAGCGGATGGTGGGGATTGATCGGACGTGTCGGCGTGGTTGCCCATTCGAGGACGGTTACTTCCTCCACCTTGTCAGCCTCACGGATCAACGCCTCCTGGTAGCCCTCTTCCAGGGCCGTAACCACTTGTTGGCGCATCGCCACTTCCCGCTCAAGCCGGGACAATTCCAATCCCATCGAGGGCAGCTGGCTGTAGGAACCCCGCAACGAGGACAGCAGCTTACGTTCGGCAGCCAGGTCTTTCTGTAGCGCCTGCTTGCGTTGTTTCAACTCGCCCAGAAGACTTTCGCCAATCTGGTCGATTTGTACCTGGAGTTGAAGTATCGTCGGATGATCTTCGGTGTATTGGACGAGCAGTCCATCGCGTTGCAGCTTCAGACTGTTCAGCTGTCGACTCATGGAGACGAACGCCTCGCCGACCCTGATCCGGGACACCCCCTGCAGGGTTTTCTCGGATAGGCCGTTTTGACCTTCCATCTCAGCGGCCATGTCACTGATGATGCCCAGATCCTGCTGCAGCCGTTGGCTGTCGCGTTCAGCACCAGTGATCTGTTGTAGATTGACGCTGGCCTGCGACTCCAGCGAGATCAAATCGGTTTTCTCGCGATATGCACGCACAGCGTCTTCAGCCTCTGCCAGCGCTGAGCGGGCACTGCCGCGTTGTCCCTCCACGAACTCGCGGTGCGTAACCGCCTGGTGATTCTTTAAATCGTGATCGTAGTCGCGATAGACCCCCGCAATCGTGTTGGCCAGATCACGAGCGCGTGGGGGACTCAGATCCGTAGTCTCGATGGAGATGATGTTGGTGAATCCCTCTTGCGAGGTGTTGATGCGGGTATACAACCCGAGCAGGACAAGCGCAGAATCATCTGCAGTGGTCGCTTGAGTGAACAGCCCGAGCTTGCTGCCGGTGCGCTTGAGAACGGGATGGCTGGTGATGATGGCACGTTGGGTCTCGATCTCATCGCCCGAGTTGTAGGCGATAGTCTGCAGATAGAGGCCCGTCAGATTCTGACGAAGGCTGATCTGTACTTTGGCGACAGCGTTGTAGAGGGGGTCAGGCTGCCAGACAGAAGCGATCAGAAAACTGAAGAAGCACAGTAGAACGCCCGTGAAGAATACGATACCCTTGCGGCGGCGCAGGATGCGCCAGTAGTCCCTCAGGGTAACTTCGTACTGTGCCATGATCGGGTCTGATCAGCTGCGTCGTCCGGTAGCCCTTCGAGGCCGCCGTCCGTATGCGGGCGGCTCGGGCCGGTCCGAATCATCCTCCGCGGCCGATTTGGGCGATGCAGTCTTCGGGGAACCAAGGGGCGGTGTCTGAGACTCAGCGCGATCAGGACCGGCCTCTCGGAGACCGTGTACCTGTCCGACGAACTCCGACGGAATCTCGCGCGTGAGCACGACTTCGCCACGAGCGAAAAACTCGATATCCCCGTCATCATAGGCCTTTTTTGCCAGGATCTCAGCTACACACGGGGTACCAACCTCCCGGCTTCTGGACTTCGCCGAGTCGAAATCCATCGACAGATGCAGGTACGAGCGATCGACCGGATGGATGCCGTTTGCCTCCATCCGGCTGCCGGCCTTGGCCGTCGTCCCCATGTAGAGCTTCTCTGGAGGATCCATCGGATCGCCATCCATTTCGACAAAAAAACTATGCCCGTACAGGGCGCGAATTCTCTCGTCCACAATTTCGAACCGGTGTTGGCTGGTGTCAGCCACGAGATCTCGCACGGCCTCGTCCGTGGCTTCGTCATAGCGCTCCTGCACAACCTCGACGACCTCATCGAGAGGTATGAAGCCGAACTCATCGATGTTGAGCCCGAATTCATCGGGTCGATGACGTAGAATCAGCGACAGTAGCTTTGATATGCGGCTGCGATCAACCAACGGAGTTCTCCCTTGTTAAAACGACTCGCTACGACTTGAAGCAAGCAATACTGACACGACTCGCACAGCGAGTCGCTACGACTTGCAACGCAAGTCGTCCTTCACTTCCATTTCTGCCGGTACTTGTCGATGGCCTCACCGATTGCGGAATCCGACAGGGCCAGTATCTGCGCGGCCAGCATGGCGGCATTACGCGCGTTATCGATACCAACTGTCGCCACCGGAATCCCGGGTGGCATTTGGACGATGCTGTAGAGCGAATCAGCTCCGCCCAGACTGGAGGCCGCAATCGGCACGCCGATTACGGGAAGCGTCGTATGAGCGGCCAGCACCCCCGGCAACGCAGCAGCCAAACCAGCTCCGGCGATCAACACCTTGAGCCCCCGTTTGGCGGCACCGGTTGCGTACTCGGCCGTGCGCTGTGGATTGCGGTGGGCGGAGCATACCTGGGTCTCGAACCCAACGCCCAACTCATCGAGTACCCCTTCGGCCTTCTTCATGACGGCCTCATCCGAGGAACTGCCCATGATGATTCCGACCTCAACTCCTGCCAAATCCCACCTCCATCTCTATTGTCATCTACCGACCTCTGTCGGGGCCACTGGATAAGTAGACTAAGCCATTTTCTTGCGCAAGATCGCCGGATATTCGAGGTATTCCCGAGGCATCACGCCCGTCTCCTCCTCTTCCTGCACAATCACCGGCTCCTCTATCTCGCCGCGGGTGCGAGCTGTGCGCGAGCGCACCGATACCCTCGACGGCTGGGCAGCCGGCTGTTCGTCCGTGGCCTCGTAGCGGCCTTCCTTGTTCATGTAAAAACCCGTAGCGATGACCGTGACCCGCATCTCATCCACCAGCGACTCATCGATGACGGTACCAAAAATGATATTGGCCTCGTCGCCAGCAGCGCTCTGGATGACTGAAGCCGCTTCATTGGCCTCGAACAGCGTCAAATTCGATCCCGCCGATATATTGATCAACGCGCCCTTGGCCCCCTCGATGGAAATATCTTCGAGCAGCGGGCTCTTGATCGCCTTTTTCGCCGCTTCGATAGAGCGATTCTCGCCTCGATGAGAGCCCATGCCGATGATGGCATCGCCGCCCTCCGTGATCACCGTCTTCACGTCATTAAAATCCAGGTTGATCATACCCGGCACCGTGATCAGATCGGCGATTCCGCGAGTCGCCTGCAGGAGCACATCGTCCGCCTTGGCGAAGGCCTCCTCCAGCGTCGTGTCACGTGAGCATACCGACAGCAAGCGCTGGTTTTTGATTACAATCAGCGTATCGACATGGTCCTGCAACTCGGCGATACCGGCCTGGGCATTGCGCATACGTGGGAACCCCTCAAACTGGAAAGGCTCGGTTGCGATACCGACGGTGAGAGCCCCTTGATCCCTGGCGATCTCAGCCACCACCGGAGCGGCCCCCGTGCCGGTGCCACCTCCCATGCCAGCCGTGATGAACACGAGGTCCGTGTCCACCAGCTGCTCGGATACCTTGTCCCGATCCTCTTCTATGGCTTGCCTGGCGATTTCCGGCTTGGCACCGGCTCCCAACCCGCGCGTGATGCTCTCACCGATGCATATACCGACACCGGCAGACGACACCTCCAAATCCTGGTTGTCCGTGTTCACGGCGATGAAGTCCACCCCGTGCATTCCCGAGGCCACCATGCGGTTTATCGCATTGCCGCCCGCACCGCCTACTCCGATTACCTTGATGCTCGCTTTTTGCTCAAAGTCTATGATCTTGAAAGTCATTTCGCACAACCTCCTGGCTAGTCTGCAACGTCTCTGCCGTTACATCAGTGTGTTAAACCACTCCTTCATGCGTCCTGTTACGGTCTCCAAACGACTATCCGACATCGCCAATCGCGAACTCCTGCGAACGGCGAAGGGTGCTCCATTCCCGGCCTCATCGGGCTCGAGAGAATCAGCAGCCAGATGCACCAACCCGACAGCTGTACAGAACTCGGGACTTACTACCTTTTCGCTTAGTCCCACGACTCCCTCCCCCGGACCACCAACGCGCACGGGCACTCCCAGTGCGCGTTCGGCCAGCTCCGCGCAACCGGGCATCTGAGCTCCGCCGCCTGTGAGAACGACGCCAGCCCCCAAGGCTGTGCTCCCGCCGCTGGCCTGTATGTGATTGTCTACCTGCAGGAAAATCTCCTCCATCCGCGCTTCAATGATCTCGGCGACTTCTCTCTGGAAAACGTGCTCCGGTTCGCGGCCAGCGATGCTCGGCACAGCCAATGTAGCTTCCGCATCGACCAACTCGGCAAGCGCGCCGCCGTAGGCGTGCTTGATCTGCTCGGCGGTCGGCCATGAAGTACGCAGGCAAATTGCCATGTCGTTGGTTATGCTCTGTCCCCCCATGCCAACTACGGCAGTACGACGCACACTTCCTTTTGAGAACAGGGCGACATCGGTCGTGCTGCCGCCGATGTTGACGACGCAGACCCCGAGCTCACTCTCCTCGGGATCGAGCGCTGCACGGGCACAGGCCAGTGATTCCAGCATGACGTGATTCACCTCAATCCCGGCGCGCTGAACGCTGCGACATATGTTCTGCACCGATGTGACGGCAGCAGTTACGATGTGAACGCTGGCTTCGAGGCGAACGCCGCTCATACCAACGGGGTCCCGGATCCCCTCCAATTCATCGACGGCGAATTCTTGCGGAGTTACGTGGAGCACTTCGCGGTCGAAGGGAATCGCCACCGTTCGCGCCGCAACCACGACGCGCTCCAGGTCCGCTGACGTGATCTCCTGCTCCAGTCCTCCGACAGCGATGGCACCACGACTGTCAAGGCTGCGTATGTGGTCACCGGCGACCCCGGTGCAGACGGAGCGAATTTGGAATCCGGACATCACAGCCGCCTCTTCAACTGCGGTCGTGATCGATTGCACCGTACGCTCTACATCCACGACGACACCTTTGCGCAGACCGCCCGATGGGGATACTCCGACACCGATGATCTTGAGCAGTCCGGCCCGCTCCCGCTGTGCGACGATGGCACGACTCTTGGTCGTACCCAAATCCAACCCGACGACGACATCTGCTTCAACCACGATGGTCTCCTCGCGCGCTCGCGGAAACGGCCTGAGTTGGCCTGGCCGACTGCTCACCCCGCACCACAGGTGCGTCGCGCACCGCAGGTGCGTCGTGCACCGCAGGTGCGCCCTGAACCTGACGTGGGCTCGACTGATGATGGAGCGTGCCGACAATCAGCTGGTTGACAAATCGCAGATCGACATATGCCGGGTTAGCGACATCTCTGTAAACGGTTGGCAGTACTCGGGTCAATACGTGCAGCTGCTCGCCCAGGTCCTGCCCCTGAATCGGCAAGCGAATTTCCAGATCATCACCTCCAAGAACCACACTCAACGCGTCCTTTCCGAATGGCCGTAACTCAGAAATCTGACTGCTGAAGCCCGCGTTCTCCTGACGAGCCAGACCCCACCAGCCGAGAATAGCACCAAGCGTCGAGTCCCCTACCGCTTCCCCGGCCATCATCGTCTGAGCTACGTCTGCCTGCGTCTTCTTCCATTTTTCGAGTTGAAGATCCTTGATTACCGGAAGATCCAGGTCGGTGGACGTCTCCGAAGACAGCGCCTGCTCGGGTAGCAACACGCCGTGCTCATCCACGCCAAATATCCTGTCGCCGATCTCAACCCAGGCGTGCCGCCGGCGCTCGTCTACCCAAACCACCAGCCTGTCCGGCGGCTTGCGCTCCACGCGAACTGACCGCACCCATACCAGACTCTCCTCCAAACGCACGGCCACGGAATCCAGATCGACAGCGAAGATATTGTCTCCGACGGAGAGCCCACTGGCCCTGAGCACCTCATCGCCACCGAGCATCCGGATACCGCGTACTTCAAGAGCGACAAGGGCGAAACGCTCAGCGCTCTTCATCTGCGACATTGTTTCGACCCAACCTGCGTAGACCAGGGCCGCGACGAACACGAACAGACATGCCATGTAGGTCCGCCTGCTGCTGTCGCCAACCGGAGCAGGCATGGCAGCTGCGTCTCTATCGACCTGTCGTGCCCTCGGCCGCGGCCGTCCGCCAGCGACGGTTTTTCGGCGCAGCACAATATTGAGCAGGCCCGATATCAACTCGACCTGCCCATACCCATAAAATCGTCGGCTAGTGAGCCGATATCACCCGCACCCATCGTGAGCACGAGATCACCGGAACGGCTGACCTGGGACATACGCGAGAGCAGGTCAGCCCGCTCGGCAACGAACTCAACAGCGTCGAAGCCGCCGGCCCGCATCGACTCCTCTATGACGTGCGAGTCGAGGCCATCGGCCAAGGTCTCACGGGAACCGTAGACGGGTGCCAACAACACGATGTCGCTGGCTCGCAGAGCGTCTGCGAACGCTTCGTGAAAATCGCGGGTACGCGAATACAGATGCGGCTGAAACACGGCCACGATGCGGCGCCCGAGTGCGGCGACCGATTCGAGCGCTGCCCGGATTTCGGTAGGGTGATGAGCGTAATCGTCCATCACCAGCACACCTCCGACCTCACCTTTTATTTGCAATCTGCGATCCACACCATTGAACTGACTGAGGCCCCGGCGGATGGCCTCGAATGGCGTATCGATGGAATCTGCTGTCGCCGCCACGCCTGTGGCATTCATAACATTGTGTAGACCAGGCACGCTGAGGACAAGGGTACCCAAGCTCTCCCGCTCACGACGCAGGACGAACGTCGACCCGCTCGCGTGCAAATCGATCGCGTCGGCCCAGTAGTCATTGTGCTCACGACATCCAAAGCGCAAAGCCTTCACCTCGGAGGCCGATGATGCAACGATGCGCTCAACTCCGGGATCATCTCCGTTGACGACGACGTGGCGGGCTGTGTTCGCGATGAATTGACCGAACGCGGCATCGAGCGAATCGACGTCGGCATAGGTATCGAGATGCTCGGGCTCGACGTTGTTCACCAGGGCCACCTCGGGCTTGATGTGTAGAAAGCTTCGGTCAAATTCATCCGCCTCGGTGACAAAAAACCGGCCCGATCCCAATCGCGCCTGTATCCGCCCCGCGATCGCTCCTCCGATAAGCATGGAGGGATTGCTACCCCCCTCGGTCAGCACGGCAGCCAGCATGCTGGCTGAGGTCGTCTTGCCGTGTGTTCCGGCGATGGCGATGGCGGCGAACCCCCGTAGCAGGCTTCCCACCGCCTGAGCCCGACCCATGCATTCGACACCCAATCGTCCAGCCTCAATTCGTTCATCGTTTTTCTCCGGAATCGCAGCCGAGTAGATGACCAGGTCGGTGCCATGGACGTTTGCCGCCGAGTGCCCACACCGTGCCACGATCCCTTCCCTTCTCAAGGCCTCCAGAACCACCGAGTCGTCGCGATCCGACCCCGAGACTGTGCATCCCAGCTGGAGCAGAATGCGCGCCAACCCCTCCATGCCGGCCCCACCGATACCGACCATGTGTACTCGGCTGTACCGACTGAAAAACTCGACCCCCGCCTCCCGGCGGGACCCCGCCTTGGCGGATCCCGCTGTGACGGACCCTGTTCGATCGGACTCGTCCCCTGCTCTGCTCCCTGCCATCGGAGACGCAGACGTCACTCAACTCTGCTGCCGTCGCCACCGGGCCGCAGGTGCAGTCACATGAACCAGATTCGCTGTCGCGCCGGGGCTCCGGACTGGTTGATTGGAACGGGAGCTCTGCCTGGCCACAGCGGCGAGAATGCCAATCCCGCACAGATTCCACACCAGCGACGATCCGCCGTAACTGACGAATGGCAGCGGCAAACCGGTCGTCGGCAGCATGCCCGTGGCCACACCGATGTTCAGGACTGCATAGATGGAAATCATGAAGGTCATTCCGGCCGCCACCAGGAATCCGAAATGCGTCGTCGCACCCCGAGCGATCCGATATCCATGGATGGCCAGCGCCACGAACAAACCGATGATGCTGAGGCAACCCGCGAGTCCCAGTTCCTCACCCACGAAGGCAAAGACAAAATCAGTATGGGCCTCGGGGAGAAAGTGCTTTTGGACGCTGCTGCCCAGACCGACACCGAACAACCCGCCACTACCCAAAGCCGTCAAAGACTGGGTTATTTGATACCCAGCGCCTCGTGGGTCGGCGCCCACAAAAAAGCTGACTACGCGCTGCATCTGATAGGGTGAGCTGTACACGGACGCGGCGACAACTGGTGCCGCTAGTGCGATCGTCGCGATCAAATGGACGGTGCGTGCCCCGCCAATCCATAACATGGCACCAGCGATGATGCTGACGGCCAAACAGGTTCCCAGGTCTGGCTGCAGCAAAATGAGCACCTGCACTCCGCCGATGACGAGAATTCGCGGCATGACCCCTTGCCACCAATGCCCCATGTCCCGCTCCTTGCGAACCAGCACGTCAGCCAAGTACAGAACCAGCACCAGCTTCACGAACTCGGACGGTTGAAAAGAAACGGAGGACATAAACGAGGGCATGGGAAACGGCAACCAACGCTGGGCACTGCGACCATGACCCATGCCCAAAACCATTACCAGAAAAGTGATACCAACGACGAGAAGAGGAAGAGCGGCTCGCTGCCAGAAATCGAGAGGCAAGCGTGACAGTACGAGCATGATCACGACGCCGAATGCGGCGCGAACTAGCTGGCGCTCGAGGAAGAATCCGCTGTCGTCGAAATGTGTATCCGCGAACGCCGAGCTGGAGCTGTACACCATGACGACCCCGAGGCCGACGAGGATCGAGGCGATCAGCAACACCTGACGGGCATCACCCTGTGCCTGCTCCGATGGAGACGTCGATGGAGACAATGTTCGCATGTTTATACCGAAGTTTATACCGAATCGATGGATCCGCTCCGTCGTGAACTCGCCCCATAGGTCAGGGTCGAAACCCTTGGCGACTCTTTCGACTGCGCAAATAGGGGTGAAACGGGAGAGGAAAAGAGGGCTTGACGAACGAGCAACACCGGACCTGACCGGGGGCAGTCGGGATCGGTGAAATACCCTCAACGGAAGCCATTACCTTGAGCGGCCTCCGTGATTTACAGGACGCGGTCTACAATCTCCTCCAGCTCGACACCTCGAGATCCCTTTATCAAGACGATATCACCACGCTTTGTGAATGATTCCATGAAGTCACCCAGCGGTGCCTTGTCTTCAAAATGCAAGACTCGATCCGCATCGAACCCGTCCGCGATGGCACCTGCGACTGTGTGCTTTCCCAAAGGGCCAAGAACCACGAGTTGATCGACCCGGCTTGAGGCGATCAACCGGCCGATCTCCGCGTGCAATTGAGGCGCTTGTTCGCCGAGCTCCAACATGTCTCCGAGCACGGCAATCCTGCGCCCTTCGACCTCGATTGTGGCCAAAACGTCCAACGCCGCCCGCACAGACGCCGGGTTGGCATTATAACAATCATTGATAACACAAATACCGTTTTTTCGCAAGATTTCGGAGCGCATATCGACGGCTCTGAAATCACTCAGCGACGCGCAAATCTCGCCAACGGACACACCGCAGGAAAAACCGGCGGCAGCGGCGGCGAGCGCGTTGTAGACGTTGTGTTTACCCGGGAGCTTCAGATGAACTGGATGATGCTGTAGAGAGAAGTGGCCGCAGCCCTCCTGGTCGAGAGCAAGCCCCTCCCCACTGATGTGACTCCCACGTTCGAGACCGAAGCCAAGGAGTCTCCCCTTTGTCCTCATTGCCTCCTTGGCTACGACACAGTCATCGACGTTTACGAGAGCCACCGAAGACTCACCCCCGACATAATCCAGGAGCTCCCCTTTGGCTTTGGCCACTCTCTCTACAGATTCAAAGAACTCGAGGTGGGCGGTGCCTACGTTCAGGAACAGCCCGATGGTCGGTCGCGCAATCTCGCACAGATAGCGAATATCGCCCATCCTACGCGCCGCCATTTCGACGACGGCCACCTCATGCTGCGCCGTCAGTCTCAGTAACGCTTTAGGAACACCGATTTCGTTGTTCTCGGTGCCTTCCGTCTTGAGCACCTTGTATCGCGTGCTCAAAACGGCCGCGGTCATTTCCTTCGTCGTCGTCTTTCCCGCACTGCCTACTATGGCAATGATCGGAATATCAAACTGCTGCCGATATCCACCGGCCAGATCACCGAAAGCCCGCAGGGTGTCGTCGACGAGCAACAGCGATCTCTGATCCCATTGACTACCGACCTGGCTGGAGCCCCAGTTTCGCTCTACAACGGCGGCTATGGCTCCACGCTGGAAGGCCTCATCGACGAAATCATGACCATCGAAGGTTGCCCCGTCTCTGGGAACATCGCCCCCGCCACCAGGGCCGAGAGCAACAAACACCGCCCCCGACTTGATCGATCGTGTGTCGGTCGAGATCTCCTCGACCACGTTCGGTTCATATCCCTCACCCCTCCAAACCCCACCTGACCAGTGCTCGAGTTGCTCGAGCGTCATTCCATGCACGTATCCGATTCCCTGTGCGCGTGCCGCAGCACCAACTACCGTGTCTCCGCTATCTCGCGCAAGGTCTCGCGAGCCACAACCCGGTCGTCAAAGTCGATGACCTCGTCAGCCAGGATCTGATACTCTTCATCCCCTTTTCCGGCCAGCACCACAACATCACCATCCTCCGCAGCTCGCAGCGCCTGTGCGATCGCCATACGGCGATCTGCCTGTATCTCGACGCCGGCCGAACTCGCCATTCCGGCTACTATGTCTTCTATGATCTTTTCGGGTAGTTCACTTCGCGGATTGTCCGAAGTGATGAACACGAGGTCGGCGAGATTCTCAGCCGCCTGCCCCATCAGCGCCCGCTTGCCGCGATCGCGATCGCCACCGCAACCGAACAAGCAGATGAGCCTTTTCTTCGACAACTCCCGGGCCGAATGAAGAATATTCTCAAGGCCCACGGGAGTATGAGCGTAGTCGACGATCACCTCGAACGACTGTCCTTCGTCGACCCGTTCGAATCGCCCCGGCACCCCGGCCACAGCCGCTATCCCTTGAACGATAGCTTCTTCCTCCACATCAAGCGCCAGTCCACACGCTACAGCTGCCATTACATTAGAGCAATTGAATCGCCCCGTCAACCGGGAATGGACCGCCAATGGACCCCGTGGAGTGTCGAATTGGAGGGTACTGTTCTTGGCTCCAATTTCACCTCCGACCCAGGCAACATCGGCATCCGTCACGGAGCCATAGGTCAACGCCTGCCCTCCCAAACGTTCGGCCAACACGCGTCCCGCCACATCGTCAATGTTGATCGCGCATGCCGGCCTGTCCGAATCCCTCACCTGCTCAAAAAGACGGGCTTTGCTTTTAAAATAGGCCTCTTCCGTTCCATGAAAATCTAGATGATCTCGGGTTAAGTTAGTGAAAACAGCGGCATCGAATTCGATTCCCACCACGCGATTCAACGCCAGCGCATGGGAGGAGACTTCCATGACGACGGCATCGCCGCCGTTGGCGTCGATGCTGTGCAGGTGCCGATGCAGATCACTGGCTTCAGGTGTCGTGTTGGACATTTCAATCCATTGCCCATGTTGATCCTGAGCGCCCAAGGTGCCAAGATACCCACAGAAGCGCCCAGCTGCCTGCAGAATCTCACGCACAAGAAGGGCTGTCGTGGTCTTTCCGTTCGTGCCGGTCAATCCGACCATGCTCAGAGCGTTTGCAGGATAGCCGTAAAACCTGGCGGCGAGTCGGGCCAACGCGATTCGACAGTCACCAACCACCACGCGAGCGGCCGTCCGCGTCTGCACGGATTCGTCCTCGATCACGACGGCTCGCGCACCGCGCACCTCGGCGTCCGAGACAAACTGGTGTCTGTCGGCTTCTTCACCCCCCCGTATGGCGACGAACAGGTCCCCTTCGCCCACTCTGCGCGAGTCACACTCTATTCCTGACACAATTTGGTCCTCGCTGCCGTAGACGACAGCTTCCGGCAAATCTACCAGCAATTTCCGCAAAGACATATCGGACGTCTTATCCACGAGCCTTCGAGATCAATGCAACGCGGCCAGCATTGGCCGTCTCAGCTTCCGCAAGAGAACCGCCTGCCTCAACGGCGTCGGCAGGACCCCCGACAGAGCTACATTCTCGGCGGAGCCGAGCTGGCAATGAACAGCACCTTCGGCGCTGTTAACGCGATCCCCAGGTAACGGAACCTGATCGACGACGAGCCCTCCCGACCCTGAAAACTGCACTCGGAGACCGCGCAAGCGTCCGCAATTCACGGCCGCCAATGGGCTCATGCCACGAAAATCGGGAGCCGCGGAACCAGATTGTCCTGCTCCGTCAACCGCCACGGATGCGGATCCGATTGTATGATGGACTGGCCGCAACGGCGAATCTGTCAGTGCGGCCAGCCGCTCCATGACGCGCTTGAACACCGGCGCCGCCACCTCACCTCCCCACTTTACTCCGCTCGGATTCTCGACGACGATGGCGCACAGAAGAACAGGTTTGTCAGCCGGTGCAAACCCAATGAAGGAGGCTATATTTTCGTCGGCGGCGTAACCGCTACCGTCGGCACGAGCGCGCTGGGCAGTCCCTGTCTTGCCAGCAACGTCCAGCCCGAACAAAGCGGCTTTCTTACCCGTACCTGCCCGTACTGCCGCGGCCAGGATCGACCTCATCTGGGCCGACGTTTGCTCAGAAATAACACGGCGAACAACCAGCGGTTCGTCGGCGACGCCCCGCTTCTCGATGTTCGGTGTCATCAGCAGGCCGCCGTTGGCGATGGCACCGAAGGCCTGCGCCATCTGCAGCAACGTGACGGACAGCTCCTGACCGATCGCCAGCGTCTCGAGTGATCGCTCCGACCAGGTGCTGGTGCCGCGCAGCAGTCCGGTGCTCTCGGCCGGCAGGCCGATTCCCGTTCGCGTACCGAATCCGAATCGTCGGATGTACTCATAAAAGTCGCGCTTCTCCATTCGCCGCACGAGCTTGATTGCTCCGATATTGCTCGACTTCTCTACCACCTCGGCCATCGTCAGGATGCCGTGGGGCGACACGTCCCTGATGGTGTCGTTGTTGACGAGAACCAGCGCCCCATTCTCACAGAAGACGGGGGTCTGCGCCTTGGCCAACCCTTCCTCCATGACAGCCGCCAGGGAGACCGCTTTGAACGTGGAGCCTGGTTCGAATGAGTCGGTTACCGGGCGATTTCGTCGCATGGCCGCCGGAGCCATGCCGGGATTGTTCGGATCGAACAACGGCACACTTGCCATGGCCAGGATATCCCCGGTGCGCGGGTCTGAGACGATTCCCAACCCACTCTCAGCTCCCGTGCGCTTGATGGCGGCGACCAATTCCTCTTCCAGGACTCCCTGGTACATCGCATCAATCGTGAGCTGGAGATCTCCTCCGTCCTCAGCCTTGGCCTGCTCCGCGGTACGGTGTGGCAACGGAGCGCCATGTGCGTCGACGAACACGTGTGATTTTCCTCGGCGACCCTTCAACAGCGAGTCGTAGGCCTGTTCGACGCCTTCCCTACCGCGATTGTCGACATTGGTGAACCCAAGGAGTTGGCCCGCGAGGTGCCGCAGGGGGTAGTAGCGTGCGGTCTCCTCTTGCTCGCGCACCCCCTTAAATCCCCGCTTCCGAATCTGGGCGGCAGCGTCGTCTTCTACCTGTCGAGCCAAGTACACGAACGACCGCGACGAGTCCTCCAGACGCTGTTGCAGAGACGATGCATCGCGGCCATCCAATCGGGAGAAAAAGGCAGCGACCTCGCGCGGTCGCGCCAAGGTTGCCGGCCGGCAGTAGTACGATGTGGACGGCACATCCAGCGACAGCTCGCGGCCGGTACGATCCAGTACTCGGCCACGCCTGGCGCCGATCTCGATGACTTGCTCCTGTTGTTCCTTGGCTCGCGACGCGTAAAACTCGTGCTGCACACCCTGCACCTGCACCAGACGACCGACGAGAGCCAGCCACACCACGGCACCCATCAGTGCAGCCACACGCAATCGACCTTGCCTGCGGCCTGCATTGTCCTGAGCTGCTTTCTGTGGCGTCCGCTTAACCATCATGGACTCACTCTTGTGGGCTCATTTCCCACCGTCAGTACGCGGTGCTGGGAACGATTCATCATCAGTTTGTTCTCGGCGATACTCCGGATGATCCCTGGCGTGCTTTTCTGCATGACCCTCGCCCGCAACTTCGATTGGTCTTCCATCAGGTGCTCGATTCGCCGCTGCGCTTCACTCGCACGCCTCGAAGCGTCCTCGAACTGCACCTTGCTCCAGACAAAAAGGGTCGTACTGCCGATGGCCACCACCACCAGAGCAAGTTGACGAGCGAACGAGATACCGGACGCGCCCATCAATCCAGCTTCTCGTACACTCGAAGGCGCGCGCTGCGTCCACGACTATTGCGTGCGACTTCGGACTCGTCAGCCCGAATAGGCTTGCGTGACAGCGATCTGAATTGCGGCCTTCGCCCGCAGGCGCAGATGGTCAGGCGCGGTGGACAGATGCATCCCTTCATGAGCTCTCCCAATTTCACCTTTACCAGGCGATCTTCCAACGAGTGGTAGGATATCACAGCCAACCTGCCACCAGGTGCCAGCGCCGAAATGACCCCGTCGAGACCATCGCTCAACCGCTGCAGCTCCCCGTTCACGGCGATACGCACTGCCTGAAACACGCGGGCAAGGGTTTTGGTAAGATGCTTGGGACCTGTGGCGGCGACGGCCCCTCGTAGCTGCCCTGTCGTTTCCATGCCATCGCCGGCGTCTCGGCGCCGGCAGATTGATCGAGCAATACGTCGGGCCGATCTCTCCTCGCCGTATTGCTTTATCAAACCCACCAGGTCGGCCTCCGATACGCGCGCCAACAATTGGTCTGCAGGCACCCCAGAGCTGCAGTCCATGCGCATATCAAGAGGTCCGTCCTGGTGGTAACTGAAACCCCGCTCAGCCGTATCGATCTGATGTGACGAGACACCCAGGTCGAACAACGCCCCGGCCAATGGGCGTTCCCCCTCCCGCTCAGACAGGATCTGACCGATATCCGCGAAATCGCCATGTACTATCTCCACGCGATCGCCGAACGACTGGCGCAACGGACCCAGGTGAACGACGGCGTCGGAATCCTTGTCCAGCGCAATTACCCGCCCATCCTCTGCAAGTTCGTCCAGTATGGCGCGAACATGCCCTCCTCCGCCAGCGGTGGCATCGAGGAACAGGCCGGATGGGTCACCAACCAGATTGGCGACCACCGGTTCGACCATGACTGGGTCGTGGTAAGAGGTCTTATCACTACACACTGTTCCCGAAATCCAACGTCTCGGCCACTTCTTCCAGGGTCTGCTCGGCTTGCTGCATGTAGGTGTGCCAGGTGTCCGGATCCCAGAATTCCAGTTTGTCCAGGGCACCGATTATGATCATGCGATCAGATATCCCGGCCCGTTCCAGCAGTTTGCGCGTCAATGCTGCCCGCCCCTGCTTGTCGAGCTTGACCTTCGCCGCCTGTGAAAGCATCCCGCGGTAATACAGTCGCACCCGCTGCTCGGTTTGAGGCATCTGCATCATGCGCTCGGCAATCCCACCCCAGATTCGTTGGGGATACGCCGTCAGACACCCATCGAGGCCACGAACGACTACCACGGTGTCACCGTCTTCCGGCAGCAACTCCCGCCGCAATTCAGCGGGTATGAATACCCTGCCCTTGTCATCAACGGGGACTTCAAACTCCCCCAGGAACTGCGACATATGAGCTCACATCTCGTCGGTGAGTGGATCTTCCACCAGAGTCCCATCTTTGTACACCAATACACACCCTTTTCCACCACCACAAAGTATAGTCCCACCACTTCGGGGAGTCAAGAGAAAAATCTCGACTGACGACCCACTTGGATCAATTAATGTAAGAAGTTGTTTATTTTACACTTACGAGAAACAGAAGACAATCTAGCGGGCCCGAAGGGTGACAGAAATGAACTGGTGGCTCTGCAGTGAGAATACTGCTTGGAGCGCGTCAGGACAGAGGTTTCTTCTCCATCACCCGGCGGTTGATTTGCTTGCCTTTGGCAAGAAACTTGTCCTCGTAATTGGTGCGGACCCCTTCCCACGCCATCTCGGTTTTGGCCAGGCCATCCTCCCTTTCCAGGGTCTCAACCATAACCTCAAAATAGTCGTCGTGATCGGTGGCCAAGCGCAGCAGCCCTCCCACACGCAGAGTTCGAGTGATTTCGCGCACGAAACCATCATCGAACAAACGGCGCTTGTGATGACGCTTCTTGGGCCAGGGATCGGGGAAGTAGAGATGGAACGCCTGCACTGAGTCGGCGGGAAGAAAGAATTCGACAAACTCTCGTGCATCAGCCCGTACCAGGCGCACGTTGGTCAAGCCTCGCTTGTCGCAGCGCGCCAGGGCCAGACGCAGGTATTTCCGTGCCCACTCGATGCCGAAGAAATTCACCTGTGGTTGGCGCTGTGCCTGATCGATCAGAAAACGGCCCTTGCCGATCCCGAGTTCCACTTCGACCGGGTTGCCATTCCCGAATACATCGGCACAACAGAGAACGGGATCATCCTCGCCGCGATCCTCCAACGTCAACAGCAGTTCGCTCGATGTCTCGTCTTGCACCGTTCGTTGACCTGAAGACGCCGCACCTCAGGCCGGCACGACCAACTAATCGTGGATACAGAAGCCGCTACCCGGCCGCCTCGTTGTGTTGAGAAGGTAGACCGCAGAACTGATCGTAATCGATCAACTCGGTCACCGATGGACTGTCACCGCACGCCGGACACTCCGGGTCACGGCGCAGCTTCAGTTCGCGGAATTTCATGTCCAACGCATCGTAGAGAACCATGCGGCCGACCAGGCTTGCCCCTTGTCCCAACACCAGCTTGACGACTTCGGTCGCCTGAATCACACCGATGATGCCGGGCAGAACACCCAGGACCCCCCCTTCCGCGCAGCTGGGGACTTCCCCGGGAGGAGGAGGCTCGGGGTACAGGCACCGATAGCATGGCCCGCCTTCAGCGGGATGGTATACCGTCGCCTGTCCCTCAAAACGGAAAATGCTACCATCGACAACAGGCTTGCCCGTCAGCACGGCCGCGTCGTTGACGAGGTAGCGTGTGGGGAAATTGTCGCAACCGTTGACGATAATGTCGTAGTCCTTCATGACATCCATGGCATTGTACGAGGTCAGCAATTCAAAGTGCGTGTTGATCCTCACACCTGGATTGAGATCCAACAGGCGTTCCTTGGCAGCTTCTACTTTCGGCTGGCCTACACTGCCTTCGCCGAAGAGCACCTGGCGTTGTAGATTGCTCTTGTCGACGACGTCGGCATCGACCAATCCGATGGTACCGATGCCGGCGGCTGCGAGATAGAGCGCCGTCGGACAACCCAAGCCGCCCGCTCCAACCAGCAACACCTTCCCCTTCAACAATTGCTGCTGACCACTTTCTCCGACTTCCGGCAAGAGGATGTGGCGTGAGTACCGCTGTAGATCTTCGTCCGATAGCAGGCCGTCCTGCTCGAGGCCGAAGCCGGCCTCCTTCCACCCCTTGACGCCCCCGATCATCGATGCGACATCGGTGTATCCCATGGACTCCAAGTCACGGGCCGCCAGGGCTGAGCGACTGCCACCAGCGCAGTAGACGACGATCGGCGCATCTCGGTCCATGGTCACATCTTCCTCGACGTTTAGTTCGAGGAAACCGCGTGGAATCAACGAGGCCCCGGCTATGTAACCGTCCATGACTTCGTCACGTTCACGTATGTCCACCAGATGCTTGATCGCACCTGACTCCAGTCCGCGCTGGGTCTCTGCGGGAGTGATCTCCGTTATCTCAGCTTTCACACGATCGAGCAGCTGGCTCGATGTAAGACTCATCGTCGATTGCCCTCCATCTCTTCCATTGGTGTTTACAGTTGGTGATTCAGTGACTGACGCCTTCGACTTCATGAACGGGATGCTGGCGCCCCATTTCCTCTACCACTCGTTCGATAGCACCCTCGACCTCATGACGTGTGGTGAAACGCCCCAGGCCGAAGCGCACCGAGGAGAACGCCTCGGAATCGGTGACGCCGATCGCGCGCAATACATGCGATGGCTCCGACGTGCCGGAGGCACAGGCTGAACCGGACGAGAGGGCGATGTGTTCGCGCAGTCCGACGAGCAATTGCGCGCCGTCCACTTCACCCAAGCGCAGATTCAAGCACCCTGGTAATCGGTACTCCGGGTGTCCGTTTAAATGTACATCCCGCAAGCGTCGCGCAAGGCCTTCGTGCAAATTATCTCGCAATTCCGTGATGCGGGCAGCTTCCGTTCCCATCTCCGCCGTCGCCAGAGCGCACGCGGCACCCAGGCCAACAATCCCGGGAACGTTGAGCGTACCCGATCGCAGCGCCCGTTCCTGTCCCCCGCCCTCGATCTGCGCCCGCAAACGCACCCGCGGGTTCCGCCCGCGCACGAACAAAGCCCCCTGTCCCTTCGGCCCGTACATCTTGTGGGCTGATATCGACATCAAGTCCACCCCCAACGCCTCGACATCCAACAGGATCTTGCCCACAGCCTGCGCCGCGTCACAATGGACGAGAGCCCCGCGTTCCTTGGCGAGCGAGGCGATCTCCCGTATCGGTTGTATGGTACCGATCTCGTTATTGGCCGCCATGATGCTGACGAGGATGGTGCCATCATCGAGGACATCGCGCAATTCGTCGAGCTCGATACGACCGTGGCGATCCACGGCGAGGCGCGTGACCTCGAAGCCCTCCGACTCCAGCGCTGTGCAACAATCCAGCACGGCGGGATGCTCGGTTGCGCAGGTGACTATGTGTTTTCCTCGTTCGCGATGGAAGGCGGCAACACCCTTGATCGCCAGGTTGTTGGCCTCCGTCGCTCCACTCGTAAATACGATTTCCCGCTCAGCGGCACCGATGAGTTCAGCCACCTGCTGTCGAGCCAGGTCGACGGCCGCAGCAGCCGACCATCCAAAGGAATGGCTCTTGCTCGAGGCATTGCCGAAGTGGGTGGTGAAATACGGCAACATCGCCTCGAGCACCCGAGCATCGACGGGTGTCGTCGCTAGATTATCTAGATAGAGTGGGAGGTCCGGAGCCTGAGTGGACTCAGAAACTGAAGGACTCGCCGCAGCCACAGGTTGTGCGAGCATTCGGATTTTCGACCTGGAACCCTGACCCCATCAGCCCGTCGTCGAAATTTAATGTGACGCCGCTGAGGTAGAGACTACTCTTGGGATCGATGAATACTTTGACACCATTGGACTCGATAACCTGATCGAGTTCGCCCGGTGTACCTGCAAACTCCAGCTTGTACTGAAAACCGGAACATCCGCCGCCGGTGACAGCCAAGCGCAAGCCTGCCTTCTCGCCGCCTTCAGCGTCCAGTAGGGATCGAATTTTTGCCGCTGCCGTATCCGTTACCTTTATCATCGTATCTACTCCATCCTTACCCGCTCTTGTTCAACCCTGCTGTTCAACCATCATAAATCGCGCATTGAATCAGGTCGGGCACGTCCTCCTGCTTCTGGTACACATCACAAGAGCTGCAATTGCGTTCGAACACCTTCTCCTGGCAACAGAGGCAATCCCTCAAGACCTCTATCCCTCTCGTCGCCCGCTCCCTCATATCCCTGTAGTGAGAGATGCGGTCATCAATCTCCTGCTGCTGGCTTTCCAACAACCCAATCATGGCACGTGCCAGGTCGGACCCGGTTTCGACGCTGTCACGCAGACAGAACAACTCGCGAATACGCTCGAGCTCGAACCCCAGGGCCTTGAGGCTCTGGATAATCTCGAGACGACGAAGCTGATCCTCTCCGTAGCGCCGAAAACCGCCGTTCGAACGCTCCTGGGGAACGATCATCCCCAGCTCTTCATAGTATCGAACCGTGCGCGTCGAGACCCCGGCCCGGGCCGCCAAATCGCCGATCTGTATCATTCGAAAGTTAAGCATTGACAAGGGGTTCTGCTATTTTGCAGTCTGGATTGGTTGAATATACACATCCACTTTTGGAGTGTCAACGAAGCTACTCCTCCCTGGAGCGCGTACCTTTGCAAGGTGTTTTAGACCATGCGAGGGCGCTAGCGGTAGCAGCCGGTGCTGGCGCTGAATCTGACTAAACGACCTGGCGTGCAACTTTCGCCCACTCTTTGACGTCTAAGATGAACCTGTTTGGAAGGATGAAAGCTCCCATCAACTAATGGATATCGCTCTCCGTATATGCTGACGACCATCTGCAAGGCCGCCACACGCCTCACTTTGAGCTGCGTCCGCCGTCGCGTCACACCTCTGCTGACGATCGCCATCACCCTGCTCGCAGGCCTTACCGAGGCCACGACAGTCGCCCGTCTCAGTCTGGCGGATCTTTCCGATAACGCGGCGTGCATCTTCGTCGGCACCTGTGAGCAGGTCAAAGTGGTCAGCATCGAGGGACGGATCTATTCGCGATATCAGTTCTCTGTAAACGAAATCGTCAAAGGTGAGGACCCCGGACAAGCTCAGATAGAGGTCTCCCTACCCGGAGGTGAACTGGAGGGGCGCATCCAACGCCTCGCCGGCATGCCGGATTTTACACCTGGCGAGGAGACCGTTCTCTTCCTGACGAGCCACAACGCTTCCGGCCACGCCTGGCCTGTCGGACTGAGCCAGGGTGCATTCGCCGTACACGGTGACCGCGGCCGAGGCGAAGCCAGGGTCTTCCGACGGCTCTCGGGAATCAGACTATTGAACACGGATGGAGCCAGTGCCGCCAAGAGCACAATGCCGGCAGCGGCGGCATTGGATCCGCTGGATGGCGGCATCGCTCTGGAAGATTTCCTATCCCAGGTGCGCGCAATCCTGAATCCGGATCCAGACTCGCTCGGTCAACCGAAGGTTCGGTGAGTCAGCGCGATTATGAATAGTTCGACATCAATTAGTTCGACATCAATGAAGTCTTCCAGAATGGTCGTGGTGCTGATGATGATTCTCGGTCTCCATACCGCGGCGGACGCTTTCCTGGCGCAGACCTACCAGACCCGCTCTGGCGGAGTAGTCAGGCTGCGCTGGGCAAGCGATGAGGTGACCTACCTGATCGATGAAACGGGATCAGACGACATTCCGGCCGCAACCGCCATCTCCATCCTGCAGGAGAGTTTCGAAGTCTGGACGGAAGTCAACTCCTCATCGCTCCGGCTGATTGACGGCGGCATCTCCAGCGGAAGTTCGCCGGTCTCGTCAGACCGCCGCAACCTGGTGATTTTCGATGAACTCGGCACCTGGCTGGATCCACCACCGGGTTCAGGGGTCATCGCCGTCACTCGCATCGAGTCCAACTCGGATGGATTCATTACCGACGCCGACATCATCTTCAACGGTCGCGACTTCGCATTCACGAGCGGAGTCGGCGGCCGGGCCATCAACCTCAAGGATGTCGCCGTACACGAAGTTGGCCATTTGATTGGCCTCGACCACACTCCGCTTCAGGGATCGGCTGCGACCAGGCCGACGATGAACCCGTTTTACAATGGAGATGGCCCGGGAGAAGCGAGCTCGTTGGAACCCGATGACCTTGCGGGAACCAGTTACCTCTACCCCGGCCCGGGTTTTTCCCTGGCCACCGGGATCATAGCCGGCTCCGTGTTCGATGGCGGTGGCGATGCCGTCTTCGGTGCCCATGTCACGGCCGAAAACGTCGCGACCGGAGAGCTCTTCAGTACGCTCAGCGGCGCCTATCCCGACCTGAGCGATCCCGGAAGCTACTTCCTCTTCGGTCTTACCCCGGGTAGTTATCGATTGCAGCTGGCTGCGGTTGGAGGCGGTATCACCGATGAAAACTTCGCGGGCGTATTCGAAGATTTCACCACCGGTTTCCCCCTGGAGTACTACGACAATGCGTTGCTGTCCTCCCTCGCTGTTCTCGTCGACGTGCAATCGGGACAACAGACCTCCGGTGTGGATTTTGTCACTGGTTTCGAAGTCATCGAGGGTTCGATCGTGCCCCTTGCCATCCCCAACAGTACACCCGACACCGCTGGACCGTACCGGGTTGAGGTGATGGCCACTCAGGCTCAAGAGGTGTTGCTGACGTACAGGATAGAAGGGGCCCCGGGTGATGGTGAGCGCACCCTGCGGATGCAATCGATGGATGACGGCTCCGTGTACACCACTGAGATCCCCGGCCAATCGATCGACAGCCGCGTGCTCTACCGAATCTCGGCGACCAATGAAGACGGAACGATGGTTTCCTACCCGACTTCCGCCGACCGGTGGCTCAGGTTTGACGTGCTCTCTCTTTCAGGGTTGCCGCTCGCCTTCACGGTACTGCGCGACGACGGCGTCGTCGGCGTGTTCGACACCGGCAGCGAACTCGAACTCGCCCGCATCCCCGTCGGCAGTGAGCCCATTCAGATCCTGCGCAGCTTCGACGGCCGCTTGTTGTTTGTTTCCAATCTCGCTTCGAACGACATCACCGTTCTGGAGACCGCCACGTTCCAGACCTCAGCCAGGATCGATGTGTCCGCGCAGCCCCTCGACCTGGCACAGGCGCCCGATGGGAGCGTCGTCTACATCGCCAATTCCGACGCCTCCGTTCTGACAACCCTCGATGTCCAGACACTGCAAACACGGGAAATCGTTGTTCCCGATCTGGAAGACGGCCCCTTCGGCGTGGCCGCGACATCTGAGAGGGTTTTTGTGTCCGACATGGGCACGAACGAAATCATCTCGCTCGATCTCGATGGCGGCGTCATCGCCCGCGTGCCGGGTCCAGACTCGCCCCGCTCTCTGGCCGTAAGCCCGGACGAGCGCACCCTGTATTCGACCAGTTTCACGACACCACAGCTCGCCGTCTTCGACACCCAGAGCATGCAGCTGACAGGCTTGCTGGACCTGCCTCTCACCGGCAGCTTTGCCATCGGTGTAACCCCCGACGGCCGCAAGCTGTACGTGACCGGGCATCTCGACAACGCGGTCGTCGTAGTCGATGCCGTCGAGCTCGGAATCCTTACCAGCATAACCATCGGAGACAACCCGCGAGGCGTCTCGTTCTCCCCCGATGGCACAACCATGATGGTGACGAGTGCCGAATCGGACCAGATTCACCTCGTCGACACAGCGTTGGACGAGATCATCGGATCCTACAAGATCAGTGGACAACCCCGTGGGATTGCCATCATCGACCCGCCCAGCTTCGAAGAAGACCTGCCCACCGCAGTCCTGGAACCACCGCTACCGAGTGACTTTTCACTGATCCAGCCGTTCCCCAATCCCTTCAACTCCGCGATCCAGATACCGTTCACGATCCCCGAGCAGACGGCAGGATCCGGTGAACCAGCGTCCATGCTCGTCTACGACATGCTCGGACAGCGGGTGAAGACGCTCGTTAGCGGATTGGTCCAGCCGGGTCCACACAAGGTGGTCTGGGATGGCAAGGATGACGGCGATAACACGGTGGCTTCCGGGACCTACATACTTCTGTTGCGTGCAGCCCATGCACGCGCCACTGCAAAAATCATGTACGTGAGGTGATTGACTGACTGCAGGATGCAGTCAGCTTAGGACGCCAGGCCGTCAACGCTGAAATAGCGAAAACCGGTATCGCAGAGAACAGTCACCAAACACGCATCGGCGGCCAAGGCCTCACCGATCCTCAGTGAGGCCACCATGTTCGCCCCGGACGAAGGGCCCAGCAACAGACCTTCCTCACGAGCGAGTCGCCGTGTGCATTCGAAGGCTTCCTCGTCTTCGACCGTCACGATCTCATCGATCACCTCAGTCTCCAACACCTCAGGAACGAAGCCAGCACCGATGCCCTGGATGCCGTGCAACCCGGGCTCACCTCCTGACAGCACCGGCGAGCGCGCCGGCTCCACCGCGACGATGCGAATACCGGTCACTTCCTGCTTGAGCACGCCACCCACGCCCGTGATGGTACCTCCTGTACCCACACCCGCGACAAAGGCGTCGACTCGTCCGTCCGTCGCCTGGAGGATTTCGCGAGCCGTCGTTTCTCGATGGACCTGAGGATTGGAAGTATTGCGAAATTGCTGTGGCATGAAGGTGCCCGCCGGATCCGCGTCCTTGATCTGCTGTGCCTGGCTGATCGCCCCCGCCATGTCATCGACTCCCGGGGTCAGGATGATGCGGGCACCATAGGCCGCCATCACTGAAATGCGCTCGGCGCTCATGCTGTCTGGCATCGTCAGCACCAGCTCATAACCGAGCGCGGCGGCGGCCATGGCCAGCGCGATGCCTGTATTGCCGCTGGTTGGCTCGACGATGACCATGCCGGGCTTGAGCGCACCCATGCTCTCGGCGGAGCGGATCATGCTGATGCCGACCCGGTCCTTGACGCTACCCGCGGGGTTGAGCGCCTCCAGCTTACCCAGAATCGAACACCCGCTGGCTGGCAGCATCCGCGTAAAACGCACCATCGGCGTATGGCCGATGGTACCCAGAATCGAATCGACGGTCAGTGAATGCTGGGCCTCCGTCAATCGGACCCTCCGTCAGCGTCCCCATCTTCTGACGAACCCTCCTCCGTCGTTTTTCCAGCTGTCCCTGGAAGAGTGCGAATGAAGTCGCCCGATCCCGTCGCTTCGCCGGTATCCAGGCGCAGACCACCACCTGTCGTGTAGAGATCCCGGTAGGTCGCCGGCAGCAACAGTATGCCCAGCAGGGGCTCGATCTTGGTGATCACATCGTTGACGTCTCCGATGAAGCTGCGCGGCACGTATACGATATCGTCGTTCCGCAGGGCGATATTCTGTTCGAAGTCGCCGCGTCCGACCAGTCTGGCCAGATCCATTCGGTACATCTTGGTCACGCCGTCATCCACGCGTATCAGCCGCACGTCATCCCGCAGGGCGTTCGGCGTCAATCCCCCTGCCTGACTGACGGCCTCGAGAATACGCGCATTCTCCGGAAACATGTAGACGTTGGGCCGCTCCACCTCGCCCAGTATCACCACCTTCTTGCTGCGCAGATTCGTGCCGCGCACGATGAGGATGTCATCGCCCTGGAGAACGACGTTGTGTTCTTTGTTTCCCGTGTTCAGGACCTTTTGGATGTCCAATTCATACGTGCGGCCTCCGCGTATCAGCTGGACCTCGTTCAGCTGGGCCTCGGGACTGCTACCTCCAGCCACAAGAATCAAATCGAGAACGGTCGTCTTCGTCTTGAGCGAATAGCGTCCCTGACCGGACTGCTTCACACCACGATCCAAGGTCTGAACCGCGCCCAGCAAGGAGACGATCTTGCTTTTGTGCTCGAGGACGTCCACGTCGATTTTTGGATTCCGCAGAAAACGACTCAACTCACGGCTCAGCAGATCGTCCAGTTCCGTTGGTGTCAGACCGGCTGCTTGAACGTTCTCGACCAATCCAAAAGAGACATTGCCGTCTGGACGAACAGTCACGGTTTCACTGGTCACGTCTATGTCGCGGAGCGTAATCTCCAATTCATCTCCCGGGCCCATGACGTATTCGGGAAAACCGGAGCGCTCTGTATAGGATTGTCGTTGCGGATCTTCCGGTGGAGTCTCAAAGAGTCTCGGCACCGTCGGCGGCGGCGCCTGTGCTGTGGTCACCGACGGCAATGACGAGCCACAGGCACTGAGGAACAGTCCGATTGCCGCTACAATAGTCGAATGCCACATAGGTCTCACGTTGGGTGCATTAACCTGACTTTGCCAGCATGCCCAGCTGCCGAGAACCGCGCAGCAGCAGCTGAAGAGCCCGCAGTCCGTAAGCCAAAGGTATGAGTACACGGGGAATGCGGGGGAAAACCTGCATCAGGACGTCCGGTCTGGGAAACAGAAACTCCCAGAGGAACGACGCCTTGGCCGCCATGCCATCGCAACTGAACGACCAGAGGATTTCACCCCACTCCGATTCGGGCCGGGTGGCTGACAGACGCCCAAGCAGGAAGCTCTCCGCCAACCCAAGCCTCGGAAGATCAGCCGTTGTCGGCGCTCCAGACACGGGGTGCGACAGGTGGTCCTCGAGGTAATGAAGGCAATAGTGAATGGACTTCGTCGAGTTGCACTGCAATGCCTTACGCTCGACCGCCTGCCAGTCGGGCCGGGCTTTCATGAGCAGGTGAAAATCGACAAACCAGGTGAGTCGCCGAAAGCTGTGCCGCAGGGAATGCAGGGCTGTGTAGAGGATCGCCTCTTCCACACCCAATACCAGGGCAGTGAATCCCGGCGCCGAGTGCATCCGGGCATTCTGCCAGACCTCACTCATGTCCATGCGTACGGCATTACTGCGCGCCTGAATACGGTCTCCGTTGACCAGATCAGTGTGAAGATCCAGCGTCAAACCATCCCCCGTGAACAGCCCGTCATGTCGCTGAGCCGACTCAAACCCGTGCGCGCACAGGAGGGAGCAAACCGCCTCCAGTTGCCCGGACCGAACAAGCAGGTCGATGTCGTCCATCGGGCGGCATCCCTCATCCGGGTAGAGAGGCAACAGCGAAGCACCGGGAAGGAGCAGGAGATCCAGGCCATTCGAGGTGGCAGCCTCGAGCAGCCCTTGAAGCGTCGCCAGAGCCCTGCAATTGCGCTCGGCCACACGCCGATAGGACCGCTGAAGCTGTGGCAGGTATCGTGAGGGGATCTCAGTATCTGCCTCCAGGCACCGACAATAGAGCAACCCCTCAAGACCCTCGAATCGAGCCAGATCGACGAGGCTCGCCCAGGTCTGAGGATCGGCATGTGCCAGTTCTGCCGGGTACCCGGATGTACTTCGCAACAACAGGTCCGACACTGTCATGAAGGTTGTATCTCACCGGCGGCCGGTGTCACCAGCAGACCACCGTCACTCAGGCGTTGCAGGGTCTCCTCGACGTCAGCTAGAACCGTCTGCTCATCGATTGAATAGCTTCCCATCAACTCCTCAACCATCGCTCCAATCTCAGCACCTCGCTGACAGCCACGCCATACCAGCGCCGCAGTCTGGTTGAGGTGATGGACCTGCTTGCTGGTGCTGTCGTAGATCAACCCCCCATCCGCGAGTTCACGGTACAACACATCGGTTCGTGCCCGCGGGCACTCCCCTGCTTCAGCAGAGTTAGTGGCGTTCGCAGCCTTTGACATTGGATAACCTCTCGTCTCGCCCTCAACCTCGCATACTGTGAATCATGCGGGCATCGTTGAGCTCATGCTCCGCTTCCTCCATCAACTTGCTCAACTCGGCGCGCCTGGCGGCCAGCTGACTTTGATCGAGGTTGGTGCGATTCAGTTCTTCACACAGCTCCTCGACGATGCCGCGACTCATTCGATTGAACAGTTCCTGTTCCCTGTCGAAAAGCGCCACGAACACGGCTTGTGGGATGCGCAGAGCAAGCCCCGCAGTGGTACTGATCACCTGTTCATCATGTGGATCGCCCGTCAACACCGAGCGCTCACCGACCGCGGCCACGGGGTCGATGGTACTGACTTCGATGCCGTCGCGTCGCACGGAAAGAGCACCCTTCATGAGCACGAAAAGACCGGCGGCCTCATCCCCCTGTTCGAACAACGTCTGGTCCGCTGTCAACGGCAGCGGTTTGACCGCTTTCCGCATGACTTGCATGTGCTTGGTCGACAGCTTGGAGAAGGCTGCTACCTGCTGCAAAGTCCCAATCAGGGCTTTTTCCTGGGCCTTCGCTGTAACCGAACTCTGATTTGTATCCGTCATATTGGCATTGCATTTCCTGACCCCGACACCTCGAGACTCGCTCTCAGCTCGACCGGGTCGTTTACGGGTGCGAGACAGACCGAATCGCGGCACACGAAAGCTGCGGCCTGCTCTCGCGCGTATTCCAACCTGCCCTGCAACAGTGGCACCAACTCGCTGGCCTCTTCGGCGGGCCACGCTGACGCGCCAGACCAACGCTCAGCACTCCGAGGTTCCCAGCCTGCGACTACCTTGTTCGGCAAGAACGTTCTGTGTAGCTCGTGGTACAGGGGCTGGCGATCGGTCAATGAACCAACGACGACAATCTCGAGCTTCTCATCGTCATGATGATCAAGAGCGGCCGCCATCTGACAACAGGCGGAAGGTGACTGCCGCAACAGCTCGCTGAACAGCAGCAACGTGCTCTCGGCCAGCTTCCGGTATCGGGCTTTTTCAGTCAGGGCTGCGAGCCGGACCAGGACCAGGGCGGCGACGGAATTACCCGAAGGGGTGGCGTTATCGAAGGGATTCCTGGTGCGCACGATGACGTCGCCGGCGTCAGCTTCGGTATAGAAAAAACCACCATCCTCCGCATCCCAAAACAACTCCACCATGACCTCCGTCAGCTCGAGAGCAGCTTCCAACCATTGCGGGTCGAAGGTGGCCTCGAACAGGTCGATGAGGCCGTTGGCCATACAGGCATAATCATCCTGGTAACCCCGAATACCAGCAGGTCCGGCGTCAGCCTTCCAGGCATGCATCAGCGTCTTGTCGTCGTACATGTGCTCAAGGACGAACAGAGCGGCTGCACTGGCCGACTCGATGTAGACGGAAATACCCAGCACGCTGGAGGCCCGCGCCATGGAGCTGATCATGAGTCCATTCCACGCGACCAGGATCTTCTCGTCCCGCCCGGGGTGCACTCTGGATTCGCGCATCTTGAACAGCTTCTCTTTCCCTTCGGCGACAGCGCGCGCCAGCTCCGTCTCGTCGATACCCAGCGATCTGGCCAGTTCGGGAATGGGAACATCCACGTGAAGAATGCTGGTCCCACCCTCGAAATTACCGTCCTCCGTCACATCGAAATATTGGCACAGCAGCTGCGAGCGTTCGCGCCCGAGCACCTCTTCGAATTCCTGGAGTTTCCAGACAAAAAACTTGCCCTCTTCCCCTTCGCTGTCCGCATCCTGGGTTGAGTAATATCCGCCGTGCGGACTCGTCATCTCACGCATCACGTAACCGAGTGTGGCCTCTACGACATCGCCATACAGCTTGGTCTCGCCGGTCACTTGAAACGCTTCCAGATATACCCACACCAGCAGTGCGTTGTCGTAGAGCATCTTCTCGAAGTGTGGCACCAACCAGCGTTCGTCAACGGAATAGCGGTGAAAACCACCTCCCAGGTGATCGAACATTCCACCACGCGCCATGCTCGTGAGGGTGTGCTCGGCCATCTCCAGCAACTGGACATCGCCGCTATGCCGGTACTGCCGCAACAGCACGGACAGGTTCATGCTGCCGGGAAACTTCGGCCCCGTGGAGGCAAACCCTCCGTGACGGGAGTCGTATGAGCCCTTGAGTTGGTCGGTGATACTGGCCAACACCTCGGCGGCGGGCGGCAGGGCCGTTGCCTCACCTTGAGCCGACAGCAACTGTGCGTTCTGTTGCAGGAAATCCAACAACCGCCCAGCCTGTTCATCCACATTGTCACGTCGCGACCTGAAGAGTTCACTCACAGCCTTCAACACGGTCGGAAACCCGGGATGACCCTGCCGGTCTTCCGGCGGGTAGTAGGTTCCTCCGTAGAAAGGCTGCAGATCCGGCGTGAGAAAAACTGTCATCGGCCAACCGCCACTGCCACTCATGGCCTGGACCGCCATCATGTAGATCTCGTCGAGATCCGGACGCTCCTCCCTGTCGACCTTGATGTTCACGAAGTGCTCGTTCATGGTCGCGGCTATTGCCGGGTTCTCGAACGACTCACGCTCCATCACATGGCACCAATGACAGGCGGAGTACCCGACCGACAGCAGGATGGGGCGATCCTCCCGGCGCGCGCGCTCCAGGGCCTCCTCGCCCCACGGGTACCAGTCGACTGGATTATGGGCATGCTGCAGCAGGTACGGACTGACCTGTGAAATCAGCCTGTTGCTTTGGGCAGTAGCGTCCATAGGTGAGAGCATGCCAGAATCGAAAACAGGATGGTTGAGGCCGGATGTAGCCCTCTCCATCGATGCGGGTGATCGTCGTAACCGATTGTAACAGCTGGAATTGTCAAGCAAATGTAATCAAGGTGACGACGACCGACAAACTCGGCGGCGGGGTTCGAAAAGCCGGTTCACAGGCTCTGCCTCAGTCAGAAAGTGTTTTCGACCATCCCGCGAGATAGGCTTCCAGATCCGAGCGAATTCTCTGAAAGTTGCTCCACGCCCGCTCCCGCAGCGCCGGCCGTCGAACGCCCTGGCGGTGAAGTGGCCATACAGCCGCGCGATAGCGCTCCTCGATAATGGTTTGCTCCTGCACGGGAATCAGCGGAATCCGCAACGAGCGGATCTCAGTAAAGTTGATATTGGGGGTACCAACTCCATTGATCAGACTGCGGATCTGCGCCCAACCCGGCTCGCTACGCAGCAGCATCCATACATAGAATGGATTGACGTCCCGGAGGCGGATCAAGTCAACGAAGCAGCCGACGTTGGCGGAGCGCGCGTTCATGTACACGGCCATCCTGTTGCGCCCCAATGACCCGACTCCAGAACGCGGCAGCAGTAGATCACCGGTGCGCACTCTGCTGCGCATTGGGTCGTGCCTTGAGCCCGGGTTTACCCGCAAAACCTTGCTCAAGCACAGACCGGTCTCCGAGAAATCAGCCTGCCGTATGACCGGAATGCCCGCAACGACATGCTCAGGAGGAGGCTCGCCGGTTACGATCGGTCCGTAGGTAAGGTGGTGAATGAAGTCTCCGAGCGCGGCCTCCGGGAAACGACTTACGGATGAGAGCGTCTTCGACACGACTCCGCGCCAATAGGTAACATCCCATCGTCTCCCCGCCAGTTCCCTTGCGGGCACCTGCAGGGTATCACCGTTGGCCACATCGGTCCGTTTTCTCGCCTGCATGGCCACAGCGCGAGTGAGCCTTGAGATCTCCGCGTCTTGCTCACTCTGTCCTTTGTTCATCGAAGGATCAGCATCGCGGCCAGCCATGAAAACATGCGACTTGCCACTGTCTTCATCTCCGCCAACAAACCGTTTGCGCACGACGACGACACTGGTCAAGGCACTCAGACCTGGGCGACGGAAGGTTCGTTCCGGCAAACCGACGACGGCTTGAAGTTCAGCGCGCTCGAGAACCCAGTTCCTGACTGACTGGTAACGCACATTAGCGAGAAATCCCTCTGGCAGGATCAATGCGATCACGCCTCCCTCGCGTACCAGTTCCAAGGCACGCTCGAGGAACAGATGCTCGATCCGCAATTTACTGACAGGCCTTCGCTGGCTGGCTCCAGGCATGGTTCCGATACTGAACTTGGATCCCCTCAAACGCTCCAGACGCTTGAGTGCCAGAGGCGGCAGCACACGAGCCACCGTTCCGAATGGCGGATTTCCGATGACCAGATCGAAGCTGCCGGCGCGTACGCCCGGGAATGCCCCACAGAGACCGTCTCCTGTGCGAAACGCCGAATCCCTCTCCGCCATTCCGGTTGGCTTGAGACGAGAATCGAGTTCGATACCATAGGCACCGCCCGGCTCCAACCAACCGTTTGACAAGCCGACATCCAGAAACACGCCCTGGCCTGCCGCCGGATCGATTGCCCTGACAACCCGCTCGCAGCCCAGAATGGCGAGGGAGAGCTTCCAGGTGAACTCGGCAACCGCCGGTGGAGTGAAGTACTGTGCCAGTTTCTCCTGCTGCATGTGTGTGTGTTTTATGTGTGTGTGTTTCTTCCTACACCTCTGACACCATTTCTGCCCGGATTCGGTTGAGGCGTAGAATTTCATAAAGCTTTGTTCGCGTTGTAAGACAATGAGTTACGCGAACTAATGCGTCCTGGAACGAAACCTGCATTGGACAGCGTGCAGTGCTCGGACAGCCCGGACGTCGGACCTGGACGGCCTGCTGTGAGCGATAGACTATGCCGCCTATGTCATTGTCTGTCAATCATATATACGATAGCCACATGGAGGGTACCATGTCCAATCTACGCTTGCCCAATATCAACCAGGTCATCGTCGCCGGCCGCCTGGTGCAGGATCCGGAATTCACTATCACGGACAACGGAACAGCTCGTTTGAGCACCCGCGTCGCCATCAATCGTCCCTATCGAGACAGCGACGGCGACTGGCACCAGGAAACCTCCTTCGTCAATGTTATGGCCTGGAGGCAGCTGGCTGAGTTCGCCTCTGAGCGCCTTCACCGCGGCAGTCCGGTGCTTGTAAGCGGCCGGCTTCATAGCTTCAGCTGGCGAGACAGTGAGGAAAACCCACACTCGTTGCTCGAGATTCAAGCCCGTAGCCTCCAGGTGCTGGAGCGAGCTACTTCATCGTCTGAGGCAGAAGAAACCATCATTGAACAGGAAGGAGACGAAGAAGAGGACTTCGCTCTGGAAGCAGCCTGAAAAACCCGGTCGGCCGTGGCGGCGGCGCCCTGCTGTCGCCAGCGGTCCGACTAAGCCCTCACGAGATCTCGAATAGGCTGGCGATCCCCATACCGCCTCCGATGCAAAGAGCGGCGATACCAAACTGGACACCGCGGCGGCGCATTTCGTGTACCAGGGTAACGGCGACGCGAGCGCCACTGGCCCCGACCGGATGACCAAGCGCGATCGCACCACCGTTGACGTTGACCCGATCCTCGTCCCAATCCAGCTCGCGGCCGACGGCCAGCGTCTGCGCCGCGAAGGCTTCGTTCAACTCTATCAAGCCGACCTGGTCAAGGGTTATCCCCGTCTTGTCGAGCAGCCGACGAATGGCGTGGGCTGGCCCAATGCCCATCACCATGGGATCCACTCCAGCGATTGCCGTTGCCCTCACATGGGCGAAAGGATCCAACTGCGCTGCCTTGGCCGAGGCTTCCGATATGATCACGGCAACGGCGGCGGCATCGTTGATGCCGGAGGCGTTCCCAGCCGTCACGGTGCCATCTTTGTCGAATGCGGGCTTCAATTTCGCCAGGCTCTCCCTGTCCGCATCGGCTCGGGGATGTTCATCTGTGTCGAAGATGACGGGCTCGCCTTTTCTCTGAGGTACCTCCACAGGCGCAATCTGTGACGTAAACGCGCCGCTTTCGAGAGCCCCGTGATAGTATTCCTGACTTCTGGCCGCGAAACGATCTTGCTCCTCCCGGTCGATGCTATATTTCGCCGCAAGATTCTCCGCCGTCTTGCCCATGTGGCAATCGTAGAAGCAATCCCACAATCCATCCATCAACATGGTGTCGACGAGCTCACTATGGCCCATACGCTCCCCCCAGCGCGCCGACCTTGCCACGTAAGGCGCCGTACTCATGCTCTCCATGCCACCGGCAATGACGACTTCGGCGTCCCCGCATTGCACGCTCTGAGCTGCGAGGGCGATCGACTTGAGCCCGGAACCGCAGAGCTTGTTGACTGTCATGGCGGGAACCTCGTAGGGCAGACCTCCCCGCACCGCCGCTTGTCTGGCTACGTTGGGTCCGGCGCCTCCCTGGTAGATGCACCCCATGATTACCTCGTCAACATCCAACGCAGGTAAACCAGTCTCCGCCAGCGTGGCGGCGATCACCGTCCCACCAAGCGTCGAAGCCTCCACTGACTTGAGCGTACCACCAAAACCTCCGATTGCGGTGCGTTTCGCGCCCACGACTACTGTCTCTACCATGTCACCATCCTGAATCGCCCCGGGGTTGCCGGAGGCTCCATTTCTTGAGAGGATTGGAGTCATGGCAAACTCAAAGAGGTATTCCCCAGAGGTACGCGAGCGGGCGGTACGGATGGTATTCGAGCACGAGAGTGAGTACAACTCCGAATGGGCGGCCATCAACTCGATCGCGGCTAAGATCGGCTGTACTGCGGAGACACTCCGCAAGTGGGTACGTCGGACCGAGGTCGACACGGGCCGCCGGGACGGTGTGACCAGCGACGAGCAAGCGCGGATCAAGGATCTGGAACGCGAGGTTCGTGAGCTGCGGCGTACGAATGAGATCCTTCGCAAGGCCTCGGCTTTTTTCGCTCAGGCGGAGCTCGACCGCCGACCGTAGTGATGGTGGCCTTCGTCGATGAGTATCGCCGGGAGTACGGGGTCGAGCCCATCTGCAGGGTCCTGCCGATAGCCCCATCCACCTACTACGAGCACAAGGCTCGACAGGCAGATCCCTCTCGCATACCGCCCCGCGTCCGTCGTGATGCGCTGCTGCGGGACGAGATCGAGCGGGTGTGGAACGACAACTTCCAGGTCTACGGTGCCCGTAAGGTCTGGCGCCAGCTCGGCCGTGAAGGCTGGGATGTCGGCCGCTGCACCGTCGAACGTTTGATGCGCCAGATGGGGCTTCAGGGCGCCACACGCGGCCGATCCTTCAAAGTGACGACGATCGTGGACTGGACGGAGTCGAGGCCTGCCGATCTCGTCGAACGCGACTTCAGCGCGCAACGACCCAACCAGTTGTGGCTGGCGGATCTGACGTACGTCGCGACTTGGACGGGCTTTGTATACGTCGCCTTCGTCATCGATGCCTTCTCACGCATGATCGTGGGCTGGCGCGCAGCTACTACCCTGCGCAGTGACCTGGCCCTGGATGCCCTGGAGCAAGCCCTGTACGCTCGCCCCGAGAGCGACTGGCTCGTACATCATAGCGACCGTGGCGTCCAATATTTGTCGATTCGCTACACCGAGCGTCTACTCGAAGCTGGTATCGAGTCGTCTGTGGGCAGTGTTGGCGATTCATACGACAACGCCCTGGCCGAGACCATCATCGGTTTGTATAAGACGGAAGTCATCCGTCACCGAGGACCCTGGCGCAATCTCGAGCACGTCGAATTCGCCACGCTCGAATGGGTGGACTGGTTTAACAACCGACGGCTGCTGGCGCCGATCGGCAACATCCCTCCCGTCGAGTTTGAGCAGCTGCATTACGATCACCAAGAGTCCCAAGCCATGGTGGCGGGACTCAACTAACCGAGTCTCCGAAAAACCCGGGGCGATTCACCCTGTAGATTTTGCGTGCAGCAATTCCTGTTTACGCGGTGGTCGCTGTCAAGGAAGAGTCATCATCCTCATCACCCTCTGCCCATTCACCAAATTGACGACTCACCTCGTGCGCTCTATCTTTGAAAATCACCTTCATTACCTACTCGGCAGGCGGTCATGCCCTGGGCGAAGAGCAAGTCGTTCCTCGAGAAAACACAGCTGGGAAGCATCATTATGTACCTGGTCTGTCTGGGTGGGTACACGATTGAGGCCGTGGGTGAATTTTACGATTGGATCAGGGCTGATATTTTCGGATTTACCTTCTTTTCCCTGTTCATCGCTTCCACAATCCTCCTGCGCCTCGAAGAAGAGGATGAGGCCCCAGGCACAGAGGGTTCCAACGCCTCATCAGGCACGGCAGGCTCATCCGGTTAAGTCAAGCGTCAGGCCTCCATTTACCCACCCACCTACCCGCCAAAGATATCCGTGGGGCAGTAGCTCAGTTGGGAGAGCGCGGGCTTTGCAAGCCCGAGGTCAGGGGTTCGATCCCCCTCTGCTCCACCATACAATAATCTGTCACAGGAAATAATCGCAACATGGGATGGCTTTGTGTGTGCGTGTGTTCACCTGAAGCGAAAGCGTTGCGCCTTGAGCTTCGAGAACACGGCAAAATGAACACGCAAATCACCGTGCTCGCTGACGGCGAAGTCCAGTCTCGTCATGTCGACGACGGGCATCAGCAGTCGAATGCCAATCCCGGCTCCGGTAGCCACCCGGTTCCACTCCAGCTGCGACCGGCTGTTCCAGGCGAGGCCACTGTCGGCGAATAGGGCCCAGGCCAAACCAAGGTCTGCCGTCTGATTCAACAGTTCGTACTCGCGCACCGGCAACAGCGGACCCCGGAATTCGAACGTCGCCAACAGCTGATTTCGCCCTCTGAGGGTGCGGCCCAACTCACTGACTTCGAAACCGCGAATCGAATTGGCTCCCCCAAGGCGATAATCCATGTACTCGGGAACATTGTCCCTGCCGGCCTCTTGTTGCAGGGACAACAACCAACCCAACACGATGGTTCGATCGCGTCCAGCCGGTTGGAACCGGCGCACGTCGACATGCGTGGTCCAAAAATCCCCGTCGCCAGGCAACACACCGCCGGTCTGCGAGAACTCAATCTCGTTCTGCCAACCAACGTGCGGATTGCCCCAAGAGTCCCGCGTGTCGTACCCCAGACTCCCTCCCAGACGCACCAGATGGTCGCGATTTGACGTGGAGAGGGTGTGCCCTGGTAGATCAGCTTCCACCCGCATGTAGCTCATGCTCACGGCGGCCCGGCCATGATCTCCTACGTAGGACCCTATCCGTGGCGAAATTTCGTACGAGATTTCCTGAAAGCCGTCTAACTCGTTCTCTCGTTCGACCCGGGAAAGATCCAGATCAAATGAGACATGGTTGCCCGCTACCCACGGGGCGCTGAGATCGAGTAAGTACAAGGTGCGCCCACCGTACAGAAGGTACCCCGCGACGAAGACATCTCGCCCGAACATGTTCACGGATTTCAGTGCCGGACCGAGAGATAGCCCATCCTCATCGGTGATGTCATAGCTGATGTAGGGAACGGCAAACGGCAACTCGCGCAGCAGCAGGACAAGCTCGACACCCCCATCGCGAGCATAGCCGGTTACCTTGACTGAACTGAAAATGTCGAGATTGTCGAGACGCTGAAGGTCAGCCGCAAAATCGCTCAGGCTCAACGGCCACCCAATTTCGGTGCGCAGTTCGCGCCGAATGACATGGTCCTTGGTTATCCGGTTGCCTTCGAGCTCTATCCGGGCAACCCTCAGCCCCTCGAAGGCCTGCAAGTGGTGCAAGTCGGGACTGGCAGCTGCCTGGGTCATCAGCGCGATAAAACCTATCGACGACAGACGGATTGGCAACATTCCTCGGATCAAGGTGCTGGTAATCTCACACGACGGACCGCGTTACAACACATACAGAATGAGCACACTGGTGAGGACCCAGAGTACGACGGTGACCTGCAGCGGCCGGTCATTCCAGATCACGACCGTCGGGCTCTCTCCGCCCTGCTGGCGATAAACCACGTAGAGATATCGCAGGATTCCGTATAGAACGAAGGGGATCGTCCACTGCATGTCTCGAGACAGATTGGCGCCATCTTCTCCGACACCCATGGCGTACAAGGCATAACACACCAACGTCGCCGACGTCAGCACGGAAATCACCTGATCGAGATACGCTAAGCTGTATTGCTCCAGGCTCTCCCTGTGGGTACTCGCACCGTCGTCGAGTTTGACCAGCTCCTGCCTGCGTTTGACGGTCGCTAGAAAGAGAGCCAGGGTGAAGGAACACAGAATGAACCAGGTCGAGATGTAGACATCGATAACGACTGCGCCGCCCATGGCACGAAGTAAAAAGCCGAAGGCGACGATGAGGACGTCGATGAGGACGAATCGCTTTAGCCAGCCGGAATAGATGACGTTGAGGGCACAGTACAGGGCGACGACGTGACCGAGTCGCGGGGACGCCACATAGGAAGCCCCGATGCCGGCAGCAAACAGCAGAATTGAAACGATCGTCGCAACCGCTACCGGAATCCGACCAGCCGCCAGCGGCCTGGTGCGCTTTTGCGGATGCAGGCGATCTCTCTCAACATCCAGGATGTCGTTGAGCAGGTACACCGCACAGCTAACCACCAGGAAACAACCAACGGCTATCAAGGTGGGGAGCAGGTACGACCATTCGAACAGATGCTTAGAGAAAACGAGAGCCGCCAACACAAAGGCGTTCTTCACCCACTGGCGCGGCCGCATCGAGACGAGTATATCCAGAATCATGTCAGGCGGATGAACGGAGTATGAGCTGCTTCAGGAACGGCACGCGGCGATGCGGAGGGAGGATCGCAGAGGGAGAACGCCTCAGAAATTGACTTCGGGGTCGTCGTATGGTCGATCTCCGCCTAACTGCTTGGCCTGATCGAGGGCCGCTTCCAGCCGCGAAAGGAATTGATCGACAGTCTCCTTGAGGTTCCCGTCGCCGTCCTCCGTTGGAGCTCGGCTGACGACACCAAGGCTCAGAGTGATCGGCACATGGGTGCCGCCGCACTCGAACTGGGCGTTGAGGACGCGAGCCCTGAGAGTAAGACTTCTGCGTTTAGCTCGAGACGGATCGGCGTCAGGTATGATGAGGACGAAATTCGCACCGTCTATATGAACGACCTTTTCTCCCTCTTCGACATTTTCTTTCAGAAATTTCGCCACTTCCTTGACAATGTCGTCGCCACCCGCGCGGCCAAATTTTTTGTTGATCTCTCCAAGATTATCGGGCGCCAGCATAACGCACCCCAGATGCTCGTTCTCTTCATTGGCGTGACTTACCGCCTGCGGCAACAAAGCAGTAGTGAAGTAGACCTTGTTCGGCAACCCGGTCAGCGAATCAGTTCCGGCGATGCGCATCCAGCGCCGGTTGTTCGCCTTGAGTTTCTGGTTTTCGTCCTTGAGACGGGCGATCTCGGTCTGCAACTTCGTTACGAGATCGTCATTTTCCGATGCCATGTCTTGGCTCTGGCAGGAGAAGGGAGAGGGAATGGCGCTTGCCGATTCAATGTATACGGTATTAATTTTCGATTATTCATCGTGATCCCGCAAGTTTTCGCGGCCCGTCTCTGCCACCCTCTGTGAATTGGCTCTGATCGCGTGACAACCTTGATTATTGTCCTCGTGCTCGTTTCAGTGGCGATCCCCGCAGCGCTGGCCATCGCCCATTGGCGCCTGCAGAAGAGAGATCGAATCCAGTTACGACTGCACCGGGGACGCAGCCGGCTGCTCGGTGAGGAGATCGAGCAGCGTGCATCCGAACTCATCCGGTACGACGACGAGATGCTGGCTCCCGCCCGCTTCGATGCCGACCGGGCGTTGGATGAGTTGCATGTGGCCATGATGGACAGGCATGCCCACATCCTCAACAGCCAGGATCTGGCGCATCTGCAGCGTCACAAAATTGCCATCCAGGAGCACGCCTTGTCGCAGCTTCTTGCTCGGGAGATGTCGGACCAATCCGGCGCCGTTGGCGACGTCGCCGAGACGACTCAGCGTCACGAGGCAGCCGACGTCGAACCTCGGCGCGATCGCCAGGACCGTATAAACGGACTACTGAACAAGATCGCCGAGTCCTCCTCCAAGACTAAGCCCAAAGGCAGATCGAGGTAGTTGAGGGTAGGCACAAAAAAACCAACCGAACCCACAGCTTCCGGTTGGAATGACCTCTCCCCCACCACACCTGCTCCAGAATTCAGACTTCCATTATCTCCTTCTCTTTGTGTGTGCTGATGTCGTCAACCTGGGCGATAAACTCATCGGTCGTTTTTTGAATATGATCGTGCGCATGCCGGGCGTCATCTTCCGAGATTTCGCCCTCCTTTTTCGCCTCGTCGACAAAATCCAGCCCGTCCCGCCTGGCCTGCCGCACTGAGACCTTGGCGTCTTCCGAGCGGTGGCGAGCGACTTTCGTCAACTCCCGGCGACGTTCCTCCGTCAACTCCGGAATCGGGAGGCGTATGATACTGCCGTCATTCGAAGGATTGAGACCCAGACTGGCGTCAGCGATAACGGCCTTTTCTATGTCGGCAATCAGCCCCTGTTCGTACGGCTTGATAACAATCAAACGCGCCTCGGGGACAGAAACCGTCGCCAGCTGATTGAGTGGAGTTGGTGTTCCGTAGTAGTCGACACGGATACCGTCCAGGAGCGTAGCGGAAGCTCGACCTGTGCGTATGCCAGACAGATCGCGACGCATTGCATCCAGCGCCCGCGTCATAGCCTCTTTGACTTCCTCGAAGATCTCCTCAAGCAAGGATCTGTCTCCGCGAAATCAGTCGCGCTCTCCCAAGCGAAAGCAGGCAAACCGACTTATCGAGATTTTCTCTCCGACCTTGGCTGTCATCTCGGTGACGAGTTCCTCGATCGTCTGATCCGGATTCTTGACGAAGGCCTGCTCCATCAGGCATACATCCTGAAAGTACTTGTCCAGACGCCCCTGGACAATTTTCTCGGCTATGTGATCAGGCTTGCCCTCATTGTTGGCCTGCTCCAGATAGATCGAACGCTCACGTTCGATGGCCTCTGCGTCGAGATCATCGCGGCTGACGGCGACCGGACGCTCCGCAGCGATGTGCATGGCTACATCCTTGGCCATCTCTTGAAAATCATCGGTGCGCGCGACAAAGTCGGTTTCACAGTTAACCTCGATCAATACCCCGAGGCGACTACCGGCATGGATGTAAGAGCTGATCACCCCTTCCTTGGCATCGCGCCCGGCACGCTTTTCGACGGCGGCCATCCCCTGCTTGCGCAGATAATCGACGGCTTGTTCCATGTCGCCGTCTGTTTCCTTCAGGGCTTTCTTACAGTCCATCATGCCGATCCCGGTTCGCTCCCTGAGATCGCGAACCGCGGCTGCCGTTATTTCAACCATCTCCCCTTCCGCCTAATTCTGTGTTGTTTCGGTGGGCACTGCTGCCGACGCCACAGCTTCCGCCGCCGCGGGAGCTGCCACCGGAGCGGCTTCCGCTCCCGGGGCACCGACTTGCTCGTCGTCTAATTCTCCAAGCTGCTTTTCGGCTGCAGCACCACCCTCGATGACCGCATCTGCAACCAATTTCGTCATCAATTCGATGGAGCGAATCGCATCGTCGTTTCCTGGAATCGGATAGGTAACCAAGTCGGGGTCACAATTGGTGTCAACGAGCGCGACGGATGCCACACCCAACTTGCTCGCCTCGGCAATCGCCAGATGCTCCTTCTTGATGTCGACAATGTAGATCAGCCCGGGAAGAGTCGTCATCTTGCGAATGCCACCCAACACCCGATTCATCCGGGCTCGCTCCTTTTCCAGGAGCAGGACTTCCTTCTTCTTGAGCTTCTCGTAGGTACCATCCGTGGCGATGGTATCCAGGTGATCGAGGTGGCGGATGTTCTGGCGGATGGTCTGCCAGTTAGTCAACATCCCTCCCAGCCAGCGTTCAGTCACGTAATACTGACCGCAGCGCTCGGCCTCCGATTTGACGAGCTCGACCGCCTGCTTCTTCGTGCCCACGAACAGAACCGATTTGCCTGCTCGCACAGTATCGGTGACGACCTGCCGGGCCGCTTCCATCTCCTTCATCGTCTTTTGCAGATCGATGATGTGGATCCCGTTGCGCTCCGCGAAGATGTATGGTCTCATCTTCGGATTCCATCTGCTGGTCTGGTGCCCGAAGTGGGTACCGGCCTCGAGTAGATCGCTTACTGCGATTTCCGCCATTCTTTAGGTGCTCCTGTGACCGTTGCGGTTCGTCCTCCGCCCATGGCTTGTCTCCCCACGCGAATCCAAGCCTAATTGCCGTCGGCAACTACGCCGGACACCGCCGCGTGCGTCCAAAGGGCGTGTGAAATCGCCGAGGGTGTTCCTGCGAACCTCGGCGTCGGATACTAACTAGCACAATCGGCTCCGATGCAACCTGGAGCCGATTGTAGTGTGCTTGAAATCTACGTAGCGTCAGCGCTTAGAAAACTGGAAGCGCTTCCGGGCGCCGGCCAGACCGTATTTCTTGCGCTCCTTCTCTCGCGGATCGCGGGTCAAAAAGCCGGCCTTTTTCAATGTCGTGCGCACTGTTGGATCGTATAACACCAGAGCTCGGGCAATGCCAAGACAAGCTGCACCGGCCTGACCACGCAAGCCTCCGCCACGAGTACTGATGTCGATGTCGAACCGCTCGGCCGATTCGGTCAGCTGCAGCGGTTGCATGATGACCATCTCGAGCGAATCTCTGCGTACGTACTCCTTCAGAGTGCGCCCGTTGACTATGATCTCACCGGCACCCGGCGTCATGCGCACGCGCGCCACGGAAGTCTTTCGGCGGCCCGTAGCTTCGAATCTTTCAGCTGGCATAAGTAAATGCTCTTAGGGTTTCGCGATTGGTTTTACGATCATGAGAATGTAGCTCGTACTCACAGATCCAGAGCCTGTGGTTGCTGCGCCGAATGACGATGATCCGCACCGGCATACACCTTGAGCTTCTTCAGCATCCTGCGACCAAGAGCATTGTGCGGCAACATGCCCCAGACTGCTTTCTTCAGTACCCTGTCCGGATGTTCTTTAATCATGCGACTGAACGGCGTGCTCTTGATTCCACCCGGATAACCGGTATGACGGTAATAGACCTTCTGCTCGGCTTTCTTGCCCGTAACACGCACACGCTGCGCATTGATGACGATGACGTGGTCACCCATATCCAAATGGGGGGTGTAGACCGGCTTGTGCTTCCCCTTCAATACTCGTGCGATTTCAGTGGCAAGACGCCCCAGCACCTTGTCATCAGCATCGACGAGGAACCACTGGCGGTCGATATCCTTACCTGAAGGAGAATATGTTTTCTGCGATTCACTCATCGACTTTCATCAACCCGTCTGGTTCATTCTGCTGGTTCATTCTGATTGTTCCTTCGGCGCTACGACCAACCGGCCGAACAAGCTAGCTCTGTAAAAATGGCGAAGCGCTAAAACTAAGTGCTGCAGATACTAAGGTCAAGACCGGCGCTGGCGCCATCCCCGTAACACCAGGCCCAACAGCACCACAATCACGATTCCAACCGCCACCTGATTGTACTGCCCCAAGACCTCGATCACCGACTCCCAATTCTTGCCCACAAGCATCCCTGCATACAACAGGGCTCCATTCCACAGGGCCATGCTGATGCCTCCCAGCAGGGCCACTCGCGACCATGACAGGTTCCCCAAACCTGCCGCCAGAGCGATCACCGAGCGCACGCCACTCAAGAACCGGTTGGCCAGGATCAACCAAGAGCCATAGCGTTCGAGCCAGGCCTCGGCTCTGCCCAGTTGCTCCTGGCCAAACAGGCGGTTACCGGAGCGTCCAACCAACGCCCTTCCCCCAGTCCGACCGATGTGATACATCAGCATGAAACCGGCCGTTCCTCCGACGCACGTGGCCCCATAGACAGGGGCCCAGTGAAGGAGCCCCCGTCCCACGAGATAGGCGCTGAAGACGACGACGGTATCTCCGGGAACCGGCGGAATCACATTCTCGAGGAACGCACTCAAAGCCACGGCCAGGTACCCCCACAGTGGATCCCAATGGGAGACTTCCTCGACCAGGCCGCTCACCCAATCCTGCATGCAGGCGCCCTCATTCTATTCGCCCGCTTCAGCGATCCGCTTCAGCGATCCGCTTCAGCGGTCACAGCATGATCGAGGCCACGGCTTGCGCCGCGATCCCCTCCTCTCGCCCAACGAACCCCAGCCCTTCGGTCGTCGTGGCCTTGATGGAGATGTGCTGGGGTGAAATAGCCAGATGACGGGCGAGCGTCGATTCCATGACGGAAATATGTGGTTGCAGCTTCGGTGTTTGGGCGATGACGACGACGTCTATGTTGACGATGCGTGCTCCCGCCTCGGCCAATCGCGCTCCGACTTGCTCGAGCAGGAGAAGGCTGGAGATGTCTTTGTAGGCCGGATCAGAGTCTGGAAACAGCCGGCCGATATCGCCCATCCCGGCAGCACCCAAAAGAGCGTCGATCGCGGCATGAGTGAGGACGTCTGCGTCGGAATGGCCAAGCAGGCCTTTGCTGTGAGGGATTTCCAGACCCGCCAGTATGAGTTTGCGCCCTTCGACCAGTTTGTGGACATCGTAACCCTGACCCACGCGCAAGGTACCCCCACCCCCCAGGTCTTCCTCTGCCTCGTACTGCCACTGCATCAGTTTCAAATCCTGTTCCGTGGTAATTTTGACGTTGTCGTATTCGCCTTCAACCAGTCTAACCGGATGGCCGATTCGTTCGACTAGGGTGGACTCATCAGTTGCCTTTATCGATGGCGTGACATCGAAAGCTTGTAAGAGGAGTTCCCTCCTGAACGCTTGTGGAGTCTGGGCTTGCCAGACGGAATCCCGGTCAGGCGTCTCCAGCACCACGCCCTCGCTGGCGATCTTCACAGTATCCGTGGCCGCCACGGCAGCAACGGCGGCCCCCTCGCTGATTGCAGCATCGATCACCCGATTGGCGAGATCACGCGAGAACCGAGGTCTTACGCCGTCATGCACGAGAATGATCTCTTCGGCCGGATCGGTCCGCCGTAGCCCTGCCAACACCGAATCCCGGCGTTCTGAACCGCCGAAAACCATCCCATCGACCTTTGACAGGCCCCCGTACCCGACGACCGCGTCGTGGAACTCGGAGTCCTGCTCGTGACCGACTACGATTACCCTGGAGATCCTCGAGATTTCGTTCAGTCGCCGCAGGGTATGCCACAAAACCGGTTTTCCGGACAGCAGGCGAAACTGCTTTGGTGTGTCGCCGGGCATGCGCCGTCCGCGACCCGCCGCCGCAACGATCGCCACCACGTTGGTATCGCTGGTATCGCTCATAATTCGCTCACTCATACGATCAACATGGCGTCGCCGTAGCTGTAAAATCGATACTGCGCCCTGATAGCCTCGATATACGCCTGTTTGAGCCGTTCGAGTCCGGCAAAGGCCGCCACCAACAACAACAGAGAGGAGCGTGGCAGGTGAAAATTCGTAATCAACCCATCCGTTGCACGAAAATCGAAGGGCGGATGAACGAACAGATTGGTCCAACCGGTTGAGGCCTCAAAATCGATCCCATCGACACCCGTGGCTACGGTCTCCAGGGTTCGTACGGATGTCGTGCCGACGGGGATGATCCGACCACCGGCTTGCCGACGTCGGTTGAGTTCCGCTGCTGCCGTGTCCTGCACCTCGTAGAATTCGGCTTCCAGTTCATGCGTGAGTGGATCCCGCGAGCGGATCGGTTCGAAGGTTCCCGGACCGACGTGCAGGAGAATCCGCACGATGCCAACGCCGAGTGCCTCGATCTCCTGCAGAAGCGCCTGTGTAAAATGCAGGCCCGCCGTGGGAGCGGCGACTGCACCTGCTCGACGGGCATACACGGTCTGATACCGAATTCGATCCTCGGGTTCCGGCTCACGATCCAGGTAAGGTGGAAGCGGAACTTGCCCGGCACGCTCCACTATTCGGCAGATCTCGTCGTCCTGGCCGATCCCGTCGCTTGCGGACGGGGTGCTGAACGCCACTTGGACCCTACCTTCTCCCTTGGCCTCCCCGACGACCTCTGCTCGCAACTGGCCGTCAGACATCGATATGACCGTACCTGGATGAAGACGCTTGGCGGGGCGGGCCAGGGCCCTCCAGACAACTCCCGGGACCTCTTCTCTGTCAATGAGGAGTAACTCGACGCGACCCCCGGTTTCCTTTTTGTTACCTGATAATCGAGCCGGCAAGACCTTGGTCTCATTGATGACGAGTGCATCATCCGGACGCAGATACTCGATGATATCGGAAAAAAGCCGGTGCTGCAATTGTTCGCGCTTGCGATCCAGAACGAGCAGCCGAGACTGATCACGTTGAGCGGTGGGGTATCGAGCGATGCTCCCGGCGGGCAGGTCGAACTCGAGATCTGCGAGTTTCATCGTCGTTCCCAGGCAGAGTCAGGGCACTCGGCGTGAAACAGCGACCGAACTCCGGATTTTGAAGCTATCTCGAGCACCAGAGACCGTCAAGCGCTATGCATGAGTGCGGGAAGAAGAATAAAAAAGAAGCTGTCCCCGGATCGAGCCGGGAGACAGCCTTTTTTACGCTTCCAAAAGGCACTAGCGCCTCAGGAGCCCTCGGGCTCCTGAGGTCTTCGCGCTAGTTCACCGTCGTCTGGCGCTTCGGGACCCCTTATCGGGAGGGGCATGAGTCCCGACTGCTGCATCGATACGCCCTGTTCCGTGGTCCTTCCCTGGACCTTTCGAGCCTTATGGTATGTGTCGAGGCTCCCATCCCTGGGAATAATTTTCACCGGCGCATTACCACGCGGAGCGCCAGGCGCTCCGTCCTTGACGGCTGCTACAGCAGTGAGAGTGCCTGCACCGACGTCACATTCGCCTGTACAAGCATGGCATTGCCCGCTGAGAGAAGCAGTTGCGAGCGGGTAAATTCCGTCACCTCCTTGGCAACATCGGCATCCCGAATGGAGGCATCGGCGGCTGTCGTGCTTTCGATCTCGTTTTCTGTGAAGCCGATCGAAAAGGCGAGCCGGTTCTGGACCGCACCGATCTTGCCCCGTTCGGAGGCGACGGTTTCGATCGCACGGTCAATGCTGACCATCGCCGATCGCGCTCCGCTGATATTGTTGACCGAGAGCTGGCCGAGGTTCAGCGTAGTTCCTGATGCTCTCAAATCCGGGATCCCCACCTCCAATCGATCGACAACACTGGCAGTGGGTCCGATTTGAAAGACCCCACCCGTCTGCTGTTCCACTATCAGGGAGGTGCCATTCAGATCGCCATCGGTGTAGGATCCGGTCGTACCTGGGGTGTTGGCTCCGGCCAGAGATACCTGCACGCCCAGGCGATCGAAATTCGCAATCGTCTTCGTCCCCGAGGCCACTACACCGCCATCAAGCTGTATGCCGGTGTTGAGGGTCTGAGTGACCAGCCCGTTGCCAAGCGTCAAGCTTCCATCGGCGCCGTTGTCAACAAAGGTGTAGGTTCCCGCGGCCGCAGCCGATATAGCGATACGGGTAACCCCGGTCGCATTACTCGTGGTGATCGCGGTCGAGCTATCGTTCACCCGATTCCCGAAACCAGTCAGCAAGCTCTGTTCATTATATATGGTCGCCTGATATATGGTCGCCTGGCCAATGCGATCGACCTCGGCAATCAGCTGATTGAACTCGGCGGCGACAGAATCACGGTTTCGATCGTTGAGGGTACTCGTCGCTGATTGAATCGAGAGTTCCTTCATGCGCACGAGTATGTTATTCACTTCCTGTAAGGAACCTTCCGCCACCTGCAACATGTCCGTACTCTGCTGTGCGTTTCGAACATCCTGCCCCAGACGCGCAGCCAAACTGCGCAACCCCTCGGACACGACGAGCCCTGAAGCGTCATCTGAGGCTCTGTTCACCCGCAGTCCTGAGGACAAACGCTCGAGCTGCCGGTGCACACCGACCACGTTGCGGCCGATGGAGCGCTGAGTGTTCATCGCAGCTATGTTGTTGTTTATTCTAAGCATGCCTCCATGCCTCTCTTTGCGTATGAAATCCTTTTCATCCGTCTTGGGGGTGGATCAATTTTCGCAGTTGTTAAATGCTCTGGTCCTCCTAAATTCCAATGTTTTTGCCTAAAAGACCGTCCTGAGTGGTCAGTGCGGTCTGCGGCTGTTCAGTTTATCGGCGCCGCCTCACGCCTACTTTAACGCCCTACCGCCCTCTTTTTATCTTTTTGTGAAAAAATCAAGGTAATTAGCATGAAAAACCTGAAGCTCTCCTACTTCATGTCGATATCTACTATGTGATACCAAGTATGGGCATGTAATATCTCAATGCCGCAATACCCGAACAAGGAGGTTCTGGGAGATGCCAGTCAGCGTAATCAACAACAACATTGCTTATCAACGTGCCATGACGGATTTGTCGCGCGCCGATCGCCAGGGGGGCGTTCATCGCGAGCGCCTTTCCTCTGGAGCCCGCCTTAATAGTGGCCGTGACGGCGCCGGCCATCTTGCCGTGTCTGAAGGCATGCGCGGCGAAATCGGTGGTCTGACCGCCGGAGCGCGCAATGCCGAAAAGGCCATAGACCAGATCCGCACTGCCGAGGGTGCGGTAGGTGAGGTAAACAGCATCCTGATCCGGATGCGCGAACTGGCGACACAGGCTTCGAGTGGAACCCTCAACGACAGCAACCGGGAGGCCCTCGACTCCGAATTCAACCAGTTGAAGGAGTATATCGATCGGATCGCCAAACTCGCATCCTACAACAACCAGAGCCTGCTCTCCGGTTTCGGGAACGAGATAGACGAGCAGCTCTCGACGCTCGTTGCCGATAGCGCCGATGCGGGGATCCGTCGAATCGTCCTCTCCGGAGCCTCGGTTGGCAGCTACACCTTCTCTGATCAGCAGGGCGACAACACGATCACCCTCGGCGATGGTACCACAACGCAAACCGTCGACCTGGGCACACGTCTGCAGGATGGCTCAGTGTCGGAGGGAACGACGGTGGTGGCCGACTTCGACCGTTTGGGTGTGAAAGTAATACTGGCTGGAAACGACGTGGAGGGCGCCGACGGTGTGTACGATGATGGCGACCTGGACGGCAAAACCCTGATCATCGAGTCCGGTACCGGGGGTACCTTTCAGTTGGGTAGCGACGGCAAGGGTGCAGATCGCCTCGAGTATGACATCGATGACCTGAGTGTAGACAGTCCGCTGTTGAACATCGGCAATCTCAGCGTAGCCACGCAGAGTGGATCGCGCTCGGCGCTGGGAAAGATCGACGCGGTCATCGATCGCGTCTCCGGCGTGCGTGGCACCTTGGGGGCGATCCAGAACAGGCTCGAGCACACCATCAATTTCACGGAGAGCGCCATCGAAGGAGTCGTCACCTCGGAGTCAACGATTCGAGACGCCGATTTCGCTCTTGAATCGTCCCAGCTGGCGCGTTCGCAAATCCTGCGTGATTTCAGCGTCGCGGGAATGCTGCAGTCGGCAGTCTCCGTGGACATCGTGATGTCGCTGCTGTCTTAAGGGGTCAACCACTGGGGATGGGGCGAGAATGTTTCCGTCGGTGTAAGTAAGATTGCCAATCAGAGAACTCGGTAGATGCTGATCCTTCCACCGCGTGAAGGACCTGCAGTCTCGCCTGCATGCTGTTGCGAGGCGTTAACCGGGAACTGGGCCATCAGCTTCAAGCCACCATCCGGCGCCAGCAAGCTCTCGAAATAGGAACGGTTGGCGACGTAACGGTAGTGAGCAGCTGTATTCGCTGCTGGCTCTGCAACACCCATGTAGCGCTCGTAAACAGCTTCAGGTAGCACGACCCATTGAACTCCGGCTTCCTTCAGCTTGCTGATGCTGCGCCAGCCACGGCTGAATACCCGACGAGTCTCAGGGTCGTTGAGGTCGACATATTCGCGGTAAGATTGAGGCACGACTGGCTGCTTCAGCCAGGCTTCCAGATTCACGAAGCGGTAGGCCGGACGTGACTGCCATTGCCCCTCCAGAGCACGGCGCATCTCTCGATGATCCCCTACATAGCGCTCAATGCTTTTGCGGGACGAAATCATGTCCAGGCGTGGACAATAGGGCAACCAGGTCATGGCAACCTTGGAGCCGGCGGGCACATTGGCTTCAATCCACTGTCCTGCAAGAGACCGTGTATCAGGTAATGTCAGCAGTTTGGCTGCCTCGATCACCCGTACCCCGTTAATCATCAGGACACTCACCACGACGATGATCGGTACCGCTCGCACGAACGGGCCACGTTCCTTCCTGCCCTCGACGGCTTCCACAGAACGGCCATAATCCTCCCCTAACTCCAGCACCAGGCGAGACGCTAACAGTGCCAGTGCTGGATGGAATTGAAGGAGATAGTGAAGACTCTCCCGCGTCCAGGTTCCGATGTAGAGAAAGCTCGGCAACCACCCCGCAATTACTATCCAGTCAATCGGCCGCCGCCTGACGGCCGCCAGCACCAGCCCCCCCAACATCAGTACCCCCAGTGCGTACTCTTCGGAGATGTAGGCAGTCGGAATCCAGAGCCAGGGATCCGTCTTTGACATCGAAAAAGCCAGGCTTGAGGTCTGGTAGCTGACCAGCAATAGGTACTGCTTCCAGGCCAGGATCAAGTAAGGAGTACCGGCGATGAGGGCGACCACCGACAACATCGTGGCCATCCACAGTTTGCCGTCGAGGAGCGCTCTGGCCACTCCCCGTATTCGGTTTGCGCGAGCGATTCTCAACAGGTGTGCGGCTACCAGGCCGAAGCTGACAAAGGCGCCATTGTATTTCGTCGATATCATCAAACCGGCACAGATTCCGGCGAGCGCGTAGTGACCCCATGACCCAGAGCGGTAGAGCTTCCACGAATAGTAGATGCACAACGTGGCAAAAAGGGCCATCACTGAGTCCGGAAGTCCCCTATGCGCCTGTTGGATCGCGGTTGACGATACCGCGAAAAAAGCGGCGGCGACGATGCCACAGCGGCGACCGAAGCTCTCGGAGCCAAGACGATAGACGACAACGGCCGTCAGGGTACTCGCCACCGCACTCAACAACCGCCCCAGCAGGACAGCCCAGCCCGGGTCAACGAAAGACAGCAGGATCAGTGCGTCAGTGGTATCATCGAGTTTCCCCGCCCCGAAAAACGACGACAACCAGACGATGGCGGCTACCAAATAGGAATACAGGTCGGGGTAGGTGAACTCCGTCGGACGGAGGGTACCGGAACGAAAGAAGTTCCAGATGCTTGCCGCCACCCCCACCTCATCCACGTGGCCGTACAGATCAGGGTACCCTTGTTGCAGGCCCCACACACGGACCACCAGGGCGACGGCCAGGATGCTTGCCAGGACGATGTAGACCATCCGCATACTGCTCACCTTACCCTTGTCGAACAGGCATGACGGAATATCGTCCACAGGATCTTGTGACCGGCGCGCACCGTTCCGATCAAGGTTCCACTGATTTTGGACTTGCCGATGCGCTTGCGATAGCACACCGGCACCTCGGCGATGCGCAGCCCCTGCCGGGCGGCCTTCACCTGCATCTCGACAGTCCACCCGAAGTCGGTATCGGCCATCTGAAGCTGCAGCAGGCTGGCGTAGCGGATTGCCCGGAAGGGCCCCAAATCGGTGTAGCGCACACCGTATAACAGTTGTATCAAGGTGGTCGCAAGGGCATTGCCGGCGCGAGCCTGTGGCAACAAGGCACCGGATTCTCGCTCACCCAGCACACGGGAACCGATCACGAGATCGGCCGTTTGCTGCCTGATTGGCGCGATCAGCGTCGCTGCCTCTTCCGGATAGTCGCTGTAGTCACCATCCAGGAAAAGGACGACGTCAGGATCATCCAATGCTGCCAACCCGGCGAGGCATGCCTGGCCATATCCGCGGCGAGGCTCCAGCACAACACGGGCTCCCATCTGGGCTGCTCTGGAAGGCGTGCGGTCAGTGGATCCGTTGTCGACGACGACGATATCATAAACGACACCGTCCTTCTCTTGCCCGGGTTTGGGCAAGTCTCCCAGGACACGGACGATCGCATCCTCTTCGTCGAGTGCTGGGATGATGACGGAAACGGACAGCACCGGGTATGTACGGAGGTCAGCTCGTGAAAACCACGGGCCCTAAGAGAGCGTCAACGAAAATGTAGCATCCGGCAACCAGCCAGAAGCCCGTACCCTGCGAAGAAAAATACTAGAGGTGGTCTTGCAACCACGACAACACAGCCTCAAAAACAACCGGATCCTGCAGGAGTAGTGACCCGTGAAGATCGTTGGGCCGGCTGTCGAATTGCTTGGGTTCCTGGGTGTTTTCATGCAGAGAGGCGGCGATGTCGCTCGCCGAGGAAACTTGCGTCTGGTTGATTTGAATAAAATCACTCTGGCTGGCGATGAAGAGCATGGAATGCGGCTCGAATGAGGTCATCCCTGTACCGATCCCGAGGGGCTCACCGGTGCCCACATTGTAGACGCCTGGTGACAGAGCAATGCCAACCTGGAGTTCATCGGGCCAAGCCCCCATACTCACGTAGGCAGCATTGGCACCCATGCCGGAACCCATGATGCCGATGCGTGCTCGATCGGCCGAAGGTTGCGTTGCCAGCCAGTTCAACGCCGCCCTTACCTCGAGATGGAGATTATCGATATCAACGGTGCTCAAGTCCTGACTGGGCCGTCCGTCGTCTGGAAACGGAGTCAAACCATGACCGCGCAAATCAATAATGAGAACCTGATATCCCTCTTCCAACAAACGTCCCATCATCTCCAGGCCAAGCCCCGACACTTCCCACTCGCGTCCATTGAGAAATATGTCGTGGAGCAGGATGACGACTGGGCTGGCTCCGGGAGTCGTGTTCTGTCCGAAGCGCGCGCTGACAGGCACGCCGTCGGTGGTCGTGAAGAAGACGGTCTGGACAGAGAACACCCTTCCCGGACCGGTTGGAAAATCCGGAGCCAGGAAATTGGCGTCGTCGTTGTCACTGCAGCTGGCGAGGAGGATAGACAGGACTAACAGCGCGGATGTTCGAATATACCTGAGCATGGGTGTTGTTAGGGGTTGTTTTTGTTGTTTTTGGGGTGTCGCCGCACTCAGAGGAAGCTAATCAGAAATACATAACATGGCAATATAGAGCCATCGAGTTCCCTTGACGGCGGACAGGGTGGCGTTACCGTAACAACACCCGCTCCGAATAGCCGTTTTCAGTCGACCGACGATCGCCGATGATTCAAGTCGAAAACCTGGTCTTCAACTATCCCGGTGATGTGCCTGCCGTACGCGATCTCTCCGTGTCCGTATGTGAAAGTGAGCGCGTCGCCCTCATCGGGCCCAACGGCTCGGGAAAGAGCACCTTCGCACGTTGCCTGAATGGGTTGCTGCAACCAGCCGCTGGACATGTCGAGATCGACGGCCACTCCACCACGGATGCTGCATCCATTTTTGACATCCGACGCCGGTTGAGTCTTGTATTTCAGAACCCGGACGACCAGCTCGTTTCCACAACAGTGGAATCCGAAATCGCTTTCGGTCTGGAAAACCTGGGCACTGCGCACTCCCTGATGGTCGAAGCGGTCGAGAACACGATCACGAGTTTCAGCCTGGAGCGATACAGACATCATCCGCCCCACCTTCTGTCTGGGGGAGAGAAACAGCGCCTGGCCATCGCGGCCTGTGTCGCTCTGCAACCCCAGTACCTCGTTCTGGATGAACCCACCGCTCTCCTTGATCCGGCCGGGCGCCAGGAGGTGATGGGACTGTTACAGCGCCTGCACGATCAAGGCGTCACGCTGATCCATATCACACAGGACCCGGCAGAGGCGGCCAGGGCAGACCGCATAATCGTCATGAACAACGGGGATGTTTTCATGGATGCATCGCCGGCGGATGTGTTTGCGAACTCGGAGCAACTACGGCAGATCGGGCTGGGAGCCCCCTACGCCGCCACGCTGACAGCCAGCCTTCAGGACCGAGGCGTACCCGTGGAATCAGGGCACCTCGAAACAGAGGAGCTTGAACCCACACTCGCCAACCTGTGCCATCAGGGCCAGGACGATGTACCTCAATTTGGCGATGCTATTGCCCCGGAGCGCGCGCAACCCGAGCCACCGCCGAAGCTGTCTGTTCGAGACGTGTCGTTCACCTATGAGATAGCTCCCGGCAAGAGCCTGCGGGCATTGGCCGGGATCAACCTCGACATTCCTCCAGCAAGTGCTGTCGCCATCATCGGGCCAAGCGGTTCAGGAAAGACGACTCTCGCTCAGCACTTGAACGGACTGCTGCGACCTGACAGTGGTCAGATTTGTCTCGATGGCAATGATATCTGGTTGGAGGCCCATCAGTCGAACGTGCGCTCCAGGGTGGGCCTGGTCTTCCAGTTCCCCGAATCGCAGCTATTTGCGGAGACCCTGGCGGAGGATGTTGCCTTCGGTCCGAGGAACGGCGACTTCGAGGAGACTGAAATCGACCTGCGCGTACGACAGGCGTTGGATGTGGTGGGATTGCCCGTCGACGTGTACGGTGCACGGTCTCCTCTCTCACTCAGTGCCGGCGAACGACGTCGAGCGGCGATCGCGGGTGTGCTGGCGATGCAGCCACAGGTTCTGGTGCTGGATGAACCGACGGCTGGACTCGATCCGCAGGCAGCGCACTCCACCATGGATATACTGAACCACTTGCTCGCGAGCGGAAGAACCCTTGTACTGATTTCACACGACATGGATCTGGTGGCAACCCTTGCCTCTCATGTCGTCGTCATGCGAAGCGGCAGCATTGCATTGTCCGGGTCGGCGCGGGACGTGTTGGCTGATCCTGATTTCGAAAAGCTCAGTGGCCTCGAGGCGCCGCCCAGCGTAGCGCTGATGCGGGGACTGCGACAGAGGGGATGCCAGGTCCCGACCGATCTCATACGCGGTGAGGAAGTCGTGGCATATTTCACGGCGCTATGCGGCGAGCAGGGGAAAAACTGAATGCCTGAAGGAAGCTTGTTCATCAAGGGCGGCCGCGTCGTCGACCCGGCCAATCACTATGACGAAACCGGCAGCATCTTGATCGAAAACGGCAACGTGCGGGCTGTTGGCCGACAAGTCGAGCCCGATCCTGGTATGCCCATCCTCGATGCGTCGGGTCTGGTCGTAACTCCCGGCTTCATAGACTCGCACGTCCATCTGCGTGAACCGGGGTTTGAGCACAAGGAAACCATCGTCACTGGGACGCGATCCGCGGCCGCTGGAGGATTCACCGCCGTAGTCGCCATGCCGAACACGGAACCACCACCCGACACTGGCCAGCGCATCGCCGATTTTCTGGAACGGGCGTCGCAACAGGCACTGGTAAGGGTGTACGCGATTGGCTGCATCTCCACGGGACGAAAGGGCCGTGTGCTCGCCCCCCTGAAAGAGATGGCCGAGGCGGGTGCCGTCGCGTTCTCCGATGATGGCGACCCGATCGAGGATGCGGAATTGATGCAGCACGCTCTACAGTCGGCGGCTCAGCTGCAGCGCCCCCTCTTCCCGCACGAGGAAGTTCGAGCGATTACCCGTGGAGGGTGCATGCATGAAGGTGAGAGTTCCAGGAGACTGGCGGTGCCTGGCATGCCGGCAGCTGGCGAAGAGGAGATGATTGCCCGGGATATCGAACTCGTGCGTCAGACCTGGGCTCCTCTTCATCTGGCCCACATCAGCACGGCCGGGACCGTCCAACTGGTGCAGCAGGCCAAGGCCGAAGGCCTGCCTGTTACCAGCGAGGTGCTGCCGCACCATTTCATTCTTACCGACCGCACGGTGGAGAGTCTTGGCGCTCACGCCAAAATGAGTCCCCCCTTGCGTGGACGCGCCGACGTGGAAGCGATGTTGCGAGGCCTTGCAGACGGCACCATCGACACCATCGGCACCGACCATGCGCCGCATACGGCGGCGGAAAAGGCGCTGGATCTCGAGCAGGCCCCCTTCGGCATTGTCGGCCTGGAGACAGCCATCGGTCTGACCTTCACCTACCTCGTCAAGACCGGAGTGCTCGAACTATCGGACTCTGTCGCCAAGTGGACGAGCGAGCCTGCCCGCATCTTGGGTCTGGCTGGCGGCACCCTGAGCGTCGGCAGTCCGGGTGATGTCACCGTCATCGACCCCGATCTCGAATGGACGGTCGAGCCCGATCAGATGCAGTCGAAGTCATCGAACACGCCGTTCGGTGGCTATCAACTTACCGGCCGGGCAGTAGCCACGGTGGTGGCTGGCCAGGTGGTCTACGAATACGCTCAGAACGGAGGGGCCTCGAAGGCCGCTTCGAGGTGATGGACTTGCGGGGCCGCCTCACCCTGCAAGCCCACCGCTATCACATCGAAGCGATATGCGCTCCCCCCCTTCATTTGCCGATCCCGCATGTAGATGCGGCTCGCTCTGACCAGGTGGCTTTTCTTACGCGCCGCTACCCTCTCCTCCGGGTTGTAGTCCAGAATCGAGGACTGCGAGGTCTTGACCTCGACGAAAGCGACACAGCCTTCCTTCTCAGCCACGAGATCGATTTCGCCGCCTGCAGCCCGGTAGTGCCACTCCAAAATTCGGTAACCCTTCGCCTTCAGGTAATCAGCCGCGACGGTCTCTCCCTTTGACCCCAACTCCAGATGCAACTGTCCATCGTGGTGTGCGGGGTGGGTTACCGGACTGAAGCTCTTGCGGTGCAACGGACAGGGACCATAAAAATCCAGGCCTTCCATGTGCTCGCGGCTGGCGTATCCCTTATTCGAGCGAAAACCGTACTCCGGATAGGTCTCGTGATGGTTAACCATCAATCGGTCGCGATGCACTTTGGCGACGATGGATGCCGCGGCAATCGAAATGGAGCGGGCGTCCCCATCCACGATGGCCATCTCAGCATAGCTACTCCCAGGGGTGCGATTCCCATCCACCAGTACCTGCTGCGGAGACGGATCGATTTTCGCCAGCGCTTCGCGCATCGCCTCCATCGAGGCCTCCAGTATATTGATCTCATCGATACGCTCCGCCCCGACGCAGGACAACGCGATACCCAACGCCTGCTGCTCTATTTCGGCACACAAGGATTCACGTAGCTCCCTGTCGAGTTTTTTCGAATCGTCAATGCCGTCGATGGAAACCTGGGTGGGCAGGACCACGGCCGCAGCCACAACCGGACCAGCCAGGCAGCCCCGGCCGACCTCATCTACACCAGCCACTCGCGTCAACCCGGATTGCCACCAGCGCTGTTCGTGTTCCACCATACGACGCAGGCGCGCCCGTTCGGCCTGCTGCCGCCGGCGGACCTTGCGAGCCTGCACGGCCAGCCGGCGGACCCCGGAGCGGCGATCCGCCTCCAACAGACTGCACAGCTTGGGACCTACCTTGGAACGCTCGCTGAGGAGAGACTCAACCTCAGCGATCGTGAGCGTTTCGATCTGCTCTCTCGTCATCCGTCGCGTTTCATGTGTGCGTGTGTGTGTATGGTTGGTTACAACAGTGAGAGCTCAGCCACCCAGACGCGACCCACGGACTTTGTTCTCGTCTGCCAGATTAGTATATTCGCTGCAAATGCAGAAGACCTCTGGAGATTCTTGAAATGCAACGATTCATCGCCGTTATCATCACAACCTTGGTGCTCATTCAACCCTTGGCCGCCGCTCAGGCGGTACCGCTCGACGCCGACACCAAGCTTTACCTGGCTGACGGTTCCGTCATTCACGGGCGCATGGTAGTGCGCAGTGACGACCTCATCATCATGCGCGTCAAGGATGAAATATTCACCTTCGACGATGCCCAGATAGATCGGGTCATCCCGCTGGAATCTCTTGGCGAAGCGGCAGAATTCGTGACTGTGAGGGAGTTTCCTTACATCAGTTTTCTCGGCGGCACTGCCGCCTTCGGATTGCTTGCCTGGATCCAATTCAACAATGCCTCGGACCGGGACTCGGAGGCACAGCGCAACGAACAGCAGGTATTCTCCGGCAATGAGCAGTCCGGACTGCTGTTGGCGCGGGCAGCCGAGTTGCGGGACGACGCCGATCGAGCACGCCTGTATGGCTGGGGCTCTACCCTGGTCGCACTGGGATCGATGGGTGTGGCCCTGTACCCGAGCTATTCGGAACGACCCATCTTTCCGGGGCTGAGCCTGGACAGCCAGGGCGGTCCAGCGATCACGTTCGCCTACCGACATTCCTTCTGACCAAGAGGTTCATCCACCACCCTAACGGCCTTTGCGATTGCGCCTTAACAGGCGCACCTCCTCGCTCATCGACTCAATCTTCATGTTCTGCAGACGGACAATTTCGGCGTAGATTCGGGCTCGGTCATCCTGCATGTCCAGCGCCTTCCGCAGGGATTCAACGTTGTCGAGAATTCGCTCCAGATTACCCTCCTCATCGTCCCCTTGACCTTCCGCTCCTGGACTGAGAAGCTGGGCACTCTGCTTCAACTCACGCCATTTGTCATCGATCTGACTATCCAGAGCTTCCTCCTCGCCTTCGGTCGCCTTTCCCTGACTGACTTCGGTGCCTCCCCGCTCAAGGGCACGCGCGACACCGGCATGATCGTAGTCAGGATCACCGATGTGTCGACAGGAGAGATCGTAAAGCAGGTACCACCGCAGGAGCTCATGGATGCTGACCTGAACATGGAGAAGATAGTAGGACTTCTCGTAGATGATGAAGGTTAATTGAATCAGTAGTTAATCGGCGCGCCGGACAACTGGCAATCTGGCGCGCCGATCCTGGCTTTTTAGGACAGTTGACAAAAGAAGAGGCGGACCATCACGGGCAGTCGGCGGATGAATCGCCGGGCGCGTAACCGGTCTTACCCAGGTAAATAGAATGTCCCAAGGAATCAGCTTCTCAGGCTTAGGCTCCGGTTTAGACACGGACGCCATCATACGACAACTCACCGATATTGAGCGACGTCCGATCGGGCTCATCCAGACCCGGCAGGCGAGACTACAGCAACAGAAGGGTGTGATCCAGCAGATCAACTCTTCCTTGCTGACGCTGGCTGGTTCGGCGGAAAAGCTCTCCGATGAGGATCTGTTCTCCATCGTCAAGGTTTCATCCGATGACAATTCGCGCGTCTCCGTGTCGGCGACGAACGAAGCCGCGTCCGGCACGTTCTCAGTCGAGGTGCTCGGACTGGCCCAGGCTCGTAGTCTGTCGACTCGTTCGTTCACAAGCTTGGACACCGCGCTCGCGCTCAGTGGCGAAATCGTCATCAACGACAAGGCAGTCGAGATAGCCTCAGATGACAGCCTGCTCGATATCCGCGACTCAATCAACGATTCGAATATCGGTGTCAACGCCCAGATTCTGAGCGTCTCCGACGCCGACAACAGACTTATCCTGACAGCCGATGTGGTGGGTTCGAAGGGCTTCGACATCAAGGATGCCAGCAGCACCGATGTGCTGGAGTCTCTGGGGTTCACCTCCAGCGAAACAGCGGTAAAGACGGTCTTTGCCAATGGGGCCCGGAGCGACCAGTTCCTGGAGGACACGACGGCAATCGGAACCCTTCTCAGTTTGAGCTCACCGGCCGCAGGAACCATAACCGTGGGCGATCAGACAGTCGATGTCGATCTGGCCACGGATTCGATCAACGACATCCGCGACAAAATCACAGCGGCGGCGCCGACCGGTGTAACGGCAACGGTATCCTCGTCGAGTGAGGGCGGCTTGACTCGCTTTCAGCTTGAAATCGACGGTACCACGACCCTGGTTGACAACAGCGGCGTGCTGGAGACCCTTGGGGTCCTCAACAGCGGTGGTGGCATCGTCGATGAAATTATCGACGGAGCTGACAGCGATGTCTTCAGCAGCACGACGACGAACGTCGGAGCTCTGATGGGAATCGGAACGGCTCCCAGCGGCACGGTCCAGATCGCAGGGCAGGGAGTCAGCATCGATCTGAGTAGCGACTCACTCACCGCCATACAGACCAAGATCAATGATGCCGCAATCAGCGGGGTGACGGCCACGGTCACGAGTTCCAGTAGTGAAGAGGGGGGCAGCGAATTTCGCCTGCGTATCGAGGGTACGACTGACTTCGTCGATGACGCCAATGTGCTAGAAAGCCTCGGCGTGATCGTCGGTTCGAACAGCGCTTTCGAGAGCGTTGCCCGCGTCTTGACGTCGGGAAATGGCAACCAGGAAAAGGGGGCCGTCCTCAACCCTGCCGGAAATGGCGCCGAGAGTTCTCAGCTGACCAGCGACACGGATGCGGCAGGGACCCTGGTCGGATCAAGTGCCGCCGGGACCGTCAATGTGGGAGATGCTCAAGTCGCGATCGATCTGACTACGGACTCTCTGAATGCTATCCGAGATAAAATCAACGCCGCCGGCCCTACGGGTGTCACGGCGGTCGTCAACGTCGTCGGGCCTTCGGATTTCGTGCTGGAGATTCAAGGCACGACCGATTTTGATGACCCGGACGGTGTGTTGGCAGCCATCGGCGTTGTCGGTGCCTCCAGTGCGCTCACGGCCAACACAAAGTTTGAAGATATTGCCGTCGCCAGCGTCGCTGATGGCGATACCATCACGATTTCGGGGACCGACCACGACGGCTCTCAGGTGTCGGGGACGTTCACGATCAACAGCGGCAGCCAGAGCGTCAATAACCTGCTGTCGAATATCGAGCAGCTGTTCGGGAATGCAGCGAGCGCTTCCTTCGACGCCTCGGGCCGAATCGTGCTGGCGGATGATCAGGCGGGAGAAAGCGCTCTGTCGCTGACATTGGCCGCAAACAACGAGGGTGGAGGCAGTCTTTCTTTTGGGGCGATCTCGGCGACCGTTGAAGGGGCCGATGCACGCTCCTCACAGCTGCAAGCGGGCGAGGACGCCACGTTCAAGGTCAACGGAATCGACCTGACGCGGGCATCGAATACGGTTGATGATGCGATTCAGGGCGTGACCCTGAGTCTGCTCGAAGCCGAAGTTGGTAAACTGGTGGACGTCACTGTAACCAAGGACGATACCTCCCAGGTGCGCTCGAACATCGAGGGCTTTGTGGCGGATTTCAACAATGCCATGGAGGTGATCGATGTGCAGATCGCTGTTGATCCGGACACGGGACAATCGGGTCCCCTGGCAGGGGATCCCACCATTCTGGGCGTGCAGTCCAGGTTACGCAATGTAATCGCGGGACAGATCGAGGGGTTGCAGGGCGGCCTGGATGCTCTTGTCCTCGCCGGCATCTCATTCGATCGCACCGGTCGACTCCAGATTGACGAAGATCGCTTGACGAGTGCCTTGACCGACAACCTGGACCAGGTGCGGCAACTGTTTACTGCCCAGGGTAGTACGTCCGATGCAGGAGTTGCCTTCGTTGGCAGTACCAAGAACACGAGGGCTGGCTCCTACGATGTCGACATTACCCAGGCGGCCGTGAAAGCAGAAGTGCTGGGGACGACCGATCTGCTTGCCGGCCTTGCACAGGATCAGACGCTGACCATATCACAGTCCAACACCGAAAAATCAACAGAGATCGAACTCGAGGCCGGCGACACGATCGACGATATCGTGGCCAAGATCAATGCCTCCGTGGACAGTGACGTAGCTGAAGTCAGGCGAGCCAGCATCGGCAACACCACGGACGGTACGGCCGCCATCACGGATACCACACTGATCGGCCAGATATTCGGTTCCGGAGTCGTGGACGGGGACACCATACGCATACAGGGGACGACGCATAACGGGGATGCGGTGACCAGTACGTTCACGATAGAGGACGTGAACACGAAGACGATGGGAGACCTGCTCGCTTCTGTTCGCAACACCTTCCAGGGAGACGTCAGTACGTCCGTCGATTCTGAAGGACGCATCGTCGTCACCGACAACCAGATCGGCGCCAGCAGTTTGACGGTCACCCTGGTGGAGCAGAACGAAGGGGGAGGCAGCCTCAACTTTGGCAGCATAGATGTCGCTGAAGAAGGAAGGTTGCCGATCGAGGTCGAGGCGTCGAATCAGGATGGTAAGCTCAAGATCCAACATACCAGTTTTGGCTCACGCGGTGGGTTTTCGATCGCCCAGAGCCTTGATCAGTTGGGCATCGCTGACGCCGAAGTCTCCGGCCAGGACGTGGAGGGGACCATCAACGGAGAGGCGGCACAAGGCGTCGGCCGCATTCTCACCGGCAGCGACGGCGACGACAACGAGAACACGACCGGTCTGGGACTGCGTGTGAATATCACTCCTGACGAGTTGACGGCGTCAGGAAGCCAGCACGGAACGGTCGGGCTCATCTATGGGGTGGGGCGTCAATTGGAAGATACCCTCTCCTTCATCACGGACAGCTTCGATGGCACCCTCACAAACCGAGAGCAGTCCATCGACGATACGCTCGAGAGTCTGGAGGATCAGATCAGCACACTCGAGCGCCGAGTGGCTCAATCGCGGCAGAATCTCGTGCGCAAATTCGCCTCCCTTGAAGGAAGCCTGGCCACCTTGCAGGCAGAGGGCAATTTTCTCACTCAACAGCTCGCTGGTCTGGCACCGAGGAGATAGATGAATCAGGGCAACAAGCAGTACCGGCAGGTCCAGATAAAGACGGCCAACAAGGGGAACCTCATCCTGTTGCTGTACCGGGGCGCGATCAAATTCATGAACAAGGCGATCGTCCAGTTGGAGAGCAAGGATCTGGAGGGCAAAGGCACCAGCCTGATGCGAGCCCAGGATATCGTGTTGGAGCTCATGTACTCTCTGGATGACAAGATGCTGGGGGAGGGCAATCCGTTGGCCGTAAATCTCCAGAGTTTATACCTATACGCTTATCGTCGTCTGGTGCATGCCAACGTTCATATGGATCCCAAGCCGATCGAGGAAGTCATCACACTACTGCAGAACCTTCTGGATGCATGGGAGAAGGTCGTGGCTAACGAGGGGAGCGGTGCAGATGACGACCATCCCGGGGGCGGCGGAAAAAGCACGCTGGTGTTGACCGGATGACGGATAATACCAATCACAGCGAAGTCGTTGCCATTCTGGATGCTCAGTACGATGACTATCGGGCTATGCTCGATATTGGATCTCATCAGCGCAATTGCCTTTCCCGCAATGATTTACCCGGATTAGATGATAGCTTCAGGAAGATGCACAGGTGCATGGACCGGATTCGGCTGCGCAACTCGCGTCTTCCTCAGCACTGGCAGGAGACCGCTGATCCCGTGATTGCAGAGAGGCGTTCACATCTGCGTCAAATCATTGGTGAACTTGACAGGATTCGACAGCTCAATGAGCAATCAGTTAGGGATTTGCTGCAGGAAACGAGGATGGACTTGAAACGCAGTCAACGTGGCCAAAAAGCGGTCAAGAACTATCTAACACACAAAGGTGTGCCTCCTCAGGAGGCGCGATTCTACGATGGCCGTAGATGAGATTCTACGATAGTGCCGTAGATGACAGAATGAGCCCGCGATGGCGACGAACCGGGGCTTTGTCAGATAGGCCGGTTTTTGGTATATTTGCCCCACAAATATCGACCAAAACTAATAGTTAAAGATTAGCTGTAGTCGGCCGATATATTAGATAGAGGCGGGTGACCGAGCGATTCGGTCATGCGGGCGTCTCTTCAGAGCAAAGGCGAGTATCACAGGTGGAAATGAGGTGGTTCCAATGCGGATAGACGGGTTACCCAACCAACCCAAAGTCACGCAGACCAATCAGCGCGGCGACGCGGCTCGAGCCAAGAAGGCTGGAGCTGGTCGAGGCAGTGATTCAGTCGAAATTTCCCAGAGCGCGCAGGATGTGTCCGACCTAACCGAGGCCGCCAAGACGGTTCCTGATGGATTGAATCCTCGCATTGGGGAGATCAAGGCAAAAGTTCAATCTGGGCACTACAACCAACGCCAGGTTATTGAGGAAGTCGCAGGCTCCGTGATGGAGTCCAGCGGCATGCGTCAGGTTGTTGGGGAAATCGCCGAAGTGAGGTCAGCTCAACGGAGTCTGGCGGACGTGCCTGATACCAGAGCAGATGTTGTCAGGGACGCGCAGCAGAAGGTGGCCTCCAAGTTTTACGATGAGCCTGAGGTCCGACAGGGCACTGCCCAGAATTTTCTGGATGAGATGATGTAAGATTGTCAACGATTACACCGCCGCAAGAGACGTTCGGGGCCCTCATGGGTCCCGTTTTTTTGTGCCTCCATCTCGTCCTGTGTCAGCGGTCCTTGGCTTGACATCGACCGAAGCCGGATTAAGTTCATAAGTCTTGGTGGCGCCTTTAATCCATATAATACGCTGCCTTCAAACAGGCACCCTCCAGATCCTCTTCCTCCCTCCCCGCTGGCAGACTTGAATCGTGTTGAGTGAAGCCCTGAGCAACCGAGAGCGAGTGGTACTCGAAAGCCTCGTGCACGCCTACGTCGATAATGGCACGCCGGTAGGCTCGTCAACGCTGTCTAAGCGCGAGGGTTTCCAATTCAGTCCCGCGACGGTGCGCAAGGCACTGGCGAGCCTGGAGGAAAAGGGGTACGTGTCCCAGCCTCATACCTCCGCTGGCCGTCAACCGACGGACAAGGGGTATCGATACTACGTTGAGCGGACCGTCAGAGACATTGCCACATTGCCCCCGGAGGAGGGCGAGAGTGTACGCCGCAAGCTGGAGCTGTTCCAGCAGCAAGGTCGAGTAGACGAAATCCACGGGCAGCTGGCCGAGATCGTCGGCGGAGTTTCTCACCAGCTGGGCATCGTGCTGGCGCCCAGGTTCGAAAGCGGAGTGGTGGAGCACCTCGACCTGGTCAGGCTTACAGAAACCAGGCTGTTGATGGTGGCGACCATTCAACAGGGACCGGTAAAGAGTCTGGTCCTGGAGGTCAGTTCCCGTGTGTCACGTCGGGAGTTGGAAGCTGTCCGCCAGCTACTGAATGAGCGCTTGGCCGGACTCGATCTCGATCAAATCCAGACAACCGCGCGCGAGCGAGTTCGGGGATCGCTGTCCGTCGGCAATCCGCAATTGCTGCGGGTCGTCGTCGATGAACTCGAATCCCTGTCCGGCAACAGTGGAGACGCCCTGCACGTCGCCGGGACGCGCAACATTTTTGTCCAACCCGAGTTCCGCGACTCACTCGAGGTAGCCGGCCTGATGGATCTGGTGGAGAGGAAGGATCCCCTGGCCGACCTGCTGTCGGGACGAGAGGGCGTTGTGGTTACGATCGGGGAGGAGAACCAGGTCAGTGAGATGCACTGCTGCAGCATGGTAACGGCAAGCTACGAAGCGAACGGAGCGACCGGCATAATAGGGGTGATTGGTCCGACGCGGATGCCGTACGAACGCCTCCTGGCGCTCGTCGATTATACGGCGTCTCGAGCAGCCGAGTTGGTCAGCTAGTCACCAGGCAAGTCACCATGCACGGTCTGCCTGACCGCGACATCACAGAGAATCCCAACATCCGAGTTTTGAAATGAGCAACGAAGCTGAAGAAGAGACCGATCCGTCCGTTACGGCCAATCCGGAAGAGGGAGAGGTTGCCGCCTCGGATCAAGAGTCCGCGGACGAGAGGGGTATATCCGGGGACGAGACCGGAGAAGAGGAAGGAACACCAGAAGAGCTCACTCCTGAAGACGAGTTGGCTCAGGCAAAGGGCGAAGCATCTGCCAACTACGAGCGCTATCTGCGTGCGGCTGCTGAGTTGGAGAATTTTCGCAAGCGCACTGTCAAGATGCGTGCAGATACCCGCGACGAGACACTCAGGGATGTGCTGGCACAGATTGCCCCGCTGCTGGACAACATGCGGCGGGCACTCGGCCAGGATGTGGCTGATGGTGAGGCATTCAAGCAGGGGATCGAGCTGATCTTTACCCAATTTCAGGATATTCTGAAGGGGTACGGCCTTGAGGAAATCGAGGCTGTGGGGCAACCGTTCGATCCGAATGTGCATGAGGCCATGCTGGAAGTCGAAAGCCAGGATCAGCCTGCGGGGGTAGTGATCGAGGAGATGGAGAAGGGCTACAAATTGCGCGAGCGAGTCATGCGCCCTGCGCGTGTCGTCGTCAGCAAGGGGGCCGCGGCAGGCGATGGAGCGACTGACGAAGTGGACGACGGCGGTGCCGGCGCAGCGACCGAAAACAACGACGAAACAGAAGCTGAATAGAGACCGGAAAGGTTGGAGGCGACAATAGCATGGCAAAGGTAATCGGCATAGATCTTGGCACGACGAATTCGTGTGTGGCGGTGATGGAGGGCAAGGAGCCAGAGGTGATCACAAATTCGGAAGGCGGCCGCACGACCCCCTCGATCGTGGGTTTTTCCAAGGATGACGAGCGTCTGGTGGGCCAGACGGCCAAGCGCCAGGCGGTGACGAATCCTCACAACACGGTATTCTCGATCAAGCGCTTCATGGGTCGGCGTCACGATGAGGTGGGGCAGGAGTTGACGGAGGTCCCCTACGCGGTCTCCAAAGGGTCTCGGGACCAGGCCGTGGTCGAGATTGACGGCAAGGAATACACCCCGCCAGAGCTTTCTGCGATGATTCTGCAGAAGATGAAGCAGACGGCCGAGGACTATTTGGGAGAGCCGGTGACGCAGGCGGTGGTGACGGTGCCGGCCTACTTCAACGACTCCCAGCGTCAGGCGACGAAGGACGCGGGCACGATCGCGGGTCTGGAGGTGTTGCGGATCGTCAACGAGCCGACGGCCGCCGCCCTGGCCTACGGCTTGGACAAGGGTGCGGGTCACTCTGAAAAGATCGCGGTGTATGATCTGGGTGGCGGCACCTTCGACGTGTCGATCCTTGAATTGGGCGACGGCGTTTTCGAGGTCAAGTCGACGAATGGGGACACCCACCTTGGCGGCGACGACTTCGACCAGCGGGTCATCGACTGGATCGCGGATGAATTCAAGGGATCCGAGGGCATCGATCTGCGCAGTGACGCGATGGCCCTGCAGCGGTTGAAGGAAGCGGCCGAAAAAGCCAAGTGCGAGTTGTCGTCGGCCTCCCAGACGGAGATCAACCTGCCCTTTATCACGGCGGACCAGACGGGTCCCAAGCATGTGCAGATGAGCCTGACGCGGGCCAAGTTTGAGCAACTGGTGGACGATCTGGTGGAGCGCTCGCGGCGTCCCTGCCAGCAGGCCATCAAGGACGCGGGGCTGTCGGCCTCCGAGATCGGTGAGGTGATCCTGGTGGGGGGCTCTACCCGCATGCCCAAGGTGCAGGCGCTGGTGAAGGAGCTGTTTGAGAGGGAGCCGCACAAGGGGGTGAATCCGGACGAGGTGGTGGCCATGGGGGCGGCGATCCAGGCGGGGGTGCTCTCGGGTGAGGTCGACGATGTGCTGCTATTGGATGTAACGCCGCTGTCGTTGGGCATCGAGACCATGGGCGGGGTGATGACGAAGCTGATCGAGCGCAACACCACGATTCCAACTAAAAAGAGCCAGATCTTTTCGACGGCCGCCGACTCCCAGCCCTCGGTGGAGGTGCATGTGCTGCAGGGGGAGCGCGAGTTTGCCCGGGACAACCGCTCGTTGGGTCGGTTTCACCTGGACGGCATTCCGGCGGCGCCTCGGGGCACGCCCCAGATCGAGGTGACCTTCGACATCGACGCCAACGGCATCTTGAACGTGTCGGCGCAGGACAAGGGCACGGACAAGGAGCAGTCGATCCGCATTGAGTCTTCTTCGGGTCTGAGCAGTGAGGAAGTGGATCAGATGCAGAAGGACGCCGAGCAGCACGCCGAGGAGGATCAGCGTCGTCGGGCTCGGGTCGACAAGCGCAACGAAGCCGATCAGCTGGTGTATCAGACGGAGAAGACCCTCACGGAGCTGGGTGACAAGCTGGAAGAGGGTGACCGCCAGCCGGTGGAGGCCGCCCTGGAGCAGATCAAGCAGGTATTGGCGGGGGCGTCTGACGGTGAATCAGGCGAAGGGAATTTCGATGAGGCGGCCCTGGACGCCGGCCTGGAGCAGCTCAAGACGGCCTCTCACAAGCTGGCCGAGATCATGTACCAGCAACAGCCACCAGAGGGGCAGGGGCCTGAGGGGGCGCCCCAAGAGGGGCCTCAGGGAGGGGACGCGACCCAGGCTGAGGGAGATCGACCAGGAGGCGAGGGTGCCGTCGACGCCGACTTTGAGGTTGTTGATGACTCTGAGGCGGAGGAGAAGAAGTAGGTGCGATACGTCCTAATAGTTGACTGCCATTGATTTGTGAAACTCTATGTGTCAGAGTCATTTAGAGTTTTGTCCTTTGGCCAAAACTCTCGATGTTGATTGTATGCAATCAGATTAAAACATAGAAGCTCAACCAGATTAGAACTCAATAGGCAGGTAGCTGTTTTCGCTTTGCAGGACAGGAACTGCTTTTAAGTGAGAGGCAAGTCTTTGATGGTTCAATTCATAGAGCTTGCGTGCTTCGAACTAATGGAAATGAATGGCTAAGCGGGATTATTATGAGGTTCTCGGGCTGGGGCGGGACGCGTCTGATGGTGACATAAAGAGCGCGTACCGGAAGCTGGCTCTCAAGTATCACCCCGACCGTAATCAGGGGGACGAGGGGGCCGAGGCGAAGTTCAAGGAAGCATCAGAGGCCTACGAGGTGCTCAGCGACGGCAATCGCAAGGCAGCCTATGACCAGTACGGTCATGCTGGCGTTGAGGGCAACTTTGGTTCAGGTGGCTTCCAGTGGTCTGATTTCACGCACGCCACGGATTTCGAAGACATCTTCGGGGACATCTTCGGGTCTTTCTTCGGCGGTGGTGGGCGCCGGCGGCAGCGAGGTCCTAGTGGTCCTCCGCCCGGCCGGGATCTGAAGATAGCCATCGACCTCACCCTTGAGGAAATCGCCAAAGGGGTCGAGAAGAAGATCAACCTTTCGCGACAAGAAGAATGCGGCACCTGTGGCGGTAGTGGGGCAGCGGGCAGTTCAACTCCCGCCACCTGTCAGACCTGTCGAGGTGTCGGCCAGGTTCAACAGGTCTCACGTTCCCTTTTTGGGCAATCCGTGACGGTGACAACCTGCCCCACATGCAGCGGCCAGGGTACGACCATCTCCGATCCTTGCCGTGACTGCAGGGGGGAGGGGACCCAGCGCACGACGACGACGCTTACGGTTAAGATTCCGGCCGGAGTCAGCAATGGGAACTACATCCCGTTGCGGGGACAGGGCGATACGGGACAGCGCGGTGGGCCGGCTGGTGACTGTCTGGTGTTTATCCAGGAAAAGGAACACGAGGATTTTACGCGCGATGGCAATGACGTGCTCTACAGGCTGCCCGTGAGCATCACGCAGGCGGCACTTGGAGCCGACGTGCAGGTGCCGACGCTCCATGGGAACGTGAAGATGAAGGTCCACGAGGGAACGCAGTCGGGCAGCGTGTTCCGCTTGCGCGGTAAAGGCATTCCCGACGTCGATGGACGCGGTGTTGGTGATCAGCTGGTAGAGGTGGTCGTGTGGACGCCGACTCGTACGACCCCGGACGAACGCAAGCTGCTGCAAGACCTGGAAAGTATCCAGCGCCAACGGGCCGATTCCGAGGGTAAGAGTTTCTTCGATAAAATGTTGGAAACTTTTGGCGGCTAAACCCGCCAAAAGTTTCTTAGAGTTTGGCCTTTGGCCAAACTCTCGGAGACTTTTCAGCTGCGAACAGGTGTCTCGGGTACGTACGGCTGAACCCGCATATCTCTGGCTGGTCGGTGTCCAGCTCTCAAACCTCCGTGTACCACCGCAAATGCCTTTGGGTGCCAGGAACTTACTCGCAGAAGCGGACGACTGGTTTTTTATCGACACGGAAAACAGATGAAGGCGACGACTTGAATTCCAACCATCCTCCCAATCAGCAACCTCCACCGACGCCAGTTACCATACCGGGAGTGCGGGATGTTGTGGCTGTGGCCAGTGCCAAGGGTGGGGTGGGCAAGTCTACGGTTAGTGCCAACCTCGCGTTGGCATTGGCTCGAACGGGGGTCCGGGTGGGGTTGATGGATGCCGACATTTACGGGCCGAGCCTGCCCCTGATGATGGGCGCCACCGGGGAACCCGAGCTGACGCCTGAGGGGCGGCTGCTGCCCATCATCAAGCATGATGTTCCAATCATGTCGATGGGTTTTCTCACCGATCAGGACACGCCTGTCGTTTGGCGGGGACCGCTGTTAGCGCAGGCGGTGCAGCAGTTTTTGAGACAGGTGGATTGGGGCGAGCTGGATTATCTGATTATCGATCTTCCGCCAGGCACCGGAGATATCCCGCTGACACTGAGCCAGGCCATTGCCCTGTCAGGGGCGCTGGTCGTGACCACCCCTCAATCGGTTGCGTTGGAAGACGTGGAGCGGGGAATATCCATGTTCGAAAAAGTCGACGTGGATGTGGTGGGAATAGTAGAAAACATGAGCTACTACGTGTGTCCACACTGCGACAAACGGCACCAGATTTTCGGCAGCGGTGGGGCTCGGGCCACCGCCGAGAGACTTGGCATCGATCTGCTCGGTGAGATTCCGCTGGATGCGGGAATTCGCAAAGGAGGGGACGAGGGGCATCCAGTTGCTCTTGACGTGGAGTCCGATGGTGGGCAGTTGTTCGAGAGCATCGCTTCACGGCTGCAGCAGTCGGTCACCGAAGCCACTTCCGCGTACCAGTAATGGCGTTCGTTCGTTGGGCTAGACGCAATTCTTTATGGGTCTATCCGTTTGGGACATCCTGCTGTGCCGACGCTCTGCGAACCGCCTTGGGGCCTGGGGGGGCATCGCAGGCCTTCCTGCCTGTCGACACGCCCGAGCATGGGGATGTTCTCATCGTGGCGGGGCGAGTACCGACTCAGTCCGTGCCGGTTCTCGTCGACATCTACGATCGAATGCCTGAGCCAAAGTGGGTCATCGCCTTCGGCTCATGTGCGGTCTCGGGCGGCCTGTTCGGCACCTATGCCGTGGTCGGTGGATTGTGCCGTGTCCTCCCCGTTGATCTATGCGTACCCGGCTGTCCTCCCGAGCCGGATGATCTCTATCGCAGTCTCGCCCGGTTGCAGTCAGACAACTCAATCCTGGACAGGGATTCGCCGCCGGTCCACTGAGATGCCACCTTGCAGGCGCGGCAGTGACGTTGCTATCTTTGGATTTGGCAGGCCTGATCGCAGTTTCCTCGATCCTGCCTGATTCTCCCCAATCTCCTCGCGCCTCCTGATTTCTCCGAGAAACAACCTGGGGTAGTAGTGCGAGCGTGAGTGAATTGACCAACGGACCGCGCTCCTGGCACCGTCTCAAGGTTTCCGTTCCCGCCACCCTCGGTGAAGATTTCGGCGCTCAGTGTTTCGAGCTGGGTAGCTGTGGTGTTCAGTACGAGGAGCAGGCGGGAGACTGGCTGTTCACCGTCTACTTCGATTCCGACAAGCCGATCGACAGCATACGGTCTCAGCTGGCGCTCATGGTGGCGAGTGATGCTGCGTGTTCGCCCACTCGATTTGAGACGGACACGGAGGAGGAACGTGATTGGAGCACAAAGTGGCGTGATTTTCTCACGCCGGTGCAGGTCAGCGATCGCATCCGCATCACTCAACCCTGGAACACACAGCCGCTGCAAGAGGGAGGGGTTGAGGTTGTAATCGAGCCGAAGATGGCTTTTGGCTCAGGCGGACATGAGTCCACGCGGTTGTGTCTGGTGGCGCTCGAGCAGGCCGGTCCGGCTGGGGCGTCCTGTCTGGACGTGGGAACGGGTAGCGGGGTGCTGGCGATCACGGCCGCCTTCCTCGGCGCAGGTGACGTCACCGCGATCGACTGTGACCCGGTCGCCGTCGACAACGCACGAGAGAACGTAGCTCTGAACCTGGGTGCTCCTGGCAAGCTGCACGAACGTGTGGATGTGCTCGAGGGCAGCGTCGGAGTGGTGGAGGGGCGCCAGTACGATCTGATCATGGCCAATATCGAGAGCCAGCATCTGTACCCATTGCTCGAGCCGCTCGAGAAGCTACTGGCAGCTGACGGTGTAGCCCTGTTCTCGGGACTGATGATTCGTGAGGGAGAGGACTTTCGACAGCGGCTGAAAACGCTGGGTTTGCGGCCCGTCGATGAACGTCGATTGAACGATTGGATGAGCTTGACCACGGTGCGGGTGTGACAGGACTCCAGTGCCTTCGTTCTTAGCCGACAGCAGTGATATCAATCAAGACCACCTTACTCTCAGGGGAGAGGAACTGCATCATCTGCGTGTTCGACGGTGCCAGGTCGGGGAGGTCATTGAGGTCATCGATGGGCAGGGTGGATTTTACAGCGTACGAATCGATGTCATCGAGCGTGACCGCGCGACCGGTGTGATTATGGCGCGGATGCCGGAACGAGGTGAATCAGAAGTGGACTTGACGCTTGCCTGTGCTCTGATAAAGGGCGATAGATTCGATGCGACTGTCGAGAAGGGAACGGAGATTGGTGTTCGCGCGATCATACCGTTCAGGTGCAAGCGCTCGGTCGTCCGTGATGCCACCGAAGCCAAGCTGAAACGCTGGCGACGGATTGCCCAGGCGGCAGCAAAGCAGAGTGGCCGCTCTCGAATACCCGACGTGATGCCGCCAGCTGACTTTGACGCCGAATTGGTCACCCAGGGCTCACAGGATTCGCTCCGGTTGATGGCTGTTGCTCGCACAGACATGCCCTCGCTTCGTCAGGCAATCGGCGGTGCTTTCGGTGCAGCTGAGGGCGTGACGCTGTTCATCGGTCCCGAGGGTGGGTTCGATCCGGAGGAGGAGGCTCAGGCAAGGGGTGCAGGTGTTCGGGCGTTTGCCTGGGGTGGAGATCATATCTTGCGCGTTGACACGGCAGCGGTAACACTGAGTGCATTGGTACTCTACCAACTCGGGGGATACGGTGAAGGTGAAGATGAAGCCGACCACTGAACATTCAGAAACTGCATAGAAACTGCATGGAGGCGGCGGTGGTACGAATACTTGTCCTGAACGGTCCCAACTTGAACATGCTGGGTTCGCGAGAACCCGAAATCTACGGCTCGGTAACTCTCGGTCAGGTTGAGGACTCGGTGCGAGCATCGGCAACGGAACTCGGAGCCGAAGTGCGGTTCACCCAATCGAACCACGAAGGGGAGTTGATTGACGTGCTCCAGGAGCAGGCCGGTTGGGCACAGGGGGTTTTGATCAATCCAGGTGGCCTCACGCACTACTCGATAGCGCTCCGGGACGCTTTGGCCACAGTTGCCCTGCCCGTTGCTGAGGTCCATCTGTCGAACATCCACGCACGCGAAGCCTTTCGCCACAAGTCTGTGACCGCAGCCGTATGTGTTGGCCAGATATGTGGGTTCGGCGAGTTCGGCTACATCCTCGGGTTGAGGGCGCTTCTCAACCATCTCGCGGAATGATGACCATGCCCGTCTGGCTCCGGTATTTCACGCTGGCTTCCGTACCCGCCATCTGCCTCCGCCCTGGCTCTGCATTCTCTGAACCGGTAGTCATCATCGACCGAAAGCAGGTAAACATCCGTGGAGACGCAACAACACAGTCGCCCCGGCTTGCCGTGCTTGAGGGAGGTGTTGAGGTCGAGGAGATTCGCCGCCATGGTCAATGGCTTCAGATTCGCATGCTTGACGGCAGCCTCGGTTGGGTCCATTCAGCCCTGGTCCAACAGCGCTTTGTCGTCATCGGCAACGGAGTGCGGGTGCGCTCCGGGCCGTCAACGGCGGATGACGCCGTCACCATGCTGTATGACGGTCAAGAGCTGGGCAAGATTGGACAGCAGGACGGTTGGATGAACGTCAGTTTGAGCGATGGTCGAACAGGTTGGATTCATCAGAGGTTCGCGCGCCGGAAAACCGGGGACGATGTCCGGGCTTCGTTGCCGAGCGCGGATCTTGCACGATTAGCTGATCCCTCTACAGACAGCCCCGCAGCGCCTGATGCCGGCAGCCGGGTTGTTGAACCAGTGCCCGATGAGAGCGTGGTCGCGCAGGTCGAAACCACCAACACCGTGGAGCCGGCTGTAGAAATTGATCTCGAGAAGAAGCTGCTTCGCAATCCCTATGCCGAGGGCCTGCAACAGGAGGCTGGCGGTGATTACCGAGCCGCCCTTGAGCGCTTCGAGGAAGTTCTGGCCGATGAACCTGATCATCTGAATGCGCTCTTTCATGCTGCGCAGGCACACACGCGGATGGGGGAGTACGATGAGGCTCTGGTCAAGCTCTATCGCGCTCTCGAAAAAAGCGGAGGCCGCAAGGATATATATCTGACGCTGGGAGAGGTCTACAGAAGACAAGCCATGCTCGACAGCGCCCAGAAATATGAGACCTTGTTCGCCGGCGGGGCGATCGATGTAGGCCTCCCGATCGAACCAATCGAATTGCCAGAGCCTCCGGGTTCGAGCACGCCCGCCGAGTTGCCCTGGCTTCTGTTGGCGATCGCCGGTTCAGGGTTTGCTGTGATAGTGGCCGTGGTGGCCTGGGTGCGTTTGCGCGGGGGGAGCGAAGCCAAGGGCGCGCGGGGTGAAGGAAAGGCCGCGAGGAAAGAGAAGCAGAAATCGAGCAAGTGTCGTCATCCAGCGCCCGTTCCTTCACTTCTTGTTGCTGAACTCCGATTCCAGATTATTCCTCTATATATGCGTCTCCCTCTGTTTTGAGCTCGATCGGTGTTGGAAGTTCGATCAATGCTGATCCATCCGGCCGATGCCGTCGACCGGAATTTGTGGCTGGTGCCCCAGCCTTTTTTTCCATGTTAATCATGTTCTATTGCAGCAGACTCAGGGCGGCCTGTGGTGAGGCATTGGCCTGAGTCAACATGGCCGTCGCCGCCTGGGTGAGCACCTGAATCTTGGTGAAGTTGGTGACCTCTTCGGCGATATCCGCGTCGCGCAGTGTAGCCTCAGAATTGGTGTTGTTTTCTATCGAGTTGCCGGTGAAGTTGATCGTATGCTGTAGTCGATTCATGGAAGCACCCAAGTCTCCCCGGACCTTGGCCACCTTCTCGATTGCGGCATCCATCTGAGTGATGGCCTGTCGAGCGCTCAACAATGTCGACATCGACATGGCGTTGAGATTCAAGAAGGCACCACTGGCACGCATGTCCTCGATGCCGACTTCGAGACGATCCTCGGTGGTGTTGTCGGCTCCGACCTGAAAGGAACCCCCTGTTCCCCCCGAGACAATGATGGTCTTCGTATTGAGATCACCGTCAACGTAAACCCCCGAGGTCTTGCTGGTCGCTGCTGCACCTGCCAGCGTCACCACGACACCGAGCCGATCGAAATTCGCCACCGCGGTGGAGCCCGTGGCCACGCTCGACCCATCCAGGCTGGTTGCCAGGCTGATGGTCTGACTGACAGTGCCGTTTCCGAGCGTTATCTGACCGTCTCCGGCGGCATCCTGGAACGTATAAGTTCCTGTTGGAGTACCAGATACAACAACTCTAGAGACCCCGGTATCGGCCGTGTCCAAGACGGCTGTGGAAAGGGTCTCATCGGCCCTGTTACCGAAGGCCGTGAGCAGGGTTTGATTATTGTAAACACTCGAGTTGGCGATACGGTCAATTTCCTGTTTGAGCTGAGTTATTTCTGCTTCGATGGCCTCACGATTTTCGTCGTTCATGGTGCTGCTCGCTGACTGTACTGCCAGCTCTCTCATCCGTATCATCATGGCACTGACTTCGTTCAGCGAGCCTTCAGCCACCTGGAGCAGGTTCATCCCCATCTCTGCGTTTCGGGAACCGGCTTGCATGCCGGTGATTTGTGCCCGAAAGCCCTCGGATATCGACAGTCCACTGGCATCATCCTCGGCACTGTTGATCCGCATTCCCGACGACAGCCGTTCCAGCCTCGTCGACTGATCGGAGCTGTTGGCGCTCAGGTGATGGCGAACGTTTATCGCCGAAATGTTGTTGTTGACGTTTATTGCGTGGGGCATGCCAAAACCTCCTTGTTATGGCTTTTCCAGCGACCCCCATCATGGTGGCCGATTCTGTCCGTTCGCCCAACCCCGTGGGAGGAGGGGTCTGGGCTCAATTCTCCTTAGGTAATTCCACTTACCATTACTTGGTATTACTTTGTGTTTATCGACCCGAAGGTCATTCCCTTTAGCTTTTTTGCTATGTAGGGAGCCTTTCATTTGAATTGTGGAGGATGTAACCCCGAAAAAGCGACAGGGCCGGTCGGTCACGCCGACGGCCCTGAGCCTTTCCATTCAGATGATTTCGCCCAAGTTCGGCGAGTTTGTTTCTCCTATTACTACTGTAGAAGCTGCAAGGCCGCCTGCGGCAATGAGTTAGCCTGGGCAACCATCGCCGTTGCCGCCTGTGTCAGGATCTGACCTCGAGTAAATTGGGACATTTCCTCGGCCACATCGGCGTCGCGAATGGCTGATTCAGCTGCCTGCAGGTTCTCGATGGCGTTTTCCAGGTTCTTGGTCGTGAAATCGAGACGATTCTGGACCGCACCCAGGTCACCACGCTGACGGGCAACAGCCAGAATGGCGTTGTCGACGCGGGTGATCGTGGCCTTTGAGCTGTTGAGGTTGGCGACCGACAGACCGGTCAGATTGAGCGTCGTGCCGCTGGCCCGCATGTCGCCGATGTTGAGGGAGATGCGGTTGTTGGCGTTGTCGTTCGGACCGACCTGCAGCACACCACCTTCGGCCTCTTCGACGCGGATAATCTTGCCGTTCAGGCGGCCGTCTTCATAGGCGTTAGCAGGTATTGTGCCGAGTATCTTACTGGGATCACCGAAGGCAATCCCGTTGGTCTCTACGAGGATCTCACCCAGCGTAGCGTCGAAAGTCGCCGAGGCGGTGGGGTCCAGGGTCTTGATGGCAGTGTCGATGGCTGCTGCCGCCGTAGCCAGATCCTGGCCGGCTGCAATCGCCACAGAGATGGAAGCGTCACCCGACCCGAGAATGATATTGCCCGCATTGGCGGCTGCAGGCAGCGTCGATTTCAGGGTCGTGCCCTTATCGACTCCCGCTCCAACCATGATAACCTGGACTCCCAGGCGGTCGAAGTTGGCAGTGAAGGTCGTTCCCGACGCCACCAGGTTTTTGCCATTGTCGGTATCGAGTGCGGAACCGACATCGATGGACTGCTCGAGACGGGTGCCGTCAGGCAGATCGATGGCCAGAGTAATCTGATTATCCGTCGCGCTGGTATCGGCAAACACGTAGGTACCTGGCACTGCGCCGGAGATACCAATCTCAGAGACCCCGGCGAACCCATCCAGGGCCGTCGACACCTTGCCGCTCTGACTGACAGCGTTTCCGAAACCAGTCAGGAGCGTCGTCTTATTAAATGTAGTGGAGAGAGCGATACGGTCGATTTCCGATGTCAGCTGATTGAACTCGGAAGCGAGGCTACCGCGGTTCTGGTCATTGATGGTGGAGTTCGCCGAAGTCACGGCGAGTTCGCGCATACGGATCAGCATGTTACTGACCTCGTTGAGCGACCCCTCAGCCAACTGCACCAGGCTGATTCCCTGGCCGGCATTGCGAACTCCCTGTCGCATACCGAGCAACTCGGCTCTCATTCCCTCTGAAACAGAGAGACCGGCAGCATCGTCAGCACCGCGGTTGATACGCAACCCTGAAGAAAGACGCTCGACTCGTTTGGTGAAGTCGTTCGTATTCTTGTTCAGGTTACGGCCCGCGTTGATGGCCGTAATGTTGGTTCCTAATCTCAGTGGCATTTGGTAACCTCCTTGATTGGCCTAATGGCCGGGCCTTCCTTGGAAATTCGGTAGGGCCCCTGGCAGGTCGCGCCTCGTCATCGAAGGGGAGCCCGCGTGACTGTCACGCGGGCGGATTTGAGCGACCTGTCAAACTCCGAAATCGGCCTTCCTTTGATCTACACGCCTGTTTAGCAAGGAGTATGCCAAAGCACTATGCCAAGTAGTATTCAGTCTCGTAACTCACTCTATGGCAATCAGTTATGGGTTCATTGAGGTGGCGTAATTGGAACAGAACTGAACGGAAATCCCTACGTGGGGGCTTGCCCGAGGAACAATTTTGAGCTTGGACTGGAAGAAATTACCGACGTGGCAAAAGCGCCTGCAGCAGCAGACGATAGGCGTATTCGGCTCAGAGGTGGGAGTGGGTAGGTCAGCAGGGGGTAGTTACTGCAACGACGGCCCTACGCTGCGGTCGTAGCAGATCTTTGCGGCCTCATCCACCCCAAGGCGGGCGTAGCAGTCTCCGAGACGTTTGAAGGTCTCGCCGTCTCTTGGGTCCGCCAGCAGCATGGCCTCATATTGGCGTACTGCATCCCAGTACAGGCTGCGGGCATAGTAAACCTCTCCAAGGCAGCGACGGGCCTTTATGCCGGTTGCCACCGGGATGTCACCCGAACCGGCCTTCTCCACCATGTTCACGGCTACGATCAAGGCCATCTCCGCACACTTGAGCTGCCCTTCTCTGACGAGAACGGCACCAAACTCAATGAAGCTCTCGGCTGTTGCGTGGGATGATCGCAGATCGACCGATAGCGCCCCAAAAGAGGCCATCGTCCGCTGAGCCAGTTCGAGATCTACACCGCTGATGGCAGACTGGGAGAGCATCAACCCCAGGTTGATATCGAGCAGCCCGGGGTCGAGCTTTCTGACTTTCTCGAAGAACTCAATCGCCTGCTCGAAGCGCTCGAGATCGAGATACAGGTGAGCCAGGTTGGCGCGCGCTTCTATGCCCCCAGGATCCAGCTCGATCAACTCCTGGTAGAGTCTTTCGGCGTCCTCATAGCGCTCTTCCTGCTTGGCTATATAACCGAGGTTGAGGATGGCCGGGGCATAGTTGGGTTTGATCTCCAGCACACGGTGAAAATGGGCAGCGGCATCCGTGAGCTCGGCCGCTTCGAGGTGCAGCATACCGATATTGAACACATGCTTGGCGCTGTTGGCGTCGATCTCGACCGCGCTCTGCAACACCTGCAGTGCCCTATCCCTGTTCCCCGCCGCTTTGTGCACCTCTGACAGTGAACCCAAGGCCTCGGCTCGACGGTTGATCGGCATGTCAGCGGCGCGGATGAAGACCGCCTCCGCCTTGGGAAAATCGCCCAAGGCTTGATATCCGCGCCCTGCCAGGCAAAGAGCCGAGTACTCCAATTCATTCTGGTCGATGGGAAAGAAGGTCAGCTGTGGCTCCCGCTGCAGGATCCATTCCGCGTACTCCACCGCACGCCGAGGTTCGCCCAGCTCGGTATAGACCTCGGCCAGGGACAACTTCGTCAGCACGTACTCGTCATCCACGTCTTCGGCACGATGGATGTAGTCGCGAGCCTTTTCCAGCTCATTCATCCTGAGGTAGCTGCGACCTAGAAACAAAAGCGCCGTGGTATAGACGACGAGATTGTGATCAGCCTCACAGGTGCTCTCTTCGATGATGAGGCGATACTGTTCAGCCCCTTCCGCGAGTTTCCCCGTCGTGTGGTAGGTCAAAGCGACATGCGAGCGCGTCAGGTAATCCTCCGGGTGGACTTCGAGCCAACGCTCCATGATCCCCAGGTAACGATCCTTCTTCTCCTTCACCACCTCTGGCGTAGTGTACCCGGTGTGGACGACCTTGATATCAGTGGGCACGGTGGAGACGCCCAATCTGGCCAGCGATGGAGTAACCTGTTCATGGATGGGCATCTCGAAGCTGACGCCATTGAGGTTTGGGAATAGCCTCATCTGCATGCAGGATACACTCTCGTAGCCACGGTCATCGAGGACAAAGAAATAGCCCTTGTCGCTTCCTTGACTCAATAGGTGACGAATCTGTTCATGGTGCTCCTGTGGCATCAGGTCGTCAGCGTCTAACCACATTATCCAGTCGCCGGTGGCCAGGCGCAGAGACTCGTTACGAGCCAGTGAAAAATTGTCGCACCATTCGAAAGTGCCGATGGTGGCACCGTAGCGCTTTGCCACCTCCACGGTCCCGTCCGATGAGCCGGTATCGACGACGATGATCTCATCACACAGGCCGCGGACACTGTCCAGGCATTGGGGGAGACGCTCCTCTTCGTTTCGCACGATCATGCACAGAGACAGACGGGACGCTTCTCCATCGAGGAGCGCGGCAGCGGCAGACGCCTCGGTGCGATCGGGCCGGAGCGCGGCAGCAGTCTGGTAGGCTCGAACCGCATCGGCCTTGCGTCCAGACGCTTCGTGACATTGCCCGATGAAGAACTGGGCTGAATACCGAATCGATGAGACATCCTGAGGGAAATGCGGGTCCGCCTGTCCAGCAAGAGCCTTTTGCAGGTGTGGCAGCGCCCGCTGATATTGGGCACTCTTGGTTAGCGCGTCTCCCAGGGAGAGACGAGCGAGCACGCTTTCCCCGTCGAGCTCGACGGCCGACTCGAGAGCGGGAATGGCCTCGGAATACTTACCCTCCTCCAGAAGACATCTGCCCACGAAGGTGGCTGCCTGAACAAAAACCGAATGCGGTTGAACCGCTTCTTCGCCCGCCCGTAGAATCAACTCAAACTGAGCCCTCGCCTGATCAAATCGCCTTTCCGCATAGTGGGTGTGGCCAATACGAAATCGGAAATCGTAGTCATCCGGGTGCGAGCCCAACCAGGCCGACATCAAGCCGTGGTAGTACTCGTGCTTGCGCCTGGTGCTTGCCGGATCAGAGTACCCCGTGTGCTTGACTTCCACATCGGTGACCGCGGTTGCCAAACCCAATCGGTTGATAGCGGGCAGCACCGTTTCGTGGACAGGACGCTCGAAGCGAATCTCAGGATTGTTCGGGAACATCTTGATCTGCCTGAAGCTTGTGCGATCTGCCCCCTCATTAACGAGAGAGAAGTAAAGTGCTCGATCCGGCTTCAGGCGCCTCACTCGCGCCACCTTGTCGCGGTCAGCCGGCAGTAGATAGTCGTCCGCATCCATCCACAGGATCCATTCACCCGTGGCCATGGCCAGAGATTCGTTGCGGACGGCAGCGAAATCATCATCCCAGGCAACTTCGGCTACACGGGCACCGTGGCGTCTAGCTGTGGCGATGGTACTGTCCGTCGAGCCGGTATCGACGACGACGATTTCATCAACGGCGGAGGCGACGCTCGCGAGGCAGCGTTCCAGATCCTCAGCCGCATCTTTGACGATCATGCACAAGCTGATGGAGTGTGGCCCGCCAGCTTGTGAGTCAACGGCGGCTTCGTGCCGATCCAACCGCGCAAGGTTATCCGCCAGCACGGTATTGTCTGGCGCCAGCGCCAGGCCGCGCTCATAGCATGCTCTCGCAGCCTGCAGCTTGCGCTGGCGGGAAAGGATACTGCCCATGTTGTTGAACGCCTGATGCGACTGCGGAAAGCGCTCGGTGACAGTCCGGTAGACCTCGAGCGCCTCGTCCAAGTGCTGCATGCGATCGAGGAGGTCGCCGTGAACGAGGTGGACGAATTCTTCCTGCAGATACTCACTCTGACGTCGGGCCGTCCCCCGCTGCAGCGCGTCTACGACGAATTCGATCGTGCTCAATCCATCTTCGAACCGACCAGCGTCTCGATAGGCGATAGCCAGTTCATAGCGAGCAAGCAGATCGTCGGGGTGCAGCCGAACCTTGCGCTCGCCAGCTTCGAGATAGCGACTGCCCTCACGTGGACCATCCACGTAACCGTAGTGGTGTACGGGAACAAGACAGTCCGCGACGCTGGCGCCCGACCTGCTCAGGGACTCCTCGACGAGCTCGTGGACGACCCCTTCGAAAAATACCTGCGGGTTCCTACGCCACAGGCGCACCTTCGTGGTTGGAAACCAGCCGCTGGCTCGGGCTTCCTGCTCCGCATGAGACCCGGCGCGTGCCGTCCAGCCGACGCGATCCTGTTGATCTGTGTAATTGCGGGTAGAAAAGCGATAGGCGTCCGCGACGCCGCTGTGGATCAGACGGATGATATCACTGTGATCAGATGGTGCGATCACCTCGTCACAGTCGAGGACGAGGATCCATTCCCCGCTGGCTTCCAGTAAGGTCTTGTTGCGCGCTTCTGCGAAGTCGTCGTTCCACGGAACGGCGACCGATTTGATGTCCAGTTGCCTTGCACAATCGGGGGGGCGAACGTTGGTCGAGCTGCCCGTGCGGCCGACGACGACCTCATCCACCAGGCCGACTGCGCTGGTGAGACAACGACCGAGTTGATCCTCGTCGCCGTCGCCGGCGATCATGCACAACGACAGGAGTACCGATCGATCCACAGGTTGGATACCATGTGCCGCCAGCTCCGACCTCGAGGGTTGAGCTGAATTCGGCCGGCTCCCCCGTGCCTTACGCGAGTGGGGGTTGCTTTTTCTTTGCTTCTTCTTCTTCCCAGCCACCGCATTGCTCGATAATCTGCGCAGCTCTCGCGTTTGCCGGATCGATTTGCAGTATGCGCTCTGCGGTCTGCCGGGCGTTGGTTGCGGAGCCGTGCTTGACCTGTACATCGGTCAGTTGATGCAGCACCTCTACGTCCTCTGGCCGCAGCGTCAGGTAGTCCTCCAGTACCGTCACGGCCGCTTCCCACTGGCCAATCTGGGTATAGATGAGACTGATGTTGCATACCAGATCACGATTGGTAGGATCGACTCTCGATGCCTCTCCCAGTTCGCGCAGTGCCGCCTCGAAATCCTCACTCTCCCATTCCAGCACCGCCAGGTTGACGCGTGCCTCGACCAACTCGGGCTGCAAATCGAGAGCACGGCGAAAGTGCTCCCGCGCGGCCTCGGCGTTGCCGTCCTTGAAATGAACCAACCCGGCGTAGTTGTGTGACCATGACGAATCCTGATCAAGGCTTACCAGGTGCTCTATGACGTCGATAGCTGCCGGCAACTCCCCCTCGTCCACGAGGCAATCCGTGAGTACGAGAAGGGCCTCTACCAGGTTTGGCTTGGCCTCTACTGACCGGCGATAGGCCAACAGTGACTCCTTCCGCTTTCCTGCCCGCCTCAATCGATCGCCCTCTTCGAGGAAACTCACGGCGAACCACTCACCATCATCTTCGGGCAGAACCGACGGCACTCCCGACTCCCCCAGATCGACATCCCAACCCTGCGTTCGCATACAGCGTGTGACATTTCCGATGACCGCCAGTCCAGCGAACGACTCATCGAATCCGCCGGTTGAGGCCAGTGCCTCGACTCTCATCAGCATCCCTCGCGAGATATCGGGGTAGTGAAATTCGGAGCCCGTTACCACATGACCGGCCGAGGAGATCATTCCCATTTTCGGGTTGGCCGACAACCGAGAAGCCAGCTGACCCATCTCCTCCGCCGTGGGCGCCTGCGTGCCAACGATGGCGAGGAATTCGCGGTTCTGAGAACTGTTGCGAACCAACTCCAGTTGAGAACCCAGCGGATACTGGGTTCCGACCGTCAGTTCGAAGGCATCGACCGGGTCAGGCAGGTGGGTTAAGCGACTATGGTCTGAGCCACCGGCATCCCCAATCTTTAGAAACACCGTGGCGGTGCCTTCCCGGTGGCGGTCAGATGACTTCTGGACTGATGGCTCGGCCTCCCCGTGATCGTCTGACGGAAGTGATCCCTGCAACGGTTCCCGGTCATAAACGGCGGCTTCACCTGAAGCCTCGCCACCCCCCCCACCGAAATCGGCGAACAGCTGCTTCCCACCGGAGACACTGATCTCGCGCTGTTCCGGCATAGGTGCGAGCACTTCGGGTGAGCGAGGATGCGAACGATTTCCGGCTGTCCGGTTTGTCAGTACTTCGAGCGCCCGCGCCCCGGACTGCGCCCAGGTAAACCGACTGTGGATATGCTCGCTGGCTTTGGCCCCTCGGGCTGCTGCCTCGTTAGCGTTCTCGAAGACCGTCCTCATGTTTTGCTTCAGCACTTCGATATTGGGTTCGAGTAACCAGGCTTCGCCGGCCGTCTGCTCCTCAAAGTGGATCGACTTGCGCTGCGCCGGAATACCATAGACCAGTTCGGGCGGACAAAAATCATCGGTCGCACCACCAGCCGTGACGATTACGGGCAAACCGCAGGCCATGGCCTCAGCCACAGGTAGCCCGAAACCCTCACCTCTGTAAGGGTGCACCAATGCGTCGGCGGCGGTGTAAAGCCCAGGAATTTCGATGCCTCGCAGATTGTCGCTTCGATAAACGATGTCGGCGCAATCGGGATCGGCTTGCAGTTGCTCGATCCGCTCCCTCGCATTTTGGTTGCGGTAGAAGGAATTAGCACCCATGTCCTTGATCACCAGGCACACATCCTCGGCTGGATCGAAGGCCTCGTAGTACGCCCGTAGCAGCAGGTCGATTCCCTTGCGGTACAGGGTCCCTCCAACGAACAGAAACTTGAAGCGCTTGTCCGTGTCGTAGGCGAATGGCTCAGCGTCATGGCGAAAACGAGCGGGGTCGACACCCAAAGGCACGATGGATACCATATCGGGATCGATACCGCTGTCGACGTAGCATTGTTTTACGCTGGAAGTGTACGCCCAGACTTCGTCCACGCTGCCGAGGAGCGGCTCCATCCAGCTTGCGGGCAAACGACCGAATTCCCACGGCTGCATGAGGATGAACCTGGATTCGTCGTGGGGACGCGAAAAATCAGGTGGCCAGCGATGTTTTATATGGAAGTCGGCTTTGGGATAGGGTCGATCCATGCGCTGAGCCAATGGCCAGAAACGGGCGTCCTCTTCAACGCCAAACTCATCTGGTTCGAAGGATTGTAGCCCCAGGTCGCACCGCTCACTGGCCAATAGAGCCAATGTCATTTCGCGATTGACGTAGGCCAGGCTCGAGTGCAGCATAAACGAGCCTTCCCAGTTGATGGTCACTTGCTCCGAGACCACAGATTGTTCAGTAACCGAAACCTGTCGGGGTTCAGATGGCGAACTCTGGTCCCTTCCCAACCGTGGGACAAACTGCCCCTGCGCATCAAAACGGTTCCCCCAGCGCTCGTGGAACAGGCCGAGATTCGCGGCAACATTCTCAAAGCGGCCCTCGGAAGCACCCTCGTGATGTTCAACCACACTGTCCGGACAGTAGACAACCCGGTAACCTAGATCCCGCGCCCGCAAACACAGATCGACATCCTCTACTCCGTTGATGAAATCATCGTCGAATCCGCCGAGTTGCTCGAACAACGCCTTCCTGATCAGCAGGCAAGCCCCGGTGACCATGTCATAGTCGCACACTTCACTGACCCGCGGGTCATCTTCGTCGACACCCCGGTTCACGTGGTCGGGCACACCTTCTACCATGGCGATTCCGGCATGTTGAATCTTGCCAGAATCAGGGTAAACCAGCTTGGCGCCGACCACGCCGATTTCCGTAGAGCTATCAGCCACTTGCACCAACGCTCCTAACCATCCTGGCCGGGGCACCGTGTCGTTGTTCAGGAACACCAAGTATTCGCCTCCCCCACCACCAGCTGCTCCGCCCTTGTTGCAGGCACGCGCGAAGCCCTCGTTCTGGTCGTTGTTGAGAACTTGAACATCCCCTTCCATGGCATGGAGAAGGTACATGGTCCAGTCGGTGGAGCCGTTGTCGACGACGACGACACCGTAGTCGGGGTCGTCACCCGTATTCTCGGCGATGGCGAAAAGACATTTCTCAGTCATTTCCGCTTGATTGAACACGGGAACCACGATGGTGACCCTGGGCTTGCGGCTTCCTGCGCGTTGATCGCCACTCATGGCCGTGCGACGACCGACCCGCGCGCCGGCATTGCAGGCCGACTCCACGGCTGACTGGATGCTGGGAAACTCGCGTCCCTGATCTTTTTCCTCAGTACTCCTGCTCACGCGTATTCTACCCTTTGAGTAAGGCGGATTACAACGATGCTCTCAGGTGGAACGTTTACCTGCGATCTCGATTCTGAATCGAGGTCAACGGCTCGGGATCGATGTCGACAAAGCGAGAACTGCGGGGTGAAAACTGCGGGGTTGTTGCGAGCTCTGGGGTCGTGGGTACCGCAACCCGTAGAGCTGAATGTGTCCGCCGATCAGAGACGCTTGGACCGGTTTACTTCCCGGCCTTATAAGCTTGGCTGAGGACCTTCAGCTCTTCCTCGCCTGCCATGGCGGCCTGCTGATTCTCTTCCTTGATACGCTCGTACACTTCTCCGCGATGCACCGGAATCTCAGGTGGGGCATCGATGCCAAGCCGAATCTGACGACCTTGCATCTCCAGGACCGTTATGCGGACCTGGCTTCCGATGACGATGCTTTCTCCTGCCTTACGCGTCAACACCAGCATGTCGATCTTCCCTGATTATGTGCGCTCCGCATGGTACCGCGAAGCGCCGATTTTATTGAGCGTGAATAATCCTTGGTTTCTTACTTACCATCCACGCTGTGCGCCTGAAACTGCGCGCCCACCCGCCACCGTGTCCACGGCACTAGGTGGATTGAGCCTGCTCTTTCTGAGCTGCCAATAATGAGTGTTTCGTGTTGTAGCGGTCATCGACGAGAATCATCTGCCTGGCCGTCATGGTTTTGGTATTGATCGCGATCGGGCCCTTCAGGTTTGCCGTTACCTTCTCCGCCGCCTGGCTCAACGTCACGATGCAATGAATTTCCAAATCGTCAGCCGTCTCGATGTCCAGCCCTTCCAGATCCTCGTGGCCGATTTGTGGATTATAGTCTGCCCAGATCAACATTGGATTGAGGATAACAAAACCAACTGCCGGTTCATCGATCGACAGCAGGCGCAGAAACGGAGCCTCCTCTTCGACCGATACGAGTCCGAACTGTTTGCAACGCTCAAACCCGGGTACACCATCCGGAAAGGTCAAAATACTGCTGGCTTCGACCGTCACCTCACCGAACTTGGCGTTCGCGAAAGTGACTTTGTCGGATTCACTCATAGAGCCATCCCCTGTTCGCCCTGAAACGGGCACTGCGGTGGTCATGGATACTAATACTACGTTCCGGGGAGTGTACGCCTTTGAGAGTGTTCGGCATGGCGGGGAGCGCCTAACCGATGAAATCCATCAAGGATTGCGGAATCACCGCACTGCCAGAAGCCAGCGCCGACTGAAACACATCCTGTTCCTGCTGCAAACTGACGATCGTCGAAGTGAGATCGACGTCTTCGTCTTCGGAAAGGACTCTGGTCATTTCTACACCGATCCGATCGAGAACGTTTCTCGTCAATTCCATGCGGTTGACCCGCGCCCCGATGACACCACGCACGGAAGAAACCCTCTCTCGCATATCACCAATCTGGGTGAGAGAGTCTCTGACGCTTTCGACCTCATTCTTCAGCAAGGCGTCGCGCAACTCGATCAACACGTCGAAGCTGTTCAGCGGCCCTTCGAACACGTCGCCGCCAGAAATATTAACCTGCGTCACTATACCATCGCTGATTTCGCGCTCGATGGTTCCTGCCGTCGAACCGCGATTGTCGATGCTGAGAATGCGCCCGTCTTGATCACGGGTGGCAACGTATGGCGTTTCAGCAGTTTCCGTTCCCGCGAAGATAAAGCGTCCACGGTAGCGGGCCTCGCTCAAGCTTATGGCGTGCTCGAGAAACTGATCGATCTGATCACCAACCGCTCTTCTCTGCTGTGAGTCATAGGTATCGCTGGCGCCCTGCACGGCCAAACCACGGGCCTCTACGAAGAGCGATTCCAATTCGTTCAGCGTCGCCTCCGAGAGTTCCAACCAACCGGAGCCGTCATCGATGTTTTTCTGAAACTGCTCCATGTTGCGCAACTCCGATCTCAGAGCCAACGAACGCTCGGTGGCTGCAGGATCGTCGGAAATCGTGTTCAATCGAGTCCCGGACGATAACTCCTGCTGAAAACGGACGATGCGGCTGAACGATCTATCCAGGTTCTGAACGAGCGTATTGACGGCCATGCCCGTAGTGACTCGCATCCGCTCACACGCTCCTTTCGGGCCAAATATAACTGGAGGCTAATTTTCTGTCCATCATTAATCCAGACTTGAGGTTACGTCGATTTCAGGATCGCCTTAAGAGCGCTCGGAGAGCGCTCTTCCTGCTCCCCGACTCCTCAAAGGTTGATTGTCGTCTCCAACAGATCATCGATTATGGACACCGTACGCGCCGCCGCCTGGTAGGCTCGTTGAAACAAAATCAGCTGCGCGGCTTCATCATTTAAGGAAACGCCCTGCACGCTCTGACGACGGTTCTCTATCTGTGTTGTGAAAAGGCGGTGATTGTCAGCCATGGTCTGAGCTTCCTTGCTTCGAGCTCCAACTTCTCCGAGCAACGTCGCGAAGAAGGCCTCGATGGTCTGGCTGCCATCGCCCAGCATTTGTTGATTGCGCAACCCGGCAATCGCCAGAGCCGTGCCGTTGTCTCCGCTGGCTCCATCCGCGGATGCGGCAATGTTGTTGAGATCATCGCGTATGGCCTGTGCCAGATCGATGCTGCTGGCGCTGGTCTTTGTGCTGTCAAAGAAATCGATGTTCGTGCTTCCGACAGCACCGGTGCCTGCCCGATGGGAGCGGTTTACTGCCTCCACCAGGGCGCTGGCGATCTCGTCCAGACGACCCAGAAAGGCCGGGATGGTATTGTCGCGTACTTCAGTGATTCCGCGCAGTTTACCTTCCTGGATCTGGGCCAGGCTGCCGTCGTCCTCGAAGAAGATGGTTGCTGTCGGGATTCCGTTCTGACTCAGCGGCCTCACGGCCAAATGGCTCACTTCGCTGGCCTGTACCAGGTTGTGACCGCTCAACAGCACCGAGATCTGACCATTGGTCTGCTCGATGACGTTGATATCAACCCTGGATGCCAGGTCTTCGACAACCCGATCACGCCGGTCCAGCAGATCACCCTCGGTCCCTCCGTTGAACTGAGACTTCGGAATTTCGCCATTGAGGGCCGCCAGTTGATCCAACAATGCGTTGATCTCCTCCACTTCTCGAGTCACCTCATCGTCCAGGCCAATTCGCGTGTCCCCGAGCTGACTGCTCAACTGGCGCAATGTGGTGACCAGGAAATCCCCTTCCTGCCGCACCGCCGCGCGGGCGGCGCCGCTTTCGGGGACGTTGGCCACGTCCTGCCATGCATTCCAGAAACGACTCAGTGAGCCGCTCAAACCGAGTCCCGAGGGCTCGTTGAAGATGGTACCGGCTTCACTGGATCCGGCTCCCGCGGGTTCATTGAAAATCCCTTCTATGCCCGTAAGTGCCTCCTCCAATGCCTGCCAACGCCCCAACACCTGCGCCTCTACGCGAAACTGCGAATCGAGGAAGTGACTTCGCTGGCGTGTGACCTCTACTGCGTCAGCGCCACTGCCGACGCCGCCCGGGATACCGGATTCGGCGTTCTCGATTTCGAGACGACGTCGCGAAAACCCGGGCGTGTTGGCGTTGGCAATGTTGTGGCTGGTGACCTGGAGTCCGGCCTGCTGCGCCTGCAGCGCCCTGCGGCCGATCTCGATCCCGTTCAGTGATGAGTTTACGAGTGCCATGGTATCAGGCCGTTCGATTCACGACGGATCGGGGGATCCCCTCACCCTTCTTGTTTTTGCCGAATTTCCCGTACATCCGGCGCTGCTCCGACTGCCCGGTCAGGATATCAAGGCAGCGATCGGTGTAGCGCATGGACTGACGAATCAGGAACGCGTTGTTCTCGTTCGTATCCCTGATCTTGCCGTTCAGGTCCAGCATCACCTCCCGCATTCGGGCAAGCTCTTCGCCCTCCTCGCCGCCATCCAACGCGTCGATGAGACAAGCGAGATCGGCCTTTTGGGGAGAGACGTTGAGAGCGCCTGAAAGCTCGCTCACCAGGGCCGTGCGGCGCGGTTCCAACTCTCGCCCGGCCATAACTGCGGCTTGCTTTCTTGCCGAGGCAGCCTCTATTGCTTCCAGATCATCGGCGACGAGGGCTCCCTGTTCCTGCTGCAGGGTCTCCAACAGATCGTTGAAGATTCTGACTTCGTCGTTGATGACTTCAATAAGTTTTACTATCAGTGCAGTGCTCATGGTCTATTTCAGGTGGTTGTGGCTCAACTGACCGGGTCAGCGAGCATCCTTTAGTACAGTGCCAGGTGCAATTTGTAATCCACTGGATTGGAGGCTCCTCAACAGAGACGCCCCGTCTGCGAACTCCCCGCCCCCGGGAACCGAAGCTTCTTCCTCCAGGCCCATCTGCCGGCTCAGCTGGCGGTAGAGGATTTCGCTGAGCCCTCCGGGTCCGTTGGTGCCAGCCAGTTTCTTGCTCCACTCTTCGTCGAGCATGCCCTCGAATATCTGTTCACCATTGCTCTTGGGCATCATGGTGTTCTCGCCGATCGTCTGGCGCATCGCGGAGATCATCTGGTAGACGAAAATAGCCTCGAACTCCTTGCTGGCCGCCCGCAATCCTTCACGCATGGCCTCCTTCGACTGACCCGCTTTCATATCCAACCGTCCGTGCAGACGGGTGAGGTCCGCGGAGCCACGGTCGGCGCCCTTCATCAGCAGCGACTGATCTGCGATTGAGGAACTCATGGAGGGGAAGTTCATTTACTGTATCACCAGGTCTGCCCTCAACGCCCCGGCCGTCTTAAGCGACTGCAGGATGGAGATGAGGTCCCTGGGTGTGACACCCAGGGCGTTCAAATTTCTGACCAGCTCTCGCACCGTGGGCATGGCGCCCACGTCAAAGGAGCTGATGATGGGATGTAGATGGTCCGGCTCCTCAACGACCTCGGCGTCACCGCCGAACAGATCTCCCGCTGCGTCGCCGGGAATCTTCAACTGCAGGCTGCCATGGGACATGGCCACAGCGGAGACCGAAACGTTTTCGCCGATGATGACGGTGCCGGTGCGCTCGTTGACGACAACCCGGGCCGGCAGGTCGGGTATCACAGAGACTTTCTCTACTTCAGCCAGGAATTCAGTTACCTGCTGGGGCTCCACCAACTCAGGAGAAATCTTGATCTTGATGGTACCGGCGTCGACGGCCTGAGCCAGCCCGAACTCGCCGAAGAATTCATCTATCGCCCACGCGGTACGCGCCGCCGTCGTCCAGTCGGGTTCATACAACAGCAAGTCGACCTCTTCGTCGACATCGACCAGCCGTTGAACCTCTTCCACTATGATGCCGGCATTGGGAATCGTCCCTACTACTGTATGGTTCTTGCGCACGGAACCACCGCCGCCACCACCGAGGTTGAAACCACCGATGGACACTGGACCCTGGGCCTGCACGTAGACGGTCCCGTCTGGACCTGCCAGGGGCGTGCGTAACAGAGTACCGCCTTGAAGTGAGGCAGCGTCCCCGAGCGAGGCCACCTGGATATCGATGTACCCCCCCTTGCGATCGAAGGGCGACAGCTTCGCCGTCGCGCTCACGGCGGCGACATTGCGCACGCGAATGGCGTTGGGATCGACAGTCAGGTTCATCCGTTTCATGTAGTTGGCCAGCATGTTGATAGTGAAACGTGCCTGGCGACCGTCGCCGGTGCCCTCGAGACCGATGATGAGGCCTATTCCTGTCAGCTGCTTCTCTTCACCGATCTGGACGCGCGCCAAGTCCTTGATGCGCACGGCGGCTTGACCGCTGGCCGGAGCCGCGTAAACGAACCACAGCACGGACAGCGCCAGCAGCAGCCAGCGTTTGGGGGTATTCGGTGTATGCACAATTCTATTCACGGTTATAGCAGCCAATTCACGAAACGGACGAATATTCCTGGACGCGATCCCTGCGTAATCGTGCCTTTCCCTGTGTATTCGATATTCAAATCACCGACGCTCGTGGAGAGGATGGTGTTGTTGGAGCGAATGAACGACGGCGCCACGAAACCACTGACATGAATGGCCTCGGTCTCGCCGTTGATCTTCAAGGTGCGCACCCCCTCGATCAGCAAATCGCCGTTGTGTTTCTTGCCAACCACGTTCACGGTGACCTGGGCGTTCAAACTCGCGCTCCGTGAGGTCGAGCCGGAACCGTCGAACTCCGACGAGGAACTGCTGTCCAGCGCGTGCAGGGGAACGAAATCCAACACGTTGCCGGCGCCCGGTATGGCGCTTTCGATCTGGACATCGTTTCCCTTGTCCGTCGAGGTCGATGTCCGGTTGGTAGCTGACGCACTTTCCTGAATGATCACGGTCAGAGCATCACCGATATTGGCGGCCGTGGGATCCGAAAACATCGATCCGGCCTGGGCGTGAGCATCTCCCAATACACAGCCGCAAATCAAGCAAAAGAGCGCGGCCGTCTTGACTAAGATTTGATGGCGATTCATGTCGTTCACAGCCCGATCCTGACCGAGCCGTCCTCGTTGACGAAGCCGTAGAGGATTTTGCCCGATTCCTTATTCTTGACCCGGATGCGCTCTCCCTCCGCCCCGTCCTGAAGGGCGAGACCGAAGGTGGCAAGTTGCATGTACCTGGACACGACGCTCATGACGATCTCGTCGCCCCGGTGAACGAGGGGAATCGGTTTGACGTGGCTGCGGCTGACAATATCACCCGCACCTATCGGCCGGCTTACTTGTAATTGTGCCAACTCTTCGTAGGCCGTGAAGTAGCCATGCTTGAGGCTGGTAATATCACGCTCTGCCAGTTCAACCATGTCAGGAGTCAGTTGCCCTCCCCGGCGAACGGTCCTCGAGGTCACCACCACGGGGCGATAGAACCGGGTGTCCACGGTAACGGTCAGGGCGCGCAGCATGGTATGGCCCTGGCTGATCTCCACACGCACGAGGGTCGGGCCGCGGAATGGTTTGTCGGACAGCGGTGCCACCTTCAGGTCGAATGGGCCAGCGGCCACTTCATCGAACAGGATGTCACCTTGCCAGCGGGGCCTTACCTCGACCCGCTCCTGCTCGGCGATGTCGTCGGCCCGCTCGCTCTCAACGCGTGCATTCACGTATTCCTGCACCGCGTTTCGGACGGTCTCTTCCGTGAGAACATTTAGTATGTGCGGGAGGGAGTCCGTGCCGGTGCTTCCCTGAACTGGGGGGCCCGCCAACGTCGACAGGCCGATTGCCATGATCACGGACAGTCTGATGGCACTCATCTGATCTATCCTCACCTTATCCTTCATGCGCCCCATTAGCGCCGCAGGTTATTGGCGTTGGCGAGCATTTCTTCTGAGGTCTGGATCGCTCGGGCATTGATTTCGTAGGCGCGTTGCGCCACGATCATGTTGACCATCTCATCGACGACTTCCACGTTCGACAACTCGAGGAACCCCTGCGACAGCTTGCCAAAACCCTCGGTATCCGGTGAGCCACTGACGGGGGTGCCGGAAGCCTGAGTCTCCAAAAACAGGTTGCGCCCGATGGTCTTGAGTCCGGCCGGATTGACAAACCGGGCCAGCTCCAGCTGGCCGACGGTCTGCAGCGTCGGATCGCCCGGAATCTTGACCGAGACCTCGCCGTTGGACGATATGTTGATCGCCGTGGCATCCTGTGGGATGGTGGTTTGGGGCTCGATGTTGTATCCGTCCGATGTCACGATGCTGCCTTCCGCCGACTTCTTCAGGGCGCCGTCTCGAGTGTAGGCAACCGTGCCGTCCGGCAGCTGCACCTGAAGAAACCCATCTCCATCGATTGAGACGTCGAGCGGGTTGTTGGTGGAGATCACCGTGCCCTGCGTGAAAATCCGTTGTGTGGCCACCGGTCGGGTTCCGTAGCCGATCTGGAGTTCTACTGGTACTTGCGCGCCCTCGGCCTGGGTTGCTCCCGCCAGGCGAAGCTGCTGGTAGAGTAGATCCTGGAACTCCAGTTTGGATTTCTTGTACCCGGTCGTGTTCACATTGGCCAGGTTGTTGGCGATGTTGTCGACGTTCATCTGCTGGGCGATCATGCCCGTTGCGGCCGTATAAAGTGCCCTGCTCATCGCTTTTGATTTCCTCCGCTGTGGATGCTGCTTGCTGATTTTTGTCTATCTCACCACGCCGACATCGTTCACCGCTCGATCCAGGGTCTCGTCCTGGATCTGCAGGGCTTTTTGATCCGCTTCATAGGAGCGGAACACGTCGATCATTTTCACCATCTCCAGCACCGTCTCGACATTGGCCTCCTCGAGAAAGCCCTGTTGTATCTCATAATCCTCGCCCGCTACCTGCGTCACGCCCGGTTGGGGAATGAAGTAACCGTCCTTGGACTTGTTGAGAGCTTTCTGAAATGGAGTTTGTGCAGAGAAATTGGGGTCGTAGAGGTCGGGAAAATCGGCGATCTGCAGGCGTCCCAGATTGCTGTCGATCCCGAGGAGCTCATCCCGGCCCTTGAGGTTACCCCCACCATCTATGATCAACGTGACAGCATCGGGAATCTGGATTTCGTCTCCACCCTCGTCCAAAACGGAGTGGCCGAGTAGATTCGTCAGTATGCCCTCGCTGTTTCGAATGAAGGTACCGTTGCGGGTGAATTGGTCCCCGGCTGGGGTTTGTACGACAAAGAATCCATTGCCGCTGATGGCCATGTCGAAGTGGTTGCCGGTGCGCCGGAGCTTGCCCTGATCGAAATCGGTCCAGCTGCCCTCAAACCGATTGATACGCCAATCGGGGTAGTCACCGGACTGCTGCTTCTTGGCCTCCTGCATCTCGCGCAGAAACAAGCTGTCCCGCTTGAACCCGGGTACCTCTATATTGGCCAGATTGTTGGCGATCGCCTCCTGCTGCGATCCTTTGGGCAGCATGCCTGAAGCCGAGATGAAAATTCCTTCTATCATTCCCCAAAACTCCTCATAATCTGTGTCGGGTCGGGCGGATGCAGTTTGCCCTGTTCCCGACAGGAGTGAGCAACGTGTGTGCCATGACCCGATCCAAACCCAGTATGTCCTTTAACATATTGTTTATTAATGTCTTAATAGATTCGAAGGCGACGGGCATTGGGATTGGTGTCCAGGAAAGATATTCTCTGCTATGATCTCGACCGACCACTTCTCGCCAACTGCTGTTTTGTTCGTCAGGAAACTGGAAATGGAGTGGAATCATCAAGCGGAATGAGCTTTGCTGAGGTTTATCGTATGCTGGCCACGATGTCGCCGGCATACGCTTGCAATTGGTCCTGAATTATGTGTTTATTTAATTGTGTTACAACGAGTTGTGTTTCCTGACGGTCAGATTAGCTGAAGCCTGCCATCATCGATGGCCTCGACTCTCGGCTACCCCAGTCAGGGGCGAAAGAGGAAAGTTTGGCTGCTGAAGAGATCACGATATGCGCCGGGTCCGGTTTGGCCGCATTGAAAGGCGCAGACGGTAAATGAACCTCCGGATAACGATCCTGCTGGTTCTCGGAATGAGCCTGTCATTCAGCATCATCCTTGGTGTGCTCGTTACGTCCCGACATCGAGAAGTCCCTCGAGAGCGGCTCCCGATATTGCGAGCACCGACAGCAGAAGAAATCGCCGCATCTCACAGGCGCAGAGTTGAGCCTTCATCTTCCGGAAAAAATCAAGTTATCGACTCTAAGACCAAGAACACCAATGAATTAGAGTATGCAGATTCGATCGTCGCTGACCGCGAGGATTGGAGCGTCGACCGTCTCCAACTCACCAAAGCAGAGCCCGCGCAGGCAGACTTCAGGGCACCTTCAAAACATCTCGATCGCATGCAGGCAGAGTTAATGCGGCAGGTGCAAACCCTCAGAGAGAGCCGCGATTTGATGTTAGCCGAGTTGGCAGAACAGTTTGAGGAAATGACTGCGGCTCAAGTCGTTACCGAGTTGAAAGTCCTCGACAACGAATCAGCCGCTATTGCTCTGGCCAAACTCTCGAAGAAGAAGCGCAGCGCCGTGCTGGATCGGCTTGATGACAAGAGAGCAAGGACCTTGGGGCGCCTGGCCAGAAACTACTCCTCGCAGAACAGAGAGGGATAACGCCGTGACAACGACAACGGGAATGCCCAAGCGGATGACGAATGCCATCGTCACTCCCGTTCTGGGGATGCACCACAGTGGTTCATCGGAGTGGTCGCGTTGCCTGAACCTGCTCGGAGTGGAGCTGGGACAGGCCCCAGATCCACCCAAGAACGGAGGCCATAAACGATTCTGGGAGAATGAATTCTTCCATACACTTAACATAAGAATTCTACGCGCGATGGACAGGGATTTCCATGGCTACGGCGGCTACACAGCGCTGGCTGAGATCCCAGAACTCGCAGTGGGCATTAACCTGAATCAGGAGGATGAGGATTTTGTCGGTGAGTACATTGCCCGGACATTCGCGTGCGCCCATTGGGGGTGGAAAGACCCTGCTTCAGTGCTCCTGTTCCCCTTTTGGCTCAATATTTTGACCTCTCTGGGATTCAGAGATATCCGTCCGTTGCTGGTAGTGAGACATCCGGCGGCCTGCGTGCAGGCCCTGCTCCGTGAGGCAGATATCCTGAGCCTGGCGAACCAGATGCGCCAGGATCCTACTACCCTGTGCCTCGAAATGTGGCGAGTGTACAACCAGGTTCTACTGACCGTTCTGGACGAAACAGATTGCTTCATCAGCATCCACCGATGGTTGGGCGATGCCGATCATGCCCGTGGTGAGTTACAGCGGGCAGCACAGTACCTGGAGATAGGCGAAAATGGCGCCCTCCAGGAGGCCATCACCTGGCTGGATCCGGGTACGGGTACCGTTCCTGTGGACGAAGACGGGGATGCAGCTTTCGTGGATGCTGAATCCCTGGCCCTTTACTGGACCCTCGTCAGTCGAGCGGAGGGCCAACGGGCAGGTACCTGAGACTACTGCCCCAGGACACGGTCGTAGACTGATTCGAGCGAGGCGGACTGGGTGCGAGCATTGTAACTCTCCTCGACGTGGCGGCGCCCCTGACGGCCCATCTCACCCCACTTTTCTTTGGTTGTAAGCAACACCCGAATGTGGTCGGACAATCCGTCCACGTCCCGTTCCGGAGCCAGCAGACCACTACGGCCGTCCAGGACATATTCGGGAATATCGTCGTGTTCGGTGGCAATCACCGGAAGGCCTGAGGCCTGCGCATCCAGAAGAACGACCGGCGCCCCTCCTTCTGCGTCTCCGTCAGCAGCGGTCGCACTTGGATGGAGAAGGAAGTGACAGCGCCGCATCTGCTCCAGAACGCCGTCATACGGCTGAATTCCCAGCATCTCGACTCGCTCCGACAACCCTGAATCTCTTACCGCCTCGAGTACCTTCGGTTTCTCGGGACCATCGCCCAGGATGACGACCCTGCAGTCTACGGATAAACCCTGGAGGGCGTTTCCGAGTGCCCTCAAACCATCCGGAATGCCCTTCTTCTCTCTAAAATTCGCACACATCAGAACCCTGACTTCCCCGTCATCGGCGATTCGCTCAGTGAATCGTATGGCTTCCGTGTCCACGCCCAGGTGATGAATTGCGATCCGCTCAGCAGGACAGCCCGCTCCCTCGAGTCGTCGGGCCATGTGCCCACCCTCAGCCAGAAAGAGCTCGCCCGAATTGAAGAGGCGCTCGAAGCGCGAACGCCATGGAGGGCGATGGGCGTCTCTGGTGGCATCCAAACCGTACAGGGAAGTGACCATCGGCAGTCCTGTCCTGGCCTTGGCGCGCAGACACCGGAAGCCCTGGTAGCCAAAATGGGCGTGAATGATATCAGCATGCTCATGCGTCAGAAAACGGTCATAGAAAGGGTACGTCCCCGTAACTCGAGTCACCATCCGGTTGTAGAGTTTCTTGACAGATCCATACTCTTCCGACGAACGCAGCCGCTCCACAGGAAAGTGCTCGGTGTTGCGGGCCTCTTGGGTCAGAACCACGGTTCGGTAGCGCTGCTGATGGCGGATCTGGGTGTGTAACCAGGGTGCAAAGAGAGGCGCGAACGGGGTGGCACAATGGGCGACCGTCTTCACTGTGAAAACCATCCCTCGGCACGGCCCCAAAACGGCACGTATGACCTTTGATTACAACAGCTTGACATGTGTTAGACGGGTCCCGTATACTGTTTTCTTGAGCGTTCGCTTGCCTGTTTCTTGCGCGTTTGCTTGCCAGGCTAAAAATACGCCCCCCACCTGTTCGCTACCATTATTTATTATCGATAAGTTGACTACAAATTCTCACTGCTGGCCGGTGGCCGACACTGGCCTTTGCTCTCCACCCTGGATTGAGTGATGGACCCGAGATTTCTGCAGCAAGACGGAACGGGCATTTTCACCGGAAACGAATTGATCGTCAAAGGTGCGCTCGAAAGCAGCATCGGCGAAATCACGGGATATCCGGGCTCACCCCTTGCCGAAATCTTCGACACTCTCGAACGCATCGGTTCCCTGCTCAACGAACACGGGATCGTCGCCCAGATTGCCAACAACGAGGCGCTGGCCGCTGCCCGCCTGAATGGTTCGCAGATGGAGCGAATCCGCGCCATGGCGGTGATGAAGAGCGTCGGCATGCATGTGGCTGCCGATGGCCTCGCCCTTGGCAACATGGCCGGTGCAGCGCAAGGAGCTGGCGCCTTGGTCGTGGTCGGAGACGACACCTGGTCGGAAGGCACCCAGGTCCCTGCCGATTCTCGCTTTCTCTCGCAGCATCTGTACATGCCGGTGATGGAACCGGCAACTTTTCAAGAAATCAAGGATTGGGTCGGGATCGGCTTTGACCTTTCGGCTCAGTCACGTTTGTTCGTGACCTACCTGGTTACCTCAAACCAGGCCGATGGCGGCGGCAGTGTGAATGTTCACCCGAACCATTTCGATGATCGACTGAACGCCAATCGTTCGACCACCCTGGACACGGCCACGATCGGCACGGATGATCGAGTGATCATCCCCCCGGTGACGGTGATCAAAGAGAAGGAGGTCCTCCAACAGCGCTACCCCCGCCTGCTTGAGTTGGCTCGCGAACGAGGCATCAATCAAATCCTGCCGGCCACAGACACAACCGCCGGCATTCCGGATCTCGCCTTCGTGACGTCCGGACTCGCTTACGTGTACCTCGAGCACGCGCTGGGAATCCTCGGATTAACGGGCCACTTTTCGATTCTCAAGTTAGGTATCACCTATCCGGTTGATGAGACTCTGATCGGTGAGATCGCAGGACGCCACGAACATCTGTGCGTGGTGGAGGAGAAACGAGCCTTTGTCGAGCCGCAGGTGGCCGCGGCATTGAACCGGATACGGCAATCCAGCGACATAGACGCGAAGCTTTGGGGCAAACGCTTCCCCGATGGTGGCCGTGGTTTTCCAGAAACCGCCGGACTCATGCCGACCTCGACGGCCGATCGCGTCGCCCATTTGTTAAGGCTGCTGGAAACCGGCAGTAATGCGCAAACCCTGAATTGGAGCCGCATCGACTCGGAACTCGGTATCGAGTCTCCTGGCGAGGATGAGCGGTCTCAAGCCGTACCGCCTCGGAGTCCTTCGTTTTGCCCGGGATGTCCCCACCGAGATTCGGCCAGCGTCATTGACAAGATGGCGCGGGATTTCGCCGATCCCGAATACATGCGAGGCAAGAACGAAGAGACGCAGGACCTGGTTTTCCACGGCGACATCGGCTGTTATTCCATGCTCAAGTACCCACCCTTTTCGCGACTCATGCACAACCTGTCCGGCATGGGGCTGGGAGGCGGCACGGGGGCTGGAATCGACCCGTTCATAGACAACAAGCAGCTCGTGTTCATGGGCGACTCGACATTCTTCCACACCGGCATGACCGCCATTTCAGACTCGATCAAGAACAATCAGGACCTTACCTACGTAATACTCGACAACAAGACCACGGCCATGACCGGCCACCAGCCGACTCCGGGCGTCGACGTAGACCTGCTCGGTAGACCGACCTTCGCCCAGGACATCGAGCAGATCGTGCGCGGACTGGCCGGCGACGGCGACACCTTCATCGCTCGTATCGATCCTGCAGAGCGCCGGGAGTATAAAAAGCTCATCGAAGAGGCGACCCTACGTCCCGGCGTCAAGATCATCATCGCCGATAAGGAATGCGGCATCACCTACCACCGGCGCCAACGCGCACTGGCTTCAGCGCAGATCAAGGAGCTGGGGTTTTCTCCTGTTGAGCACCACATCAACATCAGTGAGGATGTCTGCGAGAACTGTATGGAGTGCACTCGCGCCACGGGGTGCAGCGGGTTGACGGTGAAGGGAGAGACGGAATACGGTCCCAAGATCGCCATCGACCTGTCCTCCTGCGTCACCGACGGCGCCTGCACCCGGGTCGAGGTAACAGGGGGCGACAAGACCTGTCCCTCGTTCGAGGAAATCACGATCCATCGAAAGCAGGCCCCCGCCAACGACCTGCCGCCGATCGATCCGGGGCGCATTCCCGAACCGGCGCTGGAGCCGATGACGGACTCCTGGTACGTCTACATCGCCGGCGTCGGCGGCATGGGAGTCAACGTTATCGCCTCGGTGCTGGCGCAGGCAGGAGTGCGACAGGGGTACGCGGTACAGCTGACCAACAAGAAAGGGCTGGCGATCCGCAATGGCTCGGTCTATTCCCACCTCAGCTACGCGCCTGACGGACGTATTGTTTCTCCAGTCATCCCCAGTGGTCGCGCCCATTTGCTGCTGGGCCTTGATATTCTGGAGGCCGCTCGTGGCATCGACCCAGCGGGCCGCCACCGCGTGGCCAGCCGCGCCCGCACCGCAGCTGCGTTGAACACGGCCAAAACCCCGACCACGGGCACGTTGATCGGCGACCAGGACTTTTCCCCGGAGTCGATGGCACACTTGATCGAGTCCAACACGGACGCCGGGCGTATGTTCGGCCTGGACCTCTTCGCAATCTCCGAGCGCTTTCTGGGTAACAAGCTATACGCCAATATCATGCTGTTGGGAGCAGCCTTCCAGCGTGGACTGCTGCCATTGAGACTGGAAAATCTGGAGTGGGCAATCAGTGTCGCCGTGCGCCGGGACCTGGAGACCAATGTGCTCGCCTTCAACATGGGACGCCGACTCGCCATCGATCCACAGTACTTCGATGCCAAGGAGAGCTCAGCTCGTTCGGCAAACTCACTGATTCGCGATAATTCAGGGCTGCTGACGCGCGTTCACGGTCGCCGGGTAGCCGCGATGTATGGCCAGATGTGCCGACAGGCGCTGGAGGCTATGGAGGGAAGAGGACTCATTGAAGAGGATCTGTCTCGCCTGATCGTGCGCCTGTACGACTTGATTGAATACGACAATCCAGCCTACGCGAAGCGCTATCTCGATGCCGTCTTGCAGACCTTCGACCGTGATTCGGGTGAACGGGGCCTGCAGGCGACTTCCGCGGTGATTCGCTACCTCGCCAAGGTGATGGCCATCAAGGATGAGGTCTACGTCGCCCGACTGCTGACCTGCGAGCAGAAATATCGCAGAGACCGCGCTCGCTACGGCATCGACCCGGCGCGCGGCGACCGGGTGCAATACCGGCACTTGACCAGGCCTCACTTCCGTTTCCTCGGCCGCGACTTCCGCCCTGACGTGAAGGCGCGGGACTGGCAGCTGCGGATTCTCTCTCGCATGAAATTTTTGCGCCGCCTATTCGCTTCATGGTGGCATCGCGAGGAGATAGATTTTCGCGAATGGTTTGCTGATCTGGTACACGCTTTTGACGGCGGCGAAAACCGGGTTTCATATGAAACCTGGGTAGAGCTGCTGTCTCTGCCCGAGGAAGTTCGCGGGTACCGTATCGTACGAACGCCGAAGATGGAGGCAGCTCGCGAGCACGCTAAGACTTTGTTGGCTGCCGCTTCCACACCTTCGCAACGGATCAGCGTGCCCGTGGAGGTCGTGGCCGCATCCACTTCGTAAACCAACCAGACACTGACCCGTCGCGGGGGAGGCAATCCGCCCTTGGTACCCCCCACACACACGATCACGATGAGGACGGGATGTCAGACAAGCTGAAGGAAATCGCCGCTCGCAAAGCAGTCGAGCAGGTTCTCGATGGCATGGTTGTCGGTCTTGGGACCGGCTCCAGTTCCAATTTCGCCATCCAGGCACTGGGTGAGCGAGTAGCTGAGGGCTTGTCCATCGTCGCGGTTCCCACCTCCGAGGCGTCGGCTCGATTGGCCGAGCAGCTCGGCCTTGACCTTCAGAGTTTGGAGGACAACCCCGTCATTGACCTGACCATCGACGGAGCCGATGAGGTGGACCCTCAACTCGAACTGATCAAGGGGCTGGGTGGAGCGTTGTTGCGGGAGAAAATCGTCGCCAGTGCCAGCACCCGCGAGATCATCATCGTCGATCCGACGAAGCTGGTGGATCAACTTGGAACCCGGTCTCCGCTTCCGGTCGAGGTTGTGCCGTTCGGATGGGCTCCCGTCCGCCTCCAACTGATCGAAGTGGCCGCGGGCGTCGAGTTGCGACAGACGGCTGCAGGCGAAACCTTCGTGACCGACAACGGCAATTTCATTCTGGATTGTCGTTTCGAGGGCATCGAAGATCCTGCCGCGCTCGAACAGCGTATCAACGCCATCTCGGGGGTTGTCGAGAACGGCCTGTTTGTCGGCCTTGCCGATACCGTCATCATCGCCCGCGACAATGGCTCGTGTGATGTTCGCGAGCGAAGCTAGCGGTCGGGCGAAACGCCCACGCCGGTGACCCCGACGCCGTGCACGAACACGAGTTCACCCCCGTAGTAACTCGTCCACCACAGAAGCACACAACCGCCGACAGCGACCACGATCCACATCACCAGGGGCCACCCCCCACTGCGCTGCAGGAACAGGGGCAACCGACCCAACGCCGTCGCCATGAACACGATGAACACGATCGAGCCGAAGTCCTCGTGTTGCTGGATGAGATCGGCCACCTCGGGCTTGGAGCGGTACGGCAGAGCGGCTTCCGTGCCGGTGATGACGGCGGCCGAGCTGGACAGCAGCCCGGCGACCAGCAGGGCGTAGGCAAAGCGATGCCATTGCACCTGGTGCTTGATCAGGGCAATCAGATCGACGGCCACGCTGGCGGTCAGCAAGGCGATCGGGAAATGGACAATCAATGGATGCCAGTTGGGCATGGTTTTTGGATCTGGATGGGCTGAGAGGATCGGACGGTCGGCCGGATAACGGACCATGCCGCCTGAGTATCCGACATAGGGTGATGTGGTCAAGGTGGGTGGGTATTGAGGGCCGCCACCTCAGTTGATAGGTTTCGAGACCGGACACCAGAAGCAACCCGCAACCATTGATAGGCAACATTATGTCGTCGGATCTGAAAGAGTTCATTCAGCAGACCCCTCTTTGCGACAGCCACGAGCATCTCAGGAAAGAGCAAGAGTGGGTCGATGATGGCCCGCGGGACGTGTTGGAGGATCTATTCACCAACTATCAGCCAGCCGATCTGTCGAGCGCCGGCGCATCACACGAGCAGGTCGAACGCTTGCGTGACGGATCGGATCCCGACCAACAGGGTCGCTTTGACGCGGTGCGCGCTATCTGGGAAGCGGTCCGCTTCACCGGGTACGGTGAGGCCGTGCGGATCCTGGCTCAAGAGCTGTACGGGTTGCATGAATGGAATGCCGCCGAATTCTCGGCTGCCCAGGAAAAGCTCGACGGTTGGCGACAACCCGGCGGCCGCTATCACCTGCTCAAAGAAGTGGCCAACATTGATCATGTTCAGACGGATGATTTTTGCTGGCCATGCCTGCCGGACGCCTCAGGGGCAGACTTCTTCTTCTACGATATCAGCTGGGCCGCCTTCTGCGATGGTCGCATCGACATCGAGATGCTGCATAGCGAAACGGGCGTCGAAGTCACGAACCTGGCGCAGCTGCGACAGGCGATGGAGAGTATCTTCGACCGCCACGCCGCATACGCCATCGCCGTGAAGGCGCAGCACGCCTACAATCGGACCCTGTATTGGCAAGAGCGTGACGACTCCTCCGCGGCCGCAGCGCTGAAGGCAGTCCTGGGAAGCGAAGAGCCATCCGAAAAAATCCGCCTGACGCTCGGGGACTGGTGCTGGGCACGAGGTGTGGAACTCGCCATCGAGCACAACCTGCCCTTCAAGCTGCACACCGGGTACTACGCCGGCAACGACCGCATGCCCGTCGACCGCATAAAAGGAGGGAACCTGTGCGCCTTGCTTGCCAAGTACATCGATTGCCGTTTCGTACTCATGCACATCGCTTATCCTTACTCCGACGAGCTTATAGCACTCACCAAACACTATCGCAATGTCTACGCCGATTTGTGCTGGGCATGGTCCATCGATCCTTACACCTCGAGCGATTTTGTTCGACGGTTCATCCACAGCGCTCCCGCCAACAAGCTCTTTGCTTTTGGTGGCGACACCAGCTGGCCGACCAGCGCCGTGGCCTATTCCATCCAGACTCGGCGCTGGCTGCACTATGCGCTCGAAGCAGAAGTCGCTGACGGATTGCTCTCGGAGACCGAAGCCATAGACGTCGCCGGCCGCTTGATGCGTGACAATCAGCATGCCTGCTTCAACGTGCAGAGCAAACGCGACACCTGTATCGCCGCATTGGCGGAAGGAGAAGCCCCTCGATGACCAGTGACCTCAGAAAACACAGTGCGGCCATCGTCGACGGCCCCAGCCGGGCAGGCGCCCGGGCCATGTACAAGGCCATTGGGTTCGACGACGAAGCGCTCTCCAAGCCGCTGATCGGTATCGCCAACACCTGGACGGAAATCGGCCCCTGCAACTTCCACCTGCGGCGACTGGCCGAATTCGTCAAGCGCGGCGTGCGTGAGGCCGGCGGCACCCCGATGGAGTACAACACCATCACGGTGTCGGACGGCATCACCATGGGTGTCGAGGGTATGAAGACCTCGCTGATCAGTCGTGAAGTCATCGCCGATTCCATCGAACTCGTCGCCCGCGGCCACATGCTCGACGGCCTCATCGCCATGACCGGATGCGACAAGACCACACCGGGCGCGACGATGGCCCTCGGCCGCCTCGACATCCCCTCGCTCATCTTCTACGGCGGATCCATCATGCCCGGGAAGGTCCAGGGCAACGACGTCACCATTCAGGATGTCTATGAAGCGATCGGCGCCCACGCCAAAGGCAGCATCACCGACGCCCAGCTCAAAGAAATCGAGGACAACGCCTGCCCAGGAGCCGGCTCCTGCGGCGGCCAGTTCACGGCCAACACCATGGCCACGGCTGTGGAAATGCTCGGCATCGCCGCCATGGGTAGCGGTTCAGTGCCGGCGACTGATCCCGAAAAAAACGACGTCGCTGTCGAAGTCGGAAGGCTGGCCGTTGACCTCGTGCGCCGCGACCTGCGGCCTAGCCATATCGTCACGCGTCAATCCATCGAGAACGCGATCGCCTCAGTGGCCACGACGGGAGGCTCGACGAATGCAGTCCTTCACTTTCTCGCCATCGCGCACGAATACGGAATCGACCTGGAAATCGACGACTTTCAGCAGATCAGCTCCAACACACCTTTGATGGTCAGCCTGAAGCCGGGTGGACTTTTCGTCGCGCCCGACCTTCATCGGGCGGGGGGCATCGGCTTGGTAGCCCAACGGTTGAAGGAGGCCGGATGCCTGCATGAAGACTGCACAACCGTGACCGGGCGATCGATCGGCACCGAGGCGGACGAGGCCACGGAGACCCCGGGACAGGAGGTTGTGCGGCCTGTCGACAAACCGATCAAGACCACCGGCGGGATCGTTATTCTGCGCGGCAACCTGGCGCCTGACGGATGCGTGGTCAAGCTGGCCGGCTACGAGCGCTCGACGCACAGCGGACCGGCGCGTGTCTTTGACGCGGAAGACGGTGTCCTGGATGCGATTCAGGCAGACGAGATTCATGAAGGTGACGTCGTCATCGTCCGCTACGAAGGACCAGCCGGCGGTCCGGGCATGCGGGAAATGCTGCAGGTCACGGGAGCCATCATGGGTGCCGGCCTGGGTGAATCCGTCGCCCTCCTGACTGACGGCCGGTTTTCGGGGGCAACCCGGGGATTGATGATCGGCCATGCGGCACCCGAAGCGTATCGCGGAGGCCCCATCGCCATCGTCCGCGAAGGAGATCAGATCAACATCGACACCGAGGCCCGGCGCATCGACGTCGACCTCACCGACGACGAGATCCAGTCACGGCTCGCCGAATGGAAGCCACCCGCGCCTCATTACACGAACGGCGTGATGGCCAAATACGCAAAGCTGGTGTCTTCGGCCTCGGTCGGCGCCGTGACGGGGTAGCTCTCATGAATGGGAACATTCGATGCAGTGAATGCGATACGGACTACGGCACGACGACCACGGCGCACCGCTGCCCCGCATGCCAGAATCCACTCACCTTCGACCTGCCGAGCCGATCGTTCCCGACGGACGCGATTACCGAGCGCGCCGCACACATGTGGCGCTACGCCGAAGCCCTTCCTCAGTTCGATGAACCGATCAGCCTCGGAGAGCCGGTTACTCCTCTGGTGCCGCTGCAAATCGGATCCCTCGATGTTCTGGCCAAATGCGAGTTCCAGATGCCGTCAGGTTCCTACAAGGACCGCGGTAGCGCCTTCCTCGCCAGCTATCTCAAACAGGCAGGTGTTGCCAACGCGGTGGAGGACTCCTCCGGCAACGCTGGCGCCTCTCTGGCCGCGTACATGGCGCGGGGCGGAATCGGGTTAAAGGTCTTCTGCCCTGACTCCGCCTCGGCTGGAAAGCTGGCGCAGATCCAGCTTCACGGTGCTGAAGTCGAGAAGATTCCGGGTGCGCGGCCACGGGCGACTGAAGCACTGCTGGAAGAGATCAAGCGTAGCGGCGCCGTTTACGCCTCGCACTCATGGCACCCCCTCTTCCTCGAGGGCTTGCGGACGATGGCCTATGAAATTGCCGAACAGCTGGAATGGTCAGCGCCCGACTACGTATGCTGTCCGGTTGGAGGCGGTAGCATTTTGCTGGGATTATTCCACGGATTCAGCGATCTGCTTGAGGCCGGTATCATCGAACGTCTACCCCGCTTGATCGCAGTACAGGCCGAGAATGTCTCACCGGTGTGCGTAGCGTTCGCCGCCGATCAGGACGAGGTGGCCCCGGCAGCGGATCCGCAGCCGACGCTCGCCGAAGGCATCGCCCTGGTGCAACCCGCCAGACACCGCGAGTTGTTGCAGGCACTGCGCGCGTCGGACGGCCGTGCAGTGGCGGTCAGCGAGGAGGATATAGAAGAAGGAGTTTACGCTCTCGGCAGGAGTGGATTCTTCGTCGAGCCGACGTCGGCGGTAGTGTGGAAGGGCCTCGCCAGGTTGGATGAACAGGAACGCTTCCCGCACGGATCAACGATCGTCACTATCCTGTCCGGACACGGACTCAAGGCGAGCGAAAAACTGGCGCAGCTCATAGACTGACCAGCTTTAGCTGTCCAGCTTTAGCTGTCCAGCTCGCTTCCGCCCCCCCTACCCAGCCTTGATCTGCTTCAAACGCTCGGCTTCGTCCGTGTTCTTGTAGAACGGATCCAGCGGAAAACATCCTGAGATCATGCCGTTTCTGGGTGCAGTGGTGCAATCACTGAAGGTGCGACAAATGCGTTTTCGCTTCATTTCGCCTGAGCGCAAGACATCGTCGGGTAGTTCGGGATACGACAACACCATTCGACCCAATCCGACGAAATCCACGCTGCCCTCCCGCACCAGCGCCTGGCCCACGTGCGGCAGGAACTCCTGCAGGTAGGAATAGCCCGAGCCGACGATGACGGAATCGGGAAAACGAGACTTGATCTGGCCGACGACATCCAACTGCCTCGCCACGCCGACCAATGGATCCTCAGGAGGCTGATAACCATCCGACGGCGGGAACAACGCCGGTCGCTGGATGTGCGGGTTGTAATACGGAGATCCGCAGGACAAATTAAACAGGTTGACCCCTCTGCCAGCGAGCATTTCGAGGAAGCAAACCGTCTCCGTCAAATCGAAGGACATCGGATCATTGCCATCGACACCGAAACCGTATTCGTAGGGCAGACAGGCGGCGTATGGTTCCGGAATGCCCGGACCCAGTTTGCCGCCCTCAGCGCCATCGGGATCGGGACGGAATGGTACGAAATCGAATGCACTCAGGCGTACTCCGATCATCATTCCAGGGACCTGAGCCCGGATACCCTCGATGATGTCGCGGCAGAAGCGTGTGCGGTTTTCGAACGAACCGCCGAAACGACCAGGTCGAGTGTGCGCACTGAGCAGTTCGTGACCCAGGTACCCATGACAGTGTTTGACGTCGACGAATCGAAAGCCGCAGTCCGCGGCAATGCCCGCCGCTGAGACATAGTGTTCGATCAGTTGCTCGATATAGTCGTCGCTGATCAAGGGGTGATCGTCGCTTACACCAAATTTACCATCCAGGATCGGGTGATGATATGCGATGCAGGGCTCCATCCGGTCCTTGCGGAATGGACGACAGAAGCGGCCTGAATGAGTCAGTTGCAGACCCAGCAACAGATCATCGGTATTGCCGAAACGCTGTGCGTGCGTGGCTAGCAGCAGCTGCGCGAGTTCGCGCATGCCGGCGCGATTCTCCTCGCGTGCCATCAGCTGGTTGGGATTGGCGCGTCCTTCAGGGCAGACGGCGAAGGCTTCCCCACCCCAGATCAGCTTGGCACCGCTCAAACCGAAGTTGCGCCAACGCTGGCGCACGAAGTCCGTGGGCATGCCCTGCTCCGTCCCATCCCACCCTTCCATGGGCTGAATGGCGAAGCGGTTGCCCACCGACACCTCGCCAACCTGGCAACTCTGCGCCAAAGGAGACTCCGGCGCGGTCAGGATGTCGTCGTCGCAAGGGACCTTGATACCGAGAGACGCCGCATGGGCGCGAAAGGCGTCGGTCTCACGCAATGCCGACACTCTTTTGTATCTGGGTTTCTCGCTCACTGGTTTCGTCGACGCAGGTACAGCATGCCCGCGAATCCAACCACTATCAACAACAAACTGATCAACTGAGCCCCAGTAAAGCCGAACATGGCGATTGGATTCAGCCGAATGAATTCGACGGAAAAGCGCGCCACACCGGACAGGATCAGGTACAGAAAGAAGAGAATCCCCGGCGTCGTCAACCGCGTTCGCAAGGACCACAGGATGCTGAACATGGCCACCCCGGCCAGAGTCTCGTAAACCGGTGCCGGGTGGACCTTCTCAAGCGTCGGCACAACGCCATTGGGATAGGCCATACCCCAAGGCAGGTCAGTCGGGATACCGTAGTCGCCGTCACCGGCAAGCTGGCATCCGACACGACCGACACCATAGCCGATGGCAAGTCCCATTCCCGCCGCATCGGCCACCTCCAGTACACTGACGCCCCGGCGTCTTATCAACCAGACGATGGAGGCGGTCGCGACCAGGAAACCACCGTACCATGTCAAGCCGCTGCCGGAAAACACGGCGCTGATCATTCCGGACAGCCCCGCGCCGGCCGGCACCTCGAAGACGACGAAGTAGAGCTTCGCCCCAACCAACCCTCCGACGATGGCGGCCGTCAGCATGGAGGAAGCAAGCTCCGGATCGATGGCCTTTCGGATGAATTCTTTCTTGAGAACCCAGTAAGCCACCAGAAAAGCCAGGACGACCATCGGGCCAAACGTGGGTGCTCGAAAGCCACCTATCTGATACGGACCAATCTGAAAAGGGTCGATTTCCAACCAGAAGGGATACATTCCGACGCGATGCCTTAGAGCACTTCGTCGGTGAGCAGATCGTCACCGTCAACTTCTGACTCGAACTCAGACTCGTCGCCCCGCACCTCGTCTTTCAACACGTGCCGCCGCAGCCCGGGGATGTGGACATCAGTCATATAGGAGGGCCAGTCAATGCGGGTGACGTCGGTGTTGAACAGCTGCTGCTCCGCTGAGGGCATCTTCTCGTACATCTCGCGTGTGCGTTTGGTTTCGAAGGCGCAATGCAGATGGGTGTAGGGGTGATAGATGTCGGCGTAGTAGAGTACCCGTCTGAGCCTGACCTTCAACGATGCCAGCAAACGCCGTTTACGCGCATCAGCCATCTGCTCCGGGAGTTTGCCGAGAATCCACTCCTGGGTAGAGATGGGGATAAGATATTTCAGGTAGAATTTGAACTTGAACCGCCGCACGCTGGGATAGGACCATTGTTGCAAGCTGGGAGCCCGTCCGTCACGGTCGCGCAACGGGTTCCTCAAGAAATGATCGCGCACGCTGGTGAACAGGGTCGTCAGCCGCGCCGGGTTCTCCGACCCGGTGGCCACCTGATAGATGCGCACCTCTTCTGCGACCGCCTGCGTCGCCGCAGCCAGGGTGGCGTTAACGACGACGTCCACGGGAATCAGATCGAGGATAAGATCCTTCTCTGCTGGAAAATCCGGCAGCAGTCCCCGCCCGTAGGCCGTGACCAGCGGATCCATCACCTTGAGACCGGTAATCCATCCCGGCTCCGGGTCAACGAGGCTGCTTTCGATGATGCTCGGCCGCACGATCGCCAGCACCTGATTCCCCCTGCGCTTGACCAGCATCTGCTCGCCGAGTGCCTTGGTAAAGGTGTAGATATCGTTCCAACCGTAGCCCTTGGCCCGGGCCATGCCTTCGCTCACCAGTCGCTGCTCGATCCACTTGTCACGACGGTCCTCAAGCAGGCGCGCCAACCGCGCCTCCGTCAACTCGTGCTTTCGACGCTCGGATCGTATGGCTCGAATGAACTCGGCTTCCCGTGCCGGACTCCGTGCATCCTCATGGACTGAGAGGCAAAACTCCTCGCAGTCCGCGATTTCGGCCTCCGGGTCGAAGTGACCGGGCACACCTGCGAGCGCGGCAAATCTCGATTCGCCGGCCACGTGCGAGGCTCGTCCGTTCCGCGAGAAAAAGTCCACCACATCGCGAACGGTGTGTCCGGCAGGCAGCAGTTCCTCGGGGATGGATCCGGTCAGCTGTCCGTTCACGTAGGCTGTCGAGATGTGGACGAAGTCGACCTCTTTGTGACAACTGCGGGCCAAATCCAGCAGAGCCAACGGCCCGTTCGTGTTCATCTTCAGCGATATATCTAACGGTTCGTCGAAGACGACGGTCGCCGCAGAGTTGAAAATCGTGTCCACTTCGAGTTCCAGGATCTGCCGCTGCTCTGGAGAAATGCCAAGGCCAGGTAGGGTGAGGTCGCCGGCAATGGCTACGACCTTCTCCCGTGCCAGGGAAAACTCGGCGGCATTCCTCTCCCGCAAGGAGCTGAAGACACTCTCTTCGAAGAACTCCTGCAGGCGCTCTGTCGCCGATACGACAACGCCATCAGCTCGCTTTTTTGGACGAATCAGAACGAAAATACGGCGCACCGTGTTTAGATCGGCAAGCACTTTGGCGACCAGGGCCTGGCCGACAAACCCTGTTGCACCAGCCACGAATAGGGTGCGGTCTTTGTAGTAGTCGTTCAGCATAGTACAGGATGGTCTCGGCGATGCTCGGGCTAGCATCGAACCGGGTCGACTTGGCTACGCAGTATTGCAGTTTCGCGTAAGCCTATATTAATCTGGGAGTTAGGTTGGAAATAACATGCGGAAAATATACCGGTTCAGCGGCCAACACACAAGTCTGCAACAGTCACCAGGAAATGGTGTCTAGTCAGTAGGACTCTCTCGCTCACGGGTTGAGTCGCCCTGCGGATCGGCCTCCGCTGTTTCTCTTTTCAACCCCTGCCCTGTTATGTATGGGTGCGGCATCACGGATTTCAACTCGTCGAGGTCCGAGGTCTTCTTTTTTCGTTTTTTGTCTTTATCCGGCTTTTTCATCGACTCATGCACGCAACCTTTCGCCACGATGGAATAATCGGTAATCTGCTTGGCTCGTGCACGTTTACTTGCCTGTGTATTTCCCATTGGCTTTATTCCGGACCCCGATCGCCCGGCCAAGGATATGTCAAGGAGCTGATTCCTCGATGACGAAGGGACTATAGATGGCTTCACGGGTGCAGAAGATCCGCCTGGGGTTATTTCTACTGATCTCGATCAGTGTCCTCGTCATTTTCCTCGTGATCGTGACGGGTGTCCAGGTACTGAAGCCGCGGGATCAATATTTCATCGAGTTCGCTTCATCCGTCGGCGGACTGACGAAGGGCAACCAGGTAAAGTATCAGGGGCTCAAGGTTGGTCGCGTCGAGAACACCTTTATTGACGACGAGGATCTGGGTACCGTAGTGGTCGAGATATCCCTCGACAGAGCGAAGGTGACGAACCTGATCCGCACCGACACCCAGGCCCAACTGGTCTCACAGGGCCTTGTCGGATTCAAGCACATCGAGCTCATCGCCGGATCTCGGGAGGCTGAGGTCCTGCCACCGGGATCCAGGATCCCATCTTCGTCAACCAAGCTGGCAAACCTGGGCGAATCGGCCCAGGTGCTGGCGGAGAAGCTGCAGCGGCTGGTGGATAACGCCACTTACCTGACACGACGCGAGAACAGCGAACGTCTTGGCCTGGCCCTGGATCAGAGCGGACAGCTGATGAAGCGGGGGAATCTCATCGTCGCGGACAACCGGGAATCTATCGACGCCATGTTCGACAACATGGCTTCCATGACGGAGTCGCTGGCGGAAACCGCCGTGCACCTGGAGGCAACGATGGATTCACTCCACCAGATTGTTGCCGACGGCCACATGCGCGGCACGGTCGAGAATCTGCACCTGGCTGCCAAAGCGGCTCGGGCGCAACTCGAGGGGCCGGTGCCCGACCTGCTCGCGCACATGACCCAGGCGACCGGCAACCTCGACACGACTATCACTCACGTGGACAGGGTGGTCCTCAAGGGGCGCAAGGACTTCCTCGACGCCATGGCCAGCCTGCAGGAGACGCTGGAGAACATTCGACAGGCGACGGAAATCATTCGCGAGAATCCCTCAGTGTTGATCCGTGGGACGGACAAGGAATGACTTCCGTCAGCCGCCACCACCGCACCCTGTACGTCATGCTGATGGCCAGCCTGCTGCCGGCCTGTTCGCAATTGCTGGGGGGAAAGGCAGTCATTCGGGAGAACAGGAAGTTCGTCGTCGATGATTCCATTCCTCTCCGAGTCTCTCTCCCGAGTTCCCAGAGGCCTTACCCTTATAAAGTCGCGGTCGAGCGTTTCGATGTCTCCCGCCTCTACGACCGCAGTCAGGTCATCTATCGGCTTTCGCCTGAAGAAATCAGGGAAGACAATTATCTGCGTTGGGCCAACCGCCCGAGCGATATGATCACGGATGCCGTCGAGGGGTACCTCAGGCAATCCCTGCTTTTCAAGGATGTCCGCCAGGAATTCCTCGAGGAGCCCGATTTCACCCTGAGCGGTACCGTCAACAAGATCGAGCGCATCGACAGCGGTGACCAGTGGTACGCCAAGCTGGCCCTGTCGATGCAATTGACGAACAGGGACGGAGAGGTGATCTGGCGGGGCGACTTCGGTTTTGAGGAACCGGTGCAGGTATATCACGAAGATTTCGTGCAGTCAGTGGCGAAGATGAACCAGATGCTACACGGGTACATGATGGAGGCGGTCAAGGGCATCGATCTGCAGATTCTGCTGCGCAAGTACGACAGCGAAAACAGGCCGATCGAGCAGATTGAGCAGTTGTTGTCCGAGTACGAGAACGGAAGCGCTACGACGGCGGAGAGCGACTCGCTCGACGCGCGCGCTCGGCAGCTCATCCCGAGTAGTGATTACGAAGTGATCCCCGGAAAACCGACGCCATGACAGCCAACGCTGCAAGCTCACGCCATCTGTGCACGGCGTCCTGTTTTGTGTTGATGGTGCTCTGTGCTCCCCCAACTCGTCTACACGCTGACGAGACCACCTGGAGTGCCAAACCCAGACACGTCCAGCTGGCCGAGGACCCTCAGCCTCTCCCCAAGGGGAAAGGGATGCTATTCGTGCCGGCGATGAGTGTACCCCGGAGGAACGAGCCCAGTTACCAGGTTTTTCACGGTGGGAAAAAAATCGCTGATGAGAATCCGGGCCGTGGGGTGCTGCTCAAGCCAGGCACCTATACCGTGCTGATCGGGTCTGGCGCCATCTCGCAGATGATCTCCAAAACTGTGGAAGTATTCGAGGGCCATAGCACACTGTTGAAGCCCGACTGGGCGGCGCTCGTCGTCGACGTCATCGACGAAAGCCGCACCTCAGTCAACGAGTCGTATGAGCTCTATCAGGAAGGTACTCAGGAGAACTTCGGGTTGGGCTTCGGTATCGAAGAGGAACGCGGCGAGCGAGTCCGCACATGGCTCTTGAAGCCTGGCGTCTACCATGTCGTCAACGTCGACGAATCGTTCTCCACTATACGCAAGCTCAGCGTGAACCTGGAGTCCGGTAAGCTCGTGCAGCGAAACCTGGTATTCGACGCCGACGAGAGCCGGTTCATCGGATTTTACCAGCGTCCGGTCGGGCAATACGGCAGCTCCCAGAAGTTCCGGGCATTGACCTCGCAGACGGAATTGAGTGGCTCGGTCCTGGGGAACACGACTCAGCGCACAGCCCAGGATCGCACCTCTCTGTCTCTTTCCTTACAGATGTTCAACCGCACCAGCTACAAATCCGACAAGAACATTGCCAGTTTGCGCTTCATCCTCGAAGAGGGGGCGACCAAGGAGGAGGGCAGTGCCTTCCGCAAATCGATCGATAAATTCGAGGCGCGCGGAACGTATATTTTTCGCGTTTCACCCAAGTTCGGCCCCTACCTTCGCGCCGTCATGACGACGAAACTATTCACGAATGACGTCTTTTTCGATCAACCGCGAGATTTCGTCAAGCTCAGCAACATTGGATTAGACGAGCTGGGTAACACTCGTTACGATACGCTTGGGATCGAACCCAACGCTTCTGAGATCACGCTATCTCCCTCGTTTTTTCCCCTTCAGCTGCGCCAGGGTGTGGGAATCAACTCACAACTGCTTCGCACCTTCCCCCTCAACATCGATGTCCGTATCGGGGTCGGTGCGCGCCAGACCTTCAACTCTGATTCGTTCGAACTGGCCGGCAACGACAGCAGTGCCATCGAGCGGGAGAACACCTCCAGCACCGGAATCGAAGCCCTCTTGATCACAGACGCCAGGTTGGCCAAGGCCATCAACTTCGACTCCGAATTCGACATCCTCATCCCATCCACCGACCCCAACGAGTGGGAGTTCAGTTGGGAGAACCGCATGAGGATCTTCCTGACCAGCTTCATCAACCTCGACATCGTCGCCGATCTGGAACGCGGAAAATTTCCCAGCCAAACCGCGGGCCGCGAGCAGATTCTGCTGCGCTTTTCCAGGTTCTTCTGAACGACTCAAACACACGCACCGTGACCGGCATCAGGCGTGACGGCAACGGCGAGATTCGCATAGAGGGCGAACTCACCCTGCACAGCGTGGCGCAGTTGGAGATGGAGCTGCACGAATCACTGGCTGTGGAGAGCGTTCGCGTCTTCATCGACTTGGGCGGAGTGACGAGTCTCGACACCGCGGGTGCCGTTTTTGTACGGCGCCTACCGGACATCGCTCGGATGGCAGGAATCGTGTTGACCCTTGGACCGCTACCCGCACACCTGCGGGGGTTTTTTGACTACGTCGGCGACGCCCCGGCTGCCCCAGTTACTGAACAAGATCAATCCACCCCTCTGGAGCACCTGGGCGGTTGGATGGTGAAGACCTGGGACGGTCTGTTCGCCTTCCTCTACCTGTTGTCTGATCTGACATGGGATGCCATCTCCGCCCTGCCCAAGCGTGAGGGAATACGCCGCGGTTCATTCGTGGACCAGGCCGTCTTCGTGGGCTCGCAGGGGTTGCCGATCGTTGCCGTGATCATGTTCCTGATCGGCGCCGTGTCGACCCTGCAGACGATCGCCCAGCTGCGGCAGTTCGGTGCCAACGTTCTGGTCGCCGACATCCTCGCCATCGGCATAACGCGGGAGCTGGGGCCGCTGATGACGGCGATCATCGTCGCCGGCCGCAGCGGCTCGGCCATCGCGGCTGAGATCTCGACTATGAAATTCACCGAGGAAATCGACGCCCTGCGCACGATGGCGCTGGATCCCCTTCGCCTGGTTGCCGTTCCCAAGATGTGGGCGATGATCCTGACCGTGCCACTGTTGACGGTGATGGCTGATTTCATGGGCCTTCTCGGCGGCACACTCACGGGTGTCCTGTCGATGGAGATCTCCCTGACGACCTGGACGACCCGCATCACCGAAGCCCTGATGCTCAAGGACGTACTCACCGGCCTGCTCAAGAGCGTCTCATTCGCCTGGATCATCACCGTTATCGCCGTAGGCCGCGGACTGCAACACAGCGGAGGCGCTTCCGGCGTCGGCCAGGCAACGACTGCATCCGTCGTCGCCTCGATCTTCGGCATCATCGTCCTCGATCTCACCTGGAATCTTATTTTCTACCTGTGATGATGACGACTACCGCGGCCTCGCTGTTGGCGATTGAAATCGACGAACTGGCCGTAGCCTACGACGGCCACTTCGTTCTTCGTGACGTCAATCTACAGGTTACCAACGGCGACATCGCCGTCATCGTTGGCGGCAGCGGGTGCGGTAAGACGACCCTGCTGAAAGCGATCATCGGATTGGTCGAGCCAACATCAGGCAGAGTCCGTGTGCTGGGTCGCAGTGCCGTCGAAGAGACAGAGCTCGAGCAGCGTGCCTTCCAGCAGCGACTGGGCGTACTCTTTCAACACGGTGCTCTGTTGAACTCGATCACCGTGGGTGAGAACGTGGCGTTGCCACTGGAAATGCACACGCAGATGTCATCGTCGATGATCCGCGACATCGTCATGACTCGGCTGAACCAGGTCGGCCTGGTACACGCTGTCGATCTCATGCCAACGGAGCTGTCGGGCGGCATGCGCAAGCGCGCCGCACTCGCCCGTGCCATGTCCCTCGATCCCGAGATCCTGTTCTGCGACGAACCTGGCGCCGGCCTCGATCCCGTGACCGCGGCAGAGGTCGACAACCTGTTGCTGACAATCAACCAGGCCCTGAACACGACCATCGTCATCGTCACTCATGAACTGCTGAGCATCAACCGTCTTGATGGCCAACTGCTGATGCTGGATGGTGGCCGGGTCGTGTTTTCCGGGTCCACGGCTGATGCCCGCACTTCATCGCTGCCACAGCTGCAGCAGTTCTTCAGCCCAGGCTGATGGAAACGATCATCATCGCGGCGGTCACCGACAACGACGTCATCGGGCGGGACGGAGGCATGCCTTGGCATTTCCCCGCCGACATGCGCCATTTTGAGCGCACGACGACCGGGCATTCGTGCGTGATGGGACGTCGGACCTACGAGTCATTCCCCCGGCGCCCGTTGCGCAATCGCACCAACATCGTGCTGACCAGCAACGCTGATTACGACGCTCCCCCAGAAGTCGTTGTCATGAACAACCTGGGAGGGGCACTCGATTTCGCCGCGACATCGGGGGCAGCCAAGCTGTTCGTATGCGGAGGCGCGCGTGTCTATGAGGAAGCCCTGCCGCACGTGGACGAGATGATCCTCACCCGAATCCACCTAAAGGTTGAAGGCGACACGTATTTTCCTGACTGGGACGTTGACCAGTTCGAAGTCGTCGACAGGGACGCACTCGATGAGGCGGATCTGGAGGTCGTCACCTACCGACGCAAACCGAATTCGTAATTGTGCGACCGTAGAAATAGTTTATAGGTACGCACACCTTCTCTCGGCCCCACACCAAAGAGATCAGACCATGTTCGAGTCCGTAGAAATGGCACCCGCTGACCCCATTCTGGGCCTCAGTGCCGCGTTCCGCGAAGATCCCAATCCCGCCAAGATCAATCTCGGCGTCGGCGAGTACCGTGACACAGAGGGCAACACGCCGGTGTTGCAGACCGTGAAGGAGGTCGAGGCTCAGATGCTCAGTCAGGAAACCTCGAAATCCTATCTGCCCATCGAGGGATCTGCCGAGTACGGCGCTGCCGTGAGAACGCTGTTGTTCGGAGAAGCAGATGTGGACGAGCCAGTTGCCGGGCGTAGCGCAATTACCCTGCAGACTCCCGGGGGCACCGGTGCCTTGCGGTTAGCCGGTGATTTCATCCACCGCCACTATCCCGGGTCACGGCTCTGGCTCAGCGATCCAACCTGGGCCAATCATCCCAAGATCTTTGAGGCAGCCGGCGTCGCGGTATCCAGCTATCCCTATTTTGACACCGCCACCAACGAGCTGAATTTCGAGGCGATGAAGAGCGCATTGAGGAATGATGTTGCGCAAGGCGACGTGGTTCTCCTGCACGGATGCTGCCACAACCCTTGTGGAGCCGACCCGACGCCCGCACAGTGGCAGGAAATCGGCGAGATACTCGCTTCCCACGGCGGAGTTCCCTTCATCGATTTCGCCTATCAAGGATTTGCTGATGGATTAGAAGCGGACGCCCAGGGGCTGAGAGCACTGCTACCCTCCTGTCCCGAGGTGCTCATCGCCAGCTCCTTCTCGAAGAACTTCGCGCTCTACAAAGAGCGCGTCGGGGCGCTTACGGCGGTGACGCCATCGGCGTCCACGGCTGCAGTGCTGAGCCACCTGAAGGTCTGCGTACGCACGAACTTCTCGAATCCACCAGCGCATGGCGCCGCCATCGTCGCCGGCATCCTCCACGATCCTGATCTGCGCGCGCGTTGGGAAGGCGAACTCGCCGCCATGCGTGAACGAATAAACGGCATGCGATCGCTGTATGTAAGCACCATGAAGGCGAAGGGCGTGGAACTCGACTTCACCTTCATCGAGCGTCAGCGCGGCATGTTCTCGTTTTCCGGTCTCGACAAGGATCAGGTGGAGCAGCTGCGTGAGCGTTACTCGATCTACATCGTGGGCTCAGGGCGCATCAATGTCGCCGCCATCACTCCAGCGAACGTCGACGGTCTGTGCGAGGCTATTGCTTCGGTATTGTGAGGACGATGGCGCCAAGGACCGGCGCCGCGCACTTACCCAAACACCGATAACTCCCGCAAGCGGGTGACCACCTCCGGCACTATCCCGATCACGCGGTCGATCTCTTCCTGATCGTTCGAGTATCCGATGGAAAACCGGACTGAGGATGCGGCGAGGCGAGGCTCGAGTCCCATAGCCAGCAAGACATGAGAGGGATCGGTGGAACCCGAGGCGCAAGCAGAACCGCTGGACACAGCGATGCCGGCGAGATCCAGTCCCATGACGACGGCTTCGGATTCTACCCCGGTAAACGCAATACTGGATGTATTCGCCAACCGCGCACCGCCATGGCCATGGATGACGATGTCATCGAGGGCGGCCGATAGCCCGGACTCGAGGCGGTCCCGTAGACGACCCCAATGCTTGGGGGCTTGGCCCAACTCTCGCCGGGTCAATTCCACGGCCCGTCCAAAGCCCACTATGCTGGCGACGTTTTCGGTACCGGCCCGCAACCCTCCCTCGTGATCGCCTCCGTGCATTAGGGCTTCGATCGTCGTTCCCGCACGCACGTAGAGGGCGCCAACTCCCTTGGGTCCGTTGATTTTGTGAGCCGATACGGAGACAGCGTCGGCATTGAACTTCGATGGATGGACCAGCAGCTTGCCGAATGTCTGCACGGCATCCACATGAAACGGGATTCCCCGTTCCCTCGCCATGCGGCCAGCTTCCTCCACAGGCTGCAGGGAGCCGGTTTCGTTGTTCGCGTGCATGATTGACAACAGCGATGTGTCCCCGCCGTCGAGACTGGTTTCCAAGGCCTCCAGATCCAGCACTCCGTGGGTGTCCACCGGCACGTAGACGACCTCATGTCCCATACTTTCCAGGAACTGACACGTGTGCAAAACCGCGTGGTGTTCGATTGCCGAAGTCACGATCCTACACCGGGCCCTTGTCGCATTCAATCCTTTGATGGCCCAGTTATCCGCTTCCGTGCCACCACTGGTGAAGTGAATCTCCTCCGGAGCGCAGGCCAGCGCTGTTGCCAGCGATGCTCTGGCCTCTTCGATTCCTTGCCGGGCTTGGATGCCGATGCTGTGAATGCTGGAAGGATTGCCGCAGGCCCCTTCCAGAAACGGTAGCATCACTTCGAGCACGCGAGGATGTATTGGAGTCGTAGCGTTGTGGTCCAGGTAGATAATGGAGTTACCCGTTTTCATTGGACTAGCACGTCAAAGCTGATCGCCCGTAGCAGTACTGGTGACCCGCTCAGGAGTTCGGGTTTGCTGACCAGACTCGCTTCGCCGATGATGAACTTCTCCTCGGAGCCCAACTCGATGCCGTCCCCACCACGCACGATTTCCACTGGCGCTCCCTCGCCCACTTCTGTCGTCAGGAAGTTCGTGAGTTTGCCATCGATCAAGTCCAGGCCGCGAAAATCCTTCACTTGACCCCGCCTGATCAGCTCGTCAATCTCTTCGAACAACTCGCCGCGATCGGCGTCCAGCTCCTCGGCAATGACGAAATACAACGTGTGGACAATGTTCTCCGCCTCGAATGTAAACGTGCTGGCAATCTGATCATGGCCGGCATATACGGGATTGAGATCGATCAGATCGTGCCGCACGCCGTCGGAGCGAAAGAGAAACGCCCAGACCGCACAGTCCGCATCCGTGGTGTAACGCAACTGCATCCGATCACCGATGGCCACGGCGGAACCCTCTTCCAACGGCACCAAATCAGTGAAGGAACCGGTGACGCGCCACAGTATCAGATGAAGGTCAACATTCACGACGAAGGCGGCGTCCGCGAGCTCCTGAGGCTCCAGCTCCCTAAACTTCGCTGCCGCCCGAGTCAGCTCGCGCTCTGTCAGGCGGGAAGCCCTCGTGTGGCGGACCGCTCCGTTCTGCCTTTCGGTCAGCACTAGGCGCACATACGCCCATGGCGAGTCGTAGTGAACCTTGCCGCTCAACAACAGCTCCGAGGACAACTCTTGCCAGTCGGTTGGTAACACCGAATCAGCCTTCCAGGAAGGCGCCTTCTTTTCCTGCGAACTTTCCACCATCATACCGACACCCGCGGCGACTGGTGCTCGACGGCGCAGCAGCGCATTCATGAGATGGTCGTCGAGCAAGCGAGTTTCAGCCGTCTGCCGACCGTCATCATTTCTGAAGCCGAGTACGGCTATCGAGCCGTCCGCTTGATCGATCGTTCCAGCTACCTCGTCCACTAGGTGGCCGATCGTTGGGGGTATGCCCTGCTCCTGCGGGCGTCGTGGCCATTGATCCCGGATCAATCCGCATCCCGCAACGCAGCAGGAAACCGTCACCCATGCTGCGACCTCCTGCCAGCTCACCCCGACTCCTCAGCATCTGAATCTCCCGAAGTCGGGAATTCGTCGTCCCGACGACCGTCCACCTGACCCGGCTTGGCGCCTCGCTGCGCGCCGTCCTCCAGGTGTCGCCCCTCGCCGATCTCCCGGCTCAGCGGCACGAAATCCTCATCAGGAAGCGAGGTATCCAGCCCAAGATCGGGCCCGCCAGGCGACGACGGCAAGTCTGCGGAGGAGGCTTCGCGACGCGCATCCTCCCGCTGCTGACTCACTCCAGCCACCGCGCGCACGCGCGCTCGAGAGCGCAACTGCCGCTCCAACAGCACCTGACCGAGCAGCTGCCGAGCCTGATTGAGGATAACAGCCTTTTTCTCGTCTCGATCGGGCATCTGCTCCAAAACCTCGTAGAGGGCGGAGATCGCCGGCGGCCCCAGTACCGGTATGTGCTTGGCCAGCTGCTCGTAGTGGTCACTTCGATCGAGCCGGATCAGTATGCTGGCGAGCTGAAAGTTGGCGTCTGGATCAGCAGCGCCGAACTCGGCCACCGTCCGTCTGTAGGAGCGCACGTACATCAGGACACCACTCGGATCCGATGTCAAGCGGTGAGGATTATCCTCGAGCAGACCGATGACAAGCTCGTCATCATGCACTCGGCAGCGCTCAGCCAAAGCCCGGTCTGCGGCACTTCCTCCTGAATCCATGCGGTCGAGGATCTCGCATGCGGTACTGACGATGGACTGTTTTTTCATGCGGAAAGTGGCCCACTCGTCTTCGTTCCTCAGTCGGTGCAGTCCGATGACTTGTAGGGCCTCCTCGCGAGCCACATCACCCATTTCGATCAGCTGATTGACGAACTCAGGGTAAAAGGGCGATTTGTCGAGGCGTAGCAGGATGCCAGCCAACGCCCGCTCCAGACCGCTCTCAACGCCGCTGCGCCCAAGCGCCCTGCAGCGACCAAAGCGCGAGAACACGCCCGCTGGATCAGAGCTCAGCGAGCACAGGTACATCCACAGCGGATGAACCAGATCCAGGCTCTCCGTCTCTCCACTGCGGTGGGATTCGAAGAAGCCCTGCAGGCCACGATGGCCCATCTCGACCACCTGCTGCAGGAAGACCGCCCGGGGCTTGGGAATGATGCCCTTGCAGAACGTCGTCATCAGCGGTGCTGGATCGAAGCGGAGGGCATCGCGGTAGTCGTGGAGAACATCGGCAAAACAGGCGGGAGCGATGTCGTCTCCGCGTGCCAGAGCCACCTGTCGAGCCGCACCGTGAATGATGTCCCGATCGAAGAGAAACATCCGGGGGTACTCGAAGATGTCGGCGATGCGCTCCATTTTGCCCTGGGACCATCTGTGCTCAAGATCGGCGTTGAACAGACCTCGGGCGATGTCGAGTGGTTCCGTCGAGTAAGCGTTGAAATGCCCGACCCGGACCAGGTCGGACCGGTAGCCGTTGATGAACTCCTCGACTTCGCATTGTCCCTGTTCGGGGTGGCTGCGCCGGTGATGGTTGCGCTCGCGCGCGTAGGCCCGGAAGTACGGCTCCGACAGGCGTGCCTTCCCTCCTCCTGTCCCCTTCACATCCTCGCCGTAGGCGGTGAGCACATCGACCAGCAGCAGATAATCGAGCAGCATCCAACCGGCATAGATGAGTCCTTCGGCAATGGCCCAGTAATCATAGCCCAATTCCTCTGCCTGCTTCAGCAATACCTCCGGCATGTAGATGGTGCGACGCCGCCGCCCTATGTGAACGGCTTGATGGTGACGGTAGTCACGGAAACTCAACAGCGCGTCATCCCTGATCAGGGTGAGACTTACGGGCCCATAAATGAGCGCTGTGCGAAGGTTATCGGGGATCTTGTTGAGAACTTTCCAGAACAGGAGAACCAGATCATCTGCGGCATGCAACTTGGGAAGTCTGTCATCGTCGGGAAAATGCGGCAGCCTGGTCTGTTCACCAAAAAGGATCACCTTGTCGGCCAGCGAGATAGCCTCGTTGATCTCGTCGTGCGGAACGTCTCCGTCAAAGATCCCGAGGTTGACGTCGGTTTTTTCCTCGTTCGCCGTTTGCATCGTCCTTTTCGGATTTGCCATGGTCGGTTGATAGTGAATATAGGGGTCGCAATCCGCACGGCCAGCTATCGCGATGTGGTAATATGGCAGTGTTGGTGTTATTATTGAACTTGCGGCAAGTTCTGCCTGCCTGAACGGTGCGCCTGGCCTGCCCTTCTTCTGTATATCGGTCCGCTGAGGACATCACCCGACATACCAAGTGAAAATCTCATCCCCCCAAATACCAGCCCTGGTAGCCCTGGCTGTGAGCTGCTACGCGCTTTCCTGCAGCTCTCCTCCCGCACCGATGGCACCCGAACGCACACCGGTTGCGGAGGCGGGCTCCGCCCAGACAGTCACCTCCGGGCAGATGGTTACCCTGGATGGCAGCGGCAGTTCTGACCCGCTACAGCGCACGTTGTCCTACCGGTGGGAGCCGGGGACAGACAACCCGGGCTCGGTCGGCGTACTGACTGCAACCGCCATCGTCCAGTTCACCCCGCAAAGACCCGGAACCTACACATTCTTCCTGACGGTGACCGCGGACGGGCAGGTCAGTACAGCTGATTCGGTCACCATAACCGTCCTCGACGTGGACAACAGCGCTCCCGTGGCTGACGCCGGGCCCGATCTGGGGTTTCCCCTCGATGCAATCATTTTTCTGGATGGCAGCGCCAGCAGCGACGACGACGGTGATTCGCTGTCTTTTGTGTGGCGTTTGACCTCCGGTCAAGGAACTGTAACCCTGCTGGATTCTACCGCCGTCCAGACCAGTTTCACCGCAACCGTTGCCGGCGACTATGTTTTTGTTCTATTGGTCAGCGACTCGCTGCTAACCGTCAGCGACGACGTCACGATCAGCCTGTCGGCTGCCGACAACATCCGCCCGATCGCCGTTGCCGGCGCCGATACGGTAGTTACTGTAGGTTCCGAGCTTGTCCTGGACGGATCCGCGAGTTCGGACCCCGACGGCGACGACGGGAGCCTGGTGTACGCGTGGACGATTTCGGGACCAGCCGGGGTGCAGGTTACGCTCTCTGATCCCACCAGCCAGACGCCCTCGTTCACACCGCCTGAAGAAGGCGAGTACGTCGTCGCCTTGACTGTCACCGACACCAAAGACCTGGTGAGTTTGCGGAATCAGATAACCGTCCATGCACAGGCCCAGATCTACGAGAAAAGAGGCGGGATGATCGAGATTCCGGCCGGGCCGTTCGTGATGGGGACCATCGACGGGCTGGCCGACGAACGTCCCCCGCATACCGTCAGCGTCTCCACATTCTGGATCGATGAATTCGAGGTGACCGCCTCACAGTACCAGGTCTGCGTCGACGCCGGAAGCTGCGACGAGGCGGGGCTCGACGTTGGATGTAACGCCAATCTTCCTGGCCTGGGTGAACACCCGATCAACTGCGTGGAATGGTCGCAAGCTTCGAACTTCTGCTCGTGGGCAGGCAAGAGATTGCCGAGGGAAGCCGAATGGGAAAAGGCCGCCAGGGGCACGGATGAACGCCGCTTCCCGTGGGGCCACACGGCACCCCAACCCAACCAGCTCAATTACAACGACCTGTTTGGCTCGACCGTGGAGGTCGGTCTGTATGACGATGGCATCAGCTTCTATGGCCTCCACAACATGGCGGGCAACGTCCAGGAGTGGACGGCCGACCACTACGCCTCTGACTACTACAGCATCGAACCGACCCCGCCGGACCCCCAGGGACCAGCCACCGGGGATTTCCGAGTGGTCAGAGGTGGCAACTGGAAACTGAAGATCAACCTGGGGGACGCGCTGTTTACGACGACGATACGAGGAAGATTCAGGCCGGATGACAGCGAGAACACGGTCGGCTTTCGCTGTGCCCGAAGCGATCCTCCCTGATACGATCATGAGACGCATAATGAGACGACGTGAGTTCGATGACTGAAAGCGACACACAGGTTCTCGTCGTCGATGACGACGAGCAAGTTCGCGCGTTTCTGACAAAAGTGCTGGAGCGGGAGGGCTACCTGATACTGCCTGCCGGCGACGCCGGCAAGGCCCTTGACGTCCTGGATCGCAACGATATTGATCTCGTCCTGCTCGATCTCCACATGCCCGGCCCCGCGGATGGAGAGGACTTGCTATTCCTGCTGCGGGACAGGGGCGATGATGTACCCATCATCATTGTGTCTGGCTTCGTCGATGACGAAACTACGGACCACCAGCCAGACTGCGTTCACGCCGTGTTGAAGAAACCCGTTCGCATCGAGGCCTTGGTTGCCAAGGTCCGGGAGGTCCTGGCTCTGTCCTGAGCCTCGTGGCGAATGTGCTCCCGGTCACGTTCAGGGACGTTGCCGGAGCCGTTATTTTGCGTATCTTCGCCATACCTCCTCCACGGGACTCTTACAGCCCGGCAGCATATTCCCGATCAGTATTTCCACAGATACAAAGCGAAGGTGAGCTGAAGGAGCAGAGAGGTCTATCTGCCATGCAATCTCTAACAGCCCACATAGCCGAACCTGCTGGCGTGAATCGTCGCCGCTGGCCGATCACTGCAGGCGTCCCTTTTGCCCAGGGTGAGATCCGATCTGGCGACCAGATCAGACTCGAGTGTGACGGACAACCGGCCCCGTGCCACTGGGACGTGCGCGCCCGATGGCCCGACGGCTCGGTACGTTGGACGTTGCTAGACACTCAGGTGGATGTGGCAGCCTCCTCGCGCACCGAATGCGTGATCCATTACGGCGCTGACGTCTCACCGGCACCCGAAACGGAGCCTTCCCCGCTGCAGGCAACCGAGACTGAGGACACGATCGACATCGACACCGGCGTCGCCAAGATTTCCATCGGCCGCCGCGGACAACAGCTCTTCGCCGCCCTCTCAGTCGGAGGTCAGGCGCTGCTGGGAGACGGATCGAAGCCTCAGCTGATTGCGACTGCCAGCTCATGCACGTCACCTCTGCATGCGGAAATCGAGGACGCGATCATCGAAGAGCACAATACCGTGCGGCTGGTTGTGCGCGTCCGCGGCCACTACGTGAGTCAAGGTGCTCCGTCATTTGGCTGGACCGTGAGGATGCATTTCTTCCTGAATCACAGCCATGTCAGAGTGTACCACACGATCCTCCACGACGACCCGACGCACCAGACGATAACGCTCAACTCACTTCGGCTATCGCTACCACTGCAACTGGATAAGCCTCGAACAGCCCTTGTGGGTTCCCTTGCCCCGACAGAGAATCCGTGTGGCCCCCGTCGAGACCGCAATCCTGCAGCGCACGAACTGAGCGCGCCCATCGGGCTATTGCAGACTCAACCACAACATCACCAGGTCTCGGGCATGGTCCCTGACGGCCAAGGTGTGCAGGAGAGAGAGGACAACTGCTTCGGGTGGATTCATCTATCTGATCGAAGAATCGGTGTGACCATCAAGCTGATTCGGCCCTGGCAGAATGGGCCAATGGCGCTGTCTACCGATGGCTCGAACCTGGATCTGCACCTCTATCCGGACCTTGGCCAGCCCGGACTTACAGCCATGGGATCCACCTCCATGTCCGGCGTGAAACTCCCACAGGGAATCGCCAAGACACACGAACTGGCACTCCATGTTGGCCCACCATGCGCGCAGTTTCTAGCCGCGGACCGCATAGCCATTGGGCTCGAGTATCCCCTTTTGTTGTCGCTGCCTGGCGAGCATTGGGCCGAAACCGGTGTTTTTGGATCGTTCCAGATTGTTGCGGAAGATTGCTGGCCCCTCGAAGCGAAACTGCGCACCTGGTCACGAGTGCCCTCCGACCTCGGCTTTCTTGAGTTTGGTGGTTGTGCAGATCCGAGCGAGCAGAGGTTTGGGCTGGTCCGTTCTCTGTTGTTGCAATACCTGCGCTCTGACGACCAATCCCTGTTCTGGCGAACTCAAGCGCTACTCTTCCACGAGATGGATGCGGGAACATGTCATTTTCACGCCGATCATCCCGAGTGGATCGGCGGCCCGTATCGGCCTGATCAGATTGGTTCCTCGGCACTGAGTGCAGAATTCGCCCGAGTGGACGGCTTGATCGATTTTTATTTCCTCACTGGGTACCGTCGCGCCTACGAAGTAGCCGAGTCCTGCGCTGACTTCTGCAGGCGCAATGCCCCCTATGACTGGCGAGAGGAGCTCGACGACAGCGCCGATTCTGGCAGCGCCGATTCTGGCGCTGGCATCAGCGGTTTCGGCGCCCTGGCGACCGTGGGAAACGCCTTGAACGCGATGGGAACCTTCTTCGCCGCCTTCCCGGAAGAGCGCTTCCTGCGTTCAATGGAAGCCCTCGTCGATCTGCTGGAAGCATGGCAGGACGCCGATGGGCGCTGGAGTCACCCGATCGGTCTCCACAGAAATGGCGCAGAGCCCGCCCTCACAGCCTCGGTGCTCGAGGGGCTTTCTCAATACAACGCGGCCTCAGGTGATGAGCGCGCCCGACGCATGGCCACCGATGGGGCCATGTACCTGGTGCATCACGGCCGGACGGCTGAGGGGCTCTTCTTCCGGCAGCAATCCCCTGCTGATCTTCGCCCGTGTGCGCGCTCACTGGCGCTGCTGCCGGCGCTGAGCGAAACCTTCGAACGCACTGGTGACTCCGAGTTGTTGGATGCCGGTCTGAGAGTATTCCGCTGGGCCATTCACCACGATCTCGTCACCGCTGCCCACCTCAAGGATCTGATTGCCTTCATGCCTGTGTTGGAAAATCTGAAGCTTCTGGAGGAGTTCCGCGCACCCATTAGCGCAGTGGATCGCATGCGCGAACCCTGGCCACACTCGGTCGTATCCGGGGACCACTAGGCGGAAGGGAGCGTAGATTCTCATGTGGCTCGGAGTATTCGCCGTTATCGTAGCCGTCAGCTTCGCCCTGATCAAGTTTCTGACGGGTGTACACTGGCGCCGGCTGCGAGAACGCCAGGCACGTCTACAGGCCGACTTGAACAAGAATCGCCTGAGGTTGCAATCACTCGACGGTACACTACAGGTTGAGCGCGGCCGCAAAGGCGCAATCGAGCAGAAACTGAAACTGGGTCGCCGTTTCAAGGATGAACTCTATCACCGGCTGCGCCTAGAGCTCCCGGGCCCGCTCGTCAGCGAAGCGCAAAATTGTATCAACCACAACCCAATCCCCCAACCTCGGGGAGTTCGACTGTTTCACGAACTCAAAATCGCCGACAAAATCGCCAAGACCCTGCAGTCCATGGCCGTCGGCTTGTTCGAGTTTTCGATCCCCGACGAAGACACGCGCTCAAATTTGATGGATGCCTTCATCGAAATGCTGGATGAGGCTGAAGTGTCCTACATCCGGGGTAAGCCTGGTCAGGAGGATGCCAGTGCCTCCCTGCTTGAAGAGCACGCGATCGTCTGCGCCTTCGACCATGCCACCACGTGCATGGAATTGACCAGAGCCTTCATCCAGAAAGCCGGCGGTGATGTGGTCGGTCAGGTGCGGGCCATGTTGCTGGCGGGGGTGAACACCAGCCGGCATGCCGACGACGACGTCAGTCGCCTTTTCGCCCGCGCCCTGGATCACGCCCTCGAGTTCATCGCGCGCTCGCCGGACGGTTCACTGTTGATGAACGCTGTCGCCTATGAGGATCTCGGTGACACCGCGGATGGCGTGGAATTGTTCGACAAGGCAGAGCAACTGTACGTATTCGCGTGGCAGGCCCTGCAGGAAGAGACCGAGTCGGCCGAATCGGAGGAGACGGCCTCCGGGGAAGAGGTGGTTCCAGAGGGCGAAATCGAGGAGTCGGAGTCGGAGTCAGAGGCAACGGTCACCGAGCAAACTGATGTTGACACGGACGTTGACACGGACGTTTCCACGGAGGAGGAAAGGCCCTGATGTCTGCATTTTACACCATCGTCATGATTGCCTTCGCCAGTTTGAGTGTCGTCACGCTCTTCAGCCATCTGGTGCGAATCAACGAAGCCAAAGAAGGCATCAACGAACTACGTGACGGCATAGAAAAAGAGGAGGAGCGTATTGCCATCATTCAGGCCGAGATCAAGGACCTCCGCTTTGATTCCCAGATACTCGATGAGGAACGCGTAGCGGTCGAAAAACAGACAGAGTGTATGCTCAAGGTCGAGGAGAAATACACCCGACACCGGGAGCGCACCGAGGGCAGGCAGTAGGCGCTGAGTATGGAACATGCGCTGGGTGAAGAGCTGCTGCAGGCCCACGTCGAAGTTGCGCTGCGAGAGGACCTCAACAGCGACTCTCTGGATGATGGCGCGGCCGATCTGACGACGTCGTTATTGATTCAGCCTTCTGCTCCCAGCAGCGCCCTGATCGTAGCCAAAGAGAGCGGTATTCTAGCTGGCACCCTGCTGGCGGAGGCCGTATTTCGCCGACTGGATCCGAAGGTTCACTGCGAGATTATCAAGGCGGACGGGAACGCGGTTGGGCCAGGAGCGACCGTCATGACCATGACCGGTTCCGCGGGACCCCTGCTCACCGGAGAACGCACGGCACTGAACTTTCTCCAGCATCTTTCCGGAATCGCCACCTGTACCCGAGGTTTCGTCGAGGCCATTGCCGCCAGCCCAGGGACACGAATCACAGACACTCGAAAGACGACCCCAGGACTCCGACTCCTTGAAAAATACGCTGTCACCCAAGGCGGAGGAGTCAATCACCGCATGGGCCTATACGATGCCGTGCTGGTGAAGGAGAATCACGCAGCCGAATCTGGCGGAGTGGCGGAGGCCATCAGGAAGGTGCGTTCACAAGAACGCGATTCGAACGTGAATGTCGTACGTGTAATGGTCGAGGCCAGACACCTCACCGAGGTCGAAGCCTTGCTCGCCCTCGAAATATCCGAACGTCCCGACCGCATTCTGTTGGACAACATGCCGCCGGTTGCCCTTGCTGAAGCGGTTGCCCTTATTCGCGCCACCGACGCAGGTCACATCGAGATCGAGGCGACCGGTGGCGTCGACCTGGACACTGTGGCTGAGATCGCGGCTACTGGAGTGGATTTGATTTCAGTAGGCACCCTCACCCACTCAGCTCCCGCCCTTGACCTGAGCCTGCTGTTCGAATCCGTGGACGAAAAGGTCAACGGCTAACGAAAAGCAGGTCGGACTGGCTGCGATCCTTTCGTTGCCGATTTGGTTGCCGCTTCCAGTACACCGATGACGCGCGATGACGACTCCGGGGTCACCGACAACCTTGCTCGTCCCTGTATGTGGCGGCAAACATTTCGGTAGTAGATTTCTGCGCCTTCGTTGGGCGCGTCCGAGGACAGCTCAGCGTTCATCTGACGACCGTTTACCAGGCTGTTGACGACGTAAGTCTTGCGATCCCACGATTCGATCGCGCCCTGTTCGCCCAGGATCCGCCACTGCGGTCTTGGAGCCATGCTCATCCCGGATATGGTGACTGTGGCTTCGCAACCTCTCTTAAACTTCACGGTGACCTCCGAGTGATCATCGTTGGTGTAGCCCTTCCACTGCCTGTTCTTTACCTGAAAACCGCTGACCCAGTCTATGTCGTCTGAAACCAGCTGCAGCACCCAGTCGACGAAATGGGCACCCCAGTCGTACATGTTGCCGCCCGAAATCTTGCGGTCTGAGCGCCACCAATCACGCTGCATACCGTACCGGTGGAAGCCGCAATCGATGCGGAACACACGACCAACCAGTTTCTCCTTGCAGACCAGGTCCTTCAACAGCAGGAAATCGGGGTCCCAGCGACGGTTGTGGAAGGTTGACAGCATCACCCGCCGGCGGCGCGCCATGGCCAGCATGGCCTTGCACTGGGCACTCGTGATCGCCATCGGCTTCTCTGTAACCGTGTTCACCTTGGCGTCCAGGCACTGGGTTACGAGCTTGGCATGCGTGTTGTGAGGCGTGATCACGGCGACGAGGTCAAGATCGGCGTGTCTGAGCATGTCACCAACCCGCGAATATAGCGCGGCTTGAGGCCAATCTTCGGCGGCGACTTCCAGCCGTGCCGGATCGAGTTCGCAGACGGCGGCTACCTCCATCCGTGGATTCAACGACATCATACTCAGATGCGCCCTGCCCATGTTGAAGGCACCTCCGTAGCCGATGACTCCACAGCGATACGTCCTGCCCTTGCTCCCCACACTCTTCATCTGCGCACTCTCCTTGATCGATTCACTCGTACAACTTTTCTTGATGCGAGCGGGCCAAGCCTACTTAACCCATTGACGAGAGTCAATCGACACCCACTACATACAGCTGCCACGCATGAAACTATCCTGTACCAGTGTCATGTTGCCGCGATGGACCCTTGAAGAGACCTTCGACAAGCTGGCTGAACACGGCTACGACGGCATCGAGCTGCGCTGTCGCTACAATCCGGCGAAGACGAGCGACACCCCATCGTCCAGGTCCTTCTGGGGACCACACCGGTGTGACATCGATCCTGACAACATCGTCACGCGCTCGTCGGAAATTCGGGACGCGGCCGCTCGAACAGGCGTGCGTGTCGTCGCACTTGCACCTCAATGCAGACTGGGCGAGGATGAGCATTTCGGCAAGCTGCTGGCCGGCGCTGTGGCCATCGATCCGAATGCTCCACCGATGATTCGAGTGCAGGCGTTGCCCTACGATCGCAACCAGCCGTACTCGCCGCAGTTCGATGACGCACGCGCCGGATTCGCTCGAATCGCCGAAGCCGCGGGTAAGGAGGGCGTCCGTGTCCTCTACGAAATTCACGCCGGAACCCTTGCCGTGACGGCATCAAGAACCGTCGAACTGCTGCGTGATCTCGATCCCGTGACGATCGGTGCTATTTACGACGTACCCAACATGGTGGTCACCGGCTTGGAGGACACTCGTATGGGACTCGAACTCCTCGGTCCCTACCTCGCCCACTGCCACATCGGCAACCGCAAACCGGTTGGAAACAGAGACGCCAGCGGCGAGTCCATGGAGTGGAAATGGGAATTCTGCGGATTAACCGAGGGACTCGCTCCGATCAAACAGATCATCGAAGATCTCAAGGTGATCGGGTATGGCGCATGCCTGTCCCTCGAGGACTTCGGTCCAGGTGACGACGAGGAAAAAATCCGTGACCAGGGGGCTTATTTGCGAAGGCTCATGAACGCATGATCAACGCGTACAGATCCTCGGTCTTCGCGGTAGCAGTATTCCTCACCTGTGGTCTGGCTGGCTGCTCCGCCGTACGTCAGACGTTGGGCATGAGCCTGGTCCCGGTCGAAACCGAAATCAAGCTGGGACGAGAGCTCGCGGCTCAAATCGAAAGCCAGCAGCGCTTGCTTCCCGACGAGGCCATCCAGCAGTACGTCAACGATATCGCCCTGCCGTTGTTGCTCGCCAGCCGCGCCGACCGCTCGGACCTGCGCTACCACATCGCCGTACTCGACGATCCCAAGCAGGTCAATGCCTTCGCGCTGCCTGGTGGCTTCATTTACGTCTATTCTGGTTTGTTGCTGTTCGCTCACAACGAAGCGGAGGTTGCCGGCGTGCTGGCGCACGAAATCGGCCATGTCGTCGGTCGTCACTCAGCCAACAGCCTGGCGACCCAGATGGGCATGGGAGCGCTGCTGAGTCTTGCGCTGGGGCAGGCACAGGATGAACTGGCTGAGGCCGCCGCGCAGATGGCCGGCGCAGGTACCCTTGCCGCTTTCAGCCGAAAGGACGAACGTGAGGCTGACCGTTACGGGGTCGCCTACACGGTAGCTGCGGGATATCATCCGCGCGGACTTGTGACCTTCTTCACTCGGTTGATGCATGCTGAGGGGGGGTCTTCTTCGTACCGGACGTCGTACGAAGTACTCATGTCATCCCATCCCGCCACCTCCGAGCGTATTCGGGACGTTGAGCGTCTCATCGCCAGCACCGGAGTTACATCCGGGCGTACGGAACAGGAACGCTTCGATGACATTCGCTCACGGCTGCAACGCGGCTACCGGGTACGATCGCCTTAGCAGCAACTCAAGTTTGTGAAGCACAATAGAAACGGGCGCGATGGCTGGTTCCCAAACCCACCACGCCGTCTGCTGAGACGTTACCACCAAGGTGATGCTACTTCAGAGAATAGCCCCTCACCTTGTCCTTGTGCTCGACCACCAACAGATCGTCGGTCACCAGGTAGAACTCCCCTACCACATCCTTGTCCGCCCACTTGACCTCTCCGGTCTTGCCGTCGATGCCGTGAAAGCCCTTGCAGGCGTAAACGATGTCGTCGTTGGCGCCTACGAAGATGGGATCGAACTGCAGATTCTTCTGGTCGTTGTCGTACTTCCATTGGTGCGTCCAGACGAGGGTCCCGTCCTTGTCAACGCGGATGATCGCCTTGTCGCCGAAGACGATGAAATGCCCGCCGCGATTTTCGGCCCGCAGGATACGACGCGGATCCGACCAGGTCGTCGTCGTCGTCGACCCGAAGCCGCTGAAAGTGCTCTTTTCACCTTGACGGCCCAGGCCTTGTCGCCAGCAGCTTGGAGCTAGGCGCCACCGGCAGTGACCACTTCTCCTCACCGGTTTCCGGGTCCAGGAGCATGAAGTTGTTCTTGATCTGAAACACCGCACCGTAGTCGGTCTCCCAGTACCGGTCGACGTTCTTGAACTTCAGGTTGCTGAGCTCCTTCGACCACGCAACTTCGCCTGTCGGAATATCGAGACGAGCGACTCCTTTCTTGGTCGAATACAGCAGGAACCGATCTTCCCATTTCAACGTGAATTTGCCGTCGTACTCCGGCAGCTCCTTGTGTTTCCAGATCAGCTCTCCGGTGCGGGCATCGTGCAGTTCACGCCCTTTCTTTATGCTGAACCAGACGTATTTCTCGTCGACGATATCGGTCCAGCTCTGGCCTTTCATCTTGAACTCGTAGAGCTGATCAGCTCCATCCGCGTCAGCGGCCGCCGCTCCAGTCAGCAATGCCAGGCAGATTACTCCGAAAACCAGCTGTGCGATCTTCAAGGTCATATCCCTCCGTTGAGGTCAAAAAGCGGGTGCATTTTGGGGGCAGAAAAGATATAAATCTAGGGGATTTCAGACAATCCAAGGAGCATGCCTGTTGCCACTTCCGATTCAGTAACAAGGAAGGCACTGACCCCTCACAATCGGGCTCACTGAGGTGATCTGACGTAAGCAATGGTTTTTTTATATGTTATGGCCAATTCTACCACGCTGGCCCGACACGCGACTCGGCATGGAAACAAACCCCTTATTGCCGGACCTCCAGCAGCTGCACGAGGGAATCGACACCAGGAATGCTCGCTTGTCGTCCCTTCACGCACAACGGCTCCAATGTCGTCTCGGCTGCACCATGTGCTGCGTCGATGACATCACAGTATTCGAGATAGAGGCAGAGAACATCCGTCGGCACCATCAAGAACTGCTCGAAACGGCACAGCCCCACCCACCTGGAGCCTGCGCCTTTCTCGACGACGGAGCCTGTCGCATATACGAACACCGCCCATACGTGTGCCGCACTCAGGGTTTGCCACTGCGCTGGTTTGAGACCTCTGCCGCTGGCTCCACGGTCGAGATGCGGGACATCTGCCCGCTGAATGAGTCCGGCGAGCCTCTGGAGAGTCTAAACGCAGATCACTGCTGGACCATAGGTCCAACCGAATCCTCGCTGGCGCAAATTCAGGCTGCCCAGGACGGCGAGCCGCTGCGGCGGGTGCCCTTGCGAGACCTGTTTCGTTGAGCCCAATTTACCAGCCAATCCCTCCGTGTTCGCATCGTGCATGTAGCTGCAAAAAAGAGAGGCTATGATCGTGACCATTCCTGAACTCTGGCTCTGTATCGTGCTGGCCGCAGTGATCGTCTGGATCGCCAGCGCCCTGATATGGATGGTGCTTCCCCACCACAAGTCCGACTTCAAGGGCATGCCGGACGAAGAAGCCGCACGCGCAGCGCTGGCACCGCAGTCCCTGCAACCGGGCCAGTACAACATCCCCCACCTGCCCTCGTGGGACGCCATGAAGGAGCCCGAGCATCGCCGCAAGTTCGATGAGGGCCCCGTGGGATTCCTGACCGTGTTGCCAAACCGCCCGCCTCCGATGGGCAAGGCGATGTTTCTGTCGTTCGTGTTCTTCGTCGTCGTCAGTATCATGGTCGCCTACGTCACCGGCAGGACGCTGTCTTCTGAAGCCGAGTACATGACGGTCTTCAGGGTCGCGGGGACGGTCTCATTCCTGGCGTATGGATTCGGCAGCATACCGAGTTCAATCTGGTTTGGCAGACCCTGGTCGGCCGTGATCAAGGATCTGTTCGACTCACTGGTCTACGGCCTGCTCACAGCAGGAGCCTTTGCCGGCTTTTGGCCTGAATGAACATCTTCCTGCTCACAGGCCAATCCAATATGGCCGGTCGGGGTCCCCTCGACACTGTGGAGCCGTTGCGCAATCCGAATATCCTGGTACTGCGTGAAGAGGGCTGGACGGAAGCCAGCGAACCTCTTCACAGCGACAAACCTACCGCTGGGATCGGCCTCGCCATGAGTTTCGCGCAGCGCCTGCTGGAGCGTTCACCGCAGGCGACCATCGGACTCGTCCCCTGCGCCGAAGGCGGCTCGCCCCTCAGTAGATGGATGCCGGGTCAGGATCTGAGTGACCAAGCGCTGGCACTCGGCCGCCAGGCGATGGAAGACGGTGAGTTGCGGGGAATCCTGTGGCACCAGGGTGAATCAGACTCGGGAACCAAGAGTGATGCCAGCTCCTATGCGTCCCGGCTGACGAAAGTGATTGCCCATCTTCGCGAGCAGTTGACCGCCACTGACGTGCCGTTCATAGCTGGAGAGATTGGACTGTTTCTGCGCGAAGTTGAGAGCAAGACGTATTTCGCCGTGGTGAATGATGCCCTGCGAACGGTAACCGAGAGCTTGTATGCCTGTGCCAGTGCCCGCGACCTGGCTGACACGGGCGATCACGTTCATTTCGATTCTCCGTCCCTACGTGAGTTCGGCTGTCGCTACGCCGAGGAGTACCTCCGGTTGATTCAAGAACACCACCTGCCACCACTGAGTTGATATTGAGGGAGCGAACGCATGCCCGTTGTTACGTCGTTGAGGGCCAGTAACCCTCCGCTTTGGTCGGAGGTGACGGCCGCGGGCATCTTCCGCGTTAGCGCCGACGACAACGCCACCTTCGATTGCCATTTCCACGATTGCCACGAGTACTGGCTCGTGTACAAGGGGCGCGCCAAAATCGTCACCGAGGGCGTCGAACACTACGTGAAGCCAGGTGATATCGTCTGTACCAAGGCTGGCGATGAGCACGACATGCTCGAGGTCTACGATGATTTCGAGGCGTTCTATTTCGAGGATAGCACGCCTCCCGGAGGGCGCACCGGTCATCTGCACAAGAATGCCAGCAAGGCGGAAAAGCATCTCGTACCGACACGACCCCTACCACCCGACTTCCCTGTTTAGATTGTCAATGGAGGAATTGTTGCGACGACTCAACTCAGTACCGGAGGCGTGACCATGTCACGGAATTCCCAGTCGATGGGAGAGCCCGTACCCGACAGAGGCCAGCAAGGAGAGGAAGACGCCGAAGCCCGGGAGTGGATCGAATCCCTTGACTATGTGCTGGAGCAGTCGGACCCTGAGCGTGTCATCCAGCTGCTCGACCTGCTGCAGACGCACGCTCGACAACGGGGGGTCCCCATTCCAAGCGCCACCAGCACCCCTTACGTGAACACGATTCCCGCAACGCACCAACCTCCGTACCCTGGAAGCCACGACCTCGAACGACGCATTCGCAATATCATTCGCTGGAACGCCATGATCATGGTCGTGCGCGCCAACCGCGAAGACCCTACCATGGGCGGCCACATCGCCACCTACGCCTCGCTGGCGACGCTCTACGAAGTCGCCTTCAACCACTTTTTCCGGGGCGGTGATCCGTCAACCGACAGTGACTCATCAACCGACCGCGATACGTCATCCGACGGGGACCTGGTTTACTTCCAAGCCCACACTTCCCCCGGCATTTACGCCAGAGCCTATCTCGAAGGACGGTTGAGTCAGGAACAGCTGGAGAATTTCCGTCATGAGCTGAGACCGGGTGGCGGATTGTCTTCCTACCCACACCCGTACCTGATGCCGGACTTCTGGCAGTTTCCGACCGCGTCGATGGGGCTTTGTCCGATCACGGCCATCTACCAGGCACGCTACAATCGATACCTGGAGGATCGTGGCCTGAAGGAACCATCAGACGCCAGGGTCTGGGCCTTTATCGGGGACGGTGAGACCGATGAACCCGAATCCCTCGGTGCCATCTCCCTGGCTGCCCGCGAACAACTGGACAACCTCGTTTTTGTCGTCAACTGCAACCTGCAACGCCTGGATGGACCGGTCCGCGGCAACGGCAAGATCATTCAGGAATTGGAGACCTTTTTTCGCGGCGCCGGCTGGAATGTCATCAAGGTTATCTGGGGCAGCGACTGGGATCCCCTTCTGGCCATGGACAACGACGGATTGCTGAGCAGGCGCATGGGTGAACTCGTCGACGGCCAGTACCAGAAATACAGCGTCTCTGACGGCGACTACCAGCGCAACCATTTCTTCGGTGTTGACGAGCGCCTGATGGAACTCTCGCGACAACTCACGGACGAGCACATCCGCACCATCAGGCGTGGCGGTCACGATGCCGACAAGGTCTACGCCGCCTACCAGGCTGCGGTCGAACACAAGGGCTCACCATCGGTAATTCTCGCTAAGACTATCAAGGGGTATGGCATGGGCTCGGTGGGCGAGGGTCGCATGACCGTCCATCAGCGCAAGGCGTTGGACACGGAGGCGTTGAGTGAGATCCGCACCCGCTTCGGCATCCCGATCTCGGACGACGAGGTCGAGCAACTCTCCTTCTACCGTCCACCCGATGACAGCCCGGAAATCGAATACCTGATGGAAAGGAGGCGCGCACTGGGCGGGTTCGTTCCGCAACGAAAGATCCCCAGCGCCCAAGCGCCTCAGCCACAGAGCGATCTCTTCGACGAATTCACCGCGGGCACGGGCGATCGCGAAAGTTCCTCGACCATGTCCTTCGTGCGAATACTGGCCAAGCTGCTACGCGATCCTGAAATGGGTAAATACATTGTCCCAATCGTCCCGGACGAAGCTCGCACCTTCGGCATGGAGGGCCTGTTCAGGCAATACGGCATTTATTCTCATATCGGGCAGCTTTACGATCCGGTTGACAGCGAAAACCTCACGTATTACCGCGAGGCTCAAGATGGGCAACTCATCGAAGAGGGTATCAGCGAAGCCGGAGCCCTGTCTTCCTTCATCGCGGCTGGGACCGCGTATGCCAGTCACGGGGTGCCGACCCTGCCGTTTTTCGTGTTTTACTCCATCTTCGGCTTCCAACGGGTCGGCGATTTGATTTATGCCGCCGGAGACCAACGCGCCCGTGGCTTCCTCATCGGTGCCACGTCGGGACGCACGACTCTCAACGGCGAAGGACTGCAGCACCAGGATGGCCACAGCCACTTGCTCGCCTATACCCACCCGCACGTCGTCGCCTATGACCCCGCATTTTCCCACGAACTCGCCGTCATCATCCGCGAGGGCATCCGTAGAATGTACCAGCAACAGGACGACGTGATCTACTATTTGACCGTCCAGAATGAGAGCTATCCGATGCCGGACATGCCGGCTGGCGCCGAAGAGGGGATCCTCAAGGGGCTTTACCTGCTACGTGAACCCATTCGCCCGGCCGCCAAGAGATCCGCACAAGCGCATCTGTTCGCCAGCGGCAGCATCATCCGCGAAGCCTGCCGCGCCCAGGAGATCCTCGAAGACTACGGGGTGGCGGCTAGCGTCTGGAGCATCACCAGCTTCCAGCAGCTGCACCAGGACAGCGTCGACGTCAACCGTGTCGGCACCCTCAATCCCCTGGAAAAGCCCGGACAAGGATGGATACAGCAGTGCCTCGATGGCACGACCGGGGCCTACGTCGTCGCCTCCGACTACGTGAAAGCCCTGCCGCACACGATCTCGCATTGCTTCCCCCGCCAACCCGTAGTCCTCGGAACGGACGGGTTCGGACGCAGCGACAGCCGTGCCGCCCTTCGACGGTACTTCGAGATCGACGCCGCCGCCATCGCCTGGGCCGCCCTTGGTGACCTGGCTCGCCAGGGCCTCGTCGATGGCAAGCTGTTGAACAAGGCGAGTGCAGCACTTGGAGTTGAAGCGGGAACACCAAGCTGATCATCGCCCGAGGCAGCCTTGTCGGAATCGCCTCGCATCCTCACCTTTTGAGGCTTCCCGATTGTGTGAGAATTCTCTGACCGAGATACCTATGGTAGACGGTGTGGTAGAAGGCGTGGCAGACGGCGACCCTACGAAAAAAGAGATCAAAGAGCCTCCGATGCTGTTCGACCGCACTCAGGAGCTCCTGTCTCATGTAGAAACCGTCATGGGCTGCAAGACCTTCACGTACTGGACGTCGGATCGCGGTATGGTTTGTGACAACGACGTGGTCGCCCTCTACGAGCTCTTCAAGAAGATCGGCCCCGCGGAAGAAATAGCCGTCTTCATCAAATCTCCGGGAGGCAGCGTCGAGGCGGCGCTGCGAATCGTCAACCTTATGCGTGAGTATTACACCAGAGTGACGGCACTGGTACCGCTGCAATGCGCTTCAGCGGCCACGATGATCGCTCTTGGTGCGAATGAGATTCGGATGGGTCCCCTTGCCCATCTCACTGCCATCGACTCTTCCCTTACCCACGATTTGTCCCCGCTCGATGACCGCGAAAATCGACGCGTCAGTGTCAGCCAGGACGAGCTCGCCCGCATCGTCAGCCTGTGGGACAAGAGTTCTCGGGAACACCACGGAAATCCCTATACCGACATCTTCAAGTACATCCATCCTCTCGTGGTCGGTGCCCTCGATCGCGCCAGTTCGCTCTCGATTCAGATCTGCAAGGAAATCCTCTCGTATCATGTAAGCAGTGAGGCCGAAGCAGAGCGCATCAGCACACACCTGAATTCGAATTACCCCTCACACACCTACCCGATCACCCTGCAGGAAGCCGGCCGCATCGGCCTCAACATCAAGGAACTGGACGGGGCGATGAACGACAGCCTCATCGACCTCAACGTATTGTATTCCGAGATGGCCCAGAAGGCGCTGACCGATTTCGATGAGTTCGCCTATCACGACAACGAAATCCTGAACATCCTCGAAGCCAACGGCTCACAGATCTACTACCAGAATGACCAGGATTGGAACTACATCAAGGAGGAACGTCGCTGGCACACCCTCAATGATGAGAGCTCATGGCGACGAATCGATCTGGAAAACGGGGAAAAGGTTCACGGGATGTTCCACATTCGCTGAAGCCATCGCGGAGTGCGGAATTCTGTCCATCTAAGTATCCGCTAACAGAACGCGGACGAACCAGGATGAACGGACGTGACCCAGCTAAGCCTGGGTCACGTCCGACCTGAACGTTCTCCTCTAATCTTCCCAGCGTCCGCGACGGAGTATCGGTTCGACGTGGGCGCACAATCAGATCGCCTCGAAGGGCACCAAGTCCAGTATGCCTGAGTGGAATCCATCGAGTGTTGTGAAATGGCGATCGTCCTGACCCTCGTTCCCTGAATCTGATTACCGGGCACTCGGCTGAAACTCGTGCGATTGGATTCCTTCCCGCGATTCCCGGGACTCCCTGAGGGGGGTCAGACCCCGGATCCGGTTTTCGGAGAGCTTGGACTACCGATAAGATGTATTGCCGGTAGTATCGGACCGGTCTTCGCGGGTGACGGCGTGAGCGGGGACGGCCTCCCGCATCATCCCCGGGACTCCCTGAGGGGGTTTACACCCCGGATCCGATTTTCGGAGAGCTTGGACTACCGATAAGGCGTTACTCGTTAGTCTGCACGTGAAACTCGATGAGGTTTTCCTCGGTGAGGGGCTAAGGGTAGACGCAGTGACAGAAGGCCGGCCTTCCGGTGTTGTACAGTAGATAGTGACCATACTGACATCCGGAGGAACACTCATGTCTCCCTCAGCATTCCCAATCCATACCCGCCGCTGTCTGCGGCCGTTTGCACTGTCCGTGATCTGCTCCCTCGGACTCTTGACCGCCTGTGGCGACGGGGCCGACTCGAGTACCGGGCCCGGTGATGATGATTCCGGAGAAATCACGACGCTGCAATCCTCGAAGGCGAGGGCGAGCGCTGCCGGGATCGATGCGGCCGACCTCCATGCACTGGTCGCAAGCAACACGGAGTTCGCTTTCGGTCTGTACGAATTACTGCGCGCCGAATCAGACGGCAACCTGTTCTATTCTCCATACAGCATCTCCCTGGCGCTGGCAATGACCTGGGCCGGCGCGCGGGGCGAGACCGACGCACAGATGGCAGACGTCCTTCGGTTCAGTCTGCCCTCGGAGCGCCTGCATCCGGCCTTCAACGCCCTCGAACAAGAGCTGGCGAGTCGCGGCCAGAGCGTGCCCACCGATGAAGACGGGACCGGGTTCCAGCTCAGTATCGCTAACTCGATCTGGGGTCAGCGCGACTTCGACTTCGAGGACGGCTTTCTGGATCTGCTGGCGGAGCAGTACGGCGCCGGTATGCGTCTCGTCGATTTCATCGGCTCTCCCGATCCATCGCGGCTGCTGATCAACGACTGGGTCGAACAGCAGACGGAAGACCGTATCAAGGATCTGTTGCCCGAAGGATCGGTGAATGTGTTGACGAGGGGACCGCTGCAAGCATATTATATGGGATGTTGCTTCCCGCATCTTGTCTTTGGGTGTTGATGCTGTACTGGATTTCGGGTTCTGGAGGAGGGCAGAGCGCGACAAATATCGAGGTCTTGTCCGGGAATGCGGCGCAAACTTCCAGCTCCACTACCTCGACTGCGAGCACTCTGAACTGAAGAATCGGCTCAAAGAACGAAACAGGGCGTTGCCCAACGGCACATACGAAATAACAGAAGAGATGTTCGAAGAATTTATTCCCAGATTCGAGCCCCCTGAGTCAGAGGAGCTCATAACAAACGCATGCACCGGACGCGCTGGGGCGCGCCGGTGATGGCTGCCGTTAACACGAAATAGAGAATGACAAACGACTACCATAGAGCGAACAGGAATAGATGGGAGGCTAGTGCCGAGAATTGGGCGAAGGGTGCTGATTCTCGCGGAATTTGGCGCCGATGTCCCACCGACCCCGCCCTTGTCCTGTCGCCAGTGGAGTTGGAATACCTCTCAGACGTGAAAGGAAAGCGCGTCTGCGTACTCGGTAGCGGCGACAACCAAGTCGTTTTCGCCCTGGCAGGGCTTGGCGCGAGCGTCACCTCGGTGGATATCGCTCAGGGGCAACTCGACGTTGGGTCGCGGCGGGCACAGGAATTAGGACTATCTGTGTCCTTTGTCCGTGCGGACGTGACAGATCTTGCAGAATTTGCAGATGGCCACTTCGACATTGTTTACACGGGTGGACATGTCGCAGTGTGGGTGTCAAACCTGAAGCACTTCTACTCAGAGGCAGCTCGAGTTCTTCGTGTAGATGGATACCTGATCGTCGCCGAATACCATCCTTTCCGGCGAATATGGAAAGACTCATCGGAGCGATTGGAAGTCGGCGTGTCCTACTATGAACGCGGTCCATTCACGTTCGACTCGAACGACCATATCCTCAGGTCAGAGCCAGGTGACCTGAGATCCTATGAGTTCCATTGGAGAGTTTCCGACTACGTCAATGCGATCTGCCAAGCCGGTTGCCAAGTGTTGACGACGGACGAGTTCGGCGAGGACGTGGCAGATTGGGAAGGTGCCCCAATGCAAGGCCTGCCCGAGTTTCTTTTGATTGTCTCTCAAAAGAGATAGCGACAACAAGGTGACATCGGTCAGTCTCGACGGATCGAGGGAATCGGACTCATCGCCGCTCCTCAGGCCTCATTCGAGAAGTGGCAAGACGATAGAGACGTATAACACATGATCGAGCGGACCGAACGATGGTGATGTCGTGGCGAATGCGGCGTTGGGATACCAACATGGCCGTCCAAATGCCATTGCATGGTCCGAGCCGCTCATCATTCTGTTGTCCCAAGACGAATGCCCGTGTCGAGTAGCCGAGGCCCTGTCATGCGGCCCCGGCCCTCACCAGATCCCAGCGAGCAGATTTCCCGCACTGGGCTCCTCCATTGACACGTCTCGCGGTTAGGAAAACCAGATCGATACAACGATCCGGGGTCTTGGGAGTGGATACTGCCGGAGCAACCCCCGGTAGTATCGCTCCCACGTCAGGCGCGATCGCTGGCTACGTCGATTCAACCACTTGTACCACGCAAACATCGCTGCGGTAGTGAGTTGGGTTACGCTGTTCCCATTCCCGCTGATACCGAAGTAGTTGATGTGGCCTTGGATGCGCCTTACGAGGTCGGCGTGCTGCTTTGGTATCGGCCAGTTCCGATGGCGACGGCACAGCCGATACAGGGCCTGCACAGACCGCTTGAGCCGATCACGCCGTGTCTTGCTCGTCAGCACCCATCGACCATTCGGGGCTCTCCGCCAAAACCACGTGAAACCCAGAAGGTCGAAGGTACCTGGCCCTTTACCCTTCGTCTGCTCCTGTGGTGGCCGCTCGAAAGGGATGAGCCGGGTCTTGTCTGGCTGCAGGGTTAGTCCGTATTTGTCCAGCCGCTTGCTCAGCACTGCCCTCACGCGCTCGGCATCCTCCGGCAGTTCGAAACCAATGATGAAATCATCGGCGTATCGGACCAACGTTGCTCTACGACGCAACCGTGGTCTGATCTCGACTTCAAACCACTCGTCGAGGACGTGGTGCAGGTAGAGGTTGCCAAGCAGTGGCGACAAACAGGAGCCCTGTGCGGTGCCTCGGTCCGGCGTAGAAAACTGTTCGCCATCCAGCACCCCAACGTGCAAGCACTTCCCCACGAGCCGGGTGATCGACCCATCGGGAATCCGCTCCCGGAGAAACTCCATCAGTTTGGATCGATCCAAACTGTCGAAGTAGGATGTAATATCCGCCTCCAGAATGACCTTCGCTTCCCCGTTCATCACCACCCGATTCAACACCCGCAGAGCGTCGTGGGCACTGCGTCCCGGACGGTAGCCGTATGAGCAATCCCGAAAGTCCTGCTCGTAGACCGCCGACAGCACCTCGCGTAACGCCTCCTGGACAATCTTGTCCTCGAAGCACGAGATGCCAATGGGACGAGTCTTCTTGCCTTTGCCGTCCTTGGGGATGTGGACTCTACGAATGGGCTGGTGGCGCCACCGCTTAGTGCGCAGTCGCCGGTGCAGATCCTGCAGATTCCTCTCCAGGTCCTGCCCATACTGCTCCTTGGTCACGCCATCTACCCCGACTGCAGCGCTCGGCTTTTGATGGTCGAACGCCCTACGCAGAGCTTCCACGTCGATCAGGTGTGCCAGCGAGTGAAACTTGGCCTGCGGCTCTCGCCTCGCTCTCTCCGCTACCTCCAAAAGTCCCGGTGACATGGACCCCGAAGTCAATGCATCGGTCATGGTGCCCTCCTGAAGTTCGTGTCAACACGGACCGCCTTGGCTCCGCCGGGTCCAGCTGCCAACCGTTCCCCGACTTCTCAGCTACTACACGGTCCTCCGACTCCCCATGCTCCATCGGTCGCCGCTCCGGTTCCCCTCGCAAACGACCTACCACGGTGCCCACGCTTGTTCTTAATCGGCCACGCGTGCGTGTGCTGACGCGTGGCGCGTCGGAGACTTCTTCACCGGCTCTCCGTAGCACCGGAATCAATCCGTGGAGAGGCTGGGGCCTCCCAGGTTCCTGGGTCATCCTCTGCGAGCGTGCCCTGGTCGTATCACACCCCGCCGGGGTGTCGTCGCCTTGCCCACATAACGCCGACGACACTGCTGCCTTCAGGTAATCCGGCACCCTCAGCTATCCCGGAACGGTCTCATTTCAGGGCCGCAATCCCACAGCCCGCTCGCTCACTGCCCTACTGCTTCGCCTGCCCCGTTACCGGGAACACACGCAAGGGCTCGTTTCTGGCCTGCCGGGCTCAGCTTTGGCCAGGCGGGTTTTGCACCCGCGGGACGACTAACCGTATTTCAAGAAAGTATCACCTCCTTCTATTCCTACGGACCAGACTTGCCTGGTCGCATCCGGACACAGAGTCCGATGGGCACCAACAGGACCCGATCGGAAACGATCAACGACGATAGAGGATTCAAATCGTACCCCTGTGCTGGGTCCGCATTGATTCGTGATCCGCAACGGGCTGCTTTCATGAGGTCAAAATCTATGTACTATGCCGTCTTGCTTCTCCTGGCTAGCTGTGCTTCTCATGGCACTGGCAGCTCAGCGCTCATTGGGGATTGGACCATCGAGATGACTAAGCATGACCATCACATCAAAAAGACGATGAGGTTTGAAGCAGATGGTGTATACCAGGTTGTGATGAAAACGAGAATGGCTGCAGCAAATGCAGACACTCAGTGGCGCGAACACACAGAGATTGGCACTTGGCGGATCGATGGCGACACCCTGTTCACGCATTTTGCGACTCTGGATGTGCATCCGAAAATGCTTTACACAGTGAGAAGCGACACTCTTTTCCTTGGAGCGACATATGACGGCACTACTAGGTTCGTCCCCCACCTCAGAGAGATAGAATGAATGCCGTTTCGGCGACAACTGTCGCTGGTCTGTGACGTCGCTATACGCAATTCGCTCAAGCGCCGGTCGGAGACAGAATCCGACGGTCAGCTGACCCTCGAATCTTCCTTGTGATTGTTCGAGGCCGAGTCCATCTTCCCCTGTTGAGCCCTGGACGCCTCGGCGTTGGAGAGAAATCGTGGAGGAACCCTTCAACGTCACACTTGAGGAACGCCCCACGAACGAGGACCTGGAAATCGTTCGCAAAGGGCTCGCATCCTACAACAGAGCGAACGCACCCGAAGACGACCACCAACGCATGTCGATCCTTCTACGCGACGCCAATGATCTCGTGATCGGTGGTGCGCTTGGCGGGACGTATTGGGGCTGGCTTTACATCGACTGGCTTTGGGTAGATGAACCGGCTCGTCGGAGCGGGTACGGCAGTGCTCTACTTGCTGCTGCGGAGCGGGAAGCCGTTGAGCGTGGATGCCGATACGTACATCTCAACACTCACTCGTTCCAAGCTGTGGAGTTCTACGAGCGCCACGGATATCGCAAGGCGGGTGAATTGCCGAACCTACCATCGGGACATATCAAGTTCCTGCTCTGGAAGGAATTGCCCGAGCGGTAATTAGTCCGATGCTTGGTTCGTCGGGAAACGACCGAACTGACGCGAAATTGTCCGTCCACCCACAAAGCATAGTCTGCAATGACTGATTCTAATCTTCCACGCAAACGAGCATCCCATCGCGAAATGTTAAGGGACGCCTGGGGCGACTACCACGAAGCCTACATGGACTTCAACCTGAAAGAGGTGCCGGACTTTCACAGGCGGTACGCTGAGGGCGCTGTCACGCTAGACTCTGATGTCGTGGAACTCGTTGGTGATGTGTCCGGGACGCATCTCCTGGATACCTGCTGCGCCGGTGACGCGAAACAGGCTTTCTCTTGGGAGAATCTAGGGGCGCGAGTCACGGCCTGTGACATCAGTCCGGTGGCGATTCGAATTGCGAAAGAAAACGCAGCCAAGATCGATTCGAACGTCACGTTCGTCGAAGCTGATGCACAGACCTTGGACCCGATACCCAACAATAGCATCGATATAGTGGTTGCCACATACATCTGCTGGTTCGAGGATCTGTTTTTGTGCTGCCGCAACTGGCATAGAGTCCTAAAGACCGCTGGTCGATTGGTTCTGACCCAGGGCAATCCAGTTATGGAGTGCCTATCGGAGCGCGATGGCATCTTCACGGTCGAAAGAGACTACTTCGATACATCACCCGAGTACTACCGCTTTGATGGAACTCCGTTAGCTGATAAACACGGCGGTTGGAAGGGAGAGCGAGAAATCGTCGAGTTCTTCCATCCCTTCGCTGAGGTTGTGAATGCGATCGCCGATGCCGGATTTCACATTCGACGACTTCAAGAATTGGAGAGTTGGGATAATGTCGATAGTGAGAAGGATGTACCACGACTCCCGGTAGGAATGGCCATCTTGGCAGAAGCGTGACTCTTCGCGTCACACGTCCGTGTCCCACTTTGGCTTTGGCACGCATTGGCGCAACCGCGGCTCAGCAAATGGGAGCTCGTCCCGGTAATCACTTCTACAGACCGATGCTCGGTTTTACCCGATATTTTGTGTTACGACCAAAAGTTCGTGTACCAACCCGTTTTTCTGAAATTACGCGCACCTTTTGTTCACATATAAGCAGTTATGAGAAATGCCAAAAGCTTGCTCCATATTTCGTGTTGATTGCAAGTCGTTAGTTTTTGTCCAAGATGCTCGCCATGGTTATTTGTTTGAGCGGGGGATCGTAACAGCCTACGTCTACAATTTTTTGGAAGGATAAGGTCTCCTATGATAGCCAGACCCAAAGGCACTGCCAGGCGAGTAATCAAGGCCGTCGCGCTGGTCACAGCGGGCCTCGCGTTCCCAGCCACAGCTCAATTCTACGAGCGAGCTACCGCCTATCGAACACCCACACCCATCCAGATCGACGGTCAGCTCGATGAGGTCTCGTGGACCCTGGTCGCGCCCCTGGGACCGTTCAGAGATATAGAGTCGGGTGAAGCGGTGACTGCGACGACCTTGGCGCGCCTACTCTGGGACGACGACAATCTTTACATAGCCTTTGAGTGCGAGGATGCTGACATCCAGGCCACGAAGACGGGTCGAGACCACAGACTCTTCGAGGAAGACGTGGTAAATATTACACTGGGCTTGGCAACACAGGGTGAAGTCATCGACATCGAAATAAACCCTCTCAACGCTTTCAGCGATACGTACTATGCGGGGCGCTGGCAGGACGAAGAGGTGGATAGAGATTGGGACGCCGTGGGCATACAAACCGGCGTGCATGTAAGGGGCACGATTTCCGATTCCGAGGACCGGGACCAGAAATGGACCGTGGAAGTGGCAGTCCCCTGGCAACTCTTTGAATCTTTTGACCAAAGGAGTCGTCCTCTCCCCCCCACCGATGGAGATCTATGGCGCTTGGGTCTGTTCCGCGTCGAACGCTCCGCCACTGAAGGGGCCTTTGAGGCACAGGCTTGGTCTCCCACGAAAACCCTAAGTACTGGCTGGCCCGAACGATTTGGCGCCGTCCTTTTCTCCACCGCGACCGTGGCATTCGAACGGCCCGTTTTGACGCTCCAAGGTTTCCAGCTTGGCGGCCTTTCTGGTGCAGCACGGCACCGTGATTTGTCCGCCTCAGGCGGGGAACAGACGCTCAGACTTGTGCTCAGAAACCACGCGCCCCGTGCGACGGGCATGGTCACGGCTCTGCTGCGGAGCGAGAATCCCCTGGTAGCGGTGCTGGATTCGCTGGTCAACATCGGAACGATTGACGGCGAGACCGAGGTGCTGACCGATGCCTTCCGTGTCCAGGTCGGCGATGGCTATACAGCACAAAGGCCATTGCCGATGCTGCTCTTGCTCAAAGACAACGACGGCCGACGATGGATCGAGAGTCTGGACCTCTACCTCGACGGCATAGAAGACCGGCCTTACACGCTTGGCGACATCGAGGGTGAGAAGAAAATCACTCTGGTGAAGAAGTGGCGCTACCATGCCGCGACGACCTCTTATGGGCCGAGCCACACTACGACGATAGCGAGTGGGAGTTGGTCAACCCGCTGCTGTTACCCGGCAGCCTGCCTCAGGATGGTTGGCCGGGCCGCGGTTGGTTCCGCGTGCGCGTCGCCATCGACTCCACCCTGTGGAATGTGCCCCTGGCCCTTGAGCACGTGCAGACAGGCGCATCTGAAATCTATCTGAACGGCCGACTTCTCTATTCTTCCGGCAAGATCGGAGCAGACCAAAACGAAGAAGAACCCTATGTGGAAATCTTCGCAGGGACTGATCCCAGATCGTTCATTTTCGATCGGCAATACGACCAGGTTATCGCCGTCCGCTATTCAAATCTCTCCCTCGATAAATTCCACTTGCACCACTTTCAGGGAGGGTTTGGTCTGGTCTTGGCAGACTTGAACGAGAGCATTGGCAATCGTGTCGAATGGGTCTCGAAGCAGAGAGTAGCACAAGCGATAACCACATCCGTCGCCGCGCTGCTTGCCCTCCTGCATTTGATGCTTTTTCTGTTTTACCCCAAGGCGCGGGAAAACCTCTACTACGCCATCGCGACGGCTCTTTTCGCGGTTTTCTTCTACTCCATCGTACAATGGTCCCGCGAGACGGATCCTGAGTTGATGTTCTACGGCTTCCATGTCATGGAAGTGTCCGTTTACCTTGCCCTCATCGCGACCCTACGCTTTGTGTATGCTGCTTTTTACGAGAGCTTGCCCAGGCTATTCTGGATCCTGTTCGCCTTGAGCCTGATTGCGAACATATTCGAATTCCACCGCGATAGTGGTCCCCCGCTCGCCATGGCTGCAAGTGTTCTGCTCCTAATCGCGGAGCTGTTGCGATCCATGTTCAAGCAGATCCTCGCTCGAAAACCAGATACGTGGATCATTGGCATGGGATTCCTCTGCTTGATGATGGGCATGGTCCATTTCGTAATGGTTGTGTTTGACGTCATCTTGCCAATCGTTGACGGCCCTGCCCACCTCTGGGGCATGCTGGCACTGCTGGCATCGATGTCCGTTTACCTGACCCGCACCATCGCTCAGACGAACAAGGACAGAGATTTTGTCCAGGGCGCCTTTGGCCAGTACCTCTCCCCCGCCGTTGTCGATGAGCTCATGGCCAACCCCGACATGGTCAACCAGCTCGGCGGTGAAGAGCGTGTCATGACTGCCCTGTTCTCCGACATCGCCAGTTTCTCTACCATCTCCGAGCGCCTCACCCCCGGCGAGCTCGTGCACTTCATCAACGAATATCTAAGTGAGATGTGCGCCATCATCGAAGAGTACGGCGGCACCATCGACAAGTTCGAGGGTGACGCTATTGTCGCGTTCTTCGGCGCACCCCTCCACTTCGACGACCATGCCGAGCGAGCCACCCGCGCCTGCCTTGATCAGCAGCAAAAATTGGTAGAATTGCGCCAGCGCTGGAACGAAGACGGAGCGTTACCCCCAGCGTTGTGCGAGTTGCGCTCCCAATGGCAGGCAGAAGGCCGCGTGTTCGCCCAGGTGCGCATGGGCCTGGCCGCCGGCCCAATGGTGGTGGGGAATATGGGCTCGCAGAACAGAACCGACTATACCATGATGGGCGATACGGTTAACCTGGCCGCCCGCTTTGAAAGCGGCCAGAAGATCTATGGCACCGATATCATGGTTAACGAACAGATCTACGAGCGGGTCAAAGAGCTGGTCGAGGCTCGCCAACTCGACGTGATCCAGGTGATGGGCAAAGAGGAGCCGGTAACGGCTTATGAGGTGCTGGCTCGCAAGGACCACCTGAGCGCAGAAAAGCGGGAGACGCTGGCCCTCTACAATCAGGGCTTGGCGGCCTACCACGCCTTCGAGTTCACCGAAGCGCTGCGACTCTTTGAGAAGGCGCTCGAACTGGACCCCCAGGATGGCCCTGCGCTGCTTTATGTTGATCGCTGCAAGGAATTCGCTGCGGATCCGCCGACAGATCTGGTTTTTCGGGCTCGGGCTAAGTAACTAACGCCTAAACAAAGCCGGGAGGTGGCACATCTCATAACAAGCGCGTTTCCGCTGCGCGGCTTGCGCCGCTTGGCCTCTGGCAACCCACTTTGTGGGTTCGGAAACGCCTGCACGTTATATGAAATTGAGAATAGGTGACCACAATATGAGACTTCATGGCGTTTTAACTTGGTTCACAGCTAACCGACACGGACTGATTCTTGGCCTTGTTGTTGGCGTGATTGCTCCGCCGTTTCTTGCGATGTTCGGGCTTGTCATTGCGTCCCCTGAGGTTGTACGCCCCCTCCTTATCGGACCATTTGATCTCATGGGAAGCTTCATTCCTTCCGTCTTAACCTCACCGAACAGCGGCTACATTCCCTGGTACAAGTGGATTCTGACTTTGGGATTTAACGGTATCTGTTATTCTATGTTGGGCGGAATTGTTCAAAGCGTCATCCGCTTCTGGGCCTCTACACGTGAACGGTAGTCTCAAGGTCTGCAGCAACCGGGCTGATAGGTAACAGTCTAAACCGGGTTGATGGGTGACACTATTGTTTTGATTGAATTCACTCCCGTACGATCATGTCCCTCTCGTCGACGGTGGCTAGGAGGACGGTGTTGAAGTAGATGGCCCAGACGCCGTCGTCGATCTCCTCGAGACCGATGTCGAGATGCTTGAGAGACTGAGCGATGAAGATGAGCTTGTGGCCGAGGCGTATGGTCCCGGCTCGGGTGACGTGCTTGATGACGAAGTGACCGGGGTACTCAATGGTCGGCATGCGGCCGGGATAGGGCCGGGGTGATGGGTGGTACCGGGAGCCAGGAGTCTTGCCGTTGAGGGCGTCATGGGGACGCTCGTCGTTGTAGAGCTGTCGGAAGCGCTGGAAGGATCGCTGCTGGGCGGCCTTGTTGGCGGCGGGTGGCCGACAGGTAGCGGCCTTCAAGGTGCGATGCATGCGTTCGTGGGCGCCATTTTCCTGCGGCGATGCCGGGCGGATCCGCTGGTGCACGATGCCGAGCCTCATCCACCAAACGTTGAGTCGGCATAGCCCATGCAATCCTCTGGAAGCAAAGGGAACGCCGTTGTCGGTGCGAATGGCCTGAGGCAGGCCGAATTCGCGGAAGGCTCTCTCGAAGACCGGACGCGCATGCAAGGTCTTGATGTCGGGCAGGGCGCGGCAGGTCAGGAGATAGCGAGTGTGCTGATCGCTGATGGTGAGAGGGAAACACCAAACTCCGTTCTTGGTAGGAAATTGGCCTTTGAAGTCGGCCGTCCACAGATCGTTGGGGTTGTCGGTGGTCGGCGGCACGGCTCCGGGGTGCTGACGTGGGCGTCGTCGTCGTCGCTTCTTCACCAGGCCTTCGCGCACCAGCAGATCGCCTGCCGTACTGACCGCCGGCCAGGAGCAGATGTGCGGATGTCGAGGCGCCAGCCAGTCCAACAGTTTGTTCGGTCCCCAATCGGGGTGCCGTGTGCGCGCTCCGAGAATGAGCTCGGCAATCTCTGGCGCCATGCGATGCGGACAGGTGTGGGGCGCGTGACTGCGGTCCTGTAACCCGGGCACCCCCTCTTCGGCGTGCCGCTGAAGCCACTTGTATCCGGTTTTGCGGCTGATCCCGTATCGCTCGCACAGCTCCGCTCTCGAGTAGTGCCCGCGCTGATCGTCGGCGATAAATCGCTTACGTTGTTCCATGGGTGCTGTCTCCATCCAGGGCATCGACCAACCTCCCAATTGGGGTTGGTCAAAAAGTAGAAGGAGTGTCACCCATCAACCCGGTCAGATGTGTTACCAATCTACCCGGTTTGTACCGTCAACTTCACCTAACAGCGCGTTTTGCGCTGCGGCGCGTTCGCGCCTTGGCCTTCGCCAACCCGCATTCGCGGGTTCGCAAACCGGCAAACCGTTAGCCGAAAGCAGGTAGAATTCATTGCGGAAGCGTATCGACTGAACCTTTAGTTCTCATCAGGGACCAATTTCACGATCCACGCTGTGCTTGACAGGGAGAGATTCTATGTCGGCCATACATCACATTGGACTTCGCGTCTCGACCAGCGGTGAGCGGGCGAAGGGTTTTTACGACGCAGTGCTGGAGGGCCTGGGATTTTCGTCACCTTCAAGTAACGGGGTGTACCTAAAGGATGATCTGATTGTTCTGGTTGCTCCCGCAGAGCATAAGGAGAAACATAAACACGGAGCGATCGGTTTGGGCCATCTGGCTTTTTCGGTCGATTCACGGGAAGCAGTGGACACGTTTTACAATGAAGTGCTTCTCAACCTGGATGGTGTCACTATCGAAGACCCACCAGTTGACTGCCCGGAGTACGGATACGAGGAGTACTACGCCACATTCTTCTACGACGTAGACGGCATCAAACTGGAAGTTGTCTACTCAAAGGGGATTTGCACCTGGGCGGAAGCGGAGCCGGTTCGACCATTCAGGCGAAGTTCAGATCAAGCTTCGTAGGGCGCTCACTGCGGCAATGCAGAAGTTATCGCCTTCGGCTAACAACACGTTTGCCGCTGCGCCGCCCTTTGGGCGTCTTGGCCTGCGGCAACTCGCTTCGCGAGTTCGGCAACCGGTGAAACGTTATCGGTAATGGGGTGATGCGGTTAGACCAACATGAGAGGAGGACAAAATGTGGGGATGGAAAACAGTGGAGAGGCAGATCACCCCGAGTATCTCACTCGAGAACGCCCGGGACTTACTGATCGAGGAGGGCTTTTCCGAGCATGTTGCAAACCCAAACCATATCATCATGAAGCGTTCCGGGACCCAGCTTGCCGTATCAGGCGAGAAGTTCCCCGTAGAGTTAGCGGTCGCGCAAGCAGAAACAGGTCTCTTTCTCCAGCTTCGATACGATACTTTTGCCCTGTTCGACACCGGAGACCTTGGTCGATTAGCCGACTCACTCGCCGAAAAGCTGTCCCAATAGCCCCACAACCGATAACAGCACCGTTCGCGCGGCGCGCCGTTCGGCGCTTGGCCTTCGGCAACCGCTTCGCGGTTCGCAAACCGGCGAAACGTTATACGAAATCCTTTGAGTGATCATGTCAGATAATCCCGCTGGCTGGTGTCTTGGCGGTAGCCATCCGAACGACTATGAAGTCGGAGTGGATAGAGATAAGGCTTATAGCGGTGGGGCCAGCGGCTTCATCAAGTGCACAACACCGAATCCGGCTGGCTTTGGTGCCCTTCATCAAGTATGCAAAGCGGATAAGTTTCTCGGACAACGTCTCAGAATGTCCGCATTCCTCGCAGCCAAATTCGTACAGAACTGGACAGGTCTCCTGCTCAGGGTGGACGGGATCGCTGGAAACCTATTGAGTTTCGACAACATGCAAGATAGGCCGCTTAGGGGATCCTTCGATTGGGAGAGTTTCGATGTAGTTCTAGATGTTCCACACGATGGCCATCGCATGACGTTCGGACTTCTCCTTGTTGGCCCCGGACAGGTTTGGGTTGACAGCTTTGCGTTCGAGCAAGTAGGGAGCGAGGTACCTACTACAGGAAGGGGCAAACGCCGGGCGGAGCTCAACCTTCCAGACGGACCGGTGAATCTTGGCTTTGAGGATAGTCAGATGTAGTGGCTGCGTTGCTGATGAGAATGGTTAGCTCTGCGGCTTCGTATAACACGTCCGTGCCCGGCTTCGGGCGTACGCCCTTCGCGCAATCCGCTTCGCGGGTTCGGGCGGCGGCGAAAACATTATGCGAAGGCTTTGACCAAGATGCTATTTTCGTCTAGGAGGCAAGATGCTCGATTCGTCCGGATTGGCTCCTTACCGCACGGTGCACACGGTTGCCGTGGCGCTATTGGCAACAGTTTGTGCAAGCCTGATCCATGCTGGGGTCCACTGGCTCCAACCTGAGTCGGCCCACGCTACGAGACTCTCAATGACTCCCATCCTTCCGTTTCTCGCCGCCTCGCTGTTTGCCGGAACCCGCGCCAAATTTAGGCACGCACCTGAGGCGTTTCTGTGGCTCAACTCAATTATCTTGTCCGCAATCGGGGTTGGCGCGCGCGTCGGGCATGCAATTCTGAGCGACGGCCATTTCGCACATCACATATATGTTGGAATCTCTTGGCCGTTTCTGGCAGTCATCACGTTTCAGTTTGGATTGGCGTCTGCTCTCTTTTTCGGGCTTGGATTTGGTTCGTGGCGACTATCAAAACGCGTGGGGGTGAATCCGCACCATCCTGACTGAGACCTGGTTCAGCCTTCTCGAATCGAGGTGCTGACCATGGCGGAACGACCTGCGCGAGTTGGGAAGCCATCGCATAACACCGTGCCCCCGGCTACGGCGCGTTCGCGCCTTCGCCCAACCGCTACGCGGTTCAGGGACACGAGAACCGTTATGAGAAATGCCCAACTAATACTATCGCTTGTTCCACTGAACTACCAATGGCACGTTTCCATCAGGGGTACTTTATACGTCGACAGAAGAAGCAGATGATCACATCAAATGCCGGGCTGGAAAGATGGGTCGCACATGGTATAGAGCGTAGATGAAAGGCATTTTTGCTGGGTCAATGGGATCGATTCCGTTTTTGTAGTTCAATCACGCGTTTGCAGGCGAAAAATGATGTTGCCGAAAGCATACAAAAGCTTAAACCGCTTTTCAAAATGGATGATGGCTCTATCGCTCCCCTTTGTTATTACAGGGTTGGTGTTCGTCGTGCATACCTATTTCTTCCTTCAGCAGGTAGTGCCTGGCAAGGGTACCATCATACAGTTGATGGAAAGACCCAATGATGCTGGCGACATGCTCTATGCCGCCGTCTTCACTTTTTTCGATGCCGACGGACAACAGCACAAGATCGTCTCGTCGACCGCTAGTAATCCTCCCATTGGTGATGTGGGGGACGACATTGCGATTCTATATGATCCGAATGATCCTGAAAATGCGGAAGAGGACCGATTTATCAACCTGTGGGGTCCAGCAGTCATTTTTACAGGATTGGGATCGTTCTATTTCATCATGTTCTGGAGCGTAGCGTACTTTACCAAACGAAGGATGCAATCTGCGAACCAAGTACGAGAGGCGACGCCCTAGAATCGTGCCTCAGTGCTATCGTTAACCATCAACGATTTAAATTTTAGTTCTGTTGGCACGATTTGGCACTTCTCATAAAAGCAGTTAAGCGTCATAAAGCTAATACACTCGTAGAATCCATATAGTCTTTGTTCCATAGGAAGGGATGATAGGATTGAGGCGCGGCGTGGTTACGCTCAGCTCGCACGATCCAGACTGGCTCGGTTTGGGCGCAGATGCTTGCCGAGATGTCACGAAAGCCTGCGGCGACTTGATGGTTGTTGTTGAGCATGTTGGAAGCACTTCGGTACCTGGTCTGGTCGCCAAACCCATTATTGATGTTGCTCTCGGCTTTCAGTCCAAGGAACTAGCTCCTGCTTTGATACATTCACTCACCAGTGCTGGGTTCATCTATCGCGGCGAAGGCGAAGGAAGCGTCGGACTTGTGTTTGTTTGGGAGTCGGAGCCGGATGTGAGAACCATCCATGTGCATGCCGTGCTTCATGCCTCATCTCATTGGGCAGGACTACATTGTTTTTCGGGATATTCTCCGAGCGGACGCAACAGTCCGCGAGGAGTACGCGCAGCTGAAGCTCATGAATGCCCAAGCGTTCGCCCATGACCGCAAGGGGTACACCTCAGCGAAAGAGAAGTTTGTTCAGGGCGTACTGTCCCGAAGTGATCTTTACAACGCTTAACAGCACCGTTCGCGCTGCGCGCCTTTCGGCGCTTGGCCTTCGGCAACCCGCATGCGCGGGTTCGCAAACCGGCAAAACGTTAAATGACATGGGTTGAAGAGATCGCATTATGCCATCAACTGTGCCGCGCACACGAAAGCAACTTTTGGACGTTGTAGAAACCGGATACGCAGAATTGCAAGCCGAGCTTGCCAAGGGCGACCCGAGACTTGGGAATGTAGTTTGCGTCGACGACTGGACCGTTAAGGAATTGCTTGCGGTGCGTTGTTGGTGGAGCGAAGCCGTCGTGTCGTGGGTCCGCACTGCACGCGACGGAGGAGAGTTGGATCTTCCAGCTCCAGGTTTCAAATGGAACGAAACGCCCAAACTGAACGCCAGCATCGCCCGTCGGTCCAAGCGAGAGACATATCTTGGCGTCAAAAGGCGCCTTGACAAAGCCTATCAAGATGTGCTGGTGTTAATCGGTGAGTTGTCGGACCGGGAGCTGTGCAAGCCAGGCGTCCTTGGCTGGACAGTAAAATGCGCGGCATGTCAGTTGATTGCTCTAAACACGGCGCGGCAATACTGTACAGCTCGGACCTTCATTCGACGCACTCTTAAATCCATGCAGGACGCCGTGCACTGAAGAGACGCTTGGATTCCGGATTTATTGACTCTTCATGGACTTGAGAGACAAGGACTGGTGTTGGGTGTCAGGGAACAATGTCCGACGTCATTTAAAAGCAGATAACCGTCATGGCTATGAGATGCTGATCACATTGATCGAGATGAACTTATTGGGTGAAACCGGTCTCTGGGCACATGCCCTTCCCCTTTTCGCCGCCGATGACAACAGGCAGTAAAAATCATTGAGCGGCCCTCCGCAGGCGCTCAAAAATGAATGGAGAGCTTGATGGCAACTACTGAGACAGCGCTACTACTGCTTGACCTCCAAAACGAGATTGTCGATCCGAAAGGGAAAGCAGGTGCAGAAGGCCTCGCTGGTCCGGTCGCCGAACGGAAAATTCTTGAACGGACAGCCGACTTGTTGAAGGCGGTTCGGACGAGAGGAATAGCGGTAATTCATGTGGTGGTCTGTTATCGTCCAGGCCACCCCGAGTTGCCACAGGCGGTGCCATTGGCCGAATGGTTCAGAGAGGATGAATTATTGGTTGAAGGGAGTTGGGGAGCCCAGATACATCCCTTGGTCGCACCTTTCCCGAACGAAATTGTTGTAACCAAACGAGGGATCAGCGCCTTTGCCAGTTCAGACCTAGATGTCGTCCTCAGATCGTTGGGGATTTCGACAATAGTTCTGGCTGGAGTCGCAACGCGCTTTGTCGTTGAAGGGACGGCGCGAGATGCCTTTGAGAAGGGGTTTTCGTACATAGTGCTGGAAGACTGCTGTGCGAGCAGTAGTCCAGCGATGCATGAATCAGCGATTTCTTTCATGTCTAATTTTGGGGAGATCACTACCTCAAAGGAATGGTTACAAACCCTCGAGATATAGGAGATTGCCCGTCGTCTAACAGCACGGTGATGCGCTGCGCCGCATGCGCGGCTTGGCCTTCGGCAACCACTCTTCGCTATGCGCTCAGAGCGGTCCGCAAACCGGCAAGGCGTTACGCGCAAGCTGAATCACCCGGGTTTCTCCGGATGCTCGATTGTGTGAGTCACGAAGTCAGCGAGTACTGCGTCCCTGGCAACTGCACTGCGTCTGCTTAGTCCGCAGGGCACTTTCTCTAAGATCAAGAGGCAAGAGTGACTGAAGACCTCGATGTCCTACGTCAGATACTGCTCGAGTTCTGCGACGCGGAGCGGGTCGAGTTCGATGTCGCCTCGATTGAGGAATATCCCTCTGCTAGGCCGCCATTCAAGGCTCGCTGGAACGACGATGAAATCGTAGCGATCGAGATTGCCGAAGTCAGTCCCGGAGGCGGTCTTCCACCGGTGTACTATGAATACATGGAACTCCCACGTTCGGAGGCGCCCGTGGATTTGCTCCTCCACTGTGAGAGCTGCCCACAGCCTGAGCCGGAACCAGGCGCAGCCGATAGCTTGAGGCAGTTGGAAGTCGATCTGCTCCTGCGTGGAGGAAGCCGACGGCAACCTTTCAGGAGACTGTGGCTCTACGAGCGGTCGACGAAGCAAGTATTGGGTTGTTATTACTGAGGCGGTAAAACACCTTGTCCAATAGAGGTTTACTAAACCTTCCCGAGGAATTCGAGGACATTTTAACCGCGCAGGTCTTGCCCGGTCAGGGCAGGCCTATCGACTGGCCGCCACACCTAGCAAAGCATGAGTTCCTAGAGTTTTTGGTCCGACGCAATTATTGTCTGCACGGCTCTACCCACAAGAGCCTAACCATTCTGGAACCAAGGACGGCAAGTAGTCCGGTTGCAGGACAAGCAGAGACTGCTGTGTATGTCACTACGGATACACTCATGGCCCTATTTTTTGCAATCTTAGATAGATCAAAGATTTCATTCTTCGCTACCCGCTCTGATCCATCCTTTTTCTTTCTTTCTCCAGGGGCACTCCACCTGAAGCCGTGGACCGATGGCATGGTCTATATCTTCAAGCGGGACGATTTTGAATTTGCTGGCGGGCATCATGTGAGCTACCAACCCGTATCACCCGATGCGAAATTGCAGTTGTCACCGTGCGACTTTCCTCTCTTCAATAGGATTTACGAGATTGAGAGTCTTGAGGAGACAGACGAGAAGTTCGAGAAGCTCAAAACCGAATTCTACAGCCGATAACAGCGGGTTGATGCTGCGCGCCATACGGCGCTTGGCCCTCCGGGCAACCCCTTCGGGGGTTCATCAACCCAGCGGGGAATCAGTCGGTCCCGCCGATGCAGTACAGGTGGGTCCCGGTGCGGATGAACAGCTGGTCTCCGGCCACCGCCATCGACGACAGGGTGAGGCTGCCGTCGAGTTCGTTGACGTCCAGCTGCTGCAGCTTCGGTCCGGCGGCGAGGACCGTGGTGACGCCGTCCTCATTGGTGACGTACAGCTTGCCGTCCGCGAGCACGGGAGAGGCGCTGACTGAGCCTTCGGATGTGCGGTGAGGTCCCCACGTGAGGCGGCCAGTGGCGGCGTCAAGGCAGGTCACCTTCCCGCGGTCATCGACCATGTAGAAGTAACCCTTGTCCGCGACCGGCGTAGGCACGTCAGGGGCGCCGGCGCCGGTCCAGCTCCAGGCCAAATCGTCGCTCGATACCGTCTCCGAGGCGCCGAGACGGAAGGCCTGCAACGGTTTCTCCACGGTCGGCACGAACAGCATGTCGCCGGCCACGACGGGCGAACCGACGATCCGGCAGGCGCCCCACTTCTCCGGATTGAGGCCACCGACGCGCCACACCTCCACACCGGTCGCCGGGTCGTGGGCGGTCACGTAATCGGCCCCGGACACCACGATCTCGCGCCGACCGTCACGCTCGATGAGCACGGGCGTGGTGTAGGCGTCCGGCGACTCGGCGACCGCATCCGTATGACGCTCTCGACGCCACAGCACCTCCCCCGTGGCCGTGTCCAGGGCGATGACGTAAGAAGGGTTGCCCGCCTGCTCCCCGTGGAGGACTGCGAGGATGAGCCTGCTTTCCGTGAGCAAGGGCGACGATGCATACCCGAACTGCATCCCGAACCGGCCGTATTGCTCCTGCAAGTCCCGTCGCCAGACCACGTTTCCACCCATGTCCAGGGCGGTCACGAGTCCGGCGCCAGTGACCGTCCATACGTGCCTGCCATCGGTGACCGGAGACGGCGAGGTGTTGTCGTGCTTCCTGTGCATCTGGTTGCCGGTATCGAGTGATCGGCGCCAGAGCTCCGCGCCATCCGCTCTGGCGAGACACAAGAGCAACAGCGCATCCTCACCCGGGTCGTGTCCGGTCTCCGACGACTGAGTTCCCTCCACGGGCCTGCTCGCGGAGGTGACCAACACCCGATCTCCCCACACCACCGGCGAGCCGCCGCTCCACGACGGCAGCGGTGCCGACCAGGCGATGTTCTCGGCGGCGCTCCAGCTTGTGGGCAAGCCCGTCGACGCACTGACGCCATTTCCGTGAGGGCCGCGCCACTGCGGCCAGTTCACATCGGCTTCGGTGTGCACGCTCCAGATCAGTGCGATAAGTACCGCAGCGCTTGTGCCACGCATAACCATGGACTCCCGTGTTTTCTGGCGAATTCGGTTGACGACCACTCAGTGTCGCCCGGGTTGCCATGGGGTCGGGCGCCCGTTCCCGGACCGTGAGTATGGCAGCCAGTCATGAATATCTCGCAAGGACGCCCATCAGTCTATCAGGACGATGCCCGCACGGCATTTACGGAACCAACAACAGCTTGCTGGTATGCGCCGTCCGATTGCTGCTTCGTAGCCGCGACAGATATATGCCAGTGCCCAACATGCGGCCCCGGCTGTCTCGCCCGTTCCAGAAGACGTTGTACGTTCCGGCGAGGCGGGGTCCGGACACCAGCGTCGTGACCTTCTGCCCCGCCAAGTCTACTGCCCCATCGGCGTGAGCCGCTCTACGAGCTGCGCCTCTGCTGGCACATCGAAGGCGAACAATCCTTTCGGCAGTTCTCCATCGATTTCGATGGCTACGTGCTTTTCCAACCGTCTCTTGACGATTTCCTCGCGCTGCCCAGCCGGGCTCTCAGTGAGTCCCGCGGCTGCGTCCACCCTTTGCTCGAACTCTACCTGACGGATCAGGTGATCATCCTGGCCCACCCACACTCGCATCGTGATCGGATCATTTTCGGCGCCTGCGATTCTCGACATGTGCAGGGCCCTGGGGAAACGGTCTACCTCGAGCACGGTGGTCTGCGTCCCGTCCAGCTCGTCTGAGCCCACCATGCGCATGGCCGTCGTTCCGGTCATGAGCTCAGACAGCGGATCCTCGCTCAAGAGCAGTCGCAGCACGAGCCCGTCCAGAGGCATGCCCATGGGTACCACGGCGTGCACGTCCGACCGCGAGAGTGTACCAGGCGCCTTCCGTTGCACATACTGCTTCCGGTCGAAAATCATACCCCGATCCAGGCCTGCGAAGAGCGTCTTGCCGTCGCTCACCACGACCAAGTCTCCACCTCGGGCTTCGTGATCCGTGACTCGGATTCGGTTCGGGCGTTCGAAGGCCAGCGTCGTGGGTCGGGCGCCATGCTGCTTCGCCATGCCATACCACACCGTTCTGATGTGAAGCGTCGTATCACGGTAGCTCCGCAGGCCGGCATACCGCGTCGCCACCTCGCGAAGCTCGTCCGGGATCGACAGCGGTGTCGCCACCAGCTCGACCTGCGCGTCACCAGACAAGGTGACATTGAGCGTCTCGCCCTCCCTGGCCCCGAACCCCGGCAGTACCCCGATCGCATACCTGCCAGGCAGAAGATCCACGTGGAAGGCGCCATTTGCGTCCGTTCGAGCAGAGGCAGTGAGACGCCCTTCACGCATGATACCGAGGACGAGCGCGTGGAAAGCCTCGCCCTCCAGTGTGCGCACCGTCCCCGTCAACGCTGCGGCTCGGCCCCGGGGAAGCGGCGCCACCGGCACCAGCTCTCCGGTCGGGAACTGGCCTCCAGTCTGGACGGCCACTTTCGCCAACTCACCGGCTCTCCAGGAGATCCAGCTGCTCCGCGCCCCGCCATCTGCATCAGCCACTGCGATGGCGAGTCCGACTGTGTCACCCGGGGTCGCCTCGAGCGGGATGGACCACTCGTAGACCGTCGTCGTCCCGAGCCGAACGACGGCGCCTTTGACATCGTAGCTCCCCGTACCGGGTGGAAATGACTGCGGTCCAGGATTCCGTTCGTGGCTGTCCCGACTCGGACCGACCCCCATGAAATAACGCTGCGCATCACCCGAGGTGCTGTGTTCGTCCACCCCGAGCACACAGCCGTCTTGGTCCTGGAACGGCAGGCCGAGTTCATCGTCCTCGACTACGACGGCCACGTACAGGTCGCCCGTGGCTTCGTCGTATCCCGTGTGAAAGCGCCCGGTGAAGTCCGCAGGACCATTGGGCGGTTCCCCTTGCAGGTGCGGAGAGGCCTCCCCGACTTCGGCGATAGGATGGGACACCATCCGCTCGGGCCAGTCTTCGAGCCTGCCATCGATGACGATGCCCCTCAGTGGGACTGCGTCTGCAAGGTACGGCTCATCACCTGCCGCCGACCAGGGCCGTCCTGCAACCGGGCAGAGGATCAGGAGCATCGTCCATCGAACTGTGCAAAGCGTCAGTGATCTGATATGGCTCATTGCTGTGGCTCCTGTCGAGTATGCCAACCGGACCCATACAGTTGTCCAACTGTTTGCACGATGCAAGCCGCCGACGTGACCTGCAGATAATGAGTCCGATGGTCAATACTAGCACTGCAGGTCAATACGCAGCTTTCACTTGCCCCCAACTCCGCGCTGCCACCACAGTGACCGGGTTCAACCGACGATACACCGTCTCGAAGCCATCCTCGTCCATGAGGACGAGCGTGTCGCCGTCAAGGCTGAACTCGGTACCTTCTATGAAATTGAGGGTGGTCTCAAAGAACTCCTCCAGGTTGATCCGCACGTTGACATGGGGTCCCTGGCCTAGGCCAGGCAGTTCGACCACTTCCCGTTCCAGAGCCGCCCAGAAGTTCTCTTCGTTGAGCCCGCTGTAGCTTACACTGAAATCTGTTGCAGAGAGGCTGAATTGTGTGCCCGTGACCTCCCAGCGGCCAGTCATGACGAATCTCACACGGAACCCCTCTGTGAAGAAGGGCGTATCCGGCAGTTCGGCCAACTCCCCGTTCGCAAGAGACACAGAGACAAAATCCGGCCCAAAGTGTGCCTCGATCGTCAGCTCCGCTGTGCCATCCTCTTTGACGGCGAGCCGATTGGACCCGTCCCCTTCCGCTATCAGGTGTACCCACGTGCTAACCAGCCCATCTTGGGCATGCACAGCGGAGGAGGCAATGCAGATCGCGGCGAAAAGCGCACCAAATGATGTCACGAGTGCAGCCCCAAACCCTCTACGATTGCATGATGTATCCCGTTTCACCGTAGCAGCGAGCATTTGATCACCGACTGAACGAGGCTTTGATTCGGCCCCAGGTTTCACTTTCCGCCGCGGGTTCCAGTCTCTTACCCGCACAATCGCCTGACAACGGTTCGTCGATCCAGCGCGTGAGTCGCCACAGGCCGTCATCGCCCTGGCGCAGCTTGAAGTTCATGTTCTGGTCGACGCGGACGCCTTCGTCCGGGGCGGACAGCAGCAGTATCTGCACGCGGCCGCGAAAGACCTCCCAGTCCTCGTCTGTATGGCCGTCGGGGTCCCCCTCGAAGGCGATGGGAAAATCCCGTCCCAGCTCGGTCCAGCGCTCGATCAGAACGAACTCGTACTCAATCGTTCTGAAAAAGTCGAAGAGGCCCTGGCGCGAGCCATCGCGCGGACTCATGATCTCGAGCTCCTCTTCCTTCCCGTTCGCGAACACGAGGTCGCCCAGGCAATCGCCCTCGGTGAACCAGAAGTCGTTATCGAGCAGGGTCTCGTAGAGCTCCTTGTCACGCTCGTTGAAGGCGCGCTCGAGATTGTCCATGGCAGTCTCTGAGGTGCTGGCTGGGCTCGGCTGAGACGCCACAACAAAATCCATTGTCGTGTCTTCTGTAATAAGAACGCCTGTTTGCTCGAACGGCTCGATGGATGGTCCGGTGATCGTAACCCGAAACCTGTGTGACTGGTCTTGCATTAATTTGGCGGCTATTCCAACAACGGTGGGAAGCCCAGGTTTGGGTGAGAGACCGACAGCCCCGTCAGTCAGGCTCATCTTGCGCGTGTCAACGAAGTGGCCTGAGATAAGCCTGTAGAAATACACCCCAGCAGCAACTCCACGTGCTGACTCATCGCGGGCGTCCCACTGTATTGAATGGTGGCCTGCATCCTGCCAATTATCAAGCAATGTGATCACACGATGTCCGAGAATGTTGTAGATCTCTATTGTGGTATGACCGGCTGTTGCCAGACTGTAGGAGATAATCGTTGAGGGATTGAACGGGTTGGGATAGTTCTGGTTTAGGTTGGACGAGGCTGGGGTCGGTTTGCTCTCGCTCTGTACGGCGGTGGCGATTCGTAGGTCAATCCGGTAGTGACCTTGTTCGTCAGTGACATCACTGAATCGCTCGTTTGGGCTGGCTTCATTTATGAAAGTTACTTCGACGCCTGTAACGTCCGAGCCGTCAGCACGGCTCACAGTGCCGGACACCTCCAAGCTCCACGAAGGTCCGCTCAGAAACAGGATGGCAAACAGACCGGTGAGAAGTCTCGCGCAAGCATTTTTTCGATGTCGCATTTGTCAGGCTATTACCTCCCTCGTGGTATGTCCGTCGTTGTCTCAATCCGAGGCGCGTGATTCGCTAACCGTATTGCTGTCGCAGAACCCCCGCCCACACAAGGTGGACCATCGACAGCGCCAGGGCTGCAGTACCAAGAGCGGTGGGTTTTTGCGTCAGGATTCTGATCGCTGAGACGTACCGGCCATCCGTGTCGATGCCAGCTTGCGCGGCCAGACGAACAACATCTCCCAACACGAGTAAAATGAGCAATCCGGAAACTGCGGCCGATGTCGCCATTTGCAGGTACATGTAAAGTTGCTGCACCTCACCGAGAGTCAACCCCCACAACAATGGCGGAACGGCTATGGCAGCCATCGTGCCGTTGTTTATCCAGCCTGCGACCAGATTCGTGGCCGTGCTCAAACCCACGCCGATACAGACCCAAATAATGCTCGTCCATTGCAGGTGGCGTTTTGTCCAGACAGCCGCTCCGATGAGCAGGACGCCAATCGCGAGCCAGATCGCCAGATTTACGGAACCCAGAGCTATGATCACGTTCCACCCCCTGTTACTTTGAAGCCTGACGACCCGCGGAGTCCTGATCCGATGGTCACTCGGCTCACTATCTCAACACGACCATCTTCTGAGAGACAGCCGCCCTGCCAGCGACGAGCACTCCCACGTAGACGCCCGAAGCCACCGACTGGCCGTCCGCGTTCCTGCCGTCCCAGATAGCGGCTTGCAGGGGTGCCGCGTAAAGGCCGGGCTCGCGGTCGCCGACATCGAGCTCCCTGACCAGCTGACCGAGGGTATCGTAGATCTTAATTTTAACCGAACTCTGTCTGAACACGCGGAACGGCAGGTGCGTTCCCTGGTTGAACGGATTGGGGTAAATCGGCAGCAGCACGGCGTCCTTCGGTGTCACCGTCGTCAGTCCATCAGCGGAGCTCTCGTCCCATACTTGCCAGAATTGCAGCGTGCCGTTCCACGTTCCCGTCGTGAGTTGAGTTCCGTCCGGACTGAATGCGATCGCTCGTATGCCGCCGGCATTCGTCAGTTTGACCACTGAGCTGAGGGAGGTATCGATCCTGCGCAGATAGATCGTCCCGTCAAGGCTCGCGGTTGCCAGGCCTAGTCCATCGGGAGTGAACGCCGCTGCCTCGATCCAGTCGTCGTGTTCGCTGAGGACCTGACGAAGCGCTAAATAGATTCCTCCTCCAGTGCGAAGTCGCGCCGTCCTGTCGCGGCCCGCCGAAACGAATCTCGACCCGTCCGCATTGAAGGCGACGGACGCCACCTCGCCGCGGTGACTCTTCAGCACGGCGAGCAACGTGTGATCCGTCGTCTCCCACATCGCAACTGAGCCGTCACTGCTGCCGGCAGCCAGAACATTGCCGCCGACCGGGTCCATGGCCAGCGACATGACCGGCTGAGGTTCATCTCGCCTCAGTGTCGCCAGCTTCTGTCGCTCGTTCACATCCCACAGATCCAGACTACCGTCGAGACCTGCGGAGACGAGCGTCGGCCGCACAGAGCTGAAGACGAGGCCAGATATCCCCTCGCTTTCGTGCCCCTGAAACTCAGCAATCTGTTCGCGCGACCTCGCGTCCCACAGGCGAACCGTTCCGGCCGCATCCCCCGAAGCGAGGAACGGATCATTCGGGCTGAACGCCACCGCTGTCACCTCGTCCTCATGGCCGTTCAACACAGCCGTTCTCCGCAGTGAGACCGGATCGTACAGCTCGATGCTTGTGCCAGTAGCCACTGCCAGCTGGGCTCCCTTCGGGGAATACGCCAGATCGGCGACCGGCGCGGAGACAATGAGCTCAACGACCCCGCCGGGCAACGGTCCGGCTTGTCCACCTCCCATGTTCACGAGGTGCAGTGGCGTCTCGGTCACGTTCCCCGCCCCATCTGTCGCAATACCTTTGAGGAGATAGGTTTCCTCGGTGGCGTCTCGCCAGATCGCCTCGTACCGACCGGCCTTTTTCGCCAGAGCTATAGTCGCAATCTGAGTCGTGTCCCCGACGCTGTAGATTACACCCGTCGCCTCGAGCGGTCCCGCGTTCGTAACCCGACTCTCGGGCAGTACGATCGACAGCCCATCTGGCACACTCTGGGTCAGGAATGGCAGTACGCGCGGCGGCGTGCGGTCGCCACCTGCGGCCACCTCCAACTGCAGGGTATCGATGGATGTTTCATACCCGCTGTCGAAGTCGATCTCGAACTCCAGGACGGTGCCGGGGATCAAGTCGGATGCCAGCAGAAATTCCGGTGAACGAATCGCCCCGGCCCCGAGTGCATCGTCCTCGTCGAAACCGGAAAACGGGAACGGCACCGGCATCGCCTCCTCCTGCAGACTTCGAATCCTCACGGATGTGGCGTCCACCATCTCCGCTCGTCCTTCCACCTCCACGGCCAACCTGATGAACTCGCCGGCTTGCACCAATCCGTCGCCGTTCCCGGCACTGTCCACGACGGCAATACGGGTGATTCGCGGGGGCTCCGAGGAGACCACTTCGAGGGGGAACTGCTCCATCCACAGCAGCTCTCGGCTTTTATCCCGGGGGTACACCGACAAATTCACCCGAAACGCGTGGATACCTACGAATCCTGGCTTCACCTCGAGTATGGGTATGCCGTTCGTCGACTTCGATTCCGCGGCGTCATAGAACCGCATGCCGGCTTGGAGCTCGCCCTCAAAATCGTTCCAGCTGTTCGGAATTCGCTGCTCTGGTGTCCCCGCGTGAAAATCCACCACCGGATCTGTGATGGTGATCAGCGTGTCCTCACTTGTCACTTCCATTTGGAGCCACGGTGTAAGATTCGGCCAGGACGCGAGTCTGAATTCGATCTGGGCGGTTTCTCCCACCACCAGAACACCGTCGCCGTTTTCGTCCCGGATCCGCACATCCATCTTCACGAGCGGCTCGATCTCGACCTGTGCCGTGGCGACACCACCCGCTTCGAACGCAATATCCTCGATGCGAACTCTCCACCAGCCGTCATTGCTGGCGGAGCTTGGATTGCTTTCGGGGGTGAAGGAGCGAAACCGATCGCCGTCGAACGGGTCCGTGTCGTCTCCGAGATTGCCGGCGTGATCTCGGGTGTACCTTTCGTCATGGGCCCAGAAGTCGAGGTTGTCCTTCCCAGTTTCGGGATTGGCCTCCGTTCCCTTCGGAAACCCGGACGAGCGCCACTTGCCGTCGGCGCATTCCAGATCAACCCGCTGCGCTCCGCGCCTCCTCGGATCGAAGTGCCAGATCAGCAGGCCCTCGGCAGGCATGTTGCGGTCGTAGTGCGCGCTGGACCGCTGGCGATTCGAGATGAGAAATCGCTCGTTATTCGGAAGCAGGATCTCGTAGATCTCACCACTCTCTTCCACCGGCGGCAGTCGCATGCTGCTGAGCCGCTGGGTTGGCCGCCGCCGCTCCAGCCATCCGAGTTGACTTCGACTCCAGGCGCTGAACGGGTTTGGACCGTCTGCGCCACTCCAGCCAAGGGCGCCCCACCCCATCAGACCCCAGGCGCCGATGCCGGCAGAATCCTCAGCGGGTTCCAGGGGGACCTCACTGCGTAGGTACCCGACGTTGCGCAGGTCCGGCAACCCCAGGATGTGACCGTATTCATGGCTGATCGTTGCGGCGAGCACAGCATAGGATCGGCCGGCCTGAATCGTACCGTGTAGCACCTCGATCGGCTCACCCGATGCCCTTCGATCGGCCGTGACGAACGTCGGCTCGAGCCCGAGACTAGCCACTCCGGTGGCCGGTCCGAACAGGAAGTTCCGCGGCGCAGAACGCACAGCTATGAACACGACATCGACGAAGCCGTCGTCGTCGCCGGAGTCCGGCAAGCCGTCGGGACCATCGTTGTCGAATCGCGAGAAATCGACGTCCCGATCCGCCTTGCGAAGGATCTCCGACGCGAACACTCCGAAGTGGCCGCGCTCCGACGATGAATCGGAAAGGTATGCTGAGACTTCACTGTCGGATTCGTACCAGGTTGGTACCACCTCGCCGCGCAATGTGTGCACTCCAAACGACATCGTGTCGTAGAAGTGACTGACGCTGCCAGGTCGATCGGGATCGAAGAGGTCATCCGCCCAGTCGGGGATTGCCGTATCGGCAGGCAGTTCGTCCTTGAAATGAGCGAAAAGAACAATCCCCGTACGAGTGGTAGCGACCTGAGCTTGAGTGGGCTTCGCTGGCCCATGGAGCTTCAGTGTAGCTGCATCCGTGGCCACATGGCCAACGCACACAAACTCATCGCCAGCCCAGACGTTCGTCGTGAGCACGGTACATAGCGGGATCAAGGCCTTGAGTGTAGCAGTTTTAGGCGATGGCAGCACTCTGATTTCCTTCACCAATGTTTCATTGCAAATGCATGCCTTCGTCCAATGACCCTCGCAGTCCTGATCCGATGGTCACCTGTTTCGTCGAGCTCGCTCAAGGTAGTATTTGAATCGCCCCGGGTTTTTCGGAGACTCGGTTAGTTGAGTCCCGCCACCATGGCTTGGGACTCTTGGTGATCGTAATGCAGCTGCTCAAACTCGACGGGAGGGATGTTGCCGATCGGCGCCAGCAGCCGTCGGTTGTTAAACCAGTCCACCCATTCGAGCGTGGCGAATTCGACGTGCTCGAGATTGCGCCAGGGTCCTCGGTGACGGATGACTTCCGTCTTATACAAACCGATGATGGTCTCGGCCAGGGCGTTGTCGTATGAATCGCCAACACTGCCCACAGACGACTCGATACCAGCTTCGAGTAGACGCTCGGTGTAGCGAATCGACAAATATTGGACGCCACGGTCGCTATGATGTACGAGCCAGTCGCTCTCGGGGCGAGCGTACAGGGCTTGCTCCAGGGCATCCAGGGCCAGGTCACTGCGCAGGGTAGTAGCTGCGCGCCAGCCCACGATCATGCGTGAGAAGGCATCGATGACGAAGGCGACGTATACAAAGCCCGTCCAAGTCGCGACGTACGTCAGATCCGCCAGCCACAACTGGTTGGGTCGTTGCGCGCTGAAGTCGCGTTCGACGAGATCGGCAGGCCTCGACTCCGTCCAGTCCACGATCGTCGTCACTTTGAAGGATCGGCCGCGTGTGGCGCCCTGAAGCCCCATCTGGCGCATCAAACGTTCGACGGTGCAGCGGCCGACATCCCAGCCTTCACGGCCGAGCTGGCGCCAGACCTTACGGGCACCGTAGACCTGGAAGTTGTCGTTCCACACCCGCTCGATCTCGTCCCGCAGCAGCGCATCACGACGGACGCGGGGCGGTATGCGAGAGGGATCTGCCTGTCGAGCCTTGTGCTCGTAGTAGGTGGATGGGGCTATCGGCAGGACCCTGCAGATGGGCTCGACCCCGTACTCCCGGCGATACTCATCGACGAAGGCCACCATCACTACGGTCGGCGGTCGAGCTCCGCCTGAGCGAAAAAAGCCGAGGCCTTGCGAAGGATCTCATTCGTACGCCGCAGCTCACGAACCTCGCGTTCCAGATCCTTGATCCGCGCTTGCTCGTCGCTGGTCACACCGTCCCGGCGGCCCGTGTCGACCTCGGTCCGACGTACCCACTTGCGGAGTGTCTCCGCAGTACAGCCGATCTTAGCCGCGATCGAGTTGATGGCCGCCCATTCGGAGTTGTACTCACTCTCGTGCTCGAATACCATCCGTACCGCCCGCTCGCGTACCTCTGGGGAATACCTCTTTGAGTTTGCCATGACTCCAATCCTCTCAAGAAATGGAGCCTCCGGCAACCCCGGGGCGATTCAATTCGTACTTCGCCTGCGTACTCTGGCTCCATTCACGAGTCACGACAGACAGGCGACGTCGGCTTTCCTGCTTTCCCTCAAGGACCTCCGCTATTCGCACCAGCCAACCCGCGATAGAAATAGACAAACAAGCGCGTATGCGATTCTCGACATCAGGGATATCAGTAACACTCGCGTAGCTCGATATGACCCACTCCCAGCGTGACTCCGATACATCCATGTAGGTAGCGTGTGTCATCATCTCGGCGATATCGAAGGCAGGATCGCCCCAACCGCTGTATTCCCAGTCTACTGACCTGATTGACCCATCGTGCCGGATGAAGTTACGTACGTTGTGATCAGCGCGGCAGAGGCCGGCGGGCACACGAGGACATCCGCCAAAGTTCAGTTCGGCAAGATTCCCAGTGACGTCAAGAACAGGCGTCGGTAGCCGCTTCTCCTGAGCAATTGCGTGTAATCTGCTCGCCTCTCGTGCGTATTCCTCTGCACCATTCGCATTGTTGTAGCACCCAAGAAGATCGACCGTGGCATGGCGGAGCGCATGGACTGTAGCCAGATACTCAAGCAGATCGGACCATTCCTGGTCCTCGCGGGGTGCCGTCTGGATCATGTCGCCGGGCAGCCAAGTCTGGACGACTACCGGTTGCGGGTAGCTGTCCGTGTCCAACAGAATAGGCTCCGGTGCCAATGCACCACCTGCCTCTTTCAAGGCACAGAGGGCCCCATATTCACGGTTAGCGCGGTCTCGCTCATCACGAATCGTGAACTTGATGGCGAAATCACCGGAATCGCCACATGCCCTGAATAGCAGATTGTTTGCCCCGCCCGTAACCTGCCCTATATGCCAACCGTGCCAGATCTCTTCGGGACGATCACTACCCGCGAGGTAGTCCAACAAGGCTCGAAGCTGTTGTTCGTACACTGCGCTCATCCTCAGCTGCCGTCGGTTGGAGTTGCTCTGCCAGGCTACTCTCTGACATTACTTTACGCAATTGGCCACAGCCAGCACTCCGTATTTCCACGAATATTCTTGTTATCCAGAACACAGTATATTGGTGGCTTGACCGTCTCAACGAGTGGTTTGCATGCAGAAAATCAACCGTGAACACATCGAGAGAGCCGCCAGGCTCTATAATTCGAACAAGGAAGCTAGCGATGCTCTCGGGATCCACGTGAGTTCATTTGGGCGGGCCTGCCGGAACTACGGCATAGAAACGCCTGCTGCGAAGAAGCTCAGACAGAGAAGCCGGGCGTCGTTGTAGCAGTCTGCAGGTCAAGGGGATTTGCTCCCAATCCCCACAATCGAGGGGCGTTTTTTAGAGCCAGGGGTCGGCTCAGATTATCGGCGAAAACTCACAGCGTTTGCCGGACAGGAGAAACGAGCTAAAAGCTCGCAGAACAGTCGTGAAAGCCGCCAGGGGCCATGCCTGTCTGGGTGCGTCAAACGTCGGCTCCTCTTGAGCCGGGCACGCCGATTCCCAGCAAGATCTTTTCGAGTTCAGCGAGGGATCGTATTTTCGTAGTCCGACACGATTCCCGAGTCGTTCGCTTTGCCGTCACGATTGAGCCACACCGAGGTCGCACCGACTCCGTTTGCACCAGCCACGTCGGTATGCAATGAGTCACCCACTCCGTGCACACAATTGTGTATTCTCTGGACCAATAACGTGATGCAGATTCGGGGCACGAATCAGCACTGTAGTGCGGCCGAGACCAGTGCTGTAATACAGATTCAGGTACGGAATCCGCACGATAGGCAAACTTTACGCCTGAGGCGTCACAGCCCTTCCGCCGCCACCGACGACGCGCCTCGAGGTGCAAATGACAGCGCGATCCAAGGCCACACCATGACCCAAATCGGGTGATCAGGATGGATGTCAGAGACGGCTTCATCGAGACCATCGGCAATACCCCGCTCATCAGACTTCGTCGGGTCTCGGAGCAGTCCGGCTGCGACATTCTGGCCAAGGCCGAGTCCCTCAATCCCGGCGGGTCGGTCAAGGATCGTGCTGCCTGGGCGATCGTCAAGGATGCCGAGACCAAGGGCCAGCTTCGCCCCGGAGGCATGATCGTCGAGGGCACGGCGGGCAACACAGGCATTGGCTTGGCGCTGGTAGCCCGCGCCCGCGGTTATCGCGTCACCATCGTGATTCCCGAGACCCAGTCGGCGGAAAAAAAAGACATGCTTCGGCTGTGCGGCGCCGATGTTCGCGAGGTTCCCGAAGCGCCCTACAGAAGTCCGGAGAACTACGTACACTTCTCTCGCCGGCTGGCAGACGAGTTGGCGAAGAGCGAGCCGAACGGTGCGCTGTGGGCCAATCAGTTCGACAACACCGCAAACCGGCAGGGGCACTTCGAAACCACCGGACAGGAGATCTGGCGACAGACAGATGGCAAGGTGGACGGTTTCATCTGTGCAGTCGGCAGCGGAGGTACCCTGGGCGGGGTGTCCCTGGCGCTGAAGGAACACAACAGGAACATTTCAATCGGCCTGGCAGACCCGATGGGGGCCGCGTTGTACAGCTACTATTCGAAGGGCGATCTCAAGTCCGAAGGCGACTCGATCAGCGAAGGCATCGGCCAGGGCCGGGTCACGGCCAACCTCGAGGACGTCGTGATCGACCGACCCTACCAGATCAGCGATGCGGAGGCGCTTCCCCAGGTCTTCGACTTGCTGGAACACGAGGGGTTCTGCGTTGGCCTGTCGAGCGGCATCAACGTTGCCGGCGCGCTCAGACTGGCAAAGGACCTCGGCCCCGGAAAGGTGATCGTAACCGTGCTCTGCGACTCCGGCACTCGTTATCAGAGCACACTCTTCAACCCGGCGTTTTTACGCGAAGCAGGATTGCCGCATCCGCCTTGGCTGGAGAGATCCTCCCCCCTTGGGCTGATCTAGCATGCGAGATGCTCAGGGCGCCGTTGCGACTAACTCAGTGTCATGGGTCGTTCCTACGCCGCCATTCTCTACCCTTACAGTTGGCGCGAGTCAGGATTCATTTTCATTTAGAGCCGGAAAGGATTCGAGGCACACCGGGAATCAGATTGGAAGTCCGATGCTCGGAGGGTCAGTCTTGCCATAGAGGCCACGACCACATGACGCGGACGAACGACACAATCTAACCCCAGCCGCTACTCTACTGCACCGGCTTGGCGCCTTTTCGCCAACGGATTGGGGGTCCGTTGTCCTCTCAAATTTGCCAATCTGTCCAGGAAACAGACGAACAGCCTCCATCTGTCCTGAAAGCTGGACTCAGGCCAATTTGAGCCGCTTCTCAGGTGATCCTCTCTGCCTCAATCCCCACAGCTACAATGAGTTAGCGCCGCCTGACGCCCGTGAGAGCGTTCTTGGCACATCCCTTGCAATGGTGTATGGTAGTGACCTCGGACAACTATGCCATGAACTCCTACACCAAATCCATCTGCTTGCTGGCCGTGCTCCTGCTGGGAGCTTGCGGTCACGACGCCAAGCGGGATAACCCCCTCGATCCCGCGCTGACGCCTCCAGTCGAGCTTGAAGTCGCGCTCAACGATACCCTCGGTACTGCTACGCTGACATGGACACCGTACTCGGGCGCCCAACCCTTCGCCGAGTACTGGGTGCTGCGCAAACAACCGGGGCTGGAGTCCGTCGATACCCTCTCCGTCATCATCGATGCCGCGATCACGACCTACACCGACACATCCCTCGGCCTGACGGCGAGCTACAGCTATCGCGTGTCAACGGTGAATGCTTCGGGGCTGGAGGCCCAATCCGGACCGGCGGAAGTTCCTCCCCGCAGCCCGCCACCCATCGAGATTCGCGAGCTGACATTTGACTCGAACACCGCCTCCGCAACGCTGACCTGGACCCGGTACGCCGGAACGGATTTCGGGGCCTATCGAGTAATACGGGCAAGCGGACTTGAAACGGAGGCCATCGCCGAGACCGAATCACGAGGCGATACCACGTTCACAGATGCTGATCTGCGGGGCAACACAGAGTATACCTACCATGTCGTCGTGCTCACCAAGGGGGGCGAGAGCATCTCCAACCCGGCCGCGACAGGTATGTTCCATCGACTCGTCGACAGCTGGCCCATCGATGTGGGGGACGGCGGCTACATACGCCTCTACAGGCAAGGCGCCGACCTCGTGGCGCTCGTGTCCGAGCCGCAGCGGATTCGACACATCACACTGGATAGCGACGGCATCGTCGATGAGCAGGTGCTGCTGGAGGATCGCTGGTTGGATATCGCACCGTTCGCCGTGGGTTGGACAATGGATCCCGATGGGACCCGGTATCTGGGGTTCGTCAGGAGAGAGACGGATGGAGACACACACACGGCGATGCTCCTGGCATTCGACAACCAGGGACAGCCACTGTACCAGACGGAACATGCGACACCCCCCCTGGACCTGCATGACTTCGCCGATCAAAATCCAGAATTTGATGTGGATGGGTTCCGGACTATCGGCGTGTCCCGCGCGAATGCGTTCGACAACCTGATCGTCAGCTCGAATGACCGTGAGTTACTCGCGGAGGACTTCTCTTCGGCGAATCTCGATGATTGGACCTCGGATTGTGGCCCCGTCACTGCCGCCGAGGCCAATGTCGAGGAAGGTGAGGTGGTCGTCGAGCCTATTCGATCAATTCGCCGGGTTTTGCAAACTGACGGCAACAATCTCGTTTTAGAAGTGGATCTCACCCCCTCCGGACGTTCCGTGTGGGCGTTTTTTAGCATCGACGGATGCGAGGGCTTTGATTTCGCCCAAGGCCTCAATGTCGGCGCTAGTTCTCAAATCTTATGGTTAGTCGCAGGTGTCCAAGATGCGAGGGGTGAGGTGCTCGGTTCGACACAAGTGCAGCAAGCCTTTCCGCGCGTGCCGGGTTTGGCCTATAAGCTTCGTCTGGGCCTCGAAGACGGGGTCGCCCGGGCGACGGTAACATCCCCGATGGTCTGGTCCCTATCGTTGGAGAGTGACGATCCACTCGGCGTCCCCGGTCTCGTCGCTCTGGAAGACTACCACGTGTTCGCGTTCTTAGGGGGAGCGTATGGGATTCCCGGCAGGTTCAATTTCACCACGCCTCGCTTACCCCTCGAAGGGAATGCAAGTGAGGTGCGGATCTGGGAAACTGAAGATGGGCAACGGCTGGGTGTGTGCCTCCCCGAACTGCATCAGATCAGCATCGGCGAAACGGGCTTCTTCGACGCCGCAAACATTTCCTGGCCGTTCAGGGGACCTCCGGAAATCGCCATTGGCGCTTTGGTCGGTCAGGGAGCAGGTGAGTTCGTCTTTCCGCTCTCGATGGATCGCAGTCCGGATGGCCGGTATTACGTACTCGATGCCGGCAACAGCCGCATCCAATCCTTCGATGAAGTCGGCGCTTACATCACCCAGTGGGGCGAACGCGGGAGCAGCGATACGGGCTTCAATTTCGGCGCAGGTAACGCCGCCGTGGACTTCGTCGGTAGCATCGCCGTAGACGACGACGGCTTCATCTACGTTGCCGACGTGGGCAACAAGCGGATACAGAAGTTCACGCCTTAACTCATCCCTGTAGTGCATCGATAGCCTCCATTATCTGCACCGGGTTCGCTTGTGCATAGCGAGCGAAGGGTCATCACTATCGTCTTGTGCCCAAGCAACTCCTTGATTCGATCCAGTGGCACTTCCTTGTCGCGAAAGCGACTGCGAAAGCAATCTGATGGACTTTCGCCACCAATACGCGCAACGCTTAGGAACGATAAGGGCCCGTTATAAGTAGTCAAGATCGCTTGCGGCTTGGTGTCGAATGAAAGCTTGAGGTTTTTCTGAGGGGCGGGATGGTATATAGGGCTTGCAGAGCTTGGCGAGGGTGGATTCAGGAGGCGGGCTGGTGTTTCATGGCGGTTTTCCAGACCCGGACGGGCGATTCAAGCGAATCGATCCCGTCGGATCTGGCAGTGCGGCGAATCAGGCCGCGTATTCGAACTCAGACTGCTGGGAAGTCCTTGCCGGTGCGATGGGCGGAGGCCGAGCGGGCAGGCCGACGCCCTCAAGGTAAGACCGAATGGAAGCGGGATCCGTCAGCGCTCAGGCGGCCTGTCCAATCAACATACTCACCCAATTCCAGTTTCCTGGACAGATCCCCCCCGGCAGTCCTGTTTTCAGGAATCTTGACATCCAAACTTCGCCGCTTGCGGCACGGCGTCGGCCAGCTATCCCACTGTAAAAACAAACCTTACACTGAGTTCAACCGGTCCTGGTACAGGGATTGCCTGTCATGCAGCAGAGATTGGCAACTCATCGGGCACCTTGTCGACTGGCTTCGTGCCCGATGAAACACGCGGCATGACAGACGACGCCGGCGTTCCGATGTCGAATGGTCCATGCCCTTTGCGGACTCAGGCCTGTAATGCTTGCACGCTGAGTCGGAGGAAACGACCCATGACAGCTGTTCAGAAGTTGGCGCAACCATACAAGGAGGGTTCTGTTTTCTGGAAGGTGGGCAAGATGCTCAGTCTGACCGCACCGCTCGTCGTTATCATCGCGCTCATCGTTTCATCCCCCTCCTGGTCTCAGGATAGCGAGGGGACGATAGAGATTGTCGAGTTCACAAGCTCCGCTCTGGAGTCCAACCTGATAGGTGACACGCCCACCCGTACCCTCATCGTCTACTTGCCACCTGGATACGAGACCAGCGGCCGGCGCTATCCCGTGTACTACTTTCTTACCGCCTTCGGCATATCCTACTCGGTTGAGGGATGGCACGACCTCTTTCGCAACAATCTCCGGCCCCACCTTGATGGGCTGCTTGAGGATGGCAGGTCCCGGGAGATGATCACCGTCTTCATAGACGGGTTCAACCCCTTTGGTGGGAGCTTGTATGCCAGTTCGCCCGCCACCGGCGATTGGGAGTCCTTCGTAGTCCGTGAGCTGGTCGAGCACATCGATGCAACATACAGGACCATTTCACACAGGGACAGCCGAGGCATCGATGGCATCTCGATGGGGGGATTCGGCTCATTGCGCCTTGCGCTGAAGTACCCAGAGGTGTTCTGTGCGGTTGTGGCGCAGGGTGCCCCATTCGACTTGACAGCAGGGGGCTGGTGGGAAGGCGGTGCAACTCCCGAGGTTGACCCAGAAGACTGGGAAGATATGAACCTGCTCTCGGCCTTCGACCGCTTCTGGTTTGCTATGGCGGCTGCCTTTGCGCCCAATCCGGATCGCCCTCCCTTCTACCTCGACAGGCCGTACGAGCTCGTCGATGGGCAGGCGAGACCGGTACCCGAGGTGTTTGAGCGGATCTCGGACATGGACGTGTATGGTGAGCTGGACCGCTATGTTGCCCAGCCGACGAGGCTCAAGTCGATCATGATCCACCATGGTAGTGCAGACGAGGTCGTCCCTGTCAGCCAGGCACACGCCCTCGTTGCGCGCCTCACAGAGCTGGGGCTCGACCATGTCTACGAGGAGCACTCCGGGGGACACATCGCAATTCATGGACCCTCCAGGATCTTCTTCTCAGAGAACCTCTCATTCGAGAGCCCAACTGCGATCGCCAGTGACACATGGGGCGAGGTTAAGGCCCGCCACTGACGTTGCTGGATGATGCAGGATACAACCGGATGACCGAGGTTATGGATGCTGCCGTGCGGTCAACGATTGTGGATGCAGAAGGCGGCAGCAGCATCGACCGATCCCAGACCCGGTCGATGCTGCTGCAATAGAGGCAACGCACCATGAGCGAATCGCAGATCGGACTGAAAGGGTCACGCATCCTGCTGGTGGACGACCAGCCACGCCTGTTGGCGTCTTGATCCTGCAACTCTTGGCGATCAATACGGGCAGTTTTCAGGTGATCATATGCGGGGCAGAGAAGCCAGGTGGGATTTAGATGGAGAGATTATGGAGAGAGCCCCCGAGACATGCACGCAACGTGGCGTCCAGAACGGACGAATGGGTTTCGAACTTGCCCCTGCAGGGCTCACAACCGCCTTTTCTACATTGACTTACGGGGTGGCGGGAACGTGTGGGAATCGAACCCACCCAGCGCCGCTGTCGCGACACCGCAACGGATTTGAAGTCTGACGCTTTGTGTAACCCTCTTTGGATTGTTGATCCAATGCAGCGGCCCGGTGGACTTATGCTCTAGTGGAGTCGTGGAAACGGGCAGAGACTGCAGCCGCTTCGTGAGCGAGGCCCAACGACCCAGTTCTGCTAAGCCAGCGAGAATCAGTCAAACCTGTGGTGCTCTGCGGGCATCTCAGTGATATAACGAAGCGCGGATCGGCCGTTCGGGCTCGAGTCCACTTGTATTAGTGCAGCTGGTCCCAGTTGCGTCTAAGCAAAGGGCCTCTATTCTGGACGAGGGCGGCCAGAGCTCCGTTGTTGACCGCGACAATGTCACCAAAGTCCCTCTTATTTCCATGTATTCCGGCAGTGTGCAGCACTGCAAGTACCTGCTCGGCGTCCGCAAGTGCTTGCTGATGCTCCTCCACTGCGGAATCAAAACTGACCGAGGCTGTGTCTGTGATCTGCTCGCGCAAGCAGTGCAGATAGTGTCGAAAAGCCTGTTGCTCTCCCAATCCTATGGATGAGGGTTGTGCACCGGTAAAAAGCGGAGAGACAAATTCGGACTCCATTGATGCTGGGGGTTGCATGGTCGCCAGCACTTGTGTGTTTTGGGCAAGATCTAGGAAGGGTATTGTGAATTCAGACAGTGCCTGGGGACAGTAATACCAGGTAGTCCGCTGCCTGATTTCATCTTCATGCACCTGTTGGAACTTCTCGGGAGGAAACGAACGCACGTTCATCCAGGTTCCGGAGCAAATTGCGTTTACTCCGGCAGCTGATGCGATGAGCATCTGGTGGTTGCAATACCCAATCACAACCTCAGAGTTTCTCAACCGCAATCCCGCACACACGTCAAGAAGATTAGCAAGCCAATTCGGATCTGTCGTAAGGTAGTCTCCCCTCGGATGCTCCCAAACCAAATAGAAACCTGTGTCAGTCCATGCCTCTGATCGATCCATCAGCAATGCAATCTGCTCATTGTTACGTGCTGCATCAGCAGATAGAGCAATCGTCATGAGAATCGGTATGTCTCTCGATTGAGCTCGGGCTTCCTCGAGTATTAGGCTGTGTATTGCAATCCAATCCTCATTCACTTCGTTAGCGAGTACACCCGGCAGGATGAATCTGTCTGTGGCCAAACGACGGTTTTCGCTCAATAGCTCACTTATCAGGAGAGCCAACCTTGGACCGTCCCAAAAAGTGCCGGTATCGTATTCATCGGGCCAGTAGAAATGAGACCGAAGCCTCTCGTGAGAGGCGTGCGGGAGATAGAACTGTGGGTCAAGGAGCACGCGTCCGTTTGGGTGTTTCGTGATATCATCTGCCAACCTGTCTAGTTGGCCGGAATCGAGATCTCGAGGACTCAAAACTACTGTCCCACCTTCCCACCGCGCGACTAATTCGCGGCAATGTCCCATCATGCCGTGGCCAAACTGTAGGTATAACTCCACCTTCTGTACTCCTATTCCTCGATGCCTTCCGCGGCACAGATTTCCTTGACCCAGACGAAAACGCCTTCGGCAGTAGTTGGCCGTTGATCTCTGCGTATCTGCGTCAGAGACTGAACTAAGTCACCGAAACTATCCTCTTGCTCCATATCCACGGTGACCCTTGGCAGTCGTTGAGTCTCAACGCGCTTCAGGACGTCTAGATCATTTCTGGCGCCCAGCCTGAATGGATTCGTGCCAGTCGCACACTCGTAGATGGTTACACCAAGGGCGAAAAGATCTGCTCGGATATCGATGTCCGCTTTCACGTTCCGAAACTGCTCTGGGGGGGCATAGCCGGGAGTGAATTTCCCAAAAGGGTTGCCAGACGGTGTGTGCGAGGTGAGCTCCAGATGACGCGAGATTCCGAAATCAAGCAACCAGAAATCGCCAACGTCATCATGAATGATGTTTCCTGGTTTAATGTCTCGATGAACGATCTCGTTCTCCTCGGCAGCAACAAGGGCCTCCAACATTTGGCGAGATAGACGAAGTAGTGCGAGAGCCTGCATTGGGCCAGATGCCGACAGCTCTGCGCTAACCGGGGAACCAGGGATCCGTTGCTCTAAGAGAAAAGAGCACAGGCCAAACGGGGCGCTGATTTGACCGTACTCGAGAATTGGTGGGACCCGACTTGAACTGACACGCTGAACCGCCCGAATCTCCCGCGCCACAGATTCGGCATCCTGTGTCGGCTTGATGATCTTGAGTACGATGTCGCCGTGATCAGGATGAGTTGCCGAAAACACCCACTTTTGCCCCCCAGGCGTCAGAGCTGTCACGTTGTCAAGAGAGGGAAACTCGTTCCTCACCCACCCGGCGGACAGCTGCATCACAATCTTCCGCTATACAGAGCTGCGCGCCAGGAGGACTCGTTAAACACCCAAGAGGCGTGAGAACGAGGGGAGCCAATCCGAGGACTTTTGGATATATCAATTACTCCCGTGCCTGGACAGATGATGCCGACTCCGTGTGCTTCAGCGACATCCGCAGCTCGCGAAGCGACGGGCGAAGGAACCAAAATGTAGGAGCTGGTGGCGAACCATGTATTCAAGAACGCCTGTCTTACAGCCGATCGCCAGTCCCCGATCTTGGCCTCAAAAGCCACAATCTGTCTGATGGCGTAGTTGTGGGAAATGCTTCGCGGCTTGATAAGACCGCCCGAGATTTGGATTGTGTCTGCGTACAACAGGTGCTCCAGAATCCTGTCGAGGCTTGTTGGAAAAACTGAACGCAATCCCTCGTACCTGCATGCCCCACGGCCTGTCAGATAGTGTAACACACGAAGTGTTGACGGATTCAGGATCGCCCGCAGGGCCGACCACCGGCGGGTAACTCCTGGTGACCATACAACCACTACCACATCTGGGTAGCCCGAGTCGATCCGCGGTTCACAGAATACAGTCGTTTCGCAGTCTCGCGGAATTCGAACTCGCTGTTCGGCAAGAAACCATCGTACCATCTCGGTCTCCGGCCCCTCCCGAGGGCGTCGGAACGCCATCCCAAACTCTTCTCCATGCTCGTAGTCAATAATCCATGGCTTCGTTGCCGAATCCATCACTTGGACCAAAACCCGACTCCCCTTCTACATAGTGAGAGCTGCTGTGTACCTCGAATATACCCCGGCTCGTGTTTCCTTGACAATGAAATACAAACTGCTCGTACCAGCGCAGATCGCCACTTCTGGCCGACCGTCAGTCGAACATCCGATGCTCGGCGAGCATCGTTGTCTTGCAACGACAATCCGTCACACTGGGGAGGGCAGGTCGATTCGATTGACAGGCGCGTGACGACGGCTCAGAAGCCGCCAGATGCTCGGGGTGCGGCGATCGGGTGATTTGCATTGAGAGCTGCGATCGCTTCTACAAGCTGCTGAGGACGTGCGTGAGCATATCGCAACGACATTTCCATTGTCCGGTGTCCCATCACTTGCATGATGCGATCTATGGGTACACCTCGGTCTCGTAGGCGGGTAGCTAGGGTATGGCGTAGCATGTGTAGGTGGACGTGACCGACGTTAGCCCGCATTCCGGCACTGTGCAATGACCTCTTGATGTCCCCGAACACGATGACACGTTGTTCGGGTTCCGTCAGCTCGGGCTTCAACCTCATCAACATCGATCGGACCCGATCCGTCATAGGGATCACTCTGTAGTCCTTATTCTTGGACTGTCGCACGGTCACGGTGCCGGTCTCGAAATTTACATCGCGCCAGGACAGTCGTTGGAGCTCGGAGCGCCTCATTCCCGTGTCCGCTGCCATAATCACAACCTGCCGGGTACGCTCCGGACATTCGGCGATCAGCGCATCTAGCTCATGATCGCTCAGTGCGTCCGGCACACGGCTCTGTTCCTTGAGCATAGAGAGCCTTGTCGTGGGGTTGTCTGATATATAGTCCCAGTTGCAGGCTGTCTTGAACAGCGTCTTCAGGGTCGCCAGATAGCGATTGGCTGTGGCCGTGGTGATTCCGTCAGTGTTGCGCCGGCGCGTCAGGTATCGCTCGATCTGGCGTGTGGTGATGGAATCCAGAGAATGGCCCCCGAACTCCTCATCGAGCTTCCTGAGCATTCCGGACAGGCCTCGCCAGGTATTGGGGCTCCAACCTCCGAAATCAGTGCGAAACTCGCTAAGGAACTCACCGAATGTCATGCGGATCCGCGTCTATTGAGGGAATCTGGCCGGACAGGAGTCGTGACCTCCGATCCGGCCAGAACAGAAAAACGGGCGCCATAACCGGTGGTCACGACACCCGCATTCAGTGCTGCTACTGTCATCTAAAACTAGAGATCCGCGGCGACAGCGTCAATGATTTCGGCTGGATTTTGCGTACCTCATCGCCGTGCCCGGCGCGATGCCCAGTTGCTTGGCGATGTCACGGTATGACAGCCCGCCAGAGCGTAAGGCTCGGACCTTGGACTGCTTGGTCAGCGGGATCTGCTTCCGTCCTACATGCTTGCCCCTTGCCTTGGCAGCCGCCATTCCAGTCTTCACCCGCTCGCGGATCATTTCCCGCTCGAACTCGGCGATTCCGGCCAGAATGGTGAACGTCAATTTCCCAGCCGCCGTGGACGTGTCGATCTGCTGTCGGAAGCTGATGAAGTCCACCCCAAGCTGCTGAAACTCTTCGAGCGTGTTCACTAGGTGAGACGTGCTGCGGGCGAAGCGATCGAACGCCCATACGAGCACGAGATCCACCTTGCCTGTCCGAACTTGCTCCAGCATCTGATCGAGCTCTGGACGCTGTCTGGCGGTTCCTGAGGCCTTATCAATGTATTCCCCGACAACCTCGAACCCACGGTGGTTGGCGTATTCCCGCAGCTCGTCCACCTGGCCGTCCACGTCTTGATCGGTGGTCGAGACTCTGTAGTAGATCGCGGCGCGCTTGGCCATGATCTGCCCCCTTCGTAAGGTGTATGAAAAGGTATAGGTTTCTAGACGATCAAATCAAAGAAAAACCGCGTTGCGCCACAAGGCGCTGAAGCGGTCGCTGCTGCTACCCTTTTTGAACGCGAAAGACAGGAGCCCTTCTAAGGCTCGTCGATGCGCTTGAACAGTCGGCGCACGATATCCCTCGCGAATCGGACATCCTCCGCGCTTCGCACTCTCAGGATGTCAACGAGCTCCTGAAGCTCCTGCTCCACGGTTGAGCCTGGAGCCGCTGCAGGGGTAATCAGATCCGCCACGGTCACATTCAGCACTTGCGCGAGCTGTTCCAGGGTCTCGAATGACGCCGTTGATTTTTCCCGTTCAATTGCCCAAACGCTGTCCACGCTGATCTGGGATTCCTCGGCAAGTTGTGCCTGGGTCAGACCTCTGGCCTTTCGGTATCTCTTCAGTTGATGGCCGATTGTCTGTCTGATTTGGCTCATCCCTCAAGCTCCCATTCGTCCCGCATGGAACGAAGTTAGGGTGCGCTGATGAGCCCAGGCAGATGATCATGCTACGTATTTTGTTTATGAAATACTTGATTAGACTCAGGGTGCAAGTGTTTATTACCGGACACAACTAATGTCGAACGTGAGAGGTTGCGTGTCAGAGATCACTAAGCATATAGGGATTGCGATCAACGATGCAGATGCTGGCAGAATCACCTATCAGCATCTACTAAAGATCTTCCAAGAGGCAATTGATAATGGTGACATTCTCCTCGAAGAAAACGAGCTGTACGTAGTAGGTACTGTCTTGCCCCTTTTGGATCGGGATGTTCTAAAGAGATCTCCCTACGTTGACGATTTCGAGGCAAGGATGAATGCCACTTTGCAGGGGTGGATTCGCAATCGTCAGGACGCAACTGCTGGTATGGGTTCCAATTCAGACGTCACCGTCTCGTCCGAACCGACCGAGGTGGCTCCATTGGAATCTGAACCAGACGTTGCTCACCAAGTTGTGAAACGCAAACGGACGCTGTTGCTGAATGTACTCATCGTCGCAGCACATATCGCCATAGCAGCGTTGACAGGAAGTCCCTGGGTGATGTTCAGTGGGTTTCTCCTGCTTGCGGTGGGGATTCGCTGTGCAACGCTCTGCTGGTTGAGGTTCACGCGTGCAGAGTCAGAGAGGCCATCCCTCGTGTTCATTCTTGCCAATTTGGTTCTTGGAATACTTTTCGCCTCAGTTCTTCTCTGGTTCCTTTGGTGGCTCGGCCGCTTCTGGCTACCCGGCATCAAGATACTTGCCCCCGCTATAGCGGTTTTCGTGGCGTACAAGTCAACCTTCCCGTTAGGACCATCCAGACAGGACACACAAACATGAGTCCGCTACCGCCCTGAAAACACCATCCGGACATCGAAGGCCCGACGAAGTCACATCGATCACCACAAACTCATTCGTGTTTGGTCCTCAACAGCTCCACCACTTCCTCGACCGTGGCCAGCCTGTGCTTCATCGAGAATTCCTCCAACCAGGCCGCAGCCTGCAGGCTGTGCTGGTAAGCCTCATCAGGACTGATCTGTTCCTCGATTTGCTTCAGCGCAGCAGGACCAACGATCCCGTGAAACTTCGCCAGGCGCTCGATCGACGGGTGCCGGTTGTGGAACTTGATCGACACGCCGTCCTTCGTGTCCGTCACACTGGAGATACACCTGCGGATCTCCACTGGCACTGATTCGAGATCCTTCACCACGACACCCCTGGAGCTGAACGAGAGCACTTCGAGGGGGTCCAGAGAAGCCTGGTCCGAGTCTAGCTTCAGCACTTCTGCCCTACTCAGATGCGTCTCCTGCTCGACCTTCTCAGCCACCTGTGCCTGCAGATATTGAAGTCGGGCCTGGATGATGTCATTTGATTTCAGGCGAGAGGCATTCCCTCGATTGTCCTTGAACCCCGCGAGCCGGTAGGCCTCGTCGGCTGATTTGCCTTCCAGGAGGTGGAGACAGAATTGTTCGCGTCTCTGGTTGGGTAGGGGCTTTGAGGGGGTAGGGACAAGATCAGTCATGACGGCCTTCTCCGTGGCGACAAGCGCGCGTAGTGAACTCTACTACTAAGATACAGGCCGTGCCTGTTGTGGGCTAGCCTCCATGCTCAGGAGCGTGTCAGCCATGCTCTCAGCCATCTGCCGCCTCGCTCACGGGCTTCCCAAGCCATGTTGTGTTATAGTTCTGTTGCTCCAGATGATGCCCTGCTCACCTGGCCCCCCGCGCGCTCGGCCTTGGCCCCGCTTCTTCCTCTCAGCGCGGGCCTCGTATGCCGGAACAACAGCATGGATCTTGGCCCCACCACCTTCGATGATCCGCACATAAAGACTGCGATCCTCGGGGCGATACGCGAAGGTGAAGACCTTCCCTTTACTTCCGAGTTGGATCAAGCCCTCTCCACAAACTGGCGAGGATTTGAGAGTTCGACCAAGCCCCTGGCTGCCCTGCAGAGCATGCTTCGACATGAGGATGTTCCGCGCCTGCTAGAGCATTCCCAAGGACCTCCCCTGAAAGCGTTCCGGGCCTTGTGGCACTCCGGCCTCTTCCGCAAGGCTCGAGAGCTCGCTCAGGACTCAGAGCTGGGCATCGGGGTGCCTTCCACTCCCACTTCGACCGTGCGTTCTGCTGGGCCACATATATACACTCAGCCTCAGGAGGAAGGATTCGCTGATGCAGAAACCCTGTCGGAGTGGGGAATCTGGGGCATTTCGGCGGAGGCGCTAAGACTCATGAGGGACGTGCTCATTCGGGGGTCGCTACCGTGGGTTCTACGATCGAACATACTGCTCACCGGACCCGAAGGCACGGACAAACTGAACGTCGCTCGAGCCCTGCACGCCCTCAGAAAACGGGGACACTTCGAGATACTCGACTGCCGGTGTATCGAGTCAGACCCAAGCGAGCTGATCCAGGCGTGTGTAGCGGGTGGGACCGTTTTCCTTAGGGGCCTTGAGTTAGTGCCTGCGCAGTGGGGAGCAGCCGTTTACGAGGCCGTGGCGCCAACGCACAAACTAAGAGGAAAAGAAGCTTCTATTCGTGAAGACGAAGCGATTCACATCGCTGACACTCTATTCATCGTGGACGTAAGCAATCGATATGCACACGGGGTAGCGGGCGCGCTCTGCCGCCAAGGTCACTGGGACGAGGTGGGAATGCCGCCCCTCTCGCAGCGTACGGCAGACATTCCACTCCTGGTGAACCAAGCTCTACTGAGACACGGAGTGCCAAGCCCGATAGACGAGAGCCGCCATCGTTTCGCCGTTGCGTTGTGGGAGTTCTACGAGGAACATGAGCCACCAGGCGACAGTGCTTGGCTGGAGAGCGAGATAAAACGATGGCTGGGGTTTCTGGCGCCCGCGACATTGCCGGCACAGAGCGATCCCGTAAGTGAATCCACGGACACACTTATGGACGAACAATCAGAGTGCGTTTTCAGACACGCAGACAACCGATGGGAATTCGTGTTTGAGGGCATGAGACGCGATGTGGCCGTGGCCCTAGATGGATTCCGTTATATACGGTATTTACTGAAAACAGGGGGCTGGGAAGGGGGAGTGTCGGCTACTGACGTCCGAGCCTGTAAGATCAGCCGCGAGGTGGCGGGCTACGAGGACGAAGCAACGCGCCAAACGGACAGAGCCATCAGTGAAGGTAAGATGCAGAGTGACAGGACCCAGGTCGCTCGCCATATCACCGGGATGGTGCCCGACGACCCAGAGGACGACTCCTCATTGAGTGAGGGTGAATTGGATGAGGGTGATAACGACGGGAAAAGGGTAGATCGTGGCGAAATTACGGATCCTCAGACAGTAAATGTCGTCACAAAGGGGATTGCGGACATCGAAGAGGAACTAAGGATAGAGGAAATGGATCGAGAGAAGCGAGAACAACTGGAAGAAAAGAGAATCCAGCTCAAACGCTATCTCAGTGAGAGCACTGGCCTTGGTGGTCATCCGCGCAAATTTTCGGAACAACAGAAGAAAGATCGGGATGCTGTGAGGAATGCGATCGGGCGAGCGAAGAAGCTTCTAGATATGCACCATCCGATTCTTGCAGGACACATCCACAGCTACGTGCACTACTCGGGGGGTACCTGGCACTATACGCCCCCCAAGCCCCTCGACTGGCACACCTAACCCCGACCCAACCTCCCCGAACCACAGACTCCGACAGTCGTCTGATCCTGGGCGCGACGCCTCACGTAGCGCCCCGCGACGCACCACGTAGCGCCTACAAAGGGAGAGTCGAATGACCCTGGCGACGCGCGAGGTGCTTCTGCTTACCCAAGTGCTGGCAGATCGCACGCGCCGCGAGCCACGTGGTGAATCCAACTACAGATGCATTGACGAACGGAGGCTGAGATGGTGAAGGACGGAAGAAACGGTATCGGCATCGATCTGGACAAAGATGATCGGTTCGAGCGATTCGATCGTGGCTTGGATCACCTGAGATGCCACAGAAGAGATCTTTCATGCGACAGCGCTGTGTTGATCGTCGAGGAGCGCTGTTTCAAAGCTCGAAAATCCCAGCGGTCCGGCTGTAACAGGTTCAGAGAACCTAATGACTGAACATCACGACACAGACCCCAGCCCGACTTTCACCCCACACTGGGCCGACGACCTTTTCGGCCACATTGACGAGGTGTTGGACGTGATAGGGCAAGCTACCCGGGAATGCCCCATCCGGTCAGTGGAACTCGCCAAGAAACTTGACCTCGGCTGGGAGGAAATTTGGGCCATCGTGTGTCACTTGCAGTCGGTTGCGGTCCCAGTCCGCAATGACGGTTATGGATTCTGGTTGGGCGAGACGATGGCGGACAACGGTGAATCACTCATGGAGAGGGATGCACTTCACGCTACAGGAGGAATGGAGGTGGATCAACGGATCGAGAACAGGCACGGCAGGCGGCGGTACGTCAACCACTCGGAGAGCGCAGCCTACCTGAAGACCACCGAAGGGCGGGTTGTGGCAGCGCCTGCGCCGCGGCGAGCTACCCTACTCAAGCTCGGGAAACGGTCCTCCTGGATCTCAATGAGATTGACAATGTGCTCCAACGTCACCGCATAGAACGGTCGAACGACCGGGGACTTTCACCCACACGAAGATGGAGAATGCAAGATGTCCAAGCAGGAAGCACAAAAAAGCACAGAAGACAAGGACACGGAGGTAGCTCAGTTCGACCTGAACGCAATTCGCATCAACCCCGAAAACCTGAACGGTGAGGTGGCGCGGAAGCTGCTCACGACCGTCCCTGTCCAGAAACCAGGCAAGCACGTGTATGTCCGCGTGCACCCAGACCCAACGTATCGGATTGACACGGCTGTCTTCCAGTTCGATAACGACCGCGAGTACTACCTAGTTCTGCCAGCAGCGCAGAGCTACTTCCCCACGGATATCCAGTTTGTCACGCTGTACACGGCGATCACCAGGTCTGGGGACGTCTTCTTGTGGCCGGTTAGGTTTCCAGATGAGAGTCGCCGTGGCGGCGGTAGGGATTGGCATCAGACCGCCAGGCTCGCCGCCGAGCATGCGCAGTCCTTCTGGATCAGGGTCCAGGCGAATATGAATGTGGGGCGGTACGACATCCACGAGGCGATCGATCAGCTGGCAGATCCGGTGTGGCCGGACTGCTCTTTCGAGCGCCTCGTTCAACTTGCATTTAACGACGATCGGATTGTCAACCGTGAGGACCACATGGTCATTCGGATGCTATAAGGGCGATTGTAGCATGCAGTCGCACCTGTCACAGTTCGAGGAAGTCTGGCTGGCAGACTTCGAATTCCAAGCGCCGCCAGGAGGCAAGCAGGTCCCTATCTGTTTGGTGGCGCGCGAGTTCTTTTCGGGCATGGTGATCAGGATCTGGGAAGACGAGCTACATCGACTCGCCGATGCGCCCTTCCGTACGGATCCACGCTCACTGTTCGTGGCCTACTTCGTCAGCGCAGAGCTGAGATGTTTTCTGGCGCTGGGATGGAAGGTGCCGACGCGCATTCTCGATCTGTATGCAGAATTTCGTGCCGCCACCAACGGCCGCAGGGTGCTCCCCGCTGGTAGGGGGCTTTTGGGCGCACTGGTCTACCACGGACTGGACTCTATCGAGGCCAACGAAAAAGATGCAATGCGCGCACTGGCGCTACGGGGTGGTCCCTGGACGGAATGTGAACGGACCGCACTGCTGGAGTATTGCGAATCAGATGTTTGGTCGCTCGACCGCTTGTTGCAAGCGATGGGGGCCGAGATAGACCTCCCGCGGGCGCTCTACCGGGGCCGATACATGGCTGCAGTTGCCCGCATGGAGTCTAATGGGATTCCTATAGATGTGGAGGCGCTTGCCACCCTCCAGGCAGATTGGGAGAAGATACAAGTTGAATTGATCAGTGAGGTTGACAAGAAGTATGGGGTGTATAGGGGCACATCGTTCAGCCACGCGCGCTTTAAGGCTTGGCTTGAACGGCAGGGCATTCCCTGGCCCCGGACTGATTCCGGCCGCCTTTCTGTTAGCGATGAGGCGTTCCGGTCAATGGCTCGCGCCTACCCAGAGATCGCCGCGCTGCGGGAACTGCGGACGACGCTGGGGCAGTTGCGCCTGATGGACCTAGCCATTGGCGTTGACGGTCGAAACCGTGCCCTGCTCTCGCCCTTCAACACCCGCACCGGTCGCAATTCCCCCAGCACGACCAAGTTCATCTTCGGCCCGGCTGTGTGGCTCCGGTCCTTGATCCGGCCCGAGCCTGGCTTCGGGCTGGCCTATGTGGATTGGAGCCAACAGGAATTCGCCATCGCGGCGGCTCTATCTGGGGATGAGAACATGCGTGAGGCATACCGCAGTGGAGACCCGTACCTCAGCTTCGGGAAACAGGCAAGAACCATTCCCTTGGACGCCACGAAGGAGTCCCACAAGGAAGAGCGCAACCTGTGCAAAGCCTGCGTACTGGGCGTGCAGTACGGCATGGGATCTCGAACGCTGGCGGCATCTCTTGGCCGAGGGGCTAACGGCGTGGGAGTTTCCCGGCTGCAAGCCCACCAGCTGCTCTCTCTCCATCGTACCACTTACAAGCGGTTCTGGGAGTGGGTCGAAGGTCGGCGGGATGCCGCCATGCTGCACGGACGTCTAGATACGTGCTTCGGCTGGCCGCTCTTTGTCGGTTCCGATGCCAACCCCCGAGCGCTGATCAACCATCCCATGCAGTCCCATGGTGCTGAGATGATGCGCGTTGCGGCGATCCTGGCGACAGAGAGGGGGATTCGGATCTGTGCTCCTGTCCATGACGCTTTCCTGATTGAGGCACCGCTGGCGCAATTCGAAGGCGTAACGGCATCCATGAGTCAGGTCATGCGGGAGGCTGGCAACATTGTCCTCGACGGCTTCGATGTGCGATGTGACGTTGAGCCGGTGCGGCATCCGGAGCGATACCGCGATCCACGAGGTGAAGAGATGTGGCAGGCAATCTGGCGAATTGTATCACGTCTTCACAGGTCAACTGACCGCACCTGATTTGGGGGCGGACCACACCTGGTTCGGTGGCCCCCCATTCTTAATACTGAGTCTTGTATGAGGTAAGTGAGAATCATGGCACGGATGAACGAGAAAGTGTTAGCAACACGCTGGACCGCGGATATGGCATCCCAGCAACGCGAACGGGTTAGGGCCAAAGAGGTCGGCGCAACGGCACGGAGACCGGATACGCCACGCGGGGGATACATCGCCAACACGCCGATTCCGTGGATAACCCAGGCCGCTGGGACCACCTTGATGGGACTACGGATGGCGCTAGCCCTGCTCCATCTGCGGGGCATGAGAAAGAGAGACTCTTTCATCCTCGCGGTTCCAAAGCAATGGGCGACCGTCATGCCCCGCGCCCACCGATACAAAGGACTCAGGGCTCTAGAGAAAGCAGGGTTGGTGCAAGTGGAGCGCAGGATGGGGATGCGCCCAACCGTCACGCTATTGATCTGAGACGACGGGGACGAAATAGGCATCCCGCGCCCTATGCGCAGCTTTGAAGGTGAGAAATGAGAATCCAGGATTGCAGAGTAGGCCAAGTCGTAAGTATGAAGGACGGCGAGGACTATTTGGTAGGTGACGTCGTCGGGCTCAGCCCCGAGCGCGTTCGCGTCAAATTCAGGAACCGGAAGAAACCCAAACCCATCAGTGTTGACCCCCGCCGTATCTGGTCGATGGAGGACCAGCTCAGTCTATTCTGACTGTCGATGATAGAGAGTAAACGTGTGAGTGATCAACTGATGACATACCAGGAAGCAGCAAACTACTTGGCGGTGGGCAAAAGCACCTTGTACGCGATGGTGTCCCGCGGGGACGTACCCATCGTAGAGTTTGGCGGCACTGGCAAAGGATGCACGCGTTTCCTTAGAGCGGACTTGGAGGCTTTCGTGCAGTCTCGACGCCACCGTCGCAATCGTCCTATCGTTTAGGGTATAATTAGGGAAAACCGTAAAATAGTAATGGGTTACGAGATCACAATTGTCTCGTAACCCATTGTTTTTATTGGAGCCGCCTCCCGGACTCGAACCGGGGACCGCCTGATTACAAATCAGGTGCTCTACCAACTGAGCTAAAGCGGCAAAGCGGCTATATCGTGTGTTTGTCTAGCTTAGATGGCCTCTGAATCGGTGTCAAGAAAATCCGTTGTCTCGCAATACTCACTCCCGTTCATCGGGAGCTTCTTCTCGTGCGGGAGTGGTTGTCTCAGCCTCAGTGGCTGATCCCGGCATTGGCACAGCTTCACCAGAATCCGCGACAGCTCCATCTTCAACTGCAGACTCTATTGCTGGCTCTTCTGCTCCTTCACTTTCCTCATCGCTCGCGGTCACGCCCACTTCAGCCTCCCCATCTTCTGTATCATCAGCAGTTGCCATGTTCTCGGTATCAACCCCGGTGCCATTCTCGCCCTCCTCCTCTTCATCCTCATCCGCAAACTGCTCAGCGTAAGCCTCCAAATCCCGCTCCATATCCATGAGCCGCTGGGTCGCCTCCGACAACCGGCGCTCCCAAAACTCAAGGGTCCCCTTCGCCGACGTGCGCGCGAGTTGCACTTTCTTAAGGCGGCCGACAATGTCTCGACGCTCGTAGTCAAGTTTGCCCCAGCTTTTTTTTGCCCGCTGGATGAGATTGGAAGTCACCAGTTTGCCCGTAATCGCCACCAGTGTCAGGATAGCTGCCGCAAGAACGGCTGTGTCTGCGTGTTCGGGATTCATACTGGTTGGATCGATCGGGGTTGATGCGTGGGTGCTGTACGCGTTCGGGGGGTGCCGGTGGTTTCAGTCCAATATAACATAGTCAAGCGAGATTGACCCGTTTGGACCAAGCAGAGCCACCTCGCGGCCGATCTCCTCAGCCGTTGTTCAGGTTCCAGCCCTGGGGCCCGATAACTTCAGCGCGCGCGGCCAGGGCGAGAATCTCTTCCTGAAGAGCGGACGGCAACTTTTCCATTGGCATGGCCATCGTCGTTTCAGGTAACTCCCCTGGTTCGCAGATCCACTGATCCTGCTGCCGCTTCCAGACCATGCACGAGGGACCTGCGATGCCCGTGGCGTAGAAGGCTGGCTGCTGGTCTTGTGGAATCTCGGGATCCTCTACCAATACTTGAATTGCCATGACGGTGAAAATACACCCACCGCAAAAGGACCTCAAGCCTGGAAAGCTGCTGGCTGCCCGTCTTGTTGGACTTTCGGGTGCGGTCTAATTTTCCATCCATGACTGCAATCGCGGATCAATCACGCCTCGGAATCCTCACGCCTCAGCATGAGGCCATCCTGTCCCAACTACAGCAGAATCAGATCGTCCGGCGCATCTGGCAGCGCGACCATACAGTGTGGAACCCGGACCCGACCGAGATCGCCAATCGGCTCGGTTGGCTTGACAGTCCGGTTGCCATGCAGAGCCAGGTCGCCGTCATTGACCAGTTTGTTGCGGCGGTCCGAGCTGAGGGCTATACCCACGCCCTGCTGTTGGGGATGGGCGGATCCAGTCTTGCGCCGGAGGTCTTCCGCAAGGTCTTCGGTGTCCGCTCCGGCTTTCTCGACCTCGCCGTTCTTGATACGACTGACCCGGCCGCGATTCGTGCCCACGCCGAGCGTTCGGATTATTCCAGGGCTCTGTTCATCCCGGCCACCAAATCCGGTGGTACGGTCGAGACCATGTCCCTGCTCAAGTATTTCTACAATCGAACCCGGGACGCCCTCGGCGACGATTCCGTCGGGCAGCATTTCGTCGCCATCACGGATCCCGGCAGCGGTCTGGCCGAACTGGCAGCGGATCTCGAATTCCGTCACACCTTTCTCAATGACCCCGATATCGGCGGGCGCTACTCTGCCCTTTCCTTTTTCGGACTGGTCCCCGCCCATTTGATCGGCGTCGACACATCTCGATTGTTGCAGCGTGCTCGCGTGGTTGCTGACGAATGCCGCGATGATGGTCTTAACTCCGGGCTTTACCTCGGGGCCGCACTGGCCAGCGGAGCGCTGGCTGGCCGCGACAAGCTGACGTTGCTGGCCGATGGCCCGTTGTCCTCCATCGGCGCCTGGATCGAACAATTGGTCGCAGAGAGCACGGGCAAGGATGGCAAAGGCATCCTGCCCATTGATGGTGAGCCCATCGCATCAACGGACAACTATGGCAACGACCGCCTCTTCGCCTACCTGCGCCGCTCCGGCGACCTGGATGACCTCGCAGAGGAACTCGTACGTGTCGGCCACCCGGTCATGCGGCTGGACATTGATGACGACGACGACTTCGGCGGCGAGTTCTTCCGCTGGGAGATGGCAACAGCCGTCGCCAGTCATTGCCTTGCCATCAATCCATTCGACCAGCCGAATGTGGAATCAGCGAAGGTGGTCGCCCGCTCGTTGACGGAAGCCTACGTGCGCGATGGTGAGCTGCCACAGGAAAGCGCCCTGTGGTCTGATGGCGAGCTCTCCTGTTACGGTGATGTCGTTGGAGATAGTCTCTCAGACATACTTCGAGGGTTGCTTACCGGCGGTGACACATCCCCGTCATACCTGTCCGTCCATGCCTATCTCACACCCGGCGACCATTTCGATAAGGCCCTGGCTAGCATCCGGGATGCGGCACGTGGAGGGACTCGCCTGCCAACGACGACCGGGTACGGTCCCAGATTCCTGCACTCGACCGGACAGTTGCACAAAGGGGATGCAGGCAGAGGGTGCTTCCTGCAACTCACTTGCGATGATACCGAAGACGCGCCCATACCGGACAACCCCGGAGACAGCGCGTCGGCTATCTCGTTTTCCGTTTTAAAGGCGGCACAGGCTTCTGGTGATTTTCAGGCATTGAAGGCTTCGGGGCGCCGGGTCGTCCGCGTCCATCTGGGCGCCGACACGCGCTCCGGCCTGGAACGCGTGGCAGCAGCCCTGTCGTAGCAGTACTATCATAGAGCGCGCCCACCCAACGACTCCTTCAGCAACCCCACGAACGCGGCAGCGGCCGGCGAACGCCGACGACCGCGGTGCTCGACCAGGCCGATCGGCCTGGGACTCAGCCCACGAACGGCCATAGAGTGCAAACGACCGTTCGCAACCTCCTGCCCGATCGCGATCTTCGGAACAATGGCGACTCCGAAACCAATCTCGACGAAGCGCTTGATGACCTCGATGCTTCCCAGGTTCATGCTGACTCGTGGTTTGAGATCCGCCTGACGGAAGGACTGGTCCAGCAGGTAGCGCGTCGTGCTCCCCGGCTCCAGCGCCAACAACGGCAGCTCTGCCACGGCCTTCAATGCGATCTGCTTGCGCGAAGCCAGGGCATGGTCGGCAGGGCAGATGAGAACGTCCTGCCGGGTAAACAACGCCTGACTCTCCCCGAGACGTTCGCGGTCTCTTATTGGCATTGTCGCCAGGCCGAGGTCCACTTCATCATCGACGACGAGCCGTCCGACCTCCGTCGACATCTTGTTGCGGATATCAACCTCAACTAACGGATAACTCTCGCGGTATGAGCGCAGTACGTCAGGTAAGACGTAGGTAGAATTGGTATCGCTGGTTCCGATCACCAGGCGACCGCGCAACTCCTGCCTGAGGCTGGCAATCTCGGCATGGGCCGAGTCCAGTTCGGCCAATACCGCTCGGGTGCGGCGCAGGAGAATCTCGCCGGCGGGAGTCAGACGGATGCGCTTGTGCCCGCGTTCCAGCAAGGCTTCACCTACCTCTTCTTCCAGGGCCTTGAGCTGCAGACTGATCGCCGGCTGAGTCAGGAACAGCCTGTCAGCCGCCTTGGTGAAGCTGCCCTGACGCGCGATTTCGTGGAAGCCACGCAACTGATGAAGTTCCATACCTCGAACCCCTCCCGCCCTCACAGAGCGCCAGCACACATTGATATGACTTATTCAAAATAAATATAACATAAATTTTGCTTATTTCCTATTCCCGGGTCTTATCCCCGGCCTTGTCCCATTCAGTGATGAGTTCGCCCATGCGCTCGACGAGTTCTGTGTTGCCCCTTTTCTGGGCGCCCCCTCGCACGATTCGAGCTTTCTTCAGCAACACCCGTATGGCTTCGTCCCGGTCCTGCTCGCTCAATGGCGCCGTGGAGTCACGCAAGATGCGGTCGAGGGAGGTGACCCGAAACCGATCCATGGCAGGATGGACCTGCGACAGCTGATCGTCATGGCCACCGTACTTGATGGTCAGTTTCTGCTCCAGGTACAGGACCTCGAAGCGACAGGTGAGCCGGAGAAAGAGATCGTAGTCCTCACATGCGGGCAGGCTCTCGTCAAAAAGACCGATGGTCTCGAAGACATCGCGATGCAGCACCAGAGAGGAGGGAGACATCGCGCACAGCGGTAGAGCCCGCTGAAAAATCCACCCGCCATACTTCTTATGATGGCTGTGTGGGTTTACCCTGACTCCGTTGCGGATCCAGATTTCATCGGTGTGGCAGACCAGCAATCCCGAATCCGCCAGGCCGCGCAGCTGTTGCTCGAGCTTCTCGCGGCACCACTCATCGTCCGAATCCAGAAAGGCGATCCACTCACCCTGTGCCACCTCGATGCCGTGGTTGCGAGCAGCCGAGACGCCCTTGTTTTGCGGCAGACGCAGCAGCGTGACCCCGTCTCCGTACTCGGACTGCACCCGATCGGCGGTACCGTCCACGGAACCGTCGTCGACGACGATGAGCTCGAAGTCTGGATGGCTCTGCATGCGGACGGATTCAATCGCGCGCCCGACCAGGTCGACTCGGTCACGTACCGGGATGATTACGGAGATATGCACGGGATTAGCACACGATATCAGCCCGGCTAGGTATCCGCGTAGAGGTCGCGGCCGGCGACCAGGGCCTCGATCTTGCGATCGGCCACACTGCGTTTGAGCATCCAGAAACCGCAGTCGGGATTGACGTAGGCGATGCGCTCGGCGCCAAGATGACCGGCCGCCTCGTCGATGCGCGAGGCGATCAGGTCAGGTGTCTCCACCACGTTGCTCTTGATGTCGACGACGCCGAGACCGAAACGGATATCGGTGTCAACCTCTTTGAGGTAGGCCAGCTCCGCACTACCCCGATGGGCCATTTCCAACAGCACGTGGTCGCAGTGAAGACCCGAGAGATAGGCCACCAGACGTTCCCAACTCCCCTGTTGAATGGTCTGTCCGCCGTAGTTGCCGAAACACAGGTGCACGGCGGCCGCTCCACGAACAACATCCAGGATGCGGTTGATACCCTCCAGCGCCCAGTCCGCCTCCTCGGGATGTCCCGGCAGATTGGCCTCGTCCACCTGAACGACGTCGGCGTCGATCTGAGCTACCTGAGACGCCAGGATGTCAGCCAGAGCGAAAGACAACTCGGGCAGTGAACGATAATGGTGATCGAGCAGTGCCTTGGCCAACATGTGAGGCCCGGTCAGGGTGAACTTGAGTGGACAGGTGGTCAGGCTCCGCGCCTTGGCGAAATCGCCGGGCAGGTCCATGGATCCTTCGCCGAGCGTCCCTTCCACAACCGCGCTCGGTTTGCGCCGGTACGACATGCCCGCGTCCTTGCTGAACTCCGCCGCATCGTCGCGTGTGATCTGCGAGCGCGAGTTGCTCAGCGGCCGGACGAAGTAGTCGATCATGCCATTGGTCTCCGGATGATTGACATCGAACCTGGACAACTCACCGTCGGCGACCAGATCGATACCGGCCTTCTCCTGCGTCTTGAGGACGACGGCCATGGCGTCCTCGAGTGTCTGCTCCGACGGCAACGCCGCCAGCCAATCAGGAATCGGATAGCTGCCGACGACGGTCGTTTTGATGCTTGCGCTCATTCAGAAAACCTCATGAAGATGGATCGCCAGCCGCCAAATTCGGGAGGCTCAGCCTGGCTGCTTCGTCCAGTTGTTGAAGTACGATACTGGTCGTGATCAATTCAGGTAACACCAGCGGGTGATCGACGCGGCCGGCTGGGAAAATGACGTAGAACGGCACCCCCGAGCGCCCGAAGGATCGCAAGAAAGCCGTGATCTCGGGATTCCGATTGGTCCAGTCGGCCCGGACCCTCTGTACTCCGAGCTCGTCGAACCGATCCTGGACGGCCTCCCCATCCAGGACCGTGCGCTTGTTCACCTTACAGGTCCAACACCACTCCGCGGTGAAATCGATGAAGACGTGATTCCCGCCCGAGACCAGTTCCTCCACTCTTTCGATCGAAAACGATTGCCAGCTATCCACCTGCGTGGGAAGACCCGAATTCAGTTGCCGCTCCTGTTGCAAGAACGGATGCAGAAACAGCAGGTAGCCCCCGGCGATGACGACGAGGGCCGCACTCCATGCTCCAGTTCGCTGCCGGCTGCTGCTGCGAAGATCCGTCCACTTGCCCGGGATCCACAACGCGAGTGCCAGACACAGCAGAAAAGCGGCCGTCCAGATCACCGCCTCCACTCCGAGCTGCTTGCCCAAAACCCAGAGCAACCACAGCACCGTCGCCATGAGCAGGAAACCCATCCCCTGCTTGAAGTGCTCCATCCAGGGACCCGGTTTGGGAATGGAGCGCATCCAGCCGGGCTCAGCCGCAAGCACCAGGTACGGCAGGGCCATGCCCATGCCAGTGGCAACGAAGATGGCCAGGATGACGCCTCCCGGTTGGGTGAAGGCGAACCCCAGAGAGCTGCCTAGAAAAGGCGCCGTACACGGCGTTGCCAGAATAGTCGCCAACACACCATTGAAGAAACTGCCCGTCAACCCATGGCTGTCCGCCAGGCCGCCCAGATTGGTGCGGGTTCCGGGCAACGTGATCGTCAGCAACCCGAACAGGCTCAGGGCCAATACGAAAATGAGACCCGTGAGGGCGAGCACGAACACGGGAGACTGGAACTGAAAACCCCAGCCAATCTGCTCACCGCCAGCCTTGATGGCGATGACGACACCGGCGAGGACGGCGAATGAGGCAACGATGCCGGCGGCAAATGCCGCGCCCAGTTGCCGCACCCTGCGCCGCTCCTGCTGGGCATGCGAGACAAACCCGAGCACCTTGAGCGAGATCACGGGAAGCACGCAAGGCATCACGTTCAGGATGAGGCCCCCCAACGCGGCGAATAATATGTAGAGCAACAGGGATTGCGATTCAGGCCGCGTGAAATCGGCTCCGGCCAGGACCGACATCGGCAATGCTGACGCCGAACCGGCATCCTCCAGATCGAGTTCGAGCGAGCGATAGGCGCGCTTGCCATCTTCGTCCAGGTAAGAGAGCACGCCGCCCAGCCGTGAGGGAACCTCGTCGTATGGCTGAACCTCCATGGTGAGCCCGACTCCATCAGCAGACGGCGGAGACATCATGTGTGCGGAAAAAAGGTCAAACTCGGGGCCGTCGAGTATTCTGAAGGGAAAGAAATCCGGCTCCAGTTCGGCGATGGTCCGACCGCCGTCCCGGACCGAAAGCTGGACCTGGACGATGAGGCCACTGGTTGTCGGACCAGCGTGGGCAGTCACCGACAGTGGATCAGCCGCGGAGTAGGCCACGGGGAGTTGCGCACGGTAGTCTTCGAACAGCTGGCGATGGCCCGCTTCCCTTCCCGCCTGCTGAATGGGCAAAGACAGGGTCAGCGTTGTGTCTCCTGGTATGCACAGATCGCTGCACACAAACCAGGAAACAGCAGCCTTCAATTCTATCTCCGACCCCGGCGGCAGATGCTGTGGCGCCCGGATCTCCGCCATCAGCATGGTGGCCTGCTCGTACCCGTAGGTGACGAACTCGTCCTGCCCTATGTAGTCGGTGTATTTGTGGGGCGCTGGCCATTGCAGATCTGTGGATTCAGAGCCCGCCGGTAGGATCCATTCTACCCTGGTGGGACCACCGGAATCGCCGCTGTTGCGCCAGTAGACGTGCCAGTCCTCTTCCATCTCCAGCAGGACCCCGAGCCCGAACGCCGCTCCGGGCGAGATGGCTGCAACGTCGGCGACGAGGTGAGCCTCGACAGGGTGCTCGTCAGCACCGACAGTCTCAGGACCCGCAAGCGGGGCAGTCAGCCCAAGAACCAGGCCCGCCACGATGCCATCGATGAATCTCACGCGTGCTCTCCGATGCGGGCACCCAGTTGTGTCAGGTCATCGTAGAAGCCGGGATAGGATTTGGACACCGTCTCAGCGTCATTGAGGACGATTCCGTTGCGACAACGCAGGCCCATGATCGTCAGCATCTGGGCAACGCGATGATCGTCATGGGTGCCGAGTTCGATGCCACCTTCGTAGCCGGCAGGACAGCCACGGATGATGATCTCGTCCTCCTTTTCCTCGCAGTCGACGCCCAGACGCCCGAGTTCTCGAACTGGAACGGCGATTCGATCGCATTCCTTCAAGCGCAGATTGCCAATGCCGAAGAACCGGCTCTCCCCACTCGCCAGAGCCGCCAGCGGCAACATCACCAGAATCATGTCCGTTGCGGCGTCACCATCGAACTCGATTCCGCGCAGGCCCCCGTGGCCCTTCACCTCAACTTGCGAGCCATCGTAGGTGAGTTGCGCTCCCATGCGCTGCAGCAAGTCGATGACGGCGCGCTCCCCTTGGCGGTCTTGGTACAACCGTCTGACCGTGACGTCGCCGCCCGTAACCACGGCCGCCGACAGTAAGGCAGCTGCGGAAGGATAGTCGCCGTTGACGCTGTATTCAGCCGGTTGGTATGACTGCCCTCCCGCGATCTTGAAATGCATCAGATCCTCTGCGGCCTCGACTTCAATGCCGGCCATCGCCAGCACTTCCAGGGTCGTCGCCACCAGTGGCTTGGAAACCAGCCTGTCGGTGATCAGGATCTCAACCTCTTCGCCGATCAAGGGCGCCAGGAACAACAACGAGGTGAGGAACTGTGAGCTGCGAGCGCCGCTCAGTCGAACAAGGCCACCATGGAGACAGCCTCCGCGGATTACCAGGGGAAAACATCCACCCTCGGTCGATTCGGTCGCCGCGCCCAACTGTTGCAGTGCATCCAGCAGCTCTGCGTGTGGACGCTGGCCCAGCGAATCGGCATAGTCGGTTTCGAAACGGACTTCGGACAACAGTGCCGCCGTGCCCATCAAGAACCGGGATACGGCTCCTGCGTTGCCCGGATTGAGGGTCCCGGGAGGCTTGGGCGTCCGGCCGAAACCCGTTACCCGAAGGCATCGGGCACCATCGTCTTCCTCTTCCTTGATAACGGCACCAAGATCACGCAGGCAACGAATCAGGGCATCTGCATCGTCACTGCGAGCCGGACGTCGCACCAGACTCTCTCCGTCCGCCAGAGCGGCGGCCAGCAGGTACCGTGTCGTGTAGTTCTTGGAACTGGGCGGATCCAGCGTACCCTCGAGGTGCTCGGAGTAGCCTACGTCAATTCTCATATTCTTAAGTTCGCCAGCGCCACGCACAGGGGCAAACGGCGTCACTTTGTCGCGGTGGTGCAGAACGTTACTTTCCACTCACGTATTTGATCATCCAACAACCGGCGAGACAGCTCGGTGTCAGAACAACGACAAAAACCTGCTCGTTCCCTCGACCTGTTCGAGGAAGGCCGCAAAGACCAGATAGAGCAGGAGCAACCGTTAGCCGCCAGATTGCGCCCAAGGGTCCTCGACGACTTCGTCGGACAGGATCACATTCTGGGGCCAGGCAGGCTGCTGCGCCGGGCGATCCAGGCCGACCAGCTTTCCTCCCTCATTTTCTATGGCCCGCCCGGTACCGGCAAGACGACACTCGCCCACGTCATCGCCAACACCACCAGTTCGAACTTCATCACCATCAACGCCGTCCTCGCCGGCGTCGCCGACATCCGCTCTGGCATCCACGAGGCGCAGGAACGCCGTAACCTGCACAACGAGCGCACCATCCTCTTCGTCGACGAGGTCCACCGCTTCAACAAGGCTCAACAGGATGCCCTGCTGCCCTGGGTCGAAAACGGCACCGTCATCCTGATCGGCGCGACCACGGAGAATCCTTACTTCTCGGTCAATCGACCGTTGGTATCGCGCAGCCGCGTCTTCCAACTCCGCTCATTGACGAGCGAGGAACTCTACCGTGTCGCCCGGCATGCATTGAGCGATGTCAGAGGCTATCGACATCTGCGAGTTGAGATCGACGCCGAAGCCCTGGACCATCTCGTCGACATCGCCAATGGCGACGCGCGCGCCCTCTTGAACGCGATCGAACTCGCCGTTGAAACGACCCCCGCAGGCGAGGGGGGCATCATCCATATCGACCTGGCGGTAGCCGAGGAATCCATCCAGAAACGAGCCGTCCTGTACGATAAGGAAGGCGACTATCACTTCGATGCCATCAGCGCTTTTATCAAATCCCTGCGCGGCTCCGACCCGGATGCCACCATGTACTGGCTCGCCAAAATGGTCTATGCCGGCGAGGACCCGCAGTACATCTTCCGGCGCATGCTCGTGTTCGCCAGCGAAGACGTGGGAGCGGCCGATCCCCAGGCCCTGGCACTGGTCTCAGCCGCTGCCGAGACCTTCGATCGTGTCGGCCTGCCAGAGGGACGGTTTTCGTTGGCGCAGGCAGCCCTCCACCTTGCTACTGCTCCAAAGAGCAACTCGGTGTTCGCGTTCTTTGATGCCTTGGCCGCGGTCGAGCGCGAACGCGACGAAGAAGTACCCAACCACCTCAAGGATGCCAGCCGGGATGGCGAAAGCCTCGGACACGGAGCCAATTACCTCTACCCCCACGCCTATCGCGACCACTGGGTGGCTCAACAATACCTGCCGGATGGTCTGCAGGGCCGCGTGTTCTATCAGCCATCCCAACAGGGCGCCGAAGGGCAGATTGCTGAAACCGTGGCCCGACGCCGCGAAATACAGCTGGCAGCGATGCTGGAAGCAGAACAGGTCGCTCCCGAAAGTCTCACGATTCAACCCAGTGACAAGGATCGCAACGACTGGGTGCGTCGCGCCCAGGGTGACACCAGCGAGTTGCTGGGCCGCGTGCGCGAACGGGTGTTCGCGCGCGCAAGGTGGCAGCGGCACCACAGAGTCATCGACCTCAATGGGGCCACGGGGCTGTTGACTTGGGAGGCCTTGCGCCGAGCCGCTGACGGAGGCGTATGGTCCCTGTGCCATGACAAGACCAGCGCCGTCGCACTCAGGGAGATGGCCACCCACCTCACCGAACTCGATCGTCCTCACGTGCTCGAAGGGGACGTGGCGAAACTCCCTTCTCTATTGGTGGACGAGAACGACGGCGTGCGCTTCGACGTCGCTGTCGGGCGCAACGCCCTGGGATCATCATCTGGTCATCAACAATTGCCGGCCGTTTTTGAAGTCATGGCAGAAGGGGGCCAGCTATCACTGGCCGAGGTCTTCCCCCGTCGGGCGCAACGACTCTGCGATCTGGTTCGCCTGGACGAGTTGGAGGCTGATCTGCGGGACCGGGTGCTGCGCGCTGAAGAGGAGATTTACGAAGACGGGAGCAACCCACGTGTCAGCTGGGATGTGGAAGACTTGAATAATGCGCTCGAGGTTGCCGGGTTTGCCTCGGTCGAACACCGCGTCGAGCGTCTCGTCATCCCGCGCCGCATCAACCTGCACCATCTGGGCAACTGGTTCAGTCCCGGCGGCGACAAGCATCCTACCTTCGCCAAGCTGCTGCGCCGTCACGTCGAAGCCGACGAATTGGCACAGATCAAAAAACTGTTCGAACTGCAGCTGGCGCACAAAGACGTGAACTGGTCGACGACCTACATCTTTGCCACTGGTCTAAAAGAGTGATTCTGCCCGTTTTTCGATCTGTTCACCGATCGCCTCGGGAGAAATCATACCACCATAACGCTCCAGCGCCGCGGCGAAATCCTCGGGCAGCAGGGGCTCCAGTCGTTCGAGCAGATCGATCAGCAGCGGGCCCGACCTGCTCGCCTGCAGGAAATGCCCGCCGTCGGGGAAGTACCTGCTGACCAGAAGCATCGCAATCAACAGCACCTGAAGTCCGATGAGCACACCAAAGACGGCACCCAGTAGGCGGTCCAATCCACCGAGGAAGAGGGCGTGGATGGCGGCGCGCAGCACGCGCCCGAGAAGGCGCACGCTGATGGCGATTCCACCGAAAACGAGTGCAAAACTCGCGGCCAGTTTAATCTCCGGCTGCGAAATCGCCGGCAGCAGCGGAACCGCCGCCTGATGCAAGTATAGGCCCCCGAGGATCCCCAATCCGACAGCCACAAAGGTAGAAAGCTGCTCTATCAGCCCCCGTTGATAGCCCCTCAGACAGAGGAGAATCAACAGCGCCGCAACGGCCCAGTCGACCCAATTCACATTGCCGTCCCCTGGATAGTGATTTCAGCACACTTCATACTCTGCAAAAGTACCGCTTTTGTCCCTATCCCGGAAGCTGGCGTACGTCTTGCGCCCCTGGTCTGAGGCATCTTACATTACGGGCCGTTTTTACTACTAGTGGTATTTAGTTCAGTAGTCATCTGCCCTTCTCGAGGAGAGTCCACACCGCATGCGGAATTCTCGCTTCATCTTCCCGGGCAATAGCCTACCCTCGTCAGCCCTCCAACGCCCTACAACCATCGTCGCATTGATGGTAGCGCTGACCGGCGGACTCGGGTGCAGCACCACGGAGCAGGAAGTCCAGGAGCAAATCGAGATACTCGCTGCCAACGACATCGGTTCCGAGTCCTGGAAGGGGGCCACGGATGAACTCACCCTCATCGGTCGTCCGGCCGCGCGTCAGCTCGTGGCGCTACTCAATCCGGCACTCTACAAGGGCAAGGCCTACCGCGAATTCCCGAGCGAAATGGAGAAAACGCGAACGGGGGCCGCGCTGGTACTCGGCCGCATTCGACACAAGGCAGCGGCGGCCGGTCTGTCGGCTTGCATCACCAACGTCTACACATTTGGTGAGCGTGTAGCCGCGCTCGAGGCCGTTGGCGAGTTGGGATTCAACGCCGATGCCGTCAAGGCACTGAAGAAGCAGTTTGACATCGAAACCGATCCCGTGATACAGCTACACATCGGGATCGCTCTGATAAAAATGGATGATGACGCGGGCGCATCAGCGCTCAAAAAGGCGATCTCTGGCGACGATGACGACCTTGCTGCCACGGCCATAACAGGCCTGCAGGCGGCCAACTACTTCGGCGTGGATTTGATGGTGGAACTCGCTAACCGTGGCATCCGCGAGGAAGCCCTGCGAACCGCCATCGCCGGTACCCGGGAAAAGCTGGTGAGCCAGCTGGAATCCGAAGATCCGGACGTGCGCATGCATTCGGCTCGCGCCCTAGGTCTGGCCGGAGATCCTGGCGTCAACACCTCGCTGACCGTGCTTCTCGATGACAAGAGCAACCAGGTCCGCTTCAGCGCGGCGTCTTCATTGACGACTCTCGGCGACCCGACTGGAACCGAGTTTCTTTTTGCCTCCATGCGCAGCGACGACTCGATACAACGTCTGAACGCGATAAAATCGCTGGTGGAAGTGCAGGAGCATTCCGGAACCGTCGAAAAGCAATTGATCGATGGACTCATGTCGTCCGAGCCGATGGCGCGCTCCGGTTGCGCTCAAATCCTCGGCGAGGCCGGCGTCAGCGACGCCGTGCCTGATCTGATACGGACCACTGAGGACCCCGTCGCAGAGGTCCGTTGGAGTGCAATCATTGCGCTGGGCCGCCTGGCGGCTGTCGATGGCCGTGCTCAACTCGAGAAGTTGCGCGGGGATGAGGACGCCACGGTGGCGTACTACGCCAAATGGGCGCTGCGTCAGCTCGGAGCGGGGTAGTTCCCAGCTGCCTCCCCCCTACAAACCAACCATTCACTCACGTGGTTAGATTCCCGATGCCCAGACTCGCACTCCTATTCCTCGCATTGACTGTCACATCGTCCCCGTTCTGGGTTGAAACGGCTGGAGCCGCCGAGACTGCCGAAACGGTGTTGATCCGCCAGACCCTCGACAAAGACCGGGTTGGCCGACGCCGTGGGGACGTCGATCTGATTCGATCTTCCTACGACGAGAACTTCGTCGCCTACAGCGGCAACGGCTTCGCAGACCCGGTAGGATGGACGGTCCTGTACGAGGATCCTGATACCTACACCGAGGCCTTGGCAGCAGATCTGGCCGCCCATCGCTATGACACCGTCCGCAGTGTGCTTTTTCTGACGGTGCTCGAGAACATGGCGATCGGTGCGATCGTCGACTCGGGTGATGTAATCGATCGGAGCTCTCAAACCAGCCTGCCCTTCAGGGACAAATCGCTGTGGTCGTTTAGAAAAATCGAAGATCGATGGCTGGCACAATCGGTGGTCCAGGCTCTGGGAGATAGTGCTGCAGGTCCGTTTTCCGGCCCGCGTTCCCCGTCTCCTGAGATTGTGCAATTCCTCGCGGATGATGCCGCTGCTTGGAATGACGGCAATGCTGGCACCATAGCCGGATCATTCGACTTGGAATCCCGCATCATCGACGCCAAGAAAAAGTTCGACCCCGCCGGCTGGATCATCCTCTTTACCGGGGTACCCGAGTACAGCGATTGGCTGGACAGCCGGCTACAGGTCGTTGACTACGAGCTCGAGCGTGAAATCCTCCATGCCAGCGTCGGCGCGGGCGGAACAGAAGCGCTGGCCGTGGCTCATGAAAAGCTCACTGCCCGACATCAGCTCGGCACAGCAGTTCATAGTACGGAACGCTTCGTCGTATGGACCCTCAGCAAGCGGACCGGCGACTGGCTCGTTACCAACTTGCTATTAAACTCCCGGCGTCCATAGCGCTAACCCTTCACGGAAGACCTTCACGGAAGCGGACACACTTGGCAGAACATCTGAACAACTTCGAAAACACCAATCGGCTGTTCGACAAGGCAGCCGATGTTCTCAATCTCGATCAGGAGCTGCGGCTGTTGTTGAAGACGCCCTTCCGGGAACTCAGAGTCGAGTTGCCGTTGAAGCGCGACGATGGGCAGCTGGAGGTCTTCATCGGCTATCGCGTCCAACACAACGGTGCGCGCGGGCCGATGAAGGGCGGCCTGCGTTTCCACCCGGAGGTGGATTTCGATGAGGCCCGATCGCTGGCCTCACTGATGACCTGGAAGACGGCCCTCGTCGACGTGCCCTTCGGTGGGGCCAAGGGCGGAATCACCTGCAACCCGCATGAGATGTCCGAGAAGGAGGTGGAGCGCCTGACCCGCACATTCACTTCGCGCATCGGCTTTGCTCTGGGCGTTCAGCGTGACATCCCCGCTCCCGACGTCAATACGAACCCACAGATCATGGCCTGGATCATGGATCAGTATGGCAATCGCTACGGTCATACTCCCGGAATCGTTACCGGAAAACCGGTAGAGCTCGGAGGCTCCCCGGGCCGCGAGGCAGCCACCGGCAGAGGGGTCAGCGTGATCACGGCCGAGGCCGCCAAGGATGTCGGCATCGAGATGCAAGGGGCACGCGTTGTGCTGCAGGGGTTCGGGAATGTCGGGTCGTTCACGGCCCAGCTTCTCGCTGACCAGGGCGCCAGCATAGTCGCCGTCAGCGATGCTTCAGGGGCAGTCTTTAACGGGGACGGCCTGGATGTCGCCGACCTGCTGGAATACACCGCGGGCAGAAACGAGCTGAAAAGCTATGGCTCGGGCGAGAAGTTGACGAACGATGAACTTCTGGAACTGGACTGCGACATCCTCATACCCGCTGCTCTGGGCAGCGTTATCACCAAGGAGAACGCGCACCAGATCAAAACCCGTATGGTCGTCGAGGCCGCCAACTCTCCGGTGACGACCATCGCCGACGCCATCCTTGAGGAGCGTGAGATAACCGTCGTACCCGACATCCTCGCCAATGCGGGCGGCGTCACCGGATCGTATTTCGAGTGGGTGCAGAACATCCAGGTGTTTAGCTGGGAAGAAGAAGAGTTCAATCAGAGACTCGATCGCATGATGGGCACGGCCTACCGCGACGTGGTGGTACTGATGAAACAGCACGAAGTCCCGATGCGAACGGCAGCCTACATGATCGCCATGGACCGGGTCGGCAAGGCTGAGCGGTTGAGGGGTGGATGGTAGGACGTGGACAAGCTTTCCTGGCTCCTCGTCTTCATCCTCGGGTACTGGGCCTATTGTATTTTCTGGGGCCTGAAGGGAGCACGCCAGGCGCGTACGGCGAGTGACTATTTTATCGCCGGTCGATCGATCAGTCTTTGGGTCTTCGTCCTGGCCGCCACGGCGACCTCCTTCAGCGGCTGGACCTTCGTCGGTCATCCGGGCACCATCTATAACGTCGGACTGCCCTACGCCTTCGCCTCCTTCTACGCCATCACCATACCCCTGACAGGCGTAATTTTTCTCAAGCGTCAGTGGTTGCTGGGCAAACGCTTCGGCTACATCACCCCTGGTGAAATGTTCAGCGACTACTATCGCACCGACTGGATGCGGCTGCTGACGGTCGTCGTCGCCATGATCTTCAGCATCCCCTACCTGGGCATCCAGCTACGCGCCTCCGGCCTTCTGTTCAACCGCCTCCTTGCCGGCACCGCGCTGGCCGACAGCTTTGTCGGCACCGTCGAAGGGGGCGCCATTCTGCTGTCGGTCGTCGTCTTCCTGTACGTCGCCTCCGGGGGCCTGCGCTCCGTCGCCTACGTCGACTGCGCCCAGTGTATCCTGCTGGCGCTGGGGATTGTCGTCCTCGGGTTTGTTGCACTCGACTTCGTGGGCGGATGGGAGAGTTTCAAGATGGGGCTGGCCGGTCTTGCCCGGGAGAGCAAAGACATGGTGGCGATACCCACGAGGCCCGAATCAACCTCCTTCTTAGAGCGTACCGGCGTCATGTTCTGGGACGCTGCTGGCGGCCCCTGGACGGGCATGATGATCCTGACCTACATGTTCGCACTCATGGGCATCCAGTCGGCGCCCGCCTTTTCCATGTGGGCCTTCGCCAACAAGGACCCTCGGCCCTTTCCTCTGCAGCAAGTCTTCGCCTCGTCGCTGGTGATCGGAGGCATCATGTTTTTTTTCACTGCCTTTCAAGGATTGGCCGGCACCATCAGCGATCGTGGTATCCTGTCGGGTGTTGCCAAACTGGGCCTTCCGCTGAACAGCGAGGGCAAGCCGATCTCTGACTATCTGGTGCCCTATCTCATCGACAGCTTGTCCTCGGGATTTCCCTGGCTGGTCGGTCTGTTGGCCGTGTGCGCCCTGGCGGCGATGCAATCGACAGGGGCAGCCTACATGTCGACGGCCAGCGGCATAATTACCCGCGACCTCTACAAGCACTTCTTCAACAAGGAAGCATCCCACCGTGCGCAGGTCACCGTCGGCCGTGTCAGCGTCGCCCTGATCGTGTCCGCGGCCCTGATGGTGGGTCTGTCGAGCGGCGATCTGCTGGTGTTGCTGGGAGGAGCAGCAGTCTCCTATGGCTTTCAGATGTGGCCGGCACTGCTGGGCATCTGCTACATCCGCTTCTTCACTCCGGCTGGTGTGGTTTGTGGATTAATTGCCGGGGTTACGGCCGTCACCTTCACCTACGCCACCCAGCTCGGCGACCTGATCGGTATTGGCCGCTATCCGCTTACCATCCACAGTGCCGGCTGGGGCATCCTGTTCAATCTTGGCTTCACCGTAATCGTCTCCGCGTTTACCCAACCTCGCGACCGTGAATCCATCTCCCGGCGTGACGGCTATCACGATTTCATCCACGGCCATACTCAACTCTCACCTCAAAAACGCCGATGGCGTAAACCAATTTGGACCCTGACGATCGTCTGGTTCCTGTTCGCCATCGGCCCCTTCGCCGTCCTGGGCAATGAAGCCGACCCCAATGCCTGGTCGTTCGGCATCCCCAGCTTGTGGATCTGGCAGATCGTATGGTGGCTTGTTGGCTGCATCGTCATGTACCTCTTGGCCTTCAAGCTCGAGATGTCTACGGCGCCAAAGGACGAAGTCATGGCGGCCGCTGCCGAATAAAAGCAGGCACTCATCGTGGCGGCCCGTTCAGTACGCTTCCTTCTTGCCCTCCTGATCAGCTGCGGCATCTCCGTTTCGCTGCCGGAACTCGACGGTGTCAGCGGCTGGGCGCTGTTCCCCCCGTTGACTGCCGTTCTCGTGGCCGTATTCACGGGCAGGCTGATACTGGGCCTTTCCACGGCGGTGGTGGGCACGGCGGCAGTCAGTCTGGTCTCGACCATACCGCCGCTGCAGCTGCCGGCGGCCGTCGTGCACCGTGCGTTCGCCGAGTTTATCTGGCAGCCTCTGAATTCCAGCTTCCAGCCGTTCGTCCTGTTCTTCACGGTAAGCCTCATCGGCATGGTCCGTGTCGTGTCTCTGGCCGGGGGTACCCAGGGAATTGCTCAGGCGCTGGCGCGCCGGGCTGAAGGCGCGCGGTCGACACGTCTGGCCACCTTCGCCATGGGACTGGCCATCTTTTTCGATGACTACGCCAACACCATGGTGGTCGGAACGACGATGAGACCGGTTGCCGAGCGCTTCCACATTTCGCGCGAGAAGATCGCCTACATCGTCGATTCCACGGCAGCACCTGTGGCTGGGGTTGCCCTGATCAGCACATGGATTGGCTACGAAGTCGGTTTGTTCGGCGAGGCCATGGCTGGCACGGGGTCAGCGGTTTCCGGCTATGAGTTATTTTTGAGAGCGCTGCCGTCCCGCTTCTACTGTCTGCTGACCCTCCTGTTTGTCGCCTCCTCCATTCTGCTGCGGCGCGATTTCGGACCGATGTTGCGGGCGGAACGTCGGGCTCACTCCGGTGACTCCATGACGGGCGTGAACACGACCGACGAGAGCGCTCAAATCGAGGGCCTCTCTGCCCAACCCGGCGTCGACCCACACTGGGCGTACGCCGTAGTGCCGGTTGCCTGTGTCATCGCTGGTGTCATCGCGGGGATGCATCTGGATAGCTGGCACGCTGCGGCAGTGGAAGAGGCGCGCCGGCATCACGCCTTCTGGAGCCGGGATTACTGGACCATCGTTTTCGGAAATGCTGAGGGAGCCAAGGTCATGTTCCTGGCATCCCTGGCAGGCACGGCGTTGGCCTTCGCCATCGCCCTGACTCGCCGAGCGTCCGATGGGCACCGGCCCATCACCCCCATGATGGCCTTGAAAAGCTGGGGCGGTGGGAGAAGCGGCGCTCTACACATGGTGACCATCCTGGCGATCCTCACGCTGGCCTGGGCCATAAAGGAAGCCTGTAACGCAGTGAGCACCTCCGCTTACCTTGTTAGTGCCGTGGGCGCTGAGATTCCACCCACCACCCTGCCCCTGCTGGTGTTCCTGTTGGCTTCGGTTGTCTCTTTCGCCATCGGCACCTCATGGACGACGATGGCCATCCTGATTCCTACCATGATTCCGCTCGCTCACGAGTTGGGGGGGCTTCCCATCGTTGTACTGGTCGCAGCCGCCGTACTGGATGGGGCCATCTTTGGTGACCATTGCTCGCCGATCAGCGACACCACCGTGCTCGCGAGCGCGGCCACATCTTGCGATCACCTCAATCACGTACGGACGCAGATACCCTATGCCGTCTGCACCATGGGGATCGCCGCCCTGTGCGGCTACCTCGGCTCGGCGCTCTGGTCGGCCTATACCGGGCTTGGTTTGGGGGCCGTCTGTGTGTTGGTGTTGTTACTCGTACTGGGTCGCAATCCGGACGCCGTGGACTGATCGCTACCAGCTGGCCGTCATGCGGTCGACGATTTCCTCGATGATCATGCCTAATGCTGCCTCGATTGCCGGATCCCTGCCATCCTCATCGGGCAACCCCTCGTCATAGGTCCCCCAACCCGATAGCTCCTCGAGCTCAAGCAGCACGCTCTGATCCGAACTCCTCGTCAAGGCGGCGGTAACGAAGAGCTGAATGCGGTACTGTTCAGTCTGCTCAGCCGCCGTGTAGGTAAACGGTCGATCGACGATGCGCCGCAACTGCAGGCCGAGCACCGCATCGGCGCTTCCCTCGTCCACAACCCTCAACCTGCCATCTTCAGCAAAACCGTCCGTCGTCCTTTCACTCAGCAGGTCGGCGATGCGCTCTTCGGCGGTGTCGTTCTCAGCCAGGGGGATCGCCACGCTTCGTATGCCACCGATCAACCCGGAACTGGTCGAGTACCGGGCACATCCGAGCAAGCAGCACAGAATCACGCAAAGAGCGAGCGGCAGCAGGCCTCCCCTCCCCGAACACACGTCAACGCGCATGCGGTGCATGCGAGAAATCACGCGGAAGATGATTGATTATCTGCGGGTGGTTGAGTCTCAGCTTCGACCTTGCTCTCGCCGGACTCCTGCAAAGTGTCGTAGGTCGTCGACGGCAGGTCCTGCGCGCTGCCGCCGGTTTCCGGCTTGTCAGTAGCTGGTTGTTCGGCTGACTCCATGAGGTCAGCCAGTTCCACACGACGCGCAAGATCGCCAACCTCTATCGGCTTTACGGCTGGGCGACCGGCCATGCCACTGGTACGGACGTCGAGTGCGTTGCGGTTGCCCTCGCGTTCGCCGTAGAGACCGAATGAATGGCGCACCATGAGCGTGCTCAAGGTGCCGGAGGTTTCGGCCTGAGCCGTCAATGACGACCGCACCGTGCTCATCCTCTCCTGCACATGCGTTACCACGACGCGCGCCTTCGCCACCTCCCACTGCCCCAGGCTGTCGCCGGTATCCGGATCGGTGATTTCCTGGTGTTGGGCAACGACATCGAACAGCATGCCCTCTTTAACCCCCATCTGGCTCCCGGCATTCAACACCAAGGTCGTATCATCCATGACGGCCGCGACCTTGGCGACGATGGTGTCAGTCATCCGTGTGTCCCTCTTCTACTACAACAAAAGCCGGCTCGCGAAAGAATCGCCAGCCGGCCAGGTGAAGTCGCTGCAAACTATTCGTTCCCCACTCACTCCCCGGTGTTGGCTGCCATCCAATTCGTTATCGTATCGTCGCTCTCCCAGTCGAGAAGGTGAAGCGAGGGATCGACATACCCCCCGTCAGCGCTGCGAAGTCGCTTCTGAAGCCGGACTGCGTAATGCAGGTGGGGACCCGTGGAGCGACCGCTGTTGCCCATGGTCCCGATCACATCTCCGCGCTTGACACGGTCGCCCTTTTCTACATGCCGATGCTCGAGATGACCGTATTCGGTGCGCCACTTACCGGGAACCGTAAAGAACTCGCCATCGTCGTTGACCCCTTGGGCATCATGACGGACGACAATGGCGTTGCCCAGTTTAGTCTTGTTGTCGCGAGAATAGACCACCACACCGTCCGCCGTGGCGTAGATGGGGGTCCCCTTGCGCCCCGCGAAGTCTATGCCGTTGTGGCGCATTGGAAGCCCGGTGAACGGATCTTCGCGCTTGCCGAACTCGGAGGAAACCCAGGTCCAATCCCTGGGAACCGGCGCGATGCTCGGCAGGGTCGTCCTGTTCTTCTCACTCTTCAGGAAGTTCGCACGGATTACCTCGAAACTGCTTTCCTGGAGTTTTGTCTCGATCTGAAGCCGGTTGATACGCGAACTGATGTCCTCAAGCAGGCGCCGTTTGGCCGGAGACAATTGAGTGTAGTCGTCGGGCAGGTCTTCCAGCCCTCCTCCCCTACCACCCATGCGATCATCTTCCGTGAGGACATCCATGTCGTGCAGATTGCGCAGGATCTGGTCGTCCACGGCAAGCGCCTTCATCGCCTGAACCATCTCATCGATCTCTTTTTCGTTCCGCTCCAAACCGTCGACAAGGACCGCGTTTTGTTCCTGTAAAGACGCGATGATGCCCTGCTCCTCGGTGTGTGCGTAGTACCCGAGTGAGTAGTAGCATAGGGCGCCGACGAAGGCGAGGCAGAAAACGCCTAGCAACAACAACAGTTTCGTCGAGAACTTGAACTCGTGAACCTGCCCGTCATTTGGCGGAATTACTATGAAAGTAACACGTTTTCTCGGCATGGTGCGGAGGGTCTACCTGAGCGCAGGGAAGGGTGATTCTGTCTCGAAAAATTCCATAATAGTACTGGCCGCCAATTTAGCCTCTCATTTAGTAAATGTCAATACATACACGACTTGCGCTGAATCCTTGCAACAGCAGTTGCTCTCTCGGTATCGGCACCTGCGCCCCTTCACTGCAGGCGCCGCTGACCAGCCATCGGTTGATCCAACCGTTCCGGGCGCGTTGCCGAGCCCCGTTGCGGCTGTAGACACAGATACCTAAGTTTGTGTTTTATGGTCACTTCCGTTCCCAAAACCAGCTGGCAGCAGCAGTCAACGACTACTCCGTGGTGATCCGGTTATCCACCAATCAACAACAATACAGGGGGTGAGGATGAAAGGCGGTATGGCCACGGTGTTGTGTCTGGTAGCCGTGCTCTCGGGTGACAACCGAGTCGACGCGTCAGGCTCCACGAAGGATGAGTTCAAGACCTATCTGATACCAGTGGTCCAACACATACGCGACTATTACATAGACGAGGTCTCTCCTGACACCCTGATGCAGGCTGGAGTTAGGGGGATTTTCCACACCCTTGATCCTGCTTCCGATTACGACATTACCTCCGACGCCGTTGACTGGAACACCAACATGTCGATCCTGCAGGCGATCACAAGTGAGGTGGACACCAAGGCGTTCTACTCCGTTGGGCCTGACACGCTCATCCGCGCGGGCATCGGTGGCATGATGTCCGTCCTCGACCCGGACACCGTGTTCCTGGAGAAACTCAACCTGGACAACTTCCTCATCAACACCCGGGGAAAGTACGGCGGCCTTGGCTTCCGTATTCAGGTCGTATACCCTGACAGTGCCATCGCGGTGTCCTCCTTATTGCACGATGAAACCCCTGCCGCCAGGGCAGGGGTTCGCTCCGGCGACCTCATAACGGCCATCGACGACAGTGTCACCACCCACATGACGGCGAGTGACGCCGCCAAGTTGATGCGTGGCGACGAAAACACACCGGTCACGTTGACGATCGAGCGGGCGGGTCACGATGAACCGCTGTACATCACCATCGTGCGCGAGGTAATACAGATCAAGTCCGTCCCCTACTATGGCCTGCTGGCTGATTCCACCGGGTACATCAAACTCAGCGCCTTTCAGAAAAACTCTGCAAACGAGGTTCGAAAGGCTTTGAAGAGCGTGCTGGCCGCAGGCGGCAGGAGCTTGATCTTCGACTTGCGACAAAACGGCGGTGGGTATCTCGATGAGGCGGTCAAGACGGCCGATTTGTTCCTGCCCAAGGATAGACTGGTCGTGTTCACGGCCGGCCGGGCCTTCAAGGACACGACCAAATACGTGACCCGAAACGAAGCGATGCTAGAGGATGACTTCCCCCTGATCATCCTTGTCGATGGACACTCCGCGAGCGCATCCGAGATTGTCTCGGGAGCCGTTCAGGACTGGGATCGAGGCCTCATCATTGGCGGACCGACGGTGGGCAAGGGGTCCGTCCAACAGACCGTCCCGATCGGTGACAGAGCCGAACTCAAACTGACGATGGCGGCCTATTTCTTGCCCAGCGGACGATCGATTGACAAGCGCATGCGCAAAGATTCCACCCTGGTCGCACTCGCTGACAGAGAGTTCCGTACCAAAATCCTCGGCCGCATCGCCCATGGGGCCGGTGGCGTCACCCCGGATATTCCCATGGATCGACGTCGACGGACCCCGCTCTATTCGCAGCTGGATGGCTGGCGCACTTGGGACAGCAAATTCTTTCGGTACACCAGACAGTACCACGTGGACCACCCCGAAATCACGGAAGACTTCGTTGCCGACAAGTCAACGCTCGATGATTTCAAGGACTTCACGGAGGAGCGGGAATTCGAGTACGTGAGCGAGGTCGAGAAACGCCTGGAGGGGTTGAGTCAACACCTGGAAGAAGAAGAGGCGTTGGATGACCTGAAGAAGCCGATGCGCCGACTCCGTGAGGAGATCGAGGAGATCGAGGAGAACCACTGGGAAGCGAATGAGGAACTGATCGAATGGAGACTGACATACGACATTCTCGAGAAGAACCTCGGTATCTGGAGTGCTCACCGCTACGATGTCACCATGGACCCTCAAATCCAACGCGCCGTCGAGATACTCTCCTCTCCCCACGACTACGAGAGCTACCTCAGCCGCCGTGAAATCGGTGTCGATGACGACGATGAGTCCGTCGATGACGACGATGAGTCCGTCGCGGCCACAGCGGATTCGGTGACATCTCAGTGACTGATCCGTCGTACGTCCGTCTCACAAAAGCTTAACCCTTTGTAATTAAACAAGATAGGAAACCGCACTCCATCCATTCAGCCATTGCTGCCTTGAATCGCTGGTGAGCGCTAGTTAGTTTTGGCGCTGTCGATTGCTGCTATATCATCGATATCGCGTTGCTGCTGGATCGGGAAAACAATTCGCAAGGTAAATGTTATCAACACGTTATGAATAACAACCCCAAAAGACCGTTTCCTGAATGGCTGAAGGTAAAGGCGCCCGGATCGAGGAATTACCTCGAGCTCAAGCGTTTGATGCGGTCATTGAATCTCAACACGGTTTGTGAGAGCGCCCATTGTCCGAACATGGGCGAATGCTGGGACAGCCGCACCGCAACCTTCATGATTCTTGGCGATGTGTGCACCCGGAGCTGTGGTTTTTGTGCGGTCAAAACGGGGAGGCCGACATGGCTTGACGAAGGAGAGCCTGAACGCGTCGCCGAGGCGATAGCCAAATTAGATCTTCGGCACGCCGTCATAACCTCCGTCAACAGAGATGAGCTGGAGGATGGCGGGGCTGGGATATTCGCTCACACCCTGGAGGCGGTTCACCGACTCTGCCCGGAGACCACGATCGAGGTCTTGATCCCGGATTTTCAGGGAAACTGGGACGCCCTGAACGTCGTCCTCGCGGCAGCTCCCGACATTCTCAATCACAACATAGAGACGGTGCCCCGGCTCTATACCTCGATGAGGCCGCAGGCGAAATATCAGCGCTCACTGGATCTGTTGGAACGAGCGCGGATCGACGGCAGCGCTCCTACCAAGTCTGGAATAATGCTCGGAGCTGGAGAGACGATGGAGGAGGCTGAGCAGACAATCACCGACCTGGCGCAAGTCGGGTGTAGCATCCTCACCGTTGGCCAGTATCTGAGCCCGTCAGCCAAGCACGTGCCGATCGCCCGCTTCGTCCATCCGGACGAATTCGACGAGCTGGGCGCTTTTGCCCGCCGCATCGGCTTCGGCCACGTAGAATCGGGGCCACTGGTGCGCAGTTCCTACCATGCGGCCCAGCAAGTCGACACCTTCGAACGCACACTCGCTGAACCTCTCATAAACCTGAACTCCTTGTAGAATCCGATTATGAATCTAGACAAGAAATCCGTACCTCCCTACCTGCGGCGCAAGAAGATCATCGTCCAGGGCGAGCATGTCACCGATGTCCAGCCCGTGGGTGACGGAGTCAAGAACATCATCTATAGAGTCGTAACCACGCAGAAGCGGCTCATCGTCAAGCAGGCACGTTCCCGCGCCAACACCAGAGGCAGGATGTTTCTGGATCGCAAGCGGGTGTTCCAGGAGAAAAGCTGCATTGAGGTGCTGTCTCAGATTCTGCCTCCGGACATCATTCCGGAAGTGCATCTCGAGGACCGCACCAATTTTGTGCTCGTGTCCGACGCTCCTCCACGCGAAGCGGCACTTTGGGAGGACGAACTCGCTACCGGAAAGATCGACCTGCAGATCGCAGCTCAGTGCGGGGAACTGCTGGCCACCGTGCACAACCACACCAAGAGGGCAAAAGCCCTCAAGACCCAGTTCAAATCGACGAAGCCTTTCGAACAGTTGCGGATAGAGCCTCTCTACAAGGCCATGATCCCCGACTACCCGGAGCAGCAGAAATTAATCGAGGCCCAGGCACGTGCCTTGACCAAGGAGGCCGTTGTACTCGTCCTCGGAGACCTTCGGCCGCGAAACGTCTGGGTCAATTCGGGCCAGGTGTTCCTCGTCGACTTCGCCACGGCTCACTACGGCCATCCCTCCTTCGACGCGGCGTTTTACGCCAGTGATCTGTGCCTGAAGGCGATCCTCAACGCCCCGCAGAAGGCGGCATACCTGGAAGGCATCAATGTCTTCTGGATGTCCTACTTCAGACTCATCACCTACGCCAAGAAGGCGGAAGTCGAACGCAACTCGGTCAGGGATTTTGGCTGCCTCTTGCTCAGTGCAGCTGCCGGGCACATGCCGGAATTCGAACTGGAAGAGGAGATCCAGGATCTGACGACCCGAATCGGTCAGAGCTTGCTCTTCACCGAACTCGACAAAATCGAGGACATCACGGAGTTCATCAACAGAACCCTGATTGATGGATGAGAGCATCCTGACATCCTCCCTGATCGTCAGAAATTCTATATGTGGGCGCGCAGATCCTTGCTGCTCGAGAGGATGTGGTCCGCCATGGCCTCACGAGCCACTTCCGCCTCCCGGGCGACCAGCGCCTTGAGGATGGCTCGATGCTCCTCGACGGACAGCCTCGCGCGGTCAACGGCATTTCCTGAGGGCGTCTTCAAACTTCCCTTTATCCATTCCTGCAGGTAGCCTCTGGTCGTGCTGACCAGTCGCTGCAGAATCGGATTCTGGGTGGCACTGGCTATTTCGAGATGGAAGCGCAGGTCACACGAGAGAAAAAGCTCTGAACTGAGAACGCTTCCCTCCATCCCCTGGAGGTGGGTCGCGATCGCTTCCAGGTCTTCTTCCCGAGCGCGCGTCGCGGCCCAGAACGCGGTGTTGGATTCGAGCATCAGCCGGGTCTCGACAAGGTTCTCGACATCGTTGCCATCAAGCAACATCCCCCACTGCAGGGTTCGCCCGAGGTGTTGCCGGTTGTCAGCTACGAACGTGCCCTCTCCAACCCTGCCATCAACGATGCCCATCGTTGTCAGCGAACGGAGTGCCTCGCGCACGGAGGTCCGCCCCACGCCGAATCGTTTACACAACTCTCGCTCAGACGGAAGGCGGTCACCGGACTTGAGCAACGATCGCGAAATCAGGCTGATGATCTGTTCCACGATGGCATCGCTGACCGAGCTGCGCTCGATCGGCTGCAGTTGCTCGGCTGCGCTTTCGATCCTGGTATTGGTACCTAAGTCATTCATTAATATGACAGTTATAACAAATAGTAACAAAACCTCAGTAGTCGACTGACAATTTCCGTTGCGAAAGGTCTGACCATCAGTCATATTACCATTATTATTCAGGCATTGTCAAGGGATATTCGAATACCCCAGAATCGAGAGGTTTCGTCATGGGACAGATCACCGACATCGGAATGAGAATCGAACTGGTCTCGATGGACCAGCATTTTGAAGACATATCAATCGCGTTGTATGAGCAACAGACAGAGCACGGACCTCGTTTCCTCGTCAAGACCTACAGCCAAAGAGAAGGCTCGGACGAACGCATGAGATTTCTCGTCGAGACCATGGTCTGTCTCGGTGGGATGGAAACGACGGCGGATCCTGCTGGCCATTTGGTATGGTTCCCATGTGGCACCAGACATTTCGCCGCCATCAGACGGGTGTTCTTGGAGAGTTGCAAGATCCCGACTGAGCAGGAGCCCGTGCCCAAACCCATGAAGACGTTCGACAAGAAGGCTGACGCCGAAATCACCGTAGTGAGTGAAGGCAACGGACAGTACCGGGTCACGGCGGCGGAATCCAACGAGAAAGTAGAGCGCAGGATCAACGCGATAGCCGGCGGCCTGGTGAAACTCAGCGAAATGGAAGCCACGGACGACAACAGCATGCGTTTTTCCTGTGGCCACGACCATGACGTGCTGGTGGGCCTGCTTCTCCCCCGTGCGATCAACGTGCGGCAGGCAATACGCGAACAGGAGCAATCGGCATCAAAAGGCGTTCTTGCTGCCCCCAGTCAACAGGAATAGAACGACCCGCCGTGGGCGTGTCGTTTTAAAGAAACAACCCGGTGGGTTGTTTCTTTCGGGGAAAATTCTGGGGTGTCCATCGTAAATGCTCGAGTATTTTGAGCCCTGTTGGTTGGACCTAACTGAGAGGATGAAACTGAAATGGCCGATGTGAAACCCATGACTGGCCTCGAGCGTGTTCTGGCGGCGTTGAAGCGCGAACCCGTCGATCGCACACCTATCTGCAACCCGACGTCGGTGGCCACGGTGGAGCTGATGGATCTGGTCGATGCCCCCTTTCCCGATGCCAACCGCGACCCGGAGTTGATGGCGCGGCTGGCCGCTACCGGGTACACCGAACTCGGTTTCGACTCCATCATGCCGGTGTTCACGATCATCCAGGAGTCTTCCGCGCTGGGTTGCAAGATCCAGTGGGAGCAGAAGGACAATTGGCCTACCGTGCGCATGCGCGAACCGATCTGGGAAAAGCTGGAGGACATCAAGATCCCCTCCAATTTGCTCACCCACCCAGATACCAAGTGTGTCCTGGATGCGATCCGTATCCTCAAGAAGGAGTACGGTGACGAGGTGGCCATCATCGGCAAGACGATGGGGCCGTGGTCTCTGGCCTATCACGGAATGGGGGTCGAGCCCTTCCTGCTGCTTTCTCTGGATGATCCGGATGCCACCAAGGCCATCCTCGACGCCCTCAAGAAGGTGACGATCGATTTCGGGGTGGCACAGTTGGAGGCGGGCGCCGACGCGGTGACCCTGCCCGACCACGCCACCGGTGACCTGGTTAGCGGCGAGTACTACGAACGCTATCTGAAAGACATGCATACCGAATTCGTCGATCAGATCCCGCTTCCCATAATCCTCCACATCTGCGGTCGCACCGTCGATCGCATGGGTTTCATAGCCGAGACCGGGATGGCCGCCTTCCACTACGATTCCAAGAATGAGCCCCCCGAATCGATGGACATCGTCAGGGACAAGATCTCCCTCGTCGGCAACATCAACAATCCGGAAACCCTGTACTCCAAAGGCCCGGAGGCGGTCAGGGCGGAAGTCTACAAGAACCTGGATGCGGGCGTAAACCTGGTGGGGCCGGAGTGTGCGATACCGTTACAGACCTCGATTGCAAACTTGAAGGAGATTCCGAAGGCTGTCCGCGACTGGCACGCGGAACACACCAACTGAGTGATAACACGGAAACCGGACAGAAGGAAGGATCGGTAATGGCAGAGCTTTCAGATATTGCGAACGAGACCATTCAGTACGAAATCGAGGAGTTTATCGAACGCCCGGATGAGCTTGAGCGCAACATTACCTTGTTCGCAAGCGTTCGCCCGTCGATGCAGGACATTGCTGCCGCTTTGATCGAGGGAGACAACGGCGTCGTCGACGAGCTCACCAAGCAAGCCTTGGACGAGGGCATCGAAGCGGTCGAAATCATGGATGACGGCCTCATCGCCGGCATGGGCATCGTCGGCATCAAGTTCCGCGAGAATTTCATCTTCGTACCCGAGGTCCTCGCGTGCGCCCGCGCCATGAAGGCGGGGATGGCCTACATCGAACCGATCCTGTCTGCCTCAGGCGTGGAGAAAGCAGGCACCGTCGTCATGGGGACAGTCAAAGGCGACCTGCACGACATCGGCAAGAACCTGTGCATCATGATGCTGCGCGGCTCCGGATTCGAAGTCCACGACCTCGGAGTCGACACCTCGGAGGATGAATTCATTGAGGCGATTGAGGAGCACGGTGCACCGCTGATGGGCATGTCGGCGCTGTTGACGACGACGATGCCGAACATGGGCAAGACCATCGAGGCCTTCATCGACGCCGACCTGCGCGATGATGTCCAGATCATGGTCGGCGGCGCTCCGGTAACCCAGGAATTCGCCGACGACATGGGCGCCGACGGCTACGGCAAGGATGCCCTTGCCTGTGTCTCCCTGGCCAAGGACCTGATGACAGCCGCAGCCGGCTAACTACACTCTCTGCCCACGAGATATTGGCGATGCCCGAGATCGACAAAGAGGACTACCAGAAGCGGCTGGATCGCATCACTGAGCTGTTCTCCGACATGGTAACGCATGCCGACGCGCAAGCCAGCGAACGCTGCCCCTACCGCAATCGCTTCGACGAGTGCACGGCCAAGATCCAATGCCGCAATCAGCGCCCTCCCCGTCCGGACGGGGAGCTCCAGCTGTGTGGTCACGATGGCGGTTTCGACTACCGTGACGCCTGGGAGTCCGACCCGGACACCTACGACAAGGCCAAAGCCAAGATCACTAAGATCAAGAAGCAGGCCGCCGCCGAGCGCGATGCGAAACGCGATTCGAGCTAATGCCGACGGTCGCCCACAACGACATCGAACGCCCCCTTCATGTGGGCAAAACGATATTCGATTACGCCGACGAGCTGGCCGTTCAGGTACCGACCTCCTGCTATCGCACGGGCCACTGCCACGAGTGCGTCGTCGATATCAAGAAAGGCATGGAGAGCTTGTCCCACCGCACCGAAGCGGAGTCGTTTCTCAAAGACAGCTATCGACTCGCCTGTCAGGCCACCATCGAGCGCGATGACCTCGAGGTCGAATTCTCACCGCTGCGTCGCAAGCCGAAGATCCTGACGCTCGGACGCGACAAGAACGTCGTGATGGCGCCGATGGTCACTCGTGTCGGCGAAGAGATTCTCTACGACGGCGAGGTGATCGATCGATACCGAGGGCATGTGTACGGAGTGGCCATCGATCTGGGCACGACGACCGTGGTCATGGATCTGGTCGACCTGGAGACGGGCCGCAGCATCCATGTCAGCTCGTTCGAGAATCCGCAGCGCTTTGGCGGCAGTGATGTCATGAACCGTATCTCCTACGACGCCAAACATCGTGGGGAGCTGCAGAAAGCCATCTCCAGCGCGGTGAGCAAAGAAATACTGGAGATGGGTCAGCAACACGGCTTCAGGCGCCAGGAGGTCTACGAGATCGTCGTTGCCGGCAATTCGACGATGCGTGAAATCCTGTTCAAAATGGACGTCCAGTCGATCGGGCAGAAACCCTACAAATCCACGATCGAAGAGGAATTCCTCGCCAGCCAGCGGCCACACACGGCCCTGGCACAGGACGCCCGACGTCTTGGGCTTCGCGCCAATCTGAGGACCAAGATCTACGGACTGCCCCTGATCGCCAGTCACGTCGGCGCGGACACGGCAGCCGATCTCGTCGCCCTCGACATGGACACGTGCAAGGATGACGAGGTAATCATGCTCGTCGACGTGGGCACGAATACGGAAGTCGTGGTGAGCAAACAGGGCCGCATGATGGCAGCCTCGTGTCCGGCGGGACCGGCCTTCGAAGGAGGCCTGGTCAAGTTTGGCATGCCCGGTTATGACGGCGCCATCGAATCCGTTACCATCGGCGAAGACGGCAGGGTCGACTACCACACCATCGGCGACATCGCCCCCGAGGGCCTGTGCGGTTCGGGTCTTGTCGACCTGCTCGCCCAACTGCGCCGCCGTGATGTGATGACGGAGATGGGTGTTTTCTCCGCGGACCGGAAGCAGTTTGAGATGATGCTGATCCCCGAACACGGAATCACCTTCTCCAAAGAGGATGCCAGCAATCTGGCGCAGGCCAAGGCCGCCAACTACTGCGGGCAATTCATCGTCATGAGGGCTTTCGGAATCAACCCGGCCGACGTGACGCGGCTTTACCTGGCAGGTGGTTTCGCCAACTATATCGACATCGGCCATGCCATCGAAATAGGCTTCCTGGCCGCCGTTCCCGAGGACCGCATCGTCAAGGTGGGCAACGCAGCAGTGCAGGGGGCCCGCGAGATCTTGCTCGACCGGAACCAGCGCGCCGCCCTCGAAGAAACGGTCAAGAGTATCGAACACATCGAGCTTGAGACGACACCGGATTTCTTCGAAATCTTCGTGGAGGGCTGTCAGTTCAAGCCGATGCCGACACACATTTGCGACGCCCCTCTGGCCGGGAGCGCCGCATGAGTGCGGACGATCCGGCCCCGTCCGTCGAGGACGGGCATTCTCTGCGCCACCTGTTGGCGCAGCAGAATTCCTTCATCAACGCCGTCGAACTGGTAAACTCGCGCGGGGTCATCACCGAACGTGCTGGAGGCCGCGTGCTGGAGCTGGCCAGCAACCTGGCGCGTCATCCCGACATCCACGTCCTCAGCATAACCGACAACCCCGGGGGCAACGCCGTTCTCAGCGCTGAGACCCTGGGCCAAGAGCTTCAGGCGCTGGATCAGGAGGTGATCATCCATCTCTCCTGCAAGGACTGGAATCGCAACGGCCTGCAGAGCAAGGCATGGCAGCTGGCGAGCCAGGGATTCGATAACGTCCTGGCGCTCTCCGGGGACTACCCCATCGACGGCTTTCAGGGAACGTCCGCCGGCGTCTTCGACATCGACTCGGTCGGCCTGTTACGTATGCTCTCGGACATGAACGCCGGCTTGGAAACCGTGAGCGTGCGCGGCAAGAAGAGGGGGAGAATGAAAAAGACCGGTTTCGTGCTCGGGGCAGCCGTCAACAACTTCAAGCCCTACGAGCGCGAAGTCATGCCGCAGTACTTCAAACTGGCCGCCAAAATCGCCGCCGGCGCCGACTTCGTCATCAACCAGATCGGCTACAACGCGCGCAAGATGGACGAGCTGTTGCGCTACATGAAGCTCAAGCAGCTGCAGGCCCCGGTGCTGGCCAACGTCTACATCCTCAGTGGTCCGGCCAGCCGCTACTTCCACTCCGGGCGCATACCGGGTGTGGTCGTCACCGACGAGCTGCTGGCGCTGACCGACAAACAGGCCGTCTCAGAGGACAAGGGCAAGGCGTTCTTTCTCGAGTTCGCCGCCAAGCAGTGTGCCGTGGCCAAGGGCCTCGGCTTCGACGGAGTCTATCTCGGAGGCCACGTCTCGTACCAGGATTTCGCTCGCGTTTTGGAAATCCAGGATCAGTTTGGTGATGCCGATTGGCATAACTTCGTCGGTGAGTTCACCTACGACGCAGGGGATGAGGAGTTCTACTTCTTTGAGCCGGACTCGGCCTCAGGCGTCAACTCAGACGAGATCAACCGTACCTATGCCGAGTCGAAGAGCCCGCGCGCCCTGCGATCTTCACGTCTATCGATTCCGCTTACCTACAAGCTGAACCGGCTGGTCCATAGCCTGGTGTTCGAACCCGGCGCCCTGGCCTATTGGCTCGGCCGCAAGCTCTACGGGGCCATCGAAAACAGAAAGTGGAACAAACTTGGCAAGGTGATGCATTCATTCGAGCAGGTGGCCAAGGTACCGGCCTTCGACTGCCGCGATTGCGGTGATTGCTCTTTGCCCGATATCGCCTTCCTGTGCCCGGAGTCCCAGTGCGTGAAGAACCAGCGCAACGGTCCGTGTGGAGGAACGCGGCTTGGCAAGTGTGAGATCGGAGAAAAGGATTGCATCTGGGCACGCGCCTACGACCGGCTCAAGCCGTACGGAGAAGAGGAAACCATGATCGAGCGCCCTGTCGTCTTCAGGAATTCTTCCCTCAAAGGAACCAGTGCCTGGGGAAACACCTTCCTCGGCCATGACCATCAGGCCAAGCCGAAAAATGAAGAGTAAGTTTTCCGGATCACTGCTGGCTCAGTACTATTGATAGGATGTTGACTGCAGATGAAACTGACTGATCCCGACCTCGACTTCATCATAGTCGGCGAAAACGTTCACACGACGCGAGTCGTCATGCGCAAAGGCAAGCTGGTGAGTGAAAAGGACGACGGTACGGCCGTCGTACGCTACACCACCGTCGATGGCGACAAACGCCAGTTGCCGATTTCCGAATCGACGAAGAAAACGCAGGACTACGAAGAGGGACGAGTGAAGCACATCAAGGTCGCCGTCCAGGCGGCGATGTCCGGGGACGCGGCGAGCGCCTCCGAGGGCGAGGAATACCTCAAGCGACAGATTCAGAAACAAGCCGAGGCCGGTGCCGACTACCTCGACGTCAACGTCGACGAAATCTCGATCAAACTGGAAGACCAGCTGGCAGCGATGGATTGGCTCGTGCGCTTCGTCCAAGGAGAGACCGACGTGCCGGTGTCCGTTGACTCATCGAATATCGACGTCATTCACAGCGGCCTGAAGGCGTGGGATGCTGCGGGCGGGCGTCCGATGCTGAACTCGGCCTCACTGGAACGACTGGATGCGCTCGATCTGGCCGTGGAGTACAACGCTCGCGTAATCGTCACTGCCGCAGGCGAATCCGGAATGCCGAGCAACACGGAGGATCGTGTTACGAACGCCTCGCGCATGGTCGACGCCGGACTGGAGAGGGGCCTGGCACTCGACGATCTGTTCGTCGATCCGCTGATCTTCCCGATTTCGGTAGATGGCCGCTTTGGCCCGCACAGCCTGGATGCGATTCGCACGCTGCGCGAACGCTACGGCGAGGAGATCCATATCACGGGCGGTTTCAGCAACGTCTCCTTCGGCATCCCCAGTCGCAAGTGGATCAATGATGTCTTCATCATCCTGGCGGTCGCCGCCGGCGCTGACAGCGGCATCATCGATCCCGTCGGCAGCAAGCCGGCAGAGATCTTCAAGATCGACCGCGATTCCGCGCCCTATAAGCTTTCGGAGGACGCCCTGATGGGTCGAGACGAACACTGCGCCAACTACATCTTGGCCTGGCGACAGGGCGAGCTGGGGGACGGTGTTCCACCGCAGCGCAAGAGGCGCCCCCGTCCGCTCCCCCGAACCCTGGCCTGATCACCGAGAGGACTAACCGATGTCAGCGACCTTTTTGGAGCGATTGCAGCGTCCGGAGCCGATCGTCTACGACGGCGGTTTCGGCACGGAGCTATTCGCCCGCAGTGTGGAACTGACCAACAGTTCCCTCGCCTGCGAGCGCAACCCGGACGCCGTTCTGGACATCCACCAGGCCTACCTCAATGCTGGCGCCGAACTCATTCACACCAACACCTTCGTGGCCTCGTCACTGCACCTGGAGATGGCCGACGCCGAGGCCGACAGCTCCCAGATCGCCGCACGCGCCGCCCAGCTGGCAAAACAGGCCGTTGCGGAGATCGACTCCCCTGCCTGGGTAGCCGGCAGCCTGGGGCCTTCTCCGGGCGCCATCGAGGCCGACAGCGGCGATACCGTGTTCGGAATTCCCGATGACAAAGTGCGCCAGGCCCACACTCAGGTGGCCGCCACCTTGGCCGGTGAAGGCGTCGACATGTTCGTCATCGAGACCATGTTCTCAGCCAAGGAGGCCGCCATCGCCGTGGACGTCGCGCGACCACACGGCCTGCCGATCGCCCTGAATCTCACCTACAAGTACACGAAGGACCGCAAGAGCGGGGACATCATCTACCGCACGGATTGGGGTCATTCGGCCGCCGACCTGTTGGACATTCTGGCGGGTGGAGAGATGGCCGACGGTGAAAACCTGCTCGATGCAGTCACTATTTTTGGACTCAACTGCGGTGCCGAACAGAGCCGCACCGAACACACTGGCATGCGCTACGCCGTGACCGGTATCCAGCAGCTTTCCCAAGCGCTCCAGGAGCGCGGTCTCACCGACAAACACATGATGGCCTTTCCCAATGCCGGCATGCCCGCCCTGGTGAAAGGGGTCCCCGTGTACTCCGAAACACCCGAAACCATGGTCGCCTTGGTGCCCGATCTAGTAGACGCAGGGGCATCCATCGTCGGTGGTTGTTGTGGCACCACGCCCGAACATATCAGGACATTCAAAACGGCGCTCGCCGACGTCAGCCATTGATTCGGTAACGTCGCCCAGGCTGGCGACAACGACTGTTTGAGGCACACTATGGCGGAGTACCAGGTACTGTATTGGCGTGAGATTCCCGCTCAGGTACGGGTTTTCGAAGGCCGCAGGCCGGTGTCGGCGAAGATGCCGGACCGTTTCCAGGATGAGATTGACCGCATCGCCATGGAGGAGGGCCTCGAGGGCTCGGATGATTACCTGGACCAATGGAAATGGACGAAGAGGCTAGAGCGCCCCGGGACGGTGGAAGAGGTCATGACAGCGCTGCTGCAGGAACTGGAAGAGGAGCATGACAACCGCGATGTATGATGTCATCGTGGTCGGGGGCGGCCACGCGGGCACGGAGGCAGCCCTGGCCGCCGCCCGTATGGGAGCGCAGACCCTGCTGCTGACGATGAACGTCGATACCATCGGCCAGATGTCTTGCAACCCGGCCATCGGCGGGATCGGCAAAGGGCACCTCGTCAAAGAGATCGATGCGCTCGGTGGCGAAATGGCCGTCAACACGGATCGCTCCGGCATCCAGTTCAGGCGCCTGAACATGAGTAAGGGCCCCGCCGTGAGGGCTTCGCGGGCCCAATGCGACAAGAAGGCCTACCAGTTCGAGATGAAATACGCCTGCGAGGGACAGGACCATCTTGACGTCCGTCAGGGGATGATGGAGCAACTGGTGATCGTGGATGGAAGGGTCACCGGTATCGTTCTCAAGGGTGGCATGCGTTATGATGGCCGCTCCGTGATCCTGACGACGGGGACGTTCCTGCGGGGCAAGATCCACGTCGGAGATTTTACCTACAGCGCTGGACGCGCCGGCGAAACCTCAGCGGAACGCGCCTCCGAAGGCCTGATTGGGCTGGGCTTCGAGATCGGACGCCTGAAGACGGGTACACCACCGCGCGTCAACGGCCGCTCCGTCGACTACGATGCCATGGAGATTCAGCCCGGAGATCATCCACCACGGACGTTCTCGTATGAGCTGGATCAGCCCATCCTGGACCAGGTCCCCTGTTGGATCACCTACACGAATTCCCGTACCCACCAGATGATCCGCGACAACCTCGAGCGCTCCGCCATGTACAGCGGCCGGATTGCGGGTGTGGGGCCGCGTTATTGTCCCTCCATCGAGGACAAGATCGTCAAGTTCAGCGAGCGTGAGCGTCATCAGGTGTTCGTCGAGCCGGAAGGCCTGCGGACACACGAGTGCTACATCAACGGGTTGTCGATGAGCCTCCCAGAGGAGCTTCAGACCGACATCTTGCGCACTCTTCCGGGCCTTGAGCGGGCTCAGATCATGCGGCCTGCATATGCCGTGGAGTACGACTACGCGACACCGACTCAATTGTTACCCTGGTTGGAAACCAAACGCGTACCTGGACTCTACTTTGCCGGTCAAATCAACGGCACAACCGGTTACGAGGAAGCTGCAGCTCAGGGATTGATGGCGGGCGTCAATGCCGTGCTTCGAGTGCGGGGAGAGGAACCGTTCATTCTCGATCGAGCCAGCGCCTACATCGGCGTGCTCATCGATGATCTGGTCACCAAAGGCACGCAGGAACCGTACCGGATTTTCACGTCACGAGCCGAATACCGCCTGTTGTTGAGGGAAGACAACGCCGATTATCGGCTGATGGAACAGGGACGGCAGTTGGGGTTGGTCAAGGATGCGGTGTGGGCGTCCTTCACTCAAAAAAAACAGGCAGTGAGCTCGGAACTGGAACGACTCGAGCAGGTCAGAGTGCGTTCATCACAGCTGCTTACAGAGGTGCTCGAACGAGCGGGATCCGCACCCATCAAGGAGGCGACTCTTCTGGTTGAGTTGCTGCGCCGCCCCCATGTCACCTACCAGGACCTGGTCCGCATCGCGCCTCCGACAACACCGCTTTCGCCAGAGGCCGCCGAACATGTGGAAGCGGAGGTCAAGTACAGCGGCTACATCCAGCGTCAGTTGACGGAGGTAGACAAACTCAAGCGCCTGGAAGGCATGGCCATCCCCGACGATTTCGACTATGAGGATGAAGGAGCTCAACTATCGACTGAAGGTCGGCAAAAGCTGGCCGCGATCCGGCCGCACTCTCTGGGTCAGGCCTCTCGGATTTCCGGAGTTTCGCAGGCCGATTTGTCGTCCCTGATGGTCCTGCTGCATGCCCGGCGCTCTCCTGAGACCATCAAAACAAGCGCTTGATGGGCGAGGCTATCAATCCTCGGTTTTCACCTTGAGGGTTTGCGAGTCCTGACGGATTACCCAGCGGCTGATCTGTCCGTCCTCGTGCAGATCGATCACCTCCTCGAGCCAGGCTTCGAATCCATAGTCCCCGATCGACAGCTCGGGAGGCCACAGGAAATTGCGCAGGATTCGGTGCTCGATACCGAGTGAATCGAGGTGCACGGTATAGGCCCCGGTCTCTCGTCTGAACTCCCTTTGTCGATAGTAGATCTCACGCAGGATGCGCTTGGCCTCCTCCTCGGGTGGCATGGCGGCCTCCACCGAGCCGGAGCCGGCGGTTATCTCGGAAAAGTGAATGAACCCCCACAACTCCGGATAGTGCATGTCGACGACCCCCTGAGGTGACCACGCCCAGGTCTCCTCGTGCCGCCCCGCCATCTTCTCATACCCCCTGCCCTCCACGTCCGCCTCCACACTCCACTCCACCCGCGAGAAATTCATTCGCCAGTAATCGCCGTTGCGCGGCGGCGCCCGCCGGTGAGCGCCCTGCTTGAGGGCAGACCAGGGAATGGCCATCTCCAGCGACCAGCCTTCGTCAAGATCCCTGCCGTCGTTTACCGTGCCCCAGATCATCACTCCGGTTTTCAGCCCTGACAAGTCACTGGCAGTCACCGAGGCCCCGCCATCCCTGGGTGGCCGTACAAGAAACTGGTCCCAGACCGTGCCGAGGGCATTGACCTCCAACTCCCAGTATCCATGGGTGTCTCCGTCCGCATCGATGAACACCTCAAAATCGTTATCGTGGTAGATCGTCGCGTCTCTCTCACTGAGAGTGGCCCACACATGAGGCTCCTCGATGTCGGCAGCCAGGTAGAGAAACTGGTCATCCCAGACCAGCTTGACCCTGGTCCGAAGGCGCGGCCCAGTTCCCTTTCCCTCGATATTGGCGAAATCCTCCGTCCACTCTGCACGCTGCCAGGAAGGCTCATCGAGATGCCCGTCCACCTCAATGGAACCGCCGGCCCGGTAGCTGACGTATGCCCGGGGTTCGATCACAGTCAGCGGATGCGGAACAGTGGTTCCCATCACTGGCATCACCACCACGCCAAGCCACACGAGCACTCCGATGGCCATTCGACTTGCAATCAGCATGCTGATCCATCCATTCTTTGACCCGACAACCCGTTGTCGACCATGACAACCCGTTGTCGTTCGACGTCAGTTCCTCGACACGTGCCCGATAATATACAAAGCCGCGGCCATCCGGCTTTCGCACCTCTCGCCGCAACTGCTGAGCAGCCTTATACTTGCGTTCGCCGGCCCCTTGCGAAGGCAGCACCAGTTCAGTTAATTATCTGGTTGATCCATCTGCTCGGATCGCACACGGGACAGCCTTTCTGAGTCGGTTTTTCACTGACGGAATGTCTGCAGGTAAGCTCCTCGCATCGACGAGGAGGAGGAATTTTGTGTACCTAATACTGCTCGGCGCACCAGGCTCTGGCAAGGGAACGCAGGCCGAACGCATGGTGGCCGAATTCGACCTCGTCCACATCTCCACCGGGGACATGCTTCGTCAGGCGATCGCGGCCGGCACTAACCTGGGCGAGTTGATCGGGCACTACCTCAAAGCCGGCTATCTGGTACCCGATCATCACGTCACCAGCCTGGTCGATCAGCGCCTCGCGAGAGCCGACATCAACAACGGCTTCATCCTCGACGGCTTCCCCCGAACGGTGCGTCAGGCCGAGAGCCTGGATGAGATCCTGCGCCTGCGCGAAATCGTCCTGGACGCAGTCGCCCTGATCGACGTACCGGACGAAATCGTCGTCGAACGCATGTCAGGCAGGCGCATAGACCCGCAGACGGGACGCATCTACAATCTCAGCATGGACGCCGACCCACCCCCGGCCGACGTCTTGACGAGGTTGGAGAAACGGGACGACGACAGCGAGGATGTGATCAGGCACCGCCTGACCACCTTCCACCTCCAGACGGACCCCGTCGTTTCCTTTTATGAAGCTCGCGGCAACCTGCTCCGAGTCGACGGCACTCAGGCGCCCGATACCGTGTTCGACGCCTTGACCAGCCAGATACAGCCCGTACCGAAACAACCTTAGCGTCCACGTCCATGAGTGCTCCTCTCACTGAAGACAAGATCGAACTCTACAGAGCTGGTGTGACGAAGTTCACCCGCCAGGAATACGATGCTGCTCTGGAAGATCTACGTCGGGCCATTGAGATCGATCCCGAGTTCGGCGACGCTCACCAGGCCATCGCCCACGTGCACGAAAAGCTCGAGAATTTTGACGATGCACTGGAGGCCGCAAAGAAGGCGGTTGCCTGTAACCCCGATGACGCTCTCGCCTACACCAGCCTGTCGATGTGTTTCCAGCGCAAAGGCATGATTCCCGAAGCTGAAGCAGCCATGGCCCAGGCCGCGCAGCTGCACCCCCAGGACTGACCTTTCGGCGACCGCGCCGTGACCGTTCCCGTCTCTACCACCGCTGCCCAGTACGATTCGATCGAGATCGGACCCCACCGGCTCACTCCACTGCAGCCGGGTATGCCGGTACTGACCCTGGCTCCCCTTGCCGGCGTCGGCAACTGGGTATTCCGGCTGATCTGTGCCCGGCTCGGCGCGCGCATGGTTGGCGTCGAATTCATCAACTGTCGGACTATTGCAGAGAATTCCCGCCGGAGTCAACGGCTGCTTGATTTTACGGACGCCCAGATTTACGCGGAGTCGGGCATGTCCGTGCTCGCCGCGCAGATATACGGCAATGACATCGAATTGATTGCGCTGGGTGCCAGGCGCATGCAGGAGGAGGGCGCTCAAGTCGTAGACATCAACTTTGGCTGTTCGGTCCCCTACATCGTCAACAAGGGGTGCGGGGCAGCCTATCTTCGCGACCTCGACCTGCTCTACCGGGCCGTGCACAGCACGGTGAAGGCAGTCGACGTTCCCGTTATCGTCAAAACCCGGATCGGTTGGGATGAAGACTCCATCAACATTCTCGAAGTGATCAAGCGCGTGGAAGATGCGGGAGCCAAAGCGATCTCCATCCATGCCCGTACCGTGGTGCAAAGCTACCGGGGCAAGGCTGACTGGGACTGGATCGGACGGGCCGTGGAGGCGGCAAGTATTCCCGTCTTCGGCAACGGCGATGTCCAGGCGTACCAGGACGCGGTTCGATTGCAGCAGCAAACCGGATGCGACGGTGTGATGATCGGCCGCGCCGCCATGGCCAATCCCTGGATCTTTGCCAAACGGGATGGCTCGACCTGCGCCGAGCGCATCGACCTCGCGATCGAGCAATTGCGACTGATGTCCCGCTATCGCGGGGAACGCCTTGGGGTATTGGAGAGCCGCAAGCACCTTGCTCTGTATTTTCGAGGACTCGGGCGCAACTCGGCACTGAGACGCCGCCTGCTGAGCATTCCGTCGCTGCCTGATCTGCTCGATTTCCTGTGCTCGTGGCGCGAATCCCTCGATGGACAGGAAGAGGAAACCGATTTACGACTGTCAACCCGCGAAGCGGGAGACCTGGCCTGGGGAGGAACCGGATGATGGCACGTGCTTTCTTGATGCTCTTGCTCTTTACTCTTGGGTGCGACCAGCAACCGGCTGCTACCACCATATCCATCAAGGTGTTCCCTGCCACCTTGGCACCGGATCCACTAGCGGAACCGGCCACAGGTTGGAGCCGCATCGAATTCGCCGGCGGACCTCGAGGACGGGCTGGAGTGTATGACCTCGCCCCCGAACCGATCATCACAGGCTGGAACATCCTGACGTTCAGGGGAGCCTCGCAACCGGATGGCAGCATGGCCGTCGTGGCCAGACTAAACGCCTACGGCAAGAACAAGATGAAGGCCTACAGCAACGATCCGGCTAACATGAAAAAGCCGTTGGTCGTGAACGTCGATGGGCGATGGGCGGACGTTTACACATTGCTGACGAAGGTCACCGATCGCATGACCATCTACGGCTTCACTCCCGAAGAAGTCGAGCGCCTGAAGAAACACCTCGCGACGAGGTAACGACCCACCTACGGTGGGCTCCACCTACAGCGGGATGTACTCGAAGTAGTCGAAGTCGGCGTAGCCGCTCTCGGTGGCACCGCTGCTGCTCGCGTACATGCCGGTGTAGGCGCCGACAAAGCCACCCGCTACGGGCGTGCTGAGTATCCTGCCATCTACGCCCCGCGCAACTGCTTTCCACGTTCCTTCGTCGGCGTCGGCGTAGAAGAAATCGTATGCCTGGCCGTGCGCTTCGACTCTTAAGAGGTGTACCGAACCCGCTACGGACAGACCGGCGATCTTCTCTTCTCCGTCTCCATCACGCGCGTCCCGTCGCATCAGACACATCTCCGATTGGCCGGCCGTGGCGGCCACCAGGACGAAGGCGTAGTAGTAGTCGCTGCTCTGTCTCAGCACCAGACCGGCGACATCAGCTGGCTCCTGTGGAATGAATTCCATCTTCACGCACACGGCGAAATCGATGTGTCGTTGGCGCTGACCGATGAAGGCCGGATGCGCCACCTCCCGCAGCGTCGCGGGCCGCAGCTTCAAGCGCAGGTGCCCGGGACGTTCCTCCAGACTCCAGAAACGGTCTCCCCCGGGGTTGCGGATGAAGTTCCAGCACAGAGCCAGCTCGTACGTATCGAAGTGATCGCAGGTCGGCTCACAAGGCCAGCTCTGCTCGGGCAGATCAGGCGCCTCGTACTCGAACTCAACGCGTCCACTGGCTGGACTGACGAGAGGCCAGCCGTCGTGCCACTGGACTGGCAGCAGAAATGTTTCACGCCCCAGGTTGTAGAAGTAGCCACCATATGGACGAGAGGCGAGGACGACCATCCACCATTGGCCAGTTGAGGTGTCGACAAGATCTCCGTGTCCTGGATTGGTTATCGGGTGTTGATCAGGATCCAGATGGCGATGCGTCAGGATGGGATTGCCGGGACTACCCTCATACGGTCCCTCGACGCTCTCGGCGCGTGCCACCGTGATCGCGTGATGGTGATAGGTACCCCCTTCCGCGATTATCAGATAGTACGTGCCATTCACCTTGTATATGTGCGGCGCTTCTGGCGTACTGGCTTCCTTGAGAGCTCCACTCCATAGCGCGACCCTCTCCCCCACCAGGCACATACGGTGATAGTCGAACTGCTGCAGCCATATCTCGCGGTAGCCCTCGTAGGGGGGACTCTCGACGCGTCTATTGGCCGTGTACCAGGCGCGACCGTCGTCATCGAAAAACAGGGACGGGGCAATGACCCCCGGCTCGTCCTCAAGGACGTGCAGCTCCGACCAGTCGCCTGCAGGATCCTTGGCAGTGACGACAAAGTTCAGATCGGCGAAGGCATGTCCGCGTTGCTCTCTCCTCGTCGTCACCATGTAGAACACACCGTCGTGATGGCGAATGGTGGGTGCGAAGATGCCCTGCGATGGCAGCGAATGGGTGAGGTCGAGTTGGGTTGGCCGGTCGAGCACATGACCCTGTTGCCGCCAGTGGACGAGGTCCCGGCTGTGAAACAGCGGCACGCCCGGAAAATACTCGAATGAGGAAGTAACGAGGAAATAGTCGTCGTCGACCCGGCAGACGGATGGATCCGGATAAAAGCCGGGAAGTACGGGATTGCGGAAAGATCTCGAGGCCATGTTGGGGTCGAAGATACGCTGCCATCGCAAATGAACACCACCCGGACACCGGGGTTGACTCCCTGGATTCCCTGAGATATACTCGCCGCCTCTGCGCAAGACAGGCCACTCATTCAGCCATTCCCTCTCACACACATGAATCCGCCTTTTCTTTCTGCTGATCCACAGATTTCCGTGGTCCTGAGCCGGCCATGACCGACATGCGATTCGACCTGCTGCTCAAGGGCGGCCACGTCATCGACCCCAGGAACGCCGTCGATGGTCCCCTGGATGTGGCCATCGAGGGCGGAACCATCGCAGCCATCGATGCGGACATCCCAGCCTCGAAGGCATCCACCTGCATCGACGTATCGGGCCTACACGTTACACCCGGACTGGTAGACATTCACACCCACATGTACGCGACGGCGGACAACCCTGATGGCTGGGCGGGTGATAAGAGCATTCTCCCTGACGGTTTCAGCTTTCGCAGCGGTGTGACCACGATGGTCGATACGGGCAGCGCCGGCTGGCGCAATCTCGATGATTTCCGCAACAGAGTCATCGACCGCTGCGCTACGCGGGCTTACGCCTTCGTCAACATCGTCGGCCTCGGTATGGTCAACCCCACCTCGGAGCAGAACGACGCCGACATGGATTGCGATCGCACGGCCGCCGCGGCAAGAGACCACGAGGGCGTCTGCGTCGGCATCAAGACGGCCCACTACCTCAGTCCTGAGTGGACTTCCGTCGACCGTACACTGGAAGCGGGTGAGCTGGCCGGCTTGCCAATCATGGTCGACTTCGGACTTTTCAAGCGCCAGCGCCCCTACCATGAGCTGGTCGGAGAGCGTCTCAGGTCCGGCGACATCTCTACTCACATGTACCGGGGTCCTGTAGCTTGCACGGACCGGGATGGCCGGGTTCTGCCCTACCTTCACGCCGCCCGGGAGCGTGGCGTCCTGTTCGATGTCGGGCACGGTGCCGGCAGCTTCGTTTTCGAGAACGCGGTCCCGTGCGTGAAGCAGGGTTGGTACCCCGACTCCATATCGACGGACCTGCATGTGCACAGCATGAACACGGGCATGCTGGACATGACGACGACGATGTCCAAGTTCCTGGTGATGGGCATGTCGCTGCAATCGGTGGTGCAGAAGTCGACGATCGATGCGGCTCGGGTCATCGACCGCACCCAGCACGGTCATCTGAGTGTGGGCGCTGCCGCCGACGTCGCCGTGCTGCGGGTGTTGAATGGATCCTTCGGCTTCACCGATTCGTTTGGCGGCTACCTGGCGGGAGATCGCCGCCTGGCCTGTGAGTTGACCCTGAAAGACGGTGAGGTCGTGTTTGACTGGAATGGGTACTCCGGGATCGATTACCGGAAAATGCCCACACCCGTCGGCGTGCGCGACGCCGAAGAGCGCCTGGCACCGCCTGCCTGAGCGACTACCTCCCGGCGGGTGAAGACGAGCGCCGGGTCGAATCATCTTTCCATCCAGGAAGCGAGGACCAGGATGATTGAATTTCTGACTCAACATTACCTGACATTGAAGGCCCTTCATCTCATTTTCGTGATCTCGTGGATGGCCGGCCTGCTCTATTTGCCCAGACTGTACGTCTATCACACGCAGGTGACGACCGGCTCGGAAGCCTCGGAAAAGTTCAAGGTGATGGAGCGCCGGTTGCTGCGAGCGATCATCAATCCCGCGGGTATCGTCGTCTTCATAAGCGGTATTCTCCTGATCATGGCCACTGGGGCAGGGGCGCCGGGCACCGGAGCCTGGATTCACGCCAAGATCGTCCTAGTCCTCATTCTCGGTGGCCTGCACGGGGCCATGTCCAAGTTCCGCAAGGAGTTTGAGCGGGATGAGCGGCGGCGCAGTGAGCGATTCTTCCGATTCCTGAACGAAGGTCCGACCCTGCTGATGGTGGCCATCATCTTTCTCGCCGTCCTGAAGCCGTTCTAAACATGCCCAGCCCTTCCTTCGGCGCTCACGAATCCATCGCCGGTGGCCTCTGCAATGCCATCACCAGAGGCCAGACGGCAACTTGTGATGTCGTTCAGATTTTCAACAAGTCGAACAATCAATGGCGTGCCAAGAAGCTGGGAGGCGAGGAGATCGAACAGTATTTCGCAGCACAGGAAGAGACCGGAATATCCACGGTCTGCTCGCACAACAGTTACCTGATCAACCTGGCTTCACCGGATGAGGCCCTCAATGAGAAGTCCTACGAGGCCTTCAAGATCGAAGTCGAGCGCTGCAACCTGCTCAAGATCCCTAACCTCGTCTTCCACCCGGGCTCGCACGTGGGTTCCGGCGAAGAGGCCGGCATGGACCTGATTGCGCGAAACCTCAACCGCCTTGTCGACGAGATCCCCGACAACACGGTCACCCTGTGCCTGGAAGCCACGGCCGGCCAGGGCAGCAATCTGGGGTATCGTTTCGAACAGCTGGCCTACATCATCGACCGCATCGACGACGATGGCCACGTCGGTGTCTGCCTGGACAGCTGTCACATTTTCGCGGCCGGGTACCCGATCACCGAGCCCTCCGACTATGCCGAGACGATGCGTCAGTTCGACGCCATCGTGGGTCGGTCGCGCATCAAGATTTTCCATATCAACGACAGCAAGCGTGAATTGGGATCCAAAGTCGACCGCCATGAACACATCGGGCAGGGAGAAATCGGTCCAGGCGGGTTCGCCAACATCGTCAACGACCCGGCGATGAAGTCGGTGCCGATGATACTGGAAACACCCAAGGAGGACGATCTGCAGGATGACATCGACAATCTCAGGGTGCTGCGTTCCATGGTGAAGGAGAACTGAATGGCCGGTTGGGAATCGTACCTGGATGATCACGCCGAGCGTTTCGTCGACGAGCTGTTGGAGTTCCTGAGGATCCCCAGCATTTCTGCACTGCCAGACAACGCGGATGATGTGCGACGGGCCGCCGTGTGGGTCACCGATCGCCTGCGGGCGGCCGGGGTGGAGAATGTCGAAGTGCTGGAGACGGAGGGCTTGCCCAGTGTGTATGGGGATTGGTTCCATGCGCCGGGCCGCCCCACATTGCTGATCTACGGCCATTTCGACACCCAACCCGTGGACCCAGTGGAATTGTGGACGGACGGCCCATTCGATCCTCAGGTTCGCGACGGACGGATCTACGCTCGCGGTTCCTCGGATGACAAGGGCAACATGCTGCTGCCGATCCTGGCCGTCGAGGCCCTGCTCGCATCGACTGGCGGCCTGCCCGTGAACGTGAAATTCCTGCTGGAGGGCGAAGAAGAGAGCGGCAGCCAGCATCTTCCCGCCTTGGTTTCAAAGCACCAGGAACGCCTGCAATGTGATTGGGCACTCTGCGCCGACGGGACCCAGCGCGGTGAGGAGGAGCCCGCCGTGCTGCGGGGTTTCAAGGGGATGTGCGCCCTGCAGGTTGACGTGACCGGTCCCAACATGGACCTGCACTCGGGTATTTTTGGGGGCACCGTCCACAACCCCCTACACGCGCTCAGCCAGATGCTGGCTTCCATGCACGCTGAGGATGGTCGCGTGCTCGTAGACGGGTTCTACGATGATGTGATTCCCTTAGCCGGTGTCGAGCAAGACTTGATCGCCGAAGTTCCCTGCGATGACGCAGAGTACCAGGCACTGCTGGGCGTTGCCGAGCTCTTTGGAGAGCCCGGATATACCACCCTCGAGCGCGCCTGGGCGAGACCAACGCTGGAAGTCAACGGCATGTGGGGCGGATTCAGCGGTGATGCCGTGAAGACGGTTCTACCTTCACAGGCACACGCCAAAATCACCTGCCGCCTGGTTCCTGACCAAAACCCGGAGAGGATTTCCGGCCTGGTTGCCGATCATTTGAAGAACCACCGTCCGCCGGGGGTTGAAGTCTCCGTCAACATCGAGGAGTCGCAGGCATGGCCTTATCTCATGCCGGTGGACCATCCGGGAAATCGGGCCGCCCATATAGTCCTGGAACAGCTGTACGGGAGACCGCCCTATTACACCAGGCTCGGCGGTAGCCTGCCGGTGTGCGGCATCCTTCTGGACGTCCTCGACGTCTACACGGTCACATTCTCCTTTGGCCTGGAAGATGAGAACGCACACGCCCCGGATGAATTCTTCCGCTTGAGCAGCTTCGAGCGCGGCCAGCGCGCCTATTGCATGCTGCTTGAACAAACCGGCACCACAGCGGCCGCTACATCGGGCGGGTGATTCTAGGCGGCCATGCTTTCGCGCAAGCGGCCGGAGAGAATACGCATCATGTTGAAGGCGATCGAAGAGTAGCGCCGGAGAATGCGTTCCAGGTCGCCGCGTTGCAGAGAGAGCAGGGCGCATTCTCGCACGGCGATCACGGAAGCTGAGCGCGGCTCGTCATCCAGCAGGGCCATGTCGCCGAACACCTGCTTGTCCTGCATCGTCGCTATCAGATGGCCCCCGGTGACATCCGTGCCAGAGGCTTCTTCTTCGTTATCGAAGCGCCGGACTTCCAACTCCCCCTCGACGACGATGTACATCTTGTCCCCTAAGGTGCCCTGACGAATGACTGTAGTGCCATCTTTCACGCTCTCTTCCTGGACGGATAGTGCGATGTGGTAGAGTTCCTCCAGGGGTAGGGCGGCGAAAAATGGAGATGCCTTCAGGAAGGTGATCTTTTCCATGCTGGTCAGGGGTTGATCTCTTTCCATGTCACTCCCTCTCTTGTGTCCGCTTGTGTTTCCATTAGTTCGCTGATTCATCATTTCCGCAATCGGTTCATCCACGGAGTCGGGCAAACTATCCAATAGATCCCTGCGATCGTTGGTGATGGCGACCCAGGCGGAGGCCATCTGCGTCCAGCGGTCGTGCGAGCCCAGCGCGCACCGCAGCGCCTCGTCGATGCCACGTTGGCCTCTTCCATCCCAGTCGACGTTGGCGCCGGCAGCGAGCCTGCCCTCCTCTTCGTCGTCGCTCATCAGCGGCAGCAGCAGCTGCATCAAGGCGGAGTCGCCGATGTTTTCGAGCAATTCGATGGCATTCTCGCGAGCTGCCTCATCCTCCTCGTTGAGCCTGTCCAGCAGACTGTTGACGATGCCGACGTCACCCAGATGTCCCAGTACCCGGATGGTCCCATTCTGTGCCGCGCGGCACTGCAGTTGAAGCTGATCTGCCAACAGATCAGACGCCTGCCCGGGGCATTGCCGCCTGACGATAGATGATGCTACCAGATAGGTATTGGCCTCGTGCAGCCGTGCCGAACACGACCCCACAACTTCCGGGATCAAGGCTTCGTCCTCTTGATCCACCAGGGCACTGACCAGTCTCTCCCAGTGAGGCAGCGGACGTTCGCGCAGAGCCTGCACCAGGGGGTCCCCCCTATTGGCTCCCACATTCGAGCGCAGTCCGCTGACTGCGGCGTCCGCGACATCGGGATCCGGGTCGCCGAGCAATTCCAACATGGTATCGAGGATTCCTTCATCCGGCAGGTCACGCAGGCCGGCGATCGCGCTTTCACGCACCGCGGCATGGGCGTGTGACAGGTGCTCGATGATCTGTGGGAACCCGGCCGCCAGTCCCATGCGGGCGGCCGCCGCGATACCTGCCGTGATCTCCTCGACCGAATCGCTTTCCAGCAGCTGCTCAACCATGATCGTTTGCATCGATGCCGATCCCGGATCATCCAGCCGGTGCAGGATGAACAGAAGCTGGCCCAACAACGCGGCATTGTTGGCCGCGGACACCAGCCGTGGTGAAACCGCGTCGATGATCTGCACCCTCAATTCCGCTTCGATGGCATCGTGCCCGGTGGACCCACCATCCGCTTCGGTCGCAGTCTCGACGGACTGTGCGATAACGCGTGCCGCGCTCTGCTGGACTTCGCTGTCCTCGTCGTCCAGGAGCGGAAGCGTCTGACTGATCACCTCTGGCAATGCGGTGGATGATGAGACCCCGCCCATCGCCTCCAGGGCGGCACTTCGGATCCGGGGGTTTTCGTGAGTCGTCAACGGCAGACAGATCGGCACGGCCGCATCCGAGCTTCGACGTAGGATCTCGATTCCCATCTCTCGCACCGAGTCTTCCCGATGCAGCAACAGACTCTGTGCGAATTCACCAGACTGGGCGATCACTTCGTTCAGTGATTGCATCGCCTGCTCGTCATCCATGGCAACATTGCGCTCTTGGACAGCCTTGATCAACACTTCGGTATAGCTGGCGCGTAGGCGCCAGCCGGTGACCACCATCAAGCCCGCGATGACCCCGAGGAGGGCGAAAAACTCCCATAGGGCGAGTAACTCTCGCGCATGCAGGGCCGTAACCCCTGCTCCCAACAACCCGCCGAACAGCATGAACCCTCCCTCCATGATCATGCGTGTTCCATCGCTGTTGCGAGGCGGAACCAGCTTGATCAGGACCTGGTACGTGGGGGCAATGATGCTGTCGAGGAGCACGTAATTGAGGACATTACACACGAAAATGACCACGACTATGGATGCCGGCAGGATGCCCTCGAAAACAGACAGCAACACCAGGGCGATCACCAGGTGAACGGCGCACACCCACATGTACAGGCTGCCGACCCCGAGCCACCTGAGCACTCGGCGCAGCGCGAGTGTGGTAACGACGAGGGTAGCCACTCCGGCCACGCCAAAAAACAATCCGAAGAAAGCGGTGATATCGCCTTCTGACGAGTAGTGTTGACGAGCAACCACGTTGAAGCCGTAATGGATGGCCGTGTACAGAGCGAACAAGGCCAGCGACAGAATGAAGAGCAATTTGAGGTAACTGGATCCTGCGAAGTATTTGAGGTTCTCTCCGATCGTGGCTGCTTCGGTTTCCTCTCCCGCGCTGGCGGCCGAAACGAAGTAGCGACGCATCAGGGGGCGAAGCAGCAGGATGACGATGATGGCGTTGAGGACGGACAGACCATACGTCTCGTGGGAAGCCAGGTAGGCCCCCAGGACACCCACCAGGAATCCGCCGCCGATATCGCCGAGGGTGGTACTGGCTGCCAGCAGGGGGAACAAGACCTTCGCTCTCGACGTGAAGCAAATTCCACCGGCGATGATCCAGATCTGAAAATTGGCCATGCTGCGGACGATCTCAGAGGAGATGAACAGGAAGGGATAGAATCCCGATCCAGCCAGATCGGCCCCATCCCCGCCCTGATCCACCCACAGCAGCACAGCATTGATGGCAAGTACGACGACCATGAAGCCAAGCAGGCCGAAGATCAATCGCTCTCGTCTTACCTTGGTGGTCAGGTAGGAGAGCAACACCATGGTCAGAGAGAACAGCCAGGCGATCCACGTGTACATCTCCGGCAACCGATCGACGCCGGCGCGCACGTTGAAGACCCCCGCCGACACGCTTTTGACGATAGCATCGTTGATGGCCACGAGAAGAAAAATCAGTGCGGCCAGCGAGATGCGGGGAACCTCACTGCGGCGCAGACTCAACAGTCTAAGGAGGGTGTTCATCGTCACTCACGCTTCGGCATCAGCTGTCACCCTTGTCCGAGGCGTCGCCCTTCCCCCACACGTCAATCATTTGCGGCCCCTGGGCGATATACTCCTCGGAAGAGACCTCATCGAGTGATCGCAGACGCTCAGTGACCTCGGAGATCCGCTTAACCTGCTCCTCAATCTTGCGCAACTTCCTCGTCGTCTTGTCATCGAGATCCGGATTCATCAAGCGCATGGCTTGTGCGTTGGTCGAGATGATCAAAAGCGGATTGTTGATCTCGTGATTGATCGTAACCACCATCTGCCCGACGGTAGCCAGCTTTTCCATGCGCATGAGCTCTTGTTCCAGACGCACACGTTCCGTGATATCCGTCGTCATCAGGATCGTGCCCGTGAGTCCGCCACCCTGATCACGCAACGGGGTGACTTCCGTCGACAAGACCAGATCGCCCTGTTCTGTGTTGAAGGATCCTTTCTCTGCTTCAGCGGCCTGCACCGAACCGGCGATGATTTCCTGGCACAACGCATGCCAACGCGAGCCGGGATCGTCGGGCAGAACCTGGAGCAGGGTAGACCCGATCACACCAACCAGGTCGGCGACGCCGGCCAGCTTGTTGAAAAATCCGAGCATCTGGGGGTTGGCGGAAGTAATGCGCAGATTGTGATCGAGGACGACAACCCCGACCGGTATCTGACCCAATATCTGCTCCAGATAATGTCGTGCAGTCACCTGGATATCACGGGTGAGCATTTCGCTGGTGCGATCCGTGAACATGACGAGGTACTCTCCTTCTTCGTCATCCCCATGCAGGTTGATACTCACCTCGAACGAACTGTCGCCGTTACGCCAGGAGAATCGCTCCTCTTCTCCGGGAGACAGGCTGGCCGTCGCCAATGCCAGATTGTCTCCGAGTTCGGTTTGTGTGTCTGCCAAGGCCTGGGCGAGACGCTCGCAATTACCAGATCCAACTGCCAGACCAACTGCTTTGAGCGCAGCTTTGTTGCAGTCAAGGACTTCGAGTGCATCATTGACGATCATCGCAGCCTGCGGAAGGGCATCCAGTTGCATCACATCCTCTTCAGATCTTTCAGCTCTGTGTTCATCCGCTCCATCACCGAGCGGACGTCAGCGACCTCCATCCCTAACGTCTCGAGAGCGCTAGGCATCAGTCGCGGAATCTTGCTGTCCCCACCGTTGCCGAACGCCTCGGCTCGGCAAAGAACGTCGGCCAGATGCAGGATAGCTGTCCGTCCGGCATGATCTCGCTGCGGACGGAAATCATGGTGATCGACGATAGGCATGACGAGTTTGGCGGGTAGAGCCCACTTTTCCAGCAACCAGCCCGCGATGTCGCCGTGATGGCAACCCATCACCTGTTGCTCTGCATCGCAGAACAGCATGTCGAGTTTGTCCACCCTGCGCTTCACCATGCCAAATTCTGTTTCCAGCGTCTGGCACAGAACCACCTTGCCCAGGTCGTGGAGCAGCCCGATGACGCTGATTTCCTCCGGACTGGTCTCATCTCCCAATTCCGCGATGAAGACACAGGTTCGAGCGCATGCCAGCGAGTGCTGCCACAGCCCAGGAAGTGCCTGGTCCATGATCTCGAGTACGGAGGCACTGACAACGAGGCTCTTTACCGCATCGAAACCGAGCATGGTCACGGCGTGGGACACGGTTGAGATCGGCTGCGAGAATCCGTAGAACCCTGAGTTTACCAACTTCAGCACTTTGGCAGACAGCACTTGATCCTTGGCAATCTCATCACCCAACTGTTTGCCGGTAGTTTGTGGGTTGTCGACTATCTCCATCACCCGCACAATGACCGTCGGCAACGTCGGCAGATTACCAGACTGCTCAATGCGGGCGCGGATCGCGCCCTTACGGTCTTGACTCATCCCGGCCTTCGACTGAGATGCGTGCGCGCCACTCGTTTGATTTCTAGCATCAACTCATCCCCCTCCCATTCGGAGAAGCGATGCTCCAGTGCCTGGATCAGGGCATCGTCGTCCGCTCCCTCTTCACCATCTGCTTCATCCCCCTCTACGTGCAATTGGTTGATCCCCCAACCCTGCAAACGCGAGAGCACCGCCGGCGACAGCTTGGCCCCTTTGGGCAGCAACACCCGGCCCTGATCGTTGACTACCGGTTCGGCCACGATATCCCCGACTTGGGCCTGTCCCACAGCTATCTCTTGCATGGCTCGGTGTCTCTCCTGTGCATGGCGATCACGGTTCCTTGAGCTCCGCCTTCGTCCAAAACTGCTTGAAATGCTCCTTCAACCACCCCATGGGCGAATGCGCGATCGAGTTGAATCCACCCCAGGTCCAGCGCACGGGCCAGTCGCGGCTGCGGGTGATTCGACGGACCACCTGCGCTCGCGCACCCACTGCCAACGTCACCCCCTTGCTGAGCCGCATGAGGGTCCGTTCGTACGCCGCGGTGAGCAGATTGTAGGCGTGTTGCTCGAGCTTCGCAGCGTCCATGACGCGGACTCGAGGACACAGCATGCCTGATTCTCTGACGGCGAACTCCTTCAACCAACTCTCTGGCAAAGTGCCACGGTGTTTTTCGATGGCCTCCTCAATCGTCTGGGGATTCATCACCGCGTAGGTACGACAGATCAACGGTCGCACTGGGTAGATCGAACAGTGATTGTTTTCCGCGAGGAAGGGGCAGCGCTGTGGACGCTCGACTCTGTGAGAGAGCAACTCATCGCGACGCGATGGTGAAAACTGTGCGGTGATGTAGTCTACGATGTTGACGTACTCAGCCGTGTAGAGCGGAAACATCGTGGCCCATCCCTGGCGCATCTCGTCCTCGGTGAGGGCGCAACACTCGCCGGAGTTCGCACAGCAGGTGGAAGGCACTTGGTCGTACATCGCCTGCAGCTGCTCCGCCAGCGTGCCCTCAGGGCCTGCCTCCGCCCCCTGTTCGACTTTGGAGGGCCCTGCCTCGACGGGACCTACTCCATCGTCCGCGGATGTCGCCAATGAGACCAGCCTGGTTTCGTTGATTGAGGAGGGATAGAGAGCGGCCAGAACCTTGAAAAAATGCCCCATCGCCTGAAAATAGGCAAACGCTGGAGCACGGCGTTTTTCTTGACGGCCGTTCTGATCCAGGCTTATATCTGAATCGTGAGGTCAAGGTGACGAAACCGAAGAAATTCCTGGGCGTTCACTATCAATGTTGTAACGTCTACGCTCGCGCGTACGTCAACAAGGAAAAATCCGCCTATACCGGCGCCTGCCCCAGCTGCGGCAAGCAGGTGAAGGTCGCGATCGGTCCCGGTGGCACGGACAACCGTTTCTTTTCGGCGCGTTGAGCCGGGGATAGCCCGAGACGATTTCAGTCAGCTGCTGCTGAGGCCACTGATCATGTCGGTGATCGTGGTGCGAATGATTGCCTCGCTGTCCGGCGAAATCATTCGAGTGCTTGGATAGACCTTGTAGGCGTCTTCAACCTCATACCCCCCGTGCTCATACTCATCTGCCGTCGGCACGTAACCGATACAGCCATTGGCATACCCGCACAGAACGACCGGCCCTAACTCTGTTGACCGCTCCAGGTCCAGCTGATAGCGGACGAACATCTCGCCCTCCATTCCCAGCATGATCATTGAGCCGATGCGCAGCGCCTGGATTTCGAAAGGCGAAACCCCGTCGTCCCGGACGCCCGGTCGCGTGTCACGGACCCACTGAAGGTACGCCTGGGGAACCAACTGGTCCCAGTAGTCCGCGCCCCCAAGCCACTTCTTAGCCGTCGCTCGTGCCTTCAACACCATCACCCTCGCTGAGAGGCTCAATCGACCAGGAGACTCCAACAACGGCAGGGACACGGTCTTCTGTCGCACAGCAAGGGCTCCATCGGAAACGGCTTCACCATCCTGTTCCAGCCCATCGAGAACCGCGCGCCCCAACTCACTTCCCAATTCATCCACCTGCTGGTGAGTTCCATCGGTGAGGCGAGGGTTGATATCAGCACAGGCTCCATTCACGAACAGGGCTAACGAAGCACCAGCCTCTTCAATCACGCGGGCGGCAGCCCCTGGAAATTCCGCCGAGATCCCATGATTTCTCGGCCCCATCACGACAGGGTGACAGGCATGGCTGAAGACGATGGCCTTGCGAGCGGCGGTAGCGATTTCAAGTACGTGAGCACACGATGGGACCGGACCATCCGGATCCCTCCGGTTGTGACCGATCTGAGCAGGTGTCTGAACATAGCGCAGTGTGGCTGGCTCTTGAGTCTCGTTCGCGGCAGCCATCGTGGCCACGGCTGAGTCCCGCAGCCGATCCATGTAGTCGGTATCCATCTCGCCCATGCCGCGAAACGCCAGTGTTAGTGGTCCCGCATGGGTGTGGGTACAGCAGACCATCACTGCGTCCTGCGAGATCCCGGTAAACGCGGCGATGCGATCCCTGATGACACGGACGTCTTCTGCTGACAGCGCGATGACGTCCAGGACAATCAAGGCCACGCTGGTGTCGTTGTCGCTGACAACGAGTGCCTTGACCAGCAGACGATCAAGAACCGCAGTCGATCCGCTTGTCCGGCCCCAGTAGCCTCCCATGTGGGTGCCCTCCGGGGGTGTGATGTCGGCACTGGACCAGCCAGCCCGCAACTCAAGGCTCATGTTTCAAACGGCTAGGAGCCTGTCCGAGTATTCGCTTTGATAGGCGAGGGGGCGTCATTGTCGTCGATGGCAAGGCGCGTGATCGATCTGAATTGATGAATTCAGAGAGAGAAACGGAACGCTGGCAGTGGCGGCAATGACGCCCCCGCAGCCCAAATGGGATATTCGGACAGGCTCCTAGTGGTCGGATGGCAGCGATTCCCATCCAGGTGGCAGAATCACCAGAGCCGCGCCGTCAGACAGGGTGTTATACAGCGCGCGCAAATCGGCGGGCCCGATGCGCAGCGAGGGTGGACGCGGATTACCGCGCTTGGATGAGGCGTGGATGAGCAGGCCGGTCGCAAAGTGGAGAGCACAAAACTCATCGGCATCGGAGACCAGGTACTGTTCCCAATCGAAGGGGCTCGACGGCAACGGCGCGTAGGCGTGACTGAGCCTATAATGGCGAACATGAAGGGTCAGCCGGTCCTCGACGGAGTCAACCTCACCAATTTCGTCGAGGGCAATCGAGCAAACGCGCAGCAATGCCCGGTCCTGATGCAAGCGCAATTGCCCGGCTTCCCTGTCATAGGTCAGGAAGCTGTTCCCCGAGTCGATCTGGCGTAGAACACTTCGCAATGCCGCATTGATCTGTTCCTGCTTCTCTTGCGGCGTTGATGACGAAGCCGGGGAGGAAGTGGACGTGTGAAATACCGTTGCCGACAGCAGCAGCGATATCCGCAGCAGGGGGCTCAATAGATATAAATGGGCCATCCCACCTTGGCCTCATCGTAGAGATAACGCAGATCATCCGAGCCTACCCGCACGCACCCGTGGGTCATGTTCCTGCCGAGATTGACCTCGTAGAGCGTCCCGTGAATCATGTAATCCTTCGCGAAGTACAGGGCGTACTCCCCCAGGACGGCAGGTTGGAAGCGCCGCGGATCTTCCCCGAAAATGGGAACCTCTTCACCGGCCTCGATAAACTGCCAGACCGGCTTGACCCAAATCGGGTCCTCCACCTTGTCGATAACGGCAAAGCGACCCCGGGGCGTGGCAAAGTGCCAGCGTTGGTTTTGGCCCGGTTTGGGCCCCTCGAAACGTCGCCCCGCGCCCGTCGAACACACCACGTCGCGCGAAATCTCGCCATCCCCGGAGCGCACCTGCAGTCGATTATTGTGGGTATCGATGACGATGTAGGACGAGGGTTGGGCCGCCTGTCGCAACCGGCCCAACAACTCGGCGTGTTCAGCTCGAAGCGACTGGAGCGCCTCGGTGGTGGCGACGGCGGGTCGGTCCGCCATTATGATCATGGAGGCCGTGGCAACTACCAGGAGGCACCTGGCCAGGATGCACCTGGATAGCAGCAGCACAGGCAAAAAAAAGACGGCCGGTGTAGCGCTACCCCGACCGTCTCCTAACTTCACACCCATACTGCCTGCTACATCCTCATGTACCAGGGCGTATTCTTTTCGACCAACTCATGATAGCGAGCCACAGCCTGATCCACTCCGCTGGAAACACCGCTGGCCTTGGCCGCAGCAGCCTTGGCTCCGGAGCTGGCAGCACCGAAATCCTCTCGGCTCGCCGCTGAACGTGCGGCGCTTAGAGCGGCGCCGGCGGCGTCAAGGTCGGCACCAAGCTGTTCCATGTCACCCTCAGTACCTTTGCCCGATGGTGCGCCACTGAGACTGGCGCGCGCCTTGGACACGGCGGCATCAGCGCTGGCGATTGCCGACTCGGCATCGCTCTTGGCGCGGCCCTTCGCCTTCGTCGCCGTGGATTTCGCTTGATCGGCTTTGTTTTTCGCATCGCTGATCAAAGGCTTAACCGAGTCCCAGTCCTTGAACAACTTGCCATCCTGCTCTTTGTAGGCTCCATCCGCCTTGTTGTAGGCGCCTTCGGCCGAAGACAGTTCGGAGCTGGCGTACTTGCCGGCGTCAGCTGACTTGGCGGCCTGAAGGGCCGCACTGGCCGCGTCCAACTCGGCCTTGGGCGGCTCGCCGCCGCAACCGACCGTGATTGCTGCACCCAGCAGCGCGAGCAGCGTTACGCGCATTTTCATCGTGGTGACCTCCAACCCGGTTATTAGTGACCATGGCTCCCTATGATCGGTTCCCCATGATCGTGCCCTAACTAGAATAAAAACAATCTAAAACCTGAGCCAATCTGTTGTCAAGGGATTTCGACCCTCAGCTGCTGAGACCAGGAGAGTTCGGGTCGTTTCTGTGGCGAGCCGTCTCCTCCTGAACCTCCTCATGGATCTCCTGGTATTCTCGTTGCAGGCGCTGCAACTCCTCCTTTGCCGGTCCGATCTCGCCTCGGGCATGCCCCAATTCGGCCTCGGCTTCTTCGATTCTGTTGCGCAGATCCGCCTTCGTCTTCTCGATGCGATCGATCCGCGGCTCGATCACTTTCTTGTACTTCACGTAATCGACGACCACCTGCACGCCGAAGAAGACACACCCAACCGCCAATAATGCAATGACCCATTCCATGGATTTTTCTTCGTTTACCTCAACTCGGGAGGCCCATCATCCACTTCTTCGACCCCGCCGTAGTCCTCATCTTCGGCACCCGGCACGTCATATATCCAACCGCATTCGGGGCACAGCGGTTCTTCCGCCTCCCTGACTGTGAAGCACTCCGGACATCGTGGACGTTTCGGAACCAGATATTTCAGCACCACGGCCGCCAGAATCACGACGGCAAATAAGATGGTCAGGAGCATTCACAAATCACTGCCCGCGCGCCAACTGCAAAATGCGCTCGTCCGCCTCGCGTAGTCGTATCGAAAGGCTGCGAGAGATATTCAGGATCATCGTCATCTGGACGCGAGGCGAGCGCGTGAAGAAGGTGGTGAGTTCCTTCTTGGGAAACGCCAGAACACGGGAATCGCACTCGGCGCGGATATCCGCAGATCTCGGTAGAATATCGATCAGCGACATCTCGCCGAAAAAGTCCCCTGGCTGGTTCAAGACGGCCAGCAACACCGAGTTGCCACCATCCTGTTTCTCCACCCTGACCGCCCCCTCCTCCAGAATGAACAGGCAGTCGCTGCTGGTACCCTCCTCGACGACCAGATGACCTGCCCCATACGAGCGCGGCTCGCCGATGCCGATGAGGTCGGCGGCCTCTTCATCGGTCAATCCCACCAACAGCGGTGAATCGCGTTCGAGTCCCATCCTGACCCATCTCAATCGTCTAACATGAACCGACGTATCTCGTTGTCCTCTCGCAATATAGCCGCTCAATCCGAAATTGGTCAAGGACTGCGAGCATGGGTGCCTACTGTGCCGAATTGACCCCCTCGCGTCTCTTTTGGGCCTTCTTGATGCTCCGCCGCCGACTCCACCGACCTCTTTTCACCCGACGGCGACGACCCAGGGGTGGTTGTACCAACCCTTCATCCTCCAGATCTTCGAGGACATGGTTCAGCCGGTCCGGGTAGTTGGTGATGATGCCGTGGATGCCCATCTGAACCAGATCACGCATGGCGATCTCCTCGTTTACCGTCCACGTCCAGACCGAGAGCGCTCTGCGGCGCATCTCCTCGAGCAACGCCGGCGTGACCACGTTGTGCCACAGACCGATGGAATTGGCGCCGATGGCCAGCACGTCGCGGACCATCCGGCGAGCACGGACGCGCGACGGGGTCGTCGGCAGGTTTCCCATCAGCAAGGCTGTGGGAATGGATGGTTCGAGCAGCTTGATGCGCTTGATCGTCTGCTGATTGAAGGACTGGATGACGACCTGAGAAACAGCGTCCATCTCAACTATGGTCTGCAGAACTCTCTCGGCCAGGTAGTCGGCCTTGATCTCGACCAAGACCAGAGCCCGGTGGCGTGCCAGGTCCAACACCTCATCGAGAGTGGGCACGCGCTCATTCTTGAACTGACCTCCACACCAGGAACCGGCGTCGGCCTCTCTGATCTCGTCGAAGGTCAGCTCCCTGACAACGCCGAAGCGATCCGTGGTCCGATCCAGGGTCGCGTCGTGAATGACGATGATGCGATTGTCCAGGGTCGCATGCACATCGACCTCGAGCACATCGACGCCGATCTGGATCGCCTTCTCGAAAGCAGCCAGCGTGTTTTCGGGGGCGAGGCCATCCCCCGAGGCCCCACGGTGAGCTATGCGGACTGGGTGAATCACCTCAAGCTCCGAATTTCTGCAGGCGTCGGGCATGGGCCAAGGCCAACGCCATCAACGAGGTGGAAGGTAATTGCCCGATGCTTCCCAACGCACAGGACCTCTCCGTGAACTTTGAAGCAGCGGCAATGGGTATGCTCCAGGGACTGGAAATGACGACGGGCACCGGATGCCAGCTGTGACCGCCCATGATCGCCGGGGTCGAGTGATCGCCCGTCACGATGAGGACACCCGGGTCGAGTTTCTCCAGCTGTGCGACCCAATCGTCGACCTCCTGCAGAAGAGAAACCTTGCGCGCGAAGTCGCCGTCCTCGGCAGCGCTGTCCGGAGCCTTTACGTGCAGGTAGAAGAAATCGAACGCTTCCCAACTGTCGCGCAAAACACGCAGCTGTGAGTCCAGATCCTGGCCTTCGTCAGTGATTTCCATGCCCACCGCGCGCGCGACCCCGCGATACATCGGATACACAGCGATGGCCTGGGCCCTCAGACCGTACACTTCCCTCATCTGAGGCAGTTTAGGGTACCCCCCAAAGCCTCGGATCAGCACCATGTTGGCAGGTTGCTCGCGGTGGAGAAGTTGCCGGGCTTGGCCCTCAAACTCAGTGGCCACCTTCGCCATTTTGACGTCCTTATGCGTTCGTGGCTCTAGCGCTCGCGGCGCCACACCGGTGACTTGAGGGTCGGAGTCCGAGACCCCGTCGGACAAGCCCTCTCCGCGAAAAACAACTGCTGCGCGGTACTCGCGCTCGGGCATGACTGAGAGTTCAACACCGTCGACTTTGATTCCGCCCAATAACTCGCACAACCTCTCACATTCGTCTGTAGGGATGCGGCCAGCACGCCGGTCCGTAACCAGACCCGTGGCATCGACCGTACAAAAATTGAGCCGCGCAGCGACATCTCCGGGAGCGAAAGACAGCCGGAGACCGAGCGCAGACAAGGCGCCTCTACCGATAACGTTTTTCCACGGATCGTAGCCAAACAAAGCCAGATGAGCGGGTCCACTACCCGGGGTCACGCCTGGGGCCATCGGGGACAACAGGCCACAGCTTCCCGCCTGGGCGAGCCGATCCAGATTGGGCACAGCTGCGGTCTCCAGTTCAGACAGCCCGGTTTCGGGATGCGGAAGTCCACCGAGGCCGTCCACGATGACGAGAACGATCTTGATATTGCTCTCGGCAACGATGAGACCGCGGGCATACTCCGAACTCGTCATCACTGACCCGTCGTGACCGCGACGTCGCTGGCCGTGTGGCGTACGAAGAGAGGCAGTTCACCCTCGGGGGGTTCCGGATGGCTGCCGGACGTCACGTACAGGTCTCTGATCAACATCTGAGCGGCATCGAACCCCGCGAAGGTATCGGTTTCCAGTTCAAAAGCTGCGTTGACAACATCTCCTACGGCTAACTCATTCGCCAGCTCGCCCTTGCGCCACCACATCGCATTCGTGGAGTGGCTGCCTGTGCGCAGCGCCAGCTTGAGATGCTCCCCTTTCTGTCCAACCTGCTTGCAGCTTACGATCTGCAGATCTGCAGTAGTGAACAGCGGGGCGTCGTGTCCCTTGCCGAATGGCTCCAACCTGGCCATTTCAGCCACCGTTGTGGGCGCGATGTCCTCCGGACGCAGCAACAGATCGATGCGCAATTCCGGCTCCAGATCCTGCTCTGTCAGCCGAGCGTTGGCATGGTCGATCAGGCACGCGCGAAACTCCTCGAAGCGTTCAGCCTGGAGCGAAAACCCCGCAGCTGCCGGGTGGCCACCGTAGGTCTGCAGGTAATCGGAGCAAGCATCGATGCCCTCCACTATGTCATAGGCCTCGATACTTCTCGCCGACCCCACGTAGGTGCCGTCCCTCCTGGCACCGGTACATATCACCGCTGGGCGGGCATGTAACTCGGCCAGAGAGCCGGCGATCAAGCCGATAACGCCGAGGTGCCAGTCTTCTCCCAGCACCACCAGCAACCGGTCGGACTCCAGATCGGATTCAGACAGGGTAGAAGTCGCCTCTCTTGCTCCCTCTCGCTGCAACTGACGCCGCTGGCCATTCAAGCGCTCGAGTTCACCGCTGAGTTGTGCTCCCTGAGTCGCATCGGTACAGCGCAGCAGGTCGAGGGCCAAATCGGGGGAGGCCAGTCTTCCGGCTGAATTCAGTCGTGGGCCCAGGTAGAAGCCGATGGCGCCGGTTTTGAGCGGACCGCGATTGCACTTGGCCACAGTCTTGAGGCAACACAGGCCAATTCGCTCAGTCTGCTCCAGGGCTTTTATTCCTCGCCTGATGAGAATCCGGTTTTCATCGAACACCGGGGCGAGATCGGCGACGGTGCCAAGCGCCACCAGATCCAGCAGCCCGTTGAGATATCGCCGTCTTTCATCACCTGACATAAAACGGCTGGACGCCGCCTGAACCACCTTGAACGTTACTCCCACTCCGGCCAGACCCTTGAAGGGATAGCTGCAGTCCTTGCGATTGGGATTGACGACGCTGTGAGCAGGCGGCAGATCGCCTGTCTGCTGATGATGGTCGATGACGATGACATCCAGCCCTTCTTGCCGCGCCAGTGCCAGCGACTCGTGCGCGGAAATTCCGTTGTCTACCGTTATCAACAGGGCCGCCCCAGCTGCCAGGGCGCGGTGAATTCCAGCTACGCGAACGCCGTATCCGTCACTGAATCGATTGGGGAGAATGTGGCCGCAGTCTGCCCCTACCCGCTCCAGAAAGTCCAACATGAGCGTCGTGCTGGTGACCCCATCAACATCGTAGTCGCCGTACACGATGATGCGCTCGCCATCGTTTACTGCTTGGACAATGCGGTCAACAGCCCCATCCATGCCGGCAAGCAGCTGCGGCGAATGCAGTCCGTCCGGGTTTGTGGCCAGGTCATCGGCCGTCAGTTGTCGGCTACTCAGTAACGCCTCGTAGACCGATTCGTAGGAGGCATCGTAGGCGACATGCCAGACGGGATATAAGCGCATGGCTTGGCTCGATTCCGGGGAGGAAGACGAGTTGTGCATCTGAAGCGGGGGAGGAGAAGTGCGTGCGGCCGACACAAGAGCTCTTGCCGGGCGCGCTCAATATATACGGGCTGGACCGAGGGTCAAGCTGCCAGCGTAGCCAATCCAGTTTAACTTACCCCTCACTCATTTCTGACCATTTCCCTGCACCGGCGATCACGGCCGCTTAAAGCCCTGGCATCAAGGCCATGGATCTGCCTCGCGAAACTGCGCTTCGAATACTTACCGACATCGAGGACCGACAGGTCCAGCTCGAGCTGACCATGGACCGGTTGGAGGACGGACCACTCGACGAGCGTGACCGCAGGTTCATCCGCCAGCTGGTCTACGGCTGCCTCACCTGGCGCAGCCGGCTTGACTGGATAGCGCAGGCATTCTCCAAACGTCCGGTCAATCGTATTGATGCTGTGGCCAGACAGGCCCTGCGCATGGGCGTGTATCAGCTCCTTTGGCTGGACCGCGTACCTCCCAGAGCCGCCGTGCATTCAACCGTGGAACTGGCCAAGAAACTCGGGCACCGTGGACTGGGCGCCTTCGTGAACGCGGTGCTGCGCCGGGTGGCCGAGAATGGCGAAGCCGTGGTCTATCCTGAGCGTTCAAACGACCTGGTCCAGTACCTGTCGATCTATTATTCTCATCCGTCCTGGATGGTTGAACGCTGGCTGTCGCGCTGGGGGGCCGAACGCACCGAGGCGTTGCTCAGTGCCAACAATCACCAGCCTGCCATCTACGTGCGTCGCAACACCCTCGAGAGCACAGGCGTTCCGGAAGGCGATTCCCCGATCGCTTCCCTCGAAGCGCTGGGACCGTTGGCCGATTGCTACGAGCTCGACGATCCATCCAGCGTCTTCCAGTCCACGGCATTTCGCTCAGGGCAGCTGTTTGTTCAGGATGTCAACGCGGGCCTGGCTGCCGCGCTGTTGCAGCCGCAGCCAGGGGAGACCGTCCTGGATGTGTGTAGCGCCCCCGGGGGGAAGATGGCGCAGATGGCCATGTTGATGGAGGGACAGGGGCGGATCGTGGCCTGTGACCGCTCTTCAGCCAGACTCCGGCGCGTGCGCGAAAACACGGCGCGCCTGGACCTTCCCGGTATCACCAGATTGGTAGAGGACGCACGCCTGCCGAGCATCCTTGCCCCACCCACCGGATGGCGAACACGGCCAGCACCAGGCGTGAATCAGCAAGTGGCAGACGGCTTCGATCGTGTCCTCGTTGACGCCCCGTGCAGCAGCACAGGTGTGTTGCGACGCCGGCCCGATGCACGATGGCGAAGTCGCGCCCCGCAAGCCATATTCGAACAGGCTGACGTCCAGCTCGAAATCCTGCGATCTGCCTACGTCCGGACGCGCCCTGGTGGCACGGTCGTCTACAGCACGTGCACTCTCGAGTTCGAAGAAAACGAAGGCCTGATCGAGCGCTTTCTCGAAATCACCCCGGGAGCCGAGGTGGAGCGCGCTGACCAATTTTTCACACCCGCCGCCTGGTGCGACAGATACATTCAAACCCTGCCCGGCCGCGAGGCCGGCGATGGCTGCTTCGCCGCACGCATTCGCAAGGAATAAGGCAGAGGATGAAGACGGTGCGTGTGATGGTTCTGGTGATCCTGACTGCCGTGGGCAGCCTCATGCTGTTTTTCGCCCTTCTTGACGGTGTGATCATGCCCTACATCGTCAAAGTGGATCGAGTTAAAGTGCCCGACATACGTAGCCGTGGAATGGCCGAAACGGAGGCCTACTTGAAGCGCGTCGGGTTGCGAGTCGCCACCACGGACAGCGTGTTTCACGATCGCCTTCCCGTCGGCACCATCGTCGAGCAGGATCCCGCCCCACGCAAGTACATCAAAAAAGGACGGCGGGTGTTCGTCCGTGTCAGCAAGGGGCGGAGATTGTACGAGGTTCCCCAGCTGATCGGCGTTGGCGAACGAGACGCGTACCTGCAGTTGCAGACCCAGAAGCTGAGGATCGGAAGGATATACTTTGTGTCTTCCGCATCAGCTCCTCCCGGTGCCGTGATCCGGCATCAACCGCCGGCCTTCACCCGCCTGCAACCAGGCGAGCGGGTGGACCTGGAAATCAGTAGCGGCTCGCCATTGGATCCCAAGCGCGTTCCAAGCTTGCTCGGCCTGGATATCGGCGTGGTGGAAGACTCACTCGCCAAGTATGAGATGAGTCCCGGGGAGATCAACGAGAGGCTGGATCTGGGTTCGCCACCGGGCGTGGTGCTGTCCCAGAATCCGAGACCCGGATCCCTGCAAATGCGAAACACCAAGATCAATCTCGTCATCAGCGTCGGCAGTGCAACCCCTTAGGTAAACAACGCAATACATTGTCTCGCAATTAATTACTATAGTTGATCACTATCAATTGATGGGGAAAGAGAATGCCCGACGATAACGTCCAGATCGCACCGTCACTGCTATCTGCCGACTTCTCGCGGCTCAAGGACGAGATACAGCGAATCGAACAAGCCGGGGCGGACCTGCTTCATCTCGACGTCATGGATGGCCATTTTGTACCCAACCTCAGTTTTGGTTTACCGGTCGTTGAAGCCGTTCGCCGGGTGACCGACTTGAAACTGGATACCCACCTGATGCTGGCGGATCCCGGCCAGTACCTTGAAGCCTTCAAGCAGGCGGGCTCCGATTCGCTCACCATCCACTTTGAAGTCTGCGAAGAAGAGACTCAGATCAGGGCATTGATTGAGCAGATTCACGGCCTCGACCTCGAGTGTGGCCTGGCCGTCAATCCACAAACCCCGGTTGGCGCCCTCTTCCCTTTCGCCGAACGCTGCGATCTGCTGTTGGTGATGTCGGTCGCACCGGGATTTGGCGGGCAGTCCTTTATTCCGGAGACCCCCGAAAAAGTGCGTCAGCTGAGCCATTGGCTGGAGGAAAACGAGCTGGAAGTACCGATCCAAGTCGATGGCGGTGTGACCCCGGACAACGCCTCCACCTGTACTGACGCCGGAGCATCCTCCCTGGTGGCCGGTTCGGCTGTCTTCGGGGCCGCAGACGCTGCCGAAGCCATACGCCGTCTGCGCCCGTCCGCCCACCCCGATACAGTCGGCGAGTGAGTTTGCCAGAGTACCGTCTTGGCATTAAGTTTAAAGGTTTACTGGCGAACGACTTAAGCGGCCATATAGCACTCTCTGTGAAGGCCCGATAGCGCAAACATGTTCGATCAGCTGACACAGCGTCTCGAGGACGCTTTCAAGAATCTGCGCGGTCAGGGCAGAATCACGGAAAAGAGCCTGGACGAGTCCCTTCGAGAAATTCGCCGGGCCCTGCTCGAAGCTGACGTGAATTTCAAGGTCGCCAAAATCTTTCTGCAACGGATCAGGGAACGCGCCAGCGGTCAGCAGGTTTTGCGCAGCCTGACTCCGGGGCAGCAGGTGATCAAGATCGTGCGCGATGAACTGATCGCTCTGCTCGGCGGTCAAGCTGCCCCACTGGCGAGCGCAGACACACCGCCAACCGTGATCATGTTAGTGGGCTTACAGGGATGCGGGAAGACGACGGTCGCTGGCAAACTCAGCGTTTTCTTGAGGGAGCAGGGCCGGCTGCCATTGCTCGTGGCCGCTGACACCTACCGGCCTGCAGCCGTTGATCAGTTACGCATTCTCGGTGAGACGGCGAAAGTCCCCGTCTTCACTGCCAAAGAATTCGACAGCGATTCCGGTCCGGTGGAGATCTGCCGTCGAGGGGTCGCCGAAGCCCGCGCGACCAATCGCAGTGCCGTGATTCTCGACACCGCTGGCCGTCTGAGCATTGATGATGCCATGATGGCGGAACTGGCGGATATTCGGTCGACGACGGAGCCGAATGAGATTCTGTTCGTCGCCGATGGCATGCTCGGTCAAGACGCCGTCGAGACTGCGGTCCGGTTCCATGAGCAGCTGGCCTTTACGGGATGCGTGCTGACCAAACTCGACGGTGACGCCCGAGGAGGGGCCGCCCTGTCGATTCGCGAGTCGACGGGTGAACCGATCAAGTTCGTGGGTACGGGTGAGCGTTTGGAAGCGCTGGAGCAGTTCCACCCGGAGCGCATGGCTTCGCGAATCCTCGGTATGGGTGATGTGATCTCGCTCGTCGAGAAGGCCGAGAAAGTCATTGATCAGGACCGGGCAAAGGAGTTGGAGGATCGCCTGCGTAAGGAATCCTTCACCTTCGATGATTTCCGGGAGCAACTGCAGGCCGTCAAGAGCATGGGGCCGCTGGATCAACTCATGGGTATGATTCCGGGAGCCGGCAAGGCCTTCAAGGGCGTACAGACAGACGACAACGCCCTGGTCCGGGTGGAGGCGATCATCAATTCGATGACCGCGAAGGAGCGGGGGCGACCACAGATCCTCAACGGCAGTCGCCGGAGGCGGATCGCCCGTGGCAGTGGAACCAGTGTCCAGGATGTAAACCGGCTGCTGAAGCAGTTTCAAGCGATGCAAAAGATGATGCGCCAGATGAATCAACAAGCGAAGGGGGGAAGGCGCAGAGCCCCCCTGTTTACCCCAGGTATGAGTTGACGATTGACTTTCTCGCACCCCCGCACTCACTTGAAGAGGGCTAGATAAATTGGTCAAACTCCGTTTGAAGAGATTGGGGCGGAAGAAGCGCCCTTATTACCGCATAGTGGCGATGGATGCCAATTCCCCACGTGATGGTCAAGCCCTGGCCGAGGTCGGGATGTATGATCCCCTTCTGTCAAAGGTGGACCTGGACGAGGAAGCCGCCTTGCACTGGTTGAACGCCGGCGCACGCATGACCGGCACGGTGCGCGCCTTGTTTAAGAATCAGGGCCTGCTGTCCCGCTGGGGCGGTCTTGAAGGCACCGTCACCGAAGGGTTTTTGACGCTGGACAAACCGAAGCGCCTGAAGAAGCTGGCGGCCGCAGAAGCTGCGGCGTCAGAACCGGCAGCAGAGGCTGAGGAAACAGCGGTCGGCTCGAGCACCGGTGCAGACGAACCTGCCGCGGCAGACGCACCCGCCCCGGCAGAAGAACCGGCAGCGGCAGAAGCGCCCGGGGCGGTAACGAATGAAGCTGAGGCGGCAGAAGCGCCTGGGGCGGTAACGAATGAAGCTGAGGCGGCAGAAGCGCCCGGGGATGAAGGCGACTCGGCCACCGAAGCGTAAGTAGGTGGACACGGGTGATGACAGGATCACCGTTGGGTATGTAGTTCGGGCCAAGGGCGTGCGCGGCGAGGTCAGAGTAGAACCGCTGACTCACAGCATTGAGCGCTTTGACATGCTGTCAAAGGTCGTGCTTGAGCGGGGAGAAGAGCCTCTCAAGCACCTGGTCATCCAGCACTGGCGTCCTGATTTGCCCGGCGTGCTGATCAAGTTCAGGGGCATCAACACGCCCGAGCAGGCTCGAGAAACGGTGGTCAAGGGATACATCACCGTCGCCCGGGACGAGGTTGCTCCATTGCCCGGAGGGCATTACTACGTATTTGACCTGATCGGCTGCGATGTTGAGGACGAGTTAGGCTCGCATCTGGGAAAACTGATCGACGTACGCGAAATGCCATCGACCGACGTTTACGTCGTGGACACAGGCAGCAAGCACGTCATGGTACCGGCAGTGCGGCATTTTATCGTCGATGTTTCCATAGCAGAGCGCCGCGTAACGGTACGCGGTGTGGAGGATCTTTTCAGCCCGTGAAGATCGACGTTTTGACGATTTTCCCCGGGTTTTTCGACAGTCCGTTATCCACGAGTATCGTGGCCCGTGCTGTTGAAGCCGGACTCGTATCGATCGATTTACACGATCTGCGATCCTTCACTGCTGACCGCCATCGCACCGTCGACGACGCCCCGTTCGGCGGAGGGGGTGGCATGGTGATGAAGCCCGAGCCGGTGGCGGCCGCCTGGCGGGCGTTGGATCTGCACCGCGGTCATTGCATCTACCTGACGGCGGACGGTGCTCCCCTGGATCAGGAACGTTGCAAACAGCTGTCTCTGGAATCGCACCTGGTGTTGTTGTGTGGGCACTACAAGGGAGTCGATGAGCGCATCCGGCAGTTCGCGGTGGACGAAGAGATTTCCATCGGGGACTATGTACTCACCGGGGGTGAGCCAGCCGCCCTGGTGTTGATGGACACAGTGGTGAGAGTGATTCCCGGTGTCCTGGGCAATTTCAGCTCAGCCCTGGAGGATTCGTTTCACGAGGAATCCTTGCTCGACTGTCCGTGGTACACTCGTCCGGCCGAGTTTGACGGACGGGAAGTACCAGACGTACTGATGAACGGAGATCACGAGCAAGTGCGCATCTGGCGCCGCATGCAAGCACTCAGGCGCACCTACGAGCGTCGACCCGAGCTGCTGGCGCGGGTCGAATTAGACGATGACGAGCGACGCCTGGTCGATCGTTGGAAACAACAGGAGGAAGCATCCTCCGCATTCGAAAGAGATGGACTCTGATGGACATGACTCTATTGCGTGAAGTGACGTCGGACCAGCTGAAGACGGATATCCCCGATTTTGGCGCCGGCGATTCCCTGCGAATCCACGTACGTGTGATCGAGGGTGAAAAGGAACGCACCCAGATCTTCGAAGGAGATGTGATTCAGCGCAAAGGCAGCGGCATTCACGAGACCTACACCATCCGCAAGGTGACCCAGGGAATAGCGGTCGAACGCATTTTCCCCTTGCATTCTCCTCGTGTCGCCAAGATCGAGAAACTGCGCTCCGGCAAAGTCAGGCGCGCACGCCTGTTCTATCTGCGCGAGCGCAAGGGACGCGCTGCCCGCATCAAGGAGCAACGTTAACGCCGATGCCGGACGCAAGCACGTCGAACATCCCGTTCACGAGCAAGAATCTCAAGATTTTCGTCGCCGGGCTCCTGGTGATCGGACTCGGTTATGTCTTGTTGAGTATTCCTCCCGCGGACGGATTCCTTTCCTTGACCATGGCGCCCATTCTTTTGGTGCTGGGGTACTGCGTCATCATCCCCATGTCTCTGCTGCTCAAGGATACCGATCCTTCGCCAGACGATGGGGACAGCAACGACACACGGACTGACTCGTAACCGTTGGGATCCAATGCGAATTCTGATCGCCGAAGATGACCCCACTTCCCGACTCCTGGTCGTCAGGTGGCTGACGAAATGGGGCCATGAGGTCGTGGTCACCGAGAACGGCCGTGAGGCCCATGAGGTCCTGGCCGCTGAAGATGCGCCGCAACTGGCGATTCTGGATTGGGACATGCCGATCGAGGACGGCGTCGAGGTCTGCCGCTGGGCTCGAACCATGCCCCACCTGCGCCAGCTCTACGTGATCATACTGACCGCCAAGGACGGCGAAGAGGACATCGTCCAGGGCCTGTCATCAGGCGCCAACGACTACGTCACGAAGCCACCTAACCCGCGGGAACTGCAGGCACGGGTCGATGTGGGCATTCGGGTTATCCAGCTGCAAAATGAGCTGGCGCAACGCATCATCGACCTTGAGGCATCCATTGCACGCGAAAAAACGCTGCAGGGGCTGCTGCCGATCTGCTCCTACTGCAAAAAAGTACGCGATGATGGCGACTACTGGCAGCAAGTCGAATTCTACATCGAAAAGCATGCAGATGTTTCGTTCAGCCACGGAATCTGCCCCACCTGTTTCAAGGATGTGGTCGAACCCGAACTGGCTGAGTTCGAAGCAAAGACCGACAAGGAAGACAAGGACGCCAGCGGCTGACCCAGTTTCCTTCAGCAGACAACGTTTTTCTTCAATTCCCTGAGCTCGTAGCAGGAGACTTGCTGCTGCGCGCCTTGCGCCCACAAGACGCGCAGGATCTGTACGCCATCTTCTCAGACGAACGAGTGACCGAGCACTATGATCTCGACACCCTTACCGACCCGGGTGAAGCGCTCGAACTCGTCGAGAAATTCAGGCGACGTTTCGACAACCGCATCGGCCTGCGATGGGCTATCGTCTGCAGCGAATCCCCGGACGTGGTGCTGGGAACGTGTGGCTACAACATCTGGATTCAACCAAGTGCCAGAGCCGTTCTCGGATATGACCTAGGGCAGAGCCATTGGCGGCAAGGCATCATGTCCCGAGCGTTGCATGCGACACTCGATTTCGGGTTCACCCAGATGGCACTGAACCGGGTGGAAGCCCTCTCGTTCGCGGAAAATACCGCTTCCCGGCAGCTGCTCGAAAAATTGGGATTCTCCTGTGACGGCGTACTGCGGGAGTACGAACTCATAAAGGGGCGGTTCGTCGACATGGCTATGTACTCCCTGCTGCGACGGGAGTTCACGCCATGATCCGATTCGAGGTCGAAACCAGCCGGCAAACCGAGATGGTTCCGATCACCAGCCAGGTCCAGGACGCGGTGACCGAGCTGGCCATCCTCGATGGTTCCGTCGTCGTATTCGTACCGCACACAACTGCCGCCGTGACGATCAACGAGAGTGCCGATCCCATGGTCGCCCATGACGTGCTCTCCGTTGTCGACCGCGTGATTCCATTTCATGACGATGACTATCGTCACATGGAGGCCAACTCCGCCGCGCACATCAAATCCATCCTGGTCGGCACTTCCGAGACCGTGATGGTGCGCAATGGACACTTGCACCTGGGCACCTGGCAGGGTTTGTTTCTGTGCGAATTCGACGGACCACGGCACAGACAGGTTGATGTCGGCGCCTGCGGTTGCGGCTAAGCCGGCGCCCAGTACATTGAGCTACAGAAAAAGAAAGGAGGGTATTCCGATGGCCAAAGAGATTGAGATCCAGTACTGCACATCGTGAGGGTATCTCGGAAAAGCCGTCAGTTTGGCGGAACAGATACTGAATGAAGAGAAACTCGACCTGTCTCGGTTGGTCATCGTGCCCTCGCACGGAGGACGGTTCGAGATCACGGTCGATGGCGATCTGGCATTCTCGAAGTTGAAAGAAGGACGCTTCCCCGAAGACGCCGAGATCGACGCCTTGCTGTAGTCGTTCAGACCTTCAACAGCTCGAGCTGAGGCATGGGCTCCTGCTGTGGAGTCTCTGCTGCAAGGTGCCGCAGTGGATGGCGGCCACCAATGCAATAGGTGCAAAGGTGGCTGTCATCAACACCGGCGCGCCGGAAAGCCTCCAGCATCAGGTCGCTCGACAGGTACACGACCGGCATGCCCATGCGTTCGCTGATCTCCTCGTTGGTCCGGCCTCGCGCCACGAACTCCTCCCCCTCGGGGGGATCGGGTGGCATGTCCACACCGAAGGTACATCCCCGCGGTTCACCGTCGGTGCCGACGATTCCGATCGGCGGCGTGTAACTCACCAGATAGGCTTTTTTCACTCCGACTTCGTTGTACAGCAAATCCCGGGCTCGCACCGAGTTGTTGCCACGAACGATGCTGTCGTCTATGAGAACGACGGTCTTGCCCTGTAGTTGAGGACGCAATCCGGGCAGCAGGTGGAGATTGTCGTCGATCGACTTGCGACGATCACTGGCGGTCGACCCCTGAAACGAACGCTCACCTCGCACCTTGTAGAACACGGGAAGGAACGCGAGCCCCGTCTTTTTGGCGTAACTGCGAGCGGCCACCTCGGGACACCTCGGCAGAAAAGTGACGACGTCAGCATCCTCGGGGGTGAACTCCTGAGCCAGCAGTTCACCCAGCGTTTCTCGAATACGACGCACGCTGACACTGTTGATGATGGAATCGACGTTGGTGATGTAGTTCCATTCGAAGAAACAGTGCGCCAGACTCGGCTCGACCAGCGATTCCTTGCTGTAATCTCCCTCCGGCGTGAGATAGTAGATGGAACCGGGCTCCAGATCCTCGATGAACTCACCACCGTTCTTCCTGAACGCGATGTCCTCCGATGCGACCCCGTACTTGCCATCCTTCCACCCCAGCACGCCGGGCTTGATCCCGGTGCGGTCCCGGAGCACGATGACGTCCCGTTTGGTCCAATCAGCGATTGCCATTGAATAGGCCCCCGGCACACGCTTCATGAACTCCTGCTCGCCTTTGCGACGATACAGATTGAGCAGGGCCTCCGTGTCGCATTGAGAGCGCAGATCGGCCAGATCCGCTTCTTCGAAGCAGTCCCACCCGACCTGACCGTTGTGGACGGCAGCCATTTCACAGTCGCGGATCAGGATGTGGTTGCCCCTGCTCTCGACGTGACCGCCGAGGGTGTGGGGATGGGCATCGGTGAGAATTTGATCCTTGCGCCCGCGTGTGGCATAGCGAACGTGGGCCATGTAGGTGTGATAGTTGGGGCTGGGAAAGATCTTGTGCAGATCGGTGACATCGAAGCGATCGACTCCCCCCTCCCACTTGATGACGTCAATGCCTCCCTCACCGACGGCGGCAATGCCGGCCGCCTCACGGCCACGATGCTGCAACGAGCGGATGAAGGAATAGGCGTCGTGCAGTGTGTGGGCTACGCAGAACCCGCAGTTGTGTCGGACTCGCTCCGACATAGGCAGCTAACTCCTTGCGCTGAATGATGCTAACGGGGCCGCACAAACTCTGCCGAACGCGGGGATTTCCGCTCTCCAGCAATCTGGACGGCATGCTTGATCCGGGGAGTCCACTGGTTTTTCGGGAAGGGCTTCGGCGGGGATTCCGAGCCGCGGACACAATATAACACAGTTGAGCGGGGGGGAAACACCTCCCCGCCTAGGGCGTCCGCCTAAGGCTTCCGCCAAATGGCGTGGGACCAGGTTTATGCCACACACCAGATCTCTTGAGTAAGAAATGCCGGCCCTTTGAAGGGCCGGCATTCTCGACTGCACTCTCAGTAAGTCGGCAGGTAGGTCTTCCTCTCCCACGGCGTAACGGTCGTGTGGTAATTGTTCCATTCAGCACGCTTGCACTCGATATAATAATCCGCGTATTCCGTGCCGAGGGCCTCGCGCACGACGTCGTCAGCTTCCAGGCAGTCACAGGCCTCCTTCAGGCTGGTGGGCAGAAAGCCGATGCCCCGCGAGCGCAGTTCCTCCTCGGGAACTTCGTACAGGTTATCGACATTGCGCACGCCAGGATCGGTCTTGTTCTCGACCCCGTCGAGCCCTGCCGCCAGCATGGCGGAGCAGGCCAGGTACGGATTCGCCGCCCCGTCGACGGAGCGATTCTCGATGCGGCCACCATCGGGGATGCGGATCATCTGGGTGCGATTCGACCCCCCGTAGGTTACGTAGACGGGCGCCCAGGAAGCACCCGAGCGCGGAGCCCCTCGAACCAGCCGCTTGTAGCTGTTTACGAGGGGGGCATTTATCGCCACGAGTGCCCTGGCGTGATTGAGTATGCCTCCCATGAAGTGGTAGGCCATCTCGGACAGTCCGCTGGAGTCGTCGTCATCCTGAAACAGATTCGTCCCGCCCTCATCCCACAGGCTCATGTGGTAATGAGCGCCGCTGCCGGTGAGGTTGTCGAACGGCTTGGGCAGGAAAGTCGCCATCAGTTCGCTCTGCTCGGCCACGGTTTTAACCATCCAGCGGAAGAAGGTCTGTCGGTCCGCCGTGGTCAGGGCGTCTGAGTACCCCCAGTTGATTTCGAACTGGCAGTTGGCATCCTCATGGTCATTGGCATAGGGATCCCACCCCAGTTCCTGCATGTAGCGGATCAGCGTCGTCATCACGTCCAGGTTGCGATTCAGCGTGACCAGGTCGTAGCAGGGCTTTTCGAGAATATCCAGCTCATCGTTGGGCATGTAGTCGCCATCTTCGGTCTTTCGCAGCAGCATGAACTCGGCTTCCACACCAACCTTAAAGCGGTAGCCTTTGGTTTCTGCAATATCCAGCTGTCGCTTCAGGATCGTGCGCGGACAGTAGTCGAATGGCTGGCCCTCCACTTCGATGTTGCCGGCGACCCATGCCATGTTTGGACGCCAGGGCACCGGAGTGAAGGAATTGAAGTCGGGGATGTTCATCATGTCAGGATCGTGCGGTCCCTGTCCCATGTTTCCAGCTGCGAAGCCGGCAAAACCGGCTCCCTCTTCAGCCATGTCATCCAAGTGTGTGGCCGGTACCAGCTTGGCCTTGGGGGCCCCCTCCATGGCAACGAAGGAACACAGGAAGAACTCGATGCCCCGTTCAGCGACTATTTTTTTCACTTCCTTCAGATTCATTACTTTTCTCCTCGAGTCGATGCTCTCTCACTCACGCCACGCACGCAGGGCACTCGCCCCGATCGGCGTGATACCGAATTCCGCACCGGCTTCCATGGTGGTCTCCCACAGGTAGGATGCGGATGAACGCCCTCCGATTGCTGCAAAGGCGGGCAGGCCGGTTTCATCCCGGCGAATGATCAATTGTTTTGTTTTGGCGAAACTCGTTTGCTTGACGCTGCCATCGGGGAACGCGCGATTGGCGAAGTCGAGGCTACACAGCTTGCTCATCAACGCCGCGCAGGCGGATCCCATCAGCACCATTTCGCTGCGGCCGTGGGTGACGTCGGTGACGGTGACGAAGACATCGTTTTCGCTCACGGCTTGCCTCAACTGGGCTGCCCTCTTCTCTACGCCGCCAGGTGCTGTATGGATGAGATACAGATCCCGACGCAGCCGATACACACTCGAGTGCTCGAGCGTGACCCCACTGCCGACGACAACCGCCCCGGCGCCGGTCGTCGCCATGACCTGCTCTGCTGCGCCGCCCCGAACCAACAGCTTGCCATTCGCCGAATGATCGGCCAACACGACTCCGGACTCGAGGGCCTCAGCCAACGCGTCTTGGTCAGCCATCCTGTCGAAATCTTCCAGGGGTTTGCCGTGGACGAAAGCGAATGGGGAACTCATTGTAAAGGTCATCGTCATCACATCCTCAGCCGCGTGCCCTCGGGATCGTAGAACGGTCCAACATGGACGCGAGCGCCCACCAACCTGCCGTCGATGAAGACATCGAACGGCTGTCCATCTGTAGCCCCTTCCACTGGAAGCCAGCAAAGACCTATGGCCTCCCCCAGCGTCGGGCTCAACCGGCTCGAGGTGACCCAGCCGATGATGTCATACTTGCGATCCCTGGCCGGGCTCGCGACCACAATCTGCAAGCCCTCTTCGGGAACCGGGTCGGGACGATCCATCTTGAACCCGACCAGCTTGTTGCGCGGACCGTTGCGGGCAATCCGCACCAATTCCCGTTTGCCCAGGAAATCCGCCTTCTCCAGTTTGACGGCCCATTCCGCGTCCGCGGAAATCGGATCGGTAAGAGCATCCGTGTCCTGACCGACGATGATGTGCCCTTTTTCGAGGCGCAGCACTCGCTGAGCCTCAACACCGAACGGCGACAGCCCGTGATCGGCTCCAACGTCGAAGAGGGCATCCCAAACAGCCCTCGCGTACCCGGCCGGACAGTGTATCTCGTAGGACAACTCGCCGGTGAAGCCGATCCGAAGGATACGGCATGGCACACCGGCCACCGAGGCACTGCGGACCCGCATGTAAGGGAGCTTGTCGTTGGCCAGGTCTCGATCTGTCAGCTTGGCAAGGATATCCCGTGACCTGGGGCCGGCCAAGTTGAAGGCGGCATTCACCTCGGTGAGGTCCTCCAGATGCACTCCCTCACCCCAGCCCGATTGCATCCACCACTCCATCCACTCGGCGATGGCGCTGGCTCCAGAGGATGTCGTCGTCAGGTACCACTCGGACTCGCCGATGCGAGCGCAAACACCGTCATCGAGCACGACCCCCTCGTCATTGCACATGATCCCGTAGCGCACTCGTCCGCGACGCAGATTGCTCCATTCATTGACGTACAGGCGCTCGAGCAATCCGGGGACCCCCGGGCCGGTCAAGCGCAGTTTGCCAAGGGGACTCACGTCGATGACACCGGCACGCTCACGAACGGCCCGAACCTCGGCCACCGGATCCCCATAGTGGTGCGGCCTCAACCAGAGTCCGGCGACCATCATCGGCGCGCCTCGCTCGGCGTGCCACTGGTGCAACGGAGATAGCCGCCGCGGTTCCATGCGTTGTCCCGCAAGCGCGCCGATGCTGACCGGGACCACCGGTGGCCTCGCCGTGGTGCGACCCATGTCTTGCACCGGCTTGCTCTGTACCTCGGCGCACAGCTGGATGGCATTCGCCGAGCACATGCGGCCCTGACAGGGCCCCATCGACACCGTGGTGTAACGCTTGACGAGTTCCATGCTGGTAAACCCCTCCTGCATGGCCGTCTCCAAGTCACCCTCGACCACATCTTCACAGTAGCAGACGAAGCGCTTGCCGTTCTCCGACGACGGCCGCCCGCAGGGCTCGACTGAAAGGCGTGACCGCGATGCTCCCTCACCTGCATCCTCCAACCTCGATGGCTGTCCAGCCACGAATCGGGCGGCCGCAACACCGACCCGCCGGCCGTCTGCAATACCCGCGTCGATGTCGTGATGCCCGTTGCAACGCCCCGCCATGAACATGCCCTCGGGGCAGTCGGCCATCCACTCACGTCTTGCCACGTCAAAGCGGCCGCGTCCCCCGGCCATGAGCACCAATTCATTGGCAGGCGCCCATGCCGTGCTGACGATGATCAGATCGCACGGCACTTCCACACTAGATCCCGGCTCATTCTCCGTTGAACCCAGTACCGCGGCTTCGACTGCCGCGCTGCCTTTTGCCGCAACAATCGTATGCTGGTAATGAACCCGGACACCCGCCTCCCCCTCCACGGCCTCCCGTTCCGCCGGCACCCCCACCCCGCTTGCGGGACGTTCCTCGGCAAGGGCGACGACCTCGACTCCGAGCGCCAGCAGTTGCGCTGCCAGGGTCCAGCCATCGTCATTGGCAGCGACGATGACGACCCGCCGTCCCGGCATGACGGCATGCAGGCCTACCAACCGCTTTACCGCTGAACCCAACACCACACCAGGCAGGTCGTTGTCCGCGAAGACGGCCGGCAGTTCATAGGCGCCTGTGGCCACGACGACGGCATCTGCGCGGATCTTGTAGAGTCGTTCCCGGGCGCCCGCGGCAGCTCCGACTGCTGCCAGCCAGTTGCCGGTGTACCAGCCGACTACGGTCGTACTCGGAAGCACCTCGATTTGCCGCCCGGCATCCTCCTCCACCCGTGCGCATGCCTCCTCGACGGCCGGGCAGGCCGCGACACCGCCCGGGCGATAACGCACGTGCCCTCCTGGTTTCGATTCCTGTTCCAGCAGAAGCACGCGGGCGCCTTCTGCCGCTGCAGCCTCGGCGGCTTCCAGGCCGGCGGGACCGGCGCCGACGACGACGACATCAGCGTGCAGGTACTGCTTGTCGAATGAACCGGGCTGCGCCTCTGGGTCCACCTTTCCCAAACCGGCCGCCGATCGCAGAAACCGCTCGTAGTGCGGCCACATCCAGGCAGGGCGCATGAAGGTCTTGTAGTAGAAGCCGACGGGCATGAAACGAGCCGGCGGCTGGATGGCCGCCATGATGTCGCGGCGCAACGACGGCCATGCATTCTGGGAACGCACTTCCATCCCGGGCTCCACTTCCCGGGTGCACGAACGGACGTTGGGTTCGTCACCGATCTGAACCAGACAGTTGGGACAGTGCCCGGCGCCGCACAGCAAGCCGCGCGGACGGTGGTACTTGAAGGACCGGCTCAAGACACGTACGCCCGCCGCAGTCAGGGCAGCGGCCACCGTGTCACCGGGATGAGCGGCGTACGGGTCACCGTCAAAGGTGAATTCGATGACCTGGGTACGATCGATCGACTCACCAGGCTGAACAGGAAGGCGTTCGCCTGCATGCGGCATGAGACCGCTCCTCATCCCTGCACCCATAAGTAGGTCCTGTTCACCTGATTGGACTGACGGTGCCGGATGGCCAGGAACCACAACTCGCACCCTGACCGGTGGTACCACCATTCGACCTGCTCGCCCATGCCGTTGGTCTGATTATAGAGGTAATCCGCCCACCCAGCCTGGCTGATCTCAGCGGAATCATCTGGGCGCGGATTGTACTCCCCACCGTAGTGGAATTCGTTGACATTGCGTTGGCCACAATTGGGACAGGTGAGCTGAATCATCGCTTCAATGCCCCACTGAGGCGGCGCCTTTTTCCCCCACGAGGTCGAATTCCTCAAACCGTGAGAGCCTGAAGGGCGCGATCAAGTCCGGTGTCTGCCGCGTGGCGATCATCTGCGCCATCATCTTGCCGCAGATTGGCGAAGCCTTGAAGCCGTAGGTTCCCCAACCGACATCCAACAGGAACCCTTCGACCGACGTACTCCCCATCAGCGGGCTGAAATCGGGCGGCATCTCGCACAATCCTCCCCATTGGCGCAGAATGCGGACGTTGCCAAGGAAGGGAAACAATTCCAGCATGTGACCGGAAATGCCTTCGAGGAATTCCAGCGACGATTGCAGGGTATAGGCTGGGTACGGATCGACGCTGGCTCCCATCACCAGTTCGCCGCGGTCCGATTGACTCACGTACACGTGTAGACTCCCCGACACGATGACGACGTCGAGGAACGGCTTGAGCGGCTCGCTCACGCAGGCCTGCAGAGGAAAGGTTTCGAGTGGGAGTTTGACGCCGGCCATGGCGGCGACGTTCGATCCCCATCCCGCGGTGACGTTGAGGACGGTCCCTGCCCCGATGCGTCCCCGGTTCGTCTGCACGGCCCTCACGACGCCGTCGACGACATCGATACCAACCACCTCAGTACCTTGGTGAATGTGTACTCCGCTTTTGTCCGCTTGGTGAGCGTATCCCCAGACCACTGCGTCGTGTCGGATGATCCCCCCAGGCGGGTGGTAGAGGGCTGCAAGAATCGGGTATCGAGGATGATCGCTCACATCGAGATGCGGGCACAGACCGCTGATTTCGTCTGGAAAAATAAGCTGAGAGTCAACCCCCTCTAGCCGGTTCACCTCGGCCCGCCGGCGCATCGTACGCACCGCCCCGTCGGTGTGCGCGAGCGTCAGGTGCCCGCGTTGGCTGAACATGACGTTGAAGTCCAACTCCTGGGCCAACGACTCGTAAAGCTTGACGCTCGCGTCGTAAAAACGCACACCCTCTGAAGTCAGGTAGTTGGAGCGAATGATGGCCGTGTTGCGGCCACTCCCACCGCCGCCGATGTAGCCCTTGTCGAGGACGGCGACATCGACGATCCCATGTTGCTGTGCCAGGTAGTACGCGCATGCCAGACCGTGAGCCCCGCCGCCGATGATGACGACGTCATAGTGGTCACGCAATTCGCGATCGCGCCAAAGAGGCGGTGGAGGTTGTTTGCTGAATCCCTGGCGTAGCAGCCTGAAGGACAATGCGACACTTTCTTCGGTGTACTGCGAGCACGTCGTCAGCCGGAACGATGCGCTCGCGGAAGTCGGATGTACTCGCGCGCTTTGGCGGACGAACGTGCCGAGGGAAGCCCGATATGAGCACCCTCAGGAACTCACCCGAGGGTAGAAGCTATTCCACTCGGATCAGATGGCCGATTCACCGGTCTCACCGGTGCGTATGCGCACGACCTCATCGACTGAAAGGACGAAAATCTTGCCGTCGCCAATACTGCCGGTATTGGAAGCTTGCTTGACCGCGTCGATGGCCTGCGCAGCGGCCGCCTCGGTGACGACAACCTCGATCTTCAACTTGGGCGTGAAATCGATGTTGTACTCGGCGCCGCGGTAGACCTCACGGTGGCCCTTTTGCCGGCCGAATCCCTTCACTTCGCTGACGGTCATGCCGGTCAGACCCAGCGCGCTCAGGCCTTCCTTTATCTTGTCCAGCGCATTGGGCCGGACGACACAGGTCAACAGTTTCATGACTGACTCCTAAGCGGAATAATATCCCTGCTCGTTGTGGAGAGAGATGTCCAGGCCTCGATCCTCGTCCTCCTCCGAGACGCGCAGCCCGACGATGGCATCGACGATTTTCAGGATGATGAATGAGGCGATGGCGCAGTAAATGACGGTGAAGAGAACACCCTTTAGCTGTACCCAGACTTGCCCGCCTATCGTCATCCCCTCGGAAAGGCCCTGGCCTCCGAGTCCCTTGGCGACGAACACACCCGTCAGCAGCGCTCCGACGATGCCGCCGATGCCGTGAACGCCGAAAGCGTCGAGCGAATCATCCACTCCCAGCATGTGTTTCAAACTGGTGGCCCCCCAGAAGCACAGAATCCCGGAAGCGGCGCCAACCGCGATGGCACCCATGGGCCCGACACTGCCGGAGGCCGGAGTGATCGCCACGAGGCCGGCCACGGCCCCGGTGGCGATGCCGAGAACGCTCGGCTTGCCGTGTTTCAGCCATTCCACCAGCATCCAGGCGACGGCGGCGGATGCCGTGGCAACCTGGGTCACCAGCATGGCCATGCCGGCAGAGCCATCGGCCGCGACGGCACTGCCCGCGTTGAAGCCGAACCAACCTACCCAGAGCATCGAGGCTCCGACCACGGTCAAGGTCAGACTGTGGGGGGGGATCGGGCTTTCGGGATACCCCTTTCGCTTACCGATCATGATCGCCGCTACCAGGGCGGCAATGCCGGCGTTGATGTGCACGACGGTGCCGCCGGCGAAGTCGAGGACGCCCATGTCCCCGAAGAACGAGCCGTCACCACTCCAGGCCATGTGGCACACTGGGGAATACACCACCGTCGACCAGATCACCATGAACAGGATCATGGCTGAAAATTTCATACGCTCAGCGAAACCACCCACGATGAGAGCAGGCGTTATGATCGCGAATGTCATTTGGAAGGTCGCGAACACGGTCTCCGGTATCGTACCCGCCATCGAATCGACACCAACACCCCTCATGAAGGCCTTGGACAGTCCACCCACGAAGGAATTGAGATTGGTGACTCCCGCACTCATGCCGGCGGTATCGAAAGCCAAACTGTATCCCCACAACACCCAGACCAGCGTCATGATTCCTGTCAATGCGAAACACTGCATCAGTACGGAAAGGACGTTCCTGGCGCGCACCAGGCCGCCGTAAAACAGCGACAGCCCCGGTATGGTCATGAACAGGACGAGAGCCGTCGAGGTCAGCATCCAGGCGGTGTCGCCGGAATCCAGGTCATCAGCCATGGCCACGCCGGGAAGAGCCAGAACGATCAACAGGGCGATGGCCAGGATTTTACGGCGCGGGTCGGCGATCCTCGGACCCGGCGTTGATGTGCGTTCCATCATCTCTCCCTCCGATAGGAGTGCAGCACGTCGCTGGAAAGGTCGCCACCCTGGCGGGTCAGCGACCGCGGTCGCGGCGCTCGATTTGGTGTAGACGTCAGCTAAATGGTGTGGTCAGTTTATATAATCGTCGGCAAGTCAGAATGTATAAGGCAGGCTCAACGTTAGGTCAATGGGCATCCAGCCAGTTGTCCCCCGTGCCCATTTCCACGATGATGGGAACACTCATCGGCAGCGCCGTCATCATCGCCTCAGCAACGACTTCTTTAACTTCGGCCTCTTCTTCCCTGTACAGGTCGAAAACCAGTTCGTCGTGAACCTGCAAAAGCATGCGAGTGCGCCAGCCTCTGGCTGACTGCTCAGCATGAATCCGCTGCATGGCCAACTTGATCATGTCCGCGGCAGACCCCTGAATGGGGGAGTTGATGGCGTTGCGCTCGGCCGCCTGACGGGCTGCCGCGCTCTTGGAGTTGATGTCGCGCAGGTAGCGACGACGGCCCGTCATGGTTTCGACGAAGCCATGCTCGCGGGCGTACTCAATGCGCTCATCCATGTACCGCCTGACCCCCGGGTACTCCTCAAAATAATGCTCGATCATCTGGGCCGCTTCTCCGCGCACGATGCCCAGACGCTCCGCCAACCCGAAGGCCGAAATGCCGTAGACGATGCCGAAGTTGACGGTCTTCGACTGTCTCCTCATGTCGGCGGTGACGACCTCCCGCGGCACCCCGTAAACGCGACTGGCGGTCACCGTATGGATGTCTTCACCCTCCTGGAACGCCTTTACCATGCGCTCATCCTGGCAGATGTCGGCGATGACCCGGAGTTCGATCTGCGAGTAGTCTGCGCACAACAGAGTGTATTCCTCTCCGCCGGGCACGAACGCCTTGCGTATTTCTCGCCCCTGCTCGGTACGGACTGGAATGTTCTGCAGGTTGGGATCGCTCGACTGCATCCTGCCGGTGGCGGCAACCGCCTGCTCGTAATGCGTGTGTATGCGGCCGGTCGCCGGAAAGATGGTGCCCGGCAGCATATCCAGGTAGGTGGATTTCAGTTTCGTGCAGATGCGGTAATCCAGAATCTGGCGCGCGATCTCATGCTTGTGAGCCAGGCGTGTCAACACCAGCTCGTTGGTCTGGTACTGCTTTGATTTTCGCGTTCGCCTGGCCTTGGCATCCAGCTTGAGCTTGTCGAACAGGATGGTGCCTAGCTGAGAAGGGGAATTCAGGTTGAAGGGTTCGCCCGCCAGTTCCTCGATGCGCTTGGCAGCGGCCTCGATCTGCATTTCCAGAGCCACGGACAATTGACGCAAGCAATCCGGATCCACTCGGATTCCGGCGAACTCCATCGCCGCCAGTACCGGAATCAGCGGAGCCTCTACCTCCTCGAAAACACGAACCTGACCCGTCTCCTTCAGTTTTTCCCGTAGCAACGTGCTCAGTTGCAGGGTGAGATCCGCGTCCTCGACGGCGTATTCGGAAAGCCTCTCGAGCGCTACTTCTCTCATGCTTTTCTGCTCACTCCCCTTCTCACCGATCAACTCAACGATCGGAATCGGCCGGTACCCCAACAAGGCCTGTGCCAGGTAGTCGAGGCTTCGCCGCATGTCGGGAACAGCCAGATGGGCGGCGATCATGGTGTCGACGAGCCTTCCCTTGAGCGTCAATCCATGCCACAGCAGGGTTACCAGATCGAACTTGATGTTGTGGCCGATCTTCTCGATCTCGGAATTCTCGAACAGGGGAAGACGGAACTCCTCCAGAACCTGAAGTGCGGCCTGGCGATCCTCAGGCAACGGTACATAGACGCCCGAGTGCGGTTCCAGCGAGACCGCCAGTCCAATGATCTCGCAGGATTTCGGGTTGAGACTGGTGGTTTCCAGGTCCAGGCTGAGGGAATTCACCTCGGTGAGCCGGGCGATCAATTGGGCTCTTTCCGCCGGTCCTTCGACCACTTCGTACTGATGAGGAACGTCCTTCAGCGTCTTCAGCTCCGGGATCTCATCGAGCAGATCCGGAGACCGCTCACTGGCCTCGGACACCTCAGTCGCCCGTCGAGGCGCCACCTCGAACTGCTTTCCGTACAGCCGTTTGCCGAACATGTTGAACTCGAGTTCGGCGAACAATGCCTTGAGCGCCTCGTCGTCGAAGGGTTGTCGTGCGAGACTCTCCAGCGTGCACTCCAGCGGCACATCGCGATCGATGGTTACCAACCTCTTGGAGAGCATCGCCTGGTCCTCGTGTGCTTCGAGAAGCTGTCGCCGCTTGCCCTTTATTTCGTCAACATGATCCAGCAGATTCTCAACGCTGTCGTACTCACCGATCAGCTTTTGAGCCGTCTTCTTGCCTACGCCGGGCACGCCGGGCACGTTGTCGACACTGTCACCCATTAGCGCCAGGATATCGACAACCTGCTCGATACGCTCCACCTGCCACTCCTCCAATATCTCTGGAATTCCAAGTACTTCGGCGTCGCTGCCTTTGCGACCCGGCCTGTAGAGGAACGTGTGCTCCGACACCAGCTGAGCGAAGTCCTTGTCGGGGGTAACCATGTAGGTCGTAACCTGGCCTTCGTCATCAGCCATCCTCGCCAGGGTGCCGATGACGTCATCGGCTTCCCAACCGTCGACGCGAATCGTCGGAATACGGAAGGACTCGCACAGTCGCTGGATGTAGGGCAGGGACGCGCTCAGATCATCCGGCATGGACTCTCGTTGAGCCTTGTACTCCGGAAAGGCTTCATGACGGTGGGTTGGCGTCGGCGTGTCGAAGACGACGGCCATGTAGGTGGGCTGGTACTTGTCCAGGATTTCGAGCAGGGTCGAGGTGAAGACGAAGGGTGCGGCCGTGTTGATGCCGGTGGCCGTGGTCGGAGGACGTTGTATCATGGCGAAGTAACCACGGTACACCAGGGCCATGCCATCCAGGAGGTAGAGGGACTTCTGCTTCCCCGTCCCCAACTCCAACTGGCCCGTCTCCGATGTTGGTGTCGGCGTCGTCACATTAACTGCCAAATACGCGGACGCGCGCCTGTACGAAACGCCACTCGCGTCACTCCGCCCACTCGAAGAGGACCCCCATCATGCCCTTCTCATGGCGGTAGATCATTTCGTAGGCTTCCACCATGTCCGTGTATTTCATGCGATGGGTAATCAGCTTGGAGGGTTGAAGCCTGCCCTCTTCCATGAGCGATAGGATGTGCTTGCACTGCCGCTCTGCGGGGAAACGGTAACCTGTATCGGACGGATAGAGGTCACCGGCGAAACCGCTGACGGCGATGATGGAGAGGGATTTGGAATAAAACAAATCCATCGACAAAGGGTTGAAGTCGAGTTCGGCCTCGCCGCGGCCAGACAAACCGACGATGGACACCCGGCCGTTTGGCCGCGCGATCTCCATCGCCGTGCGATAAGCCGGCCACGGATTCGCCGTCAGGATCACCAGGTCGATCCCGGCGCCGTCAGTGAAATCATCGAGCTTCTGCTGCAGGTCGGGGTCGCTGGACAAAAAGCACTCGTGCACCCCCATCTGGCGCGCCATGTCGATCCGCTGGGGGCTGTTGGCGATGCCGACGACACGGGCGCCGATCAGCGGACCGACGGCGATGGCTCCCAACCCCAGGACGCCGACCCCGACGACGGCGACGTTTTCACCGGGCGCGAACTGTGCCCTGCGATAGCAGTACGAACTGAGGGCGTACAGATGGGCGTACACGGCATCGGCCGAGTCAACGCTGGGAGGCACTTTGACGAGCGCCCACGCTGTTTCCGCGACGACGTACTCCGATTGGTGCCACATGCGGGAGACGACGCGGTCACCGACCTGGAAACGGGTAACCTCACTGCCAACGGCTCCCACCACACCGAGATTGCTGTCCCCCACCGGCCGTGGATATACGGGTGCACCTGGCACGTCCTCGGCTCCTTCGTAGTTGCCGCGATCAGTGCCGATCTTGAGGGCGCTGATTTCGGTCTGTACCCAGACCTGGTCGGGCTCCAGCCTAGACGGGTCGGGCGATTCGTGGTCCTCTATTCGCAAATCCCGGGGACCGTGGAGCATGGCGAGCTTCACCGGATGTGCCTCCTGTTTTGAGTCAGTTGCCAATCGCCTGACGCCGACGCAAGCGGCCACTCATGCATAGCGACTGGCAATATATCGCGGGTGGGGATGGGGCGCTACCGGGAGGCCGGATTTGGCTTGGAAGCCGTTGCCGACCGCCCTATCTTACTCGCTTCGATCCAGTCTGCACCTAGACAGGCGGCGCCACGTTCTCAATGCTGGAGGCAAACCCAAGTCGACATGGTCGACCGCGGCGAACAAACTCACCAGGTCCTCAAAGAGCTCTCCGTTCAGTTCGTTTCTTACTTGAGCGAGGAGGGGATGCGGGGACGCAAGCTCGACGTGTCGCGCTTCAGTCGCCAGCACACCAAACTGTTCAGCGGTCTTGTGGGCGGGGTCAGCGTCGCCGGCGGTGCCTGGGCGGCCGTGTCTGTGTGGACGGGATCCCTGGGATTGGCGGGCAACCTGGCACTCTCTCTCGGCCTGGTCGCCACGCCTATCTGGGTCCCCTTCGCCGGCGGCGTAGCGGGGCTCTCAGCGGCCGGAGGGGCTCTCTACGGCCTCCTCAGCGTTTCCCGCAGCCGTGGCCGTCGCCGACAACTGCAGAGCGTGATCGGATTCAGCAAGATTCTGCTGAAGGAAGAGGAATTCGCTCCGCACGACGAACGCGTCATGCGCAAGTTCCTGCGGGCCAAGAAAGTCAAGGAAGGGGACATCGAAAAGCTGCTGCAGACGACCCCCGAGGCCGCCAAGAAGATCGCCTGCGGACACCTCTCAGAAGCACAGCGCCAGGAAATCGCCCGCTACATATTTCCTCTCGTCTACACCGGTGACGGCGTGATATCCAGCGCCGGCCGCAGGCGGTTCGCCCGTGTCTGCGACGAGTTGGAACTGGAAGCGGGAACCTCATCCGTACTCTCCAAGGACTATCGCACCCGCCTGGATGCCCAATGGAGTTATTTGCGCACGTTGATCGAACGGCTCAATCACTTCGTACACGAACTGATGTTCGACAGTCGCGAGATGGAACTCCTGAGGCAGCAACTGGAGCTGTTGATGTCCTTCGACCCTCGGCGCTCCGCCGCTGGCAAACGAAGCAAGACACTGCAACGACTGGGTCACCGTGCGCGTCAACCGACCGACGACATCCGTGACGACTCGGTCGATGAAGCTGCCCTCATGAGTGCTTACGCCATGGCCCACACGGCGGTACGGGACGGCTCCCACCGCAAACAGCTGGCGCGCGTATTCGACCTGTTGGTTAGGCAGCAACTGAGTCTGTCTCCTGACTTCGCGCACAAACTTCTGGAGACTCGGCGCAAGATCGACCGCATGTACGCGACCACCCTGGCGACCCTCGCGCCAACTCAAACACCCCCAGCGCCGCGAGCCAACGCCTAGGGCCGGCCTCAGGCCAAATGGGGTTTTTCAACGGGCCCTTAAGCGACGGTTGATCCGGGGGGTAGGGTGCGATCTCCAGCGACCAGCGACAAGCCGCCATCATCCTCCGCGACCAGGATCATCCCCTGGGATACGATACCCCGTAGCTTGGCCGGTTTCAGGTTGGCGATCAAGACAACCTGGCGCCCGACCAGTTCCTCCGGCTTGTAGGAGCCGGCGATTCCGCTAACGACGGTACGTCGTCGGTCGCCGCCGAGGCTGAGCGTCAGTTCCAGCAGCTTGTCAGTCTTGGGGACTTCGATCGCGGCCAACACTTCGGCGACTCGCAGATCCAGTTTGGCAAAATCATCGATGTCGATGAGCTGCCTGACTCCCTGCTCGTCGGTTGGCCCTTGCTCGGTCGCTTCCAAGGGCGCCTCGAGCTCGGCCTTCGGGAACAGGACAGGTGCCTCCGCTGGCACCTGCGCGCCCACGGGTCCCAGCCCCCACTGCCCCGCCTCTGCCAATGACACGTCCAGGGCCAACCCCAGATCGTGCCGGATCTGCCGAGCCTTTGACGGTATGGCAGGCTCGAGCAGAATGGAGCAGATGCGCAGACCCTCAACCACGTTGTAGAGCACCGTGCCCAGACGCTCCTTGTGCTCGGGTTCGCGCGCCAGTACCCAGGGTTCCTGGTCGTTGAAGTAACGGTTCAACAATCGGACGAACTGCATCACCTCTTCGAGGGCTTGAAAGAACCGCAAGCCCTCGACCAGCGCGCGGAAGCTCGCGGCCAGGGAAGTCGCCGTCGAGATGACTTCGTCGTCAGCCGGGAACTGAGAGGCTTGCGGCAAGCGGCCATCGAGATGTCGCAGAAGCAGTGCCCTCACACGTGACAGCAGGTTGCCAAGATCGTTTGCCAGATCCGCATTATGGCGTTCAATCAGCGCCGCTTCCCCGACCTTGCTGTCCTGACCGTATGGAACATCCTTCAGCAGGTAGTAGCGCACGGCATCCGCCCCGTACTTCTGTGCCAGTTGGAAGGGATCGAGCACATTGCCGAGCGACTTGCTCATCTTGCGCCCATCGAACCCCATCAGCAAGCCACTGACATTCAGATGCCGGTACACGGGAATACCCGCCGCTTTGAGCATCGTCGGCCAGAACACGGCATGCTGCTTGAGGATGTCTTTACCGATTACGTGTTCGGCGACTGGCCAAAACCTGGCGAACCGCTCGTCATCTGGAAAACCGAGAGCCGATACATAATTGATGAGCGCGTCGAACCATACGTAGGCAACGTGGGCATCATCCCATGGCAGGGGAATTCCCCACGACACCCGCTCCCGCGGCCGTGATATTGAGAGATCGCCGAGTGGCTCTTTCAACAGTGACAGCACCTCGTTGCGGTACCCCTCTGGCCGGATGAGCAGTGGATTATCCACCACGTATTGACGCAACCACTCGCGGTACTTCTCCATGCGGAAGAAGTAATTCGCCTCTTTGCGCTCCTCGGGGGGGATGTGGTGATCCGGGCAAAGCCCGTCGACGAGTTCTTTATCCGTCAGATAGCGCTCGCACTCCACACAATACAACCCGCCGTAGTCGCCAAAATAGATATCTCCCTGCTCGTACACCTTCTGTAGCACTTCGCCCACGACCCGCTTGTGACGCTCCTGGGTGGTGCGAATGAAATCATCGTGGGTGATGTCGAGGACACGCCAGGCCTCCTCGAAACGCTCGCTGATGCGATCGACGTACTCCTGCGGCTGTATTCCAGCCCGTTGCGCGGCCTCCGAAATCTTCTCCCCATGTTCATCGGTGCCGGTCAGCAGATAGGTGGGAAGACCTGCCAGGCGGTGAAAGCGAGCGAGGAAGTCACACACCACCGTTGAGTAAGCGTGGCCGACATGTGGATCGGCCGTCGGGTAATAAATCGGCGTCGTTATGTAAAAAGCCTGTTCCATGGTTTTCCGTTCCATCAGCACAACAGCACTACTTCGTCCTGAACTTCCGTCGTCACCAGCGGACCGTGATGCGGATCGACGAACACATCAACCTCCAGACGCACCCCAAACTCGGGCAGGTAGACCCCCGGCTCCACGGTGAAACCGCACCCCGGCACAAGCCGGCGGGTGTCCTTGCTCTCCAGGTCGTCGAGGTTGACACCCATGCCGTGGACGTGCTCCCCCGGCGACAAGCTATGGCCCGTGCGGTGTGGGAAATGCTCATTGCCGTAGCCGGCGGCGGTGATGTGATCACGCGCGAGCCGGTCGAGCTCCCAGCCACAAGGCGCCTGGTGGACCGCCACCTCTGCCTTGCCATGACTGGCCTGGCAATGCTGAATTACTAGATCGCGGGCCTCCCTCACAATGTCAAATACGCGTTGGTATTGCTGTGGCAACCGATCGCCGGCATAGGCAACCCAGGTCGAATCCGCGAACACACTCCCCCGCTCCGGCATCCGAGCCCACAGGTCGATCAACACCCAGTCGCCTGGCCCGATGGGCTGGCTGCTGGTGACATCCGGGGTGTAGTGCGGATCACCACTGTGTGCGTTGACGCCGACGACTGGACCGTGATCGGTCTCCACACCGTACTCGGCGAAACGCCGTATGATGAACTGCTGGACATCGGCCTCCGTGCTGGCGCGGCCACGGGCGAACTCCGAGCGCAAAAAGTCGAACGCGTCTCGCCTGGTCTGATCCACAGTCGCCGCCGCACGGTGATGCGAAGCGAGCGCTGCCTCATCCCAGGACGCAAGGCAGATCTGTATGAGATCGGCCGAGGATACCACTTCAACACCGGTTGACCGTACCAACTCGAAGGTCCCAGCGTCGACGATAGAGGCCGTCGGCAGTTGGGCCATCGGAGAATACTCCATCGCTATGGTATTCAAGCCCTCACAGCGCCGCTGTAGCGATTGCACCAGCTCTCGACGATCCGCGTAACACTCCAGCTCGAATGGACCACTCTCGAACTGTGTCCGTTCGATATCGTGAACGAGCATGGAGGGCTCCCCCTCGGCCGGGACACACAGGAATACCCGCCGGGTGCCACGTGGAGCATCCGGCAGCAGCAAACGCCAAACAGCATTGTTGCCGCGAAAATCGTAGATCAGCCAGGCGTCTACCTGCATCGCGCGCAGATGTTCCTGCGCTCGTTGCAATTTACTCCTGACTCCTTCTCCGGAACTCAAGTCCCCTTGCTCATCTGCCATCTGCTTCCTTGATCGGCGAGACACCTGCCCGTGTGCGAACCTGGTGTTGCAGCGATTTCATCCGGGGTTCCCACGGCAACGATCTGGCCACCATCCTCTCCTGACTCGGGTCCTACATCGATGACATAATCGGCGCATCGAATGACATCCAGATCATGCTCGACGACGACGACCGTGTGACCGCCCTCGACGAGAAGCTGCAGAAGCTCGATCAAGTATTCGACGTCCCGAATGTGGAGGCCCGTCGTCGGCTCGTCCAGTATGTAGAGGATTCTGGCGTCGATCGAACGGCTCAGTTCAGCCGTCAACTTGAGACGCTGAGCCTCTCCTCCGGACAGGCTGCTCGCGGGTTGACCGAGCACGAGATAACCCAGGCCGAGATCGCTCAACATGCGCAGGCGTCGTTCGATCTGGGGAATGGCCTCGAACAACGCCAGTGCTTCGGTGACGCTCATCGCCAGGACATCGACGATGCTGGCCTGGCGAAACCGGATATCCAGGATTTCCGTCTTGAAGCGTTGACCGCTGCACGTCGCGCAGGGTTGAGCCAGGTTTTCGAACTGACCGTGCCTTCGTGGTCCCAATCCGGTCCCTCCGCACTGACCACAAGCACCGCCGGGCACATTGAAGCTGAAATGGGCGGGCTTGTAGCCCCGCAATCTGGCTTCGGGAAGTTCGGCGTAGAGCCGCCTGACGTGGGTCAGTAGGCCTGAATAGGAAGCGGCGTTCGAGCGCGTACTGCGACCGATTGATTTCTGATCCACGGCCATCACGCTGCCAATGTGCTCCAGGCCTGTACAGGTGCTGAATGGCAGCGGTGGCTGCTGCGTCTTGCGGAGTCGAGCGGCAACGGCTCGGTAGAGGGTTCCATGCACCAGACTGCTCTTGCCTGAGCCCGAAACGCCGGTCACAGCCACGAGGCATTGCAGCGGCACGGAGGCATCGATCCCCTTGAGATTGTGTCCGGTCGCCCCCTTGAGTTCCAACCAGCCGTGTGCTCCCGGAGATCGCCGCCGGGCAGAGACGGCCTGTCGTTCACCGCGCAGATAGCGCGCGGTGGATGAGGACGCGTTCGCCACATCACCCGGCGTACCCTGGGTGATCACCTCACCACCCTCCACCCCGGCTCCCGGTCCCATTTCGACGAGGTAGTCGGCACACTCAAGGATGGCAAGGTCGTGCTCGACGACAAGCAGGGTGTTGCCCTGATCTCGCAAACGCATCAAGGCTCCGGCCAGACGATCGGCATCCCTGGCATGGAGTCCCACGCTGGGCTCATCCAGCACGTAAAGCATTCCCGTCATCTCAGAGCCCAGAGCCGCTGCCAGACGAAGGCGTTGGAGTTCCCCACTGGAGAGGGTGTTGGCCGACCTGTCCAGGGCGAGATACCCAAGACCCAGCTCCTCTATGGTATCCAATCGACGCGTCGTCTGGTGGACGATCGTCTCACCCATGGGCCGACGCGACTCCGGAAACTCCAGATTCCTCAAGAAACCCAGAGTCGCGCTCACCGGCTTTGACATCAGGGACGCGATCGTTTCCTCGGCAAGCCAGACGGACAGCGAATGCACGGAAAGCCTCGAGCCCTCACACTGCGCGCACGGACGCTCACCGAGACGCTCCTCCAGCCAGGTGAGTTCATCCCCTTCAGCCAGTGCCGCCCGGCGTTCCAGCCAGCGGCGCAACCCGGGGAACGCAGCGACCTTCTTAGCCGACCGCCCAGAGCACGAGCCGGAAGCAGTTCCTCCTGTCGCACGAGCCCTGCCTGCCTTCCAAAATTTGGCAGCCTTGTCCGCCGGCCACTCACCGATGAGCTGCTGGGGATCCGCGCCGATCCGTTCGCACTGAAGGATGACGTGGTCCCTGAGCCCTTCGTGGCCGAACTCACTCCACAGTGGGCCCAGCGCTTCATCGAGGAGTTGGGATTGGTCGCTGAAGAAGCGGTCGAATTCCATTCCGGCCTGAACGCCGGTACCGCGGCACTCTGCACAGGCCCCGCGCGGGCTGTTGAACGAGAACAGGCCTGGCGTAATCGGTTCGAAGGGTTCGCCACAATCCGAGCAAGATGGTTGGGTCGAAAACTTCATGTCTGTCTGACCGTCATCGTCGGCGCGCGCCAGCGTGAGCCGGCCACCACTCAACTCCACGGCCGCCTCGAGCGAACCCTTGAGTCGCACCAGGGCATCAGGCTTGACCACGAGTCGGTCGACGACGACCTCAACCATTGAGCCGGTTTCGATGCAAGCGGGTTCGACCTCAGCCAGCTGAACGAGATCACTCCCCCCAACCCGGAGACGGCCGAACCCCGAACGTTCGATTCGCTCCAGCCACTCCCCATGCACACCACCGCCTTCTACCTTTACCGGAGCCATTATGATGAGCCGCGTGCCCTCGCCCAGGCCAGCTGCCCGCTCGTACACCTCCTCGAAACGGTGAACGATGACCGCGGCCCCACACGCGGGACAAAGCGGTTGTCCCATTCGGGCAAACAGCAGGCGGAAGTACTCGTAGGTGCCTGACAAGGTGCCCGCTGTTGAGCGCGGGTCCGCGCGGACGCCTGCCTGATCGATGGCGATGGGTGGTGCCAACCCCTCGAGTCTGTCCACGCGGGGTTGCCGCAGTCGACTGCTGCTGCGCCCGCCGATTGGATCCAGAGCGGCGTGAAACCGTCGCTGCGCTTCCGCGTAAACGGTGTCGAAAGCCAGAGAGGATTTCCCCGAGCCGGAAACGCCGCAGAGGACCACCAGGCTGTTGTGCGGCAGGTCCAGGTCGACACCCTTGAGGTTGTGTTCACTAGCTCCGCGTATGGACAGTATTCTGGGCATCTGGCTCCAGTTTATCTACTTTTGGTGCTATCAGAGGTGCTATCAGATTGTAATTGTCAGATCAGTCGCATCACACAGTGAGCTCTGGAATGCCGCGAAAAAAATCCCCGCCAACCTGGCGTTCAGTCTCGTTGACAACGTGCGCGGTCTTGGCCTTCGCCGTTGACATCGAGGCCCAAACGGCCCCAAAGGGAGTCTGGGTTGAAGGGCGCTCGCTCTTTCATTCCCCCGCGGTCAGCACGAACGGGCTGGCCTGCATCCACTGCCATGCCGATTTCGATGAAAAACGCGACAATGACGGTCTCTTGCGGGCCGGGTACAGCCTCGCCAATTCGGCCAGCCGCCAGACCTACTGGGGACAGGAACTCGAGGATCCGGACCGCTATCAGGACATTGCCCACGCCGGCGTCGTTTGCGTGGAGACCTTCATGCGCAATCCCAAGAAACTCACGGCCGAGCAGCTGGTCGATCTGCAGGCCTACCTGAAGCGGATCAATCGACGCCCGATACTGACACCGCAGGTGTACGCCGCGGGAGGAGATCTGACTGGAGAGTATGTAGGCTTTGAGGGTGGTGACAAGATCCTGGGGCGAGGTGTGTTCTACGCAGCCTGCCATAGCTGCCACCCCAACGGCAATGCCGGAATCGCCCCGTCCCTTCCACGCGACCGGGACCCCGCCTTTTACGCCCGGAAGGTTCGCGAAGGCAACGGCCTGGGCTTGGTGTATTCAGCCATCAATCCGAACGCCTACGATCCTGCTGCCAACCTGGTCATGCCCTTCTTCGGCCTCGACAGACTGTCGAACAAACAGCTCAGGGACATCATCGCCTACATCAAGAGCCTACCCTGAACTGAGGTCTCAACTCAACCCGCCAGTCTCACCAGGGATTCCGCGTGCTGCAGGGCACTTGGCGTATCGACATCCTGCCACCATGAATCCCCGACGTCGAGGTAGAGCAGTTGTCCCGCTTCGATAATCGTCTCCAGCCCGGCACTCAGCGTCACATCTCCGCCCGTGGGCGAGGCTGCCAGGCGCACGCTCTCGACCAACTCACTCGAACAGACAAACATCCCTGTGTCGATGGCGTTGTAGTGTTCAAGCTGCTTGCCCAGCGCCCGAACACGATCCTCTTCCAGCAGCGCTTTCGTCGCATCATCCATATCATGGATTTCCTGTAATTTGCGATCGATGGCCAGCACGACTTGTCCGGATTCGACCCGTTGACTGCACATGCTATCGACAATTCGTGGATCGAAAACGTGATCGGCCATGGTGAGGACGAATTGCCGGCCCAATAGCGGAGCCGCTGCGAGTACCGATGTTCCGTTGCCTCGCTCCCAGTCCTCGTTGACGACAAAGGTGATATGCGCCTGGATCGACTCACATGCCTGCAGCATGGAGCGCAAGGGATCGCCTGTCGGACTGATGGTGATGGTGATATCCCGCACGCCTGAATCGAGCAGTCGCTCGCAGGTGTGCTGGAGTATGGGCTTGCCCGCCACTTCGACCATCGCCTTGTGCGGCTGAGCCACGTGGCCGACGATACGGCTGCCGGCGCCCGCGGCCAAGATCAGAGCCTGCTCGATCAACTCAGAATCCGCAACGGTGTTCAGGGAGCTGTGAGATGCATGCGTGGCAGGGCATGCTCGAGTGCCTGCTCATAGTCTTCGATGGAGTCGATTTCCGCCCAGGGCAGGTCGGAGACATCCACAGCGTACAGTTGCCGTGCGGCGATCAGTGGGCCATACGCGGAGGTCGGGAACAGCTGTCCTTCTTGTGCGGCAAGCCGCTCCACCTCGGCGGCCAACGTGCAGGCGCCGGAGCTACAGAAACGGGCAACCTGCGCGCTTAGCCCGTGAGAAGTGGCCGGATCGAGTTGCTTGCTGATGGCCTCGATGCAGTCCTCAACGGAGTCCTCGACGCAGTCCTCGACGCAGTCCTGTGCTGTAAGCCTGACACCCATCTCGCCAACTGGACGAGGAGCCTTCAAATCCACGGCGATGACGTTGGGTCGGTCGATCTCGGCCAAGCGGCGGGCGATTTCCGTATGGAACACGATATCGCAGTTGAGCAGAAAGAGATCTGTATCGAGTTCATGCTTGGCCAGAAACAAAGAGTAGAGGCTGTTCGTCTTGTCATAGTCGGGGTTTTCCACGAAGCGCACGAGTGCGCCTTCAGGTCGATCCCGCAACTTGTTGGTGCAGTGAACGATAACCTGCTCGGACTCGTACCCGACGACGATGACTAAGTCCTCGACTCCTACAGCTAACATGGCGTCAATCTGATGGTCCAGAATGGCTCCATTGCCAAAATCGACCAGACACTTGGGTCGATTCACCGTCAATGGATGCAGGCGTTTGCCCAAACCGGCGGCAAGGATAATCGCTCTCATGTGCCTTAGGTCCTCGTTGGCACTGCATCAGGGGAAGTGGAGGTGAATGGTATGGCCGGGAACTACCGGCCGTACCCAAGGTTGTTGAGCGAATATAACCCAAATTCGATTGTGGCAGCTCAAGCAGGCGAACTGACCTTGGCAAAAAGCGCCTATGTCGTTGACCAGACGTGGGTTAATGAGTATATTCGCTGGGTCTCAAGCCCGTCTTCATCCTCCGAAATCGATCGAGCACCCGCGACAGTCTATTCCATTCCATGAAGGCCCTAATCCTTTCTGCCGGACGGGGTCGTCGGCTCTGGCCGTATACCGCCGACGCCCCGAAGTGCCTGCTCCCTGTTGGGGGCGGTGACATCCTTGGACACCAGCTCGAAAATCTCGTGAAAGCCGGCGTCACTCAGGTGGTGCTGGTAGGCGGCCATGGTCTCCACCGAATGAGACGGAGAATATCAACCGTTCCTGAGGGAATCACGGTAAGGCTCCTCTTCAACCCGTTTTTTGCGATCTCTGACAATCTGGTGTCCCTGTGGGCTGCCCGATCGGAGATGGACCAGGGCTTCATCCTTTTGAACGGCGATAATCTGCTCCATCCCGAGATCCTCAGCCCCCTGCTGGCAGCTGATGGCGACTGCTGTCTGCTTGCTCAGCGCAAGGGGTCCTTCGGGGCCGACGACATGAAGGTGCAGGTGGCAGGCGACCGCGTTACTCGCATCGGCAAGTCCCTGCCCCGCGACCAAACCGATGCCGAATCGGTGGGAATCATTCGCTTTTCGGCACAAGGCGCAACCCGTATGCGTCGGGCTCTGGAAGAGGTACTGACCCAGCGCGCGGCCATGCGCCGGTTCTTCGTGGACGCCATCCAGCATTTGATTGACCAGGGCCTTACCGTGAACTGGGCGGATACCAAGGGACTGCCCTGGATAGACGTCGACACCCCGGAAGACCTGGAGTTCGCCCAGAAGAATTTCCTTCGCCTGTTCGCCATCGACTCGGCCCTGTCAGCAATCGTTGAGGATCGTTCGTGAACCTCGGCCTGATGTATCGCTTCGCCATGCAGACCGGCTCCGGCAGCCTGCTGTTGACGGCGCCGTCGCGCCAGGTTGGAGTAGTGGTCGGATCCTCCGTCGATGTGCTCGCCGCCGCCCGAGCGGAGGATGCCAGATGAGGATTCTGAGGACCCTGCTACCCGGCCTCGGTGTGCTGTTGCTGGGCTACCTCATCGGCGAGCTCGGCTTTCCTTCCATCCTGGAGAACCTGGCCCAGATAAAGTGGTCGTTCCTGGCGGTGCTGGGATTGGCGTTCTCCTGGCATGTGACGAATTCCATCGCATGGTACTTCGCCTTTTTGCCCGATGCCTTTCGTCCACGGCTACGGACGTTGTTCATGGCGAAACTCGCAGGTGAGTCAGTGAATCAGCTGACACCGTTGGCCAACCTGGGAGGAGAACCGCTCAAGGCGTACCTGCTCAAGAATCAATCGCCGACGTCCCGGGGACTGGCCTCCGTCGTTATCAATAAAACAGCCCAGATCATGACTGGATTCCTGCTCACGGTAGTGGCCGTGGGGTTGATCGCCTTCTACTGGGACCTGCCAAGAGCTCTACCGCTGTCTGTGCGCTTCGGTCTGCCGGCTCTCATCCTTGGCGCGGCCTTGCTCATCTGGGTGTTGTACCGGCGTCAACAACGCCTGTTTTCATCGCTGCTGGCTGGCCTGCGCCGCCTGGGCTTCAATCCCGACTCCCTCGAAGCACGCATGGCCAAGGCGGTCCGCATCGATGCCAACATCAGTCTGTTCTACCGAGAGCATAAGCTGCGCTTCTTTCTGGTCCTGCTATTCCACACGGCTGGATGGATGCTCGGGGCGTGCGAGACCTTTGTTGTCCTCGAAGCCCTGAACACCGGCGTCGGCTTTGAGATCGCCTTCTTGATCACGTTCCTGGCCGTCGTCATCAACAGTCTGTTCTTCTTCATGCCCTCCAACATCGGCGTCATGGAATCGGGCCACGTTTTCCTATTCGTAACCCTCGGTCTGTCGCCGGCCATCGGGCTGTCGGTCGGCATCGCCAAGCGCATGAGGAAGATTGTCTGGATCTGCATCGGCTGGTTGTTCCTGACCTATCTGAGCCGGTCCGTCAGCGTCGTCATCCCACACCGAAAGGTCGGCTCCGCCAGTCAGGCGCCTGACCCGTTCGAGCCAGAATACCGGGTCGGATGATTCTCCGTCGACTCGCGCCAGGTCCGTTGCGTTGTGCGGTCCGCCTGGGACTCGTGGCCTCCGCCATTACCGTCGTCACCCTGCAGGCATGGCCTTTGGTCGCAGACGACGCCATCGTCTATGGACTTCCCGATCTCGTCGCACGCGCATTGCAGCACAACCCTTCCGTCCAACAGGAACGCTGGAAAACCGAGCAGGCCACGGCCGATCTCACCCAGGCGCGAGCCGCCCGCTTTCTGCCACACCTTCGACTGGAGACCGTTGGCGGCCTCGTCCCGGACGCCGAAGGAGATGTCTTCAATCCTCCCTCGGATACAACTGGGCTCAGAGGACTCGGCCCGTTCGGTCGGGCTGAACTGCAGTTCGTTCAGCCTCTCTACACATTCGGATTGCTGTCCGATATGAGGGATGCTGCGGCAGCTGGCGTCAAGGTTGCCGAAGCCGCCCGCGCCGATGCGGAGTTAAAAGCATCGCTGGAAATAAAGGAGCTCTATTATGGCCTGCTCCTCGCACAGGAATTGGAAACGCTGGCCTCCAAACTGAGTTCGGAACTGAAGGAGCGGCAAGAAGAGGTTGATCTGGATGACCCTTCCCTGCCGTTGAGCACCGGATACAAACTGAAGCTTGCCTCGCTGGAGCTCGACTCGAGATTGCGTGAGGTCAGCAAGAAATCGCAACTGGCTCGGGCGACGCTGGCCTGGCGCTGCGCCATTCCCGACGATGAGGACTGGCAGCCGCTGGCCGAACACCTGGTTCAGGATTCGACCCGGGTGCCTCCGCTCGACTCCCTCATGGCGGTAGCCGCCGTCCAGCGTCCCGAATGGCGACAGCTCAGCGCCGGCATCAGCGCCCGCCGCTCCCTGGAATCCGCAGCCGCTTCTGCTTTTTATCCGCAGTTCTTTCTGGCCGGCGGCTGGCGGTATGGCTTAGCCCCCAACCGCACAGATCAGCACAACCCCTTCGTCAAAGACGACTTCAATTTTTCCAGTCTGGGCATGTTCATCGGCATGCGGCAGTCCTTTGAATGGGGCCTGCTGAACGCCAAGCGCAACAAAGCACGGGCACAGCTGCTCGAACTCAAGTCGCAGGAACAGGCTGCAGTTGAGGGAATCCGCCTGGACGTCTCCAGAGCCCATGGCGACTTCCTGGGGGCGGAGGCTGGCCTGGAATCGGCACATGAGGGCCGTAGACTCGGACGTCAATGGGTCAACCTCGCGCGCGACGAGTACGAGTTCACCGAGGAGGCAGAGGACCTCAAGGCCCTGGTGAGCGCATTCGAGGGATTCGCTGAGACGGAACAAGCCTATCATCAGGCGGTCTATGACTACAACGTCGCCCTGGCCCGACTCGAGCGAGCCGTGGGCATGGCGTTTACACCACCCCCTTCTGCAAGGAGGTCCGATTGATTCGAGTGTCACCGGGCAACCGTTCGCTCGGAATCTTCCTTCTCGTCACGATCGCGTTGGGCTTGCCGTCAGCTCACGCCCGCAAGCCTGGCCTCGCTGCCGCCGCCGCGGTGAGCGAACAGTTGCCGGCGCTGAATCGTCTCCTGCAACAGCAGGAAATCGACTCGGCCGCGGTTGGTGCACTCATTGACCGACTGGTAGACTTCGAGGAGTTCACCAAGCGAACCTTCGGCAACTACACCCGGCGATCATTGGAGGAATATGACGGCCACCTCAACAGCGACGAGCTCGAGCGGCTCATCTCGCGTCAAGAGGCACGTCTTGTGAGTCTCTTCCGCGAGCGCGTGGCGGACGACTTCGTGGATCTTGTCCACAGAGCTGGATCGATCCGACTCCAGCTCAAGGCGCCAGCGGCTAAGATGTCCTCATCACACGAGGCCAGCCTGAGGCTGCGCGGTAATAGACCTGATGGTAGCCCTCTCGACATCGACTTGAGCCTAGAAAAAAATGGGAAGGGATGGAGTGTTGTCGATCTCAGCTACGACCGGGTTCGCTTCAGCAAGCGCTACGCCAAGGAGTTCCGCGATGTGTTGAAAAACGATTACTCCCTGTCGGTGCTTGCCGCACGACTCAACGTGGAGGAGTTCATTCGGCTGGAGGATTTTTCCTCAACACAAGCAGGCGCCCTGCCTGAAGGTTGGTACGTCCGAAGCCGGGACGACGACAAACCGAAGTTGTACGAAGTTCAGCAGGAGGCGGGCACGCACTATCTTGCAGCGCAAGATACCGGGCTTTCCGTCATTCTTCTGAAGATCGCGCACTGGAATCCACACGAGTTCCCCATCCTGACCTGGTGCTGGCGCGCCGACGCCCTGCCTCCTGGCGGCAATGAGCATGTGACCGAGACCAACGACAGTGCGGCCGGAGTATACGTGATATTTCAGGAAACCTGGGGGTTGGGACTACCGATTCAGAACAAATATGTCTGGAGCACGACTCTTCCTGAGGGCACGATCGGCCGACGTGACATGATCGCCCGTCCCTATTTTCTCGTCGAACAGAGCGGCAGTGGATCGCTGGGGCGATGGGAATTGGAACTGGTCGATCTGATAGAGGACTACGGTCACACCTTCGGCGGCGTGCCCAAAACCAGAACGCTCGGCATAGGTGTGCTGACCGATTCGAATAACACCCACACCTACGCTGAGGCCTATTATGCCGACATAAGGGTGTGGCGGCGCGAAGCGCTGGAAACCGCATCGATTCCCGATCACTGCGCCTGTTTGCCCGTGGGGGACCTGGCTCCGCGGCTTGGAACAGAGAAGACAAGGACAGACTGATGAACCGAAGCAACAAACTCGTCACCTGGACCATCAGCGTCCTGATCGCATGGACGTCCGCTTCGTCTATGGTTGCGGCCGAAACGGTGTCGGCGGAGGGATCCGGGGACGCAACCCATGCTCCCGGCGCCATCGCCTTTCTGCGGGCGCACGACGCCGGGGTGCGGGCGGTACTCGAACGCGGCGGGGATTCGCTGTCCGCGACTGCCCGCCAGGAGGTCCGCGAAAAGATCGACGAGGCCTTCGACTTCGAAGAGCTCAGCCGGTTGTCGCTGGGCGACCACTGGGATCAACGCTCGGCCGCCGAGCGTTCCGAATTCGTGACCGTTTTCAGCGGAATCATCTCGGAGAAGAACTTCGACAGCTTCGTCGACTACTACCGCGACGGCGACATCATCTACGACAGCGAGGAGATCGATCCCCCAAGAGCCTCCGTCTTTGCGACCGTACCGCTGGAAAACGAGACCGTGGGCATCACCTACAGACTACTTCGCCACGACCAATCGTGGCGCGTCTACGACCTCGTCATCGACGATGTCAGCACCGCAGACTCCAATCGCAGACAATACGCCCGCTACATCGAGAAACACTCCTTCGAGAAACTCATGGGACGCCTGAAGAAGCAATTGGCGAAACTCGAGAACCGCTGACAGCGACGCCCTATGCGGATCAACTACGAGCGGATCGTCCACTACGTCTACCATCACCACATCAGCATCATCGTCGTCGCGACGCTGATCTCGGTGGGACTTGGATATTTCGCCGCACAGCTCAGGATCAAGGCGGACACGGCCGATCTGTTGCCCGATGACTACGTCAGTGTGCGCGAGCTCAGCCGCATCAAGGAGCGCGTCGGTGGCACCTCTCCGCTGATGGTCATCGTCACGGCGGAGGATCTCAATGATGCGGTCGAGGCCATGCATGCGCTTGCCGACTCGTTGGAGGGGAGCCGCCTGGTCAGCTCCGTCATCCGCCAGAGAAACTTCGAATTCCTGAGCCATAATCGCCTGTTGTTCATGGACACGGCGGACCTGCAGGAGGTGCACGACCGGGTCGAAGACCACATCGAACTCGAGAAACTGAAGCGTTCGCCCCTCTACTTCTCCCTCGATGACGAGGAGGAGGACGGACTCGCCTTCGATGACATCGAAGACAAATACAGCAGCCTGGAGAAAACTGGGCTGGAGCGGGACTACTTCCTTACCGACGAGAAGAACGGGGTGATCCTGCGGGTGTACCCGGCTGGCGTCATCACGGATCGAACCTTTACCAAACAGCTGTTCGCCCTGCTCAACGCCGAAATCGCTAAGGTGTCGGCAGCGCCATCGGTCGAATTCAATCCGGTTGGGAGTTTCAAGAACGCCTCGAACCAGTACAAGGTCGTCGTCGACGACCTAAAATCGACGGCCCTCTACGCGTTTATCGGGGTCCTGATCCTGATCTCCCTGCATTTCCGCCAGTTGCTGTCTCCATTCTTCGTCATTCTGCCGCTACTGATGAGCCTGTCGTGGACGTTTGGACTCACCAAGCTCGTGATCGGCAACCTCAATCAGATCACCGTGTGCCTGTTCGCCATCCTGTTCGGCCTAGGCATCGATTTCGGCATCCACATATTTGCCCGCTACCGCGAGGCCCGGCGACGCGGCAAGAGCACGGAGGATGCGCTGGTCGAAACGGTGTGCCATACCGGTAGTGCCCTGACGACGACGGCGGTGACCACGGCCGTGGCCTTCTTCTCGTTGTTGTTCTCCGACTTCAAGGGCTTTTCTGAATTCGGTTTCATCGTCGGCATGGGTATCCTGTTTTCCCTGGTAGCCATGCTCGTCGTCTGTCCGGCCTTTATCGTGCTCGCGGAGCGCTTTCACGTGATTCGGCTGCAGCAGAGAAGCGTGCCCGAGCACCTGTTGCGCCGGGGACGCTATCCACTGCCCGCCCTGACCCTCGCCCTTGGATTGCTGGCCACGGGTTACTCCGTCTACCACTTTGGCAGCTGGAAGGATGGTCAGTTCGTCAGCGATCTGGGATTCGAATACGACTTCAAGAAGCTGCGACCGAAGATTCCCAACACAGGTCCCCAGGCCAGTATTCCCAAGGAGCTCAAGGAATCCCGCTCCCCCGCCATCGTGCTGACCGAGAGCCGCCAGGAGGCCGAGGAGGTAGTAGCGACGGTACGAGCGAAGATGCAGGCCAGGGGCGATTCATCGACCATCCAGTCCGTGAAGAGTGTCTATTCGGCGTTGCCCGCCGAACAGGAACGCAAGCTGGGTCTCATCGCCGGCATCAGGACACTCATCGACGACAATGAAGACCTGCTCTCGGACGATGACCGCGCGCGCGCCGACTCACTGCGCCAGTACTTGGATGTGCGCGAGCTGCAGCTGGAAGATCTTCCCGTGGAACTGACGAAGACCTTCTCCAGCAAGGAAGGCGACATCCTGAACTTCGTCATGATCAACGCTTCGGTCGCCCTGCGGGACGGGCGCAATGCCATTCGCTTCGCCGAAGAGGTTCAGACGATTGTGACCCCGTCCGGCGGCACCTTCCACGCCTCCAGTTCTCACATCATCTTCGCCGAGATGCTCGTACTCATGCTGGATGATTCGGTCAAAGCCGTGATCCTGACCCTCCTCGTCGTCTCGATCGTGCTCATGATCGACCTGCGCAGCGCTTCGGGAACCCTGCTGGTGCTCGTTCCATTGCTGTCCGCGGTTTCTTTGGTCGTCGGCATTATGTACATCTTCGAATTCAAGATAAATATCTACAACATGGTCGCCTTCCCAACCATCATCGGCATGGGCATCGACAATGCCGTGCACGTCTATCACCGGTACCGTGAAGCCGGACCCGGATCGATGCGGCTGGTGCTGCGCACGACCGGCCTGGCGCTGGTGGCGACGACGTTGACGACGATGGTCGGTTTCGCGGGATTGGTGCCGGCATCACACCCGGCGCTGTACTGGATAGGCATCGTTTCGTTGATCGGGCTGGCTTGTTGCTTCGTCACCGCCGTCACCCTGCTGCCCGCGTTGCTGCAGATCATCGAATGGATCCGTGGCGATCAGGACCAGTCGCCGGCTCCGGCTCCGGCTCCAATAAGAAAGCCGACTGAGCCTTAAAAGAAATCCGCGCAGTTGCGGTTCCTATTGGGGCTCGATCGGCTCGAATTCGGTGGACGAGTCCGGAGCAACGTCCACTATTTGGAGCGGGAGACCGGACTCGAACCGGCGACAACCACGTTGGCAACGTGGAGCTCTACCAACTGAGCTACTCCCGCGTTAGCACCAGATTTCGACTTTAACACTAGATTTCGGCACAAAAACTGAGGAGAGGAATATAGCCGTGACCTCAATAACGGTCAAGAAAACCGCGACGGAGTTCACCCATCGCCGTCAACGTCTCTGCATCCTGCCCGTCCTCGCCTTGGGTTGGTTGTGGTCCTGTGGTGGTGACTCTGGTCCCTCCGCGGAATCGTTGCGCGCGCGCTGGTACAACAATCAGGGCGTCGTCTACATGGACCAGCACAATTATACCAAGGGATTCGAGCAATTCTCAACTTCGGTGACACTGGATGACCATTACGCCACCGGCTTCGCCAACCTGGGGATCGCCTATTACAGCCTGGGCAAGTACGATAGCGCAGCGGTGTCACTGCAGAGGGCGCTTCAGCTGGACTCCGACAACTTGCACGCGCTCTACACCTCCGGCCTGATCTACCACGCTCAAGGAAGGGAGGAGGGCTACCCCAAAGCCCTCGACGCCTTCCAGCGGGTTGCTGCGGCCGATGAAGATGATCCCCTGGTGCGATATTACCTCGGCCGCACGCTGGCGAAACTGGGACGACACGAAGAGGCCGTCACCGAATTCCGTCACGCCATAGACCTCGACCCGTATAACGTCTCCGCCTATTACAATCTCTCAAACCAGCTGCGCACGCTCAAACGAATGGACGAATGGAAAACGACACTGGAGAGATTCAATGAACTCAGCCGCAGTGGGCATGAAGGGGTAAGCGCGTCGTATCAGGGACAAGGTCCTTACGGGGAGGCCTTGATCGATGACAGCGTCGGCTCGCGCCGTGATCCACCGCGGCCACTTGCCTTCGTCTCTACTCGGTTAGAACTCGAGGCGGGAGGTGGTGGCATCGACGTGATCGCGGGCGTCGACGTGGATGCGGATGGACTTAGCGACCTGCTCATCGGCGACCGCGACGGCTCGCTGCAGCTGTTCGGCAACAACGATGGGCAAGCCTTCTTCCCCTCCACTGATTGGGACCTGCCACCGGCCGCTCAGCTGGGACGATTGCACGACCTGGTCACCGGCGACTGCGACGATGATGGGGACGACGACCTCATACTCGGCGGTGAAATGCAGACGGCGCTGGCACAACGCCAGGAGACTGGATTCTCTTCCCCCGCGCTCACGACCGTGTCCGGCGCGTCAACCCGCTCTGTATTCGGAGACACGGACCACGACGGCGACCTCGACCTGCTGCTGATGAGCGACAGCGGCAAAAAGCTATTCCTCAATGACGGCACGTGTACGTTTGCCGACCACACCGACGCCTCGGGGTTGACCGCAACGCCGGGCTCAGAAGCCATTTTGGCCGACTTCGACAACGATCGCGATGTCGACTTCCTCACCCTCGGCGGCGCACGTGCCCAAGGAAGAGCCATCGAACTCTACACCAACAATCGCGACGGCACCTTTTCCGAGGTGGCCGGCCGGCAGAACCTCGATCTGCCCGGAGCAACCGACCTCGCAGTCGGCGACTTCAACGCCGATACCTTCATGGACGTCGTGACGGTCAATGGCAATGAGGCGCCGACATTATTCGCCAATCAGCGCGGGCGATCGTTCGCGCCCCGGGAGATCGCGGCGAAAGCTCCGGACTTCCAGGGCGTAAGGGCCGCCGACGTCGACAACGATGGTGACCTCGACCTTGTCGTCTTCGGTAGCACAGGCCTGCGCATTCTATCTCACGTCGGAGAGGATTTCGTCGACGACATGGAGACGCTTGCTGACAGCGGCCCGGTCGAGCACCTGCTGGTACGCGATTTCGACGCGGATGGCCGTATCGACCTGTTGATTGGTACTGGCGAATCCGTCACCGTCCACCACAACCGGACTGAGGGTGGCCACTGGGTCGCGGTGGCGCTGCAGGGACTCAACAGCAACCCGAACGGCTTCGGAACCAAGGTGGAAGTGAAAACGGCCCATGGGCGCCAGAAGCGGGAACTGCGAGGCGGCAGCCGCGACGCCGGGATGCTGACCTTTGGACTGGCCGAGTCCGATTCCGTCGAATTTGTCCGCATTCTCTGGCCCAGCGGCGTGCGTCAGACCGAGTTGGCCACCGGCGGCGGGCAGCTCCTCAGCCTCACCGAGCTGAACCGAAAAGGGACCTCCTGTCCCATCTTGTACGCATGGGATGGCACACAATTCCGTTTCGTCAGCGATTTTCTGGGCGGCGGCATCATCGGTTACCTGTTGGCGCCGGGAGAATTCTACACCCCCGACCACGATGAGTACCTTCCGGTCGGCCCGATCGCCCCGCGTCGCGGCAGGTACACATTTCAAGTGGCCAACCAACTGGAGGAAATCATCTACCTGGATGCGGCTGCCCTGGTAGCTGTCGATCATCCCCCCGGATTGTCCATCTTCGCCAACGAGCGTTTGCTGTCAGAGCCACCCTACCCGGACTTCGGTGTGTTCGCCGTCGACGCGCTGCATGCGCCGCGCCGCGCCCAAGACGATCGTGGCCGCGACATCACCCGGCAGCTGCTCGAGGTAGACGACGACTGGTATGATGACTTCGCTCTGACACCCATTCACGGTTACGCCGAGCCTTATAGCCTGGTGCTGGATATGGGAGATCTCAGCGCCGTGGCTGCTCCCGTCCTGATCGCCAACGGCTGGGTCGATTACGCCCACTCGTCCTCCAACTGGGCGGCCGCTCAGCAGGGCTTGCAGCTGTCACCACCGCGTCTGGAAGTCGGCGATGGCAACGGCGGATGGCGCCTGGTAGCGGCCGACATGGGCACCCCCGCAGGCTTGCCGAAGTACATGACCTTCGACCTCGAGGACCAGTTCACGCCTGGAGACTACCGTTTGCGGATCTCCACCAATGCGGCCATCTACTGGGATCAGATCGCCGTGGGCTCAACCACGCAGACGGAGCAGATGGAAATTCACCGTCGCTCCTTCGACGCTGCCGACCTGCATTGGCGCGGATACCCCGAGCACACGCCAATCAAGGGTACCTTCGCCTTCCTCTACCACTATGATCGTCTGAACCCCTACACCGATTGGGGAACCCACGGCGGGGCGTTCACCCGCTTCGGAGACGTCGGTCAGTTGCTGGGTGAAGTGGACGACCGCTTCGTCATCATGTTCCACGGTGACGAATTGACGCTGGAAGTCCCGGAGGCCGACTTCCCGGCACCGGCTCCTGGCGCTGATCGCAGCTTCCTACTCTATGCCGACGGCTTCGGCAAGGACATGGATTACCATTCGGCCCACTCGCTTACTGTTGGTCCGCTTCCCTATCACGGGATGTCCGGCTACCCGTACCCTGAAACGGAGGCCTATCCCGGCGATGCCGGGCATGAAGCCTATCGACTGGAGTACAACACTCGGCGGATCAGGGGGTACTACGAGTAAGAAGACTGAATCAGTCTTCCGGAGTCATGGCACAGCGGAAACCGAGGTAGTCATTGGAGGCCTGCGGCATGGCGAAATGCCGGCTCTTGCCGCGGATCCCCATGCGGTTCTCGTGGAATGCGCCGCCTCGAAAAACGCGCTGGAACCCAGCGCTGGGACCCGGGGGATCTTCATCCGGACTGACGTTGTAGTAGTCCTTATCGAACCAGTCACTGACCCACTCACCAACATTGCCGCACATGTCCCAGACCCCGAGCCCGCTCTTGCCGCGGTCGAAGCGGGTGACCTCCGTCGTCTTGCTGTCGGGGTTGTCGTAGTTGGCGCAATCGGCGTTCGCAGACTTGCCCCAGGGATACTCGTCCCGGCCGTCCACGAGGCAGGCACGCTCCCATTCCGCTTCCGTCGGCAAACGTTTACCAGTCCATCCAGCGTATGCGTTGGCATCTTCCCACGACACGTTGACGATCGGATGGTTGGCCTTGCGTGCATCCGGAAAGGTGCGATTACGCCAGTGCGGGGGCGCCCGGTGACCGGTCACTTCGATGAACTCCTTGTATTGTAGATTGGTGACTTCGTACTTGTCGATGAAGAACCTGGAGATCGTGACCAGATGTTCCGGGTTTTCTTCCTCTCTGCCGGGAGTGTTTGTGCCGATGCGGCATTTTGCGGCGGGAATTTCAATCATCTCCACCGGATTCAAGCGCGCCTGCAGTTCGATCCGGTTTTCTTCGAGCCGATCGAGCTCCCGTCTCATTTGATCGATGGTGGAGCGAACGGAACCCAGATTGCTCTCTGACTCGACGATCTGCGCGTTCATCTGCTCCTTGCGACTGGAAACTTCGGTCGCCGACGGCATCAGGAGAGTCAGCTTCTTACGGTAGTCGACGAATATCTGGATGAACAACACGGCGACGATGAGAATACCGAGTGCGACGGTCCAATCAGCCATGGGAACTAGGCTCCTCTATTCTGTACAGACGCATGTTCGACCCTCCGACATTCGTTGACTTCCATGCGACGGAGCGGGATATTCGGGTCATGTAGCCCTCCCCTTCCCTGTGCAGCATCCACAACTGCCTGCTTGTAAGCCGATGCTCAAAAAAGCCACACTGCTCTCCGTATGCTGCCTGCTCCTGTACGGCACAGGACTGATTGTAGTATACGACCTGTCCGATGACAACCTGCCCGACATCGATGAACTGGAAACCCGTCAACCCAACCGCGTGACCAAAGTCTATTCCGCCGATGGTAAGTATCTGGACGACTTTCATATCGAAAAGCGCGAACTCCTCAAGAGCTACGACGAAATCCCCAAGTCGATGAAGGATGCCCTCATCGCGGTCGAGGACAAGCGATTCTTCGAGCACTGGGGTGTCGACCTGCAACGGGTGGTGGGGGCAGCACTCTCCAACGTCATGTCCGGAAACCTGACGGGCCAGGGAGCCAGTACCCTGACCCAGCAGCTTGCACGCAACCTCTACGACAAGGTCGGACGCCAGAGAAGCAGTGAAACTCTGGATCTGCTAACGGCAAGCTATGCCCGCAAGATTCGCGAGGCGATCACGGCCGTTTACATCGAACGCCTGTACACCAAGCAGGAAATCCTTACGATGTACCTGAATACGGTTTTCTTCGGACATGACTCCTGGGGATTGAAATCGGCTGCCCGACTCTACTTCGACAAGACTCCCAAGGAACTCAATGTCGAGGAGAGCGCCACCCTGGCGGCCCTCCTCAAAGCCCCTAACAGTTACAGCCCTTTGAGAAATCGGGTGGCGTCCACGAAGCGGCGCAACACCGTTCTCTGGCTCATGAAGGACAATGGCACCCTGACCTCGATGGAATACCGTGCATTGTCTGCCAAACCGATCGTCGTGAGAGAGGCGAAGCCCACGGAAACGGCAGGGTTGGCTCCTCACTTCGTCGAGCACGTGCGCAAACAACTGGATGAGAAGTACGGCTCTTCCCTGTACACCGATGGCTTGCGGATCCACACCACCCTCGACTCGCGCTTGCAGGTGATTGCCGAACGGGTTTACAAGACCGAAATCGGCAAGGTCCAGGTGGACATCGACAAGTACCTGGCTGCCCAGGACTCTTCAGAGGGACTGCCCGACTCCGCATTGGTGCAGGCAGCCTTCATTGCCATGGATCCCTCCAACGGCCGCATCCTTGCCATGATCGGCGGCCGGGATCTCGGCACCGGCGAGTCCAAACGCGGCTTCAACCGAGCCACCCAGGCGGAGCGTCAAGCAGGATCCTCCTTTAAGCCATTCGTCTACACAGCAGCCCTGGACAATGGCCGGTTTCCGACCGATGAGTTCGAGGACAACGCGCTTACGGTACCAGAGTTGGACGGCTCGATCTGGGATCCCGAAAACTATGACCGCAAGTTCAAGGGGATGATGACACTGCGGGACGGCTTCAAGCATTCACGGAATCTGATCGCCATCAAATTGGCCATGGAGATTCATCCGAGGAATATTCGGGATTATGCCAGGCGTATGGGCATCACAACCGAAATCAGACCCTTTTTCGCCATCGCCATCGGCTCCAGCGAAGTCAAGCTCATCGACATGGTATCGGCCTACAGTGTCTTTCCGAATCAGGGGATTCGCGTCGAACCGAGCGCCGTGACCAGCATCGTTGATGCCTCGGAGAGCGTTATCTACGAGCCGACGGACAGCCGCCGGGAGGCACTGCGTCCCTCGGTGGCCATTCTGATGACGGATATGATGCGATCGGTCGTCGATGAAGGCACCGGTGGATCATTGCGCTGGAAGTGGGGCTTCAAACCGCAGGCGGCGGGCAAGACTGGCACGACCAACGACTATGCCGATGCCTGGTTCATTGGCTTTACTCCGCACCTGGTTGCCGGCGTCTGGGTAGGCTTCGACGATCCAGGCCTGAGCCTGGCACGACTCCCAGGATCCAGCGCTGCCCTGCCGTTGTGGGCGCAATTCATGAAGGCGGCGTACGAGGAGGTCGACTATTACAGCGAGCGCGCCAGGGCCGAGTTCGAGTATCCGGAAGCCCTGATCACCCGTCGTGCGGTCTGCGAGGACACGCACAAGCTGGCGACAAGATATTGTCCCCGGCGGACCAAGGATCTCTTCATCGCCGACGGCGTGTTACCAGAAATGTGTCCGGAGCATGGCATCGGCCCGGCGCAGAGGCAGCAACGGTTCTGAATGCACAGGGAGGAAGTCACCTTCCTGGCATTGTAGATAGGTGGATGCTTGTAGCGGAACGTGGGGGGGAGCTGACAACAACAGGTGTGGTCGAGGTGGAGACTACTCGTCCAACTGAAATCGGGTGGGCTTGCGGCGCTTTTCCCTCTCCCGGTATTCCTCGACCTTCTTGGTGAGTTCACCAAGCTCTTTTTCCAACTCTTCAATTTCCTTCTGCAGGGCGCTCACAGCCTCCTTGGTATCGTTGGTCGCTCCCTGCTCGGCTTCGATCTTATTCTCACATTCACGGATCTCCGCCTTGGCGAGATTCGCCTTCGGCTTCAATCCGGCCGAAACCTTGAGGTAGTCGATGACGATGAAGACGAGAAAACCGGCTGCTCCGACCGCGATACTGATGAATACCCATGCCATACGTCAGATCCCCTGATGCGGGGTTATACTGGGTTTATACCATGCCTTACTGCTGCTGTTGCTCATCCTGCTTTAACTCTTCCATCATCTTGGTGATGTTGGCGGCGAAATCCGGGGTCATCGCCTGCATTATTTTCGCCATTTGTTGAGGTGGCAGCAAGCGCATCAGCATGGCCACGGATGTGTCCTGGAAGGTCCCCTCCTGAAATATGTCAGCCGCATTCTGCGGTTTGACCTTCGCGTAGAAGGCCGCCATGCTCTTCAGGTTCTCCCGGCGAAGGCGGCTTTGTTCGCCCTGACTTAGCGAATCCATCGCGGCCTGACGCCGATCCACGGCGGCCTGGTTAGCCATCAATTCAGCCTCGACGGCCTTCAGGCTTTCAGCGACCGCTTCGTTGCGCTTGCGCTCCGACTGGTATAACTCCCGGTAGCCATCCACCTCCCGGATCAGATCCCCCAGACGATCCTCAGGATCGATAAAGTCGTCAGATATCCTGGTGCTGTCCACCTGTCCGCTGATGATCTTCTGCAACTCCTGTGGCGACTTGATGGTCTTCGTGAAGAACAGCATAGCCAGCAGTGCAGCAGTGAACGAGACGAACATGCCGACAATGAGGAGTGGGACGAGAAGAAACTTCATCGTTGTTAATCCTACCTAAATCGACGCGCTCATGGAGCGAAGAATATCGCCAGCAGCCCGATCGCTATTGAACCCGACAGACCGAGCTCGACGACCTTGTTGCCCGGATTGACCTCCGCGTAGACGACGTCCTCGGAGCGAAGCCAGCTGACCTCACGGTCATCGACTACATCGTTGCGGGAAGCACGAACCCGATCTACCCAATCCACGTTCCCATCGGCACTCTCGAGCCTGAGCAACAGATCGCCGCTGGCATCACGGGAACGCTTCTTGGTACCGAACACGGACTTCAATGTCCCACCCGATGGTCGGTACACAACGCGACTATCGACGAGACGATAGTACAGCGTGCCTGCTCCGCCATGTTTGATGGCATCGTCGCTGGCATCGTCGTTGCTGACTTCGTCGCCGTCGTCACCGGGAACCCCTACCACGACGGTCACGCCCTTTTGCATCAGAGCCTCCGTCAGCAGCTCATCGACTACCCAACTCCTTGATTTCTTGCTGGTCGGACTCAGATGTACTCGGTCCCCGCTGTCGAGGGGTGCGCCTTTGATCTGTTGGGCCAACCGTTCGCGAATGGCCATGCTCACTGCTTCCAGATCGGTAATTACACTCCCGCTCGCTGTTTTACCCTCGAAGGACGTACCGTCGACCGATTCGGCAAACAGAGCCTCAACCCAGATCATAGGCCCGGTAGCAGCGCGCACCTCGCGCTCAGTACCCGCGGGTACAAAGCTACCTGTCCATTCGAATGGACCCTGGCGTCGGGGCAGTACCTCCAACTCGATGCCAATCCGATCTCCAGGTTTCAGCGTCAAAGGGCCCTTAACGACGATGTCTCGCGCTTCCAGTGTCGCCGACCTGGATTCACCATTGTCGACGATTGTGATGTCGTCGAAGCTGGTGGGAACTGAGGCGCGCAAGGCATCCACCACTATCCTTCCGTTAGTCGCAGGGTTGTACCACTCGAGGTTCAGTCGCTGGGGGCGGCCCTGCTGAAGCCTGCCTGATGCAGCTGACACGCGCAGTTGCGGCAATCCGGCGATTCGCAGCTCAATGGGCGATAGCGGAGACCCGTGAGCCTCTGCGGAGATGACGTACCCGATCAGCTGTTCCACGCGAGGTCCGCCCTGCACCTGGCATCTGATTGTCGTCGTCGTGCTGTCCCCTGGACCGATAGCCATAGTACTCAAATTGTCACTCAAATTGTCACTCAAGTTGTCATCCGGCGACATCCCCTCCGGCCACCTCAATTGCACCCCCTCGACGGCCATGTCAGGATGCGGGTTGTGCAACTGCAGCCGTATGTCGACTTGCTCGCCGGCGAACAGGTACGTCGGACTGGCGGACATGATCAGATGGAGGGGGGGCCGAACACGGAGGGGAACGGAAACCTGGTGAGCCACCGCATCCACTTTCTCAGTCGAATACATGCTCCCTACGAAGGGTACATCGGCCGATCCTGTCAGCGGCACCAGTTCAATCGACAACGAATCGCTGAGCGCCCTGCTCAGGGGAGACAGGGAATAATCGATCTCCAGATCCGTTGCGGATCGAGTCACGACTCCCCGAGCTGAGTGCGCCGCCACCAGCCGCACCTTTTCGGTGTCGAAGCCTACACTGGCCCTGACAATGGCTTCGCCGTCACCGGGGAAAAAGGAGAGGACCAGGTGGACTTCCTGACTGATACCGGGACCAGCAATCGATTGGGGATCGAATCGTGCGCTGAAGGTGGAGCGCCCCTCAACCACCGTGCTCGCAAGAGCCCAACTGGCAAGAATGGCAGCAACTGCTCCTTGCAGGTATCCCCTTGGCACTTTTCGGAATTCGGGTGCGAAAATGCGGCTCAGGCTGCGAAAAAGGGTCAAAAAACTGCTGTCTCGGAGTGGGTAGAAAACGCCCAAAGTTACTTTGCGCGTTAGACTTGCGTCAAATCAACGTTAACATACCTAACATCGGCTGTCAAGGGATGCTGGTCTCATTGTGCTGTCTGTGACCTCGGAGATACCGAGGAGTTCCTCAGTCTCTGGCGATCCGCCCAAACCGAGAAAAACCAGTCCTGCGAAACTGTCGCTAACAGTAGTAAACACTTGACTTGTGAGCACCCGGCGAGATACGTTACGACCTCGTGAGATGGGCTCAATTGATGGTCTGGAGGCTCATGTCTGTCCGATGGTCGTGAGCGCACGTCCGAACATCGGTGTCTGGAAGGTACTGGGAATCCCGCTCGACGTTTGCCATAGGTTTTTACCAAATTGCTATGTTGGATGTGACCATATACCTGGTCTGTGCCCTGAGTGCGGGGCTGGCAGCGCTGCTGCTGTTGCCCGTGGTCGTGGCGGTGCAGGCGCGGCGGACCGACCATCCTGGTGCCACGGCGTTTCGCCTCGATGGGGCCCTGTTCGGCGGTCTCATCGGTATCAGTCTGCACCAGAGCGATGATACTCGGCGGCTGTATCCCCTCTGGCACCGGTGGACGATTGGCCGTGGACACATCCTGGGGAAACAGACCGCGCAAGCAGGGCGTTCCAGCAGCGATGCGGCTGTTGATGCCGACACCGACCAGCAGGACGAGCGCGCCCAGGATGAGGCCGGGCGCAGATACTCTATCAGCCAGCTGATGACCCTGGTTGAACGAGTACGAGAGATGTCCCGACTGCTGGCGCGCCCCGGGTTACAGTTGCTTCGATCACTGCGGCACGTTGCCAGCCTACGCCGACTAACACTTAGAGGACACCTTGGACTCGCCGATCCAGCATCAACCGGTTCGGCCTGCGCGCTGCTGTTGGGGGTGCGGGCGTTAAATGCCAAGCGAGTCAAGATCGATGTTGCGCCCGACTTCGTCACACCGAGGGCCGAGGGTCATGCCCACCTTGTCATACACTTGCACCTTGGATACGCCCTGGCCTGCATCCTCCGCTTCGGACTGAGGGTAGGCCTGGGTTGGTTGGTGCTGCGCGCGCGCAAGATAGCCATACCCGGTTTTCAAACAAGGTAACTCAATAAGGAATAGGACTCTGATGGCATCATCCGTCGAAGCGTTGATCGAGCGCGTCATGGGCGAACTCCACCGCATAGTACAGACTCAAACGGTCGTGGGCGAACCGGTGCAGGCAGGCAGCGTCATTCTGGTGCCGGTCTCGAAAATCTCTTTCGGTTTTGGGGCCGGCGGAGGACAGGAAGGCAAGGGGCAAAGCGGCACCGGTGGCGGAGCGACGGTGGAGCCAATCGCCTTCGTCGTCATCGACGCTGAGGGGAAAGCCCAGTTGCTCACCTTCAAGGAGAAGGAGATCAATTGGAGCCAGCTGATGGAACTGATGCCGGGCGCGATCGGCAAAATCAAGTCGTTTGTCTCGAAGGAAAAGAAATCGGATGAGCCGGATCCCGATCCGGAAGAGGAAGACGGAGAACCGTCGTCTTGAAGACGGAGAACCGTCCGTCTTGAACACGGAGAAGCGAAATCCGCCTGCTGGAGCTATCCTGTAAGCACAGGCTCCCGGTACAGTTGGCCACAAGCGGCGGCGATGTCGCGTCCTCTGCTTTCTCGGAGGGTCACCGTGCGAGAGGTTACAGACCGATCTTCGAGCGCAAGCCGAAAACTGCGGATACGCTCCTCTGATGGCCGCCGGAAAACTGTATCCCCTGTCGACGGCGATTCCTCTTGGTCGAGCTCATTATACGGAATCAGGTTAACTTTGCAGGGGATGTCGCTTGTGAGATCGGCCAGGCGCCTGGCGTCATCGTCGCTGTCGGTGACCTGATCCATCAACACGTACTCGAAGGTTACCCTGCGACCACGCCTCTCGAAATAGTCACGTGCCGCCTCTAAGAGTTGGGCGATAGGGAATTTCTTATTGATCGGCATGATCTGGCTGCGCTGTTTGTCCGTCGTGGCATTGAGGGAGATCGCCAGGCCCACATTCAGGTCCTCCTCCATCGACAACTTCTCGATACCCGGGACATATCCGGCCGTCGACACCGTGATGCGGCGGCCGCCAACACCCAAGCCCTCGACACCCATCACTCTCAGCGCCTGCGTTACGTTGTCGTAATTGAGCAAGGGCTCCCCCATGCCCATCATGACCACGTTCGTCACCCGTTCCTGGCGGCGCCTGGCCCATGCGTTCATTCGCAGCAACTGGTCAACGATCTCTCCAGAGGTCAGGTTGCGCCCCTTGAAACCCATCTTTCCAGTCGCGCAAAACTTGCAGTCGAGAGGACACCCGACCTGAGAGGACAGGCACGCCGTGCGCCGCGAGCCATCGCTGATCAGCACCGACTCAACACTGGTGGCTCCGGGAATCCCAAAAAGAAATTTGACGGTGGCATCCAAGGCCGATTCACGACGGGCCAACTCCTCCAACCGGGTGATTTTAACGCTGGCAGCCATCGCCGTGCGCCACGATTGTGGCAGGTTGGTCATGTTGTCCAGGTGCGACACATCCTTCTCATACAACCAGGAGAGCAGTTGTCTGGCCCGATAGGGTGCTTCTCCGGTGCTGACGACCAGGTCAGTCAACTCCTCAGGGGGCATGCCCTTGAGGTCGATGAGGCCTTGCGGGGGGCTGGCGGTCTCAGCAGTCATGAAGGCTGTCGCGGTTTGAGTAAATGCCGTAGGTTTATTATTATAGGGAGTTTACGACGCTTGTGCTAATTTCGACGGCAATCGGATAAAACGAGATTACTGCAATGAGAGAGCACCTCGATGAGAGTAAGCCGAGGTAGATGAGAAAACCTACTCCCACGCCACCGGCAATCTGGTTCTGGTCACTTTGCCTTGGCCTGGTCTGCCTTACCGGCTTGAGATCTTCGATTCTCCTGGGTGACCCGTCCGGGGCCTCGGAGTCATCGACGGCCTCTGATTCTGATGTGAATGCGTCTCCCCTCACTCCTACTGCGTCGATGGAGTCCCGCTTGCCAACCGGCGACGATGGGGCCGTTATCGTACCAGTAACGGCGCGAGTGGCTGATTCGTCCTCGACGACGGATGCACCAATTGCGACCGTTGCCGAACCGCCGGTTCGCGTCATCGTCGATACCCTCCGCAGAAACGACTCCATCTACCTTTCACTCAAGCGCCGGAGCGTTCCCGAAGCCCAGATCATAGAACTGGACCAGGCGATTCGATCGGTTTTTCGCGCCAAGAGCGAATCCAAGACAGGCGATACCTACCGGCTGGAACTGGATGACCTCGAGCGGATCAGACGCTTCGATTACACCCCGGTGACGTCGCCTGAACGGCCCATCCGGGTGATGATGACGGATGGGCAGCTGGTTGCCGAAAGACTCTCCATTCCACTGGACGAGCGAGTGTTCGCCATCGAGGTCTCGATCGAAGACAACCTGGCCAATGCCATCGCGGCAGCCGGAGAAGACGATCCACTGACGACCCTGCTGGCAGATGACATCTTCGGGTCGGTGATCGATTTCCGCACGCATCCACGGCGTGGCGACAGGCTGGGTCTGTTGTTCACCAAACGGTTTCTGAACGAGCGCTTTGTTAGCTACGGCCGCGTGTTGTTCGCCCGCTACGTCGGGCGAAAGGTATCACAGGTAGCCGTGGACTACGAAGACCCGGAGGGAGCACGTGGCTACTACGACGGAGACGGCCGCTCACTCGAGCGGATGTTCCTGATCAATCCCATGAGATATGTACGAATCAGTTCCGGCTTCAGTCGCAAACGCTTCCACCCCGTGCTGAAGAAGAAACGTCCGCATCTTGGAACGGATTACGCCGCCAGTACCGGCACAAGAGTTTGGGCGACCGCGAAGGGCCGGATCGCTTTCGCGGGCCGTAAGGGTGGCTACGGAAAGCTTGTCGAAATCGAGCACGCCAATGGCTATCGCACCCGTTATGCTCATTTGAGCCGCATCCACGTTCGCAGCGGACAGACGGTGCAGAAGGCGGAGGTTGTGGGCCGGGTCGGGGCGACCGGACTTGCCACGGGTCCGCACCTTCACTACGAACTACTCAAGGACGGACGCCATATCAACCCGGCTTCAGCCAACAAGGGACGGGTAGGGCAACCGCTGCGCCCCAAGTACGCAATGCATTTCGCCGATCACAGTGACAAACTTCTGCGCATGCTCGAGGCGGCGGTCGGACACAGCTACCCAGCCTCAGGCGTGGTAGCGGAGAGCCGTTGATGCCATATATTGGCGGGACGTACACCTATTGGCGGTGATCACCCGGTACGAAGACGCATGGACGAGCAATTTCTTAAGGACATAGAGGAACTGGCTGACGCAGACGGTCGATACGCCAAGGCGGCATACCTGTTCATCTACGATGCGCTACAGTACACGGTGGAAAAGCTGGGCAAAGAAAGTCTGCCCAAGCCGCAGCGGCACGTTTCAGGTCGCGAATTGGTTCAGGCGTTGAGCGAGTATGGTATGGATCAATTCGGCCCACTCACGAACTCCGTGTTCGAGCATTGGGGAGTGCGGGAGACCCGCGACTTCGGCGAGATCGTCTTCAACCTCGTCGGCGCCAATCTGATGAGTAAGACGGAAGACGACCGTATCGAAGATTTTACCAACGTCTACGATTTCGACGACGAATTCGATTGGAAAAAGCGCCGCGCCGAGTTCAGACGCGGAGCCTGAATACCCGCCCTCGCGCCGATCCTTCCGACCTATGAAGATCGCCTACTTCGATTGCTTTTCCGGTATCAGCGGCGACATGATCCTCGGATCGATCGTCGACGCCGGGCTTGATCCGACTCTGTTGGTGAGCGAGCTCGACAAGCTAGGTCTCGACGGTGTCAACGTTTCGTTCGAGGGTACCTTCAGGAAAGCAATCAAGGCCACGCAGGTACAGGTCACAACGACGGAGACCTCCCGCGAAAACGGACATACCCACCAACAGCTCATCCATCCTGAGCTCACGCAGGCTGCACATGCGCATGGCGATGACCACTTGGTTTTGCACGAACACACCAGCACCGCCGTTTCCCACCGCCGTCTCAAGGACATTTTAGCTATCCTGCAGAGCGGTTGCCTGCATCCCGACGACGCCGCGACGGCAACGGACATCTTCACCCGGCTTGCCCGGGCGGAGGCGCACGTCCACGGCCTTTCGGCGGAGCGGGATGTGGCTCTGCATGAGGTAGGTGCCGTGGACGCCATCATCGACATCGTCGGAGCGGTGGCGGGCCTGAGACTGTTGGGAGTCGATGAAGTGTGGTCCTCTCCTTTACGCTGCGGTACCGGCTTCGTCCGCTGCGCGCACGGCAGGTACCCGGTGCCCGTGCCCGGGGTTCTGGCGCTATGCGAGGGCGTCCCGCTGGTACAGACTGGCGTCGAAGCGGAACTGATAACTCCGACGGGAGCCGCCATCATCACCACTCTCGCCAACCATTTTGGCACTCCGCCTTCTTTCCGGCAGACGGCGGTCGGGTACGGAGCAGGCAGTCGTGATCTGGACGAGCAGCCCAATCTACTCCGCCTGCGGTTGGGGGAGGTCAGCCGGGGCCAAGGTAACCGGTCCCCGATTCCCGACGACGCCGGCGAGAGCATGTGGATGGAGGCCTCCACGGACGACGAACAGAGGGACCGGGTGATCCAGTTGGAAGCCAACATCGACGACATGAACCCGGAAGTGTACGGCTACGTCATCGACCTGTTGCTCGAAAAAGGAGCCCGCGACGTTTACCTGACTCCCGTGCACATGAAGAAGGGGCGTCCCGGGACCCTGCTGACTGCGTTGGCCGAAGAAGGCAGTATGGAAGCAATCAGCGAAGCGATCCTTACGGAAACAACGACGTTGGGTGTGCGCTACAGCCTCAAGACCAGACGTGTCCTGCCCCGCCGGATGATGACGGCCTCGACCCCCTATGGAGATGTCAGGGTTAAAGCCACCGCCACGGGTACCCACAGTCGCTTCGCACCCGAGTATGAGGACTGTGCAACCTTGGCGCGTCTGAAAGGTATTCCCATTCTCTCAGTGTACAAGGCAGCCCTGGCGGCCGTCGAAAAGGACGCAACCTAATGTTGATGACGATGGCACTGATCGTGGCGCTAAGCCATGCAGCGGTTAGCGCTGAGGACGCGGACGATCAGGGCGACGCAGCGCTTCCGTTTGGCGTCGGCGCTCTGGATGAGTTCGACAACGTGCAATTCCTGCCGGCGCTCAACGAAAAGGAAACCAGCACCCGCCTGGTACTGGGTGACGCCAATGGTTTCGTCCACATCTACGAAAAGCTCAAAGACATCTACGAGGAAGTCTGGATAAGCGAATTTCTGGAGAGTGCTGTTGCCGGTATCTTCATCGTCGACACGGATGCGGACGATCTCGTGGAAATCCTCGTGTACACTGAGGAGGGACGCGTTCACCTGTTCGACCTGGGTGACTACCATACGATCTGGAGCAATCCTCCGAACGAGTACGAGAAAATTACGACCATGGCCGTCCACAACATCGACGATGACGAACAGGTCGAGCTGATCCTGTGTGCGGACAACCGGCTCGTCCTCTACGATGGCAAGGACCGATTCGAGGAGTGGCGCAGTGACCAGAACAACCTGGCGTCGACGGACATCGTGATTGGAGACGCTGACGGCGACGGCTCCGACGAGATCATCCTCAATGACGGCTTTGTGTTCGATTCCCGCTTCCTCGATTTGGAGTGGGAGTCGCCTGATTCGTTCGGCGAGCGCATCGGTCTCATGGATATCGACGGCGACGGCATCGTCGAGGTCATCGGCGAATTCAACGGCCGTTTTGTGCGGATTTTCGACATAGACGAGCGCAGCATGAAAATCACGCAGAGATAGACTTCCCGGACACAACTTCGGGCCAGAATAGGGAGTTGAGAATCATGGCGCGACCGGTAACACTGTTCACGGGCCAATGGGCCGACTTCGATATAGAAACCATGTGCAAGAAGGCACGGGCCTTCGGCTACGATGGCCTGGAGCTTGCCTGTTGGGGAGACCACTTCGAAGTCGATAAGGCCGATGACGATTATTGCGCCTCGAGACGCGAGCTGCTGGAGAGCCATGGATTGCAGCTGTTTTCGATTTCGGCGCATTTGGTCGGACAGGCTGTCTGTGACAACATCGACGAACGCCACCAGGCCATCCTGCCGCCCTATGTGTGGGGAGATGGGGATCCCGAAGGCGTGCGTCAGCGGGCAAGTGCCGAATTGGTCGAAACAGCCAAGGCTGCCAAACGACTCGGCGTTGAGGTCGTGAACGGCTTTACCGGCAGCTCCATATGGCACCTGATCTACTCCTTTCCGCCTACCCCGCCCACGATGATCACCCAGGGATTCGATGACTTTGGCAGGCGTTTTCGGCCAATTCTCGATGAGTTTCAGAAATTGGGCATCCGCTTCGCACTTGAGGTCCACCCGACCGAGATCGCCTTCGACATCGCTTCCGCTGAAAGGGCCGTCGAGGCAGTGAACGGACATCCCGCATTCGGCTTCAACTACGACCCGAGCCACCTGGGATACCAGGGCGTCGATTATGAAGAATTTATCTATCGCTTCGCCGATCGAATCTTTCACGTTCATATGAAGGATGTAGGCTGGTCACACACCCCCACCGAGGCCGGCGTCTTCGGTGGCCACCTCGATTTTGGCGACCGACGGCGCTACTGGGATTTTCGCTCGCTCGGACGGGGAGACATTCAGTTCGAGGAGATTATCCGGGCATTGAACCGTATTCAATACGGTGGTCCGCTCTCTGTCGAGTGGGAGGACAGTGGCATGGATCGCGAGCATGGGGCTACCGAGGCCTGTGCCTTCGTGAATGCGGTGGACTTCCAACCAGCGGCCGCGGCCTTCGACTCTGCCTTCGCGGAATAGGCAGCCTGGCAATTCGCCATGCCTCCGCCCTCACCCGGCCAACGCAGTATCGCAGCAGCACTCCTCCTCATCGCGGCGCTTCTGTGTACTCGATCGTATGCCCAAGAAGATGAGATCCTGGGCCAGGAGCTGGAACCAGAAGAGGTCGAAGCGTTCTCTGCCGCACTCACCGCCGCACTGGTGGGACCGCGCGAGCGAGCGTTCGGTCAAGTCCTTGCGGATGCCAGAATCGAGTGGGACCACACCCTACAGGGCGAGATCAGTTACGACCTTATCGTCCAATACGATCCCAGCCGCTATCGCGACGCACACGCTGGGCTGTATCCGATGACGTTTGAGAATCAATTCGTCCTGTGGGGAAAGCGCATCGCCCTGTTTACGCGCAGCAATCGCTGGCGCGCAGGTCGATTCTACCTGCACGACATCTCATTGGGAAAGCAGGCATGGATGCATGCCAGCGAGACCCGCAATCTCTATCCCCCAGCCTCGATGAAGATCACCTATCCCGCCGTCGTGGACCCTGAAAATTCAACCGGCGTCCGCGCCTGGCTCAAACTCATCCACAAGGTCGAGTACGGTACCGATCTTCGACGCATGAGCCGTTGGTTCCGGCTGATGCGCTCGGAAACAAGAGACGACGTCCAACGCCGGGCCCTCGACGAACAACAGAATGCCGCGGCCATGGAGCCCCAGACACCATGAGGAAAAGCCGCTACGTACTACTACCCTGCGTCCTTGTCCTCATCCTCGGGGCTTGCACTGCCGAAACCGGAAACGTGTTCGTGTTCGGCCGCGGATCCGACTCCATCGGGCTCGACCCTGCGCTCGAGAATGACGGAGAGTCCTTCAAGGTCTGCGACAACATCTATGAAACCCTGGTCACCTACGCCTCGGAATCGACGGCTGTCGTGCCGCTGCTAGCCAGGAGCTGGTCCGTGAGCGAAAACCAGTTGACATGGACCTTTCGACTCCGCACCGGAGTGCATTTTCACGACGGAACGCCGTTCAACGCCGAGGCCGTATACGTCTCGCTCGCCCGTCAGTTCGACCCCGAGAACCCGTTCCACAAAGTCCAGGGAGCCTTCAAGTACTGGAAGGACATGGGCATGGATGACGTCGTCGCCCACATGCACGCGGCGGATGATTCCACCTTCGTCGTTCAATTGCAGGAGCCCAACGCTACCTTTTTGTCCAACCTGGGGATGAACTTTTGCGCCATCGTCAGCCCCGCTGCTCTGCGCCAACATGGCCGTGATTATTTCAAGAACCCGGTGGGTACCGGGCCGTTTCGCTTCGTCGAGTGGCGCAAGGATGAGCGCATCGTACTGGAGCGCTACGACGATTATTGGGGCGAAGCGACCCAACTCGACCGTTTGATCTTCAAACCCATTCAAGATCCATCTGTGCGATTCCTGGAGCTGCGCACAGGCTCCATCCATGGCCTCGACAATCTGAGTCCGGAGTTCATCGAGGAGATTCGCGACGATCCCAACCTGCAGCTGCTCACCCAACCGGGGATGAACGTCGGTTACCTGGCCATGAACATGGAAAGGCCGCCATTCGACGACCCGCGGGTGCGACTCGCCCTCAATCATGCGATCAACAAGGAGTCTCTGGTCCACAATTTCTACGGGGATTTGGCGATGGCGGCCAAGAACCCGATGCCACCCACGGTCTGGGGGTATGATGAAGAGACCGAGGCGTACGCCTATGACCCGAAAAGAGCCCGCTGGCTGTTGTCAGAGGCCGGGTACGAGAACGGCTTCCAGACCGAATTATGGACGATGCCGGTGCCCCGTCCGTACATGCCGCAACCGGACAAAATCGCGCAGGCGATTCAAGCCGACCTGAGTGTCGTCGGCATCCATGCCGAGATCGTTTCATGGGAGTGGGGCACCTATCTCGACAAGGTGTCCCAGGGTGAACATCCGATGTGCCTGCTGGGCTGGACCGGCGATAACGGCGACCCGGACAATTTTCTGTATGTCTTGCTGGATCAAAGTGCCGCCACCAAGCCTGCCCAGAATGTCGCCTTCTACCGTTCCGAAGCATTGCACCAGGTCCTGACGATGGCACGACGCGTCACCGATCACGCCGGCCGCGTTGAGCTCTACCGCCAGGCTCAACAGATCATCCATACAGACGTGCCCTGGGTTCCGTTGGTACACGCCACTCAGACCATCGCTTTCAGGAAGGAAGTTCGGGGATTCGAGCTGCACCCGACCGGGAGAAAGCGGTTCCGTACCGTCTCCATGAACTCCCCCTGACCGTTGTACCGTTTCATTCTAAGACGCCTCGCTCTGTTGGTCCCGACGCTAATCGGGATATCCGCCATCGTGTTCCTGATGGTCCACCTCGTACCAGGAGATCCGGCGCAGATCATGCTGGGAGAGCGAGCCGATGCCGAGAGCGTCGCCGCCCTCCGTGCACAGTTGGGACTGGATCAACCACTGCACATCCAATTCCTCAGGTTCTTCGGCGACTTGCTGCAAGGAGACCTGGGACGTTCGATGCGGACACACGAGCGCGTCACCACGGAGATGCTCGAGCGCTTCCCCGCCACTTGCGAGTTGACGGCGGCCAGCATGACGCTGGCGATCGTATTCGGCATCGCGTTGGGGATCGCGGCGGCCGTCTACCGCGGTCGCCTCGTCGATCACGTCGGCATGGTGATGGCGACAGCCGGCATCTCCATCCCCGTGTTCTGGCTGGCATTGATGCTGATGCTGGTGTTCGCCGTGCAGTGGCCATTGTTGCCGGTTTCTGGCCGTGTCGCCCCTCATATCGTCTTCGAGGCGCACACCAACTTCTATCTCCTTGACGCGTTGCTCAGCGGCAATCTGGCAGCAGTCTCAGATGTCTTGGCACATCTGGTCCTGCCCGCCATCGCGCTCGGTACCATCCCCGTGGCCGTCATCGCCCGGATGACTCGCTCCAGCCTTCTGGAAGTTCTCAGTGAAGATTTCATCCGTACGGCGTGGGCGAAGGGGCTGCCAGGGCGGCTCGTTGTGCTGCGTCACGGCGTCAGGAACGCGCTCATCCCGACGCTGACCGTGATTGGATTGGAGTTTGGTTACTTGCTAGGAGGCGCCATCATCACGGAAACCGTGTTTGCGTGGCCTGGCCTGGGACGCTGGTTATTCATGGCGGTTCTCGCGCGTGATTTCCGCGCCGTACAGGGCGGCGTGCTGCTACTCGCGTCCCTGTTCGTCATCATCAATCTGATAGCAGACATCCTGTACGCCTGGTTGGATCCACGCATTCGATATGATGACTGAAGCGCCGTGTCATTTACGGCGCTCCATGGCGTTGTTTGCCGTGCTCCTCCACTTCCTCCTATATGATGACCGAAGCGCCGCGTTGTCTGCGGCGATCCTCCACTTCCTACACGATGATCGAAGCGCCGTGTTTTAACGGCGCTCCTTTACTGCCAGGGGGCCGGGATGCCGGCCTCCAGGGTTTTGGCGCTCAGTCCCTCGTCGACCCGGTAGTTCTTGTATTCGAGTTCAAGCCCCACGTCGCCCTGTTCGAAGGTGATGTTGCCTGGTAAGTACACGGGGCCACTCGTTGTCTGCAGTTCGACGTATCCGCCCAATTCGCGCGTCCATACGATGTGCCCGCGCGAACGGAGTTGCTCCCTGAGCACGAAGCCGTTTTGCAGATCGATCCAGACGAGCCGCTCCCCTCCACGTCCTCCCACCAACCGAACCATGGCTCGATCGGCCCGCGGGTAGGAGATATCGCTGATGCCCAGCCTGGTTTCCACCTCAGTATCGTCGTCTCCGGGCCACACAAGGCCAAGCAGCGCGTAGCGCAGATCGTAGTCACCCAGCTCAAAGGGGGTCAGCGATGACAGCAACCCTCCTGTGGCCTCGCCTTGCCAAGTTTCCTTGCCGGCCACGGCTGTCACGTGCGAACCTCGTAACAGCAACGACAACAGGTGGGCGTATAGAGGACCGCGCACATCGACACGGAACAGATCGGGCTTCAGATAGAGGATTGAGGCGGTCGCCGAGCGCCGGCTGCCTCCCTGGCGAAACGTGATCCTGGCCTCGGCAGTGAGATCAGCGAACGCCGCGAGCCCCGAGTGTGCCAACAAGAGCGCGTGCTCTGGACCGTTTTGTGGTGTCCAACTCTGTCTGACAAGCTGGGAAGGGGCACATGCGTTGAGGGCCGTCAACAAAAGAACGAGGAGTGCGCCCCGAGGGCCGAACTTCGACAGAGACAACAGTACCGATCCGCCTAGGAGCCCGTTGATAAACCCGCTTTGGAGCTGAGGCCGAGCAATTTTGGCCGATATCAAGGCGTGCGATCGAGTCGCATCAGTGGGATGCGGCGAGTGAGCACAACGCAGAGATCGGACGAAAGGGCCGGCTTCAGGCCAAATGGGGTTTTTCAACGGGCTCCTAGGGCAAACCAGGAGCCGGTGCGCTCAACTTGGCCCGTACCTCGTCGTTATCCGGAAAGAGGTCCAGCGCCTTGCGCCAATGCTCCGCCGCCTCTCGATCTTTGCCCAGAGCCCGCGAGACGTCGCCGGCATGATCAAAAATCACGGCCTGTTCCTCTATGTGTTCGGTCGCCTCGTGACCGCTTACCTGCTCCAGAGCTTTTTGCAGATAGTGCTCGGCCTGCTCGAGGTGACCTAGGCGATAGTGAGCCCAGCCCAGGCTGTCAAAGAAGGCACCATTGTCAGGCTCCAATGCCACGGCTCTGTTCAGCAACTCGACCGCCTCCTCGAGATGGATGCCCCTTTCCGCGTACATGTAGCCGAGATAGTTGAGGGCGTAGGCGTCCTCTGGCTTCATTTCGATCAGCCGCACAAAGGTCTCGCCGGCGCGTTCGAAGTACTTGTCGTCATCCAACGCCCGGGATGCCTGCTCCAGACAGCTACCGAGGTAGAACAGGGCGTGCGTGTTGGTCGAGTCCAACCGGGCCGCGTAGCTGAGTTTCTCGATCGCCTCCTCCCACCTGCGCAATCTCTCCAGTGCGATCCCCCACCGTAGAAACGCATCACTGTGCGTGGAATCCGCGGCCACCGCGACACGGTACTGGGCTATGGCCTCCTGCCAGCGCTGCTGCCGGCCCAAGGCAAATCCCCAACTGACGCGCAGCGGCGCGGGCTCTTCGACGTGAAGGAGACCGCGCTTGTAGACCTCAATTGCGTCCTCCCACCGCTCCTGCTGTTCGTACCCCGAGCCCAGGTACTGGTATAGTTTGACCTCACTCGGCAGGTGCTCCAGGCCATTCTCGTAGACCTGCGTGGCGCCATCGAAGCGCTGATCCTTCTCGAGGGCGGCTCCGCGAAAGAGGTACAGCTTTACACTGTCGGGCATCGTCTGGATGGCCTCGTGCAGAATGCTGTCTGCCCTGTCGAACTCGTTTTGGTTGATGTAGTACCTGGCCGAATCGAGCCACGGCTCAACGGTTGTTGGCTTCAGCCCGACGATACTCTCGAACACACGGGCGGCTAGTTCGGGCTTCTTCAAATCTAGCAACACCTTGCCGAGCCGGTACAGAAAGCCAAGGTCCTCCTCGGGCAGGACCATATCGAGGTCGGCAGGGGTGACCAGCATCTGGGCGAGTTCATACAGTGCCAACGAACGATCTGGAATCGCCTTGGCCGCGCTGCGGTAATACTCAAGGCCTTTCTCGCGATCACCCTTCGATAGGGACAGCTCGGCCATACCGATCCACGCATCCTCCTGCTGTGGATCGGACTCCAGTACCTGCTCAAACACCTCTTCCGCCTGATCGCGATGGCCGCTGCGTGAGAGAATGTAGGCGACGTTGACACGCACGTGTGTCGGCGTCGACGGACTCTTCAACAGCCGTTCAAACAGACCGGACAGACGTTCGGTTTGACCCAGATCCATGTAGGTGCGTGCCAGGTGGGAGTACAGGGGCCAATTGTCAGGTTCTTGCTGCAGCAGGATTTCCAACTCGATCGCTGCCTCTGCCGGCTCACTGGCGGTCTCCAGCCAGTTGACGAGGCGGTAGCGCAGCTGAATCAAATCAGGGTCAAGCGCCAGGGCCCTGCGGGCAAAGCGGGAGGCCATTCCGTAGTCCTTGATGCGCTCGTAGTTGCGAGCCAGCTGGGAATAGATGGTCGCGGAGCTCGAATCGATATCGGCCGCACTGCGAAGGGCGACGATGGCCCCCAGGTAGTTGTCCTGTTCCTCATAGCGCTTGGCCTTGACGAAGTACTGCATGGCCTGCTGTCGCGGAGAGGTCCTGTCGGTGACAGCAGGCCATGGGCGGTTGTCACGTCCGAACAGGCCGGCGCAGCCCGTCCATAGTGTGACACCGAATAGAAGCACGGATCCAGCAACGAACGAATTTCGAGCAGTCACCTTCACCCCGATCGCCTCGAAGAGAGTCGAAACGTCATGCTCTTTGGATCCATCGCGTCACGTAATCCATCCCCCAGCAAGTTGAGACCGAGTGCCACGACAAAAATGGCCAAACCTGGAAATATCATCACCCACGGAGCCTTCAGAATAAGCTCCCTTCCACTGTTCAACATCGCCCCCCATTCAGGAGTCGGCGGCTGCGCTCCCAGGCCGAGAAAGCTGAGGCCGGCAGCGTCGAGGATCGCCGTCGCCAGACTCAGGCTGGTCTGCACGATCAGTGGAGCCATACAATTGGGTAGTATGCTGGAGACCATGATGCGCCAGTCACTGGCTCCCAAGGCTCTGGCTGCCTCGACATAAGCCATCTCCCGTACTGACAGGACCGAAGCGCGCACCAGACGGGCGAACTGGGGAATCAGAACGAAGCTCACCGCGATCATCACGTTGTCGATACCGGGGCCCATGATGGCGACGACGGCAATGGCCAGCAGAATGCTCGGAAACGCCAGCATCAGATCGACCAGGCGCATGATGATGACATCTGCGATGCCACCGCGATATCCAGCTGCCAGACCCATGCAGGTGCCCATCGTCAAAGCGATCGAGATACAGATCAGGCCGATGCGCAGAGAAATGCGGGATCCATAGATGACCCGGCTGAGAATATCTCTGCCGAACTCATCAGTCCCCATGGGGTATTGCATCGAGGGGGGCTTTAGCCGCTCGTACAGGTTCTGCGCGAGTGGGTCGTGTGGTGCCAGCACGGGCGCCAGCAGGGCGACGATGGTCAGCCCCAGAACGATGATGCTACCGACCAGGGCCAGTGGATAGGGCTGCAGACGAGTCCGGAGCGCGGCAACCAAGGTCAATCCCAGCCTAGTTGGCTTTGACAGTCTGGTCTACGATACCCTGGAGATCCTGCAAGGACAGGGGCTTTTCGAGAAACCCGTCAAAACCGAGTCGGGCGATCTCATCCGTGTCGGCATAACCGGAAATCGCCAGGATGGGCAGCGACGGAAACTGACTGCGCATACGTCCGAGCAACTCCCTGCCATCCATCACTGGCATATTGATATCCGAAATCACGAGATCCAGCTTTTCCTCCTGAATGACATCTAATGCTTGCTCGCCGTTCTCCGCTTCGAGCACCTCGTACAGCGGCAGGGCGCGCTTGACGAGCGTGCGAATGTCCGCCTCGTCATCGACGACCAACAGGCGCGGCACCATCTCCTTCACCTGATCGTTGATCTGCAGCTCGATTTCCTCCGCATCGCGTCCGGCCGACTCCGCCGCCATCCCCATGGCGATCTCGGTACGTCGCTGCTGCAGATCGAGTCGTCGTTCGAGCACCGCGATTCTGCCTTCGTAGCGATCGCTCTCCACCTGATAGTCTCTTATGCGAACGTTGTCGTTGCTGAGTTTCGAAGAGAGAACTTCGATGATGGCCTTGTGCACCTTGCCATGCATATCCTCATCTTCACTCAACGCCAGATCAAATTGGGCCTTCTGGATGATGAAAATCGCCGTCGGACGGGTTACCTCCACGGTCGCGGAGCGCGGTTGTCCGGTAACCACGCCCATTTCACCGACTGTCGTCACCGGCAGAATCGTAGCCACCTTCATGCCTTCCGGCGTCACGATGGCGACTTCCCCGGAAAGCAGAATATACATCTCGTCACTTGGCGTGTTGCTTCGGCACACCAACTCACCCGGCTCATACTGCTTGTGGCTGCACAACGACAGAATGCGCTTGACCTGCGAGGGAGAAAGACCGGTGAAGATCGGTATCTTTCGCAGAACCTGGATGAGCAGCTTTTCTCTGTCTTTATTCGGTTTCGATCCGGTGCTCATGGATATCTCTCATTGACACAACCAACAACGGCGTTGGTGCCGAATATATGCCAGGCGACTGGGGTCGGGTAGCGTCTTGCGCTACGGAACCGGCCCTATTGATCACAGCAACTCGACGAAGCGGTCACTGCCACGGAACTATTCGGGTCCTCGGACCCGGATAGTTCAAAAGACTCAGAAGAGTCGCAAGACTCTGCTGAGTCTTCATCGTCGCAGCAGGAATGGGAATCCCCCCTTCCCTCTCCGGTGTCATCCTCATCCTCACCGAGAAAATTGAACAATTCGCCGACGAACCGACGGGGGCCCTGCCGGAGCAATGACAACATGCACAACAGCGCGAAAAGGACGAGTCCGATTTCTTCCAGCAGGCTACCCGATACGTGACCGTGGGCGATTTCCGTCTGGCCTGTCTCCAGGGAAGGCAAGGCATTGACTATCCGCCCCAGAACGACGGCGAGTAGCGTGATCAAGGCACCGAAAGCGAGGGCGATTCGACGCCCGTGAAGCTGGGACAGCACGCCGAAGGTCGTCACATTTGTGGCTGGCCCCGTGAGCAGGAACGCCAGCGCCGCGCCCGGTGACACGCCCTTCAGAATCAGAATCGCAACCAGCGGTGTGGCGCCAGCGGCGCAGACATACACGGGAATACCGAGTAAGGCGAAGAACTCCACTTCGAATGCCGCCGGCAAGGAGTCGATCCATTCGCTCTCGAGCAACGGGGACGCCAATGCCGCGACGACCAACCCGAGCAGAATCCACGGCACGGTGGAATCGACGACCTCCTTCGCCCCCTCCCACGCCGCTTTCAAACGCTGAACCAGACTCGTCGCCGGAAGGTCCTCATGGGCGTGCGAATCCGCTCCATCGGCGACAGACAGCTTTGGCACCAGCCGCCCCAGTCCCCAGCCGACTACCAAGGCGACCAGGCCAGCGCCAACAACCCGGACGATGGTCATGTCTGCACCCAGCAGTGGGAACGAGATCAGGACGGCATCCAGACTCAACTCCGGCGTCGCCACGAGGAATGACATGCCCGCCGTCGCCGGCACACCGCGCACGACGAGGCTGCGATAAACCGGAACGACGCCACACGAGCATATCGGCAACGGCAGTCCGAAGCCAACTCCCCTCAAGGACTGACTGAAACTTCGGCCGCGGGCCATCCAGTCCAGGGAAGCGCGAGGCAGCAACCCGTACACGGCCCCGGCGGCCAGGTAAGCGAAAACCAGTGCGGGAGCCGACTGAAGCGCCAGCGCATACAAGACATCCAGGGCGGCCAGGAACTTGGCTCCAAGATCGTGAGCGCTCGACATCCACCACAGCAAGACCGCCCCACCCAGGGCACCCAGTCCCGCCTGCCAGCGAGCGGCATCCGTCCCCGCCCCTGCCACCGGATAGGAACGGTGCAGAACCACGTGCACGAGAGAGCCAGCCACGAAGGCCTGAAATACGCCGAAGCCGTTGGCATTCTCAAGCACACTTGCGAAGGCGTCTCCCGAAGCGAAACCGACTGCCGTGGCCACGGCGATCAGCAACAGGCAACCCAAAGCCGCTTTGAGACCGTAGAGAGGCCGCAGCAGGAACCAGACCGTCAGTCCGATCGGCAAGCGATGGACGACCACGGCCATCGGCAGCATATGTCCGCCATCGGCGTGCCCGGCGCTGTCGCTCGCCGCTATCGCTGTCAGTGCCAGACCGTCGGTGAAGGCGTGTAGGGCAATGGCGACAAGCCCAAGCAGCAGCGCGAGGTTGTGAACCTGACGTGCGAGGCTGTGGAGCCGGTGTTCGAGCACCGTCGGCGCCAGCAAGCCGGTCAGAGCGGCCACCCCGGCCACCCACCCACCCAGACCGATGCTGTGTGGCAGGATATAGATGAGTACCAGCCCGATGATGGTGACGTAGACGAAACCATCCAGGGCCGCTGACATGACTGAAGTGAAGCGGGAGACCTGATAGACGATCGGTCCCACGGCAAGCACTAACAGACTGAGGGCCAGTAGATTGAGCTCTGATTCGATCATATCGATGATTGCGGTGTGATGCGATTGGAATTCGGCAGCACCTTGGCGAATTATTCATATTAATGTATCAGTCCACTGCACATATATCCACCAACCCCCACCCCCCAACCCACAACCGGTCGATGCTGCGCCGACGTGGGAGACCATTTCACGGCGTTATGAGAGCTGAAACGATCACCGGCTGGGGGCGTTTTCCCGTCACGGAGGGCATCCGACTCAGGGCACGCAGCGCCCGCGACCTGCAAGAGCATGCTACCGCCGCCGAGTCCCTGCTGCCCCAGGGCAACTGCCGCAGCTACGGTGACGCCTGTCTCTGGGAACGCGTCGTCTCTACGCTTCCTCTCGATCGGCTGCTGGACTTCGATCCGGGCGCCGGCTTGCTTCGTGCCGAGGCCGGAGTGACACTGGCGAACATCATCCGCTTCATTCTGCCTCGGGGTTGGTTCCTTCCGGTGACACCGGGGACCAAGTTTCCGACCCTGGGTGGATGCGTGGCGGCCGACATTCACGGCAAGAACCACCATGCGCACGGCTCGATAGCTCGCTTCGTCGAGTCGATGGAAATGGTCGTCGCCGATGGTTCCCGCGTCCAGTGCTCACCGACTCAGAATGCCGACCTATTCGCGGCGACCGTCGGAGGCATGGGGTTAACCGGGTTTATTTATTCGGTACGTCTGAAACTCATCCCCGTTGATTCGGCTTTTCTTGCCGTTGACTCGGAGCGCACGAAAGATTTGCGGCACACCTGCCGATTGCTCGTTGACACGCAAGACCAGTACGCCTATTCCGTGGCCTGGCTCGACTGCGCCATCAAGGGCAGACGTAGTGGGCGGGGCATTGTCATGCTAGGCAACCACGCCAGAGCCGGGGCCGTCCCTCGACAACCCACGTGGCAACTGCACCCCGATAGGAGCACGAAGCTGCCAGTGCCCATGCCGGGTTGGACGCTCAACCGCCTCACCGTACGGACCTTCAATTCCCTGTACTGTCACCGGCACTGGAGACAGCGCAGGCAGCGAACTGTCCACTACGATCCGTTCTTTTATCCGCTGGACGGTGTGGCCAACTGGAATCTGCTGTATGGTAACCGTGGCTTCCTGCAGTACCAGTTCGCCGTGCCCTTTGCTGACGGTGTCGACGTCATCGCCGATGTGCTGGATCGCCTGCAACACGCAGGATTCACGCCGACGCTGGCGGTTTTGAAGACCTTCGGCGACTGGTCGGGGGGCATGCTCTCCTTTCCGATACCCGGGTACACCCTGGCCCTCGACCTGCCCGTGGCCGATGGTCGCATCGTCGGCACGCTGAAATCAGTTAGCGCCGCCATCACCGCGGCACGAGGACGCGTGTACCTGGCCAAGGACGCTGTGCTCACACGGGACGACTTCGAAGCCATGTATTCAGGACTCACGGAATTTCGTCAAATCAAACGCCACTACGATCCGGACTGCCGCTTTCGCTCCCGCCTCTCTGACCGCCTGGGATTGACCTGATGGCATCGTCCCAAGCGCTCATCCTGGGCGCACGCTCATCCATCGCCCTTGCCCTTGCCCGAGCACTGGCGGACGCCGGTTGGGATCTGGTTCTGGCCGCTCGACGTGTGGAGGAATTGGAACCCACGGCGGCCGATATCCGGCTGCGCTGCAGCACTCAGGTCCACCTGCATGAGTTCGATGCCCTCGCCCTCGGGCAGCACGCCTCGCTGCCGCAGACGATTCAGCGGAAAGCCGGTGATTTTGAGCTGGCAATTTCCGTTTTCGGGTACATGGGGGATCAACTCGCCGTCCGCGGCGATACCTCGGAGATGGAACGGACTCTGGCAACCAACCTCGTGGGAGCGGCCGTCGTGCTCGCACACCTGGCCAACTACCTCGAAACGCGCCCCGGCCCTTGTGGCATCGTCGGGATTTCCTCCGTGGCCGGTGATCGCGGTAGACAGTCCAACTACTTCTATGGCGCCGCCAAAGCTGGGCTCTCTTCCTACCTACAGGGTCTGCGCAACAGGCTCGCTCGCTCGAACGTCCATGTCCTGACCGTCAAGCCGGGATTCGTCGACACGCCGATGACGGAGGGGATCGAGGGGTTGTTTCTCGTGGCTTCGCCGCAGCGTGTGGCGGACGACATCCTGCGTGCCTACAGGCGACGCCAGAACGTCCTCTATACTCCCTGGTTCTGGCGCTACATCATGTGGGTGATCCGCCTGGTACCGGAACGCATCTTCAAGAAACTGAAGCTGTGATCATTCGCTCCTGCAGTGCGGTAAAACGGTCGGACACCTCATCGTTTTCGAGCGCACGTGCGATTGCGCGCCGGCTCCCAACCAGAATCAGCAATGCCTTCGCCCTCGTCACCGCCGTGTAGAGCAAGTTTCGTTGCAGCATCACATAGTGTTGGGTTGACAGCGGCAGGATAACGACGGGGAATTCCGATCCCTGAGACCGATGGATGCTCATGGCGTAGGCCAGGACCAGTTCATCGAGCTGACCGAGGTCGTACTGGCATCTGAGATGGCCCTCGAACTCCACCTCCAGGAACTCATTCGCCGTGTCCACGGAAACCACCCTGCCCAGATCGCCGTTAAAAACGCCCTTGTCGTAGTTGTTGCGAACCTGTAACACCTTGTCCCCCACCCTGAGTTCACTATCGCCGTGGGCGAGACTGTGCCCGCCTGGGGGCGTCAGACTCTGTTGCAACCTCTTGTTGAGATTCAGAGCCCCGGTCTCGCCCCTGTACATGGGTGTCAGTACTTGAATGTCACGAATCGGATCGTAACCCCGTTTGGCTGGCAAGCGGCGGACACACAGATCCTCGACCAGTTGAGCGCACACCGCCGCGTCTTCCTCTTCGATGACGAAGAAATCGCCTTCCGGTTGGTTCTCGTGCAGCGGCCACTCCCCGTTGATGATGCGGCGGGCACTGAGGGCTATCTGGCTGTTGGGCCCCTGACGATGAATCTCTCGCAAACGGGCTACGGGCACCGCCCCTGAGTTAATGATATCCCGCATGACGTTTCCCGGCCCCACGGAAGGCAGCTGGTCGGCGTCGCCGACCAAAATCAGTCGAGCAGTAGACGGAATGGCATTCAACAGCGCATTCATCAGACTGACATCGATCATGGACGCTTCATCTACTATAACAGCGTCCGTGTCCAGTGGATTGCGGCGTTGCCGGCGGAACCGCCCTTCGGCCGGCTGGAATTCAAGCAGCCGGTGTATGGTCCTGGCATCTCGACCGCTGGCTTCCGCCAGGCGCTTGGCGGCACGGCCGGTGGGCGAACACAGGGCAACCTTGCGCTCGCTCTGCTCCAGCTGAAATACGATTTCGCGAGTTACCGTGGTCTTGCCAGTGCCGGGCCCCCCAGTGAGGACGAGGACTTTCTGATCCATCGACGCCACCACGGCGGCGCGCTGTTCGTCGTTTAGGAGTGCAATCCCCGCGGATGAGGGGCGGTTCGACGACAGCGGCCGGCCCGAGGTTGCTTGTATGCGATGCAACGATCGGGCGATACCGACCTCCGCGCGGTGGAGCCTTGGAAGAAAGTAACGAGAATCCTCGAGGACCAGCTCCTCACGCCGGCACAAGGCCTTGAGTGCCGGCGGCAACAGCTCCGCCTCGATCCCGAGCAAACCGGCAGCAGCGGTGATGAGCTCGTCGGCGGGAAGGAACACGTGACCATCCCCGGATGACTGGTCGAGAAGGTAGCGGATCCCGGCTTCGACGCGCTCCGGCGCTTCCTTGGCCACCCCAACACTCGCCGCGATTCGGTCAGCCGTCAAAAAGCCGACTCCGCGGACCTCTCGTTCGAGCTGAAAGGGATGCTCCTGCACCGTCTGGACCGTACGACCGGCATACCTTTTCACCAGCTTTACCGCCAGTCCCTGCCCGATCCCGTGCCCCTGGAGGAAGATCATGGCGTCGCGCACCTCGCGTTCTTCTGTCCAGGCCGCCGCAATCAGATCGGCCTTCTTCTTGCCCAGACCCGGCACCTGGCGAAGTCTTTGGGGATCCTTTTCTATCACCCGAAGGGTCGCTGTCCCGAACTGCTGAACGATCCGTTTCGCCGACACAGGGCCTATGCCCTTGATCAACCCGGAGCCCAGGTAACGCTCGATGCCCGCCACCGTAGTAGGAGGAACTTGCCGGCAAGATTCGACGCGAAACTGACGGCCGTATTTCTGGTGATGCACCCAGGATCCCTGGATTTCCACGGTTTCGCCGACGGAGAGGGTTGGGATGGCGCCGACGATGGTCTTCTCGTCATCCCCGTCACCCGAGCCCCCGTTCTCCACCTTGAGACTGGCAATCGTGTAGCCGTTCTCGGCGTTGTGATAGGTGACCCGCTCGATCTGGCCCGTTAGTGTCACCATGGCTGATCTCCTGCCTGCCTCAGCGCCATTCAGGATGAAAACAGGGCAAAAGTGCCCCCGAGACCCCTGCCCCGAGCACGCTTCCGGCCACCAGTTGCCCAATAGTATGTGCCCCCAGCCTCAGGCGAGCCCAGCTGACCGCTATTGGGGCGAGAACGACCGGCCACACACCCGTACCGCCAGCAACCAGAAGAATGATCACTCCACCGCCTACACCCACGGCATGGATGCTGATTTTCCAGTGGCGACTGATGACCCACACGAGTGCTCCGCCACAGAGAAATGAAGCCGCACTCCAGAGCATGACAGAGCCTGCCCCAATAACCTTAAGCGTAATAAATCCAATGAGATATACAATATTTCCAAGAGCCAAAATGCGGGCTCTCATCTGCGGCCCGGGATCGTATACATCCTCGATCGCCCACGCCGCCTTCACGTGCTTGACGAGAGCCACTGGAATGATCACGAAGATGCCTGCGGCCACGAGTCCAGCCCTGTGGCCCTCTCCTGTGAGCAGCGGTATCCCCAAGAACACGAGCGTCGCCACACCCGCGGGACTCAACAGGTGGGTTATCAACCGTGGCAGCGAACGACCAGGTTGGGGGGATATCATGACGATGCCTGTTGGCGAGTCATAGCAGAGGTGTACTCCTCAGACTCCATATACATATAGAAAGGTTGAGTCCCCTGAAAGGGCCGTTTTCACAGAAATTTCTAAAGGTATTCCTGAGCCACGTCGATAGAAGGCGTAGAGTTACTAAGCAGTATCGAGTTATATCAGGTAATACTTTATGAGGCACAGGCAGATTACTTGATATTTCTTCAAATCTTTTAACGGATGGTCTTCGCACGCGGTCACAAGACGGCGACAGGAGATCGAGGGACATAACTTGAGTTAAATCACTAGCTTACGGTTCACGGAAGAAGCAGCCAAAGCTGAGATACAAGGAGGTATCTGATGGCGTTACGGATAAATAACAACATTGCGGCGATTAATGCCCGCAGACGGATGGGTGCCAATTTCCGGGATCTGAATGTCCGGCTTGAGCGCCTTTCCTCGGGATTGCGGGTAAATCGCGCCGCTGATGACGCGGCTGGCCTCTCTGTTAGAGAAGGGATGCGAGCCGAGTTGAGCGGAATGAGGCAAAATGTCCTCAACGCTGAACAGGGCAGCAACCTGCTCCAGGTGGCCGAGGGGTCCCTGAACGAGATCAGCGCCATGTTGATCCGTATGCGTGAGTTGGCTGTTCAGTCCGCCTCCAGCACTATCAACGATCTCAATAGAGAGTCGATCCAGTCAGAGTACACCCAGATCATCCAGGAAATCGACCGCATCTCCCTGTCGACAACCTATAACGATCAAGTATTGTTGACCGGGTTCGGCAACACCGTCGATACCGCCTCCACGGCCCTCACCCTCAGCAATACCAGTGGCGTCATCGACGTGAAGATCTCGGGCGCGTCCTCCGGCACCTACAACTTCATCGACAACGGCAGCGACGCCGAGATTACTCTGGGCAATGGTACGGTTTCCCAGACCATCAATATCGGCCAGATCCTGGACACCGGACTCAACGTCGCCACGGGAACTACCGTGGTCGCCAACTTCGACCGCCTGGGTGTCCAGGTGACGCTGTCAGGCAGTGGTGTCACCACGGCCACCGGCAGTTATGTCGACGGCGATCTCAACGGCCAGACCGTCATCGTTACGTCAGGAACCGGCGGCTCTTTCCAGGTCGGTCCGGATGACGGCATCAACAACCGTATCGAAGTCACCATCGACGACATGAGGGCGAGCGGCGCGAGGCTCAACTTGAACACGACCTCGGTCTCCAGCCTGGACTCGTCCCGCAATTCGATCAGCGGTCTTGACCAGGCGATCGACAAGGTGTCACGTCAGCGAGGTGACCTTGGCGCGTTTATGAACCGACTCGCTTTCACCATCTCCTTCACGGAGAACTCGATCGAGAACATCCAGAACTCGGAATCCTCGATCAGCGACGCCGACATCGCCACCGAGATCTCGCAGTTCACACGGTCCCAGGTCCTGTCCCAAGCCGCCACGGCCATGCTCGCCCAGGCGAATGTGATCCCGCAAACGGCGCTTTCACTCCTGCAGTAAACCACTACCCTATACCGCTCGGGGCTCCTCCGGTTACGGAGTCCGAGCGGCCCTATACCTACACTACACGACACTATACCTACACTACAACAGAAAGGCAGGGCCCGATCGGGCGCCTGCCTTTTTGCGTTGGTGATTGCAGGCGTGCCATTGTGTTGTTGGAAACACTACGGGCGTTCGAAAGCGCTGCGCGCTCGAAAACGCTGCTGCGCTCGAAAACGCTGCTGCGCTCGAAAACGCTGCGCGTTTTACGTCCACTTCTTACCGCTGGCGTCCCCCTTCGAGACCGGCCCGGAGCCGCGCTGCTTTTCTGGCTTGGCCTCGCCGTCGACGAGGAAGCCGACAAAGCGTTTCTGACCCAGCGTCTTCAAGTACGACAGCAGAGAGACTTCCGCCTCCTTGCGGTCCAGGGTGTAGGTCTTGCCCAGCGACTCGATCATCTGCGCCACCGTGGTTCGACCGTCGCACATCTGCCACACCTGAGTCCCTACCTCATCCAGGGTGATCTTGCGCTCCTGGGGAACGTAGAACACCTTCGACAACAACCGCACCTTCCAGGTGTCCTGGCGAGTAACGGTAATCTGCGTTTCTCCGCGATCGCTCTTAGCCCAACTGAGAAGCTCATTCCTCGCTGGTCGCGAGTTCAACATCGCTTCGCGAGTCAGCTTGGGCGTTTTCCTGGTGGCAAACATATCCCCGGGTCAGGACGTCGCACAGATCGTCCCGCTCGTCCTTTTTTTTGTAGAGGTGATCGACGACGCAGATCTTGTTCGTTGTCTCACAGTGCCAGACGCGGCCGTCGAGGTACTGACGTGGACGTGGATTGAGAAAAGGTAGGGGCCGCAGGAACTGTCGCCACCGACTGCGCGGCCGTCCTTCGACAGCAAGGCCCGCGTGATCCTGCACCCTGGTTTCGGTCGTTTCGTAGTTCAAGTCCCGCATTTGCTTCTTGAAAAAACTCCCATGCCAGGAGGTCAGGTCCGTGCCTTTGAGCAGCTGATTGGCCAGGCTCAGCCGCTGAACCCGGCAAACATGATGCGTCTTTTCGAAGGTCAACTGGATGTTACCGGATCTGAGCTGGTGCTCGGACAGAGAGAACTCCTCGGGCACGATGACTTCGAGCCCGTAGACGCACCAGAAAACGGATCCATCGACGGGGTGGTCCTGCATCGAGCGGAAGATCTCCTCGGCCACGCCCTCCATGTCGTCCTCTTCGGGTTTGCACAACACCCGTAGGAGAACAATTCGGCCGCATTGCTTGCACACCCGAGCCAGGTTGTAGGCGCGGTAGTCGGCTTCCCACGTGAAGGTCTCGTACTCCTCGCCCTCGAGCCAGCGCTTGTCTTTCAGGAACCGGGCCTGCCGTTGCACGGAGAATTCGAGCCCGGTCTTCTCAGCCTTCTTTTCCAGGTTGGAGAGGTACTTGGTCACGAGATCTTCGATCGGCAGACGCCGGCGCCGGGCGGGAGGTGATTCGCGCCATTCGACCTCCAGTCGCACTACAGAAGTGTCGTCCAGACGGACGTAGCCATTCTTATGGTTGCCGTCCACCTTGCCCAAACTCCACTCTGCCGGAACGCGCAGGCGGACCCCCTGCCAACCGAAATCTACCCAATCAGTGGATTTGACCTTCATGGAGGTGTTCAGAATACCAGTACGGAGACGGATTTCTGTATGATGGCGATGGCGACCGCGGCCATCCCCATCAGGGCCATGCCGCAGGCAAAGCCGACGGCCAGGATCGGCGCGTATTGCCGCCATTCCTGCTTGCCGTATTTCTTCCAGAAATAGTATCGCGCCAGCAACGCCCCGATGAACTCCGTGATCATGAAATGCGGTATCGTCGTCAGGGCCCTCACCATTCCGAACACGAACAGCAAGGGGAAACCGAGCATGGAGAGGACGATGTAGAGGAGCAATACAACCCCACCTCCGGCGGCCACGGCTTTGGGTTTCCAGGCGCGCATCAACCAGGACTCGTCCGTTGACCGCTGGATCCAGGGACTGGTGAAGTTGGGATCGGTGTCCACGGCAAAGTAGTAATGCCAACCGGCCGGCAATGGCGTTGCGGCATCTGCCCGCAACTGTGGCCTGGCCGTGCGCACAATGCCGACATCGGCGGCTGGCGCCACGGCAACCACCGCTGGACCAGACCACTCCTCATCATCTACCGTGCGATTGCTGAGGGCTCCCGGGGGGAGCTCGGGCAGAACCCCAGGATCGCCCTCCCGGGTAAAAGCATAGAACGCCCGCTTTTCCGACCACGGGCCGGCGTCGCCGCGCTCGCCTTTGGAATCGATCCACTCCTGACTGGCAGAGCGAACCTTCCAGTACCACCAGCTGTCACCCACCAGGTTGGCGGGGGTGTAGACGACTCCGGCGTCGGTCGTCTCCATCGTGCTCCTGAGCGTCCCTGTAAACCAGATGCAGGTCTGCATCGCCCGCAGCCTCCACATCTGCTGGGCGTACGGGTACGAAGCGGAGGGAATCGGCGCCAGCTTCCACAGGTAGGAGGAGTACAGGAACGTGGAAAGGAGCACGATCGGCACCATCATGACCTCAGCCTTGATGATGCTGGTAAAGCTGGTACCGGTCAGCTCGATCTCGCGAAATTTCTGCGTTTGAGCGCCGTAGTTGTCGATTGGAAATGGCACGAACCAGATATCGACGCCCGGGTACCCCGACAGTAAAATGGTCGCTTCCCGCACGTAGGGGATCGCAACGGTCTGTCCGACCATACCCACCAGGCGGGCGGAAACGAAGGACTGTAACGGGGTAAAAATGAACGCGAAGAACAGGAAGAAATACATAAAGCGACTGATTCCCGGCATCAGCAGCCATGCCATCAGTACCAACCCGCCCATGGCCACCATGTAGAGGCCGATGGCGATCCATATGGGAAAATCACCGCGCCCCGGCGGCGGCTCCATGCGTGAGCGGCCCTCCCCACCTGCTACCCGTTTTTCCGCTCTCGCTGTCCGAATGCCCTTGGTCAGCTGATAGATGCCGATGAGGGCGATGGCGAAGGTGGAGCCGATCCCGAAGCTCATCCAGAAATCGACACTGTTCATGAAAAAGGTGTCGATGGCTCCCATACCTGGCTGCCAGGTCGACAGGATGCCCATCTCGTGCAGGATGGGGTTGGCGATAGTGGCTGCCAGAATGCCGAAGAAGCCCCCCATAACGCCCCAGAAAGGCATCACCATGCCCGAAAAAATAGGACCCAGGTGGACGGTGAAACCCAGCGGTGTGGCCGGAATGAAGTTGCCGCTGATCTGCGTGAAATCGACAAACGGGATCGGCAACAGCTGCACCGGTTCGGTCAGAATGGCGCCGGTGATGGCCGGAATTGCAACGTAGAGGGCGCCGAAAACGAGTCCGATCATGGCGCCGGCCGAAAACACCCTCCAGCGCCAAGACTCCACTCCCTGCGTCGACTCGGCAAGCGCCGTGGCGCCCTGTGCCGCTACGGGGGCGAATGGAAACGGCAGACGCTCGTAGTCCGAATTGATCCGGAACAGGGTGTAGGCGGCCGAAAACCAGGACATCCGCGAGATCACCATGCTGGCGACGAGTACGAGGATCGGCACGAACCAGTCGGCGTGCAGGAAGGTCCGGTTGAGCAGGGCCGGAGAGCCCAGCGGCGGCGCCCACCAATCGGGAAAAAGATTGGCGATTCCGAACTGCGTGGCGGCTGGAGACTGGCGCAGGTACTGATTCCACAGCAGCCCCTCGAAGGCACCGGTTTCGGCGGCGATCAGGCCGGAAGCGACGTAGAACAACACGTAGACTTCCTGGCGCGACAGGGTCGTGAACGAGCGCTTGGTGATCTCGGCGAAGAGGATGATGGTCACCCACTCGGCCGCGGCTCCGAGAGAGCCGCCGACCATCAGGCTCAGGTACATGTTGCCGGGAATCATGATGAAGGCGACGAACAACACTCCGACGATCGAGCGGCTGGTGAAGCCGTCCTCGAAGCGGTCGGGAACCTCCATCAAGCTGCGGTATTCCTCAATCTCCTGATTGGGATTGGATCCTTTACGCCAGAACAACGGTCTCGTTCCCTCCCTCCGCGATCAGATCACGGAAAACAATCCTCGGCCGGGTGCTCATGCGGAAACTTCCGTCCGCTGGCCGGTCAGGATCTCTTCGCCCTGCTGCCGGTAGGACTCCTTGGCGTCGCTCTCGACTGTGCGCCAGATCAGAAACTGCTTCCGAATGACGTTCATGAAGCGCTGATTGACTCGTCTCCAGGAAGCATCTTCTCCACTGAGCCTGCGGATGTCCAGTGTTATCTGATAGATCTGTTGCTGTTCGGGTTCTGGTACGGCACTGATGACGACGTGCTGGCTTACTCCCAGATCGAAGGGCGCCAACCAGATGTTCATGTCGATGTTGTACCCGGAGGCGACTCCCGCATCGAAACGAGAAAGGCGAGCGCCGTCTGTGTAAAAGGTTCCGATCGACTCCTCACTGTAGGAGTCGAAGTAGCCGATGAGGAACACGCTGAGCCCGAGGACATCGTGGCCGCTTACCGTAAACGGAAACTCGAAGTGCCACTCATCTCCCTCGGGCGAAGGCAGGCGCCACTTCCGCGTGACGTCCGGCACGGCCATCTGCGACGCCTTGCGAGCCGGATAGAGGGTCGACAGGATGACGACGGCCATTACCAGCAGACAGGAGAGCACCGCTGACAATGAAGAGTAGTTGAGCGTGAAACCCGTTATCACCTGCAGCTTCATCATTGCGGTGGCCACAATCTGTCCACTGAGATAGCCGGCGACGACCCCAAGAACCGCGTAGACACAGGATTCGGCCACGAACAACCACGCAATGTGACCGGGGGCCAGGCCGACTGAAGAATAAATTCCGATCTCGCGCAGACGCTCGTAGACGCTGCCCATCATCGTGTTGAGGACGATCAGTGCGGCGATGAGGATGGGAACGAAGAGATTCGCTATTCCGGAAAGCGAAGTCATGCCGAGAGAGCTGTAGATGGAGACCTTGATGTAGTCGTCGTCTGGATCCTGGGCGCCGGCGAACAAAGTTACCGCGAGGCGGGAAAGAAAAGTCTCAATTTCAGCGCGCACGTCAATACCGGGTTCGAAGCGCACCGCCACAGACTGCAGCGGATTGCCGCTGCCGACGTTGCGCAGCGTCTGGTAGGGTATGATCAGGGTGTTCGCCGGTTCCAGATGGACGAAGGGCTTGATGACCACCTTCGAGTCCTCCAGTCCCTGCTTCTCTCGCTCTTCCTCCTTGGCCATGTCCTGTACCGCCTGACCACCCGTCACCGCGAAGTCGGCGGGAGTTATGACTTCGTCATCGAGATCCTTGAGCGCCTTCATGCGTTTCGAGTCGATGATGCCGACGACGGTGAACATCTCTCCGAACACCCGGATCTGGACGCTGCCAACCTCATCGGTATCGAAATTGAGGTTGTCGACTCCGATCATCTCGCTGGGCAGTATGCAGACTTTCTCCTCTCCCGGGAGAAACCACCGTCCAGCGATCAGACCCGTGTCGAGTCCGGTGACCAGCTTTTCCTGCGGTGTCAATCCGAGCACGCCCAGTGCATCGTGGGCGTTGCCATCGTGCATCAACTTGACGTGGACCTTCTTCTTGTTGTCGTACCAGCTGCGCGGGGCGACGGTGCCGATGCGGCCGAAATTACTCTCGGCGTACTCCAGCACGGATGTCTCGAGAGGAATCCATGCCTTGCTGCGGATGAGGATGCCCTCGTAGAGCCCCTCGTTGTCTCGCTGGATTTGATTGAAGCGCAGAGAGGTCTGAATCGAAGTAAAAGACAGTACCGTAAACGTCAGCAGCAGCAAGGTGAAGAAGGTCAACACGGTCCGCAGTTTGCGCCGCTTCATATTCGAGATGCCGAGCATGAAGGCAGTCAGGGATGCGCTCGAACGGCTGACGTCGGTATCGTGCACGACGGCCACTTCCGTGCGCAGCTTCTTCATCTGCTCGTTGAAGCGACCGCCGATGATCCACATCACCAGCGAGGCCAGCGTCAAAATCACGAAACCGAGTAGAATGACGAACGGGTTTGACAGCTCAAAAGCCGGATGCACGGCGGACAATACCAGCCAGATCGCGGCGAAGACGAAGACGAACCCGAAGATCTGGTTCTTGATCGTGGCCGCGGTGATCAACAGGCGCTCAGTGAAGTAGGCGCAGGGGAGCACGAGTGCCATGAAGAAGATGATGCCGCGGATGACGTCGTTCTGCGTCGATTTGACGTCCGGATAGGCCCTCGACTCGAGACCGATCCCCGCGCGGGTGTGCTTGGTGAAGGCACTCCAGTCCCTTTCCGCTAGCGCCGCCTCGGCCAGGTCGATCTCTTTCTTGGCCCGGCCGTGCAAGTCGTTCAGACGCTCGTTTTGTATGGCGAAGCTCTTGAGCTCCTGCATGCGGGCCTCGTCGAGCATCCACATGTCCTTCGCCGCTCTGAACGAGGTGCGGCTGAAGGAGGATCCAGGTCCGATGTCGAACCCGTCACCCAGGGCGCGCTCCTTGTTTTCGGCGGACTGGGAGTTGAGCAACAGATAGCGAAAACCCAGGATATCAGCTCCGAAGCCCATTTTTACTACTGTGCCGGGACGGGCGAAGAGGACACCGACGGGCTCTTCGAGCGCCGAAGGCCCCTCGCCGATGGAATATCCGTACTCCACCGGGGCCGTGTTGGTGTCATCGAAGACCTGGACCTGAGCCAGCTTGGTCAGGTAGCGGGGATCGACGATATCGAAGTAATTGTAGGCCTGGCAAGGGAAGAGGATGACCATCCAATCCTTGTCCCGCCAGTCCATCTTGATGAGCATTCCGTAAGATCCGCCCTCGGTGTTTCCACGGTCCGGAGCGTAGGTCACTTCCCCGGTGGCGGGATCCAGGTAATATCCCTCGACTTGCAGCTGGTTGACGCGAATGCGGTTGACGTGAAACGCGCCGCGATCGTCGACCACCTCGAAGTATTCCCCGCGGACTCCCTTGTAGGATTTCTTCTTACCGTTGCGCAGCACGGCGACGGCGCCCTTGCGGGGAAGATCGGGGACGATGCTGCGGCGAGGGAAAATCATCGTGCGCCCATTCAGGGTGCGCAACGTATCCTTCAAGCGCATCTTGAAATCGGGGAACAGCTCCGCGTCCTGGAAGGCCAGATGGAACATGCCGGCGAGTACCCGTATCTGTTTTTGCAGATTCAGGTAGTTCACCTTGTCAGCCTTGTCCAGGGGGGTATCGACTAGGAAACGAGCGTCGTTCACGGTCACGAACGCCAGCGCTGGGGTGCCGGTGTCGAGGACGAGTTCGCTGTTGACGGATATCTCCCCCGGCACGAACGATTCCCAGTTCTTGCCTCCCTCGGGACTGATGCCATTGACGAGAACGTCTCGGAACAAGTATCCCAACTCCCGGCTTATCTCGCGGGAGTAGTTCATGAAGTTCTTGCCGAACGGTGCGAAGTAGCGCTTGTAATAGAAGCTGGTGTTGCTGTTCCAGACCCCTAGTTCGTCGGTTTGCGTCGACAGATCGAGGCTGATGAACAGTTTGACACTCAACGTATCAACCTTCGGCGTGGCCCACTCGTGCAGGAACTGCAACCGCAGGTCCTCGTCCCGCATCAGATTCTGCACCAGGACCTGACGGTTCTCGAAGGACCTGTCCCCTATCACGAGGGAAGCGCTGGCGCCTTTTTCCTCCCCCATGGCACCGAGGTCGCCACGTTGCAGTATGCTCTGAACCAGCGCCGTATCGACGTCGGCCACGTGTTGGATGAGAGATTCCTTGCCCAGGAAATTCTCTTCCCCGAGGTGATAGCGCACCCCCTCGCGCTCGATGATGCCCTGTTCGAGGGCCACCTCGACGGCCCTCCGGAACACCATGCGGTCGACGAAGGGATCCTCTCTGCGCAGATACCGCTGGATGAAATCGTCGATGCCGCGCAGACCCAGGTGATGGGCTGATGTGGCTAGCAACACGATCGTACGGGGGGCGGGATGCTCTCTGAAATAAGCAGCCAACTCCAGCAAGGCCGCGATTCCGGCCGCTTGCTCAGCGCCGGGTGCCAGACCTGGAACGACGGACATGGCGTCGTAGTAAGCCTCGAGAACGATGACGTCGTCCTTGAGAAGTGGATCGTAACCGGGGACCTGACCCACTATGTTCCAGGCCTCACGGCGCTCCCAGTCCATGCGGTATTCGAAGTGCGCCTGGAGTTGGCGATCCTCCTGGGAAGCGCCTGTCTGCCCGATCTTCGATCGCAACCACGCCCCATCCTCCTTCGACACCCAGAAACGGGGTACATCGAGAGGCATGGTAAGGAATTTTCTCTCACCTTCCAGGTACACGGTAGAGTCGGGTTCGATGAAAACGACACCCGCTGCACCGAGATAGGCAGGGTTCAGCCAGTTATCACCCGTGTTGAAATCCATCAACACGTAGGCCCCCTCCAGATCCTGACCATTCATCGCTGAAAACTCACCGGATCCGGCGTCTATCAGGCGTGCATCAACCCCACCGTCGGGAAGCGTCGATGTCCGCACCAGATTGGGCCATAGTCCATGCAAAGCGATCGCGCGGTCATCACCGCCAATGTGCAGAAACCCACCTTTTTCAACTGGAATGGAGATGTCATAGGTGTGTGCGGCGACCTTGTGGAGGCCAAGGTCTTCAAAGGCGGCCTGGATGAAGGAGGCAGCCTGATCCGCTCCGGGGTATCCGACTACGCGAGATCCCAGACCGGCAAGATACCCGATCGACTGCTCGAGCTGCTCTTTCTTGGCCAGCCCTCGCAACGCATCGTAGTCCAACTCGGTCGCCGCCGCTGGCAACTGACTGGCAATGGCAACGGCAACAGCCACCAGACCTTTTCGCGCGAAATCAGTCAATCTCCCCCTTCTCTTGATACGGTAATTTTGAATGGTCCGAGATTCTGATTCAGTCGAATACATCGGGCCAAATTCGACAATAATACCGCCTTACGCAACAATCGAGGACCACGGAGGTCTGCCTGTTGGCCCGGTCAGCCCGAGCGTGAATCCATGCGTGTCAGTCCCTGGAGAATCCAATACACGACCAGACCGATCAAAGCGCCACTGAGCAATCCCCCCACGAGGAACAGTGGCAGCAGCGAAAACAGACCTGGCTGATCGATGTAGACGTAAGCCAACAACAGCTGAACGCCCTGATGCGTCACAGCTCCCATGATACTGATGCCGATCGGACTGAACAGCCACCCCGGGGCGTGTCGGGCGAGGCCCATAATGCTCAGACTGGCCATGCCTGCGCCAGCACTGATCACGAAGGCAGGGCCGGCCAAGCTTCCAGTGAGCAGACCTCCGACCACGATCTTGATGCTGGCAACCACGAAAGCCTGGCGAACACCAAACAGCATCAGGGCCAACAACACCGCCCCGTTACCTAGACCCAACTTCATCCACGGCAGAGGTCGAGGTACGGCCGCCTCGATCACGAACAGGACAAGGGCTGTTCCCGCCACCAACGCCAGTCTGGCCAGACCAGATGTGCTGCTGGGACCGGTCACTGAGTGACCGCATCCAGGTCAGGATTGGAACCGTCCACCCCCACAAGGCGTAGGATCACGCGATTGGGAAGACAGACGGCAAGCTCGCCCGCGTCGTGCATCCATCCTGTGTTCACGCAGATCTGGTGGCGGCAAGGCGACGACACGATCCTGGCCGCCGACGGTCCGATCTCGACTACCGTTACACCCAGTGGGCCGGCGTACTCAATTTTCTGTGGGCTAGTGAGTGTGTAGGGTCCGTCTGATCCCGCGGTGCTTTCGATGAGTGCTGCCCCCGCGGAGACGGAACCACCATCCGGAATGGCCAGTATCAACGTCGTCAAACCGACAGCGCCGATGACGATCCCGTCGCCTATTTTCAGTATGCCCATGGCCTGTCGGTGCCGCATCTGTCCCTCCTTGACATGCGCTTGAGGGATGGCTAAGATTCGAACCTGCTGCAAACGCTACAATTTAGCAGTAGAAGCGGATCGGCACTATCACCGACAGGTCCCCACGCGGGAACGCACATGTACTGGTGGATAATAACCGTCGTCTGTATTTGCGGCGCCTTGCTGATACAGTACTTGTGTTCGAGTAAAATCCTGCGCATGAAGCAGGCCATCTCGATCAAGAGCATGGCTCTGCGCGATGTGCGCGCGGAAGGTTCCCGCCTCGAGGAACAGGAACAGGAACTGAAGAATCAGCAGACCAGCCTGACGCATGGCATCAACCGGCTCCGAGGCGATCTCAAGTCGTTGATGCCCAGGTTGAAGGAGATGGAAATAGACATTCCCGACCCTGATTTTCCATTGAGTGAACTCGAAGACGACGCTCAGCCTGAGGCTGAGGCTGAGGCTGAAAGCTAAACCTGCCTACGCCTGTCCCTGACCCATTCCACAGCTGTTCGTATCGCTCACCGCCGTACCTGCATATCCTATTGACCTACACAGCCCCGTAAATCGACTCATCCCAGCCTGTTGAGTATATTGGTTGAGAAGCAAGCGTCATGTTCTTCTCGTGAAAGGACTTATTCCGCTTGACCGATCCGGCAGCCCTGCCTTTCCCGCCCCCCTCTGGTGAGGAGCCACCCGCGGATCCAGATCAAACCCCTGTCCGGGGGGTCTCCGACACGTCCGGCAGTCTCGACGAACTGCTGGAGCAAGCCTCGAACCATCTACAACTGCAGATGCTCCTCATCGAGGTCGCCTCCAGCAACGAGCAGGCTGACTTCGATCTCATCGCCCGAGCCTATTACTTCGCCCACGCGCATCATGATGGGCAAACGCGCAAGTCTGGCCAACCCTTCATGCAGCACTGCGTCGAGGTGGCGCGGATTCTTGCCCAACTGAGGCTGGATTCCACTACCGTAGCGGCCGGCCTGCTCCACGACGTCCTCGAGGACACGCCAGTGAGCCTCGAGGAAGTCGCCGCCGAATTCGGTCCAAAGATCGCTGCTCTCACCGATGGCGTGACCAAAATAGAGCGATTCCGCTACGAGAGCCGTGAAGCTCGTCAGGCTGAGACCTACCGCAAAATGCTGCTGTCAATGGTCGAGGATATTCGCGTGATCCTGGTGAAGTTCGCCGACCGCCTGCACAACATGCGAACCCTCGAACACATGGACTCAGAGCAGCAAAAACGCACGGCTCTCGAGACCGCCGAAGTGTACGCCCCCCTCGCTCACCGGTTAGGCCTGGCGCGCATCCGTTGGGAGCTGGAGGACCGCAGCCTGAAGTACATGGATCCCGATATGTATCGAGAGATTCGCGACAAGGTCTCGATGAAGCGAGAACAGAGAGAGGCCTATATCCATGACTTCAAAGCGCCGATCGAGGCGGAGCTGGCACGCAGTTCGATTGAAGCCGAGATCATGGGGCGCCCGAAGAATTTTTTCAGCATTTACAACAAGATGAAGTCGAGGGGAAAACCGTTCGATGAGATCTATGACCTGTTGGCGGTGCGAGTCATCGTCGATTCGGCCAGAGAGTGCTATCACACTCTGGGTTTGATCCACACGATCTATCACCCGATCCCCGACCGCTTCAAAGACTATCTGGCAACACCGAAGACGAACATGTATCAGTCGCTGCACACTGCCGTCATCGGACCGCGGGGGTTACCGGTGGAAGTCCAGATTCGCACCCGCGAAATGCACCACACAGCCGAATTCGGCATTGCCGCCCACTGGCGGTACAAGAGCGGCCTTTCGAAGAAGGGTCTCGACTTCGAAAACCAGATCAACTGGCTGCGACAGGTCCTCGACTGGCAGCGGGACGCCACCGACCCCGTCGAGTTCATGGAGAATCTGAAGATCGAGTTATTTCAGGACGAGATCTTCATCTTTACGCCCAAAGGGGATCTGCACCAGCTGCCCGGTGGTGCCACGCCGATCGATTTTGCCTTCGCCATCCATACCGATATCGGCCTCCACTGCTTGACGGCGAAGGTCAACGGACAAGTCGTACCGTTGAGTACGGAACTCAGCAGCGGAGACAATGTGCAGATCATCACCTCGCCCCACCAAAAGCCCAGTCAATCCTGGCTCGAAATGGTGAAGACGGGCAAGGCCCGGCAGGCAATTCATCGTTGGTTGCGAGAGGAGCAATACGCCCATAGCGTTCGCCTGGGACAGGAAATCCTGGAGCGTGAACTCAGAAAATACAGGCACCGGATAAAGAGCGATGCCCTGGAGGGGTTGGCGGAGGAGTTCGGCCTTACCGACAGCGAGCATCTTTACGCCCGTATCGGCAGTGGTGATCTGTCCGTCGGCCGCGTGGTCAGTCAGCTGTTTCCGGAGAAGCCGAAACGACGGCTGCGGTTTCCGCTGTTGCGCGATCGTCGTGGGATCCGTATTCAGGGCATTGACCACCTGATGATACACTTCGGCAAGTGTTGCACGCCCATCCCAGGTGATCCGGTCATCGGACTGATTACCCGAGGTCGGGGCATTTCAGTACACCGGACCGATTGCCCCAACATCGGCGACATCGCCGAGGATCCGGATCGCATCGCATCGGTGGAATGGGATATCGAAGAAGAGCAGGCGTTCACCGTTCAGCTACAGGTCAAGGGAACGGATCGCAAATACCTGCTTTCGGACGTGGCCCGGGCCATTTCAGACGCGGGAGCTAATATCCAGAGCTCTGCTGCCCGCACGACGCAGAACACGGCAGAGGAAACCTTCTGGGTCGACATCAAAGACACCCGTCAGCTACAGACCTTGATGCGCGGCCTCTCGAATGTCGAAGGTGTAACCGATGTCCGGCGCGTGGACGACCCACAACCCGTCTCCAGCTGATCACCTATCGTTCACCTGCAGCCGCGCGGCGAAGAGTTGCGAGAATCGCCTCTTCCTCAGGGGTCATGATGTCACCTCCGCCATAGTGGCCACCGACCTGCTCTTCGACCCATCCCAGGACGATCCTGATCTGCAGAACGCTTAGTTCCAGTGGCTGATTGGCGCTCAGGGCGTTCTGGAGTTTCCTCTGGACCCTTTTCTCGTCGGGCCAGAAGAACTCCTCCTTCCATTGGAGAATGAGCTCGATCTGTCTCGAAGTGAGCGACACCTTCACTTTATAGTCCGTTCGCTGAATTGACACAGTGTGGGTGTGATCAGATTGTTTGAACCACGATCTGATCGTTAGTGCTATTCCCACTCAACTTCAAGGTAGTCCATGCAGGAAACTGAACAACCACTCTTCCTTCTGCCCCACATCGCGCGCATGACGGGGTACGTTCCTGGTGAACAGCCAAAAGACCGAACCTTCGTCAAGCTCAATACGAACGAGAACCCGTACCCGCCTTCCGCGCTGGTACTGCAGCGGTTGAGAGAGGCCTGTGATGACAACTTGAGACGATACCCCGACGCCGATGCCTCTGATGTAACTCGAAGATTGGGTGAGTTGTTCTCCCTGCCGGTAGATCAGATTCTGATTGGCAACGGCTCGGACGAGCTGCTCAATACGGCGATGCGATGCTTCATCGGCCCCGGAGACACAGTCGTCTACCCGACGCCGACCTACCCGTACTACGCCAAACTCGTCGAACTCCAGAATGCGACGTCCGCCACCATCGACTTCGATGATTCGTTCGACCTTCCCGAAGGGCTGGCTGCCGCAGCCGGCAAGCTGACCCTGGTAGCCAACCCGAATTCACCCTCAGGAACCCTGGTCCCAACTGAAAAGTTGGCGGACCTGGCCGCGGCCGTTCAGGGTATGCTGCTGATCGACGAGGCCTACGTGGACTTCAGTGACGGAGGATGTCTCCAGCTGGTCGAACACTGCCCCAACGTCATCGTCGTGCGCACGATGTCCAAATCCTTCTCGCTCGCCGGAATGCGCATCGGCTTTTGTTTCGCCTCACCTGAGGTAACCGCCGGAATGCGCAAAGTAAAGGAGCATTACAACGTCGGCTCCCTGGCCCAGGTAGCTGCCGCGGCGGCCCTGGACGACGTGCAGACGATGCATGCCAATGCCGATCGCATTCGCAGAACTCGGTCACGTCTGACTGAAGCGTTGGGCGAACTCGGCTTTCACGTGTGGAGGTCTGCCGCGAATTTCGTCCTGGCCCGCTTGCCGGGTGCGGCAGCCGCTGAGCTGTACGCCCAATTGAGAGACCGAGGCGTGCTCGTGCGTTTCTTCGGGGAACCGAGGTTGCGAGACTGTCTGCGAATTTCGGTGGGCACGGACGAGGAGACGGACCTACTGCTTACTGAACTAAGCGATGCGTTGCGGACCGACTGACGCCATCGCTCGGTCGCTCGATCGCTCGATCGCCCTTCACTTCAACGCGAGCTACTGCGAGTTAACTCCCCCATCCTCTTGAGCACCTCAACTTCGGCGACCCCAAGATCAACCATGCGGGCCACCTCATCCGTCGAAATCCCCTTGCTCAACAGCTGCCGCGCGTGCTCGTAGATCTCGTGCTGGCGAGCGCCGCTGGCTGGGTCCCTGCCGGGTTTGGCTGCAATCCCCCCACCCCCTCCGCGGGACGTGGCCGAACCGTCAGAGGTTCGAGAGCCTTCATCGGACATGGCACTGCCCGTGATCCCGGATGAGGCCGCATCATCCATGAGCGGGGAGAGGAACGATCGCGACCCACGACTTCGCGGGTCTGCTGCGGTCAGGGTGCGGCAGGCTCCCTGTAAACGCTCCTGGATCTGTGTCAGCTGTTTCAGATTCGCGTCCAGCGTATCGAATCGGCGGTCCATTCTGTGAGTCTGGACCCGCAACCATGACCGAAACCACATCAGGATGGCCAGGGCGACCGCCAGGAAAAGGATGTCGACGATGACGAGCTGTACGTGTTGTGATGATAGGTCAATCATGAGAATAAGAGATGTGTCCTTGGAATGGTATGAGGTCTAGTGCCCTGTTACGGAAGTAGGCTTGTGAAATGAGGGCGCCGAGTCGCCCGGCCTGCAAGGCGCGCGAGTGAGGTATATCAGTGGGATATGCCGATTGAGCGAAACGCAGCAGGTCGGGATGAATCGGCGGTCGAATACAAGAGTACTTTCGTGACAGGGCACTTAGGTTAACCATCGACATGCAGGGGCTCATCGCGGTTGCTCTCTTGTTCGACATCGATTAGGTCGCCTTCCGAGGCGGACACGTTTGCTGACTCGGGTGCACTCTCGGACGTGGGCGGAGGAACAGGTAGACGAATGACAAACGTAGCCCCCTGTTCAGACTCGCTACTGACACTCAAGCTCCCCTTGTGCATCTCCACTATACTGTAGCTGACCGCCAGTCCGAGTCCTGTGCCTCCTTGATCAGCCCGGGTCGTAAAAAAGGGTTCGAAGAGCCGGTCCTCGTGTTCGGGCGGAATGCCTTGCCCCGAATCGGCGAAACGCAATTCGACCTGCTCACCGTCCACCCGTGCCGTGATCGTCAGATTTCCACCTTTGGGCATCGCGTTTTGGGCGTTGAGCATCAGATTGATGAATACCTGCTCCAGCTCACCGACGTTACCCAGCAGCGCCGGCATATCTTCTGGAATCTGAATTTCGACCTCGATGGACTGGGCGTCGAGCTGGTGCTTGACGAGAGCAATGGCCTGTTGAATGGCTTGGTTCAGATCGAATCGGGACCACTCGGCGTCGGCCTTGTTGTGGCCCGCGAATCCGAGCAACGCCCGGATGATCTTGGAAATCCGTCGCACGTTGCTCTCGATCAATCTCAACCCCTTGATGACCGGTTCGGCGTCCGCGTTTTGGGCGATCATCAGTTGTACCCGGCTGAGAATGATCTGCAGCGGATTGTTGACTTCGTGCGCAACTCCACCTGCCAACTCACCGATCGCCGCCTGTTTGGCAGAAATCAGCACTTGCTGCTGAGATTCGACGAGTTGGTCGTGCGTTGATTCAAGATCGGAGTAGTGGCGCGAGTTGGATACGGCGGCGGCTGTCTGGTTGGCCAAAACATCGAGCAGTTGCACCTGGCCCAGCGTGAAATCGTCCTTTTCACGAGCACAGTGCAAAATGAAGATTCCGACCTCCTTGCCACCGACGATGAGCGGGATCATGACGAAACAATGGGGATCTGACGATTCTCGTGAGAGCGCATCGATGTCATCGATAACCACCGGCCGGCGCTCCCGCATCACCCAATCGATGATGCCGTCTTCCCAATGGGACTGTACGCGCGCCTGTAGCGCGGGAACATCCATGCCACGGCTTGCCACGACCTCGAGTTTATTGCCCTCCTCCTCCAGAACGAAGACTCCGCAGGTCTCGTATGGCACGAAACGATTGGAGAGGTCCATCAGGGCGTCGAGTATATCCTCGATCCTGAAACTCGTGCTGATGGTCTCCGACAACTGGTGCAAATTGAGCAACTCGTTCATCGACTCACGCAGCTGCTCGTACTGCTCGTGCCCCCGAGTCAGGCGGTCCTGAAGTTGACGATTCTCCTGCTCCAGGGCCTTCACGCGGATGGAATGCTCTTTCGCCGCTTCTTCCACCCCTTCGAGATGAACGCCCAGCTCCCAACCCACATCCTCGGGGCCGCTTTCTTTGACCAGGTCTGCGAGCTCACGCAGCCGGTCCAGGGACAGCGATCCTGCATCTTGAGGCTCTGGTGACGTGCCTTGATCGCCAGCCTCTTTCGTCACTCTGCCTTCCCTTCCCCTGTCACGGATGGGGCTCCGCGGGTGCCGTTAATTCGCCGTCGCTATCCGTCGCTTCGATCTCCACTTCGTCGACGCGATCAGGACCATCGGCTGAAAGCGCCTCCAGTGGCTGACCCGCCGGTGTCTGAGAGTCGGTCTTCCCGTCGGCATCGGCCTCCGTTTCTTCCTCACCGCCTCGAGCGATAGAAGAGAAGGCCTCAGCACTTTCCATGGCCGCACGCAACTCGTCTCCGTACCCGAATATTCGCTTGATCGCTATTTTCGGATCCTCGTGAATACCGAAGGTGCGCAGAGCAGCCGGATCCAGACTCGGAAAGCGCTCACCCCCGGCGTCGCCGATCCGCTCTCTGCGACACAGAAAATCAGCGAGGTGAATCAGTGACGGCAGCTCGTTGCGCCCCGGAGCCGCGCGACCAGGGGCGTGGTGAAATTTGATGGCATCTTCAAGCTGGTCGGGTAGATTCCAGCGCTGGGCCAACCACCCCCCGACGTCGGCGTGAGTGACTCCGAGGACTTCCTCTTCCGCCTTGCCAATGTAGAGATCCTTTTCTTCGACCAGTTCGATGATTTGCTTGAAATCGACCGGGAAATACTGGCTCAAGATCAACTTGCCGATGTCGTGCAGTATTCCCGCCGCGAAGGCCTCGCCTCGCCCGGAAACGCGGTACCGCAGTTTTTCGGCGAGCAGTTTGGCGGCCACACCGCAGGCGATGGAGTGCTCCCAGAACTTCTGTCGATCGAAGTGACTGCTGTCTCCGCCGCTTGAAAAACGCTCGAGCACGGATACGCTGAGCCCGAGATTCTTGACTGTTTCGAAGCCGAGAACGACGACGGCGAGGTCGACGGTGGCGATCTCGCGCGGAAAACCGTAGAAGGCGGAGTTCGCCAGCTTGAGGATCTTGGCGGTGAGTGCCTGATCGGCGGAGATCAGCTGGGCGACATTGCGAGCGGAGGTTTTCGGGTTGTCAATCAGGCCGATCAACTGGGTGACGACGGCAGGCAGCGTCGGCAGTCCGATGATACTCTGAGTGACCTTCTTGAGGCGTTGTTGCTTGTCCTCATCCACGTCGATGGCGACTCCCGCGTACTGGCGGCAGATAGATGGAGGCTTGCCCTGAATCTGTGTAGACGGCGGGAGGAGCGGGACCCAGCCTCAAGCCATGAAGCGCTTCCTCAACTTCACTCGCAGGCTCAATACCGCCTTGGTGTGAAGTTGGGAAACTCTGGATTCGGAAAGCTCGAGGACCTGGCCGATCTCTTTCAGGGTCAGCTCTTCGTAGTAGTAGAGCGCCACCACGAGGCGTTCCTGTTCGGTCAACTCACCCAGGGAATCGGCGAGAAGATTGCGCAGTTCCTCACCCTCCAGCTTGCTCAGGGCCGTCGACGGATCAGGAGACCGCAGGGTATCGACTAAGGGAACGGGTTTGTCGTCGTCATCACCGTGAGTGATCTCGTCGAGCGAAAGCAGCGAAGTTGAACGGACGTCTTCGATCATCGTGTAATAGTCATCCATGCCCACACCCAACCCCTCTGCCAACTCGACTTCGGTCGGACTCCGGCCCAAAGCGTTTTCCAGGCGTGAAATCACCCTCTCGATCTCACGTGAGCGAGCACGCGTGGAACGCGGTACCCAATCCATGCCGCGCAACTCATCGAGGATGGAACCACGAACGCGCAGGGAGGCATAGGTCTCGAACTTCACCCCTTTGCCTGTATCAAAGTTGTGATAGGCCTCGATAAGTCCGACCACGCCCGCGTTGATGAGATCATCCATCTCGACTGAACGAGGAAGCCCGATGGCCAGCCGCCCAGCAATGTACTTGACCAGCGGCAGGTAATCCTCGAGAGGGCCTCGCTCATTCTTGGCTGACCCCAGCTCCTGTTTGCCGTACTCGCGGCTCGCTTTTTGTGGTGTGCTCTTGGCGCTCACGTGTGTGGGACCTGAATTTTGGGTTACGCAGACGAATGCTGGGACGGGTAATACCGCCCGAGATTACCACTGACGGCAGGGATATCCGAATATAACTCACATCGCTGTTTTTCGCTCTGAAACTCGCCAGCTCCTCCGGTCACGCTAAGCTCCCTTTTTTTTATCTGGGGTTTGGATGGTAACTCCCAGAAGCTCACGCACAAGCCGTGAGAGGTTGCCGGGTCTCAAATCACCGGGAAAGGCCGGGCCGACGGAGAAATACGAGGTCGGGATTCCGCTGTGGGCGGCCGCGCTCACAGCGGCACCGCGACGCACCGCCTCGTCCATTTTCGTGAACAGCAGTCGGCGTGGCGTCGAAAAGACACTCGTCGATTGGATCACATCGAGCATATGCTCATAGGCGGTCAGTCCATCGATGACCACCTGGATCTCGTCGGCTTGGGCAGCTTCCAACAGGCACCGTTGGGATTCACGCTCCTCCTGTTCGTTAGGTCCACATCCAGCCGTATCGATGAGAACCAGTCGGGCTGAGATATGGCGCTTCAGTGCGGCACGCATCTCCTCCTCCGTGAGGGCGACTTCGTGCGATATGCCGGTGATCTGCGCCAAGCTGCGCATCTGATCCACTGCGCCCAGTCTGCGCTTGTCCGTCGTGACCATGAGTATGCGACGGGGATCATCGCCGATTGCCCTGGTTTTTCGGGTCGCGAAACCGGCGGCGATCTTGGCAGCCGCCGTGGTCTTTCCGGACCCCGACAGACCTACGAAGCCGATGACATTACGGCGCTTCGAAGCCACTCGAATATCGCAGCGCTCAGGAAGGAGCTCACCCATTTTCTGAGCCGCCAGGGAGTGCACCTTGTCGCGGTCGTCCAGTGCGGCGCCTTCCAGCTCGGAATAGACCATGTGGATGCACTGACATACCAGGGTCTCGCTCACTCCCCCGGCGCGCAGTCGATCCGCCATGTGGCTGACTTCACCTGGCAATACGAATTGTGCCGGGGCCTGACGTTCGATTTTGGAGATCGTCTCCTGCAGTTTTTGCAGCTGGTGTGCGACCGAACCGCTGGCCTGGCGCAACTCCAAACCCGCCAGATCGGCGGTGGCATTCGCTGTCGATGCCTCAATGTTCTGGATGGAAACCTCGAGGTCCGATGCGGTATCGGTGGTGGCCTCCGCAACATCAAGGTGTACACGCGACTCTTGGGGTGCCCCGCTTTCTGGTTCCAGCTCTGGCGCGAACTCACGGGCAACCCTTCTGGCGCTCTCCAATGCCGACTCCAGGGGGTTGCCTGATGATGCTGGAACATTACCCGCAATCACCGGCGAAGGTGCCAGGCTGGACAATCCCCCTCCTCCTCCCGCGAACAGGGCAGGCGTGTGAATACTCCCCCTAACCCCGGGAGTCTCCGTACGCTGATCTCGGACTGAGCGCCGAGCCGGTGCTGACGCGGACCGCACGACTGGTGACGTCAAAACACCGGGCACTGCGCCCTGCTCCAGGCCGGCGGTAACTTCAACGTTGGCGGGTGTGCGGGCGTGACCGCGATCACCTCTGCCGCCGATCTTTCTCGAATCGAGTATTACCGCTTCGGGCCCCAGGTCTTCACGCACCTGCTGCAGGGCTTGCGGCATGCTCCTCGCTGTGTATTTCTTGATTCTCATCGTCGAATCGAATTACCCCGACGGCCGAGACTTCCACCTCTGGCGCAATCTCGTTGTACGAGAGCACGTACAGACTCGGAAAACTCGACGCCGTTAGTTTGCGGAAGGCCAGCCTCACGTGTGGCGCCGCGAGCACCACCGGTTGCTGACCGTTGGCTATCATCTGATCTATCAGGCTGTTCATCTGCTGGTAAATCAGGCCTGCCGCTTCTGGCGGCAGGGCCACCGTCACGCCAATGGGCGTGGAGTGGATGGATTCCTTGATCATCTCCTCAACCGCGTTGGAAACGGTCAGCACGTGAATGACCTCCTCAGGGGACTCCTTCAACAGCAGGTTACAGATGGATCTCCTGAGAGCCGTGCGCACATATTCCGTTAACACCTCTACGTCTTTGACTTCAGCATAGTCACCCAGCGTCTCGAGCACGGAGCGCAGATCCCTTACCGGTACGCGCTCAGTCAACAGGTTCTGCAGGACCCGCTGGAGTGACCCCAGCGTCACTGTCTGACTGTCAATCAGCTCTTCGACGATGGCGGGATAGCTATTCTTGAACTCCTCGATCAAATGCTGCGTCTCCTGACGCCCCATCAGTTCGCCGGCGTTGCTGGCGATGACCTCGGTCAAATGAGTGGCGAGCACGGCGCCGGGTTCGACGACGTTGTAGCCGAGCAACTCGGCGCGCTCGCGCAGATTCGGCGCGATCCAGATCGCCGGCAATCCAAAGGCAGGGTCCGTCGTCTTCGTGCCTTCGATCGGTCCCTCAGCCACACCCGGATCGATGGCCAACAGATTCTTGGCATGCAACTCACCCTTGGCGACTGGATCACCCTTGATCTTGATCAGGTACTCACTTGGTTGCAGCTGGATGTTATCCCGTACCCGGACCGGCGGTACGATGAAGCCCATCTCCATGGCCGCGACCTTGCGGATCTGAACGATGCGCTCTATCAAGTCACCACCCTGCTTGACGTCGACGAGTGGGACCAGCTGGTAGCCGATTTCCGCCTCCAGCAGATCGACCTTTAGATAGTCTTCCGGACGCTCCTCCGGACGGGACTCCTCGTGTTGCAGCTGCAGTTCCTCGGCCTTGCGACGCTGAGCGAACACGCGCACGAGGAAGGCGATCCCGGCCAGAACCGTGCCGATGACCAGGAAGGGCCACGTCGGCAACCCGGGAATGAGCCCGAGAGCGATCAGCATCGGCCCGGCAATCAACCCGGCCTGCGGCCGGCGTGTCAGCTGCTCGTTGATATCACGCCCGAAATTCTCATCGGATGCCTGACGCGTGATGATGATGCCGGCGGCCGTGGAGGTGATCAGGGCTGGAATCTGAGTCACCAGCCCATCACCGACCGTCAGCAGTGTGTAGGTTTGGGCCGCTTCAGCAAGGGTCAACGAATGCTGCATTACGCCGATGGCGAAACCGCCAATGATGTTTATCAGCGTTATCAGAATTCCGGCGACGGCGTCGCCACGGACGAACTTGCTGGCACCGTCCATGGCCCCATAGAAGTCCGCTTCTTTGGCAATTTCCTCACGGCGCTTGCGAGCCTGATCTTCGTCGACCAGACCGGCGTTCAGATCGGCGTCGATGGCCATCTGCTTGCCGGGCATGGCATCAAGGGTGAATCGCGCCGCCACCTCTGCGATACGGCCGGCGCCCTTCGTGATCACGACAAACTGGATGATGATAACGATGACGAAGATGATGAAACCGATGATGTAATTGCCCTGAACGACGACGTCGCCGAAAGCGGCGATCAGGTCACCGGCATTCGCCTGGCTGAGAATCAGACGCGTGGACGCCACATTCAACGACAAGCGAAACAGGGTCAGCACGAGCAGCAACCCTGGGAACACGGACAGTTCGAGCGGTGCCGTCACATAGATCGTCAACATCAGCACCAAGAGGGCGAGACTGATATTCAGCGTCAGCAGGAAGTCCATTATGTAGGTCGGCAACGGTACGATCATCACCCCGAGGATGACGACGACACCGACCGCCAGCAGAGCATCCGACTGCTTGGCTAACTTTCTCAGGAAAGCGCCCATCAGACACCCACCTCTGTGGCGACCTGCTTGCCCCGTCGCATCTGGAAGACGAACGCCAATACCTCAGCCGTTGCACGAAAGAGGTCTTCGGGGATTTCCTGCCCTACCTGTACGGCCTTGAACAGGGCCCGCGCCAGGGGTTTGTTCTCCACGATGGGCACGCCCGCCTCACGCGCTAATTCCTTGATTTTTTGAGCAACCAGGCGCTGGCCTTTGGCCATGACGATCGGAGCTACCATGTTCGCGGGATCGTATTTCAGAGCTACCGCAACATGCGTCGGGTTGGCCACCACTACGTCGGATTCACCCACGTCAGACATCATGCGCTTGCGCGACATGTCGCGCTGCAGCGAGCGCACCCGCGAGCGCAGGACGGGATCACCTTCCTGCTGTTTCTGCTCTTCCTTCAGTTCCTGCTTGGTCATCTTCAGGTTGTTCTCGTAGTCCCACCGCTGGAAGGCGTAATCGAGCACCGCCAACAACAGCAGGACCAAGGCTATCCGGAACCCGAGATCCAGCACGATATCAGCACCGAGTCCGAAGATCTGCCCGATGGACATGTCGATGAGGGCCAGAAGGGTGTCGGCCTCGGACTCCAGGGTCATGTAGGTGATGACGGCGACGATGCCGATCTTGAAAAGCCCCTTGGCGAGTTCGACAAGCCCTTTTTTCGAGAATATTCGTTTCACTCCCGCCAGCGGACTGATACGCTCAGCCTTGGGTTGCAGTGGCTGTCCGGTGAACAGCACCCCTACCTGCGAGACGTTGATGCCGACGGCGGCGATCACCAGCATCATGACCAATGGTGCCACGATGGCAACAAACCCGGTCACCCAGCGCTCGACATGCGGCTGTATCGTGAGCGGGTCGATGTTGATCGTCATTCCGTTCGTAAACATCTCGATCATTAGCCCACTCATGCGATCGTACATGTAGCCGCCCAGCCCCCACAGAGCTAGCAGCCCCATCATCAGAATCGCGACCGAACTGAGTTCGGCGCTGCGGGCCACCTGCCCCTTCTTGCGGGCATCATCGCGCCGTTTCGGCGTTGCCTGCTCGGTTTTTTCCTGGAATGACTCTTCAGCCATGACTAGCTCACATCTCCCTCATCCACCGAGCAACCGGACTACCGTGACGAGATCGCGTTCCAGCACATGAACTACGCGCTCCATCACCAGGTAGAAGAGAGGTAACGACAGGGACAACGCGGTCATGCCAACGCCGATCTGAACAGGAAAGCCGACGATGAAGACGTTCATCTGGGGCACTGTTCGCGCCAGAATGCCCATGGCGACCGACACCAGGAACAGAGCCACGAGGATCGGGGCGCTGATCTTCACCGCGACCACGAAGACTTCCGCGCATAGCGCCATCAGTTTCTCCATCACCGCCACGGGTAGCGTCACTCCGCCTAGAGGCACGACGTCGAAGCTGTGAAGCAGACCGTTCAGGATTACGTGATGGCCATTCATTGACAGCAGAATCAGGATTGCCAGAATGTTCAGAAACTGACCCAGGATAGAGATCTGGTTGCTCGATTGCGGATCGATGACGTTGACGATGCCGAATCCCATCTGCAACCCGGCGAGCTGTCCGGCGAACTGAATCCCAACGAAGACCAGCAGTACGATGAATCCGAGGATCAGTCCCATGATCACTTCGCTCATCATCATGAAGACATACGCGAAGATCCCCTCTGGCACCTCGAAGCCGCGATCGGCCACGATCGGGAACACGATCAACGACACCATGAACGCCAGTCCTACTTTCCCTCGTGACAGGTAGCTGCGATGCCCGAAAATGGGTGCCGCGATCAATACCGCGCTCACGCGCAGCAGAATCAGCAGCAGGATATGAAATTGACTGAGCCAGTATTCCATTCATCAGCCGATCACGACGGGGATGCTGGAGATGAGCCGGTGGGTGAAATCGACGACCTGTTGCATCATCCACGGCAGAATCAGGAGAATGGTCACTCCAACTGCCACGATTTTCGGGATGAACGTCAGGGTCATTTCGTGAACTTGGGTCACGGCCTGGAAGATGCTGACCGCGAGACCGACGACGAGGGCGACTATCAGTATCGGTCCCCCGATCATCAGCACCAGCAGCATGGCCTCCTGTCCCAGTTTGACGACGTATTCAGGAGTCATCGGATCTTAAATTCCTCGACGAATCGTGGCCCGCCCGGAGGCTTGACCACGGTCAGTTAAAGCTCCGAACGAGCGAATGCACCACCAGATTCCACCCGTCAACGAGGACGAACAGGAGAATCTTGAAAGGCAGAGAAACGACGATCGGAGGCAGCATCATCATACCCATGGACAGCAGAACACTGGAGACGACCAGATCGATCACCAGGAAGGGTATGAAGAGGACGAACCCTATCTGAAAGGCGGTGCGCAGCTCACTGATGATGAAACTCGGAATCAACACAGTATTCGGAACCTCAGCCCTGTTCTGCGGTTTATCGACACGGGCAAGGCGCACGAACAGGGCCATGTCCTTGGGCCGTGTCTGCTTCAACATGAACTCCCGCATCGGCTCCATGCCGCGATCCAGCGCTTCCTTGTAGGGAATCTCGTCTTCCATCAATGGCTGTAAGGCCTCGTCGTTGACGCGCTCGAGGGCCGGCCCCATCACGAAGAAAGTCAGGAACAGGGACAAGCCGACGATCAACTGATTCGGCGGCATCTGCCCGTGGGTTCCGATCGCGGTGCGGAGGAACGACAACACGACGACGATTCGAGTAAACGATGTCATCATGATCAGTATGGACGGAGCCAGAGACAGAATCGTCAGCAGAAAAATGATCTGCAGAGACACGGCAGCATCCCCACCTTCCACGGCATCCTCTACCTGCAGACTGAGTTTTGGTATGGTCTGGGCTTCAGCGAAGTCCATCCCGGTAACCGGGATCAGGGCGATGAAGGCGAGGACGAGGAAGACGGTGTTCCGTACGGCGAGCCGGCGGCCCTGCATGTCACTCATGGTGCACTGACCTCCCCACGCAGGTGCCGAGACGGCTCTTTGTTGGAAAGGATCGAGCGAAACTGAGCGACGAAGGAGTTGCCATCACTGTCTGCAGGATCAGTGACCACCGGCAAATCCTCATCATCGAGTTGTGCCAGGGTGGTGATGCTGCCTTCGGTCACACCCAGAGCCAGAGCGCGCTGCCCGATCCTGACCAGGCAGATCGACTTCTTGGGACCCAGGTAACTGCGCTCGAGTACTCGAATCCTGCCTGTATTGGCCGAAAACTGCTTGCCCAGGGAGCTCTTTCGCAGTACCGCGACCGAACCCCATACCAGCAGGATCACGACCCCCAGACCCAGACCAAGCTTGAGGATGACGGAAAACATGGAAACCCCGGAAGCATCCCCTGTGACCACTGAATCGTCGTAGGGGGCACTGACGTACGGCTCGACGATCTGCGTTGGCACCAGTTCGTCGGTCGTGGCCTCAACCGGGGAAGACTCAACGGCCGCCGCGGGAGCAGACGGTTGGCTGCCTTTATCCGCAGCTTCCAGCCCGGTTGACGGGGAGGAAAGCAGTAAGAAGAAAAAAGCAACTGTGGATTGGCCGGCGCCGGAGAGGTGCCGGATAGCTCTGCTCATGTGGTGACTCCGCTGATGACTGTTCGCTACGAACTGCCCAATTCGCTTCAAACAAACACATCCACGGGGTCTCGGCGCAGCCGAAAAACTCAGCGGCTGCTGTGAGACAAAAAGGCGCCGCGACTCCTCAGCCGCCAGCGGCTCTCCAGTGGTACCCGAGGTCCATTGAGCAAGTTGCATGCCTTGCCTGCCGGTGCTGGCAGAACAGGGTCCGGTCGGAGCCGAACCTCCACGCATGCGCGACGTCGATGACCGTCACCTTATTTATGTAACGTGTTGTAAAAACAGCGGATAGAAACTATGGAAGGAAGGATTTCGAATGGCGGCCAGATCCATATATCGTTATGGGGCCAAGCGACCTGTCGCCGGGATATGCAGGAAAATGCTGCTGCTACGGGGGAAACATGTGCTGCCCCCCATCAATCAGGAATTTCTTACTTCAATTCATTTATTTACAATAGGTTATGTTCAATATGCTCTCCGCGTCCGCGTGGCAATTCGGGATTAAACTCCGGACAACGGATTCACCAGTTCAGTCACCCTGACTCCGAAGTTCTCCGAGACCGTCACTACTTCCCCTCTGGCGAACAACTCGCCATTCACCAGGACATCGACTGGCTCACCGACCGTTTTTTCGAGTTCGATCAATGACTGGTCTCCTAGTTCCATCACTTCCTGGATGATCTTCTTTGTGCGCCCAAGCTCAATCGTGACCGTCAACCGCACATCCATGAGCCGCTCGATGTTCGGCGGCAGGCCAGCTGCCCCTCCTCCTATAGCGAGGCCGGCGGGAGCGCCCGGTGTGGCGCCACCTTCCTCCTCCATGGCCTTGAGCATCTCCGCTTCCATCATCTGGTCGACGTCCTCGGCTCCGCCGGCATCGTCGCCCTCTTCCTCCATCATGCGGAGCATCTCTTCGGCCAGGGGATCCATGTCTCCGGCGTCGTCCCCCTCACCGCCGTCGTCGGCGCTCATGGCTTCCTCCAGCGCCATGGCGTCATCCTCACCGACAGCATCACCGTCGTCGCCCACAGCGTCAGCCAGGGCCTCGTCCAGACCGTCCAGTTCCTCTTCTTCGGCCATCAGTCCATATCTCCCTGTATCATTCCCACGTTACGGCTTACTTGGTATCGATGTAGGGCACAGGGCGACTGCGATTCTTGAAGATCTCCTCGCTCTGTACCTCAATCGGTTGCAAGATCTGAACGGCGTTCTTGCGGCCAACCCGACCAGGACGCCCCAGAAACTTGGGCTCGTCTTGGACGTAGACGATGGTGGGATCGTCGATTTCCGTATCCATCTTTAGCACATCACCCACCCGCAAGTCCTGCAGCTCCTGGAAGGACGCTGTCCCACGGCCGAGCTCGGCCCGCATCGGCATGTAGGTTTTCTGCAGCCGGTCTCTATTCTGGCGAATGGTCTCTTCCCGGTTCTGGCGCCCTTGTCTGACGTAGGTTTGTTGCCCGAGCCGCGGCAGAATCGATTCAAGCGTAAAGAAGGGATAACAGAGACTCACCAATCCAGAGGCATTGGTCGAATTCACCTCAAAAGCCAGCAGAATCACGATCTCACTCGCTGCCGTTATCTGCATGAACTCAGGATTGGTCTCCAGCTCGATATCGGAGATTTCAACGCGCAGGATCGGTTCCCAAGTTGCTTCCAGGTCCTCCACCACGCGCTTGACGATCTTGGCGATCACTCCCATCTCGATCTGTGATAGCTGACGGGCGTCCACTCCCTGAGACGAGCCCTTGCCTCCGAAAATGCGATCGACGAAGGCGAAAACGACGGGCATGGCGAAATCGATGATGGCCTGACCGTTCGTCGGCCCCAGGGTGAACTGGTAGGAGCAGGAAGGATTGGACAACGACATGATGAATTCAGCGTAGGTCGTCTGATCCACGAACGCCGTGTCGACATCGACCACGGCCCTCATCGCTCCGGAAAAGGTCGAGCTGAGCAGGCGCGCAAAGTTGTCATGCAGATTTTCCAGCGTGCGCAACTGATCCTTGTTGACTCGCGCCGGATGCTTGAAGTCATAGCTGGTGATGATGCGCTGCGCCGTCGCATCCTCCATGCCACCACCACCGCCCCCCATGTCACCGAGGTCGGCGCCTCCGCCACCACCAGGATCGTCCGCTTCCGTCGCCGAAAGCAGTGCGTCTATTTCATCTTGTGAAAGTATGTCACCCATCAGTCACTCTCCGTAACCATGTAATTCAAAACCAGTATGTATCGTCAACTTGTCAGTAAGACCTTGCCGCAACTTCGCTTTCTTCCCCCAAATCCCACCCGGTACGTGGTGATTGCCTGTGCAGAATCGGCCCGCCGATTCTGCAAAAGACTCGGCCAACGGCCGAGTCTTCCTCTTCATCATTGGATGATGATCGCCGTCGCGATGATCTCCTGGATACTGACCCTCTTCTTGCTGTCTGAATCCGGCTCTACCCAGGCGATCTTCGAGAAGACCTCCTCGTTCAGAGCCGATTTCACGTCCTTCCACACCTCTTGGACATTCATGGACTCCAGGTCGTCGATCGTCTTCTCCCGCAGCACGCGCAATATGGTGCGTCTGATCAGCTTCATATTGGCGTCAACCAAGGCCAGTGAACCAGCATCCGCACCGATCTCGGCCGGCGTCATCGGCGTACCTTCTTCGTTCGTCGCCATCAGTCCGAGCACAATTTCCAGCACCGCAAAGCGTTCAGAATTCGTTTCGGCCGGATTGAACGTAATCTTGATGCCCTCAGCCGGGTGCTGGTATGGAAGTCCCGTGCCCTCCTCCTCGCTCTCCGCCAACTGCACCTGCTGCTGCGGGATCAGCGGATCGCCTGGATCCCTGTCATCCGGCGAGCCCGAATCCATTAAGGTCTTGATCACAACCCAGGCTACGACGACCTGCACCAGTAGCACGATAGCCGCAAGAGGCCCGTACTTCTTGAGTACGCTTCCGCCTGCCGGGGCAGGCCCGCCTGCTGCTTCATCTTCTTCGGCCATCAGTCTTTCCTTTGTTTACCTATTCCCTACGCGCGCTTATCGCGCGTCAGTCACTTGTCCTGCAAGCCCAACCCCGCGTCGTCCATCAAAACCCGCACACTGTCGGGATTGGTCGTCTCCGTTCCCTCGTACTTGACGCGGATGACGACCCGGCGGTTGAGACTGCGATTTTCGTATGAGTCGTTGTCAACATCTTCCTTGAGGGGCTTGAATTCACCGTACCCCATCGCCGCCAACCGCTTGCGCTCGATACCGATGTCGTCGGCGAAAATGTCCAACACCTGTAAAGCTCTCGCGCTGGATAACCAATGGTTGTTCGCGAAGTCATCATTTTCGATCGGCACGTTATCCGTGTGACCCTCAATCTCGATGCTGTTTTCCGGCAATCGATTCAACACCGAGCCGATACGAAAGATCAGCGATCTGGATTCGTCCTTGATATCGGCCTTGCCCACGTCGAAGAGCATATGATCCTTCATACGGATGACGATTCCTTCGGGACCCTGCGTGACTTCCACGTTTTCCTGCTGTCCCTGGGCCTCGATCTCCTTCTCGATTTCCGCCTTGGCGTCCTTCATCGTGGGACGCGCCTCGGTGATATCGCCCTTGACGATCGGCATGAACATCTTGATCGGTGCCGACAAAATTGGATCGCCGTCGAGTACCCCGAGCGCACCCTGCAGCGAGCCGATCGCGTTCTCGAAGTCCTCCTGACTCGTGGTCGAGAACGACAGCAACAGCACGAAGAAGGTCAGCAGCAGTGCCATCAGATCTCCGAATGTCGTCAACCACGACGGTAACTCTGGACAATCGGGACATTTTTTTTCCTTTGCCATGGCTCGTCAATCAACCCGCGTCTATGACAACGACCTAGGCCGCCTCACGGCTCTCATCGCCGCTTGGACGCATTTTCGGCGACAGGAAGACCGACAATTTGTGCTCCACGATTCTGGGATTGTCGCCTGACTGGATCGACATGATGCCTTCGATAATCATGCGCTTCGAGAGAACTTCCTTCTGCGAATAGGTCTTCAGCTTCGCGGCGACCGGGCCGAAGGCGATGTTGGCAATGATGGCTCCGTACATCGTCGTCAGCAGGGCGATCGCCATACCGGGACCGATCGCCGCCGGATCGTCCATGTTCTTGAGCATGATGACGAGTCCGATAAGCGTTCCGATCATGCCGAAGGCGGGGGCCGCGTTTCCCATGTTGGCGATGATTTCCTGACCCATCTTGTGGCGCTCCTCGATGAACTGCAGTTCCGTTTCCAGGATGTCCATGATTAGGTCGGGCTCGGTGCCATCGACGGCGAGGCGCACGCCCTGACTGAGAAAGGTGTCATCGCCGTCTTCGATTGCCTGCTCGAGAGCCAGGATGCCTTCCCGGCGGGCGGTTTCGGCGAACCCCACGATGCGCTCGATCAGCTCAGTCGGCACCGGAACGCTGGTGATAATCGCATTCTTGTAGACCCCGACCAGGTTGACGACCTCCTGCAATGGATTGGCGATCAGGGCCGTAGCCAGCGTACCCCCAACGACGATGATCATCGAGGGTGGATCGATCATCGAGGGCAGATTGCTGCCAATGCCTACCATCAAGCAGGTAGCCGCCGCGATGAATCCGACGATTGTTGCGATATCCATATCCGTTTACTCCTGTATCCTCTACCGAACGCCGCTGAAAATCGTCTGGGCGCAGCTTCTCTTGTACTCGACAACGAGCTCGATAACCTCGTCCACGGGCTCCATGACCATGATTTTCTTCCCCGACTGCAGACTGATCAAGGTATCCGGTGTCGCCTCGACGAACTCAATCATCTCGGCATTAATGACCATGTCCTTATCATTCAACCGAGTCAGCTTTATCATGTCCAATCCCTTCAGGCGTCAAGATCGACGTATCTAACCTACCAGACTTATCTGACCTACCAAAAGTACCCCGTACCACCGCGTAGGAGTTGCGTAAGCAACTCCGAAAGAGTCGCCCAAAGCGACTCTTCAATATACCTTTATACGTTCAGCTTGCCTATCAGTGCCTCAAGTCGACCGACCTACTACCGTTTCAAGTTCACCAGTTCACTCATCAGCTCATCCGAGGTGGTGATACTGCGCGCGCTGGCTTGAAAACCTCGCTGGCTGACGATCATGTTCGTGAACTCTTCGGCCAGATCGACGTTTGACAGTTCGATGGCCCCCGACCGGATGCTTCCCTGCACCGTCGTCTCGGCAGCCCCTACCACGGGCTGTCCCGAGGATTCGGTCTGCAGAAACAGGTTTTGAGCCCCGCGCTTGAGCCCTCCACTATTGCTGAAAGCTGCCAGCGAAACACGTCCGAGGACCTGAGAGTCACCGTTCGTGAAGGTGCCGCGAATGCCACCGTCACCCTCCACGTTGATCGACACCAGACTGCCTGCGGCTCGACCATCCTGCTCTCGCACGGCCATCGATGACGGTGCCACGAATTGTGTCAATCCACCGAGCCTACCTGTACCGGTGGCCCCGATGTCGATGGTGATGTTGGGCGTACCGTCCCCCGGCGTGAACTGCAGGGCTGCCTGGTCAGAGGAATCGAACGACTTCAGGGTGCCATCCTCGTTGAAAACCGCTTTGCCCTCGTTGCCTGCCTGGGGCGTGACGCCATTCACCGAAGCCACCCAGGACCACTCGTTGGCGACAACGCTCTTGGTAAAGGTGAGGGTGAGCGAGTGCGTATCGCCCTTCTGGTCGAAGACCTGGGTGTTGGTGCTGAATTCGGCCAGAGGATTGCTGCCGAACAACCCCGAGCCTACGGCGTCGGCGTCGAGGAGCGAAAAGTTGATGTCGAATCCGACAACGCTGTCCTGGGTCTCTGCATCCGTCAGGCTAAGGCGTCCCGTTTGCGGATCGATGCCCGCGTTAACACCGCCGTACGCAGACTGAACCACATCCAGCAAATCTCTGACGGTATCGGCGCTGTTGGCCTGGAACTCGAAGTTCCCGTCAAAACGCTCTCCGGTCGGCTTGGTGCCGGAGAAGCGAACGATGTCGCCGGGCGTCAGATCAGCTCCTACGTTGGCCAGGTCATTGAGCAGGATGCTGTCAGCGGCATCAGCGCCGGTATTCTGACCCTGCCCGAATCCCAGCCGCGAAACCACATCGATGGTTGGGTCGGCATTGTCGATGGACAGGCTGACGTTGGCGCCTCCCTCCTTGGTGCGCAACTGCAGCTGTCCGAGATCGTTGAACTTGAACAGCACGTTACCCTTGAGCGAGTCGTTCAGGTTGACTTGCGAATTGAGCTTGCTGGTGAGCTGCTCCAGATCGGCAAACGGTGTGGTTGTCGGAATCGTCAGGGTGCTGGCGATGTCCTGGCCGCCCTCTGACACCGTCACCGAGAGACCCACCGAGTCCCCGAGGTCGGAAAGATCCAGCGGCAACGCGGGATTGCTCGCGACGATGGCCGGCAAGCCAAACTGAGTCGTCGCCGTCCACACCTGTGCCGAGCCTCCAACATCCAGGTTCCCCGACAGCTCGATGGACGTCGTCGCCAGGGCTTTCGATTCGCGATCGAGCGGAACGATCAGGTTCTCGACTTCAGACTTGAAGCTGCCATCTTCGTTGGCCAGGTTGCCCTGCACCACCAACCCAGAGCCCGGATCGGTCAACTGACCGGTTGAATCGAAAGCGAAGGTGCCATCGCGGGTGTAGAAATCGGTGATGCCGTCGCTGAGAACGAACATGCCGTCCCCTTCGATGGCCAGGTCCGTGTCGATGCCGGTCGTCTGCAGTGTTCCCTGACGCTGGACGGTGTCGATGCTGGCCACCTGAACGCCCAGCCCGGTCTGCTTGGGATTGGTGGCGGCGATCTGCCCGCGTGCCGCCGTGCCTTCGCTGAGGGTCTGTGACATCACGTCGGAAAACGCGACCCGGCCCGATTTGTAACCCGTGGTGTTGATGTTGGCCACGTTGTTGGCAATCACGTCTATCCGCGTCTGATGGCTCTTGACGCCTGTGATGCCGGTGTAGATTGAATCAATCATCGGATAATACTCCCCTTAACAAACTCAATTCCCGTCCCGTTGGGTACGTTGCCCGCTACCCCCTCCCCTGGGGGTTTCCATGGCGATGAATACCGTCCCTGACCCTGCGTCAAAAAGTTAAGACCTAGTCTGTTGCCAGGACTCCTGCGAGATCCTGAATCGTGAGCTCTCTGCCGTCTGCCCAGAGTCGGGCGGACTCTCCGTCGTAGCGAACCGCGTCAACGCGCACACCCTTCAGTGCGTCACCTTTTACCGGTTGACCGGATGCATCTTCGGCCAGCACGAGCACCCGGTAAGCCCCTTCTGGAACCTCGGTGTCGAAACGGCTACGGCCGTCCCACTCGATGAAACCGTGTTTGCTGCCTCCGCTCGAAATGTCGAGCGCGAATTCCTTCACCAGCTGGTTGCGCCCGTCGAGGATCTGCATGCGCGCCGAACGCGCAGCATCTCCAACTTTGTAGTTGACGGTCGTGATCTTATCACCATCGTAATCCACCTCGACCGTCGGAACCTCAACCGTTTTGCCGACCAGGGAGGTGATCAGGTTGCTCTGGAAAGCAGCGCTCAATTGATCATCGGAACCCAAGTTTCTGTCGAGTGACCGGTTCATGTTCTGGAGCTGCTCCAGCGAACTGAACTGGGCCAACTGGGCGATGAAATCTGTGTCCTGCATCGGATTCAACGGATCCTGGAACTTGAGCTGAACCGTCAACAGCTGCAGAAAATCCTCCTTACCCAGCTCCGTGTTCTTTTTCGCTTCGGGAGCGCGTCCCGTCAGCGGGCTGTCGATATTGTTTATCAGCATGGGTTCCTGAGCTCCTTGATCAGGCGACGAGGTTGACTTCGTGGTCGCCAGTCAGCGTCAGGTCAGATGCCATGACGCCATCATCGTTGTTGGCTACCGCTGCTGGAGTGTTGGCGGTCTCCCGTCCTGTTCGGGAATCACCACGGTCCTGACTGTCCTGGCCCCAACCATCGCCAGCGTGTTCGAACGGCGGACGGTCGGCCACCTCGATATCAAAGCCCTCGAGTTCAAACCCCTGCTGCGCTAACGCCACGCGCAGGCGGTCGATCTGAGATTCTAGCAGTTGCTTGACCTCCGTGCTCTGCACGGTGATCTCGCCGCGAACGATGCCTTCCAGCGCTCTCACCCTCAGTTCGATCTCGCCCAGATCCTTGGGCTGCAGCTGCAGGCGCATTTCAGAAACACCGTTGCCTCGCATCAACGCGACGAGCCCGCGCACCACCTGCGGCGCGACGATCTCCCCAGCATCATCCAGGGCGGCGGTATTGCCGGTACTCAGAGCCTGCTGCAAGCGCTCCATGAGATCGTCACCGGCCTCGATCTGAATCTCGGGATCCATCAACTCCTGGAAATTGAGTAGCTCCAGCCCGTTCTTTCCGCCCTCAACACTCTGGGCGGGATCGAGCTGTAACCCGTCGGCGCGTCCCTGCAGGAACTGGAGAGAGACATCCTCGAGACGTTGGCCTTCGCCTGCCGGCTTGGAGCCGCCGGTTGCCGAATCCCTGGAGGTTGCCAGCAGGCGATCGAACGCTGAGAGCTCGCTCGTCTCGTCCACGTCAGCATGCTCTTCCGTGAATTCCTCCTGGATCAGTCCACTCAGATTGGCCAGCAGACCGAAATCCGTGGCCTGATCATCGTTCTGGCCAGCAGCAATGGCATCCGCTCGAACGGCATCCTCGAGGTAACGGTTTTCCTCAGAAGCCTCAGCCGTCTCGTCCGAGCGCGCGCCACGGTTAGACCTCAAAGGCTGGAATACCGGTTTGTCTTTCTGCGGTCCTTCGGATTCTTCTGCTTCCTTGCGCTGCAGCAATTCCGTTCGCTCCAGGCTGCTCTGACGCAGGATCAAATCGAAAGATCCCCCGCTTTTGCGCGAACCTGGTCCGTCATTACGTCCCTGTGCCCGGTAAATATTGCCTCCCCCTCCACGCCCCAGACCCGGCTTGTTCAGCTCGTTGTGTGTACCCGATGATGTGGAGAAAATGAGCTGTCCTTGTCCTGACATGCTAGGTTCCTCTCGCCTCCATCGGTTGATCATCCTTGCGTAAGTGAATCTGCTTGCCCGCTTCGTCAAGCAAAATGCGCTCCTGCCGGCGCTGTTCGCGCCGATATTCTGTCGCAACCCGGTCTTTCAAGACCTCAAAAACCCGTCTTTCTTTGGTTGATTCGATCAATTCACACCGCCGTTCATCGACCACGACCTCTGCCTGGTTCACTCGCTGTTGCTGCTCCAGCATCTCGCGCTCGAGCCGTTGTCCGTACTCGAAGCCCAGCAGCATCATGGACGTGCCACCCGGCATCTGCGCTCGCTGGTCGGATGCAGTGCCACTGGCAACCCTGAGCTGGCCGATGCCGGCCAGTTGCTGTTTTTCATGCTCCAACGCGGCCACCGATTGACCCAGGGCGGCCTTCCGCGCTTCCTCCACGCGCTCCTTCAACTCGAGAATTCGCTGGAAGCGAAAGTGCATCCGTCGCATGGAGTGAGCCTACCTACACTTCCTCGTCGGTAGCGACGGGTGCCTGGTCGTTCACTATGGCCATCAATCCTTCTACGTTCTCCTGCAATGCCCCGGTCTCGGTCGTACTCTGCCGCAGGAACTCGTTGATCGGCTCGATGAACTGTATCGCGCGGTCGATGCGCGGATTGCTGCCCGCGGCATAGGCGCCAATACTTATGAGATCTTCTGCTTCGTTGTAAGCTGCCAGGAGAGACTTGATATCCATCGCCAGCTCCCAGTGCGATTCCTCGATGACATCCTTCATGGAGCGGCTTATGCTCTCGTTGACGTCGATCGGCGGGTAATGGCCCCGGGCGGCCAACCTGCGTTCCAGCACCAGGTGGCCGTCGAGGATAGCCCGTGAGGAGTCGGCGATCGGATCGTCCATGTCGTCTCCTTCAACGAGAACGGTGTAAAGTCCCGTGATGGAACCGGTTTCAGTGCTGCCGACGCGTTCCAGGAGTCGTGGCATCAGCGCGAACACAGACGGCGTGTAACCTTTGGTCGTGGGAGGCTCACCGGCTGCCAGGCCTATCTCCCGCTGAGCCATGGCCACGCGCGTGAGCGAATCCATCATCAACATCACGTCCTTGCCCTGATCACGGAAATACTCCGCCACGGTTGTGGCCACGAATGCTGCCTTCAATCTGACCAGAGCGGGCTGTTCGGAGGTCGACACGATCACGACGGAGCGGCGCAGACCATCCTCGCCCAGATTCTCCTCGATGAAGTCCAGCACCTCCTTGCCGCGCTCGCCTACCAGAGCGATGACGTTGACGTCTGCCTCGGAATGCTTGGCGATCATGCCCAACAGGGTACTCTTGCCGACACCGCTGCCCGCATAGATGCCCATGCGCTGCCCCCTGCCGCAGGTGACCATACCGTCGATGGCACGGACGCCGGTGCCGATACCCTCCATGACCCGTCGCCGTTGAAGCGGATGAGGAGCCTCGTTGTTTAACGCTCGTTCTTCCGGAGCATGGATGTCACCCCCACCATCGATGGGCTCGCCCAACCCGTTCAGTACGCGCCCGCGCAACGCCTCTCCGACCGGAATCCGCAATGGAGATCGCGTGGGAAATACGGTCGTACCCGGGGTAATGCCTTCGATCGGCCCCAGCGGCATCAGCAGCACTCGGTTGTCTCTGAACCCGACCACCTCGGCACGGATGTGCTCTTCCGTGGGATCGCCCAGAACGCACAGTTCGCCCAGCGCCACTTCCGACGGCCCGGACGACTCAACGATCAAACCGACGATGCGAACCACTTTGCCATAGCGAGTGATTGGATCGACTTGACGGACCAGTTCTTTTAATGCCGCCGCGTTCACGATTCGTTTTCCGTCGAGTCGTCAACGTCGGTATCCGTATTCACATTCACATCCTCATCCTCTGGTGCAGCGGCCATGTCATCCGCTGTGTCTGCGATTCCGGTCAACTCGCCGCCGCTTGCATCCTCAGTCGAGGGTGGTTCGTCCGGCGACGGTTCAAGATTTTCCTCGAATACTTCCGCCCTTAACGCTTGGCGCAGAATATCGAATTGCTCCTCGAGTCGGGCGTCAACACTCTCTTCCGAGCCCTCGATCATGCAACCGCCGCGCTCTACATGATCGCTGACTTCAACCTTGAAGATGGCGCCGGTGGAAACCTTTTCGACCCACTTGGCTGAAAACTTGCGCGCCACCTGGAGATCGTCCTCGTGGACTTTGATGACCAGGTCACTGCGCGCGCTCAGATGCTCCAGCGCGGAACGTATGACCCGGGCGACGATCGTCGGCTCCAATTCCGCCTGCACGCCGGTAACCTTGTGTGCCATGGATGCGGACAGATCGACAACCAGCGCTTCCGATTCGATCATCACCTGCCGGCGCAGTTGTACCAGCGATTCGTGCAGCACATCGAGGCGTGTTACAGCATCGCGGGCTTCGTCCTCCTTGGATTTGACACCATCCTGGTGTCCCTCCTCATACCGTTGCTGATGGATCTGCTCAACCTCAGCACGATGCTTCTCTTCGGCTTCCGCCATCTGCCGTTGCGCCGCGGCCTTCATGGTCTCGTGCTCGTCGCGCAGGCGCCCTTCCCACTCCTTGATGAGCTCGTCACGCACCTGTTGTAGGCGCGCTTCGAACAGCGAGGAAAAGTCCGCTACGGCGACATCCTCGTCACCCTCCGGCTGATTGGCCAGATAGAGATTGGACTCATCCTTACCCAGGATGACTGCTTGGCCTCCAACCCGGGCGGTGCGAATCACCTTGGACACAAGTGACTACCTCCTATCACCGAGATCGCCATGGACCCGGTGCTGTATGAGTGTGGTTCCATCCACTGATCCCTTCCATTGGAATGTACTCATCCAAAGCAGTCAGTCGCCCGCGCGCTTACTCGATTCGGCAGCGGGCAATCGTCAGCCCCCGTCAAGCGGTGTCCTCGACCAGCATGGTACGGATGAGCTTGGCCGCATCTTCGGGCCGTTCACGCACCATCTGCTGAACCCGGCTGAGAATGATGTCGTGCGGCGTTTCCGGCCGCTCAAACTCCTCTTCCTCGATGTCGGATACTTCGCCCAGGACCTCGATCTCCTCCTCCACACCGACCCCGCGTCCGATGGCCTGTATGATAAAGCGCAACGTGATCAAAGCGGCCAGGATGCCGAGAACCTTGGCTACATTGATGGCAACGCCGGTCCAGAATTCGCGACGCTCCTCTGTCACCGCCGTTTCCTTGGCTTGAATCTCCTGAGACTTGTCGAAGCGCAGAGCGAAGATGGTGACCTCGTCACCACGCGTTTCGTCGAAGCCGATGGACTGCTTCGCGAGCTGCTCCAACCGCTTGATTTCCTCGTCAGCACGGTCGACTTCGCGGAACTCATTGGTCTCGACGTCATGGATGACCTTGGTCTTGTCGACGGTCAATGCCATACTGAGCTTGCTGACCATGCCGACTGACCCGATCGTGCTTTCGATCAGGCGGTTGACTTCATAGTTGCGCACGGCGTTCTCTTCGGTGCCCTGCTCGGCCGAGTTCTTCTCATTGGTCTCTTCGCTGAGCACCACCTGGGTGGCGCCGGGCTCGACCGTGCTCGTCTCCGTCGTGCGGCGGCTGAAATCCAAGGCGACGTTGATCCGCACTTTGGAGCGGTTCTTGCCGATGACCTCATCCAGCAGCGTCTGCACCTTGGTCTGCAGCACCTGCTCCACTTTCTGCTGCTGCTCGAACTGACGGCTGGCCGCCTGTGCCAGCGGATCGACTTCCTCCGAGAGTAGATTGCCCTCGGAATCAATGATGACGACGTCTTCGAAATGCAGGCCCTCGACGCTGGCCGAAACCAGGAAGCCGATCGACTCCACCTGCCGCTTGCGCAGCTGAGAGCCGGAAGCCAGCGTCAGCGTCACTGAAGCCGTCACCGGATCCTGCTCGTCAGCGAACAGACTCTTCTCCGGCATGACCAAGTGCACGCGCGCAGCTCGCACGTCTTCGATTCTGCTTAACGTTTTTTCCAGCTCTCCCTGCAAGGCACGCCGATGGTTGACCTGCTGCAGGAAATCGGTCATCGCCAGTTGGGCCTCGTCGAAAATCTCATAGCCGATGGTTCCGGATTTCGGGTACCCGTCACCGGCCAGGGTCAGGCGCAGGTCTCGCACGTCGTCATCCGGGACCGTGATGGCCGTGGCATCCTGCGTCAACTTGTAGGGGATGCCGAGTGCCGTCAGCCTGTTGGTGATTTCAGCGGCTTCCCAGTAGTCGAGGTCGGTGTAGAGGATGGCGGCGTTCCAATCTTCGTCACCACCCGACATCGACATTACTCCGACGATGATGGCGATGACGACGGCAACCACTCCACCGGCTGCTCCCATCTTTTGCCCTTGGGGAGCCTCCGTCCACCATTCCTTCGGTCGCTCAGTTATGCCTGTTATTTGATCTGGAATATTCATGTTCGTTCCGTTCGACTCTGAGTGTTATCGACTGGTGTTTCGCCTAGTATTTCCGCCCTTGTGCTTGCCTTCTAACTACCACCTACACCTGCATTCTGATCAATTCTTGATACCCTTCCATTACTCGGTTACGGACCTCCAACATGAGGTCGAGGGCAATACCTGCCTGCGAAACGGCGACCATCACCTGGTGCACGTCGGCTGCTTCGCCCGTTACCATCTTGTCGATGGCATGTCCCGCCTCAAACTGCAGATTGTTTACATCCGCCGTGAACTCCTTGACCAGATCGCCAAAGCTCCCCCGCACCCCCTGTCCCCCCTCACGTAATCTTCCCGGAGCCCCCGCTGGAGCTGTGCCGCTGCCGGGAATGTTGAGGGATCGTGATCCGCTTTCGCCACGACCGGTGAAATCCTGAATGCTTTCGAGTGCCATGATATCTAACGGCTCACTTTGAAAGGCCTTTGAAGACCCTGGCCAGGCGCATGACTTTAGGTACGTAGTCCTCGGTTTCGGCAGGCATGCGACCGGCCTTCACCGCGGCCGGACCGGCATTATATGCCCACAGGGCCAGCTCCGTGGACCCGAAACGGTCGACCAGACCGCTCAGGTATCTGGTTCCCGATGCGATGTTTTGCTCGGCGTTATGGCGATCTTCGACACCGAGCGAACGTGCCGTTTTGGGCATCAATTGCATCAACCCTGCCGCACCCTGCCTGGACACGGCCTTCGGGTCGCCGCCGGATTCAGCGTAAATGACGGCAGAAACGAGTTCCGGCTCGATCTGATTGAGCTTGCTGTAATAGTCGATGAGAGGCCGATACCGCTGGGTACGCTCGAGACGCGCCAACTCCAGTTGATGAATTGTCTTCTTCGCGACCGCGGGACGCTGACGCTGCTGCGTGGTGCTTCGGCCGATGATGCTCTGCCTGGCCTCTTGCTGATAGCTGCGCTTGGCGATGGCCTCCCCGTCTTCCTCGCCGGCCCCACCGACGCCCTGTGTCGCGCCAGCGGCAACGTGCGCTTGTAGTGCAAAACACGAAAAAAGGATGGTTGGAATGATCGTTTTCATGTTGTCCGTTTCCTCAGCCGATGATATCCAGCAACCGACTCCTCGGCGCCTCTTGTGTAGTTGACGCCAGGCGTCCTCGGGCGTTGTAGGTCCCGGCCGCTTCCGTCAGGCTGCCAGCTTCGGTCGATTGTCCCGGCACCGATGAAATCGATGTACCGTTGACGGGAGCAGTAGCCTGGGACGGCACCGGATTTGACGTAGGGACGGTTTCGACGGCGGGCGAAGACTCGATGTGGGCTCTGGTTGTTGCCGCGGCCACGTCGACACCGCGATCTGAGATGACCGCCTCGAAGCCGCTGTGAGCGGCGGAAGACGGCGCAGCACGGCTGACCAGATCGGCTGCCGTTGTGTTTCTCACACCGTTTACAGGATTAGTCACAATGGGCCCCCGGATTCCCAGGGCTTCCTATATATCCAGAGAGCGATTGACCATGTCTTTGGCCGCGCTCATGACGGTGGCGTTGGCCTCGTAAGCTCGCGAAGCCGAAATCATGTCCACCATCTCGGTGACGACGTTGATGTCCGGGAAGACGACATAGCCATCTTCACGGGCGTCGGGATGGTTTGGGTCTAGAACCAGGCGCGGTTTCAACGGCTCTTCCCTGATCGCCTGCGTCATGACCCCGGAGCCGACGAAGATCTCGTCGGGGCGAGGCGGGGACTCCAACATGTGTTTGAAGTCCGTGCGCTTCAGACGACTCTTCTGCTCCTCCAGCATGCTGGAGAACTTGGTCATCTTGGGTGCCTCGAGCATGACAACGCGGCGGCGCTTGTAGGGACCGCCTTCGTCAGTGCGCGTCGTGTCTACGTTGGCGATGTTGCCTGCGATGGCGGTGAGCTTGCGTCGCTGCGCGCTCAATCCCGTGGCGCTGATGTCAATCGTGTCGAAGATCTGCATGTATTACCTATTTCCTTTGTGATCTCTCCCACATGATCATCAACCGTGTGGCCGACCAGCTATGCTCTTCCTGAGCCCGTCGAAGGTACCGGCCAACAGCCGCGCGCCGACGTTGAAGAACAGATGATTCTCTGCCAAATCGGCCATCTCGATGTCTATGTCGACGTTGTTCAAGCCAGTGTCGTTCACACCGGTCGGTACCTCGAACACCGTTGGATTCTCCGTGGGTTTCGGTACGGTTATGTGCCTCGGATCCGTCGTCTGACCCTCGACTGGAGGTTTGCGGACGAACGAGTCGAGGTATTCCTTGAAACGGACACTCTGCTTGCGGTACCCCTTTGTCGAAACATTGGCGATGTTGTTGGCGGTCACCCTCTGACGCAGCTGAGTAACATCCAACACCGCCGTGAGCACAGGTGCCTTGGTCTTGTTGAACAGGACTTTGTCCAGAAACATCGCTACCTCAACTTGTCTCACTCGGCCTGCCACCCGGTCCATTCCGGGGGCTCATCGTCACGGATACAGCCCGGACGTGCCGGGGCTTTGGAGCCGAAGGAGCAATTACTATGCCCTGTTGTGGTTTTTCCCGTGTAACAGGTTGGGCTGCAGCAGGTTACATATTAGACGGCAAGTTGATGGGGGGCTGATGAGGTGGCTTTGCGGGAAGAACCGGCGGGATGCCTGAAGCGCTGCAGGAAACTATTGCCGGGGCCGAGCGAGCCCCAAGACTGCTGCTATGGAGAGCCTGCGCGGCGACTGATGCTTGGGCTGCGCCCGCCACGTTGATTCATGCTGGCCAGCATATCACCCAACAAACCAGTGGAAAATAGCTGGATGCCGACGATGATGAGGAGCATCCCCAACATCAACAGAGGCTGGCGGTGCTGGATCGTTCCCGTCTGCAACCACAGGTAGGTTATGTAGCCGCCGATGCCGCCACCGGCGATCCCGCACAGCAGGCCTAGGGTACCGAAGACATGCATGGGCGTCGTCATGAAGCGGACGACGAACGTGATTGACATCAGGTCGAGAAGACCGTGCAGCAGTCGCTTGGAACCGAACTTGGAGCGGCCGAATTGCCGCGGATGGTGGTGCACGGGAAGTTCGCTCACCCGGTAACCGGACCAGTGAGCGATGGCGGGCAGATAGCGATACAGTTCGCCGTACAGGTACGGCAACGCATCTTCGGCAACCTCCCTGCGGTAGGCCTTCAGGCCGCAGTTGAAGTCGTGCAGGCGCACGCCGGAGACGATCGAGGTCACCATGTTGAAAAGCTTCGATGGCAGGCGTTTGCTGAGTGGATCCCTGCGTTCCTTTTTCCATCCGGAGACCAGGTCCACTTCCTCGAGCGCCTTCAGAAGATTCGGAATCTCATCGGGATCGTCCTGCAGATCACCGTCCATGGTCACGATCACCTCACCGCGGGCTTCCTGAAATCCCGCAGCCAGGGCGGCCGCTTTGCGGTAGTTTCGTCGGAAACGGATGGCCCGCACCCGGGGGCTGTATTGGCGTGCCAAATCGGCGATTACGTCGAACGTGCCATCCGTGCTGCCGTCGTCGACGAATACTATTTCCGAAACAAGCGTGAGCTGCGACAACACCCCATCCAGCTTTTGACACAGTGTGGGCAGGCTCTCCACTTCATTGAAGACAGGCACCACAATGGTCAAATCGACCTGACCTGGCGCTTCGCCCACCACCACCTGACTCACCTCACTCATTCTCGGACCTTATCGTCGTATCCTTCAGCTTTCCGCCCACTGTCGGGTTCATACGTTGGCCAATAATAAGCATGCTGTGACCAACCCGCCCAACGAGTGATGGCCTGCCTACGTCGGCGAACCGACTCGAGCCCTGGGCCGGTTCTCACCTCCGTAGTCGATGGCGAAGCGAATGACCAGAAGCGCCAGGCCAGCCGAGACCATGTTCAGGACAACATCCTTGACCTCGAAATAGCGCTGCGGCAACACCCACTGTATCACCTCGTCGCCAAGGCCGATGACGGTCGTTGACACCAGACTCCATGGATAGGCGTGACGATCGGCGAGGTCGAGTTGCAAGGCTCGTAGGATCAGATAGGCCATCAGTCCGTACTCGAGCAGATGCAGTCTCTCAGCAGGAAAGCGACTCAAGGCAAAAAGCAGATAAACATAGGCTGGAGTTATCAAGGCGATGGCGACATAGGGAATCCAGCTCTGCCGTCCTACCCGGCGCCTCGCCGTCCACAGCAGGGATGTGACGGCGATCACAGCGACCGCTGTGCCCAGATGCTTGATGGAGCCCTCGGTCAAGTCGCTCAGCCGACGCCAGACAACCGGAAAAACGCCCAGCGTGCTGTAGACGATACCAATGTAGGCCAGCGTGATCCCCCAAACCCGGCAGCGATCCACGCCAAGCGCCGCTCTCAGCCGCGGCCACGCTGCAGCCACGATGATCGCGCATATCAGCAACCAAGCGCTTACATCCGCGGCTGGCAGATGCGTGGCCCACACGGCGAGCTCGAACAGGCCTGCGGCCAGCCCCAAGACCATATGAGCCACTTCGGAAGCGCCCTGGCCTGCTAGAATGCCCGCTTGCATCAGCAGTGTGGCGGCGTCCGGGCTGCCATCGACGACTCGCGAAGCAGCGAGGTTGAAGGTGACCCACGAACTCGCCGACGCGCTCGAGGCATCAGCGCGGCGCACACGGAAATGCCAGGGATTGTACAGTACGAGAGAGTTCCAGAAGGTCGAGTGAAACGGCCCATAAGCGGGCGCACTGCCCACAACCGACAGCTCGCCAGTCAAGTGGTAGTTGCCCTCCCCCACCGAGTATTCGATGACATACGGTGCCTCACGGTCACCAGTCCAGTGTAGTTGTATGGTCTGTCCGGCTCCGGCGTATTCCAGGGTATCTCCTGACAGCGGATAGATGATGCGGAGCGAATCGCTTGGCGAATCGCTTGGCGGATCGCTGCGCGGGCCATCGTCGAGCCCGTCCGTCTGTGATTCCTGCATGCCCGCCGGCTGAACCAGCTGACCGCCGAGCGCCTTGCGCGCCTGACTCTCCATTGCCCAGGATTGCAAAACCACTCGGAGGCTGTCAGCGATGTCGGGGAATTGGGCCACAACATTGCTGCGCTCCCGCGGATCGACGTCCACGGCATACAGTTCCTCAGTTGAGGCCGCCCCGTCACCTGGCACAAACCGAATCAACTTCCATCGCCGGGTCCGTACCGCGCGTGTGCGGTCGGCGTATTGCCTGGCGTCCGCAGTGTATCCACCGCCAGAGGTCTCGCAGAAGACAGCCCGCTGCTCCCATCCTGGGGACTCGGCTATCAGCGGTAGCAGCGAGCGCCCCTGAACCTGCTCTGGCACCGGGACACCGGCCATCTCCAGCACCGTCGGCATGACATCGATGCACTGCACCGGATCGTCGATGACGCGGCCTGACGGCAGCCGCCCAGGCGACCAGGCGATCAGCGGAATCCGGATCAGCTCGTCATACAGACGACCTTCCTTGAAGGTCGACACGTGCCCGATCAGGCCGTGATCGAGCAGCTCTTCCCCATGGTCAGCGGAAATCAACAGCAAGGTGTTGTTTGCCAGCCCTGTCGTGACCAGGGTCGATCGAAGTCGCCGAAAAAATTGCTCGTCCATGCGCCGAATTTGAGCATCGTACAGAGCTCGTACCCAATCACTGTCGGAGGAATCGAATTCGATGAGCTCGCGTACCAACATGATTTCTCGTTGCACCAACTCCATCTTTCTCGCGTCGGCCATTCGGGCCAACCTGCCGAAGGGATTGTAGGGAGAGCCGAATACCTCCTGCAGGTAGGGTTCCTCGAATTCCGGCCCTGGCGCGTACGGCTGATGCAAATCTCGGTAGTGGTAGTAGGCGAAAAACGGCCGCTCATCCGTGACGCTCTCATTCTCGAGCCAGTGAAACAGAACCTCGTCGCCATCCCGCATATAGCGGTTTTGGCCTGGGAACGTCTCATCCATCCCCAGATGGCTGAAGTTGGGCATGTCATTCAGAAAGAACAGACCTGGAGCACGATAGCCGGCGGCTTTCAGAGCCTCGGCGAGAGTCGTCACCGATGAATCGAGCCGACGGCCGCGCACATCAACTCCGTGGACGGGAGCGTGCAGGGAGGTGTGGATGGAAATCAGACCGGGAGTCGTCCAGGCCGAAGTCGTGAAGGCCTGGCGAAAGAACACGCCCTCACTGCTGAGCGTGTCGAGATGCGGGCTGACGCTCCTCTCACCTCCGAGAGCACCGTTGTCGTAGAACCCCAGGCGATCAGGGCGGAACGTGTCCGCCGTTATCAGGATGATATTCGGAGCGGACGGTGGCGCTACTGGTACGGGTTCAGAAGCCGCCGCGAAAGCCGCAGAACATGCGATAATGGCCGTGCAAAGGAGGATCCACCCAGGCCGCTTATTCCTCTCGTCGGTCACCGGATTCGACCCTGATTACGGCTGCCAGCAATATCGCCGATGCTGTGGCAACGAGGACGATACCCACCGGCTTGGCAGGAAGGATGCTCTCGACGAACGCATCCCCCAGGCCGCTAAGGAGAAAGACACCCGCTCCCAGGATGAGATTGAGCAAGGCGACGCCGACGTCGACGCGGCGATGGCTCCAACCACGCTGCACAAACCTCTGGTAGAGGTGCTGCCGATGCGCGGCGAGCAGATTTTCGCCGCGCAGACCGCGACGGAAAAGGGTGTAGAACACATCGAACAGGTAGTATCCGAAGACCCCGGCGAACACCCATATGGGCAGTCCCGCCTCGGCACCCAGCACTGACAACACACCAAACTGAAGGCCCAAAAACATCGCGCCCACATCGCCCATGAATATGCGTGCAGGCGGAAGGTTGAAAGGCATAAAGGCAGATGTGGCGACAACGACTATGAGAACGCCAGGCCAAAGCGCGGATCCGCTCGCCCACAGACAAACAGCGAACCAGGACCCGGCGGTGAGCGTTTGAACCCCACCGATGCCGTCTATGCCGTCCATGAAATTGTAGACGTTCATCAGGCCGACAAGCCATAATGCGGTAGCCAACCACGCCCATGGGCCCACAAGCGTAATGTGAAGGAGCGCCGGCAGGTTGATGCCAGCTAGCAGAGCGCCACTCGCGCACACTGCCAGGGCGGATGCAACTTGCAGTCCCAATTTTTCCCTAACCGTGAGCGGCCGGCGGACGTCATCGACGACGAAGAGGAGCAGGATCAGGTTGGCGGCGATTAACCCATAGCTGTCGATGGGAATGCCTGCGTGCATGAGCCACGAGTAGTACCCGGCCCATGTGCCGGCGACGATGCCCAATCCACCCAATGTGGGTATTGGCCGCTGATGAGAACTTCGGGCCACTGGCTCGTCGTGAATCTTCCAGCGCCACGCCACGCGCAGTGTCATCCAGGTCACCCCGAATCCCACAGCCGCCGTGAGAATCAGCGGTGATACTACGCCCATGGTACTCATACAGCGGGGCCGCCCAGGATGGGCAACTCGCATGTATCAAGCTCATTCACGATGGGTATATCCGCGCCAGTGCCTCGTCGAAATCGATTGGGTCGAACCCGAAATCAGAGCGCGCCGCCTCGATCGAAGACACCTTGTCCTCTTGAGACCGCAACACTTGCTCCGTGGTCACAGGAGCATTTACCCCCAGCAAGCTCAGGCATCGCAGTCCTGCCATCGCCACCCCCACCGGAATCCTGACTTTCCTCGGGCGCACCTCGAGGGCTCTCCCCAGGGCTGCGACGATGTCGTTGAGAGACAGTGCATTAGGTCCCGCCAGGGCGTAGGTTTTACCAGCGGTGCTCGGCCGCACCAGGCAGGCCAACGCCGCGGTGACGACATCGTCGACGTAGACGGGTTGCGACAGAGCCCGGCCGTTGCCGAACACGGGCACCCAACCGAATCGTCTGAGCTGAATCGCGATGTGATTGATATTGCGATCGTCCCGACCGAAAATCATTGAAGGGCGCAGAATCGTGCACGGTGTTTCGAAGTTCCGCACTTCTTGCTCTGCCCTAGCCACCTCGTCGACGGAAGGCGAGGGTACGGTCGATAGCAGGCGCAGCGAACTGAGAGCCACCATGTGCTCCAGCGCCGGCGGTGCCTCTTCAAGCAATTGCGGAGTGTAGCGAATGTGCGCCAGGTGCAGTACGCGCTGCACCCCGGTCAAGGCCGCACGCACGGCATTCCGATCGGTGAGATCCCCGACAATAACATCCAGATCCCGTAGATCCACCGTTGATAGATCACTCGTCGGCCGCACGAAGACACGAACAGACTCTGTCTTCTCTCTAAGTCGGGGAAGCAGCCGCTGGCCAGTGAAACCGGTCGCTCCGGTCAGGAGAACCATGCGGAGGAGCCTGCCTGTCTCAACCGGAGGATTTGCCGTCGACGGGAGTTGAGTCCGCCTTCGCGCTCTCGACGGTAGACCGCGCCGCCTGCTTCCAGGCGTTGATTTCTTTCTGAAGAGTCACAAAGTCGTCGAAGAGCTTGCGCTTCTTGCTGGACTCAACTCGGGACAACGATTGCAGGTAGCGGCGCTTGGCTTGCAGGTACTGCTCGTGAGCCAGCGCCGAATCCCCGGAGGTGGCGGCGTGGGTGGCTCGCCGCCAGTGCGCCTTTCCCATGCGCCACAGTTGATTGCGCTGAATGACGTTGGCCTTGGTCAGGATATCCAGAGCCTCACCAGAGGGCTTTCTCTGGTAGACCATGGCCAGCAGCATAAACCCACGTTCGTTGTACTCCCGCTGCTTGCCAAGATAGGTCGTCTCTGCCATGGCAGCATCGATGTAGAACCTTCCCAGCTTGATCAGGTGTTCGTTCATCGTCGTCTGTTGCTGCTTGGAGTCGAAGGAGGCGGCCCTTCCACTCGAACCGGTGCCCTTGAGCTTTTTCATCGCCCGCTCCCGGTTCTGCCGCATGAGGATATGACGGTGAAACACAGTGGCCTCGTGAAGAGTGGCGATTTCCTCCCACCAGGCCGTGCGCTCGCCACCGCCCTTGATGGCGATCTCTCGCAGTTCCTCGTAGAGCTTGAGTCTCGTCTTGAAATAGGATTTTAAGAAATCAGGGCGAACCCCCTCCCAGCCATCCTCGTGCGCCAGAAACTCACGGTTGAGAGCCATGTCCAGCAGGCCTGGAGCCACGCTATTCAAGTGCCTCTCCGGCGGGCTCGCGGCGTAAATGATCTCTCTCGCTTTCTCCACGTAGTATCCGGCCCCCGGTGGTTGCGCCTTGCGTGGATTGCGCTCACGATAGTCGGCCGAGAACATCTCGTCGTACGTCCGGCCCTTGGCTAAAGCCTCTTCCAGGAACGTCCAGAACGTCTCCTCGGATGGGAGGTACTGAAACGCTTCGTTGAACCACTCCTCGCTGACATCCTCAGGCGTTGCCCGGATCTGGGTCAGAATGATTTGTTTGATCTCGTCCTTGTCTATCTTCGCCTGTTCCGCTGCGAGACGCTTTTTTTCTTCTCGCTTCTCCCTTCGGTCCTCCGCTGCACGCTCCAGAAGCTCAACTGCAGTGGGAGGAGGTTCTTTCTTCGGGGCAGCGGGTTGCATCGATGTCAGCACTGCGCCGACGATGCCGGCGATGAGCAATACGGCGCCTGCGATTAGCGGTGCAAAGGCTTTCATTCCCTTGGCCAAAGCTCTCAATCCCGGTTGGTCAGATAACTGGTCAAAACTTTCGTATCTTTATGCTGCAATGTAAGTTACATGACTTCCTTTAGCAATCTCCTAGCACGCGGACAGGCAGGGACGACGGTCGTAATGATAGTGATTCCAAGAGGTGCCCACATCCACCTTATCGCTGTCTGCGGCACCGCGATGGGGTCCCTGGCCGGAATGTTGCGGGAGTCGGGGTACCGAGTCACGGGATCTGATGCCCGGGTCTACCCACCCATGAGTGATTTCCTGCGCTCGGCCGGCATCGAGGTGATGGAGGGCTTTGATACGGCCCATCTGCGCCCCAAGCCAGACCTCGTCGTCGTCGGTAACGCCGTGTCACGGGGCAATGTCGAGGTCGAGGGCACGCTCGATCAGCGCCTCCCTTTCGCCTCTCTGCCGGAGATCCTCAGGGATTTCTACCTGCGGCCAACGACCCCCATTGTCGTTACCGGTACCCATGGCAAGACCACGACTACTGCCATGATCGCCCACCTGTTGAGCCAGGGAGACCTGGATCCGTCCTACCTGATCGCTGGGATCACACTTGACTTTCCGAAGCCGTATCACCTGGGCAATGGAGCCCATTTCGTCATCGAGGGAGATGAGTACGACAGCGCCTTCTTTGCCAAACAAGCGAAATTCCTCTCCTATCTCCCCCAGCTGCTCGTTATCAACAACATTGAATTCGATCACGCCGACATCTACCCTGATTTGGAACATATCGAAACATCCTTCCGTCAACTCATCAACACTGTCCCTGGATCTGGCCTGCTTGTCGCCAACCATGATGACCCGGTAATCGGGAATCTCCTGTCCCGAAGCCTGACCCCTGTGCAGACCTTTGGCCTGTCCCCCTCAGCCGAGTGGTCGGCCTCGGATATTGAGACCCGGGGACGCCATGTCAGTTTTACGGTCAGCCGGCATGGAAACGAACTTGAGGGTGGACGCTTCGAGCTGGCGTTGTCCGGCCGGCACAATGTCCGCAACGCCCTGGGCGCGATCGCCATCGCCACCCATGTCGGACTGGAGCCGACGACCCTCGTAGACGCGCTCAGCACCTTCAAAGGAGTAGAGCGTCGTCAGCAGGTAATCGCCGAAACGGCCGGCATTACCCTGATCGATGACTTTGCCCATCACCCCACCGCCGTCGATGAAACCCTGGCTGGACTCCGCCTGGCCTATCCCGGCGCTCGCATGTGGGCCGTGTTCGAACCTGCCAGCGCCTCAAACGCCAGGCGGATATTCGAGGAACGGTACGTCTCCGCGCTTGGTAGGGCTGACCGTGTTACGCTGGCTGCCGTTCCCCGACCAGAACGCAGCGGCGATGAGGAACCGTTTTCGTCGGAACGAGTGGCAACGGCCTTGAGGGCCAATGGCACGATGGCGGCCTTCGTTCCGGGTATCGACGACCTTGCGCGCCTGCTGGAGCAGGACATGGAGGAAGGCGACCTCCTCGTGTTTATGAGCAATGGTGGGTTTGGCGGGATCCAGCGCACGGCCTGCGAGATCCTCGAGGCCAGGGTAGCGGCGGGAGGATCGCGGCGTTGAACCTCCAACCGGTCAAACCACCAGCCCTCAAGAATGGTGGCCAAATCGCCATTGTGGCGCCCGCGCGTCCGTCTTCTACCGACCTGCTTCCTGCCGCGCTCACGTACCTGGAAGGACGTGGGTATCGCGTCGCCGAGGGCAGGCACCTGTTCGATCGCCACCACTACCTTGCAGGCACCGACGTCGACCGTGCTCAAGATCTGATGACAGCGTTCGACGACACTCAGGTAGAGGCGATCATCTGTGCCCGCGGCGGGTACGGCAGCGGCCGCTTGTTGTCGTTGCTGGACTACGACCGCATCGCCAGCAATCCCAAAATCCTCGTCGGCTTCAGTGACACCACCGCTCTACAGCTTGCACTCTACCGTCGCTCGGGGCTGGTCAGCTTTTCCGGGGCGCTGGCCGACATCGACTTGGCCCGTCCCACGCCAGACCCGCTGGTGGAAAGATCATTGTGGTTGGCATTGACGAGCCTTGAGCCTCTGGGCAACCTGGGTGTCACCACTCCCCTGCGGGTGCTTCATGAAGGGAGTCGGACCGCTGTCGGACCGTTGATCCCGGCCAACCTCGCCGTGCTCTGCAGCTTGATCGGCACACCCTACATGCCCGATCTCAGCGGTACGATCCTGTTGCTGGAGGACGTGGATGAACATCCCTATCGCCTCGATCGAATGTTGAATCAATTGCGTCTGGCCGGCATCCTTCCCCGGCTGAATGGACTGGTTTTCGGCGAGTTCAAGGACTGCTTTGTGGAGGAGGATGCCGACCCCGACCTAGAGCAACTCGCCTTGGAAGCCACCCGCGGCCTGGACTTGACCGTGGTGGGGGGATTCCCCTACGGCCACCATGTGCGCCGTCTGGTCGTTCCAGTCGGGATCACGGCGACAATCAGCATTCAGGATCGTGCACTGCAAGTGACCGAGACTGCTCTGGCGTAACCTCCGAACATGATGAATGCCCAAACTCCCCTGCAGAAAATCGCCCGCATTGCCGACCTATATAAGTGGAACATCCAGACCGGCTAAGTGTGTGATGTGGGCCCTGCAAGGTTGTTGGATTATGAGACCAAAATCGAGAGCATCGTCGATGACCTCTGCCTTGGTTGTCGTGTTGACGCTTCTTGGATTCGCGCTGGAAGCCGATGCACAAAATCCGGGCATCCAGCGTCTCGCGCTGGAATTGACGGACAGTCCGGAGGTGGCCATTCGCCTACGGGCCGCCCAGGGATTGGGTCGTACGGGGACGCCTCAGGGCGTTCAGCTGCTGGGCCGCGCGCTGACTGGGGAAGCCAACCGCTCGGTGCGTCTGGAAATCGTTCGTGCCTTGCGCACGATCGCGTTTCAGAGAAATCCGGGATACCGAAGTGCGTTAGCCGCCATCGGACGTGCCGCGAACGACAACTTCGAAAGCGATGACTTGGTGCGCCTGCGAGCGACCGAGGCCCTGTGGGAAGCCGGCCGCAAGGATCTTCTTGATCCAGTTCCACTGTTGGAAGCACAGATGGACGATCGCAGTCAGCGCCTGCGCCTGGCTGCCCTGGCCATGCTCAGGAGACACAGCGACACAGCAGCAGCCGATGCCCTCGGACGCATTGCCCTGGACAAGACACAATCCCGTACTATCCGTCTCGCGGCGGTCGAGGCGCTCGGAGCCGTACCGCTGTCAGAGGGCGGTGTGGTCGGTCGGTCGGTGGCCTCTGCCAACATCACTATTACCACCCTGCTGAACATTCCACCGGTGGCTTCACCGGCGGCCCTCGACCTGCGGCATGAGAGACAGATCAGCTATCTCACCGGGGTAGCCCTCGACCCGGAAAGCAGCACCACCCTGGTGCTACGGGCGGTCAAATCGATGGGGCAGGTGAAGGACAAGTCGTCGATACCGACGTTGCGAGAGTTGATCCTCAATTCTCCCCACGACGGCATCCGCAAGCAGGCAATCGAGGTGCTCAGTCACGTGATGGCGAGACAGTACGAGTAACCCTCGTACCCACCCAGCACGGTCGCACTGCCGTTTCGCAACGGGTGGGTAATCAGTTCTTGGAGGTCTCTGGAAGAGCAGCACTCTTCTCGTCAGCCGCTTTTCTCAGCTTGCTTATCGTGCCCAGCAGGTCCGCGAACACGAACGGCTTTATCAGGAAAGCGTCGAATCCAAGCGATTTGGCTCGCTCGGCGTCGACGAACCCCGATATACCGACTACGGGAATCACCGAACCCTCGTTGCGCAACGCCTCGAGAAGTTGAAAACCGTCGAAATCCGGCATATAGAGATCGGAGATCACGAGATCGACGTCGTACTCCTGGATCTTCAGCATTCCCTCCTCGCCGTTGGCGGCCTCGATGACATTGTAGTCTCGAAGCGCCTTGCTGATGGTCATCCGTATCGATTCCTCGTCGTCGACGATGAGAATGGTCGGTAACCGCTCTCGCAGGCGGGCCGCCACCTGAGGCGCCGCCTCTGCAATCGGGACCCCGTTTTCTGCGAGAAGTTCGAGTGACACCCGTTGCTGGATCTCGAGCCGCTTGATCTTCAGCTTCATCTCCTCCATATCCGACAACCTGATGTTCTCGTTGACGAATCTGGAGGACATGATGGCGATGATGTTCTTGTACACCCGGACCGCCAGGTGCGGATCGCTCTTGAAGAGTGCCTTCAGGTCTCTGTGTTTGAGCACCAGCACGGAGCTTTCCTGGGCCGCGACGATTCGAACCTTTCGTTCAGCCTCTACCTCCAGACCGAACTCGCCGAGGGAGACGATCGGATCCAGAACGATGATGACTTTGCCATCTCCTTGAGTAACGGCAAGTTTCCCGTCCAGCAGAATGTGCATCTCATCGTTCGAGGATCCGATTTCACAGATTGTTTCATCCTTGGCGAAAACGGACGAACGGCAGACGCTCAGGATCTTACGGATCTGCGGAACCGACAATCTGTCGAAGACAGGAACCTTCTTCATCCCATCGATAAATTCTCTATCAGCCGACTCCATTTTTGCTCCTGTCTGGTACTCGTGTGTTCGTTCAGAAACTTCGATTAGAACTCGGGGCAGCACGGTGCGTTTCGCTGTGCTTTATAAGTATGTAAGTGGAAGCAGCGAAATCAATCCGTACTACTACGGAAATTTCCATCCGTAGTAGTACGGTGGATAAATATTGCCGCTTGCGATAATTTTTCGCCAAAATCGCGATAATGGATAAAAAAACTGCGTTCGGCACAGCCGAACGCAGTTGATGCAATTATTGCACGCCTTCAGACTACGGCAGAAGCGCTGAAACCTGTGACAACGACGCCTTGGCAGTTCCTACATTGCACCGCAGCTGGTACGATCCCAGCACAGTGCCGCCAAACTGCTGCACCACACCCGCCCAAAACAGCGGCTGTCCTGGCGTATCGGCAGGGAAGCTCAGAACAACCCACACCGGATCAATACTGTCCGCTGTCGCTGTGATCGCGGCCGCACTCAGCTTGGCATCAGCGTCAACGAAGGCTTGCACCGCGTCTGCTGTGAGCTGAGCTTCGGCCGCATTCGCAGACGCCGTGCGCATCGCCAGTTCGGCGTTAATCTCGTCAATCGTAGCCTCAGTCAGTAGCGTCATTAGAAGGTCTCGTTGTTAGCGATCGTGAAACTTGTGCCCGTTCCGTTCAGTGTGTCGCCGTGGAAAATATTGTTGGTGATAATGCCGTCCTCCGCGAGCGCCCCGACATCGACGGCGTATCCGGTATTGTCCCTGAATACATTACCAACGATGCATGGGCCAAACACCGTCGCCGAGTTGCAGATGTTGATGGCCTTTGAAGAGCACAGGTAGAAGCCACATCCCTGAATAACCGTTCCCCAAGATGGCCCAACGTGAATCGCGTTCCCGGTGGTGACTGATGTAAACTGACAGAACAAAAGCTTCCCATGCTGTGTGTTATTGCCAAACGTGACACAACTGGAATCGAAGGTGCCGGTGAATGTGCAGCTTTGGATAACCGGCGCGTTCATAGCGACGGCGACGTCTATCCCGTTGTGATCCGAACCGGGGAAGTGGCACCGATCAACAAGGAAATAGTCCCCTGCCGCGTCGGAACAGTCGATGCCCGAGATCGTGTCGCCGCCGCCAGACGTCGTCTTGAAGGTCAGGCCAATAAGCTTTACATGCGCCGCCGAGAGCGTACAGCCGTGCGCCGTCGTCAGGCTACCGTCAACAATCGCATCAATCGACTCGCCCATGATTGTGAGGTTGGCGACGTCGGCAGTGAAGGACTTGTAGGTTCCGTCCCTGACGAAAATCGACTTGTGCCCGGCGTCGATGGCGTCGTCGATCTGGTGGAAGCCGCCCGTCTTCGGGTTGTGAACGCCGTCGATGTCGACGATCGCCGAGAACGGCATCGCGCCGCGTATCTCGCGCGTCACTGCATGTGGCACGGCGATCGTCACCCGAGTAGTCTCCTGTCTGGTTGCACAAATTCAATTTGGTCCGAGCCCGCCATGATATACGAAGGTGTGTCCTGCCCTGGATACGACTTCACCGCCACATCCCGCAACGTGGTCCCCGGATAGGTGTCGGAGATCACCGGCACCCCCAACTCGTTGAAAATGTGGACCGTCTTGTTGTCGTAGGCGACGATCACGTATCGCCCGCTCGGATCGGCGGCCGTCGCGGCAACGTCGAGGTCGGGGATTGAGTCTTGCGGGTCGATCGTCGAGGTCAGGCGTTGCTTCCCGCGCGCGAACTCGGCGTAGACTTCTGCCGCTGTAATGGCTGTAGCGCTAATGACAACACCGCCGATCTGGCCGTCGATAAAACTACTCGGAGTGCCCGCCCCGTCTGAGTCGAACGCTCCCAAAAATACAGCCGCCGTAGAGTTGTCCATCGTTCCCGAAAACGCGCCCGACCCGAAAGCTTGCCCGTTCAAGTAAGCCGTCATGGTCGTGCCGTCCCATGAAACCGCACAGTGATACCACTTCCCCGTAGAGAGCGCCACGGACGTCTGGGTTATTGTGGTTGACGAGCTATTTTCGAGCGAGATCGAAAGCGTTTCGTCCGAATTGAGTTTGAACTGCCAAGACTGATTAGAGCCGAGGCTTAGATCCCATTTGGTGGCGACTCCTCGAACGGCCCCCGATGCAATGTCCAGTTTAAACCAAAGCATCGCGGAAAAGGCCGTCACGCCGTCAAAGTCGGCATGGTCGGCCAATTGCAGCGACATACTCGAAGCTGAAACGAAGTCGGCGTAACTGCCGGTAGGTCCGCCGGACGCAAATGTCACGGTGTTGTTGTTGGTCAGGTTGTGCGAGGCTGGCGTCAGGTCGTTGACGTTCGCCAGTGGCCACGCGGCCCGCACGTCGCCTTTCATATACGGCGTTGCCTCTGAGTCTGTGAATCGAATCAGGCCACCCTTGGCGTCTTGGTCGGCGGCGTTTAGGTGTGCGATATACATCCCTTGGTCACTCGGTATGAAGATTTGCGAAGAGCCATCGCCGTTCCAAGAGCGCGACGGCAAAACTGCGGGGCGTTCAAAAACGGCAGCATTTGTCCAATCGATGTCGCTCCCATCGCTCGCGTTGTTGTCGATGGCTTCATCGCTCGCCCACGCGTCGGCAGTAATCGTGAAGACACTGCGGCGCAAAAACACAGAGTCACGCGTCCCGGTGCTTTGGATGAAAACCAATTCACCCCCAGGAGATAACACGAGGTCGGCAAAGTCGCTGACGCTCGAAGTGTCGTACCAGTCCTCGTCGGTGGGATTGTAAACTGAGGTTCCGGCGCTGTGACCGCACGCCCACCAATGGCGAGGGCGGCCTAAGGAGTCCGTTTTTTCGGGGTCGCGACAGGCCCCAACCGAATAAATGTTGTTATGCCCGACCGCGACGCTCGCCACGAGCGTGTAATATCCAGTCCCGGCGTTGCGGTCCGAAATGTCGCCAAAGTGCTCGCGAATTCCAACAGTTGTGTGGTCGTGTGCGCGGTCTAAAAGCAAATCTATTTCAATCGCGGCCCACCCGTCGTTAACCGTTCGGATAACACCATCGAGAAAATGAACATCCTCGTGCCATCCGGTAGTTCCGGCGATGAAATTTGCGTCTGTCCCATCCGTCCCGCCAGTGTCAAATTGCATGTAAATTGACCCGGCTTCACGGTCCCACCAGATCAGACTTTGTTGGTCCTCTGTAATCCACATCGCGCCGTGAATCGGCGGTGCTCCAAGCTCGGCATACCACGACGTCGCCTGAGCCAGTTGCATAAACTCGTCGAGGTCCCACATCTGGTCGGGGTCGTCGAGGTCAACGAAAATCACCCGCTGCGCGTTTTCGTCGGTGCCCGTCTCAATCGTATCTGGAAAGCGAACCAGACTCTTGCGCGAGAGCACCATCGCCGTGCTCACCGGGTTCGTCGTGCTCATGAACCCCGACGTGTTCAGCGCCTCATAGAGATGGTCGTTCTTGATGCGCGAGTTGTTCATGCGGTCGACGTCAGTTGGATCCTCGACCGCGAAGCGCTCACCCAGGGCGCTGTAGGCGTATTGATTGGGCTCGTTCATGAACTCGGCCCCACGTAGGAGATGTTCGAGTACTCGTCCTCTTCCTGAACCCGCTCGCTGGTCAACGTCACCCAGCCCGACTGCGTGCGCTCATCAGCGTCCGCTACCCCATACACGTCGTACCCCGCAGCCGACACCCGGCCGATCGGCTTGTAGCTGGGCGGCATCTCCTGCGCCTCGATGCGCAGCTGCGCCAGCTCCACGTCCGGCTGCAGGCCGGTGATCTCGAAAGCCGTGCGGTTGAGTCGGTAAAACGTCGTCCCTGATGCATGCTCGGCCGCACTCGTGTTCGCTTGCGCCCGCGTCGTCGTGAACGCATTGGTGGCGTAGGTGACCGCCGTGACCTTCTCCACCTCGCTGCCGATGAGGACGTAATCGTTGACTCGCAGCAGCCCGTTGTTCGTCGACTGCGCCGTGCCGGCCCCGGCCGTCTGCGTTGCGCTCAGCGTACCAATCGCTATGGGACGTTTGCTGGGTGGCAACCAGGGGTGATCGATCCAGGCCGCATCCCCCAGCTCCACATCCACCGCGTTGAAGAAGGTGGCGAACTCAGGCAGCAGCCGGCGCTGCGAACGCCACTCGGCGATGTGATCGACGAAATTCGTCGCCGTGGTGTCGTCCTGAATCAGGTCAGATGTGTAGCCACCGGCCACCGACACATCCTCCGTCTGCTCCCGGCCCAGGCTGTTCTCCGTCTTGTAGCGCAGCTGCGAGCGCTTCATGCGCCCGTCCAAATTCGGACCGACATAGTAGTTGGTGCCCGCAGAGGAGTCGTTGACCTGGCCGGCCGAGGCGTGCTTTATCAGCAGCTGCGTCTCGGAGTTGACGTTGTCGACCAGATAGTCCTGATCGCCCTCGACGTAGACGCCCTCGTCGTCCTTGATGCCGTCTGTAACGAAGGTCGCCGAAGCATCATCGAGCAGCTTCGTGGAGCCGGTCACCGTGCAGGTGCCCTTCACCCGGTGCCGGCCCGAGGCCACCTTGATCTTCGTGTACTCGCCCGTGGCCCGGTCCAGTCCGTAGCGCAGGATGACCTCGTTGATCAGGTCGCGGTTGGGCGTGCGCGCCACCGTGAAGTCATACTCCCACTTCGACGGCTTATCCAGCGGGTTGAGGACGGCCATGTTGACGTCACCCAGGAAGGTGTGCGCCGGCACCCGGCTCTTCTCCTGGGCCACCACCTTCCACTTGCCCTCAAAACTTTTGAACACGTGCATGCCCGACTCAAAGCAAAACTCGTTGAGCCAGGCGATATGCACGGGTTGATCCAACGAGAACGCGAACTTCCACCCCGTACGGTCCGTGGCCGCCGTGTCCAGGGCCGTCAAATCCACCACGTCCGTGCTCAAGTTCATCAGCACCTTGGCCCGCATCACCGCCTCGATGACGTGAGCCGGATTCTCCAGCGGTGCGCCCGACGAGGTGATCACCGGATTCGACGCACCGTCGCTGTTGTAGTAGGCCGTCAGATCCTCAAACCCGGTGATCGCCTGGTAGATGGTCAGGCTCTGGCGATCCAGCGTCTGCTGGTCGTCATACGACAGCTTCAGGTAGATCTCGTTGATGGTGGCCGCGCCCGTGCCGTCGATCTCGACGTGATACAGCTCGAAGGCCCAATCGTCCGTGTGGTCGGCGGCGGTGAGGGTAATGCTCTTATCGTTTGTGGCCGAGCCAGAAGCCTTGGAGACGGCGTTGTAGAAGACCTCGTAGTCGTAGCTACCCGAAGCCTTGATCTCCAGCGTGATGGCCGTCAGCGTGCCCAGCTTGGGCACACCGCCCATGTCCACGTCCAAATTGGAGTTGAGGACGATGGCGGAGCCGACCGTGTGGTCCCCATCGCCCGTATCGAACCAATCCGTCACGTCGTTGGTACCACGCGGCAGGATGGGGGCGACCCACATCTCGCGCGTCTGGTCGTTGATGGTAAAAAAGCCGCCCGTCTGCGTGTAGTTGAGGACCTCGCCGCGCCGCTTGGCCTGCGGGTAGTACTGGAAGGGCTTGCCGTTGACGTCGTTTTGCACGCAGCTGGTAAAGGTGTAGTTGGAGCGATCCACGCAGCGGCATGGGGCCAGCACGGAGAAGCCGCCCGCCCCGTCGAAGGGTCCCGTGTTGAGCACCCCAAAGGCCACGGGGATCACCTTGCCCACCGAATCCATCGGCGGCTGGACGTAGTCGATGAGGTTGACCCGCTCGGCCGGGATTTCACGGAAATCTTTGTCCGAGCCGTCGATGGCGTCGAACGTCATCTGGGTGGGCGAGTAGGGATAGTCCTCGATCACCAGCCGCATCATCTCGATGGGGTCCGAGGCCGTCTCCGCCCCGGTGACGAACAGCAGGTAGATGCGCATCTCGTCGTTCTCGAAAAAGAACGTGTCGACGTCGTTCGAAACCTTCTCCAGATTGACCAGCACCAGCCGGGCCTTGCCCACCGAGGCCAGGCCGCCCCCCACGCGAATGCGCGTCCACTCCATCTCCAGACCACCCACAGCCAGATTGTCCCCATACGTGTTGGCGCCCACCGTGATCTTGCGCGAGCCGTGGCGCTTGGTCGTGACCGGAACGCCCGGCGCGTCCGCGTCGATCTCGGCCAACCAGGCGATGCGGTACCAGGCGTTGTCCTTTTCAGTCAGGGCCGTCGTGCCCGTCAGGTCCTTAGCCATTGAAAAACTCGCCAGAAAAATTAGGGGCCATAACATCACGCACTCACGTCCTTGAACAGCTGGATGATGCCGTTCCACTTGCCGTTGATCTGCTCGAACTCCCGCAGGCCATCCAGGTAGTGCATGTTGGTGTGGTTGGTCCCAAACGGATCCGTGTAGGTGAAGGCCGTCTTACTCATCGAAAGCGTGTCCTGGATGTAATCGCGCATGGCAACAAAGTCGGCGTCCGACTGCTGGCGAAAGTGTAGCTGGGGATCCTCGAAGTCGGTGCCGTCGCCCATGTCGGCGATCTTGGCGCCCCCGTTCATGGTGCGATTCACGATCACGGGCTGATCCTCGCCAGGGATGTAGGGAAACTTGGGGGCCTGGATCGTGATCGAGGCCGCGCCCGTGTCCAATTTGATCGTCGCCATCGGCCACTACAGCGGCTGGTAGCCTCGCGACACATGCTGTGCCTCCATCAGGCGCCGTCTCTCTGATGATGCGCTCTGACGGTCTCTCTGTGCCCGGGACACGATGCCGAGCACGGCCGACTGCAAGGAACCGAAGTCGATCAACGACGTGATCGGGAGGCGAGTGCGGTTCGCGGTAAGCCTGATCAGCTGCGACGGGTCCAACCAGATTGGGGTCAGATCCAACTCAATAACGTCACTCCAGTGCCTGCGGAACTTGGCCAGATCGTGCGGGATGTAGGCCAGATTGCCCCAGTGCCTGGGCTCGTGGCGGTTGGCGTCAAAGTACATGTCAACCGTGTCGCTCCAGTGCCTGCGGAACTTGGTCAGATCGTGCGGGATGTAGGCCAGATTGCTCCAGTGCGTGGGGCGGTGACGGTAGCGTAGATCCTCGACCATCTCCAGCGTCTGCCACCAACGACGCTCATACTCCTTAAGACCCACAGGGATATCCACCAGATTGCTCCAGTGCGTGGGCTCATGGCGACCCGCCTCGTCCACATACATCTCCACGGTCTCGTGCCAGGGCTTTTGCGTAGGGGTCAGATTCAACTGGAAGGGATCGGATGTACCCGACGTGCCGCCACCCGTCGTGATCGCCGGTTTGGCTGCGCTTGTCGTCGCCGTGCCGGAGAGATGACGGCGTCGCACCTCTTCGGTGCGGCGGCTGTCTTCGATGCGCTTGGACAACTCCATAAAAATGCGACGTTGAGCGAGGGGGTCGGCGCCGGCCGCACGCGCCTGGATCGATGCCTGCTCCCTAAGCTGGGTCTCACGAACAAAGAACTCGGAGCGCAAGGCGCGCTCTAGCGGCAGCATGGCCTCAGCTGCTGTGTTCGCGGCATCAGCGACCTCGAACATGCGCTTGGCCGCGTCGACGATCGTACTGTCTTTACCAAAGGCAAGGTCGATCATGTCTCGGAATTGATCGATGTGCAACCCAGACTCGTCAAGTGCCTGCTGAAACTTTGGAATAATCTTTCCGCTCTGTGTTGCTGACCCCTCCGCAAGTCGAAGCATTTCGAAGAAGCTTAGAAGAAACTCCGTGTGACTCTGCTCCTTGGAGCCCTCTTGGAGTAGTTCCATTGATCGTCGTAGCGGCTCGAACGTGTTTTCCTGAAGAGCCTTGATTTCCGCTGAAGTGCCTGAGTACTCCTCCAACAAGCCGTGGACTGAGCGGTTGGTTTCGCGTGCTGCTTCAGCGACACTGCGAATTTGATCCGCAAAGCGATCGATGGGATCACGAGCCACACCAAAGACATCGAGAACACCGTGCACAGCGCTCACACCTGCTCCAATCATGTCCCCACGGGCCAGGTTGGAGGCGGCCGAGAAGAACCCCTGCAGCTGCGGCTGCAATCGCGACATCACCCCGACCAGCCCATCAACGACCTGAAGCTCTTGCTGACGTCGTTTGTTCACCTCGGCCTGGGCAATGATGATCTCCTGCTCAGTAGTCAGTCGCTGTCTTTCTTGCAGATGGAGTTTGCCCAGCGCCTTGAGCTGCAAATCGTTCGCGCCGTCCATCAGCAGCTGAGCGGACTCGGCTGCCTGTGCTCGCCGCAGCTCAGCTTGAGCACGAGCGTCCAGATCTTGGATCGCCTGGAGTTCCAACTCCCGCTTCTTGCGCCCGATCGTCACCTCGACATCAAGGTTGCGACTGGGCATTCCGCCGCCCAGAGGAGTTCGCTCCTCCTCTTCGCGCCCAGGGTGAACCGTTATGCCTGGCAACATGCCAGTGCGGTAGCGTCGCTGCGTCTCATAGCGCCGAGGTCGCTCGGGGGTCAACCCCATCGGCTCGCTCATCTGAGGTGAGTGCTGCTCTTCGATGCGCCGCTGGCGCTCGTTCAGCTCGATGCCCAGGAAGTTTTTGGCGCTGATGTCCATCAGGTTCATCTGCCGGTTCAGTTCCCAGAACGCACGCACGTTGCCTTCGGCTGCGCTAAGAAGATCCGTCACCAGTCGGAGTCCACCCGCCGCACTGTCCTGATCACCCAGGGCGATCTTCAAATTCGTCCAGGCCACAGCGACGCGGTCGATTTCAAGACTGGCACTGTTGGCGGGAACCTCCAGGTTCTTCAGCTTCTCGCCCATCAACCGAACGGCTTCATTCACCAGCGCCGTTTTCTTCTCCAGGTCACCCAGCCCAGCGAACATCTTGTCCGTCGCAGAAAGGATGATGCCGGCGTCGTCCAAAAACAGCACCGAGCCGCGCTGCAGTCCGGTGAAGATCGTCTGCACGAGTTGGTTGAAATCCTTGCCAAAAGCCAACGAGTAGGCGCGCAGAAACTGCATGGCAGTACGGGCCTGCTCGAAGGTGAGACCCGCATCGACCGCCGCGCCCACGCGCTGCATCAACTCCAGATCCGAGATCGTGCCTTGCGTCGCTTTGCTCAGCTTGGCCAGCTCAGTCGTCGCGTCGGTACCCGCTTTGCGAGCCAGGCGCTCGAACGAGGACGAGGCGATGTTGACCTGATCGTTGAGCTTGACGATGTCCAACTCGAAGGCAGCCAGACGACGTGCGACTTCGATTGAGAACGCACCGATGACGACCCGCTTGAGGGAGACGAACGACTTCTCCATGCGAGCAACCGTCTTTTCCGTCGAAGAGATGTCACCACGCATACCACGGAAACTGCGCTCGAAGTTGTCCGACGCATTGTCCTCGTATTCGGCCTCTAAGACGACTTTACTCGTCCTCATACTCTCCACCATCGTCGTGGTCGTTGCGCGCCTGGGCTTCGGCCTGATCTTGGGCTATGCGCTTCATCTCGGATTCCACTGTGTGAATGGCCAACACATCGTCCAGGGTCGTTGCCAGGTCCATCACCGGCACGCCTGCCACCTTGAGATGGGCCGCTTTCCAGATGCGCCGGAAGTACGGGTCCTGAAAGGCGACGTCCTTGTTTTGGTCGCTGGCGCGGCAATCTCTACAGGTCTGTTCAATGGCTGCATGCTCTACTTGCTCGATCATGGGACAACTCGAGCACCATAAGGTGTCTTCATCCATCACCAGATGGACGCAGTCCCTCAGGTGCTCGATCAGTTTCCCTCAGTCGCTCCCTTGCGTTGTGGCTGCCGGTACCGGGCCGCCCCTTCGAAGATGACATCGGCCATGCGATCGATGTGGCTGGGTGCTTTGGCCAACAGGAACAGCTTCCATAGTGGTAGCTTACCGATCCACTCACACCACGCTTGGCCGTACAGTTCCGTGTATTCCTTCACCACGTCCTTATGCCTGACCGGAATCTTCTCCACCTCACTCGTGAGCGGCACCCACTCGCCCTTCTCGTTGAAGAATCCGTATCCACTGTCTTCAGGCTTGGCCGCCGCTTGAGCCTCTTCCAGCACCGAGCACCCGAACTTGA